>NZ_JARADB010000007.1 GCF_028765165.1 Paenibacillus sp. MAHUQ-63 | reverse complement strand
TTACCTACGTGTTACTCACCCGTCCGCCGCTAAGCACCGAAGTGCTCCGCTCGACTTGCATGTATTAGGCACGCCGCCAGCGTTCGTCCTGAGCCAGGATCAAACTCTCCATAATAGTTGAACGATTACTCGCTCATTTATTGAAAGCTGAATAGCTCAATTGACTTGCTAGCGAGATTGTTAATCTCATTGTTTGAACGATTGCTCGTTCATGTTTACTCACTCGTTGTTCAGTTTTCAAAGATCAATGTCTTTCGTTCACCACCGCGTTGATGTAACAGCGAGGCGGTAAGAAGTAATATACCACATCTCATCCATCCATTGCAAGTGCTTTTTACTAAGCAATTTCCGGCGGAAGTTCATATTACCACACGTTACTTATCGAATGCAAGTCACTTCATTTTTCCAAGTGATTGCCGTTCAAAGCAACGAGGTATAATGTACCACGCTCAGAAGCCAATTACAACCCCTTGGGAAATGTTCCGCAATTACAACTGTTTCGAATGTTCTTGCAGCGTTCTTTAATGAACGGAATTCGCCCCGTTACGATTAAGCACTTCTTCCACGAGTTCCTGCTCGAAACGCTCCTTCAAGGAATCATTGCTTGGAGCGATCGATAAACTGATCTCCTTAAACTGGCGGATCAAGCTCTGGATCTTGTCCATATCGCCGTCCTCGGCATAGTGTGACGTTTGCTCAATCACGTGATAGGCAATAGCTTGATAAGCATCCGTGAAGCTCTGATCCATATCCGCGGAGCCCCGGTAGTCGGCATAATACCGTTTAAATGTCTCCATTAATGTTTCGTCCGTAGTCATGACAATCCCACTCCTTTCAAGATAAAAAACAGTTTCCCTCAACGAACCGCAGAATATACAACTGTTACATCCTTTAGGAATAAGCCTGTGCAAACACAACAGGCCCCCTGCTGCAATAGCAAGGAGCCTGCCGTGTGTATTCACCTTTTTCTACCTCTACAAAAATCTCTATATTATTTTACATCAATGGAAGTTACAACTTGGTTTTCGCCTTTAAGCTCAACCACATGGCCTTGTGTAAACCCGCCAAGGTTACCTGTCAAAGTCACGTTAGCTGCAACGTTATAAACGGTTGTTTGGCTGACGCCATTGATATTTTGCGTGATGGAGATCGACGTAATTTTGCCTGCGGAATCAACTGTCGTGCTGTTCAAAGTTCCAACAACATCGAAGGACGTATTCGCTGCCGCGGATTTCGTTACTTCAACGAATACTACAAGGTTGTTGTATTGGCGAACTTTCACTTCATCGCCCGGTTGGATAGCGGAAGCGGCAACTTTCACACCGTCACGCAGAATGAACGCATCTTGGTGAAGCACATAGTTTGTTGTAACGCCTGCTTTCGTTACAGAAAGCACGTTGTTGTAAACTGCTGTGTTCACAGTGCCTGTGATAGAGCTTTGGTCGTCAGGCATTTGCTCGCCGGTACGATCCAAGAGAGCTGCCAATTGAGCGCGAGTTACATTTTGGTTCGGACGGAACGTGTTGTCTTCGAACCCGTCAACAAGACCTTTCTCAATCGCAACAGCTACATAACCTACAGAGCCTGCAGGAATTTGCTTCGCATCTTTGAATGTCAATTGCGTGTTCATTTTCGCTTTTGCTTCGGACTCAAGCTTCAGTGCTTTCACCAAAAGCGTTGTTGCCCATAGGCGGTCAGCTTCTTTGTTCGGTTGAACGGAATCGTCACTCTCCGTGAAGAGGTCGTTTTCAAGCGCTACGGCAACGTATCCTACTGCCCAAGCAGGGATTTTGTCCGCATCTTTGAAGTTTAATTTGGTAGCCATTTCCGTTGCGGATTCCGCTTGTTCACGCAGACCCATCAATCTGACAGCAGCTGTAATCGCTTCAATACGGGATACGGATTTGTCCGGCTTGAACGTACCGTCCTCATACCCTTCGAATACGCGCTTGGATGCCAAGCTAGCTATGTAACGCATTGCCCATTGAGCACCTTTGAGGTCGTCAAAGTTAATGCGGATTTGAATGTTGCCGCTTACGTTACCGTTATTGTTTTTACCATTATTATAAGAGCTGTTATAGCTGTTATTGCCTTTGCCGTGGTTCTCATGGTCGTTTCCTTTAGCAAATGCTGCGGAAGCGCCCCCCATTACCATCGTCAATACAAGTCCTGTTGCTACTGTTTTTTTCAATAGATTCTTTTTCATATCAAGTTCCCTCTCCCTTATTCATATGGTTGGTATAAATAATGTGGAGCCTTCGCGAAGGGTTCCTGGTTATGCTACAACAATTCGCCCCCGGAGATTTGTTTAGGGGGGTCGTGCTGGAAAACTTTTAAGATGATGCAAATGGAAAGTCTATTAAATACCCTATGAAACTGCTAAACTAAACGGTATACAAGACTACCGCCAAAGGAGTTCACATATGCGTTTACGTAATCCCAGAGTCCAGCTTGTCATTGCTTTAGCCGTTGTATTGATTGCTCTATTGGTGTTCTCGTACAGCAAGATCGGTATGAAGCAAACAGCCCATGTGGAACCCACCGCAGTCACGTCGCCTGCCGTCATGCATCAGGCTACTCTGCCGCCCGGCGATTCCCCTCCCGCTCCTGTGACAGAAATGAAGAATGAGAATGCAATGACATATCCGACCGAGCAATTGGACGTCGTTGTTATCGGCAGTGAACTGGAAGGGCTTTACTTGGCCCGGGCGGCGGCGGATGAGGGCTTGAAGGTCAAAGTGCTGGATCCCCACCAAGCTTTCGGCGGCCAAATCCTGCAGAGCCAGATGCTGTTCCTGGATGAAACGCGCGACGAACAGGGTCATCTCTTGGTCCAAGGCCGGGCCAAGGAGCTGTTCGATGGCTTCCGCAACGCCAAGATCCGCAAACTGCCGGAGTTCACTGCTTATATGAATAAACTCAGCAAGGACATTCCGGTCGAGTCCGGCATCGTCATTAATGAGATCGAGCAAATCGACACCCCGGATCATATGCACAAAGTCGCTTCTATGGTATATACGAACAATGAGAATAAGAAGAAGAAAATCCAAGCCGCCTACTGGGTCGACAACAGTGATTTCGCCGCGCTCATCTCCCGTTTGGATGCGAAGAGATTGCCTGGCCTCGAGAAGTTTTACGGACAAAAGGATATCGAGTACATGAGCGCAGGCATGATGATGAAGTTCAAGCATGTCGATTGGAATAAATTCAATACGACCTTCAATGCCCTGAAACCCGAAGAGAAATCCAAACAATTCGGCGGCGGCAGCGTCAACGACAGCTTCGCCATCGGGCTGAGCGGAATGACCAAAGCCTATCACCCGTCGAATGACCGTGTATTCCTGCGAGGCTTGAATGCCGTGAACCAGCGGGACGGTGAGGTTCTGATCAACGCGCTGCTCGTCTATACGGTCGATCCTTCCAAGCCCGAATCCATTCAAGAGGCGGTCAAGCTGGGCAATAAGGAAACGGGCCTCATCCTTGGCCACTTCCGCAAAACGCTCCCTGGCTGGGAGCACGCGGAGCTCGGCGAACTGCCGACTTATCCGTACGTGAGGGAATATAATCATTACGAGATGGATTATGTATTGAAGCCGTCCGATCTTCTGTCGGGAGCGATGTTCTGGGACAATGTCAGCATCGGCGGCTATCCGCTTGATTTGCAGGGCACGAGCGCGAATAAATGGGGCATCGAGATGGGCCGTCCTGATAAATACGGCATGCCGCTGCGCAGCTTTCTGCTCAAAAACTATGAGAACGTCATCGCTGCCGGCAAAAATGTAGGCTCCTCCGCCATAGCCTACGGCAGCACAAGAATTCAACCGAATACGAGTCTGGCTGCTGAATCGATCGGCGTCATCCTGGGACAAATTCACGGCAAGAAAAAGCTGCGTGAAATTAATCCGGAAGAAATGAACGTGCTGCATACATATTTGGCAGACCGCTATCATATTAAGCTCACAGGCGTAACCGGCAGAAATAAAATCAGCGGATGGAACGAGGAAGAAATCCGAAAGCTCGATACCGGAGAAATTACGTATCCGAGTTATGTAAAAACCCGCAAAAAAACCACTGCAAAATAATCGATAACCGCACATTCCCTGAGGGGCGTGTGCGGCTTTTTTGTCTTCATTGAATCTTTACGAAATTAGTGTTGAAAAAGAAGTTATGCACGCATATAATAAGCAATATACTTAATATCACTTAAGTTTACTTAAGTAAAGGAAGTGTAAATGGCTTGTTCCAAGAAGAAAGACTCATATCCATTCTGGATTACTTAAAAACGAATAAGCGTATTACCGTGGATTTAATCTGTGAACTGTACGACGTTTCGCGGGATACGGCGAGACGCGACATGGTGAAGCTGGAGGAGCAGGGCCGGATCGTTCGCACCCGCGGAGGCGCCATTCTCCCAACCCTCTCCAAAGAAGTGGGAAATTATGAGCAGCGGCTGCAAGCCGAATCCACCTCCAAGCTGACCATCGGCAAAACAGCCGCACAGCTCATTCAGGACGGCGATTACATCATGATGGATGCTTCTACAACCGTTCTTCATGCAGCGGGTGCCCTTACATCCAAGCATAATGTCGTGGTCACAAGCTCCATCGAAATCGCCGCTATCCTGACCCGCAAGGAAGAAACGACGATTCACATTCTTGGTGGTGTTCTAGACAATAAGCACCATAGCGTTTATGGAGCTAAGGCGATCGAAATGCTGAACGATTACCATGTCGACAAGCTGTTGATCGGAACTTGCGGTATTACCGAAGACGGACTGTCCGCCCCCAACGAAGAAGATAGCTACTTGGTGCGCGCCATGATGCAGCATGCCGACCAAGTGATAGTTTTGGCGGATCACTCCAAGTTCGGCAAACGGTTGTTCCACCGCGTCGTCGGCTTTGAGAATATCGACATTCTCGTAACCGATCAAGCTTTGAGCCCGGAGATCAGAGAAAAACTGCTTGCTTGTGAAGTAGAAATCGTATTGGCAGAAGGAGAGAATTCACATGATTAAACTAATTGTTAGCGATTTGGACGGCACCTTACTCGATCACAGCAAAAAGGTCACCTCACGCGAGCAGGCCGCACTGAAGAAAGCCAAGGAAGCCGGGATGACCCTTTGCCTTGCATCGGGACGGATGAACGTCGAAATGCAGCAAGTATTGGAGGAAATCGGACATCGCGCATTCTCGGTGTCGCAGAACGGGGCTTTCATCCATCTGGAGGACGGAACCTTCCTTCAATCCCAGCTGTTTCAACCCGAATTAGCTCATGAAATCTATCAATTGCTGAAAGAGTTCGACCTCGTCAAGCTCGTCTGTTCGGGTGAAGCGAATTATATCACGCATTTGACACCTGCTTCGGATGATGTGCAATCGCGAACATTCCGGCCTTTTATTATTAAAGATGATATCGAGCATGCCTTGAAGGATGATTTCCCCGTTTGTAAGTTCTCCTTATTCGGAGAGATTGGCGTTCTGCTGCAGGTGAAGGCGTTAATGGAGGAAAAGCTGGGCGATCAAGTCGAGCTGTTCATTTCCGACAAAGATTGCTTGGACATCATGCCGCTGCAAGTATCCAAAGGCAGCTCGCTGCTTGTGCTCATGGCCCAATTAGGCCTGCAAGCTGAGGAGATCGCCTGTATCGGCGACTCTTTCAACGATGTCTCGATGTTCGGCATCACGCCTCACAGCTTCGCCATGAAAGGCGCGCATCCCGATGTGAAGCTGAAGGCTAACTACCACGTCGAGTCTGTAGCCGAAGCGATCCATCATATATTTGCGTATAACGATACATTGACTGCACAACACAAAGGAAGTACACAATAATGAGAAGATTATTATTTATGGGCTGCTTGTCTTATTTATTGACGGGCTGCACGCACGTTATATTCGGCGCTGTTCTGCCTGAGCTGCTGAACCATTATGGACGGAGCTACAGTGACGGCGGCCTGCTCGTCTTCCTCGAATTCGGCGGATTTCTATTAGGCGTGCTCACCTCGCCCGCCCTTAGCCGCCGTATTAGCCGGCGCAGCACCATCATGACGGCTTTCGGGCTGCTCTTTCTGGCGATGATCGCCATCGTCATGCTGCCGCCTTGGCCGGTGGCGGTCTCCTTATCCTTCCTAGCAGGCATAGCTTTCGGACTTGTGGAATCGAGCATCTCCACCTTCGTCTTGATGGCGGCCAAGGATAAGCAGGCTTCGGCCTTCAGCAAGCTGGAAGTATTCTTCGGGCTTGGCGCGTTAATTATGCCGGTTGTCTCCAGTCTTCTGATTGCAAACGGCTTATGGAAATACGGCTTCATGCTTCTCGGCGTAAGCGCTCTGCTTACCGGCGTGATTTGGTCAAAGCTGTCCCTGGGCGAGCACGATGCCCTGCTCGCGCATAAAGCCGACCGCACGAAGCAGGAAGAGAAGCCGCCGGCGCTAACCAAGAGCTCGCTCACCTTCCTTATTCTGTTCATGCTCGTTTTCTTCATCTATGTAGGCATGGAAAATACGATCGTGAATTTCCTGCCTTCCATCTTTATCGATCAGTTGAACACTTCCAGCTCCGTATCCTCCCTTGCGGTGACAGCCTACTGGATCGCCATGGTGGCAGGCCGTCTGTTCGCCGGTGTACTTGCCGAGAAGATGACCTATTTCCGCTATCTGGCGGTCTCCTTCGGCGGCAGCTTGGTCACGGTCATCCTGTGGTTGTTCAGCTCGCAGCTGTGGAGCTCCTTCGCCGTCGTCCTCTTGCTTGGCATCTTCATGTCCGGGATGTTCGCCGTAGCCTTGATCTATGCCAATCAACTGCTGCCCGGACGCACCGAACAAACGACCAGCACGCTCATCGCAGCGGGCGGCTTGGGCGGTTCGATTCTGCCGTTGGGCGTAGGCTGGGGAATGGACAAATTCGCCGTCGGCTTATCGATTTGGTTTGTTTTGGCCGGCATGTGCATCGTATTCGGCATTGTCGTCTATTCCCGCAAGTGGAAGGTTCAAGGTGCGAAGCGGCACGATACTACGGAAGCTAGGCAGGCTGTATAAGGAATAGGGACCGTCCGTTCATTCTCCTGGCGGTCCTAAGGGGAATCTGTATGAAAAATCACATACATTTACCGCTAACTAAGGTAAATTCGATCATCCTATATGAAATTTACAATACATTCTGCTATTTGCCCGATTAGACGCAACGCCGCAACGCCGCAACGCCGCAACGCCGCCTAGAACCAGGCGCCAGGCTTCAGCCGCTGATCATATCAGCCGGAGCCAATACCTCGCGGTCACCCTATACAAAGAAGAGGAAGGACACCCTCCCGGGCTGTCCTTCCTCTTCTTTGTCTATCTTAGTGCCTTCAACTGTACGACGATCGACTTCTCCTGGAACTGCACATCCTTCACACCGATCAGCAAAGGCAAGTGCTCCTCAATCGGAATCTCGATCGGAGCAAGCTGAACCCATTCCCGCGGAATTCGCACCCCTTTGACCTGTGTCGACTGATGCTCGATGATCAGATTAGGCGGATTCCATGCGAGTGTAAACAATAGCTGAGCGCCGACCGGCACCTTGTCTTGCCAATTGACATTAAGATCCGCCACCAAGTTCGCGCCCTGCAGCGTGACTTTGGCCCCTTCGACCCGGATGCCGTTAGGCAATTCCGAATGCGCGGCCAGCTGCTGCTTCACGAGATTGTTCAAATCCTCCTCGGTGACTTGTACTTCCAGCTTCCGGTTCTTCACGATGTCTGCGACTTTGCTGCCGATCGAGATGTTTTGATAGTTCAGATCCAGATCTTCAGCAGGTTTGATGTGCCGGATAATAAATACCCCTGCGACCGATCCGACGATCAGGACCGCAACGATGAAAATGAATAATTTTTTCAGCACGTTTCACACCTCGCAGAAAGAGTGTTGAGCGGATTCCCCCCAGCGGCTGGACTCCTACTCTTTGTTCTGCTGTTTCTCCTTCAGCCAGCGGGGAGCGCCCTTGCTCTTGCGATCCCGCTCGCGCTGAGCCTTGCTCACGGCCTTGCCCGCGGCGGCCGTGCGTCCCGGCGCTGCCGGTCTAGCCGGCGCAGCGCCCGATCCCTCGCGCGCGTCCGCAGCCGCAGCGCTCGTGCGCACCGCGCCCGCTGGCGCGGCAGCCTCCCGCGAGCCGGCGAAGCCGCCGCTCGCAGGAGCTGCGCCCCGCGGGCGCGCCGCTTCGCGGCGGCTGCGCATGGCAGCCGCGCTGCGGTCGAGGGCCGGGTCGACGAGCCGGCCCTCGTACATCGCCTTCGGCGCGATCGTGATCCCGAGCTGCTTCTCGAATTTCTCGAGAATGAACTGCTCTTTCGGGGTCACGATAGAAATGGCCGTGCCTTGGCGGCCCATCCGGCCTGTCCGGCCGACGCGGTGCAGGTAATACTCCGCGTTCGTCGCCGGATCCAAATGGAACACATGCGTCACGCCTTCAATATCAAGCCCTCGCGCCGCAACATCCGTGGCCAGGAGCAGCTGAAATTTCCCGTCCCGGAAATTACCCATCACCTTGGCCCGGTCTTGTTTGCTCGCTTCTCCGTACAGTGCTTCAACGGATAATCCGACATATTGCAGCTTCGCCACCACTTCGGCAATATCGTCCGTCACATTGATGAAGACGATCGCCGATTTCGGCTTAATGAGACGTACGAGCCTGCGGAGCGTATCAATTTTCTCGCGTTCCTGGCACACGACATACAGGTGCTCGAGCGTTTCCGACGTGCGCTGGCTCGGATTGATTTTGATGATCACCGGCTCCTTCAGCCACCGGCTGGCCGCATCTTCCGTGCTCTGCGGAATCGTCGCGGAGACGAACACCTTCTGGCACGTCCTCAGCATGCCTTTCAACACCGCTTCGGCATCCTGCATGGAGCTCAGCTCGAACACCTGATCGACTTCATCGACGATGCCCAGCTTCACATGGTGCAGGGTCAGCTTTCTGATCTTCATCAGCTCAAGTAACCGCCCCGGCGTTCCAACGACGATATGAGGGTGAAGACGCAGCTTCTCGACTTGCCGGGCTACGGCCGCTCCGCCGATCAAGGATTGCGAACGGATCGGGCCGCCGGCGGTCAGCTTCTCGATCTCTTGCATAATTTGCATGCCGAGCTCCCTTGTCGGGACTATGACAACCACTTGCAGCTGCTTCTGTTCGGGATCGATGACTTCCAGAGCAGGCAGCAAATAGGCCAAGGTTTTGCCTGTACCCGTCTGGGATTGAATGATGACATCGCTGCCTCGTTTCATAACGGGAATCGCTTCCGCTTGAATCGGCGTCGGTTCGGTTACTCCCATTTCTTTCAGTTTATTTACATATGGCTCTGCGATTTGCAGCTGTTCAAAGCTTGTACTCAATGGACGAAACCCCTTTTCTGCTTGCTGATGAACCTATTATATGCCACGCCGGATGCCGTTACAAATGAGATCCTCTCTCCCTTACGCATAAGCAAAAAATAAGAGCCCCTCTGCGGACTCTTATTTCCCCGTGCCCCACTCTTCCAGCAGCCTTTGCTTGATAACATCCCGAGCCCGGAATAACCGCTGCCGAACGACTCCCTCGGTAACTCCAAGCTCTACCGCCATATCTTTGTAGGACAAGTTATGTATCCATTTCATCGCAATAATTTGCCGGTAAGAGGGACTCAGTTGATTGATATATGAAATGATCGCTTCCCTCATCAGCTTCAGCTCAACCTCCTGATCCAGCGAATTCAAATAATCGGAGGTCGGCGCCGTCTCTTTGATGCTCAACATGAAATCCGTCTCCAATTCATCGCGGTTTCGCTTATGCTTACGGAGATGGTTCAGGGTTACATTCCGGGTCAGCCTTTTGATCCAGCTTTCGTATTTATCAATCTCCTGGAGCAGCGGCGCCTTGCGCACAGCACGCAAAAAAGACTCTTGAATAATGTCTTCGACGGCAGCGTGATCCCTAAGAATAAAATGCACCATAGGATAAACAAGGAGATAAAATTCCTGGTAAATCTGCTCCTGTTCACTCTTCTCTAATATATAAAAATCACTGCTGAACAATAATCTGAGAGACTTCGAAATAACCGCCCCCTTGCCGACCAGGTAAAATCTGGACTGTAATCCTACCCCTATTTTAGGGCATAGCCAAGGAGTAAACAACAAAAAAAACGAGAAAATATGGTAAACAAATCCATCCCCAACTCAGGTTCGTTGGGTTGTTGCGCGAAGCCATGCAAATACGTCATCCAGCGCCTTTTCATCCTCTCTCCGGGGGAACCGGTGGTCAAGTCCGTTAAATAGCGCCATCGTATACGGCTTGCCGGCCTGGTCCAAGGCTCCGGCCAATTTCCTGGCGTGACTGATATCCACCTGCGTGTCGTTCGTGCCGTGAACGATATAGATGGGCAGATCGATCTCATGCGCCCAATGCGCCGGCGAGCGGTCGATGTAGGCCTGTTCCTGCTTCTTCGGGTGTCCGACCACCCGCTTCAGCATTCGCCGCAAATCCACTCGCTGCTCGTATGTGTCCAGCATATCGCTCACGCCGCTCCAGACGACTACCGCGCCGACTCCGCTGCATTCCCTTGCCGCACGCATCGCCATAACCGCCCCGCGGGAAAATCCGATCAAAGAGACCGGCCCGGGCACAACTTCCTCCAATGACTGCACGAGCGGGATCGCATGAAAGAGATCGAATCTGTCTTCACCGGCAAAATCCTCATGACCTTCGCCGCCTTCATTTCCCCGGTAATAAGGGGCGAACACGACAAATCCGCGCTTGGCCATTGAAATGATCCGGCGCTTGCGTACCATGCCGACACGCTTAATGCCGCCGCGGCAGTAAATAACGGCCGGCCATGGCCCGCCGCCTTCCGGAACGGCCAATAAACCTTTCACCTTGAGGCCTTGGCTGACATAGGTAAGTATGTATAACGATACTTGCTTCGCGAAGCAGCGAGCCGGCTCCCGGCTTAGGAGTTGGCCATCCTGCAATTGGGCAATAGACATAGTTTCCCCCCATTTTGACAGCTGTCAGATGATCATATAAACTAAAAGTGTTCTTACTATTTTCCATCCGAAGGGATGAAACTATGAATTCAGAATTTGATAAAGAGTTCAACGCCCTGGTGTTGAAAACAGCCGAGCTGATTACCGGCGACACTTCGCCTGAAATGTTGGAGAAGATCAAAATATGGGCATTTTTCAATCATGTCCACAAATCGCTGCCCGCTCTGACCTCCCACTGGAACCAGACGCATCCGGAAAGCAAAGTCGAGGTGCGCCGCATATTTGAAGAAATACGCGATCTGAACCAAGCGCTGCAAGCGAAGAAGCCCGAGCCTAAGTAGGTCGTTATAGAAAAAAGCGGAATCCCCATCGGAGGACTGGGGTCCGCTTTATTTTTTGTTCAATATTCCTGCAGCCAGACGGTCGAACATCCGCGGAAACAAATGGAACAGCTTAATGCCCACGCCCGCCACGAAAGGAAGGTTCTTCTCCGGAATTTTCTTCTGCACCGCGTGGATCAGCTCCTTCACCACTTTCTCCGGTTTCAGCATGAACCAGGATACGTTCTTCACATAATTCCCGCTCGGGTCCGCTTTATCGAAGAAAGGGGTTGAGATTGGCCCCGGGTTAATGGCGGTGACCGAGATCCCCGTTTTCATCAGCTCCTGGCGCAAGCTGTTCGTGAACCCCAACACGGCATGCTTGGTCGCCGAGTAGCCCGTCGATTTGGCCGAGCCGATCTTGCCCGCCATCGAAGCTATGTTCACAATATGCCCGCTCCCCGCTTTCAGCATATGAGGCAGCACCGCTTGCGTGCAGCGCACCGTTCCCATGTAATTGACGTTCATCATATCTTCGAAATGCTCTAATGGCGCACCGGCAAAAGCTTCGAAAATGCCGTACCCGGCATTGTTGATCAGAATATCGATGCGGCCAAACTTGGCCATCACTTGATCCACCACATCGTGCACTTGCTGCGTATTCGTCACGTCCAGCGCATACACCGCATGCTGCCCCCCGATACCGGCTGCAATGGCTTCGAGTTTATCCGTGCTGCGCGCCGTCAGAACGGGAATGGCCCCCAAAGCGGCGAACTGCTGCGCCATGACTGCGCCTATACCGCTGGAAGCTCCAGTAATCAAGACAATTTGGTTCGCTAAATTCAACGTCATGTCTCCTCGTTTCCTTGGGATTACAAAAAAATGGAGACCGCTCATGCTGGACTCCATTCCGATTACTTATATTCAATTACATATTACGTAATTAACACTTGAATGTCCAGTTCGCCAATACTATCCATAATCAATGGAATGGTCAAAGCTTTCTTCGGCACAAATCCCGCTGCCGTAGCGGATTGAACGAGCTTAGGAGGAGTGATATCGACTCTCACGCCTTGATTGAACAACATCGTACTGGCATTGCCGCTAATCATGTTGCCAAGCTCCGATATAGCGCTTTTGCCCATTTCGTCCATCTCCGTTATAACGAATCCGCCCATCATCGCGGAAACCATCTTCAATGCGACATCCTCCGCCAAACCGAATACGATATCGCCTTCCATTTGACCGGTCATCCCGATTTGGATCCAAATATACTTTTCCACAAATTTGACGTCTTTGACGCCGAGCTGCCCCGTAGTTGGGCGTATGTTAGCAACCTGCTCGATGACAATTCTAGCCGACTCCAAAAAAGGATTAATGTACTCAGCCTTCATAGCTCCGCTCCGATCTCAATTTGTGAATAAGTTCCACAGAAAAACGACCTTTTTCAACATTATACCTAAAATACTAGGACAAGTATACTGTTTTTATTCATAAAATAGTTCCTTCTACTCACATACATGCAAGGATCCTGCGTTCATACTGGAATTGTCGAGCTTTGATCTTATCGTTTTATAGGCAGGAAATGACAATATGAATCTGGAAGAATATATAAAAATGTGTCGAATCCTGATACACTAATGGAGAATATTCCCTTCAAAGGAGCGCTGAGGACTGCCATGATGAAACAGAAAACGACAACCGGGCATTGGGCGCTATCCCGGCATATACTTGTATATCATATCGTCGCTCTACTGCTTATCGGTGTGGATCTCTTCATTGTACATCAACTTTCCTTTATGACAAACTATCGTTCGATCGGAATAACCGTTGATATTGTCATATTTATCTCCATACTCGGACTAGGCTGGTATGGCATCCGAACGATCAGGCGCAAGGAAGCGGCAATTCAGGAAACTGCGGAGCGGTACCAGTCCCTATACGACAATCATCCTGATTCGATTATCGCTTTCAGCTTGGACGGCGAAGTGCTGTCGACCAACCACGGGCTCGAGAGCATGCTCGGACTGGGACAAGAGAATTCGATGCTGACGTCCTTCATTCCGATGATTTCTCCGCCGGATCTGCTCAAAGCGCTGCATCACTTCCAGGTGGCTTCGGCCGGGATGCCGCAAAATTTCGAGGCTGCTTTCCTTCATCAGAACGGATTTCCCATTCCGTCCAACGTCACCTTCGTTCCAACGATGGTCGAAGGCCAAGTCGTAGGGGTTTACGCCATTCTCAAAGACCTCACTGAAGTCAAGGAGCAGAAAAAGGTGATCGACAAGCTGTATAAGCAGAATCAGCTCATTCTCAATTCCGTATCGGAAGGCATTTATGGGATCGATATGAGCGGACGCACCATTTTCTGGAACCAGGCTGCCGAGGCCATTACCGGTTGGAAGGTCGACGAAATGCTCGGCCGGCAAATTCATAATTTGATCCGGCCGCAGAAGAGCGACGGCTCGCTGTATGCTCCTGAAGACAGCCCCGCTCTGAACACGATTCTGAACAGGGACGCTCCGGTCCTGCGGGAGGATCTGTTCTGGAGAAAGGACGGCACCCCCTTCCCTGTCGAGTACATGTCCAGCCCGATTCTGGAAGGAAAGGGCCACATTATCGGCACGGTTATTACGTTCAAAGATATTACGGAGCTGAAAAAGACCCAAGAGCTGCTAATCAAGTCAGACAAGCTTTCTGCGGTTGGCCAGCTGGCTGCCGGCGTAGCCCACGAAATCCGCAACCCGTTAACCGCTCTGAAAGGATTCTTGCAGTTATTGAAGAAGAACAACACCAAAGAGCAATATTACATCGAAATCATGCAAAGCGAACTGCAGCGCATCGAGTTTATCGTCAACGAGTTTCTGTTCGTATCCAAGCCGCAGGCAACTAATTTCGCCACAAGAACGGTGGACTCGATCGTCATGAGCACGATTGAACTCCTTCAGCCCCAAGCGCTGCTGGGAAACATCGAGATCGAAGCGGAGATTGCGCCCGGCCTTCCGCTCGTTTCCTGCGATGAGCACCAGATTAAACAGGTTTTCATTAATATCATGAAAAATGCGCTCGAATCCATGGAGCAAGGAGGCGTTATGCGCATCCAAGCCGAACCCGCCCCGACGGGCCGCAGCATCCTGATTCGGTTCATCGATCAAGGATGCGGCATCGCGCCCGAACGACTGCCGAAGCTGGGGGAACCTTTCTATAGTACGAAGGAGAAAGGAACGGGACTTGGCCTCATGGTCTGTTTCCGCATTATCGAAGCCCATGGCGGATTAATGGAGATTCGGAGCAAGCTTGATGAAGGAACGACGGTCGAAATCACGCTTCCTTCCACACAAATCAAAGACAACAAGGGAGTGTCCGCATAATGTACGGTTTTATTATTGATCTCGATGGCACGCTATACCGGGGGCATGAACCGATTCCTCATGCAGCGGCTTTCATTCAATGGCTGCAGGAGCAGCGCCTGCCGTACTTGCTGGTGACGAACAACTCGTCCCGGACACCGGAACAAGTGGCCGAACATCTGCTTCCGTTCGGCATCGAAGTGCCGGCGGCGGCGATCTACACCTCATCGCAGGCCGCCGCCAAGTACTTGTCCGAGCAGCGCGGAGGCAGCCGCGTGCATATGATCGGCGAAGCCGGGCTGCGGATCGCCCTGGAGGCGTCCGGCTTCGCCTTGAACGGGACGACGACGCCGGATTACGTCGTCCAAGGAATTGACCGCAGCTTCTCCTACGAGAAGCTGACGGAAGCGGTCCGCCACCTGAAGAATGGCGCGACCTATGTGTTAACGAACCCCGACCGGCTGCTGCCGTCGGACGGGGGCCTCATGCCAGGGGCCGGCTCCCTGGCCGCTTCGATCACCGCCGCCTCCGGCGTGGAGCCGGTGGTGATCGGGAAGCCCTCGCCGATCATCATGGCTTACGCCATCGAGCGACTCGGCCTTCCGGCCGCCGATGTCTGGGTCATCGGCGACAACGTGCACACCGACATCCGCGGAGGAGCGGTGTCGGGCTGCCGCACGGCGCTCGTGCTGACGGGCGTCGCCACGCCGGACAACGTGCACGAGCAGCTCGCGTCGGCGGGCGCGACACCGGATCTCGTGTGCAACGATTTACAGCATTTCCTCGCGCAGCTTACGGCTCTTCCCGGGAAATGATCGCCGTATAATAGAAGAGGATGTACCCGCCAAGCTAATGGCGGGTACATCCTCTTCTTCAATCCCAGTCCACTTCGGGCGGAGCGTTTCTTTCCTGCAGCCGTCCCTCGCGGGCGTCCTTCTGCAGCTGCTCCAGCCATTTCATCTCGCTGAACGCCCGCTTATACGTGCCGATCATCATTTGCAGAATGACGCGCGGTACGATGCTCCGGTGCTCTTCATACAAGCTTCTCATTTTGTTCATGAGCATTCTCTGGGCCATAATTTTATTCTCGAGAATATCGGCGATCTTCGCTTGATCCCCGTGCACGGTGAACGGCAGGGCGACATAAAGCGGATGATAGTGCTTGAAATCCTCATGCAGCTGCTCGATCAGCAGCTCTTGAAATTTGACTTTACCGGCTTCCGTTATCCGGAATACGGTTTTCTCCGGCCGGTTCGTATCCCGCACAACTTCCAGCGCTTCAACGTGGCCGTCCTTCCGCAGTTGGTCCATTGCATAATACAAAGACCCGTCCTGCAGCTTCATGTAATTGTTCATGCCTCTTTCTTTCATCGTTTGCCGAATGTCATAGGTATGCCGGTTAGCTTCCATCAGCAGTCCGAGTATGACAAGCTTCATCGACATCGCAGTTACCTCCTAATGTCCCGCAGGCGCATTCCCCTTAACGGGCGCACTCCCTACTTCCAGCTTTGCGTTCCCCATCAGCAGAATGAAAGCGAGGCCGATCGCAGCCAGTACGATCGTCGTTTGGAAGACAACCGCAATCGAATCGGCGAGCGCCGTCAGGAGCTTGTGCAGTACTTCCGGAGGAATGCCCGCTCTAACCTCCGGCTGCAGCAGGATGCGGGCATCGTGGAATTTCTCCGCCATCGCCGGATCTTGCAGGGAAGCCGTAATATTATCTCTTAGCGAGTTGACCTGAATGCTGCCGAATACGGCAACGCCAATCGCAGAGCCTACGGAACGGAAGAAGCCGACCAGCGAGGTGACGGTGCCTCTGCGGCGGAAATCGATTTTGTGCAGCGCGGACATGGACATGATCGGGAAATTAGCACCGATCCCTAGCCCCATCAGAATCATAAATGTTATGATGGTCCCGCGTTTCGATTCGAAGGAGATGCCGCCGAGCAGCGATGTCGCAATCAGCAGCAGCGCAACGGAGACGAGCATCACATTGCGGTAGGAGAACCTCCCGATGAAACGTCCGCCGAGTGCGGAGCTGACGACGACGCCGAGCATCATCGGTGTTAACGTTGAGCCCGCATTCGTGGCCGAGCCTTCGAAGACCCCTTGAATAAACAACGGAATATACGTACCGGCCGAGATAAGCACAGCCCCGTAAGCGAAGCTGACGCCCATGCTCGCCGTGAACAGGCGGTTAGTGAACAGATCCAGCGGCACGATCGGCTCAGCCGCGTATTTCTCAACCATCAGGAAGACGCCCAGCAGAACGGCGAATCCGGCGAACAAGCCGATGATTTGCCAGGAACCCCAAGCATACTCTTTGCCGCCGAGCTCAAGCGCAAACATAAGCGATACGATCGCGGCCGTCAGCAGAATGGTTCCGCTCCAGTCAATCTTGGCTTTGCTGTGCTCAACCGACTCATGGTAAGCGAAAATAATAAGCAATAGCGATACGACGCCAAGCGGAAGGTTGATGAAGAAAATCCATTCCCACGTAACGTGATCCGTGAAATAAGCTCCGATAATCGGGCCGAGGACGGACGAGAGTCCGAATACGGCTCCGAACAACCCCTGCATTTTCCCCCGTTTCTCCGGCGGGAAAATGTCAAAAATAATGGCGAACGTAATCGGCATCAGAGCGCCGCCGCCGATCCCCTGGATCGCCCGGTAGACGATGAGCTGCGTCATCGATGCGGCCGTCCCGCATAGAGCGGAGCCAATCATGAATACGATAATACCGATAATGAAGAAAAGCTTGCGGCCGTACATATCCGACAGCTTCCCGAAAATCGGCATAGCGGCCACGTTGGCAATCAAATACGCCGAGAAGACCCAAACGAATTGGCTGAAGCCGCCTAATTTGGACACGATGGTCGGCATCGCCGTCGAGACGATCGTCTGATCCAGCGAAGCCAGCAGCAGTCCCAGCATCAATCCGACAACCGTCCAGGTTGGGTTGGATTTGCGCGTTAACGACATGAAAGTGAATCTCCTTTAACATTCAATTTAATATATATAAAATATTATAATCAAATTTGAGTATATGGCAATGAAAATCAGCCTTTCCTTGTCCAGCCCCCCAAAGCTCCTGTCGAGCCCCAC
Organism: Paenibacillus sp. MAHUQ-63; assembly: GCF_028765165.1. Classification (GTDB taxonomy): domain Bacteria; phylum Bacillota; class Bacilli; order Paenibacillales; family NBRC-103111; genus Paenibacillus_E. The sequence goes on along the minus strand of NZ_JARADB010000007.1, from coordinate 248,456 downwards.
TTCCGGCTGCAAGGATTGCCGACCTACGTTTCGTATCATATAATAGGGTTACAAAAGCTTTTTATTGTTCTTTACAATTTCGATAAATTTTATTTGTAAATAAATTGTCAAGCAGGAGGTATGCCCATGAATATGAACCAGTTGGAAACATTGCTCACGATCTCCAAGACGATGAGCTTTCGTAAAGCTGGCGAAATTCTCAACTTGACCCAACCTGCCGTTTCCGCGCAAATCAAGAGCCTAGAAGACGAATTCGGCACAATCCTCATCGATCGCAACCAACCCGTCACTTTAACGGATAGCGGAAAGCTGTTTCTAGAGCACGCCGAGAAAATGCTGCGGATCGCCAGCGACCTCAAGCAGCGATTGTCCGACTTGCACCAAACCCCGCAGGGCCACATTCACATTGGGACGACAACGTCGATTGCGATGCAGATTTTGCCTCGGGTACTCTCTTATTTCCAAGACCAATTTCCCTTGATCAAAACAACGATTCACTCCATGACATCATCCCAGATCATGAACTCGGTAGAGAACAGCCAGATCGATATCGGGATTACGTATTTATTCGAGAAAAATCAGGCGCTTGAAACATCCGTCCTCTACTACGACACATTCGAGCTCATCGTATCGACCCATCATCCGCTTGCCAGGTTCGCTCATCTATCGATTGAGAAGCTGCGCAATATTCCTTTCATTATGCTTTCGCCGGAAACAGCCGGACGGCGGTTCGTCGATCAAATTTTCAAAACCTACGATGTCTCTCCGCATATTGTCATGGAACTCTCCAGCAGTGAAGAAGTGAAACGAATGGTCGAGTTAAACCTTGGCGTTGCCATCATTTCCAAGATGTCTGTCGCTGACGAACTGCGTCATGGCACTTTGAAAATGGTGAAGGTCAATGAATTGGATATAACCCATCCCGTCGGTGTAGTATATAAGTCAGGACGCTACTTAAATTCTGCCATGCAGCAATTCCTGCTAGACTTGAAAGGAATGCCGGAAACACAATTTCTCGGTTCTGAATAACATACATTGCTTAGGAGGTATTCTCGTATGAAATTTGACCTACATACCCATCATGATCGATGCGGACACGCCCAGGATTCAATACGCGATTATATCGAAGCCGCGATTGCAGCCGGTTTGCAAGTGATCGGAATTTCAGACCACTCCCCTTATTTCGGAAGTCCGGAAGATCACGCCCAACCCCTGATCGCCATGGCGAAGAGCGAATTTCCCCGCTATGTGGCGGAAGTATTACAGCTCAAGAAAGAATATGAGGGCAAAATCGATGTGCTCTTAGGCGTAGAATCCGATTATTTCCCGGAGCACGTAGACATTTACCGTCAGGAATATGCCAAATATCCGTTCGACTACATAATCGGTTCCGTGCATCTATCCGGCGGAGTCAGCATTTTTAACCGCAACAGATGGAAGAAGCTGAACGCACAGCAGCACATCGAGCACAAAGAAGAATATTACCGCCTTATCGCGGAATCTGCGCGTTCCGGCATGTTTCAGATTCTCGGACATATCGATGCGATGAAAGGGTTCTATCCCGCATTCTCGGATATTCCGACCCCGGCGGTTAATGAAACGCTTAAAGTCATCGGTGAGTCCGGTGTTGCCATTGAAATTAATACATCCGGCAAGACCAAAGATGTCGGCGGCTGGTACCCATCCCATGCCATTCTGGAGCAGGCTCTGCATTATGGGGTTGAAGTGACGTTCGGCTCGGATGCCCATATCCCTAGCCGGGTTGGCGACGATTGGCACGAGGTCAGCAAGACGCTGAAAGAGATCGGCTTCCAACATTGGGTTTACTTCAAAAACAAACAAAAACAAATCGTACCTCTATAAAGAAAAATCTCCCCTGCCGTATGGCGGGGGAGATTTTTGCTGTTAAGAGACGAGAAACGCCAGCTTCGGCTGCAAATTCATTTGCAAAGCGCTCCAGGTCTGCTCCGGATTCATCGGCTTGAAGAAGTAATAGCCTTGAATGTGGCGGCAGCCGTTGGCGACCAGGAAGCCGGCCTGCTCCTCCGTTTCGACGCCTTCGGCGATGATTTGAAGCTGGAACGATTTGGCCACCGAGATGATCGCCTTAATCATGGCCCGGTCTTTATCATCGGTTTGGATGCCGCGGACAAAAGACTGGTCGAGCTTGATTTTGGTAACGGGGAATCTTTTTAAATAACTGAGCGATGAGTAATGGGTTCCGAAGTCATCGACGGATAACGAAATTCCCATCTGCCTCAACCGGCCAAGCGCATCCAGCTGCTCATCCAGCATCGCCACATTTTCCGTAATTTCCATTTCCAAATACTGGGGCTCAATGCCTGTTTCCTCAAGGATCTGGCTTACCTTCTGAATATATCGCTCATCGTTCAGCTGTTTCACCGATAGATTGACGGAAAGCGTCAGCTTCTCGTCCATCAGACTGTGCCACGCTTTCATCTGCCGGCAAGCCCCTCGCAGCACCCATTCGCCAATGGTTACGATGAAGCCCATCTCTTCCGCAATCGGGATGAATTCCGACGGGGATATATATCCCTTGGTCGTGTGATTCCAACGCAGCAGCGCCTCAACGCCAACGATTTTGCCTAACCGGCAATCTACTTGAGGCTGGTACACAATCTCCAGCTCGCCTCGCTCGATCGACTGCCTGAGGTGATTCCCCATCTCGAGCTTCGATACGGATTTCATCGCCATCTGCTGGTTGAAGAAGCTGTAGGAGCTGCCGCTCTCTTTCTTCGCCATATACATGGCGATATCGGCGTTTTTGAGCAGCGAATCCCACGTCCGTCCGCCATGCGGATACTGCACGATGCCGATGCTGGCGCTGATGAAGAAGGAACGGCCCGACAGATGGCACGGCGGTTTCAAAATATCGATCAGCTTCTCGCAGAAGCGCTCAATCTCCTCTACATTCGCATAGTCCTCCAGAAGGATGGCGAACTCATCGCCGCCGAACCTGGCGAATGTATGATAAGTGAGCTCGGACTGCAAGATCCGGTTCACCACCTCGCGCAGCATGAGATCGCCCATATGATGGCCGTGCGAATCATTCACCATTTTGAAATTGTCCAAATCAAAGAACAGTACGGCTAAAGAGGATTGGCTTATTTCCTTATATACAATCTGTTCTTTCAAAACCATTTGAAAATGCGCCCGGTTATGAATGCCGGTCAACACATCATGGTACGCCATGTAAGAGAGCATATGCTCGGATTCCTGCAGCCGCTTGGTCGACTGCTGGAGCTCCTGCTGACCGGCCAGCAGCTCCTCATTCATCGCCGTCAGATCTTCATTGGCAAGCTGGAGCTCCTGCGTTCGCTCGTTCACGGCCCGGCTGAGCATATCCCTCTGCCTGATCATGTACAGGAAGAAGATCAAGCCGAGCATCAGTATCGTAATAAAGGAGCTGCGTGTCATGAGAATTTGCTTCTCGATGCTCTGAACGGCGCTAATCTGGGGCAAGGCGGCCAATTCCCATTTGTTATCCCCGAACTCGACGGCAGCCGTCAACGGATTCGATTGAAAGACGGCATCGTCTCCGAAAAAAGCAGGCAGGCCCGCGCTGCGGATCGCCAGCTGCTCATGCCGCGCCTCTTCTTCTTTCAGCTCCGCTTCGGACAGCAGGTGGTCGAGATCGACCCCGACGGAAACAAAGCCCCAGAACACGCCGTCATGATAAATCGGCTTGCGGGCGACTAAACCGTTCATCCCTTGCAGCAGCTTAAACGGACCGTCCATCGTCATTTTTTTCGTTTGCAAGGAACGTAATACTTGCTGCTGCACATTCTCGCGCGGGTCCTTCAACAAATCCCAATTGACGATAGACTCGTTGCCTTTGAGCGGAAAAATGAACTTCATGACGCCGCCGGGTGCAATGATGATGTTGAGCGTAGAGGCTTGCGCGCCTAGATAAAGGGAGGCTATGTAATCCACAACTTCTTGATCCGTTTTATTAACCAGATAGCTGGAGCTCACGAAAGCCTCCAGACTGACCATCAGATTGAAGTTACGGTCAATGACCGATTCCAATGCCAGTGCCCTGGCGGATAATTGAGATTGCTCGCTCATATAAAGTTCATTCATCAATGAGTTCTTATACTTCCCCAACATAAACTCGGAGGATGAAACTAGTATGACGAAAACTAGAGCTAATATCGTATACTGCATCGTTTTCATGTACTCTACCCCCGTCATTTGTAAGCTTCAGTGCCATAATTCGACACCGACTGTTATATCACCTACTAAAAACGAGATCAATCTTTTTATGGGGGATCGAACGCCCGGACACGCTCATTCCGTTCTTGCACAACTCCCCATTTGGTGAAACAATAGAGTTAAATCTTTGCCTTGCGAGGGTGATGTTTACATGAAAACTCATCTGGGATCACTCGGAAACCTGCGGCCGACGGTTAACTTCGCCAATTACTTCCAGTCCCCTGCCGGCACCTTCTGGGGCCCGCGCACCATCCCCGACTGTCAGCTCATCTTGGTGGTGTCCGGCGCTGCGACCTTTGAGTTCGCCGGGAAATGCCTGCATCTGCTCCCGGGGAGCTGTCTGTTCTACGGAGCCGATACGCCGCATCGTCTGGCCATTTCCTCAGAGGGTCCTTCTACGCTGGGCAGCATTCATTTCAGCTGGGACTCCGCATCGAGCGAAGCGGTCCATCCCGAGCCGCGAATCGTCATGCACAGCAGAGGGAGCTTGGCTCAGCCGGCCAGAACCTACTCGGTGCATGTAGAAGGCCATGGCGACGTAGATCTGTGGAATTTCTACGAAGTGACGCAGCTTGAAGGCTTGTTCGCGCGGATTGCCAAGGAATACCTTCATCAGGAGCCCGGCTATGGCGCGATCGCCCGCGGATATCTCATTCAAATTCTGACCACGCTGCTGCGCTACCAGATCGATAAACGGTTCCGGGCCGCAGGCGAGCATAGCAAAATCGCCGCTGCCATCGAAGCGATTCATAAGGAAACATCCCGCAACTGGACAACGCCGGAGCTGGCCGCCATCTGCGGCTACCACCCGACGTACTTCGCAGAATTGTTTCGCGAGGCAACTGGCTATGCCCCGAAGCATTACTTGATCCTCGAACGGGTCAAGCAGGCGCAGCTTCTGCTGCTCCACGAGCAGTCGATCGAAGCAGTCGCCATGCAATTGGGCTATTCGAGCATTCATTATTTTTGCAGAAATTTTAAAGCGGTTACAGGCTTAACCCCAACGGAATTCAAACAACGCAATGTCGGACTGTAGAAAAGATTTCCACGAATTGCCCCTTGTTATATAATAAATCAGGAACAATTGAACGAATGGAGACTTGCTATGAATATATTAGAAATTCCAATCGAGCTCATTGACGAGGACAAGGACCAGCCCAGATACCAGTTCGATGAAGAAGCTTTGCAGGAGCTGATGAAAAGTATCGGGGAGATCGGTTTGCTTTCTCCGATTAAAGTCAGATCGACGGGAGACGGGAGATACAAAATCATTTACGGAAACCGCCGCTACAAAGCTAGTCAAATGCTGGGGAAACCTACCATGGCCTGCATCGTCTCGACGGTTACGGATGAGATGGAAATTTATTTGGAGCAAATTGCGGAGAATTTGACGCGGGAGGGCTTCTCCCCCATTGAGGAAGGAGAGGCATTCCACAAGCTGATGCATGATGCGAAGTTCAGCTCCTCGCTGAAATATCTCTCCAGCAAGCTGGGCAAGCCCGAAGCCTATATCAAGAATAAATGCGAACTGCTGAAATTCGGCAACGCGGTCAAAAAGCTGATTGTGAGCGGCACCGAAATTCGCAAGGACAAGCTGACCGAGGATCAGCTGCTGCCGCTGAAGGATCTCGCGATCGAGCACCGCGATCCGCTTGCCCTGATTATGGCGCGGGATGAAATGCCTGTCAGCGACGTGAAGAAGATCGCCAAGATGTTCAAGGATAAAGAGATCTCCGAGAGCACCAAAGGCAAGCTCTTGTACAAATCAGGGCCCGAGCTGGTAGAGACATGGTCGGTCTTTCAAAATAACCGTGCCGAACGCGCCAAGCCCGCTGCGGCTGCCAAAGCTTCTGCCAAAGCTGCGCCGAAGGCGGATAAGCTTGGCGAAGCTCCTGCAGCGGATAGCGGCTCCCAAGCTGCTACAGCTGAAACGGCTGCGGCTGCGGCTCCGGCTGCACCGATTCAACGCAAATTGCTCCAGCTGCTTGCAGCGGTTGGGGCTTCGGACGCAAGCGACCTGCGGAGCGCTGCTCTGCAGGTCGACGCCGCCGAGCGGGACCAATTCCTGCAAGATGTCGACACCCTGGTGGCTCAACTGGAAAAGCAGCTTGGCGAATGGAAGAAAGTGCAGGAGCTCGCCCTAACGAAGTAATTTCTTCGCATAGCACTGCCTCGGGAGCCCGCCGTACATCGGACGCGAGAACTGCAGCGTGAAGCCTGCCGATTCCAGATTGGCCCGGCTGACGGCATTGTCCGGATGCACGGTCGCATACAAGTATAGCATCCCTCTCTCCCGGGCGCGCTGCTCCCGATAGGCGTGGAAGCGCCGCTGCAGGCCTGATCCGCGCACCGATTCGTGCACGATCGTCCCCTCCAGCGAAGCGACTTTCGGAAGCTCGGCCTCCGGTACGCCGAACTCCCTGCCCAAATTGCCGGCGCCGTGCCCCGGGAAGGCGAGCACCGTATAGGCGACTAGCGCTTCCCCTTGGAAGACGCCGTACATTTCGCCTTTCTCTTCGACATATTCGTATAAGGCTTCCAGACGGTCCATGGAATAGAGCGCATCCGATGGCAACCGCGAACATACTTCAAGCATTAAGGCTTGCACCTGCGGGACGTCTTGCTGTCCAAGCCGAATGATTTGCATGATAGCTGCACCTCCTTCTTCTATCCCAAAGTATGGCACAGGAAGCTTACTTCTGTCCAAAAAGTCATAGGGCGGCCAGGATTTCTTATCCTGGCCGCCCTTATTCATTCACTTCTCATCCGGAATGCCGGCGATGATTCGTTCGATTTCTGCAGCTACGGCAGCGAGCGGCACATGAAGATCTGTGCTCTCCGCAATCGCCAGTTCCAGCCTAGCCGTCGCTTCCCGCAGCCCGTCGGCCGACAGGCTGCCTGCTACACCGAGCAGCGTATGAACGGCCCTCTTGGCGGATACTGTATCGCCTTCGCGCAGATGCGCGATCAACTGCTCGGCGAAACCGCTGTAGTTTTTCTTAAACAGATGCAGCATGACTGTCAGAATGGATGCTTTGCCTTCTACGCGAGCCAGTGCCGCCCGCCAATCGATCGCTTCTATGTCCATATAGAAATTCGCTGAACTTGGCGGTGAAGCATCCGCATGAGCCTGTTCGCGACGAGGCTCAATCCATTTGCTTACCACTTGGTACAGGCGTTTCACATCCAGCGGTTTGCTGATGACATCGTTCATTCCTTGTCGCAGATATTGCTCATGGTCCTCTTTCACGACGTTGGCTGTCAATGCTACAATCGGCAGCTGCTGAAAAAGCGGAAATTGCCGGATACGCTGCATCGCCTCCATACCATCCATAACCGGCATATGGATATCCATGAGCACCAAGTCATAGGCATTCGCTTGAAGCTCGTCGATCGCTTCCTGGCCGTTCTCTGCCATCGAGACGCTGTAGCCCTGCTCCTCCAGGAGCTCTCCGGCGACCTGACGGTTGATTTCATTATCCTCCACCAGCAAAATGCGGCCTGTCTTCTTCGTCTCAAGTCCCTTCGCAGCATCGCCGTTTCCAGCGTGTTTGGCCGCAGGGTGGGGATGGAACAAGGCATCCAGCGTCTGAAAGAGCTCCAACCGGCAGATCGGTTTCACCAGCACGGCATCGGGTCTCTGATCGGCCGGCAGCTTCAGCATTTCCTCTTTGCCCAAGGGAGAGGTGCAGCCTACGACTACCGTATGCTCCCTGGAGATCGTGTCCATTAGCGAATTCCACGTCTCGATACCGTACATGTCTTCGGCTTCCATATCGAGCAGAATTGCATCGTACTTCTCCTCTCCCTTCAGGCGGTCGAACATCGCTTTCCATGAAGATACGTCCGTAACAATCAGCGCGAACGACTCCAATGATTCTCGCAAGGCGCCGCTCATTAGCGGATGGTCCTCTACCAGAAGTACCCGGTACGGGGCATGCTGCTTGGAAACGTCCCAGGCGTCGGGGTCCGCCGCTTCAATGACCTGGAAGGGCAGGGAGAAGCGGAATGTGCTCCCCTTGCCGACCGTACTCGCCGCTTCCAACACGCCGCCCATCAGACTGATCAGATGCTGGCTGATCGTAAGGCCCAGTCCGGTGCCGCCGTATTCCCGGCTGGTCGATCCGTCAGCCTGTGAGAAAGGCTCGAATATGGCGGCAAGCCGGTCGTCCGATATCCCGATTCCGCTATCCTCAATCGTGAAATGGAGCATAATGTGCTCACTCGATGACGATGAAGGCTCCACCTCGATTTTCAGCATCACATAGCCTGTCGTCGTGAATTTGATTGCATTGCTGCACAGATTGAGCAGCACCTGCTTGAGCCGCAGCGGATCGCCGAGTATGTGGGTAGGGAGCTCGGCAGCCGTATTGAAAATCAGCTCGATCGGCTTATTATCCGGCAGGACGCTGAGAATGCTGGCCAAATCCTTCAGAAGCTCGTCGATATGAAAGCCCGTAAGCTCCACTTCCAGCTTGCCCGCTTCCACCTTGGACAGATCGAGCACATCGTTAATAATGCCGAGCAGCGTGTGTGAGGAGGATTTGATCTTGCTCAAATAATCTTTCTGATGGTCGGACAGCGGCGTTTTCGCGAGAATCCGCGTCAGTCCGATAATCCCGTTGAGCGGAGTTCTGATTTCATGGCTCATCTTGGCGATGAACTGGCTCTTGGCCTGGCTCGCTTGGTCCGATTGTTGCACGCGTTTCTCCGCTTCTATGCGCTCCGTAATATCGGTCGTCGAGCCGATAATCTCTACCACTTGTTCCCCATCGAATACGGGCTGCAGCGTCGTGAACAAGGTCCTGCCCTGCAGATGAGCCTCATAGGAGACTTGATGGCCCTGCCAGGCTTCTTCGAACTTCAGCTTCAAATGCTCCGAGAATTCCGCCGTAAATTGCTTTAATGGCAGCACATCCCGATAGACGAGCTGGCGCGGTTCCAGCCCGAGATCGTGCAGCAGTTGGCCGTCTATCATCGTGAACACGGGTTCATTCTGAATCCTGATCACCTTGAACGTAATGCCTGGCTGCCGCCTCAATATGCTCGCAAGCTCTTGTTTGATATGATGCAGTTGTCCTCTTAACTCCTCCGACTTCATAAAATACTGGAACAGCGCTCCGACAAGCGCCCCGCCGCCCAGATGCAGCAGCAAGGCCGGCAAGACCATTTCCACAAAAGGCAGCCGATACACAATCACCATATCAATGAACAGGAAGACGACCGGGCAAGCAATGAGCAGCCCCCACTTGCTCCAATACCGGTGAACGTAATGATGGACGAGAGCGCTGCCCGCAAAAATCAGCAGCCCAAGTACACTTACGCGGAACAGGACAAACGGATCGATCATCGTTCTTCCCAGAATCATCACCAGCGTAGCGATCAAGCCGGAAAAACTTCCGCCAATGAACGTCGCCATGAGAATCGCAATCGCTTTCAAATCCAGAATATGTCTGGCCCCCGCTTGAACCCCAATCAGAGCAAGCAGGACGCCATACATCCCGTGAGCCAGTCCTACGTAGAAGCGAAACTTCCATTTCCCAATTGCTCTGCATGCAGGGTTATAAAAAGTTTGGATCGAAATGAAAGTAAAGACAGCAAGCAGCGCAAAATTGTTGAGCAAATCCTTGATCACTATATTCCCCCAATCGCAACCGGTATGAAGATGAAGGTGAAGATGAAGATGAGGGCTAAGCCCCTTCCGCCATGCGGAGACGGCTTAGCCTCCTGCACTTTTTAAGATTTGTCCTGCAGCGCAATCCACATGGACTTGTTCCGGAATTCCTCCTCAGCCCCCAGCTCCCGGCCGAACCAAGCAGGTACTTCAAAGCGCTCGGCTGCTGCGACATCCGGAAACTCAACCTCAACGACCGCCAAATCCACCTGCTTATACTCATCGATCTCGAAAAACAATCCACCGCACTCCACCGTCGTGCGAATCTTCTCCAGCGGGATCAGCCCCGTGCGCTCCAGAAGCTGCTTGTACACCGGCTCCGAGATGCCGTACTCGATCTCTTCCCGGACCATACCGTGTCCTGATTTGAACGTATGCGTATAGGTCGTTTGGCCGGAGCTGTCCACCAGCTTGCGCACCCGAATTTCCTGGTCCTCCGAGAAAGCCAGATACGTTTGGTAAATATACTGCTTGGACACCAGCTTAATCGTTCCCTCATCCAGCTCGCCTGCCGGAAACGCAGGCAATAGAAATTTCTTTTCGATCTCTTTTCCCATAGTTCGCTCATTCTCCTCTACCTATTTATACAAGGCCCGAAAGCGGGCCGGCGATACCTCATTCCATGCACGGAACATTTTACCAAAATGAAATTCATCCGCAAAGCCGCAAGCGGCCGCGATCGCTTTCATCGGTTCCTCCGTCAGGAGCAGCAGCGTCTTCGCTTTCTCGTTGCGAATCCGGTTCAAGTATTCCTTCGGCGGGATGCCCATCTGCTGCATAAACAGCTTGCGCAGTTGAGAGACCGAGATATGGAAGCTGCGCGCCAGCTCCTCCATCTTCAGCGGACGATTGTAGCATGTTTCTATCCAGAACTTGGCCTGCTGGTAGGCTTTCATATACGGGTCCGCCGAATCGTTCGTATCCCTCATATAATGCAGCAGCCGCGAAAGCACATATTGAAATTCCGCTTGCCTTTCGTGCGGGTCCGTGCTCTGGATCGACCACATCATTTTGATCTGCTCCTGTATCCAAACAGCCTGTTCCGGGGAATATAGCTTGATGAACGGCAGGTGAAGCGTGTCCACATAGACGGGCTTTTGCCACGTTTGGTGCTCATAGGGCACATCGAAGGCATCGAACAGCAGCATGCGTATATAAAGCGGCTGATCCACGGAGGACGACATCGTCAAGGAAAAGCCCGGCTTCAAATACAACAGCGTTCCCGGCTTCACCCGAATCGGCTCCTCATCAGGAGCATGCGAGAATTCGCCCTCCCCGCTCATAATCCAATAAAGCGAATGTACATCCATCGTATTCCGGATATCCCGCCAGCCGGGTACCGGAAGCTTCTCGTACGTCAGACGGAGACGATACATTCTGTGCGCGCTCTCTTCCATCCATGTTTCACCACCGTCAAAGCGATTTTGACAAATCATAAACTCCTTTGTCCATAGCGACTACCCATTCTTCCATGATACGCTTTACGAAACAGACATGAAAGGGGATTTTTTCTTTGAGACGTACTTTTGTGCAGCACATCGCCCGCCAGACCCGTTCGCTCGACGGAGTATGGGATTTCGTCACCGATCCCGGCAACGCAGGCATCAGCGAGGAATGGTTCATCAACTTCCCAAGCGATTCCCGCAAGCTCGTCGTTCCATCCTGCTGGAATAACGAACTGGGCTTATTTGAATATATCGGCGCAGCCTGGTACCGCACCTTCTTCGATATCACCGAAGAAAGCAATATCCGTCTGATCTTCGAAGGCATTCTGCATCATGCCGACGTGTATGTGGATGGCAAACATCTTGCCTACCACTTCGGCGGCTATACGCAATTCTCCGCTCTGATCCCGCATCTGGCGCCAGGACGGCATGAGTTGATCGTCCGGGTAGACAGCACATTGGACTGGCAGACACTGCCTACCGATGTGGCGGATTGGTACTCGTATGGAGGAATCATGCGATCCGTTGAACTGCAGGAGCTGCCTGACGTATACATCGACTCCCTGAAAATCGACTACCAGCTTCAGGGCAGCGATGCCGATATTTCCTTGCAGCTGCAGTTGAACTCCTTGAGCGGCGAAGATCGCGAGCTCACCATTACCGCTTCCACGGAAGGTCTCGATTTCCCTGCTTCTACCGCCCATGTTCCTGCGGGACAATCCGTGAAGCTCACGCTTCGCGGCAGCCTCGCCAACGTCCGCAAATGGGATGTCGGTCGTCCTGAGTTGTATACATTTAGCGTACAGGCCGGTGAGGACGATCTGATCGACCGGACAGGCTTCCGTACCGTGGAAGTGCGCGGCGGACAAATTCTGCTTAACGGCAAGGAGCTTTATTTGCAAGGCGTTAACCGTCATGAGGAGCATCCGGAGTGGGGTTTCGCCTTTCCGCCTAAGCTCATGTTGAAGGATCTATCGATTCTGCAGGACCTCGGCTGCAACATCGTTCGCGGCTCGCACTATCCGCAAAGCCAATTCTGGGTCGATCTGCTGGACGAGCACGGCATGCTGTTATGGAGCGAGATCCCGATGTGGGGCTGCTTCATGAGCTTGGAAACACTCGCAAGCCCTCTGTTTGCGGAACGCGGCATTCAGATGCTGGACGAGATGATTACGCGCGATTATCATCATCCCTCGATCATTTTCTGGGGCGCTCACAATGAGATCGATACCCGGTCCACGGAAGCGCTTGAGCTGACGAAGAAATTCGTCGGCAAAATCCGCAGCATGGATGCCAGCCGCCTCGTCACTTACGCCACCATGCATCCGGAAGAAGACATCGTCCTGTCTTACTTCGATGTCATCGGCATCAACAAATATTATGGCTGGTATCAGGGCCATGTCAGCGGCTTCCGGGATATGCTGCAAAATTATTACGCCAACGCCGAAGCGCAAGGCGCCGCAGGCAAGCCGCTCATCATGAGCGAATTCGGTGCGGCCGGCATTTTCGGCGATGCCGGTTGGGAGCCGCGCCTGTTCAGTGAAGACTACCAGGCTGACGTCCTGCAGCAAGCGCTGGCGATCTTCCGCGAGGATCCGCGCATCGTCGGTACGCTGATCTGGCACTTCGCGGACATTCGCGTCGATGTGCGCAGCGACCGCCCGTACTTCCGCGACCGCGCCCGCAGCTTCAACAACAAAGGACTGCTGAACGAGTACCGCAAGCCTAAGCTGGCTTACCGTTTGGTGAAGGAGATTTATCGCTCTGAGCGATAGGAGAAAGGACCCGTTTTCTGGCGGGTCCTTTTGTGTGTTTGCAGGGAGCTCGGGTGTGGCGTATGTGCAGGGGCATGTTTACAAGCGATGCGCTCGGGCGTTGCGCACGAGCGTGGGTGCATGAGTGAGCGTGTATGAGCGGTGTGCCAGGGCGTGGGCGTATGTGTGAGCGTGCATGTGCGGTGTGCCGGGGCGTGGCGATGAGTGAGCGTGTATGAGCGAGTGTGCCGGGGCGTGGCGATGAGTGAGCGTGGATGAGCGAGTGTGCCCGGGTGCGGGCGGATAGTGAGCGTGTATGAGTGGAGTGTCGGGGCTGGGCGGATGAGCGAGCTTGTATGAGCGGTGTGCCGGGGCGTGGCGATGAGTGAGCGTTTATGAGTGGAGTGCCGGGGCTGGGCGGATGAGCGAGCTTGTATGAGCGATGTGCCGGGGCATGGGCGGATCAGCGAACGTGTATGAGCGAGTGTGTCGAGGCGTGGCGATGAGTGAGCGTGTATGAGCGGTGTGCCGGGGTGTGGCGATGAGTGAGCGTGTATGAGCGAGTGTGCTGGAGCGTGGCGATGAGTGAGCGTGTATGAGCGGTGTGCCGGGGCGTGGCGATGAGTGAGCGTGGATGAGCGAGTGTGCCGAGGTAAAGGCGGATGCGCTAGCGTGTATGAGCGGGGTGCCGGGGCTGGCGATGAGTGAGCGTGGATGAGCGGTTTACCGGGGCGTGGCGATGAGTGAGCGTGTATGAGCGAGTGTATCGGGGCGTGGGGCAGCTTAAGCGGCATCGAGCGCGGGCTAGCGGAAATACAGGCTGCTATTTAGCGAAAACGCCGGGTTTTGGGGCATTAGGCGGAAATACGATGCCTTATTGGCACGCAGATGGCTCGGATCACCGTATTTACGGCGAAATAGAGTATCCTATTTCCCCTCTCGCCGTCAAAATGGCGGTTACCCGCGAAATAGCGCACCGTATTTCCGCTACAGCAGATGCTAACGAAGTCGCCTTAAGCATCCCGAGGCACAAGGACGGCCATAGCTCGCTGACACTAGCGACACCGCGGCGCACCGACCGCTAAAAAAATTCATCCAGAAGCTGATAGTAGCGAATCTTATCTTCATCCAGCTTCGCGAGACCGTAAGCATCAAGAAACGCTTGCACATGCTCCTGCCCAAAATTATACCTGATGCTGCGAACAGCAAGCGCCAGGTCCTGATAACGATCGGCCAGACCGGCCCTGCCCCAATCGATGAACCCGCTCACCTTCCCGCCGTGGAGAATGATATTGGGCAAGCAATAATCGCCATGCGTGAAAACAATATCCTCTGCGGCCGGCCTGGTCGCCTGAAGTTCCTTCAACAACTCCCGGGCCGAGAACCCCTTCCGCGCCTCGTCGAAATCGTCCTCATCCACTTGCTGGCGTTCTACCCGCCCTGCAGCTTCCTTTATTTTCACGTCAAGCCGTTGATCGAAGGGGCAGCCTGCAATTTCAACCCGATGAACCGCCTTTAACCCGTAAGCGAGCTGCTGCATGAGCTGGGGAAGGGCGGATTCATAGCACTTGTCGGATGCATTGATTCCGGCGATCTCGGTGATCAGCATGTACTCGTCAGCATCGTCTCTCCCGTAAAACAACACCTCGGGGACAGGCAATGTCCCCTGCAGCCATACCAATCGTTCCTTCTCGCCAACAAGGCTTTCGACAGCTGTGAGCGATTGGATTTTCAAATACATATCCGGCCCTTCACCCGTTAACCGGTACGTTCGGGACTGGGATTGACCGAGTGTGATTCTTTGCCATGAATATCCGCCAATTTTTGCAGCCAGCTCGTACGGAAGCTTATGTTGCATGAGGATCCCTCGCTTCTCCATGATTATACTTCAGCTTTTCACACTCGCAGCGCGTACCCGTTCAAGCAGCTTTTCGTAGTCGAAACTTTGCTGAGTCGTCGTATCGATCTCAATCAGCGTACCGCCAAGCTGCATAGGTGCCAGCCGGCCGGCAAGCAGCCGCTCTCTGTTCCCGGGTTGCTCCAACCATTCCAGGTCCCGGTGTCCTTCATGCCGGTCACTCCTGCCCATCCGCTGGAGATAGCGACTTAAGATCACCTCGCCATCCGCCTGGCACATAATTTGCAAGGGCTGGAAATCGGAAGCCTTCCGCAGCTTCAGAAACTCGGCGCTCCGCAGCTCGGGCCTCCCGAAAAATCCCTCGGTAACCAAAGATTGACCCGCTGACAAAAGCGTCCCTGCCACCTCATACAGGAGTGCAAACGCAGCAGGCGCCATGTTCTCAGGACAGCCATGATGCTGACACTCCATTGCTTCGTACAGCGTTTCGTACAATCCGTCCCGTGAAAACAACGGCAACCTTACATCTTGTGCAAGCCGCTTGGCTAAGGTTGTTTTGCCTGTGCCCGGAAGGCCATTGATGATAACGAATAGGGGCTTCGACATAAGCTGCTACCTCCATAATCGCGGTTCAACCGTTTAGTTTAATTACTTTCAGTATATCATCCCCGCACAAAAAAAGGGGACCTAGCCAACGGGGCCAGGTCCAAAGTTTATATTAAAAAAGGGGGTCTTGTTTATTATAATACCCTACGTATATTAGCGGACTGTAACAGAAATATTCCAATTGTGTTACAAAAAGCAAACGAACGATGACAGAGGCCCACCTCGGGAGAATCGCTTTTTTTCTGCCCATTTGTACATACTACAGAAGAAAAATGTGAGGAATAGGAGCTGCCAATGTGTACGAAAAAACGAACATGAACACGGATATCCATGAAGTCATCGTGGAGCAAATCAAACAGCAATCTGTTCGGCTCGAATCAGCCGACGACCTCGATACGTTAATTGAAGCGATCGGTGATAAGAAATACGTTTTGCTCGGTGAGGCGTCGCATGGGACCTCGGAGTTTTACAAGCTGCGGACGGAGCTTTCGCGCAAGCTCATCCAAGACAAAGGCTTCACCTTCATAGCCGTTGAAGGCGACTGGCCTTCCTGCTATGAGGTCAACCGCTATGTGAAGCACTATAAGAACGCCAAGCCCAGTGCCCGAGAGACGCTCGAGAGCTTCAATCGCTGGCCGACATGGATGTGGGCCAACGAAGAAGTCATTGAGCTAGCCGATTGGCTTAAGCAGCATAACGCAGATAAACCGGTCAATGAACGGGTCGGCTTCTATGGACTGGACGTCTACAGCTTGTGGGAGTCCCTGGCTGAAATCGAGCGCTACCTGCAGGAGAGCGGCACGCCCGAGCAGCTTGACTTAGCGCGGAAAGCTTTCGCTTGTTTTGACGCTTATGACGAAGAGGGGCAAAACTACGGCGTTTCCGCAGCTTTCTACGGCGAAAGCTGCCAAGACGAGGTCGTGAAGCTGCTCCAAGAGCTTCACGCCAAAAGGGTGCGGTATGACGAAGACAGCGAAGCGGCCCTCAGCGCGGAATTGAACGCGCTGGTGGCCGTGAACGCTGAGGACTATTACCGCACCATGGTTCGCCACGACGCGGAATCGTGGAACGTCCGCGACCGCCACATGACCGAGGCGCTCCGGCGCCTCGCCGAGCACCACGGCCCAGACGCCAAAGTCATCGTCTGGGAGCATAACACGCACATCGGCGACGCCCGTGCGACGGACATGCTGGCCGACGGCATGGTCAACGTCGGCCAGCTCGTGCGCGAAGCGCACGGGGAAGCCGATGTGTTCGCCATCGGCTTCGGCACTTACCGCGGCACCGTCCTTGCCGCGAAAGCCTGGGGCGCGCCGGTGGCGACGATGCAGGTGCCCGCTGCCCAGCCGGGCAGCTGGGAGGAGCTCATGCATCGTGCCGGCGCGTATGACCAGATCCTCCTGCTGCGCAGGGAGGATCCCGTTCTCGGGCACGAGGTGCTGGGGCACCGTGCCATCGGGGTCGTGTACCGCCCGGCCTACGAGCGCGGGAACTACGTTCCCTCGGTGATGGCGCAGCGGTACGACGCTTTCGTGCACGTGGATGAAAGCCACGCGCTTCATCCCCTAACCATAGAAAAAGTGCTTGTGTGAACTTCACACAAGCACTTTTTCTTATAATTTAAACGTTTGGGTTCCCTGTTTCAGCTTCTCTGCCATTGTATGCAGCGAGCCGGCGTAGGCGTGGATCCGGTCCAAAGAAGACGCCAGATACTCCACGGAAGCAGCGGCATGCTGACTGGCGGCAGAGGAGTGATGGGCCAGCTCGCCCATGCTCTCCAACCGGCCAAGCATGTCCGCCGAAGCCTCGCTGATGCTTAGGCTCGCTTGATTGACAGCATGGATTTGCGCGGCAACTAACTGAGAGTCCTGAGAGGCCGCGGCTAAAATATCGACGGATTGCTGCATGGTCGCCAGACCTTGCTCAATCTCTAGAGCCTCTTGGGAAATCAGGTCAACCGCTTGTTTCCCCTCATCCTGGACTTCCTCCAGCTTCTCGCGAATCCGCTTGGCGGAATCTTCCGACTGCTCGGCCAGCTTGCGAATTTCCGCGGCCACGACGGAGAACCCGCGTCCCTGCTCTCCGGCTCTGGACGCTTCGATCGAAGCGTTAAGCGCCAGCAGATTCGTCTGGTAAGCAATACCCGAAATGACCCGCGACATTTCCTCAATATGTTGAAGGCTTTCGTATAAACCTTTCACCGATTTTTCTGTCGTGTGGGCGTTATCTCGGATTGATTGCATCTGTGAGGCGGTTTGCGCGATCGCTTCCTTCCCCCGATTCAACTCGTCCGCGGTTTGGTCCGCTTTCCGGGCAACCTCCGTCGAGGAGACACACACTTCTCTCAGAAGCACCTTCACCTCTTGCAGCGCGGCGATGACATCCGTAGCCGTTTGCGACTGCTGCTCCATATCCTTGGCCACCTGCTGCACGGATACCGAGATTTGGTCCGCCGACCCAACGGATTTCTGCGTGTTGGCAGACAGCTGGGTGGAAGCTTCGAGCACTTCCGTCGTACTGTCATTGACATCTTTTACAATTCCGCGCCAAGATTTAATCAATTGTCCGATCGATTGCGTAACAGGTCCCAGCAGCCCTACTTTCTGCGAAGCCAGCTCCACTGCCAAATTGCCTTGAGCCACGGAGCTCATCTGCGAAATGATCAGCTTCATCGGAGCGACGAACCGCCGATAGTTGAGAAACCCGATCACCGCGCCCAGAAGCGCGCCGGCCGCCGCGATCAGCAAGACGCTATTGATAAAAGCCTGGCTGCCTGTATCGACTCCGTTCATCTTCAAAGTCAATACCGTCAGAACAGCCGACCCAATCGCAGCCGGAATGATCGTTCTTAGCAAATAACTCGTTGCGGAAATAACTTTTACATGGTTGTCTTGCATACGCTGCAGCTCCTCCATTAGTCATATATTCCCTTTTTAAGATTCGACAAAAACCCCCTTAAATCCTTTTTAGACCCATAAAAAAAGACCTTCTCGTCTTTGGGATTCTAGGTCATAATTCCTAGAGTCTTTAGAAATTCTGTATTTTTTCCAATGTATGCTAGAATGGAAATCTAAATTGCATTTATCCGGGAGTAAGCACTATGATTCGTACCCTTGCCATCACCAATGACTTCTCGTTGCTAGACAATATCCCGCTTGAACAGCTGGATGATCCCTCCATTCGGTGGTATTGGGTGGATTTCCATAACCCTAGCGAGGAAGAAGCCTTACAATTAAAAGACCATTTCTGCTTCCATCCGCTGGCTATCGAGGATTGCTTCTATTTGCTTCAACGACCGAAGATGGACCACTACGAGAATATCCATTTCTTCGTCATGCATGCCATGAATGCCAAAACGCTGGATGCGGAAGAAGTCGATATGTTTCTCGGCAGCAATTTCATCGTCACTTTCCATTTACATGACTCACGCGAAATAGAAGATGCCTGGGCCCGGTTGACCGAGCAGGTCCAATTGCGTGGCAAAGGCCATATTTATGCCGCCTATTTGGTGCTGGACAACCTGGTCGATCAATATTTCCCAAGCGTCTATCAGCTGGAGGATCAGCTCGATGAAATCGAGAATAACGTGCATTCCGAATCGATAGAAGTGCTTATGAACGATATTTTCGAAATACGCTCCAAGTTGTTGAAAATACGCCGAACCATCGTGCCGATGCGCGATCTGCTGTACCGGGTCATTAATACCGACCGGATTGAGCATATTCGCGAGCATCTTGTGTTTTTTACGGACATCCACGACCATCTGCTTAAGCTCTCCGAGATGATCGAATCCAACCGCGATATGACGGCGGATATGCGGGACAGCTACATTTCTTTGAATGCTAACCGGATGAATACGATCATGAAAACGTTGACGGTCATCACCACCATTTTCATGCCGCTCACCTTCATTGCCGGTCTGTACGGCATGAATTTTGCCTATATGCCTGAGTTGGAGTGGCATTGGGGCTATTTTGCCATCCTCATCATCATGTTCGGCATCGGGCTTGGTATGTTCGCCTGGTTCTGGAAGAAAGGCTGGTTTAAGTAGCTGATCTATGCGCTGTTAGGCTGAGATAAATAACACCTTTCATCTGATCACCTGTACATTTTACAGGTGATATTTTAGCTTGTTCGGATGCGCGTGTGGCAGCAGTATTCGGGTTAGAGTTACGGTTACGGTTACGGTTACGGTTACGGTTGCTGTGGTGGCGGTGGCTGCCGCGGGCACGGCGACATTCTTGTTCAGCAGCGGGTTCCAAGCTGCGTGCTAAGTCCCCAGTCCGAGCTCAATCCAGACTGCCAGGGCTTGCTCGGCAATTCTAACGGACACAGGGGCCGTTATTTTCCCCAAAAGAGCCCTGTTTCAATTCTAACGGACACAGCGGACCCTATTTGCACTTTTTGCGGCCAAATCAGCCCCCAAATGTGCAAATAAGGGCTCTGGTGTCCGTTACAATTTTACAGGAGCCTATTTCCCCGAATAAGGGCTCCTGTGTCCGTTAGCGAGGCGAAAGCCCGTGCCCGGCAACGCCTTTCGCACTTGCCCGGCCGATTAATGGGCCGAAGCTAGCAGCTCGCCACTCTACCTTGCCGACTTACAGCGTCACTCCTACGAAAAAACCGCCACAAGCCCTCGCTCATGCCGGTCCAATCGTCTATCCAGTCCCGTCTACCCAGCTCGCTTATCCATTCCGTATATCCAGTCTGTTGACCCAGCCCGTCTTTCCAGCCCGCCTATCCAACCCGTCTATCCAGCCCATCTATCGTTCCGCCTACACAGTCCGTCTACACAGCCCGTCTATCTCTTCCCTATCCGGCCACCGGTCCCTCCCGTCACGACTAGATACGATCCAGGAAAGGAATCGCCATAGCCGCAATCCGTTTAAAGCCTTCCTCGTTCGGATGCAGCCGGTCGCTGCTCAGAAAGCCGAGCGTGAAACGGTTAAATCCGCTTTCCGCATACAGATTCAGCACCGGGAGCGCGTACTCGGCGCCGATGGCGGCAATCGCTTCCACATAATCCGCCAGCCGGTGGCCTTCCGCATTCACGGAATCGATGTCGAAGCCGTCTTTATCCCGCTGAAGCGGTGTCCACAGGTTGAGGCGGCAGGCCGGATTTTTGGTGAGTATGTCCTCCACCAGCGACGCGTACGCCCCGTAGAACGTATGGATATCCCGCACTCCTTTCCGGCCGATCGGCTTATCCAACCAGAAATCGTTCGTCCCCGCGAAGACGGTGACACAATCATACACAGGCTCCATCTGCCGCCCGATGTGCACGGTCGCTCCGTAGTCGCGGTCCCCGCCGGCCGTAAGCGGACACCCGCTCCGGCCTTCGTTCAGCACGGTGGCGAAGCCAAGCGCCGCGCTTACCATCGGCTGATAACCGCCTGCCGCAGATATGCTGTCACCGAGCGTGCACCAGCTTTTCCCCTGCCATTTGCGCTGACCCGTCATCTCCATGATTCACCATCCTTATAAATACAATTTTTCCATTAAGATGAAATTATTTCGGTAAACACAAACGAATTAAATCATCCACATGCGCAGTCGCCAAACATTCTACGGTATCGGCCGCACCATAATAAATCTTCACTTCCCCATCATCCTCCAGGACCATGCCGCCCGGGAAAATGACATCGTTACGGAAGCCGCCATCCGTTTCATAGCTGGCCTCCGGGGCGATCAGGGGCTCTTGGCTCATCCCGATAATGCGGTACGGGTTATCCAAGTCCAGCAGCATGATGCCCGCAGAATACCGCTTCCTCCAATACGGCTCCCAGCCGTTCTTCCCACGGGACGGATCGATGTCCACCGCATGGAATGTGGTAAGCCAGCCTTTGGACGTTTTGACCGGAGGCGCGCCGGGACCAATTTTATCATTGGCGAACGGCACATGTTCAAGGCCCATGAGCAGCTCGGTATTGCCCCAATATTTCAAATCCGGGGAATCGGAAATCCAAATATCGAAGCTGTCCCTCCCTCCCTTGCCATAGACAGGGAACGGACGCTCCAGCCTGATATATTTGCCTCCGATGCGTTCCGGGAACAATACCATGTTGCGGTTGTCCGGCGCCGACATGCTCAACACTTCGAAGTTGACGAAGTCATCCGTCACCGCTACGCCGCCACGAACGCCATGCTTCGTATCTACAGCGAAGCATAAATAACAACGCCCGTCGATCACCGTCAGGCGCGGATCGTACGTACGTATGATTTCCTCGTTCTCGATACCGAAGCATGGCCGGTCCTGAACGTTCCAATGGATGCCGTCATCGCTGTAGGCCAAGCCCAAATTCGTCGTATTGGACGGCAGCAAAGTTTCCTTTTGAACGTCCCCATAGTCGTTGCGGAACATCATCACATATTTGCCTTGGAACTTGGTAATACCGGCATTGAAGACGAGAGCCGGCTCATAAGGGACATCCGAGGCTGTTAGAATCGGGTTGTTCGGATGACGCGTAATGACAGAACTTGATTTGAGAACTTGGCTAATACTCATGTTAGATTCCCTCCGTTAGTCGTATGAGTTAAAAAAAGAAGAGAACATGCGCTGCTCACAGGCACGTTCTCTTCGAGCCACGCTTATTTTTTCGCTGTTGCGTACCAATCATTAACTTCTTTATAGCTGGCGTCTCCGCCGGCCGCCTTGAATTTCGCTTGGAAAGCTTCAATTCCGCTAATCGGTTCTGCGCCGAAAATCAGCTTCGTGGTATAGTCGCCCACCATGGTGTTCAATTGTTGGAAGTTCTTGGAGAACTCCGGCAAATATGGTGCAAAGCCTAATGGATCTTTGATTCTTGTGTTAGCCGGTTCAATCGTGTTCATGAAGTTCCAGGCATCGAACAAACGCGGATCTTTACGAACGCGAGCCTGCCAGTACGTCGGGTAATTTTTATCATCAGTACCCATCAAGAAGTTGTTGGCTTGGTTGCGCTCGTCCGTGAAGATCGGTTGAATCGGCAAGTAAGCGCCGTCTTTCAATGTGTAATGTTTATTTTCTTCACCGATTGCCATCGTTCTGAATGTTTCGCTTTCCAGCTTGGCGTTCATCCATTTGATCGCATCTTCCGGATGCTTGGAAGCTTTGGGAATGAACGTAATCCGGTCGAAACCTGTTGCGGCGTTCAGGCCTACTTTACCGTCTTTTCCTTTCAGGGCCGGGATGAAGGCGGCTTTGGCATTCGGATTGTTTTTCACCAGCGCATCGTTCACAGCAGGGACGTCGGCCCAGTGCAGCATCATCATACCGGCTTTGCCGCTGGAGAACTTCTCTTTCGCCGTAGCATCTTTGTTAGCTGCAAACTCTTTATCCAGCAAGCCTTGCTTGAAGAGATCATTGGCGAAGGTGACATAATCTTTGTAAGCAGGATCCAGCACGCGTGGCGTGAGCTTGCCGTTCACATCGTTCCAGAAGGTTGGCATGCCGAACGCGCCGACGATGTTGTTGATGAACATGGCATCGCCCTTGATGGTAAGCGGAATGTTTTTGTCACCGTTGCCGCCCGGATCTTTCTCTTTAAACGCTTTCAATACAGCGACCAGCTCATCCAACGTTGTAGGAGCTTTCATGCCCACTTTATCGAGCCAATCTTGTCGGACATACAAGCTTTCGCTGGCGAAAGAAATCGTTTTGGTCGGGATCGCATACAGTTTGCCGTCCACTTTGGCTGCTTCCAGGACAGCAGGATCTACGGCTGCTTTAATGTTCGGGCCGTATTTATCGATCAGTGGTCCTAAGTCCGTCAAGGCGCCTTTTTTGGCATAATCCGCATACAGCGCTTTGAAATCGGTTCCTCCCCCCGTCGTCACCGCATCGTACGGCTCGCCGGAAGCGATGAGAATGTTCAGCTTATCAGCCGCTTTATCTTGAGGCAGCATGTCGTACTGCACTTTATAGCCTGTCTTTTGCTCCAGATATTTCGCAACCGGATATGTGTTATAGTCGTCCTTCTGCCAAATTTGCAAGGATTTCAGTTCGGGCTTCGGTCCGTTCGCCGTTGCTGCCGGTGCTGCACTGGACGGAGCTGCGCTGCCTGCCGGCGTTTCGCTTTTGGCAGAACAAGCGACGAGAGATGTTACCGATAAGCTTGCTGCGAGCGTTAAAAGCATTACTTTATTGTGTCTTTTTAACATGTGCAAACCTCCCTATTAATTGTATATAATATATCATTAAACCCTTGGATAGCTATCTATCCAAGGGCGTTAATGCACAATCACCCTTTGACGGAACCGATCAATACGCCTTTGACAAAATGCTTCTGCAAATATGGATACACCAGCAGCATCGGAATGATCGAAGCAATGACGGTCGCTGCGCGAATACCTTCCGGCGATACATTCATCATGTCGTCCACGCTTTTGTTCACGGCATTGGAGCTGTCCGCATCCATCACAATATCACGCAGGTACAGCTGCAACGGCTTAAGTCCGGCATCATTGATGTACAGCATCGGATGGAAATAGTCGTTCCAGAAGTACACCGCATAGAACAAAGCGATTGTTGCGATAACCGGCACGCTTAGCGGAATAATGATTTTGAACAGAATCGTAAAGTTGCGGGCGCCATCCATTTTGGCGGATTCCTCCAGCGCCTCCGGCAGAGATTCATAATAGCTTTTGATAACGAGCATATTAAAAACGCTAATTAACGCCGGCAGCATGAGGGACCATAGGTTATTAATGAGATGCAGCTGTTTCATGAGCAGGTAGTTCGGAATAATACCGCCATTGAACATCATCGTGAAAATGAACAGCAGCATGATGAACGAAATGCCGGGCAGATGCCTTTTGGATAACGGATACGCCGTAAGCGCCGTAATAAGAATCGCCAGAAACGTTCCGACAACGGTAATCAGCAGTGAAATGCCGATGGAGTGAAGAAACTGGCTGGAGGAAACGACATATTTCATCGTGTCCAATTGAAAGCCTACGGGAATGATGCCTACTTTCCCCGAGATGACGGCTGATTCATCGGATATCGCTTTGGATAAAATATTGGCGAGCGGCAGCAAAGTAGCCAAGCCGCAAACGATGAGAAAAAGATAAATCATGAAATCTAAGGACCAATCGCCAATTGTTTTCTTGTGCATAGTTTCGCCTCCTACCAGATGCTGCGCTTGATCAGCTTTTTACTCAATTCATTGCCGGCTACGATCAGGATAAACCCGACAACGGAGTTGAATAGTCCGACAGCCGTACTGAAGCTGTAGTCTTGCTGGCCGAGACCTTGGCGGTAGACGAAGGTGCCGATGACGTCCCCCGTTTCATAAACAACCGAGTTATACATCGTCAAAATCTGCTCCGTACCCGCTTCCAGCAAATACCCTAAGCGAAGAATCAAGATCAGAATGATCGTCGGGACGATCCCCGGCAGCGTAATGTACAGCATTTGCCGGATGCGCCCCGCACCGTCGATCGAAGCGGCTTCATATTGCTCCTGCTCGATCCCCGCAATGGCGGCGATGAAGATAATCGCATTCCAGCCTGATTCCTTCCAGCCTGCCGTAAACACGACGACACTGCGGAAAAATTGGTTGTCCAGGAAGAAGGAAATCGGCTCCCCGCCAAACCATTGAATCACATTGTTGACCAGCCCGCCCGCAGGAGACAGGATGTTGATGAACAGCCCCGAGATAATGACCCAGGACAAGAAATGCGGGAGGAAAATGATCGTCTGAATCGTTTTCTTGAAGAACATCTTGCGCACTTCGTTCAAGAATAACGCGATGATGATCGGAATCGGAAACAGCAGCACGATCTTGTACAAACTGATTAGCAGCGTATTGATGAATACTTGATAAAATTCTTCCGAATGGATGAGCTTCTCGAATTGATCGAGACCGACCCATTTGCTTCCCATGAACCCGTCGAAGATGTTGAAATCCTGGAAAGCGATGATAATGCCGTACATCGGCGCATATTTGAATAACAGCAGAAAGATTAATCCGGGCACTAGCAGCAAGTACAAATCATAATTGCTAAGGATCAGCTTCCATCGGCCCCCGCCTTTAGCCACCGGTTTGGCGTGAGCTGTTTGCAGCTCTAGCTCTGCTCGTGTTGTACTCATGAATGGCTCACCTCCGTGTTCTTATAGGACAATTATATCGAGGGGCCAAAATGAAATGTAGATGGTAATATTTCTGTTTCTGGTGCAATCTTATGGTGTTCATAAAAAAACACCGCCTCGTCTGCAGATTTTCTGCAAAAGGCGGTGTTGCATTTAAGAGGCGTGGTATCCGATCCGGACCGTGACCGTCGTTCCTTCGCCCAGCGTGGATTGAATCTGCAAGCCGTAGAGATCTCCGGCGAACAGCTTGATGCGTTCATTGACATTGTACAGGCCGTAGGAGCTTCCCGAGCCATCGGATTTCATTGTTGGGCGTGGCTCTGTCAGGAGGCTCTGGACAAGCTCCTCGTCCATGCCGATTCCGTCGTCCGTCACGGAGAGGATCAGTACGTTCTCTTCTTTGCGGGCTCGGATGAAGATCGTACCGGTCTTGCCTTTGGACTTGCGGATGCCGTGCAGCAGCGCATTCTCGACGATCGGCTGAAGCGTCAGCTTCGGCATTTCCACTTCTTCCAGCCCTTCCTCGATGTCGAAGACGACTTCAAATGTTTTGGGAAACCGGTTCAGCTGAATTTCCAAGTATACTTTGGCCAGATTCAACTCGTCGGTTACGCTGACCAAATCTCTGCCTTTGTTCAGACTAAGCCTGAAATATTTGGCCAAGCCGTTAATCATATTGGAAATTTCGGGCGCATTATGTCCGATAGCTATCCAATTGATCGTATCCAGCGTATTGTACAAGAAATGCGGATTGATTTGCGCTTGCAAAGCCCGAAGCTGCGCCTCGCGTTCCTGTACTTTGGATTGATAGGTTTCTTCCATCAAATCGTGAACCCGGTGAATCAGATGGTCGACGCTATTCTCCAGCAGCTTGAAGTCGCCGCCGGCGTTAAACGTACGATCGTCCAGACTTTCAACGCCTCCCCGCTTAATCGTGCGGATGACGGTCTGAATGCGCCGGTTCATATTGCGCACGATCATCGCGAGCAGAATAAACACGAGCAGCAGGAACAGAATCGTCACGGTCGAGATCGTCGCAATGCCGGAGAACTGGTTTAGCGCTACGGCCCGGGAGCTGATCTCCAATTGCGGCACTTCGGCCACAAGCTTCCAGCCTGTCGAAGCCACCTTCGTATAAATCGCAAAGCGCTGATCCTTCTCGCCCTCCAGCCTCATGACGCCTTCATCGCTGTAAGCGATCGTCTCCAGCTGCTCTTCGGTCATGATTTTTTTGCCGAGCAGCGACTTGTCCCCGTGCGAAATGATCGAACCATCGCTCCCAAGCAAATAAATCGTGCCTTCTTTGGTTAACTTAATTTTATTCAAAATATCGGTAATCGTCTTCTCGGCCACATCGATGAGCAGCACACCCGAGATTTGATCGTAATCGTGCAAATCCCTTAGCATTCTCGCTGCCGAGAAAATATAAACCGGCCCCCGGTCGATATACGATTCCAAATAAGCGCCCGACCATACGATGGCGCCTCCCGAGTTCATCACTTTCTCATACCACGGCCAACTCTCCAAGCTTTCCTGCGTGAAGAAGTTAACCTTCTCGCCCGTAAACATGCGATCTCCATTCACGAACAAGCGAACCCGGAATACGTTCGTATTCGCTTCCGAACTATCCACTAGATACCGCAGCTCCTTCAGAGATTCCAGCTGCTGCTCGAGCGTCACCTGACGGTTCAAATATTCTCCCAGCTTCGGATTCATGAACAGCGTATTGGACGTGTCGCGAACCGAATCGAATTGAAAATCCAAATTGATGCTCGCCTGCTTAAGCGTTTGCAGCATCGTATTCGTTACTTCCTCCTCCAGAATGTGCGAAGATCTCTGTGTGTGCGCAATCAGCAGTACAGCTGCAGGAATAAGAATGAACAACACGTATCCCAGCAGCCAATACTTGGCAGCCATCATCCCGTTTGCAAGTAACAACACGTAATTCCAACAATTAGTAAGCAGCCGTTTCATCGATGGTGGCCCCTTCTTCTATATCATCTGATCGCGGTATGCGCTTGGCGTAAGTCCGACATATTTCTTGAACAGCTTGCTGAAATAGCTCGGGTCGGAGTATCCGACCTGGAAGCATACTTCATAGAACTTGTTGCGGGGATCGCTGAGCAAGGCCTTCGCTTTCTCGATTCTTACCTTCGTCATAAATTCATTGATCGTTTCACCGGTTTCCTGCTTGAACAGGAGGCACATGTAGGTCGAGGATAGAAAGACCTCTTTGGCAATGTCGTTGATTTGCAAATTCTCCGCATAGCGCTGCTCGATGAGGGTGCGGATCCGTTCGATAACGTTCTTAGGCTTCCCTCTCCGTTTCTCTTCAATGCTTTCGCACACCTGCATTAGATGCTCTTCGACAATCGCTCTCAAGTCCGCAATCCGCTCCTGGTTGAAAATGCGCTCCCATAAGTCCCTTTCCTTATGATCCATTTCCGGTCCCAGCATGTTCAGCTCCTGCATCAGCCTGTTCGTCTGCACGATGAGCAGCAGACTTACGTTGCGCCCATACGCGAACCCCATCTTGCGATTCTGGGAAAGCGGGATGAACACGCCGTCCAGTTCGGCATGCAGCGCCTCTTTATCCGCCGACTTGATCAGGGAATAAATACGCTCGGCCTGAGCGGTTTCGAACCGATAGACATTATCGTTATCGTGCTGCAAATGGTCAATGGAGATGACATGATTCTTGCCCAAATACCACCGCTGATCGGCAGCCTCTTGAGCCTGATTGTACGATTGCGGCAGAGAGGCCAATTCGGCTATACGCTCGCCGACACCGATCGTTACACTGATTTTCAGCCATTTCAGCAGACTGTCCCGGATGTCCTCGGCAACCGCCAGCAGCATCTCTTCTTGGGTATCTTCCTCATCCATCCGCAGAATGCCGACATACTCGCCGCCCCGGTTCTCAAAGACATATCCCTGCATATGCTTGCCGATGATTTCCTGAACAATGTTCAAAATAGAGTACGACAGCAGCTGCTGGTCTCGTTCGCTCCGGGTCGCCACGACTTGCGCGCTGTCGTCGATTTTCACGACAATCGTCCAATACACCGCTTCGAGCGGCAGATCGAGTCCAAGGAAGTCGAGCCGGTCCTGAATTCTGCCCGGATGCATAATGCCGTCGCGAATTAATGACATCAGAAATTTCTCCCGCAGAAGCGGCATGCTCTGGGTCAGTTTCACCTGCATATCGACGATATACGTTCGCTCCTGCTCCGCTTCCTTCAGCTCGTTCACGACACGTTCCACAACGGCAGCCAGTTCCAGACGGTCGACGGGTTTGAAAATATAATCCACGGCATTGACCTTCAGCGCCGATTTCAAATAATCCGCATCATCATGACCGCTCACAAACACGATCTTCATCGCCGGAAAGCGCGCCTTCACTTCGTGAGACAGCCGAATACCGTCCACTTGCGGCATCCGCACGTCCGTCAGCACGATATCCGGCTTGAGACGTTCGATCAATTCCAGCCCTACGTCGCCGTCATCCGCTTCTCCCACAACTTCAATGCCATATTTATCCCAATCAAAATAAGTCATCAACCCATGACGGACAGTCGGTTCATCGTCTACAATAACGAGTCGAAACATGCTGCGAAGCCCCCTTATGCTTATACGTCTAGTATAACACCCGATTGTGAAAAAAGAAGACCGTCTCCCCGCAAGCAGCAGGCCAGGACGATCTTCTTGAGTCGATTATTTGCTTTCCTCGTCGTATTGGATTTGACCGGAAGCGATGGCGACAGCCTCCGCTTTCCCCGGATGCTCGCCAAGCCATGCTCCCTGCTCAACCAGCTTGCGCTGCAGCTCGGGAATGTTCACTTCGCGGAAGCCTCCGCCTGTGACGCTTGCCATCGCCGCAGCCGTACCGGCCGCCTGGCCCATGGCGAAGCAGTTCGGCATAACGCGCAGCGAGCCTTGGACCGGACGGTCCGATGAAACCGAGCGTCCGGCGACGATGAGATTGGACTTGCCCTGCGGCAGCATGCAGCGGTATGGAACGCCGTGCGATTTGCCTTTGGGCAAATGCTTGATGACCATCGTGCTGCTCGCATTCGCCAGATGAATGTCGATGAAATAAGCATTGCGCGCGATATCGTCCTCGAACGTTCGCATGGAGATGAAATCGTCCACGACCAGCGTGTAATCTCCGGCAATGCGGCGCGTTTCTCTGATACCGATCTGGTCCCCGGAGTGCACGAGGTGAATGTTCTCGAAACCCGGCACATACTTGCGCAGGAACCGGATCTGGGTGTCGATCAGCTTGCGCCCCTCGATAGCGGCATATGTCAGATCCTCCGCTTTCGTGCCGTCAATGCCGAATATGTGACCGAAGTTGAACCCGGCGATCGAATCGGTTATCCACGCGATCCCGGATACCCGTTTGCGCCCTTCGGGCAGGTCCCCGTTCTGCTGTGCTTCCACAATCGTTTTGTCCAGCTGTTTGGACTGCCCGGTATCTTGGCAAAATTGATCGAAGCGCGCCTTGTCGGCACCCGTCACGAGATAGCACATCGTCCCTGGCTGCAGCTCGCCGTTGTCCCCGCCCGTTTGGAACGGTACGCCGGCCAGCGCCGCCAAGTCCGCATCTCCCGAGGCGTCGATATACAGCTTCGCTTGCACGACCGAGCGCCCGGATTTGTTACTGATGACAAGTCCGCTGATGCGATCCCCGTCAAGCAGCACTTGATCGGCAACCGTGTGGAACAAAATTTTGGCCCCGCTGTCCAGCACCTGCTGATCGTAAACCCGCTTGAGCGTCTCTACATCGATGGGCACCCAGTCCAGCTGCTCTTGGAAGCGCCGATGGAATGCCTCCCCGGCTTCCCGTTTCATCTCATTCAGCAGATCGAGGCCGATTCCGCGAATGATCGGCTTCTCACCGTCCGAGTATGGGCAAAATGCCGGCACCAATGCGGCTGTCCCCATGCCGCCCAAATATCCCCGCTGCTCGATGAGCAGTGTGTCCGCCCCGTTGCGGGCTGCCGCCATCGCTGCGGCAACGCCGGAGGCGCCTCCCCCGACAACGACGACGTCTGGGGTATATGAAATCGGAAGCTCGGATGTAATTGTGATCGTTTGCTTACCTGCTTGGTTAACCATTTGCACAACCTCCATATGATCGAATACCTTCATTATAGTCCGGCGCTCGCATGAAACTAGTTTAACTTTAGTTTAATCTATAAACCGTTCATGGTACGATACGGAATATAATCAAATAGAGGTGAGCCAGCATGCCTATACGCAAAGACGTCACGCAAAAAACGATCGCCAAAGAGCTGGGCCTAACCGTACAAACCGTTTCCAAAGCGCTCAAGGGCAAGCCCGGCATGTCGGAAACGACACGACAGCTGATTTTGGAGACGATGGAGCTCCGCGGTTATTTTACCAAGGATCAAATACGCAGCTTACGGGCCGAACACATCGCCCCTTATCCCATAGAGAAAATGCGCTTTCTGCTCGTTCAAACGGAAGCCTCCGTCAGCTATAACGAGCGCTTGACCCTCGGGCTGCGCGACCGCTTCGCTTCCTTCGGCCACCATATCGAGACGTGCCTGCTGCCTACTTCCATTCGGGAGGGGGCGATGTCCGGCTGGCTGGAAGAGCACGGCCTTGCTTACACGGATGGCATCTTCATCGCACCGAGCCTTACGCCCAAGTCCTGGGAGGACGAGCTTCTGAAGCTGCCGGTTCCCAAAATTTTGCTGAGCTACCCGCCTCTCGGCACGAAGGTCGACAGCGTCATCTGGGACATCTACGAAGCCACGTACCAGGCGGTCGCCTACCTGCGATCGATCGGCCATGTCCATATCATGTACGTGGGGGATACGTATCACCAACGGGGGTTTATTCTCCGCTGGCAGGCGTTCCAGCATGCGATGAACGAATTCGATGCAGCCATCGATCCCGCCAGGCACTCGATCGATGAGCGCACGGCGAATCCGCACTGGCTGAACGATCTGCGCGCCAAGCTGCTGGCTTATACGCCCACGGCCATTATCTGCGGCGTCGACGGCGAAGTCCCGGCCGTGTACCGGCTGTGCGCCGAGCTCGGCCTGCGGGTGCCGGAGGACATCTCGCTCATCGGCATGCTCAACGACCAGCCGGCATCCCTGCCGGCGTTCACCCGGCCGCTGCTCGCCGTTCGCGAGACGGGCTACCGCGCCGCCGACCGGATGCTCTGGCGCATCGCCAATCCGACGCTGCCGTGCGAGCACATTCGCATCCAGGGCGAGCTGTGGATTGGCGGCACGACGGCGCCCCCGAATGCGCCGAGCCTTTAGCGGCAATTGGCGGCCCGCAGCCGGCTAACGGACACAGATGCGCCTATTCGCCGAATTTTCGCCGTTCTGAGGATCTAACGGACACCAGTGCCGTTATTCGCGTGTTTCCGAGCCGATTTCACGGTGAAATCGGCAAATAGGCGCTCCTGTGTCCGTTGGAGCAGGAACACGCCGGGCTGCATTCCAATAGCGGCCGCGGTGTCCGTTAGAAGCCGGCGAACCTTCCATCCGCCCGGCTGAACTACCCGCGCGACCCAACCAGTTGTGCCTTTGTTCGTGCAGGCCCTCAGCCGGCTAACGGACACAGATGCGCCTATTCGGCGAATTTTCGCCGTTCTGAGGATCTAACGGACACCAGTGCCGTTATTCGCGTGTTTTCGGGCCGATTTCACCGTGAAATCGGCATATAGGCGCTCCTGTGTCCGTTAGCGCAGAAACACGCCGGGCTGCATTCCAATAGCGGCCGCGGTGTCCGTTAGAAGCCGGCGAACGTTCCACCCGCCGGCTGGCCCCCCACGCGACCCAACAGTTGTGCCTTATTTATGCAGGCCCGCAGCCGGCTAACGGTCACCAGCGCAATGTGAGGATCAAGGATTAGATTCTAGAGTCCCGACATAACCTATTAAAAATGACGAAACATTTACATTTAATGGGAGGGATGTCAAATGCGTATTGAGGATGCCATCCAGGAAAAGTTCAAATGCGCCAAATGCACCGGAACGGGCTGCCGGATCAAAGAAGTCGCCATGACAGGCACCGGTCTCAGCAAAATGTTCGATATCCAGCACAATCATTTCTTATTCGTTTCCTGTGACAATTGCGGTTTTGTCGAAGTGTACAACCCCCGCATTCTCGAAGGCAAATCGCGCGGGCAGCTAGGGACGATCCTGGACATCCTGTTCGGTTAAAAGATCCCGCCGTTTTGGAGCAGGTTTTGCGTGTCTTGCAGCTGTTGGATCGTTAGCTTGATTTCCTGTTCGGTTGCATTCGCTGGAATGAAAATCTGAACGGCATCTCCCAAGCTAACTTCACCCGCTTGACCTGCCGGCAGTGTGAGAACGCCATCTTTCGGTTGGCTTGGCTCGGAGCCGGACGATCCGCCGCCGCCATCCTCATGATGATCATCTTCAACCGCTTGAGCGGCCCGGTTCACATGGATTGTATACGTCTTCGTAGTTCCGTTAATGCAGTCACGATAACCGTAACTGTATTATCTCCGACTTGCAGCTGGATAGGGTCGCTTGCCTGCCCGCAGCACCGCTTGTGAAGCGCTCCTCCCATCCCTTATAGTTAATTCAGGACAAAGGCTGTACATCAGCCTAAGGAGGAGACATGCGTGCTGCGCGCCAAGCCGGATACTGCGGATACTGCGGAAACTGCCGATACGTCTGCGGTTTACTACGCTATTGACGATTATACGAATCATTTCTTAAAAGAATATCCTGTGCACTGCGAATACCGGATTACACCGCTCATTCAGCCTCAGCTGCATGCTCATAACGGCTACGAAATTTATTTCGTCCTGCAGGGCTCCGGCTCCTATGTCGTCGGCGACCGGTTACTCCCGCTTCATGCAGGTAGTTTGACCGTCATTCATCCGAATGTGCTGCATCGCCCTTATCATGGGCACAGCCCCGAATTCCACCGTTACGTGCTGTCGCTGGACGAATCGTACCTGGAGAAGCTGCACGGCATGTGCCAAGCATCCGATCTGTCCATTGCGCGCATGCTGGCTGCGGGGCATCCCGATGCAAGCCATTACTTCCTGACGCCGCAGCAGCTTGTCACGATGCAGGGCATTTTTGCGCAGCTGGAGCTTCACTTGCAAGAGCGCACCCCGCTTTACGAGCTGGAAGTGCTCAAAATCATCAGCGAATTTTTCCTAGAGCTGTTCCGTCTGCAGGCGGAAGCCGCCACGCAGGATACGAAGCGCGATGATCCGCAGCTGATCGGCGACGTGCTCGCCTATCTCATCGCACATTATCAAGAGAGCATCCTGATCGAGGATCTCGTGCTGCGCTTCCCCGTCTCTCGTTCGCAGCTCTTCACGGCATTCAAGGAAACGACCGGAACGACGATCGGCCAGTTCCTGACGGAGTATCGTCTCAACCAAGCCAAGCGGCTGTTGATGGAAACGGACCGTACGGTGACGGACATCGCATCGGCCACAGGCTTTGGCGATATCTCGCATTTCTTTCATCTCTTCAAAAAAGCAACCGGCATCACCCCCAAGCAGTACCGGATTGAGGCTTACCGGCGGAGAGGGCTGTCAAACTAAAACAACCCTCTTCACATGCGGACACATGCAAAAAGGGTTGTTCTGCCCTGCCTTTTACTCAACTGCCGCTGTACGATTCGCCTCTAGCAACCCGGAAGCAAAGTGTACGTTGTTCCCGAGGTAGAAGTCGCTCGTCTTGCCTGGCAATTGCGATACTTGAATCGCCATCGTGCCTTCCTCGGTCCGGGCCGATGCCGTCACCTGCTGGCCGTCCCGGGTCAGCTCCACATCGAGCGGCTCATCGCTTCCGAGCGACAAAGCAAAAATCCATAACGCCTGCTGCAGCGCGTGGAAATCATAATCCCGCTCCTCCCCGCCCGTCGCGATCACATAATCCAAGTGCAGCTCCTTCTCCGTGCGCTCCGCTGCTAAGGTGAGCTCTCCGTAATCGGTGCCGCCCAGCACAGCTTCCACATGAAGCTTCACATCACCGATCTGTGCTTCACAGCGGCCATTTTCGAGCACGGCGGGCAGAGCTAACTGCGCCACATCGCCGCCAAGCAGCACCCGTATACGCAAATCCTTCGCTTTGAACCTGCCGTTGATGATATCCAGCTCCTGGTGCCAGGCACCGTTATCCGTAGCCAAATTAAAGCTGAACAGCACATGCTGGCGGGACTGAACCCCCGTGTAGATGGCGGAGCAGAAATCTCGGCCGTCCTTCAGAAACTGCAGCTGTACGAACACTTTCTTGCCTCCGGCATCCACGAAGCCTAACAGATTCCGGCGCTGGTTCCACATGATCCCTTTGCTGTAGCTGCCGAGGGTTAACCTTTCATTTTGATACGTTGTGGCATAATTCTGATAGCCTGTTTCCGCAGCCATCAAAGTAGGCACTATATAATAACGTTCCTCATTGGCCTGAAACAAAGCATGGTACTTCTCAGGACAACGAATGTGATCGCCCTCTCGGCTAAGTCCGTTACGTATAAAACGGGTTTCCCGTTCCGTGAGCAAAGTGCTATACGTTCTGCTATAAGGTCCGCCCCACTGCTCCGTAGCCGGGTGATAATGTTGGGCGATCATGTGCCATGCGATGTCCAGCAATTGCTCGGCAAGCGAGACAGCCTCTGCGGTCTTGGACTCTTGATAAATGCTGTGCAGCTCCTCAATCGCAATCGGCGTGTAGCAGGGGCTGTTATATTCCGTAAATGTGCCGATGCCCGTTGTGAATGTGTGAAACCTTTTTAGCCGCTGCTCGCCATAGCTCCGGATTTCCTCATCGCCCAGCACTTCGCCGCCGACCAGCGTGACCATAGCCCCCATAATCGCAATATTCGTATAGTGCGGCCCGACATTCCGAAGCATGATCGCATGGCAAGCGTGATACACGGCTTCACGAATTCGATCAATAAGCCGCTGCGGAAGGAGCTCTTGGTAATTTTTTAGAATCAGCACCAGACGCTTCCCGTGAAAATCCGCCATATTCCAATCGGGACGATCCATCTCATCCAGCGATTCTTCATAGAAATACGGCCAAATGCCGTAGGAGGCCCGCGCCGAATCCCGATCCTGCTGCGCCGTCACGACTTCAAGTATATCGATTGCCCTATCGACATTTGCCTCTCCGCCATACTGCAATAAATCATAGGCATAGCAGGTAGACGGAAACAGCGCATAAACGAATGGATGCTTATCCGGCTTCAGCGCCGTATGGTAGGTAGCCGTGAGCGGCGTTCGAACGAGCTTTACCTGCGAGTCATACTTCTCCTCGGCCGCTTGAATGGCCGCAAGCAGTTCTGCGTTAGGCATGGTTCACCCGCTCCTTCTGCATGACTTTGGCCAGCAGCATCAGCACAAGTCCTTGGCCGTAAAGTGTCGGATATGTTGGAATATTGTCTTGATAAGCCTGCACCGTCGGCATCACCGGCGTTCCGCCGGATACGCTCAGAACAACGCCATCCTCCGTAATCTGAGGCAGTATAGCGCCTACAGCGCGCTGCACGGCTGCCGCAGTTTCATCGGATTGGGTAATAAGCCCGGCCTCGGCGCCTTTTAACAGTCCGAATGCGATGCCCGCGCTCCCCGAAACCTCGCGATAGAAATGCGGCTGATCCATCACCGTACTCCACAACCCGTCGCTTTGCTGATAGGCAAGCAGCCCTGCCATGAGGCGGCCGTATCGTTCCTTAAGCTCTTCCGGAATCGCTGCAAGCTCTGCTATCTCCTCCACAATCATCGGCACACCGGCCGCCACCCAAGCATTCGCCCGTGTCCAGCGTGCGCCGGACATATGATTCCCGCTAGCGCAGTTCCACCCATGGAACAGCACCTGCGTCTGCGGGTCCTGCAAGAGGCGCAGATGAATCAGCACTTGGTCCAGCGCTTCTTCCGCATACGTCTTATTGCCGGCCAGCTTGGCCGTGCGGGCCAGGAACAACACGGCCATATAGATCGTGTCCGCCCATACCTGCTCGGAGAACTCCACGTTTTCCGTCACCGTATGCTCGAAGGCGCCCTCTCGGGTACGCGGCGTTTCATGAATCAGCCATTCCGCGATGCGCACCGCTTCATCCTTGTACCACGCATCTCCCGTGATTCTGTGCAGAGCCGGGAATATCGCGTAAGGCGCGATCGAGTTGATCACCTTGGTCCCCTTGGCCTTCTCTTCATTTCGTTTGACCCACTCCTGCAAATAAGCCAATGCCTTCGCATCGCCTGTTGACTGATAGTAGTCCAATATGGCGATAACGCCGACGCCAGGCACCCAATCCCACTGATGAATATCCATGCCCCACTCGCCGGTGTGGTCTTTGATCATCTCTTGCCATACTTTGTCTGCATAGGATTGCAGCATTCCAGCCCACAGCCTTTCATGTAGTATCAGTCGCTCTTCTATTAAAGTAGCATTTCGACAATACATAAGCTTGGGGAACCGTCTTCAAAACATGGGGAATCGTCCAGCGGCAGTGAGGATACCACAATCTGAATGGTCATCCGTCCGTTTTCACAATTCCTTCCTCAGCAGATCCGGACGCAGCACATTGCTCACAGTTTCTCGCGCCGCACTCTTTTCTTACAGACAAAAAAAAGGAACCCAGCCAACGGGGCCGGGTTCAAAAAGTTTATATTAAAAAGGGGGTCTTGGTTATTATATTACCTCCCAAACATTATGGAACCATAACAGGAATATTTCATTTATGTTACAAAATAGAAAACGCTTTATCGACATCCACTTTTGTAGTCTTCACAGAAAAATAATGCAACAGGGGTTGCACCAGCCCCTACCGCTAGCATATAATAGTAATAACTAAATTAGAATTATTATAATTAATATCAAGACAAGGAGGCGCCTTATGAGCACCGATTTCCAATACGACTATCATCATCTTCATCATGTCAAACAACAAACCAAAACAAGAAAAACATTATGGGTGACCCTTCTGCTGACCGCCTTCTTCACCATCGTCGAAATCGTCGGCGGGGTGCTGTCGAACTCACTGGCCCTGCTATCGGATTCCGCCCATATGATCTCGGACGTCATCGCATTAGGCTTAAGCATGATCGCCCTGCACCTGGCAACCCGCGAGCCGAATGCGCGGTTCACGTTCGGATTCCTGCGTTTCGAGATTATCGCCTCATTCCTGAACGGCTTGGCGCTCTGCGTCATCGCAATCGGCATCTTCATCGAGGGCATTCAGCGCATCATTCATCCTCAGCCGATCCAACTCGGACTCATGCTAGGCATCGCCTCGATCGGTCTTATTGTGAACCTCGTGCTCACACTCGTGCTTCACAACAGCGTCAAAGAAGAAGATAATCTCAATGTCAAAAGCGCACTCTGGCATTTCTTCGGCGATTTGCTCAGCTCGGTCGGCGTCATCGTGTCTTCCATCATTATTTATTACTCCGGGTTGCTCTGGTTCGACCCACTGATCTCGATGGTCATCGGCGGCATCATTTTTACAGGCGGCAGTAAAATCATTCGCGAATCCTACCTGATTCTCATGGAATCGGTGCCCGAACGCTTCAACCTCGATGACATTCGCCAGCAAATCGCCCAAGTCGAGGGCGTAGAAGATGTGCACGAAATGCATCTGTG
This sequence comes from Paenibacillus sp. MAHUQ-63, assembly GCF_028765165.1. Classification (GTDB taxonomy): domain Bacteria; phylum Bacillota; class Bacilli; order Paenibacillales; family NBRC-103111; genus Paenibacillus_E. The sequence continues at coordinate 210,189 of NZ_JARADB010000007.1, read as the reverse complement.
GGCCGTATCAACGGACCACTACTCCTTAACCGCTCACGTGTTCATCTCGCCGAACATTCAGCCCTTCTGCGTCATCCTCGCCATCAACGAGACGCTCAAAAGCAAATACGGCATCGAGCACGCAACGATTCAAATCGAACACGCCGAAATTAACCCCCACGGGGAATACGGCAAAAAGTTTCTGCAGCATCACCGGTCAGCAAGCTCCGGCACGCTGCCCAGCCTCTAAAAAAGACCATGGATCCCTCCGCCGAGCGGTCCATGGTCTTTCTATATCATTGTCCGGTCGACTTCCGCACGATCATTTCCAAATCTATAAGAAGCTCATGTCCAGCAACATGGGGCAAGTAAGCATCCAGCAGCTGTGAGTTCGTCTCGTCCAACTCTTCCCCAATATCTCGCATAAGAAAGGCTGCGACCAAGCTCGTTTGCAAATCAACCGGCATCTCGAAGCTCGTTATAGACGGGAAGCTGGCCTTGGAATACAGCTCATTGTCCATGCCGATCAGCTGTACGTCCTCCGGCACGCGGATTCCCCGTTCGTGGCATACCGCCAATATTTCTAACGCCATCGCATCATTAAACGTATAAATACCGATAGGCCGTCTATCACCGCTCAAGCGCAGCGCTTCATCCAGAATACCGGCAACGCCAAGCTCACCTGCATCCAAAAGGGCATGCACCACCTCATCCTCCCGCTCGCCGAGGCCGCCCAGGAATCCCTGGATACGCTGCTCGTTAGCGCCCATCCCCATGCGTCTACCGGCATAAATGACAGAGCGGCAGCCTTTATCGAGGAAGTGCCGCACCGCTTCGGAGGAAGCTTTCGCAAAATCCAAATTGACCGCCAGCTTGACGATATCGCTCGGCCACCCCCAGCCGTTGAAGATGACGAGCGGCGTGCCCTCGCCGACCAACTGCTGCGTCGAATGCATGCTCATCGCCAAACCATGGCTGACCAAGCCGTCGACTCTTCGCTGCAGCAAGTGCTCCAGATGCCGCTGCTCGATCTCCGGGTCCATGCCCGCGGCTGAGAAGACCGATAAGTGATAGCCGTACTGATGCACCTTCTGCTCCAGCTGCTCCGCAAACCGGCCATAATAGCCGCCGAAATGCGGAATGATCAACCCCAGCTCATAGGATCTGCGACGGCTCAAATTGGTTGCCATCACATTGCGCCGGTAACCCAGACGAGCTACCGCTTCTTCTACTTTGCGGATCGTCTCGGGTGCCATCGGCACTTTCCGGCGGTTAATTACATTCGAAACCGTGGCAATCGAGACGCCGGCCTCCGAAGCCACATCGATGATCGTGGGCTGTTTATTTTTGTTCACTAGACTTCCCTCATCCTTCTGACGCTTTCACTCATTTTATCGGAGAAGTCAAGCGCTCGTCAATGAAGGTTCACTTTCTATCCCACAGATCAAGTCCGTTTTCATTCCTCGTGATGCCCGATCAAGGAAATGATCTGCTTCTTCAATTTGAGGAAGGCATCGGAATCTTTCACGTCCTCCACGTCCCGCAGCCCGCGGGGAATGACGATCTCCTTGCGAATCGTACCGGGATGCGCCTGCATCACATAGACGCGCTGAGAGAGGAAGATCGCCTCCTCGATATCGTGCGTGATGAAGACGACGGTCGTCTTCTCCTTCTCCCAGATGCGCAGCAGCAGCTCCTGCATCGCGTTCTTGGTCTGCGGATCGAGTGCCCCGAAAGGCTCATCCATCAGGAGCACCTCCGGGTTATTCGCCAGCGCACGCGCAATGGCCACCCGCTGCTTCATGCCTCCGGAGAGCTCCTTAGGCAGCGAGCGGGCGAACTTCTGCAGACCGACCATCTCCATGAAGTGATCGGCGATCGCCCTCTTCTCGAATAGGGGCACACCTTTCAACGTCAAGCCGAACTCAATGTTCTCCCTTACTGACAGCCATGGGAACAGCGTATACGACTGAAATACCATCCCGCGGTCGGCGCCGGGTCCGTCAATATCGTGGCCTGAGACGGTGAGCGTTCCGCTCGTCATCGTTTCCAAGCCTGCAAGTATGCGCAGGAGGGAGGATTTGCCGCAGCCGGAAGGGCCGACGAAGCTGACAAACTCATGAGCGTTTATATGAAAGGATACGCTGTCGAGCGCAACGAACTGCGATTTCTTCGTGCTGTAGACTTTGGAGACGTCGACAGCTTTAATCTTGGTCTCCGCCGTAACTTGGTCCATAGAAGCTTCCACTCGTAATGCATGCATCATGTTAACGGCCTCCTTCCAACCATGGGAAAAATCTGCGGTGGCAATATGCGAATGAGCGATCCGTCAGCAGACCAAGCAGGCCGATGACAAGAATGCCGACAAAAATTTGATCCGTATTGAGAAACCGCTGCGCCTTCATAATGGAGAAGCCCAACCCGCTGCTGGCCGCTACCAGCTCCGCCACAACCAGATAAGTCCAAGCCCAGCCGATAATTAACCGCAGCGTATTCATTAGATCCGGCAGCAGTGCAGGGATCAGCACCTTCTCAATGGCTTGCCAGCGGTTCGCTCCTAACGTGTACGATGTTTGCAGCAAATCATTGGATACCGAACGCGTATTATCCGCCACCATCAGCATGAGCTGGAAAAAGCACCCGATGAAGATGACGATCACTTTCGCCCATTCCCCGATCCCCGCCCATACCATGATCAGCGGAATAAAAGCGGTAGCCGGCATGTACCGGATGAACTCCGTCGGCGGAACAAGCAGCGCTTCGGCGTACCGGAACGTCCCCGCAAGAATCCCGAGCGGAATACCGAGCAAGCAAGCGAGCAGGAAGCCGGCTCCCACCCGGAAGATGCTGATGCCGACATGATGCCAGAACACCGAGCTCTGCAGCTGAATGGCTAACTGGCGAAGGACGGCATCGGGTGTCGGCAGAAATGCGCGGTTAACGAAGCTGCCATAACTGAGCACGCTCCAGAACACGATCGCCAAGGCAACCGTCAATACGATGCCCGATACGTAGGTGCTGCGCTTAATGTCACCCCGTATGGCGAATAACGCGGGTTTGCGTCTTTTTTTCATAGTCGTCTCCATAGAGCACCTCACTCGCCTTTTATTTCTTGCGCTCCTTCTGCACTTCCTCAACGAAATGTCCGTCCAGGAAGCTCTCCGCCTTCGGAATGGTCGACAGCATCTCCAAGCCTTTCAAGAACTCGGCTGTTTTCTGCGAAGTGTAATGAAGGGAGCTGTAAGTCTCACCTTTCTGGAAAGCCTTGATATTATCTTCCAGTTGGAAAATCTTCACGCTGTTTACACCGGCCTTATATTCATCCAACGGCGTCTCCGCCGCTTTGGCCATAATCTGCAAAGACTCTTCCGGATTCGCTTGCCAGTAGTCCAGAGCATCGAACCAGGCGTGCAAAATTTTCTTCACATCGTCCGGGCGGTTCTTCGTAATCTCTTCTTTGAAGACGAGCAGATCGGGAATAAGACCCGGCGTATCCTTGGAGGAGAAGAGCAGCTTGCCCTTGCCTTCCGCAATCGCTTTGCTCAAGAACGGCTCCCATAGCACAGCTCCGTCCAAGTTGCCTGAAATAAATGCCGGACCTGCATCGTTTACTGTCATGTTCGTGTAAGCGACGTCCTTCTCCGCAAGACCTTCTTTCTCAAGGGCGGTCAGCATCAGGAGATGATCGACGGTCCCCAGCTCTGTCGCCACTTTCTTCCCTTTGAGTTCCTTCAGAGAGTTAATGCCGGGCTTCACGACGATGCCGTCCCCGCCGTTGGAGTTATCGTTCACCAATACGGCTTTGAGCGGAATGCCCTTGCTCGCCGGAGCCAGCGTATCGCTTAACGTTTGGCTGTTCGCATCGACTTTCCCGGAAGCAAGCGCGGATAAGGAATCGCTATACACAGGGAACCATACCAAATCTACATTCACACCGTTCTTCTCGAAGAAGCCTTTCTCTTTGACCAAGTACCAGACAAACCAGCCAGGCCATGGACTGAGCGCCAATTTAATCGGTTGGTTACCGCCGCCGCCCGCCGCCCCGCTGGCCGCCTCTTTGCTCGTGCAGCCGCTCACTACCGTTAACGCCAATAACAACGCCATCATCAGAACTATCATTTTTTGTCTCATTCGGATTCTCCCTCTCCCTTTACATTGATAAAAAGAAAAACCCGGAACGATATCATGTTCTGATATCCTCCCGGGCTTTTGTCCCTCCGTGTGCACGGCGACCTTCTCCGCCGTGTGTCTTCTCTTGGACCGGACCGGCAGCCTTCATCTACCGCGGAACCCTAGAAAACAATTTGCTATGTGGTTGTTAGCGCCTCTTACTTTTGTCTTTATCATACTGACATCCAAGTTATATGTCAATATATATTACATCAATATTTTATATAAGCATTTTTCAACTAAAATATGTAATGTAACATAACATAAAACGCTGCAAAAAATGAGTCTCAATAATACATTCATCCACTTCCACTTCCATCATGTCAGCTATCCATATAAAAATTATCTGGAGTTAGCCGCCTCCCGACATCTTAATAAATCTAACGGACACAGCAGCCGCTAACCTCACGAAAAACGCCTCGTTTCGTTGCTAACGGACACCCGTGACCTTATTTGCCGCTTTCCGGACCAAACCTGCTCCCGAACAGGCAAATAAGCGCACGGGTGTCCGTTACGTTCGCATCCAGACCATTAAACATCAAATAAGGACGTCTGAGTCCGTTAGCCGGGTCAGGTGGACCTCACGAAAGTAACCTGCACTGATCTGCACTGCGCTGCACTGCACCGCACGCACGTTTGCGTCTGTCCAAGGGAGAAAACCAGCCGTCGGAACCCGCAAAAAAGCCCGACACCCTGCGCACAGGGTATCGGGCTATATTCATAGTTCGGCTTACACGCCTAACCATTTCTTGAACAGATGTTTCGTCGAATCTGCATTCATCGCCGCAATGGACGTCGTGAGCGGAATGCCTTTCGGACAGGAGCGTACGCAGTTCTGCGAGTTACCGCAGCCTTCGATACCGCCGTCCGTCATCAGCGCATCCAAACGCTCGTCTTTGTTCATTTCACCCGTCGGATGAGCATTGAACAAACGAACTTGGGAGATGGCAGCAGGTCCGATGAAGGAGTTCTTGTCATTGACGTTCGGGCAAGACTCCAGACAAACGCCGCATGTCATACATTTGGAAAGCTCGTAAGCCCATTGACGCTTGGACTCCGCCATCCGCGGTCCAGGACCGAGATCGTACGTACCGTCGATCGGAACCCACGCTTTCACTTTCTTCAATGCGTTGAACATACGTCCGCGGTCGATGACAAGGTCACGCATAACCGGGAACGTACTCATCGGAGCTACGCGAACCGGCTGCTCTAGCTTATCGATCAACGCCGAGCAAGCTTGGCGCGGTTTGCCGTTAATGACCATGGAGCAGGCGCCGCACACTTCCTCCAGACAGTTGGATTCCCAGCAGACCGGCGTCGTTTTTTCGCCGCGGGCATTCTTAGGATTCCGTTGAACTTCCATCAAACCGCTGATCACGTTCATGTTCGGGCGGTATGGAATTTCAAATTCCTCGGTATAAGGTTTGGAATCCGGACTCTCTTGACGAGTCACGATAAACTTCACGGTTTTTTGTGCGCTTTGTGTCTCAGCCATGATTAATGTCCTCCTTTTTTCTTATCCGTGGAGTAGTCGCGTTTCCGCGGTTTAATCAAAGATACATCAATATCTTCATAGCTGATTTTCGGACCGTCCGGCGTCCAATCGGCAATCGTCGTTTTCATGAAATTGTCGTCGTCACGATCCGGGAATTCCGGCTTGTAGTGCGCGCCGCGGCTTTCGTTACGCATCAAGGCGCCGACAGTCATCGCTTCGGCAAGCTCGAACATGTTCCACAGCTGGCGAGTGAACGCCACACCTTGGTTGTTCCAACGAGCCGTATCCGTAATGTTGATGTTGTTGTATCTTTCTTTCATGTCTTTAATCTTGTTGATTGTTTCTTGCAGACGATCGTTGTAACGAACAACGGTCATGTTCGCGTTCATCATATCGCCAAGCTCTTTGTGCAGCGCATAGGCGTTCTCCGTACCGCTGTTCATTTTAAGCAAGCTTTCGTAACGGTCTTGATGGCGTTTCTTCTCGCGATCGAAGATGATCGAGGACGTATCGTCCGCGTGCTTCTCCAGGCCGCGAATGTACTCAACCGCTTTGGGACCGGACACCATACCGTCATAGATCGCAGATACGAGCGAGTTCGCACCCAGACGGTTTGCACCGTGATGCTGGTACTCACACTCGCCGGCAGCGAACAAGCCCGGGACGTTCGTCATCATGTTGTAGTCAACCCACATACCGCCCATGGAGTAATGAACGGCTGGGAAAATCTTCATCGGAATTTTGCGCGGGTCGTCGCCCATGAATTTCTCGTAAATTTCCATGATACCGCCGAGCTTGATATCAAGCTCCTTCGGATCTTTATGGGAAAGATCGAGGTAAACCATGTTCTCGCCGTTGATGCCCAGCTTCTGATCGATACATACGGAGAAAATTTCGCGCGTTGCGATATCACGAGGCACGAGGTTTCCGTACGCCGGATATTTCTCTTCGAGGAAGTACCAAGGCTTCCCGTCTTTATATGTCCAGATCCGACCGCCTTCACCGCGCGCGGATTCGGACATCAAGCGAAGCTTGTCGTCGCCCGGGATCGCCGTCGGGTGAATTTGAATCATCTCGCCGTTCGCATATTTAACGCCTTGTTGGTAAACGGCACTTGCCGCCGTACCCGTGTTGATGACCGAGTTCGTCGTTTTACCGAAGATAATGCCAGGACCGCCTGTCGCCAAAATAACCGCATCAGCCGGGAACGTTTGAATTTCCATGCTGCGCAGATCTTGCGCGGCGATACCGCGGCATACGCCGGCTTCATCGATAACAGAGCCCAGGAATTCCCAATGCTCGAACTTCGTCACGAGACCCGCTGTTTCCCAGCGGCGTACTTGCTCGTCAAGTGCGTACAAGAGCTGCTGCCCTGTCGTTGCGCCTGCGAAGGCTGTACGGTGATATTTAGTACCGCCGAAACGGCGGAAGTCCAGCAGACCCTCTGGCGTACGGTTGAACATAACGCCCATCCGGTCCATCAAGTGAATGATGCCTGGAGCGGCATCGCATAATGCTTTGACTGGCGGTTGATTCGCAAGGAAGTCTCCGCCGTAAACAGTATCGTCAAAGTGCTCCCAAGTGGAGTCACCTTCACCTTTGGTATTCACCGCACCGTTAATGCCGCCTTGCGCGCATACGGAGTGGGAACGTTTCACAGGAACCAAGGAGAACAATTGAACGTGAACTCCGGCTTCCGCTGCTTTAATTGTCGCCATGAGTCCCGCAAGGCCTCCGCCGACGACGATGATTTTCGAATTAGCCACTTCTGTTCACCCTCCCTTAGTGCCCCGCTTGTGCTTCTACCGGAACCTGAAATTGCGTATCTGTAAATGCTGCCAACGACATAATAAACATGATGGACATAACGACGAACAGCACCATCCAAATGATGGAGGAATAACGCTGTGCGCGCGGTCCAACCGTGATACCCCAGGAAACGAAGAACGACCACAAACCGTTGCAGAAATGGAAGGTCGCAGAAACGATACCGATCACATAGATCGTGAACATCACAGGATTCGTTGCGATACCATGCATCGTCACACCGAGATTCTCGTGCGCCACATTGCCGAAAGCAACTTGCAGACGAGTCTCGAAGAAATGCCAAGCAACGAACAGGAACGTGATGACGCCCGTAACCCGTTGAAGCATGAACATAACGTTGCGGAAATATCCGTAGTTGGACACGTTATTGCGTGCTTGATAGGCTACATAAAGTCCATAAACGGCATGATAAAGAAGCGGTAACCAGATCCCCACGATTTCCATGAGCAAGACCAGCGGCAGACCGTTCAGCCAGTTGATTTGATCCACGAACGCTTCGGGACCCTTGGTTGCTTCATAGTTAGTGAGCAAATGCTCAATAAGGAAGAAGCCCACCGGAATGACACCTAGCAATGAGTGGATCTTTCGAAAGTAATACGAATTACCCATAATGTAACCAATTCCCCCCTCAACAAATTTCATAAAACATTCCGACATGTTCTGACAAAAGACAAGCCACATATCATTGTACTCTCGCCGCAAACGAGCGTCAACCCATATTCATCCACGCCTATTTTTCGCCAAACCGGGCGGCGAATATACACAGTCGTCCAATAATTGTGAATAAAAAGTGACATGTACATCGTACCTCTTTCACGCTTATAATGGAAGTGCCGTTTTTTTATATACACTTATAACTAACTTGCATATAAACCTTGTCGTTGGAGATGAAATAAACCGATGGAACTTCTCGATGTATTCGCCGTTGTTGTCGAACAAGTAAGCCTGAACAAAGCTTCGCAGCTGCTCAATATTTCACAGCCCGCCCTCTCCCGCAAAATCATGAAGCTCGAAGAGGAGCTTGGCGTGGAGCTGTTCACCCGCAAAGGCAAACGGCTCGAACTGACGAAGGCGGGGCAGATCTGCTACGACCACGCCTTGGAACTGCGCCATCTGGAGCGCAAATTCAAGCAGAATATTCAAATGTACAAAGCGGCCGGCACCCACACCTCCATCACGATTGGCGCCAGCTTGACCACATTGCAGGCAACGCTCCCCGACCTCGTCACGAATTACCTGCAAGTGTACCCCTTGACGGAGATTAAGCTGCTAACGGGCAAAACCCATGAGATCGTTACGATGGTCAAAGAAAACAAGGTCGACATCGGGATCGTCGCCTCCCGGATCAATGCGACCAGCCTGCACTGCGAGCCGCTCTTCGACGATCATCTCTGTCTCGTGCTGCCGTTCGGGCACCCTTTCATCGACCGGGCGGAGATTACGATGAACGATCTGAACGACTTGCCGATGATCCTGTTCTCCAAAGGCACCTGGTACCGCATCTTGATGGATGAACTGTTCCACCGCTATACCATATTCCCTAACGTTCAGATGGAAATCGATTCCTTCGAAGCCATCATCCGGCTCGTCTCCACCTGCAAGACGGCGACCTTGCTGCCCAAATCGTACTTGCGGGAGGATTTGCTGGAGAATAATGAGCTCATCCTCCGCTATTTGGTCGAGCTGGAGCAGACGAAGCGGACGACTTCGCTCATTTATTCGGATCAGGCTACGGATAATCCGGAGTCCGCCAAGTTCATCCGGCAGGCGGTGAATTACTTCGCCGAACACAAGTAAACCTCCAATCTGCCAGAGGCAGCATTCAGAGGTTGGCCGGATCGTGCTTTTAAGTTAGAAAACAAATTTATATCCTACGCCCCAGACCGTACGAATCCTTTGGGGTTCTTTGGGATTTTTCTCGATTTTTTTGCGGAGGTTGGCAATATGCACGTCAATCGCCCGGTCCGTTACATAGGAATCAAAGCCGCGTACCGTTTGCAGCAAATCCTCGCGGCTATATACGCGGCCCGGGTGATTAATGAAGCATTTCATAATTTCGAACTCGGAGTACGTTGTCTCGACGACCTGCCCGCCTACGCACATCGATCGGGTTTGGAGATCCAGCGAAATGGTGTTTTTGTCGAGAAGCAGCGCATCCGCTGCTACCGGCTTGCTCACCGGAACGGCCGTCCCTCCGGCATTCTTCGTTTCATTCCTCCGGTACACCTGCGCGCGGCGAATCAAGGCATGAACCCGCGCACTCATTTCGTGCATGCTGAACGGCTTCGACAAGTAGTCGTCCGCGCCCGCCCCGAGAGCGGAGACGCGTTCCACGACTTTATTTTTCATCGATACGATCATAATGGGCACGCTGGAGGACCTGCGAACCTGGCTGCACAGCTCCAGACCATCCATGTCCGGAAGCATGAGATCCAGCAAGATCACATCAGGGGCGAATGACTGAACCGCTTCGATCCCCTTCCCCCCGGTTTCCGTCCTCATCACCTCAAAGCCTTCTTCTCCCAAATACATCGTGATCATATCGCCGATCATGGCATCATCTTCAATGACCAAAACTTTATACATTCATAGTCCACCTTCGCCTCGAATTTCTCTCGCTGAGACCTACGCTAACTGTCCTTGCAGGCAGAAAATAGAACTGACATCAAGACGCTCCGTGCTCAAGCGGTTCTGCCTCGCCCGGCTTCACTTCAAGCCCCAGCTTCCTGGCCACATATGCCGTCGTGCTCGCTTGAAATAGAATGGTGATCAGCACGGCCATGAAGGTTACGCTCGCTATAAGGTCGCTGTGCGCAACTCCCATGCCAGCCACCATCCCGCACAATGCCGCTGGAATGACTCCCGTCTCGCGCACCCAGAACATGAACAGGATTTCGTTGCGCTTCCACTTCGCTTTGCGGTCCGGCCACGTGCAGAGGAGAACCGTTAGCGGCCGAGCGATGAAGATGAAAACGACTATGACCCCCAGACTCGTCCAGAAATGCTCGAGAATAACCGGGAAATTCACTTGGCTGCCAAGAAGAATGAAAATAAGCATCCGCATAATCACAGTAATATTTTCAGAGAAATGCTCCATTTCGTGCCGTTTATCTTCCATCGCCAGCTTAAATGTCCCCGCATTCCCCCAAATCAATCCCGCTGTGAAAGTCGCCATGAACCCGCTGACCCCTAACAGTTCCCCGGCAATATAGGCGAAAAGCGAGGTCACGATCATGGCGATCGTCGCATAATCGCGGAGCATGCCCAGCTTCAGATGCGCAGTCAAATACGTCATGACGAATCCGATTGCCCCCCCAAGCAGCAGCCCTCCCACCGCCGTGGTAATGAAATCCAGGATGCCGGAGGCGAGCGAAACTTCCCCCGTTCCCAGAATGACGGCAAGCAGCGAGAAAGTGAGAATGGACGCCGTCGCATCATTGAAGGCCGACTCGCTTTCAACCGTCTCTCTGACCTTGGTGCGGATCTTGACTTGTTTGAATACCGGAATGAGCGTTGCCGGATCCGTCGACGCAATAATGGCGCCCAGCAGCAGCGCATACAGCCAAGGCAGGTTCAGCAGCACATGGGCCGCCGCTGCAACCGCCCCGCATGTGATGATCACCCCGGGCACGCTCAGCATGCCGATCGTCAACCATACCCGTTTCAGACCCCCGAGCTTGATGTTGCGCCCGCCGTCGAAAAGAATTAATGCAGAGCCTATGGTCAGAATAAACTGATTGGTGAATGAAGTGCTGGGCTCATAAATCCAATGAAAGGCTTGACCGGCAATCATCCCGGCGATAAGAAACATGGCTACATCCGGCAGTTTCAGCCAAGACGCCGCCTTCCCGAACAGCATCCCAAGGCCGAAGATGAGCACAAGCAGCACAATAACATGCTCGATGAGATGGGAGGTCGCATTGTCCATTATCGGATGACTTCGCTTTCGAACTCTTCAATTTGGTCGTTCGTGCCGATGATCACCATAATATCGTTCTCGTTCACGACATCCGTTGCCGTAGGTGCGATAATGACGCCGGTCTGTTTGTTGATCGCCACGACGCTGCAGCCGAACTTCGCCCGCGGGTCCAACTGTTTGATCGATAAGCCGCACAACCGCTTGGGCACTGACAGCTCGGCTACCGTATAATCCTTGGAAATCTCGATATAATCGAGCAGGTTAGGCGAATTGAGCTGGTGAGCGACGCGAATGCCCATATCCCGCTCCGGATAAATCACCCGGTCGACCCCCAGCTTATTCAGCACTTTGCCGTGAAGCTCGGACAACGCTTTGGCCACCACTTTCTTAATTCCTAGATCTTTGAGCACAATGGCTGTCAAAATACTGGACTGAATGTCGTCTCCGATCGCAACGACGGCGCAGTCGAAATTGCGCACGCCCAGCGACTTCAGCACATCCTCGTCGGTGGCGTCGGCAACGACGGTATGTGTAAGCACATGGCTCATCTCGTCTACCGCTTCCTCATCCTTGTCAATCCCAAGCACCTCATTGCCAAGCTTCATCAGCTCCTTAGAAATGCTGGCTCCGAAGCGCCCCAGTCCAACAACCACATATTGCGTCTTTTTCATTATGTTTCGTTTCCCCTATCCAATCGTGATTTTACCCTCAGGGTATCTATATAATTCTTTCTCTTGTTTCGGCTGCAGCGCATAAGCCAAGGTAATCGGTCCGAGGCGTCCGGCGAACATCGTCAAGGAAATGAGAATTTTACCGAACGTCGTTAACTCCGGCGTCAGCCCCATCGTTAATCCGACCGTGCCGAAAGCGGAGGTTACCTCGAACAAAATCTTGAGCAGCTGCGAATCCTCTGTGGTGGACAGCAGCATGGTAACGATAATAACCAGAAACAAGGCCATCATGGTTAGGGTAATAGCCTTAAGAATGCGGTCTTTCGCCAGTCGATAACGGAAAATGACGATATCTTCCTTACCTCGAATCATCGTAACGATAGCGGAGATGAGAATCGTGAACGTCGTCGTTTTGATACCGCCGCCCGTCGAGCCCGGCGATGCACCGATAAACATCAGGATCACAATGAAGAACTGTGTCGCCTGCCGCAGCGCGCCGATATCCACCGTATTGGGGCCCGCCGTCCTTGGCGCCACCGACTGGAAGAAGGAGGCCAGTATTTTACCGCCCAAATCCAACGAGCCCAGGGTTCTGTTATTCGTATATTCGAATATAAAAATGATAAGAGCTCCTGCAACGATCAGTAAGCCGGTCATACTTAGTACAACCTTAGAATGAAGGGAGAGCTTCTTCGTCTTGTTATAATCCATTACATCCGCCATCACGACAAAACCGATACCGCCAAGAACGATAAGCGCCATCGCCACAAAGTTCACCACGAAATCGTCCGCATATCCCGTCAAAGAGACGAAAGGAGCGTCGACGGTCCCGAATAGATCGAAGCCGGCATTGTTAAACATCGAAATCGCATGCCAGATCCCGAAATACAGCGCCTTGGAAAACCCCAGATCAAAGGTCCAGCGTATGGCGAAAATCACGGCCGCAATCGCCTCGATCGATAACGAGTATATGAGGACTCTCCGGATCAAACGCACGATGCCTTCCATACTGCCTTGGTTCAGAGCTTCTTGCAGAATCAATCTTTCTTTGAGGGTAATTTTCTTGCGAAACACGAATGCTAGCAAGGTAGCCATCGTCATGAAGCCCAAGCCGCCGATCTGAATCAGGCTGATGATCACGATCTGACCGAATATCGTATAGACGCTGCCCGTATCCACAACGACAAGCCCTGTCACGCAGGTTGCTGAGGTCGCCGTAAAGAGCGCATCGATGAAAGGGATCGGGCGACCTGTCGCGGAAGCGACCGGAAGCGTGAGAAGACCGGCTCCGACCAGGATGATCGCGGCAAAGCCAAGCACCAATACTTGCGGCGGGGTCATCTGCCAAATACTCAATTTTTTGAACATAGAGTTTCTCCTCATCCATTTGTGCAATCACGTGCATGTGCGTAACCTTTTACACGTAGAGTTCCCCATTATCGTGAAGACATTCGGCTATTCATGCAAATATAGGTATTATATAACTGTTTGAATTGCTTTTCCACCTAAAATTCGCATTCTTCATAAACTCGTGATAACGTGGAAATAGGGTTTGATACTTACTCAATTCAGAAGGGATTGTGACGATGCCAAGGTTCCGATTAAACCGATTTCTCCTCCTACTTGCCTGTATAGGCGTTGCTCTTTACTTTGGCGTTTCCGCACTTTATGGCATGCAGCAAGAGGATGAGCCGCAGGCGGACAACCCGGCGCTAACCAAACAGCAAGCGGCAGAGGCCGCCTCGACATTCATCAGCGGGCGTTATGCCATTAAGGCTCCCGAGACGTATGTCGTCTACCAGTCCAAGAAAGAGCGCAGCGGTTATTTGCAGAAGGAGCATTTGTCCCAAAGCTACGAGGACACCTATGGGAAGCATTATCCGCTGGACTATTACCAGGTTCAAGTGGGGGACGCCAGGCAAAGCCGTTTATTCGAAGTGGAAATCAACTACACGGACGGTTCCGTAATCAGTTGGCGGGAGACGTACCGCGACGATGCCTCTGCACTCATCAGTCAAACGAAGGCCGACATTCTGGCCAAGCAGGAAATGCGGGCGCAAGGGCTTAATCCCGACGAGATGAAGCCGATCGCCAAAGAAGACGATGGCACGGATTCCTCTTCAGGACTCGTTCTGTACTACGAGAAGCAATCTCAGCCAATGGGCGAAGCGAAGCTGCAGGTGCGCACCCAATTCGACGACGCCAATCTGGTCGGCTACACGGTACTATTCAGCTTACCCGCCTCACATCTGGCTTGGCTCAACCAGCAGGATCATTCGGCTTCTGTCATGACGTGGATTTCGATGGGCTTTTCTCTGATCATGACCGTTGCGGCCATCGTGTTCGCCATCCTCTATCGCAAACAGATGAGATTCACCAACGGGCTGCTGCTTACAGCCATATTCCTGGCCATATATATCACCAATAATTTCAATATGTATCCGGCCTTCCGCTCGATGAGCATAGGCGCCGTCAATGGGGAATTCGCCACGATGGCTGCGATTATATTCATGAATGTGCTGGCTCTCGGCCTCGGCATCTCGCTCTACCTGTCGCTTGTGGCAGGCAACGGATTGTGGAACCGGATCGGACAGCCCAAGTGGCCGTCCTGGAGGGAAGGCAAATTCGGCACAGAAGCGTTTCACGGTATGGGCCGCGGGTATTTGTTAGCCCTCTTCATCCTGGGCGTTCAGCAAGTGCTGTTCTACACCGGCGACGTCAAATTCGACGTCTGGGCCGTCAATGACCCGACCGACTCCGTGCTCAACATGGCGGAACCCCGCTTCTTCCCGCTCATGGCGTGGGTCGCGGCAATATCCGAGGAGGCCACCTACAGGCTGCTTGGTATCATGCTGTTCAAAAAGCTGTTCCGCAATAACTTCATTGCGATTCTCATTCCGAGTGTGATCTGGGCCGCCAGCCACACCCAGTATCCGATCTATCCGGTCTACACGCGGCTCGTCGAAGTTACCATCATCGGCCTTATTCTTGGTTATGTATTCCTGAAATACGGCTTCATCACAGCCGTATTCGCACATGCTTGCATGGACAGCATCCTCATGGGCATGTCACTCTTCTCGTTAGGACATATCAGCGATATCATCAGCGGCATCTTCTATCTGCTGCTCCCTGCGCTCGTCGGCTGCTTCCTGGCCTGGCTGCATGGAAAAAGGCGGGGCCCCCTTATTCCTGGGGGGCCGCCGCCTCGCCTTGAAGCGCTTTGAGAATCTCGCTTGCCAATTTCTCACCGATACCTAGAGGCTTGAAGTCTTCGACTTCAGCCTCTTTAATTTTGCGCACGGAGCCGAAATGCTTCAGCAGCGCCTTCCTGCGCTTCTCGCCGATGCCCGGGATCGCATCGAGCTGGGAGACGACCATCGACTTCGCTCTCGTTTCCCGATGGAACGTAATCGCGAACCGGTGGACTTCATCCTGAATCCGCTGAAGCAAGTAAAATTCCTGGCTGTCGCGCGGCAAAGGAATGACTTCGGCCGGATCTCCCATCATGAGCTGCGCCGTCTTATGCTTCGCGTCCTTGACGAGTCCGCACACAGGGATGTACAGCCCCAGCTCATTCTCCAGAACATCGATCGCTGCGGAGATTTGCCCTTTGCCCCCGTCCACGACGATGAGATCGGGCATCGTCAGATTCTCCTTGAGCACCCGCTCATATCTGCGGCGGATGACCTCGCGCATCGTATCGTAGTCATCCGGACCGACGACGGTTTTGACTTTGTACTTGCGGTACTCCTTGCGGTCGGGCTTACCGTCCACAAACACAACCATCGCCGAGACCGGGTTCGTCCCTTGGATGTTGGAGTTATCGAACGCTTCGATCCGGCTGATCTTGCCCATGCCGAGCCATTCGCCGAGATTCTCCACGGCCTTGGTCGTGCGGCTCTCGTCCCTCGCCACCAGACGGAACTTCTCTTCCAGCGCGTTGCGGGCATTATCCTTCGCCATATCAACCATCTGCTTCTTGAGTCCGCGCTGCGGGATATGGACCCTCACTTTCAGCCACGATTCCAGCGCTTCACGGACATCCTTCATCTCAGCCTCGGCCTGCGCCGAAACGACAGGCTCCGCCTGCGCAGCCTCAGCCGGCTCGGCTTGGCCTGCATCAGGCTCTCCCGCTTGAACAGCCTGGTCAACGGCTGAACCAGCCGCCTGCTCCGGCATGCCCGGCAGGAAAATCTCCTTCGGCAGCGCCGGATTATCGATATAGACCTGTGTCACATAGGTAATGAAATCGTTGTACTCGTCCCCGTAATAAGGAAACAGCGAGACGTGCCGCTCGATCAGCTTGCCCTGCCGCATGTACTGGATATGCACCGCCATCCAGCCCTTATCGACCGCGTAACCGAACACATCGCGGTCCTGCGCATCGACGGCATTGATTTTCTGCTTCTCCATGACGGCGTCGATGCTCATGATATGATCGCGCAGCTCCTTCGCGCGCTCGAAGTTCAATTCCTCTGCTGCGGCCAGCATTTTGGCCGTCAGCTCTTCCTTAATGACATCGTGTCCTCCGTTCAGGAAACGGGTGATCTCCTGCACCATCCGCTCGTTCGTCTCCGCGGTGACCTCGTATTCGCAAGGCGCCAGACACTGCCCGATATGATAGTAGAGACATACTTTATCGGGCATCGTCTTGCACTTGCGCAGCGGATACAGCCGGTCCAGCAGCTTCTTCGTTTGCTGGGCTGCGAAGGCGTTCGGATAAGGGCCGAAATACTTCCCCTTATCCTTATACACGCGCCGCGTCACTTCCAGACGCGGCTGCGCTTCATGTGTAATCTTGATATACGGGAACGTCTTGTCATCCTTGAGCAGGACGTTGTACCGCGGATGATGCTGCTTAATCAGATTACACTCGAGAATGAGCGCCTCCATATTCGAGGAGGTGATGATATATTCAAAGTCGCGAATTTCGCTGACCAACTTTTGTGTTTTCGCGCCATGGCTGCCTGTGAAATAGGAGCGCACGCGATTTTTCAATACTTTGGCCTTGCCTACATAAATAATCGTGCCTTCCCGATTTTTCATGATATAGCAGCCCGGCTTATCCGGTAACAGCGACAGCTTATGTTTGATCATTTCCAAACTCCGCTCGCGGCTGGCCGCATCCTCATGCTGGTGTTCGTGAAGCTCGTGATCATGCTCCGTCATGTTTCCAAATCTCCTTTCGCGCACAAAAAAAAAGCTCCTTTTCAGCATAGCAGAAAAAGAGCTTTTTCACACGAACAATTGTTTCTAATTTGAATCAATTATTGATGACGGGATACTACATTTTTCAAAGAGTCTTTGGATTGGAAACCAACCACTTTATCAACCGGCTGTCCGTCTTTGAACACGATCAGCGTCGGGATGCTCATTACACCGAAGCGAGCTGCGGATTCCGGATTGTCATCCACGTTCACTTTCGCGATTTTCAAAGATTCCACTTCTTTATCCAGCTCTTCCAGAACAGGAGCGATCATTTTGCAAGGTCCGCACCAAGGTGCCCAGAAGTCTACAAGTACTGTACCTTCGCTTTCAACTTCAGCTTTAAAGCTGTTATCAGAAACATTCACAATTGCCATGATAGTTTCCTCCTTCTAATGAATGGTTGTATAACATCAAGTAGTGATAGTCTACCGATGAACGTCAACATGTAAAGTATACCACACCTATAGCCCTTTTCAACCAAGCCATAAGTTAGCAAACCGGATGCCGCGCCAATTACTTGGCAGGCAGTTCTACGGGCAAACCTTGAAGTCTCTGCTGCTCGATATACGAGATGCGGTCCTTCAAGTTCGCTTGGAGCATTTGGAGCATTTCCATCTGTCTCTCGATGTCCTGCAGCTTCTCCGTGTAGAGTGGCAGCAGATCGTCGCAGAGCGACTCCTGATTCTTCATGACACAGTTCAGGAAGCTTTCGATCTGTTCGGTCGTAAAGCCGAGGCTCAAATAGAATTGAATGGTTTTGACGCGCTCAACGGCCATTTGGTTGAAGACCCGGTACCCGTTCTCCTCCCGCTGCGTAGCGATCAGCCCTTTGGCTTCGTAGTACCGTAAAGAACGAATACTGGCGCCGGTCAGCTTGGATAACTCACTAATCCGCATGGCTTTCACCTTTTTCCTTTTCCTTGATCAAGTAAGGATGATTTTATTGTAAACCATAACACTAATGTCAGAGTCAAGATTTATTTTGCATTTTCCGCTGCTGTCTGTTATTGTTTGCACAATTGTCACTTCCATCACCTTTACAAGTTTCGACGAATTTGGGTATACTAAGCTTAAACTTCGAATGTCGGACGTTAGGGGGTAACCACATGAGCGATCCTAAACACCCTGAGCTTCACGTGTATGAAGAGCCGCGCAACGATTTCATGGATGTAGGTATCGGATTCGGCGTGTTCTTTGGCATTTTGTTCATCATTGCAATCGTTGCAACAGCCATTCAAGTTATGAAATAGGCTCATACTAGCCTTACAAAACCGCTTTGCACAGCTGTGTAAGGCGGTTTTTTCATTAGACCACTAAGGAGACTATCGATTCAAATGATCAAAGTTCAAGCAGCACGTCAGAAACTCATTACTTACATCGGATTAACGAATGCGGATCTAGAACTACTGCACAGCAAGGAAGAAGCATTCCAAACGGTCGTCAACCAGCTTGTCGATGAGTTGTATGCGGATATTATCGAGGTTCCTGAGCTTCTTGCCATTATTCAGCAGCACAGTACGATTGACCGGCTCAAAGAAACGCAGCGCTGGTACTTCCTCTCCATGGCTTCCGGCGTGATGGATGATGAGTATATCGAGAGACGGCTCTTTATCGGCAAAGTCCATTCCCGTATCGGCCTAACAACCTCCTGGTACTTGGGCACTTATTTGAAATATACCGACATTGCTTCGAAACATTTTAAAACCCTTATGCCCGAAGAGTGGGTTCACGTTATCCATTCGCTTAGCAAGATGTTCAACCTGGACAGCCAGCTTGTGCTGGAAGCCTACGAGTATGATGAGAAGCTGAAGATTCAAAGGCTTGTGGACGAGCAGGATACAATGCTGACGACCATCTCCGGGGCCGTGCAAGACCTGGCTTCCATGATGGTCGAACTTGGCGGCAGCTCCCAGACCGTAGCCGATACGGCGATCAAGACGGCGGAGTCGCAGGATCAATCCAATATACGTATTGACGAGTTGCAGCATGAAATCAAGGATATCTCCAAGATGGGCTCCGTCATGAAAGAAATCTCCGATCAGACGCATCTGCTCGGACTCAACGCAGCCATTGAAGCAGCCCGTTCCGGCGAGCATGGGCGCGGCTTTGAAGTCGTCGCCAACGAAGTGCGCAAGCTGGCTACGAATTCTCGGGAAGCGCTGAACACAATTCAGGAGAAGCTGAAGCTGATCACGAAGAAGCTCGAGCTCGTTCAGAAAGGCTCGGAGGAGACGACGCACTACGCCCGTACTCAGGCGGCCAGCGCCCAAGAGCTCACCTCCTTCGTACAGATGATCGAGAACGTAACGACGCAGCTGGAGAAGCTCAAAAAGCAATAAACAGAAGACCCTTCGAACCACTTGGGTGCCTAAAATGAGCACAGTATCACATAGCGGTACGTGGTTACCCAGTGGCTCAAGGGCATACAGTTGCACGCAAGATAAACAGCAGCACATATTGATGCACAAAGACCAATAGCGCCCCCAACGGGTACGCCGATGGATGCTAGATAGTCAAACTTTGGCCTCACAACGTCCGGGAATCCAATATCTCGGCCCATGAATCCTTGAACGTCGGGCCCAGACACAGTGTAACTGGAATTTCTCCAGTTATTCCATCATCAAGCAGCTTTCGCCGCCAGTTAACTGGAAAATCTCCTGCTATTTCCGCGGAATTACCTGCAATCGACCCTGAATCGCTTTTTTTAGCGGGCGAAATTCCTGCTATTCCCTCAAAAAAGCCTAATCCAGATTGAAATAACTGGAGTTTTTCCAGTTACCAGCCGGCAGGAAAGAATGCCGGCTTCCAAGCAAAACCAGTCCAAATAAGAAAGCCGCCTATTCAAGCTAGGCGGCTTTCTCTTACATATCTCTGAATTTGAAGGGTTTTCTTCGGCTAGGAGCCAAATACTACGCCTTGCCCCGCTTATTCGTGCCAAGCACTTCGATGACATCGACGAACGGCCGGATTCGGTCCATAATCCGCTGGCCTTTGAACTCTTCGTCGCCATCCTTATTCGTGAAGCTGAAATGCTTCTCGAGGTCGTTCAGCGCGTAATTGGACGTGAAGAACGTCGGCTTCCGGTTCATGCGGTGGTTGACAATCGCGCCGATGACATGGTCGCGAAGCCACGGATTCAGATTCTCCGCGCCGATATCGTCGAACACGAGCAGATCCGTCTCTTTGAGCAGATCGATCGTTTCCTTCAACTTGGAAGGCTCCTGGAACATGCCCTTCAAATCCTCGGCGAAATCCGGCATATACACGATCGCCCCGGTCATGCCGACTTTGGCCAGCTGGTGCAGCATATAGCCCATAAGGAACGTCTTGCCCGTGCCGAACATGCCGGATAAGTAAAGACCGCGCGTCTGCAGACCGTTCTCCATCGTTTCATTCACGTAATCATTGATCTTCATGACGGCCTTCGCCCGGTCCCAATCGGTCTCGAGAATCTCCTCGAACGAGTAGCTTCTCGTAATCATCCTGGGATCCACGTGAAAGGTGCGGATGCGGGAAGAGATGGCATCCTGCAGCTGCTTGGCGATGAATTTCTTGCACGCCACTTTCTCTTCATGAATAAAAACTTTGTCCTGATCCGTACTCGCGCTCAGCATCGTATAATGCCCCGTCATATCGTTCGGGCAGTTGTCCAGACCGGGACAATTCGAGCAGGTCTTGAACTCGGTCACATATTGGTACAGCTTGTTCATATTGATCTTGACGGCGTAATCATCGACGAAGGCATACTTCTGGCGAAACTTATGAATCAGCGGAT
Source organism: Paenibacillus sp. MAHUQ-63 (assembly GCF_028765165.1). Classification (GTDB taxonomy): domain Bacteria; phylum Bacillota; class Bacilli; order Paenibacillales; family NBRC-103111; genus Paenibacillus_E. The sequence continues at coordinate 189,145 of NZ_JARADB010000007.1, read as the reverse complement.
CATCCAGAACCGCCTTGATCTTGACTTCCGCCTTCCGTTTCCATTCCGAATCAGGCATGGATTTAAGAATGTGTGACAGGGATTCCATTGGTTAGCGGCACCTCCTCCAAATGATCTTGCTGTGGATTCGTCAGCTCTTACGGTTAAAGCGCTCATCCAGCTTTCTTGCCATCCTTCTGGCGGCCTCCATCTCTTCCTCGGACAAACGGGAGGAAGCTACCGTCTCGGCATCCGGTACGGCTATGGGGATATGCGGCTTCTGCGTCTTGCCTTGACGGCCTCTTGTCGCAGAACCGCCCGACTTGGCGGCCTCTACTTTGGATGCCGCTTTCTGTTTGTAGCTGATCTTCTCGCGCACATACTCTACGGCTTGTTCGTAAGTAAGTATTTGTTTGCCCAGCATATCCGAAGCAACGGCCTCGATCGAAGATTTCGCCCATGAACGGCGGTCGATGTGCAGGAAGTGAATCAACACGTTGATCACTTCTTCCTTCAATTTGTAATTCAGGTCGATCTTCTCGAATATGTTAAGTACGCCGTCCGGTATGGAGCCCTGGGTAAAGAACATCTTCAGGACTGCCGTATACGGCTCGTTACGCATAATGTAATTGTATTGATGATCCGTGCATTCGCCGCGCAGCTGCTGCGGCACTTCCAAGTAATAGGCCATCTCCACGGACTTCTCTTCCGGCATCTCTTGCGAAGCGTCGGATCCGGCCTCCTCCGCTCTGGATAACGTTCGCTCTCGCTCCTCGTCGCGCTTCTTGCTCTGGCGGTAGAACAGGTTCGCATTATACTGCATCAAATCCATCTGCAGCTCCCCGTCTTCCGAGAACGCTCCGTCTTCATCCAGCAACCGGCACGTTTCTTGGAGGGACAAGTTGTACTTCTTCGCTACGATATTAATGGCCGCCATCTGGTCCGGCTTATGCTTGAGCGCTTCGACGAATACCCGATTGCCCGATCCGCGCGGAAACCGCATAATAATGTCGGCATATTGGAACCCTTTGGTCGTTACGTCCAGACGCGCTTCCCCCTGCTTGCTGGCCGAAGCCTCGTACAGCGCTTGTTCCAATTCGTAGTCGACGACCTGCGTATTCAGACGGAACAGCTCATAGAAGGGAACGGATAAATTCTCTTCACTGGCATCGCGGCATTCCACAGGCTCCGGCGCCAGCAAGTCTTCCCGCAGAGAGAGCAGCATGAACTTGCCGACCTTGTCCCGCAGCAGCAGGGTCAAATGCTGATTCCGGAAAAACTCATTAGGTCCGAGCGGCGGAAACAAGGTATAAACGAAGATATAATCCTCTTCCTCCGGCAAAAATTTGCGGGTTGTCTGCAGAAGGCCGATCGCCTCCAGCTTGGAAGACTGCTCGATCAAATACTTGCGGCCCCGCTCACCCTGCTCCAGATCCAGCAGCAAAAACAATTTCCGCTGCTGCTCCAGCGGCGAAAATCCGACTTTTTCCGCGCTCATTTGCTGATAGAGAGCTTGATAGAGAGAGATCGACAAACCGCCGATCATCGGCTGGTACATCATCGCCAGCATTTTATAATCCAAACTGCTCAAAGAAAACTCACGGTTTACACAAAACCTGTGGTTTTCCGTGAAATGCAGCATATTCGTCATTCTCATTCGATTACAGCACCATCCTGCCTAAGCTCAACCGATCGCAATACAGGAAAGATTGCACCTCGGTTTCTCTCTACTAGTCTACCACAAAAATCGACACGACTGGTATCTGCTAGAGAAAAGATAATATTACCTGAAATGAAAAACCAACCTTTCGATTGGCGCAGGCTGGCGAGTTCAAGTTCGCTCCAGGGAGAGGGAACATTCTGAATTTTTCTTATATTGGCTTCCCCATTCTTTCATGAGCAGCAGAATCGGCGTTAACGTCCGGCCAAACTCCGTCAGCGAATATTCAACTTTCGGCGGTACTTGATGATACACCTCACGGTGCACGATGCCGTCCTCCTCCAGCTCCCGCAGCTGCAAGGTCAGCATTCTCTGGGAAATGGACGGACAGATTCGTTTGAATTCATTGAATCTTTTGGTGCCGTCAATCAAATGATACAGCAGCACGCCCTTCCATTTGCCTCCGATAATATCCAGTGTAAATTCAACGGGGCAACCTTCCATATTTCCCTCGCTGCCATAGCCGCTTTTCCGATCACGCATGTGACTAACCACCTCACAGTATATAAATTGATACTACATCACATGAATGTGCGTACTTCCTATTTTAGAACGAATGAGCTAAACTGACAACAGATAACTACTATTTGTAAGGAGATGACCTTATGACAACCAAAGAAACGATGAAAGCAGTAGGACTTTATCAATATTTGAGCATCGAGCATCCGGAAAGCCTGATCGACGTCCACATAGAGAAACCGGTACCCATGGGCAGAGATCTGCTCGTCAGCGTGAAAGCCATTTCCGTGAATCCGGTAGATACGAAAGTCCGCGCTCCCAAAGACAGGAAAGAGGAAGCTCCGCGCATTCTGGGGTGGGACGTCGCCGGCATCGTGACGGCAACCGGACCGGATTGCACGTTGTTCAAGCCGGGCGATGAGGTTTACTACGCAGGCAGCATTACACGCCCGGGCGGCAATAGCGAGTTCCATCTCGTCGATGAGCGAATCGTGGGCAGGAAGCCGGCATCGCTGGATTTCGCCGAAGCGGCGGCACTCCCCTTGACAGCCATTACCGCTTGGGAGGGGCTGTTTGATCGGCTTGGCGTCTCCCGCAGCGCAGCGGACAATGCGGGCCGCACGATCTTGATCATCGGCGCTGCCGGCGGCGTGGGCTCCATTGCCATTCAATTGGCCAAACATGCCGGATTGACCGTTATCGGCACCGCTTCGCGGCCGGAATCGGCACAGTGGGCGACCTCTATGGGGGCCGATCACATCATCAACCATCAGGAAGCTTTCGTCTCTCAGTTGAAAGCTCTCGGCATGTCCGGCGTTGACTATATCTTTTGCCTGAACAGCACCGATCAGCATTGGCAGAACATGGCGGAGGCCATCGTACCGCAAGGCATCATTTGCTCCATCGTAGAAACGGCTCAGCCGCTGAATATGAATGCGCTCAAAAATAAAAGCGCCGCGTTCGTATGGGAATTCATGTTCACGCGCGCGATGTTCGAAACCGCCGATATGATCGAGCAGCATCATCTGTTGAATGAAGTAGCCGGACTGATCGACGGCGGCACGCTGCGCACAACGCTGACGGATCGGCTGTCGCCGATTCATGCGGCGAACCTGCGCGAAGCGCATGCCCGCATCGAGGCCGGCCGTACGCTGGGCAAAATTGTTTTGGAGCATTTCGAATAACGCCAAAAGGGACTGCTGCAAAGTCGGATACGACCTTGCAGCAGTCCCTTTTGCATGTTCTCTTCGGCACAGAGGCTGCATATCATCATCAACGAAGCTCATCCTCAGACAAGCGCTCTTCTTCACTCTCCCCATACATCGCAGGATTGAGCTTTTTGGCAATTGCCAAATCCAACAACGGCCGCTCCGTCTTCTCGTCCTGCAAGCTGTCGATCCACAACCGAACCAAATCGTTCATCTTCGATGCGTATTTGGTCGGGATTTGATGCTTCGCGTCTTTTAGATAATAGAGAGAACTGTTCGGCAGCTGATCATGCAGCAGCTTGGCATACCGGTTAAAGGCGCGGTCCTTCTGACCGTAGATTAATAGGATTGGATGCCGGATATTCCTTAGCCTCAGGGTGCATGAATAAGACAGGGATTCCTTGAAATAGCTGCATACATCATCCCTGGCATCGGTAAGCGCACGCTCTTTTAATTGATGGAATGTTTCCAGCTTGTCCGCATTACCGTAAGCGATAGAGGTCCGGAGCAGCTTCATGAGCATATCCGAACCTGCCATCCGGCACGCCACCCACGCTCTGCTTACATTATATAGATCTGTCAATTCCGGCGTGCCGCTGACGATAATTCCCCCGAGGAAGCGTTCCGGGTGCGTAAGCAAGGCTTCGAGAAGCACCATGGAACCGGTTGAATAACCGCAGACATAGGCTTGTTCAATCCCCAGTTCATTCAACAACTTCACGATGTCCTCCGCTATAAGCTCAATGGTTAGCGGACATTCCGACGCACGGCTGAGCCCGTGCCCTCGGATATTGAATGTGATGATTCGGAAATGGGCGGCTAGCTGCTCTTTCTGGTAAGCGAAACCGTCCTCCGTCAACAGAGGAGGATGAATCCAAACGATCGGGTCCCCGGTACCCGAGATCTCATAATGCAGCTGCGTCCCGTTAACAAAAGCAAAAGGCAAAGTCGTCTCCTCCGTAAGGTCAAGTGCAATCTCTTCCCCTTAGCGTAGCCCGCTCTGCCTTTTTTTATGACATTAGAACATTTTGAACCCTTTGATCCGCAGTGCTTTGATGGCCGATCCGCTTAGGACAGCGCCAACCAGGCCGCCGATCGCCGGAATGATGTCGACAATCGTAAAGCTCTCGCCGCTGGATAAGAAGGATGAGGAGCTCGTTGACCCGTAAATGACGACACCGATGATCAGCACGATGAATGCATACAGCGGGAACCACGTTGTTTTCATAAGCATGTTCAAAATAAAACCGATTCCAAAAAACAACACCATCATCAAGACAGTGGCGATAATCATTTGCAGCAAAGTCTGTACCCCCTAAATGTGAAACTCGTTCATTTTCTTTTCATTGTAATCCAGAGAACCACGCAGGTAAAGTGTACACTAATTGAACATTTGCCACTTCACCCTTTGTTCATTTGCCCTTTCTCCATGAATTGGATACAATGTAGGGGATAATTTAGCCTTGAATGGAGGAACACCTCATGAGTGAAGCCGTACAAACGCTGGAAGGCTGGTATGCGCTGCATGATTTCCGTTTGATCGACTGGAACGCATGGCATGCTGCAACCCCGCAAGAGCGTAAGCATGCAATAGAAGAATTGAATACATTTCTGTCCGATTGGCAGCAAGTTGAGAACGATAAGCTGGGCAGCACGGCCGTCTACAGCATCGTTGGTCAGAAAGCGGATTTCGTATTTATGCAATTACGCGAAACCCTAGAAGAACTGAATGATCTTGAGAATGCATTCAACAAATCCAGCTTTGCCGCTTTTACAATCCCGGTATATTCTTATGTATCTATCGTTGAGTTAAGCAGCTATTTGGCCAAGCCGGGCGTTGATCCTGCGGATGACCCGGACATTCAGGCCCGCTTGAAGCCTATTCTGCCTAAGGCGAAGCACATCTGCTTCTATCCGATGAATAAACGCCGTGAAGGCAATGATAACTGGTACATGCTCCCTGCCGACGATCGCAAAACGATGATGCGCAGCCATGGCATGATCGGCCGTACCTATGCGGGCAAAGTGAAACAAATCATTACAGGCTCCGTCGGACTTGACGATTGGGAATGGGGCGTAACGCTGTTCTCCGATGATCCGCTGCATTTCAAGAAGCTAGTTTACGAAATGCGTTTCGACGAAGTGAGCGCGCGTTTCGGCGAATTCGGCGATTTCTACGTAGGCAACCTGCTGACCCCCGACAAATTCACCAAGCTTATCACCGTTTAAAACACAAAGAAGCCTGCTCTCTCGCAAGAGCAGGCTTCTTTCTATGTGTTAATCCTCATCATCCTCGTCGTCATCACGCAGTGCAGCCGCAAGCTCGGCTTCCATCTGCGCTTTGCGCGCGAGATACGCTTCCGTATCCCGGTCGCGCTGCCGGCTCTTCTCCTTCAATCTTTCGATCGCAGGCAGAATGAGAATATCAATTTCCTTCTGCACAACGGCCACATGATCGTATCTCTTCTCCGTCTCCAGATAATGACCGACTTCAATCAGCGCGTTGTACCGCTCCAGCTCATCCCGGGTAAGAAGTCCTCTTACTTGGACACTGCAGTGCCGCATAGCGATCCCCCCGTTACCTCATGATAAACTAGAAGCGCCCTTTACGAATAACGAGCGGAATACCGCCGATAATGTAGAGGTATCTCATATCAACCACTTTTTTCATCATGGCCGCTACGTTGCCTTTCAGCTTGCGGGAACCGACGATACCGATCGCTTGGCCTTTACCTAAGGAAGCTACCGTACCTTTGTTCGAGAATTTGAAAGGTTTCATTTGTGAACCGCGGATCGCCGCGATCAGATTATGCGCTACCGCTTCCCCTTGCTGCATCGCGATTTGCGCTGTCGGAGGGAAAGGTCTGCCTTCGTCGTTCATCACGATGGAGCAATCGCCGACTACATAGATGTTGTCGAATTGCGGCGCACGCAAGAACTCGTCGACTTTGATTCTGCCGCGCATCGTTTCGAAGCCGGCCTCATCGAGCATGTGGTTGCCGCGGATACCGCCGGTCCATACCACTGTCGCCGCTTTGATGAACTCATCGCCGGCAATCAGAACGCCCTCAGGCGTGCACTCTTTGATCGCCGTGCCGATCTTGAACGTGATGCCTTTGTCTGTCAAGACTTTCATCGCGTATTCAACGAGCTCAGGATCGAAGCCCGGCAGTGCTGTTGGCGCCGCTTCAATATTATATATTTTCACCAGGGACGGATCGACGTCGAACTCTTTGCAAAGCTGCGGAATGCGATCAGCAAGCTCGCCAATGAATTCAATACCGGTAAAGCCCGCTCCGCCGATGACGAAAGTCAAGTAATCTTTGCGATCCGGCTCGCGCTTGTACTTCGCGAATTGGTACTCGATGTGCTCGCGAATGAAGCGGACGCTGTTGATGCTGCGGATATTCAGTGCGTATTCCTTCAGTCCCGGAATACCGAAAGTTTCAGCTTCACCACCAAGACCGATAACCAGGTAGTCGTAGGAGAGCGTACCGTCTTCGAGAATGACCTTCTTCTCATGAGGACGGATTTGCGTAACGGTGGATTTCACGAAATCCACTTTGAACTCGTCAATCAATTTCAAAATGTTCACGCGTGCATTTTCAGGATTATCTGTACCTGCTGCCGGCATGTGGAGATGTGTGGTAATGTAATGATAGTCGTGTTTATTGACAAGTGTTACGTCAGCTTCATTATAGTTCAATTCTTTCTGCAGACGAATAGCTGAAAGAATCCCGCCATACCCGGCTCCTAGAATCACGATTCTTGGTATTCTACTCATGTCTCTCTCACTTCCATATCCGATTTTGTAGTCCAATGGTTGGTTTCTCTATCTTGTGAAAAATTACACAAACAGTTTCAAATGTAGTATACTGCTACTAGTTTGTTCTCACATGCTGTGAATTATGATGAAACAGGATGAATTTCGTCACAACATGCTAAACCGATTCTCATGATATAATATAATTTAAACAAGTAAATATCAAGTGCTATTTTGGCTTAAAATCAGGCTTCCAGCCTTGTCTGGCCTGTCCAACCATTATAAGCATTACTTATCATATTGATAAAGCGATTTACATAAAGAATTCACACTTTTCTGTTTCATTAATTTTCCATGAAGCGATTATAATGAAGTAATGATTGTGGCCGTTTGCTGCTTTCCTTACACCATGCACATCGCAAGGATAATGAAACGGAGGAGTGGAAAACGATGAACGAGAGAGAAACGACTCGAGACATTATCGACATTATCGTGATCGGCGGTGGCCCTGCCGGGATGTTCGCATCCTTCTACGCAGGCATGCGCCAGGCATCCGTGAGAATTATTGAGAGCATGCCGCAGCTTGGCGGACAGCTTGCAGCGCTATACCCGGAGAAGTACATCTATGACGTAGCCGGATTCCCAAAAGTGACGGCGCAAGAATTAGTCGGCAGCTTATTGGTTCAAATGAAACACTTCCCGGTAGATATATGCTTGGAAGAGAAAGTACACCGGGTTGTGAAGAAAGAGGAGCGGCTCTTCGAAATCACGACGGACAAAGATACACACTTGAGCCGCGCAGTCATTATCGCCGGCGGCGTCGGGGCTTTCGAGCCGCGCCGGTTGGAGCTTCCCGAAGCAGCGCAATTCGAAAAGAAGAACCTTCATTATTTTGTCGGTGATTTGAATGCTTTCGCCGGTCAGAGGGTCGTTATCAGCGGCGGCGGCGATTCCGCGGTAGACTGGGCGCTCATGCTCGAGCCGGTCGCTGAGCGGGTAACGCTGATCCACCGCCGTGATAAATTCCGCGCTCATGAGCATAGCGTTGAACGTTTGTTGAAGTCTGGCGTCAACGTCGTCACCCCAACGGAAATCACGAAGCTGCACGGCAGCAGCCGCATCGAGCAGGTGACGCTCAAGAATATCAAATCCGGCGCAGTCACCTTGCTCGATGTGGATGCGGTGATCGTCAACTTCGGCTTCGTCTCTTCCCTCGGACCGATCGCCGAATGGGGCCTTACGATTGAGAACGGCTCACTTGTGGTTGACTCCAGGATGGAGACGAACATTCCAGGCATCTTTGCGGCCGGGGATATCACGACGTATCCCGGTAAATTGAAGTTGATCGCGGTTGGCTTCGGCGAGGCACCGACGGCGATTAACAATGCCAAAGTCTATATCGATCCGACAGCCAAACTTTCACCGGGACATAGTTCAAGCTTGAAATTATAATCAATCGATGCAAAAAGGGGTATTCTATACCTAATCTGCGGATTAGGAGGAATACCCCTTTGTCATCTATATGTCCGGTATGCAATGGCCTGCAGGAATTAAGCACAGAATGCCCTGAATGCTCGCACGCGATGCGCGATGGCGGCAGACTTAGCGACTACCTCGGTCCCTACTCCCCTTACAGGGAAATCGATGGATATTCGATGTCGGACGGCGCCATATCGGGTTCCGGCGATCAATGCCTGCATGTGGTCAGTTGCCCCGATTGTCAGCGAAGTATAACTATTCTCGTTCCGTATCTATGAGAGTCGTTAACTCTATGAGACACCTATCTAGTTCAGAGGCGTTTCGTCCTTCACGTACACTTGCAGCTTCAAATTACGTCTCTGAATTTCGGCGAGCAGCAGATCAACAAAATCTGATTCCAATCTCAAATCCAGCGCCTTATAATAAGAATCGATCAATGTTTCGTCACTAATTTGTCTCACTGAAATCACCTATATTCTATAATTTGTAATTATATTATCATGGGGGTAAAAATAGAACAAGCGTTCCGTTATCCACAGAATTATGTGTATATCCTGTGGGTAATTTGTTAATATGTCCCCTAATCGGTATCAAACCTTGGGGGATATTGTGTATAAAGTTATACACACGCTCGACCTATCCTTTTGTGATAAAAAAGATTTATCAGTATTTTTATAATTATTAGGCATCACTTCATATTCCTTTAACATAGTTCACAAATTTGAAAAGAATTTTTAATCGTCGCTTAATATTCGTCGCATACAATGTTAGTAGAAAGTCAAAACAAAGGAGTTGTATCTATGATCGTCTACGACATTGTATTGAATGGTGAGATTAAAGAGACTATTAAGCCTAAGAAGAACCGCTTGAAAGAAATCTATGCTTTTATGCTGGAGCAAACCAAATTGATGAAAGCGAAATACGGAGACAACGTCAAAATTAAAAGCCGCGTCGTGTACTAGGATTGGTTACCTGTCACCCGCGGCTCTTTTTTTCCTCCCTTACACAATTCCCTTGCGGTGCAGAACCGTTAACAACCGGTAGAAATCATAGCTTCCGCCGTTCGGCGTATCGATTAGGCCGGCTTTGACCGCCGCATCCACCGCAGCTTTGGCCCACACAGGTACTTCCTTAAGAGCCGCTTGCCCTTCCAATGCGTCAACTCTCGTCTGTAAAGCCGCTATTTGCGCTTGCAGCTGCTCGAGCATTCGAATAACCTCCTCATCGTATCGCGTTAATCCATTCGCTTGTATTAAATTGTTAAGCTTGCTGGCATAAGCTGGATCCGTTGCATATCCGCTATTTTGCAGCGCTTGCGTCTGTTCGCCCGGGCTTTGGGCATTCCTGACACTGACATAACGGGGGGACTGAAACAGGAGATCCTGATCGCGAAAGCCTGCCTCGATCGTGGGATACGCCCGGAAATCGCTTGGCACATGATCATAGCGGGTTCCATTCACGACTTCCCAAGTCGTAGCCGAGACTCTGTCCCCTTGCCAATACGGCGTCGTCACGCCGCTTCCGACCTTATATCCAACAAGATTGTTCCACGCATTCACCTTGCCGCCTGTTTCCAAAATCGCCTGCGCGATGCGCACGGACGGGAATATCGGCGAATTGTCCAGACGAAGCTTCACCGCAATCGGAGCAACGAGTTCGATGAATTCTTGTCTTGTTACCATGCACGCTCCCCCTCCTTTCAGAACGGACTAGCATTCTTATAAACTATTTTATTCTTATTAGATAGGAAAGGTTACAGTTTGCAGAGAATATGCGGCTCCTTCCGCTTTACATTCTCCTTACGTTAAGGTTTATTGTAGATAAGGAAGGTGAAGCATCGAATGAAAATCAAAGAACTGGCGTCAAAGCTGAATATTTCTCCGCGAACCATTCGCTTCTATGAAGCCAAGGGGCTGATTTCTCCGCACAAACAAGAACACAACGCCTACCGGACCTTCTCCGAGAAAGAAGTATGGCGTTTGCAGACGATCATTTCGCTCAGAGAAGCCGGCATGACCATTGAAGATATTCAGAAAGCGCTGCCGGACGCGGACGAAGCGAACACCGAGCAGCTTCAATATTATTTGGAGATGCAGCGGTCCATCCTCGTATCCCAATGGCTGGAGCTCAAGCAAATTATTCAGACGACGGACTCGATGATCGAACTTCTGAAGCACCAGCCAACGCTTCCTCTGGACGATATCTTCCTGCTGGCCGAAGGCTCCAAAAGACTGCGGGAAACGAGAAAAAACTGGAGCGACAAGTGGAATTTCGACCATCAGGCTCTAACGCATGACGACTACGTCTCTAAGAATGATAACGAATATAAGGATTATGACCAAGCGCTGCAAACGACGGTCGATTGGGTCGCCCCCAGATCCGGTGAACGCGGATTGGATATCGGGACCGGAACGGGGAATTTGGCCGCCAAGTTCCTGGACAAGGGCATTCGGATGGCCGGCACCGACCAATCCATAGAAATGCTGAAGCAATGCGCGCGCAAGCATCCCCACATGGAGCTGAAGCTGGGCAATTTGCTGGCACTTCCCTACTTGGACGGGCAGTTTGATTTCGTTGTGACCAGCTTCGCGCTGCATCATATCTCGGATGAGCAGAAAATATTGGCGCTGGAAGAAATGCGCCGCGTCTTACAGCCGCACGGACGCATCTGCATCACGGACCTGATGTTTCCAAGCGAGGCGATGAAGGAGCACATCTTGAACGATCTGACACAGCAAGGTGATGCCGAGCAGCTGCCCCTGATTCAAAATGAGTATTATGCGATCCGTTCCACCTTATTAGATTCGTTTGAATGTAACGGCTATATTACCAAGCACAGGCAGCTTAATGATTGGCTTACAATTATTTATGCGGTGCCGATTCATTAGAAAAAACTTGACCTTCTCCTAACGTCACTCCTTACGATGAAGAAGTTAACGATGATCCGCATCTTAAGGAGGAAGAAGAATGCCTGACCATGAACATATTTATCACTCCCAAGCTGAAACCTATGATCTGCTTATCTCCAAACAACCTAGCCTCTATTCTGTTATAGATGCTATTAAGCCCGCTGCCGGCTTGGATATTCTGGATCTGGGCGCAGGCTCCGGAAGACTTACCTGCGCCTTGGCGCCACAGGCCAAATCCATCCTGGCGCTCGATGAATCCCAAGCGATGCTGGACCTCACGGCTCATAAGCTGCGAGCAGCCGGGTTGCGCAACTGGAGCACCCGGGTTGCCGACCATCGCGCGCTGCCGGTTGAGGATCGCAGCGTCGATCTGGTCGTCTCCGGGTGGAGCATCTGCTATCTGGGAAGCAGCACGCTGCCGAACTGGCAGGCCGATATCCGTCAGGTGATGGCCGAGATCAAGCGCGTGCTGCGCCCTGGCGGATGCGCGATTATTATAGAAAACTACGGAACGGCCTCCGAGACGCCGGACCCTCCCGCCTTTCTATTAGACTACTTCGCGCAGCTGGAGAAGGAATATGGCTTCTCCTGTACTTGGGTAAGAACCGATTATGGGTTCGATAGTTTGCAGGAAGCGGAGCGGCTGACGCGATTTTTCTTCGGGGATGCCATCGCGGACCGGGTCGTACGGGAAGGCTGGACGCGGGTTCCTGAGTGCGCCGGGGTTTGGTGGCTGCGGGTGTAAAAGAAAAACTCAAGCATCCCGCATGATAACATGCGTGGCACTTGAGTTTAATACGGTCCAATTTGACGGCTCTAACGTCCAAACAAAAAAACTCCGGACGATGTATTCGCGTGGAATACTCCGTCCGGAGAAGATGTCGATGTGAAGCTTAGTCCTCGCAGGGCTGCGCCAGAACCGCGTCCTCTTCCTTGGTGCGGAACGACTGCCCGCATCCGCAGGATGCTACGGCGTTCGGATTGTTGATGGTGAAGCCGCCGCCCATGCCCTTGTCTTCAAAGTCGATTTGTACGCCGTACAAATATTTGGAGCTATCTGCATCCACTACAACCTTCAGGCCGTGGATCGTGAATTCTTTATCATCGTCTTTCTGCTCGTTGTCGAAGCCCATCCCATAGGAGAAGCCGCTGCAACCCCCTGCTTTGACGCCTAGACGCAAGAATAAGTTGGGTGATTCTTCGGAAGCCAGAAGCTCCTTAATTTTATCAGTCGCTGATTCACTAATAGTAATCATAACGGAAATCCCTCCTTGATGTTCCTTCGCTTCGAAAGAACTGGCATTATCCTTAAGTTTCGTAATGCTTACTATCAAGTATACTCCTATTCGATGCATTGCTCAAGGGCAGCTGCATATACATTCCCCGTCATACCAGCCAGATGATTACTGCTTCCGTCGGAGCGCATAGTACTGCAGCAGCAGCTGGTCAAGCTCCCGGCTGCACTGCTGAACCTCAGGATGCAGAAACCCATATTCAGTGCCTAATGTCACCATTTGCTCTCGAAGCGTTTCGATCGCTATGTCCAATCGTTCCTGCAGTTCGGTTACGAAATATGTTGGCACGTTTATAATCACCTTTTTAACCCTACGTAATCACATTGCAATAGTATACAGGAATTTGTTAATATTGGGAATAACCTTTTCAAGAAAATGCTAGCAAATTTTGTAGATTTGGCAGATTGTCAATTTATGTCCATCTTCCTCATATTGCCCCTCCCTGCGAAAGAGGTTTATAATGGTTAGGATAGTTTGTACGTATCAAGCAGAGAGACGTTCACGCAAAGGGATGGTCGCTGTAGGAAGTGTGAATTCCTGAACCGAATTGGCTGACAGGTAGGCGAGCTACTCACACTTAAAGGCGCATGTGATCTGAAATGGATTCATGCGTCGATTCTGTATGGCTTTATTTTGTATTTTAAGGAGGAAGTAGGATGAGTGTTACCACGACGGATCCGATCAAACGGATGGCGGAAATTGCCGAGAAAGTTGAGCACGGTGAGCGTTTGTCTCTGGAAGACGGATTATTTCTGTATGAATCGGATGATCTGCCGAGCATTGGTCAACTGGCTAACAAAGTGAATACGCGATTGAACGGGAATAAGGTTTATTTTGTGCAAAATATGAGCTTATATTTCACGAATGTGTGTGAAGAGCATTGTGCTTTTTGCCATTTCCGCCGCGACGAAGGTGAAGAAGGTGCCTACACCTTGACACCGAGCCAAATGCTCGAGTATGTAGCTGCCAACTATAACCCTGAGATCCGGGAGTTCCACATTAGTCAAGGGCATAACCCTCATGTGCCTTTCGAGTATTATGTCGATTGCATCCGCCAATTGAAGAAAGCCTATCCGGACGTGACGATCAAAGCGCATACCGCGGCCGAAATTGAATTCTTCTCGCGGATTAGCGGTTTAAGCTATCGCGAAGTGCTCCAAGCATTGATGGATGCCGGTCTGTCCACGCTTCCTGGCGGCGGAGCCGAAATTCTAACGGAGCGTTACCGGTCCAAAATGAGAGTCGAGAAGGCGTCCTCCGAAGAATGGCTCGACGTGCACCGCACGGCGCATCAGCTGGGCATGAAAACCCATGCAACCATGCTGTACGGCTCGATTGAAACGAAGGAAGAGCGCATTCGCCATATGATGCTGCTCCGCGAGCTGCAAGACGAAACGAACGGCTTCATGGTCTTTATCCCGAATTCCATTCAGCCTGCAAGCAAGAATGCGGGGCTTAAGAAGCGCGTACCGGCCTGGGACGAGCTGAAAACCATCGCCATTTCCCGCTTGATGCTGGATAACTTCCCTCATATCAAAGCTTATTTCATTAATATCGGAGTCAAATTAACGCAGCTCTCCTTCGCCTTCGGCGCTTCGGACGCGCACGGAACGATCGTCAAGGAGAAAATCTCGCACGCCGCAGGCGCATTATCGCCGGAAGGCCTGACACGGGACGAGCTCGTTTGGCTGATTCAAGGTGCGGGACGTACGGCTGTAGAACGCGACACCTTTTATAATGAAATCAAAGTTTATTAGTCATAATAGAGAAGAGAGAACAGTTCAGAAGGGATATTGGGTGTTATGAAAAAGTTTGTGATTCTCGGAGGAGGTTATGGCGGTTTGACCATAGCCTTGAATATGCTGGAGAAAGATTTACCGGACGATACCATACTGGAGCTTGTTGACCGCAGCCCGTTTCAAGGACTCAAAACCGAATACTACGCCCTTGCTTCAGGCACGATCGCAGAAACACATATTCGCGTTGCCTATCCCGACGATCCACGCTTGCTGTTGACTTACGGCGAAGTAGCATCAGTGGATCTGGATAAGAAGGAAATTCGTTTCGAAGACAGAGAGCCTCTGACGTATGATTGGCTTGTAATCGGGCTAGGCTGTGTAGACAGTTACCATGGCATCACCGGTGCCAAGGAATTCTCTTCCAGCATCCAGACGCTGGCGCAAACCCGCGCTACGTACCAACGCATTAACAACATCGCCCCATACGGACAAGTATCCATTATCGGCGGCGGCCTTAGCGGCGTTGAGATGGCGTCCGAGCTCAGAGAAAGCCGCCCTGACTTGAACATCCGGCTGATCGACCGCGGCCCGAGCTTATTGTCGGCCTTCCCTAGCAACCTGCAGCAGTATGTGCGCGAGTGGATGATCGACCATCACATCGAGCTTCGGCCGAATGTCTCGTTAGTCCGTTTGGACGGGGGAGATTTGTATAACGGAGACGAAATCATCCGTACCGATGCGACAGTGTGGACGGCCGGCATTCAGCCGAATCCGATCGTAGAGGCTTTGAACGTTCCGAAAGACCGTCAAGGCCGCATCCTGCTGAACGAATTCCACCAGATTCCGGATTACCACGACGTGTTCGTCGTCGGCGATTGCGCGTCCCTGCCCTTCTCACCAAGCGCCCAAGCCGCGCAAGCTCAAGGCAAGCAGATTGCCGAAGCGATGCAGGCGATATGGAAAGGCGAAACGCCGCGGCTTGGCAAGATCAAGCTAAGAGGCACGCTCGGTTCGCTTGGCAAAAAGACCGGCTTCGGCATCATGGGCAAACGTACGCTAATGACAGGCAAAATCGCCCGTATGCTCAAAAGCGGCGTATTATGGAAATCGAAGCGTCACTTCGGTTAAAATCTTCTCAGCTGCCTATTCGCTTAGGAGATCGTACATGGCTTCGATTTCTTTGATCTTCTCAAGAATACGTTCGTGGAGAAGCTCAGCGCTTTCTGCGGCGATAATTTCACCGTTCAGCAAGGCGTAAGGCTCCATATAACATTGTCCGCAGTTGCCTAGACAACCGTATTCAATAACGTCGTAGTCCGGATTCTGTTCCAGAGCTTTCATGACTTTGTCGGTTCCATGGTGCATATTGCTGGCGCAAAACTCAATGATTGGTCTCATAATAAAAATTTCCACCTTATGATGATATTCGAAGTTGAAAACCATTTTCATTTAATCAGTATTGTAATATAATAATAAAAGAAAGGAGATGAATCAAATGTCTGAAAAAACGAAAGAAGCTATTTATGATGAAGTCCTTGAAGTTTTAGATAAACTTCGTCCTTTTCTACAACGCGATGGCGGTGACGTAGATCTCGTTGACGTAGAAGATGGCGTTGTTAAATTGAAACTGATGGGTGCTTGCGGAAGCTGCCCAAGCTCAACGATCACGTTGAAAGCTGGTATCGAGCGCGCGCTGGTCGAAGAAGTTGAAGGTATAACAGAAGTCGTGCAAGTGTTCTAATAACGACTATATCATAAGAAAGAGCTTACCACGAGGGTAAGCTCTTTTTGTTATGATTTCCGCTGATTAAGCACCGGCAATGGCTGGATCGGGTCCAACGCGCCGGAAATATCCATAATATTGCCTGTAATGAAATCCGAAGCCGGCAAGCAGAGAAATTCGATGACCCGGGCCACATCCTCGCCCGTCCCCGGCCTTCCGACCGGCGTCTCTCCGTCAACCTCCTGACGCGCTTCCGCCATCGTCTGCTCCTTATGCTTCCCCCGGATATCGCCCGGGCAAATCATATTCACGGTAATGCCATGGCTCGCTTCTTCTTCGGCCAACGTTTTCGTGAATGATACCAAGCCGACCTTCGCAGCCGCGTATACGGCCCTGTGCGTCCATCCTCTGGCTTCAGCAGCTTTGCCGAAGCCGAAGTGAATGATGCGCCCCCACCGCCGCTGCCGCATCATCGGCAGGACCAAGCGGTCCAGCTCCATCACGCCGAGCAAATTGCCCCGCATGAAATACTCGATTTCATCGACCTCATAATCGGCGAAGAAGCGCCGCTCCCGCATGAAAGGTCCCGCGTTATTCACGAGAATATCAATGGGACCGAGCTCATCTGCCGTTCGCTCCACCATGCGGAGGATATCCTCGCGTCTGGCGACATCGCCTTGAACGGCGATGCTGCGAACGCCGTAATCGTGCAGCTGCGCGACCAGCTCGTTCGCTTCCTTGGCACTATGTACATAGTTAACCGCGACCTGACATCCTTGCTTCGCCAGCGTGATGGCGGTCATTTTGCCGAGTCCCTTTGCACTGCCTGTAATAAGAACCGTTCGGCCTTTTAATTCCATGGTCCTCTTACCCCTTTGCAATACTAGCCGTAATATAAGAGAAAGCTATAATTAAGGTTCGGCAAACCATATCAAATCCCTGCTGGAGATCGGCAACATTTGATTTCACATTCTCGACATGGATGCGATCTCCGGGGTAAGGCTGCTTCTGCATGAGATCATCCAGCATTTCGGCGTTAATATAATGAATCTCCATATTCCGTTGATTCCGCAGCCGGTCGAGCGGAGATTTATAGTCCATTTTGAGGTTATACAGCTGCAGTTCGAGCGGGCTGTGAATCTTCTTCTCATGCATTCTGCGCAAAACGGTAAAGTAGGAATACCGCGTCTTGAGTGTCTCCGTTTTGAGCTCGAATAAATCATTCATGAACGTTCCCAATTTATCCAAAATGGAAAAAAGCCGAATGAACGCATTTTTGTAAAAGTAGACGAACAGATGATACGCTTCCATCTCCTGCGGGTTCATATCTTCCAGGAAAGCTTTGCTGATATGCTCAGCGTACCGCTCGCAGCAATACTTGCTCTGCTCGAGCTCGTCAAGCGCATCGATAAACCCTTTGCTCCAGATCGCCTGCCGGTGATATTTCGGATAGTCCGAAGCATGGCGGCGAATCGATTTGGATTCCAGATGCTCAATGAAAGCTTTCACCGCATTGCCGGCTTCCAGCAGCAGTCCGCTGTCCACCCGCTTCGGTTCATTGAACAATTGTCGCAGCATCGGTATACCCCCTTCTTAAACGCTCGCCGTCGTTTGATTGTTAATGGCCGCTTGCTTCGCGGCTTGAGACTTGTCCGCCTGTACCAGGTACATGGCTGTCAGCACGCCTGCACCGCCCATGACCTGATAGAACGATATCGATTCGTGCAAAATGAAATATCCGGCCAGCGCAGCGGTTACCGGGAGCAAATAACCGTACGCCGATGATTTGAACGGCCCCAGCTTCGCTAGGCTCCAATTATGCAGGGAGAACCCGAGCGCCGTCGCAAGCAGCGAAGTGTAAATTAAGCTGAGCCAGCCTGTGGCCGAAATGGCCGACAAATAAGCGGCATCCGCGCGCAGCAGCACGAATGGCAGCAAGGAGATTGCGCCTGCCGTCATCTCGAAGGAGATGAGCATCGGCAGCGGATAGCGCTGAACGAGCCGGTTCATGCCGATGAGATAGATCGCCCCCATGACGCTGCGCATCAGCAGCAGAACGTCGCCTCTGAGCGTTTCTCCCCCCAGATGAAAGCCGCTGGCTCCCCCGGATACGATAATGATGACGCTCCCGAGCGCTAGCGGAATCCCCAGCAGGATGCGCCAGGAGAGCCTGACTTGTCCGGCCAGCAAAGCAATGAGGACGGTGATCACGGGCATGAAGCCGCGGCCTAATACCGCACCGTTCGCCGAGTTGGAGAATTGCAGCGCATATTGCAGCATCGCCTCCATGCCGATCGCGTTGAGAATCCCCAGCGCACATATACGCAGGAGATCGCTGGCCGTAATGTGGAACTTCAACGACCGGGAACGATAATAGAAGTAAGTATAGACCCAGAGGATCGGAATCATACTCGCGAACCGCAGTCCGTTGAACACGAGGGAATCCCATTCACGTCCTCCGATCTTCAGCGAAGCCAGATTAATGCCCCATAGAATATAGACGAACACAAACCCTGCATGAGGGTAGAAAGTGCGAATTGAACTTGAACTGCGGCTCATGATGGCTCCACCTTTGTGACTGTAATAGAAAAATGGCTTAGAAAAGGAAATAGCCTTCTGTATCAGAAGGCATAGGTATTAGGCTTGACGGTCGTATAGGGTGAGCACGCACAGGTAACATAGGAATCCGAACATACCGGCCACAATGACGGCGTGGATCATACCGGTGAACAAATAGGCAAGCTCATTGCCCATGGACCATGTGACGACAGCACCGCTGAACACCTGCAGGGAGACCAGGATAAGCGACCATTTGCTGCCGAAATGCAATTTGTCGGAGCTTGGATAATAGCGCTTCGCTTGCAAATAAAGGAAGAGAATGCATACGAAGAGCAGCAATGCCGCAATCCGGTGCGTGAACACAATGCCGGTCGCTCCGCTGAGCTCGGGAATCACTTCCCCGTTGCATAGCGGCCATCCCGTGCACCCGCCTGAGGAGACGGTATGACGGACGAATGCGCCCAAATAAACGACAACATAGCTGTAAACCGCGGTGATCCATACAATCACTTTGAAACCGCTGCGAATGGCGGTATCTCTCTGAAATTGTCCCCATGGTGTAAACACAAGCGCAAGCAGCAGAGAAAACGCGAACGCGAGCAGCGATAATCCGAAATGAAGCGCGAGCACGAGCGAGGACTGCGGCCATACGACAGCCAATGCTCCCATCACGGCTTGAATGAGCGTCATGACGACGGTGCCGGTAATGAAATATTTCGCATCTTTCCGTTTCACATAACGAAACACAAGGATGAAGGTAGCGATCAGAATAAGGGTGACTATGCCGACAACCAGCCTGTGGCTGTATTCAATGAAGGATGATATCGTATGAGCCGGGACGAATTTCCCGTGACATAGGGGCCACTCGTCCCCGCAGCCTCTTCCTGCGTCAGCCTTGGTAACAAGAGCGCCCATGGCAAGTATGAGAAACATGCCGATGGCGGACAGATTCGCGAGCTTGGGTATCCATTTTTGCATGATTGCACCTACTTTTTCTTGAAAATCATGTCGAATGTGGTTGGTTCGTTTTCAATTATAGCTTTAAAAAGTTGGCAAATCCATTCGCAATTGTTACAAAGCTCCGAAACCGCCTAGGAAGGGGCGAACTCGTGTCAAAGTTGTGATTTTTGCGGATGCGGCAGCAAAAAAACGACTCGCACGGAGCCGTTTCCCATTGCCGGTTATTTCGCAAGCGCGCCGGATACCTCGATCGCCCGATCCAGGAATTGCTCGATTTCATCGCGGGTTTTGCGCAATTTGCTGACGAAGCGAACGAGCTCCTTGCCTCCCTGGAACGCGATGAAGCTTGGGATCCCGAGGATGTTCAGCTGCTCGCACAGATCCGGAACTTCGTCGCGGTCGAGTTCGATGAACGCGATTCGGCCGGCATACGCTTCCTCGACAGAGGGCATGAAGGGATCGATGAAATGGCAGTCCTTGCACCAGGTCGCTTTGAACACGGCGACAGTCAATCCAGGCTTGGAGATTTGTTCTTGAAAAGCTTGTTCGTTGGATATTTTCAACATGAGAAGCACCTCGCTGCGTTAGGAATTTATTAACTTATAGCATGCCCCAAAAAAGGTGTCAAGATGAACGCTTCCCAACATATTCCGCATGCCGGACATTTACATTTAAAGTAAAAAGTGATATCATTTAAATATCAATACAATATCCGCATCACATATACAGGCAACAATTAGAAAGGGTGCTGCTTCCATGAAAGAATCCCAAGCTTGGTCCATTAATGGTTTTCTAGGTATTTTATTGTTTATTATTGGCGGAGGTTTCGGTGTTCTACTCTTGACACAGGAACATTTTGTATCGGGAGCTATTCTCATCATTTTGGGATTGATCTTCGTTTCGACGATCACGGCGGTTCAGCCGAACGAAGCATCGGTCATCACTTTTTTCGGTACGTATTCGGGCACAATCCGCAAGAGCGGCCTATGGCTCATCGTTCCTTTTTCCAGCCGCAGGAAAATTTCTTTGCGGGTTCGTAACTTTAACAGCGTCAAGCTGAAAGTGAACGATATCGAAGGCAATCCCATTGAAATCGCCGCCGTCGTCGTGTTCAGGGTCGTCGATACGTACAAAGCGATTTTCGATGTAGACAGCTACGAGAAGTTCGTCGAGATTCAGAGTGAGACCGCGCTGCGCCATGTCGCCAGCAAATACCCTTACGACCGCTTCGACAGCGAGGGGTACTCGCTCAGGGGCAATGCGGACGAAGTCGCCGCAGAGCTCAGTCAAGAACTGCAAGAGCGTCTCTCCGTGGCCGGCGTCGAAGTCATCGAATCCCGCCTCACTCACCTTGCCTACTCGACGGAAATTGCAAGTGCGATGCTGCAGCGCCAGCAAGCTTCCGCCATTTTATCCGCCCGCCAAATCATCGTCGATGGAGCTGTCGGTATGGTCCAGATGGCTATCTCCCGCCTCGAAGCCGAAGGTCTGCAGCTCGATGAAGAGAGGAAAGCGGCCATGATCAACAATTTGCTCGTCGCCATTGTATCGGACCGCTCAGCGAATCCGGTCATTAACACCGGTTCGCTGTATTAACGGGCCCCCGCTATGGCTCCAAAGAAAAATTTTGCGCTTCGGCTCGATCCCAAGCTCTACGAAGCTTTGGAACGATGGGCGGAGGATGAGTTCCGGAGCGTCAACGGTCATATTGAATATTTGCTTCGGGAGTCCTTGCAGCGGGCGGGCCGTTTGAACCGGATTCAACCGCCACCGCCAGACGGTACGGTGAGTACGGAGGAGTAGCGACATGAACCCCCTGACCTTTATCTGGTCAGGGGGTTGTATTATTTTCACAAAACCACCTGAGCCAAAGGGAGAGTGTCCAGCACGTACGCCGTAAAAGCAGTCTGGCGAAGAAAAAACCATCCCGCTTCATAGAAGCGAAATGGCTGCAAAATGCTGTTGTGGCCAGAACGAGAGAAGCCGTAGTAAGCGTGGACAACCCGTCTTCTTGCAGCACACCGTTGACATAGGCGTTGTAGTACCCGTCTGTCGGCGGGGCCGGAAGTGCCGCAACCGGATCCCCATTGTCATCAAAGAAGTCGGCGGTACAAGGTTCGGGGCTGCAGCACGCCGTTGACGAAAACTTGCCGGTAGGAGATCGCCTTCGCGCTTGGAATGGACTGTTCCCCATATCCCGGGGTTTGGTCTTCTTCGGTGTATACCCTTTTCTCGCTATCGGAAATCGCATAGTAGAAATATTCAAATCAGACGCTTCCCCCATTTCTCGCATTTGAGTCCGGTTGTCACATACCGCCGCAGCTTTGAGCCAACAATATAAAGATGATAACGGATAGGTTGAGTTGAGGAGGTCATGATGAGTCCCTTGCATTTAGACACCATCCCATTGGCGGAAGCTTGGGCCGAACAATTGGATACCAGCTTGCGCACGCAGACGGAGCTGCTTCGCGGCGGCGTTGAGCCCTTCTCCCTTGCACCGGAGGAACGACAGCTCCTCGAGCATATTCGCACGCGAACCGCCGTGGAGAACCGTAATAACGTAACGCGCACAATGGCCTACTGGGCCATGTACCAAGCTCACCCCGAGCTTCACTGGGCGCTGCTCGCCCACCTGGTCTCCCGCAACGGGGGATGGAACATGACCGATCTCCGCGGGGAATTGCTGCCCCGCCTTATCGACGAGGAGCTGGTGGAACATCTCTTTGCCTTCCTGGAGCGTGCCAATGCGCTCATTTTTCAGGATGCTTATCCGCAGCTGCTGCTGTACGATGCCTCTGTTCGTAAGCGCAAGAACCTGTTCCACTTGCTCCCGCACCTCCATATCTCGATGTGGATGAGGCCCGTATGGGACCAGTTTTGGGCCAGCCATGATTCCGCCTTACTTACGATCGGGCTTATTGTCAACGAGCAGAATTATATCGAAGGACGTGTCGTTCAAAATAAACGTTATCAGCTCAGCGTACTGGATAAGCCTTTATTTAAAGGCCAGGCATTCCTGCAGCTGAACCAGGTCGGTTTCCCTTTCCTGCCGCTTGACCGGGAAGGCGACGCTCCCCTGCTCCGTCTGGCCGGCCTGATCCTCGAAAATTTCGCCGATTTGTCCGAGCGTATCGAATTCGGCAAAAGCCTCTATGCCCTGCTATTCGGAGTGCCTGACGTGCTTCAGGGCGCTCTGCGCTTCGCGAAGGCAACGCCGCATACCGGTTCAAGGGCTGACTACTGGCCGCACTTATACAGTCCCATACAAAAAGCCTCTCCCGATAAGAAATATCAGGAGAGGCTTGACGGCTGCTTCCTCAAGGAAGGAAGCAGTCCCTTGTATAGTCCTGCGCTTGCCGCGGCATGGCCTGACCGGCAAGTACTCCCCGCGGAGCCGGGGGATTGGTATCACGAAGCCCGCGAGCCTTTGGCCCATCTCCAGCCGATCACCGTGCCGGAGACCTACGACCTGACGGAAGCCATGTGCACGGGAATCCGCACGATCGAGCTGGCCATCCGGGCTGCGCAGGCTATGAACGTCCGATAAGACGGCTTCCCTTGTTAATCAGCTTCTGCACGGGCGCCGGGAAGTTCTTCACGTCGTCCTTCGTGACGACTCGCGTAAGCATCAACATGAGCGGATATAGGGCGGCGGTAAATCCGCACACCAGTATGGCATTAATCCCCTCATTGATCCGGTACAGGCTTGTCGGATGCACATACGTATGCGTGAGCCACTCTACGGCGATGCCAAGTCCGGCAATCACGATGATGGAGACGGCCAGTCCGACGAACCGGCTTCCGAGGATCGTGAACGTCACTTCTTGGCGCAGCGTACGTAGGTTGAGCCAGGACATCGCGATGAAGCAAAGTCCGGTCGATCCGATAATGCCATAAATGCCGAACCACTGCGCGAGCAGGAAGCTCCCAGCCAGCTTGACCGTAATCCCGACGGCGACATGCACCATCAGCGGCCTCATGCGGCCCATCCCCATCAGCACGGCGCCGGAGGTTTGCATCACAATTTGGAACATGGCCCCTAACGTCAGCAAAGCGATCATGTAAGGTCCATGGCTCATACCGAATGCCGTGTCTTCATGGCCGAACATGAAGTAGTCCAGCGGACGCGCAGCAATGGCGATCACGAGCACCGCTGGCAATCCCGAAAGTATGGACAGCTGGAGCACCCTTGTAGTCTGGTGGCTAACCTGCTTCATATCTTTGCGGGAATAGGCCGCCGAAATGATCGGAACGACCGACTGGCTCAGCGCGATAGCCAAAATGATCGGAATACCCGCCAACGATTGCGCGCGTCCTCCCATGATACCGACCAGCCCGAGTGCTTCGCCGCTGCCGATTATCCCTTCCAGCAGCGGAATAATGATGGAGGTGTCGATCGCGTAGACGAGAGTTACCGTGACCGAGAAAATGACGATCGGAATCGACAGCTTGAGCATGCTGCGATAAATGTCCCGGTATCGCGCCTGTACAGGCAATGCGGCGGATCCGCCTCCGGCTGCGGTTTCATTCACCGCTGCGCGGGAGACGCCTTCTTTCAGCCCAGCAGCATCCCGGCGTTTGAGCTTGAGAGCGAAATAGAGCATGACGGCAAGCGCCGCGATGCCGCCCATGACTCCGCCGAACGAAGCCCCGGCAACTCCCCAGCCCAAGCTGACCTGCAGGAGCAGATAGGCGAGTCCCACCGACGTGACCAATCGGAAAATCTGCTCAACGACTTGCGACACCCCGTTGGGCATCATATTTTGCCGTCCTTGGAAATACCCGCGCATAATCGCGATAAGCGGGAAGAACAGCATCGCCGGCGCGATGGCGCGCGTGGCCAGCGTCGCATCCGGCCCGCCATGCGAGATGTGCTCAGCATAGACCGGAGCCAGAACATACAACAGCACCGTCATGAACGCCCCCGCCACGACGGCGAACCAAATCGCCGCACGGTAGATGCGCTCCGCTTCGGCGGGTCTGCCGATGGCATACTTCTCGGACACCATCTTGCTTAACGCGCTGGGAACGCCCGCCGTAGCCACGACGAGCAGGATCGAGTATAAATTAAAAGCGATCGAATAACTGCCCATCCCCCCCTCGTGCAGCAGATGCACAAGCGGGATTCGCTGGAAAACGCCGAGAAACCGCGCAACAAGCGCGGCTACGGCGAGAATAAGCGTCCCTTTGACAAGCGAGTCTTTGGTTTCCTTCGTCAATTCCGTTCCTACTCTCTACAACCGTAATTTAAAAAAACACCCAGAACAAGAAAAGAATAATCATCGCCAGCTGCAGGACGATTTTCACTGCGCTGCTGGCGAAGAAGCCAAGCACGGAACCGATCCCGGCGGTAACCGCCTTCTGCCAGGAGGTGCCGATAATCAGCTCTCCGATGACGGCGCCGACGAAAGGTCCGATAATCAAACCGAAAGCGGGTATAACGAAGGGCCCGATAATTAACCCGATGGTGCTCCCGATCACAGCCGCTCTCGAACCCCCGAACTTCTTCACGCCCATGGCGCTGACCGCATAATCGGCGACAAGGATGATAATGACAATCAACGTCTGTGTCGTCCAGAACACCCAACCGAACGGTTCGAAGCTGACCAGCCAGCCGTAGATGAAGAACGCGGCATAAATGGCCAGAACTCCGGGCAGCACCGGATATACGGCGCCAAGCATTCCCACAACAAATAAAAGAATGACCAAACTCCAGGCTAATGCAATCATGTGCCCATCTCCGTCCGTTGTTTACTGGATAAAAAGGCGAATGGCTATGACTTCAGCAAATACGTATGTATGATCTTGGCGACTGCGCTCTCTTCATTCGTTACCGTCGTAATATCGGCAATTCGCTTGACCTCATCCTGCGCATTGCCCATGGCGACGCCAAGCCCCGCTTCACGAATCATCGCGATATCGTTCTCGCTGTCCCCCATCGCGATGACCTCCGACATCTGAATGCCAAGCAGCTGGCAAACCGCCTCCAAACCGCTCGCTTTACTGATGCCCAGCGGATTAATCTCGATGTTCGAAGGATGGGAATTGGTGATCTCGAGCGTTCCCCAACTGCTGACCGCACTTCGGATGCGCTCCAATTTCTCGGCATTCTCGGAGAAGTACCCGAACTTCAGCCATTCACTGTTGGCGATGTCGAGCCCCTCGCGCTCGCGGTTGAAGATGCCGTCTACGGAGTACGCCCACCACCAGCAATCATGCTCCAATGCCAATTCATGCAGCTTGCTCACGGTCTCCACCGGAAGCAGCGTCCGCCGCAGCAGCTTGCCCGGCGCTTCCCATACCTCGCCGCCATTCACGACAACCATAGGCGACGTCAGCCCCAGCTCCTGAATATACGGCATCGCGCTGACGGCGCCGCGTCCGGTCGACATCATGACAATTTTGCCTGCAGCCGCAGCTTGCCGGATCGCTTCCGCATTGTCAGGCGATATTTTCTTCTCCTCATCCAGCAGCGTGCCATCCATATCGAGGGCGATTAACTTAAACGGTCCCATGTTGTTCCATCCCCTGTTCCCTTAAGTATCTTCCTTAAACCTAGTAAGCCGCGAGCACTTTCTTAGGCAGTTCTTCCATAAACGTCAGATGCCAGAGAGCAAAAATATAGATCGTCCACAGGCGGCGCGCATAATCGCCCTGACCGCTGCGGTGCTTCTGCAGCATGCGTTCCACGGTGTCCATATTGATGTAATCCTCGATCCCGCTCGATTTGATTTGCTCCAGCAGCACATCGCCCATCGATCCGTTCACCCAATCGCGGAGCGGCACCGGGAAGCCAAGCTTCGGACGGTTCAGAATCGGATCCGGAATGATCCCCTCCATCGCTTTGCGGAAAATATACTTCGTCGTTCCGTTCGCGATCCGGTATCTCGCCGGAATACGGCGCGCCACCTCGAACAGCTCTTTATCCAGGAAAGGGACGCGCAGCTCAAGCGAGTGCGCCATCGTCATCTTGTCAGCCTTCATCAGAATATCGCCGGGCATCCATAGATTCATGTCGATATACTGCATACGGCTAACCGGATCAAGATGTTTCGTCTTATTGTAATAGTCCCCGGCTATTTGCACGGGATTCTTGTACGCTCGCAGCATCTCGTGGTCCAGACGCAGGATCTCCGCTTTCATATCCTCGGAGAAAATCTTCGCGTTGCCGAGGAAGCGCTCCTCGAGCGGCGTCGTGCCGCGCAGCACATAGTTGCGCCCTTTCACGCCGCTCGGAAGCATCCGGGCGAAGCGGTTCAGCATGCGCTTGATCGGATGCGGCAGCTGATCGATCGGTCGGAGCGACTGCGGCTCCCGGTAAATGCGGTAGCCGCCGAACAATTCGTCCGCGCCTTCCCCGGACAGAACGACCGTCACGTGCTCGCGAGCCAGCTGCGCGACGTGATAGAGAGCAATCGCCGAAGGGTCGGCGACTGGCTCGTCCTGATGCCAGATAGCCTTCGGCAGCGAACTGAAATAGTCATCCTTCGTGATGACTTTGTCATAATGCTCCGTACCCAATGTCGCGGCCGTCTGGGCGGCGATCACCGTTTCGTTGTTGGCGCCTTCGAAGCCAACCGAGAACGTGCGAATCGGTTCGATATTCCGCATATGAGTGGCGATCGCCGTCGAGTCAATGCCGCTGGACAGGAAACAGCCGCGCTCCACATCGCTGACGAGGTGATGCTTGACGGAATCCTTCAGCGTCTCGCGGATCTGCTCCACATACTCATCGAACGGGCGCTCCTCCGGCTCGAACATCGGATCCCAATACTTATGTATCGACATGTTGCCGTCGAACGTTATCTTCACATAATGGGCCGGCGGCAGCTTATGAATGCCGTGGAACATCGTATTCGGTTCAGGCACGTACTGGAACGTCAAATAATTCAGCAAGCTGTCCGTGTGAATCAACCGGTTCATGCCGTCCGCAGCCAGCAGGCTCTTGATCTCGGAGCCGAACAAAAACTGGCGGTCGTTGACATGATAATAAAACGGCTTGATGCCGAAATGGTCTCTCGCTCCGAACAGCTGCTTCTTCCTTTTGTCCCAGATCACGAATCCGAACATGCCGCGCAAGTGCTTGACGCACTCCTCGCCGAACTCCTCGTACAGATGAACGATGACCTCCGTATCGCTGTGCGTACGGAATTGATGGCCGCGCTCCTGCAGCATCCCGCGAAGTTCCTTGTAGTTATAAATTTCTCCGTTAAAAATGATCCAGACCGAATCATCCTCGTTCGTCAATGGCTGGTGTCCCTCTTGGATATCGATAATGGACAACCGGCGAAAGCCTAAACCGATCCGATTATCCGTCCAGAAGCCGGAATCGTTCGGACCCCGATGGACGATGACATCCGTCATTTGCTGCAGCATGGCTACAGTTGGTTCTCTATCTTCAAAATACATAACACCCGCAATACCGCACATGGTGAAACTCACTCCTCCGTACCATCATCAAACTATCTCTCGACTACCGATACACTAGTATACCATATCCGTCCGTCATTCTGGAAATAGGATGAAAGTACGCAATCCGCTGTTTGTCATAGGAAAATGAAGGTAATCAGAAGTCTTTTCAGCGAAGCCGTCAATCGAGTCTTTTTCATGCCTGCCCCACCTTTCCTTTGCGCACAAAAGTTGACTTCGTGCAACTTTTGGCATACAAGAAGGTTTCCCTCCTTGGCAACAGCATATGCTCAGGACGGCGGAACGGTTCCTCCTCTCGTAAACTGCTTGCGGTACGCCAGCGGTGACAGCCCCATTGCGGCGCGAAAGCAGTTGGAGAAATAGGCGGCATGATGAAAGCCGACCTGCTCGGCAATGCGTTCCATCGACCCCTGCGTCTTCAGCAGGAGCAGTTTCGATTGCTCGATCCGGTAAGCGTGCAAGTAGGCCAGCGGCGTGCAGCCGTATACCTGCTTCATGCACCTGCCCAAATAGTTCGGGTGAAAATGGAACACGCGGGACAAGGACTCATTGGAGATATCCTCCGAATAATGCCGCTTCAGGAAGGCTTCGATCTGTTCCGCCAGCAGGTGGACCTTGGTCCGCACTTCGGGCCGGTTCCCCGATTCCAACATCCGCAATATGTCGGCAAACACAACCTGCTCCTCCCAGAACGACACCGATTTTGCCGTAACGGCAAGCTCCTGGAGCCGGCTCCACAGCTGCTCCAGTCCGGCGGGATCGGGCACCTCGCCCTGCTGGGGCAGCGTGATTTCGCCTGTTTGCGGGAGCGCGAATTCGTTGCGCGAAGGGAGCTTGTCTTCTTTGAACCTGTATGGGGTCACGGTTTGGAAATGAAGCCAATAGAACCGGCACTCCGCTTCGCAAGGCCGCACGGCGTAATGATATTTATCCGGCAGCAGCAGCGCATAATGCCCTTCGGTCAAGGTCCACGCCCGCTCCTCTTCCCCCAAATACAACGTTCCCTTCGTTATGAAGACGAGATCATACATGCCTAATCCTGTACGGTCCGGATGCGTGTCTCCCGCTTGGTACACACTGTAGCCGCTCTCCAGATAATAGGGCAAAGGCGGTGCGGTAAGGGAAATTTCTCTCATTTCGAACCATCCTCAAGTGTGAAATTTTATAAATAAATGGTTGTATTTCCGCCTGTTTCTCTACCAGTATCCCTCATATAATGGGGGAAAGCAAAGCCTATTTCCGCTAAAATCGAGGAGGTTGCACCATGTCAAGCACGCTGCTTCGGGCCAAGCATCAGCTGCCTTTAAACCAGATTACGATTAACGATGATTTCTGGAACCGTTATGTCTCCCTTGTCCGGGACACGGTGATCCCCTATCAATGGGAAGCGCTCAACGACCGCGTACCCGGCGCCGAGCCCAGCTACGCCATTCGCAATTTCCGGATAGCCGCAGGGTTGGAAACCGGGGACTATCACGGCTGGGTGTTCCAAGACTCGGATCTTGCCAAATGGCTGGAGGCTGTCGCCTACTCGCTTCAGGCTCATCCCGACGAGCAATTGGAACGCATCGCCGATGAGACGATCGAGCTTATTTGCAAGGCACAGCATAGCGACGGCTACGTGAACACCTATTACACCATCAAAGAGCCGGGCAAACGGTGGACGAACTTGCATGAATGCCATGAGTTATACTGTGCAGGGCATATGATTGAAGCTGCCGTGGCCTATTACGAAGCCACCGGCAAAAGGAAGTTTTTGGATGCGATGTGCCGCTTCGTCGATCATATCGGCGATACGTTCGGCCGTGAGGAAGGGAAACTGCGCGGGTATGACGGGCATCAAGAAATCGAGCTTGCGCTGGTCAAGCTGTATACGGTGACGCAGAATGATCAATACTTGAAGCTTGCCTGCTATTTCATCGACGAACGGGGACAGCGCCCTGATTTCTTCGAGATGGAATGGGAGCGCCGCGGCCGAACGTCTCATTACCGCGCAGGCCAATCGGCAAATCCGGCGTTGAATGCGAAGTATCAACAGAACCACCTGCCCGTGCGCGAACAGGATACGGCCGTCGGCCATTCGGTTAGAGCTGTCTACATGTACACCGCCATGGCTGATCTGGCCCGGGAAACAGGCGACGAGCGGCTTCTTGCGGCTTGCCGGAAGCTGTGGGCGAATACGACGCGGAAGCAAATGTACATAACCGGCGGAATCGGTTCGACGCATCACGGGGAAGCCTTCTCCTTCGACTACGATCTGCCTAATGACACGGTCTATGCCGAGACGTGCGCTTCGATCGGTCTGGTGTTCTTCGCCCAGCGGATGCTGCGGCTCGAGACGCGAAGCGAATATGCGGATGTGATCGAGCGTGCGCTGTACAACATCATCATCGGCAGCATGAGCCAGGACGGGACGCGCTTCTTCTATGTGAATCCGCTGGAGGTATGGCCGGAAGCTTCGGCAGGCAATCCCGGCAAGCACCACGTAAAAGCGGAGCGCCAGAAGTGGTTCGGCTGCGCTTGCTGCCCGCCGAATTTGGCGCGGATCCTTTCTTCGCTGGGGAGCTATATGTATACGACGGAGGAAGGAAGGATCAACTGCCATCTGTTTATCGGCAGCGAAACAACGATTACGCTGGACGGGAGCGTCTCCGTCGGCTTGAAGCAGATGAGCTCGCTGCCTTGGCACGGAGAGTCGACGCTGCGCCTCAGCTTGGCGCAGCCGCACGCCTTCGCCTTGGCCTTGCGCGTCCCTTCCTGGTGCGAAGGCGAGCCGCAGCTGCTCATCAACGGAGTGAAGGAGCAGGCGCTGCAGATGGACAGCGGCTATGCGGTCGTCGACCGGGTGTGGGCGGACGGCGACGTCGTGACCTGGCAGCTGGGGATGGAGGCTCAACTGATCGAAGCCAGTCCGCTCATCCGCAGCAACGCAGGGAAAGCCGCCATCCAGCGAGGGCCGCTCGTCTACTGCCTCGAGCAGGCGGATAACGGCGCACCGCTCGCCGGCCTCAGCCTGCAGAGCGGCACGCGGCTTGAGACGGAGGCGGACACGGATACGCTTGGCGGCACGATGTTCATTACGGCACACGGCTACAAGGAAGCTGCTGCGGATTCGTGGCCGCAGGATGAGCTTCCGTACCGCCGCTGGGGGCCGTCGCCGGAGCCTGTTACCTTGCGGGCCATCCCTTATTTCCAATGGGGGAATCGCGGGGTTGGCGAGATGGCGGTATGGATACGGGTTAAATAATTCAGGCTCTGCCGAACAAAGCAAAGAGGATGTCTCCCGGACATCCTCTTTGTACTGTTCCTTACCAAGGCTTCTTCCCGCCGCCCAGCTTCGTCAGAATATTATCGTAGGCTGCGTCGTAAGCCTGGAAAATGGTCGCCGCAATCGGGGAGGCCCCATAGCGTCCGAATCCGCCCTCCGGCACGACGACCGCAACGGCCAGCTTCGGATTCTCTACTGGCGCGAAGGCGATGAATACGGCGTTCTCTACGGAGCCGCCCGCTACAGCCTGCGTCGAGGTTCCTGTTTTGCGCGCTACGTTGAACGGCAGCTCCTCGATGCCCTCCGCACCGCTCTTCATCCCGTGAATAATCGTGCTCCAATCCTCGTCAGCAAATTCTCCTCCCCAATCGTCCAGCACTTCAGGTTCGACTTTACGTACCAGGTCCCCCTGGTAGTTGCGGATCTCATCAACGAATATCGGCTTCATCCGTTTCCCGCGGCTCGCTAAAGTAGCGGTATATTGGGCAAGCTGCAGCGTTGTCGTCTTTTCGTTCTGGCCCCAGGACGCATACACCATCGCCGACTGGTAACTGTCATTCTCCGCATTTCTAATAAAATCGTTGGCACCTGCGAATTCCCCAGGCAAACCGCTGCCCGTCTTGATTCCCATCCCGAACTTGGCCAGATACTCGGCCCATTTGGCCGTCACAGCCGGATTCTCCCTGCCATATTTGTTCCAGAACGGGATGCCCACTCGCTCGGACATGAACGTATTGGAGGAGTGCTCAATCGCCCCTGCAGCATCCAGATAGCCGTAAGCCGTTTTGCCCGAATTCGTGATGGTGCTGCCGCCGCCGCGACCGAAGGTGAATGAACCGGAATCGTAATACGACTTCTCATACCGGTTGAAAAATTTCTCCTTCAGTCCGATCAACACCGATAACGGCTTGATCGTCGAACCCATGAAAACGATGGACGACGGGTGCTTCGCGTTCTCTTTGGCATCCGGATATTTGGCTTTGGCGGTCCGTATGCTGCCGTTAGGGATGAAGGTTTCGATCTCCTTATAAATGCTCGACGGCATGCCGCCGGTCCATGCGTTCGCATCGTAATCCGGATAGTTCGCCATCGTGACGACGCGCCCCGTGTCGACTTCCATCGCAACGGCGAATGCGGAAGCCGCCTGCATACCGGTCCTCAAATAAGGGTCGCCTGCATGGGAAGGGCTGCGCAAATAGCGGAGATGGTCCTCCAGCATTCTTTCCGTTGCTTTCTGGACATCCTTGTGGATCGTTAGATACAAATTGTTGCCTTTGACGGGCGGCGTCACTTCCGCGCGTCCAATAATTTTATTCGTGGCGTCAACCGGATATACTTTACTGCCATTCATGCCGCGAAGCTCATCTTGATACATCCGCTCAATGCCGTCGAACCCGACCGTTTCCGTATTCAAGTATTCCTTAATCATGGGGCTGTCCTTATACATTTCCTTGGCGGTCGGCGAAGTAAAGGAATTCGTATAGCCTACCAAATGCGTAGCGATCGTCGTCAAGCCGTCATCGTCCATTTCATAAGTACGGATACTCTCTTCCGTTACGTCGAACCATTGAAACTCATCCCGATGCTCCAGCAGATAAGCGATTTCTTCATTGGACAAGTCCGCCTTAATGCGCCTCGGCACCCAGTAATAGCTCGGCTTTCTGACTTCATTCTTGTGAATATCATACCCGATATCCATGGCAAGAACGATCTCTTCCGGCGTCGGGCTTTTGGAGCCGGGCTTGGCATATTTGTCGAATACGTCGGTTTTGAGCCGCTCGGCCATGGCGATCAGATCGTCCAACTTTTGTGCGGCGGGATCAATCCGGAAAAAGAGCGACTGCATTGGGATCGTATAAGCAATCGGCGATTTCGTAGCATCATAAATGTTGCCGCGAATGGGGGCAATCTGCACGGTTTGCGTACCGTTCCTGTTTTCCGCCGCCTTATGCTCCTTGGCCTGAACGAACTGCAGCATCGCCAGACGGACGATCAGCATAGAAAATAAGATAAATACGACAAAGAAAAAAATATTGATCCGCACGGACAGATGCTTCTTCTTCGCTACTTCCTGTTTCCTCGGATCATCCAGAATCGGCGATTTCATCCTTGAACAGATCCTTTCTTTCTCATCTCCTAAATAGACGGATGAACCCCGGTAAAGTTCAGCCGGACAGCGCAAAAAAACCTCCAACTCCTCATATATGAGGGTTGAAGGTTTTGTATACCTGTTTACCAAGGGCGCTTCCCGCCGCCGAGCTTCGTCAGGATGCCCTCATTGGCCGCGTCATACGCTTGGAAAATCTTCGCCGCGATCGGCGATGCCCCGTAACGCCCGAATCCGCCCTCCGGCACGACGACGGCGACGGCCAGCTTCGGATTCTCCACGGGTGCGAAGGCGATGAACACGGCGTTATCTATCGTTCCGCCGGAGACCGCTTGCGTCGAGGTTCCCGTTTTGCGCGCAACGTTGTACGGCAGCTCCTCGATCCCTTCGGCGCCGCTCTTCATACCGTGAATAATGGTGTTCCAATCATTCTTCGAGAACATGGCGCTGGAATCCTCCAAGACCTCGGGCTCGACCTTCTTGACGAGATCGCCCTCGAAGCTGCGGATTTCATCCACGAACAGCGGCTTCATTCGTTTGCCGCGGCTGGCCAATGTCGCCGCGTACTGCGCGAGCTGCAGCGTCGTCGTTTTCTCGTTCTGTCCCCATGATGCATACACCATGGCGGACTGATAGCTGTCTTTTTTGGCGTTTTTGGCAAAATCGTTCGAACCGGCAGTTTCACCGGGCAGTCCGCTGCCGGTCTTGACGCCGATGCCGAACTTCGCCAGGTAGTCCGCCCATTTGTCCGTGACGGCGACATTCTCGCCACCGTATTTCTGATAGAAGGGGATACCGATTTTGGCCGACATATACGTATTGGACGAATGTTCGATAGCCGTCGAAGCATTCAAAGGTCCATAAGCATGTCCATCCGAATTTCGGATCGTACTCGCGGAAGCCGTTTTACCGAATGTGAAGGAGCCGGAATCGTAATAAGTCTCGCCCGCCGTAAAGAGCTTCTCCGTCAATCCGATCAGCACGGACAACGGTTTGATCGTGGAACCCATGAATACAATGGAGGAAGGATGCTTCGGCCGCTCTTTATCCGAATATTTGGGATAAGCGGTCGTAATCGAACCGTTATAGATATACGATCCGATCTCATCCAGCGTAGCCTGCGAAATCCCGCCTGTCCATTCGTTGGAATTGTAGTCGGGATAATTCGCCATCGTGACGACGCGTCCCGTATCGACTTCCATCGCTACCGCATAGCCTGCCTGGGCATTCGCCCCGTATTTCAAATAGGCGTCGTTTCTGGCCTGTGGGGTATGCAGGAAGGCGATTTGATCGGCAATCGCTTTCTCCGCGGTCTTCTGAATATCCTTGTTGATAGACAGATACAGATTGTTGCCTTTAGTCGGCTTCGTGACCGTCGCGCGTCCGATAATTTTCATCGCTGCGTTCACGGGATATATTTTGTAGCCGTTCTTGCCGCGAAGCTCATCCTGGTACATGCGCTCGATCCCGTCGAAGCCTACATTTTCGGTATCGAGATACTCCTTGCTGTTCTCATTATTCTCGTACATTTCCTTCGCTTTCTCGGTGGAATACGATTTGAGATAGCCGATTAATTGCGGAGCGATCGTCGTGGTGCCGTCATCGTCCAGCTCGTAGGTGCGGATGCTCTCTTCCGTAACCTCCAGCCACTTGAACTCATCCCGGTGCTCCAGCAAATAGGCGATTTCTTCTTTCGACAGATCGCTTTTGATTTTGCGCGGAACCCAATAATAGCTCGGGTCCTTCACTTTATTCTTGTTAATGTCATAGCCCAGATCCATCGCGAGCACGATATCGGCAGGCTCCATCGGTTTGGCATCCTTTTTGCCGTATTTGTCGAACACTTCCGTTTTCAGCTTATTCGCCATCCGAATGACTTCGTCTTTATCCTGTTGGGAAGGTTCGATCCGGAAAAACAGCGACTGCACGGGGATGGTATACGCGAGAGGCGATTTGGTCGAATCATAAATGTTGCCGCGAATCGGGGCGATTTTGTTCGTTTGATTCGTATTCGTATTCTCTGCCGCTTTCAAATCCTTGGCTTGAACGAATTGTAAGATAGCCAGGCGCACGATGAGGACGGAAAATAATAAGAACGTTATGAAGAAAAATATATTGATCCGAAACGAGAAATGCCGCTTCTTGGTGATTTCTTTTTTCTTGGGGTCATCCATAATGGATGGCTTCATCACACTCAGATCCTTTCTTACACAATAGCTTGTTGTTCATCCAAAAGCTCCAACAGGGAACGGATGCCTTCCCC
This sequence comes from Paenibacillus sp. MAHUQ-63, assembly GCF_028765165.1. Lineage (GTDB taxonomy): Bacteria > Bacillota > Bacilli > Paenibacillales > NBRC-103111 > Paenibacillus_E. Next base: position 153,284 of record NZ_JARADB010000007.1, on the reverse strand, counting down.
GGAATGGTAATCGTAACGAAGAATGCGAACCGCATCGATGCCGACTTGACCCGGCGCCCAAATATCGTTCGTTTCGTGATCCCCGACATACAGGACATCTCGTGCCGCCACCCCCGCCCGCTCCAGGGCAAGCTTGAAAATCGCCGGGTCCGGCTTCTCCAAACCGACCTCCGTCGAGACGATGACCGGATCGAAATAATGCAGGATATCCTTGTCCTCCAGGATCGCTTGCAGTGTAGGCGCGAAATTGCTGACGATGCCGATTCGGAAGCCCCGGTCCTGCAGCGCCTTCAGGAATGGCTTCACATCGGCAAACAGCTCATAGTATTCGGGCGCCGTATAAATTTCGTACAGCTCGTGGCAGCACTGGAAGATCTGTTCCTCTGTCCATTCCTCGTGAATGCCCAGCTTATGCAGCACGTATTGATATAGATGGACCCAGAACTCGCGATCCGACTCCGGCGTGCATGCCACGAAGTTGTCCTGTTTATTAACATAATAAAATAGACGGAAAGCTTCCGTGAATAGTTCACTGATATGCGCCTCGTCCCGCTCCACGGAACGCAGCTGCAAATATTGCTTCAATATGGTTTGGGCGGCGGGAATCGTCAACAGCGTATCCCCGGCATCCAAGTAAATCATCTCGTACTCATTCAATGATTTCCTCATCATGACTCCTTTATCTCCTTAACAAAATCACACCCTTTTAGTTTACCACATTTACTATTGGATGAGAAAAACCTCTGCAAACCTCCATGTTTTTCCTGCAGCGGCGGTTGCCCCTAAAGAAAAAGCCCTCCCTTCGTCATCGAAGGAAAGGCTTGCAGCTTCTATGCGTCTCTAATATGCGTTTGGTCAAAGTTCGGCGGATTGAACCAATTGCCGCCGCTGGACACCCATGTCGAGTCAAGAGGAACCCATTGGTTAGATTCTTTCAAGTAAACCTCATTCCACGCGTGCGGACCGTAACTGCCTTGCCCGTCATAGCCGAGGCCCGTGACGACTTTCACATCCAGGCCTACCGCTCTGGCCATCTGGGCATACAGCCTCGAATAATCGATACATACGCCTTCGCGGGTATTGAACGTATCCTCCGGCGTCTGCTCCTTCCAGATCCGCTGTTCTTCATACAGCTTCACTTTATCCCAATCATACTTAACCCGGCTGCCGACCCATTGGTACAACAGCTTGGCTTTCTCTTCATCCGTCTTTCCGATAGCAGTCACTTCTTTGGCCGCATCGACGATATTGCCGGGAACTTTCGCGTCCAGCACTTCATATTTACGCTGTAAAATATTCGTAAATTCCTGCTCTACCGCCCGGGTGAACACGGGCACCTTGTCCGCGATGAAATCTCCGGTGAAGGGGGAGATGACTTCCTTCGCCCCTTTCTGATACATCTGGGAAGATTCAATATATGGCGTGACCAAGGAGTGCGGGAATAAGGTCACATAGATGAATAAAACGGCGATCAGAATTAGCGCCCGCGCGATGCCGGCAACGGAACCGATCACCCCTCCGGACAGGGAGGAGAGGACCGAATTGCCGCGTTCCCGGTAAGGGTCGCGACGGGCCAGCCATCCGCCCATCAGCGGATCAACCAGCAAATTCAGCGCCAATTTCACCATCATATAGCCGATCAGGAACAGCACGCCGAACCGCAGCAGCGGGAAGTCGCGAACGCTTGTCATCGCCGTATAATAAGCTTGCTGGAGGCTGCTGATTTCTACGGAAGGCACCTGCAGATTCTGCTCTTTCAGCCATGTTTGGATGACGGGCGAGACAAGCCCCACCATTTTCCAGGCGATAAGCACAGAGGCAATGACGACAACCGCCTCCACGAGCATGGAGAGCAGATGCTTGGCAGAGCCTGAGCCGCCGCGGAAGAATCCTTGAACGACGGAGCCGGCGAAAGTGAGCACGATCACAATGGATATTAAATTGATGGAATTCATTTGAAACCACGACATATCCGCCATACGCACTCACCCTCCTGCCGCTTAGCCGGCGTTTTTCTTCGCTTGTTCGATGAATGCGTTAAGCGCTGCATTCGCATTCATTTTAAATGTTTTACCGAGGAACGTGACCTGCACTTCGTCCGTGCCGGCCTTGCCCTCCACTTTCAAGCTTTTCGTCGTGATGATGAAGGAACCGTCCGGATTGGCTTTGAACTGCGCCTCTTTCGCTTCCGCTGTCAACGTGGAGACCGCTTTGTCTTTCACTTCGTCCCCAACCTGAGTGACAACGCTTGCCCCAATATCCTTTATTTTATCCTTATAACTTGCGCCATAAACGAGCAGAGCGCCTACAACTGCGATAACGACAACCCATTTCACCACGGTTTTGACGATCCCGATGACGATGAATAACACAATGACAGCTGCAACTAGCAAATACCAACGATCCTGTGCAAATGAAATCCACTGATCCAACGCTTACCCCTCCTATTTATCCAAAAAGATCTCCCCTATCATACTACAGGCAATCGCTAGTCTTCATCTCTTTTTTTCCTTAAAGCAGCCAGCTTGCGCTGAATTTCCTCCGTTTTGTCAATTCTCTCCCGCGTTTTGCGAAAGGACTGCCTCAACCGGAATACGAGGAATACAGCTGCACAAGCAAGCAAAAGGATTACATAGGCGTCCATAACATCCTCCAAACCGAAATTGTGTCAATTGCATGGAACGGTCATATCCATCGGACGAGCGGCGTACATCTTAACAAGAGACAAGACTAAAACATCGAGGCGGTGAGAACATGCGAACAGCCCTATGGTTGTATCTTTTTATGTTTGTAGCGTTTTTCGATTTGCACGCACAGTACCCGATTCTTTCTCCGTTCGCCTTATCCTTGGGAGCGGCTCCTTCCTTTATAGGGCTAATTATGGGCGTCTACTCGATTACGCACTTACCCGGCAATCTCCTTGCCGGTTACGGCGTGGACAAATACGGGAGTAAATTTTTCATTGTCTTTAGCCTGATTGTAGCAGGGATCATCTTGCTTTTTCAATCCACCGTCGAGGATCCGTGGCACTTGCTTTACATCCGCTCGATCAGCGGATTCGTACTTGCCTTCCTGTCTCCGGCCTGCTTGTCGCTTTTGGCCCGAATGGCCAAAGACCATATTCAGCAGAGCAAACTGATGGCGGGCAACGGCCTCGTCCATACGCTGGCTTCCGTCGTATCTCCGGCTGCGGGCGCCATTCTGGTCGCCAAAATCGGTTTTACGACAGCTTTCTCCGTCTTGGGCTGGATCTTGATCGTTACCGGCGTGCTGGCCATCTTCGGCGTGAGAGAGAAGCGGCTGGCAGGTCCATCCTCCGGCCAACTTCCGGCTATGGATCACCACGGGCACGGCATGCTGCAGAGCGAAGCCGAGCTGCCTGCTGGCTTGTCGGTTCCATGGCTGTTTTTCCTGATTCCCATGGCGCTATCCTGCTCGCAGGGCATTCTCTTCTTCGAACTGCCGCTGATGCAATCCGCCCGGGAGTCGATTCTGACGTCCGGCGTCTTTTTCACATTAATCAGTCTTGGCGCTCTCCTGAGCATTTCGTTCTGGTTCTTGAATAAAGTAGCGCCGTTCATCCGCACCGTCTGCGGCAGCTTAGCGCTCGCCGTTGTATTTTTCGGACTTGCCATTGAGTGGCCGGTTCCGCTGCCGGTTTCCCTCTTCCTGATCGGGATGGCCAAAGGAGTCATCTATCCGGCCTTGGCCGCCCTGCTTGCCGGCATCACCAGCAGCAACCGGTACGGGCGCGTCTTCTCCCTGCTGTCCATCTCTTACTCCGTCGGTGCTTTTATCGGCCCGATGGTGGCCGGACAGCTGCGCGACCACATATCCTCCTACTTCATCGCCTTCTTCATTCTCATGCTGGCTCTTTCCCTCTTGCCTTTACGCACCTTCAAATCTCCCGTTACGACATAGCACGTCTTCACGATGGCGGCTTGAGCTCCTCAAGCCGTTATTTGCGCTGTCAATCTCTGTCATTTCCCGGGAAATGTCGGCGGCTATTTCGTCCATGCGTCGAACGGTTGCCTTGGATCGCGCGGCAAAACGGGTTATACTACAAAAAAAACGTGATGGAGGAACCCTATGTCGATCGCTATCATCGTAGAAGGTAAAAACGACAAATCCCGTTTAAAACGCGTTGTGGATGACAGTGTCCAAATCTTGTGCACCTTCGGGACGCCAAGCTCTCAGACGCTGGAGGATCTGCGGAAAAAAGTTGGCGATAAACCGGTCTTTTTGTTCACCGACAACGATTCATCCGGCAAAAAAATTCGCTACCTGCTCCGCGACACCTTCCCGGACGCCGAACAAATCTATACCCGCAAAGGATACGCCGGTGTCGAAGGAACGCCTGAGGAGTACTTGATTCAACAATTAGAAAAAGCAGGTCTGGAAGAGTATCTTATATACCCCTCAACAGATCCTGCTTTTGAATAGCTATTATTTCTCTTTGGAGAGCGTAACCACGTCTTTAACGATGTGATCCGCATCCAGCTCCGGATTGCTTGCATCGTAGTAGTTGCGCAATTTCCCTTTTTTGTCGACCAGCAGAATCGCATTGGAGTGCGAGAAGTTGCCGTCTTTCTCTTTGATGACCATGATGCCGAAATCCTCTGCCAGCTTATGCGTCTTCGCCTCTTCACCGCGAAGGAACATCCAGCCGCTCGGATCAGGCTTCGATTCGAACTTGCTTCCGAACTCTTTGAGCACCGCCGGCGTATCGCGATTCGGGTCGACGGTAATGGAGATCATTTCGGCCTTCGTGCCGAACAGCTCTTTTTTCTTCAATTCGTCCTGCACCTGTGTCAGCAGAAACGTCGTAGGCATACATACGTCCGGGCAGAACGAATAGAAAAAGTAGACAAGTCTCACTTTGCCGTCGGTATCTGCGGAATTCACGGTGTTGCCGTCCAAGTCCTGCAGCGAGAAAGCAGGTGATTGCTTCATCGCGGTCAAGCGCTGGTCCGGCTCGCTGCCGTTCACCCAAAGCTTATAGGCGAAGGAAACGATCATTGCAATCAAAATAGCGCCAAGCGCCAGTTTGAACCAGTTTTTCTCAAAGAAAGTGCTCATCGTTATTATCAGTCCTCAATTCTAGCTAATCTTCACTGTATCGATCACCATAAGTAACGACAGCAGCGTTAGATACATAATGGAGTAAAGAAACATGCGCTTCGCCCATTGCACTTCAGCCTCGCCGGTTGCTTTGAAGCCTTTCACGCTCATGAACACCCAAATCAATCCGAGAATCGTAGATCCGAACAAGAAGAGATAACCTTCATAACCGTATGCCGTGAGCATCACTGTAACCGGTACCAGCAAGACGACGTAACGCACCATGGAGATTTTGGTCACATACGACCCTTTGACGACCGGCAACAGCGGGAAGCCCGCTGCGCGATATTCCTCCATGCGGCGAATACCGAGCGCCCAGAAGTGCGGCGGCTGCCACAGGAACAAGAACAAGAATACGAGAATCGCTCCCAGATCGATCGTACCGCTAACCGCGCAGTAGCCGATCACCGGCGGCGTTGCGCCGGAGAATGCGCCGACGAATGTGCTCCATACCGACGTTCTTTTGAACCAGGCCGTGTAGAGCCAAACGTACAGGAACAGCCCGATCAAACCGACGAGCGTAGCGAGCGGTGAATCGGCACCGAAATACAGAACGGCAAGTCCGATCGTCCCCAAAATAATGCCGTACCACAAGACCACGTTCGGCCCGAGTCTTCCGCTAGGCAGCGCTCTGTTCTGCGTCCGTTCCATCTTGGCGTCCATCTCGCGGTCCAAGTAATTGTTCAGCACAGTTCCGCCGGCCATGACCAGCGCTGTACCGAGCATCGTGAACAGCAAGTGGGTCCATGTAACGTCCCAGCGTGCCGCCATCCAATAACCGGCAAATGCGGTCATTAAATTGGAATAAATAATGCCTGGCTTCACCAAGCGGTAAAAATCTTTCAACGTCACAGGCTCTGCCGCTGCCGGTTTATGGCTTGTATCCACGGATTCGTTCCCGACAGTGCCTTGTGGCGAACTATTTGACAGACTAGCTTGATTGTCCACTCATTGACCTCCTCTATATCGAAATTCCGGGCTTTTTGTAGGATGAACACATTCATCATACCAACCCGTACACCGTTTGACAATCAAGTAGGGGTCAAATGTCATGATTTTGTCGATTCTCCTGCCAGTATGCGTGGAAAATTGGCCTGCCATTCTCTCCCAATGCAAAAAGGAGCCTATCGGCTCCTCTCTCGCGTCTACTTATTCACCATTAACGGGGTTAATGAAAGCAAGCTGCGGCGCAATGCCTGCCAGGCCTGCGCCAGCACAAGCTGGAGCTTCCAGGCATGCCTTCCCATAACAGTGACGATCAACCCGTGTTTGTAGGTCAAGCTTGCCCCTGCACGCACCTCTTCGAGCCCCTCGATCTTCGCCAGACTGGCCAGCAAGCCGTCGAGATGGCGCTGCTCCAATCGATCGGAGAAGACGTACAGATTGCCGAGGTGCGTATCCCGCTCCCAGCAGCCCGGAGCGGACAGCTCCATGCCTCGGGGCTCGATTCTTTGATGCTGATAATAAATCAGCTCCGAGCCGTGCCACACCTTCATGCGATTGGCATAGCTCTCGTATTGGAAGATTTCGCCGCGCTGCGTTCGACCCGGACAGAGAACGTCCGAATAGATGACGACCGCGCCCGGCTGCAGATGAATCTCGGTTTCCGCAGCCAGACGGGCATCCTTGTACAGCATCAGGGGCTCCGGGATGTATTCCAGCAGCGCGCCTGCTTCAACCTGCAGCGATTGGCGCTGCGAGCTGCCTTGCTCCGGCAGCGAGGGATGAACCTTCGTGAACGATTGGTTCGTTAGGAAGACGCGTGCCCCCTCTTCAAGGCGCACGTGAATGTCATAATGATCTCCTGCCATGAGTCCCGGAGAGCAGTCCATCATGTAGACGCCCAACTGATCCATGGGCTGCAGGCTATCGAACGTACCGTTCTCGTAACGGAACGTCTTGGCGATTTTGAGCGGGGAGGCGTGATACCTGTGAACGGGCTGCGTGAGGCCGCCGCGCACGGCGAATGCCGCAGCAATCTCCCCGGTCCGCTTAGGCATGATTAATCTCGTGTTCCACCCATGACACGATCTCGTTCAGACCTGTACCGCCCATCAGATTAGAGAAAATATAGGGACGATCCCCGCGCATCTTCTTCGTATCGGCATCCATCACTTCCAAGCTGGCGCCGACGAACGGGGCCAGATCGATTTTGTTAATGATCAGCATATCCGAGCGCATAATGCCGGGGCCGCCTTTGCGCGGGATTTTCTCCCCTTGGGCAACGTCGATAATATAGATGAAGCGATCCACCAGCTCCGGAGAAAACGCCGCCGCCAAGTTATCCCCGCCGCTCTCGATGAAGATCAGGTCGAGATGCTCGAACCGCTGCTCCAGCTCCTCAATCGCCTCGAAATTCATCGAAGCGTCCTCGCGAATGGCGGTATGCGGGCAGCCGCCGGTTTCCACGCCGATGATGCGGTCTTCCGCCAGCGCCTCCGAGCTGATGAGAATGCGGGCGTCTTCCTTCGTATAAATATCGTTCGTGATTACCGCGATGCTGTACCGGCTGTTCAGCTTGCGAGCCAGACGTTCCACTAAAGCCGTTTTCCCGGATCCGACGGGTCCTCCGATGCCGATACGCATCGGACGGCTCCGATCCACGGACGGTTTCTCCCAGTGATGGTGATGATGACCTTGTCCTTGACACATAGCCATTCCTCCTATGAATAGTTTGGGGCATTAACCTTTAAGCCCCTCGATGAATTAAGACATAAGCCCCTCGATGAATTAAGACATGAATAATCGCGAATATAACGTCTCATGCTGCATCATGGCCATATCGGCCGAGGGTACGTTCGTATAAGCCTCCCATGGGTCCAGCTGCGCCACCCTTTGCCATTCGCTGCCGATCAGCGGAATCACTTTCGCGAGCAGCATCTGCCCCTGGGTCTGCCCCATCGACATGAGCCGGAGGGCGCTGTTGATGCACGTCATGACGCAGCCGTACAAATATCCTTCGGCGGCTTGATCCAGCGGCACGCCGAGGTGATAGCCGACCCATCCGTGAACGGCCGGATGGCTCGCGCTGCAGCGGCCGGCTTTCACCGCTTCTTCCAGTGGCGTCCAGTCCAATCCGGGATACATCGAACGCGCCAGCTGCAGCAGCCTGCGTCCCATCTTCTGCACGCCGCTTCTGGCCTCGCTGGAGGCCCGCTGCACGTGCAGCATATGGTCGATGGCCCACAGCTGCTCCCACTCTCCTGCCGGGATGTGCACATAGGCCGCTTTAATGACCATGGCGTCGGATGACGCCCAGCTGTTCCTCAGCATCGTTCCGATATAAGCTTCAAGCTCATCGACGGTCGTTAACCGCCCCTGCTGGACGAGCGTTTCCAATCCGAAGGAATGGGAGAATCCCCCGATCGGCAGAGCCGAATCCAACAGCTGCTGGTAAGCAAGCCAGTTCATCTGCCATCACCCGCACTGTCTAGAATAGAAAATATAATTGCGCCATCGGCAGCTTCGCTGCCGGCTCGCACGTAATCGCTTCTCCAGCTACCTTCACTTCATAGGTTTCCGGATTCACTTCAATAGCCGGCGTGCCGTTATTATGAATCATGTCTTTCTTCGTTACGGCCCGGCAGCCATGAACCGGCTCAATCCGCTTCTGTAGGCCGAGCTTCTGCGCAATCCCGTTGTCGTATGCGCTCCGGGATACGAACGTTATCGAGCTCTGCGTCAAGGCTTTCCCGTAAGCCGCAAACATAGGCCGGCCGAAGACGGGCTGCGGCGTCGGGATCGAGGCGTTCGGATCGCCCATCTGCGCGTAAGCGATACTGCCGCCTTTCAGCACCAGATCCGGCTTGACCCCGAAGAACATCGGGCTCCAAACGACCAGATCGGCGAATTTGCCGGGCTCGATCGAACCGACCACATGCGAGACGCCATGCGTAATCGCCGGGTTGATCGTGTACTTGGCAATGTACCGCTTGATGCGGTAATTGTCGCCTTCTTCCGTATCGGGCGCCAGCGGGCCGCGCTGTTTCTTCATCTTATCCGCCGTTTGCCACGTGCGGATGATCACCTCGCCTACCCGTCCCATGGCTTGGGAATCCGAGCTGATCATGGAGAATACGCCCATATCGTGCAAAATATCCTCGGCGGCAATCGTCTCCGGCCGAATCCGCGAATCCGCAAACGCTACATCCTCAGGTATTCGGCTGTCCAGATGGTGACATACCATCAACATATCCAAATGCTCTTCGATCGTATTGATCGTATACGGCCGGGTCGGGTTGGTTGAGGATGGCAGCACATTAGGTTCGGCGGCTGCGCGAATGATGTCCGGCGCATGCCCGCCTCCCGCCCCTTCCGTATGATACGTATGAATCGTTCGCCCTTTGATCGCCGCCAGCGTATCCTCCAGAAATCCGGCTTCATTCAATGTGTCCGTATGAATCGCAACCTGAACGTCATATTGGTCAGCCGCTTCGAGACAGGTATCGATCGCCGCCGGCGTCGTCCCCCAGTCTTCGTGCAGCTTAAGCCCGATAGCGCCGGCTTCGATCTGCTCGATTAACGGAGCTAGGAAGGAGGCGTTCCCTTTGCCGGTAAAGCCCAAATTCATCGGGAACGCTTCCGCCGCTTCCAGCATCCGCTGCATATGCCAGGCGCCGGGTGTGCATGTTGTCGCATTCGTGCCTGTCGCCGGACCCGTACCTCCACCAATCATCGTCGTCACGCCGGAGGAAAGGGCCGTTTCAATTTGCTGCGGGCATATATAATGAATATGGGCATCGATGCCGCCGGCCGTAACAATCTTGCCTTCACCGGCGATGACTTCCGTGCTCACTCCAACGACCAGGTCGGGATGCACGCCGTCCATGATATCGGGGTTGCCCGCTTTGCCGATCCCGACGATATGACCGTCACGGATGCCGATATCCCCTTTCACGATGCCCCAATGATCGATAATGACGGCATTCGTGATCAGCGTATCCAACACGCCTTGATCACGGGTCGCTCCGCTGGATTGCCCCATCCCGTCGCGGATGACCTTCCCTCCGCCGAACTTGCATTCATCGCCATAAACCGTGTAATCATGTTCAATCTGCGCCCAAAGCTCCGTGTCGGCGAGCCGGATGGCATCGCCGGTCGTAGGCCCGAACATCAGCGCGTAGCTCTTACGGTCGATTTGACTCATTCCCGCTCTCCCTCCCATGCCCGCCATCTGGCCTTCGTCTCCTCCGGCAGCTGATCTTTCACCGCTAGTCCACGGCTCAAATGATTGAGGCCGTACGACAACTTGGCCCCGCCCAGTTCGACGAGCCGAACCGGCTTCTGTTCCCCGGGCTCGAACCGGACGGCCGTCCCTGCGGGAATGTCGAGGCGCATGCCGAAGGCAAGCTCCCTCGGAAACGCCAGTGCCCGGTTGACTTCGAAGAAATGATAATGCGATCCCACCTGTACAGGGCGGTCTCCCGTGTTCGTGACTATGATGTCCGCCTTCTGCCGGCCTGCGTTCAGTTCAATAACACCCTGCTTCGTCCGATACTCGCCTGGAATCATCTTCTCGCCCCTCCCGATTATGCTTCATTTCACTAAGCGATAGGCTCGTGCACGGTCACCAGCTTGGTGCCATCCGGAAATGTCGCCTCCACTTGAACCTCGTGAATCATTTGCGGCACGCCTTCCATGACCTGCTCCGCTTTCAAAATCGTCGTACCGAACGCCATGAGCTCGGCAACCGTCAACCCGTCTCTTGCGCCTTCCATAATTTCGGATGTGATCAGCGCGATGCTCTCGGGATAATTCAGCTTGACGCCTCTGGCCAATCTGCGCCGCGCCAGGTCTGCCGCTACCGTGATCAGCAGCTTCTCTTTCTCTCGCTCTGTTAAATGCACATCATCACCTCTTCAAAAACCGAATAATGGGAATCCTTTACACTTATTATATTCGGGTATGACCTGGATGTAAATCTTATATGTTATATAATATGACATAAACGAGCTGAAAATCTCTCCTTTTTTATGCGTTTTAGATTCTTTTTACAAATGGCGATTCGTTTTTTGTGCCAAAACCAAAAATAGATCCAATTAATGTCATGTATATTGACATTCAGCTTTTACCCACTTTATCATAAGCCATGTAATCCAAATCTTGTAAACAAGGGAGTGGGGACAATGAGAGAGATAAGAAACAAAGGGAAGCTCACAGTCGCGTTAAGCATGGCCTTGATGATGGTCGCAGCCGGCTGTGCCAAGTCCGAGCCTGCGGCATCCACCGCGTCAACGGCACCCGTCGCTGCGAAGGCGGCAGAAGCCAAAGCGGATACGAAGGAAGAGACCGTACCCGTTGGCATTCTTCACTCTCTGACAGGCACCATGTCCATAAGCGAAGTTTCGGTGCGGGATGCCGAGCTGATGGCCATCGATGAAATTAATGCAGCGGGGGGGCTTTTAGGCAAAAAGCTTAAGCCTGTCATTGAAGACGGTGCATCCGACTGGCCCACTTTTGCAGAGAAAACCAAAAAATTATTGCAAAAGGACAGCGTCGTGACGATCTTCGGATGCTGGACATCCGCAAGCCGCAAAGCCGTGCTACCGGTCGTCGAGCAAAACAAAGGGTTGCTATGGTACCCGGTGCAGTATGAAGGCGTAGAATCCTCTCCTAACATCTTCTATGTAGGCGCCACCACGAATCAGCAAATCATCCCCGCCGTTACATGGCTTCTCCAAAACAAAGGCAAGAAGTTCTACCTCTTGGGCTCCGATTACGTGTTCCCCAGAACGGCCAACAAAATCATCAAAGAGCAGTTGAAGGCGGAAGGCGGAACGCTCGTAGCCGAAGAATACACGCCTCTCGGGCATACCGATTACAACACGATCATCAGCAAAATCAAAAAAGAGAAGCCGGACGTCGTCTTCAACACATTGAACGGCGACAGCAACGTAGCCTTCTTCAAGCAGTTGAAGGACGCAGGCATCACCGCCAAGGATCTGACGACCATGTCGGTCAGTATCGCGGAGGAAGAGGTTCGCGGCATCGGCGCGTCCGTGCTGGAAGGCCACTATACCGCTTGGAACTATTATCAAACTACGGATACGCCGGAGAACAAGAAATTCGTGGAAGCTTATAAGGCTAAATACGGCAAAGACCGCGTCACCGACGATCCGATCGAAGCCGGGTACACCGCCGTATATCTATGGGCGGAAGCTGTGAAGAAAGCCGGCTCCTTCGACGTGGAGAAAGTGAAAGCCGCCGCCAAGGGCATCGAGTGGAACGCTCCGGAAGGGAAGGTGACGATCAACGGCGAGAATCAGCACATTTCCAAAGTTGCGCGCATCGGCCAGATCGGCGGCGACGGGTTGATCAAGGAAATCTGGAACTCCGGTCAGGCCCTTACGCCCGATCCGTTCCTCAAGACCTATCCTTGGGGCGCCGAAGTGACCAAAAAATAACCTGCATCCCGCCACGGAAACCAGGCTGCCCCCAAGGCAGTCCTGGGTTTCATCATTTACTCGGGAATAACTGGGGAGGGAAGTCAAGCCATGAGTCTGCTGCTGCTTCAATTGTTCAACGGCCTAAGCCTCAGCTCCATCCTGCTGCTCATCGCCATAGGGCTGGCCATTACGTTCGGCCTGATGAACGTGATGAACATGGCCCACGGCGAGTTCATCATGATTGGAGCCTACATGGCCTATCTGGTCCAACAGTGGTTCCAGAAGCTACTGCCGGCTTCCGCCTTCGGCTGGTATTTCATCGTCTCGCTGGGCGTCGCCTTCGCGGTAGCCTTCGCAGTCGGCTGGCTGCTCGAGGTTTGCCTCATCCGCTTCATGTACGGCCGGCCGCTGGACAGCTTGCTGGCGACGTGGGGCGTAAGCCTGGCGCTGCAGCAGGTGGCCCGCTCTATCTTCGGCGCGCCCAACGTTGCCGTTAAAGCGCCGGAATGGCTCGAAGGCGGCCTTCACCTGACGGCCGATCTGATTCTTCCTTATAAGCGCCTCTTCATTATCGCGCTGGTTGCTCTATGCATTCTCGTCATCTACATGTACTTGTATCATTCCTCAGGCGGCAGACGAATGAGAGCCGTTATGCAAAATCGCGAAATGGCTGCTTGCCTCGGCATCTCCACGCGCCGGGTCGATGCGCAGTCCTTCGCCTTCGGCTCCGCCATGGCCGGTATCGCCGGCTGCGCGCTGACACTCCTCGGACCGATCGGCCCTACGATAGGCACCTACTACATCGTGGATGCCTTCATGGTCGTCGTTCTCGGCGGCATCGGGAAACTGATCGGGACGGTGGCCGGCGCTCTCGGCATCGGCGTGTTCAACACGGCGCTGGAATATTCCACTAGCGCAACGCTTGGCAAAGTGCTTGTTTTCACCCTCATCATCGCCTTCCTGCAATGGAAGCCGATGGGCCTTGTGACGATCCGCTCAAGATCTCTAGACTGAAGAAAGGAAGTGGCGTCTTCCATGCTCTTAGCCGGACACTCCAAGATCAAACTGACGGTTTATACCGTTTTTCTAGCGGCGCTGGCGCTAGCTCCATTGTTTTTGTCCGAATTCCGCCTGTCGCTGCTCGGCAAGTTTCTCGCCTATGCCATCATCGCCATCGGCATTGATCTGATCTGGGGCTACACCGGCATCCTTAGCCTTGGCCACGGCGTATACTTCGGACTCGGCGGCTACTGCATGGCGATGCACCTGAAGCTCGCCGCGAGCGGCGACCAGCTGCCCGACTTCATGTCATGGAGCGGCGTCGAGAGCCTGCCCTGGTTCTGGCAGCCGTTTCACTCCGCTGCCGCAGCTTTCCTGCTTGCTCTCCTCGTTCCTATGCTGCTCGCTTTCGTTTTGGGCTATTTGACATTCCGCAACCGGATCAAAGGCGCCTTCTTCTCCATCCTCTCGCAAGCGCTGGTCATCATTACGGTAACGCTGTTCGTCGGCCAGCAAGGTTACACAGGCGGAACGAACGGACTGACGAACTTCGATTCGTTCCTTGGCCTCAACCTGCAATCGCCATCGACGAAGCTAATCCTCTTCTATGTCACGCTGGCGGCTGTCGCCGTCGTTCTCGTCTTATGCAGTTTCCTGGTCACGAGCCGCTTGGGAAATATTCTCACCGCCATCCGCGACGGCGAGAACCGCGTTCGCTTCATCGGCTACAACCCGGTCACGTACAAGGTGTCCATTTACTGTGTCTCCGCCGGGTTAGCCGGGCTGGCTGGCGTGCTCTTCGTGCTTCAGGAAGGCATTATCTCCCCTGCACAGATGGGCATTGTGCCATCGATCGAGATGGTTCTCTGGGTGGCCATCGGCGGGCGGTCCACGATCGGAGGCGCCGTTCTCGGCGCGCTGGTCACGAACAGCGCCAAAACAACGTTCAGCGAAGCCTATCCGGCTTGGTGGCCGATCATGCTCGGAGCCATGTTCATCATCGTCGTGCTGCTGCTTCCCAAAGGCATTGTCGGCACGATTGCGCATTATACATCCCACTGGAAGAAGCCCGTGCTTCCTCAGCCGATCTCTTCCTCGCAAGAAGCCGGCTAACGAAATCATGGTTTGAAATGAAGAAGGAGGAACCTCCCATGCTTGGACAATTAGCAGTGCCTCAACCTGTACCCGGCGACAGCATCCTGAGCGTACAAGGACTTGAAGTGAGCTTCGACGGTTTTAAAGCCTTGCGCAATCTGGACTTTTCCTTGGCATACGGGGAACTCCGTTTTCTCATCGGACCCAATGGCGCAGGGAAAACGACGCTCCTGGATGTCATATGCGGGAAAGTCAAGCCTTCGCAAGGTCATGTACACTTCAAAGATTCGATCGACTTAAGCAAATACCAGGAGCACCAAATCGCTCAATTAGGCATCGGACGCAAGTTCCAAGCTCCCTCCGTCTTCTCGACGCTGACCGTATTTGAGAATTTGGCCCTCTCCATGAAGCAGAAGCGCGGTCTTCTCAGCGCCCTGTGGGCCAAAACGACCAGCGAGCAACGGGATCGCCTGCATGAGCGGCTGGGTATGATCGGCCTGCAGAACAAGGCCAAGGAGCGCGCAGGCGCGCTCTCCCACGGCGAGAAGCAGTGGCTCGAAATCGGCATGCTGCTCATGCAGGAGCCGGATCTTCTGCTGCTCGACGAGCCGGCCGCCGGCATGACCGACAGCGAAACCGAGAAGACCGGAGAGCTGCTCCATGAAATCGCGGCGAGCCAAACGATTATCGTCGTCGAGCACGATATGGATTTCGTGCGCCGGTTCGCGAGAACGGTAACGGTGCTTCATGAAGGCACCGTCCTGCGCGAAGGCACGATGGCGGATATTCAACATGACGAGAAAGTCGCCGAGGTTTATCTGGGAAGGAGAGTGGAACGAGGTGCTTAACCTGCAGCATATAGAAGCCGGCTATGGCGAGAGCATGGTCATCCGGCATGTCGATTTGCTCGTAAAGCCCGGACAGATCGTCTGTCTCATGGGTCGTAACGGCGTAGGCAAGTCAACGCTGATGAAGAGCATCATGGGCCTCATTAAGCCTAAGGCAGGCCGTATTCATTACAATGAGCGCGATATCACGGCTTACTCGCCGGATCAGCGCGCCAGAGCCGGCATCGGCTACGTCCCGCAAGGCCGCGAAATCTTCCCGCAGCTTACGGTCGAAGAGAACCTGCTGCTCGGCCTCGAAGCCGCCGCAGACCGGAGAAAGAAGCTGCCCGATTCGCTCTTCGACACGTTCCCGGTTCTCCGGCAAATGCTTCACCGCAAAGGCGGCGATCTCAGCGGCGGTCAGCAGCAGCAGCTTGCGATTGCTCGGGCGATGGCCTCCGGCCCCAAGCTCTTGCTGCTCGATGAGCCGATGGAAGGCATACAGCCTTCGATTGTGATGGAGATTGAAGCGATTATCGAAAGCATTAAACGAAGCAGGGAAATCGCCGTGCTTCTCGTCGAGCAAAGCCTTGAATTCGCAACCGGCATCGCAGATTATTACTATGTCATCGACCGGGGCACCGTCGCCGCCGAAGGCCATGCCGAGCAGCTCAGCGAAGATCAAGTCAGAAAGCATTTAACCGTATGATTTTACAAGCGAATGCTCAACCTAATACAGGAAGCTGGATCAATTGACCTAACCTCCGTTAGAAGTCAACTGCCATCCAGCTTCCTTTTTCTCTGTAATCGGCACTAATTCACTTTAAAAACTGGACGGCACAAAATGGATGATGTTAACATGTTACCTATAGGATCGAATGTTGCGTCCGGCATATCGAGCACCGAACCTTTTGAAAGGAAAAGGAGGGGAACGTTTATGTCTAAAGTTTTAATTATTGAAGACGATTATAGCATTGGTGAAATGATGTCCATTTATTTGTACGAAGAAGGATACCAAGTCATGCGCGCCGAGAACGGCCGTCAGGGCGAGACTCTGTTCCGTGATTTCAATCCCGATTGTATCGTTCTTGATATCATGCTGCCGGATGTGGACGGGATCCAGCTGTGTACCTACTTCCGAGCGTCTTCTACGATACCGATTCTGATGGTTTCCGCCAAAAGCGAAGTGTCCGACCGGATCAAGGGACTGCAGACCGGTGCCGACGACTACTTATGCAAGCCTTTTTCCATGAGAGAGTTGGCTGCAAGGGTACAAGCCCTGCTTCGCCGCTCCGCCGCCTTCGCCCCGGTGGCCGCAGCCAAGGCGGATACGGCGGTGAATCCAGTCGTCCACCTGGATCTTGAGAAGCGATGCCTGTTTGTACATAACAAAATGATTGAGACGACCTTCTCCGAATTCGAGATTATGAAGCTGCTATGGCAAAATCAAGGACGCGTTTACAGCCGCGAAGAACTGCTGAACCGGGTTCGCGGGTTCGATACCTATGTAACGGAGCGCGCCATCGACGTACATATCGCAAACCTTCGCAAAAAAATAGAAACCGACCCCAAAGAACCGAAGTATATCAAAACCGTTTGGGGAGTCGGATATAAATTCGTACTGAATTAATGCTCCTTACGGGAGCTTTTTTTATTTTGCCGAAAGCCGGTAAATGCAGTCACCAAATAGGCGAAAGCACAATATGATGAGGTGTATGCTTCACTAAGAAGAAAGCTTCCACAAGGAAAGCTTCAAGGAGGATTTTACAGTTATGTTGAATAACCCTTACAAAATTGGCAATCAAGCGCAAATGCCATCATTCGGGGGCACGCCTTACCCTGCTTACCCGGTTCCGACAGCAATTCCGAACAAAGTGGTTCCCCAGCAGCCGGCCGGGTCCATGGTTCCCCCACCGGGAACAGGTTTACAGACGGGTGTGAACATCCCTGGTCTTCAAATGGAAGAATCCTACATCGAGAACATTCTCCGTTTGAACCTTGGGAAAATGGCTACTTTGTACATGACATACGAGAACAACTCCGAATGGAACGCCAAAATTTTCAAAGGGAAATTGGAGGCCGCAGGACGCGACCATATCATCATCAGTGATCCGGCAACCGGTATGCGCTTCCTGCTGCTCATGGTGAATCTGGACTACATCACGTTCGACGAAGAGCTGAATTACTACTATCCATACGCCCAAAGAAGATAATCAGCCATATCCCGAATAAACCGCTAGCTCCAACGGAGCCGGCGGTTTTCTTCATGTCCGGGCAACCGGCGAGAAATGCCACATATGCAGCTTGCGAAGTCCCCCTTCGATCCATGCATCCCATGGCGCTTGCTCATCCCCCGGTCCCCTGAGCCTCTCTTCCTTCATAACGATATACTCCTCATGATGAATGCCTTTCCAAATTTCTACAAAAAGTCCCGGCTGGTCCGTTCCTTCCAGCACCTCCAAACGCCCTTCCCGCCCTTGCCACTCCTGCATATAGATGAGGAAAGGCTCCCGGAATTCGGCTTTTATGGCATACTCTACAAAAACAATGGACATTTTTAGATCTCCCTCTGATTTATTTTTTGCTCCAAAATGGTAAACTAATAAGAAGTAGGAAACAGCGCCCATGCTTATGTTCCAATATTGCCACTTTGATAACTTGCTGGGCGCACGTTAACGAAATCGGTTTTCCTATGGAAAACGCTTAGGAGGAGAAACCCACTTGGACACAGGTACGCATCTTGTTATTGGCTTAGGGTTAGCAGGACTGTCGCAGATCGATCCCAGCGTTTCCGCGGATTCGGCGACGACCACTGCTGTCTTCATCGGCACCGTTGTCGGGTCACAGATTCCGGATGTGGACGGGCTGCTGCGCTTCAAAGGCAACGCTACGTACATTCGCAATCATCGAGGTCGCTCTCACTCTTTGCCGGCATTACTCATTTGGACGCTGCTCATCACCGGCGCGCTCGCGCTCTTCTTCCACGGAATCCCACTGCTGCACCTGGCGATGTGGGTCGGGATTGCGGTTTGTTTTCACGTATTCAGCGATTGCTTCAACACATATGGTACACAAGCGATTCGGCCGTTCTCTGAGAAATGGGTGTCGTGGAACATTATTCACATCTTCGATCCCTTTATTTTCTCAAGCCATATCGCGGCCATCTTCATGTGGTCTTTCCACATTGCCAGTCCCAAGCTTGTCTTCCCGACCTTGTATGGCATCATCGCCTTATACTACATCTGGCGTACACTCGACCATTACATCGTAGAGAAAGGGCTTTATCGCAAAGATCCGACCTATCAGCCAGGGGACCATTACACACTGATTGTAACATTCAACCTCTATGTATGGAACGTCGTCAAACGAAGAGCGGACGGCACGTATCAGCTGGGCGAATTGAAAAATTCAAAGCTCCGGTGGTTGGATACAATTAAATGCGAGGAGCATCCGGCTATCGAAGCCTCCAAGAAGCATGAAGATATTAAAGCGCTGCTTTATTTCTCATCCTTCACCTGCGCAGAGGTCAAAGAGCACCGTTGGGGCTACGAAGTAAGATGGGCCGATGTCCGCTACCGCCATCGCAAGCAGTATCCGTTCGTCGGAGTCATCCTCATGGATCACAATTACGAAACGTTGGATTCCTATGTCGGCTGGGTCAACGATTCCAGGCTCGAGAAGAAGCTGCGTGTTGATCTGTACTAAAAAGAAGGGACGCGCCATTGCCGGCGCGTCTTTTTAGTGGGCGTAACAATGACAAAAGCCCGGAGGCTTTTTAGACCTCCGAGCTTTATATGTCCTGGATCGGGACAAAGTTCAATGTGAGACTAACCGCGGAAGCCGGATTGTCCAGCCAGCGTTTGCTCTGCGATTTGCACCAGACGACGAGTGATGTGACCACCGATTGCGCCGGTATCGCGTGTTGCCATGTATCCATAGTAGCCGTCTTGAGGAATTTGGATGCCCAGTTCTTGAGCTACCTCGTATTTCAGTTGGTCTAACGCTTGGTTCGCTTGAGGAACCACTAGTGTGTTGCTGCTACGATTTTGTGCCATAAGGATCAGACTCCTTTCAGTCAGCTATGATCTTTGATGTATTTGCAAGCTTGCAATGATAGTATGTGGAGGAAATCAATTTATATGCACAACGGGTAAAAAAGTTTAAAATAAAACAAGGATCATCGAATACGCCGTCTTCACGGACGCAACTTCTAGAAAGTAGGTCACGTTCATGAGTAAACCGCTCGCACTTCTATTCGCTGTCATCGGCACGCTGCTGCTGGCTTCCATTTCACTATTTATCGCCCTTCGGCAGCCTTGGATGGTTCTCGTTTGCGCGATCATTTCGCTAATATTCATCGGCTACGGCTTCGCCGTCAAAGCGAAGATCCGCAAAAAAAATTCCCGGCCGTAACGTCACCGGATATCACCAACAATGCATACGCAAAAAGGAATGGGCATCAACGCCCATTCCTTTTTTGTGCTGCTTAGCCAATGTCAACCGGCCTTTGATCTTAGACTACAAGACTACAAAGCCCATCCGTTTCTTCACTTCAAGCAGCGTTTCGTTAGCCACCTCAGCGGCTTCCCGCGCGCCTTTTCTCAAAATATCGAAGACTTCTCCCGAACGGCGAATTTCTTGGTAACGCTGTTGAATCGGCTCCAGGACAGCAACAACCTGTTCCGCCAGATCCTTCTTGAAGGGACCATAGCCCTGCCCGTCGTACTTGGCTTCGATCTCAGCGACGCTCATCTCGGCAAAGTGCGAGTAGATCGAAATCAGATTGCTCACTTCCGGCTTGTTCTGCGGATCATATTTCACTTCGCGGCCCGAATCGGTAACGGCACGGCTCAGCTTCTTGCGGATCACAGACGGATCGTCCAGCATCGCAATGTAGCTGCCTGCGTTCGGAGAGCTCTTGCTCATTTTCTTCGAAGCATCATCCAAGGACATGATTCTGGCGCCAATTTCAGGCATATACGGCTGTGGCATCACGAACATTTCCCCGAAACGGTTGTTGAACCGGTTCGCCAAATCGCGCGTCAGCTCCAAATGCTGCTTCTGATCGTCACCAACCGGGATAAGATCGGCATTGTACAGCAGGATGTCCGCCGCCATCAAGGAAGGATACGTGAAGAGACCTGCTCCTACGGAATCTTTGCCCTCCGACTTGTCTTTGAACTGGGTCATCCGCTCCAGCTCTCCCATATGCGTCAACGTCGTCATAATCCAGCCGAGCTCCGCGTGCGCCGGAACGTGGGATTGCAGGAAGATGGATGCTTTATTCGGGTCTAACCCCGCCGCAATGTACAGCGCAGCGATAGATTCCGTCTGTTCCTTCAGCGCCGCAGGGTCCTGCGGTACGGTAATGGCGTGCATATCCACGACCATGAAATAGCAGCGGTGCAAGTGCTGAAGCTTCACATAATTGCGCAGCGCCCCGATATAGTTGCCGATTGTCAGCTGTCCGCTGGATTGCATACCTGATAATACTCGTTTCATCGAGAGTCCCTCCATCGTCTACATCAACTTGATCAATCTAAAAAAACAACAAAAAGGCCTCTCCCCGCAAGGGACGAGAGACCGTGGTACCACCCTAATTTGTCATTGGGGCACTTCAGCCGCCAAGACCTTCAGGCTCTTGTAACGGAGAGCAGCCGTTCGGCATACTTGTCAGCGCAGGACTTCATTCCGGCCTAGGTTCCGGCGATTCCTATGCTGTGTTCAGCCTCAAGCTCAAGGATCCATTCGATTTGTTCGTTTCACCGGTTCGCACCAACCACCGGCTCTCTGAGAAACGGGAGACAAATGTACTTGTTCCTGTCATCGCTAATTGATTTTCTATTATTATACACCTTGACTTTGGATTGTCAACCGAGGTCTTTGTCCTATATAGCCCGGCATGGACATAGGTATAGATATTATCCGGAAAAAGGGGTGTCGACGAATTGTCATCAACACTATACCGGTGGAGCCTTCCCATCTCCACTTTGATTTGTGTACTTCTCCTCTACCTCATCGTGACGACGAGAGAGCTTCCGCAAGCGGGGGTGCTTCTGTATGATACGAAGCTTGTTTTTGCCTCCTTCATGGACATCTTCCTGGATGCCCTGCCCTTCATGCTCATGGGCGTCATCCTGTCCACCGTCGTGGAGAACTTCATTCCCGAGGGATACATTCGGAGATTGACGCCCAAACACCCGCTCGGCGGCATTCTGTTCGCCTGCGTGCTCGGCATCATGTTCCCGCTCTGTGAATGCGGCATGATTCCTTTCGTTCGCCGCCTGATGCGCAAAGGCATGCCGGTCTACATCGCCGTCATCTTCATTCTCGTCGGACCGATTCTGAATCCGATCGTGTTCGCTTCGACCTTCATGGCATTCCGCGGCGAGCCGGAGATGGCGTATTCGCGCATGGGACTTACCTTCGGCGTGGCACTTGTCGTGGGACTTCTCCTCACACGGTTCCTGAAGAGCAACCCTTTGCGCCATGCCGTGCACGTTCATGATCACAATCACAATCACGACGATCACGATCACGATCATGCTCATAACCATACCCTTAGCCATCCTCATGAACACTCCCACAACCACATTCATAACCACAGCCATAACCACAGTCATAACCACAGTCACGACCATCATCATGACCACCACGGTCATCACCACGCCCACGGCGACAGCCGATTGGCGACCATGCTCAGCCACGGCACTTCCGAGCTGATCGAGATGAGCAAGTACCTGATGCTCGGCGCCTTCCTGACGGCACTGATCCAAACCTTCGTCGCCCAAGACAGCTTGTCCGCCATCGGTCAAGGAACCCTTGTCTCACACGTCTTCATGATGGGCTTCGCCTACCTGCTTTCCCTGTGCTCCACAACGGATGCTTTCGTAGCGGCCTCCTTCGCCAGAACGTTCTCGCCGGGCTCCCTGCTGGCCTTCCTCGTGTTCGGCCCGATGATCGACGTCAAGAGCACGCTCATGATGCTCTCGATCTTCAAAGCGCGCTTCGTCTTGACGCTCTCCATCGTCGTTGCCGTTACGGTTTTCGCTGGTTCGCTGCTGTTCTTGCATTTCTTTCTGTGAATGGGTCAAAAAAAACTGCCGGAGCTCGCAAAGCCCCGGCAGTTTTTTAATTAGATTTTCAAAATCGCGCCTGCACTCGCATTCGTTACCATTTTGGTGTAACGCGCCAAGTAACCGGAACGGATTTTCGGTTCGAAGCCTGCCCAGTTCTCGCGGCGCTTCGCAAATTCTTCGTCGCTGATTTGCAGCTCGATTTTGCGGCCGTCCATATCCACATCGATAATGTCGCCGTCTTGTACGAAAGCGAGAGGTCCGCCCTCTGCCGCTTCCGGAGACATATGCCCGATGGAAATACCACGGGATGCGCCCGAGAAGCGTCCGTCCGTGATCAGGGCCACTTTCGCGCCTAGACCCATACCGACGATCTGTGAAGTTGGCGCCAGCATTTCCGGCATACCAGGTCCGCCTTTTGGTCCTTCGTAGCGGATTACGACGACGTGGCCTTCTTTCACTTGGCCGTTAGCAATGCCATGAAGCGCTTCGTCTTGGGAGTTGAAGCAGATCGCAGGACCGATGTGGCGTCCGCCAACGGATTTGTCAACCGCGCCTACCTTAACGATACTGCCTTCCGGCGCCAGGTTACCGAACAATACAGCAAGTCCGCCTCTTTCGCTGTGCGGGTTGCTTAATGGATGGATGACGTCCGTGTTCTGGATCTCGCAGCCGGCTACGTTCTCGCGGATCGTATTTCCGGTAACCGATAGACGATCGCCGTCGAAAGCGCCCGGCTTCTTCAGCAGCTCATTGATAATTGCGCTCACGCCGCCCGCCAAATGCACATCTTCAATGTGATAGTCCGAAGCCGGTGCGATCTTCGCCAGATGAGGAACGCGCTCCGCCACTTCGTTGATGCGCGCGATCGGATAATCGATACCTGCTTCCGCAGCGATAGCCAGCGTATGAAGCACGGTGTTCGTGGAACCGCCCATCGCCATATCCAGCGCGAACGCGTTGTCGATCGCTTCGATCGTCACGATGTCGCGAGGCTTGATATCTCTCTCGATCAGTGTCATCAGCTGTTTCGCGCAATCTTTGACGAATTGCTTACGCTCTTCGGCAACAGCCAGAATCGTGCCGTTGCCCGGCATAGCAAGGCCCAGACCTTCAGCCAAGCAGTTCATGGAGTTCGCCGTGAACATACCGGAGCAGGAACCGCAGGTCGGACAGCCGTATTGCTCAAGCTCTTCCAGACCTTTCTCGTCGATTTTACCGGCTTGATACGCGCCCACGCCTTCGAAAACGGAAGACAAGGAGATCGATCTGCCGTTCTTATCTTTACCGGCTTTCATCGGACCGCCGCTGACTAACATCGTCGGGATGTTAACGCGAAGCGCGCCCATGATCATGCCCGGTGTAATTTTGTCACAGTTAGGAATACAGATCATGCCATCGAACCAGTGAGCGTTAACGACCGTTTCCAGGGAATCAGCGATAATTTCACGGCTTGGCAAGGAATAACGCATACCGATGTGGCCCATCGCGATACCGTCGTCAACACCGATCGTGTTGAATTCGAACGGAACGCCGCCCGCTTCGCGAATGGCTTCCTTCACGAGCTTACCGAATTCTTGCAAATGCACATGTCCAGGAATAATGTCTATATAAGAGTTACAAACCGCGATAAACGGCTTGCCGAAATCTTCCTCTTTAACGCCGGCTGCACGCAGCAAACTGCGGTGAGGAGCGCGGTCGAATCCTTTTTTAATCATGTCGCTGCGCTGTTTTGGATGAGCCATACTGTATTCCTCCTAAATTCCATTAGTTAATTTTTAAAAAATAATGAATCTATCATAACACACTTTTCGTCAAATTTCTCCCTTTCGTGTACTGACGCGTCAACGTAAAAAATAGGAGATTATTTTCTTCCAAAATCTGCTTTGATTTCTCCCCACTTCTTCGTATCCCATTTCACGATTTTGTTCGTGTAGGTATGGCTGCGCAGCCACTTCAAAGCGCGGTCCACCAACGTCCAGATTTCTTCCGTAGAAGCGTCGCGGACAAGGTTGGTGGATACTTCTTTCTTCCGGATCCAACTCAAAGCCGTGACGGAATCCGTATAGATCGTCTTATTGCTTCCAAGCTTCTGCAAGTAAGCCAGACCATGCACGATGGCCAGAAATTCACCCAAATTGTTCGTTCCTTTGGCAATCGGCCCCTGATAGAATAGGATCTCGCCTGTTCGCGTATCGACGCCTTTATATTCCACAATGCCCGGATTCCCCGAGCAGCCTACGTCCACGGACAAGCTGTCGTAGTCGACCTCCGGAGCGGTCTCCGGAGTTGCCGGCTTGCCGGACTTCGACGCAGACGACCCTGCTCCCGAGAAATTCAGCGATTTCTGCCAACCTTTCTCGAACGCCTGTCTGGCTTCCGCTTCCGATTCGTACGATTTGAACCGCGCTTGCGGGTACCCGTTCGTCTGTGCCTGACATTCCGCCCATGACCGGTAAATGCCGGGTTTATGCCCGACCCAAACGACATAATATTTCGCTGCTGCCATCCCATTCACTCCGTTATTGTTGATGTAATTGCTCCACGAGTTCTTCTACAACCTTCACGGTGTCGGCATAATAAGGCCTGTAATCCAAGCCTTGAATGAAGGCTAGATACGTTTCCCCGATTCGCAGAACCTGCTTTCTGTAGTCGGACACGGCAATCAAATGGTTCTCAAACTTGCGGTGCGTCCCATCCCCGCGTTCTTCAACGGAAATGAGCTCCAGCTCATTCCGATCCTTGTGATGCACGACGAAAGAGAAGCCTCTGCACTCCGGGTCCCCGCAGCCGCACACGAAGAACGGCATCTTCACCCATTCGTCCGGCGGTGCGAACCGATCGGGCTCCGTGTCATGCAGAGCACTGTACAATAAAGCAGGAAGTCCTACATCAATGCAGAGAGGCTCCTCGATCAGGATGCTCCCGTCGACCGCCATGCGGACATCCGCTTGTATGATTTGCAAATCTTTGTCGAGCGACCAGCCCTCCACGGATAGTTCGAACATTGATTTCCCCTCCGTTTCTCCTCATTTTTCTTATTATATCAAAGACTGTCCAATCCCGCTTCTAACCCGTCTATTTCGTGGTGGAAATTTCCAGTTTTTTTGACGAGTATATTTGACAAAACAGATTATACTACCTACTACTGGAGGTGATATCAGATGGCACAAAATCGCAACAGCAACACCTTGGTTGTTCCACAAGCGAATGCCGCTTTGGATCAAATGAAATTTGAAGTTGCTCAAGAACTGGGCATCCAAATTCCTCAAGACGGCTACTACGGCTACATGACTTCCCGTGACACAGGTTCCATTGGTGGAAACATCACTCGTCGCCTTGTTCAAATCGCTGAACAACAACTTGCAGGCGGCAGCGTGAACAGATTCAGCAGATAATCGTCTCTCCTATACTTAAACAAGTGAGGGCTATCCTTTTTAAGAAAGGAAGCCCTCCTTTTTGTTGTGTAAAGAAAAAGGACTGCCCCGTCAGCAGTCCTTCCTTGATTAAGGCTGGATATTGTAGATTTTGTACAGATCGTCCAGCATGATATTAGCCGCTTTCACACCGCCTGCTGTGTTCCAAGTGGCATCGTTAACTTTCACCAGCTTGTTCTCTTTCACAACTTTGAGGTTTTTCCAAAGCGGATCGTTCATCCACTCTTCCTCTTGCTTCGTGCCTTTGCCGTCGCCGGTTTCGTATGTGAAGTAGAAGACGCGGTCCGCTGCATCAAGCTCTGTCAGACGCTCCTTCGTAATATCTTCGAACGATTTCTCATCGCTCTTCGCATCCGAACGGGCAAAGCCGATTTGTTTAAAAATAACGCCTGTAAACATATTTCCATAGTAGAAACGAGTTTTGCCTCCCATGAAACGTACAACAGCGACCTTCTCTTTCAGCTTGTCGCCGGCTTTGCTTTTGAAATCATCAATACGTTTATCGAAAGCTGCGATCACTTTGTCGCCTTCCGCTTTCTTATTCAATGCCTCCGCATACAGGGCGAAGTTGCTTTTCCACTCGCCGCGCAGCGTCTCTGCGAATACCGTTGGCGCGATCGCTTTCAGCTGTTCATATACTTTCTCCTGGCGCATTTTGTTCCCGATAATCAAGTCCGGCTTCAGAGAGGCAATCACTTCCAGGTTCGGCTGAGATTCGCCGCCCACTGTCGTTACACCTTCCATATCAGCTTTGATATGATCGAACCATGGCTTACCCGTGAAGGATTCTACGGCCCCGACCGGTTTCACGCCAAGTGCAAGAAGAGCTTCCGTTCCTTCATTCGTCAAAATAACAACGCGTTTCGGCTGAGCCGGAACCGCGGTTTCACCCATAGCATGCTTAATGGTACGAGGAGCATCCGATTTAGCGGACTCTTGCGGTGCTGCGGATGCTGACGGCTGTGCCGCAGGCTTCTCTCCGCATGCTGTTAAAACAATAGAAATAACAAACAGAATCGCAACAAGAGACCATGCTCTCTTTCGTTGATTTTTGGCAAACATCTGACCTTATTCCCTCCACGCTCTCTATGTGTTGATAACGATTATCATTATCTTGCACATATCGTACTTCTTTCCGTGCCATCTGTCAATCGAAAATGATAATGATTCTCAAAATCGTTGACTTAATTAACCTTAGTTATTAAAATAAACAAAGCAAGAAATATAGGGAAGCAGGCATTTATAGATGAATAATTCAAGCAATGAACGTACATATCGTATTTATAAAAGTCTAGGACTTCTCGCCGCTATCGCCGTTCTGGCCGTGCTGATGATCTGCAGCGTCAGATTCGGCCTGCATGCCTATACGTGGACTCAGGTTACGCAGTCGTTCGACAGCACCGCCAAGCCGTCCAACGAAGCGATCATCATCCAAACGGTGCGCATTCCGCGAGCGTTAATCGCCGCACTCGTAGGCGGAAGCTTGGCCATCGCAGGTGCGCTCATGCAGGCCATGACGCGGAACCCGCTTGCTTCGCCCAGCATCTTCGGCATCAACTCCGGGGCCGCCTTCGCCATCGTGCTCTCGGTCGGATTCTTCAACGTCACCAGCCTCTCGCAGTTCACATGGATTGCGTTCCTCGGCGCCGCCGTCAGCTCAACGCTTGTCTATGGCCTCGGCTCCTTAGGCCGCGACGGGCTCACGCCGATGAAGATCACGCTGGCCGGCTCAGCCATGACGGCCTTCTTCGCCTCCTTGACCCAAGGCATTCTGCTTGGGAACGGCAAAGCGTTCGATCAAGTCCTCTACTGGCTTGTCGGATCGGTTGAAGGACGTACCATGGCCATGCTCCAATCCGTCTATCCTTATGTCCTGCTCGCCTGGGTCGGCGCATTCATTCTCTCGCCGCACATCAACATTCTCTCCATGGGAGACGATGTTGCGAAGGGGCTCGGGCAGCGCACCGTCTATATTAAGTTCGTCACCGCCGTCGTCATCGTCATCCTGGCCGGAGGCTCCGTCGCCGTCGCAGGGCCGATTGTGTTCGTCGGGATTATCATCCCGCATATCGTCCGCTTCCTCGTCGGCATCGACTATCGCTGGGTTATTCCCTATTGCGCGATTTTCGGCGGGATATTGCTTGTCGGCGCAGACATCATCGCGCGGTTCATCGTCATGCCGAAGGAAGTTCACGTCGGCGTAGCGACAGCTATTCTGGGAGTTCCCTTCTTCATCTACATCGCACGCAAAGGGGGGCTTCTGAAATGAGGAAATCAGGCCGCCATGTCACCGTTCGCAGTAAAATCTTTTCATATCGGATTAGCAAGAAATCAGTCCTTGTATCGCTATCCCTGCTCATTGCGGTCATCGTCGTCATGATTCTTAGTACGGGAATCGGCAGCATCTATATCAAGCCGGCCGATGTCGTGCGAGCCGTCTTCGGCTATGGGTCGGACCCCAGCACCATGATCGTCAGATCTCTGCGTCTGCCTCGGGTGATCGTCGCCGTCCTGATCGGGGCTTCGCTCGGCGTTGCCGGGGCGATCCTGCAAGGGATCGTGCGCAACCCGCTCACGTCACCGGATACGATCGGCTCCACCGGCGGCGCAACACTGGGCGCCGTATCGTTTTTCTTCTTCTTCTCGGATAAAATCAGCATCCACTGGCTGCCTGTCGCCGCGATTCTCGGTGCCTTCACCGCCACCTTGCTGGTGTACGCTCTATCCTGGAAGAACGGGATTACTCCGCTGCGCCTCGTTCTGATCGGCACCGGCTTCACAGCGGCGATGAGCGCGCTCTCGTACCTGATGATGATATCCGGTCCCATCATTTTGGCGAATCAATCGTTGACCTTCATGACCGGCAGCATCTACGGCGTATCCTGGCAGAAGGCTGTCTATCCGCTGCTTCCTTGGGTGGGCATATTGATTCCGGCCATCTTCCTGTATGCACGGCATATTACCATACAGTCCTTAGGCGAAGACATCGCCCGGAATGTGGGGAGCAGCGTACAGCGCCAACGCTTCTTCCTTATTCTTCTAAGCGTCGCGCTTTCCGGAGCGGCGGTAGCCTTCGGCGGCGCCATCAACTTCATCGGACTTATGGCGCCTCACATCGCGCGCAAGCTCGTAGGTCCCAGCTTCGGCTCGCTGATCCCCGTCTCCGCGCTGACCGGCTCCTTGCTGCTCCTGCTGGCGGATCTCGCCGGACGCTTCCTGTTCAAGCCGCTGGATATTCCGGCCGGCGTCTTCACAGCGGCAATCGGCGCCCCGCTGTTCATCTATGTCCTCTACCGCAGCAGAGATCGCGGTTAACGCAGCAAATCCCCCTTTCCTATTCAGGATCGGGGGATATTTGGTATGAATGAGTGCTACATCGTTTGGGCGAGACTCGCCATATTATAATTGCTTTCAAAACTGATACTGGCCGACAGCATGTCATGCCGCACGGTATAATCAAACATGATTTCACCGTGAGTCCAGCCTTTTTTCCTAGCAAGAGAATCAATCGCCATCTGGCGAAACGACCGGTACTGCTGCTCCGTTAATCCCTTGTTCGACCAAGCCGGCAGCACGCCGTCCTTGCCCTCGAAGGGAAGATGCTTCACTCCGAACTTGCCGATCTCATCATTGCGAATATGAACAAAAACCGTGCCAGAGCTCGTATGCGACAATTCCTCCTTCAATTTTCGAAATACCAGATCAATTTGTCTGGCAAGTGCGCCTTGATCCAACCTCATCATATTCCTCCTTATGCTATTATTTTTTACTTATTATGTATATTCCAAGATTGTAGACCTATTATAAAACTCTATTTGACAATTTTCAACAGTTTATTCTAAATATTCACGCAATTCTGCTATTTTTTATCATTTCTTAATCATTGCTCCAAAAGAACTACGATTGCGAACGATTTTTGTCGAAATGATGTAGAATGTTTCCAGATTCAATGTTATAATTTTCAAACATAAGCCATTCATCCTGCATAAATAACAAATTTCGCGAGGAGTCGGTCAGATGGACAAAATGTCAAACCTGTCGTTTCGTAAAAAATTACAGCTGGGTTGCTATGCATTAATTGGATTGAACTGTGTATTTTTGTTAATTCTTTCGTTTGCTTCAGAATGGAACCGCTTACTAGGAATTATTTTCCTTGTCGTTCTTCTGGCCCTCAGCTATCCGTTCATCAAATGGTTTGAGAATCAATTGACGGAACCTGTGGCGGATCTGTCCCGCATCGCGCTCAACATCGCCAAAGGGGACTTCTCTCAGAAAGTTAACGTAACTTCCGACGATACGCTTGGCCAACTGGGGCAATCCTTCAATAAAATGATCGATAAGCTCCGCGATATTCTTCGCGATACGGGCTCTATTTCCAAACAGGTTTTCCAAACCAGCCGCGATATTTATTCCAAGAACGAAAATTTCCGCGGTGTTCTGGAGCAAGTGAGCATATCCGCCCATGAGTTGGCAGCCGGCGCCGGACAAATTTCCGAAGAAGTTTCGGGCGTTTCCATTACTTCCAAAGATATCGAAGTGAAGCTCGTCACCTATGCCGGTTCGACCAAGGAGATGAAGGACCGCTCCGATCACATGATGTCTCTTGTTGAGAAAGGCCGCATTTCCGTAGAAAGCCAAGGCATCGGCATGAAACGGAATGTGGAGGTCACGGGGCAAGTCTCCGAGACCATTGATATGCTCGCCCGTCAAGCGGCCGGCATTTCGAACGTTACCCGCGCCATTTCGGAGATTGCCGAGCAGACGAACCTGCTGTCCCTTAACGCTTCAATCGAAGCGGCCAGAGCCGGCGAGCACGGGCGGGGCTTCGCCGTCGTCGCCTCCGAGGTGCGCAAGCTTGCTGAGGAATCGACTTCCTTGACACGCGAGGTGTTCGGCTTCGTCAAAAGCATCGAGCAAGGCATTCAGGATGCGATTCGCAGCATCCAAGTCAACGAGGATGTCGTGAAGAAGCAAACGGTGCTCATCGATCAAACCGAGACGGTATTCGCGCAAATTGTGGACAGCGTCGGCTTCATCTCTGAAGAAATCACCCGTTTCGCCGAAGAAAGCGAGCAGATGCTAATCAGCTCGGGGCAGATCGCCGCTGCCATGGAGAACATCTCCGCCATCACGGAGGAGTCCGCCGCCGGCACGCAAGAAGTCTCGGCATCCATGAACGAGCAAATCGCCACCGTACAAGGGATCGTATCCCAAGCGGAAGAAATGACTCGTGTCGTCACACAACTGCAGCAGACGATTCAGGTATTCAAATTATAAACCTCAGGTAACGCACAACAAGCTGGCGCCGTATGCAACGGGCCAGCTTGTTTTTACATCAATCGTTCGTTATGCGCGAACCTTGTCTTCCGTCAGCTTCATGAACTCTCTGACATCTTGGATGGCCATATCCACAGCGCTTTGCCAGAAATCCGGCTTCGTCAGATCAACGCCCAGATGCTTCTGCGCAAGCTCCTCTACGTTCATGCTGCCTGTGTCTCGCAGCAAGGCGACGTACTTGTCTTCGAACGCGGGACCTTCCTGCACAGCGCGTGCATAGATGCCGCTGCTGAACAAATAGCCGAACGTATACGGGAAGTTATAGAACGGCACGTCCGTAGCGTAGAAGTGCAGCTTGGCCGCCCAGAAATGCGGATGATAGCTGCTTAACGCATCTTTGAACGCAACCTTCTGAGCGTCCACCATCAGCTCGTTCAAGCGTTCCACGCTGACGAGCCCTTGGCTCCGCTCCGCGTAGAAGTTCGTTTCGAAGATGAACCGCGCATGAATATTCATGAAGAACGCGATCGCCCGCTGGATTTTGTCCTCGAGCAGCACAATCCGCTCTTCATCCGTGGCGGCGCTCTTCACCACCGCGTCCGCGACGATCATCTCGGCGAAGGTAGACGCCGTTTCTGCGACGTTCATCGCATACTCCTGCGCCAGCGCAGGCATATTCGTCATGACGTGCTGATGGTACCCGTGGCCGAGCTCGTGCGCTAGCGTAGATACGTTGTTAAGCGTGCCGCCGTACGTCATGAAGATGCGAGTCTCCCCCGCCACCGGGAACGAGGTGCAGAAGCCGCCGGGACGCTTGCCCGGGCGATCCTCCGCTTCGATCCAGCGGTTCTCGAAGGCCTGCTCGGAGAACGCGGCCAGCTTCGGACTGAACCGCTCGAATTGCTCGACGATCAAGCTCGCTCCTTCATCGTAAGAGATCTTCTTCGACGAATCGCCTAGCGGAGCATCCACATCGACCCAGGCTAATTTATCAACGCCCATCAATTTCGCTTTGCGACGCAAATATTCGACGAAAATGTCTTTATTGCGGTCGATTACCTCCCACATCACCTGGAGCGTTTTCTCCTCCATGCGGTTGATGGTTAGCGGCTCTTTATGTATGGAGTTCCACCCTCTGTACTTATACACTTGCAGACGGAACCCTGCCAGATGATTCAGCGCCTCCGCACAGTAATCTTCTTGGTCCGTCCAGGCCTGCTCCCATTTCTCGAACAGCGCCAGACGCTCTTCCCGGTTCTCCGTATGCAGCTTGTTGAAAGCTTGACCGGCTGAAAGCTCCACGGTCTCGTCGTCCACCTCAACGGACATACGGAATTGACCAACGGTCGAATTATACAAGTCGCCCCACCCGTGATAACCGTCTACGGCCAAATCGTTAATTAAAGCTTCTTGCTCCGGCGACAGCTTCTCTTTGGCCAACGCCCGGCGTTCGTCTAGCGGGAATGCAACGGCTTGGAACGGTTGTTGCTGCAGCAGCTCCGTCCATACCCCGTCCGGAATGCCGGTCAATACTTGATCGAAGTGCGTAAGCGACGATTGATACTCGGCTTGCAAGCTTTTCACTTGGCCATTGAGCGCAGGAGCTTTCTTATCCTTCTGATTGTCGGCCAGCAGACAGCCTACGAAGGAATCCGCTTCATGAATATTCATCAAATTACGCTGAAGCAGCTCGACCAGCTTGGCCAGCCCTGCCGAATCGGAAACCGCTTGCGGGGAAGGCGTGTTCCGCACCTGCTCTTGGAAAGCGGCAATCGAAGCCTGAAGCTCCTTCAGATGCGCTGCGAATGCGGGAGAATCGCTTCCGCCAGGGAAAAAGGTTTCTAAATTCCATGTTTGATTAAGAGGTAAATGAAGCAAAATCATCACCTTTCCTTTCCATCTTTTATTAAATCATAAAGGATGCATGGCGGGCAATCATCGCAATCTTCCTCATTGCTTATAGGTAAAAAGTATGATTCAATGAAGTAAAGTTCCTGCAAACTAATTCGGAACAGGATGGTGTGATGAACAATGAAACCGTTACAAATTTCTCCAGAAACAGCTGTTAAGCTGGCCGAGCAGCTTGGCGTGCCCTTGGAGCATCTCATGCATATGCCACAACATATTTTACTTCAGAAAATTGCCGAGCTTGCCAAAAACTCCGCATCGGAATCCGGCGAAGGGGACAAGAAGTAACCATGCTGGTCCCTTTTGCAAACACATGGCCTTATGACATCATCATGAAGGACATTTATGTGGCCGAATGTCCGTTTTGCCATAGCCCCAATGTGCTGCTGCCGCTCAAAATCCACGAACTGAAGTCCATTCACGAAGGCAAAAAAAAGCTGCTTGTGTTCCCATGCTGTCACAATAGACTGACGCTCGTCGACACAGACCGCGATTACTTATTGGCGGATTCCGCTATCCGCAAGTAACATTTGCTGCTTTCACAGCGCGAGGAGTAGAAAGAGTATTTATGCACGAGTATCTCGTTCCATTGACAAGTGCGTGCACTTTAATCACGCTCAATTATGTAGCGATCAAAGTTCGCAGCAAGATGCTGATTGATTCGTACGAGAAGCTGATTGCCCCTTTGCTTACCGGCCTCGCATGTATCATCATGATGCTGGAGCCTTTGCCGGCGCCGCTAGGTCTCGTCGATCTGCGGTCCTTGCCCATTTTCATGGCGGGGCTGCGTTACGGCTTGCCAGTAGCCCTGATCTCGACGATATTGCCGGCGGGCTTCGGCCTCCTCTCGCAGGAAAGCCATGCCTGGTTCAACATCACGCAAGATCTGATTGCCCCAGCGCTCATCAGCTCCTTCTTCCACAATAAAGAATACCGCGGCGGCTTCTTGGACATACCTATTCGCCATGGGCTCCAAATATGCTCCTATGTCTTCATTCTTCGGCTTATCACTCACGCTCTGCTCTCAGACGGGCTGTCCTGGGCTTATGCCGGGGATCTGCTCTTCATGCTCGCCATCATGGCCGCTGCCTTCATCACGGTGATCGTGATGGTGAACGACGAGAACAAGAGTTGGCGGATGCAGCGGCAGTTGGAGCTGCAAGCCAACCAAGACAGCTTGACGAAGCTGCCGAATTTGCGCAGCTTCATGCCGATCGCGAGCAGCGCCTTAAGCAAGCGCCCCATCACGATCATGATGATTGATCTCGACAACTTCAAAATGTACAACGACCTGTTCGGGCACCTGGAAGGCGATCAACTGCTGCGGGAGCTGAGCGGCGTTCTGCGGTCCCATCTCTACGAGGAGGATTATCTGGCCAGATATGGCGGTGAAGAATTCATTCTGCTCAGCATGGAGGCCGATCCGATTCGCCTGAGCCTGTACGCGCAGCGATTGTGTTTCCAGGTGGCGGAAGCTTTCCGGCATAAGAACCACTCGGTTCCCGCGCCCATTACGATCTCCATCGGCATCGCGACCGCAGGTTCGCCGCAGGATGAATTGTCGCAAATTATCTATGAAGCGGATCAAGCGTTGTATGCGTCCAAGCATCAGGGGAAGAATCGGTTCACGCACTACAGTGAAATCGGAATTGAAACGCAAAAAATGAACGCTTAGCCACACGGGGGAAGTTGCCTTCAACCTCGCTTGGATAAGCGTTCTTTGGATTATAAGCCGATATGATTTAAGTGGCTTGCTTCATTTCTTCCGGCAGCTCCATACGGATCGCCAGCATATCCTCACGTGTAGCCACCCACTGCTCGCGGCTCGCCCGAATCATCCCGGCGTCCA
This sequence comes from Paenibacillus sp. MAHUQ-63, assembly GCF_028765165.1. Lineage (GTDB taxonomy): Bacteria > Bacillota > Bacilli > Paenibacillales > NBRC-103111 > Paenibacillus_E. The sequence goes on along the minus strand of NZ_JARADB010000007.1, from coordinate 118,310 downwards.
TAATTTTGCGGTCGTTAATGATGCGCGAAAACCATTTGACCGCTTCATTGAACCGGCCCAGCCTGCGGTTGAGCTCGCCCATCAAATACATGAGCCGGGCGTTGTTAAGGTCCATTCCCTCGGTCTCATATACGCTCACATAAGCATCCAGGGCGAAGGTCAGGAACCGCTTCTCCTGCTCCCAGTCGCCGACCGATCTGTACAGCCACGCCAGATGATGCAGCAGTCCGGCGATGACACGGGACTTCTCCTCCTTGATCTGGGCGCTGATCAGTGCAAGCTTGTAGGTTTGCAGCGTATCCTCGAACGTTCTCTCGCCGGAATAGCTGCGCATCGACCAGAACTTGGCGACTTTCTCATAGAAGGCTTCCCGTTGTTCCGGCTTCCACTTGTCCGAGAAGTTCTCCGTATGCGCATAACCGCAGTAAGGACAAATTCTTACGACGTAATAGTCGGGATTAATCGTTTTATAATGAACACAGAAGTCGGTATCTGTTTTGCTCGCTTTTTTGAAGCTGGGGCGAACCTTCATGGATTTGAAGGAGTTGTCGCAATAGGTGCACTTTACGGATATCTCATACAAAGGTTCAACCATCTTGTAACCCCGCCTTTATCGGATAATAGTGTAGGTAAGAAGAACTATTCTTCTTCGGGTGTGTTCACAAAGTGATATGCGGAGCCTTTCAACCTCAGGAGTAAAAAGTCCCGGAGATCTTCCGGCAGGCCTACTTCTTCCATCGCTTCGGCCATACAGCCCAGCCATGCGTCCGCACGCTCGACCGTAATGGGAAAAGCCATATGCCTCGCCCGCATCATCGGGTGCCCGTGAACATCCGAGTACAAGGTCGGTCCTCCGAAAAACTGGCTCAAAAACATAGATTGCTTATCCATAACGGGTCCAATATCCGAAGGAAACAGAGGCGCCAGCAACGGATGCTTCAGCACTCTAGGGTAGAAGGCCTCCACAATCCGGCGAATCGTCTCCGCTCCCCCCATCCATTCATACAGCGTATTGCGTTCCTGCTCTGACATTAGGAAATCCTCTCTCTTGTTGGCTTAGTAATGCTCTACATCCTCATCCCCTGCATGCATGAGCGTCTCTCGAATGACATACACGAACAGACAAACGACCAACCCGGCAATGATACCTGTCATTTGAATCACTCCCGACGCCTAGGATATAAGACTACCTATAGTTCTATTTTACCATAAAACAACTTGCTTAGCAGTACCAAAGTCTAAGTTTTTTAGGCTGGCATGGATGTCCAAGCCACTTCATATAGTTGAGGAAGAGGAGGTGTAGGCCCATGCAGCAACGAAACTTCACGGCTGCGTTACTCACGGCTTTTGTCGTGATTGCCATTATTCTATGCTTATTTGCGTTTCCTCATGCCGGTCTTGGCGCCGCCTTACGCGGCGTTTCCATTTGGTGGGACGTGCTCTTCCCCGCCCTGTTCCCGTTCTTCGTCATTTCCGAAATCATGCTTGGCTTCGGCATCGTGCATTTCTTCGGCACACTCCTCGATCCGATGATGCGCCCCGTGTTCCGCATTCCGGGCATCGGCGGCTTCGTCCTGGCCATGGGATTCGCCGCAGGCTATCCGGTCGGCGCCAAATTAACCTCCCAGCTATGGGAGCAGAAGCTCGTGAATCGCGAAGAAGGGGAACGGCTTGTGGCGTTCACCACGAGCTCCGATCCGATCTTCCTGATCGGCGCCGTCTCGATTGGCTTTTTCCACGACGCCTCCTTGGCGCTCATTCTGGCTGTAGCCCACTATGGAGGTTCACTCTTTATCGGGCTTATGATGAGATTCCATGGGCGCAAAAGCATGCCGACCTTGCAGACAAGCGTCAGCCAAGGCTCCGTGTGGAAACGCGCATTCGACAACATGCATAACGCGCGGATGTCCGACGGCCGCTCCGTCGGCTCCCTGCTCAGCCAGTCCATCCTGCAGTCGCTGAACTTAATTTTCGTCGTCGGCGGACTTGTCGTCTTCTTTTCCGTCGTTCTGGAGGTTCTGACCCAGGCAAGTGTGATGAACGCTATGTACCTGCTGATTGACTTTATCCTGCGCTTCGCAGGACTGCCGCTCGAACTGTCGCAAGCGGTCATGAACGGACTGTTCGAGGTAACGCTAGGGGCCAAGGCTGCGGGCAACGCTCCGGCGGCGCTTGCCCTCTCCAGCAAGGTGGCGATCGGGGCTTTTATTTTATCGTGGGGCGGCATGTCCGTTCATGCGCAAATCGTCTCCTTGCTGAGCCACACCAACTTGCGTTACGTCCCCTTTCTCTTCGCCCGGCTGGTTCACGCCCTGTTGTCCGCCGCCATTGTGCTGATCATCTGGGAGCCTATGCAAAGGTTTCGGGGCTCGCAAGCCGTCTTCCAGGCGCAGTACGATCCGGCCGCTCCGGTCCTCAGCTACCTGAAGCTGCTGCTTCCAGTTAGCGGAACGGTCATTTTCGCAGCGTTTACAGTCATTGCCGGCCTCTTCGCTGCATATTCCTTACTAAAACTTGTGTATGAAAAGGTTGGTGGAACAAGATAATAGGGGTAATTAGAATCAAAATCATAAAGGGAGTGAATCCAGTATGCAAAATGCCATCCCCAAAGTAGCTAGACCGTTGCCGCCTGCGATTGAGCGCTTGTCCGAGCTGGCTATCAATCTGTGGTTCAGTTGGAACCATGATGCTTTGCAGCTTTTTGCACAAATGGATCCGGCCAAATGGGTTCAAGCCGGCTATAATCCCGTTCGCCTCCTTTACGATTTGGACGAAGCCCAAATCGACGCTTTAAGCGGCAACGCCGAATTTCTGTCCCGCTACCGGCAAGTGATCGGCAAGTTCGACGCCTATATGAACGGACCTACTTGGTTTCAGCAAAAGCATGGAGAACGCGGTTATGTGCAGATCGCTTACTTCTCCGCCGAGTTCGGCTTTCATGAATCCTTACCGATTTATTCAGGGGGGCTGGGCATCCTGGCCGGCGATCATACCAAATCGGCAAGCGATTTAGGCATCCCATTGGTCGGTATGGGACTTCTTTATAAAAAGGGCTATTTTACGCAAAAAATCGATGCATCCGGCGGTCAAATCAGCGAATTGTATACGTACGACTTCGGCAAGCTGCCGATCTCTCCTGTGCTTCAAGACGGACGTCCGCTTACCGTTACCATTGACATGCCCGGACGAACCGTTACGCTGCAAATTTGGCGTGTACAGGTCGGCCGCAATGCCGTCTATTTGCTGGATGCCGACCATGAAGCGAACAGCCAGGCGGATAAGGAACTGACCGCTCAGCTGTACGGCGGCAATCAGGATACGCGGATCGCGCAGGAAATCGTGCTTGGCATCGGCGGTGTCAAGGCGCTCCGCGCTTTGGGCATCTACCCCAATGTGTACCATATCAACGAGGGGCATGCCGCTTTCTTAACGCTCGAACGGTTGAAGGAGCTGCTCCACCTTGGGCTGCCGTTCCATGTAGCCGTTGAAACCGTGCGCTCGGCGACCGTCTTCACCACCCATACCCCTGTGCCTGCCGGGCATGACACGTTCTCGATCGGGATGGTGGAGCATTATCTCGGACCGCTGCTGAGCGAGCTGTCGCGCCATAAGCAAAGCATCGTAGCGCTCGGACTCGACCACCATACGGGCCAATTCAATATGACCCACCTGGCGATGAATACGGCTGGATTGCGCAATGGCGTAAGCAAGCTTCACGGTCAAGTCTCGCGCGAGATGTTTAAGGATTTCCACGGCCATATCGATGCGTCCGAAGTGCCGATCGGTTCCATTACGAACGGGGTTCACTTGGACACATGGACCGCTCCGCAATGGCAAGAACTGTTCACCCGCTTCCTCCCCGGCACTTGGCGGGAAGATCAAGTTAACAAGCATCAGTGGCAGCAGGTGGAAGTCATTCCCGACGAATCCATCTGGACCGTGCATCAGCAGTTGAAGGAAGACTTGATCCGCTACGCGAGGCGCAACATCATGGAGCAGCGCAGACGCAACGGCGAGTCTCAGGAGCGCATCGACGAAGTCAGACAATACTTGAATCCCAAAGCCTTGACAATCGGATTCGCCAGAAGGTTCGCCACTTATAAGCGGGCTAATCTCATTTTCAACGATTTGTACCGGCTGAAGAAGCTGATTAACGATCCCGACCGCCCCGTGCAATTTATATTTGCCGGCAAGGCGCATCCGGCGGATTATCCCGGTCAGGAGCTCATTCGCGAAATATATCGCATATCGCAATTAAAGGAATTCGCAGGCAAAGTCGTCATGCTCGAGAATTACGACATGAATATGGCGCGTTATCTCGTTCAAGGTGTGGATGTCTGGCTGAACAACCCGCGCAGGCCGCTGGAAGCGAGCGGCACGAGCGGGCAGAAAGCAGCCATGAACGGAGTTCTGAACTTCAGCGTCCTGGACGGCTGGTGGGAGGAAGGCTACAACGGGTCAAACGGTTGGGCGATCGGCTCCACGGGCACGGCGGACTGGGCCGTGCAGGAGAAAGAGAATACCCAATCGATCTACCACATTCTGCAGAACGAAATTATCCCTCTTTACTACAATCAAGGCGAGCTTCCGCATCAATGGATCTCCCGGATGAAGCGCTCCATTCAGACCCTGAGCCCGGTCTACAACACCCACCGGATGGTGCAGGATTACACGGAGCAGACCTATGTGCCCACGGCCGACAGAGCCCGGCTGTTCGTCGCCAATCACTACGACGTGGCAACCAAAGTGGCCGATTACAAGCAGTTCATTCGCAGCAACTGGTATCATGTCAAGATCATTGGCATCGATGACCGCTCAGCCAAATTGTCGTCGGAAGTTCCATTAAGCGAAATGAAACCGTCTACGAAGGAGGTTTCGGCGCAAGTTCATTTCGGCCCTATTTGGCCGCAAGATACGGCGGTGGAAGTCATATATTATGAGGACATTGGCGACACCTGGGAGCAGCGCATCATCACGATGGAGCCGTCCGGCGAGCTGACGGAAGGCATCCAGAGCTATAAAGCGACCATTCCCGGGCACCTTGTTCATGGGCCTCATTTCTCGATTCGCGTTCGACCGGTTTCGCCAAATTTCGCCCATTCCTTCGAGCTTTCGCTTGTGACCAGTACACTCTCTTGGCAGTAATTGTTGGATTCACCCGCTTAAAGCCCCGTTTGGGGCTTTTCTTATTTTCTTTTATAAATTATTATGAAAAGAGGACTTACGGTATGGGCATGCAAGCATGAATGCAAATCTAACCACTTGGTGATGCTATGGATTGGAATAAGGCGCAAGAATTGGCATATATCGCACCGAATTCGGCTTGTCATTTGATGATTGTCGGTGAGTGCAAAGACGGGCAACCGTTCTGCTTCGAAGATGATTTCATCATTGACCGAATAGGCGAACAATCGTTCACCGTTTGTCTAGAGCTTTGCGGACTATTTCCATTCGACAAACTTGAACATGTATCATTCATTGAATTTTCTTTTAGAGACCGTGGAATTTTATATTATACGTATGTGGATTTGCTTCAGCTCGAATTGAAGAAATCCGGTTGTAACCTCACATTGTCCATTCCCGAAGAAATTCAGCATCATCAGAGAAGACAGCATCAACGGGCCAAGCTCTTCCTTCGAACACCCATTACACTTCAGATCGTCGGTATTCGCGGTGTGTCCGCACGCAAGGGCGCCGCTTTCTCCGGACAACTGCTTGATATCAGCAGCGGAGGCCTTTCATTCCTAACAACGAACCGGCTGATTCACCCCTTGTTCCTGGAGCTCAGCTTCATTCTGCCAGGACTTCCCGGACCGATCACCGCATATGGCGAAATTATTAGGGTGGCCAATTTCAGCAACGATTCATACCGCGTCGCAGCCGAGTTCAGGCATACCCCCGAGTCTATACTGCAAGAAATTGACAAATACTGTACGCTTCAATAGGAGGAACTCGATTGAAATACAACGTCATTGAACGAGGCGATGATATCTCCAAGGAGCTGACAGCACGGTTCCATGCGCTCGCCGCACAGCATGGAATGCCCAGGGACGAGCATAACCCCGACATCGTCCTTTCCATTGGCGGAGACGGCACCATGCTTCAGGCTTTTCATAATTATGTCGATCAAATCGGTCATATCGCATTCGTAGGCATCCATACGGGACATCTCGGCTTTTTTGCGGATTGGAAACCGAACGAACTCGACCATCTCGCATCACTGGTATTTAGCGTCCCTTCCGTCGAGGAACTGCAAGTCGTGAGATATCCGGTCGTTGAGATCGAAATCACTACCGAGCATGGCGTTGAGACGCATCTTGCGCTGAACGAGTTTACGCTTCGGGGAATCGAAGTTTCCCTGGTTGCGCGTCTGGACATCAACGATGAAGTGTTCGAAATGTTCCGCGGCGACGGAATCTGCATCTCCTCGCCGGCAGGCAGCACCGCCTATAACAAAAGCTTGGGCGGGGCCATGGTCCATCCGTCACTGGAGGCGATCCAAATCGCCGAGATCGCTTCCATCAATAACAGAGTCTACCGGACACTCGGCTCTTCCATGATTTTACCGAAGCATCATCATTGCGACATTTATCCGAAAGCCCAGCAAAATATGCTGCTTTCCCTCGATCATAAGTATATGCAGCACAGCGACGTCGTCTCGATCCGCTGCCGCGTCGCCTCCCACGTGAAAGTGAAATTCGCCAGATTCCGCCCCTTCCCGTTCTGGAACCGGGTGCGCGAGGCTTTCGTCGGCTTAGAGCTTAAGTAGCTTTATGGGTCAACAAAAAAACGCCATTGAACTCCCGGGAGTTCAAATGGCGTTTTTTTATTGTCAAACCTCTATGACGAGGTTGTCGTCGGTTCGGAAGGTACCTGCGGTTGCTGCGGCTGCAGTGGTTGCTGCTGCTGCTTGTTAGTGTTAACCTTCTCGATGAGAAAGTAAGCACAGCCGAAATTGCAGTACTCATTCAAATAGTCTTGGAGGGCGGCGATCGACGAATCCTTTGTCGCTTTCGGGTGAGCTTCTTTAAAAAAGCCTCTCAGCCTTAATTGACTGTATCCCCAGTCGCCAACAATATAATCATAGCGCTCCAGAACTTCGCTGTAGCGTTCCTTGAACACTTCATAATTCCAACCGTTCTTGTGGTCGGTCACGAGCTCATAGGTTTTGTTCGCAATATGAATCATGATGGTAGGAAGCTCTCCTTTCTCGGATCCGTCAGTTTAAACGTTCGATGCCGCTTGGACCTGCTCATGGGCATGGTACGAGCTGCGTACCAATGGGCCTGACTCTACGTGCTTGAACCCGCGCTTCATCCCCTCTTCTTTCAGAAGGGCGAACTGGTCCGGCGTATAATATTTGGAGACAGCCAGATGGGTCGTGGACGGCTGCAAATACTGGCCGATGGTCATAATATCGCAATCCACCGCGCGAAGATCGTCCATCGTTTGCAGCAGCTCCTCCCACTCCTCGCCGACACCGATCATGACGCTGGATTTGGTTGGAATGTTCGGCGCGATTCGCTTGGAGCGCTCCAGCAGCTCCAGCGAGCGGCGATACTTCGCTTTGGAGCGGACGCGGTCCGACATGCGTTCAACCGTTTCCATATTATGGTTCAGGATATCCGGCTTGGCCTCCAGAACCGTTGCCAGCGACTCTTCGCGTCCCAGGAAATCGGGAATCAGCACTTCGACCGTGCAGAGCGGCAGCTTCCGGCGAATCGCCTTAATCGTTTCGGCGAAAATCATCGCTCCGCCATCCTGCAGATCGTCGCGCGCGACGGAAGTCACGACGCAATGGCGCAAGCCCATTTGCAATGCGGCATCGGCCACACGTTCCGGCTCTTGCAGATCGAGCTCCGTCGGGAGGCCGGTTTTGACGGCGCAGAAGCGGCAGGCGCGCGTACATATGTCGCCCAAAATCATAAAGGTTGCCGTCCGATTCGCCCAGCACTCATGAATGTTCGGACATTTGGCTTCCTCACAAACCGTATGCAGCGTTTTGGAACGCATCATCGACTTTATTTCTTTGAAGTTTTCATCGGTCTTCAGATTAATTTTTAACCAGTCTGGTTTTCTCTCTAGGGGTTTTGTAGGCATTATAGTTCCCGCCTTTTATTTGGTTTCTTGCTGTAGTTATTATATCATGAATGCTTGACAAAACAATCCACTTTACCAGTCAGTTGTGATACACTAATCTAGATGGACCAAAACAGCTCAGCTTTTTACATATAGCTGTATGGGAGGGAAGAATCATGAGCATACAAGAAGTAACGCGCGAGAAAGACCGCAAGCTCGGTGAGATTTTAAGAGGCATGGGTCGCGTATTAATCGCCTTCTCCGGAGGCGTGGACAGTACATTCGTCCTCAAACGGGCACAGCAAGAGCTCGGAGATCAAGTGTTAGCCGTGACTGCGGCTTCCGAAACGTTCCCTACGAGGGAATTCGATGCAGCTGTTGAACTTGCCGAGCAGATCGGCGTCAAGCTGCACAAAACAGAGGTTAAAGAATTGGAGAACGCGAATTTCGTCGCCAATAACCCGGATCGCTGTTACCACTGCAAAACAGGACTTTATTCACATCTGCAGCAATTAGCCAAAGATTTGGGTTACCCATATATTCTAGATGGCTCCAATATGGATGATCTCGGCGATTACAGGCCGGGCCTGCAAGCCAAGAATGAACAGGGCGTCCGCAGCACCTTACAAGAGGCCGGCTTGACGAAGGACGAGATCCGACAGCTTTCCAAGGAATTAGGGCTGCGCACCTGGGATAAGCCGTCCTTCGCCTGCTTGTCCTCCCGCATTCCTTATGGAACGCAAATTGAGAAATGGAAAATCGACCAGCTGGATGAGGGTGAATTCTTCTTGTCGCAGCTCGGTCTATATCAAGTGCGGGTGCGTCATCATGACAAAATCGCCCGGATCGAAGTCATGCCGAATGAAATCCACAAAGTGGTGGAGCACCGCGACGCGATTTACGAAAAGTTCAGCAAGCTCGGCTTTACTTACGTAACGCTGGATCTTGCGGGCTACCGCACCGGCAGCATGAACGAAGTGCTGTCTAAGGAAACCAAAGAAAAGGTGAAAGAAGCATCCTTATGATGGACTTGGAGAAGATTCTAAAGCTCGTCCAGACCGGCGATCTGGACGTTGAAGAAGCCAAAAGGCAAATCGTCAAAGATGGTGCAGGCGCAGGCCCCGGCAACCTAGATCTCGGATTTGCCCAGCTGGACATCGATCGCGAGAAGCGTACGGGCTTCCCCGAAGTCATTTTCGGGGAAGGCAAGACCGCTGAGCAGATCGAGACGATTTTCCGGCGGCTGACGGAGCACACCGACCGCGTGCTCGCCACGCGTGTCGATCCGGACAAAGCCGCCCATGTTACCGCAGCCGTGGAAGGCGTCACCTACCACGAAACGGCCCGGGCGCTCACTTGGTTCAAGCGCCCGATGTTGAAAGTCCACGAAGGCTACATCGCCGTCGTGTGCGCAGGCACCTCCGACCTCCCTGTGGCGGAGGAGGCCGCTCTTACGGCTGAATGCCTGGGCAGCCACGTCGAACGCGTGTTCGACGTCGGCGTAGCCGGCATTCACCGGCTCTTCCGCCGGCTGGATCTCATTCGCGGTGCCAACGCGATTGTGGTCGTAGCCGGCATGGAAGGCGCGCTCGCCAGCGTCGTCGGCGGGCTTGTGTCCAAGCCGATCGTCGCCGTGCCGACGAGCATCGGATATGGCGCCCATCTGGCAGGCGTGGCGCCGCTTCTGTCGATGTTAAACAGTTGTTCACCCGGCATTTCCGTCGTGAACATCGACAATGGCTTCGGAGCCGGCTATTATGCAGGGCTCATTAACAAAAATATGTCGAAACGAGCGTGAGATTCGTACCATGCGTATTTTATATTTGGACTGCTTCTCCGGTATCAGCGGCGATATGACCCTCGGGGCATTGGTCGATGCAGGAGCAGACCGTGCATACATTGAAGATGAGCTTACCAAGATCAAGCTGGAACCTTATATGCTGGAGTGGAAACGTGTCATTAAGCGCGGCATCTCGGCTCTGAAGCTGGATGTCATCCAGGACCCGAACCATCCGCCGAAGCAACACCGGCATTACTCCGAAATCGTCAAAGTCATTCAGGGGGCGGGATTCAACGAGCGAGTAACAGCGCTCAGCCTCGCCATCTTCGAGAAAATCGGTATCGCTGAGGCGAAAATCCACGGTATTCCTGTGGAGAAAGTACATTTCCACGAAGTCGGAGCGATCGACTCCATCGTTGATATCGTGGGTGTGGCTTTGGCCATCGACTCGCTGCGAATCGAGCGCATCTACGCATCGCCGGTTCCTCTAGGCTCGGGTACGATTCATATCGATCACGGTACCTATCCGGTGCCTGCACCTGCTACTTTGGAAATGATGCGCGGCTTACCGATTGCATCAACTGACTACAGTATGGAGATGACCACGCCGACAGGGGCCGGTATCATTTCCGGCATCGTGGATGAGTTTTCCAAAAGCTTTCCGCCAATGGTCGTGGATACGATCGGTTACGGCGCAGGCACGCGGGATTTGCCTAAGCAGCCTAACGTGCTTCGCGTTGTCATCGGCCAAGTAGACCCTTTCATCGGCAAATGGCAAGTCGGCCACGAGCACTTGTCTCATGAACATAATCACGGCCATGCTCATACGCATGATGATCACCATCACCACCATCATCATGATCATGCGCATTCGCACGATGACCATCATCATCATCATGACCATGATCATGATCATGCACACTCGCACGATGACCACCATCATCACCATGACCATGATCACGACCACGCCCATTCGCACTCTCATACACATACGCACAACCCTCAGTAACGGCATAAACGCCTCTTCCTATACCATTAGGAGGAGGCGTTTTTATGTTCTTGCTGTTGCTGCACAAACCGGTGTCTGACTTCTTCATACACCGTCTTCAATGGCACGCCATGAGCTAGCGCAACCTGCTCGCATTCTTTAAACTCAGGTGCATACTGCACTAATTTCCCTTGGTGATAGCCGACTTTGACCGACAACGAGCCCCACGGGGTTTGTACCTTTTCGAACTCTCTGGCCAAACGATGGCAGGATGCGTGCATATACCGAATGCCTAACGTTGTAGTCTCGCTGAAAATAACGTCTTCAATCGCCGAGAGCCGTTCTTCCTCAACGAGTACATTCAACATAATGCCGGGCCGGCCCCTTTTCATAATAATCGGTACCACGTACACATCGTTCGCCCCTGTATCGAAGAGCTTGTCCATGATATAAGAAACCCACTCCGGATTCATATCATCCAAATTAGCTTGAATCAACAGCATCCTGTCATCTACATGCTCATCTCTATGGTTAAAACTCATCCATTTCACCCGCCTTATATTGGCATCATAGCAAAAATAAACGAACAACAAAAGATCTTGGGATAAACACGATAGGAAGCGTACATCCTAAGAAATAACATTTCAGGAAGGATGATAGTGATGATAAGCAGACCCTTTTGGTCGCGGGTTTTAATTTGTAGCCTCCTCCTATCAGCAACCGAATCAGGAATTCTTTCAAATGTAGAGGCTGCGCAGGCTGTCGCTTCCGACCTCTCGCTCGCTTCTGCTCCATCTAAGGTTACTCCCAACCTGAACTCTGAGCGGAAAGAGCTGTTTGAGAAAACAAGTATTATTTCCGGCATCCCATGGTCTTATTTGGCCGCTGTCGATCAGTACGAACGAACGATGAATATTGCCAAGAAACGGCCAGCGCACAGAGGGCTTACTAGTATTTACTTTCCCGAGTCGGATTGGGCCGGCATCTTGAATCCGGACCAGCAGGATACGAATCCCAATAGTATTTCCATCTTCCACGGTTATGGGCGCGACGGTTCCGGAGACGGCGTTGCTGAACGGGACAACGATCTGGATCGGCTGGCTTCAATGGCATTTCTGATGAGCAAGAATGGCATTAAGGAAGATAATCTGCAGATCAACTTATGGAATTATTACCAGAACTCGCGCAGTGTTGAACGTATCAAACAGTTCGCTACCATTTATGAGACGCTCGGCACCTTGGACGTTGGCGAGCACGCATTCCCGCTGCCGGTTACGGCCGATTACTCCTATCGCAGCACGTGGGGAGACAGCCGCGGCTGGGGCGGTCATCGTTCCCACGAAGGAACCGATTTGTTTGCCGGTTACGGCGTTCCCGTGCGCAGCACCTGCTATGGGATCGTGGAAGTGAAAGGCTGGAATCCATACGGCGGCTGGCGCATCGGGATTCGTGACGTGAACAACATCTATCATTATTACGCCCACCTATCCGGGTTCCAAAAAGGAATCAAAGAAAACGACGTCGTGAAGCCCGGCCAAACGATCGGTTGGGTTGGCAGCTCCGGCTACGGTAAGCCGGGGACTTCCGGGAAATTCCCGCCCCATCTCCACTTCGGCCTCTATCGCGATAATGGATTAACGGAGTGGAGCTTTGATCCTTACCCCTCCTTGCGCAAATGGGAAAAAGAAGACCGCAGCAGACGCAGAAAATAAGCCGGCCCCTAGGGGGTCGGCTCTTTTTCCGTTCCTTCTGGCGTAGAGGTCCCTTCGCTCTTCGGCGTGGTAGTTCCCGAGTTCGGAATTTGCGGAAGCGATAAGCTTGGCGGGCCTGCGTCCTTGCTGCTGCCAACCGGATTGCCCTTGTTATCGTAGTAATACGTCGGTACATCCCCTACCACAAGCGAATAGGAAATAGGGATTTCCGTTTCCACGATTTCCGTATCCGAATCAAATGGAATAATGACCGATACTTCGGCAATAATGCGAACGTATACCTCGAACATCACCATGTTAATGCCTGCGTTTTGAGATCGCGTATTCAAATCAACCTTCACATTCCCTACAGGCAGCAGCCTGATCGGTATATCGGGGCCGAACGACGAGAGGATGGCGCTGTTCATCGCTTGCCCTACCGGAATATGCTCGGATATCGTCTGCAGATGATCAAGCTCTCCTTGTACGGTATTGATCGTATCGGAGGTTATACGCATATGTTCGTTATAATTCAACATGAAGCCTGTGATCTTTCCGTTTTTATCCATTTTCCAATCGATAAGCTGCTCCGCATTCGTGCTGCCAGCCACATGATCCGCAATTGCGCTGTTAATCGCTTGTGTGGCGATCTGCTTAATGCGGACCTTCGCTAAGTTCATCAGCGGAGGCCGGAGATTCCGTTCAACATAAATAAAAAACTGCACGCAAAATAAGACAAAGATGAGAAGACTGATCAACAGCACCTTTTTCCGGTTGGATTTCCCTGTAGGTCTGCTTCTCCACCGTCGCCTTTGCAGCATCTCATTCCCCCCTAGCCCGCTTGTCATTAGTACTACCTTATGCGGACATGAAGTGAAAAAGAAGCCTTAGCGCCGGCTCGGAGGGGAGGCTCCGGAAAGCTCCGGTGATCTATGGGAGGCACCTATTCGGAATTCACTTGCTTGCTATTGCCACTATCCCATCTGCTCAGGGCCTCCTCGTCTCTTCAAGCTCGTGCTCCAGCTGCACCTAGCCACCTCTAGCTGCCTCTAGCCGCCTCTAGCCTCTAGCGCAGCCAGCTCTAGCCAGCTCTAGCCGCCTCTAGCCTCTAGCGCAGCCAGCTCTAGCCAGCTCTAGCCGCCTCTAGCCTCTAGCGCAGCCAGCTCTAGCCGCCCCCATTGTTCTTGCCCGCTATATCAACACTATCCCTTTCGCTCAGATAAAACATGGTTATATTGAGTAAATTTTTCCAAAATTATATTGAAATTGAATCAAAGGTTCGATATACTACAAATAGGAACATTTGTTCTTGTCTGTGAGATTGAATGGAGGGAAGCGGATTTGGACTTTTCAAAATTGTCTTTCGAGCAGTTTATGGAACGTTTCTCCACCGAAGCCGCTTGTGCGGAATATCTCTTCCGTGTCAAATGGCCACAAGGCTTCTCCTGTCCACAATGCAGCTTTAGGCACGCCTATTTAATTAATACGCGCCGACTTCCGCTATACGAGTGCAGCCGCTGCCGTCATCAAGCTTCACTGACCTCCGGAACCGTTATCGAAGGGAGTCGGACCAGTCTTCGGAAGTGGTTTGCAGCATTATTTCTTGTCTCCTGTTCGGAGGAGGGTACCAGCGCTGTCAAACTCTCGCATATCATTCAAGTCACCTACAAAACGGCATGGTTAATCCTGCATAAAATAAGATCATTGATCCATCTGTGGGACGCACAAACGCCTCTGACCGGCACTGTTATTATTAATTCTGCCATTTATGGACGTCCATACAATCCCACCGTCCGTAAGCATCCACAAGAGCACCTTCTCCTGCTTGGCTCTTCAGAAATCCACAGCAATGAATCCGGTTATCTCAAAATCAAACATATCATCCCTCAGCTCCCAACCAACAAGCATATATCTCGCCGCGATCTACATTCGTTTCATAACCAACATATTGACCCTGCCGTGCGCAATATAGAAATAACAACAGGCTTCTATACGCCCATACGTTGTCGTCCATTGCTTCAGCTGGCCAGACAAGCCGGCAATTGGATAAATCGAAGCTTTCATGGCCTTGGCGCTAAGTATTTACAAAAGTATCTTGATGAGTTTTGCTATCGATACAATCTGACAGCCCGTAATATCCCGGTATTTCCTCATTTATGCCGGCTTGTCTTTACTCATGCAAGTACCGATTGTTTCCGTTTTCTGAGCGCTAGGGATAGTGGGCACAGACACCGCCATAAGGAAAACCACCTTCGAGAAAGGTGGTCGGCTGTGAGTCTTGGCTTATTTAATATCGATCCATCATAAGCTGTGTTTTTAATGAATCCTGGGGTAAGAACCAGCCTTTGGCCTGCAGGTAAGCAATTAATTCATCATGTTTCGTTGAAGCCTCCGACTCGCTTTTCGTTTTGAAAGAAGCTTCCACTATGTATTCCGTGCCTGTTCCCGCCGCATTTCGAATAGGCCACACTTCGATATACAATTGCTGCCCGCTCCATGTACCGATCGAACGCTTAGCCAGAACGGGACCATAGATGCGTGAGGAGGATAGTTTGCTCGTTCCCCATCCGTCAGAAACCCAATTATTAAACTTATCAGGAGCATTATTAATTAGAAGACTGCGTGAATCTGATTGATTGGGGAGATCCATACCGCTGTATCCGGATTTACTGCCGCTTTTGGTACGAGTAATACTGAGCGTTTTTTTCTGATATCCCCACTCGATTTGTGCTTCATAGCCCGTATCGCCGGAATCAAAACCTTCTTGGTTAGCTAATGTCAGGGCACTATTGATATCGTTACCTGTGATGGAATAACGTTTCTTATAACTAAGCTCGAAGTTATCCTCGCCTTCCGTTTTGCGAATTCGCGGACTCCATCCATTGTTGTAGATATCCTTAGCATTCGTATCCAGGAATTGAACATTCATCTTGGTCACCGTATCCGGCATCCCGAAGGCGGTTTTCACACTGCTTGTGAGTTTATAATCCGTGCCAAGAACCGTGCTGGGATTAAGCAGAAGCTTAACCTCATAATCCGGAACCATATTACTCGCTGCCTCAACGGACTGTGGAGATCCTCCGATTCCTGCGACTGAAACAGCTCCGAAGAGTACAGCCAATGCCATTCTTAATGTGTACTTTCTGATCATTCATTCATCTCCTTTGACTACTTAGTAAGTCTTCTTCCTCACAGAGAAGAGCATAAGGAAGATTTGTCATGGGATTGTGATTTCGGCATGTCTTTTTTGTAAATGAAATCACTCGCCATGGACGTACTATCATAATAGGAGGAGCGAACCCAAGCCCAGAGACTGCTGGCCTTTAAGTGATGCCGCACGCGGCTGCCAAATGCAAGCGTTACGCTACGAACTCCATCAGGGTATGCCTGATGTGCGTAAGATGACCCAAGACATGAACAGCCCTTTCAAGCTTTTAGTTCATGCCCCGTATAAAGAAACAGCCGCCCTAGTTAGGCAGCTGTCCTTCGAAGGTATCACAAATTTAATTTCCTTACAGCCGGGTGACTCGATCCAGATATAGACACCTATGACTGTAATTCGTCAAGAAGCTGATCCCAAGAGGTAATCCTCGGCAGATCTAGCTGTTGATTGTAGGATCTGTCTTTGACGTATGCTTTCACCGGCAAATGGGATAAGGTTTCCAGAACGGTCGGCTTATCGTCGAAATAATAGTCCAACTTCAAATCGTCGATGATATGTACTTTCTCCGAATCGCTCATCCCGCAGAAGAAATGCCCGTCCGCAACGGGAAAGCCGTTTTGAACCAGCCACTCGCGTGTCCGTTCCGTATGTTCCTTGGCTCTAGCTGTGATGTAGTACACCTCGTGGCCTCGCTTCACCAGCTCATGCAAAATTTCACGAGCATGCGGGAAGGGGGCGCAGTCCGAATAATAAATATCATCACGGAGGCTCTTCCACAGCCTCCCGCCCTCTTCTTTCGTCAGTCCGAATGCTTCGTGAATCTCCATCGTTTTTAGCGCATCAAATATATCTAAGCCCACGTTCTGTTTCAGTTCCCGATTATAAATACGGAAAGCGTGTTCCCTTAAGTTGATAAGCGTATCATCAATATCAAATCCAAATTTCACGACAGTCTCCTCATTTCATCGATTGCGTTTATTCCTTTAGTATAAGCCCTAAAAGACTCGCAAATACAGAAGCTTGTCCTCTTGAAATGATGCAGCCGCGCAATTCCTCTACGCCTGCACCTAAATTCGTGAAATCACAGGAGCTGAGATCGATGCCTGTTAGCTTAGCCCCTGTGAATTGGGCACGGTCCAGCTTGCAGTTATCGAAATATACTTTCTGAAGCGTTGTCTCGTAGAAGTCCGCGCTTAATAGCGAGCAATCCTGGAAAGCAATCTGTCTAAAGTTAGCCATTCGGAAATTGACATAATCGCCTAAGCAGGAATCGAATAAAACATTACGAATGGTCGCTCCTGTCAAATCCATACCCATAATTTTGCAATTACGGAATTCCGTCCGATGAATCGTCGCTTCTCCGAAATCCACATTGGACAGATCGCATTTTTCAAAAATAACATCCGTTAATTCAAGGTCTTTCATGGCAATCCGGGTAAAGGTTACATTGCGGAAGATGATTTTATCAAATGCAACTTTGGATGCTTTCTGATTATCGATGGTACAATCGCTAATGATTCCTGTATGATAGTTATCTTCCGCTTCCAGCTTTTCCTCCGGCAAAGAGATTAACGGTAATTCTTTCGGCATTTTGGGTGCATCAATTTTGGTATTGCTCATAGTAATAGATACTCCTCTATCGGTTAATAGGAATGTTGATTAGAGTACGATGACAGGCGTCAGGCTTTGCAGCATGAAGAAGAGCGAACCCCACTTGCGCTTAATGAAATTGCGGCCGCGAAACAATCTTGTTTTGATTGTGGACACAGGCAGTCCCACCTCTTTGGAGATATCCTCCAACGACATATCCAGGAAATATTTGTACACGATCAGCGTTTTATACTTCTCCGGCAGGTCGCGGATCATCCTCTCCACTTGTTCGGCTGTCTCCTGCTCGATCAACTGAACCTCCGGCGTTTTGTCCTGGCTCGTCAACTTCTCATAGAAAGGCAGTGCATCCTTATATGGATGCGGATTCGTATCCATGGACAGCTCCGACTTCTTTTTACGCAGCACATCAATGGTCACGTTCTTGCCAATGCTGAAAATCCAAGTTGAGAAGTTTTTGCTCGCATCAAATCGGTGGGAATGCTGGTACGCTCGTAGAAACGTCTCCTGCACGACATCCTCGGAATCCGACTTGTTGCGCAGCATGCGATAAGCTAATCGGTAAATTTTGTCTTTATACAACTCAAGAAGCCGGCCGAACGCTTTGGAATCCCCTTGAGTCCACATTGTTGCAAGTTGACTATCGCTTAATCGCAGCATATTACAGCTCCTTTATCATCTCTACCATCTTCTGTTATTACCCGAGGAGTCCCGGTCGTTCCAACCGTTCAACCTCTCGAGCATTTCTTTATACATCGTGAACAAAGACTGAATTTCTCTAAATTCCCGATCGTCCGGACCTCCGCCCTGCATAAACATGATCTCCAGCATTTGCTTGTAGAACGTCAGACGTTTATGAACGAACTCTTTCTCAATCTCGAGGATATCCTCCAAATCATGATAGTCCATGAACGCTTGGATATCATCGGGCAATTCATTCTGAGGCGGTCTCTCTCTGCGTGATGAGGAGGGGACGGGGATGGGCTCGGGATTGCCCGATCGTCTGCCTACGTCGACTGTCGTCCGTATTTCCGATAGAATGATATTTTCTTTCGCACACATCACGTGAAAATACTTATTCTTGAGAAGCTCGTTCATCACAAGCTCACACATATCTTTATTGCGAATCAGCATGCCGTCAAAAGGATGAAGCGTCCATACATGGTCTTTCTCATAGAGATTGAAAGTAAACCACTCATTCGCATACAAAATTCTTGTATTAATTGTGTATTCATCCATGATTTCGAATGTAAAATCCAGCAAATTATCCCCTCCAGAGCCTTACACACTCTATTCTTTATTCTACCAAAACCGATGAAAAAAAAGAAACCTTTGCAGGTTTCATAGATGACTATTTTTCAATAAATTTAGATACGGATTCCGCTTTTTCCGAGGCTGCGACGACAATGAGAACGACGATGATTCCAGAGAGTATGATCCCGCCAATCATCATGCAGTGCACCTTCTTTGAATGATTTAATCGTCTATATTCAAAGATATGATGCGCAGCTTCATTTATTCGCCTTTATTCGCCTAAGTTCATAATCATGTAAGTTTCAATATGACTGGCCGTGATGCCGAACCGGGGCTTCTGAATCTCAACCTGTCCGCCCAAGATTGATTTCACTGCCAAGTACGGGAAATTAATACCCGACAAGCACGTGACATGCAGGCCGCCGGACATTCTCGGGTTGATTTCGAGCAATTTGGGCACGCCCTGATTGTACTTCACTTGAATATTATAGTTGAATGGAATACGGTATGCGGCTGCAACCTTGTTCGCAATCTCAATCAGCTCGGGCACTTCTTCCAGCACGCGCAGACGCCCGTCCGCTTTGCGGCGCGGGACAGCCGCTAACAATTCGCCGGAGGCGGTGGCCAAGCAATCGATGCTGTACTCATATCCGCCCAACAGCTCCATCACCATGAGGTCATCGAAACGCTCAACGGACGATAATGTTCGATAAGCTTGATCCGAAGTGAGATAAGGGGTAACCGTCCCGAATAAGTCCTTCAAGGCGTTACGTTCGTTGCTAATAATGCGGAAGCCTGTACCGCCTTCGGCATTGGTTGGCTTCATGCAGACTTGATGACCTGCATGGCTCAGCGATTTGTAAGCGTCCATGAACTGATCGGCCGTATTCACCACATGATAATCCGGGATGCTGAGGATATTTTTATCGCGGATAGCTTCGTAAAATTTTTGCTTTTCGAGCAAATTCTCCAGCAGCTCCAGATCACGGCATACGGTGACTCGGGTGCCGATCTTCTCAAATTCATCCAAATGCTTCGCAATTGCATACATATGCAGACGCGGGATGAAGACGTCAATGCCATGCTGCTTGCAGAAGCCCAGCGCAAATTCGATATAATCGTCATCGCCGAGCACCGGCTCCGTGTCCGCATAATCTGCCGCTTGCAGAGCCATATGCGCACGATCCGGATGCGTCGCATACATCTTGAAGGCCATGCCGTCCTCATTGTTGCGAATGCTGTTCATGTAGTGATAAGCGACCGAAAACCAGCGGTTAAACCATACTTTTTTCATGAGGACTCCTTTATTCGGAAGGAATGATGATTCTCGTTAGGAAGCGTTTGTACATAAGCCAGAATCTCATCGGTTGCAAAAATGCCGGATGCCTCTGTGAACTTGTACTCACCCGTTTGCTGCAGCTGCTCTTGCCTGAATAACTCTCCATGTCTCGGCGCTATCGCATAATCGGCAAAGTCCAGCAAGATTTGATCCAGCAGCGAATCGCCGGACGCTATGATCTTGTCATCCCCCAGCATCGTCTTCAGATGCGCTACGGCATCCCTTTTGTTGACAGCTGCAGGGACAACATAAATTTTCCTGCCTTGAATGGAGGTGTTCCACCCCATACGCCGAAGCTCATCGATCATCTGGCTCACTTCTTGACGCGGAATTTTATCCCGCTGCACAATGTGAGAGAAGAACAACTCATCGCAATAGCTGGAGGAAATGACCCATTCCGGATGAAGCACCTGTTCCATCAGTCTCCGGACCTCCTCGACGTGGGAGCTCGATTGCTTCACAAGGTTCAGAATATGCGATTGCCATTCGAGGTCCGGCTGGCCGTCGATCACGATGTTCCCGCCATTGCTTGTTACGGCGTAGGCCGGCTTCAAGATTTGGCTGACCAAATGTATGCGGAAATATTGATGCAGCGTTCTCGTCGTCACGGGGATGAACGTCAGCTGCGCCATAAGTTCCTTGAGCAGTTGGAAGGCGTCTGCTGACATATACGATCTCACTTTGCCATCGATCAACTCGGCAATGACAATGCGGCTGCCCAGTTCGGCCGCTCGGTCTTCGGGCTGTGAGTAGATCAAGGTCTGATCCAAGTCGCTGGCAAATATCATCTTATTCGGCATCCCCTTTCACAGACTTAATCATCCCGCAGCAGGAATACGTTAGGCCCGGATACACCTCGACCGGCACATCTCTCGCTTCCGCCAGGAGCCGAATATGGCGAATATTCGGATTATCCAAGCGATCAACGAGAATGCGCCATGGTACCCTGCGAAGCAGGACGCGGGTTGTTTCTCCAACCCCCGGTTTAATCAGGTTTATATCCGCGATCTCGAACGCCTGTTGAATCGCCTTAATATCGTGCAGCCCTTGCCAGGTTATCGCAGGCGGATGGGCAAGCCAATGATCTGCCTGCTGCCTTGCCTGCGCAAAGATATCGCCAAAGAACGGCGTGATGGCCGCTATAAAATGATTGGAGAGATCCTGCTCCAGCCACTCTTCATAAAATTTGGAGCCGTGGAAGTCGTACGGCCCGATCAAATCGTCACGAAGCACCGTCCGGCTCATCAGACCTGACACCGTTGCGTTCAAGCAAGCACTCGGGATGAGGAAGTCCTCTCTCGTGCCGAACCATTCCGCACAATGTCCAGGATCGGCCAGCACGGCCAAATCATCGTCCAACTTGATGCCGTAGTGACGCTCCATCTGGGCGCATGCCTCAGCCAGCACTTTGCGGATCGCCCCCTTGCCTGTCCAGCCGTCGACGAACTGAATCCTGGCCTCCGGATGCTTCTGCAGGATATAGATTAGGGCATTCTCGTCAATGCCTTTCCCGCGAATAATGGAGATGCTGTAATGCGGTATGTCTAAGCCATGCATCTCCAACAAATAGCGCCGGATCAGAATGCCCACCGGCGTGCCTGCTCTCGCCAATGAGACGAGCACTGTGTTCGCCCCCTTACGGCTGCGAATGAGTTCCGCTGTCGTTCCAATTGCGAGGGCTGCCTTCCGGGCCGACATCTGCAGCGTCTCATGATACAGCTGCAAATAATCGGGAGACGGCTGCTTCTCGACCGGGAGCATTTCGGAGTAATGCGTACCGGATTGAATAGCCCGTTCCCTGTCATCCGTCGATTTCTCCAGCTGCACACCGCGCAAATCCTTCAGCAAGAATGTAACATCGGAAGGGGGATAGCTGCCCAGTCTTACCGGTTCCTTTACCGGTCTGCTCCGCCAATCTTCCATACCGCTCCCTCCTTCCACTCCACGGTCTGTGGTGAGAAGAAAACGAGATGAAGCCGCTGCAGGCCGCGCGTCTCCAGAATTCGCAGCAGCGGCTGCAAGGCTGCTTGGTCCGCCTCTCTCTCCAGGAAGAGATAGAGATCCTCATACTCGCCAACCGGGACGTTATACATGAAGTGCGTAACCTCCGGATCCTCCGGCGATGCGTACGGATACCCTGACTTCACAGCATAACCGTCCCGGTCAATCGTATGAATCGGGCTGCGCGTCGTCGACTGGTAGGATACCCCTTCGCCCATTTCGGCGGCAATCCGCATCGGGATGTACATGAACTCGCCCGTCCCCACGCAGAGGGTCTTGGTACCGATTCGCGTTTCTCGAAGGTACTTAGCGGTTAGGGATAGGGCGGCTCCTAATTGGGCTTCATGTTCCGGCGTAAGCCCGAATCTGCCGCTGTATTGCAAATAAGGGCGCTGATTCCCCCATGGGCTATGAGCAAATAAGTGATCGACGTACATAATGTCTATGGAAGTAGAGCCTTGGCTGAGAGGCAATTCCGGTTGAGCTGGCGTTAAGCTTTCCGAAGATCCGGTCACGGTCACCTCGCCTTTCACCAACGTAAGGACATGAACGGCGATTCCAAGCTCCTGTTCAAGCTCCCGAAACCGTTCCAGATCCGCTGCCGTTCGCCAATCGAGCAAAGCAAGGACGTAATACGTTTTTTTCGGGAATTTGGCCTGCATATCGCGAATGATGTTTAAAGAGGTTTTGCCGGTTGTCATTTCGTCGTCAACCAGGACAACGACCTCCGCTTGCGCAAAGAGGTGAGGGTCCTCCGCATAGCAATAATGCGCTACCGCATGGGAGTGTTCCTCGCTGAAATTGAGGATGGACTGTGTGTCGTCAATGATTTCTCGTGTGGTATGAATATAAGTATTATTAGCACTAAAAGTGTGGAAAGCGGCGTGCCCAATCGCCGTTGCCGTCTCTGCGAACCCGATAAACACGGCTGGCTGAGGCAGCTCTAACCGGTGACTCCGAATTTCTTGGTAAGCATTGTCCGCACGTGCAGGATCTATCAAGCCTTGTATGGCCAGCGGCAACAAATGATCCGGCATACTGCCTTGCATCGCTTGCTGGAGGAGCAATCCCAAGGAAACGCCGCTTAATAACGAAGTATAGGGACGAACCGGAATATGCTTGCCGAGCACTTTGCTCACGAATAAGAAGGAGCGCTTCTTATTAATTCTGGCCGCCATCCCAAACAGGCTATCCAATGGGATCTGGAAAGGATTCGCCTCTACCTTCACTTTCAGCTCTAAATCTCCGGCGATCTTATACGTACGCTCGGTTACTGGATAATAATCCACTGTATTGTTGTTGTTCATGCAGCACCCCATAGATTTGTGATCGTAACAAAATCTTTCTCGCCCAATTTAAATGAGGTTTTATTTCGTTCATTTTATTGGCATACTCACTTCTGATCACGCCGAAATCCCCATTGCTGTTCGCCACAATGCTGGCTGCATCCGTGTACTCCTCGTGAGACACCGTGTAAAGCGATTGAACCGGCTTAATATGGGTCGGATGGATAATCGTTTTCCCCGTCAGCCCGTTTTCTTTGTCCAACATGACTTCGCGGATTAACCCTTTATGCGGGAAATATTCCCAGACCGGTCCCGAAATGACATAAGAGCTATCCACTCTGCCAAAGACGTTGATAATGTCGGCCACGCAATCCCGAATCGGAGAAATATCATAGATCGTCATCTCCGGGCTTCGGCGCAAGCCGAATAGACTTGAGAAATCGGTAGCCCCGATTCTAACGTTAAGCACCAAATCCTTATAGGTATCCAATATATGTTTGATCGATTGAAGCGATTGAAACCGGCTTTCTTTATAAATGATGGCGCTTGACTCGAGAATAGGAAGGCCGTATAGGGCGGGGGATGACGCAGACTTCTCGTCGTTGTAATTCTCAAGAATTCGGAAATACGTTTCTCCGTTATCCGCTGTAAATTTCGGGAAAACGAAGCCCGTTAGAAGCGCAACGTCATCCTCCAATCTTTCGATCAAATAGTTCAACTGATTGGCGCTTCGGACTCGAACGAACAGCAGCGGCATGTTCTCCTTATTCAAGATCCCCAGCTCGATGAAGGTCGCAAGCTTACTCATTTGATGAATGAGCGACTCTTCCGCCGCATGCACCTCATTCTCGCCGACCGCATCTTCCAAATCCAGAATGGCCGAGACGAGACCTTCCACTTTGCCGAAGGCGATATTTTCAGCGATGGTAGGACGTGTTGCCGGCATGTATAGCGCGGCTCCAATGGACGAAGCTAGAACTTCTTTGCTCGAATGATTGTCAAAAGAGGTGGGAGGCAAATAAAATAAAGCTTTTTGTTCATCCGGCGTTAAGTAGTTAAAGTATCTCATACAATTCCTCCCTCTTTTGGATTGAAACAACAATCCCTCCATTAGGGGAGGGATTGTGTTAGTTCCGTTGTATGTTAGCTGGCGGATTTCTCTTTGCCTTTGTTGCGCAGCAGACTGAAGATAATCGTACCGCCGAACAATGCGATAATGACGGAGAAGAAGACCACGTGGGAAATATGGAACCCAAATGCACCGGCAATCATCTTCAGACCGATCACGATAATGAGAATAAACGCCGTTTTCTCCAGTTCTGGAATTTTGTCAATGAGCTTCAAGAAGACTTGAGCAACACCCCTCATCATGAGTACGCCCAAGATACCTCCGAGGAACAATACCCATACTTCTTCACTGACACCAAAAGCAGCAAGCACACTGTCCACGCTAAATGCGATGTCCATGACTTCTACCGCAAGAACCGTACGCCAGAAGGACATGCCTTTGCTTTTCACTTCGCCATTTTCATCGGTTTCATGCTTCTTGAAGAAAAGATTGCTGATGGCGATCCATAGGAGATACGCACCGCCGAGTACCTTGATCCATGTGATTTTGACTAAGAACGTACCGACACCGATGGCAACAAATCTAAAAATGTAGGCACCTACAAGTCCGTAGAACAAAGCTTTCTTCTGTTGTTCCTTCGGCAAATGCCTTACCATGACGGCAAGTACCAACGCATTATCCGCGGACAGCAAGCCCTCCAAGATAACTAGCGTACCGATAATCCCCCAACTCACGGGATCTGTCAATGTCTGGGACAGCACTTCCCAACTAAAAAAGTTTAGGAAGTTATTGATAAAACTATGAAAAAAATCTGCCATGCCTCGACCCTCCTGAATTTTCCCTTGTTATTTACTGCCTGCGACCCATCGCATCCCCCAGCCAAACGCTTCATCCAACTGTTTGTGGCCGGAGAAGTATTGTACGAGCCGTTCGATGCTGAAAGTCTCGTTATTCTGATTACGAATGAGTGCAATGGCGCACATGCCTTGGCGATTGTCGTGCTCGTTCAGTTTCACTTCAATGTCGGGTCCGCCGTCCTGCTTAATGGAGACGACACCGTCGGCTTCAGACCAGGTGGTTGCACCTTCGTAGATAAAGGTAAAGACTAGAATTCGTTCAAATTCCGCAAGCTTGTTGCCGTTAATTCGGATGTTCTCGCCCGTTTTCACTGAGCCTGTCCGATCGTCGCCGTCCAGTGCTATGTAAGGCTCTCTTGTCAGAGATCCGAAACGATTACCGAGCGCTTGAATAACGCCTTTTTCACCGTTTTTCAGTTCATATAAACAGGCCAAATCCAAATCAATGCCTTTGCTTTTACCGAAAAAGCCTGTCGATTTCTTCTGATTCCAGTTCAAATTAATGAGAATTTCCCCGAGTCGGCCCGGCGGCTTCTTCTCTAGTGAGATGCGGTCACCTTTCTTCTTCAGTTCAATCTTGGTCAGATTAACCGGAGTTGGCGGGGTAACCGGCGGAGGACTAGGGGGAGGCGTCTGCTGGACAGGCGCCGGCCCCGGTACAGGAGCGGAAGGCTCGTCCTTGACCTCAATGCCGAAATTGCCGCACAGCGCTTTAAGACCGCCCGAGAAACCGGATCCAATCGCACTGAACTTCCACTCTGCGCCGTATCTATATAATTCCCCTACGACAATAGCTGTTTCGACGGAGAAATGATTTCCCAGTTCATATCGCAACATATCTTGCCCAGTTTCTGGATGAAAAATCCGAATATAAGCCTGGGTCACTTGGCTGAATTGCTGCTTAAGCTTCTCACCGTCATGAATGGTGAGTGTGAAAGCAACCTTCTCTACATTGGCCGGCACACCCGTCAATTGAATGGAGAACTGCTTTCTATCTCCGCCTTGATTCGGGTTGTCGATGAAACTAACACCGTTCTTGGTCGGATTGTTATAGAACACAAGCTGTTCGTCATTGTCTACTTTTCCGCTTGCACCTAACAGAAACGCGGAAGTATCCAGATCATGGCTCGCCGGAGCGTTCCATCCGATCCCGATTCCAATCTTCGTAAGTCCTGGGTTTGTTTTGGTCACATCCGCTTTCTGACCTTTGACAACTGAAATATGCATGGGGCAGTCCCTGTCCCTTCCGTCATTCATAATTGAAGGGGTGATGCCTTGCATGCACCACCCCGTCTGGTCTACGGCTTATTGCGCATCTAGACCGTAATTTTTGCAAAGCGCTTGAAGTCCCCCTTGGAAACCGCTGCCAACAGCTTGGAACTTCCACTCTTGGCCTTGGCTGTCCCTGTACAATTCACAAATGACAACCGCAGTTTCGATGGAGAAATCTTCACCCAAATCATAGCGTAGAATTTCTCGCCCTGTCACTTCGTCCATGAGCCGTACGAACGCATTGGAAACTTGTCCGAAATTCTGGTTACGGCTCGTGCCTTCATGGATTGTTACAGCGATGCCTACACGATGGATGTGAGCCGGAATTTTGGAGAAATCGACTTTGATCTGCTCGTCATCGCCGTCTCCGTCACCTGTCCGGTTATCCCCCGTATGCTGAACCGCACCGCCCGCGCCAACCAAGTTGTTATAAAAGACGAAGTCCTCTATGCCTTTGGCTTTGTTATCCGCATGAAGCAGGAAGGCCGAAGCGTCTAAATCGAAAGAATGACCGCCGCTGTATTTGTTCGTGTCCCAGCCTAAGCCGATGATCGCTTTCGTTAAACCGGGGTTCGTCTTGGTCAGGTCGATTCTTTGTCCTTTGGACAAGCTAATCGTCATGTTGACAACAACTCCTTAACCTGAGTGTACTTCTTAGGAAGTTTGCAGACCGTAGTCGCGTGCCAGACCGGCCAGACCGTCTTTGTAGCCGCTGCCGATCGCGCTGAATTTCCACTCTCCGCTGTGACGGTACAATTCGCCGATAACAACGCCCGTCTCAATGGAGAAGTCCTCGCCAAGATCATAACGAATCAATTCTGCGCCTGTGCCTTCGTTCAAAATACGAACATAAGCGTTGGATACTTGTCCGAAGTTTTGGCCTCTTGTGTCGGCTTCGTGGATCGTGATGCAGAACGCAATCTTCTCTGTTTCTGCTGGAATCGCTGTAAGATCAACGCTAACTTGCTCGTCATCGCCGTCTCCTGCGCCCGTACGGTTGTCACCGTTGTGCACAACGGATCCGTTTGCATTTTTCGGGTTGTTATAGAAGATGAAGTCGGATTCGTTGCTTACTTTGCCGGATGCGTTCGCGCAGAAAACGGAAGCGTCCAAATCGAAATCCTTGCCTCCGTCATATTTGTTCGTGTCCCAGCCAAGACCTACGATTACTTTCGTTAAACCCGGGTTTGTTTTTGTCAAATCGACTTTTTGACCTTTAGATAATGAAATTGCCATGGATAATAACCTCGCTTCTTATATTAGTTTATTTGATCTTACATATAGCGTTTGACAAGTTGTCCGATTGTCGTGTCCGTGCTGCCTTCGCCGATGGCGTTGAATTTCCACTCGCCGCTATGACGGTAGATTTCACCGACAATCAGGGAAGTTCTGCCGGCATAGCTGTCCGTCAAACTGAATTTGACGAGTTCTTGTTGGTTGGCAGCATTCAGAATACGAATGTACGCGGATTGAACCAGACCGAAGTCTTGTTTTCTATTGACACAATCGTAGATATTAACCACGAAAATGATTTTGCTGACGTCCGCAGGCACTTGATTCAAATTCACAGTAATTTGCTCGTCATCGCCATCGCCTTCGCCTGTCCGGTTATCGCCGGAGTGAACGACAGAGCCGTCAGGGCTTTGCAAATTGGCGAAGAACACGACGTTCTTCTCTTTTGTCAATTTGCCGTTCTCGTCCAACAAAATTACGGAAGCATCGCAGTCAATCTCAACGGCTGTTTTTTTCGATCCGAAAAAGCCCTTCTTCTCAATTACCGCAGGGTCCCAGCCCAAACCTACAACTACCTTAGAGAGACCAGCATTACCTTTTGTTAAATCGATTTTCTGACCTTTGACCAAATTGATAGCCAACGCGGTCACCTCCCTCAACAGTGTGTTTTATCGTTTGCTCACTATTTGATACGGATGAGTGCCCATCGCGTTTCATAAGTTTCGATTAAATTTTTGTGAATTCGACGCTCACAGACTGAATTCGGCAGGATTGAGGCTTAGCGTGGCACAAATGTCACGGACGACACGCTTCTCGCTATCGTCGAAATCGCCGTCGGCAGCCCCGATCGCACAGCAAACAGCGATGATAATGCGGCCGACTTCCGGCTTATTGCTGAATTTGCCTATCGCCTTCATGGCTTCTTGCTTCCCGACCAATCCGGAGAATTCGAAGTTACTTGCATAATGGTTAAAGCGCGCAATCACATTGCTGACATCGAATACTTTGAGCTCTTCGCTGCGGGAAATATATCCGATCATTTTCTCCTTTTCTTGATTGCCGATACTTCCGTCCGCAGCGGCAACGACTGCACAGCCGGCTACAACGGCATCAAGAAAATCCTTGTTTTGAAATTTTTTGACCTGGTCGGTCAAGCCTGTTTTGGCACTGGTAAACCAAGATTTAAATGTACTCATTTTCGGCACCACCTATTCGTCAGATGACAGATTTTGGCTATCTGGCACAAATTTATCCACAATAGCGCTACAATTTCAGTGTAATCGAAACGAAAGTCGTTTTCAAATTCTGGGAATCGAAGCGTGTCATTTTGTGGCGTATTTTAGGATTCAAACGAAGCTGATGGTTAGTTTAGCAAACTCATTTATTGGACAAACAGATTATTATCACATCTAAGGAGTGTTCTTATGGATGCTAGTTTGTCGAATTCATTAGACACTGTCGTTTCTTCACTGGACGATAACCTTCGTACGCTGAAGGTTATTTATTATAGATGCAAGGATGTCAATTATCACAATTTCATCATAGGAGGTACGACCCGGGCGTTAGTCGTGTATATCGAGGGAATGGTCAACCTGGATTTATTGGACAGGAACGTCCTGACCCGCTTACTGGACGAATCGGTCGAAGAATGGAATGAAACGGAGAAAGAGCTCTCATCCATTATTTCCATATCGGACGTCAAGGAAGTAGCGAAGTTTGCCGATATTGTCGCGAATATATCCAGCGGGAGTGCCGTCCTTCTCATCGATGGCATAGCGGCCGGTTACTCGCTCGGCATCGCCTATTGGGAGAAGAGAAGCATCGAAGAACCGTCCGCCGAGTCCATCATTCGCGGACCGCGCGAGGGCTTCACCGAGACGATGATGGTGAACACCGCGATGCTGCGCCGGAAGATCAAGAGCCCTGCGCTCAAGATGATGGCCTACCAAGTGGGGCGGCATACGCGCACGGAGGTAGTCATCGTCTACATGGAGGGCATCGCCAACCCGTCGCTGATCGAAGAGGTGGAACAGCGGATTGCCGACATCGACATCGACGGCATCCTGGAAAGCGGCTATATCGAGGGCATGATCGAAGATAATCCGCTGTCTCCGTTTCCGCAAATTCAAGTGACGGAACGTCCCGATGTCGTATGTGCCGCGTTGCTGGAGGGCCGAACGTCGATTCTGGTGGATGGAACGCCATTCGCCCTAATCGCTCCGGCAACACTATTCTCGCTCCTGCAGTCGCCTGAGGACTATTACCAAAGGTTCATTATCGGAACCTTCATCCGGTGGCTGCGTTATTTATTTTTCTTCATCACGCTGCTGCTCCCTTCGCTCTATGTCGCGATTCTGACCTTCCATCAAGAGATGGTGCCTACGTCCCTGCTGCTCAGCGTCGCCAAATCCCGGGAGGACATCCCATTCCCCGCATTGGTGGAAGCGCTGCTGATGGAAGTTTCTTTCGAAGCGCTGCGCGAAGCCGGGGTGCGGCTGCCCAAACAGGTTGGCGCTGCGGTTAGCATCGTCGGGGCGCTGGTCATCGGTCAGGCGGCAACGTCCGCCGGCCTCGTATCGGCCCCCATGGTCATGGTCGTCGCTATTACCGGGATTGCCTCCTTTATGATGCCGCAGTACACGACGGGGATCGCTTTACGGATGCTTCGCTTTCCCATCATGTTCCTGTCGGGCCTGCTGGGCCTGCTCGGTCTCATGCTCGGATTCATCGCGATCGTCATTCATCTGTCCTCGCTGCGTTCGCTCGGCGTGCCGTACCTGCAGCCGCTCGCACCGGTGAAAAGGTCGGAGATGAAAGATGTGCTCGCCCGAGCCCCCATCTGGGCGATGCGCACCCGTCCCAAATTCACAGGAAGAGCAAACCGGATCCGGCAGCCGAAGGGGCAGCAACCAGTACCGTCCGAAGGGGATGATACCCATGATCGATAAAGGCCGCATCTCTCCGCTCCAAGTCGCCATTCTCCTGCATCCGACTATCGCCGCTACGGCGGCGCTTTCGGTTCCGTCCATCACGATGAGAACCGCCGGCATCGATATGTGGATGACGCCTATCCTTGCGGCGATTGCGGGGATCATTACGGTATATGTCATGTACCGCTTGTTTTTGAAGTTTCCCGAGCTTACGTTCATTCAGTATACCGAATCGATTCTAGGCACATATGCAGGCAAAACCCTCTCCGCCTTCTTCCTGTTCTCCTTCTTGTTCACGAACGGGCTCGTCCTGCGCGAATACGGGGAATTCGTCATCGGCAGTTTTCTTCAGGAAACCCCGATGGCCGTCGTCATTTTTGGCATGGTCGCGGTATGCGCCTATGTCTTGTATGAAGGAATCGAGGTGCTGGCCAGAAGCTCGCAGATTCTGGTCCCTGCGGCTGTGCTCATCATTTTCTTCATGGTCGTTCTGCTCATTCCCGATCTTCATCCGAAAGAGATGTTTCCCATTATGGGAAACGGCCCGCTTCCGCTGCTGGTCGGCTCGTTGGTCCCAGCCTCTTGGTTTACACAGTTTTATATCTTGACCTTTCTCTTCCCTTTGATCAACCGTAAGGAACATATACTGACTTGGTGCTTCATTAGTGTAGGATCCGTGATGTTCACACTGCTAGTGATTAATCTGACGATACTGCTCTTATTCGGTCCGCTTACCGTTCAATTTAACTACGCGTTCCTCGTGGCGGTTCGGTACATTTCCATCGCCGACTTCATGGAGCATGCGGAATCGCTGTTGATGGCCATCTGGATTATCGGCATGTTCGTCAAAATTTCGTTAATCTACTATGCCACCGTCCTCGGTACGGCCCAGTGGCTGGGGCTGCCCGATTATAAGGCGCTCATCGTTCCGGTAGGTATCCTTATCATCCTTTTCAGCTTCTGGGTGTCGCCAAATTTCGAAGAGCTCAAGCGTACGCTTGGAACAACCATCCCGTTCCTGGGCATGCTCACGCAGCTCGGTATCCCGTGCGCTCTGCTGCTTGCCGCCAGCTTCAGAAGGGGGCGGCAAGGATGATCCGCTTGGGGAAGCTTGCCGTTCTATCCTGCCTCTTCTCGGTGGTAGCGACAGGCTGCTGGGACCGTACAGAGGTTAACGATCTAGCGCTCGTCACCGGAGCGGCTATTGATAATTACGACGATAAACTCATCGAAGTCACGATTCAGATTTTCGTCCCGCGCAGCTCAAATGCCGGGGGCGGGATGGAAATCAGCAGCAAAGGAGGCGGCAGCCAAACCTCCTTCGTTCGATCGGCGGTCGGCGTGAATATTGCCGACGCCCTGTCCAAGCTGCAGGAGAAGCTGCCTCGTAAAATTTTCTGGGGACATACGGAGATTATTATTTTCGGCGAAGCCCTGGCGCGCGGCGGCATTCGTGATGATATCGATTATTTGATGAGAGCCCCGCAGCCGAGAGAGCGTGCTTATGTCTATGTGTGTAAGGGAAATGCGCGGCAGATTCTTGAAATGAATACGAGGCTTGAGCGGAATACGTCCGAAGTCATGAGGGAGATCGGCAAAAGTAAAATTATTCTTAGTGTCACGATGGCCGATTTGGCGCAAATGCTGGCGAATCAATCCGGTTCAGCAGCGTTGCCGCTCCTCGAAATCCTCTCCCCGAAGTCGCCTAGCAATCCGGATCGATCGGAAAGCTTCGTGAATGCTTCCGCCGTGTTTAAGGACGATAAAATGGTCGGCAGCATCGATGACGTTACAACGCGCGGTCTATTATGGCTGCGGAATGAAATGAAAACCGCGGTCATCACCGTGACACCGGAAGGCGTGAGCGGGACTGTTTCTCTGCGGCTGCTCAAAAGCAAAACAAAGCTGGAGCCCCTCATCGAGAATGGCAAATGGCAAATGAACGTCTGGATTCATACGGAAGACGACGCCATACAGAACACGACGAAACTGGACTTGGTCACCAACCCCGCAGCCGTCAAAGCCGTAGAAGCCGCTATGAACCGAGATATTGAGAACCGCGTCGGACTTGCGTTGCGGAAATTGCAGCAGGAGATGAAGACGGACATTTTGGATTTCTCCGGAGAGTTTCACCGTGCTTATCCGAAGGAATGGCGGGAAAACAAAAAACGTTGGGATGACATTTTCCCGCAAGTCGAAGTCACCGTTCATTCCGACGCCAACATGCTGCGTCCAGGGTTATCAAGCGTAAGAAAGTTAGATGAAGGAGAGGAAACATCGAAATGACGTCTAAGGATATTCCGGCATTCATGCTCGTGAGCTTGCTCATTACGGTAATCCAATGGTTTTACCGGCTGAGACACGCACCTAAGAAAGAACGGGCGGCCTACCTCTCGATTCTAGCCTTGTGCTGGATTCTCGCTATATCACTGGTGATAAATCCCAGGTTGCCCGGCCCGAGTCAACTTGTCAACTACCTCTTTCACCCGCTAGGCCAACTTCTGGAACATTAAGGAGCTTATATGGACATGCGAATCAGCGGGAAACAACTATTCTGGATGATGATGACCATGCAAATCGGCATGACAGTCCTGCTGACCATTAACCCGTCTATACGAATGGCCAAGCAGGATGCGTGGATTTCAACGCTTTGCGCAACCGGCATCGGGGTCGGAATCGCTTATGTCTGCACCCGCGTGAGCCTGGTGTTCCCTGGGCAGACGCTTATGTCCTACGCCAAGAGCATATTTGGCCGTTATCTTGGGCAGGGGGTTGCTTGGCTGTATTTTATTTACTGGTACAGTGTGCTTGCGGTTATCCTACGGCAATATGCGGAGTTCATTGTCGCAACCATTTTGCCCAGAACGCCTATCCTCGTTCCCATCCTCGGCATGCTGCTCGTAGCCGTTTATGTAACTTACTCCGGCATAGAGGCGCTTGCCCGATGCTGCGAGATGCTGGGGCCCATTACGCTGCTAGGCATTGCGATCCCGGTCCTGCTGAGTATGAAAAATATTCATCTCGACAACATCCTCCCCATCTATGCCGACACCGGTGTGAAGGTAATTCTTCAAGGGGCGCTGCCGACCTCGACCTTCCTGGGCGACTGCATGATGCTGTTAATTCTGCTGGCCTTCGTGTCCAAACCGACGTCAGGCGTAAGACCCGCTCTGCTCGGCGTAGCGATAACGGGACTGGTTACGAGCATTTCAACGTTCCTGATCGTATCCGTTTTCGGAGAGCGTACCGCCTCCGGCCAGACGTATCCTTATTTCAATCTGGTACACTATATCAGCTATTACGATTTCTTTCAAAACCTGGACTCCTTCGTGGTTGCGATCTGGATTATGAGCGTGTTCACCAAAGTGTCCCTGTATTTCTTCATCTGCACCTACGGCACCGCCCTAGGCCTCGGCGTTCAAAAGTGGCGACGCCTGATGGGGGTAGTCGCTCCGGCCGCGGTCCTTATCGCCGTGATCCCGCGGGACTTCATCGAAAGCTCGGTCATCTTCCCGCAGAAAATTGCCATCCCGTTCTTTTTCCCGTTCTATTCGGTCAGCCTGCCATTGCTGATGTGGGGACTAGCCCATTGGCGGCTAAATCGGCATAAATAAAGCCCTTGGTTCTCTCGCCGGGAGAGTCCAAGGGCTGTTCGTTTCGATTAGTTTTGGATGAATTCCTGCACCCATACACCGTTGTAATAAGCGACGCCGATTTTATTGAAATTAGGGCTTAAAATGTTTTGGCGATGTCCTGTGCTGTTCATCCATGCGGTCATCACAGCTTCAGGCGTTTGCTGTCCTTTGGCAATATTCTCGCCTGCATAAGAATAACGAATGCCATAAGAGCTCATCATATCGAATGGGGAACCGTATGTCGGTGAAGTATGATCGAAGTAACCGTTATTGTACATATCCTTTGCTTTGTCCAGCGCCATGCCGGTCAGCGCGGTGTCGCTCGTCAAAGCTCCAAGACCTGCTTTGGCCCGTTCCTTGTTCACTAGTGTGACAACCTGGCTGGCGAAAGCGGATTGTGCGGGCGCCGTCTGCGCTGGCGTTTGCGTTTGAGAGCCTCCTGCTTGGGCAGCTCCGGGAATGTTCAGCTTCATGCCGGACCAGATGACATTCGGATTCGCCACTTGCGGATTAGCCTGAATAAGCGATGTGAGGCTGACGCCATATTTCTTGGAAATAAGCCACATCGTATCGTTGTCCGCCACCGTATGCGTAGCCGTCGCGGCCATCGCCGCAGTTCCTCCCATCAGAACGCTCAGGGTCAATGCGCTTGTTACGATGAATTTGGTATAACGTTTCATGCTGCTATTCTCTCCTTCTTACGGCCTGCGAGGTTAGCTGTCGGATTCGGGTCAAAGAGGAATCACCCGGCCGCTGTTCTGCGGCTTCACCCCAAAGATTGGGTCCCCCGTGCTTCCGGAGAAGCTTCGGCCTTCTAGGTTTTAGATCCATAACGGATCTTTCCGATTGTAACACGCGGATATCGCGAAAACATGGCACAAAATTTTCCACCGGTAGATTGCAAACGCATTCAAACTCTATTGTCACGTTTTTGAACAAGTATTTTTTTTTCAATACGCATGCATAAATAACCAAAACTTCCACAAACTACTCGTACACCAAATAAAGGAGTGAACCCCATGGCTAGCAACAGAAACAGCAATTCCTTAGTTGTCCAGCAAGCAAGAGCAGCTCTTGACCAAATGAAATACGAGGTCGCGCAAGAGCTCGGTATTCAGATTCCGCAAGACGGATATTACGGGTTCATGGCAACGCGCGATACCGGCGCGATCGGCGGACACATTACAAGAAGACTTGTGCAAATCGCCGAACAACAACTAAGCGGGGCGGCATTCAGACGCTAAACTCCGCCTAATAAACAAAAAGACTGTACCACCACTTCCTCCTTGGTGTTCCAGTCTTTTTTGTTTATGCCCTGACAAATTCCATGAAAACAGGAGATCGCAGCTTGCCGTTCTTGGTCCAGTTCCGTGTCTTGATTCTTGCCATGAGCCGCGGTTCCATGTAGACAAAATGTTGGTCTTCTTTCAAAACCAGACGCTGCCTGACTCCGTCAAACAGATTCTGCTGCAGAGGGGTAAGTCCTGTCTCAATGACGCCGGCCGGAAGCTTGGCGCCATTCGCCGAGTCGATCGATGCCAACAGGGCAAAATTGTGCTTGCGGTAACCGGAAATATAGACATCCGCATACGTCCAATTGATGACCTTCTGCCACTGTCTGGAGCGTTTGTTGCTCTCGTATTTGAAATGATCCTTCTTGGACTTCAGAACGATGCCTTCAAGCCCCCGCTCTCGGATTGTTTCGAAATAATCGACCGCTTTACCTTCATGAATCTTGATCTTACGATAATGGCCATTCTCGACAAACGCTTGATCGAGCAGTTCTTTGCGCTTAAGCAAAGGCAAGCCTGTAATGTCAATGCCCTTATGCCGCAAAATATCAAAGGCGACAAAAATAACGGGCGTTCGGTCCGTCGGAGACAAAAATCTCGCGGACATCGCCTCGAAATCAGGCCTGCCTTGATCGTCCATCATGATCAATTCTCCGTCAAGAATCGTTCCTTCCGGCAGCGGACAGTCGAACAGTTCCGGAAATTTGTGCGTAACCGATTGACCGTCTTGCGTATATACATAGAGTTTATCCATATGAGAAACAATACATCTAAGGCCGTCTAATTTCACTTCAGCTATATGATGTTTACTGTTATAAGGTCTGTTATCTTTGGCGTCTTGCAGAAGCATAGGAGCAATGAACATGTGAGATCACCCTATGTAAGATGATACTGCATGGCCGTTCTCCTGCCTATAGGTACTTGAAGGAAACAAGCTTAGCTCAGGTTGGCGTAGGCAAAAAAACCGCCCAGCGGCAAAATCCAGATGAGGGGAATACAGTTCCAAAGAAGTGCGGCTCTGTATCTCCGGCGGGAGAACATGAGCCACCCGGCAATGAGCGCTGTCAGCACGCCCGCAGGGTACAATAAGATGGCTGCGAAGATGAGCCAGGTTGTGGCCTTGCCTGCCGCATCAGGGCTATCGAACATCATAACCGACATACCGGCAATAAACATCCATACCAGGATAAATAAAAGATAGAAAATTTGCGTTGCAATTAGTGTCCAGAGCGTTGGTTTGCGATTCACGGATCAGCCTCAATTCTATTATGTATGCTTCTATTAAATAGAACGAGCGGCCGATGTGTCAATGAGAAAAATCGTGGGCTATTTTGAAAAAAAGCTGTCCCCGGCTGATAGCCGGCAACAGCCTCTTGCATTTATTTCCCATTCTTCGCGTACTGCGCGCTGAACTCCTCAATCACTTTGTCTCCGCCGGCTTTTCTCCACTGCTCGATCGCCTGCTTCCAGCCTGCCTCATCGATTTTGCCTAGGATGTATTTCGTCCGGGCGTCGTCAATAATCGGCTTCAACTCGCTGCCTTTGGTCGTTTGCGTTTCGGAAACGAGCGGATTCGTCGGATTGTTCACCGCAATTGCTTCGTTTTCTTTGATCATTTTACCGTACTTCTCCATAAGCGGGGTTTCTTTGCCTGTCGTTTTGGCCGTATACTTGGCAATCTGGAGCTGCAAATAGCTGGAGCCGACCTCGGTATCCTGAAGCTTCTGATCGATAAATACCGGCTTGCCGTCCTCCATCTTGTAATGTTTCCCTTCAATTCCCCAGCCCAGTAAATCCAGCATCTTCTGATCGGACAGCTTATCGTAGAAGCCGAGAATTCGCTTCAGTTCCGCTTCTGTTTTCACGCTGGATTTGGGAAACATGAACACGCTGTTGTAACCTACCCCGCCAGGCAACCTTTCGCCTTTGGGCCCTTGGATCCGGGAGACAACGTCGATATCCGCGCCTGGGAACGATTTGGCAAGCGTGGCTTGGTAGCCCGCTCCATCAATCATATTTGAAATAACGGCGCCAGCTTTGCCTTGGTTGATATCATCTTTCTTCTGCTGATTGTTCAGAACAGGGAAATCCTGCTTGATCAGCTTCTCATCATACAGCTTCTTATAGAATTTCATCGCTTCGAAATATTCAGGTGTAAGGAAATCCGGACTCAACTTGCCGTCCTTCACTTCCCATGAGTTCGGTGCGCCCAAGATGGAAGCCACGACGCCGAAGCCGTCCATCGTTTTCTCCTCCGTCAAGCCTACTGTATCGGCCTTGCCGTTCTTGTCCGGATCGTTAAGCGTAAACGCTTTTAGAACGTTATACAAATCATCTAGCGTCTTCGGTGCGCTTAAGCCGACGTTTTTCAGCCAGTCGCTGCGGAACAGGATGCCGTAGGTGGACAGATCGCGCGCCCGGAACAAGCCGTATATTTTGCCATCGACCTTAATGTTGTCGAACACCGCCGGATTCATTTTGGACAAGTTCGGGTAATCCTTTAGATAAGGGCCGATTTCCCAGAATACGCCGGCACGAACCGCGCTCAAAATGTTGGAATCCTTGTTGTTCTGCACGAGCAGCGCCTTAGGAAGCTCGCCTGATGCGATGGTGACATTGACTTTTTCCTTGTAGGAGGAGTTCGGTACCCAGGAAATGTCCAATTTCGTGTTCGTATAAGCTTCAATCTGCTTCTGAACTTCGCTGTCCGCTTTAGGCGGCTCTGCATACATGAGCGTCATGACGCTCAGCTTCAAAGGCTCCTGGCTGGCAGCCGGCGCACTGCTTGAACCTGCGCTTCCTCCCGCAGCCGGATTCGTTTCGTTCCCGCAGCCGGCAAGCAGCGCAGCTGCGCCTACCATAACTCCCATTGCAGCCAGTCCCGTTTTTCTCATTCCCGCATGTTTCTTCATTGTGGCAATGCCTCCCCATAGTCTTATTCTATATGAATGCTGCCCGATCACAATAGTTTTCGGGCCTGTTACCGGCTGTTACCCTTTCACCGATCCGAGCAGAACGCCTTTCGCGAAATGCTTTTGCAGGAACGGGTACACGATCAGAATAGGTACCGTCGAGATGACGATAACGGCCATCTTGATGATGGTTGACGGCGGAGCGATGTAGTTCTGGTCGAACTGGGTGGAGTCTCCGATCCCGCCTTGGGATAAAATGACGATCTGCCTCAGCCACACTTGAATCGGCCACATTTTCGAATCGTTGATATACATGATCGCGTTGAAAAAGGTGTTCCAATGCCCCACGGCATAAAACAGGGCAAAGGTGGCCAGCACCGGCGCCGAGAGCGGCAGCACGATCCGGAAAAGCAGTCCGACATCGCTGCAGCCGTCGATTTTGGCTGCCTCTTCCAGCCCTTCCGGCAGCTCGCGGAAAAAGCTCACGACCACGATGAGATTGAACGCGCTGATCGCATTCGGTATGAGCAGCGACCAATAGCTGTTCAGCATGCCCAACGCTTTGACGACGAGGAACGTCGGCAGAATGCCGCCGTGAAACAGCATCGTGAAGACGATCATCATCATGAACAGCTTGCGCCCGGCAAAATCCGCCCGTGATAGCGGATAGGCGAGCAGCGACGTGAACAATAAGTTAATGAAGGTTCCGGCCACCGTAATGCCGATCGTGACGAATAAGCTGTTGACAATGGTTTGCGTCGAGAAAATATAACGGTACCCTTCCAGCGAGAACGTCGTCGGGAACAGGATGAATCCGCGCCTCAGCACTTCCTCCGGCTCTGCAAAAGAAACCGAAATAATGTAAATGAACGGCAGTAGTGTGACCAGGGCGAATAAACTGAGAAATGTGTAATTGAAGCCGTCAAACATACGGCTGCCCAAACTTCTGTTGATCATGGATCACCAATCCCTTCTTTAATACAGGCCGCTTTCGCCGAATTTTTTGGCCAACCGGTTGGCGCCGACCACCAGCACCAGACCGACGATCGACTTGAACAATCCGACGGCCGTACTATAACTGAATTGGCCTTGCTGAATGCCGACATTGTAAACGTACGTATCGAATACTTCGCCTACCTCGCGGTTCATGGCGTTCAGCATCAGGAAGATTTGTTCGAAACCCGTATCCAGGAACGATCCGAGCCGCAGAATGAACAGAATGACAATGACACTGCGAATCGCCGGAAGCGTAATATGCCATAATTGGCGGAACCGGTTGGCCCCGTCGATTCGGGCCGCCTCATACAGCTGCGGATCCACGCCGGCCAGCGCCGCAAGGAAAATAATCGTCCCCCAGCCCGTTTCCTTCCATACCACTTGCGAAACGATCATCGTCCGGAACCACTCGCTGGAGATCAGAAACTCCACTTTCGGCAGACCCAATGAGACCAGCAGATCGTTGACAATCCCGCCTTCAGTCGTAAAGAAAATGTAAGAGATCCCGACGACGACCACCCAAGATACGAAATGGGGAATGTACACAATCGTCTGGATGCTGCGCTTGAACACTTCCCTGCGCACTTCGTTAAGAAGGAGCGCCAGAATAATCGGCAGCGGGAAGAAAAAGACGAGATTGTACACGGCGAGGATAATCGTATTTTTGAACAGCATGCCGAACGACGCGTCAAAAAAGAATCTCTCGAAATGTTTCAGTCCCACCCACTTGCTGTGCAGCATCCCTAAAGCCGGCTGGTAGTCTTGAAAGGAAATCAACAGCCCCCACATGGGCAAATAACGAAAAATAATGAAATAGAGCATGCCGGGTAGCGCCATCGCGTACAGCCATTTGTTTTTCAGCAAACGGCCCAGCCTCCGGCGAGCCTTGCTTTTGGCACCCGTATCCGCTTGTAACGGTTTGGAAGTCAGTTCCACCTTCGCCTCGTCCTCCTCGTTTGATGTGACAGCGTTAGCATATCGAGGCAGCAAATTGCTTGCAATAATCAGCAGCGCTCCATCTGCTTGAATACCTGGTGAAACCCGCTATTTCAAGCTGCATCATCATCTGTATAATCATCAGCGGCCCTCGGAATAATCATTGAACGACGCCAAAAAGCCACCCGTATGGGTGGCTCTTGAATAAATCGTCAACTCGATTTGCGAATCTGCTCCCTGTACTGGCCGGGCGTCATGCCTTCGAGCTTGCGAAATTGACGGATGAAATTCTGGGCATTCGTGTACTGCAGCCTTTCGGCGATTTCGGTAATTTTCATCTCGGTCCCGCTGAGCCAGCTCTTGGCCATGTCATGCCGGTAACCGGATAAGTAATCGCTGAAATTCATGCCGGTTTCTTTGCGGAACATCCGGCGGATGTAGTGTGTGCTGTAATTTAATTGCAGCGCGCACTGCTCCAGCGTCAACTCGCTGTCGTAGTGGGCGTGAATGAGATCCATGACCGAGCGTGAGATGCTTTTGCCCGACGTTTCGTGCCGCTTGCGGGTCAGCTCCATCATCGGATCGATCATTTGCACCTTGAACCAGGCTTCGATCTCCTGCGGAGTCTTCAGCCGGAGCATCTGTTCATAGGCGTTGCGCTGATCGTGCGACAGCACCTCTCCGGCATCGTACAAGACCCGGAGGAGGTCCGTCAGCAGCATGGCGAAGGACATCCGGTACACGTTCGGATCGGTCTCTACGCGCAGCACCTCCATAATAAACTGCTGAAGCAGTTCGCCCGCCTTGTCTTTATCCAGAAAAGCGATCGCCTGCGTCAATTCCGACACCAGATGGTGCGGATAATAATGACTGGGCGCCTGCTTCGGCTTCAGATCGTCGAGATGAAGAATCGCTTTCTCCCCTAGTCGAATGCGGTACTGCAGCGCTTCCTTGGCTTCAAGGAAGGCTCCGGCCGTCCCGAACAAGTGGTCATAGGGCCGGGAGATGCCAATGCTGACCTTGAGGCCGAGATACTCGTCCGCTGCGCTTTGCACCGACATGGCCAGTGCGCTCCACTCGCCGAGCAGGTCCATGCGGTCCTCCGTATCGCTGCCTACTAGGATCGCTTGGTAATTGCCGATCGGCATGGCATGGATGCGCTTCGGCATTGGGATCAATTCCGCAGCCATATTGTTAATGGCGAATAGTAGGAGATCCTGCTCACTCGAGCGGTACCGTGTCTGATCGAGCGTATCGATCTGCAGCACCATAACGGCATAGCGCCTCCACGCCGGCAGCTGGAACCGCAGCGCTTGCTCCTCCATCTCGCTGCGGTGCAGCTCGCCCTGAAACAGCTTCAGCATGAAGTAATCGACGAGCTGACCGGCCTGGATTTTCATTTGGCCTTCCAATTGTTCCTTGGATTGATGCAGCGAAGCGACCTGATGGCCGATCCACTGGAGCTCGTCCTTCACGGCTGAGCCCCCGCCTTGCTGCTTGCTATGGCGCATCGTGAACTCCATGAGGCTGCGCACCGGAAAATACATGCGCTTGGACGCCCAATAGGAGAGCAGCGCAGCAAGCAGCAGCAGCACGATGCAAGCTGTAAGCGTAGCCCATCCGATCGCTGCGGATTCCTTCTTCGCCTCTTCCAACGGAATGACCGATACATAAGTCCAATTATTGTAGCGGGATTGATTGTAGATGATGCTGTACGGCTTGCCGGACACCGTGCTGTTGATGTATCCCTGCGAATGACCGGGCTGCTTCAACTCCTTGGCCCATGGCTCGGCAAGCACATTTTGCCCGATTCTGGCCGGATCGCTGTGGATGATAATGTTCATCTTGTCATCCACAACCATCGTTTCCCTTGTCGAGAAGCCGCCTGTCAGCAGCTTGGCCAATTCCGTATTCGACATCCGGACGAATAGATAACCCTTCGGCTCTGCAGCCAGTGCCGGGATCGTCTTTACCAGTTTAATTCCGGCGAAAGAGGCATCCTGATCTGGCATCCACCGGGACGTATAGACGGAATTTAAATCATTAACCGTTTTGGTCGTATCCGTGCCGAAATAGAAGCCCCCGTCTTTGATGAACCAACGGTACTGCAAGCTGTGCAGCTCCACGGATTTGACGCCAAGTTCATACGTCTGGACGCCAAGCAGACCTTTGACCAACAGCTCGATATCTTGAAAATCTTCAATTTCCATTCGCCTGCCGACGGCATTCACGACGAAAGGCGTCTCCGCATAGCGGCCCGAGACTTGGTCGACGACTTTGAGAATCTGCTCGACCCGGCTCTGCGATTGCTGCAAAATAAATACATTCGCTTCGTTCACCTTAGCTTGAACGGTGGAGGTCGACTGAAAGAAAGCGTATACACCTAAGCATAGCAAAGGCAGAGCGCTGATGAGCGACGTCGTCACGATGAGTTTGATCAGAAATGAGTAACGCGAAGGCATAAATTCCTCCAAAATCAGTCCATATTCGTGGTCTCATTGTAACATATGCCGCATGAATTTGGGGATAGTCTACATCCCTACATATTCATCCTCCTTTTCTCCATAGGAATTTACGGCGATTGTGATTATTATGGATGGATATTCTAACTAGAATGAATGATAGAAAGTATGAGGTGTTTCTTCTTATGTCCATCCTGTTTGATGCTCAGCAGCGCTTATTTCATTTGCAAGCCGGCCGTTCCAGCTATGTGCTGCACATTTATAAATCGGGTCATTTGGCCCATCTGTACTGGGGAGATCCCGTCCGTGACGTGAAGCCGGATCGTCTGATCCGCACGACGGACCGCGCATTCTCTCCGAATCCCGAGCCGCCCGACAGATCCTACTCCTTGGACATGCTTCCGCTCGAGTACCCCGGCTACGGCAACTCCGACTTCCGTGCGCCGGCCTATCAAGTGCAGCTGGCTAACGGGACGACGGTGACCGATTTGAAGTATGTCTCTCATACGATTACCCAGGGCAAAGCCCCGCTGACTGGACTGCCTGCCACCTATACGGAAGATGACGCTGAGGCGCAAACGCTGGAGATTGTGCTGGAGGACAAGCTCATCGGGCTTCAGGCGATTCTGAGCTACACCGCCTTTGCCCGGCATGAAGCCATCGCCCGCAGCATCCGGTTCGTGAATCTAGGCCAAGAGCCGCTCCGGCTGCTGAGAGCGCTCAGCCTCAATGTGGATTTCCCGCATGACAAATTCGACATGCTGCACCTCTCCGGAGCTTGGGCAAGAGAACGCTACATCGAGCGGAGAGCGCTTAAACCGGGCACGCAATCCATCGAGAGCCGCCGTGGTGCGAGCAGCCATCAGCATAATCCGTTCCTGGCCCTGCTTGCGCACGGTGCGACCGAGGACAGCGGCAGCGTATACGGCTTCAACCTCGTATACAGCGGCAATTTCCTGGCATCCGTCGAGGTTGACCAAATGTATACGACGCGCATTGCCATGGGGATCAATCCGTTCGATTTCTCCTGGCTGCTGGAGCCTGGCGAGTCGTTCCAAACGCCGGAAGCGATCATGGTGTACTCGAACAAGGGCCTTACCGGCATGTCCCAGACGTTCCACGAGCTGTACCGGACACGCCTCTGCCGTGGAGCATTTCGCGACAAGCCGCGTCCCGTGCTTATTAATAACTGGGAAGCAACGTATTTCGACTTTAACGCTGAGAAAATCGAACAAATCGCAAAGGCCGGCCAAGAGCTTGGCATCGAGCTGTTCGTGCTGGATGACGGCTGGTTCGGCAAACGGAACGACGACACGACCTCGCTGGGCGATTGGTTCGTCAATGAGGCCAAGCTGACGGATGGCTTGGAGGATCTAGCCGTTCGCGTCAACCGCTTGGGCTTGCAGTTCGGTCTCTGGTTCGAGCCCGAGATGATTTCCCGCGACAGCGAGCTGTACCGGGCCCACCCCGACTGGTGCCTGCACGTGCCGAACCGCACCCGGTCGGAAGGACGGAGCCAGCTCATTCTCGACTTAACCCGCCCCGAGGTGTGCGACTATATCGTCAATACGGTTTCCGGCGTGCTGGCTAGTGCACCCATTACCTATGTGAAATGGGACATGAACCGGCATATGACGGAGATCGGCTCCGCCGCATTGCCGCCGGAACGTCAGAGAGAGACTGCTCACCGTTACATGCTGGGCTTGTATGCGGTTATGGAACGGATCACATCCGCCTTCCCGAATGTGCTCTTCGAGAGCTGCTCCGGCGGCGGCGGCCGGTTCGATCCGGGCATTCTGCACTATATGCCGCAAACATGGACCAGCGACAATACCGATGCGGTCGTGCGCTTGAAGATCCAGTACGGCACAAGCCTCGTCTACCCGATCTCCTCGATGGGCGCCCACGTCTCCGCTGTGCCGAATCACCAGGTGCACCGGATGACAACGCTGGCCATGCGCGGAGATGTCGCGATGTCGGGCAACTTCGGCTACGAGCTGGATCTGACGACGTTTACGGATGAAGAGCGCGAGCTTGCCAAGCAGCAAGTCGCCCAGTACAAAGAGCTGAG
This sequence comes from Paenibacillus sp. MAHUQ-63, assembly GCF_028765165.1. GTDB lineage: Bacteria > Bacillota > Bacilli > Paenibacillales > NBRC-103111 > Paenibacillus_E. The sequence goes on along the minus strand of NZ_JARADB010000007.1, from coordinate 73,456 downwards.
GGAATTCGTGCAATTCGGCCGCTTCTACCGTCTCTTGAGCCCGTTCGAGGGCTTGGATGCCGCTTGGATGTTCGTATCCGAGGACGGCCGGGATGTGTTGGCATGCTACTTCAACATACTGGCTGAGCCTAACGATCCGTTCAAGCGCCTTAAGCTGAAAGGGCTCGATCCGCAGCGTAATTACCGCGACCTGAGCAGCAACGACGTATACGGCGGCGACGAGTTAATGTATGCGGGACTGCCTCTTCCTCGTCAGCGCGGCGACTTCCAAAGCGCGCTCTACCGCTTCCGCATCGAAGCCTAACTATTATAGCCCGAATAAAGCCTTGCGAAATGCTTCACTTCGCAGGGCCTTATTCGGGCTTTCATGTTACGGGCAGGCCACACGAATAGCCTGCCGATTACCATTCCGCTGCCGTACCACCCTCTTGGCGGCACCTTGAAGAGTTCGAGCCTCGTAATTTTCATCAGTGGCTGCCTGCTTTTCTTTTGGCCATTCAGTTCTCTTCTTCAAATGGCTAAACGAGCGGAATAAACACACTGAACGAATGCGACCGACGGTCCGGCATGTTCACATCTACGGCCCCGAACAACACTTGCGGGACGCCGTCTTTAATCAATAACTGGGGCCTCTCCAGCTTGGTTCCACTGAAAGTGCCATCCTCCCATTGAAACTCGTTCCCCAAAGCTTTCGGTTGAGCTGCCGCTTGCCAATTCAACCCGTCATAAGATTCGAATAATGCAATTCCGCCGTTCTCACCTGTGAAGATCCCTACGACATCCCGCGTTAAGGCGTAATAACGGTCAAGATCATGCCAAATAAACGGATCCTCCGCAACCATCCAATGATCACCTGTACCTGCATGTTCAAAAACATGTCCTTCTTGTTTGACATAAGGCCCTTCCGGTTTATCGGCAATAGCTGCTCCATAAAGCACTTGTCCGCCTTGCAAGCGATCGCAGCGAGTTATCCCCTTGTAGATTACAAGCACGCCCCCATCCGGACGCGTTGTCGCGCTGGGATTGGTAACCGCCAAGGAATCAAACGCAGTTGATTCATCACTAATATCGATCGCAGGACGATCGAAACGCTGCCATGGACCAGCCGGGTGCTCAGCCACGGCGACACCGATTCTCTGGTTATTGCGATATTCCCACCATTCCGGATCGGACATCGAAGCAGGCTGCCGAACCTTCGCTTTACCAGTCGTACCTGTATAATAGAGATAATATAAATCTCCAATTCTCGTTATTGTAGGGTTATGCGTGCAGACGCCGTCCCAATAACTTGCTCCTCTTCGCAGTAAGGCCACACTTTGGAACTCATACGGCCCTAACGCATGATCGGCTACGGCATAAGCAACCTCTGAATCCGTAACCCAAGCATAATGGCCTAAGCTCTTCGGCCACCGCGAATAAAGCATATGATACTTCCCGTCATGGCCTTCTACAACACTTGTACACCAGATATAGTACTCATCATCCATCATTTTTGCCGCGTGCGGAACTTGCTTCACTTTGGAATAAATGTCCATGAATAGGTGCCCCTTTCTTCTTCCCTGCTTCCTTCTGATTTAAGAAAATTGAATCGTCTTGTCTGACATTCCCAGCCTTATTGTATAGCCGCAGGCCGATGAGCTTGTTCGAGATTTATGGGCATTGATTTAAAATTTTTCGAAAACAAAGAAGACCCATGAATACGTTCATGGGCCTTGCATTTCAACCGTTTGAGGTTAAGTAAACCATCGTTTCCTATACTTCTGCGGAGACTCTCCTATGAACTGTTTAAATAACGTTATAAAATAACGCTCATTATAAATGCCAATGGCATCTCCCAGCTCCTGATTGGAATAATCCCTCTTCTTCAGCATCTCCGCAGCGAGTTCAACCTTGCGTTGATTAATATAGTCAACTAAGCTTACGGACTCTTCTTTTTTGAAAAGTCCGCTGAAGTAAGCGGGAGTCAAGTTCACATGCTCGGCAACCTCGCCCAATGAAATACGTTCCGTGATATGGAGGGCAATGAACTCTTTCGCCTTCACAATTTCAGGCTTTCTCGAATGTTTAGCGGCTGCGGCAAAACCATTCTCCAGATAGCCCAATAGAAACTCCCACTGTTTGTTGAAGCTCTGTGATTTTATCGTGTCAACCTGAATCAGCGGAGCGGTTCTATGTTGATCTTGCAGTCTTCGCCGAATCGATTCCAGCAGATGGAGAACGATCGGAATCATCTGTGTTCTCGGAATTTTGTGATGATCAACCCAGCTTTTCATATCACGCAGCCTAGTCAATAAAAGCTCATGTTGAGATCCCGATTGCAGATGCTGCATAAAATCCTGAATTTTAACGTGCAGCTCATCTACATTTCGTGCCTCGTAGCGAATCCGGTGGAGTGGCGTTAAGATAGCTCCTTTATCCTTATAATAAACATCTTCAAAAATGTCCGCTGCTTCTTTGTAGACTTTGGGCAGCTGCTCCCACCCCTTGGCAATGCCGCTAAAGCCGATTGAAACGGAGAACTTTAAATAATTGCGCATATTGGCAATAAGCTCATTGCCTAACGTCAAGCAGCGCTGGTTATTTTCACTATCGCTGTACATATGAGGCCATGTAAGAATACCGAACAGGCGATCTTCCGCAATCTCGCTACAAAACCCTTGGGTATGACTCTGAATCGTTTCCTCGGCAATGTTCATCATCGCGAATCTGATCAGGCTCTTATCCGCTTGGCTCAAATGTGAAACATGTTCAATCGAATCCAGTTCAATCACAAAACCATTGTAGAAACTCGGTATGAAATGAAATTGCAGGTCCTTCGCCAAAACCTCCATGCGGGATGGATGTAACTCCCCCCCGATAATCTCCTTAAGAATTTGTTTCCTAATACGGTACATATGCTCCCTATGGGTCTGCTGCAGCCTTCGCTTCATTTCAAACTCCACGATGCGGTATGACGTTTTCTCGAGCGCCTTGAGGATCGCCTCTTCATCCATCGGGACCTTGTTCACGTACTCTTGCACTTCAAGATGGAGAGCGCTTCTTGCATATTCGAATTTGGCGTATGCCGTCAGAATGATATAGAACGTCGAAGGCAGCCTCTCTTTCAACGATTGAATCATCATGATGCCGTCCATGCCTGGCATGACGATATCCGTTACGACGATATCCGGTTGCAGCTGCAAAGCGAGCTGTATGCCTTCTTGCCCCGAATAGGCATGTCCGATCAGATCGAAACGGTCGTCATGTTTGGTGAAAAACAACTTCAGCCGCTCCACAATCAACTCTTCGTCTTCCACAATGATGCATCGGATTTTTCTCATAAATGATCTTCCCTTTCTCTCGTCAAGTATGGGAAAACAGCTCTGACGCAGGTTCCTTTGTTCGGGGCGCTGCTTATCGTTAATCCATAGGCTGATCCGTGATGAAGCTGAATTCGCTGGTGGATGTTTAATAGTCCAATCCGTTTGCGTCTATCGCCGCCTCGGCTAACGCCTGCATGCAAGAGGCTGCTTGTCTGCTCCTCCGTCATACCGACACCATGATCGATCACTTCGATCACGGCAACGTTCTCCTCTCGGTAAGCTTGAATGATGACTTCACCGGCGATTCGGCCTCCCTGGTAGCCATGAAAGAGGCTGTTCTCGACGATCGGCTGCAGCAGCATACGGAAAACAAGCTGATCCATCAGAGGCTCCTCAATCTGCTCGACAAGTTCGAAATATTGGTTATTCCGCACATTCTGAATTTCAATATAATCTCGAATGTTGTTGAGTTCCTCTCTTAAAGTAACCTGAACCGCCGCGTCAGCAACACCGTACTCCAAGATGGCGATCAACGAGCGTATAACAGGGTCTACCTTCTCATAACGCCCCAAGCTGACCGCATTGCTAATCGAACCTAATGTATTGTACAGGAAGTGCGGATTAATCTGGGATTGCAGCATTTGAATCTCAAGCAATCGTTGAAGCTCCTTATTTTCCTTCAAATTCTCAATCAAGTCGGAAATTTGATCGACCATTTGATCGAAGGAGCCAGACAAAATGCCGAATTCGTCCTTCCTGTTCATGTTAACTCTTTCCTGCAAATTGCCATGCTTGATTAGATTGATTTTGTTCAGCAGCTGACTCATTGGCTTTCGGATATATCTGGTAATGACTAAAGCAATCATCAAACTAAGGATAAACCCAATCGCAATCAGAACGTACAGATAATCCGTAATTTTCTTCAATGATCGAGTCAGGAATTGTTCAGAGTTAATCGACACGATGGTCCAATTAAATCGCGAGGTCAGTCTTTTGATCATGGTGATCGGATGTTCCGATGAATTGCGGACGACAATCGTGCTTTCATTCGATTGCGCGATTTCCTCCGAGGTGAGCCCCCCGAAATGGAACGAACTGGTTTCAGGCTGCAAGATGCCTCCATGACCCGGCTTGCCGGCTATGATCTTGCCCTTCTCATCCAGAATAACGATATTGATGGACTCTTCGCGATTTATTTTCAATAGGGTTTGTTCAAATGAACTCAGATCGATATCCAGTGCTGCCACGATAGAAGGTCTGCTATTCGGTATATATTTGGCCATCGTGATCGTCCAACCTGAGAACGAGGAGTGATACGGACCTATTACAATCATGCTATAGGGGGACTGCGCCGCCAATTCATAGATGCGGTTCCTGTCCGGTGGCAGCTCCTTGAGCACTTTGGAAGGGATATTGCCTCCCACAATCGACATATCTTCTTTGATCACGTATACATCGGACACATAGTTGCTATTGATTTCATAAAGCTGACTAACCCGCGATTCGAGCGATTCCATATCCATTTCATTCGGATTGGAAGAGCTTACGGAGAACAGAATGGTATTCAACGTTGCGGAAGTCAGGGATACGTACTGATCAACCTTGGACAGCATTTGACTAATGTAATAATAATCGTTATCTCGAATTTGATTCTTAATAAATTGATAAGAGAGTTGACTGATGAGCAACACGCTGCCCAGAACAAAAATAAAACAAAGGAGGAACAACTTGACCGTCATGCTGCTATACCGAAAGATAAAGCCTCCCCCTCCTACGCTTAATTTAAGGTTATCATAAAAGCTAAGTGGCTATATGGGTAGGCGATGGCAGTTGAAAAAAGACCCGGGTGTTCAGGTCTTTTTTCAACTGCCATCGCTATGTTACTTAATAATTCCTGCTTCTTGGAGCTGCTTGGTCGTAAGCTCCTTGAACTTGCCAAGCTCAAATTTCGAATTCAATGTGTTGACATAAGAATCCCAATTGCTTAACGGTTCTTTACCGGTCATAAACTTCAATACCATTTCATTTACATATTTTTTGCGGTCATTGTATAAAGGATCTGCCGGGTCTGCTACGACATACGGTGTAATTTTGTTTGGTTGGATATACTTCAAATTATTTTGCCGAAACTCTGCCGTTTGCGGATTCAAAAAGTTGAAAAATATCGGGTCATCCACCCGACGAGGCATGAAATAGTTGGTGATCCATAATGTTTTGTTGGTAACATCCGGACTTACATTAAGCCTCTTTGCTTTGCCATCCACCAGATCCCATTGGGTCCCTTTCAGTCCGTAGGCGACATAAGGATACAGTTCTTTATCCGTGTACCAGTAGTTCAGAAAATCCAGAATGCGCGTTAACTTCGCTGGATCTTTCGCAGCCACTTTGGAAATCAGCCAGGAATTATTTTGGAAGGCTTCATATCCGGCCGTTTGATCCCCCCTCGGACCTTTCGGAGGAGCCATCACTGTCCACTCCGGCACTTCGCCGCCTACTTCCTTCATCTTTGCTTGACCGCTAGGCTCCATACGACGCAGGTCGTTTAGAACGATTCCGCCCTTGCCTTTGAACATTTTGGCATCCCGCGAAGCCGATTCATTCATAGATACCCAGTCCGGATCAACGACTTTGGCTTCTATGATTTTATTAATAAATGTCAATGCTTCCTTAAGTCTTGGATCTTCGCTGCCAATAATAAGTTTGCCATCCGAATATTGAGTGTCGCTTGGTGTGATGCCGAACATGAGCATGATGGAATCCCAGCCTTGGTTCCCGATGCTGCCGTCTTTCCCGACGCCTCCAATAAACCCATACGTATCATCCTTGCCATTGCCATCAGGATCTTTGAAAGTAAAGGCCTTCATGACCTCAAGCAATTCATCCGGGTTTGTCGGCTGTTTGAGACCCAGCTTCTTGAGCCAGTCATTGCGAATCCACCAAGCCTGAAATCCGCTTGCTACATCATAAGCCGGTATCCCAAATGTTTTCCCTTTATTTTTCACAGCATCCCATTGGGTAGCAGAAAATCGGTTTCGCAATTCAGGATACGCCTTCAAAGGCTCGTCCATATCCAGTGCAATGCCTTGATTGTAATACTGAATGGCATCCTGCCGATTGGACATAAACATTAAATCAGGGATGTCGCCGGATGAAATTAAGGTATTCAGTTTGGCCGCACTCTGATCCCCTGGAACAATCATATACTGCAAATCGATATTCACGGCCTTCTCGAGCATTTGGCGAATCGGGTCTTCTTCGCGCGGGGGCATGGCTGCGCCGGGGTTGAACGCTCCGGAGTTGAAAACGGTAAGTTTCATTTGTTTGGCGAAACGATTGTCATTCGGCGCCGGGCTCCCTGCACCGGGAGATGGCGAAGGCGTGAGGGTTTGGCCGGAACTGCAAGCCGATAAAAGCAGGCCGAGCGCAACAATTCCGCACAACAGTTTAACGGCATTTTTTGTCTGTTTCATAGCATCTTCCCCTTAAATGATAAATTATCGAAGCATTCGCTTTGAATACATCCATCATATTTATTCCATATCATCCGGTTGTTCAAATTATTATGACATCTCTCCGTGATTTTACGATCTCGTCCGATTAGCCTTTGATTGAGCCGAGCAGCACTCCCTTTGTGAAATGCCTTTGAATAAACGGATATACACAAAGAATCGGCACCGTGGATACGACGACGGCAGCCATCTGAACGGCTACCATGCTGACAGGCAGATCCGTAGACAAAGGATCATTTTGTGCAGCCTGAAGGTTCAGCAGGATGCTGCGCAAAACAACCTGAAGCGGCATCAGTTTATTGTCATTCAAGTACATGACCGCATCGAAATAGCTATTCCAGTGGCTTACTGCATAGTACAGGCCAATCGTCGCCAAGATGGGAAGAGAAAGAGGCAGAATGATTTTCCATAACAAAGTCATTTCCCCGGCACCATCCACCTTGGCTGACTCTTCGATCTCAACAGGCATTTGCTCGAAGAAGCCTTTCACAATAACCAGATTAAACGCACTTATTAAACCAGGAATAATCAGCACCCAAATATTATTAATTAAGCCTAGCGATTTCACCAAAATATAGCTTGGTATTAATCCGCCGCCGAACAACATGGTAAACACGACATACAGTAAGAACACGCTTCTTCCGGGTAAAAGCTTCTTAGAGAGCGCGTAAGCCGTGATGACGGTAAAGAAAAGATTGAAAGCTGTTCCTACGAAGGTTCGAAACAACGTAATTTTGTAAGCCTGGCCAATACCAAAAGAATCAAACACAGTTTTGTACGCCGTCCAAGTAAAGGTCTCGGGAATCAGGACAATTCCTCTTCGCATCACTTCTTCTTCCGACGTTAAAGAAACGCTGACCACATAAATAAAGGGGAATACACAGAGCAGTGCAATAACCGCCAGTAACAAATATACAACGCCTATTCCCAGTTGCGATTTGGATGTATACATCGTCAGTCCCCCTTACCAGATTTGTCCGTCGAATTTTTTGGCCAATTGGTTTGCGGAAATAACCAGAATCAATCCAATGACGGATTTAAACAAACCTACAGCGGTAGCAAGCCCTATTTGCATGCGTTCAATACCTTCTCGGTATACCCACGTATCGATGATATCGGCATTTTCCTGATTGAACATGTTAGACATCATAAAGATCTGGTCAAACCCGGCATCCAGAATATGACTGAGCCTAATGATTAACAGTAAAATTATGACGTTGCGTATTCCCGGCAAAGTAACGTGCCATAGCTGTCTCCACTTGGAAGCGCCGTCGATTTTGGCTGCTTCGTATAAGCTTGGATCAATGCCGGCTAGTGCCGCCAAATAAAGAATGGCTCCCCAGCCGATCTCTTTCCAGATATCGGAGGTGACTATCAGCGGTCTGATCCATGAAGGCTCTGTTAGAAAAGCAATTGGAGCCATTCCCAGTTCCTTCATAATTAAGTTAACAAATCCCTCTCCCGGAGCTAACAAGGCCACCATGAGGCCATAAACAATGACCCAAGATATAAAGTGCGGTAAATACGTTAGCGTTTGAACGGTATTTTTGAACCAAGATACGCTTACCTCATTGAGAAGCAGCGCTAAAATAATCGGGGCGGAAAACCCAAAAAGCAGCTTGTAAAACGAAATCAGGATGGTATTGCCTATAATGTCATAGAAATAAACGCCATGTATAAACTTCTCGAAGTGGTGCAAGCCAACCCAGGGACTGTCCCAGAAACCTAATGCTAAGTTATAGTCTTTAAATGCAACCAGAATACCCAGCATCGGAACATACTTGAAAACCGTAAAATATATCAATCCGGGCAGCAGTAATAAATAAATATACTTATATCTTGCCAGCTTGCGTTGGAGTGACAGGAGGCTATTCGAACCCAGTTGCATAGAGGCTTGCTGCTTGGTCGCTTGTTGGTTGTTCATGGTCCTTTTCCCTTTCCTTTCGAGAGTCTGCCGATAAGGCGCTGTATGGTGCTCCTTTGCTCCTATCATGCACTCATTATATCCCTCCCCCCGTATGCCGCTTGTTTGATATCTTTGCGAATCGTTTCATTATTTTACGTTTCGAGTTCCATAGGAGATGAAAAAGCCCCGAGACATAAGTCTCAGGGCTATGGGTTGTTTGGGTGCTATGCGTGCCAAGCGCTCTGAAATCGCTTGGATGCCACCCTTCGCTGACTTACCTCCCCCGCCGGGCGTTATGCTGAACCTCCCGCCAGGCAATATGCTGGACGTTTCCCCCCCGCTGGGCGATAACTGGAAAAACTCCCGTTATTCCGCCACCTAATTCACTTACAGAAGGAATAACGGGAATCCCTCCAGTTAAAATCAGCACTAGCTGCCCTTATGCGGCACTTTTTGTGAAATTAGCGGGAGAATTTCCAGTTGTCACTGCAGCGCGAGGGCGATTTCGATATTTTAAAAGGAGAAATTCCAGTTACGCCTACTTGTACTATCAGGGCCGCCACAGTCTGCTCAAGCCTGTACCCCCCATCAACCTGCTGCATATACTACCACGATACGAATGTGCGGGAGGTTGATCGTATGAGTGTGAGTGTAAAAAAGGTGAAATACAAGATGGGGAAATTAGGCAAACACAATTTCATGAAAAAATATAGCCACATCGCTCCATTACTGCCGGATACGGCAGCAGCGACTAAATCCAATATTTTGCGGATGATACGGAAGTATGATTCCCTTTACTTGAAGCCGGATGAGGGCACCGGAGGCCATGGCATTTATAAAATAACGAAAACGGATCACGGCTTCCTACTAAGAGGGGGGACAGCCTCAAGGAGCTTCGCCTCATTCGATGATTTGTATCGTTCCCTTCAAAATTTCATCTATAAAACCAAGTATGTTGTTCAACAAGGGATCGACCTAGCCAAACATAACGGCCGTTCTTTTGATATAAGAGTGATGGTCCAAAGAAATAGAAGCCGCCAGCTCGTTACGACCGGCATCATCGGACGCCTGGCTAAACCGGGCAAGGTTGTGACCAATTTTCACAGCGGGGGCACTCCGCTTCCCATTGAAACTTTACTCCAATCCCACCTAAGCGGAGATGAGCGCATAGACTTTATCAAAAAAATCGAATCTCTGGGCAGAGAAGCAAGTATGGTCCTAAGGGAAAGTTACCGAGGAAAAAAAGCCTTCGGTGTTGATATAGCCATTGATTCAACGATGAAGCCCTGGATACTGGAAATTAATACGGGACCGGATATGAGCATTTTTAACACGCTGAAAGATAAAACGATGTATCGCAGAATCTTGCGGTATGCCAAGTTATGATTGTGAGAGGCGACCGGTCCAGCTGCCTGAACATCATCTCTCCATCAGCCCGTACTTCTCCTTTATTCGATCCAGCTTGGAAAGCATAGGTTTAGCGATCAAATATAAGAAAATCACCGTAGAAACAGCATGGATCAAATCAAATGGAATCCCTTGCAGGTAGGCAAGGAGCAGCATTTCCTTCGTAGGATGGGCCGACGACATCAGAACAGCTGCCGGATTCATCAGCCCTCCGTAGATGAAGAATGTCGCTAACCCGCCGAATGTGCAGAGGGCCGCCTTATTTCTGCTCAGAATACCTTTCTTGAACAGCACGCCGGCCAAAAAGCCGATAATCCCGAAGGCAAACATTTGCCACGGAGTCCAAGGGCCTTGACCGAAAAAGAAATTAGAAACGAATCCTGTGACCACCCCGACGAGAAACCCGGCTTCTCCGCCGAAGCAGACCCCTGCAATAATGACCATGGCCACAACCGGTTTGAACTGCGGAACCATGAAAAATGCCGCTCTTCCGGCTACCGCAATGGCGCACAGGACGGCTATGAGGATCAGTTCTCTCGCCTGGGGTTTCCGGGCTTCAAAGATCATGACAAATGGCAGCAAAGTTTCCAGAATAACAAGCAGGCTGATAAAATAATACTTCCGGTCGTTTAAGTAATAGATACCGAACCAAATGGTGAGCGGGATGATCAGTAAAATGAGAAAGGACGCAACCACTGTTCTCTGGGATAGCTTCCTTTGGCCTACAGGCGTTTGAAACGGTTCATCTATGCCCTTATCCCCCTCAGCCGCAGATCTCTTGCCTGACCCTGATTTCTTCTTCATTTCCTTCATACGATTAGGGGGATCCGGAACGGTCCCGCCCAAGGCGTTAATCACATCTTCCACCGTTACCGCACTTGGAATCAGGTGTCTTGCCATTCGGCTTGCCGCCGTCGTGTAGAAGCTGTTGCCTGTGAAAAATTCCTTTGGCGTGCCTTCGGATACCACCTTGCCGTCAAAAAACATCGCGCATGTATCCGCATAGGAGGCACAGAACTCCACATCGTGACTCACCATAATGATGGTCGTTCCTGCGTGCTTGAGGCTCTTCAACATTTCGCCAAGCTTACGTTTATATTCATTGTCCAATCCCTTCGTAGGCTCATCCAGCAGCAGAATGTCAGGCTCCGTCAACAAGATCTTCGCAAGTGCGGCTCTCTGCTGTTCACCGCCGGAAAGGTCGTAGGGATGTCTTCCTAATAAATCGCCTAGCTCGCACAGGTCAGTGACTTGTGCGATTCTTCGTTGCTGCTCCTCTTTGTCGATCGTTAAGCCCGAGAACATGTCTCTAAGATCCGCTTCAACTGTTTTACTCACGAAAAGGGTTTGCGGATTCTGCGGCAGAACTCCGAGCAGGCCGCCGTATTTCTCATGGTCGGTTAGATCTTGAATGTTTCGGCCGGCTATCTTGATCTCGCCTCTGTACGGCTTCTTCAGGCCGGAGATCAAGCTTAACGCCGTCGTCTTGCCGGCCCCGTTCCCCCCTAGAATGGCGTATATGTCACCCGGCATAACCGAGAAAGTCAACCCTTTCACAATATCGGAGGATTCTTTCTCATATCTGAACCAAGTCTCTTTCAGCTCAACAGCCGCTTCACCCATTAGATTCCGTGGTGTATCCGGCACATCTGCCCGCTTTCGAATCATAGGAGCCAGTGCATTCAACCATTGACGTCCTTCCCGAACCGTAAGCGGGCATTCCATTTCGTTAGCGACATGCGCATAAATACGCATAGGCGCAGGCATCGCGAAGAACATCGCATCCATGCTTTCCTTCAAGGCTCTGCCAACGTTCCTTGGCGTATCGAAGGCAATGATTTTACCGCTGTCCATAACGGCAATCTTATCGGAAACAGGCAATACTTCTTCCAAGCGATGCTCGGAAAGGATGATGGTTGTTCCTAATTCCCGGTTAATCTTCACCAGCGTATTCAGGAAATCTGCTGCGGCTATTGGATCGAGTTGACTCGTCGGTTCGTCCAAAATTAAAACGGAAGGCTGCATGGCCATTACCGATGCCAAATTCAACAGCTGCTTCTGCCCCCCCGAAAGCTCGAGAACGGATTGGTGAAACCAGGTCTGTATCCCGAAGAAGTTAGCCATCTCGGCCACCTTCAGCCTAATCGCAGAGGTGCTGTAACCCAGGCTTTCCAGCCCGAAGGCCAGCTCATGCCAAACTTTATCCGTCACAATTTGATTGTCGGGCGACTGAAGGACATATCCGATTCGGGATGCCTGCGTCCTTGCGTCGATGGTCTCGAGCTCTCTGCCTTCAAAGAACAGCGTGCCGCTCCTTCGGCCATGAGGGGTTAACACGGTTTTGAAATGGCGCAGCAAGGTCGACTTCCCGCAGCCGGACTTCCCGCATATCGTAATAAACTCGCCTTGTTGAATCTTCAAAGAAATATGATCGAGCACAAGCTTACCGCTGTTCGGATAAGAAAAGGTTAAATTTTCGATTGCATAAGCAGCTTCCATTTCCTATCCTCCCACAAGTTCATAATCAAAGGAATTGCACACATCAGCGCATATGAGAATAATGTACTAACGGTGAGAAGGGACATGTCATGACCTTTCATCGACGGGAAATACCGGAAATACAAGGTTCCGCGCATCGCATTTAAGATGCAATACCCGCCGCAAACACCCAAGGCACACAGAGCCCGTCGGTCACGGCGGTCGAACGTATAATTGGAATATGCCGTTCTTCCCTTCAGTCCGTATCCACGGCTCCTCATCGAATCCGACGTTTCAATCGCATTCTCTAACATCCAGGTGGTCATGATCGACAGGATTCGGACCCCATGCCGGATTCGTGCAATCACACCGCCGTTCGACATATCTCTGCCAATGCATTTCTGCGCATCCGACACCCTTTGGAACTGAGCCTTGAATGAGGGAACGAAGCGCAGCACCATTGAGAAAATTAATGACATGGCAGGGAGGAGCTTGCCGAACAGATAGATGAACTTATCCGAAGTCATCACGGCATTGTAACAGGAAAACCAACTGATAACCGTGATCAGCATTGCAGCCGAAGCCGCCCCATACGCAATGGATTCCAACGTAAGCGGGTTCCCGTTATCCAAATAGGTCAGAATCGTAACGCCTTCGTGATTAAACGCCGGGTTCATGAGTGCTGTGACAATTAACATGGGCAGCATCACGAGCAAATGAAACCGAATCGCCCTGCGGCCGTTCAAATAGATCGCGTAGGCCAAAGATAAAAAGAGAGAAATCAGCAGGCATGCCGGATGCAAAAAAAACATCGAACAAGCAAGGACCATAGCAAAATAAAGAAAGTTAACGAGAGGATGGTAGCTGGAGAAGGCATCTTTCATTGTTTCGTTGCTCCCATAGCATTGTTGGTGTCGCCAACGTCGCGCCCCAAGTCACATGTATAGACCCATTCAATGACATCCCCCTCTTTCAGCGAATAGCGGCTGCTTCCGTAATTGGGAAACCATCCGTTCACTTTATACATCCAACCCGAGAGCTCTCCGGCATCAAATTCATACAGATTGTTAATCCCCTCGATATAAGCGGAATTGTAGATGGGCGTATTCACAAACTCCATATGAATCTTATTCTTCTTCATTTCCCTTTGCAGCACATTAAACACGGATTCGCCTTCGTAGAAAGTAACCTTGGTGGCTGGGAAGATAATCCCATCCTTCGGTACCAGCTCCACCTTTTCCTTATCCAGCAGCTTCATGTTATTCAGAATCGTCAAGCAGGTAACGGATAGGGTTGCCGTCATAGCCTTGTCTGTCATTGTCACGTTCTGAGGTTCGACAGGCAGCGGCTTGCCAGAAGGAACGGGCTCTGTCAGGTATTGATCTTTACCTGACTTGGGATCAATGACTTGCTCTTGCTTGGCGGCAGATTGACTTGCAGCAGGCGCGGGCGTCTCTTTGGGCGATTCGATACCGGTATTTTCAGCCGCTGTGCCCTGATCCGGTACCGGCGTATGCGCAGGAGCCGTCTCCGCCGGCTTAACCGTACTCATCGGCTGTTCCGTTGCCGGTTGGGCTGCCGAAGCTGCGGCAGTAGAAGCTTCCGGCTGTACACCCGATCGGTCCGGGACTGCCGGGCTGCCGCTTCCCGCTCCCTGTGGCGATATCGGGCTCTCCGGCTGTACGGGAGCCTCCGTTGTATGTGCAGGCAAACTCCCGGAATGATTCGGCTGCGGCGGCCCCATAAACAGGTAGCTGGCCACAAGCACGAGTACGATGACGATTGCCGAAAATAGTGTTGTTTTCGTTATTTTCATGCCATCACCCGTTTCACAAAAGTTTGGATGCCTTTAGCAAACGGTACAGCATCTCTGACACTTCGCTGCGTGTTACAGCCGCTTCAGGTTCTATTTCTATCATCTCTTGCGATAGAAGATGTTCGCGGTAAGCAAACGCCAGGCTTGCTCTCGCCCATTCCGCCGTCGTCGTGTAGTCCGTAAACGGCGCGAGCATATCCCTTATTTCGGCGCCCTGCAAATCCGTATCCATTCCGCATAACTTGGCGGCATTGGCTGCCATAACCGCCGCTTCCTGCCGGGTAATCGTTCGTTCAGGAGCAAACGTATCCTCCGATATCCCCTGAATAATACCGTACGTATACGCAGTGGCTACATACGGTGCATACCAGCTATCTTCAGGGACATCTTGAAACACATGCTCAGCCTTAGGCGTAAGGCCTAAGCTTCTCGTTACTATGGCGGCAAATTCAGCCCTTGTCATCGTCCGATCAGGTGCAAATAGCCGGTCAGAGAGGCCATTAATGATATTTCTGGCTGCCATCGCCTCGATGGATGTCTGATTGGCATGGCCCTGAATATCAGAGAATGTCCTGCCGGGACTGACGATGACGCTCGGCGTAACATCTTTATGTTTATGGGGTAATCCTCCGCCCTCCGGCTTGGCGCTTGCTTGGTCCGGATCCGTCTGGGAACCTTGGGTTACATCTGCCATGTTGTACAGGGTTGTCTGTCCCGCACTTCCTCTTTGTACATTGACCAAGGCGTAAAATGCCTGCTCCGTCGACATCAGATTCTCACCGCTGCCGTCAGCCGAATGCAAGAAGCCGCGACCTTCCCGATAATAACTTAACAGGTTGTCGACAAGGCTGCGGCCTTGCTTAACGAATCTGCCGTCTTCCGGGTCGATGCCAAGCTCGCATAAGGCCATGAGCACTTGTGCCGTGCTTTCTGAATTGCCTACGTCCATACTCGAGTAGCCCCCTGCGTTATTCTGCATGTCGGACAGTGCTTCAATGGCTCTGCCGGTTGCTGCTTGGACCTTCTCAAGCTTCTGATACTTGGCCAGCGCCTGCAGCGCCATTCCGGTCACATCAGGGTCGGCATGCGTACCCGACAAAGCAAAGCCCCCGTCGGCCAGCTGTCTGGCCAAAATTTCGTTGATATACATCTCTCTGGTCGCCTGCGTCTTCGCGTTCTTATTCGCAGGTATGGCATAATTCCCGGAATCCAAAGCAAGTAAGGCAAAAATCGGACCGTTAATGCCCTGCCACAAGGTTCTTTCATAATCCCCTAATGGCTCAATCAGGTTATAGCCCGCTACGTCGGTCGGATCTTCGCCGATCGCGGTTAAAGCTAGAATCACTCTCGAATATTCCGTATATTTCTTATCATCCAGAACGCCGTCATGCTCCTTGACATACTCTTCTACAACCTTGTAATAATTGCCATAATAGTTTGACGGTACGGAATATCCTGACCGGGCAAGCCCTAGGATTACCCATTCGCCGCCTATAGAGCCTACCTGCGGTTCTGAAACGGTCTTTACCAAATAAGCCGCTGTGTCGGAAACGGCTGCGGATACATCGGTTTGACTCGCTGCAAGAACCTGTGCCGAACCGCTTAAACAAAGGCAGAGAATAAGCAGTAGCGCTGTAAACCTCTTCATACGTCTCATTAGTTCTTCCTCCCGCTGTTTCCTATAAAAGATCGGAGAAGGAGCAGAATGTGTTCTGCTCCTTCTCCATGAATTCATTTCGGAATCCGGTATTATTTCTTCTGGTAAGCTCTCATGGCAACGACGATCGCCATTTCTCTTGTTACTTCTTCACTTGGCTGGAAGCGGTTATTCCAACCTGTCATTAGCCCGCTGGCCACAACCGACTGAACGCCGGACTTGGCCCAATCGGATACTTGATTCATATCTTCGAGCTCCGTCATTTGACCTGCTGCTGGAAGACTTAGCGCTTTGACCATAATAACCGCCATCTGTTCCCGCGTCAGCTTCTCATTCGGATAGAAATGATCGTTGTCATATCCGGAGATGAATCCGGCCTGATAAGCCGCATTCACATACGGATAGAACCAATCGTCTTGAGAGACATCCTGGAAACTCGTTTGCTTGCTAGTCTTCACATCCAGACCAAGCACGTTGGCCAGCATTTTCGTAAACTCTGCTCGCGTAACCGTAGCTTGCGGGTTAAATGTGCCGTAGCCGCCTTCAACAAAAGCTTTCTGAGAAGCCTCGCTGACGGCATCAATCGCCCATGTGGAGATCAGCGCAGCATCCGAATACAGCTTCGTCAGATCAAAGGCTTGTTCCGTTTCCGCTGCTGTTGTGAATGTAACAAAATCGGTAAAATGATTCGTTTTGATGATCAAATCCGTATCTTTGACAAAGGCGTAAGCAACCTTATCCTGGCCTTTCGTCGCTTCTACAGCTTTCTCTTCCGTTTCATAAACTTCAATCGGGGTGAACGCGTTCCCTTCGATAAACCCGGCACGCTGTGCTTTTGCTCCCTTAATGACGAAAGTAAGCGGCTTATCGAATATAACCGATTGATTGCCATTCCCCATAGCAAAAGCGTGCTTCAGCTTCGCTGCCTGCTTGATGTCATCCGCCAAGCCGCCCAGCACGAGACGCTGTAGATTCGAATCCCCGGTATCAAGTGTTGTGAGCACTTCAATGTTCGGATCTCCCGATTTCAGTGCGGTTCCCTTGTCAATCGAGAGAGAGATCTCACCCTTCACCACGGTGATCGACGGGATGCTGTCTTGAACATCCGTTACATTCAGAATCACTTTGGGCTTCACGTTCGGGATGTTCACAGTGATTTGCTCTTTGTCTTTAAGCTCTTTGGTAATGTTCAACTTATAGTCTTGCGTAATAGTTGCCGGGACGTCAAAGACCGACTTTTTATCCGACAGGATCGCGCCGCCCCCGCCAATCCCGCCTGGCGTCGTAACGGTCGGTTGACCCAAATCTTTGCCTAAATTCGTCGTGTAGCGCCATTGCACGCTATCGCCATTCTTAAGCACGTACGAGCTTGCTCCATTCCCTGGGTAGGATCCGTTGACACTGTACATCCAGCCGCTGCCGCTGCCATGATCGAACTCGCCGTCCCCGTCAATGGATTGCAAGTAGGCACTGCCATACGTGTCGTACCATTTGAACCTGTAATTAATTCCTTTGGTATCCAACGTTCTCTTCAAAATGCTCCATGCCGTATCTCCGCTTTGCAGCTCTACGCTCAAAGAAGGAATTACATATCCTTTATTAAGGGTAAGTTTGTCAACGGATAGGGTGACAGTAGGCTTCGGAGCCGGGTTCGTCCCGCCTCCGCTAGACGTTGTACTGGAAGCATAAGCGATGAAATCCGTAAAATGTTTCGTTTTGATAATCAATGCATTGCCGCTGTCATAGGCATACTCCATATTGCCGCTGGCAAGGCCTGCCGCATCGTTATCATACTTCCGGATGGCATGCGGGACGCCATTTTCAATATAAGCGGCTTCCTTCCCCTTCATTCCGGTGAAAGTCAAGGTAACGAATTGATTAAATTGGACCCGCGAACTGCCGCCGCCGAACGTAACGGCCTGATCCACCGAATCCAGCTTGCGCCCTGCCGGAACGAGAGTGCTCACCTTACCCTTCAGCGCCGCATCTGCGGCATCTTGGGATGTAATCAGTTCCAGCGCCGATGCATCGCCGCTTGTCGTCTGCGTCCCCTTAGGAATGATCATCGAGACATTGCCTTTGAGCGCCGTAATCTGAGGCAGGCCGATGCCGGACGGTAAACTCACGCTGATTGTGGATGAAGAGTTATTCGGGATTTCAATTGTAACTTCTTTATTCGCATCTGTTTCCGCAATCGGAATGAGATAATCCTGCTCGTCCAGAGGGATCTCGATCTTCGGCGTATCGCCGCTTGGCAGAGGCACCTCGACAGGAGCAGCATGAGAAAGCTTGGTCAAATCATACAGTCTCTCACCGCTGCCACTCTTATAAATCTTGTACGCAACCAGCGCCTGGAGCGCTTGCTCCGTCGCCATACCGTCGGAACCTGAGCCTTGCATATGCGAGAAGCCGTCGTCGGTTTGTCGGAATGAGAACAGTTTATCCAGCAGCGTAATACCATTCTTCGTATAAGCGCTGCTAGTCGGATCCATCCCGTTCGCGGTTAAAGCAATGATCGCTTGGGATACGCTCTCGCTGCTGTTGGATTCCGATGACCCCCATGACCCGCTATAGACAACCGTATAGCCTCCGTCAGTTCCCTGATGGGTAGACAACCAGCTGCCAGCTTTAGCAATCGTATCGGCAGTTACGACCGCCGGATGATTATGATATGGCGCCAAAGCAGTTAATGTCATTGCCGTAACGTCGGGATCGCTCGCACCGCTGCTTAATACGAAGCCGCCGTCCGCATTCTGACGCGAAACGATCTCATGAATGATCTTGTCTCTGGTCCAAAGCGCATCGGATGACACCTGATACAATTTGGAATCCAGGGCGAGCAGGGCAAATTGCAAACCATTGATCCCTTGCTTGGTCATCAATTCGCTGTTTGCCAATTTATCAATCAAGTTATAGCCCGCAACATTCGTTGCATCGCCGCCAGCGGCTGTAATGCCCAGAATGGTTTTTTCCAGCTCAGTCACTCTATCGAAATTCGCGTTATCATCGGTCACGTTGCTGATTAACTTCTGAAGATACGTTCCCGGCAGCTTCTCCCCCGCTCGGGCGATGCCGATCGCACTCCAAACCGAGCTGACCCCGCCTACCGGGGATGTGGAATAGCTAATGGCACCGGCAATTGCATCCTGAAGCTGACCAGACTTCGGCACCAACCCTTGACGCGCAGCCGTCAGCTTCTCCAGCGCCGTATCCGCATGATACTGAATCGCACCGGAACTGGCAGCAACCGCCTTCGCGAGCGTCAAGCTCGCTTGCAGCGCTTGCCAGCTGGCTTCGGTGTAGCTGCCGGACTGCAGCGCCTCGGCTTCTGCAATTGCGGCATTCAGCTGCGTCTTGTTCGCAAGCAGCGTGACATCTTGCTCATAGTCATCGGAGTACACCAAGGTGATGACATCGTTGCTGTGAAGAACGAGATCGGCAATGCCAACCATTGCGAACTGTCCGTTGATCAAGTACATCCAGCCGCTCTTCGGGCCGCCGTCGAACGATGCCAGGCCGCCGATGCTGGTGATGTAATTGCCGCTTGGATTCACGAACGCAATGTCGTTCTGGTTCAGGACCTTCGTGATCGCTTGAGCGGCCGTTTGCCCCTCTTCGACCGTCGTCGCTCCGTTCAATACGACGGATTTCCCCGCTGTGGCGCTATAGCCGCTTATAACGACAGAGACCGGAACCGGTTGCGGGGCAACAACGTCCGTCCCCTTTTGAATGCTGAGATAGTAGATCTTCGGCGTGTTGATGCCGTTCTGCGCAATTACGCGAACAATTTTGGGCGTAGTTTCGCTAAGCGTGATCTCTTTATCAACCGGCACGCCGGTTGTGCCGCTTGTGTTATTAACGAACACCGTCGTCGCCGCGCCGTTCGCCGTGAGCTTGACGGTATCCGCGTTAATTCGGATGTTCGCATACGAATAGACGCCCGACGTAACCGTGACCGTCTTGCTTACAGCCGCATCCGCGCCTGTCCCTGTCAGGACAATGCTGGATAAATCGGCGGTTTCGCCAACCGTGTCATTCGGCGTAACTTTCTCAATGGACGTAACCTCTGAGCCGATCTCGCCAACGACACCGCCATCCATTTGAACCGCGTTGTATACCTTGACGAAGCTGACATTCGCTAAACTTACAGGCTGACCTGCGCTATCCACGGCCCAGCTAATGTCGATCGGGTCGCCTTTGGTCGGCGACGTTACATAAGGATTGGCAGGTTCATTGTATGGCGCACTGCCGTTGCCATGCGAATCCGGATAGCCGAAGGCATTACTCCGGACAGCAATTTTCACGCCGCTATAAGTATACGATTGATTGTTGAAATCAGCCGGCGCATCCTTATAATTGGCAGGAATCGGATAATACGCATGCAGGTGAGAGCCATTGGTTTTCACCTCTCCACTGCCGCTATGATTATCCGTCCATGGCACATTAACCCCATTCGGACTTGTAAAGTCCGGCTCGGGGTTCGTATACGTGACCCGGTAATCCCAAATCGTGCTATCCTCGTAATGCTCCGAGCCCGCAATGAAATACCACGGACCAGGATTGCCGGTGCCATCATCCTGCGCTACGGCAACGCCTGCAGGTTCTTCATTCCCTGGAAATGCGTTGCCGAAAACCGTAAAGTCGACGCCATACGGATTCTTCGGATTGTTCTGAATCGGCTCATTGAATTGGAAGACGATGCCGCCGCCGAAAGACCCCAGCGATACACCGGCAGCCCCCGGCGTGTTCGTCCACTTCGAATTGATGTCGCCGGCCCCGCCCCAGCCTGCCTCATTGACGAACTGTCCAGGCGCAGGAAGCCACTCCCGGATGGAGCTCGGCCCCGTACCTGCCGCCGCTACCGCTTGTTGACCCGGTACCAGAAGCGAACCGATCAGAGAAAATAAAAGAACCAGCGACATCATGAATGCGGTTAATGACTTGAAACGTAAACGATGTTGAAACCTCATTGTTGACCTTCCTCTTTTCTACTCTTAATTACTCAAAAATAAGCGCAAAAAAGCCACCCTTCCCAAAGGGTGGCCTAACCGTGTTTAATATTGAGCAGATTGCCTGGACACAGGCATTACCAAATAAGCCTTATCAGTGCATTCCAACGTGTTCCCTCTTCTCACCCCCAAAGAATTAGAAACGCCATAAATAAAGGCAGGTCTCCTGGCTTATGCGTCATTGCTTCTCTTCGCCTTCCCAATCTCGCAAGCAAGACAGTGGCATCAATGAAGAGTCGCTCAGCAATTACAGTGGTTGGGACCGCGTCGGCTTCGTACCGAGCTTCCCTTTTAAGCAAGCACCCATACCTGAATACTTGCACCTCTATTTAGTACATTATTAAATTATGAACTAATGGTATCTCCTTTCTACCTTTTTGTCTACCATCTTTCTTAATCCGATAGATTAAATATGATTATCCCGATGTACCGCGGTTCTGCGCCACATCGGGATTAAGTCCACAAGTAAGCTATCGATTCAGCTTGACGATAGCCGCATCCAACATGTCTTCAGTTAATGCGCCTCCGCTGAATGCTGCCAGCCCCCGAAGCGGCAAATACTTGAGGAACGCCGCCATCATGTCGGAGGTTAAGCTGTCTCCTTCACCATCTGCAGCAGAAGCGAACGGAGAATGCTTCACAAGCTCCATGACGACTGGCGCCGATTCCGGATGCTCCATGACATCCCCAATTGTTGAATTCCGCGTAAATGTAGTCTTTATTACTGAAGTAGACGTCACATGAACGGTGGCCTTCAATCCGATGTCCGCTGAAGATTTGCCGATCAGCAGCTCAAAGTCACCTGTCTCGACATACCAATCCTGCAGGCCAACGTGGTAATACGCGAACGCTCTTTTATCCAAAGTAAACGTCACGGTCTGTTGCTCACCGGGCTCCAGACTGACTTTAACGAAGCCTTTCAACTCTTTGTCCGGACGGGATATGCTGCTCGTAACGTCACGAACATACAATTGAACAATTTCTTTCCCTGCCCGGTGTCCGCTGTTTCTTACCTTGGCGGAAACGACCACTTGTTCATTGTCCTGGATTTGTGCTCGATCGACAGTCAAATCGGAATACTCAAAGCTCGTGTAGCTTAAGCCATACCCGAAAGGAAACAGAGGGCGCAGCTTCTTCGTATCGTAATAACGATATCCGACATAAATCCCTTCGCTATACGCAACCCTATCTCCATCTCCCGGGAAAAATAAATAAGACGGATTATCGCTGAGCTGTACGGGGAATGTCTCGGCCAATTTGCCGCAAGGGTTGGCAGCGCCAAACAACAGGTCCGCAATCGCTCCCCCCATCGCCTGACCGCCCAAGTAGGCCTCCAGCACTCCACTCACGCCGTCAAGCCAAGGCATCTCGATCGGAGCCCCGTTGCTAAGCACGACCACTACCCGCTTCTGAACGGCAGCTATCGCTTCAATCAGCTTGACTTGATTGTCGGGAAGACACATATGCGTGCGGTCAAAGCCTTCCGACTCATAACGCTCGGGTAATCCGGCAAAAACAACCGTTACATCAGCCTCCCTAGCCGTCCGGATCGCCTCTTCCCATAGCGCCGTATCGGAAGCGTCACTGTCCAGATCGTATCCCTTGGCATAAGTGATCGTTGCCCGGCTCCCCGCCGACTTCGATATCTCTTCAACAATATCATCCAGCCTCGTCGGCTTGATGTGCGAGCTGCCACCGCCTTGGTATCGCGGTTGACCGGCCAAAGCTCCAACAACGGCGATGCGGCCCTCCTGGCTTAGCGGGAGAACGTTGTGCTCGTTCTTCAGCAAGACCATACTCTCCCGGGCCACCTCCCGGGCCAGACGGTGATGCTCTTCGGCATCATAGGCCGCATCCGGTTTCTTATGATCAACCGCTTTAAAGATCACGCTTAATAATCGCTCTACCGCAGCGTTCAGCTTATCTTCGGAAAGCCGCCCGCTCCTGACTGCCTCCACAATCTTCCGGTCGCCCGCACCCGCGGAGGAGGGCATCTCCAGCTCAAGTCCGGCCCCAAGGCCGTCAGCCCTCTCGTTCACCGCGCCCCAGTCGGATACGACGAAGCCCTCGTGGCCCCACTCCTCCTTCAGAATATCGGTCAGCAGCCGTTCGTTCTCCGCGCAGAACTCCCCGTTAAGCTTGTTATAGGCGCACATCACAGTCCAAGGCTGTCCTTGTTTGACGGCTCCCTCGAAGCTTGCCAAATAGATCTCCCGGAGCGTTCGTTCATCGACAACCGCGTTGGTTGACATTCGGCGGTGTTCTTGATTATTCGCGGCAAAATGCTTCAAGGACGTCCCCACGCCTTGGCTTTGAACGCCTTGGATGTGCGCCGCCGCCATCTCGGAGGACAAGTACGGATCCTCCGAGAAATATTCAAAGTTTCGCCCGCATAGCGGCGATCTTTTGATGTTGGCGCCGGGACCGAGCAGTACGGCGACTTCCTCTGCCTGACATTCCTCTCCGAGCGCAACGCCTACTTTGCGCAATAATTCTCTGTCCCAGGAAGTCGCCAGCCCCGCTGCAGATGGGAAGCAAGTGGCCGGCACACTGTCGAAGAGACCCAGATGGTCGGCCGAGGCGCGCTGCTTGCGCAGCCCGTGCGGCCCATCCGTCATCATGACCGAGGGAATGCCCAGTCTCTCCATTCCTTTGGTGTTCCAGAAGTCCAGACCGGAGCAAAGTCCGGCCTTCTCTTCTAATGTCATTTCCGAGATGATACGTTTCAAATCGCGTTTCATCGTCATTCTCCTCTCTGTAATCCACTTCATCTTGTTAGCCTTTCACAGCTCCGATCGTCATGCCCTTCACGAAATACTTTT
This sequence comes from Paenibacillus sp. MAHUQ-63, assembly GCF_028765165.1. GTDB lineage: Bacteria > Bacillota > Bacilli > Paenibacillales > NBRC-103111 > Paenibacillus_E. Next base: position 49,550 of record NZ_JARADB010000007.1, on the reverse strand, counting down.
GGAAAAACGGGTAAGCCATGAGGATCGGGATTACGGCAATGACCGCGATCGCCATACGGAACGTTTCACTTGGCAATTGGGCGACCTTTGCCCCTGCGCTCGCACTTAGATCGCCATTGCTGGCTAGGAACTGAATATCGCTCATAATGCGATTGAGCACATTTTGCAGGCTGAACAGCTTCGGATCCGTTACATAGATCAATCCGTTATTCCAATCGTTCCAATATGCCAGCCCTTGAAATAAACCGACCGTAGCCAGAATCGGCAGCGACAAGGGCAGTACGATTTTATAATACATCTTGAATTCCGTTGCCCCGTCGATACTAGCCGATTCGAGAACCGGCACGGGGATCGTGGTCATGAAGAAGGTCCGCATCAACAGGACATTGAAGCCGTTCATGAGCAGTCCGGGAACGATGAGCGCCCAGAGCGTATTTTTCATATCCAGCAGCTGGGTATAGACCAAGTAGGTCGGAACAAGACCCCCATTAAATAACAAGGTGAAGAACAAGACGAAAGCGAAGAACGTCCCCCCCGGCAAATCCCGGCGCGACAACGGATAAGCAAGCATCGACGTGATGGCTAAGCTGGCAACGGTTCCGACAACCGTGATGAGAATGGTAATGCCATATGCGTTAAAAATAAGCGACGATTGCTCCCACAAGTATGCATAGGCAGATAAACTGAACTGCTTGGGAAAGAAGGAATAGCCGGTTTGCAGGATCGTTGTCTCGTCCGTGATCGAGGACATGACGAGCAGTACAAACGGAAGCAAGCACGTTAGCGAAAATAAGATCATCACTGTGTGGGCTGCCCACTGCCAAGCTTTATTTTCTTGATTCATGGTGATCCCCCTTAGAACAAAGCGTTTTCTTTATTAATTTTTCGTACAACATAGTTGGACACAATCACCAACACGAATCCGACGAGTGACTGGTAGAAGCCTGCCGCCGATGACATCCCGATATTGCCCAGCTGCAGCAGGCCCCGGAATACGTACGTGTCAATCACGTTCGTCGTATCGAATAAGGCGCCTGCGTTCATCGGCACTTGATAGAAGAGACCGAAATCGGAGTAGAAAATACGGCCGATCTGCAGGAGCGTCAGCATGATGATGACGGGAGTGATCAGCGGAATGGTGATCAGACGTATCTGATGCCATTTGGATGCCCCGTCCAGGGTTGCGGCTTCGTAATATTCCGGGTCAATGCCGATGATTGCCGCGAGATAGATAATACAGGCGTAACCGGCTCCTTTCCAGGTATGGACAAGTGTCAGAATGACCGGCCAATATTTCGGTTCGTTGTACCAGGATACCGGGTCAATGCCAAACAGCGGCAAGACCGTCTTGTTCATAAATCCGCTCTCTATGCTAAGCATGGAAAATACCAAATAACTAACCAAAACCATGGAAATCAAAAACGGTAAAATAATAAGGCTTTGATACATTCGCGATGCGAACTTGCTTTTAATTTCGTTCAGCAGAATCGCGAAAGCTACGGCAACGACAAGACCGATTACGATAAAGGCCGCATTGTATAAAATCGTATTTCGCGTAATCACATACGCATCCGACGTTTGGAACAGGAACTTAAAGTTCTGAAATCCGACCCAGTCACTCCCCCATATGCCCTTCGCGAAGTTAATGTCTTTGAAGGCAATGACGAGTCCGAACATTGGCAAATAGTTATTGATTAACAAATAAGCAATGCCGGGCAGCATCATGAGATAGAGCGGGCTGTATTTCCATATTCTCTTCGCCGCCAGGCTCTGCGTGCTCTTTTTCATTCCTGAATTCCCCTTTCAGTTTCGGCTAGATGTAGGTTTCTTTTCGTAATCTCATAGTAATCGATCGCCCGATCCCCTCACTACCGTTCCCACGACTTCCGAATTGCACTTTGCCGACTATCGGATGATTGACAGTCAAAAAGCCCCGCCGGTCAAGTGGACCGGGCGAGGCCATATCATCGTTATTTCGGGATGATGTTCAATTCCTTTTGTATAACCGGCAATAATTCCGCAGGGATTTCGTAAAAAGCGAGCTGGGACATTTTCTCAATGGACATGACCCCTTTGGTCACTTCAAAGAACGGATTCTTTGTCGTATGCCCAAAATATTTGAGAAATACCGCTTTCGCATCCGCATGGCTGTAGAGGTCTTCGATGGTATCATAGATGGAGTAGTATCCATCCTTCAGTTCGATCTGCCCGCCCCCGGACAGGTCGAAGTTCTCAAACCAATTGACGACATGCTTTGTTTTCTCTTCTTTCACATGGATATAGCTCTGATCCGCTTCCGCAACAAAGGTTAAAAGCATTTCATCCGTATGAACCATGCCATCTTCTTGCATAGCCTCGACACGCATACGATTAATTCCTTGTACCAACGCAACGTCTTTCACTTGGAACACGCGTTGACTGCCGCTCATGTCCGCAAGCAGCACATCATTGTGATAAACGCGAATATGGTCCATATTTGATAAAATAACAATGTCGTTCCGTTCCTGGTGTCTGTGGACGAAGCGGCGTCCTGCCAGATGTACGAAAGGCTCCTTGGACCAATAAGCCTTGCACAGATAGAAGGAATCCTTTCGCAAGGTTCGATCGATGGTCACAAGCCCTTTCAGATTCTTCCCTTTCTCCCCGCCTTCATTGCGGTTCGCGCTTCCGAAATCAAACATGTTCCACACATAGCCGCCGAGCACAAAAGGCCGTTCCCGGAACGTTTCCAGCGCGTTATGATGAAACATCAACTGATATTCTTCTGTGTAATCCTGGACTTTCGGGGTGTATGAGTGATAGTTCGTGTTCGTGTCGACTCCGTATTCCGATACCAGCACAGGAACATCCGGTCTTGCCTGGTGAAACTCGTCGAGTCTCGTTCCAAGATCTTTGATCTCGCCATAATACCAGCCATAGTACAGATTATAGCCGACTAGATCGGTAAAGCCGTTAATGACACTGTCATCCGCCACTCCGTTAATATTCGCCTGAGCAACGAATCGGCTGCGATCCAACTGCCTTGCAGCATCGACCAGCCTTTGGATCGTTCGGTACGTATTCTCCGTCTCCACGGCGATTGTGATTTCGTTTTGAACGCCCCAGCAATAGATGGAGCTGTGATTATACGCTTGTTTGATCAGGCGCTCGAGTTGATCGAAGGCGTTGCGGCTTTCCGGATCCTTCGTGGACGGAATGCTAATGTACGGGATTTCGGCCCATACCAAGAGCCCGTACCGGTCGCAGAGGCTGTAGAAATAATCGTCATGCTGATAGTGCGCGAGCCGGATGCTGTTGGCGCCTACCTCCCTGATGATGTCCATGTCCAGGTCCATATGTTCCTTCGTAATGGCATTGCCTACGCCTCCGAAATCCTGATGCCGGCACACACCGTTGATGGGAATGGGCTTACCGTTCAAAATCACACCTCGATCGGAAGAAAGCTCAACCGTTCGAAATCCGATCGGAATTTGACGCGAATCCAGGATTTGTCCTTGCACACTTACGGTAATCATGGCTGTGTATAAATAAGGCTGCTCAACGCCGTCCCAGAGTACCGGACTGCTGATCCGCCCTTTGAACGCAAACCCGGCTTCGCCCGTCAGAGCTAGCTCCATGTTGTCCTCCCATATTGCGCTTCCCTCTTGATCAGTAAGCCGGACCTCCACATAGCCCTGCGCAGTACTGGAGGATTCATTCACAACACGACCCTGGACGTCCAATTGAAAGCTCCCGTCACCCTGAGGGCTCTGAGTCAGATAGACGCCGTCGCGTCCTTTGTCCATCACGTCAAAGTGAATATCGTCCATAACCAGCAGCTTCACTTCTCGATAAAGGCCGCCGAAGAACGTAAAATCCGCTAAGAGCGGGTACACTTCATTGTCGTAACTGTTGTCTACCTGAATCGAAATCAGGTTGTCCCCCACTCTCGAATAAGGATCCAAGGGTACGCGGAACATCGCATAGCCGCAGCGGCTCTCCGCCGCGAGATGACCGTTGACATACACATGGCCGATATTGCCGGCAGCCCCAATTTCCAAATAGTGACGTTTGCCAATATCCTCCGCGGCAATCTCCAGCTTTCTTTGGTACCAGTAAGCCCCTCGGTCATACGGCTCGTTCCCGCCTTGACCATCCCTATCGTTCCAAGTATGCGGCAGCGTAACCCCTTGCCATTCCTTCATGTACTCGCTCGCGTAAGACGGATCGTTTGCTTTGGTGAACATCCAGCCATCATTTAACGGAATCGTATGCAGCATCGGTATATCCTCTTTTCTTTAGAGTAGGTTTGCGCGTAGCAATGCCCGCTCAACCTGCGGGTTGGCGGGCATCGGTGCAGCCAGTTCCTTATTTACTGCTTTTGGCCCAGGCATCCAGCTGTTTTTGCTTCTCCGCAATAATTTTATCGATTCCGGCGGATTTCAGCTTGGAGATGAACTCCGGAAGCGTCTTCTCCGGGTCAACGCTGCCTGTTTCAAGCGGAAGCTTATACTGCGTAATCACATTGGACACTGCCGCATACTCGGCCTTCACGGCTGTTGCATCGAATGTAAAGCCAAGAGCTTTTGATTTAATCGCCGATTTGTTGAACTGGTCCATCTTCTCCCAGATCTTCGGGTCCTCGCCGTTAAACACGTTAGAGAGGAACTGATTACCGAACAGGTAGCCCATATTCAAGCTGTAGCCCGAGGTTTTCGCATCTACGCCTTGCGGATAATCGATCACATGATCCGATTTAACAACGTAATGCTTGCCCTCCACGCCCCAATCGAACAGATTGACGATCTCTTTATCGGTATACATCAAATTAAGGAAGTCCATAGCTTTCTCCGGTGTCTTGGAGTTAATTGGAACGCTCCACATGATATTGGTGACGTTCGTTGTTGTAGAAACCGGTTGAACTAAATTTGCTGTCACGACCTGTACACCGCTGCTCTTCGATTCCTGCTGCTCGAAGCCCGGCTTCATATTCGAGAAGTAGGCGAAGCCGCGGTTCGACTTCAACAAATCGAATTGGGACGTTTTATTCGTCGCAGCGTCTTTCAGAATCAGCCCGGATGAGTACCAGCTGCGCATTTTTTTGAGAAAATCTGCGTATTCTTGGCTTTCGTATAGATTCACGACTTTCAAGTTATTGTCGTAATTCGGCAGAACGCCAATCGAGTCGCCAAGGGTATCGAACCAACGATACGAATCAAGCATCGTTCGGCCGATATTTCCCGGGACGAGCGGGGTTAGATTCGGTTCCTTCTCTTTCATCGATTTCAATATGGCTTCTACGTCATCCAATGAGCGTATTTTGCTGACATCAATTTGGTACTTGTCAACCAGGTCCTTCCGCATCGTCAAGCCTTGGCTAGCGGCAAAATCCCGAATTGTAGGAACCGCGTAGGTGGAACCCCCGATTCGGGCTGCATTCAAATAGGCCGAATCCATGGACTTTTGAATGCCTTGACCGTGGGATTCCAGCAGCTTATCCAACGCGACAATCTGTCCCTTCGCCGCTAAGCCGCTATACAGGTTGCTTGTCACAACCATGAGATCCAGCTTTTCGTTACTGCTAAGCATCAAGTTAACCTGCTGCTCCCAGTTCCCGAAGCTGATCGGTGTCAATTTCACCGTAGCATTGATCTTCTGCTGAGCAATTTTATTAATGGCATCCTGCACAACCGGCAAGTCCTTCGGCACCGAACCGAAAATCGGATAGGCAACGTTCAGTTCAACCGTTTTCTCCGGCGCCTTCGCAGCGGTATCCCCTTCATGCGAAGCCGTGCCGGTGTTATTACCGCCGCAAGCGGATAAGAAGAGCATGGCCCCTATTACGAGCGTGCTTGTTGCTGTTAATCTCTTCTTCATTGTACTCCCCCATTTGCAAATGTTTTCATCTGTTGAAACCGGTTCCGATCATGCGGATCCAGCAGTGAAGATATTTATATTGTATCTTTACCCCGAACCCGGCTCTGCCCCGTTCACGACTTTTCATTATGCATTTGCCGACCACCTGTTAGCTCTGATTGTTGATGCAGTTGACGGTACTCGTTAGGATTCATATCGGTGTGTTTCTTAAACATGCGGGAGAAATGTGAGAAATTAGCATACCCGATATGGGAAGCGACTGCGCTTATGGGCATATCGGTCTTCACAAGCAGCTCTTGAGCAAGCTTAAGCCTCTCTTGAAAGAGATAGTCGGAGATAGCCATCCCGGTCTCCTTCTTAAATATGCGGGTCAAATAATCAGGATTGAGAAACACGTGATTGGCAATATCTTCACGCGACAAATCCTCTGCGATATGACGTTTAATGTAACTGATGACCCGGTTAACCACACTTTCGGATTGCCCGACGGTGTCAGCGTATTCCATGGCCCTGCCAACGGCATGATTCATCCATGAGACTAAATTCGTTACGGAACGGGTCGCATTTTCGGAGAAATTCAATGAAACGTTATCACCAAACAATTGATGAGCCTGAATGCCTTTCGTTTGCAGAGCAACATACATCATTTGCTGAAAATCTTGATAAAATTGTTGAAGCAGCTTGGCATCCAACCGATCTTGTTGCACCATTCGTTCCACGTATGCGATGGCATCTTGAAGAACTTTATCGAACTCTCCTTCCTTCATCATAACGGCCCATAATCCCATATCCGGCAGCGCATGCAGGGAGGATTGTAAGGGATAACTGGAGACCAGGAAAACCTTATTGTTGTATGCAACATTGTTTTTCTCAACATCACGAAGGCGATTGACCATGCTGTATATGTCATGTCCGTGCACGGGTGAGCCGATATAACAGGAGAGATCGCAATAAAAGTACTGCCCGCATGCCGCTATATAGCTTTCACACTTATGCTTCAGAAGCAATTCTGGATCGGCATTGCCTTCAGCCGGTAGAATAGCAAGCAGCCTGCCGCCGTCGAGCGCTATCACTTGTCCGTTCTGTTTGTTCCCGACAATCAACTCTTCTGCGGCATTCTTAAGGGCATACTCCATGATTTTCTCTTCACGCAAAGTCAGACCCTTATGCCATCTTTGAACACTGAGGAGCACGGGGACAAAAGTCATCGCTTCATCATAAGGAATGTTCCGTTCCGCGGCGGCATTCCGAACCGCCTCCGCCGCAGGCGGAATCGCTTGATGGATAAGGTCCATCCAGAAGCGCTCGATCAGCATCGGCTGGTGCTGGAACCAGAATTGGCCATATTGACTGAACTGAGCCAATTCCGAATCCTTTTGAATTTTGCCAATCGCTTTCTGGATCGTCTTCTCCAGCTCAATAAATGGAATCGGTTTAAGAATATAGTCGATACTCCCGAGCTGGAGAGCTTGTTTGGCATATTTAAAATCCGCATGGCAGGTTAGGAAAATGGTCAACGTCAGCGGGTACTTCTCACTAACCCACTCCGCCAGCTCGAGCCCGTTCGCTTGCGGCATCTCGATATCGCACAGCATAATATCAATCCGTTCGCTCTCGAATACTTCCTTGGCTTGTTTCACCGTAAAGGCTGAGAATACAGACGATATCCCAAGCTTTTCCCAATTGACGCCAGACCGGATTCCTTCTACGGCATGAATTTCATCATCCACAATGAGGAGCTGAAGCATGATCTCTAACCCCTTTCCTAAAGTTTCGTTTCATAGGGCAGCTTAATTTCCACGACTGCACCTTGAGGAAAACCGTTATAACACGAAATCGAAGCTTTTCCCCCGTATAAAAGCTCCAGCCGCTTACGGACATTCCATATGCCGATATGTTCTCCTTGTTCATCTATCACCGTGTTCCCTGAGCGAATCATGGCTAATACATGTTCAGAGAATCCTTTTCCCGTATCGCGAACGATAATCTCGATGTAAGGCTCCAAGCCTGTTTCCTTCAGATCGATCGAAACGGAGATATGAATCGGTTCTTCCAGGGTTACACTGTGCTTAATCGAGTTTTCCAGAAACGACTGAATCACCAGCGGAGGGATCGGTATGTTCTCCAGAAAATCCGGTACGTCAATCGAACAAGTGAGGCTATCCGGAAAACGCAGCTCCTGAATGCGAACGTAATTCCGCACGTGCTGAAGCTCCTCCCGCAAGGAGACGAACGTTAAATTGCTTTGAAACATAAAACGGAAGTAGCGAACCAAGCATAACGTCATCTCCTGAATCAACTCGTAGTTTCTCACTTGAGCCAGGTTAAACAGAATGTTTAGCGAATTCATGAAAAAATGCGGGTTGATCTGAAGCTGCAAATGTTGAAGTTCCGCTTTCTGTTTACTCAGCTGTTCTTCATAGACATGGATCTTCAGTTCCTCAATTTGCGCCATCATATGATTGAACGTCCGATTCACCAGCTGAATTTCATCCGAAGCCTTGTAGGATTCGATCCGCACATTTACATTGCCGTCATTAATCCTCTTCATCACTGTAATCAAACGCTTTAAAGGGACAAGTAAGACATGACGAAGAAGGAACAGGCTTAGTGGTAATAAGGCAATGGAGATGATCGAAATAAACAGCGTTAGGCGCGATAAATTCGGCAGGTTCTGCAAAATTTGCCGGTCCGGTATGACTGCAGCCAGGCTAAAATTCCCTTCCTGTGAAGGCTCTCCGACGATTAGCAAACTGTTCTTGCTGCCGGACATATAGAAATGCTCGAATCCTTTCGTCAAATCGATCTGCCCGTCCGGCAGTGTATCGGTGCTGATCATGAGCTCCCCCGCTTTGCTGACGAGCAGAGCGCTCCCTTCCTTGCCTAAATCGATCAAGTTGAGCGGAACCAGCAAAGTTTTCGCATTCACCCAAGCTCCGATATAGAGATCCCCCGATCGAAGAACACGCAATGCATAAAAGTCTTGTCCGATTTTCCTAACGAACCACCGGCTTCCGTTCTCCTTCAGGCTGGGATGACTGCCCAGAATTCGATGCAGCTCTTGCTCTACCTGATCCCGTTCGGCAAATTCGATGTTCAATTTGAACACGTCTAGCAAATCGCTTCGAGAGTCGGAGTAGACGAAGAACGCGTCAATCGATTTATAAAGAAGAATATCGCTTGAAAGTTTAATGGATACATGATGCTTGGCCAACTGATATTCGTCCTCGGAATTGGGGATGTTCATGGATTGAATGTCATAATCGGAAGTCATTAACCCAATCAGATTGCGCTCCGCATCTCTTAACTGCGTGTCAATTTGCCCCATGTATAAAGAAATTAAATTTTTATTGGATAACGCCACTTGGTTGTGTACGACTCGAATACTATAAAAGTTATTGTACAGAAGTAATGTAATGAGCGGGACGGTCACAAGCAGCAGCCCCACGACCAGCTTGAAACGAATCGAATTCCAGGAAATATGCGGGAACTTCAATCTGACTCCCTCCCATTGATCTTCGTTAAAAGACTGCCGAGCGGGGCTCGACAGTCTTATCCATCTTCCTATTGTCGGTTTCTTTGCGGTTTCTGAATCATACCAAACTTCGCATTTCCACACTACCGTTTTGACGACATTCAACTGTGCATTTCACGACATCCGCGAAGGCGTGCGTGGATCCAACATAAATTAGGGCCACAACATTTGAGTTGTGGCCCTTGGGTTTATATAAACAATTTAGCAAGCATAGCATCGACCCCTACACACGCCCGCCCAGCCGCTGCCGCGAAGCCTCAAACAGCAGCACCGTCGCCGCCATCGCCACATTCAGCGATTCGGCCTTGCCCTGCATCGGAATGATCACCTGCACATCCGACTGTGCAGCCACCTCCGGCGACACGCCCCGGCCCTCGTTGCCGAAAATCAGCCAAGCCGGCTGCCGCAGGTCCGTGTCGTAGCACGAGCGCTGCGCCTGCAGGCTCGTGGTCACGAGCCGCACGCCGCGCTCACGCGCGCGCGGCAGCAGCACCGCCAGATCCGCCTCCACGATCGGCAGATGATACATCGATCCCATCGTCGACCGGATCGTCTTGGGATTGTACAGATCGACCGTGCCCCGGCCGAGCACAACCGCACGGGCACCGACCGCATCCGCGCTGCGGATGATGGTGCCGAGATTGCCGGGGTCCTGAACGCCGTCCAGGACCACAACTAGATCGTGCTCGCCCGCGAGCAGCTCATCCATGCCGAGCCGCGACCGAGCGACGATCCCCAGCACGCCCTGCGGCGTCTGCGTGTCCGAGCATTTCTCCAGGACGGCCTGCGAGACGCCGACCCATTCCACAGCAGCCGGCGCCAAGGCGCTTAGGCCGGCCGGTGCCCCTTTGTCCACGCTGTATAGAATCGTTTCCACGGAAGCCCCTGCATGCAGCGCCTCCTCAACGAGATGGTAGCCTTCAATAATATATTTCCCTTGCTTGTCTCTGCCCTTGCGCTCCAGGAGCTGCGCCCATTCTTTGACGCGGGCGTTCTGTACCGACATGATTTCTATTGGATTCATTTCCACAACAACCTACTCTGCAAAAGTCACTTCAAAATGTTGAAGATTCGAATTTTTACCCACAATGACCAGAATATCTTGGGCCCGGAGCGTTTCATCCGCACTTGGCGGAATGATCAGCTTATCGTTTTGCTTAATTGCAATCACGTTGCACCCGTATTTGGCGCGAATATCGAGTTCTTTTAAATTTTTCCCGATCATTTGGCGGGAGGCTTGAATCTCCACGATACTGTAATCCGAGGACAGCTCTATGTAATCCACGATATTGGAGGAGATCAGATGGTGAGCGACGCGCTGCCCCATATCCCGTTCCGGATACACGACCTTGTCGGCGCCGATTTTCTTCAACACCTTGCCGTGAAGATCGTTGACCGCTTTCACAACTACCGTAGGTATGCCCATTTCTTTCAAAATTAATGTTGTCAAAATACTGGCTTGGATGTCCTCGCCGATGGCGACAACGACAACGTCGAAATTGCGGATGCCCAGCGCACGGAGCGCTTCCTCATCCGTTGAGTCCGCTTGCACGGCGTGCGTAACGATCGAGGAGATGTCTTGCACCGTTTCTTCCCGGAAATCGATCGCCATGACCTCAAAGCCAAGCTGCGACAAGGTTTTGGCAATGCTGGATCCGAATCTTCCCATTCCAATAATAGCAAATTGTTTTCTCATCGGCTGACGCTTCCTCCATATTCCCAATGTTATACATAAATTATAGCATACTATCCCCACATAAGCTTACACGGTGGCAAATTAAGGCCTGCGCGCAAGAGAGGATGAAGGATGAGCAACTTGCGCATATTAGTATCGATACCGATACGGAAGCGAGGTCCATGCATGAATATTACGTTAAGACAGGCTATCGTTCAGCGAGTCCAGAATAAATCCAATGACGAGCTTCAAGAAATTATTGAAGATTCCATCGGCGGTGAGGAACGCGTTTTGCCCGGATTGGGCGTGCTTTTCGAAATTATATGGCAGCACAGCGAAGCCGGCATTCAGAATGAACTCGTCGAAACGCTTAAAGAGCATCTCCCTTAACCCTTAACGTACGACCCGTAATGAACCCTTCATACCCAATCGGCTAAGGGACTGCATCCAGGATTGCATCCCTTGGCCATACATCAGCAGGATTCAAGGAAAGACGCAAGCCGCAGGAAACCTCCCCTGCAAACGGCGGGCCGCTGTTCCATCTACATAGGATTCCCAATTCGGTGCTATGATTTGCATAATATCGTGAAAAGTTTCGAACGGATAATACGCCGTATTTTCCCCTGCCAAGTACCGGGCCAGACTGCCCCGCGCAAAAATCCAATCGGCAAAGCCCGAACCGTAATAATCGCTGCTGCCGTCTCCAATATAGATGACCAGATAGCCATCTTCCTTCAATTGCTTCACGACACTGGCTTTGCAGCAACCGCACCATGAGCACGCTTCATTCTTATTCTGCACCCCGAACTGAAAGCTTCCGTCCGATTCATAGCGAATCGGGTTGGCGATGACCGTGCTGACGCTGAGCTGTTCGCGGCGCAAAATTTGCTCAATATAGTACTGCATCCCGTCACTAAGCACGGTAACCGGCGAGCCCTTGGCTATGCAGAAATCTACAAAAGCCCGCGCCCCCTCGCGCAAATGCACGCTCTCCAGAATGCGGTCCACCTGTTCCTGCCTGCCGTCCAGAAGCGGATAAGCCGCCTCGATCCAGGCTAGGGAACCAGCCTTCTTCTCGCGGAAAAGCCGCGACGCTTCCACCACTTGAGGTTGCGATGTGATGGCCAGCCGATCCATAATTTCGTCTCCGACATCCTGTTCCATCAACGTACCGTCAAAATCAGTCACAACGGCTATTCTCTGCATTCGCATTCCCTCCCGTATAAATAAAAATCCCCCTCTTAAGCCAAGAGGAGGATGAAATTATGATTTATTATAACACGGAATCCGGCGCAAGCGGCAGGGGCTTCTCGCAGGAGCTCTTCATCACATAATGCTGTCCGGTATCGGACGCATCATGGAAGCCGTGCATCGCTTCAAGCACGTGGTAGGCGAGGTCGCCGTTCGCGCGGTGCGCTTCACGCTCGCCGGTGATCAGCGCTTGCGCCATGGCCGCAACGCCCAAGCCGCGGCTGTTATCCTTGTAGCCGTGGGACAGCGGGATCGGCTCCCAATCGGATCCGTTCTTGCGGATCATCACTTGGCCGCCGAAGGTGTTCGGATCGGGAACGCGCAGCGAGCCGTGGCTGCCGTAGATTTCAATGTTCGGCAGCTGCGTGCCGCCCATGATATCGAAGGAAGTGACCAAAGTCGCAATCGCACCGCTGTGGAAATCCAGAACGCCTGCGATATGCGTCGGCGTTTCGACCGTAATTTTCTGGCCGCGCTTCTTCTCGCTCTTGATCGTCCGTTCAGGGAAGCTGACCCCCGTTGAACCTGTAACCCGGCGAATCGGCCCGAGCAGAGCGACTAATGCCGTTAAGTAATAAGGTCCCATATCGAACATCGGGCCGCCGCCTTTGGCATAGTAGAACTCCGGATCCGGATGCCAATGCTCGTGCCCTTTGCCCATCATGAAGGCCGTTGCCGCGATCGGCGTACCGATCCAGCCGTCTTGGATCAGTTTCACGCAGGTCTGGATGCCGCCGCCGAGGAACGTATCGGGTGCGCTGCCGACGAGCAGCTCTTTGCTGCGGGCAATCTCCAGGATTCGGGTCCCCTCCTCACGCGTAACCGCAAGCGGCTTCTCCACATAGACGTGCTTGCCCGCTTCGAGCACCTGAATGCAGACCTCGGCGTGTGCGGCGGGGATCGTCAAATTTATGACTATGTCGATGCTTGGGTCGTTCAGAAGCTCTTGAACCGTGTAGGCATGAGGAATTTGGAACTCCTCCGCCCGCGCCTTCGCTCTATCCAGATCGATGTCGGCGCAAGCAACAAGCTCCAGGTGCGCAAATCCAGGGATATTCTTCATATAGGCCGCACTAATATTTCCACAGCCGATAATACCGACTTTCTTCTTACTCATGTCCCGCTTCCCCCTCTTCGTTATCGCGTAGCCCAGAGCAGGCCGCGACGCATAAGTTCCAATGTTTCCGGCATCCGCACGATGTTCGCTTGATGGCCCAGCGAGTTATAGTACACTTTGCCCGCGCCATACGTTTTCGTCCAGACCACGGGCATCTCGACATCGCCGAAATCCGTCACGGCATGCACCTGAATCGCCGGATCCACATGCATATAATATTTCTCCGAGACGACAACGAAATCTTCAATGCCTGCAGTGAGAGGATGCTGTCCGTCTTTGATCCGCACCGTATACGTTACCCCGTCATTGCCGGGATGCGCCACCCACTGGCCGCCGACCATGTACTGGTACTCGACTTCGTTGCGGAAGGAATCCGCCATCCCGCCGTGGCAGCCGGCAATCCCGGTTCCGCCTTCTTTCACCGCCGCAAGCAGCGGCTTCAATTGGTCGCCTTCAATCTTCCCCATCGTCCACACGGGAACGATCAGATCGACGCTCGCCAGACGCTCCGCATCCTTGAAGCTGTCCAGTGTATCGGATACCTCGACGCCATAGCCTTCTTCACGCAGCAGCCCGGCGAAAATGCCGGCAACTTCTTCCGGCTGATGGCCATCCCAGCCACCCCAGACAATCAATGCTTGTTTGCTCATTCGAACGAACCCCTCTCCATCCTATGATATACCCAGATTAAACCTCGCTGATCTTCACCCAACGGCGCTGCTCAATAGACTGATCTACGGCTTCCAGCACCTCTTGGCACTTCACGCCGTCTACGAAGTTCGGTACCGGCTGACGGTCTTCCGCCAGCGCGTTCATCAGCTCAACGACCTCATGAACGAACGTGTGCTCATAGCCGATCGTATGGCCGGCAGGCCACCAAGCATCCATATAAGCATGGGACGCATCGGTCGCCAGTACGCGGCGGAAGCCTTGAACATCCTCATCATCGCTCGTGAAATACACCTGTAGCTCGTTCAAGCGCTCGAAATCGAACTTCACGCTGCCCTTGCTGCCATTAATTTCAAATGAATTCGTGCACCGGTGACCTGCGGCGAACCGAGTCGCCTCGAAGCTGCCCAGCGCACCGTTCGCGAAGCGCGCCATGAACAACGTCGCATCGTCGACGGTCACCGGCCCGTGCGGCGCATCCTTGCTGCCTTTGGCGCTCAGCCCGGTCATCGAGCTCGGCAGCGGACGCTCCTTCACGAACGTCTCGCTCATCCCGATGACTTCGGTCATATCGCCGATCAGGAAATGCGCGAGATCGATCAGATGCGCGCCCAAATCGCCGTGCGATCCCGAGCCGGCGATCTCCTTCTGCAAGCGCCATACGAGCGGGAACGTCGGATCGACGATCCAGTCCTGCAGGAACCAGGCGCGGAAGTGATAGATCTGGCCGAGCCGGCCGGACTCGACCAGCTTCTTCGCGAGCTGCACCGCAGGAGCGAACCGGTAGTTGAAGCCCACCATGTGCTTCACCCCGGCCGCTTCAGCCGCTTCCAGCATTTCCCTTGCATCCGCAAGGGTTAGCGCCAGCGGCTTCTCGCAGAACAGATGCTTGCCGGCCTTCGCCGCAGCAAGCGCGATTTCCTTGTGCGCATCGCTGGGCGCATTGATATCGACGATGTCGATATCGGGATGCGAGACCAGCTCGCGCCAATCGGTGACGTACCCGTCCCAGCCGAATTGCTCGGCTGCGGCTTTGACACCGTTCTCATCTCGCCCGCAGATGAGCTTCATGTTCGGCACCGCCGTCTGCGGGAAGAACATATGTAAATCTTTATAAGCGTGGCTGTGCGCCTTACCCATAAATTTATAGCCGACCATACCGATATTGAATGATTTCAATGATTTCATGAATAATTGCCTCCTCTAACATGTATGTAGGTTTCTAATCTCCTGATCCATGTCTCCTGTCTTGGCTGTTACTTCCGGGGACTGCCCTTAGACGATTGGCGGACTACTAATGAGGTCGGCAGCTTCACGCTGACAGGCTTGGCGCTTTCCCCGTGCAGGAAGCCGGCTAATACACCGCGCGCTGCTTCCTTGCCCATCTCATAGAAGGGCACGCTGATGCTGCTGAGAGGCGGATCGCTCAGCTTGGCGCTGTCGGAGTCGTCGCAGCCGATTACGGCAAAATCGCGTCCCGCGATCCAGCCTTTCTCGCGAAGCCCTTGCATGAGCCCGATGGCCATCCGGTCGTTGGCAGCGAATACCGCTTCGACCTGCTCGCGCTGCTCCCATAGTTGATCGGCTGCTTCGTAGCCGCTTTTGCGGCTGTAATTGCCTTGCAGGAGCAGCCCGGGAGTCACCTCCAAGCCTGCATCCGCCATGGCTCTCAGATAGCCCTGCAGCCTGTCGGCCGAGTTCGAATATTCGGGCGAACCGTTCAGGAAGGCAATCTTGCGGTAGCCTTCCTCCTGCAGATGGCGCACCGCCTGATAGCTGCCCTCCGCATGATCGGCATCGACCTCATAGAAAGTCGAACCCTCGAAATGCTGGTTCACCAAGCAGAAGGGCAGCCCCTGCTCTTGCAGCTGCTGAAGCGATTGCCGCTGCTGCGGCGTATCTCTGGCGCCCAGAATGATACAGGCATCCACCTTCTGCGACCGGTAGAGCCTTGTGTAGTCCAAGCTCTCGTCGGGCTTCAGCAGCGACAGCAGCAGATCATACCCCTGCTCCCTTACCTGTTCCCCGATGCCGCTTAATATTTCCGCGAAATAATACGTGGAGAACAGATGGACTTTGGGCATATACGGGAGCACGACACCCAGATTCCCGCTGCGTCTGCGCGCGAAGCTTTGGGCGATGGCGTTCGGATGGTAGTCCAGCTGCCTGGCTGCTTCAAGCACTCGCTCTTTGGTTGCAGGCTTCATAGGGCCTAGCCCGTTAAAAACACGGGAAACGGTCGCCTCGGATACCCCTGCCAATTCAGCGACCTCTTTTCTAGTCACCATGTCTTGCAGCCTCCCAACCTCTTGAAAATTCAATATGTACACGCGTACATTTTCTCATTCATCACCCGCTTTTGTCAATACGAAGAAGGCGGCAAATATTTTCCGCCGTATCCGCCGCTCGCTTTCGTCATCCGCTGCCTATAACCGTGCAAAAAAACGACTAATTTCTGCAAAATGACCTAATTTATCGTATTGTCTAGGGCTCGCTTTTCGTTCTATAATTAATCGTATGTAGACAACTTTGATGCGGAATGAGTGATAGCAATGAAAGTAGCCCGGCGCCTTCTTCACTTGGCCTCATCGACAAATTTCGGTGCTCGGAGAAGCATCAGACAAGTGTCTCGCATTCATCAGCGAGCCAAGCTCCAATCTTTAATCCATCAAGCCGTCCGAAGCGACCGCAGATCCGCTCCCGCTGCTGCCGGGCTGCGAACGCTCCTTGTTCTGGATGTTGACCGTTTCCGGCAAGTCAACCTTTCCTTCGGTTATGCAGCCGGCGATCTCGTGCTGAGGGAGGTCGCTAACCGCCTGCTGACCGTTCCCGGCTGCCGCCTCGCCGTTCGTTCCGGTGACGATGAGTTTCTGCTTGTCCTGCATGCTGCACACCCAGATCAGCTTGCCCTCTTCGCTCAGCAGGTGCAGCAGCTTTTCCATACACCTTTCCTCATTCAAGAATGTGAATGTTATCTGAACGTCAGCATTGGCCTAAGCGCCACCCAGCTGACTCCTTCTACGATCGAACAAGCATTGAACCAAGCCGATCAAGCGCTCCAGAATGCCAAGCTGACCGGCAGAAACAAGATTGTGAGCTTCAGCTCTCTGCAGAGCCCGCCTTCTCCTGGCTCCCTGGCGATGGAAGCGGAGCTGCGCAAAGCGATACAGGACAATCAACTGCTGCTGTACTATCAACCGCGGTTGGAACTATCCACAGGCAAAATCATTTGTTTGGAAGCCCTTGTCCGTTGGAATCATCCGAAGCACGGCATGATTCCGCCCGGCGAGTTCATTCCGCTGGCTGAAGAGTCAGGCTTGATAATCCCACTTGGCGAATGGGTGCTGCGTGAAGCCTGCCTGCAGAAGATCAGATGGCTCGAAGCCGGCATGCTGGACTATCAGATCGCCGTCAATATCTCGCCCTGCCAGTTCCAAGATGAGGGCTTCGCCGACAAAGCGATTCGCATCATTGAGATGACAGGCATGAATCCCGCCTATTTGGAATTCGAAATTACCGAGAGCTCCATGATGCAGAACATGGAGAAGACGGTTGCCGTGCTGGATAAGCTGTGCAGCAAAGGAATCTCCATCTCCATCGACGATTTCGGAATCGGCTATTCCTCCTTGAACTATTTGAAGCATTTCCCGATCCACTGCTTGAAGATCGACCGTTCTTTCGTACAAAACATTCATAGCAACCAAGACGATTGGGCGATCACGAGCGCCATCATCCATTTGGGGCATGCCCTTAACATGCAGGTCGTCGCCGAAGGCGTTGAAGAGGTAAGCCAACTGGAAATATTGCGGGCAACCACCTGCACGACGATTCAGGGTTATCTCTTAAGTCCGCCCGTTTCCGTTTATGAGATTGAACAAAGCTTCGACCGCTATGACAACAGGCCGGTTATGATATCATAACCGGCCGTATGCTCTGGCGTATCTTCTTATTTTGGCGAAAATACGCTTATCCCGCAGCCTCCGGAAAATGAACGGATCCGGACTCGTATTCACCTCTAGAATCCACGGATGCAGCTCGCTGTCCAGCGCGACATCAACCCCGATCTCTTTTACACCGTTGTATTTGGTATGAATCGCTCTTGCTACTCCCGTCCCGAGTACATGCAGCTTCTTAAGAAATTGCTCCTTCTCGCTTTCCTTCAAGTAGCCCTCCAGCAGCGTATCTACCGGTTTCAGCGTTCCCCCATTATGGAAATTGGTCACAATTTTGGTCGGGTGTGCCACCCTGCCGATCACCCCGGTCGTCTCCCATTTGCGCTCCGGCGTTTGCTGCACCATAATCCGCAGATCGAACCGATTCCCTTTGTATTTCAGCAGATGAATCCCCTTCTGCACCAGGTAGCGTTCTTTGCCCGTTTTCTTGATGATGGATGCATACATATCCTCGAACGTTTTGAACCGTTTCAAATGAACGCCCAATTGATACGAGTACGGCAATAACGCCCCGCTGCCTTCCGCGTATTCCACGCGGATGACGCCGTTGCCGAACATACCTACGTTGGGCTTGATATAGACCATTTTATGCTGTACCAGCATTTGCTTCAGCGACTCCGCCGTCATCCATTTGGTCGTCGGCACATATTGTTTGAGGGTGGCGATGGCTTCCACCGCTTTCGTTTTGCCGATCTTGCTTGTGACATAGCGCGGGTATTTAATTGCCCGTTTCTTTAGCATCCTACTCATATTTGGCCTCCAGCTTCAATCTATAGAAGTCGGCTAGCGATTGCGCGGTAGCCTGCCAGCTGAATTGGCTTACGGCATCGCTGCGGGCTTGCTTGGCTAAGCCGCTAGCCCACTCCCTGCGCTTGGCGACAGCCACGATTCCCCTTGCGATCGCCTTAGGGCTGCGGTAAGCCCGGATCAAGACGCCGTTATGCCCGTCCTTGACTATTTCTTTCACGCCTCCGATGGCCGAAGCGATAACGGGAAGTCCGGATGCCATCGCCTCGACATTCACCAACCCGAAAGCCTCATGCCGCTGCGAAGGACAGACGAAACAGTCGGCGAGACCGTACACCTCGTGAATGTTGCGGTGGGGAACATTTCCCAGGAATTTCACCGGCACGGCAAGCCTTCGAGCCCTGCTGCGCAAGCTCGCCTTATAACCTTTGCTCTGCTCTCCCCCGGCGATAAGCAGCTTCATGTCCGGCACCTCCCTCCTGGCCGTATGGACGGCCTCGATTAACTGCCGGATACCTTTGCGCCTAATGAGCCGCCCGGCGAAGAGCACATGGAACCCCCGTGTAATGCGGTACTTGGCTCTTAGCCGTTGCTGTTCGGTTCGGGATCTTGGCCGGAAACGCTTGATATCGGTCCCGAGATACACCTTGTGCATCTGATTGCGGCTCTTTGGAAACCGTTTGATCAACTCCTGCTCCAGAGAAGCGCTGTTGGCTACAATCCAGTCGACGGATCGCAGTTGGGCCGCGCATTTGGCGGCAGTCGTATAAGGAGGCTTCACGAACGTCAAAGAGTGCAGGAACAGGGAAACCGGCGTCTGAGGAAAATGGCGTTTGATGGCAGCCGCGTAGTTCGGCCGGTTGTCGACTTGAACCCAGTCGAATGTCAACCCCTTCATGGCCCGGATCACTTCTCGCAAATACCCCGCTTTGCCGTCCGCCCGCACCCTGATTATTTGGAGTTGTCCCCGCTTCGTCATACGGCTATAAGAACGATGCTGTCTGGATATGACGGTCACTTGATGCTTCTTCGCAAGCTGCCGGGCAATCGCATAGATGCATATTTCAACGGAGCCGCCCCGGATCGGCGGTACTGGAATTTGCTCAGGTGCAATAATGAGAAGATGCACGTCTCGGTTTCACTTCCTTAAAGCGCATATTGGGTACTTGTAGCCCGTGATTATTGTATGAAGTTCAACGTCCGGCGGTAACCAGGAACCATCGTCTTCGCCGTCCAAAATAACAAAAAGACCGCACGTCAGATTAATCTCTGCGTACGGTCTCTCTATTAAGGGGCGCTTGTCAGAAACTGCGCGTTCGGATTCTTCTCCATGGAAGATCTTAATGCGTATTCGCTCTCGAACAAGCCGACATAGTTGCCCTTCTTATCCTTAACCAGTTGCGAATTGATGCGGAATTTGCCCGGATCGATTTTATCGTCGATAATCCAGCGCGCGAACTGGTAGTTCTGGCGCTGCAATAGAATGTCCACGCCATACTCGGATCTCATCCGGTGCTCCAGCACCTCGAACTGCAGCTGGCCGACGACGCCAAGGATCATGTCCTCGAAGCCGATCGTTGTGAACACCTGAATCATTCCCTCTTCCGTCAGCTGGTCGATGCCTTTGAGGAATTGCTTCTGCTTGAGCGCATTCTTGATCGACACCTTGCTGAACAGCTCCGGCGAGAACGTCGGCAGTTCATCGAATACAATCTCCGACCCTTCGCTCAGCGAATCCCCGATTCGGAAGATGCCCGGGTCGAACAGACCGATGATATCGCCTGGGAACGCTTGTTCTACGATATCCCGGTCCTGCGCAAGAAACTGCTGCGGCTGCGCCAGCTTGATCTCTTTGCCTACGCGCACATGCTTCACGGCCATGCCGCGCTCGAACTTGCCCGAGACGATCCGCAGGAACGCAATTCGGTCGCGGTGAGCCGGGTTCATGTTCGCTTGAATTTTGAATACGTAACCGGAGAATTTCTCCATCGTCGGCTCGATCACACCGGCCGTGCTGTTGCGAGGCTCCGGCTTGGGCGCCAGCTGCAGGAAATTCTCCAGGAACGTCTGCACACCGAAATTATTCACGGCACTGCCGAAGAAAACCGGCGTCAGCTCGCCCTTCAGCACCTTCTCCATATCGAAAGGATCGCCGGCTACATCCAGCAATTCGATATCGTTGCAGAGCTGCTGGTGCAGGAACTCTCCCGCAATTTGCCGGATGAGGGGATCTTCCGCCCCTTCCACCTTGCGCACTTCAATATCTTTGTGATCCTCGCCATTGTACAGCTCCAGCTGAGACTTGCCGCGGTCGTATACGCCGCAGAACTGTTTGCCGGAACCGATCGGCCAGTTCATCGGATACGAACGAATGCCGAGCACTTCTTCCAGCTCTTCCAACAGCTCGAAAGGATCGCGCCCTTCGCGGTCCAGCTTGTTAATAAACGTGAAAATCGGGATACCCCGCATCCGGCATACTTGGAACAGCTTCTTCGTCTGGGTCTCGACCCCTTTGGCCACGTCGATCAACATCACGGCGCTGTCTGCGGCAGTCAAGGTACGGTAAGTATCCTCACTGAAGTCTTGGTGGCCGGGAGTGTCCAGAATGTTGACGCGGTGCCCTTCGTAGTCGAACTGCATGACGGAGGAAGTTACGGAGATTCCCCGCTGCTTCTCAATTTCCATCCAGTCGGACGTGGCGTGCTTGGAAGCTTTGCGCCCTTTGACCGTTCCGGCGAGGCGGATGGCGCCTCCGAATAGCAGCAGTTTCTCGGTAAGTGTCGTTTTCCCGGCATCCGGGTGAGAAATAATCGCGAACGTCCGCCGTTTGGCGACTTCCGTTTCGAGAAGTTTAGTCAGTTGCGTTGTCATCTGATTGTTTAATTCCCTTCTTCTTGAACATAGGTACTGCTTTTCGCATTAGGCATGGGCTTTCTGCAACTCAATGCTCCAATCCGCTTCGGTCAGGAACGTACGGTTGCTGAACTCTCGGCCCCGCACGGTTACCTTATCGGCGAATACTTGCACATAAAGACCTTGCGCTTTATGTTTGGCTTCCTGCTGGTAAGCTCGATTAAGCGTTCTGCCGACCGAGGAATTGTGGAAATAATGGAACGTCTCCTTCATGTAGTGCGGAGTGCCATTCTGGAAATCCTGATGGCGGTGTCCGCAGAACACGAAAACGTTCCTATAAGGTTTAAGCGTTTCGCGGAATTGGATGGCGCGGATCAATTGGTGCGAGCCTCCATCGGTGCCGCTGGACGGCAGCGGCTGATGCGTCATGACGAACAGCGGCCTTCCCGGTTGATACAGCGCTTTAAGCCGTTCCTTGAACCAAGCCAGCTGCTCGTCGGAATACCAGGCTCCTTCACCGACCTCCGGTTTCTCCTGCACATAAGCTTCCTGCGACAGCAGCAGGATGGAATGCCCTTTGGTCGTAAAATCGTTGTAAAGCGTCTTGTAGCCGAAAAACTTCTTGAACTGCTCCCGGCTGACTTCATCGCTCTTGCCGTTGGGCACAGCCGCTTGATCCCAGTTGTTCGCTTTATTGATCCAGATCGTATAATAATCGTGATTCCCCATGTTGGCGTGAACAGGCGGAAGTTTATACTCACTTACAATGGTACGCAGCTCCTTGTAATCGCGTTCCGTGCCGGTGTCCGTCAAATCGCCGGTCAGCATGATCGCATCCACAGGACCGTCGAAGTGCTTAATATCATCAAGCGCCTGCCTCAATTTCTTAACGGTCAACGGGTCCCCGGCTGTGATGTGAAGATCGCTTAATATGAAGAAGGACATCAGCGGCCCGTCCGGTGGAGGTTCTTCCGAAGGCTGCGCGGTCGCTTGCGGCGCCTCGGGCTTCGCAGATGCTAAGACAGGCGCTTCGTCCGCCATGAACCTCTTCTTGACGATCTGACTGAATAAGGCGCTTAATCCAACCAAAGCGGCCCCGATGGCAAGCAGCCATCTTATGAAAGCTCTACGCGACATGTACGCACCCCAAGTATAATAGTAAGGAATTACCCCGTAAGTTCTATTATACCACAAAAAAACCAATAGGCGTCAGACGCCTATTGGATGTTATACGTGTATGCCTAAGTTAAAACCGTCGTTTTCTGAACGGCTTCCCAATCGACTTCCCCTTCGTTCTGACCGTTGATTGGCCACCATTTGAAGCCGTCGTCCGTCAGCAGCTTCGTCGCCTCTTCCGGCCCCCAGGAACCGGCAGGATACGACTTCAGATCATCCGTCCGTTCATTCCATGCCGCTGCAATGCGGTCCACATAGGACCAAGCCAGCGCCACTTCATCCCAGCGGGTGAAGTACGTGGAATCCCCGCGCGCTGCATCATACAGCAGACGCTCGTAAGCTTCCGGCGTATTGATGCCGATTTGGCAGCTTTGGCAGAAATCCATCGCAACCGGAACGATGACGCCTTCGGATCCCGGCTGCTTCGCGTTCATCTTCAAGTAAATGCCTTCCATCGGATTGACGCGGAAGACGAGCAGGTTAGGCTCCATCACGTGCTTCTTGGCCAAATAGACGTTGTTCGGAATGTTTTTGAACTCGACTACGACTTCCGTCGTTTTGACCGGCAGTCTTTTGCCTGTGCGAATGTAGAAGGGGACGCCCGCCCAGCGGAAGTTATCGACGTGCACGCGTGCGGCGAAATACGTTTCCGTCGTCGATTGCGGATTCACGGAATCCTCTTCGCGGTAAGCGGCCAGCGCTTTGCCTTTGTTCGAACCTGCCGAATATTGGCCGCGCACGACGTTGCGGCGCACATCGTCGCCGTCCTCGAACAGACGCAGGGAACGCAGCACCTTCACCTTCTCATCGCGGATATCTTCCGGATGCAGACGGCTTGGCGGCTCCATGGCCATCATCATCAGCATCTGCAGCATGTGGTTCTGACCCATGTCGCGCAGCGCGCCGGAATGATCGTAGTACCCGCCGCGTTCCTCTACGCCGACGGTTTCGCTAAGCGTAATCTGAATGTTAGCTATGTACTTGTTGTTCCATAGCGGCTCGAAGAAGGCGTTCGCGAAGCGCACGAACTCGATGTTTTGCACCATTTCTTTGCCCAGGTAGTGGTCGATGCGGTAAATATCCTTCTCCTCGAACACTTGGCGAAGCTGGCTGTTCAAGCGCTCTGCCGACGGCAAATCGTAGCCGAACGGCTTCTCGATGACGAGACGGTGCCAGCCCTTCGTTTGGAGCAATCCGCCTTCGCTTAAGTTGTAAGACACATTGCCGAATAGCTCCGGCGCCAAAGCCAGATAGAACAACCGGTTGCCGCCGGTTTGGTATTTCTCGTCCAGGCGGGCGGACAAGGCGTTCAATTCATGGAAGCCGGCGACGTTGTTGATGTCCAGCGACATATATTCGAACCGCTCCGAGAAGCGAGCCCATTCGGCGTCGTCCGTACTTTGGTAACGTGCGAATTCTTGAATCGAATGCTTCACGTCATCGCGGAACTGTTCGTTCGTACGCGGTCTGCGAGCCAACCCGACCACCGCGAAATTATCTCCTAATTTCCCTTCACGGTACAGGCTGTAAAAGGCCGGGAACAGCTTTCTTTTCGCTAAATCCCCCGTTGCCCCGAAAATATAAAAAACAGCTCCACTCATCTATTCATCATTCTTTCTCTATAGGATTAGTTAATATGCTTAGCATACCTAAAATTGTCAAGCTATTCAACTTTTCTGAGTATTTTTACTAATAACAATTTCTTATACGCTACTAGACATTCGTCTATACCGAAGTGCAGCAGACAGAATAGGCTATAGTACACAACAACACGGAGGTGCCATGATCCTCATGCAGCCCATTCATCCCATCAGCGAGAAATCTTGCAAAAGCCTGTGCGGAAAGTCTGTGCTTCTATTATTGAACGATGGCTCGCAAGTATACGGCGTATTAAGCCGATTGGACAAAAACAAACTCGTTCTTAATGACGAGGCGCGCCCAAAGCTTAGCACCAAAACGATGTCCAAGAAAGGTAAGAAAACCGCGAAAGCCAAATCCACTCAAGAGAATGCCGTCCAAGAAGAGCCGGCCTTTCCCGTCATGGGTATTGAGCCCGTGCGGCTATCCTTCTTCGGCGGACTGCCTTTCTTCGGCGGCCCCGCTCCGGCGCAAGAAGGCCCGATCGATATTCCGCTCAACCAGGTTGCGGCCATGTTCAGCGAATGAAGAAAAGGCTGCCGATGTTTCTTACATCAGCAGCCTCTTGTTTTACCGAATCTGCTTCCTCATCCGGTAGCAGCTTAACTCGGGCAGATACTCCTGGAGGTCGTACCCTTTGCTTAAGTAGAAGCCTATCGCCTTCGGGTTGCTGTCATCGACGAAAAGCTCCGCCGTGCGGCAGCGCTCACTTCGCCCATACGCTTCCGCCGCCTTCATCAGCTCTTTCCCCCATCCTCGTCCTTGCGCCCGGGGATCGACGGCCAGCATATCGACGAACAGCACATCCGATTTGCGGAGAATGGAGATGAAGCCGTAGGGCTCTTTATTTCCTTGGGCTGCCACGAATGTCTTGTTATGGTTCAGCCGCTTGCGTATTTCTGAGAAGGTGATGGAAGTGCCGGACTGATATTGCCTGGAAAAAGGAACCAACTGTTCGATGACCAAACGATAAATCTTCCTGTCGTCACCTGCAGCCATCCGTTTACGAATCACGCGCATCGCCTCCACAAGAAGCAATAATGCTATCTTATGTCAATTTATTTGAAATTGACTCCGCGACATGCACGAATTTATGCATGACGCCTTAGGGCACGTACCAATTTACCCCAATTGCTGCGAATGATATACTATAATCAATCGACAAAGGGGTGATTGTAATGATCTATGCCTATCCTCCGATAACGGCTGTGAACTCCTACCAAACCCACAAGGACTACTATCGCGTCAGCGCAGTACGCGCCATTGCCGGCGGAACCTCAAGCACGGTACGCGGGACGCTGAATCTGCCGTACGAAGGCTCCAGCTACCAGCAGCTCGCCAAATCGGCCGCCAAGCAAGTAGCCGGCTTCGTTCAAACAGTCCACGACGCCAAAGCTTCGGCGCAATCCGTTGCAGATGCCCAACCTGCTGATAGCGGACGTCATACAACACTAGAATTAGCCCCCATCCGGGACTTCGTAGATACATATAATGAGCTCCAAGCCGCTTTGCAGGATTCGCCGGACTATTTGAACCGCTCGGTGCTTGCCGGATTGGCGCAAGCCGCGAAGCCTTACTCCCTGCAAGATATCGGAATCGAGCATCGGGATGACGGAAGTCTGGAGCTCCACGAGGATGAGCTTCAAGATCAAATCAGCAACCCGCCAGCCGCATTACGCCGCAGCATGGGCAGCTTGACCAGCTTCGCAGCCTCCTTAGCTAATGCGCTGGGACAACTGCAGCAGCTGCCGTCTGAAGCGCTGTTCCAGATGAACGGTTCGCGGCTTCAACCTTACGGCCAATACCGCTCCAAGCTGCAAGCGTATTTGCCCGTACCGATGAGCGGTTTGCTGCTGGACACGCAGATCTGATGTGCTCCTCCATAAACGCGAACGACCCGCAAGACGTAGACATGCTTCTCGCATGTTCGCCCTGCGGGTCGTTTTTTTATGAATTAGAACAGCTTCTTCCCTAATACATGATCAAGCGGAATATAACCGATCACCCGGCTGTCCATACTGTTGTTGCGGTTATCCCCCATCACGAAGACGTGATCCTCCGGTACCGTCCACTGTTTATTGCCATTCGCCTTCATCGCTTCGTTCAAGTAAGGCTCTTCGAGCAGCTCGCCGTTGCGGTACAGCTTATCGTTCTTGATTTCCAGCCGATCTCCGGGTTTGCCGATCACACGCTTGATCCACACATGCTTATCGTCGTTCTTCGTAAACAAACTCAGCAGCGGGCTGTCGAGCAGATCGTTCTTGAACGTGCGCTTCAAATCGACCCTGGAATCAATGATGACGATATCCCCGTAGTTAGGCTCATAGTTGAATGTATGCGATAGCTTCGACACATACACACGCTGGGTATCATGCAGCGTCGGATCCATCGAATGTCCCATCACCTTGGTCGATTGGAACACGAATACACCGAGGAAGACAACCAATACAAAAGAAATGGCAATGGAGCCGAACCAACTCCACAGCTGCTTGAGAAAATTCATCCTTATCGCTCCTTGTCCACTAGTTAGCTATTCGGCCAGGCCGTGCTTGAAGGCATAGATCGCCGCTTGGGTCCGATCCTCCACACCTAGCTTGGCCAGTACATTGGTGACGTGAAATTTCACGGTTTTCACTCCGATAAACAATTCATCGGCCAACTCCTGGTTTGACTTGCCCTTAGCAATTAGACGAAGGACTTCCATTTCCCGTTCAGTCAAATCTTCATGCGGCTCCGCCGCTGCTTTCGGCTGCCGGAAGCGGTTCATAATCTTCGAGGCGACTTGCGACTCCAGAATGGACTGGCCTTTGGCCGCGGCTCGGATGGCCTGCGCGATCTCGGAGGCACGGGACGTTTTGAGCAAATAGCTGAATGCGCCGGCTTCAATGACCGGATACATTTTCTCATCGTCCAGGAAGCTTGTGAGCACGATGACTTTGCACTCCGGGTACAGCTGCAGCAGCTTTCGCGTCGTTTCGATGCCGTCCATGCCTTCCATCACCAGATCCATCAGCACGACGTCCGGGCGGTATTCCTGGGCTAGACGGATGCCGTCTTGGCCATTGCTGGCTTCGCCGACAACCTCAATGCCGTCCTCGGTCCCGAGAACGGCGGCAAGACCGATTCTGACCATTTCATGATCGTCGACCAGCAGTACTTTAATCAATATATCGTCCATGTTCGTCTCCTCTCTATCAAGAACATCTATTCTACCGCATCCCCGGCCAGAATAGGCACGCGGATTTCTATCCGGGTTCCCCTGTCTGGGGCGGTAATGATATCGACGGAGCCGCCGATTTCGTTAACCCGCTCCTTCATCGACACAATGCCGTAGGAGGTCAGCTTCTTCGCATCGAGCTCGAAGCCGACGCCGTCGTCCCGGATCGCCAGTCGAACGCCGTCCGGGCGGTGCAGCAGCTTCACCTCCAGCTTGTTCGCTTTGGAATGCCGCAGCGCATTGGACAGCGCCTCCTGCACGATGCGGAACAAGTGGTCTTCAATCCCTTTATTTAATCGAACGTCTTCGTCCATGTCCCACGTGATCGTCATCGGCACCTTCGCCGCCAGCTCCTTCAGCAGCTCCACGAGCCCTTCGGACAATCGTTTGCCCTCCAGGTGGATCGGCCGCAAATGCAGCAGCAGCGCCCTCATCTCCGACTGCGCGACGGAAGCCATCTCCTCGATGAGATGAATCTGCCGCTTGGCCTTCTCGAAGTCCTTATCCAACGTCCGGCCGACTGCCGTCGCCGTCATCGAGATGGCGAACAGCTGCTGGCTGACGGCATCGTGCAGCTCTCTGGCCAGCCGCTGCCTTTCTTCAATAACCGCCGACAGCTTCGCCTTCTCCGCCAGTTCGGCGTTATTGTTCGATAACCGCTGAAGAGAAGTAACCTGCTCTTCCCATCGCTTCATAATGCGGCCCAGCTGCTCGCCGAGCCGCCCGATTTCGTCTTCGCCGTTCTGGAAACGGTCGCGGGTGAACGTCCCTTTTTCCAACAATATCATCGTTTCCATCAAGGGCTCCAGCCGCCGCGTAATTCTGGAGCTGTTCCAGTACCCGTATCCGGCGCCGACGCAGCCGACGATGACGATGGCCATGAAGGTGAATTTGACGCCCTCCTGCCAGCTTGTGAAAGGCGTAATGAGATTTCTCGAGTTCATGAAATAGATAATAGCGCCAAACACCAGAAAACTAAAAATAATCGATTCAGCCATACTGCGCCATATCATATTCGTTAATCTTCTTTTATAGCCGTCCAATATGTGCTGAACCTCCTCTGGGCCTACAGTTTACAAGACTTTTATTTTAATATCTCCGACGATATAGGATAGCACCAGCTTGACGCGGTGGTCGCAGCGCTCATAGTTCGGGGACTGCCAATGCAGCTTGTTCATGACACCGGACTCGCGTTCGACGCCCACTTGAATCTGCCCGAACGTGACCGAAGCCGCCACCGATACGCCGATGTCGTCCGGCACTTTGATGTCTACGTCCCCTACAACCCCTTGCAGAATGACCGTGGTTTCCTTTTGTTCCAAAATCGCGAGCGATAAATCGATATACGTTTCACCGATGATATACCATGTCGAGCTGTTGCGCATAATCCATGGCTCGCGCCCCAGACGCACACTGTCCACCAGCTTCTGCTTCTGAATATAGGTATCGTCCTTCTGCATTTGCTTGGATCGTATGAAAAAAACACCTAACGAGATTAATACGATGGAGATGACAATCGTCACATGATCCCCGAATAGAATGACGCCCCCCACGGCTATCAGCACGAAGCCTTTGCGCTCCTTGCGGGAACGGACCCGGTGGATGCCCAGCAAGACCAGAATAATTGCGAGAATGGGGAAAAAGCCGATCGTATGATCCAGAAGCAAAAAAAGACCGGCGCCAATCAGCACAAGGGCTGTATTCCGGTTGCGGTTGTTTTTGGTTTCTTCGCCCATCGCTGCACCTCCTCTGGCTGCCGATTATTTCGTTCATATAGATGTCTAGCATACCACAAGAATGGACAGCCTCCAAGATGCAAATCCTTGCGGGGCAAGGCTCTGGCAAGGCTCTGGTAGGGCTCCGGCAGATGGCCGGGGCCTGCCGCGCCGTGCAGGCGCATAGGGCGCAGCAGGGTTCCGCGCGGATTATTTCTTGTCGCGCCATTCCTTTTGGAGCTTGCGCAGCTCCTGATGGAGGTTGTCGCCCGCTTCCTTCAGGGTATCGCGTGACACGCGCCCTGCTATGCGCAGCCCCTCCATCGCTTCCCGGCCAAGCTCGCGGCCGGTCGCCTCCAGCTCGCGCCAAGTCTCGCGAGCTTCCTCCTTGGACAGCCCGCTCCGCGGCTGTCCCGCCGTGCGGCGGCCTGTACGCAGCGCCGCCAACTCATCCGCCAGCGACAGGCATACGTCCTGGCTGCCGGCATACTGCGCGCGGTACTGCTCGGCCGCTGCTTCCTCGCGCAGCTTCTCCTGCAGCGCCATGCGCGCCAGCTCCTCGTCGCCTGCGCGCATCGCCAGCTCGGCTTGCTCGCCGCGCAGCTGGGCCATCTCCTCGGCGGTCACGCACTGCCGGCGAAGCTCGATTGTCCGCTGCAAGGCTTCCTCGTAGCGCTGTTCCAGCGCCTCGATCTCCAGCGGCGACACGCCGGCGGCAGAGCCGCTGCCTCCGCGCTCATGCAGATCCAGCTTGCTTGCCGCTTCTTGTAAGGCCGATTCGGCCATTCTGCCAATTCGATTGAATACGCTCATTATGCCACACCCCCCATGTTCCTATCGATAATCGTGATAATTCGACGAATAACCAGGTTTCTTCCACATCCGGCAGCCGTAATAGATAAGACCGACGGCCAAAGCGACTGCAAGCAGTCCGGAAAGCTTCGTCATCAGAATCAAAGCCCCAATGCCGAAAATCACCCAACCGATCTTTTTATCGTTCCTAATCCCTACATAACCAAGCCCCACCATTGCCGCAGGAACAATCAATCCCATCAGATGAACGTGCATGCCGAGTTGGTGCATGCAGATTAGCAAGCCCACCGTAATTAAAATCAATGCCCAGCTTTTTGATCGATTCATGCTCATGTTTCGCTCCGCCCTTCGCTTAATCTTCATGTATCTATCGTAGCCGAAATCGATTTTCGCCAAAACGGACTCGCGACTGTTTTTCAACCTAGACCTAAGTCCAGTACCGGCTACGACCGTTATCCATATTTTGGAGGTTGTTCCCGCTGGTCCGTCAGTGATAAACTATCTGAAGCCGAGTCCGGCGCACAGACAAAGTGCCGGTACGGGGGACGATTTACTTGGGGTGAATATTTGCTCTGTACCCGGAGCAGACTAGGGAGAACCTTCTTCCCGAACCCGTCAACTAACCTCGGAGGCTCATCTAGAAGGAGGATTACCAATTGCATATGATAACTAAAGGGTTAACTTGCCTTGCTGTGTCCGCCACAGTTTGGGCAGGGGGCTTTCTTTCCCCATTTACGGCACATGCGCATGCTGCTGCCGCGAGTATGGACGTGAAAGTTCAGGTCAACGATAAACTGGTTCAATTTCCGGATGCTCAGCCTTTTTTGGATGACAACCATGCGACACAAGTACCGATCCGTTTCGTAACAGAGAAACTGGGTTATGATGTACAATGGCAGAAGGAAGGCGACCAAATTAAAGTTACACTGAACAATGATAAGCACTCCATCACTTTAGTTTCAGGCCAGAAAGAAGCGGAAATTGACAACAACCGTGTCGAGATGGACACACATGCCGAATTTCAAAACGGACGCGTCTACGTCCCCCTTCGGTTCCTAAGCAATGCCTCTGATATTCCCGTGAAATGGGACGCAAGCAGTAAACTAGCCATCTTGAGCAAGGATGGCAACAACTATGCACCGGATTACGAGCTTTTCGAATCCACCGCTTACTCGTCTGACCCGTCCGAGAATGGCGGCTATGGCGCAGTGGATTACATGGGCAATCCTCTACGAATCGGAACTGTCGCTGTAGATCCTACGGTGATTCCGCTCGGATCTAAGCTGTATATAGAGGGATATAACTTCAATGGCTTGCCGGCCGGTGGCATGTACGCTTATGCCACGGATACAGGCGGATCCATTAAAGGCAAACGAGTCGACATCTATGTGCCAGGCTCCAACCAATCTCTTCGCAGCTTCGGTTTCCAAACAGTCAAAGTGTACGTGCTAAACCCGTGATCATTCACGGGTTATTTTTTTATTACGCAAAAAAGCGGCCCCGGCAATCGCATGCCGGAAACCGCATTTTTTCGATATTTAAAAGAAGTCCGCCAAATAGGTCGTCCGTTCAGGAATCGCCGCTTCCAACCGTCGGATCCTTT
This sequence comes from Paenibacillus sp. MAHUQ-63, assembly GCF_028765165.1. Classification (GTDB taxonomy): domain Bacteria; phylum Bacillota; class Bacilli; order Paenibacillales; family NBRC-103111; genus Paenibacillus_E. The sequence goes on along the minus strand of NZ_JARADB010000007.1, from coordinate 17,732 downwards.
CATCGGAGCCCTGGAGCTGGCCGATCCGCGATAGGAATCCGGCTTTCTTATAACCGATGAATAAGGCCGATAACGTTTGGATGCTGCAGCTCAGCACATGATCCTCTGCCGGCAGCTCGCCTGCGGGAAGCTTGGCAACCTGTGCCGCCTTTCCGCTGCCCGTAAACGTCAAACGGTAAACGCCTTCATTCCACTCGGCATAGGGGTCCGAAATCCTTATGTAGACGGGTTCCGCTTCACTCCGCGCTTCGAATGCATACTGTGACAGGAAGGCTTCGACATCGACGATCCGTGCTGAGAAGTAGGTAACTTTTTCCTGTTTGAATCGGGGATCCGGCACCAGGAACGCCAGCTCGTCATCGATCGGAGCTTTGATCTCCACCTTCGTAATCATTGAATCGTGATCCGCGATGAATTTCCACAATCCGCGCCTTGCCTCCTCATCAAGAAAGACCATCTCATGAACGGTGGCTGTGAACGCCTTCACCTGATAAATCACGTAGCCGGTTTGTTCGCCTTGCGGATTCACGTAGACCGCTGCCGTTCCTTGCTTCGCCTTCAAATATTTGTTCCACCAAACGCCGTCGCGGTCCAGCATGCCGTTATACCGCACGGCATACTTCGCATAGATCCCGTTTAGAAGTTCACCGTCTTTCTCCACCCGCACGACCTTGCTGCCTGCTGCGGCTTCGAACCTTGGCAGCTTATCTGCCGGAATCTCATACTTCAAGTAATCCACATACGCTTCCCAGCCAAATTTGCGGTAAAATTCAAACTTGAACGGGTGCAGGAAGGAAATCGTCTGCCCTCTTTCTCTCATCACCTTAAGCGCTTGAATAAGCAGCTGCTTCACCATCCCGCCGCGCCGGTATTCCGGCCACGTAGCTACGCCAGCAATGCCGCCCATGGCATAACGCTGACCGTTCAGCCACGTATGGAAATCAAGAAGATGCAGCTTCGCCGCAAGCTTATCCTGCACATAATAGCCCCATATTTGCTTGGGATCCGTCTCGCTTATCCGCTCCGCCTGCTCTTCTGCGCTTAGCTCGTATTGAAAAGCAAACTGGGATAAGGCGAGACTCTCCGGGAGCTCCTGCGCTTGCAATGTACGAATATCACTCATTAGGATCACCTCATTATTTATTATACTTAGGCTTATTTCAGAAGTAAAAGCGGGCATAAGTCCAATCAACAAATGTCTACAAGACATATGTTGTATAGTGAAACATCCCAATCAAATAATTTTGAACCGGAGGGGATACTATGTCATATGCAGCTGGTTGTGGAACTGGATACGGTTCCGTAGGTGTTGTTCTTGTTCTGTATGTTCTGCTTGTCATCATCCTTGCTACTTTCGCAATCTAATGATGTGAAAATGGGCCTGCCGTCACCTGCTTCCTTCGCGAAGCAGAGTGACGGCAGGCCTCATTTTATTGGATAGGATAAATATGTACGCGTTCGTTCCTTGCGAATCCTGAGCCTCCGGCCGGCAGATAAATCAAACAATCCGCATCCTTGATGGATACCATGATGCTGGATTTATCGATGCCAGCAGGCTTCACTCGCAGAGAGCCATCCTGTACATGCGTCATGCCTCTTACATAACGCGGATATGCGGAGCCTTTGTCGTAATCAACGTCCAGATAGGCGGTGACCGCGTCCGGATACGCTGATGGACAGCCGGCCATCGCCAGAATCAACGGCTTGGCGAACAATTCAAAGCCTACGAAGGAGGCTCCGGGATTGCCGGAGAGCGCCAATAACAGCTTATCGTTCCACAGTGCTGCACTCGTCGGCGTGCCTGGACGCATGGCTACTTTATTAAACAGCAGCTTCCCTGCAAAACGGCTGAAAACATCAACCAATACGTCGTAGTCTCCTACAGAGACGCCGCCGGACGTAAGCACAAGATCGGCCCCGGCCAGTCCCTTCTGCAGCGCCGCCTCCACCTCATCCGCATGATCGGAGAGCGCCTGCATAATGATGGGGGTGCCTCCAGCCGCTTCTACTTGAGCGGCCAGCATGTAGGAGTTGCTGTTGCGAATGCGTCCCGGCTCCAGCTCGTCATCGACATTCAACAGCTCCGAGCCTGTAGAGTAAATAGCTACCTTAGGCTTGCGATAGACGGCGACATAGGCATAACCGAAGGTTGCCAGAATGGCCGCCTCGCCAGGACCGATCCGTGTACCGCGCGCCAGAAGCAGCTCCTCTTCGCGAATTTCACCGGCAATAGGCGTAATGTTGCTTCCTGCGGGCATGTGCTTCTTAATGCTTACGCAAGAGGAACTCTTCCCTGCATCATGCTGCGGCAGAGCGTCCGTCATCTCCAGCATAACGACACTGTCCGCACCGTCCGGAACGGGAGCGCCTGTCATGATGCGTGCAGCCGTGCCGGAGTGAACCGTATGCTGAGGCACAGTGCCGCTCGGAATAAGCTCAATAACACGAAGGACGATCGGATTGTCCGGGGCAGCCGGCTCAATATCCTCAGCTTTAACCGCATACCCGTCTACGCCGGACCGCCGAAAGTGAGGGACAGGATGATTCGCCGTTATATCCTCACCCAGCCGTCTTCCGTATGCTGCCGATAGCGGGACAGACTCGACTTCCGTAAGTTTGACATATTCGGCAAGCAAGCCCCTGGCTTCATCGACCGAAATGACCTTTCGGCCAAATTTAAGCTTCGTATCGCTATTCACTTGCGTCCGTTCCTCCCTGGGCTAACCGCCGATTTGTGACATCCGGCGAAGTGTCGGCGTATGCGACTGCGCTTCGTTCATCAGCGCCTGCGCCATCTCATGATTCTGCGGCTTGATATCCAAAGCGCGGAAGAACAAGTCTTCCACCGCTGCGTCATCGCCGATATATTTGCGAACATTGAACTCATCCGACCAATATAAACATGGTTTCACATTGCCGTCAGCCGTAATGCGCAGCCGGTTGCAGGTTTCACAGAAATGGTCGCTGATCGGGTGAATGAGTCCAAAAGAGCCCAAGGCTCCGTCGATCCGGTAATTTTGGGCGGGACCGTTGCCATACACCGCATCTGAAGGGACGGCGTTCCACCCCTTCTCGCTGCAGCGGTCCAACACGGTTGTCAGAGATAAATACCTGTTCTTCCAAGTATCATCCTGATGACCGATTGGCATATATTCAATGAATCGGACTTGAATGGGCCGATCGATCGTCATTTGCAGGAAGTCTTCAATCTCATCGTCATTGATCCCCTTCATCAGAACGACATTCAGCTTGATCGGGGATATGCCAACACGATAGGCTTCCTCGATGCTGGCCAATACGCGGTTGATATCTCCGCCTCTTGTAATTAGGGAGAACCGGTCGGCTTTCAAGGAATCCAGACTAATATTGACGCGGGTTAATCCTGCTGCGCGAAGCTTCTCGGCTCTCGAGGCCAAATAAATCCCATTCGTAGTCAGGGCGATATCTTCAATTCCGGGAATTTGCGAAAGCATGCCAATCAATTGCTCCAAATTTTTGCGTACCAGAGGCTCTCCCCCGGTTAATCTAAGCTTGCGCACACCTAGTCTCGCCAAAACTCGGACGACCTCAGTGATTTCCTCGAACGTGAGAAGCTTCTCATCCGGTTCAAACTCCATTCCTTCTTCGGGCATACAATAAACACAGCGGAGATTGCACCGATCCGTTACGGAAATACGCAAATAATCGTGCATTCGTCCAAAACGATCCATCAGTAGCTTCGACATGAGGGGTCACCTTCTCTCCTTGTCCATTATGGCATATTTAATGACAAAATCCTAGATTTCAGCGCTAAAATGATGAGAATAATAGTTTTTATGATAGATTTCCTAACATATCCTTATAGCTTTCTGGCGTATTTACATTTACTGCGAAGTCCGTCGGCACTTGATGCTGCGCAAATAATCCATGCTCCGCAGGGAGCCAGTCAATATGATCCAACAGACCCATCAGTCTGTATTTCTCTTGTTTTAACAAAATTTCGGCTTCCGAACCGATCAGCCTGGAGTAGACGCCATGCAGCGGCTGAACCTTGCCGTCCAGAACAGGAATCACGGCGTCGACATACTTCTCTTGACATAATTGGCCCATCAATTGTGCGGCTGCCGACGAAATGAACGGCATATCACAACCGACGATCCACAGCCAATCGTTCGTTGCCGCCTGAGCCGCTGCATGTATACCGCTTAGAGGCCCTTTCTGTACATAGACATCCGATACCCATCGTACATCCATTTCCGGGGAAATTAGCGTTATGTGAGGCTTCAAAACTTCAGGTTCATTGGATACGATAACGACCTGCTTCGTAATTTGCGACATTTCCGTGAGCTGCTTGTGGAGCAATGGCTGACCCTGTACGGGCAGCAATGCCTTCGGCTTTCCTCCCATTCGGCGGTTTAATCCGCCTGCCAAAATAACGCCGGTGATCATGCTTCCATTTCCGCCAATCGATTGCTGAACGATTGCCTCCAGCTTGCCGACAGAGCATCCGCCTCTATCAGAAGCCGAATAGCTTGCTTATTCGCTTTGTCATGGTATTTAATGGTATTGGCAAAAGCAAGCGTAAGGCCCGCTTCATCTTTGGCCACAAGCTTCAACTTGGAATCCTTGGAAATGTAGCCTTCCTTCAGTACCCGGAAGTAGAATCCGGTAAAGCCGGTTTCCTGCATTTTAGCCGGGGCTTGAACCCACTCCAAGCGCTTGCCCGCTTTGAAACAAGGCTGGCGGGGCTGCGAGACCTGCACAATCACTTCATCGATCGCATAGGTGTCGCCAATGCAAACATCGCCTTCCAGCAGCCCGTGAACCGTTAGATTCTCTCCGAACGAACCGGGCGAAAGCTTACGGCCGAGCAGCTCCTCCCAGTAAGCGTAATGCTCCTCCGGATAGACGCACAGCGCTTTATCCACACCGCCATGAACGGTTAGATCCGCTTGCCCGTCTCCTTCCAGCTGTGTTTTCGATACAAATAAAGATGAGCTGACCGGGGATTTATAAATGCCCGTAACCAGCTCTTTACCTTGATAGTCGATTGTCCGTGGCATGCCCACGTTGACCGATATGATTTCCATTGCTCTATTCCCTCATTTCCAAGCAGGTTCTTAGCAATAACTATACCAAAAACCAATTAGAAAGTCAGTTCATCTTATGCACGGTTCGATCTGTTTACCCATGCGTCATTATCGTAACCTCTAACTTCCCAGTAACCTATATGCTCCTTCTCGATCAACTCGATCCCTTGAAGCCATTTGACGGATTTGTAGGCATACATTTGGGGAACGATCAGCCGCACCGGACCGCCTAGCTGCTGCGGGATCGGCTTACCGTCCAGCAGTACAGCAACCATAATATCGTCGCCGCCGGCTTGCTCGAGCGAGAGCGCATCGGTGTAGACTTTGTCACCCGAGTAGAACTTCACATACTTTGCTTTGGCCTGCACGCCTGCTGCCGCCAACATTGCCTTTAGAGGAATCCCCTCCCAGGTGCAGCTATAAACGGACCACCCCGTCACACAATGGAAATCGCTCACCTGCACGGTCCGTTTCAGCTTGAGAAACTCTTCCCAATTCCATACGCCGGGACGATCCACCAAGCCGGATATGGCAAACTGCCATGTATCCGAGGAGAAAGCCGGAATTTCCGTCACTGTGTAGATGCGGAAATTCCCCTGCGCCCCTCCGCCCGCGACGGCGGCGGAGTCCGGCAACGGCTCGGGCGGCGGCACCATCCGGTTGCCGTCCGCCGCGATGTAATCGGCGGTCGCGGACCCGCCGCCGCTTGACACGCCTTTTATCCAGCGATAAAAGGCGGGCCCTACCGCGATCACGAGCAACAAGCCTGCGGCGATCCGCAGGAATGAGGCGCGAGTGATCGGCGACTCTTTCAGCGCGGCGATGACCGCCTGCGCTGCGGACCTGCCCGCGCTGGTTGCCGCGGGATCAGCTTCCACGGCCGCCGGCTGCGCGGCAGGCGGGGCAGCGGCGGCAGCCGGTGCGGCAGTCAGGATCGAGCTCGCGCTAGCGCTCGCCGCCTGTTCCAGCCGCTGCTGCCGCTTCAGCCATCTGCTGCGCGAGATGGCGTGGTACAGGGCATACGGCACGCCGACCCACGTGAGCAGGTCATGGAGGATGAGTGCCGTATTGTTAAGCTGCGGCGGCAGGTAGCGGAACTGCCACAAAATCACCCCAGACGCCGCCCAACCGATCAGCAGCGCCAGCACGAACACCAGATTCGCCCGCTGGTTGCGCTTGTTGCGAATCTGATGCCAATGTTTGCGAAGCATTGGCGCATAGAGGGCGATCAGCAGTATAGAAGCTGCGCCTAAATAAATATGCAGCTGCTTGATCGTCACGCGAACGCCGCCCAAATCTCCGCGTATGGCGCCTACGCTTAAAATAATCCCCGTCACCGTTAGGGCCAGAAGCACCCATGCATTCCAGCTATGTATCCTGTTCAGACGTTTGCCAAAAGATTGCTTTAACCATCCTCTTTTCGACTCCACACGCCCACATCCTATCAATCAAGAGTTAGTACCCTAATCATAACGCACAAATCTTAAAAAAGGCTTACAAAACTATAAGATTCTTTATTCCTGATCTCCCTACATCTGTCACTTTGACTGACGTTGTTCTTGGGAGCTACCTTCCAGCCACTATCCCTTTGGCTCAGGCCTCCGCTCCTGCCAGCTTCCAAGGTCTCACCATGTTTCATTCGAACATGTTCTCACAGAACCAATCCATAACTTGAACCCTATCCAGATCCAGTTCCATAACCATAACCATAACCATACTCATATCCATGTCCATATCAATATCCATATCCCATTCATTCCAGTCCAATCCTATCCGGCTTCCTTAAGTTACCAGTATTATTAGTATCTGCTCTCCACCTTGGCACGTTATATGTTCAGGAACCCTACTCTAACCACTATCCCGTTGGCTCAGGTTCCCGCTCTTAGCCAGCTTTCACGGTTCCCACATGTTCCATTACGAACATGTTCCCACAGAACCGATCCATATTCCTGATCCCTATCCATCCAGTTCCATACCCATATCCTTATCCCATTCATACCAGTCCAGTCCTATCCGGCCTCCCAAGTTACACCAGAGTTATTAGTATCTGCTCCTCCACCTCGGCACGTTATATATTCAGAGGCTCTACTCTAGCCACTATCCCTTTGGCTCAGGACCTCGCTCCTCATCCGCATCTAAGACCTCCCTCATTTTCATCGGGCTCGGACTTCCCACACTCCCCTCCCCTACCCTGAGCCCACACACTCCTCCTCACCCGAGCCTACACTCCCCATCACCCTGAGCCTTGGGGATAGTGGCTAGAGCTGCTGCTTCGGTGCTATGCACCATCGTGCTCGCTCGCTCGCATGCCCACCTGAGCCTCGGGGATAGTGCCCATAGCTCCTACTTCGCCTCGATGCACCATCACAGTTGCTCACCCGCCCATCCACATGCTCATCCTCACCCTGTGCCTTCTCATCCGCCCCTCACTCCCCCTCACCTGAGCCTTGGGGATAGTGCCCATAGCTACTGCTTTGGCTCTATGCACCGCGCTCACTCGCCCGGCCCACAAAGAACCCCCTTCATGGCACAATGTGCAGTGATGGGGGTTCGTGAAAGGGCTTCTTCATGTACTACTTGATCATTTTCATTTCCTTCAATAGATATGTATCAATGAACTCTTTCGGAACATAAGTCATGTCGTTCACAATTGTTGGGGCGACCATTAGCATCTCATTCACATCACCCACGGTGATCGTTTTGCTGTCGATAAAAATTGTGATCATGCTGCTTTTATCCATCATTTTGTCCATCATGGGCTGGTCTTTCATCGTCTTATCTTCTACCATGCTCTTGTCTTCCACCATTGTACTCTTGTCTTCCATGGGCATTGTTTTCATTAAAGCCACAGAGCGGTTGGCCTCGTTCCATTCGACCTTAAAACCCAGTGATTCTGCTACTGTACGAAGCGGCGCAAGCTCGTTGCCCCCCTGCTGGATGGTAGCTACGCTGCTGTAGTCGAATTTGGGCATCATCATTTCTTCGGCGTTAATCAAGCTCGGGAGCGCAACTGCACTTACGGTGATAGCTACTGCAACTGCTTTCAGCCATGTTTTCACTGTGATCTTCCTCCTCATATTAATTTCTTTCTCAGTTCTAAGTTAAGGGGTAGATCTTAAGAAAGACTAACGCAAACATTACAAAAATCTAAAGAAATACTAACAAAAAAACAGCCCGGGACAATAAGCCCGCAGCTGCTGCAATCGGTTCTATATAAAAGGTATCGTAAACCAGAACGTGCTGCCTTGTTCCGCTCCTTGGTCTTTATGGCAATGAACGCTGATCGAGCCTCCGTGTAATTGGACGATTGATTTGGCGATCGCGAGTCCAAGACCGGCGCCTCCGCTTACCCGCGTTCTAGAGGGGTCTGACCGATAAAAGCGTTCGAATATTTTGTCCGCATCCTTCTCCAAAATACCCGGACCTTGATCCCGGATGGAGAGTTTAAGGTAGCGTTCCCGAAATTCTTCACCTTCTATTGTGATACAGCCCCCAACAGGGGAATGTCGAATGGCATTGCCTAAAATGTTAGCTACCACCCGCTTCATCTCCTGAGGCATGATGTACACTGGCGACAAGCGTTCAGGCAAGATCACATGGACATGCAACGACTTCTCTTCCAGTTGAAAAGCCAAGCTTTGGAGGCCGTCTACAATCAATTGATCGGCGTGATAGGGCTCCGGCGCGAATTCCGCTCCGCCTGCATCCAGTTGGGAAAGTTTGAAAAGTTCCTGTATAAGCGCATCCAGTCTTCCCGTTTCCAAACGAATCGTTCGCAAGTAGTGCTCGAATGTGGCTTTATCCTGAATGACGTCATCTTGGAGCGCCTCGACGAAGGCTTGTATGGAAGCCATTGGCGTCCGAAGATCATGCGAGACATTGGCTACAAGCTCTTTGCGGGAGGCTTCAGCCGATCGTAATTTGTCGAAGCTTTCTTTGAGCTTGCCTGTCATCCGATTGAATTGTAACGCCAACTTTCTAAATTCCGACGGTCCTAGTTGGGGAACCACCCCTTCAAACTGCCCTTCAGAAATGCGAGTCGTTTCTTGCGTGATCGCTTGAATCGCTTTCTCCAAAGGACGAGTCATTATATAATGAAGGCCCATGGACACGACAGCAGCGCCTACCGTTACTGTTGAGAGCAGTATGACGTCCTTCCATCTAAGCAGCATATAGTGATAACAAATGAATAGGGAAAGCAAAATAATCCCCGTGCTCACGCCGCTGGCAACAAGCAAATAAATACGAAGCTTCAGGTCGGCTTCCTCCCTTCGAATTTATAGCCGATACCCCATACGGTTTTGATATAGCGGGGCTGGGAAGGGTTTGGCTCGATCTTTTCTCTTAACCGGCGGATATGCACGGTTACTGTCGTTGTATCGCCATAATAATCGATATCCCATATTTTGCTTAGCAATTGGTTTCGCGAGAAGACTTGCTCCGGATGACTTGCGAACAAATGAAGGAGTTCAAATTCCTTCACCGTCAGCTCAATATCTCTATTGCCTACGCGGACGCTGCGGTGCAGCGCGTTGATCTCGAACCCCGGGAATTTCAGGATGTGCGCGGACGCTGCTCCCTCCTTATTTCCCGGCGTTTGTGAACGCTGCAGCCTGCGCAATATGCCTTTCATCCGCAGGACCAGCTCCCGCGGGGAGAACGGCTTCGTCAGATAGTCATCCGCCCCCATGGTAAGTCCCATCAACCGGTCCATTTCATCGCCGAGCGCCGTCAACATAATGATCGGAACGTCCTCTTCGCTGCGGATTTCTTCGCATACCTGCCAGCCGTTTTTGCCTGGCATCATCAGATCCAGTACAATGAGCTGCGGACGATGCTGCCGCCATAGGCGGATCGCCTCTTCGCCGTTATCCGCCGAAAGAACTTGAAAGCCTTCCCGCTGCAAATAGACGGTACATACATCTATAATATTCGGTTCGTCATCTACGACAAGAACGATTGCCCCCACGCTTTTCACCTCCATAAAACTAGTACAATTATAGCGCAATTAATGAAGCTGTATCTTACGGAAGTATTACAAAACAATAAAAGCCCGACATATTTATATGCCAGGCTTCCATACCATCAGTATTAATGAAATCAGCGGAAGAATCGTGCCGATGGTCCCATAAATGTCCCACTTCCTTGAGACTTGTTTGTAAGTGTCTGTTTGTTTCCCCGCTTTTAGCGAATCTGCGCTGTAGCGAATCATTTTTCTTTGCAAGGGCAGCAGTACGAACAACCAGAGCAGTCCGGACAAAGAGAAAAGCAGCAGCGAAGCCGTGACCCAACTCCATTCTACGAGCGAGTATCCTAACCGCGCAGCCATGAGATGGCCGGGAATCAACAGCAAGAGGATACCCGGCACCGTGAATACATAATCCGCCAGCATAATATTTTTGACGGTAAGGTGAATGGCCGTCAGATCCTGCTTCCCGTAATGAGCTCTCACTTTCCAGAAAGCCCCCGTCACAATGTTACCTAGAAATAATACAGCGCCCAGTACATGCAAGAACAAAAGCATATCCAATCACTCCTTTGGATGAATCTTCTTTTGTTCTTATTGTAGACTTTCCGCCATTTTCTGTAAGGTGAGCATGGTCATGACCCGCAGTGACCTAAGTCATTCCCTTAAGTTAAGCTTGCAAAGCAGCCTCTAGAGCCGGCTCCTCTTCCTTCCGGTTCAAGCTGCGGATGTATCGCGACTGGGCAATGCCGGCAATCACAAGGATGACGCCGAGAATGGCAAACATCACTTTCCCGCCAAAATGGCTGAACAGCAATCCGCCCAAGATCGGCCCGATAGCCCGAGACAGCTGCCAGTTCATGCCGAACACGGAGAAGTACAGGCCTCTATGCTCTTCCGGGGCAATGACGGAGATCACTTTCTGAATATGAGGACCGTTCAACATTTCACCAATGGTAAATAAAAACTCGACAAAAAGCAGAATTGCGAGATAAGGAACAAATCCATAACCGACGGATACTAGAGCGAACAACATATACGATACGGCAACGACTGCAAATGCAGGAGCGCGTTCTGTGCGTTTGGCAATCCAGAGCTGCAGGGCTATGACTACACACCCGTTAAAAGTGATGATCGTCGCAAATACGGACTTATAATTTTCAAAATGCTGCTGCAAATGCAGCGGGAATGTCGACTCCACCTGTGCGTACAGAAGGGAGACCGGCATCGCTAGCAAGGTAATCCAAAGCAGCGGTTTATGCTCCGACCATTTGATTTTGGTTTTATTGGAGCCGGCTGCTTGATCTTCGTTGGATTTCATCGGCATCGTCTCCGGAACTTTCCATACGACAAGTGCCGCATAAGCGAACAGCGCGATCGAACAAGCCAGGAAAATGATCGTCGGGTTCATGGTAAACAACAGCAAGCCAAGCAGCGGGCCGAATGCGGAGCCCATGTTCAAGGCTGTGTGCAGCAGCGCGAACACTTCGGCACGCTTCTCCTGTGGAACAACATCCGAGATTTGGGCGTTGGCCGCGGGGCCGAACATGGCATGTCCAATCCCGTTAATAATGGAAATAAGGGCAAATTCCCAAACATGGCTGGCAAATATGTACCCGCCAATCGCAACTGCTTGAATGATAAGCGCGGCCAGCATCATTGGCTTGCGCCCGTACTTATCGCTCAGGCTGCCTGCGTACAGGTTCACGAATATGCCGCATAACGGTTGTAAGCCTACGATCAGCATCGAGAGAAAGACGGAGCCGTCAAGCTTATCGTACAAATAATAGACCAAATAAGGTCGCATCATGAATCCGGCCAATGATGTTAAAATCGTTCCGATGACTCGCACCCATATTGCCGTATCGTACTTGCTAATCAGTGAAAATAGTGGAATTCTATGCATATAGCCCTCCCTGGATGTCTTGGTCTTCTCAGTTTAGGGGCAGAAGAGCAAAAGAAAAAGGTAAAATCTCGTTATACCGGATTTCACCTTTTAGGGGAGGCCTGATTTAATTGTGGATTGGATGATAGGTTGATTACCCTCCGATTCGAATCTTCCGGTAGGTATCGATGAACGAAAGGACATCTACGCGTTTCCCCCTCTTCTTCGCAACTCTGGCCATTTTCACAAGGGTTGTCCAGAATTCGTCGAGTACGGGAGATTCGAAATCATTTTCTTTCGGAGCTTGGGTCAATTTATGCTTGTTATTGTAAGATGAACCTTCGTCTGAGATCAGGTATTGAATCTGACTTTTTTTCCACTGCTCGCCGGTTACGTAGCTGACGCCGATTTCACGCATTTTCTTGCGTACGGATGTGACGGGACGGGATAGTTCTCTGGCAATGACGACCGGTGGGCATTCAGCGGAAAGTCGGATTAATTTGTCCAGTTCTTGAGTGGACCAAGGTTTCTTAGTCATAGCACTAACCTCACTTTGTAGAATGAATGATTCTTTTGTCGCTTTATTTGGGTAACAACGGGTATACTGAGAGAATAACAACGAATTGTTAGAGAAGTATGAGTTAACCATAATGAAAGTATGAAGTCATAACTTTGTCGATATTTTCCTTATTTCCGCGACTATTGAACTAAAATTGTGAACATTTTTAGGACTTTTAGAGTGGAAAAATCAAATTTTGGAGGATGATTGAAGTGAGCCGTCATATTATTGGGAAAGAGCTGTACATTGAGGACAAAGGGCAAGGAAAAGCTGTTATCTTACTGCATGGATTCCCGTTGGACCATCGCATGTGGCAATCGCAGATCGATGCTTTAGCCGCGAATTACCGAGTCATCACGCCTGACTTGCGGGGAATGGGACAATCCGATGTGCCAACGACGAACATTTCGATGGAGCAATACGCGGATGACATTCTATTGATGATGGATAAAATGGACATACAAAAAGCCGCACTCGGCGGCTTTTCAATGGGTGGCTATGTGGCTTTTGCTTTGCTAAGGAAAGCTCCTGAACGTTTCTCTGCTCTCCTGCTCGCGAATACCCGTCCGGAAGCGGACGGCCCGGAAGCGCGTAAAAATCGCATGAATATGGCCGTCTCCCTCTATGACAAAGGAGCGGCTGCGGCCAGAGACGCCATGCTGCCCAAGCTGCTTACCGAGCAGACTGCGAAGGAGCAGCCAGCGCTTGTGGAGAGCTTAAGCGAGGTTATGGGCTCCATGCCCGCCGAAGGGCTCGTTCATGCGAGCTTGGCGATGGCGTTCCGCCCTGACTCCGTAGAGCTGCTGAGCCTGATCTCCGTACCGACACTGGTCATCGCCGGCGAGAAAGACCCAATTGCGCCTCCGGATGTGATGCGCAAAATGGCTGACGCCATCCCAGGCGCCAGCTTCCATGCCATACCAGGCGCTTCGCATTTGGCTCCGATGGAGCAGCCCGAGGCGTTCAACGCTTTGCTGCTTGACTTCCTGAAAGGCGTCACAGCCTGACGAGCTGGTCCATGACCATCACGGCTGCTCCAATGGCAAGTGCTTCTTCACCCAGCTGTCCCTTGCTGAAGACAACTTGGTAGGCGGGATAGTAATACGTCTTCCGAATCGCTACCTGTGTAGCGGTTTGGAAGAATAGCTCCCCGCCGACAATGAGCGGCCCCCCGAGAATAACCTTCTCCGGGTGCAAAATATTTAACAAATTGGCGAGTCCGATGCCAAAATAAGTCGCAGCTTCCGAAATGATCTCCACAGCCAGGGGATCATTTTTTTTGACGGCTTCCATCACATGCGCGTAGGTCACTTGTTCAGGGTCTGGAGAGAAATGGGCCAGCATCGTGGAGCGCCCCTGCTTCAAAGCCGTGCGCGCCGCCTTCTCGATGGCATACAAGGAAGCATACGACTCCAAGGCGCCGTAGTTGCCGGAGGCGTTGCGGGGCGCCACACCGTCCGTCTGAATGATCATTTGCCCGACGGAGCCTTCCATGTCGACGGCGCCATAAATGACCTTCCCTTCGGAGACCATGGAAGATCGTAAACCCACCCCGGCATGAATATAGAGCAGATGCTTGAAGCTCTGCGTCCGCTGATGCCAGGATTCTGCCAGAATGGCCGTGTTCGCCCCGTTATCCAGCATGGCCGGTATCCCCAGCCGCTCCGACAGCTCACGGCATATCGCAACATTCGTCCATCCTTTGGCCGGGAAATAGGATGGCTCCAAGATGGTGCCGGACAGCCGGTCCACGGGACCGACGGCACCGATGCCGATACCCAGCAGCCTCGATGTCTCGATCCCGTGCCGCTTCAGCATAGACTGCGCCTCTTGTACGATGAGGCGGATCAGCACATCAGGCGTCATCTCGGACGTCATGGTCCAGCTTCTTGTGTCCAATTTGTTCATGCCCAAATCGACCAGCACCAGCCTGGACAGCGTTCGTGAGATTTCCAGACCGAACACATACGCATAGGCCGAATTCTTCTCGTAGAGAATCGGCCTGCGTCCGCCTGTCGATGCGCCGAAGCCGGATTCAAGGATGAGCCCTTGACTCGTCAGCTCCTCCAAGAGCCGCGTCAGCGTAGAGACGGTCATCCCGCTTTGCTCTAAGAGCTCTGTCTTGGAGATCGTCGTCTGGCGGCATATGCGTTCATAAATTTCCTTCGCTTTCCGGTTCGGAATGCGTTCCGTAATTACATCAGCATTCAAAAGAAACATCCCCCAATGATAATCTTTCTCATTACATTCGCCATGAGGGTGCCCATTTCCTGCCTAGTATTTGTCTATTCCTTCGATCCTATCATTAACGTATAGCCCATATAGCTATGATATTTGCCTACAAGCTCATCGTATCTGGCCGTAATCTGCCAAATTCGTGGATCCATGAACGATTGCCGGTCGGACAAATGCACAGGATCCGGATGCTGCACCTGATCTTCGAACATCGTTAACGGGAAAGGATGGCTGCCGGAGAAATCTACGGCGAATCCGCTTCCCTGCAGCAGCTCCCGCCACTCTTCCATACTATAAATTTTGCTTACACCGTAGAAGCTGCATAACGCTCTGTGAACGGCTGCTGTCATCGGTTTGACGCGGATCACTTCCCGGTCATACAGCTTTCCTCCGGGCCTCAACACACGATAATACTCTGCTACCGCCTTCTCGGCGTCCGCGAAATTCGTCACGGATTCCACCATGACGACATCGAAAGATGCACCTTCAAATGGGAGCTGGCAAACATCCCCTTCTCTAAACTCCACTTGCACCCCCAGCTTCTCGGCTCTTATCTTTGCTTTCGCAACCATCTCCGGGCGGATATCAATCGCCGTTACCTCAAGTCCCTGCTCGGCAAGGTAGCATGCCGTTCTCCCTGTACCGCATCCGACCTCCAAAACCCGTTTGCCTTTCTCTATCGGGTATTGCTTAAGCTGTTCAATCGTTTCACCGAAACCTCCGGGGTGCGCATTGCCAACCCCAAGCTTTGCTAACATATCTAGGTATTCGATAGCACAGACACCTCCACAGAAGCATTTTAATCTCTTTTCTACCATATGGAGGGCAGTTGTCTCTTGTTCAGCTTACGGACTCTTTTTTATAAAAAAGGCTATCGCCTAAAGCGCGCTTTTTCAGCCCTATTTGGGCTGATTCCCCAGTCAAACGAAGGCATCGCACCATAGGATGTATTGTCTCTCAAGAGAAGGCTGCCGAGAGCATTACTTACGATTGGGGGTGACATCCATGGGTGTTGCTGCTGGTACTGGTGTTGGTGTTGGTTACGGAACTTCCGCTGCTGCTATTCTCGTATTGTTCATTTTGCTCGTAATCGTAACAATGACTTACGCTTGGTAATTCACGTTGGATAACCGTTACAATCTTAGAAGGAGCCGTGGTCTGATGGCACCCGGTTCCTTCTCTTCTTAATTGCTCCGAAGCCCGATAAGAAAGCGTCCAGCTATTTTGCACAGTACATTTACATAGGGTCATCTCTAATATGGTTAGCAGAACGAAGCAAACAAAAAAACACATGAAATCTAATGATTTCATGTGCTTCATGTTCGTTATACCGGCAAGAGGACTCGAACCTCCACCCTTTCGGACTCGATTTTGAGTCGAGCGCGTCTGCCATTCCGCCATGCCGGCTTATTAAATTAATATTACGTTGGTGCCGAAGACCAGACTTGAACTGGTACGGTAGTCACCTACCGCAGGATTTTAAGTCCTGTGCGTCTGCCGATTCCGCCACTCCGGCTTGAACATAGTGGAGGCGCCACCCAGACTCGAACTGGGGGTAAAGCTTTTGCAGAGCTCTGCCTTACCACTTGGCTATGGCGCCTTAGTAATAATGGAGCGGAAGACGGGGATCGAACCCGCGACCCTCGCCTTGGCAAGGCGATGCTCTACCGCTGAGCCACTTCCGCACGGTAATTAAAAACTGGGGATCAAGGATTCGAACCTTGGAATGACGGAGTCAAAGTCCGTTGCCTTACCGCTTGGCTAATCCCCACTATAACTGAAGTGGGGCGATCGATGGGACTTGAACCCACGAATGCTGGAGCCACAGACCAGTGCGTTAACCCCTTCGCCACGACCGCCGCAGTTATTTAATGGCAGGGGCAGCAGGAATCGAACCCACACCAAAGGTTTTGGAGACCTTTGTTCTACCTTTAAACTATGCCCCTATGAAATTGAAATGGAGGCTGATGGATTCGAACCACCGAACTCGGAGAGAGCAGATTTACAGTCTGCCGTGTTTAGCCACTTCACTAAGCCTCCATAAAGCAATGGTGCCGTCGAGAGGACTTGAACCCCCAACCTACTGATTACAAGTCAGTTGCTCTACCAGTTGAGCTACAACGGCATATTCAATTTGATTCGTAAGATGGTGGCTCGGGACGGAATCGAACCGCCGACACGAGGATTTTCAGTCCTCTGCTCTACCGACTGAGCTACCGAGCCTTACGTGATGTTGGTAATAATGGCGGAGCCGACGGGATTCGAACCCGCGGTCTCCTGCGTGACAGGCAGGCATGTTAGGCCTCTACACCACGGCTCCACGATCATTATTGGTTGCGGGGGCAGGATTTGAACCTGCGGCCTTCGGGTTATGAGCCCGACGAGCTACCGGGCTGCTCCACCCCGCGTCATTAAGTATAAGTTATGAATCTTATTAAATCAAGTCTTACCTAAGAATTCATGGTGGAGGCTGACGGGATCGAACCGCCGACCCTCTGCTTGTAAGGCAGATGCTCTCCCAGCTGAGCTAAGCCTCCATGGGAACTAAAAATGGTGACCCGTAGGGGATTCGAACCCCTGTTACCTCCGTGAAAGGGAGGTGTCTTAACCCCTTGACCAACGGGCCTTGCAAAATTATGATGGCGGAGAGAGAGGGATTCGAACCCTCGAGACGCTTGTGACGCCTACACGATTTCCAATCGTGCTCCTTCGGCCAGCTCGGACACCTCTCCATATGGCTCCCCGAACAGGACTCGAACCTGTGACAACTCGATTAACAGTCGAGTGCTCTACCAACTGAGCTATCAGGGAATAGGACAAACATGTTCTTTTCAAGGATTTATTCCTTGAAAACTAGATACGAAACTTACGTAAAGTCGAACCTTAGGATCATTAGGATAAGCCCTCGACCGATTAGTATTCGTCAGCTGCATGCATTGCTGCACTTCCACCTCGAACCTATCAACCTCGTCGTCTACAAGGGGTCTTACTAGTTGGGAAATCTCATCTTGAGGGGGG
>NZ_JARADB010000024.1 GCF_028765165.1 Paenibacillus sp. MAHUQ-63 | reverse complement strand
TGAACTGTGACCCAGAAAGTGGACGATTAAAAAAGAACCTTATGCTGTCAATAGATGACTTCTGTATTGATCAGGGGTCATCTTTTTTAATGTCCACTGGTACCTTGCTGAATTGTAATAGTGGATATACTCTTCTACACGATTTCGTAGCTCCTCCAATGTCTTGCAATCTGAAAGATCGAGTTCATCCTTCATATGACCGAAAAATGACTCCATAGAGGCATTATCCCAACAGTTTCCTTTGCGAGACATCGACTGGCGAAAGCCAGCCTGGCTTACCTTTTGCCTAAACGTAGGATGGGTATAGTGGATCCCTTGATCTGAATGAATCATGGCCTCTGGATGAAGGTTATCACCTAAACGTTCCATGAGCCTATCAAGGGTTCGTATCGACAAAGAAACGTCGAGACTTGTAGACAGACAATGAGCGGGCACTTGACGTGTTGAACCGTCTTTCACAACGGATAAGTAAGCGGTCTGTCCACTCCCATAGCTCAAATAGGTAATGTCCGTTAGGAATACTTTATCTGGCTCGGCTTGATCAAACTTGCGTTGCAGCAAGTTTGGACACGTTGCGTGTTCATGAGTGGCCTTGGCCATCTTACGATACGGATTGGCTCTGCGGACCGTGGCTACCAGATTATACTTTTTCATTAGCCGTCTGATTTTCTTATGATTCATAACTACATGACTGAGCTGCTCCAGCCGCATTTTGATCACAAGCGCTCCAGCCCTTCCACGCAATGCTTCAAAGTGCTCTTTAATGAGACTAGCGTCTTTCTCGTCGTTATATTCACGATTCTGCCTCGTCTCTTCCGCACTCAGCCAACGATAATACCCACTTACGCTTACCCCTAATAACTTGCAAAGATACCTTGTCATACGCTTTATACGATGCAATAGGATGGTAGAATAGACGATCTGAAAGCGCTCGGAACACGTCAGGACTTCCGTTTCTGTCTTTCGAGCGCTTCGAGCTTTTTTAAGAGATCATTCTCTGCCTCTAAGAGCTTTATGCGAGCTTCGGCACGTTTTAACTGTTCCTCAACGGATAAATCCTTTCCAGATGGTCTGCCTAGGGAGCCCTTTCCGCGGCGTTCCTCCAGTAAGCCAGATTCCCCATATGCAGCGTATGTAGCCCTCCAACGCTTCAGACATTGTTTCGGGTGCTCATGTCCAATGATATCTAAATAGAATCCAGCTTTTAAAAATATCTCTTGAGGAGTATTTCCCTCCAGATAGGATAAAACGGCAGCTAACTTAAACGACGGTTCATAAGTGATCGTTTTTTCCGATACATGTCGAACATTAGGGTTGTACTCGAGTTGCCTCATATCCAATTCTGTAAATAATTTATTAGCCATCCCGATACCTCGCTTCTTTTATAACCTCATTAAAACATAGAAAGACCCGTAGGAGACACTTTTTTTAAAAGTGTCTATCCTACGGGTCACAGTTCA
>NZ_JARADB010000029.1 GCF_028765165.1 Paenibacillus sp. MAHUQ-63 | reverse complement strand
ACATCCCCGGATCAAAGCCTGCTTACGGCTCCCCGAGGCATTTCGTCGTTCGCCACGTCCTTCATCGGCTCCTAGTGCCTAGGCATCCTCCGTGTGCTCTTTCTAGCTTAACCTAGAAAAAAACATTAAAGATTTCGCATGAACAAGTCATGCTACCTAAGTTCTTACATTTACTCTGTTGACAATTAACCTATGCTTCGCAAAGGTGAATTGGAACTGTTTCGTTATCTAGTTTTCAAGGAACAATGTTGCGAATCGAAGATTCGTCAACCAAGTTGCAACCGTAACATGCGTGAAGCGATGTAGGTTGTAAACAATTTGGAAGCCG
Source organism: Paenibacillus sp. MAHUQ-63 (assembly GCF_028765165.1). Taxonomy (GTDB): domain Bacteria; phylum Bacillota; class Bacilli; order Paenibacillales; family NBRC-103111; genus Paenibacillus_E. Next base: position 336 of record NZ_JARADB010000029.1, on the reverse strand, counting down.
CTTCGTCTTAACTGGAATTTCTCCCTTTAATTCCGAGTTTATCCGCTTAAATCGCTCATTAACAGGAAAACCTCCCGTTATTTTCGCCTTTAAGCGAGATCCCATCGTCATTTCGTCCAAAATAACAGGAGAAATTCCCGTTAACCCGTCCGTACGACGCTGAATCTTCAGAATAGCGGTAGTAATTACCGTTAATTGCCGAAGCTTGCTTGAAAGGATTAACCTTTCAAAACTGAACACGAGTGAGTAACACGTTTGTGTATCCGAAGATACTTGACTGGGTCGTTGCAGACCCGAGTCTCCATAGAAAGGAGGTGATCCAGCCGCACCTTCCGA
>NZ_JARADB010000030.1 GCF_028765165.1 Paenibacillus sp. MAHUQ-63 | reverse complement strand
CACCAAGTCCAGGCTGGACAAGCCGCTGGAGATGCACGGCGAGAAGATCACCGAGGCCGTCACCAAGGTCACCTGGACCGCCGACGGCAAGGGCATCGAGCCCGGCTACTTCGAGAAGTTCCCGCTCTCCGTCGGCCAGCTGCCCGAGGACACCGACCAGCTGGTCTTCAAGGCCCTGCAGACGTACTCCAACAAGGAGGTCGTCCGCTGGATCGAGGTGCCGCAGAAGGGCAAGGAGGAGCCCGACAACCCGGCCCCGGTGCTGGAGCTCGACCGCGCCCACGACGACCCCTACGTCCGTGACGGCCACCTGCTCGACACCGCCGCCGCCATCATCGGAGCACACCCGTGACCCTCGAGTCCTCGCCCCAGGAAGCGGCCGCGCCGCGGCACGAACGCACGATCGTCGACGTCACGTCCGCGGAGCTGCCGGACCGGGTGGCCTCCTTCTGCGAGCTGCTGCCGCTGACGCCCGTCGTCACGCTGGTGCGCGGCGGCTGGGCCGGGAATCTCTCCGGGTACGAGGCGCTGGGCGCTCTCGCGACCGCGATGGCCTGGATCCTCATCGCGGTGTTTGCTGTACGGCGGTGGTTCCGCTGGGAACCGCGGCGCTGACCGGAGGGGGAGTGACGGGCCGATGCGCACGCCGGGCAGGTGGTGGC
>NZ_JARADB010000011.1 GCF_028765165.1 Paenibacillus sp. MAHUQ-63 | reverse complement strand
CGACTTGCATGTATTAGGCACGCCGCCAGCGTTCGTCCTGAGCCAGGATCAAACTCTCCATAATAGTGGACGATTGCTCGTCCTTATTGAAAGCTGAATAGCTCAATTGACTTGCTAGCGAGATTATTAATCTCATTTTGTCGCTTAACGCGACTATTGTGCTGATTGTTCATTCATTTGTTCAGTTTTCAAAGAGCTTTAGTTCGGTTACCGTTTAAAGCGTTAATGTGTCGCTCTTGCGGTGACAAGAACATATACTATCAGGTTTCGAAACGAATTGCAAGCACCTGTTCAAAAAAAGTTTTTAACCCCTCAGAAACCCGCCGTTGCCAGCGTCCCAGCGCCAAACAGAGCTCGAACCCCGTAAATGAACGCCGCCGATCCAATCATCGATGCCATTCCGTAAGACCTGATCTTCGCTACCTGTAAAGACTAGTTTCCCCATCTCCGTCCAACTTACTCGCCATTCACTGAATCCCTCTGGCAAAGGATCATTGTACTTCGGCAGACAATCTCCTCCCGTTATTGCGATCAAGGGGTGCTTACACGTTCGAAGATGCTCCAGTAAGCTCCAGAACTGCAAATCGCCTAGTCCGTACTCTCCGCACTTCGCGCTGATATGTTGAAACAAAGATAAGACAGACCTCTCACCATGTTCCAATTCACTCAGAATGAGCTGTTGCAGACGGCTCAGGCCGTTCGTAACGGACGGATAACGTCCTATATTAGCCTCCAAAGCTTTTTTCAAATAAGGCAGGACCGAAAGATCGTCCTTCAACAATGAAGCCATAGCAAGCGGCTCAGGAGCTGAATAAGCCCTCCATACCTGGCCCCCAAGTCTAAGCTGCCCCTCCGTGACTTTAGACCTCGCTTCGTACCGCCCAACCCAATCGCACTCCGCCGACGCATCGTACATAATCAAAGAGAGACCATGAGACCGCCGAGCCGAACGCAAGCGCATGAACAAATAACAAAGCATCAATTGATCAAAAAGATCGTGGTCAAACCAAAAAACAATCTCATCCGCGTCCTCCGCAAATCGATCCAGTTGACGCTCCTGCTCCAGCGAGATCGACTTGAACTCGCCCTCAGGTATCCCGTGCTTGCGATACATATAAGAAGCCCGGTTAGATAAAAGGACACGATCGGACATTTGCATGCCGACAGGTCCTTCATATAGAGACTCGCGCCATACCAAGATGACGCCGTCAAGTCCGGTAGCGCGCAGCTTGTTCCCAAATGCGTCCCCGTTCACGATATGCACATACTTCGGCATGGCGCAGCCCCTTTACATCAAATTAAAATTAGCTTAACTTTCACCCAGCAACCGCAAAAGCTCCTGCTCATCATCGATGATTCGAATGCCTAAATCCTGCGCTTTGGTCAGCTTGCTGCCGGCGCTCTCTCCGGCGATCACGATATCCGTTTTTTTGGACACGCTGCCGGTGATTTTCGCTCCGAGCGCTTCCAGCTTCTTGGCGCATTCGTCGCGCCCCATCGTCGAAAGCGTACCTGTCAGGACGATCGTCTTGCCGAAAAAAGGATGGTCCGGACTCGCCTGAACGACCGCAGGCTCCTCGGCAAACGGAGCAACGCCTGCGGCCAGCATGCGCTCAATGCTGGACACCATGACAGGATCGCGGAAGAACGAATAGATGCTGTCCGCCACAATCCCGCCCACATCCGGCAGGGTGATGAGTTCTTCCGGCGTAGCCTCCATAACTTTGGAGAGACTGCGATAATGGTCCGCGAGCACCTTCGTAGTCGTTTTGCCGGAATTGGGGATACCCAAGGCATATAAGAACGAAGCAAGGTCGCGCGTTTTGCTTTTGTCTAGAGCGCCCAGCAGATTGCGGGCCTTCTTCTCGCCAAAGCGGTCGAGCTTAACGAGATCTTCGAATTGCAGCGTATATAGATCCGCGGGATCATTGACGCCAAGCTCCTGATGCAGCTGTGAGGCGGTCATTTCGCTGAAAAATTCAATGTCCATCGCATCGCGCGAAGCGAAATGCGCCATCCGCCCGACGAGCTGCGGCGAGCAGCCAAGCCGGTTCGGGCAGAACAGATGCGCGCCGCGCATCTCCAGCTCGCTGCCGCAGGCAGGGCAATGCGTCGGTGCGACGATTTCACCGCCGTCATTCTCCTCGGTCACTTTGCCGAGAATTTCCGGAATGACGTCATTGGACCGGCGGATGTAGACCAGACTGCCCAAGGCGTGCTTGAGGTTCTTGCGCTCGATGTCGCCGATGTTGTTCAGCGTGCAGTTCTGCACGGTGACACCGGCAAGATCGACGGCTTCGACGCGCGCCAGCGGCGTAATTTTGCCTGTGCGTCCCACTTCCCAGGACACGCTTTGGAGTATCGTCGTCGCTTCTTCCGCCTCGAACTTATACGCAATCGCCCAGCGCGGGAATTTCTCGGTGTATCCTAGCACTTCTCGCGTGCGCATATCCGTCAGCTTCACGACGCTTCCGTCGATGAGGAAGTCAAAGCTTGCGCGCTCCTCCGCGATCCGCTCCAGCTCCGCGCCCACTTCTTCAATCGTGTCGAAGTACCGCGTGCGGTTGCTGACTTTGAAGTGATTGTCCCTTAGAAACTGGACCATCTCGACATGGTTCTGGAACTGAATGTTATCCGAGTAACCTACATTATAGAAGAACGCGTTCAGCTTGCGCTCCGCCGTCACTCTCGGGTTCAGGTTGCGCAGCGCTCCGGCCGCCGCATTGCGGGCGTTCTTCAACGGCTCGGCAGCGGTCTGGTTGTATGCGTCGAGCACAGACAGGAACATGACGCCCTCGCCTTGCACTTCGATCGTCCCTTGATCGTACGGAATTTCCAAAGGAATCGATTTGATCGTCTTAATCTGCGCGAGAATGCCCTCGCCCACCGTGCCGTTCCCCCGCGTAGATGCCTGCTTGAGCTGCCCTCCCTCATACGTCAGGTTCAGAGTGAGTCCGTCAAACTTCAGCTCTACGACGTACGACGGATCCGGCAGCGGCGTTGCCGGATTCTTGCCGTTGTAATCGGCAATCAGTTTAAGCACGCGCGCATGCCAGTTCTGCAGATCTTCGGCATTCTGCGCTTTATCCAGACTCCAGAGACGCGCCAGATGGCGGTGCGGCTCGAAGCCTTTGAGAATATCGCCGCCTACGCGCTGCGTCGGCGAAGCCGGGAGGATCACGCCCGTCTCCTTCTCCAGCGCAGCCAATCTATTGTATAAAGCGTCCCACTCGGCATCCGTGATGGTCGGATTATCGAGCGTGTAGTAATTGTGGTTGTGCTTGTTGATTTCTTGGATGAGGGTTTGCATTGCCGCGATGGCATCTGTCATTACGGGCTCTTCCTCTCTAATGGGAAATGGGTGTTCCAAAGCGGAGATTACCCGCCCCTATACCTTCGTGATCGGGGCGAACTTCGCCAGCAGGCGCTTCAAGCCCGCAGGCGCCGGGAAAGCGATTTGCAGCTCGGTCTCGTCGCCCGAGCCTTTCACGGACACGACGGTGCCGATTCCCCACTTGCCATGCGACACTTTGTCGCCGGCTCTGTAATCCTGCACCGCCCCGCCTGCGGCAGGCTGCGAAGCGCGGAACGGCAGCACCTTCGCTGCCGGTGGAGAGCTTGGCGCAGCAGCGCCGCCGCTAGTCCGTCCTCCGAACGAGGACGGCGTGCCCCAGGCGGACGAGCCGGCGCTGCCGCCGCGGCTCGTTACCGAGCTGCCGAACGAGCTGGTGCGGCCGCCTCGGGAGAAGCCGCCGCCGATGGAGCCTCCCATCGAGACCTTCTCCAGGAGTTCCGGCGGAATCTCCTGCAGGAAGCGCGATGGCGCGTTGGCGGCGGTGCGGCCGAAGAGCGTGCGCATGCGGGCGCACGTCAGGAACAGCTCTTCCTCGGCACGCGTAATCCCGACGTATGCCAGCCGGCGCTCTTCCTCGAGCTCTTCGTTATCCGAGAAAGCGCGGCTGTGCGGGAAGACGCCTTCCTCCATCCCGATGATGAAGACGACCGGGAACTCCAGACCCTTGGCGCTGTGCATCGTCATCAAGACGACGGCGTCCTGCTGCTCGGCGTCTTCATCCTTATCCAGCGTATCGATATCGGCGATGAGCGCCAAATCGGTCAGGAACGAGATGAGGGACTTGTCCTCGTTGCGCTTCTCGAAGTCCTGCGTCACGGACAGGAACTCCTCGATATTCTCGAGGCGGGCCTTGGATTCGATCGTATTCTCGCGCTGCATTTCCATACGGTATTCGGAAAGCTCCAGCACCTTCTCGGTAAGCTCCGTTACGGACAAGTATTCGACCATCCGATTCAAATTATCGATCATTTCGCGGAAACCGCTGAGCGCATGCTTCGCTTTCGTATTGATCTCCAGGATGTCGATTTCCTCCAGCATAGCAAAGAGCGAAATCCCCCGTTGCGCAGCCATGGCCGCTACCTTGTCCATCGTCGTATCGCCGATGCCCCGCTTCGGCACGTTGACGATCCGGCTCAAGCTGATATCGTCATCCGGATTGGAGACGAGGCGCAAGTAAGCCAAAATATCTTTGATCTCTTTACGGTCGTAGAACTTGACGCCGCCGACGATCGTATACGGAATATCGGATTTGATAAGAATTTCCTCGATAACCCGGGACTGGGCGTTCGTTCGGTACAAGATGGCGTGATCCGCGAACTTCTTGCCCTTCGCTTTGTTTTTGTTGATTTCGCTTGTCACGAAATAGCCTTCTTCATGCTCGGAATCCGCTTGGAACAGCTTGATGCCTACGCCGCCCTCTTTGTCCGTCCACAAATTTTTGGGCTTACGGCCCGTATTGTTGGCAATGACCTTATTCGCCGCCTGCAAAATATTCGAGGTCGAGCGGTAATTTTGTTCCAACAGAATCGAGGTGGCATCCGGGTAGTCCTGCTCGAAGTTGAGGATATTCGTAATATCGGCCCCGCGCCAACGGTAAATGGACTGATCGCTGTCCCCAACAACGCAGATGCGCTTGTGTTTGGCGGCAATCATCTGGCAGAGCATATACTGCGCCCTATTCGTATCCTGATACTCGTCTACATGGATATATTGGAATTTATTTTGATAATAATCCAGAACCTCGGGCACTTCCTTGAACAATTGAATGGTTGCCATAATCAGGTCATCAAAGTCAAGGGAATTGTTGCTTCGCAGTTTTTTCTGGTACAGCGTATATATTTTAGAGGTCAGCCCGTCAAAGTAATCGCCGATTTTATCTTCGAATTGTTTAGGAGAGATGAGTTCGTTTTTGGCTGTAGAAATGGCCGCTTGAAAGGTTTTGGGTTCAAACTTCTTCGTATCGATGTTCAGTTCTTTGCAGCAGGCTTTAATGACCGATAATTGGTCGCCGGAATCCAGAATTGTAAAGTTCGAGGTAAAGCCAATACGCGAGATGTCTCTGCGCAGCATACGGACGCACATCGAGTGAAACGTGGACACCCAGATGTCGTTCCCGCTTCCGCCGACCAGCCTGCCCACACGCTCCTGCATCTCACGGGCCGCTTTATTCGTAAACGTCAGCGCCAGGATGTTCCATGGCGCCGCTTTGTGCGTGCCGATCAGATAAGCGATCCGGTGCGTAAGCACGCGGGTCTTCCCGCTGCCCGCTCCCGCCATGATCAAAAGCGGCCCGTCAACCGCTTCGACCGCTTTGCGCTGCTGAGGGTTCAACCTTTTTATCGCATCTAAAATATTGACTGTCTCGTTCATAAGTTACCTTCCTGTTCTATCGAATTTCACGTTCACCGTCTGAAGCGCCTGCTCCAGATCGCTATAGATAATGTTGCCAACGACGATCGTATCGGCCGCTTCCGCCGCTTGCTGCGCCTTCTCCAGGCTGTCGATGCCGCCCCCGTAAAATAACCGGGCATTCTCAAGCACCTGTCCTGTCCGCCGCACAAGCTCCAGGTCGCCGAACGAACCGCTATATTCCAAATACACAATAGGCATGTTAAAAAGCTTGTCCGCCATGCGCGCGTATGCCGCAACATCTCTGGCGTCCAAGTCGGCGCGGGCTTTGGTCAGCCGGGCGGCCGCAGCTTCACCATTCAGAATGATGTAGCCCTCCGTTATAATTTCATCCCAGTTCAGCATGGAACCGTACTCCTTCAACGCCGCATGATGCTGGCCGACAATCCAGTCCGGATCCTCACTATTGAGCACTACCGGAATGAAGAAGAGGTCAAAGCCCGGCACAATCGCCTCCTGGTTGGAAATTTCCAGCACACATGGCACCTCATATTGACGAATCCGCGCCAGCAGCTCCACGGTGTTATCGAATGTAACCCCCGTTGACCCGCCGACTATCACGGCATCCGTGCCCGATTGGCAGACGCGTTCCAGCGCCTCATCGGTTAGTTCCCGATCCGGGTCCAGCTTAAAGACATGCTTCCACTTACGTATATCGACGATCAATTGTTTCCCTCCGATTAGGCGGCAATCCTGCCATACTATCAACAGTCTATGCTACCTATACGGGTGTGTCAAATGACAAAAGACGGGCATTTAGCCCGTCTTTTCACAGAATATGCGTGCAGTGTCGCCGGATCTTCACACAAGCCAGTTTTCCGCACGAATACGCACAAACGTTCCTATTACTTCACTTCGACGTTAAGAATCTTCTCGACATTCAATGCTTTGTGATCGTTCTGCTGCAGCTCGAGCCGGATTTCATGCTTGCCTGTCGCCAGATTGTTAAGCGTAAGCGGCCCTGTTTTGCCAATCATCGCTTTCTGCTTCCCGTCCACATACAAGTGCAGATGCCCTTGACCTTGTACATTGGCTTTGTCCATCGACTGATCGGACAATTGGAAGTTCGACGTCTGGTAGGTGATCGTCACATTTCTACCGTCCACCTTGGCAACTTGCGCATCAATGGAGGGCTTGGCCCCCGCTGCGATCGTTTTCACACTGCTCTCCGCCTGGCTGCCTGTCACCGTCGTCGCCACCTTGGGACCCGCTCCCGTCGTGCTCACAACCTCCTCTTTGGAACCGCATGCGGTTGTCACTGCTCCCAGCACCATTAAAGCGGCTGCGCCATAAATCCATGTTTTTTTCATATCGTAGCTACACCCTTTTCCCATGAGATTGGACATCCTTGTCTCTTATATATGTGTGACAAGCAGGTTCCATACCATCATTCTGAGAAAAGATGGACAAATTTACGGAAAGAAAAGAAAAACGCCCGCAGCAGGCTGCGAACGTTAGAGGCGATAAGGGAGCGTAACAGGAGCTAGAAGCTATACTTACTGCCCTCATGCTGTTTGTTTATATAGGAGCTTTCCCCAGTCACATGCGAGGATTGGCGGGAAGCGATGCTTGGATTGGCTGATTTGCCGATCATGCCGGCTTGATCTGCAGCTCCGAGGCCGGTCGAGGTCGCGTAGCTTGGAGTGTGCCCGTAGCTCGATTGGCCGTAGCCTTGATGCTCTTGCATCGTGTTCTGCCCTTGAACGGAGCCGTAGCCTTGTTGCTGATTAGCGGATGCATAACCTTGCCCTTGGTTGTTATATACGGCGTTCGGATATTGCGACGCTGTAATCGCCGGTTGGATAGGGGCTTGATACAAGGCTGCCATCTGGTTCTGATGCTGGCTCTGCGGCTGCTGATGCTGCGTATAGGCCGGGGTTTGAGAAATCCCAACGGATTCTTGTTGTTGCTGTTGTTGCTGTTGATAACCCATCATTGTGTTATTGCTCAAGCTCTGCTGAACAAAAGATTGCAGCTTGGATGCGGCCTGGCTTTGCTTCTGCAGCTCTTGCTGGATTTGCTGCTGATCCGCAGGTTGGACCTCATATGCGCCAAGCTTTTGCAGCTCCTGGAATACGGCGGCTTGATCGTTCAATGTTTTTTGCAATAACGTTTGGAAGGTTTGGCGAATTTGCGGGTTAACCGCTTCTAGCGCTGCTGTCGTGTATTCTCTTGCACTGCGTTTCAGCTCGGAGAGAACGAAGTTAGCGAAATCCTGCTCTTGCAGGTGGACTTGCTGTTGCTGTTGCTGCTGTTGTTGGTACGAGTTGGATTGATACATGCTATTAGCACCTCCTCTGGTTGTCTATTAGTGGGTCATGCCAGACTGCTGCTGCATCGTGTTAATCAGCGTACTGATATTCTGCAGCCGCTCCTGGGACAGCTGAGACAAAGTTTGCTTCAAAGATTGGCTTTGGCAATTCGCAGCCCCCTGAACGCAAAGCTTTGCTAACAATTCCTCGTTTTTCAGCGTATCCGCAAGGTACGAGAGCTCTTTGCCGGTAATGGTTTGGTTTCCTTGATTGTTGTACATGTGAATGTTACCTCCTTTCCATTCCTTGCTAAGTAGGGTTCCCAAAATATTCCGTTTTATTTCCATTTGGTAAAAAAAACCTAATAGGCGGGTGCCGCAGCTCTTTAGACACCCTCGCCTAGCAAATCGGACACATTGAACGGTATCCTTGCGAACAGCGTTGCATTCATTGCTAACGGGCAGCATACAGGCCGGCAACGGAGCTCCGCTCCGGCTAACGGACACAGCAGACCTTATTCGGCCTACCCGGGCCGATTTGAGATTCTAACGGACACCAGTGCTGCTATTTCCCCATACCAGAGGGAGCTTTACCCTAGAACGGGGAAATAGGGACTTCACAGTCCGTTAGATTCGAATTGTGCCGATGATCACGCGTTTAACAGCCGCTGTGTCCGTTAGATGCTATGAGGCAGCTTCTCGGCAGGCTTCCCTCCTGTGTCGCTTAGCCGAGAGAAGCAAAAAAACAACCCCGGGCAGCATAGCTGCAGGGGGTTGTTCGATTAGGACGCAGGCTGCGCCGTCTTGCCGGCATAGGCATCCGCTATGTTCTGTATGTCTGCCGCCGGCAGCTGGTAGGACCATGTCCCGCCCTGTTTGGCCACCCAGACTTGGTCTTGACTCAGCTTGCCTTCGTAAACTTCCGTCACGTCTTTGCCGTCGGCCGTCAGCGTCAGCTCGACCTTCAGCTCGCCGCCTGCGGCAGGCTGCTGCGCCGCCGGTTGCGGGAGCTCCGTGCTATGCAGGAAAATCAGTTCATCGAGCAAAGGACTTGCTTCCGAGCCCTTCAGCTCCTTATCGCCAAGCTTCCAATTCGCTTCCGCAGTAACCTTGTCTTTGTCCGTCTTCGTCAGCGTCCAGGTTTGGCCCTTCCAGGTGACCTTCACGGCCTGCACCTTGTCGCTTTCGAATTTGACCGGACTCGTATCGGCGAAATCGACCGGCGCTTTGTTCAAGGAAGACAGCGATTGATCGCTGACTTGGTAGACGGCAGGAGATCCCTCCACCTGAACGTAGGAGAAGCCTTCGATCGGCAGCGCCGTTCCTACCGAAATCCCTTTCTTGGAGCCGTCCTTCAGCGTGACCCGGTACGTTCCAAGGGGCTTATCCAAGCCGTAATTGGCCAGGTTGCCGGCAGACGCTTCGACCACTTTGGTCGATTGGACCAGACCCAGCATGTCCAGCCACGAATCGACTTGATTTGTATTCATCGGGACAGCAGCCGGCTTCTTCATCTCCCAACCGCTGTCCGTACGGCTTAACTCGATCTCCTGCGCTTCGGTCTTAAGCGACAGGGACTGCACATCCTCCTGCTTCAGCGTGAGAAGAGATTTCGGTTCTTCTTGTTTCTCTTGAAAGAAGTTTTTGCTCGAAGCGTACCAGAAACCGCCGATACAAATAACGACTAACAGAATCGTCGGAATAAACCGTTTCATCCTCTTCTCCTCCTCCACCAGATCAAACCGCCGATGATCAGGAACAGAAGCGGCAAGAACACGATAGTTACGAGGAAAATCGTATTGGCTTGGCTAGGTGTAATCATCGCCTGCTGGAACGCGTCCCCTTGGCGCGGACGAATCGTAATCTGATCCTTCTGCTCCTGGAGCCAGCCGATACTGTTCATGGCGAAATCCTTGTTGCCTTGATTTTGAATATCTTGATCCAGTACGAACGTCGATCCGCCGAGAATAACCGCCTTCGGCTTGTTGTCCTTGTTCGCAATGGCGTAGCCCAAATTCAATGGACCTTTGACATCCGTGTCATCCTGCTTGGTCTTGGACTGCGCCAACAAGTTGATGTCCGTTTCGCCATACGCTTTGTCGGTCGTCTTAAGCAGCAGCGATTGGGTGAAATCCGGCGCGCTTTGATCGGCATTCAGCGTTACAGCAAGCGACAGCATCGTCACCAGATTGTTGTCGGACAGCTTATTGGTAATGTCATGGAAACCGTAGTCCGGAATAATCGTCAATGGATCATAGAGCGAAGTTTGTTTCGGCTCGATGGCAATCGCGTGCTGATCCTGGATACCGTAGGTTTTCATGATGGCATCGATATTTTTCCACTTGGTCGCCATATCCTTGTTGAAGCCTAGCGCCATGTAGATCTTGCCTTTGTCCTTCAAGTACGCCTGAATGAGCTCCGCTTCTTTGTCGTTCAGGTCGTTCTGCGGCCCGAGCAGCATGAGCATCTCGGCATCGTCCGGAATTTTGCCGGCTACATACAGATTAAGGTCCTTCACCGTGTAGTTGGCGGCCTCCAGCGAGCTTCTCAGAACCGTCATCGCGCTAAGCGGATATTCCTGGTGTCCGGATAGCACATAAACCGTATGTTTCTCCGTAGAAGTTAAGCTCGTAATAGCCTGTGTAAACTTCTCTTCGCCGGAGAACGTGTACGAACCGTCCTGTTGGCCAACGAAAAGCTCATAGAAGTTCACGTTCTGCTTCTTCGTTCCCAATTCGAAAACAAGCGTACCGCCTTGATCGACGCCATACTGCTTGGCCATCGAAGGCTGTTTCAGCATATCGTACTCGTCGTACGTAATTTTGGAGCTTTCCTTCTTATACTCTTGAATCATATCCGTCACTTGGCGCGTCACGAATTCATTGTTATCCCCACTGTTCGTGAAGGCAATGACATGAATGTCTTGATTTAAATTTTTGAGCGTATTGACCGTCTGCTCCGAAAGCGTGAAGTTCTTGTTTTTCGTCAAATCGACCTGAAAGCCTTTCAGCGAGTGAAGGAAAATGGTCAGAATGATGAAAATACCGATCACCGCGATGGATAAAACTGTCGCATTCGTTCCCCGTATCCACTTGTTCATCCCGCTCACCTCCAACGCTTTCTTTCTAGAACTTGTATGCTAAGCACGAGGAACAACGCCGTCAACGTGACATAGAAAAGGATGTCGCCCCCGTGCAGAACGCCCTTCTGCAGATTGGACAAATGGCTGGTCAATGAGAATTGACCGACATAATCCTTCAGCTTGCCGGTCATGCTTGCGCCGACCCAATCCAATAGCCACAGCAAGAGCAAAATGACGAATCCGGTAATACCGGCAACCATCTGGTTGTTGGACAAGCTTGACGCGAACAGCCCGATCGCCATCATCGCGCAGCCGATCAGAAACATGCTCAAATAGGACAGCCACAGAACAGGCTTATCCATCTCGCCGAACGCGGACATGATGAGCGGATAGATCAAGGAGATCGCCACAAGCCCCACTTGCACGATGAAAGCCGATAAATATTTACCGATTACGATTTGGCCGATACCGGCAGGCGACGTCAACAGCAGCTCGTCCGTCCCTTGACGGAATTCATCTGCAACCAGACGCATGGTCAGCAGAGGAATGATGAACAGATACACGAACGACGTATTGCCGACAACGGAACGCGCATCGACAATCGGCGGCTGTCCGGCAACGAAGTTGACATAAAAGAAGAAGCTCGACAGCAGCACATAGAATGCGAAGGCTACGTACGCAACCGGCGAGAAGAAATACATTTGCAGCTCTTTGGAACAAATCGCCCAAATTTTACGCATCGGTATCGCCCTCCTCTTGCGCTGCGGCGCCTACTTCACCAGGCTCGTCCGTCGTCAGCTTGAGGAATATCTCCTCAAGGCTGAGGCTCTCCCGCTTCATCTCGAGAATCGGGTAACCGGCGCCGGCCAAGCGGAAAAACAGATCCTCCCGGATATCGGAGCGGTCCGCTGAAGTCACGAGCAGCTTCACGGAGCCTGTGTCTTTCTCATCAGACGCGGCATCGCCGGCCGAAGCTTCCACCGCATCGGCAGCTGCCGGAGCGTCGAGCTCCTTGACGGCGGCGACCGTCTCCAGGCTGCTCAGCTCGGTAATAATCCGCTCGCGAGGCCCTTTGACCTCGAGCGACACCTCGAACGTCTCGCCCATCGTGCGGCCGAGATGCTCAGGACGCTCGTCGAGCACGACGCGGCCCTGGTTAATAATTAGAACGCGGTTGCAGATCGCGTTAATTTCCGGAAGAATATGCGTGCTCAGCAGCACGGTATGGTTCTCGCCCAGCTCATGGATCAGCTGGCGAATTTCGATGATCTGCTTCGGATCGAGACCTGACGTAGGCTCGTCCAGAACGAGCAGATCCGGTTTGTGCAGAATCGCTTGCGCAAGGCCCAAGCGCTGCTTGTAGCCCTTCGAGAGGGAGCGGATGATCTGCTTCTCGCGCCCTTGCAGGCCGAGCTTGTCGATCGCTTCGCCGACGCGCAGCTTCTGCTCTCTCGCCGGGACATCGCGCAGATTCGCAATAAAGCGCAGGTAAGATTGCACCGTCATCTCCGGATAGAGCGGCGGTGTTTCGGGTAAGTAGCCGATCTTGCGGCGCGCTTTCTTCGGGTTGTCCGCCATGGAGTGGCCATCTATCAAGATTTGGCCGTGCGTCGGATTCAAATAACCCGTGATCATGCGCATTGTCGTTGTTTTGCCAGCACCGTTGGGCCCTAGGAAGCCGACGATTTCGCCGCGCTGCATCGAGAAGTCGATGTTATGTACGCCGCGATCATTTTCGTACAGCTTGCTGACTTGTTTGACCTCAAGCATCCAATGATCCCCCATTCATACTTTTGCGTTCTTAGTAACCATCATCACTATACGCGTGGAACAATAAACCAACCTTAAGCCAATCTGAAAAAAACATTAAAAAATTGTGTCCAAATTGTGAACGAAATAAAAGCGCGATCAACACAAAGGAACCAACAGGTGCCGGAGACCGACTGTAGATCTAACGGACACTGCAGTCGTTATGCTCGCAAAAAGTCTAGCATTTCACAGCTAACGGACACCCGTGACCTTATCTGATGATTTCAGAGTAAATCAGCCTCTTATTGGCAAATAACCGCGCCGGTGTCCGTTAACATTACAGAGATCACCCATTTTCATCAAATAAGGGCCGCCATGTCCGTTAGCGGCTAGGGCCGATCCGAGCCGCCCATTGGCACAAAAAAAACCATAGACAACAAGTGTCTATGGTTCTTCACCATCCTTATTTCACCAGCTGGCCGCGGGTAACGCCCAACTGATTCGTGGCCTTCAAGGAGCGCCATACTTGTGTGCCGCTGATCTCCCCGTTAATCGCCCGGCGGTACAAGCCTAAAATTTCGTGCACCTTATCCGGCGTCTCTTCAAGGAATTCCACGCGGAAGGAGCGGATACCGAGATCCATGAAATGGTTCAAATACTCCGCGCCCGACTGATCGACCGCATTATAAACCGTGTTGCGGCAGCCTTCGTCGACCCGCACGGGATGCGACATCCCTACGCGGTCTTGCAGCGAAACGCGGTGTTCCTCGCAAGGGCGGCCGCAATTCGTATAATCCGTGCCTTCGCTCAGGAACGTGCAGTATACGCAGTGCTCCGTGTGGAACATCGGCATATGCTGATGAATCACGACTTCCAGCTTGGACGTTTCCGCGCGGCGAAGCAGATCGACCATCTGTTGAATGTTCAAATCGTAGGACGGCGTCACCGTAGACAGCCCCGCTTCCAGGAAAAGTGCGGCCGTTTTGTGATTCGCCACGTTCAAGGAGAAATCCCCGATCAATACAGGCTGATGCTCGTTCGGATGCTCCAGCCGATGCTTCAGGAAGAAGTAGGCTGCGCCCGTATTCCGAATCAGCACCGCATCCGGCTTCAGCTTCAATATATGGTTGAAATAGCCCGTTTCCCCCGGCATATGAATTCTCGGCGTCACCAGAGCAATCTGGCGTCCTGCCGCATGAACGGCTTCAACCGCCGCAGGGAATTGCTTAATGAATTCGAAATCCGCATAAATCAGTTGGACATCGTCCGTCTCCAGCACGGCCTTCACCTGATCAAGGTTGCGGCACAGCGCGGTCAGCTTCACCGCGCTGCGTTCGGCCTGGGATAGCTCAGGCTGCTCCGCGGCAGTCACCGGCACGTCATCGTATACGCCGACCTCGCGCTTGATGTATGCCCGAGGCTTCTGGCGCTCGTCTTCCATCAGCTCCACCGCGCTGCGGCGCATCGCATTCAGCTCGCGCATCGGTACGATCAGCTCGCCTTCCAACTGCACGTCCAGCGCGTCCAGCGCGTAGATCGTGCCGCCAAGGCGGCCGAACTGGTCCGCAAAGAGCTGTTCGTCCATCGGTCTTTTCTCGGCGCGAACGAGCGGCAGCTCGGATTGGACGAAGACCGTATGCCCGCCCTGCACGTCCGTCCACCAGCTTCTGAGCGGCTCGCCTTCCTTGCCGGTCACCTTCACGCTGACCGGGAACGTCCGGTACGGCTTGTCGGTCTCGAACGTCTGGCGCAGCCGTTTGTCCAAATGCGGATCGTTCGTCTTCCAGATGCGGTCTCCGACATGCAGACGGCTGAGCTCGACATCGTTGCGGCCCATGACGATCTCAATGATGCCGCCCTCGGCTTCGCCTTCCAGCTTCTCGCCTTTGCGGCGCAAATCGTATATACGTCCGCCCTCTTCCTTCTTCGTCGGATCCCCTGCATCGAACACAAGGCCGTCTCCGCGCTTAATCGGAGCCTCTAACTCGCAGATTACGCCATCGCGTAAAATCTGCTTGATGCGGCCCACGAACACCCCGCGGCTCTTCGGAAACGTGCCGTCGACGAGCTGTTTGTTGTTCGTTCCATTGAGGAACCCGACCGTAAAGCCCCGCGAGAAGCTTTGCTGCAGCTCCCGCAGTTCTTCCGTCGAAGGACGCACATCCTGACCGTCGAAATAACGGTCGATCGCGCGGCGGTATTTGCTCACGACATTCGCTACATATTCAGGGGTTTTGAGACGCCCTTCAATTTTGAACGAGCAGACGCCCGCTTCAATCAGCTCGGGCACGAGCTCCAGCGCCGCCAAATCCTTCGGCGACAGCAAGTACGCCACATCGCCCATCGGCTTCTGTACGCCGTCGATCATCAAATCGTAAGGCAAGCGGCACGCCTGCGCGCACTCCCCGCGGTTCGCGGAACGCCCGCCCCACATCTCGGAAGTCAAACATTGGCCCGAATAGGAAACGCAGAGCGCCCCATGCACGAATACTTCCATCGGCAGCTTCGCCTGATCGCCAATTTGTTTGATTTGTTTCAAATTATTTTCACGCCCTAAGACCACCCGCTCGATATCGAACGGCTTCGTGAACTCAACGGCTTCCGGCGAAGTAATCGTCATTTGCGTCGAGCCGTGAATCGGGAAATCCGGAGAGATTTCACGTATCATTTTGACAAGACCCAAATCCTGCACGATCACCGCATCCACACCCGCATCGACGCAAGCCTCAATCAGCTGCTTGGCCTCACTCAACTCTTCCTCGAATACAAGGATGTTAAAGGTCAGGAACCCTTTCACCCCATATAGATGAAGGAACGACATAATATCCGGCAGCTCCGCCATCGTGAAATTATGCGCGCGCGCTCTGGCATTGAATTTC
Source organism: Paenibacillus sp. MAHUQ-63 (assembly GCF_028765165.1). Lineage (GTDB taxonomy): Bacteria > Bacillota > Bacilli > Paenibacillales > NBRC-103111 > Paenibacillus_E. The sequence continues at coordinate 75,549 of NZ_JARADB010000011.1, read as the reverse complement.
TCCACGCCAAAAAACACGGCATCCGCACCATTGGCAACAGCCGCTCGCAAACAATCCCAATCCCCCGCAGGGGCCAACAATTCTATATCTTCTCTGCGTATCGTACGCATGGCAGCAAATCCTTTCAATCAAACTCTCATATTTAAATCGACTCTCAGGAAACACGCATAGTCTTCCCCTAGGAGACAATCTCACAATTTCAAGTTGTTTGTCATTGTCTCTTTAGTGTAACAGAAACGATAGGCAGGATGCTAGGGCCGAACAATGCCAAACAAAGCCACGATCCGACATGCTCCGCGTCATTTCCAAACGTTACCTGTCCGCCGGGCCGCCCTATAAAAGTTAACAAACTTACCCATGAATGCTATAATGTCAAGGATAGTGACCTTTATAGCAATCGAGGGATCCTTTTGGTTTTGTCGAAAATTCGCATGTTAAAAATTGTGCTCGGATTAGGCCTCGGTCTCCTTGCCGTAATCGGCCTACTTCTATTTTTGCCAAAAATAGAGGAAACCAAGCTTCTTTATGCAACCGGCGGCGAATCTTACGATACAGCGGCTTACGGTAATTTCCAGCAAACGCTGCAAGCCGGCGTATCCGTCGATAAACAGCCTTTGGCCGGTCTATCTGCCAGACGGCTTCGCGCTTACGACGCCATTTATTTGGACCCCGCCCTTGCACAGGATGCCGCTTGGAACGAGCTGGCTCCCCAACTCATCCGCTATGTCCAGGAAGGCGGGCATTTGCTCGCCGAGAACGGCTTCGCGAAGGTGCTGCCGCTAGACTTTTTAGGCGCCGCCGAGATCGTCGACTTGCAGAAGATGCCCTTGTCCAGCTTGACCGGCTTGGGAGCGCCGCAGACAGCCGCGGTTACCCAGAGCTTCAGCTATCCTCAAGTGCCTGTTAATCTGCAAAGCTTGCAGCAAACGTTTCAATTATTTATAGAAAGCTACTTCAAGCATCACACCGCCGCGGAGCTTCCGGGCTTTCACATGGGGTATGGCTTCGTTCCGTCCTCAGGACAAACGATCGTAGCGATGAACGTGTCCGGCCAACCGGTTGCACTTTCCTTGCATAACCGTGTAGGGAAAGGGGCCGTGCTCATTTCCAGCAACTTTTTGCCGAATCGTTACTTTTCTACCGGTTTCGATATGCAGAGCGGCATGGATGCCAGTCTAGGCTTCGCCCAGTGGGCCGCAGCCTATGATGCAGGCGCCAAACAGACGCCGGGAACGACTTATTTCAATAAAAGAGCGCTGCCGCTGGGACCCTATTTCAACTTTGAATTTGCCGCGGCGAACATGCAGTACCGCAGCGAGCTCCTTGCTTATGTGGCCAAAGAGACGCTCGGCTACAGCGTCCGCAAAATTCTCGGCCCTTACGGCAGGCCGGCAATGGCCTTCCAGAACCATTTCGAGGCGATGCCCGCCATCGGGCAGAAGGATGGCATCGCATGGGCGGAAGAGCTGAAGAAATATAAGGAAATCCCGTCCTTTACGCTGGTGCGCAACGCCTTCTACTGGGGGCAGTGGCGCGAGAGCGTGACGGTGCAGCTCAACACCGGAACGAGCGCGCAGCCGGCGTTCATCGGCGAGCTGCCAGGCTCGGGCTACGCGAGCGGACTGCACGTGATGGCTGACGGCAAGCCGCTGCGGCAGGCGCTGTTCCCGCAATATCGCGATCTCTCCAGCGCGATCGAGCTGCCTTACCGCGCGTACCCGGCCGCCGCGGACATGAACATCGACGGCCGCATGGATCTGCTGGCCGGCAGCGCCGACGGATTCGTGTACGTCTACACGAATCAAGGACCGCAGGCGGCGGCGTACGCAATCGAGCCGCTGCCTGAAGGCTTGGCGCCGCCCGATACGTTCGGGGCGCCGGCGAAGCTTCAGCTGGAATCCGGCGAGCCGCTCCAGCTGAAGCCTTACACCGCCGTTCACGCCGCAGACGTGAACGGGGACGGGCGCCCGGACCTCGTCGTCTCCGACGAGTCCGGCGCCGTGCTGGCGCTGCCGCAGACGGCCGGCGGCAGGTTCGCGAAGCCCGCGGCCGTGCGCGCGGGCGGGAAGGCGCTGCAGCTGGCCGGAGGGCCTGCAGCGCCGGCTGTCGCCGATATCGACGGCGACGGCAAGCTCGACCTCGTCCTGGGCGGAGCCGACGGACGAGTGTGGCTCTACAAGGGCCGCAGCGCAGCGGCCCTTGATCTGGATGCGGGCAGCGTGATCTTGACGCTGACCAACGCCTACGCCGCGCCAGCCGCCCGCGACATGAACGGCGACGGACGGCTCGATCTCGTCGTCGGCAGCGCCGACGGGGACCTGCAGGTGTACGTCCAGAGCGCAAACGGCGCCTGGACGAATACGGGTCCCCTGGAAGGCACAACCTTGAACCAAGTCGGCAGCCGTGCCTTGGTGGCCGGTCATAACGCCGTGCCGCTATGGCTGGATCTCAATCACGACGGCCAAGACGATTTGATTGTCGGCGGCATCGAATTCGGATCGCCCGTCGCCATCGACGATCCGCAATTTCCGTATCAAGCAGAGTTAAAGCAATTCATCCAGTACGCGCGAGAGAATCACTTGGATCTTGATCCGCATGTCTTCGTGCACAATTACAAAAGCGCCGAACAAGAGCGGACCGAGCTGGCTCTCCACAAGAAGGCCTTCGATAAGCTGGGCATTCCTTGGCGGAGTCCCGGCACGAATCAGCATACCTGGCGCGTAAATAACGAAGATCAGACGCAGACGCTGCGTAATGAGGAGCAAGACGGCGTATGGTACAATTTCGGCTTCCTGCCGTCCGAATCGCCCGTCATTTCCCGTCCGGAGTCGGTCTGGTCGCTGCCGTTCCTGCTGCAGGACGGTCAAGGCAGCACGGAGCGCACCATGCTGATTCATACGCCGACACCCGTGCTGCGGACAGGCGATTATGCGACGACCGACGTATTCCAGTCGATGGTCAAGCTGGATATGCCGATTGATTATTTCGAGCACATCGAGTACCATTTTCCCGTACCGTCCAAGATTGCGGACTTGACGCAATTCGCCGATTACTTTGATAAGCTTCGTACGAGGCATGATTATAATTTTATGACCGAGAAACAAATGGCCAAATCGTTTCTGAACGCCATGACCAGCGACGTGCGGATCAGCCAGTCATGGGCTTCCTATTTATGGGACAGGCTCAAAGACCTTCTGCCCGGCGGCAGCCCGCACTTTCATGCCACCTTGACGCCGAACGCGGCCGGGGTACCTGACTTAGCCGGCGAGTACGCCGGAACGCTCGGGGTTGTCGTCGACAAAGGCGAGAAGATGGCGCTGTATTCGCTCCAAAGCGATTCCGATACATATACGGCCATCGATAACCGGTTCTATGTCGGCCTGGCCAAGCCTTCTACGATCGCCATTGCGCCGGCCCAAGACCGGCTGCACATCGTGCGGGCCAATGTGCCATTCGCCTTGACGAAGCAAGCCGGCAAGTACAGGCTCAAGCTGAAAGCGGCAGGTCTGCAGCAGGTTAAGCTGTTCAGCCCAGTGGAGCTCCAGTTCGAGGCAGGCGATGCCGATATCGATTATGACGCAAGCGGCCGTTTCTACACCATTACCCGATATGGCGATCTAACGACCCTATCGTTCAGCACCAAATAAACATTAATCAGGAGGCTTTCCAACATGTCTAATGTAGACTTACTAGCGGAGCTTGAGCAGCATATTCGCGAGCGTTATGAAATTGCCGAGGACGACGACGATTTTGGCGTTGACGTACATTTGTTCGATTACGGGTTTATCGACTCCATCGGCGCAACGGCGCTGATCGCCCATATTGAGAAAACGTACAACATTCAAGTGACTAACCAGGACTTGATGCTGTATTCCCTGAACACGGTAAGCGAAATTGCCGATTTTATTTCCAAGAAGACTGCGAGGTAACCCACTCATGATGACATGTAGAATTTCGTTGGAGGGCTTGGCCGAAAGCCAGCATGGACAAGTGAAATACGCATCCGCCTTCGCCGATGAGCACATTCAGGATATCGCCCTTGAGGACGGGCATATCGTGATTACGCACAACTCACCCAAAGGCAACGAAGGCATTACCGAACGGGTTCAGCGTCTTATTGAGCGTTTCTCCCACGGTGATTTCGGCTTCAAAGAAAATATCCTGTTCGAGCATAAGGTGGATACGCCGTACGAAGGCGACATTATCGCCGAATTGGTGAAGCGCAAAGCCATCAAGATCTTGGAGCCCGGTCTGTTCATTTTCCGCGAGCCGTTCTCCAGCCTGATGAGATTCCTCGATTACTCGTTCGTGACCAAAATTGCCAAGCGTTTCGAGGGCATGCAGGAAGAGCAATATCCGGCGGTTATTCATAGCCATACACTGAACAAAACGAACCATTTCACCTCGTTCCCTGAGCACATCCATTTCGTTACGCATCTGCGCGAGGATTTGGACGTCATCGAGTCCTTCTCGCAATCGATCCGCGAAGCAGGCGGGTGGAAGCAAGAGGAGCCGCTCGCCCTTGATCCTAACATGGTGAAACCGAATTTCATGATGAATCCCTCCACTTGCTACCATTGCTACGAGGGCTTGGAGAATGAAACGCTCGAAGGAGACGGCATCGTCGTCACAGCTATCGCCAAGTGCCATCGCTTCGAGTCCAAAAACCACAGCGATTTCGGGCGGCTGCTGGACTTCTCCATGCGCGAAATCATTTTCGTCGGCAAGCCTGATTTCGTCAAGGAAAACCGCTTGAAGTCGATCGAGTATCTCAAAGAGTTAGCGGTCGAATGGAACGTCGATTCCATGCTGGAGATTGCCAACGATCCGTTCTTCACGAACGATTTCCAAGTGAAAGCGTCCTTCCAGCGGAATCAGGAGATGAAGTACGAACTGCGCCTGACGATTCCGCACGTGAAGAAGTCTATCGCGTGCTCCTCCGTCAATTTCCACAGCAACACGTTCGGCAATGCGTTTAATATCAAAATGGGCAAGCGCAACGCCGTTACCGGCTGTGTAGGCTTCGGCATTGAGCGTTGGGCGTTCGCCTTCTTGGCTCAATATGGCCTGGACGAGCAGCAATGGCCGGTGGCCTTCCGCGAGCAGTACCATGCTTGGCAGGAGAAGGCGCTGTAAGCTTGCTATAGCCGTCTTCTAACGGGCGAGCTTATCATACCGCCTTACATCAACCCATAACCTTACGCGGGCCCGCACGCCGACCTCTGAACCGTATGGAAGTCAGCTGTGGGCCCCCATCCTAATCCAAGATAATGAGTGATTCCGTTGAAAGCAGCCACCTTCCTGAAAAAGAATAGCTTCGTGCTCGGCCTGCTGCTAGCGATCGTCATCTCCGACCTTCTCGTGTCCTGGTGGAATCCGATGGTTAGCTCGCGCCGTTTCTACAAGAACGATTTTACCAAAACGCTTTATCACCACGGCTGGTCCCAAACGGGTCCGGTTTTCTTCGGTAATTCGGCCGTTACCGGTGCCTATATCGAAGACAAGTCCGACGCCCATCTCGTCGAAATGGGACTGTCCTACGGGAAAATCACGGACCTCCAGGGTATTCTGGAGCATCGTCTATACGATATTCGCGACGAACTCGTCGTCGGCATCGATGTGCATACGATGCTGGACGCGCTCGAAACCGACCCTACTTATCAATGGTTTAAGCCTTGGTACCAGCCCTATGTCTATGCGTACCGCGACTATTTCAGGGATTCCGGCGAAGAATTCGCCCGGCAGTTGCTGAAGGGCAGCCTCGCCTACGAGCCGCGCTGGATCGACAAAGAATTGTACCCCGGCCGCAAGGACGACGCTTTCCTGAAGACCAAATGGGACGATTACGACAAGCGCTTCGGCGCCATGCAGTTGAAAGATTTCCAAGACAATCTCGATGCCATGCAATGGGTGATTCAGTATGCGCAGGACCATCAGCTTCGTCTCCGCGTGATATGGATGCCTTGGAACAAAGGCTATGCCGATCCGCCGTATATGGCTTCGCTCAAAGAAGCCGTCAACAGTCAGCTGAAAGCTGCGAACGTGCCGTTCCTGGATTTGATGCATACGTACGAACCTAAGTACTTTCACGATCTTGTTCACTTGAACCGGGAAGATGGCGCTCCGCTATTCACGAAGGAGGTAGACACATGGTTAAAATCCTTAGGAAAGTAGCCGAGGTGCTCGTCTATCTCGTGATGTTGTACCTGGTTTTCATCTATTTCACCGGCAAAGGCTTATTTATCTACGAGAAATTCTAGAAGCATGAAGCATGCCAAGCGAGGAGTTCACCGTTTATGTTTTATATGCAAATGAACGCAATTATCGCGATGACAGGCATGGTTGCCGTTCTGATGCTCACCCGGAAGTGGGCTGATAACAAACGTATTCTTATGATCATATTCAGCCTCTGCTTTCTGCTGCTGTACAGCCAGAAGCTGCTTGTTTTCTACGGGGCTTTCACCTTGATCAATTATGCCGGTTTCGTATGGCTGTGCAGAACGGCCGTATGGCGCAAAGCACTCTTCATCTTCGCTTTAGCCGCCAATATTATCGGGGTGTTCCTCGGTGTCCGACTATTCGTAATGGGCATCTTCCACAATCCGCTGTTCGAGGCGGTCATATATTTAGGTCTCATCTATAACGTTTTGAAAGTGATCGACGCTTATTATTTCGCTTATTTCTTCGGTAAAGAAGGCCAAGTGCCCGCCATCGATTATGCGAACTACATACTGTTCGTGCCCACCTTCACCTCAGGACCGATACTCAAATTCCGCGATTTCATGGCCGACAGCAAGAAGCCTTATACCGTTGACGCCGCCCTCTTCGAGGCTAGTGTCAAACGCATCATTCAGGGCTTATTTAAGAAAATCGTGCTGGTCACGTGGATGACGGGCATTTTCGATCAAGTGCTGAAGCAGGAACTTCATACGCATCAATCGCTTTTTCTGCTGGTTTGGTTCTATGCGATCATCTACTTCGATTTCTCCGGCTACTCGGACATGGCGATCGGCTTCGGGCGGTTGATGGGCTATACGATGCCCGAGAACTTCAAGCGTCCGTTTCTATCGCCTTCGATGACGCAGTTCTGGCGCAACTGGCACGCGACGTTAGGCGATTTCTTCCGGGACCATATCTTCATGTTCTTCTCCCGCACCGCGCCGTCCCGCTGGGTCGCCTCCGGCTTATCCGTGCTCATCATGGTCTTGATCGGCCTATGGCATGGCTTTACGTGGCTCTATTTCTTTTATGGGCTGTATCACGGCATCATTCTGGCTATCGAAAATCTATTCAAAATCACGACCGTCAACAAAAAGAAAGTGTCCAAAGCTTACTTTTATTTCCGCTGTTTCGTGACCCAAGCTTTAGTAACGTTCTCCGTCATCATTTATAGCTCCAATTACGAAACCGTTCTCCGGATCTATAAAGGCTTGCTTCATTTTACAGGATGATAGTGGTATAATTTGTGTGGTTGTTTACCATTTATGGAGGTGTACCTAATGAAGTTAGGCGTTTTTATGGTTCTGTTCGGTGGAAAACCTTTAGAGGAAGCACTCGATTACGTTTCGGCTAAAGGCTTAGAAGCTGTTGAAATCGGAACTGGGGGCTACCCTGGTAACGCGCATTGCAACCCTAGCGAACTGCTTGCTGATGCAGGGAAATTGAAAGCATTCAAACATGCAGTAGAGTCCCGCGGTTTGACAATTAGTGCACTAAGCGTGCACGGTAACCCGCTGCACCCGCAAAAACCGATTGCCAAAGATTTTCATGATGCCATTATACAAACGATCGATCTCGCTCAGCGCCTTGAGGTGCCTGTCGTTAACACGTTCTCCGGCTGCCCTGGCGACCACGAGGATGCGAAATATCCGAACTGGCCGGTTGCTCCTTGGCCGAATGATTTCCAGGAAATTTTGGACTGGCAGTGGGCGAACAAAGTCATCCCTTACTGGACCGAAACCGGTAAATATGCGTCTGACCGCAATGTGAAAATCGGATTGGAGCTTCATGGCGGATTCTCCGTACATACACCGGCTACCCTTCTCCGTCTGCGCGAAGCGGCAGGCGAAGCCATCGGCGCCAACCTGGATCCGAGCCACATGTGGTGGCAGGGTATCGACCCTGTACAAGCCGTGCAAATTCTCGGCCGCGCAGGCGCGATTCACCATTTCCATGCTAAGGATACATCCATGGATGTCAACAACGTGAACCGCTACGGCGTGACGGACATGCAGTCCTACGCCAACATGCTGGACCGCGCATGGCAGTTCCGTTCCGTCGGCTATGGCCATGACATGAAAGTATGGGCTGACATCATCTCCGCTCTGCGTCTGGTCGGTTACGATTATGTCGTGAGCATCGAGCACGAAGACGGCTTGATGTCCGTTGAAGAAGGCTTCTCCAAAGCCGTTCAAAACCTCCAACAAGTTCTTATCAAAGAACCGCTTGGTGAAATGTGGTGGGTGTAAGCGGGTAACCGCTTAGCCCTCTCTTGCAAAAAAGCCCTCAGGCTTATCGATCTTCCGATCGTGCCTGTGGGCTTTTATCTTGTGAAGCTTGTTTGGGCGTTGAATTACCAGCCGCTAATCATGACATAGTCCATGAAGATGAATACGAGCAATGCCACGGTTCCAAATCCTAATGCAAACAAATTTCTTTTTGGTGAAACCACTTGTCTGATAACTCCGAGTGCAATGATCACTGTGAAGATCAAAACATAAATATCAAAGGCTGTATACGTGCTTGTTGTTGCTGCTGCTTCTGCCGCGAATAACATGGTGAAACCTCCTTCTAATACTCTGTGCAAGGCACACGTCCTGCTATTTTAATTCTATGTTAGCTTGAATGGACACTAGATGCAAGTCATTCGACGCATGTGTAACAAGTTTGTCACCATTTGGTCCTTAGGCCATTACGCAAGTCCGCCTCTTCTGTATAAAATGCCCTGCTTCCCGCTGATTTATAACACGATCCTTATCCGTAACAAAAGAAAAGAACCCCCATGTCCATGCCGGACGCGCAGGTTCTTCATATCAAATATTCATAGTACACATCATCCAACTATACCACCAGCCCGTACATGGACGATGCGTCCTTCTGCTCTTCTATAGGTGTGTGCTGCTGTTCTTTCAGGGCTAACTCCTGTTCCTGCCAAGCCAAAAATCGGAAGGGATCGATGCCTAAAGCAGAAACAATCTCTTGTAGCTCTAACGTCGGTTTCATAATAAGCCTCCATATAGTAGATAGATTTGATTGCTTATATCGCTCGATCATTGAATTGTCAGCTAAAAGATCGTGATGCTTTCGTTATATTCATTATAGGACTAATCACTTATTTTTTGATAGAGGGTTAAATTGTCGAATCCAATTAAGTATTAACAAAACGCAAGGTAAATTAGTCGGAATTATGAACATCCTGGCGGAACACTCGCTTAGGGAGTGAACCCCCGAGAAAAAAAAAGACCCCACGACATCCGCCGTGAGGTCTACTTCCCATCATCGCTCAGCTTAGCTTAGCCGACCGACTCCTCCAACACTTCCAACCGCTTCGCATAGTTCTCCGAGCGCTCCCGATCCCGTTCCAGGATCGGTTTCAAATACTGGCCGGTGTAAGACCCGGCCACCTTCACCACATCTTCCGGCGTACCGGAAGCGACGATCTGCCCGCCTCGGCTGCCGCCCTCGGGGCCCAGATCGATGAGGTGGTCCGCCGTCTTAATGACATCGAGGTTATGCTCGATGACCAGCACCGTTTCACCGTTCTCGACGAGGCGGTGAAGCACCTTCAGCAGACGATCGATATCGTGGATGTGGAGCCCTGTCGTAGGCTCATCCAGAATATAGATCGTCTTGCCGGTGCTGCGGCGGTACAGCTCCGCCGCCAGCTTCACGCGCTGGGCTTCGCCCCCGGACAGCGTTGTTGCCGGCTGACCCAGCGTCATGTAACCCAGACCGACATCCAGCAGCGTCGTCAACTTACGGTGAATGCGGGGCAAGTTCTTGAAGAACTCACAGCCGTCTTCAATCGTCATCTCCAGCACTTCCGAGATGCTCTTGCCTTTATATTTCACTTCCAGCGTCTCACGGTTGTAGCGCTTGCCTTTGCACACTTCGCACGGCACGTAAACGTCCGGCAAGAAGTGCATTTCAATCTTGATAATCCCGTCGCCGCGGCATGCCTCGCATCGGCCGCCCTTCACGTTAAAGCTGAAGCGCCCCTTCTTATATCCGCGGACCTTCGCTTCGCTCGTGTTCGCATAGACATCGCGAATATCGTCGAATACGCCCGTATACGTGGCCGGATTCGAACGAGGTGTACGACCGATCGGCGATTGATCGATATCGATAACCTTATCGACATGCTCCAGCCCGAGAACCTCCCGGTGCTCGCCAGGACGAACCTTGGCGCCGTTCAGGTCGCGAGCCAACGTTTTGAACAAAATTTCGTTAATCAACGTACTTTTGCCTGAGCCGGATACGCCTGTCACACAAGTAAAGACGCCGAGCGGCACCTTCGCCGAAACGTTGCGCAGGTTATTCTCTTTGGCCCCTTTGACTTCGAGCCATTTGCCGTTGGGCTTGCGGCGCGCAGCCGGGATTGGAATAAACTTCTTGCCGCTAAGATACTGCCCGGTAAGCGAGTTGTCATCCTCCATCAGCTCTGCCGGCGTCCCTTGGGCAATTACTTGGCCGCCGTGAATTCCGGCTCCAGGTCCGATATCGATAATGTAATCGGCAGCCATCATCGTGTCTTCGTCATGCTCCACGACGATGAGCGTATTGCCGAGATCGCGCATATGCTCAAGCGTCTGGATCAGGCGCGTGTTATCTCTTTGGTGCAGCCCAATGCTAGGCTCATCCAAAATGTAGAGCACGCCCATCAAGCTCGAACCGATCTGCGTAGCAAGACGAATCCGCTGCGCTTCTCCGCCTGACAACGTTCCCGCCGAGCGGTGCATGGTCAAGTAATCCAGTCCCACATTCACCAGAAAACCTAATCTTGCTCTGATTTCTCTGAGGATCAGATTGGCGATCTTCTGTTCCTTCTCGTTCAGATCAAGCCCGTTGAACCAAGCCTCCGCTTCTCCGATGGAGAGCGACGTCGCATGGGCGATGTTCTTGCCGTTAATCGTTACTGCGAGCGTTTCGGGCTTCAGACGCTGCCCTTTGCACTTCGGACACGGCTTCGTGCTCATGTACGTCTGAATGTGTTCCCGAATCCCCTCAGAGAACGTATCCTTGAATCTGCGTTCCAGGTTGCGAATGATTCCTTCGAACGGAACAAGGGCTTCCTTCGTGGCTCCCATGTCGTTCTCATAGCGGAACCGGATCTTCTCGCCGCCTGTGCCGTACAAAATAACCTTCATCTGCTCGCTGGTCAGCTCCGACACCGGTACATCGCGAGAAATCCCGTAATGTTCACACACTGCAGCCAGGAACTGCGGATAGTAGTTGGATGTGCTTCCCGCCCAGGCTTCGAAAGCTCCCTCTTCGATCGTCAGCTTCGTATCCGGTACAAGCAGATCCGGATCGACAATCATCTGGCTGCCGAGTCCATCGCATTCCGGGCAAGCCCCGAACGGGCTGTTGAAGGAAAACATTCTCGGAGCCAGCTCTTCTACACTGAAGCCGCATTCCGGACAAGCGAGATTCTGGCTGAACATGAGCTCCTCTTGGTCGATAATATCGACAATCACTCGTCCGTTCGCCAGCTTCAATGCCGTTTCCAAAGAATCGGCAAGACGAGTCTGAACATCCTCTTTAATAACAATCCGGTCGACAACGACGTCGATCGAATGCTTCTTGTTCTTATCCAGCTCAATCTTCTCGGCGAGATCCATCGTCTCCCCGTTCACACGCACCCTGACGAAGCCCTGCTTCTGAACATCGGTGAACAGCTTCGTATGCTCGCCTTTGCGCCCCGAAACGAGCGGTGCCAAAATTTGCAGCTTCGTGCGTTCCGGGTATTCCATAATGCGGTCGACCATTTGTTCCACGGTCTGGGAAGTAATCTCAATGCCGTGGGTCGGACAATGCGGACGTCCGATGCGGGCGAACAGCAATCGCAGATAGTCATAAATCTCCGTTACGGTACCCACTGTGGACCGAGGGTTGCGGCTTGTCGTCTTCTGATCAATGGAAATAGCCGGCGACAGACCGTCAATGGAGTCTACGTCCGGCTTATCCATGTTCCCGAGGAATTGTCTGGCATAAGCAGACAGCGATTCGACGTATCTGCGCTGCCCCTCGGCATAAATCGTATCAAAGGCCAGCGACGATTTACCCGAGCCGCTGAGGCCCGTCAGAACGACGAACTTATCGCGCGGGATCGTAACATCGATATTTTTCAGATTATGAGCTCTAGCTCCTTTAATGACGATTTGATCTCTAGACACGTGTAACCTTCCTCTCCTATGTGAAGCTGAAGCCCTCTAGGCTTCAGCTTTCATTTCCATAATAGCGTCACGCAGCTGCGCCGCCCGTTCGAACTGCAAGTTTTTCGCCGCTTCCTTCATTTCGCTTTCCAAACGCTCGATAAGCGACGTGCGGTCTTTCTTCGACATCTTCGCGCCCTTCACGTCCGCCAGATAGTCGGACTTCTGCTCGGCGACCTTCGTCGCCTCAATAACGTCGCGAACTTTCTTGGCGATCGTTTGCGGCGTTATGCCCATCTTCGCATTGTAGGCTTCCTGAATGCTCCGGCGGCGATTCGTCTCGCTAATGGCTTTGTCCATGGATTCCGTTATTTTGTCCCCGTACATGATGACCCGGCCTTCGGCATTACGCGCCGCACGGCCAATCGTTTGGATCATGGAGCGCTCCGAGCGCAGGAATCCTTCTTTGTCCGCGTCGAGAATGGCAACCAGCGAAACCTCCGGCAAATCCAGCCCTTCTCTCAGCAGGTTGATCCCGATCAGCACATGAAAGGTGCCGAGACGCAAATCGCGCAAAATCTGCATCCGCTCGAATGTTTTAATATCCGAATGCAAATACCGCACTTTAACGCCGATTTCTTTGAAATAATCCGTCAAATCTTCCGCCATCTTCTTCGTCAGCGTCGTCACGAGCACGCGCTCGTCCTTCCGGATCCTATCTTGGATCTCCGCAAGCAAGTCATCGATCTGGCCCTTGGTCGGCCTTACTTCAATAATAGGATCGAGCAGCCCCGTCGGACGAATAATTTGCTGCGTCATATACGGGCAATGCTCTAATTCGTAAGGTCCCGGAGTGGCCGATATATATAAAATCTGGTTAACTTTCTCTTCGAATTCCTCAAAGCGCAGCGGCCGGTTATCGAGCGCCGAAGGCAGGCGGAAGCCATGCTCGACAAGCACCTCTTTCCTCGCTCTATCCCCGTTGTACATCGCGCGGATTTGCGGCAGCGTCACGTGCGACTCGTCGACCATGAACAGCATGTCGTCCGGGAAATAATCCAGCAGCGTATAAGGCGTAGCTCCGCGCTCCCGGAACGTGAGCGGTCCGGAGTAGTTCTCGATGCCGGAGCAGAAGCCCATTTCCTGCATCATTTCCATATCGTAACGCGTCCGCTGCTCCAGGCGCTGAGCCTCCAGCAGCTTGCCTTGCTCCTTCAGCTCGGCAAGACGCTCCTCCAGCTCACGCTCGATGTTGACGAGCGCTCGCTTCATCGTATCTTCGCGCGTTACGAAGTGAGACGCCGGGAAGATCGCGATATGCTCGCGTTCGCCGATGATTTCGCCGGTCAGCACGTTAATCTCGGTGATCCGCTCGATTTCATCGCCGAACAGTTCAACTCTTACCGCCTGTTCCCCATGGGAAGCCGGGAAAATTTCCACCACATCCCCGCGAACACGGAACGTCCCGCGCACGAAGTTCAGATCATTCCGCTGATATTGAATATCTACCAGTTTGTGCAGAATCTCGTTCCGCGACTTCTCCATTCCTACGCGCAAAGACAGCAGCATGTTGCCATATTCGATTGGCGAACCCAAACCGTAAATGCACGATACGCTGGCGACGATAATGACATCACGGCGCTCGAATAGAGAGCTTGTCGCCGAGTGGCGAAGCTTATCAATCTCTTCATTGATGCTGGAATCTTTCTCGATGTAGGTGTCAGAGGAGGCGATGTAGGCTTCTGGCTGGTAGTAATCATAGTAACTGACGAAGTAGGAGACGGCATTGTGGGGGAAAAATTCTTTGAATTCGCTGCACAGCTGTGCGGCTAACGTTTTGTTATGCGCAATAATCAAGGTCGGCCGATTCAGCTTCGCAATCACCTGCGCCGCAGTGAACGTTTTCCCTGTGCCCGTAGCTCCCAGAAGCGTCTGGTGTTTATTGCCGGCTTGAATGCTTTTTACGATTTCCTCAATGGCTTGAGGCTGGTCGCCCTGCGGAGAAAATTCGGATACAAGCTCGAATTTCCTTGAGCTTTTGACAAGTTCACTCATCACTAATCACCTGCTCTTATTGATAATAAATCGGACTTTTAGCCTATTCATTTTCTATTTTATGTTTCCGATAAAGAAAGTTATGGAACCTTCCTGCATATATGATGGCAATCATTTACATCCGTCATAAGAATGTTTGTTCTGGTTTTTCCATTATACTCTTTTTAAATCTTTGATGCAAACGGCAATATCTGTTACGGCCTGTCATTTCACCGCGTTTAACCGTTTTTAACAGGCTGCCTGTAGGGCCCAATTCTTTTGATGCTAAATAGGAGTGGTACAGTCATGGATTTGACAACGGTATTAGGTTTAATCTTAGGTCTTGTCGGTTTAATCGGCGGTTACATGTGGGATGGCGGGCACATCAGTTCACTGATTATTCCGAGTGCGATGTTAATCGTGTTCGGCGGAACGTTCGGCGCAGTGGCCGTCTCTTTCCCTCTCTCCATTCTTGCCAAGATCCCCAAGGCGCTCGGCATTGCCTTCCGGGAAGTGAAACGCGATCCCTCCGCAACGATCGAGGAGCTTGTGGATATGGCTTCCATCGCAAGAAGAGAAGGTGTGCTGGCTCTCGAGCAGCGCGCGCAGGAGCATACCAATCCTTTCCTGAAGGATGGTCTGCTGATGGTCGTGGACGGCACGGATCCGGAACTGACGAGACAAATTCTCGAGCTCGAAATGGATGCAATCGAGAGCCAGGTTGATAATATGTCCAAAATTTTCGAAGCCGGCGGCGGCTATGCACCAACGATGGGGATTATCGGTACCGTCATGGGACTGATTCACGTACTGGGCAATCTTGAGGATCCCTCCAGCCTCGGTCCTGCGATTGCAGTCGCCTTCACGGCTACGCTATATGGCGTTATGAGCGCCAATCTGATCTATTTGCCGATTGCCAACAAAATCAAAGTGCGTGGCAAAGAAATGGTCGCCGAAATGGAACTGATGCTTGAAGGCATCCTTGCCCTGCAAGCCGGTGAGAACCCGCAATTGATCAAGAAGAAGCTGACCTCCTTCCTCCACGACAAATCGTCCAAGAAAGCCGCACCGGTAGAGGAGGAAGCCGATTATGGCGCGGAGAAGTAGGAAGAAAGAGGAGCACGTCAATCACGAGAGATGGCTCATCACCTATGCGGATTTAATCACCCTTCTGCTCGTTTTCTTCATCATTATGTATGCCATGAGTAAGGTCGATGTTCAAAAGTATGCCGTTCTTGCACAAGTATTAAACCTGCAATTCCAGAAAGCGGACTCCATCCTGGAGAAAGGCCACGGCGTTAACGGACAGATGACCCCGAAGCAGGGCGATGCTGAGAGCAAGGACCAAGATTACACCAAACGGAGTCTGGACGATCAGAAGGAAGAGAAAGACAAAACCAAGCCGGAAAACAGCGAGAAAGAGAAGCGCGAGAAAGAGCTTCAAGATCTTCTGAAACAGGTACAAGCCTACATTCAGGATCAAAATTTACAGGCTCAAGTATCCGCCAGCGATACGGAACGCGGCGTGGCGATCACTTTGAACGATCTGTTCCTGTTCGATTTGGGCAAAGCCGATCTGAAAGGAGCCTCCGCCCCCATTTTGCAAAAGCTGGCCTCGCTCTTCCCGACGTTGAACAGCAAGGTCAGCATCGAGGGACATACGGACGACATCCCGCTCGCAACGGGCTCCCCCTATAGAGATAACTGGGGACTCTCCTTCGCCCGCTCTCTGTCGGTACTGCGCTATTTCACCGATTCGGCCAAGCTCGACGACAACAAATTCATCGCAACAGCGTATGCGGATACGATGCCCAAAGTGCCGAACGACAGCGAAGAGAACCGCAGCAAGAACCGCCGCGTGGAAATCATCGTTTTGCGCGACGGACTCGCTCCGGTCGGCAGCACCAAATAAACGAAAGGGGGCTGTCCCAAAGGTCAACATTGACCTTGGGGCAGCCCCTTTTGATGTAAGGAAATACGATGCGTTATTTACCCGAAAAGCAGGCCATCCTTTGCGATAGGGGAAATACGATGCGTTATTTAGTCAATTTTGGCCGATAAGTAGAGGTTCACAGACAAATAAAGGCCTGTATTTCCGTTTCCCACCCAAAAGAATCAGATTTAGACAAATAGCGCACTCAATTTCCCTTTTCATAAAAATGAGGATGCCCGTAAGTCATACAAAGGCTGGGGACAGTCTCTTTCTTTATTTACATCGATTTGGTCGAATCATTAGATAACAATCCGGTAATTCGGCCGCGCAAGTAGGATAAGAGATGTACCGGCCGGTGCTCCGTGAAATAAAGCGCCTGCTGGTCCGGCGCCAAAATGATGCCGAGCTGGTGATGATCGCCCGCGAAAATCGCGCGATGCAGGAAGCGAACCTCGCCCTGCTCGTTCAACACCTCCAGCTTGCAGAAGGCGGAATTGAGCCCCATCGCCTGATGCAGGTCGGTCTTCGTTCTCACCTTGTGGCCGTTCACTTTATGAATGAGCTCGCCCACTTGGATGCCAAGCTCCTGGGCCGGACTGTTCGGCACGACCGAGAGCACCATGAGCCCTCTCGGCGAATGCACGTAGAAAGGCGCCTGCTTATCTTCGAGCCATTGATTATACCGAATCAATCCTTCGTGAAGGGCCATGCTCAGCAGCGCGCCGGCGATCAGGACCGGTGGCCAGAAATGCGCAGCAACCGCCGCCCCCAACATGATCAAGCCGTACAAGTATAACAAGTTCGCACTGAAACGGGCCTGCCGTCGAGGAAGCTTGGATATCGTCAGCTCAGTGAAGCCGATCATCGCGGGAAATGCCAGCAGCGTCCAGCCGGAAGCGAGATTCGCTCCGAACAACGTTGCCCATGGCAAGCCTAGCTCACCTCCGCCTGCAGCAGGGACTAGCAGAAACAGTGGTACCGGCCAGAAGCCCTGCAGCTGCTGCCCGCCGATGATTTGCCCGCGCTTCCCTTCCAGGAAGAGCGGTGTCGTCATCCGCGCCCCTTGGTACTGCGTCAGCAGCCCCTCAAGGAGATGCAGGACCGCCACGATCAACAGCAAAGACGGGATGTCCGCGTTAGCCACTATCTTCAGAACCGGCACGGAAGCCGTCAAATCGGCCGCGTTCGGCAGCCAGGACAGAACGGCTTGGGCGACGCCCAGGATCCCCGCGGCATAAGCCAGGCAGAGGAACCGGACCCGCACCATCACCAAAACGATCGTAATGACCCAGAGCAGCAGCACGGCTTCGGCATCAATACTTACACCGACGAACAACAGGAGCACCGAGGCGGCCAATCCGCCGATCCATCCCCACAGCACGGTTCGCCACGTCTCATTCATCAACGAATGCAGCTTCGTATGAAACAGCTTGCGCTCCAACTGAATTTGCTTGCGATAATGCAGTACGATAAAGATGATGCCTATATAGTAAAAAGGATTCATTAACAACTGCCCCGCTGCCTGCAGCAGCCTGTCCAAGAGTTGAATCAGAACATCCATCACGATTCGGTCTCCTCAATAAAATAAAAGTAGGAAGGTTGCCGAAGCATCCTTCCTACAATATTTCGACTGCGACCGCTTATTTCCTGCCGCTGACGGTCAATTTCCAGCAGCTCACCAATATTATTTCCCGAGCTGCTTCTGAATTTGACCAACTGCCGCCTTCAATTGAAGATCGTTCTTAGGCTCGCGAATCTGCGCCAAGAGCAGCTTCTCAATCTTGTTCGCCGTGTCCGTATCGACTTCCCCGGTCATCGGCAAGCCGTTCGTCCGTTGGAAAGCTTTCACGGCCATGGTCGTTTTCTCACTGAAGTAGCCGTCCGAGCGCTCAGGGTTAAATCCTAACCCCGCCAGCATCAGCTGCAGGTTTTTCACATCGTCGCTCGTCGTATCTTGCTTCAGCACCGTTTTCTTCGAAAGCGGAGCCGCTTTGAAATACGCCGGCTGCTCCACCGCGATATCCGGCTGGATACCCGTTTTGTGAATCCAGTTGCCGTTCGGCGTCAACCATTTGTAGACGGTCATTTTGATGTTGCTGCCGTCACCCATTTCCTTCTCGAAAGTGACTTGAACCGTGCCTTTTCCGTAGGACGTTTCACCGACGATCTTGCTGCCGACCGCTTCCTGGAACGCGCCGGCCAGAATCTCCGAAGCGCTTGCGCTGCCCTTGTTGATCAGCACTGTCACCGGATAGCTTTTGCCCGATCCCGTCGAAGGCGTCGGCTCCCGCTTCCCGTCCCGGTTCTCAACCTGTACGATCGGCTTGCCGCTCTTCACGAAAGGATTGACGATGTCGACGACAACGTTCAGCAGGCCGCCCGGGTCATTCCGCACGTCAATGACCAGCCCCTTCATGCCTTTGGCCTCCAGATTCTTCAGCTCTTCCGCGAAGCGTACAGCCGTATTGGAGGAGAATTGGCGGATCTCAATTTTGCCGATCTGGTCCTGCAGCATTTCCGCGTAGACGGTTTCTACGTCGATATTATCCCGAACGACGATCACCTGAACCGGATCGCCCGCTCCTTGACGAAGCAGGTCGAGCTTCGCCTGCGTGCCTTTGGGACCGCGGATTTTCATGACTGCTTGATTCAATGTGAGGCCGTCCAGCTTCTCCCCGTTCACCGAGAGAATGACGTCTTTGGCCTGAATGCCCGCTTTCTCTGCCGGCGAGCCTTTAATGGGAGATACGATTACGAATTTACCTTCTTCGAAGGAAACTTCAGCCCCGATTCCTTGGAACGAAGATGTGATGCTCTCGTCGAACTGCTGCGCTTCCTTCTGATCCATATATACCGTGAACGGATCTTCCAGAGATTCCAGCATGCCGTTGATCGCGCCGTTCACCAGCTTCTCATGATCCGGTTGCTTCAAATATTTGCTTTCAATTAATTGAAACGTTGTGGCAATTTTGCTTAATTCTTTGCTGGAAAGACCCGACGAAGAGCTTATAGCAGCGGCGGCGCTTCCCGTCGGCTGCTCGCTCCGCCCCCATGTAAAGGATGGGTCCACAATCGTCAGCGTGACAATTGAGCTTGCGAACATGGCTAACAAAACAAATACTATGACCGTGCGTCCTTTGAATTGCAAGGCGCGATTCACCTACCTTTTTCCCGTCTGCTTGTAGTATATGACAAGCCCTTCCTGTTTTATAACCAAGTTGTCCTATCGCAAGAACGGTTTGGGATCGGTCGGAGTTTCATTCAGCCTGACTTCGAAATGCAAGTGATTGCCTGTCGATTGGCCCGTAGAGCCTACGCCGGCGATTTTCTCGCCACGTTTCACGACATCGCCGACTTTGACATAAATGCCATCATTCATAATATGGCCGTACAGCGTCCATAATCCATTGCCGTGATCGACGATCACGCAGTTCCCGTATCCGTTCATCCAAGAGGCGTAGATAACGGAGCCGTTCTCGGCGGCAAGAATGCCGGTTCCTTTGGGAGCGCCCAAGTCAATGCCTTTATGATTCTCGCTTCTGCCCGTAACCGGGTTAATCCGGTTCACGAAGTCCGACGTAAGCGGCGCTTGCGCGGCCAGCGGGTAACCCAGCTTGCCTCCCGCATACGTGAATGGCGACTTGGCTTTGGTCGCAGCCCGTTTCTTCGCTTGAAGATCCGCTTCCTGCTTCGCTAATTGTGTGATCAATCTTTCGTTCTCTTCGGAAATCCCCTCAAGAGCCTTCTCTTGCTTCGATAGGGAAGCGATCTTCACTTCCTTGGCTTTTTCCTTCGCCTGCAGCTCGTCTCTCACCACATCGGCATCGGCGTATAGCTTCTTCACCTTCTCCAACTGCTGCTCGGTTTCTTCCTTCTTCTTGGCTACAATCTCTTTATCTTTCTTGTTCGCTTCTAGCACGACCTTATCTTGATTTACAATAGATTTCAAAGCTTCTATCCGATTCAAAAAGTCAGAAAAGCTGGTCGCGCTAAGAACCACATCCATATAAGAAACGAAGCCGTTCATGTACATCAGACGCACTCGTGATTTCAGCATTTGGTCGCGGCTTTCCACCCGGGCTATAGCCTCGTCCAGCTGCTTCCCGTTCTCCTCTAACGTGTCGGAAACCTGGTCAATTTGCTCATTCAACTGAGTCAGCTTCTTGCTGGCTTCATTGACCTGTTGAATCAACGTATTCATGTCTTTCGTAGCTTGATCTTTCTCGTCCTGCACTTTGGAAATTTGATTCTCGGCGTCGTTCGCCTTTTGCTGCGCTGCCGCCTTCTGTTTTTTAAGCTGAGTCAACTGCTGATCGATCTTCTCCGTTGTCGATGCGGCATAACCCGCATATGGGACCGCTAGCGAAGCCGTAATCCCAAGTGTCAGTACCAAGGGTAGAATCTTCTTCTTCAAGCACGTAGCCTCCTCATTTTCAAAACCTGATACGAGTTCCAGAAACTTGACTCTCTTCAACTTCCATCTATTAATCTTTGAATCTTTGAAAACACAAAAATGCTTCAAAGCCGGCTTAATAAGCCGTCTTCTACACGCGGAGGAATTTACGTACGGAAATCAGGGAGCCCCAGATGCCGATCACGATGCCGATTCCCAGCAATAACGCAATCATGGTAGGAGCAATCTCGCGGAATGGCGTTAATTCGATCATGAGCAAATTCATATTCAATGAGCTGATATTCAGCAGCTTCCAATATCCGCCCAGAATCAATGCCGCGGGAATCAGTGATCCGACGAAGCCAAGCAGTGCCCCTTCTATAAAAAACGGCCAACGAATAAAGGAATTCGTCGCACCCACCATTTTCATAATGGCAATTTCTTTGCGCCGGGCAAGAATCGTAATTTTAATCGTATTGGCAATCAGGAATACAGCCGTAAATGACAGTAAAATCACGATGCCAAAGCCGACCCAGCGAACAATCTGCGTCACTTTAAACAACGCCTCGACAGTCCCTTTGCCGTAGTTCACTTTGTAAATCGGTTTCGGATCTTTGCCGATATTCAGCGCACTGATTTGATCCGCTACCGCCGCTACGTTCCTCGGGTCATCCACTTCGACTGTGAAAGCATCGTTAAGCGGGTTGTTCTCCCCTTCGAATCCATCCAGCAGCGCTTTGCCGCTTTCGCCAAGCTTTTCGCGCAAGTAGACAAGTCCCTCTTCTTTCGAGACGAACTTGATTGTTTTCACACCGATGATGCCCTGGATTTGCGTTTCCAGCGCCGTTATTTGGTCCTGAGGCGTGTTGACCTCCAGGTAGACGTTAATTTCGACTTGATCCTCAATCTGGCTTGCAATATCGTTCACGTTCAATGTGATGAGTACGAAAACACCTAAAATAAACAAGGAAATCGCAATCGACGAGATCGACGCAAACGTCATCCATCCATTCCGGACGACATTCCGCATGCCTTCGCGCAAGTGGCGGGACAATGTGCTAATCTTCATAACCGTATTCCCCCCGCACCTGGTCACGCGCTATAAGGCCGTTCTCGATTGCAATGACTCGTTTACGCATCGTGTTCACGATTTCTTTGTTATGCGTTGCCATAACGATTGTTGTGCCGCGGAAATTAATTTCTTCCATCAGCTTCATGATCCCCCATGACGTCTCCGGGTCTAGATTTCCTGTCGGTTCGTCGGCGATTATGACGGATGGGTTGTTAATTATTGCCCGGGCAATGGCTACCCGCTGCTGCTCGCCACCGGATAGCTGCGACGGCAGCGAATTCGCTTTATCCTTTAATTTCACGAGCTCCAGCACTTCCATCGTACGCTTCTTGATCTGCTTTTTCGGTGCTTCAATGACTTCCATGGCAAAGGCCACATTGTCGAAAATTGACAGTTTCGGGAGCAAGCGATAATCCTGGAATATGACGCCGATGTTTCTGCGCAGAAACGGAATCTTGCGCTGCTTCAACTTCTCCAGATTAAATCCGTTCACGAAAATTTGACCCTTCGTCGGTCTTTCTTCTCTATACATCAACTTCATAAATGTCGATTTACCAGCGCCGGATGGCCCGACAACATAGACAAACTCGTTGCGGTCCACTTTTACATTAATCCCTCTCAATGCATGCGTGCCGTTGGAGTACGTCTTCCATACGTCCTGCATTTCGATCACAATATCACATCCTAAAATATGGATCTTCGGGCTGAGCCCAAAGTGTCTCTGTTGTATAGTTAGCCTTTATGAATTCGACACAAAAGCGGAAATTCCTTCTAAAACCGTACCATTATTCATGTTGGTTACTGTCATTATAACATGATTTGTACACATTTGAGGTTTATAAGGTTTTAATCATAAATCGTTCCCCGGGAACATACATATGGTAGTACAGGCCTTTTCACAATTCGTATGTAAAGGAGCCGCTGACATGCCACTCCACCTTCGGAAAGTCGCTATCCATGTATCCATCGTAACAGGAATGCTGGGCGCGCTCGGCATAGCTCTATATATGTATGGTTCCCAAAGCACGCTGCCTCCGAAATTCGCCGTTGCAGGCTGGCGGGTCGGCGGCATGCCATACGACACGTTTCAACAACAATACGACGAGCGGTTGAACCTGTTGTCCTCCTTTCCCGTACAGCTGCAAACCTCCTATCCGGATATCGCCAATCGCCAGCTAACCCTTGGACAATTAGGTATTGAATATCATGACGAGGCTTTGAAGCAAGCGTTGGACCGTCTGTTCCGCGCCTCCCCCTGGGAGCGGATTAAAGCGCGCTGGCAGCTTCGGCGAGCCGATGTCCCGCTCGAAGTGTCCGTTAGCGAGACGCGGCTTGCCGGAACCGTCAAAGAAACTTGGAAGGATCTCTATAGCCAGCAGCCCGTACCGGCCAAGCGCGTCGTAACGGCACAGGACCAACTGATTTATGAACCGGAGCGCCGGGTTCTTCGCGTTGACACCGTCCATCTGAGCGAGCATTTGCGGGAAATCGCCCCCTCGGTCTCTTACATCCATTACGCTGCGCCGATCAGACTGACGCTTCCCCTCTACGAACAGAGCCCTTCGGTGACGGTAGAAACTTTAAGGAAGCAAGGAATTGAGCGCAAAATATCCGAGTTCACGACCGCCTTCCCGGTGTCGGGCGAAGGTCGGATCCACAACATCCGCTCTACCGCCGCGTCTATCCAAGACATGCTTCTAGCCCCCGGCGAGACGTTCGACTACAGCAAAATCATCGCGCAGACCGAGAGCCGATTCGGCTATAAGGAAGCCCCGGTCATCTTGAACGGCAAGCTCGTTCCGGGCATCGGCGGAGGCATCTGCCAAGTTTCGACAACGCTGTACAATGCCGTGCTGCGCAGCGGGCTGCAGATCGTGGAGCGGCGCAACCATTCCCTGCCCGTCTCGTATATCGCATTGGGACAAGATGCGACATTCGCGAACGGCTATATCAATTTCAAATTCCGCAACAACACGGACGCTTACCTCTTAATCCGCACCGTAACAACGGACCACGACATTACGGTTAAACTCTACGGGCATATGTCGCCATCGGTCACTTACGACATCGACTCCAAGGTCGTTGAAACGATTCAACCTCCGGTCAAATATTTACACAACCCGAGCTTAGCCCCTGGCGCTACCCGGCCGATCTCTACCGGCAAAGCAGGCTATAAGGTAGAGACGTACCGAATTAAAAAGGAGAACGGGGCAATCGTTAGCAGAGAACTGATCTCCAAAGATCAGTACTCGGCTGTTCCTACACTGATCGCCTCCAACCGCGGCGACGTCAAGGCCGAGGAAGGCGGAGGGACTGAGCCTCCACAGCAACCCATCTTGGAGGACGGCGTCAAAGGACCGTCCTTCCGATAAGCTTTGTGACTGGATCGGCCGCAAATATATGTCTTTTATCAAAAGGTCATGTGACTGTAGTTACTAGGTCACTATGACTTTTTTTTATTAAGATAAGCATATAGAGATTGCACATAAGGAGGATGCACGATGAGTAAGGTTGATTATTTCAAAGAATTAAACTATCGACTGCGCGGACTTCCGGAGAAGGAGCGCCAAAATATATTGTCTGTTTACGAAGAATTGTTTCAGAAGGCGGTTGAGAACGGCAAGCATGAGGACGAGGTCGCCCAATCGCTCGGCTATCCGCGAGTACCGAATTGGGATGGACCGAAGGAGCCTAAAGAGCCTCATGAGCCTCAGTCGGCCAGGGGACCTAAGGAGATGCCCTTCGTCAGTCCTGAGCCGCCAATCCGAAACGCGGAGGAGAAGCTCCCTCCATTGGACAGAGCTTACGCAAGACCTGAACCGGGCCCAGCACCCAAGCAGGCACCGGACGCACCAGGCTTCCCGCCGTACACGCCGCCGCAGCCGAACCCCTATTATAGCCAGCAGCCTCCGTACCCCTATCCGGTTAAACAGGAGACCGGAATCAAGGCGATTATCGTATCTATCGCGCTGGGCTTCTTCAATTTGCTGTTCGTGGTAGGTCCGTGGTTCGGCATTTTGGCCACGCTAATCGCACTATTTGCATCCGGATTCGCTCTGATTGTCGCCCCGATCGCCGGTATGCTGAGCAGCTTCATGGGCACGGTCGGCAACGATCTGCGTTTCATCGGCTTTGCCATGCTCAGCTGCTTCGGCTTAGGCGTCATTCTGACGACCATCAGCACTTGGCTGATCAAAGCCTTTTTCAAACTCAGCTGGTCGTACATCCAATTCAACGCCAAACTCATTAAGGGGGCCTAAGCCATGAAACGTGGATACAAATTTTTCCTACTGACTGGCTTTGCCTGTTTGGCCGTGGGTCTGGTAGGTTCAGCTATTTCTTTCAAGACGTTAGATCTCGAGGCCGGCATCGCCAAAGTCGATATCGAGAAGAAAATATCTGCCGCTAGTATTGATACGATAATCATTCAAAACGATATTTCCAACATCACTTTCGTCCCGACGAACGGGGATGAAATCAAGGTCCGCCTATCCGGTACGATGCGCGAGCAGAACGCCAACGAGTGTACGGTAGAGGCGGTGACGGAAGGCAGCAATGTATGGCGCGTAGACGTTTGCACGAAGGAGAAAGATCACTTCGATATCGGCTTCGACATAACCGAATTCAAGAATTGGATCGCCGGCCGCGGCTTTGGCCTGAAAACCGAAGTGTCGCTGCCGGACAAAATGTACAAAGCCATTACCGTCAATTCCGATACGGGCGGCATCGCACTCAACGACCTGAAAGCCGAGAAGCTGACGGTCAATACGGATACCGGCAACATTTCGCTCGATCGTTACGAAGGCAAATCGATGAACCTCCAAACGGATACGGGCAGCATTCACATTCAAGAAGGACAGGGCGATGCGAAGCTGAAGACCGATACGGGAAGCATCACAGCCAGAATGGCCGAGATCGGCGAGTCCGTCTCTCTGGAGTCGGATACCGGCAGCGTGCGATTGACGCTCGATCCCGTGCCTAAGAACGTCAACTTCGATCTAGCGGCCGATACGGGCGCCGTCAATCTGGAAGTGCCCGGTCTAACCGTAGACCGCGAAGATCATCATGCCGCCAAAGGCACCCTCGGCGACGGCAGCAAGAAAGTCAAAATCCGCGTCGATACCGGCTATATCTCCGTCACCGGCCGGTAAAGCAGCAAAAAAGCCTTCAACTCCCATCCAGCCGGATGGCGTTGAAGGCTTTTGTTTATTTGCTTTTCTCCAGGTATTCTTGCAGCCACGCGTTGGACGCGGCGAGCACTTGCTCGGCGCGGACAATCGCTTCGGATACTTGATTGCTGGCTGTACCGCCGTAAACATTGCGCGCATTGACCACTTGCTCCGGCTGCAGCACCGCATAGATATCGGACTCGAACAGCTCGGAGAACGTTTTGAATTCCTCGATGCTCATATCGAGCAGATATTTCTTGTTCTGAATGCAATGCAGCACCGTTTTCCCGATCACCTCATGCGCCTGGCGGAACGGCAGCCCTTTGTTCACCAGGTAATCGGCGATATCCGTCGCATTGGAGAAGTCTTGGTTAACGGCTTGTCTCATCCGGTCCGTGTTCACCTTCATCGTCGCAACCATAGGGGCGAACAATTGCAGCGCGCCTTGCAGCGTGCGAACCGTATCGAACATGCCTTCCTTATCTTCCTGCATGTCTTTGTTGTACGCCAGCGGCAGCGACTTCAGCACGGTCATCAGACCGAACAGGTTGCCGTAGACGCGGCCTGTTTTGCCGCGGACGAGCTCCGCTACGTCCGGGTTCTTCTTCTGCGGCATGATCGAGCTGCCGGTGCAGAACGCATCGTCGAGTTCAACGAACGCGAACTCTGTGGAAGACCACAGCACCATCTCCTCGCTGAAGCGAGACAGGTGCATCATAATCATGGACGCGTTGGAGAGGAACTCCAGGATGAAGTCGCGGTCGCTGACCGCATCCAGGGAGTTCTCGTACACGCGTCCGAACCCGAGCTGCTCCGCCACGAAATGGCGGTCGATCGGGAACGTCGTACCGGCGAGCGCGCCGGCGCCGAGCGGCAGAACGTCTACGCGCTTGTAGCTGTCCTGCAAGCGCTCGAGGTCACGCTGGAACATGCTGACATAGGCCATCATGTGGTGCGCGAACAAGATCGGCTGCGCACGCTGCAGATGCGTGTAGCCCGGGATGATCGTGTCGATGTTCTTCTTCGCTTGATCGATCAATGCTTCCTGCAGCTTGATCAAGTGTCCGACGAACTCCACGACGCGTTTGCGCAAATAGAGATGCATGTCCGTCGCGACTTGGTCGTTGCGGCTGCGGCCGGTGTGCAGCTTGCCGCCGACAGGACCGATCAGGTCGATCAATGTTTTCTCGATATTCATGTGAATATCTTCATTCTGAATGGTGTATGCCAGCTCGCCGCGGCGAATCATGCCTTGCACCTGCAGCAGGCCGTCCTTGATCGTTTCGACATCCGCAGCAGGAAGAATCCCGCATTTCCCCAACATGGTAACATGGGCCAAGCTGCCTTGAATATCTTCTTCCGCGAGTTCTTTATCAAATGTAATCGATGCCGTATATTCCTCGACCAATTGGTCGGTTTGTTTCGTGAATCGTCCACCCCATAGCTTTGACACGCACACCCACTCCTCTCTATATTTACAGCCCAAAGGCTTTCCACAAGGGAAAGCCCGGTTCACAGCTTATGATAAACTTATTTCTTCGCGTTCTGCTCGACACCGGAAGATACTTTCAGACGAAGCGCGTTCAAGCGAATGAAGCCTGTTGCATCGCCTTGATCGTAAGCTTTGGTCGGATCGGCTTCCATCGTAGCGATATCCGGATTATAAAGGGATACCGGGCTCTTCACGCCGGCTCCGATGACGTTGCCTTTGTACAATTTCAAGCGAACCGTACCGGTCACGTTTCTTTGGCTTTCCGTCACAAGCGCTTGGATCGCCAGACGCTCCGGAGCAAACCAGAAGCCGTTGTATACCAGGCTCGCATATTTCGAGATCAGGGAATCACGAAGGTGCATCACATCGCGGTCCATCGTGAGGGATTCCATTTTGCGGTGAGCGGTGAACAGAATCGTACCGCCCGGCGTTTCGTACACGCCGCGGCTCTTCATGCCGACGAAACGGTTCTCCACCATGTCCACACGGCCAATGCCGTGCTTGCCGCCGATTTCATTCAACGTTTCCATCACTTGCAGCGGAGTCAGCTTCGCGCCGTTGATGGCGACGCAGTCGCCTTTCTCAAACTCCAGTTCGATGTATTCCGCTTGATCCGGCGCATCTTCCGGCGCCACGCTCAGAACGTACATATCTTTGTTGGAGTCAGCTGCCGCATCGAACCAAGGATCCTCCAGCATGCCGCTCTCGAAGGAGATGTGCAGCAGGTTGCGGTCGGTCGAATAAGGCTTGGCAGCGGAAGCCGTTACCGGAATGCCGTGCTTCTCGGCATACGCGATCATCTCAGCGCGGCCAGGGAACTGCTCGCGGAATTCTTCCAGACGCCAAGGTGCGATAACAGAAATCTCAGGAGCAAGCGCCGCTGCTGTCAATTCGAAACGCACTTGGTCGTTTCCTTTGCCGGTTGCGCCGTGGGCAATCGCCGTTGCGCCTTCCGCGCGCGCGATTTCGACCATACGCTTCGCGATCAGCGGACGCGCAATGCTCGTGCCGAGCAAGTATTGCCCTTCATACAAAGCCGCCGCTTGGAACATCGGGTTGATGAAATCCTTCGCGAACTCATCGCGCAGATCGTCGATGTAGATTTTGGATGCGCCGGTTTTGAGCGCTTTTTCCTCCAGACCGTCCAGCTCGTCTTTTTGCCCGATATCCGCGGTGAAAGCAATGATTTCGGCGTCATACGTTTCCTTCAGCCATTTCAAAATAACCGATGTATCCAACCCGCCGGAATACGCGAGTACGATTTTTTCCTTAGCCATGTCTAGTAATCTCTCCGTTTCCTATAGTTCTATTTATTATATCATGGTCGCGGCCATAATAGCCTTTTGCGCATGAAGACGATTCTCTGCCTGGTCGAAAATAATCGAATGCGAGCCGTCGATGACGCCTTCGCTCACTTCTTCGCCGCGGTGTGCCGGCAAGCAATGCATGAACAAGTAATCGGACTTGGCATACTTCACGAGGTCCTCATTGACTTGGTAGTTTTTGAACGCAATCTCGCGCTCTTTCTGCTCGGCTTCAAAGCCCATGCTGGCCCATACGTCGGTGTAGACGATATCCGCATTCTCAATCGCCTCACGCGGATCGCGCGTCAACAGGAAGCTTCCGCCGTATTGTGCGGCATTTTCCTTCGTATTCTGAATGACTTCCTGATCGGGATCGTACCCTTCCGGCGAAGCGATCGCGAAGTCCATCCCTAATTTGCTCGCACCCACCATCAAGGAATGCACCATGTTGTTGCCATCCCCGATGTAAGCGACTTTGATGCCTTTCAGGCGGCCTTTTTTCTCAAGCACGGTCTGATAATCAGCCATGACTTGGCAAGGATGGGCATAGTCCGTCAAACCGTTAATGACCGGAACCGTTGAACCGCGTGCCAGATCGATGACTTTACGATGCTCGTAGGTACGGATCATAATGCCGTCGAGGTAACGGGACAGCGTTTGCGCCGTATCCCAAACCGTTTCGCCGCGTCCGAGCTGCAGGTCGTTTTTGCTCAGGAACAAAGCCTGCCCTCCAAGCTGGTACATCCCCACTTCGAATGAAACGCGCGTACGCGTCGAGGACTTCTCGAAAATCATGCCGAGCGTCTTGCCGGCCAGCACGGCATGCGGCTCTCTCGCCTTCTGCTTGCGCTTCAGCTCGATGCCATAGTGAATCAAATATTCAATTTCTTCCGGTGTATAATCAGCCAGTGCGAGGAAATCCTTACCTTTCAACTGGGCCGCCACTTCTTCTTGTAAAGTTGTGTTCATTCGTTCAACCTCTCTCCCTGTTTCCTCATTACTTCGCGCTGATCGTCGCTGCCTTCTCCGAGAGGACGGCGCACAGCACATCAAGCCCTTGATCCAAATCCGCTTGCGGTATATTCAAAGCAGGCACTAACCGAATCACGTTCGGCCCCGCCGGAATGACCAGTACGCCACGCTTATGCATTTCGCTGATGAATTCGCCTGCAGGCTGGGTGCACTCAATGCCGATCAAAAGCCCGATGCCGCGAATTTTCGCGACGAGCGGATTGCCGGCCAGCTTGCTCTCCAGCTTCTTGATCGTATAGTCGCCGATTTCGGCTGCGCGCTCCGGCAGCTGCTGGCTTAGAATCGCATTCACCGCCGCATAGCCGGCAGCCGTCGCAATCGGCGTACCGCCGAATGTCGAGCCGTGGCTTCCCGCGTTGAACGCTTCCGCCAAGAAAGCTTTGCCGAGCATCGCCCCGATCGGGAACCCGCCGCCCAAACCTTTGGCCAATGTGAAAATATCCGGTTCAACCCCATAATGCTCATAGGCAAAGAGCTTGCCTGTGCGTCCTACACCCGTTTGAATCTCATCCGCAATCAACAGCAGATTCTCCTGCTTGCACAGCTCGGCAAGCTGTTTCACGAATTCCGGATCCGCCGGCAGCACGCCGCCTTCTCCTTGGACCATCTCCAGCATGATAGCGCATGTTTTATCATTCACAAGACTGCGGACAGCCTCGATATCGTTGTACGGTGCATAGACGAAGCCTTCGGGAAGCGGAAGGAAGCCTTCCTTCACTTTATCTTGACCCGTTGCCGTCAATGTTGCGAGCGTACGTCCATGGAACGACATGTTGAACGTGATAATCTCGTACCGGCCGTTGTTCAGCACCTTCTGATTGTAACGGCGTGCCAGCTTGATCGCAGCCTCGTTCGCCTCCGCTCCCGTGGAGCAGAAGAAAACGGCATCCGCACAGCTGTTCGCCGTTAACAACGATGCAAGCTTCTCCTGATTCGGAATATGGAAAAGGTTGCTTACGTGCCACAGCTGATCCAACTGCTGCACAAGCTCCTCCTTAACTTCCTTCGGCGCGTGCCCAAGGTTCGCTACGGCGATCCCGCTCATCAAGTCGATATATTCCTTGCCTGTGTCATCCCACAGCCGGCTGCCTTCCCCTTTCACCAGCGTAATCGGATATCTGGCGTACGTTGGAAAGAGCGAGCTTTTCCCCGTTTCACTCATGTACATTCCCTCCTTAGTGTTTATCGTACAATTCTTGTTCCGATTCCCGTGCCCTTCAGCACTTTGCTCAGCACATTCGGCTCCGCTCCGTTCACGATCACAACTTCCTGCACCTTGCCTTGGATACAAGCAATCGCTGCGCGAACCTTCGGAATCATGCCGCCATAAATGTCTCCGCTAGCGATCATCTCTTCGATCTCCGCCACGCTCACGACAGGCAGTACCTGCTTCTCGCCGTCCACCGTCTTCATAATGCCGGGAACGTCCGTTACGACGACCATCTGCTCGACACCTAGGTGCGACGCAACGGCACCGGCCGCCGTATCCGCATTGATGTTGTAACGCTGGCCACCGTCAGCACCAAGACCGACAGGCGCGATGACCGGAATATAGCCCATATTCACAACGCCCTGAATGAGTTCGGCGTTGACTTTCGTTACGTCGCCGACAAGACCGACTTCATGGCTGTTCGCCACCGGCTTCGCTTCAATCAGATGTCCATCCACACCAGACAATCCGAGCGCCGCCGCACCGGTCAATTGAATGCGCCGGACGATCTCTTTGTTGATCTGGCCGGATAGCACCATCTCCACGACGTCGAGCACCGCCTCCGTCGTTACCCGGAGTCCGTTCACGAAGCCGGATTCGATGCCCAGCTTCCCGAGCGTATCCGAAATCGCCGGCCCGCCGCCATGCACAATCACGGTGACAATGCCTTCTTCTTGCAGCTGACGCATATCTTCAAAAAAACTGGCCGGCAGCGCCGCAAGCGTACTGCCGCCGCATTTCATCACAAAGCAATTGTTCTTCACTGCGCTCGTTCCCCTTCTTAAGTGCGGTAAGCCGCGTTGATGCGTACGTAATCATATGTCAAATCGCAGCCCCAGCCCGTTGCCTTGCCGGCGCCCATATGTAAATTCACGTGTATTTGAATCGTGTCCGTTTTCAAATAAGACAGCGCCGCTTCCTCGTCGAACTTTACCGGACGCGATTGCTCCAGTACAGCGATATCGCCCAAGCGGATATCAACCGTGTTCACATTCACCGGTTGGCCCGAGTAACCGACGGCCGCAATGATCCGGCCCCAGTTCGCGTCAGCGCCGTACACGGCGGACTTCACGAGGCTCGAACCGATGATCGACTTCACGATCTTCCGCGCCGCTTCATCGTTCTCCGCGCCGATGACTGTCGTCTCGATCAGCTTCGTTGCGCCCTCGCCGTCGCGTGCGATTGCCTTGGCGAGGTACTCGCCGACATACTGGAAGCCTGCTGCGAAGGCTTCCCAATCCGGGTGCGCCGGTGTCAGCGTCTCACCGCCGGCCAAACCGCTGGCCATCACCACGACCATGTCGTTGGTGCTTGTATCGCCGTCAACGGTGATCATGTTGAAGGTGTTATCCGTAATCCTGCTAAGCAGCGCCTGCAGGTGCTCGCTCTCGATCGGCGCGTCGGTCGTCATGAAGCCGAGCATCGTCGCCATGTTCGGATGAATCATCCCCGAACCCTTGGCTGCCCCGGCAATGTGAACCTCCTTGCCGCCGACCGTAAGACGAACGCATGTCATCTTCTGCACAAGATCCGTCGTCAGGATCGCTTGGCAGAAGTCTTCCCCGCCGTCTGCTTGAATGCGCTGCGGCAGCTGCTCGATGCCTGACAGCACCTTGCCCATCGGCAGCAGCTCGCCGATCACGCCCGTGCTTGTGACGCCGACGTGATGCTCCGCCACGCCCAGCGCCTTCGCGCTAGCCGCACGCATCGCATAGGCGTCGTCCTCGCCTTGCTGGCCCGTGCAAGCATTGGCGTTGCCGCTGTTGACGATCATCGCCTGCAGCTTGCCGCCTTGCGCGATGCTCTCCTGCGTCACGCGCAGCGGTGCCGCCTGGAACGCGTTCAGCGTGTATACGCCCGCCGCTGCCGCCGGCACATCACATACGATAGCGCCCAAATCGAAGCGCTCCGTCTTCTTCAAACCGCAGTGCAGACCGCCTGCGCGAAAGCCTTTCGGCGTCGTTACCGTGCCCTCCGGCACGACCGTGAAACTAGCTTTATCCAAGATTCTCGTCTCCTCACATGTCCTCTTCTTATGGATAAACCGGCGCGAACAGCAATCCGGTTGTTTCTTCCCAGCCGTACATCAAATTCAAGTTCTGAATAGCCTGCCCTGCAGCGCCCTTCACGACATTATCGATGACCGACACAATCGTCACACGACCTGTCCGTTCATCCACGGAAAAGCCGATATCGCAGTAGTTGGAGCCGGCAACTTCCTTCGTAGACGGGTATTTGCCCTCTTGGCGAATCCGCACGAACTTCCGGCCTTCATAGAACTGACGATACAGCTCGATGAAATCGGCTGTCGTATGCTCGCCTTGAACCGTCGCGTACATCGTCGACATAATTCCGCGTGTCATCGGCACCAGGTGTGTCGTAAACGTA
Organism: Paenibacillus sp. MAHUQ-63; assembly: GCF_028765165.1. Classification (GTDB taxonomy): domain Bacteria; phylum Bacillota; class Bacilli; order Paenibacillales; family NBRC-103111; genus Paenibacillus_E. Next base: position 42,148 of record NZ_JARADB010000011.1, on the reverse strand, counting down.
GTAACGACCGGTTTCCCCGCTACACGGCTGAGCGCCTGTTCGATCTCCGGAATATGCTGGTGCTTATTCACCTTATACGCGCTTAGATTCTCGTTCACTTCCGCGTAGTGCACGCCGAGGTTCACCCCGCGACCCGCTCCGGATACGCCGGATTTGGCATCGATGATGATCGTCGCAGGATCGATCCAGCCCGCTTTGACAGCCGGGATCAAACCAAGCAGCGTTGCTGTCGGATAACAGCCCGGATTCGCGACCAGATCGCTGCCTTTCACTTCGTCTCCGAACACTTCGGATAGCGCATAGACCGATTTCGCCAGCACGTCCTCGGAGGCCGGTTTCTTTTTATACCATTTCTCGTAATCGCTGCTGGACTTCAAACGCAAATCTCCGGAAATATCAATAACCTTCAGGCCCGCAGCCAAAAGTTTCGGTGAAAGCTCCGCACTGACGCCCGCCGGTGTGGCCAGGAACACGACGTCGGCTTTGCCTGCGATCAAATTAACGTCTAATTCGTCGAGTATATCAACCACGATTTCTTGCAAATGTGGAAAATGGTCCGCCAATGGCGCTCCCGCATTCGAGGTCGAAATGACCGAAGTGATTGTCACCAATGGATGCGCCTGCAAGAGGCGGATGACTTCCACGCCGCCGTATCCAGTAGCTCCGATAATTGCCGCTCTAACGCCTTGACTCATATGAATTCCCCCGTTACTCCGAAAATATATGTATGATTATACAGTCATATACATAATAATTCAATGAATTTTTTTCGTCCTTTTTCGCTGGATTTAGGTCAGAAGATGCAGGATCGGTCAAGGGTTTGACAGCTTTTTGAACGAAAACCCCAAGAGCTGTTTCCCTCAGGGACTCCACGAAAAAATATTCATAATATGCATAGACGGCTTGTTCAGAAAACGAACAGTTATATTATCCCAAATTGAGCAGTGGACTAGCAACTTTTTTTTGTGGAGTTCAGCGCTCGCCCTATCAAAAAAACCGTCAGGCCGCGAAGTGCGCTCCAATTGTTAGACACGATCTACCATTGGGCGTGCATTTCAGGGCCTGACAGTCTTTGGGGTTACCCCGCCTGATTCAATATGTGAGAGCCGTAGAAACGCCAATCGCCGCACCTAGGCATGCCGCTTGAACCCTTCGCCCAGCACCTCATTCGTTTCACTCAAAATCACAAAAGCCTGCGGATCCACCGACCGCACCAGCGTCTTCAGCCGGCTCACTTCGCTCTGCTTCACCACGACCATCATCACCGTCCGCGACTCCCCGGTAAATCCGCCCGAGCCGTTTAATTCCGTTAAGCCGCGGTCCAAATCGTACAGAATCGCTTTGCGCAGCGCCTCCGTCTGATCCGAAATTATAAACGCCACTTTGGCATAATTGAAGCCCAGCTGCACGATATCGATCGTCTTGGTCGTGACGAAAAGCCCGATCAACCCGTACAGGGCATTCTCCGGCGTAAACGCCAGCGCTGAGCTGATAATGACCAAGCCGTCGAACACCGCAACCGAGAAACCCAAACTCAAGCCCGTATACTTATGTAAAATTTGTGCGGCCAACCCTAGACCCCCTGTCGATCCGCGGCCGCGGAAAACGATACCCAATCCCAACCCTACGCCGATTCCGCCGTAAACGGCGGCTAGCAGCGGATTATGCGTCGGAATACCCAGATGGCTGGTGACAAGGACGCACAGCGGGAATACGACCGATCCTACGGCCGCTTTCAACCCGAATTGTCCGCCGAGCAGCCACAAGGCCAAAAGGAAAATCGGTATGTTGAGTGCCCACTGGGTGATTGCCGGGCTCACACCCGCCACATACTGAACGATCGTCGAAATGCCCGATACGCCTCCGGTGGCAATTTGGTTCGCGTTCAGAAAACAGTTAAAGCTCGCCGCCATAATTAACGAGCCTACTATTAATAACGTATATTCCAATACGGTATGCGCTGGACTTCCTATCCGTATCCATGGTTCTTTTCGGCTTCGGGACACCCTAGGCCCTCCTCTCACAAAAAAACCTACACCTGTTAGGTGTAGGATGATCGTCTGAAGTCTTGGCTATGCGCGGCACGGCTCAGCGAGTGGATTCCGCTTAATGCCGGCCACGTCGATAACCGCCGCTCGCTTCGCTTCGCTTTACTCCTCGTTCTCCGGCTTCTTAATCTGATGGCGCAGGAACGCATCGATGAACATATCCAGATCTCCGTCCATGACCGCGCCGACATTGCCTGTCTCCGCAGAGGTCCGGTGATCCTTGACCATGCTGTATGGATGGAAGACATACGAACGGATTTGGCTGCCCCAGCCGATATCGGACTGTTCGCCGCGAATCTCCGCCAGCTGCTTCATCTGCTCTTCGATCTTCTTCTCGTAGAGCTTGGAGCGCAGCATTTTCATCGCTTTCTCGCGGTTCTTGATCTGCGAGCGCTCCTGCTGGCAGCTAACCACGACGCCCGTCGGAATATGCGTAATCCGTACGGCGGAGTCCGTGGTGTTAATATGCTGACCGCCGGCACCGCTGGCGCGATACGTATCGACCTTGAGATCCTCCGTGCGGATCTCAACCTCCGTATCGTCTTCGATTTCCGGCATGATATCGCACGACACGAAGGACGTGTGGCGTCTGCCGGACGCATCGAACGGCGAAATACGCACGAGCCGGTGCACGCCCTTCTCCGCCTTCAAATAGCCGTAGGCGTTGAAGCCCGTGATCTGCAGCGTGACGCTCTTCACGCCGGCTTCATCGCCGGGCAAATAGTCGAGCACCTCGACTTTGTAGCCCCGCTTCTCCGCCCAACGGCGGTACATGCGCAGCAGCATCTCCGCCCAGTCCTGCGACTCCGTGCCGCCCGCACCGGGATGTAGCTCCAGAATCGCATTCAGCCGGTCATATGGCTGATTGAGCAGCAAGCCAAGCTCGAAGGCTTCGAGCCTGGTCTTGAGCGCCGCGATGCCTGACTCAATGTCAGCCACCAGGCCGGCATCGCTCTCCTCTTCCTCGAGCTCGACCATGACCTGCAGGTCCTCGAACTCGTTCGAGAAGCCTTGGAATTGATCCACAACGCTCTTCACCGCGTTAAGCTCGGCAATCGTCTTCTGGGCGCGTTCGTTATCGTCCCAGAAGTCCGGCGCTCCCATTTTCTCCTCGAGATCGCCGATCATTTCCAGTTTATGATCTAAGTCAAAGAGACCCCCGTAATTCGGTTAGTCGCTTTGCTGTTTCTCTTAAGTCTTGTTTCACTTCTGGTTCCAGCATATCTTAACACCTCTTTATTCTCTTATGCCTCTAAAAGCGGCTTAACCAATCTTCGATTGGATTCGATTCGCCTTAGCTGCCTTGTCCGTGGCACTGTTTGAACTTCTTGCCGCTGCCGCATGGGCATGGGTCGTTGCGTCCGATACGGTTCTCGTCGCCGCGTACGACTGGCTTTTTGCCTGCAGCTTCATTCTTTGTATCCACCGCTTGGCCTTCTGCTACCGCTTGACGCTCCAGGTTGCTCTGTACATGTGCCTTCATGATATACATCGCGACTTCCTCACGAATGTTCTCAATCATCTCTTGGAACATCTCGAAGCCTTCGAACTGGTACTCACGAAGCGGATCCGTACCACCGTAAGCACGCAGGTGAATCCCTTGGCGCAGCTGATCCATCGCATCGATGTGATCCATCCATTTGGAGTCTACCGCACGCAGCGCGACAACCTTCTCGAATTCACGCATGAATTCCGGACCGATCTCTTCTTCACGCTCATCGTAGCGTTTGGCTACGAGCTCTTTAATATATTCGATAATCTCTTCTTGCTCTTTGCCCCAAATATCTTGATCGCTGATGTGCGCATCTTCCTGAAGGAAGTTGTTATTCACAAAATTAGCGACCTCTTGCAATTCCCATTCTTCCGGGATCGTTTCTTCCGGACAATGTGCTTTCACGACACGCTCGATCACAGCGTTGATCATACCCTCGATCACTTCGCGGATATTTTCCGATTCCAGCAGCTCGCGGCGCTGTTTATAAATGATCTCACGCTGTTGGTTCATGACGTCGTCATACTGTAGAACGACTTTCCGCACGTCGAAGTTATTACCCTCAACGCGCTTCTGAGCAGACTCCACCGCACGCGAGATCAGCTTGCTCTCGATCGGTTGGTCCTCTTCCATCCCGAGGCGGTCCATCATCGCCATGATGTTCTCCGCACCGAAACGCTTCATCAATTCATCCTCCAGAGAGAGATAGAATTGGGAGGAACCCGGGTCGCCTTGACGTCCCGCACGTCCGCGCAGCTGGTTGTCGATCCGTCTGCTCTCATGACGTTCCGTACCTATAATATGCAAACCGCCGATATCGTGTACGCCTTCGCCCAACATGATATCCGTACCGCGGCCCGCCATGTTCGTTGCAATCGTGACCGCACCCGGTTGACCCGCACGCGATACGATTTCCGCCTCTTCGGCATGGTATTTGGCGTTAAGCACTTTATGCGGAACGCCTTTCTTCTTGAGCATCTCGGACAGTCTTTCCGAGTTCTCGATCGACACCGTACCTACAAGAACAGGCTGGTTCAGCTTGTGCTTCTCTACGATTTGCTCAACAACAGCCCTGAACTTACCGTTCTCCGATTTATATACCACATCCGGCATATCTTTACGAATCATCGGACGGTTCGTCGGAACGATAATAACTTCAAGACCGTAAATCTTCTTGAGCTCTTCTTCTTCCGTTTTCGCCGTACCTGTCATCCCCGCAAGCTTACGATACATCCGGAAATAGTTCTGGAACGTAATGGTCGCCAGCGTCATGCTCTCATTTTGAACCTGCAGCTGCTCTTTGGCTTCAATCGCTTGGTGCAGCCCATCGCTATATCGGCGGCCTGTCATAATCCGGCCTGTAAATTCATCGACGATCATGACCTCGTCGTCTTGAACGACGTAATCCACGTCACGCTTCATGATGAAACGCGCTTTAAGCGCTTGAGTCACGTGATGGTTAATGTTCACATTTTGATGATCGAATAAGTTCTCAATGCCGAATGCGCGCTCTGCCTTCGCGACGCCTTCTTCCGTCAGAGCAATGGAACGCACTTTGATATCAATTGTGAAGTCCTCTTCCTCTTTCAGCTTCGAAACAAAACGGTCCGCCGCATAATAAAGATCCGTGGACTTAGCGGCTTGTCCGGAAATAATCAAAGGCGTTCTCGCTTCGTCGACCAAGATCGAGTCTACTTCGTCGATTACCGCATAATACAGCGGGCGCTGAACCATCTGCTCTTTGTATAGCACCATGTTATCGCGCAGGTAGTCGAAGCCGTATTCGTTATTCGTTCCATACGTAATATCGCAAGCGTAAGCCGCTTGCTTCTCTTCATGAGAAAGCTCATGCAGGTTAACCCCAACCGTCAGGCCGAGGAATTTATAGACTTCGCCCATTTCGGCGCTATCGCGCTGTGCCAGGTAGTCATTGACCGTTACTACATGCACGCCTTTGCCCAACAAGGCATTCAAGTAAACCGGAAGGGTTCCAACTAACGTTTTCCCTTCCCCTGTTCTCATCTCCGCGATACGGCCTTCATGCAGTACCATACCTCCGATGAGCTGAACGTCGTAGTGACGCTTGCCGAGTACACGCTTGGCCGCTTCCCTCACAACAGCAAAAGCTTCCGGCAGCAAATCATCCAGATCCTCGCCCTTGGCCAGGCGTTCTCTGAACTCCACCGTTTTGCCTTTAAGCTCTTCGTCGGATAACGGCTGAATCGTCGCTTCAAGCTCGTTGATATAATCAACAGCCTTCAACATCCGTTTAACTTCCCGTTCATTGGAATCACCAAAAATTTTCTTCACTAGTCCTAGCATCGGTGAACCCCTTTCCATTGCATTCGTATCCTTAAATTGTACCACCTTTGACCAGCTTGCCGCAACAGAGCCTGTATCTCCATGCTTTAATCCATCCTGATGGCTCATAAAGCTCACGTTTTAAAACCTATTTCTATAGTATTCAATCGTTGTCCGAAATGCATGCATGCTAAATGAACGACGTCTGAGCTCCGGCTTTCAATAGAAAAAAGCTTAATTCGAACGGGTCGAATCAAGCTTTGTGGTTATCTCGTATGTGTTAGATCGCCGGCTCGATTAATCCGTATTTGCCGTCGTTACGCTTATATACTACATTCACAGTGTCTGTGTCCATATTGGAGAATACAAAGAAGTTATGACCAACCAGATTCATTTGCAAAATCGCTTCTTCCACATCCATCGGCTTCAGATCGAAGCGTTTGTTGCGGACCAATTCAAAGTCCTCTTCCTCATCCACATAGGTGACCGGCGATGTTTCGATTTTGAACAGATCGCGCTTGCCGCCTTCTTCGCGAATTTTGCGGTTGGTTCTCGTTTTGTGCTTGCGAATTTGGCGTTCCAACTTGTCCACGACCAAATCAATCGAAGCATACATGTCCGTGTTGCGTTCTTCGGCTCTTAGCAGCACGCCTGTAAGGGGAATGGATACCTCAATGGCTTGCAGACCTTTAACCACGCTTAGCTTAACTTGTACGTCGGATGTGAGGGGAGCATCAAAGTACCTATCTAGTCTTGTTAATTTCTTCTCGACATAGTCCCTGAGTGCTTCAGTTACTTCAAGGTGTTCTCCGCGAATGCTAATCATCATAGTTAAACATCTCCCTTCCTTACTTACATTATACTACATTCCACTCCATCTTCATAATTCCTTTAAATTCCGAGCATAATATTTTACGCAAAAAAACACCCCAGGACGATTCCCAGGGTGTGCATGTTCGTAGGTGTATACTAGCGGCACCGGTGTGCCGGATTCATTATAATCTGTTCACGTTAGCGGCTTGTGGTCCGCGTGCGCCTTCCACGATGTCAAACTCTACAGCTTGACCTTCGTCCAGCGTTTTGAAACCTTCAGCTTGGATCGCTGAGAAATGTACGAATACATCCCCACCGTCTTCACGCTCAATGAAGCCATAACCTTTTTCTGCGTTAAACCATTTCACTTTACCTTGCATAACGTACACATTCCCTTCGTTTTAAAAAATGTAAGCCCTTACTTTTCGACTATAACACCGTCGCGCTTGGCCTGTCAATTTGAAACTTGGCTCTAACGTAAATTTTTTGAAAATTCCGGTATATACAAGCCGTGGATAAGTGCGGAATTTGTAGAATGCTGTCGTATCAATGGTTTATCCCATTTATGCACAAAGTTATGCACAGGATTATTCACATTATCCACAGGTCCTGTTGAGGGGATTATGGATAAGTCAGGCTTGTTGTGATTTGGTTGTGTACATCGATTTATCAAATATAGGAGTATCAACTCCTGAAAGCACAGTAACGTTAAACAAATTCGCTATATCCACAAGTTCCATCGTACAAGGGTTCCTGTTTGTGATAAAATAATCTACACTTTTAAATAAACTTCGCATATCGCTAATAGAATCATTAACAACAAGGATGTCTGCTGCTCGTTCTACTCCAAAAGCTGAAATTACTTGAATAACTTTATTTACATTTCCATCAAAATTTAGTCCCTGTTCAATTCTCAAAACCAGGGTTATATCATCATTAATAGAAAATACATTCAAATACTGGTTGAGGACTTTCTCCCAAATTGGATACGTGTCATCAAAATCCGGTATAAATAGTAATCTTACACTATTTGTAGTCATCTCAATTTCTGCTATATCTTTAATCTGATTAGTTTCGAATTTATCTACAAATTCTTCTATTTCTTTACCAAACCATTCTTTATTCATATCGATTTTATGTTTACTCCAGTTCCACCATTGGATTCTCAGAAGTTGATCGATGATCTTCTCATCAAATCTATACCTCACAATTCTCATTGGATTTCCTGTAACAATGGCATATGGAGGTACATCCTTAGACACAATGGTTCCCGCACCTATAACAGCGCCGTGTCCAATATGGATTCCCGATAGTAACGTTACTTCATTGCCTACCCACACGTCATGCCCGATAATAATTTGACCTTTCTTTTTAAGTTTCCTATTCACCTCCAAAAGCGGTGATGTGGAGATAGATAAATAATCGTGGTTCCTATCAACTAGTAATTGAATATTATAAGCAAATGAGCAATAATTTCCGATATGAATGTTTATTGTTTCATTTCCTTCTGAATGCTGAACATCCATACTATTAATGTAACTATTCTTCCCAATGGTGAATAAGGGGAAATTCTCCTTCTCCCCATTTTTAAATGTAAATGTTCGAATGGAATCGCTGTACCCGACATTAATCATCCTATAACCCCTCCATAATTAATATAATCTATATCATAAGATAAACAACCTTCCGCTACGAGGCTGAAGGTTGTTTCATTTCTTTATTTCTTTCGATCAAAAAAGAGACTTTCCCCATCATAATGGTTATCATATGCATTTCTTTGCGTTTTCCCCGCGTCGAGCTTAGCCAATTGTAAACTGGCTTCATTCCTAAACTGCTCGAGCTTCTTGATGAAAATGGCATCCAAACTTAGGACGGATTGAATACGAGTCTTATATGCGCTCTTATCAATAGCTGTCGCCTTTTCTCTGGCTTCAATAAGCTTTTGCATAATCTCGCCTCGTTGCTCCATAAAGTCAGTTATACGCTCGACATCCATCGTCACCAAGTCTGCAAGGCCCTGCTGAGTCAATCGTTCTAGCTCTGTTACCAGCTTATCCATGGACAGCTCCCGCTGTTGCTGAAGCAGCGTTAACTTGTTTAGCAGCTTGAAGCCAGGTTTCTTTGAGCTCAATCAGATAACCAAGGACTTCTTCAGCAGGCTCAACCGATTTCTTCATATTAGCCTCAATCAAACGATATATAAAGTACTCATAGAGTCTCAGCAAGTCCCCGGAGATTGGTGCATTGCGATCGATTGTAATGGAGAATTCGCTAATAATATCCTGCACCTTGACTAGGTTGGTGTTAGCGTCTTGGTAGTTCGTATTTTTCAAAGCCTCTATACCGGCGCGGCAAAAGCGAATGGCGCCGTCACAAAGCATAATTAGCAATTGTGCCGGGCTAGCGGTTTGTACCGTATTCTCCAAGTATTTATTACGTTGGGCTTGAATCATTTGTTATTCCCCCTAGTAAAAAGTAGGACTCTTCTTAGCCCATTTATTGAGACAACAGTTGCGAACTTTGCGCTTGCATCTGGCTTATATATTTTTCCATTGCAGTAAATTGATTGTAGTAACGAGTTTCAAGGGCTTCAAGCTTATCAGTCATAGCGTCAATCCGTTTATCCATATCCTTCATGGTTTTACCCATTAGGTAACTTGTATCCACACTGTTGGTAATGCCTGCTTTAGCTGTGATGTTCTTAAATAAAGCATCGGCTTGGTCTGACAAACGTCTCGCTAGCCCATCTCCTTTATCCGAGTCCTTTAAGCCATCATTCGCTGTGAATAATGCCATTACTTCGTCCGGCTTTTCCGCAATCGCCTTTTTTAGCTTATCTTCGTCAATGTAGATCTTACCATTCTCCAGATAGCTCCCGGATATGACACTCCCGCTTATATTCGTACTAGAAATACCAATTTGGGATAACGTTTTGGCATTACCAACAGGAAGACCGTCGATTGCTGAAGAGAAGGATGTCCTGAAATTGGTCAGCCCACGGGTTAGCAGGGAGTCACTGCGCAACGTACCGCTCTTCGCCTTATCTTCCCATTGCTTAATTTGATCTTCTTCCATAGCTTCTCGTTGCTCGTCTGTTAATGGACTAAAATCACGATACCTTTTCTCTGATAATTTCGTATTAACGGAGTCTACCAGCTCGTTATATTTATCTACAAATGATTTAATAGCGTTAAAGACACTATCCACATCACGTGTATTCGTGATATTAACAGCTGTAGACTGTTCTTTTTTAATCGTAATGTTCATTCCACTGATTGAGAAAGTATTCGTATCATACTCGGCAGCCGCGCCGTTAAATTCAATCTGCGCTTTCTGGCCTTTAATACTGTACGCAGCATAATCTTGATCTGCTGTTGTGATTGGTGCCTTCACACCTAATTTATCCAGCAAATCATAAGTGTCAGTTGTGCCATCACCGAACGTAATTGTTTTAGTTTGATCCGGGTTATTGAAAGCAATTTTATTATTTGCATCCAAATAGGCGGAAACTCCCGATTTCCCAATGTCCGAACTATTGATTTGATCAATTAGCTGGCCTACTGTCGTCGTTTTTGTAATATCCATGTCAAAGGATTTGCCATTAACCTCCACATGAAACTTTTGGGTAGTTGTGAGATCCTCATCGATCAAGGTGGTGATGCCCGACGCAAACACCTGGGTACCTGTGATGATTTGACCCTTGTTCACTTGGTCTACCGGAACTGGTGTAGTTGGTGTACCCGAGTTCAACTTTAAAAGGGAATTTAACAGATTGTGTCCATTCTCTTCACTGCCCATTTTAAGATTAATCTCTGCCTTACTACCCGTAGAAGAGGAAGCAAAGAAAAACTTGTCCAACGTAGCATCATAACTCATTGTAACACCTGTCGTGCTCGTTTTTGCATTAACAGCAGCAACTAGACCGGCGATAGTATCCGTTGGCTTCACATTGATTGTTGCCGATCCTTTTTCACCCCCAATTGTCAACGTAGTTGCTTTGGTGAAAGTTGCGTCAATTGCTTTGAGCTCTGCCGTTTCTGAAGCCAGCCCCGTCTTACCTGAAGTAACGGACGCAGAAGTCGCGAGCTTAATTATCTTCAAAGAGTAAATCCCTTCCGGAGCTGTAGCCGTCGAAGTTACTGAAACAACACTATCATCAGCAGAAGTGGACTTCTTAGTTTGATACACGGCTTGGCGTGTCATGTCTGATGCAGCACTCCGGAAATTCAAAATCTTAGTGTTCATAGCGCGGTAATCGTCACGTTGCCATTCCAGCAGTTGCTTTTGCTGTTTCAACTTATCTTGAGGAATTCGTGCAGCTGCGACCAATTTCTTAACGGTTTCATCAATATCTATGCCTGTATTCGAAAACCCGCTTAAACGCATTACCATGTTATTCTGTCCTCTCCAATTAGATAGCTATCTTTTCTCATCTACAAGGATTCCTGCCATTTGCCACAGCTTGGCGACGAAATCCAAGCTCTTTTCTGGTGGGATTTCACGAATTGTTTCACCAGTGTCCTTATCTAAAACTTTCACAGAAATCAGCTTTGTCTTCTGGTGGATGGAAAATTCAAGAGACGTTGTTCTCCCTTGAATAGCCTTGATTGCATGTTCAATCGCCTTAACTAGCTGAGCATCACTAATCGTAACATTTTCACCTTGAAGCTCGGCCTGTTTGAGCTCTGATGTATTGGTAATGTTGGATGCAATGAATGCCGCAGCATTTTCGGTTCCGATCTCATCCAATTTATGGACCCTTACTGGCTCAGGAGCCGGCCTGTTATCCCCGTTACTTCCATACCCACCAATTGGGTTACTAATGGTCATAGAAAAACCTCCATCCGAAGATATACGTATATCTTTTATATCGGATGGAGGTTGTTTAGTTGTTATAGTCTTTGTGTATATTTTACTTTTCAAAACAATGGAAGCTTAATCTCTCTATTCTCTCTAGCTGATTGATAAATCGCAAGTATCACCTCTAATGATTTCCTTCCCTCATTTCCATCAGTTCCCGCCATGGCTCCATTCATGAGCACATCCGTAACATTTTCATAATATCCTTGATGGCCGAATCCATAAACCGATGGAGGCGTATAACTTGCATCATGAACAAGAATGTCATCCTCGTCTGGCTCATCAAATTCCCATTTCTCAATTGTATTTACGGATGTCCCCCCAACAATCACAGTGCCTTTTTCACCAAGGATAGTTAAGTTACCTGCAAGGTTTTTAGGGTAGGTTAGCATGGTCACGTTCATATTCCCAATTACACCATTTTGAAAACGTAATACAGCACTCCCTGTATCCTCTGCCTCAATGTCACGACCCATAGTATCAGTAATAGCGTATACTTTCTCTACATCACCAATTAACCATTCTAACATGTCCACATAATGACTAGCTTGGTTCATAAATGCTCCGCCATCTAACTCCCATGTCCCTCGCCAGGATGCCGCGTCATAATAGCTCTGTGGCCGTTGCCAGAACACATTTACAGTAGCCATATAGATTTTCCCAAATCTATTCTTTTTAACAGCTCTTTTAACAAGCTGAAGAGTCGTATTTAATCTGTTTTGTTTAACCACGAATAATTTAACATCATTTTTTATAGAAGCTTCTATCATCATATCAGCATCTTTTAATGTAATTGCCATAGGTTTTTCTGTAATTACATGAATTTTTCTGGATGCTGCCATGACTGCCTGCTTAGAATGTAGACCACTTGGTGTACACAGAGTCACTATGTTAATTTCTGATTTATCCAACATTTCTTCATAAGATGTATAAGAAGCAACATCCCATTTCTGAGCTGCTTCTTCAACTCTTTCTTGAAGAGCATCACAAACAGCGACTAGTTCTAAATTGGGGTTCTTATCGATCGCTTCAAAATGATTTGCTGATATTCTTCCACAGCCAACTAAAGCGACTTTTAGTTTTTTTCCACCCATTTCAATCGCTCCATTCTCTATAAAACCTCTATATTGGACCGGTTTCTAATATGCTTAAACGCATTCTTCGTGTCAAAAATAAATTTAGCATCCCGTGCAATAGCTTCATAGTCGTATTGTGTATGCATCGTAGTTAAAATAACTAGGTCTGAATTATTAAGTTTCTCATGATTTAGTTCGATGGACCGATATTCCTTCCCTTGATGTTTAAATTCCGGAATATATGGGTCATAATAGCTGATTAATGCCCCCTCTTTCTCTAGATGCTCAATAACTTTTAAAGCAGGAGATTCCCTCAGATCATCAATATCTTGTTTGTATGCTACACCAAGAAGTAAAATCTTGGAACCGTTCATCGTTTTTTTGAAGCGATTTAAAATCTTCATACTTCTTTCTGTCACAAACTGCGGCATATAGATATTTATCTCACCTGCAGTTTCAATCAACCTAGTGTGATAATCATATTCTCTAGCTTTCCAAGTTAGGTAAAAGGGGTCAACAGGAATACAATGCCCTCCTAATCCAGGACCTGGATAGAATGCCATAAAGCCATATGGTTTTGACTTTGCAGCATCAATAACTTCCCAGACATTAATCCCCATTTTATTGCAAAGTATTGCCATTTCGTTTGCAAGCGCAATATTTATATTTCGAAAAGTATTTTCGAGTATTTTCTCCATCTCTGCTACAGCTGGACTAGAAACTTCATGAATTTCCCCCTCTAAAACACTTCGATATAAAGCAGCAGCGAGTCTAGTACTGACTTCTCCTACTCCTCCTACAACTTTCGGCGTATTTTTTGTACCATAAAGCTTGTTTCCCGGATCTACACGTTCAGGCGAAAAAGCCAAAAAGAAATCCTCTCCACATTTTAGGCCACTTCCTTCAAGAATTGGCTTCAATATTTCTTCAGTCGTACCAGGATACGTCGTACTTTCAAGAATGATTAACATTTCCTTGTTTAAAAATTTCGCAATGTCTTTTGTTGAATTAACAACATAAGAAATATCAGGTTGATAGTACTTATCCAATGGTGTTGGAACACAAATTGCAATACAATCTACATCTTTAACAAACGAGAAATCGGAAGTTGCCGAAAGCATTCCTTTTGAAACTATGTCCGTAAACTCGCTATCAATAATATCACCTATATAATTTATCCCTTGGTTTACCTTCTCAACTTTGTCTACTTGAATATCAAATCCAATGACGCGGAATCCTGCCTTTGCTTTCTCTAAGGCTAGTGGAAGGCCTACGTAACCTAAACCAACAACTCCAATAACCGCAGTTTTAGTTTGAATTTTCCTTAGCAAGGTCTCGCTCATATTAGCACTTCCCTTATTTGTCCATCAATCAATATATACTCAAACTTACATTTTAAGCAGATAGCTTGATCCTGTATAAATCGAAGTTTTTCCCCACATTGACAAACCCAACCTACTATCTTTGATGGATTCCCAACAACAAGAGCATGATCTGGGATATCCTTTGTTATAACTGCACCTGCACCAACAAATGCATATTTACCAATATTATGCCCACAAACTATCGTAGCATTAGCACCGATTGTTGCACCTTTTCCAACTAGAGTTTGTTTATATTCACTTTTACGATTAATATGGCTTCTTGGATTAGTAACATTTGTAAAGACACAAGATGGACCTAAAAATACGTCATCTTCGCAAGTAACCCCAGTATAAACGGATACGTTATTTTGGACTTTAACATTATTACCCAAAATAACATACGGCGAAATGACAACATTCTGACCAATATTACAATTATTACCTATTTTTGAGTTAGCCATAATATGACTAAAATGCCAAACCTTTGTTCCAGTACCTATTTCACATGGCTGGTCAACATAGCTCGATTCATGAATAAAAACTTCAGGTTCCATCTTGATTCTCGCTTTCAAATTGATTTATGCAATCAATAATGTAATCTTGTTCAGCTTGAGACATCTCCGGATACAGTGGCAAAGCAAGAGTTCGATGAGATAAATACTCAGATACCGGCAGATCTCCCATTTTATAATTCAAATGTTGGTAGACTGTTTGAAGATGGAGAGGAACAGGATAATAAACACCTGTTGATATGCCCTTCATACTTAAATATTTTACTAATTGACTTCTTGTTTCCGTTTGAACAATATAAAGATGAAAAACTTCTCTTCCTTGACTTGAAACTTTTGGAGTCACTAATAAAGTTTCATTTAAATTCTTTGTATATCTTGCTGCCAATTGTCTCCTAGAATCATTCCATTTGTCTAAGTAGACTAACTTAATTCGTAGAACAGCGGCTTGAATTTCGTCTAATCTTGAATTATATCCCACTAAATAATTATAGTATTTTGCTGATTGCTCATCTAAACCACTTATTGTTTTTGTGTTTGATTCATCTAAACCGGGATTTAAATTTCTGTACGCAAGCATTCCCGCATGTCCACTGCCGTGAGCTTTAAGCCCCCTTACAATTGTTGCTATTTTATCGGAATTGGTCACCATCAACCCACCGTCACCGAACGCTCCTAAATTCTTAGTCGGAAAGAAAGAAAAGCATCCAATATCTCCTATTGTCCCAACCTTCTTTTCCTTATACTCCGCCCCTATAGCTTGGCATGCATCCTCAATAATATATAAAGAATACTTTTTGGCTATATCAATAATAGGATCCATCTCAACAGATTGTCCAAATATATGAACAGGTATAATTGCCTTTGTCTTAGAGTTCACTTTTGATTCAATTAAAGTCGGATTTATATTATAAGTATCTTGATTTACATCAACAAAAACTGGTGTTGCTCCAACACTTGAGATTGCCTCAGCGGTAGCGAAAAACGTAAATGGAGACGTAATCACTTCATCACCAGGTCCAATACCCAAAGCTTTTAAAGAAATGATAAGTGCATCAGTACCATTTGCACAAGAGATTGCATACTTACAACCTAAGTATGAAGCTATCTCGGATTCAAATGCTTTTACCTCTGGTCCCGAAATGTATTGAGTTGATTCTGTAACCCTTATTAATACATTGTCTACCATATCTTTAATATTTAAATATTGTTTTGATAGATCAAGTAAAGGTATTTTCATTTTTCCTCCAAATTTTACAAACTTATGGAAATTTTCAAATCTGGACTTAAGTAAGCAATAAACATTTTATCTGTAAGATTCTATGTTTTAAATTAAAATTGTTTACAATATAGTTTCTATATTCAAAAGAATTATAAGATTGGCTTTTTACTATTTGCACTAAATCGTCAAAAGTATTCCAGATATACGAGGAAGGATATATCTCTCTGGCCCCAACAAAATTATGAATGAGCGGCTTTATTCCTTTGATCATAGCCTCCATTAAAGACATTGATTGTGATTCTAATAAACTAGTAGAAAGTATATAATTCTTATCTTCTAGCCAAACTTCAACATTTTCTTGCCAACCTTCGTAAATGACGCTCCCCTGAAGTCCGAATTCTTCTATCATTTGATTAAAGTATAGAACATACCTAGGATCTTGAAATTTACCTGCTATATACAATTTATATCTATTATCAAAATCATGTATAGCTTTAAACGAGTGGAGTAGTATCATCGGCCCCTTTTTATAATTAATATATCCAACGTATGCAATTCTGAACCCTGTTCTCCTCTCCTTAAAGGTATGAAAATCAATATCTACGCCATTAGGAATAACTATTGTACTTTCTATCTTTAATAACTTTTGCTGTGAAAGTACATATTTTCTAATATGTTCCGCTACAAAAATAACTTTATATATATTTGTCCAGTTTACTTGATGAATGTAATCCGTGAATGCTTCATAACTATGGAGTCTACATATGATCTTTTTTTTATTTGCTATGGGATGATTACTCCCATAGGTAATTAAATCATCACACCATTCGAACCAAGCAACATCACACCATTTAAGCCCCTCTTCTATTTGCTTGTCACTTGTAACAATTATTTTTCTTGTGTGAAAATCTTGTTTTAGTTCATTAATAACAGAGTCCAGAAAGCTATCCATACCCGGTTTAACAAAAAAAACCAGTCTTTCTTTTTGTGTTCTAAGTATTTTTTCGTTCAATCTAACTAGTGCAGATGAAATATCATTGCTTTGATCTAAATTATTAGCCAAAGTACCGGCTTTAAGGTAATTTGTATAAGCCTTATTTGATTGACCTTTCACTTCATTTATATAACCTAAATTGAATAATAAATCAAAATCATTTGGTCTTCTTTCAAGTCCCTTAAGTACTTCAACTTCAGCTATATCAAGCCTTTTATTCATAATCATAATAACTGCTCTCATAGAATAAATATCAATATCTTCAGGCATAACTTTCTCATATTGTTCTAATGCGAGAATGGCATCATCATATTTCCTTTCTTCAATCATTCTTTTAATATTATCTTTATTTTTTTGAATCTCCTTAATAATTCTATATGAATTCGAATCCATTGGTTTTGTTCACCTCAACTTCAATTGAAGATAAAAATTGATCCCTAAAAGTGTTAAGAACCAAGGTGAGATAAGGATATTCTTCAACAGCCTCTTTAAAGTATTTAATTCCAGATTTATAATTCCCTTTCTCAACAGCTTCTTTTGCTAAGTACAATAGAATTATAAATTTGTCTTCCTCTTGGTCCAAAGTTGAATAATTTAACTTCATACGATCCATTCGATAAATCTGGTTAACACGATTAATACTATGCTCAAAATATTTCATGAAAATTTCAAAATGAATTTTTTCGATTTCACTATTTGCTTCTTTGACATACTCAATAGTGTTTAGCAATAACACATTAGCTATACATGTGTAAACCCGATTCCCTTCGTAATCTGAGTCCCTTATTACCCCATATTTTAAATAAGTCAGAAACGATCCTTCTAGAACCGTATAATGATCTAATAAATACTTAATAAATATTTTTAGCTTCTTACTTTTAATTTTCTTAAAAGCTGCTAAAACTTCCTTCTGGTCTCTGTCGAAATTTCTAAATACTTCTGCATAAAATATATCCTTATCACTAAAGTCTGTTGTACGTATGAATTCTTTAGTTAAGAACTCGCTCATTTCTCCATTAGCGTTCCGAATTTTATTAAGTACGGCATAATCATCACTACCCGAAGCAAATTCCTGAGTAACTGACTTCTTCTGATTATGTGTCATGGATTCTCTTAGATATTCGATCTGATCAATCATTGCTTTTTTAAGAGTATCATCCAATGTTTCATAAATCATTCTTAAATCTTTATAACAATCCAGTTTAAAATATATATTTATTAAAAAATGAGTTCTTTCTTTAGAGTCCACCATTTTCAATGCATGCACAAGGGCTTCATCAAACATTTCAATTACATAATATTGGTTTGCAAGAACAGACTGCATCATATTTCTAGAAAAGAGATCTGCGCACATCATAATAATTGCAGGATCTTTTGTAATATCAAGTTGATCATATTTGTCCATTAGAGTAAGGTGCGCATTTGCATGCTCAATTGCCTTACTCGCATCTTCTTCTGCCTGATATGCCAAACTAATGTAATAGTGTAAATCTATATAATCCTCTTTTAGACTTAACCCTTCTGAACATATTTTAATACATTCTTTAAATTTTTTGTTTGCATAGCTTTCTCTTCCATACTCCGCGTAAATATAAGCATATTTCCCCCTTGCATTAAGTGGGAGTTCACACAATATCCCATACGATTTTCTGATTTCTTCCAATGCTTCTTTCAGATCTCCATGTATATAATAGCTATTAGCTAATTGATAGCGATAATATAGATTTTTTGGATCCCTTAATAACTCTTGCTTTAAAATTGTTGCTGTCCTTTGAAACTTGCGCTCTAATAGCTCTTTGTTGTCAAATTGGTACCCATAATGATTAAGGACTATCGGGGCCAGCATCACTGGAGGCTTTAAATTAGGCTGGTTATGAACAGCACCTTCGTATTTAAAGGTAGACTCATTTCGGAACAAACGATAAGAAATATAGGTTAAATAATTTTTGTCATCCGTTGACTTAACATAGTCATGCATCTTAAATTGGACTGTATTATATTTATCTAATTCTCTGAGCCGCAATAAAGCAAGTAATTTTTCACCCTCAACTAATTCTTCATCTGCATCTAAGATAAAAATCCATTCACCTTTTGCATAAGAAATGGTTATATTTCTCATTTCTGAAAAGTGATTATTCCATGGGTGATGATATACTTTTTCTGTATATTTTTGCGCTATTTGTATGGTGGCATCAGTTGATCCAGTATCAACAATTATTAACTCTATGGAATCATTTCCCAATAACACTGCTAGACTATCTAAACATCGTACCAAGTTTTTTTCTTCATTTTTTACCATCATACAGATACTCAATTTATAAGTATTCCTTTTCATTTCATCACCTACATTATCCAAATTATATATTTAAGCTCCAATACTCAAGAAGCGGCTTAATTTCAAACTCTGCGATATCAACAAATAATTCAAAATCATTATTTTCAATAGCAACTAACAGTTTTTCTAAGTATTCATTTAATTCCTCAACTTTTATGATTTCGTTTAATGTTTCGTTAAGGGCATTAGCTAATAAAGTAAATTGATCTATAGTTGAGATTATAACCTCTTGCTTACTTTTAGGACTAGTTAATTCATTTCTAAGTACTCTTATATATTGTATTGTTGCAATAAGTAGTTCTTTCAATTCCATATATGGTTACCCCTTCACAGAAATTTTGTATAATATAAAAGGCTCTGGTACCCCAGAGCCTTTTTTGATATAAAAAAGAAAATTATCTCAGCAATTGAAGAACACCTTGTGGTTGCTGATTTGCTTGAGCCAACATTGCTTGAGCAGCTTGTGAAAGGATGTTGTTCTTAGTGAAATCCATCATTTCTTTAGCCATATCCACATCGCGGATACGAGACTCAGCAGCTGTTAAGTTCTCAGAAGCTGTTTGCAAATTGTTAATTGTGTGTTCGAGACGGTTCTGTACAGCACCCATTTTGGAACGTTGGGAAGATACGTTTTTGATTGCACTATCCAAAGAAGTAAGTGCTTGAGATGCACTGGTTGCAGTAGAAATATCAACACTTGATAGTCCTAAAGCAGCAGTACGCATATCGCTGATACCAAAGCTAATGGTCTGGCCACGATTCGCACCAATTTGGAATGATACTCCGCCATTACCAGTAGCCTCTGTTTGGGCTTGATTCAAACCAAGATCACTAACGGTAGTTTTTCCTTCAAGGTCTTTGAACGTAACTGGGCCATTTTGTCCTACTACAGAAATGCGACCATCTTTAGTTTCATTGACCTTAATATCTTCAATGTAACCTTCTTGGCCTTTAGTCTTACCTTGCAATTTATTATAAGCACTTGTAGCAACTTTTAATGCATTTTGAAGTTGAGTTGCAAGGTTTGCTTCGGTTGTTGTTCCACCAGTGATTGCTGCAATAGAAACTTGCAGTGTTACATCTCCAACATTCACAGTGAATTTGGAACCAGCTGCGATGTTTTGACCATTGTATTTACTTGTACCAGCAGTTGAGGTCGCAGTTGCACTAGTAAATCCTTTAACTACACCAGTACCACTGGAAACACTGATATTTGAATCAACACCTTTTGTTCCACTTTGAAGAACTAACTTACCAGCACTATCTACATAACCCGTAATATGTGCAGTGTTTTTACCACTTGCATCAATTGCTTCATTAATTTTATTAATGATAAGATCTTTTGCTTTCGTTTGCGAAACAGAGTCTGCCTTATTCACACCAGTGAGAATGGCCTTCTCGTCTGTTGTGAGGTTCTGCCAGTTAACTTCGATTTCATTACCATCGATTTTAAGAGTTTCTTTAACAAAATGAGCGTTTGTAACGAGCGTTCCCGTGGACCCCATAGCACCAGTCGCTTGAAGTTTACCTTCAGTTAACTTTGCAGTAATCGCACTCGTAGTTGTATCCTGAGCTACGTTAGCACCAGCAGCACCTTTCAAAGCGCCATTCAGCAATTTCTGAGTATTGAACTCAGTTGTGTTACCGATACGGTCGATTTCGTCTTTCAGCTGTTTAACCTCTTCTTGAAGAGCTGCACGGTCGTCAGCTGTGTTCGTTCCGTTAGCGGATTGGTCAGCCAATTCACGCATACGTTGAAGAATGGAGTGAGTTTCGTTCAACGCACCCTCAGCTGTTTGGATCAAGGAGATACCGTCTTGAGCATTCTTAGCAGCCATATCCAAACCGCGGATTTGCGCTCTCATTTTCTCGGAGATAGCAAGACCTGCTGCATCGTCGCCAGCACGGTTAATACGAAGACCGGAAGACAATTTCTCAAGGGATTTGCTTGCTGCTGCAGTGTTACCAGTCAATTGACGGTGAGTGTTCGCTGCTGCGATGTTGTGATTAATTCTCATTTTTCTTCCTCCTGAAGGTTCGTTTGATCCACGTCCATGTGGATTTATTGTAGGCTGGCAAGCGGGTCGGCCGCCCTGCTTGTGGCCCGTTGATATATATATCGTCGGAGCTGCTCCAAAAGTTTATAGCGAAAACAAAAAAAATGTCGACCTTTGGCCGACACTTTAGTTATTTAGATTTATGAATAAGTTTACTTAGGTTCATAGGACTAATTGAGCTTGCAGTAGCTTCTTTATTGGACTCCTGGATGTGCTGGTAGATTTCTTTGCGAAAAACTTCGACATGTTTTGGGGCTTGAATGCCGACACGAATCGTGTCACCCTCGCTGCCAAGAATTACGATTTCGATATTATCGCCAATCATAATGGACTCGCCTTTTTTCCTTGCCAGAACTAGCATGCTCCTCACCCCTCCACTTGTGTTACTTCATGCAAAACGATTTCATGTTTAATGCCATATTCAGAGTCATGCAGGATTATTTGTTTGGCCAGCTTCTCTTTTACATTCCAAATGATTGGCGCCAAAAGATTCAAGGTAATCTTCGTAAAATCCTTGTTCACCGTAACGACAGACCACACCAGGACATCTCCGGGATTCTCAATTTTTAGCTCCTCCTGCAAGCTCTCCGGCAGATGAATATCATATTCCTTGAAGAAGAGAAAAGGATCCGTGACAAGAAAAGAAAGCCCACTTTCCTCAATGGATTGAATATAGGAGAATGGCGCACTGTCTTCAGGCTGCACCAAAGTAAACTTCGTTAACCCTTCAAAACCTGGCACTCCCTGCGGAAAGGTGAAGATTTCTGATTCATGTACCTCTAATTCACCAAAAAACAAAGTCGAAATCTGCATATTCTAAGCTCCTTTTCAATTGAACATACGAAATTAAAAAAAGCCATAGAAATCATCTATAGCTTGATTATACCTCTTTAGGTTTTGAAATCAATTTGGGGGGGAGTTATTTCTACCTTCGGATACTGCCGCATATAAATGTCCAGCTTCCCGCGCGTATAATCAACCTCAGGCTTGTTCACCTGCGCATTGACGTTGACTTTCCCGTCTATGACGCTAATCTCTGCTTTATGGGCGGTGTAAGTAATGTCTACATTATCGTAGCTTGCCTCACCGTAATAATCAAACTGAGAACGACTAATACTGAGATCTTTTGCAATCTCGGCGATCGCATTGCCGCCTAGATGAATGGCAGCCATGCGATTCCCATCCTCAACCCGCCGCGCAATGCCTTGCATAGCGATTTCACGGGATTGAGAATAGATCCGGCTCAGCGCCTGAAGAATTGGGCCTTGGCCTAGCGCATCCCATGCCCGGCTTTGATCAATCTCAAGCTCCCCTCGCGGTTGCCGGATATCTTGTTTAGGGCGGTCTACCTGCATCTCATACGTTGCCCGCGGCTGCCGAATATCCTGTTTGCCTAGATCTGCGTCAATCCCAATAAGAGCCGGTTGCTGGCTTATTTGTATTTGTGGAATACTAGGCATCACAACCGCCTCCTAACCGAAATTTTAACGCAAGAAATCAACGAGTGTGGGAACAATAACCTTAGAACCTGCAGACAACGAAGCCTGGTATACGTTCTCTTCCATTTTCAAATTCGTGATAACTAGCGACATGTCCGCATCTTCCGTTTTGGATTGCAGACTTTGTAGGTTAATACCGATGTCATCCAAACGATCCTCTGCAAGCTGCACACGGTTCGTCTTAGCTCCAATATCCGCTCGAGCCCCAAGCACTCCGCTCATCCGCTGATCCATAAGCTCGATAGACTTCTGAATTCCTGACGTATTACCCGCGGCAAGAGAAGCTGACAGATCTTTCAAGATCTGAAAAGCATTATTTTGCATACCGGATGCACCAAAAATTTGCTCAGCTGTCTTGTTCATGGCAATTTGAACGCCAGCACCGATCTCAAACTTGATTTCTCCATTGTCCGTAACTGCGTTAGCTGCGTTATCCGGATCAGGAAAAGGCGCCTTATCTGTAATTTGACCATTGAACACATACTTGCCATTAAATTGACTGTTGCCGATATTCGTCAATTGACTATATAACTGATCAATCTCAATTTTCATCGCATTCAGTGAATCTTCCGAATTAGTACCGTTGGAAGCCGTAACAGCCAGTTCGCGTGCTCTTTGTAGAACACTACCTGTCTGATCAAGCATCGTGTCTGTGTAGTCTAGGAAGGAGACTGTGGCATCTACGTTTCTTTGATACTGATCGTTCGTCTCAAGCTCACTGCGATATCGCATAGAAAAGCTGATACCGACCGGATCATCAGATGGTTTATTAATTTTGCGACCTGTTGAAAGCTGGTCCTGGAGCGTCTCCATGCGTGTAAGATTCGAATTCAAATTGCGAAGCAATTGAGTATTCAACATGCCTTGCGTAACACGTAATGCCATTTTATTTCACCCCGTATCAAATATGTCCAGCAATTTATCTGCCTACTGTTCCCATTGAATTAATGACTTTATCCAGCATCTCGTCAAAAGTAGTCAATGACCGTGCCGCTGCATTATAAGCGTGCTGATATTTAATCATGTCCGCCATCTCTTCATCCAGTGAAACGCCGCTAACGGATTGTCGTCTAGCCTCCACTTGATCAACCAAAATCTTTTGGTTGGAGACCTGACGCTGTGCTTCTTGTGTCTGTACCCCTATTTCCGATACTACTGCACGAAGAAATTCGTCGAAGGTGCCACCATTTAAGATAATTTTAGTCACGCCTGATCCATCGAAATTGTATTTTGTGTTTTTGATACCTGCCAGCTTCAGCGCAAGTTCATTGTTACCTTTGACAACTCGCTCTACACCGTTAGCATCTATATATGTCTTGCCGGAGGCCGCAATCCGCTCCACGTTATCTGTAATATTCGCGCTAACAGTAAATGCTTCTGCAGCTGTATTAAAATCCGCAACGGGTACGAAGAAGTCGCCGCCTTTGGTCGGAGGATCTTGCAATGTATAACCTTGTTTATGCATGTCATTAACAGCTGTAACAATGGTTGTAACCATGGAGTTCAGCTGGTTTTTATACTCCGTTACATAACGTTGGTCGGAAAGCATCAAGCCATAGAGCTCCCCGCTATTCAAATCGGCAGGATATGCTGAACTAGCCAGCGTTTCGTCAAAAGTCGTTGCTGTGCCGGCTACAACCAGATCCTGATTGCCCATTTTCACATGATAGCCGCCCGATTCCTCTTGTACAGAAACATTAATGACTTTGGAAAGTTGATCGACCAGCAGATCCCTTTGGTCCCGAAGATCGTTAGCATTGTTGCCCAAACCTTCTATTCGAAAAATCTCCGTGTTTAGCTCGGAAATCTGTTTCAATGTCGTATTGACTTGTGTGACCTTGACCGTCATATTGTCTTTCAAATCTGAACCTAAATCCTTCAGCTGCTTGGCTGCGTGATTGAAGGCATCCGTAACAGCCAATGCACTTTCTTTGACGACTGCTCTTGTCTCAAGATTGTCCGGTTGCTTGCTTAGCTCCTGCCATGCATTCCAGAAGTTATCAAGCACCTGACGAAGCCCCGTATCGGAAGGCTCGTTAATAATAGCCTCCAGCTTCTCTAACGTATCTTGACGAATAGTCCATTCACCCAAACTTTTGTTCTCATTCGCATACTGTTTATCCAGAAAGGTTTCACGAATCCGTTCAACTTCAGTAAACATAACACCTTGCCCCATTTGGCCAGGGATCGTCGAGCGCTGCAGGCTTAATGCTTCTATAGGCTCAGCGGCAACCATTTTAACTACCTGACGTGAAAAGCCAGGCGTGTTGGCATTAGCCACATTATGTCCCGCTGTTGTTAGTGCGGCTTGCTGCGTAAGAATTCCCCGCTTGGATATTTCAATTCCGCCAAAAGTCGATCTCATGGTTTCCCTCTCCTATGCCCTACTTGGGTATTCTGACATTATCCACTTTATCCTCTTCGATCAAACATCCCTAACCGATTCCCGCTCTTAGCTTGATTCGGATTTCTGTAGACCAGATCGTCCTCCGGCGGACCGATAACCAAATCTACCGAATAGTTGATGAAAGCTAAGGACTGCTCAATTAGTTGCTGATTGATGACATTTTCCTTCTTCAAATCCTCTATCGTCGCAAGCAGCCTTTGTTGTGCTTCCATCAGCGCTTGCTTGTCTTCCGCCTTAAAAATAACTTTAATTAAATCGCCGACCGTAATCTTAGGGTTAGGATTATATCCTCTCGATATTAAATAAGAGCCGATGATTTGAATCCGCTGCTGGTTCGCCTCTGCAATCGCTCTTATCCACTTATTTTCCCGATTCACAATCATATTCAGCTGATCGATGTCATTGCTAACAAGAATAGGCGTCTTCGCCTTAGCCAGTTCATGCAATGCTTCATGCGCTTCCTGGAGCTTCGCCATCGTTTCCAACAAGGCCTGTATGGAGGACATGATCGTCACCTACTTCTATCTATGATGTATCTTCCTTATTTCAGATAAGGGAGTATTTTCTCTGCCAGTTTCGCCGCATCCACTCGATAAGTCCCTGCCGCAACCGAGGATTTCAATTGTTCGATGCGCAGTGCCTGCTCTTCGGTACGGGCTGCCCCCGCCGCTCCTAAAAGCTCTTTTGCTTCAGCCGAAATCT
This sequence comes from Paenibacillus sp. MAHUQ-63, assembly GCF_028765165.1. GTDB lineage: Bacteria > Bacillota > Bacilli > Paenibacillales > NBRC-103111 > Paenibacillus_E. The sequence goes on along the minus strand of NZ_JARADB010000011.1, from coordinate 16,469 downwards.
CCACTTGATCTTTCATCTTGCCTTTCTTGCTGACAGCTTGCGAGTAAGCGGAATCGCCTGTCTTCTTATAAGGATTAATGGCTCCGATGCGTTGATTATCATTAATTTTCATACCGTAACAACTCCTATGCTTTCTGGCCTAAAAAACAAAATGCCGATAATCTTTAGAACTATTATCGGCATCTCATATATGAAACTTTATATCTCTGCAGACCTATTTGTAATTTAGTGCCGATCCTTTAAGCGTTCTTGGATCTTAAAGCTGACTTTGGCTTCTTTATCAGCCAACCCTGCTCTCCGCCGCTCATCCTCCGCATTGTTCTTAACATCCTTCACAAGCTTGCTGCGGCAAGATTCACAGATTGTGTTCTCCCTAATCGAGATCCCGCATACTTCACAAGGGTAGGACATATTCGGTGCATGCAAGATGGAAATCCGACCTTCGCGAATGAACTTTGTGATTTGTTTGATCGACACGGCTGTGGCTTCACTTAAATCATTGATGGTAGTGCCTTTATTCTCGCGCAAATACTTCAGGCACTTCTCATACTGCAACTCCAAATCCTTGACGCAGTTCGGGCAAACCTCAGCAAAGCCTTTTACGAAAATCTTCCCACAACGTGGACAATTTGCTACATTCATGCCCATCCTATGGCCTCCCCTCTATTATTGCCAATACCTAGTGTTTAATTCCAGTTTACCGCAATTCGACATCTCTTGCATATCCATATTTTTTGGCAGAGTTATGACAAAATCTACGCTATCTAGCCCAAGTGATTCCGAACACACTAGCAGGGATAGACTGGACAAGCACTTTTGCACACTGATTCAACGTGCTGCCCGTCGTATACACATCATCTACAATATAAATGAAGTATGAGTCAGCCGGATAGCTCATTAGTCGGCTTGAATATCCCAAACTCAGCTCAAATACATGCGCCAAATCATCCAGTCGCTCATTTCTCTTTTTGAAGCTTTGCTTATCTGTGTGCTTGGATCTGTGAAGAAGAGGAATCACTGGCAACCCCACTCTATTGCCTAACTCTATAGCCATTTGTTCCGCCTGGTTAAAGCCCCGCTCTTCCATTCTGCGCTCGCTTACGGGCACGAAAGTAATAAGCTCCTGTACCTTAGCCGGCAATGCAGGCATGCTCGTTCTATCCATCTGTAAGGAACGAAAAGCATGAACAAGCATATGGCCAATCATCGTTTGGAGTTTCTCATCACCCCGGTATTTATAACGAGCTAACATCTCTTTCATCATTTCATCGTATCTAACGGCACTACGGCTTTGTATAAAGTAAGCATCTTTCCGCCTTTGGCAGTCATAGCAAAGCTCGCCCCTTCCGCATACCGCGCACATCACTTGTCGGATCCATGGTATCCGCATGTAACAGGAAGGGCAGAGCCCTAAATGCTGTCCATGCATAAGGCCTGACTGCTTGCAAAGTAAACAATCCTCTCTCTTTGTGCTAAGCGCTACGCGAAATGTCCCCTTAATTACGTCTATCCAGGTACGCCAATTCCTCATCTATTTCCCCCTCTCGAAATAGCCTTGCTTACTTGCAATACGGTTCATTTTCTTGACTTGTCTAACGGCCTCCTTTTGTGAATGGGTGATTTCTTTGGCTGCAAAATAAACTTTACCTGCCGGATCATCTTTCGATCTGCCTGCCCGTCCCGCCATCTGCACAAGCGCTGCGTCATCAAATAATTTTGAATCTGCATCTAAAATAAATACGTCGGACTGAGGAATTGTTACTCCTCGCTCCAGAATCGTTGTTGTTACCAGCATTCGAATCTCTCTGCTGCGGAATTTTTGAACTTTATCGGTCCGATTCGCATCTTTTGAGGATGTCCCCTCGACACGAACGATGCTGCCGCCAACGCTAAAAACACTCCTTAGAATAGCTACCATAGGTTCGACCAGTTGGATATTTGGAACAAAAACGAACACTTGCGCATTGCGTTCCAATGAAACCTTCAGCTTTTCAAAAATGGCTCCAGGTATATTCCCTGATTGGATCACTTTGGTTAACGCTGGTATTACGATTAACTCCGGCACAGGCAATGGATGTCGGTGATAGCGCACCGGCACACGTACGTGGGGGAGATGCCCGCGCTCAGCTTCCTTCCTGACGATTGTCGGTGGAGTTGCAGAAAGCAGAATGTTGACTCCACTAGGCTTACACACCTTGGCAGCTGCGTAAGCAAGCATAGGGTTATTATGATACGGGAAAGCATCGATTTCATCGATGATGACCAAATCGAAAGCCTCATGGAACCGCAATAGCTGATGAGTGGTGGCAATCGTTATTTGGCCCTGTTCCCATCTCTGCTCACTGCCGCCATAGAGCGTTACGACGCTGTTGTCCATGAAAGCGCGCGTTATTCGCGGCTGAAGTTCCAAAACCACATCCTTGCGAGGGGTTGTTAGGAGAACTCGTCCCCCTTTTGTAACAATGTACTGCACAAACGGAAAGATCATCTCGGTTTTCCCTGCACCGGTAACAGCCCAAATAAGAAATTTCGCAGGATTCCGGTCAGCACGTTCTCCCCTGCCACGTGAGCCTTCCCTGCTGATATATCTCAGCCCTTCCTCGGATGCTCTAGCCTGGGCTTCACTAAGGCCCCAGGGCCTTATATAGCATTGAAGGTCCTCCGCATTCTCGGCTTCATCTTGCTTATACGGCTTCTCTATACCCGTTCCAACAACTTGATCGGTGTGACCCTGAATAAGTATTGAACAGAATCTTGACCTTCCCATACTCAGACAAGCCTCACAATACGGACATGACTGTCCGCATTGTTGGCATAAGGACCAGAACATACGTTCCTCACCACTTCCGCAGCGCTTACACCGATAGCTCGTCCTTCTTCTTAAAGCACGGCGCCAATCCCTGCTCTCCATCACAACCAAACCGTTGGTCAATGTGATATCTCCATGAAGATGTGCGAGCTGTAAATAACTTCTCGGCTCCCCCATCCCACCCCCAAGCCCAACTGCATCTGTTAGCTGTTCAAACTCCTCCATCAACAAAGCTTTGCCCCTGCAAGCTTCTACCAGCTTAGCATACAGGCTCGATTCTAAGCTTTGTATGGTGAAGGCTCCACACTTCCACATTTCATATGAAATCCGCTTAGTTCTCAATTCACCTGTTAATGCAAACTTGCAACTATTAGCTGCCTGGCGAATCTGTTCCAGCATAGCTTCATCCTCTATTGCGGCCCCTGAGGCTGAGTTTAACTTTGCCAGCATCCGTATACCCTGTCCAAACGAAACAAAAGGTTCGAACATTACGAGGCCGGCGTCGGCTGCGTATTGCTCGAACCAATATTGGATGTCAGTCATGGAGTGAATACTTAAGTGCCATCTCCACTCTTTTCTGATGCAAACAGCGTAAAGTTGAACCTTCATTGCTCACCTTACTCTCTTTGGTATAGATAAAACTCTGTAAGCGATTACCACTAGCTAACAGGGATCTTCACAAGCTCCTCCCTGTTGCTAAGATGAACGACAACGACTGCTTCTCCCTCATGCTGGCTCATGAACTGCTCAATGGCATCATACTCAGTCTGATAGCGCAGATCAAGCATATGCGTGTGCGATAACCGCTCAATAATTCGTTTGGTGTCATCAGAGGAGCCTTCATCAAAGATCGTTGCCGATACTTCGTAACCTTTCAGCCCCGAGAAAAAGAATAATGAACGAATGTACCATTCAATTTGATTTTGATTGTTTTTGGTGACAAGCAGAACTTTGGCCGGCTTCTTATTTCTACCCTTGCGGGCTCCGAACAATAGATGAAGCACAGCGATGCTGATTCCGTAGCAACCCAAGATCCAAAGCAACCCAATCCACATAACGGATCCCTCCCTTATTTGCAGTGTATGCCGCAAAAAGTTGAGGGGTTCCAACAGGGAATGCTTACAAGGTTACCCAACCATTCTTGATCGCAATAATGACCGCTTGCGTTCGATCATCGACCTCCATCTTCTGGAGAATAGAGCTAACATGGTTTTTCACCGTTTTCTCACTGATGTAGAGGAATTCTCCAATCAGCTTATTGCTTTTACCCTCTGCCATAAGGCGAAGCACTTCCGCTTCCCGCTTAGTTAGTGGGCTGTTTGTATTATGTATGTATTTCAACGCCGAATCCTTCACGCCTTGGCCTGATCCAACCACTCCTACATCGTCCAGATAGGTCATGCGTCTTAGCTGATTAATCAGCTTGCCTGTTACCTTCGGATGAATGTAGGCATGACCGGCTACAACGGAACGAATCGCATTAATGAGTGACTCCGCTTCCATATCCTTAAGCAAGTAGCCCGATGCCCCTTTGCGCAGCGTCTCGAACACATAGCTCTCATCATCATGCAACGAAAGGATGATAACTTTAATATCAGGGAAAATCAGCTTCAAACGCTCAGTTGCTACTACACCGTTCTCAAGCGGCATGTTAATGTCCATGAGAACAATGTCGGGCGTAATCTGATTGCAAAGCTCAATCACCTGGATGCCGTCACCGCACTCCCCGATGACTTCCATATCATCCTCCATGTTAATAATTCGTTTAACACCTTCACGAAAAAGTTGATGATCGTCCGCAATCACAATTCGTACATTGCGTTTATGACTCGCCGTGTTGTCCATTTTGATTTTCCTCCTTGTTCTCTGCACCGCCACCAATTGGGATTAGCATTTTTATTCTTGTCCCGGAATCTTTCGCGGAATCAATTGTCATTGTGCCTTCCAGCAGCTCTACACGCTCTCGCATGCCGAGGAGACCGAAATTATTCCCTTTGGCTATTTTCTGCTCTGTTTGCGGCACATCGAAGCCGATCCCGTTATCTACAACATAGATTTGAACATGATCTGGTTCCAGTGTTAGCTCAACAGATAAGAATGTAGCTTTCGCATGTTTAATTACATTAGATAGAGCTTCTTGCACCAGTCGGAAAATCGCGATTTCTAGCCCTGATGGAATGCGAGTCTGTTTGCCTACGAGATTGAATTGCGTACGAATACGATACTTTTCTTCGAAATCTTGCACATATTTACGCAGTGTCGGTACGATTCCCAGATCGTCCAGAGCCATAGGGCGGAGGTTGAAGATGATCTTGCGAACCTCTTCAAGCCCCCCTCTAACCTGTCCCTTTAAATCTGCCAACTCTTCCTTCACAGACGGAATGTCCTCTTTCACCAACATGCGTTGCGCGATCTCCGTTCGAAGCACTACATTAGCTAAGGTCTGAGCCATCCCGTCGTGAATTTCACGCGCGATTCGCTTACGCTCTTCCTCTTGCGCCAATATAATTTTCAAACCAAGCAGCTGCCTATTTTTAGCGGATTCTAATATGCGAGTAACTTGATTTAGATCGCCTGATAAGTATTCTAATACGACATTCATCTGAGAAACAATCGTCTCAGCTCGCTCAACCTGTTTATCCACATTCTTCGTTCGCACTTGCAGATCATTGCGTCTAGCCTTTAGATTATTCTCTTTCTCTCTAGCAATTGTAAGCTGTAATTGAAAAGCGATAGCCGCTTCATAAGCAACCTTGATATCTTCCTCACGGTATTTGTTAAAATCCCGACTTACCTCCGTGAGTCGAATGCGAGAACGCTTGTAATCCTTCTCCAACTTGTCGACCAAATCGATCGTTACACTCGTCTCATGCTTAATCTCCTCGAGTTCGCGAGTAAGCGATTCTTTCTCCAAGCGGGAAGCTTCAGCGATTTCAAACATCTGATACTTGCTGCTCTCCATGACGTTAATTGCGTTTTTTATTACACGATCTATAGCGTCTGGTTGCAAATGAAACATGCTCCTTTTATCAAACCATAATTAGAAATAAGTCTACCCCATATTGTAGCACAGTTCGACCAATTTGAAGTGTACTTATAGTACTATTTATTCAATTGTTATCCCATAATTTTGGGGATCCCAGCCTACTTTAAACCCTAATTTCTCGGAAATGACACGAAGAGGCACCATCGTTACGTTGCTCATAATTTTAGGGGCGACTTCAGCGGTCACACGATCTCCGTTGGCCAACAGATCCGCGTTATCAATCCATAGGTCGATAAGTTTGTCGCCGCGAATAACCGTAACCTTCCGTTCTTTCTCATCCCACTTCACATTGCCGCCTAATGCTTCGGTTACAAAACGAATCGGAATCAACGTATTGTCATCAACGATAGTAGGGGCTTGTTCTAACGTCATGGCTTTATCATTAACCGTTACTTGTTTTTTGTTAATTGTAAGCTTAACGGAGTTTTTCGGCAAAGCCGCCAATTGCCCTTTATAAATAAAAGAAATATCATCAATATTAATTTTCCCTTTTGCGGCTCTTTCATCCTGCCCGTTAGCAGGGTTAGCCACATAAATGCTTTTAATAGTAATCGGGAACTTCAGGTCGGATACGTCAGCAGTCAATTTCCGCCAACCCGTCCAGTTCATATTTTCTGTAAGGCTGACATAATTCAACTTGCCATCGGCGTCGACAATTTCTGCACGCACCCAGTTGAAGCTGCCATCTCCAAGCACTTTAGCTGTAATAAACTCAGGGTTCCCTTCGATCGGAGCACCATTCGTGCCGTTAAATCGGGCATATGCCGCTTTCGTACCCGTACCTTTGGTAAAATCATAAGCAATCGACAAATTCTTATTCCCGCTGGCTTGTTCGATATTCACTGCGGATACAACCTCAGCCGGGTATTTATCCCCTGTTGTCATAACGGCAAATTTATCCAAATCATACCAAACCTTTTCCTGACCTATAGGTAAAGTGACCATCGTACTATAACCATCATAACGTGCAATCACTTGGGCAGCCTGAGATCCCGAAGCGCTATCCACATGAAGGACGCCATCTTTCAAACTCCCTTTTACACCGCTAAGCTCCCATGTCGCAGATGCCGCGGGCAGCTCGCGTTTCGCTCCACTCTTCGTGGTTACCATAATCGGTAGCTTAAAGTCTCCACCTTCCGTTAACGAAAAAGATCCCGAGTTGAACTTCATCGAAGTGATCTGATCCCGCCCAACGATCTCCACATCCATAGAGGCAGTCCCTTTGCCCGACTTTGCTACAATTTGAGTTTTACCTGGGGCAGATGGCGTGTAAACATTATCTTTGAAGCTTCCGTTTGTCGTAGATGTACTCCACTGTGGTACGATGCCTGTAACAGAAATCGGATTATAATAATCATCATAAGCTTTAAATTGATAAGGGCTGGATTCATTCATGAACAAAATATTTTGACCTTTTAAAATAAGACCTTTTAGATCGCCTTTAGGCGCTGTGGAATATACACCTAGTCCATTAGCAACGGAACGCTGATTGCCGTTTTCCGTTTTGTTCACCAGCTTAGGATCGAAATCACCAAGCGGTCTGGAAACCATTTGAGTAGAACCTCCACCATCCAAAACCAACCCTCTCCAAACACCTGCATCAATCATAAACTGCTGAAGCTCTGGAAGTGTCATGCCCGCACTGCCGGCACTACGGTCTGAGGTGATGATATAAGCAGTCTTCATATCTTTGGAGTAGCCTAGCGCTGTTCTAGAGCGCGGACTATAACCGCTGAAGTCATTGATATTCCGTGTAAAATAACTTGGCTTCGCCTCATCTACAAGCAGCGTGCTGCCGCCGATGAGCATTTTAAAGTTCTTCCAATCATAGGTTTTGGACGCATCGTGCGGGATCATATCATATTTCGTGGTGATTTTGTCTCCGACTTTGAGGTGATTAACGATGAACTCTCTTGCTAGGCCCGAGCCTCTGAGGATATAGCCATCTGCTGGAGCAACCATTTTGATGTTCGTATCTACAGCGATTTCCTTGACGATATCGTTTTGAATCAGGGCTTCGGTCGGAACATGCGTTCCATCAACAGCTCTTTGTGTCATTGCCCATGCACTCGTATAAAGGAAAAGTCCATCTGCAATTAACGGCACATCGTTGTCGTCCCAATAGTACGTTTTGTTCACACCGCCAAGGTCAAACGAAGTACCATCCTTCGCCGTTACCTTCCCCTGAAAATCAAAAATGTCGATAATTGGCTTATTATCCTTCGATATAGCGAATGAATAAAGTCCTGAAATTTTGGCCGGCGTTGCCATCACTTGACCATTCGTGATTTGAGCTCCTTCAGGAACGCCCTCAGCTTGCGTATTAAAAAAGTCTCCATTCACACCGGCTACAGCGCCAGTATCCTTCACCATGCCTAGAACACTCTGGTTCTTCGTGAACTGATTATTCGTTCCTGCCATTGCGTCTATTTTCACGTTCGGGTTCGTCAAATCGACCTCAATCACATTCGCGTTCACCGAAACGTTCTTGTTGCTTCTCGTTGTTGTCCACACATAGTTCTTCATAATTGCACCTGATGTTATTGTTTCCTGCGAACTAAGCGTTAACGTTGAACCTGCCGCGCTCACTGTAGTCCCAGCTACCAACTGCCACATCAATGCGCAAGCCAGCGCACCTATTCCTACTTGCTTCTGTAACGTCATGTTGCTTTTCCACGCTCCTCTTTCAGATTAATTCTAGTATCTATCATTTTGGCGATACTTATATAGACTCATAAACTATGGAAAAAGTTACGATAAGCGCTGAGTTGTATTTATACACCAAAAAAGAGAGCACGGCCCCTGAATGGGCTGCTCTCTGCTTGAGATTATCTTATAAAATACGCTTTAGCTTAGCTTCATGTTCAATGGATCGCGCGGACAAAAGCTCGATGATCGAGTGCTGCCGCTCCTGGACAAGCTCCATACGTTTGACCGTTCCGTTTGTCTCCAGTACGGCTTGTTTAATCTGAGACTGCTCGAGTTCGAGTCTGTCGAGCCGGCTGTCGATTCCATCGATTCTAGTGTCAATGCCATCGAGACGAGCGTCAATACCGTCAAGACGACTGTCAATATCATCAAGGCGATTGTCAATACCATATAATCGATTATCAATGCCATCAAGACGTGTATCAATGCCATTAAGATGTGTATCAATACCATCAAGACGTGTATCAATACCATCGAAACGAGCGTCAATACCATCTAACCGTGTATGAATTCCACCCAATTCTCTAAATACAGGCAACAATTCTGCTTTCAACAATGCGGATAAAGCTTCTTTCAACTCTTGATCCATTCTTTCACTCCCGATCCATCTAATTTTAATAGATGCTGTTAATCGTTGAATCCAGTATAACATATGAATCGCTCTGGATGAAAAACTATTGGAGTATATGAATATATTACCATTTTGATGAGATTATGTCAAACATATGTTCCCATTTCCTGGAATGAAAAAAGCCGTCCGAATTGGACGACTTTGCTATATGTTAAACTAATGCTTGAGCTTTCAAAGCCTCAGCTTTGTCTGTGCGCTCCCAAGGAACATCCAGATCATTACGGCCAAAATGACCGTAAGCTGCCGTTTGACGGTAGATCGGACGACGCAGATCAAGCTCTTTAATGATGCCTGCTGGACGCAGGTCAAAGTTTTTGTGAATGAGCTCAACGAGCTTCTCTTCACTAACTTTTGCTGTACCAAAAGTATCCACCGCAATGGAAACCGGACGAGCAACACCAATTGCATATGCCAATTGAACTTCACATTTGTCTGCAAGCCCCGCCGCTACGATGTTTTTCGCAACATAACGGGCTGCATAAGCACCGGAACGGTCAACTTTTGTTGGATCCTTACCGGAGAATGCGCCTCCGCCATGACGAGCATAACCGCCATACGTATCAACGATGATTTTACGGCCTGTCAAACCTGCATCCCCTTGCGGTCCGCCAATTACGAAACGGCCAGTCGGGTTAATGAAATAATTAGTTTTCTCGTCCAACAAATGCGCTGGAACGATAGGAGTGATAACATGCTCTTTGATATCCTTTTGGATTTGCTCCAAAGTAACTTCTTCACCATGCTGTGTAGAAACGACAATAGCGTCAACACGTACTGGTTTATCATCGATATACTCAACAGTTACTTGAGTTTTACCATCAGGACGCAGGTATGGAAGAGTTCCATTTTTGCGAACTTCTGTCAAACGACGAGCCAATTGGTGAGAGATTGAAATTGGAAGCGGCATAAGCTCAGGTGTTTCGTTAACCGCGAATCCGAACATAAGACCTTGGTCGCCGGCACCGATTGCTTCGATTTCCTCTTCAGACATCGAGCCTTCTCTAGCTTCAAGCGCTCTGTTCACGCCTTGAGCAATGTCAGGGGATTGTTCATTCAAAGAGACGAGAACTGCACATGTTTGGTGGTCAAAACCAAATTTCGCACGTGTGTACCCAATTTCTTTGATTGTTTGTCTAGCGATAGCTTGAATGTCTACATACTCAGAGCTGGAAGTAATCTCACCGATTACCAAAACCAAACCTGTTGCTACAGACACTTCACATGCTACACGAGCATTTGGGTCATTAGCCAAAAACGCATCCAATACCGAGTCAGAAATTTGGTCACAAATTTTATCTGGATGACCTTCTGTTACGGATTCGGATGTAAATAAACGACGTCCGCGTACTTGCGCCATATCATTCATCCTCCTAATACCATTTAGTATGTTTGAAAAGCTTCTACTCGATGCCTCTATTATGAAAAAAAGTGGGCCCGGCTTTAGCGTCAGCTTTTCACGCCAAGCGGAATCCCTCTTTTGCGCTCATGCGCTGGCAAGATCTTCGAATTCCGCACGGGTAAGTATAAATTCCAAGCAAAACAATCAATGAATACAAACAAAAAAATGAACCTTTCCCGATTGGAAAAGGTTTAATTAAATCATTGACCTTCAATTAGTTATCTTACTTTATTTGTCGTCTAGTGTCAATGAAAGTAATCGTGAAGAAATTATGAATTATTACAAAACCTTAGAGAGAAAATAAAGCTTCTTCAGCCCGTTGAATCAGCCTTTTCGTGATTGTCCCTCCGACTGCACCTGCATCTCTGGACGAGATATGACCCCAATAGTCCTCTTTCATAGAGGAAGAAGGGATAGAGCCCAACTCTGTCGCGAATTCCGTGTCAGCATTCATCGACATATGTTTTCCCACGGGAAGTCCCAATTCAGCAGCAATCTCGTATTTCAGGACATCTAGAGCCTTTTTAGATTCAGGGACCACTTTGTTATTGTTTCTAGCCATTGCTAAACGCCTCCTTAAAGTTGTTGTTAATAACATAACGAACGATACTCTTTAAGCAGTCGACCTTGGGTACACCTATAGTATGGCTAATATGCTATGCCCAAACCGGATAAGAAGTTGTCAGTAAGGGTAAAATTATGGAGCAGAGGTATTGCTAAAAAATTATTCCCCAACCTGACTTCCGTCTGCATTCGTGAGTAAATAGCTGCCGCGTACCATGACAAAGATGTCAGCTGTGTTCTTTGGCGATGGCTTAATACCGCGTCCTTCAGCGGGAAAAATCAAAAGATGATTCAGCGCGACCTCGGTCCCCGCTGCAAGATCTTTGCCTCCCGTTACATCCGGGATGCCATTGTCATCGTTGCTCACCGCTAGTACTCGCCCGGTTCGCACGATAAATTCGGCGCCAGCTCCGGCATATAACGTTTGTCCATTTTTCAATTGGACAACTTTCATGCCTACTGGCGTTATCGTACCCCCGCCTCCGTTGCTCCCGCTGCCACTCTGGTTTCCGCCAGGGTTGGCAGCAATCGCGGAGGCGATTAATTCCTTCACCTCGGCTTCGCTTAAGCTGTTCTGATCGAAGTAGCTCTTCGTGATCACCGGATCGGTGGACGAGCCCGGTGCTGGGGCTTCGGCCTGGGAGACTGAAATAGATGAGGATAGTAGGGCAATCGCACAGCCTGCTGTTAAAATCATTTGTTTCCTATTCATCGTTATTAACTCTCCTGTCTTAATCATCTGTAAAATAAAAGGATATCTTACTTCTTTTGTCGAATTATTTTCAATTAAATAATTTAGCAAACGGAGTGATTCTATGAAAAAGCTACTAACAACCACTATGATTTTATTCTTTATTACAAGCAACGTCAACGCTTCCTCGATCCGTGGAGATTTCGAAGGTAACCCAATCGTAAACGTAAAGAGTAATGGAAGCGAACTTGCGGTTGAAGATGTACCCGCTATCAATTATAAGGGTAGGACGATGGTTCCGATTTATATGTTGAGACAATTAGGAACTGAAGTCGCTTGGGATGATTCGACTTATAGTGTGAATGTTTCTATAAAGAAAGATGAAGCTCAAAGTGCCACTAAAGACACGTCTATAACAAATGCTTATAAATGGTTAAGCGATACGGACATGCAAATTTATATGTATGCAAGTAAGCTACAGCAATACATGGACTTAGACCAAGTACCTAATCTTAAAGATTTACTTGATCGTGATTATCTAGAGCTAACAGATGAGTACAATAAATCATTAAAGTTCGCTACTGCCGTTTATAAGCAATATGGTGCGGAAACAGGGATCAACGAAATACTTGCCAGCCAATCCAAAGCCCTTGATACAGTCGGCCAAACAAAAGAATTATTCAAGCTTTGGCTGACTCGCAAGAACGACGCGCAGATTAATTCAAGCCTACAAATCAGTCTGTTCAATAGTATTGAAAATAGTCAAAAGAACATTATAAATACCAATAAATATGTGCATACTACATATATACAAAAATAAAAAGAAGGCCGTTAGGCCTTCTTTTTATTAAGCGTTAGTTAATCTTATGGAGCTGGGACGAATTTCGGACCTTTTACTGTTACTGAAACTACATCAGACTTACCACTTGGAGATGTAATTGTCAGATCAAATGCTCCATCTTTATCATCATTTTTAGTAACAACAATGTTACCATTTGAATAGATAGTTACAGCACTAATGTTGTCAGAGTAGCTGTTAGCAGAGAATGTTACACCAAGTACTCCGTTAGCTTTTTGAGCAACATCTTGCTCATACTCTTTACCATAGTTATCTGTAACAATTAGATCTGGAGTAATAAATGCGTTACCATCTGCTGCACCAGAAGTAGTTACATTAATTGTCATATCACTATCAGCAGCAATTTTGTCAACTGATAGAGCATCATTTTTAGAAGTAACAGCTACTGTTGTTTGCTTAACTTCGCCTTTAACAGTTTTGTAAGTCACGTTCAATGTAGCCGAACCTGTTTTGTTACCAAGAACGTAAGCTTTACCACCAACAAGAGCTACTTTTGCAACTGCGTTGTTGGATGTTTTAATATCAGTAATTGTTCCTGCTGGAAGTTTAACTACATCGCCAGAAGCATTCTTAGCGGAAAGTTTAACTTCGCGTGCGAATACTTGGGATTTCGTTACATCTTTAAGGTCATCAGCAACGATATTGTTAATAACCGTAGGGTTATCAATTGTACTGTAAGTTGATGCAACAACAGTACCGCTATCGCTCAAGTTGAACAATGTAGGAACAGCATTCACGGAGTAAGTAAGATCATCAGTAGCTTTTGCAACAGTTAATGTTTTAGTCACCTTGGAGATCTCAACACCGTTTTTAGTGATTTTTGCTGTGAAGTCAACCTTCGAACCACCAACTGCACTTCCTGTAGTAAACAATGTGAATTCGTCATTGAAAGCTTCGAAATCTTGTTTAACTGTAACTTGTTGGTTGTTTACAATTCTCGTTTTAGTTTTATTCTTACCAAAGACTGCAGAAGTAGTCACATCTCCATCTGGTGCTTTAAGACCAACTGTACCATTAGTCAATACGGCGCCATTAGCATCGTAAGTATTTGCTGTTACAGTTACTAGATACTCATTAGTATTTGCATTGTCAATATCATTACCTTGGTTATCTGTAAAGTGAGCATCATCAAGTGTTTTACCGTATTGGTCGATAACTGCAAGTTCAATTGCAGCCGTACCACCAGCAACTGCACCTTTAGCTGGATCAGTTACTACTTTGAAGTGATCAGGTACACGAGCGTCAGCAATAGTAAACGTTTTTGTTGAAGTGCTGCTTGCATTAGCTTCTGCAATGATCGCAGTAACAGAAACCGCACCTTTAGAGTTATTGCTGATTTGATCCAATTTAATGCTTCCTTTGTGCTCTCCGGAATCAAGGATTGTAGCAACAGACTGGGAGCCAGCGCCAGAAACGTTAACTTTAATACGTTTTGTGTTTTGGTCACTAGTCAGATCCTCAAGGCTAAGTTGGTTACCTGAAGCATCATAAGCAACGATTGGAATATAAACTTCTTTGTCGCCAGCAGCGATTACATCGTTAAGCTCGCCGATTTCAACTTTGTTAGCAACTTTAGAGGATTTCACGGAGATTTTACCAGTTGCTGTAGCCGCTTGGTTAAACACTGTGAAGTTATATTCGCCAGCTTTATCAAGATCTTTTTTCAAGGAGATCTTAACTTGTGGAATATCATTTCCATTGTCTTCGAAATCTGTTTGCACATCATCAGTTGAAATGTAGTCATTCCAGATGATAGTAGTTTCTCCGAACAATTTAGTAGTGCTGCTGTTATCTTTGCTGTATGTTTTAGCATTGATCAAAGAATCGTAGGAAATTGTACCACCGTATTGGTCAAACAAGTTAAGGTCGAATTTAACGTTTTCGCCTTTACCGTTAAGAGCATCACCTACGGAGTAACGAGCTGCACCAAGCTCAAGTTTTGTCAAGATTGGTTGTGTACCCAATTTGAAGTTTTTCGTAGCTGTAATGTGGAAATCGTTGTTAACGATTGTTACTGGAATCACAGATACGCCTTGAGTTGTGTTTTCATTTGCTGTATCCAAAGTGATCAACAAAGTACCGTCAGTATCTTTAGTGATTTTTGTGAAAGATGCAGCAGATGTGTAAACGTTGTAGGAACCAGCGTTAGTTGTAGCGTTCTCACCGTATTGGTTGGAAGCTTTTACTTTAACGATTGTTTTGTCAGCGTAAGCGATTGTGTCGCCAGCGTTCAAGAAATCGATTTTTGTAAGAACTTCGTCTTCGCCAGTGAATGAAGCGGAAGTTTTGTCAACGGTAGCCTCATCCAAACCGGATACAGTTACTGTGTATTCACCTTTGCTAACTTTAACATCAGTCAGTGTCAGAACTGCGGATTTCTTGTCATCAGCAAATTTAACAGTTGTAGCTACTTCAGCTGTACCTTTTTTCAAAGTCAGTTTCGCTTTTTCAGTATCAACTGCTTTGTTGAAAGTAACAGTTACTTGTTGAGCTCCTGTTGCTTTAGCGCCAGTTACGGATACTTTACCAGCTGGTACGTATTGTTGTTTTGCTTCGTATGCACCAGTCAGAAGAAGATCGCGAGTTGCGTTAGCTTGACCACCGAAAGTGCCATCAGTTCCGTTAGCAAGAAGTTTCAGCTCAAGAGCAAGAGCTACATAACCTTGTGCCCAGTCGGAAACGGATTTGTCGTCGCCAGTTTTTGCTTTTGCCTCAGCATCTTTACCCAGTACGCGAACCAAGAAAGTAGCCAATTGCTCTTTTGTTACTTTACCAGCTGGGTTGTATTGACCTTCAGCGTAGCCGTCAGTGATACCAGCGGATTTCAAAGCTTCGATGTAAGGAAGCGCATAGCCGTTAGCTGCGTCGTCAACTTTAACATCGGAGAAGCTGGAAGTTTTAAGATCTTTGTTAACTTCGATACCAGTGATCAAAGCTGCAACTTTTGCGAATTGAGCACGGTTCATTTCGTCTTTCAGACCAAATGTAGTGTCAGTCACTCCGTCAAAAATACCTGCAGAGATCATTGCATCAAATTTTGCTTTTGTAGCTGCGTCAAGATCTTTAAGATCTGTGAAGTCAGCGGATGTTTTACCGAATGCTACGGAAGAAAACATGGATAATGCCATTGCTGTAGAAAGAACTACGGATAAACTTTTCTTCATAACCTTTTTTTCTCCTCCTTGAATATCTTTGGTTTTATTTTTTAGGTTGAATCTAACATTATCTGAGCTCGTATCACTCATTGTTTGGTTCACCCCCTTTCCAGAGTTAGAGCATAATATAACTAAGTTCGCGTGTAGCGCTCTAGTGGCTACATTAGAAACTAGTAAACTTTAGTAGGAATATGGACGCCCACACCAATTTACATTATACATTGGTCGAATAGCGTCGTAAAGAGTTATTTTGTTGCCTTAACTTTTGGTTAACTTTTTATTATTTCGTTCTTTTCAAAGTATTAAACGCAGTGGGTTCGAAAAAGTTGCGCTTAATCGAAAAAAGTTTTTCTTTTTTTTCAATTTATCTAATTGAGCCCTAGAGTATCATTATAATTACATGTGCTTATGCGCATAGTACATTTATAAAAACAAAAAAAGAAGGCCTAAAGGCCTTCTTTTTTAATGAAAGTTAATTATTTAGCACTTGCTACAGTAACCGCGACAACGTCGGATTTACCGCTTGGAGAAGTGATAGTCAGATCGAATGCTGCATCTTGCAAGTTGCCATCTTTATCAGCGATTCTTTCTACTTTGATGTTACCT
>NZ_JARADB010000036.1 GCF_028765165.1 Paenibacillus sp. MAHUQ-63 | reverse complement strand
CGAATGCTGACATGAGTAACGACAATGCGAGTGAAAAACTCGCACGCCGAAAGACCAAGGGTTCCTGCGCAACGTTAATCGACGCAGGGTGAGTCGGCCCCTAAGGCGAGGCAGAAATGCGTAGTCGATGGGAAACGGGTTAATATTCCCGTACTTCTAGTTATTGCGATGGGGGGACGGAGAAGGCTAGGCCAGCTTGGCGTTGGTTGTCCAAGTTTAAGGTGGTAGGCCGAACACTTAGGCAAATCCGGGTGTTCAAGGCCGAGAGCTGATGACGAGTGTTCTTTTAGAACACGAAGTGGTTGATGCCATGCTTCCAGGAAAAGCCTCTAAGCTTCAGATAACTAGGAACCGTACCCCAAACCGACACAGGTGGTTGGGTAGAGAATACCAAGGCGCTTGAGAGAACTCGGGTGAAGGAACTAGGCAAAATGGCACCGTAACTTCGGGAGAAGGTGCGCCGGTGAGGGTGAAGCATTTACTGCGTAAGCCCATGCCGGTCGAAGATACCAGGCCGCTGCGAC
>NZ_JARADB010000016.1 GCF_028765165.1 Paenibacillus sp. MAHUQ-63 | reverse complement strand
GCACCGAAGTGCTCCGCTCGACTTGCATGTATTAGGCACGCCGCCAGCGTTCGTCCTGAGCCAGGATCAAACTCTCCATAATAGCTGAACGATTGCTCGCTCATTTATTGAAAGCTGAATAGCTCAAATGACTTGCTAGCGAGATTGTTAATCTCATGTTTGAACGATTGCTCGTTCTGTTTACTCACTCGTTGTTCAGTTTTCAAAGATCAATGTCTTTCGTACACTGCCGCGTTTCCGAAGCAGCGAGAAGTAATATACCACAGCTCGTCCGTCCATTGCAAGAACTTTTTTCTCATCAATTTCTGGCGCGAAGTTCATACTATCATATGTTGCCGTTCCAAAGCAAGTCCGCTTGATTACTCAAGTTGTTCGCCGTTCAAAGCAACGAGGTATAATGTAACATGCCTTCAGACCAATTACAACCCCTTTAGAAATGTTCCGCAATTTCAATTGTTTCGAATGTTCTCGCAGGCACGGGAATACAATCCCTTAATGAAGAAGTTTATTTATGCATCGGGCTAAACGCAATCTTGGGCCCAGCCCGCAGCCCGCTCACGGACACAGCGGCCCTTATTCAATGAATGGGCACGTCTTGGAATATCAAACGGACACCAGCGCCGTTATTTCGCCGATTCCAGCGGTACTTCGCCTCGAAATCAACAAGTTAACGTTCCATGTGTCCGTTAAAAGTGTAACGTCCTGGTATCCGCCGATCTAACGGCTGTGCAGTCCGTTAGCTTTCGGATGACAGAAGCGATTCGCCTGCATTGTCCCACGGCTTGCAAGGCTGCCCCGAATGAGGCACAACGCCAGCACCTATGCAGCAGCTCTCGCCTCAGCATCGAAGCGCTCACCGTCCATGCGCGCAACGGCACCTATATGCCCGGAACCTTAACGGGTTGACTGAAAGAACTCGATCCGCTCGCCATCCAGCCCATTGAAGAAAAAGTATCTGGAACCGTTAGGCAGCGTAGTAATTTCTTCGTCCAACTGCTCGACGGAAAGTCCCTTGATTCTCGCAAACTCAGCTTCAACATCATCTACGGTGAAAGCCAAATGATGCACTTTCCCCTCTTGCGGCAAACCGGCGTTATAGCCCTCAATCAGCTCGACTTCCGTCTCGTTCGCCGCTTCAAAGCCTAGGAACGCGAGCCGGATAACACCGTTCGTATGAAGCAAGCTCCCTTTATGCTTAAGACCGATAACCTCTTCATAGAAACGAATTGACGCTTCCAAATTTGCTACCATGACACCGACGTGCTCCATTTTCATAACTGCCATATATAGAAACCTCCTTCTCTCAACTGCCTATAATTGTAGCGGAAAGAAGAAGGGAGAGCCATATACATTTTAGCTGTTTAAACTGCGACAGGGATACAAGACTTAACCCCAGCAGATCGTCTCAATCTCCCCGTCCAAAGAAAAGAGCGTAACTTCTTTATTCGTAATATTGACCAGACCCAGGTCATCGAAAATTTTCCGCACCTTGGCATTAGATAAGTGGCTCAGGATCGTCTCGACCGCTCTTTGCAAATAGGCCTGATGCCCGGACTCATAGAACATAAGGACCTCTTTGTCATTCACCCATAATTTCGTGTAATTCATGCCATATACCACCCCCAGCTCATATTAAATTAATTGTATATATTGGAAACTAGGAAAGTGTGAAGACATTATTAGATATCTGTTAGGAACGCAAAATTTGCCCACAAGGGCCCCAATCGTTGTATACTATGGCTAAGAATGTTAGACGGGAGGGTACAAACATGAGATTGTTAAAGCTTTTGCAAATCTATGAGGTGGATGGGATTACGCCCAAGCATCAGTCAGAACGGTTCAATTTTGACGAGATTCAAGGGCAAACTTTCCGTGAAATGAACCCAACGGAAGTCGGTTCCCCGATGATTCTATCCGGCATACATCGATATTTTCCATTCAAAACTACTAGAGTTCAAGCGATAGACCGGGATGGCGTGGATTTCCGGGTACTTACGCGTAATACAATCTATCATTTCGAGGTATACAAAGACCGCAAAGCCACTTAGCCTTGGAAGGCTGGCGGCTTTTTTTGTTCCTTTTTATAATAATAATTTCTTTACTTCTCAAAAACTACCAATCCCCTTTATACTAATAGATGGGTTATTAACCGACGTTCTATTATTATGGAGGAGGATTTCTTTACATGAAAAAAACTTTGACGACGCGTCTCACCGCACTCGCTCTTGTGGCCGCACTTACAAGCTCATTTGGAGGCAGTCTGGCTTTCGCGGAAAGCGCGGGAACAACCGCTGCAGCACCTGCATCGGCGCTGAAATCGGACATGCGGCTTGCCATTGAGAACGGCGCAGTAGAAGGTTATGGAGATAACAACTACCGGGAAGCCAACCCGGCAACTAGAGCGGAAGTCGTGACGATGATCAACCGGGCGGCCAAGCTGAAGAACGCTGATCTTACCTCCTTCGCATTCCCCGATCTGGCGAATTGGCAGAAACAAGCTGTCGCCAACGCCGTTGCAGCGAAACTGATCAGCGGCTTCGCGGACGGAACCTTCCATCCGGATGCAGTGGTAACCCGTCAAGAGTTGGCCGAGCTCATTGTGAAGACGGTTACAGGCGGACAGCTTCCGAACGTCAATGAGAAGGTATTGAACTATTTCAAAGACGCCTCTTCCATCGCTGAGCAATCCCGTCCTTATGTCGCCTATGCGGTGATTAGCGGTATTTTCTCCCCAACGCTCGATGGAAATTTCAATCCGACCGCCCCGGTAACGCGCGATGAAGTCGCCAAGGCGCTTAAGCCGATTCTGTTCAAAGTCGTCGACATTCTAACAACCAATGACATCCACGGCAAAATCGAAGTCGGCTTCGATAAGAAAAGGAATCAAGGGCAAGGCGGGATCGAAACGTTAGGCGGCATCGTAAACGATTTCCGCGCCGTGAATCCCGATGGCACTGTCGTCGTTGACGGCGGGGATGCTTGGCAGGGGACGCTGATCTCCAATACAACGAACGGTCAATCGGTTATGGATACGATGGCTCAAGTTCAATATGACGCCGCAGCTATCGGCAACCATGAATTCGATTTCGGTCGCGATGTGCTGATCTCCAATATTAAGAATGCCAAATTCCCTATTCTCGGCGCCAACATTATCGATGACAAAACAGGCAAACGCGTCGATTGGACACAGCCTTACACAGTGGTCGAGAAAGACGGTCTGAAGATCGGCATCATCGGCTTCGCTACTCCGCAAACGACGACGACAACCAAGTCAACGAACATCGAAGGCCTTTCCTTCGTGAATCCGGTGCCGTTAGCCAAAGATTTGTCCGAGGAGCTGCGCGCGAAAGGCGTTGACATCATCATGGTGACGTCCCACCTGCCTGGTGAACAAGATCAAAAGTCCAATGAGATCATCAGCGAGCTGGCGGACTTGGCCAAAGGAACTGGAAACGGCACATTGGATGCCATCGTTGGCGGCCACTCCCATATGCGCGTTTCCGGCATCGTGAACGGCATCCCGGTTGTAGAAGCGCAAAGCTGGCTGTACGCAGTCGGTCATATTCAGCTTTTCGTCGACAAAACAACGAAGCAAGTCGTATCTTCCAACGCAAGTCTGCTAGAAACATATACAAACCTGACGACAGCCGACGAGAGCATTCATAAAACCGTCCAGGATTACAAATCGAAGATTTCCGCGAAATCCGGCGAAGTCGAAGTCATCGTCGCAGAGCCGCTCACGCGCAAATCGTTCCGTTTCGCAACGAATGGCGGTGTAGACCGGGATGGCGCTTCGCAATTAGGCAACAGCATCACTGACGCTATGCGCGCTTCCGAGAAATCCGACATCGCCTTCACCAATATCGGCGGTATTCGCGCGGATGTAGATAAAGGCGAGCTGACCTACGGCGAGATGTTCGAAGTATTCCCGTTCGGCAACTACAATGTAACGGGCACCATGACCGCCGAACAAATCAAGAAGGCGCTCGAAGTGACGGATAAGTACTCCAACCTTCCGGCCATCCAATTCTCCGGTCTGAAGGTAGAATGGGATGCTACCAAGCCGGCAGGCGAGAAATATTCTAAAATTACACTCGTTGACGGGACGCCGGTCTACGTTGAC
The DNA here is from genome assembly GCF_028765165.1 of Paenibacillus sp. MAHUQ-63. GTDB lineage: Bacteria > Bacillota > Bacilli > Paenibacillales > NBRC-103111 > Paenibacillus_E. The sequence goes on along the minus strand of NZ_JARADB010000016.1, from coordinate 45,129 downwards.
GGCAAGTTCAATAAAGACCGTACGTTCAAAGTGACGACCAACGATTTCATGGCTACCGGCAGCGGCGACGGCTTCACCGTATTCGGCGAGGTGAAGGATTGGAAAGATGGAGCGATTATGCTTGATGCATGGGTCAATTACGCCAACTCCTTGAAAACGGCCGGCAAAGAGCTGTCTGTTGTTGACGATGGTCGCGATGTCCGTTTGGATCTGAAGAAATAGCACTTATCCCTAATTCATAGCTCAAAAACAAATAAAAAAAGCCTTTGCCTCTCCACCAGAGAGCCAAAGGCTTTTTCGATTATGCCAGCCAAACCCGCATCAGGGACAATAGCTGATTTAAGTTAAGCGGCTTGCTGATATAGTCGCTAGCCCCCGCCTGTAAGCAGATGTCCCGGTCCTGCTTCATCGCCTTAGCCGTGATCGCTATGATCGGCACCTGCGCATAGCGGGGATTCCTGCGGATCGTCCGCATCGCATCATAACCGTCCATGATTGGCATCATCATATCCATCAGGATCAGATCGATCTGCGGCTCCCGCTGCAAAATAGCGAGACATTCCTGTCCGTCATGGGCGACGCTGACGTTCATCCCTTCATTCTCAAAAGCGTTGGTTAACACGAATACGTTGCGGACGTCGTCGTCGACGATCAGCACGCTCCGCCCCTGCAAGAAGCAGGCATCAGTGAACGGCGCTGCCTGCTCCTCAAGAAGCGCATGCTCATGGCCTGCCGCCGCTTGCAGATGCGCACTCTTGATCTCGCTGACAGCAGGCTCCAATGACGGGATATACACTGTAAATGTGCTCCCGATCCCTATCTCGCTGCGCATTTCGATGCTGCCGCCCAGCAGCCCGGCGAGCTCCCGGGATATGGAAAGGCCTAGGCCCGTCCCGCCATACTTGCGATTCGTCGTGCCGTCCGCTTGCCGGAAGGGCTCGAAAATGAGCGTTTGCATATCCGGCGGGATGCCGATTCCCGTATCCGCAACGGTAATGGCCAGCACATGCACGTTCTTGGCATCGGGAAGCAGAGCTGCCGCTTTATCCGCATCGCACAAGCTTATATGAACCTCCACCCTGCCTTCATGTGTGAATTTAAACGCATTGGAAAGCAAGTTCTTAATAATTTGGCCGAGCCGCTGCTCATCCGTATAGAAAACTTCAGGTACTTGGGCATCCAATTCAACATTGAACAAAAGATTACGCTGCTCGGCTACCTTGGCAAACTGGCTGCGAATGAGCTTCGGAAGCTCTTGCACACGGAACTCCCCGATATGAATATCAAGCTTGCCCGCTTCCACTTTGGACAAGTCCAGGATATCATCAATGAGCAGCAGCAGATCTGTGCCCGATGATTGAATCACTCGGGCATATTCCAGCTCGTCGGGGCTTAAGTTCCCCCGGCTATTCTCCTGCAGCATCTGGGACAGAATGAGCACGCTGTTCAGCGGCGTGCGGAACTCGTGGGACATATTGGCCAGAAACTCGGATTTGTACTGCGAGCTTAACTGCAGCTGGACGGCTTGCTCCTCCAGGGTGGCTTTGATGCGCTCCAGCTCCCTAGACCTTTCCTCTGCAAAACGGCTATGTTCCTCCAGCTGTTCGTTCGTCATGTGCAGCTCCTCCTGCTGGCTTTGGAGCTCCTCGGTTTGAATTTGCAGCTCTTCGGTCATCAGCTGGTACTCCCGCAGCAGCCGTTCCACTTCCGCACGCGTTTGAACGCTATGGACTATCGTTCCCAGCACTTCCAGAATATCCTCCAACAACTCTAGCTGCTGCCCCGTGAATTTGTTCATGCTGGCCAGCTCCATAACGGCGATGACCTCATGATGATGTTTGATCGGTACGACGAGCACGCTCTGCGCTTTCACGGCACCGAGTCCGGACGTTATTCTGACGTAGTGGTCGGGAACGTTCATGAAATGGAACATCCGCTTCTCCAGCGCACATTGCCCGATCAGACCCTCACCAATTTGAAAGCGCCTAGTACCGATTTCGTCTTGGTCCTGCATCATGGCATAAGATGCTATTCGTTCCATCGTATCTTTGCCTTGATGAGCGGTTCTGAGGTAGAACAGCCCGAAGGATGCGCCGAAAAGCTCCGCCGCTTTGCTGATGAAAGTGGAACCGAGCGTCTCGAGATCGGATATGCCCTGCAGCATATGGATCACTTCGGCCAGCTTACGCTGCTGCCACTCGATCTCCGCCTGACTCTCCAGCAGCATATTGGTCGCCTCGGCAAGGTCCTTCACCTCATCGTTCATGGTGACATCGATGCGCTGCGAATAATCTCTTTTGAAGGAGCTCAGTTTCAGTATGCTTTTGGTCACCTGCTTGATCGTCCCGACAATCGAATGCGAAATGACAAGTGCAGCCGCCAACGAGAAAATCAGCAGAATCGTCAACATAACGAATAAAGAGTTCGTAAACATGCGATTTTGCTCATCCAGCAGCTTCGCTCTATCCTTCGTGAACCCAATCTCCATATTCCGGAAACGATCCAGTTGGGCGCGGATATCCTCGACGTTTTGCTTCCCGAGATAGAAATCATACGGATTGACCAAGCCGGCCCCGGCATCTACATTTCTCTTCATCATAGGTCCCGTCGGCCCGCCCAGCAGCATAATCCAGGATTCGATCGCCTCCTTGATGGCCCGGAGGCTTTGGACCTGCACCTCATTCTCTTTGGTAAGCCCGACTAACCTCACGTAGGACTCCCGCCATTCCGTCTCCCCTTTATGATAAGGTACGAGATAGGACGGATCGCCGGTCAACAGATACCCGCGCTGTCCGCTTTCCATATCCATCACATACCTCTCGATTGCGTTGATTTCACTGTGGACGGCAAAGTCATGCTCGATAATGTAATTTCTATCCGTTTGCATAGACGTCACCTGATTGATCACTAACGTAAGTACAATTGAAATACAAGCGATATTGAATATGTAACCAAGCATGATTTTGGATCGGATACCGAATCTCTTCATTTTCCCCATCCCCGCTGAGTCAACTCCTTATGTCGAATCGAGCATTCTTTTGTATTATACTACGCTCCCAAAAGTTGGGATATGGGCTTTTTTTGCTTTACTACGTTACTGAGTTAATGTATTATTTAACTAAAGCATTTATTAAGACTAAGGAGTGATCCCTTTGAGCGATCGAATATCCGAAAGCATTCGCCCACGCAGCGTTCTGACCCGTATGAAGCCCTATTCCCCCGGCAAACCCATCTGGGAGGTTCAGCGGGAATTAGGCATTGAGACTGTAACGAAGCTGGCCTCCAATGAAAATCCGATCGGCCCGTCACCCTTAGCTGTCGCAGCCATCCAAGCCTATCTGACCGACATTCACCGCTATCCCGACGCGGATACGGCCGACCTGAACCGTGCTATTGCCGGCAAGCTAGGCGTGGAACCGGATCAGGTGCTCGTTACGAACGGTGCCGACGAGCTTATTACGCTTCTCTCCGAAACGTTCCTGGAGCCCGGCGATGAGATCATCGTTCCCTCCCCGACCTTCAGCGAGTATGAATTCGGTGCTAACCTGATGGGAGCGGCGGTTGTCGAAGTCCCGCTTCGCGAAGATTACAGCTATGCGATCGGCGACATTCTTGCGGCCGTAACCGAGCGAACGAAGCTGCTGTATATTTGCTCGCCTAATAATCCAACAGGCACCTACATGAGCAAACAAGATTTATATGCGCTTATGGATAAGCTGCCGCCGCATGTGCTCGTCATTTTCGACGGGGCCTACAGCCATTTCGTAACCGCGGAGGACTACTGCGACGGCATCGAGCTCGTTCGCCAGGGCTACCCCCTCATCGTGACGCAAACTTTCTCCAAAATCTATGGCTTGGCCGGCATTCGCGTCGGCTACGGCATCGCATCCGCAGCAGTCATACGCAGCATTCGTCAAGTGAAGGAGCCTTTCAATGTGAATGCGTTGGCTCAGGTCGGTGCGGCCGCGGCCATTCAGGACGATGCGCATCTTATGGCGACCCGGGACATGAATACGCGCGGAAGAGAGCGTCTGTATGAAGCCCTGCAGGAGCTGGACTTGAGATTCACTCGCAGCATGAGCAACTTCGTGCTCGTCGAGCTCGGTCCGGATGCCAAAGCCATCTATGACGGCTTGATGCGCAGAGGCGTGATTCTCCGGTATGCGGGGGCATGGAATCTGCCTCATCATGTGCGGATCTCGATCGGCACCCCGGAAGAAATGGACGTGTTGATCCATGCGCTTAGCGCTGAGCTGCTCGTTTCGAAGAGCCAATAAGCTCTTCAAGCCCATCAGGGGTAAATTTTCGGCAAGCCGTCCGACTCATTGTTTGCCTGTGGCGAAATATGCTACAATGCACTAAATTGCAGTTTGTTGGAGGTTCGCTATGCTAAAGGAATTTAAAGATTTTGCTTTCAAAGGGAATATGGTCGATTTGGCTGTAGGGGTTATCATCGGAGGCGCTTTCGGGAAAGTCATTACATCGATCGTCAATGACGTCATCATGCCGCCAATCGGTTTATTGCTGGGCAGAGTGAACTTTAACGAGCTGTTCATCTCCCTGAACGGCAAACATTACAATACACTCGCTGAAGCCGCTGCCGATAAAGGTGCGCCGGTGTTGAAGTACGGTGTATTCATTTCCACGTTTTTGGACTTTTTGATCGTTTCAGCCGTCATTTTCATCGTTATTCGACAATTGGCCAAGTTCCGCAAGAAGGACGAGCCGAAGGAAAAGGCCCCGGCCACCAAGGAATGCCCGCACTGTTTGTCCGACATTCCGGCCAAAGCTACCCGCTGCAAATTTTGCACCTCGGAGCTGGCTTCCGCACCATCGGTTTCCGGCAGCATCCAATGAAGACCACAAAAGAGTTAAGCGCATAGCGCTTAACTCTTTTTATTTGGTGCGCAGATCGGCGATCTCTCCCTGCGCGAAAGCCCCCGCATGCAGCAGGTCCAGCAGCCGCTTCGCCGCGCTCTCGGGCGGTTGCAGCTCGCCGTCCGCATGCAGCTTCACGAACCGGCTCAGCTGCGGGAAGTCCTCTTCGGATGCAGCGCGAATCTCCCGCTGCATATCCGTGTCCACCACACCCGGGGCTACGGAGTAAGCCTCCACCGGGTAGGGCTGGTTCGTCTGCTCGACGCCGATACAGCGCGTCAGCATATCGAGCCCGGCTTTGGCGGTGCAGTAGGCACCCCAGCCGGGGTAGGGCTTCTTGCCCGCGCCCGAGGAGATCTGGACGACACGCTTCACGACCGGCAGCGACTGCGTCTGCCGGATGAAGCTGTTCGTCAGCAGCGAGGGCGCGACGAGATTGACCTGCAGGTTCAGCTGCAGGTCCTCCTGGCCGGCTCGGCCGATGAGCGTCATCGGCTCGAGCTGGCCCGCGTTGTTGATGAGCGTGATGGCATCCGCTCGATCTACAGCGCCGAGGATTCGCTCCATGAGCGAATCCAGGCGGTCCGTTTGCGCCAAGTCGCAAGCATGAAAGGTGTAGGCACCTTGCATGCTTGCCGCCGCTTGGCGGAGGGTTGCGTTATCGCTGCGGGACACACCGTGAACCGCTGCGCCCTGCGCTAGAAGCTGCCGAACCAACTCGGCGCCGAGCCCTCTGGAGCTGCCTGTGATGATATAAGTGGGCATGGGTTTGACTCCTTCTGTCTTCACTTAACGGGGACAACTTACGGAACCTTCACGACAAAAGGCACTGCGAACACTTGGCCGTCTCGCTGAAATTCGCCCCAAATTTTGTAGATGCCGCTTTGCGGAAAGGTCGTCATGAACTTGGCCGACGGCCCCGTCGATTTCTCATCCGTCGGATGAACATGCAAGTATTGCTCAGCGGCCGCATCGAGAATAACGACATGGCCGACAGCCCCTAAGTACGGCTGCAGATTCTGAACCGGAGCTTTCGTCGCAGCGTCCTTGAACGTATACGTCAAGTTCGCCTCTGCCCCTGCCTTCAGCCCGTCGATCGCTAATGCAACCTCGGTGCCGTTCACGGTTGCGGTCAGCTTGGCGTCCGGCTTCAAGCCGGCCGGCGAAGCGGCGTTCCCCTGCACCGTCAGCGCATGGCTGAGCACGGATTTCTCTTTCCCGCTCGGCGCGAAATCAGCGAACAGCTTATAGTCCCCGCCGGCCGGAAAGCGCGTCGTTACCGTGAATAACCCTTTCCCTTGATATTCCGGATGAATGTGATTGAAGTAGGAGAGATCTTTGCTAACGACGATCAAATGCATCATTTTCTCATGATTGAGATCGAACTCGTTAACCGGCTTGCCTGCGGCGTCTTGAATTTGGATGGTCAGAGGGGTGTCGTCCTGGGCCTTGGCGGCCGTCTGCCCTCCTGACGATTTCACGCCGAATACCGCCTGTACCTGCTCCTTGCCCCCCGCTTCATGGCTTCCGCCGTGCGCCCCGTGTTCGGCCGGCTGGGATTTGGCGCAGCCGCTCAGCAGCAGCGCTGCCGATAAGAGAAGAATACTCGCTATTCTCATTGCACGACATCATATCCTTGCTCTTCAATCGCTTCCTTGATCGCTTGCTCGCTCAGCTTGCTCTCATCGTACTCCACTTCGACCCGCTTGCCGGCGAGATCTACTTTCCCTTGGGCGCCAAGCTCTTTCATCGCCTTCTCGATGGTATTCACACAGTGGTTGCAAGACATTCCTTCTACTTTCAAAATCAAATTGGACATTTGCATTCTCTCCTTTACTTGTAGACAATTTATTATTTCATCAAGGTGTTCATCGTTTTGAGCAGCTCGTCGACAACGTCCATGTCGCCCTCTTGAATGCGCTCGACCACACAGCTCTTGAGATGTCCGGCGAGCAGCAGCTTGCCGACGCCGTTGAGCGCCGACTGAATCGCCGCGATCTGGTGAAGCACGTCGTCACAATACGTATCCTTCTCGATCAGACCCTTGACTCCGCGGACTTGACCTTCAATGCGGTTCAACCGCTTCGTCAAATCGGCTTTGAGCTTATCGGAATGGTGGCTTTTGCGCTCATTCACATCCAAGCTGCAATGGCTCACTTCCATATCTTGTTCATTATTCATGGCGGTATTCTCCTTTGGGGGCAATTAAGTATTATCATTATCATACCCCCATCCCCTATATTGTCAATCATTTCGGATCCTCACCCCTAAAGTTTAACCCGCTGCAGCCTCAAGGCATTCAGTACGACCGAAACAGAGCTTAACGCCATCGCCGCACCTGCCACCCAAGGCTCCAACAAGCCTAATGCAGCGATTGGAATGCCGATCGTATTGTAGCCGAGAGCCCAGAATAAATTTTGCTTAATGTTCCGCATCGTTCTGCGGCTCATCTCCATGCTGTCCGCGATGGAGGTCAGCTCGCCGCGCATCAGCGTCACATCCGCGGCCTCCATCGCAATGTCGCTGCCTGTGCCCATGGCCATGCCGACATCCGCCATCGCCAGCGCCGGCGCATCGTTGATGCCGTCGCCGACCATCGCAACGCGCAAGCCTTGAGCCTGCAGCTTCTTCACCTCGGCCGCCTTGCCTTCGGGCAGCACTTCCGCCAGCACCTGCCGGATACCGGCTTGCCGGGCTATAGCTTCGGCGGTTCGCGTATTGTCGCCCGTAATCATCATGACCTTGATGCCCATCGCTTCCAAACGGGCTACCGCTTCCTGCGACGTTTCTTTGATCGTATCCGCTACGGCTACATACCCCGCATACGCACCGTCTACGGCGGCCAGCATAACCGTCTTGCCCTCGCTTTCCAAACGCTCCATATCTGACAGAGCTTCGGAAATGTTAATCGTATGCTGCGTGAGCAGGCGGCGTGTTCCTATCACCACAAGCTTCCCTTCCACTACGGCTTCTACGCCGAAGCCGGGGATCGCCTTGAAGCTGGAAGCTTCGGGCAAGGACGCAACCAGCGGCAGAATGCCCTGAACGATCGCCTCGGCCAGCGGATGCTCCGAACTGCGCTCGGTGCCGCCGACGAGGCGAAGAAAGAGTGTTTCCTCCAGCTTCGTCCGATAGTCGGTGAGCTGCGGCTTGCCTTTCGTGACCGTCCCCGTCTTATCCAGGACGACGGCATCGATGCGGTGAGCGGCCTCCAGATGTTCTCCGCCTTTGAACAGTACGCCTAGCTCAGCCGCTCGGCCGGACCCCGCCATAATCGAAGTTGGTGTCGCCAAGCCCAGTGCACAAGGGCAGGCGATAACGAGAATGGCGATCGTCTTCTCCAGTGCCCCGGCGAAATCACCCGGGTCGAACCAGAAGTACCAGAGGACGAAGGCGACAAGCGCAATGCCCACGACGATCGGAACGAAAATACCCGATATGACGTCCGCCACCCGCTGAATCGGCGCCTTGGATCCTTGCGCTTCTTCTACGACTTTGATGATCTGGGCCAGCACGGTATCGCGGCCGACCTTGGTAGCCTCCATTCGGAGAACACCGTTCTGATTCTGCGTCGCACCGATCACCCGGTCCCCTTCCTGCTTGTGAACGGGCAAGCTTTCGCCGGTCAGCATGGACTCATCCACGGAGGAGCTGCCTTGCATGACGATACCGTCCACGGGTATCTTCTCGCCGGGCTTCACGATGATGAGGTCGCCGGTGACCACATCCTCCAACGGGATGCTGAGCTCTTCGCCGCCGCGAATGACCGTGGCCCTCTTGGCCTGCAAGCCCATCAACGATTTGATCGCTTCGGAGGTGCGTCCTTTGGCCAGAACTTCGAACCATTTGCCTAGAATGACTAACGTAATGAGAATGGCGCTTGTTTCGAAATAGAGCTCGGGCATATGGCTGTGACCGCCCTGACTGCTCTGTCCCGCCCATTGGATCGTTAAGATTAGGCTGTAAAAGTAAGCCGCCGACGTCCCCAGCGCAACGAGCACATCCATGTTGGCGCTCTTGTTGCTTAGCGCTTTGTACGCTCCGACGTAGAATTGGCGCCCGATGATGAATTGAACGGGGGTGGCCAGAGCCAACTGGACCCACGGGTTCATCAACACTTCCGGCAGCCAAATCCATGAGGTAAAGGTAAAATGACTAACCATCGCCCATAGCAAGGGGAAGGACAAGATCGCGGACACCCACAGTTTCAGCTTCATCCTGCGAATTTCTTTCGCTCTATGCTCGCTTGTTTGAGCTTTTTCTCTTTTCAGCGCGGCCTCATACCCCAGCTTAGCGACCTTGGCTTGCATATCGTCAGGCGTTACTTCCGAGGGTTGGTAGACAATGCGCGCGGTTTCCATGGCCAAATTGACGGATGCTTGCGCGACGCCGGGCATTTTGTTCAACCCTTTCTCGATGCGGGTTGCGCAGGCGGCGCAGGTCATTCCGGTAATATCAAAATCAACCGTTGCAGTCGGTTGGCCCTCTGACTGCTTCAAGACGGAATCAGTGCTCATAGGAATTTCACCTCTCATGAATAGTTACATCGTTCATGTTTATATAGTATACCCCCCTACCCTATATTGTCAAGCGGAGGGAACATCATTTTTCCAAAAAAGTTCTTACTTGCTCCACGAGAGATCGGCAGCCAACTGCTATCACAGCGTCATAAACGCAAAAAAAGAAGAGGCGCCCCTCTCCTTTTCTTTACTGCCGCTTGCCGAACAGGATCTCCATCTTTTTAAAAAACCACCTGTAGTACCCGTAGGAAATCAGCAGAGTGAACAAGATCGACAGGAAGCTCATAAACCAGTTCCAATTCAAATACGCAATGAGGTCGGTATGCGTCTCGAGCCATACTTCGCCTGCCGTCAGTACGGTAGGGAAGATTAGGGTGTACGCGATTTTCACCGGCCATGACTTCTCTTTAGGAAAATGAACGTTAAAGATGGCGCTGACTGCCGGATACACGAAAAATTCATAAGTAAAGCTAGCTTTATACACCATGCTCAGAAAACCGACCGGGTACTCGATAAGCCCGCCCTTCACGGCAAGCGATCTCAGCAACCAAGTCGGGACCTGCATGAACATGAAGCTTAACTGTGCTCTGATGTGGTGCCGTCTGCCAATGAAGATGATCAAGAGAAGAGCGGTAATGATCCAGACGCCATATAAGATTATCGTGTCCACGCGTGGCCAAGTCCTTCTTAGTTGTTTGATACCACCAATATGTTCAATGGGGCGTTTTTTTTAGTCTGTCTGCATCCCCATATCTCGGAACTCCGCTTCCATCTCCCGCCGCAGCAATAACTTCTCGCTTTCCTCCATAAAAGCAGCCTCCACCCCGTTCATAACAAGCCTTATCAGTTCAGGTTCCGTAAAGCCGAAACGGTCCGATAACACCCGGTACTCGTTCGTAATGTCCGTTCCCGACACACTTGGATTGTCCGTGTTAATTGTCACCAGAAGCCCTTGCTCCAAATACTCGCGAATCGGATAGGACTCCCAGCCAGGCACAGCCTTGGTTTGGATGTTGCTGATCGGGCACATCTCCAGCGGAATGCGGCGGTCTTTCACCATCGCCATAATCTCGCCGTCCTCCTTCAATCTGACGCCATGGCCGATGCGCACGGCACCGAGATTCGCTACAGCTTCATAGACATTCATCGCTCCCGCGGCCTCCCCGGCATGAATTGTCACTGGAATGCCGAGCCTTCGCGATTCGGCGAATACGTCCCTGAACCATTCCGGCGGGTAATTGGCTTCGTCTCCGGCCAAATCGACGGCAACTACGCCTCTGCCCACATACCCGGCAGCCGCGCGGATCACTTCCAGATTGGCTTCGCGGGAATGATTCCGCATGCAGATCGCGATGACGCCGGCCTTCACGCCGAAATCCCGTTGTCCGCGCTTCATCCCCTCTACGACATGGTAAATCGTTTCTTCGACGGTCAACCCGTTGGCACGGTGCAGTTGGGGCGCGAACCGAACCTCCACATACTTGCAATTATGCTCGGCCGATTGCTCCGCCACCTCATAGGCAACCCGCTCCAAAGCTTCTCCGTTTTGCAGAAACCGGGTCGTGAAATCGAATTTACTCAAATATTCGACGAGGCTGCCGCATTCCTCGCCTACACGCATATGCGGAATTAATCCTTCTGTATCATACACGGGAAGATCTAAGCCTTGGCGGAGAGCAAGCTCCAGAATCGTTTCCGGCTTCACACTCCCGTCCAAGTGCAGGTGAAGATCAACTTTAGGCAGCCGCGTCAGCCAATCCTGCGTCCGATTATGTTTCATCTTCCATCATCCCTTCTCATGTTTTTAATCTGAGGGGTGTTGTGTGCCCCCATGAATAATTTTAATTACTTTAAATCAATGTTATTTATATGTCAATATATATGACAAATTATTTTAATTATTATCATATGCGTTAGTTTTCGTGACGTGAACGGCGCCAATGCAGCCGTAACGTAAAAAAGGCTGCCCCTGAAGCCATGTAAATGGCTGGGACAAGCCTTTTTGTGCGCGGCTTTTCTCCGTTGGCCGTGTCTTAGGCTTAATGCGTCTAACCGACTCCACGGCCTCAATGCGCCGACCTTACCAACTGCCGACCGTCTGCCGCAAGCCCCCGCACCGCCAGCCGGGGAATAGCAGCGAGACTACTCGTCCCCGCTCTTCCGCTGAATAACCTTCAGCGCTTCCCTCACGCTAAGCGGCGACAGCTTCGTCTCAGCGACGAACGCTTGCACGGCGCCGGCGTCCGTCTTCGAGTATTCGCGCAGCGCCCAGCCGATCGCCTTGCGGATGAAAAATTCATCGGAATCCGCCATCTGCCGGATACAGCTAAACAGCAGCGGCACATCCGTGTGCCGCTTATATTTGAGCTGAAAGAGGATCGCCGTCCGCTGCAGCCACATATGGCCCGAAGCCAGCCATTTCTCGACGTGAGCCGGGATGAGCTCCGGATACTTCTGCATATGGAAGCCGATCAAATGGTCAGCAATTGTATCGACCGAATCCCACCAGGCATTCGTCACGACCAAATGCTCCAACAGCGCAATGCGTTCCTTCTCCGCCTCTTTGCGCAGTTGGATGAGCAGCAGCAGCGCCGTATAATGAAACTCCCGCTCAGGCAGTGCCCAGAGCTCTTCCGCCGCCTTCACGCCCTCGGCTCCTTTGGGCATCCCGTGCTCCTTCCAGAACTGCTTCGTTAGCGCCACGCGCTGCGGATTGCGAATGCCCAAGAAAGGGAAATGGCCGCGCATATAAGCGGCCATCGCCGCTGCGTCGGCCTCACTGGCGTGGGCTCTGAGCAGGTCCTCCAGCTTTTTTGTATAAGATGATGACATGGCCATGCGCCTCCTTCGTATCCTTTTATTCTAGCAATTCCACCCTGTTTCGGGTATGCTTATAGCAGAATTTTTGCATAGATCACCTATCGGAACGGAGAGGAACACATGACTTATAAGTTAGTAGCAACGGATTTAGACGATACGCTTCTGCGCGATGATTTGACGATATCGCAAGCAACGATCGAAGCCATGCACCAGGCGGTTGCGCAAGGTGTGACGGTGACGATCGCTACAGGGAGAAGCTTCCCGTCCGCAGCGAAAATCGCCAACCAAATCGGGCTGAACGTGCCGATCATTACGTATCAGGGCGCACTCATCAAAAACCTCCTCGATGAAGAGGTCTTATACGAGCGCACCGTTCCTGTGGATAGCGCCCGCTACCTGCTTGATTACTGCGAGCAGAGAAATCTCCATCTCCAGCTTTACCATGGCGACGAGCTTTATGCAGGCGAAGATAACGATAAAATCAAAAACTATGTACGCTTATCCAAAACCCCGTATATCATTGGCGACCTGCGCCAATGGATCGACATTCCGCAGCCCAAAATGCTGATCGTTGATAAACCGGAGGTTTGCGACCAAATCCGCGAGGAGCTGCTCCCGATTCTTGGCGATAAGCTGCATATTACGAAATCTAAGCCTCACTACTTGGAATTCATGCACAAAGAAGGCACCAAAGGCCACGCGATTGCATTCCTGGCGAGCCATATCGGCTGCACGCTCGAGGAAGTCATCGCACTTGGCGATGCGTGGAACGATCGCGAGATGCTCGAAGTCGCCGGTCTTGGCGTGGCGATGGACAATGCGCTGCCGGAACTGAAAGAGCTGGCGAATTATGTGACCCGAAGCAATAATGAAGACGGTGTAAGACATGTTCTGGAGAAGTTTATTTTGAACGTGTAGATCGTAAAATAGATCCCCTGCATGCTCTGGCATGCTGCGGGATTTTTTTGCGTTGCACGATCTTCGGCGAAGAGCTGGCCTGGGTCGGCGTCACACTGGCGATGACCGCAGATGCAGCCGTGATGGCCGGATCCTCGGACCTGGCTGATCAAACCGCGAACCCCTGCGTGCTGCACAGCTAGCGGAACAAAAATGGAGCCGCCGCTTTCTTTACAGCCATCTGGTTGTGTGAGAGCATGGAAGTATATTCGCTGCCGTTGGCCGCGGGGTGTGCATTTGAGAGCTGCTGCTGCGCTGACGAACAAGCACCTTAAGAATGTAAGCGCCATCTTCACCTTTAAGCCGAAGCTCCCCGTAACTTATTTTAAGGAGGCTGTACCGTTATGCACTTCTCCGAATTGGAAGGATACCGTTATTTTACCCCTACGAAGGTTCGTTTCTGCGAAACCGATGCCAACGGGCATCTGAGTCATCTTTCCTCGGTCATTTATATGGAACAGGCACGATGCGAGTACATGAACGGGTTAGGACTATTTTTCATCGATGGCGCTCCGGCCGACAAAACGTTTTTTCTTGTGAACCAGCGTGTTGAATATAAGTCTCAGGCACATTTTAATGACGAACTGCTGATATATATGAAAATAAACCGGATTGGCAAGTCGTCCGTCGAAGCGCATTACGCGATTGTGCAGCGTGATACGCAGCAAGTCGTCAGCGTAGGGGCCAGTACAGGGGTGTATATCGATGTGCGGACGCAAAAAAGCACACCGCTGCCGGAGGATCTGGCCGGCCGGATCGAGCGATTCGAGGCTGCGTTCGCAGCAGCTGCAAATCAATGATGAAGGGCGAGGATGCTTATGTTCGATTCAGCCTTATTGCAGGATAAAGTCATTCTCATTACCGGCGGAGGCACGGGATTGGGCCGGGCTATGGCCGAGCGCTTCTTGGAGCTGGGCGCGCGTCTGGCGATTACCTCCCGGCGCGAAGAGGTGCTTGCGCAAGCGGCCGCCGAAATGGGCGGCAGCGTCTTCTACAAGAGCTGCGATGTGCGCGATCCGCAGCAAATTGCAGAGATGGTATCGGCTGTGGAGCAGCATTACGGCCGAATCGACGTACTGATTAATAATGCGGCCGGCAATTTCGCCAGTCCGACGGAGAAACTGTCTCCGCGTGCGGTAGACGCCGTACTGAACATCGTTCTGCACGGCACGTTCTACACCACGCTGGAGGTGGGCAAACGATGGATCGAGCAGGGCTCCGGCGGGACGATGCTGAACATCGTCACCTCGTACGCCTCCACCGGCTCGGGCTTCGTCGTGCCGTCGGCGGCCGCCAAAGCCGGCGTGCTGGCGCTGACGCGCTCGTTAGCCGTCGAGTGGGCGCGCCACGGCATCCGGCAGGTCGCCATCGCGCCGGGGCTGTTCCCGACCGACGGCGCGTGGAGCCGCTTGGCTCCGACGCCCGAGCTGTCGGAGAAACTGCTGAACCGCGTGCCGCTGCGGCGGGTCGGGGAAAAGGATGAGCTCGCGAACCTCGCGGCTTATCTGATCTCGGACTATGCCGGATACATCAACGGCGAGGTTGTCACGATTGACGGCGGCGAGTGGCTGCAGGGCGCCGGGCAGTTCAACGACCTGCTCGAGGTGACCGAGGAGCAGTGGGTCTCGCTTGCGGAGATGACGCGCAAGGGGAAGTGACCGGCTAACTAACGGTCACAGCGGCTCTTATTCGGCGAATTGCAGCCGAATTGCAATTGTAACGGACACGGGTGCCGTTATTCCTCTCTTTTCGGGCGTGTTTCGCCTCGAAATCGGGAAATAGGGGCAACGGTGTCCGTTAGATTTGAGGCGCGTCGGTTTTCGCGGCAATAGCGTCTGCTGTGTCCGTTAGTCAACACTTGGACCGACGGGCGTGGCCGTCCAGTAGGCATAACTGGAATTTCTCCCGCTAATTCCAGGCAAAATCGCCCCCGTACCGGTTTCACCGCCAAAATAACGGGAGATTTTCCTTTTAATCAATCCAAAAGCACAGAAGTCGCCAGAATAACTGGAGGAATTCCATTTATCACCCGCCGTGCCGCCGCGCCCCCGCGCCCCCGCGCCCCCGCTCCACCCGCTCCATCTCCTACACCCCCTCCAACAAGACAAAAAAGGCGCCCCACCGGTAACATGCTACCGGCAAGACGCCCCCACAACCTCACACGCGGAACCGCGCGATCAAAGCCTGCAAATCCCCCGCCATCGTGCTGAGCACGGCAGCCGAGGAGACGATCTCCTCCATGCTCGCGTACTGCCCCTCGATGTTCGTCGAAACGTTCCGCGCGCCCGCCGCCGTCTGCCCCGCGACTTCGTCGATCGCGCGAATCACATCGACGGCTGCGCGCGTCTTCTCCGAGATGGCGGCCGAGCTCTCCGCCACCTCGCCAATCTGGCGCGCAACGTCGTCCATCGCCGTGCGAATGCGGCCGAACGTCACCTGCGCGACGCCGACCACGTCAAGACCCGTCTCCACCTCCCGGCTTCCCGCCTCAGTGGAGACCATAACCATCCTCGTTTCGTCCTGAATGCCCGCAACGAGCTCCGTTACCTCTTCCGCCGCTGCGCCCGTCTGCATAGACAGCTTGCGGACTTCCTCCGCGACGACCGCGAAGCCTTTGCCGGCCGCTCCCGCTCGTGCCGCTTCGATGGAAGCGTTGAGCGCGAGCATATTCGTCTGCCGCGCTATCCCGGCAATCATCGCATTGGCTTCCACGATTTGCGCAGACCGCACACCCAAACGCTCGACAGAAGCAGCCAGCTCCTTCATCTTCAGATGAATGGCGCGCATCTGTGCGATCGCCGTCTCCACGGCCTCATGGCCGGAGCCTGCCGCTTCCTGAGCAAGCGATGAATGCTCATGTGCCATCTGCGTAACACCTGCAATCTGCGTGACCGCCGCCGACATTTCCTCCATGATGGAGACGCCTTGATGCACGCATTGCACCTGCGCATCCGTCCCCATCGATATGTCCTGCACCGTGAACGTGATGCGCTCCGAAGACTCGCTAACCTGTTCGCTGTTGTAGCTTAACGCTTCAGAGGCCGCCGCTACATGCTGCGCGCTGCTTCCTACCTGACTGATGATGCTGTGCAGATTGGCTTTCATCGCATTGAAAGCCGTCGCCAAAACTCTCAGTTCATCTCTATTGCTTACCTGGATATCGGCCGTCGTCAAATCGCAGGCCGCGATGCGTTCCGCCGCCCGAACCATGGATCGGATAGGCTGTACAATGGCTCGCGAGAGCAGCAGACCGATGGCCAGCGCGAAGAGGAAGGCAGCTACGCTAACCCAGATCAACGTTCTAACGGTCGAAGTGACGACATCATGATTGCGGGCAATTGCTTCCTCCTGAACGCTCCGCTCCAGCTCCTCGATCTTCGCTGCGGCCTGTGTCAGCGTATCTGTCGTAGGAATCGCCCATTGCATCGCTTCAGCCTTGGCCAGCGGGACGTTGCCCTTGTCCGCGTATTCCGCCACTTTTTTGACCAGACGCGCAAACGTCTGATTGGAGTCCACCATGGATTGAATGGCGCTCTGCTCTTCCTCGCTATGAGACAGCTCCCCCATCTGCGCAATGATCGAAGTCAGCGTCCCATTCATATCGTTCAGCAGCTTCTCCTTCTCTGGCGTCGGATCAAGCACATAGCCGAACAGCATGCTATTCTGCATTTGCGTTTTCTCTTTGATATCGGCAACATTGCGCAGAATTGAAACATTATCACTCAAAAGCTTGGTGTAGGAGTTGTCCACCTTATGCAAGTATGTATAGGACATACCACTCGTCACTGCAACGAGTAAAGAAACGATAGCGAAGGCACCTACAATTTTGCCCCGCAGAGAGACTGAAAGCATATTCTTGATGTTCATTTAGGGACCCCCTCCCATAATTTGGGTAAACGCTTTCACAAATTGACAAAACAACAGGCTGCCCTCCGTTGTGACAGCCTGCTGCATGATTATTTGGAATTCATATATTTACGCATATCGAACGCCACTGCTGCAACGATAATGACACCTTTGATAATCAATTGCCAGTAAGGGCTGATACCAATGAATGTCAAACCATAGTTGATAACGCTGAAGATCAATACCCCTGCCAGAACGCCCGGTACCGTTCCGATACCGCCGGATGTAGATACGCCGCCGACTACGCAAGCCGCAATCGCATCGAGCTCATACATATTTCCGTAGTTGTTCGTTGCGCCGCCTGTTCTTGCCGCTTCCAGTACCCCTGCCAGACCATACAATGCGCCTGCAATGGAGTAAATGTAGATCAGGTAACGGTTCACGTTAATACCGGAAACGACTGCTGCGTGAATATTGCCGCCAATCGCGTACATGTACTTGCCAAGCTTGGTTTTATTGAACACAATCCATACAATGACTGATACGACAATAGCAATAATGACGATATAAGGAATGGAGTAAGTGGAGCTTGAACCGATCGCTCCTGTACCGAGCGTACTGAAGTCCGGACGCAACCCGCCGATCGGCTGGGACTGATTCGGTTTCATATCGAAATACAAGGAGTTAGCTCCGTACACGGCAACCATCGTTCCGAGCGTCGCAATGAACGGCGGAACCTTGAGTTTAGCTACGATCAGACCGTTAATGAGACCTACCAGAAGACCTGCGGCAATCGCGATCAAGATAGGTACAAGCAGCGGCAGGTGCGGAAGATCCGGGAAAAATCTGCGGCCGTAGTCCTGCGTTTGCAGCATCGAGGCCGAGATAACGGCGGTCAATCCGACGATCCGTCCTGTCGAGAGGTCCGTTCCTCCCGTGATCAGGATGAACGCTGCGCCGAGCGCGATGATTACGCGTGTGGATGACTGCAGCAGAATGTCGCGTAAAATGCTGACGGATAAAAAGCGGGGATCATAAATCGCAATCCCGATAACGAGCACGACAAGCACGATGTAGATTGCGTATTTGGTCACGAATCCGCTAAAGTCTCTGGATTTCACTGTTTCTGTTTTTGTACTCATTGGTTTCTTGGCCCCCCATTATGCCATATGCTGTGCAGCAAGGCGCATGATCTCTTCTTCTGTTGCTTTCTTTCCATCTACGATCCCCGTCAGGCGTCCTTCGCACATGACCATGATTCGGTCCGACATCCCAAGCAGCTCGGGCATCTCAGACGAGATCATGATGATACTTTTCCCCTGCTTCGCAAGGTCGGCAATGATGGAGTAAATCTCGAATTTGGCGCCGACGTCGATCCCACGCGTCGGTTCGTCCAGCAAGAGCACGTCCGGTTCGGTCAGAAGCCATCTGGCAAGCAGCACCTTCTGCTGGTTACCGCCCGACAGGTTTTTGATCAGAGCATGCATGTTCGGCGTCTTCACCCGAAGCATCTCGATGCTCTTCTCCACTTCCGCTTTCCGCTTCGCTTCTTGAATGAACCCGAGCGGATTCATATAGCGGGACAGATTCGCAATTACCGTATTCTCAAGCACGGATAATACCGGGAAAATCCCCGTAACCCGGCGTTCTTCCGTGAGCAGCGCGATTTTGTGCTTAATGGCATCGATCGGCGATTTGAGCTTCACCTGTTTGCCGTGCATCGATATGCTGCCGGATACAACGCTTCTCAGTCCGAACAAGGCTTCAATCAGCTCTGTCCGTTGAGCGCCGACCAATCCGCCTACGCCAAGAATTTCACCTTTGCGCAGCTCGAAGGATACGTTCTTGAACGATCTTGGAATGACCGAAGTCAGTCCTTCGACACTCATCAAAACCCCGTTCGGTACGTTGCTTCTCTCAGGGAACCGCTCTTTCAGATCCCGTCCGACCATTTTGGAAATAATCATATCGGTGGTCAGCTCGGAAGATGCCCACGTGCCAATCTTCGTACCATCGCGCATAATGGTAACTTCATCCGAGATCTCCAAAATTTCTTCCATTTTATGTGAAATATAGATGATCGAGACGCCGCGGCTTTTCAGGTCGCGAATAATGCGAAACAGCTGCTCAACCTCATTGCCGGTCAGCGACGAAGTCGGCTCATCCATAACAATGACTTTCGAATTAAAGGAAACGGCTTTGGCAATTTCAATGGATTGTACTTTGGAAACGGACAAATTGCCGACCAGCGTATCTGGTTGAATATCCATCTGAAGCTGCCGGAACAAGTTTTCTGTATCTTTACGCATTTTCTTGTGATCCACTAATTTCAACGGTCCGATCCCTTTCAGCGGGAAGCGGCCCAACCAAATGTTCTCCATCACGTTGCGATGAGGAACCGGGTGCAGTTCCTGGTGAATCATGGAGATGCCGTTAGCCAAAGCATCTTTGGAATTCGTAATGCTCGCGGTCTCGCCGTTCAATTTGATCTCTCCGCCGTCCGGCTTATAAATACCGAACAAGCATTTCATGAGCGTCGACTTCCCCGCTCCGTTCTCTCCCATCAGCGCATGTACGCTTCCCGGACGGACCTTCAGGGTCACGTTGTCCAGCGCTTTTACGCCGGGGAATTCTTTGGAGATTTGATTCATTTCAAGTACATACTCGTGTAATGTCATGGTAACTCCCCCTACAAGCTCGCGATAATCCCCACCAATGTGCAGCCTTTTTTCGAAGCTCTTTTTCTCTTTGCCTTTGTACGGTTTCCAAATAAGGAGGGCAAGAGCGGAAAGCTCTTGCCCGCTCTATGGCGATTATTTCGCTTCGTTCATGTTAGCTTTTGTAATCTTTTTGTAGGAAATCCATACATATTTGCCGTCTGTGATGTCATACCCTGTGTTTTCTTTGCTTGGCGTCAAGCCGTTAGCCAATGCCGTAGCTACGCTCGTAGTCGCAGCACCTTGGTTTTTCGCATCGTTCAGAACCGTTCCGAGCAAAGTACCGTCGCTAAGAGCTTGCAGAGCAGGAGCCGTAGCGTCTACACCGACAACCGGCAGGTATTTGCCGTCTTTGAAGTAACCCTTTGCTTTCAACGCTTCGATCGCACCTAGCGCCATATCGTCGTTGTTAGCAAGTACCGCTTCGATTTTGCTCTCGCTGGATGCCAGGAAAGCAGCCATTTTCTCTTGACCTTTGACACGATCCCACATAGCTGTATCTTCAGCTACTTTCTCTACGCCCAGACCTGCATCCGTAATCGCTTGGATGGAGAACTTCGTACGAAGCTCGGCATCTTGGTGGCCCGGCTCGCCTTTCAACATGACGTATTGGATTTTACCGTCTTTATTTTTGTCCGCTTCAGGGTGAGCTTTGAAGTAGTCAACAAGCAGTTGGCCTTCCATCGTACCGGATTGCTCCGCTTTCGCGCCTACGTAGTAAACTTTATCCCATTTCTTCATATCGTCAGCAAGCGGCTCGCGGTTCAAGAAGACGACCGGCACGTTCGCTGTTTTCGCTTTGTCGATGATAACGCCGGCCGCTGTGCGGTCTACTGCGTTAATCGCTAGAGCGTTTACTTTTTTGGTGATGAAAAGGTCTACTTTATCGTTTTGCATCGGTTGCGAGTTTTGGCTGTCTACGATATCCACAACAGCTTTGTCTTTGGCAGCGTCAGCGATCGCAGCGCGAACACCGGACATGAACGTATCGTCAAATTTATAGATCGCTACACCGATCGTTGGTTTTTTACCGTCAGTTTTAGCAGGAGCCGCTGTTGCCGCTGCACCTGCGCTAGCTGCTGGAGCTGTAGATGCCGCTGGAGTTTGTGCTTTATTGCCACAGCCAGCTACGGTTGCTACCAAAGCGCTCGCTACTGCAAGGGTAATTAGTTTTTTCAAGGTAAGACCCTCCCTAAAAGGTTGTGTTGTTTATTTACATGTCTAAATATACGGCATGGCGATAAGGAAACAAATGCAATATCCTCATGTCTTCTATCGAAATTCTCATCACTTTATGAACGGGAATAGCAATTTCTGATTATCGGACCAGAACATATTGCTCAGATCGATCGCCTTGGTACCGGTATCCACACGATCCGGAATCTTCTTCCCGTTCGAGGCTTCCACCGCATTCTTGACGCCCAGATAACCGATGCTGAACGGGTTCTGGATAATGGTCGCCTGGATCACGCCCTCCTGAAGCAGCTCCAACTCCTCGGACGTGCTGTCGAAGGTGATGAGCTTCACCCTGTCCTGCAGGTTCAACCGTTGGATAGCGTCCGCCACGCCGACCGAGGACATTTCGTTCAACGCGACAATCCCGTCGAGGTGCGGATATTTCTCGATGATGCCCTGCGTAAGCTGGTCGGCCGTCCCCCGGTCTGTGAGCGTATACACTTTGGCAATAACCTGAATGCCGGGATACTTCGAAATTTCTTGAAGCAGCCCTTGCTCCCGAAGCTCCGCATTGCGCTCACCCTGCTTGAAGCTGACGATCGCGATATTGCCTTTGGTTCCGGCAAGTTTGACCAGCTGTCGTCCGGCCAATTGCCCGGCTTCGTAGTTATTGGCTCCTATGAAGCTCTTCGCCTTGCGCGTGCTGACCTCCGAGTCGATGGTCACGACCGGAATGCCTCGCTCCGCTGCGCTGTCGACGACGGGACTCAGCTCCTTATAGTCGTTCGCAGCCAGCACGATACCGTCGGGGCCGCTGCCGATCGACTGCTCCATGAGAGCGATTTGTCCTTTCACATCCGCTTCATCGCCCGGCGCGCGGAAATCGAGCGTCACGTCGAATTCCTTCGCGGCGACCTCCGCACCCATTTTCACCGTCTTCCAATAATCGCCTTCCTGGCTTCTCAGCACGACTTCCAAATGCTTCTTCTTCTGGGTCGGGATCGTTTCGCTTTCTTTCATGCAGGAGGATAAGGAGAGAATTGCGGCCAGGACGGCAAATATGAGAGGGCTCCATTTCATTGTTTTATCCATCGCTTCTCCTTCCTATTCATCTTCCAGAATGGCTGGAATCGTAATCTTCACGACGGTGCCTTCCTCCAGCTCGCTTTCCACCTTCACACCGTATTCGGGACCGAAATACAGCTGAATCCGCTCATGAACATTGCGCAGGCCGACGCCTGAGCCTTTCTCGCTTTTGACGGAACCGTTCATAATGTTCTTGAGCGTTTCTTCGGACATGCCGACCCCGTTGTCCCGAACCTGAAGCACGATGGTATCCTTGAATTTCCTTGCGGAGATGTGAATATGCCCCTCGTCCACCATGTATTCGATGCCATGATAGAGCGCATTCTCGACGAACGGCTGAAGAATGAGCTTCAGCGTCTTGTAAGCCAACACTTCTTCGTCGGCCTCGATGCTGTAATCGAACTTGTCCTTATACCTCATCTTCTGGATGATCAAATAGTTCCGGATATGCTCGATCTCATCCCCGATGGTAATGATGCTCTTGCCTTTGCTGAGCGAAATCCGAAAAAACTTCGATAACGAAGTAATCGTCGTGACGACTTCATCATTCTTCCCGGTACCGACCATCCGGACCACCGAATTGAGCGTGTTGTACAGGAAGTGCGGATTGATTTGAGACTGCAGCACCTCGAGCTCGTTCTTCCGCTTGATCTCCTGCTCTTGAATGTTCTGGTCCATCAGCTCGCGCACCCGGGACACCATGAGATTGAAGCGGCGTGACAGCTGCTCCACTTCATCGGCGCCGCGAACATGGATGTACGTGTCGAAGTGGCCCTTCTCGACCATTTCCATCGATTTCTTGAGCCGTTTGATAGGCTGGGAGATGCGGGCCGACATGAAGGAGGAGATGAGCAAAATGAAAATAAGAACAATGACGAGCAGCCAAATCATGAACGTGCTGATTTCTTTGCGCGTCGTGATCATCTCATCGAGGTAGGACACGCCGATAATTTTCCACCCGATATTGTTCACGGTTCGAACGACATTCAGCCGGGACTCGCCTTCGCTCACGTCCATATATTTGCCGTAGGAGAATTTGAGCGCCTGCTCCACATTCTCATATTTCAGGCCGATATAGATCAGCTGCTGCTGCGGATGGTACACAATGTTGCCGGCGGAGTCGTCGATAATATAGACATAGCCTTTCTTGCCCAGCGACACCGTGCGGAAGACGTCATCCAGCGTTTTGAAATTGACGTCGACGAGCAGCACCGCATCCTGCCATGTGCCGTTCCTTTCGATCGATACCCCTTTGCTCATGGAGACGACCCAGCGGTACGGGTCCTTGAACAAGTTCTGAATATGCGGCAGCGAGAAGGAAAGATGATTCGGGTTATCGAGTGCGGACCTGAACCAGGATTGCTCTAGCAGCCGTGTGTTTTTCCGCATTTCGGCGTTATGAATGCCCGTAATCATCGTCCCGTCAGCCGCAAACAAGTTAATGGACACGATGTCTTCACGCGTGCTGGCGATCGTCTCCAGCTGCTCGCTCAGCTTGTCCGACGGCACGCCATGGCTGTTCGCGATTTTGGCGTCGACGACCTCGAAGGTATCCGCCATGCCCTTGATGTAATTTTCCAGGTTAAACTGCACCTGTTCGACGATTTGTTGTGTATTCAGAAACGCGCTTTCTTCCGCCGTACGCGAGAATTTGTTGTACAGGACCAGCGAGATGATGAGCATGACGGTCACGGTAATGAAAATAAAAGACATCGTAATCGCGAACTGGATGCTCTTCACTCTCATCGTGTCCAGCAGCACAACATACAAGGACCTGAACAGCGCTTTCACTTTTCGTATCAAACTGACACCCCCGTTCCATTCCTGCGCTACCCTTTGGTGCTGTTATTGCGGTATTCCTTCGGAGAGACGCCGACATTCTTACGGAAGGAGAAGCTGAAATAGTTGGCGTCGGCGTAGCCCACCTTCTCGGCAATTTCCAGCGCCTTCATATCTGTCGTGCGCAGCAGCTCTTTGGCCGCCTCCATCCGGATATGGTTCAAATAGTTCACGAACGTCATCTTCGTCTCTTTCTTGAAAATCGAGCTGAAATACCCGGCGCTGATATGCAAGTGCCCGCACACCTTGTTAATCGTAATATCGCCCTCATGATAGTGAGCTTTCGTATAATCCTTGGCCATCTCCACGAGATTTCTATATGTGCTTTGGCGGTCCGTAGCAATATGATTCATCATGGAGAGACACAGCTCGGCAAGCCAGTGCTTGGCCTCCTCAAGCGAGGTGAATTTGTTGATCTCCGTGAATGGAATGAAGTTGTCGCCGAACACCTCGTCCACGTTCAGGTTGGAGTCCTTCGCCGCCTTCAAGATGCAGGTGAGAATTTCAAGCAAATAGATCTGATAATCCTTCACGGAGCCGGCTCCTTCAATCCCGTGGAAAAGCTCGTCGATCGTCTCGCGAATCTCCACATTCGTCCCGACCTTAATGCAGCGGGTCAAGGCATGCTCTTTCACATCGTCGAACCGGATCTTCTCAATGCTGCGCTTCTCCACGTCATCGATCGATATGATCCGGTTGTTGCCCAGAATCAGCCGGTAATCCAGCGCCAGCACGGCATCCTCATACGAATAGCTGATCTTGGAGATATCCTGCATCACCGTTCCGATGCCGACCGTCAACGTGAGCTTCAAATATTTCTCGACGTTCAACCGGATTTCTTCCAGCACCTTCATCGTTTCCTGCAGGGCCTTCTCCCGCTCGCTGCTCTCCCTCACGGCCAATACGACCACTTGGTCATTATGCATGAAAACGAGCCCAAGCCCGCGCTTCTCGGCGATCTCCTCCGTAATGTTTAACAGGGCGAAATATTTCAGCGCCTGATCCTCCGAGTATTGCAGCGAGACGGATTTGGACAGCTCGCCCCGGTTCTCCGGATCCACCTCGGGGATCAGCACGGCGTCAATGCTCATCACCGCAGCGACATAGCAGTTCCCGTTCAGTTCGATCCCGTAATTGGCCGCTTTCTCATACACTTCATCGCGCGGAAGCTTCCGGTTCATGAGCGTAGCCAAGAAATTCTCCTTCAGCACAGGCATGCTCTTCCGGTAATGCTCCATCAGCAGTTGAACGTTCTTCCGGTGCTCGACTTCCTCCTGAATGTGGCCTTTCACTTTCAGCAGCGCATTAATCAGCTCCTGCGCGGAGAACGGCTTCAGCACATATTCGTCAATGTGCAGCTTGATCGCTCGCTGCGCGTATTCGAACTCGTCGTGCCCGGTGAGGATGATCAGCTTGATCGTCGGGTACCGTTCACGGACCGCTTCAGCCAGCTGAAGGCCGTTCATGAACGGCATCTGGATGTCCGTCACGACCACATCCGGGAGCAGCCGCTCCACAAGCTCCAGCGCTTCCCTGCCGTTCTCCGCTTTGTCGATCACCTCGAAGCCGATGGCTTCCCAATCCACTTCGCGGACGACACCTTCTCTGACATCCTCTTCGTCATCCACCAACAGCAACTTATACATGGAAATCCCCCTTATTTATTTACAAATAAAACACTTACTTGTCAGTCTGCAAGGTATTCAACCACATTGTACTCACTGCCTATCGAATACACAACAGCAGCCGAGGTTATCGAAGGAAGTCGTGGTAAATTTACCCTAGGGTCTGTTAAAATGAGAAGGGACAGCCATTATGTATTCTTTGACATATTAGTTAACGACATTAATCGTTTGGGAGGAACCGCCGTTGGATTTCGCACAGCTGGGACGCATGGCTTCACGAATCAAGGAGAATGTAGGCAAAGTCATTGTAGGGAAAGACGATACGATCGAGCTGATGGTCATCGCGCTCATCGCTTCCGGCCATGTGCTGCTGGAGGACGTGCCCGGCACCGGCAAAACACAGCTCGCCAAGGCGCTGGCCCGTTCGCTCGACGGCACGATGAAGCGCATTCAATTCACGCCCGATCTGCTGCCTTCGGATGTTAGCGGCATTAACTTTTACAACCAGAAGCTGGCGGAGTTCGAATTCCGCCCGGGCCCGCTGTTCGCCCACATCGTGCTCGCCGATGAGATAAACCGGGCGACGCCGCGTACGCAATCCGCGCTGCTGGAATCCATGGAGGAGCGCCAGGTAAGCATCGACGGGGAAACGCACGCGCTCGAAGCGCCGTTCCTCGTGATCGCGACACAGAACCCCGTCGAGAATCAGGGGACGTTCCCGCTCCCGGAAGCGCAGCTTGACCGCTTCCTGATGAAGCTCTCCCTCGGCTACCCGGCCGCCGCCGAGCAGGTCCAGATCTTGAAGCGCTACCGGCAGCAGGACCCGCTCGAGGCGCTGCAGCCGGCCGTCAGCCGCGCGGAGCTGCTGGAAGCGCAGCGCTTGTTCCCGCAGGTGCGCGTCAACGACGAGCTGCTGCAGTACATCGTGCAGCTGGCGGAAGCGACGCGCACGCATGCCGATGCGGCGCTCGGCGTCTCGCCGCGCGGCATCCGCGCCTTGATGAAATCGGCGCAGGTACTCGCCGCGCTGCGCGGCCGCGATTACGTGCTGCCGGACGACATCAAGGCGCTGGCGCAGCCCGTCTGGGCGCACCGCATCTTGCTGCGGACGCGGTCGCGGCAGCAGGATCAGCAGGTGCAAGCACTGCTGGCAGGCGTTCTCGCCGCGACCCCCGTGCCTACGGAAGTGAAGCTGGGGTAAGCCCATGAGCATCGCATGGATTGTGCTCATTGCCGCCCTCCTCTTCCTTGTGCAGCATGCAGTCTTCGCTCGTTTGGGGTTCCGCGGCCTTACGATCGGGCGAACATTCAGCCAGAAGCACGCACATGCCGGGGACCGCATCGAAATGATTGAAACGATCGTGAACCGCAAGCTGGCCCCGATCCCGTGGCTGCGCTTGGAGTCCACCATCCACGCCGGTCTGCATTTCGCGAGAATGAGCAATCTCGCGGTCAGCAGCGGCGAGATTTTCCAGAATCACCGCAGCCTCTTCTCTTTGATGCCTTATACCCGCATCGTCAGGCGGCACCAGGTCGTCTGCGGGAAGCGAGGCTGGTATAAACTTGAAACCGTTTCCGCTTCCATCGGAGATCTCGCCGGCGTTCAAGCCGCCACGAAGAGCCAGCGGGTAGCGCTGGAGCTTCTCGTCTACCCCCGTCTCGTCAGCCGGGAGGAGATCCCGCTGCCGTCCAGCCGCTGGCAGGGAGACGTTACCGTGAAGCGCTGGATCATGCCCGATCCGTTCCTCGTCTCCGGTGTGCGGGAGTACCGTTATGGGGATACGATGAACAGCATCCATTGGAAAGCGACCGCACGCAGCCAGCGGCTGCAGGTGTACAATCGGGAGTTCACGGCGGACCCGAGGCTGCTTATCGTCGTGAATACGCAGATTACGCCGACCATGTGGGATGCGGTCAGCGATCCGGAACTCGTCGAGAAAGGCTTGTCCTACGCCGCCACGCTGGCGGAATACGCGGTAAGCCAAGGCGTGCCCGCAGGCTTCGGCTACAACGGATCGCTGCAGGACCAGCCCGGCGTGCCCGTGTATGTAGCTCCGGCTGGCGGGTATCCGCATCTGGCCTACATCTTTGAAACGATGGCTAAAGCTGCGGTTTCCTGCACCCGCTCTTGTGCGGACTACCTTGACGGGTGGGTCGAGCGGGAAGGAAGCGCCATGGACATCGTTCTGCTGACGGCTTTCGTATCGGAGGCCATCGAAGCCAGCATCCAGCAGCTGGAGGCCTCGGGACATTCCGTCTTCATCGTTCCCTTGCGGCATGAGCTGCTAAACTTGCACGACACGGAGGGAGGTTCCCGGGATGACGGCACCGCTTCAAGAGCAAGCACGGCAGGCTAGCCTGGAGACATGGCTGCGCGCTTTCGGGTTATCATGGCTGTTCGCCTTCATCGAGCTGATCTTATTCGCGCCGCTGGTCGTGCTTGCGCACGCTTATTTGTCCGAGACGTCCATCTGGCTGTTCGCTCTGCAGCTTCTGCTATGCTATGTAGCAGGACGCTTGCTTGGGGGCATTCGCTGGCTTTCCCGCACGCTCTATGAGCTTACCGGAAGCCTATTAACCGGATGGGCTGCGGCCTCGCTCTTCCAAGGCAGCGGTTGGCACAGCTGGGCATGCGCCGCTATCGGGCTGCTTCTCGCCTTTCGCGGGATACGCTGCTCGAAGTTCGGCTGGAACGCTTTATTCCCTCCCGCCGGATATTTGACGGCCGGCTTGCTGTATGTCATCGCTGTTCCGGTGATGGGACGTCTCACCTTATTTCATCCGTATATGGGCTGGTTGAACGGACTTGGCTTCGTCTCGATGGTCATCTTCTTCTGCGCTACGCATCATGCCCGGCTGCTCGCAGCGACATTAGCCGGAGACGAACAGACAGCCGCGTCATCGCTATCCCGGACCGTGAAACGCTCCAGCCGCATATGGTTAATGACCTTACTTATGATCATCGCTTTCGTCGGGTACTTCCAGCAGGTTCGTCATGCTCTAGGTTCCTGGCTGCGGGCTGCGATCGCATGGGTACTCGGTCTGCTGCAGTCCGATCCGCCGCCGGATGCGCCGCCCGAGCCTAACCCTACGGCGATGCCGCCGCTGCTGCCGCCCGCTTCCCCGAAGGAACCGAGCTGGCTTGATACGCTGTTCCACTATGTGCAAGTGGTGTTCGGGTACCTCATTGTGATAGCCGTCGTCCTGCTTGCCGTCTATCTCATTGTCTCGAAACTGGCACCTGCCCTGCGTAAGCTTCTCATGCGTCTGATGAAACGATCGGTCGGCAGCGGACATCCGGATGGCTCCGATGGTTACATCGATGAGAAGGAAGCACTGGTGGATTGGAGAGAGCTGCCGCGTTACTGGCTGCGCAATAGGAAGCTCGGCCGGGAACGGGGACAGGCGAAGAAATGGTCGCATCTGCCGAACAACCGGGAGCGCGTCCGTTACTTGTACCGGCTGCTCATTGAACGGGCCGCGCAAAGCGGATATTCGTACAATCGCGCCTTAACGCCGAACGAAACGGAACAAGATCTCGCCGGCCGACAGCTGCCGGCCGACACCGTTCACGCCATCACGTCTGCCTATAACGAGGTTCGGTACGGGGAGTCCGATATCACTGACCGTAAGCTCGATGAAGTGCTGCAGTCGATCGAGCCTAAACTTCGCAATCACCTCAAATAGGCGCTTTGTAAACCACGAAGAGGCTGTGCAGCACCCGACTGCATGGCCTCTTGCACTTTTTTATGAGAAATCGTCACATTTCGTCCCGCCGCCGCATATGCATAATTGTTTGAATACAATTGATGAGGTGGTTTTGAGATGTTAGCATTAAAAACTAGCTGTGAAAGACAAGAAGTCGTTCAAACCCTGAATGACATGGGCTTGGATCAAATCGCAAGATGGATCATGGTACTGCCAGAAGACCGTTGGGAAAGCATGTTTCTATCGACATGGCCAACACTTGCGAAAAAATGCGGCTACAACAGGTAGGCTGCTTTTACATAAACATATGACACGACCTACTTGGCCTTTCGTCTCTTTGCGCTTCATGCAAAGAGCGTTTTTTTTATTTATTTTGCAGATTGGCGGTGAACCATCTGTGCATAATTGTAACGGAATTATGACAGCATTTACGCTTAAATCGTATTTGGCGTGTCGTTCAAACGCTTTCATGCAGGATTATCGCAATATGCGGGCGAAATACAAGGAAATTGCATGTTCACGAAGGAGGGACAGGTTGTGAAGCACGTCACTGTCAAAGATCTAGTCGAGCGCTTCTCGCTCGAAGTCCTGGCCGGACATTCCGAGCTGCATCGCCCGATTACCAAAACCAAAGCGCATCGCCCTGGCCTGGAGTTCGTCGGTTATTTCGAATATTTCCCGCAAGCTCACGTCCAGCTGCTCGGCCGCAAAGAAATTACGTATTTGCATAAATTGAGCGAAAATGAACGCAATCTGCATATCGGCAATATTGTCAAATATCATCCTCCTTGCTTCGTCGTCACCAGAAATCAAGAAGGCTTGAAATATTTAACGAAATATTGCGAGGAAGAGCGCATTCCGCTTCTGCGCACAGCTGCCGCCACAAGCAAATTTCAGGATCTGGTCGATTTGTTCTTGAGCAAGTCGCTCGCCCAGGAAATCGCAGTTCACGGTGTTTGCGTCAACGTTTCGGGCATCGGCATTTTGCTGCGCGGGAAGTCCGGGGTCGGCAAGAGCGAAACCGCCCACACGCTGATTCGCCGAGGGCACCGTTTGGTAGCCGATGATATTGTCGTTTTGAAAAAAATCAGCCCGGAGACGCTGCTCGGCACGCATAACGGGAAAACGAAGGAATTCCTGGCGCTTCGCAGCATCGGGTTGATTAACGTCTCGCGCCTCTACGGGCGCAAAGCGTTCCAGGACGAAACGCGCATTGTGCTCGACATCGAGCTGACCAAATGGCAGGAACATGCGCTTAATAATGATTTGGAGCTGGAGCCTTCTTATACCGAGTATATGGATATCAAAATTCCGCATATCGAAATCCAGCTGCAGCCGGGACGGGATGTGGCCGGATTGGTTGAGGCGGCGGCCAACTCTTGGTATTTGCGCCAGCAGGGCTATAGTGCGGCAGAGGAATTCATGCAGCGCTTGCAGAGCGATTAGCTGGGCGGGCTTCGAGCTTAACGCTCGCGAATGCTGAGCAATGGGTTGCTGCGCCGGCGGCTCAGGGCAGCCTTGGGGCGGGGCTTCGGCTGGACGCCTCTTATCGGCACTCTCCCGTCGGCTCAGGGCCGGCTGGTCCCCACTTATCCGCACTCTCCCGTCGGCTCAGAACGTGTCGCCACTACTAATGAAAAAAGCAGCCTAGCGGCTGCTTCTTTCATTTCGCTTTCTCCCTTGTCCCCCAAGTCGGTGTGCTGATCCGAATCGTAAGCTCTTCGCCATCCTCTTCCTCCAGCTTCCGATAGGCTCTTTCTTGCCATAGCTGGTATAGGTACAGCATGAACGAAAGCCCCGTCATGATCAGAAAGACGTGGTACTTCCTTGCATTCACCAGCTCCCATATGCCCATACGTTCTGCAATCGGAATCCCGACATAAGAAAAAAACAAGTCTAGCGCAAGATTAACGACGACATACAACCAGATTCGTCCAAATGTAAAGTGACATACCCACATCATACCAACCATGAAAACCCCAAAGGTAAATGACACACCTGTCACATACCCCCATGGGACAATCGAAGTTTTGATCTCCCACCATTTATACCTGTAAGCAATCTCAGAAACAATCGTCAGCAAAAGCGCCGCGAGAATAGATACAGGCATGTATCTGTAGATGCTGTTCCGCTTCATGACAAACAAGGATAACCACGGCAGAACGAGTGCTATCCACCCTAACCACTTGTTGAGCAAGCGATTTCCTCCTTCCGGGTTTAACTTTGTTTCTACCTTAACCCATTACCTAACCGATTATGCATGGCTCCATACGAACATCCCCATCCCTCATACCGTCTCAAAACAACCTTCTTGACCGAAAGCTGTTAATGGAGGTGTTTCACATGTTAATGCGCAAAAAATTGCCCTTTTTCATCGTCACCGTTACGCTGATCGCTTTAGCGCTATGCGGCTGGACAGCCTATGCGGCAACTTCACCCGACTCTCCCCTTTCAACTTCGGTCAAAGGCACTCTCAAATCCTTGAACTCGGATGCCGTCACCGTGGTTACTGAAAATGGAGATCAAACGGTTCCTTTGGCTAAATCAGTTTGGGTTTATCGCAATGACCAGAAGGCTCAGCTGTCCGATTTGAAAGCAGGAGACCAGATTGAAATAATAGTCAACAGCAAGCATCAGGCGGCTTATGTCAAAGCGGCGTCTGCCGCTGCGGTGGCCGTACCGTCGCCGTCTCCATCGGCCGTGCCTGCATCTGCGCAGCCTGAGCCGACTCCAACGCCCGTGCCTTCTCCGCAAGCCTCGGCGCAACCGTCGGCAGCAGCGCAACCGTCGGCAGCGCCATCGCCGAAACCGGCTCAACTTCCGGGTACCGCCCTTATTCCCGGTTTGGAGGACATCGACTTGAATGTCGACGGGAAGCATTTCAAGCTCCATATCAAACAATCCAAGGAACCGGGCGGCACGACGTACGATCTCAACGTGAAGCCTGACGGTGCGGGGATGATTCATCTCAAAGGCGAAGAAGCCGCGCAATGGATTCAGATGCTTCTCGCTTCCATCGATCTTCGTTCGGAAGGAGCCGAGTCGCGGATTGCCGCTCTGCTTGCGCAGCAGTACAACCTGGATGCCAGCAAGCTGAATGTCCATATGAAAACCAAATGGGGGCAGCAGCAACAGCAGGTTCAGCAGCAAGTTCAACAGCAGGCTCCGAAGCACGATGACGATGATGAAGATGAAGATGAGGATGACAACGATCAAGACCGCAATAGCGAGCGGAAGGTAGAAGCGAAAGAGTCGCAGTCTGGGCCCAAAAACGGTAAAGACCACAACGCCAATAAACAGCGCGGCAATGACGATCACAAAGCAAACGAGAAAGCGCGCGGTAACGACCGCGATTAAAAAAATGCAGCTCCCTAGCCATGAAAATGGCTTGGGAACTGCATTTTTTTTGTTCCTTTGCTCGCGCGCAGCACAGCTAACGGACACCACGTCCGTTATTCCCGCCAAAACCGCCCCGTTATCGCTCTAACGGACACACGGGACCCTATTTTGCCGTTTCCACGGCAAAATCACCCTCCCACCGGCGAATAGCGGCACCTGTGTCCGTTACATTTCCGCAGCGGCCGATATTCGCCGAATAAGTGCCGCTGTGTCCGTTAGCCGGCGGTCCGGCCCCTCGCCGAGCCATCCGGCCAGCAACTGCAAGGCCGATGCTTCCGTTCGCCGGCAGCGAGCCTCTTCTCGCGCCGCCTCGCCTCTCAGTCGCGCAGCGCCACCTGAGCCTCACCGCACAGCCCGCTCACGCCACGCCCGCGCGCAGCGACTAGCACTAGTCGTCCTTCTTACCTTTGCCGCGCCCTGGCTTCGCGCCCTTCTCGGGTTTCGCCTCTTTGTCCCCCTTCTCCGGCTTCTTAGGGTCCTCCGAGGAGATGGACGAGGCTGCTTCACGCCCTACAATCGGCATATCGAACGGCACAACCGGAGCTTGCGCCAGCGCCCGACTCATCATCTCCCGGAACAGAACGGCCGGCACCGCACCTCCGGAAGTCGTCAAATAATGCTCCTTGTCGGTACGGTCATACCCGACCCACACGGCCGCCGTCAGCTCCGGCGTATAGCCTACGAACCAGGCATCCTTCGCACTCCCGCTGCTGATGCCCTCGAATTCCTTCGTCTGCGGCAGCTGCGTGGTGCCTGATTTCCCCGCAACCGGACGATTCATCGCCGCATTCTTCCCTGTTCCCTGCTGCACCGCCACTTGCAGCATGGAGGTCATGGCATAGGCCGTCTCAGGCTTCATGACCGGGACACTCGCCGGAGCGGCTTGGACGAGCAAGTGCCCGTCGCCGGTCTCGATTTTCGAGATCGTATGCGCTTCGTGGAGATTGCCCTTGGCGGCAAAAGCACTGAACGCTTGCGCCATCTGCAGCGGCGACACGCCCTCGGACAAGCCGCCCAGCGCGATGCCGAGCTGCCGGTCTTGAGCGGGCAGCTGGATGCCCAGCGACTTGGCAAATTGGAGGCCCTGATCGATGCCGATTTCATGTAGGAGCCATACGGCCGGGACGTTCCACGACGACACGACGGCTTCCTGCATCGTCACCTGCCCCCGCGTCTGATGATCCCAATCCTGAGGCTGGTATCCCTCAATGTTGAGCGGTCCGTCATACAAAGTCGAGAACGGCGTGTACCCTCGCTCCAGAGCGGGACCATAGACGGCAATCGGCTTAAAGGAAGAGCCGGGCTGACGCTTCAACTGCGTCGCGTGGCTGAATCCGCGGAACACGCTCTCCCCTCTTCCGCCGGCCAAAGCGCGGATCCCGCCGGTTCGCTGATCGACGACCGCCGCTCCGCTTTGAATGAGCTGATCCGGCTTGCTTGCAGGGAACAAGCTGTCGTCCTTATACACCTCCGTTACCGCGTTCTGCACGGCGGGATCGAGCTCGGTCGTAATGCGCAAGCCGCCCGTGAGCAGCTGTTCTTCCGTAAAGCCATACAAGCGAACGGCTTCACTAATAACCGCACTCACATAAGCGGGATATCTGCCCTTGAGGTCGTCCGTCTTATCCGACCTGACAACGCCTAGCGGGCTCGCCTTGGCTTGCTCGTAAACCTCCGGCGTAATTTTGCCCTCGTCGCGCATCAGCACAAGCACGGTGTTCCTGCGCTCCAGCGCCTGCGCTTCGTCTTGGAATGGGGAGTACCGGCTCGGCGCCTTCGGTAATGCGGCAAGCACGGCGGCTTCGGGCAGGGTCAGATCCTGTACATTTTTATGAAAATACGTCTTGGACGCCCCCTGCACCCCCCAACTGCCTTCCCCGAAATAAATGCTGTTGAGGTACATCTCCAAGATTTCGTCTTTGCTATACGACGTATCGATTCTGATCGCATAAGCGGCTTCACGCAGCTTGCGGCTGAGCGTTTTATCGGCGTTAAGAAAAAGGTTCTTGGCCAGCTGCTGCGTAATCGTGCTCGCACCCTCCGAGTAGCCGCCCCGCACCACATCGCGTGCCACTGCGCGCATAATGGATTGGAGGTCGATGCCTGTATGCGAATAAAACCGCCGGTCCTCCACCGCCACAATGGCATCTGTCAATACCTTCGGCATCTGGGATATCGGGACGGGATCGACCTTCGAAGAGGAGAGCTGCGCCGCCGCTTTGCCGTTCTTGTCGAGCACGAGCGTAGCCTCCGGGAGCGGCTGATTTAATTTGGATACGTCAAGTCCGCGAATATACGAGTAGCAGGACGCCACTACGACTATTCCCCCGGCAAGCAGCGTGCCACAAGAGACCAGCCAGAACTTTTTGTTTCTCCATAAACGTTTAACCATCTAAACTTCCCCCTTACATTCGCTTATAGGTATTCGTTGAATGCCAGGAGTAAGTGACGCATGGGGAGAGCCATTTCATGTCAATTTTGTGAGGCTGATAAAAAAATAAAAAACACCTCCCCCTAAGGGAAGGTGTCTTGCACAAATTAAGCGATCGACGTCGGAGCTCCGAACACGGACGTATAGCCGCTGATTCCGCTCAGGATTCGCTCGGCCTCCTCATTCGTCATCGAACCATACCGCTCCACCGCCTCGACGAT
Organism: Paenibacillus sp. MAHUQ-63; assembly: GCF_028765165.1. Classification (GTDB taxonomy): domain Bacteria; phylum Bacillota; class Bacilli; order Paenibacillales; family NBRC-103111; genus Paenibacillus_E. The sequence continues at coordinate 9,906 of NZ_JARADB010000016.1, read as the reverse complement.
TTTGGGGAACAAATGAATATCCCCCGCACTGGCGAACCCGCTGAGCCCCGGGAACGACAAAACAAAATGCACGCAAGCATCAATGACCTGCTGTTGATCGAACGGCTCGTACCACGTTGCGTACGTACGATCCTGTCCCTCCGCCCACGGCGCCTTCGCGATCGCCTTAATGACGCGAACCGCCGCCTGCTGCTTGCCCGCCTCTTCCATCAAGGCGTCGAACGCTTCTCGGTACTCCGGCAAGCTGTACATATAGTAATTCAGCGGCAGCAGAACCGTAGCGAACGGATAGCGGCGCAGCGCCTCCAAATGAACGGCCGGTGCATCATGCCCATGGCCGGTAATGCCGATTTCCTTCACGATGCCTTCCGCCTTCGCTTCCAAAGCGGCTTCCAGAGCGCCGCCTTTCTCCGTACAACGGTCCAGCTCCTCCATCGAGCCTACGGCATGAAGCTGAAGCAAGTCGACCGAGCTCACCTGCATGCGCTCCAAGGAGCGGTAGATCTCTTCTTTCGCAGCCTGCTTCGATCTAAGTCCTGTCTTCGTAGCGAGGAAAATATCGTCCCTCACCCGGCTGATCGTCGGTCCCATACGCAGTTCGGCATCGCCGTAGGAGGCCGCTGTGTCAAAATGGTTCACACCATGCTGCAGCGCATAAGCGATGGAGGCGTCGGCCTCTTCCTGTGTCACATTCCCAAGACTTGCTGCGCCAAACATAACGACTGAGCTTTCGTAATTCAAACGACCTATGGTACGTTGTAACATGAATGAATCGCTCCTTCCGTATGGTTCTTGCACCCTTTTACCATATCACTTCAGGAACCCGTGTACAATCTCCTCCCCTCCTATGCATAAAAAAAAGCCCTTGGTTGCCGGCCAGCCGACTGGCGCCCAAGAGTCTAATAGGGATTAATAGGTTGCTCCCTGCAGAAACTTCACTCGTTCCCCCATAGGTGGAATCTCATTTCCGTCTACAATCACTTCAACGACAACCGGACCTCCGTGAGCCAGCCATTCTTGCACGTTCTGAGGTTGAAGCTCGTCCAGCGATGTAATCTCTACACTACGCAGACCGAGCGAGCTCGCAATCCCTGCGATGCTAATCCGCTGCTGCGAGAAGTCATCCAGGCACCGTTTGTACTGCAGCATATGTCCATGGTATACCATGCCCAAGCGGGCGTTGTTGATGACGACGAAAACAATCGGAAGCTGATACTCCTTAGCCGTCAATACTTCCATCCCGTGCATGAAAAAGCATCCGTCGCCCGTTATGCAAATCGTAGGCCTGTCCGGCTCGGCCAGCTTCGCCCCGATCACTCCGCCCAGGCCTGAGCCCATACCGCCGAAATTGATGTCGATATCGAATTGTTGGCCGCTCTCGATGAGCAGGTTCTGGATGGAGTACGTCATGAACTCGCCGATATCAAGGAAGAACCGCGCATTCTTCGGTGCGGCAGCGCCAAGCCCGCGAATAGCCGCCCGCGTGTTCCATTTCTCCTCGACCGCTGCGCCCGCCGCAGCTTCGGCTAACCCGGCATAAGCATCGCTGACAGCTGCTTCATCCTTCTGTCCTTCGTCCGACAGCTGTTCAAGCAGCTCCGCGATGACCGCCTTGATTTCCCCATGAACCGGGTAATGAGTCTCATACACTTTGCCCAGCTCACGGCTATCGTAATCGATGTGCACGAGCTCGCGATTCGCGGTCAAACGCGGCTCCCAATTGCTCGTCGCCAGCTCGCCCAAGCTCGAGCCAATGATCAGCAGCACTTCGTGATTGCCGCCATTTAAATATTCGCTCGCCTTAATATTCGCGGAGAGTCCGTATACCCCCAAGGACAGCGGATGCTCCTCCGGGAAAGCGCCCTTGCCCCTCGGTGTCGTCGCTACGCCCCAGCCTAACGCCTCAGCGAACGGCACGACCAAGTCCGCCGCTGCTTTAGCCCCGCTGCCGAGCAGAATAGCTCCGGACGAACCTGCCGCCTTCAACCGCTGCGCAGCCGCGCTGACTGCAGCCCAATCCGTCGCCCGCTGCTCGATGGGCGGAAGCACCGGCAGCTCTCTTGCGCCGATCTCCGTCATCTGAATATCTATCGGAATCGCCAAATGCACCGGTCCCGGCACACCGCTAATGGCCGTATGGAACGCCTCCGCCATAATCTCAGGCAGCGCCTCAGGATTCAGAACGGTACGGCTCATCTTCGTAATCGAAGCGAAGATCGGCTCCGCATACAGCTCCTGCGCGCCTCCCTTGCCCAGCTTCGTAGAAGGCACCGAGCCTGTGATGAAAATAACAGGTAGCTTCTGTTTCCAAGCGTTGGCCGCCGGCGTCACCAAATTCGTCGCTCCCGGACCGCTGGAAGCTACGCACAAGGAAGGAATGCCGGTAATGCGTGTGTAGGCCCCTGCCATGTACCCGGAGCTGTTCTCATGCTTGGCTACGATCGGCTTAAGCTCAGGAATATCCAGAAGGGCATCATAAATAGCATTGATAGAGCCCGCCGGAATACCGAATACATATTTCACACCCTGCTGTACTAGAAATCTCAATGCTAGTTCAATTGCCCGCATTCTCGTTACTCCTTTCCCGTAGGTAAAGTAAATTTAAATACCGAACCTTGGCCTTCGCTGCTGTCGAACCAGATGCGGCCGCCGTGCAGCTCGATGAGCTGTTTGGAAATGGCCAGCCCTAAGCCGGTGCCGTTGATTTGATTATTAGCCTGATAAAATTTCGTGAAAATGTTCTTCTGCTTCTCGAACGGAATGCCGATCCCGTTATCGTGCACTTCGACCGTGAGCAGGTTGTCCTCGAACTTCGTTTTGATGGTAATGACGCCTAGCGGCGGCGTAAACTTGATCGCGTTCGAGAGGAGGTTCAACAGGATCTGCAGAATGCGCTGCTTATCGACTCGGACGACACTGTCCGTATCCGCATCCGTTTCTACAATGAGAACGAGCTTCTTCTTGTTAATGAGCGACTGCACGATCTCGACGGACTCCTTCACAATATCATTGAAGTCCGCCTCCGTGTACATCAGCTCGAACTTGCCGTTCTCCATTTTCGCGAAATCGAGAAGCTCGTTCACTTGATCGAGCAGACGGTCGATCGATTTGGCGGCTATATCCAACAGATCCTTCTGGGACTCATTGAGATCGCCGAGAATCCCTTTGCCCAGAATATCGACGGAACCCTTAACCGCTGTAATCGGCGTGCGAAGCTCATGGGACAGCGTTGCGATGAAGTCGCTCTTCAGCTCGTTCAGATGCTCCAGCTCCCGAACCAGCCCCTCCAGTTTGAAATTAGCATGCTGCAGCTCAATCGAACGCTCATGAACGGAATGATCCAGCTTCTCCGTATGCTGGGCGTTGGATAGGGCGGTTGCCGTCGCATCGGAGATCGATTGGCAGAATTCCAGAATGCTCGCTTCATATTTCCGCTGCTTGCCGATGGACGGAATTGCTACGACTCCGTATACCGAGCCTTTGGCCACGAGCGGGAAGACCATGATGCTTCTGATGTCAAAAGAGACGAAAGCCTTATGATTCGGCCGTGGATCCGCATAGACATCCTCGATAGCGGCCGCTTTTTTCTCCGTGATGACTTCATACAACAGCCGGTCGTTCTCAATCGTCAGCTTCACTTCGCGATGCTTCACTTTCCACTCGTCCATCGTGACATTCTCGGAAGAGAGCTGGTAAGGCTCGATCGTATGCTCTTTCTCATTGTACAAATGAATACCGATGTCTTTCGATCCGCTAGCTTTGCGCATATAATGAAAGAAAGTGTTCAATACATCCTTAACGGATAGAGATTCCGATAACGCCTTCGTGGCGTCAAGCAGAAGCTGCTGCTTCTCCATGAGCAGTTGACGCTGCTCAAACATGCGAATATTGCGAATCGCGACACTGGCCATGTTCACGAACGCTTCCGTCACTTCCATCTGCTCTTGCGTAATATTCATCGGCTTACCGAAATCGTGAACGAACACGAGGCCGAACACCTCATTATCGACAATGACCGGAATACCGAGAATCGATTTAATCTTAAGCAGCTGCCGCTTCGACTGATCCAGTCTCAAATCCACACTCGTATCTGAAATATAGTCGCTGGCCTGATTGCGCAAAATGTCTCGGACAAACTCATCTTCCTTCGGATCAATCAGCAATTCCGTGATATCGACAGGCAGCTTATTGCCTTTGTCCCCCTTGAACGTGCCGTCGGGCTGTTTGAGGAAGAAGCCGACCAGATCGGCCTGGGTGATTTCCCCGGCTATGGCGTCTACGAATACCTGCAAGATTTCTGACAGCTCAAACTGCGAATTGATGACCTTCGTCATCTGAAACAACTTCTGAAAGCTCATAAGTTCCATGACCATGTTTCACCCATTCTCCTTTAATTAGCGTATCTTTATTTGATGTCTTCCGCTGTTTTTCGCTCCGAGAAGTGCTGAATCCGCTTGTGTGATCATTTGCTCAAAACAGGTAGGATCGAAATTGTTCGCAAGTCCTATGCTGACCGAAAATTCTTGGGATTTACTAGGCGCAAGACTGACCTTCAAGCAATCGACCTCTTTCACGATGCTGTCAGCAATCTCCATCGCGTTCGAATCTTTGTGCAAGAGCACCAAAAACTCATCCCCGCCGTATCGAAAAGCCAGGTCGTGCTCGCTGGAAATCTTAGCCTGTATGATCGAGGCAACCTCACGCAGCACCTGATCGCCGACCAAGTGGCCCAAATTATCGTTAATGTCCTTGAAATAGTCCATATCGACCATCATCGCAGCGTGGAATTGCTTCTTCCCTTCCCTCATCATGGCGATTGTCATATCCAAGTAAGCCCGGTTGTATAGACCAGTCAGCGCATCCACATAGACCAGCTTGGCGAGCTGCTTATTGTCTTTCTTGAGGTTCTTCACCTGGGCCTTCTGGTGCAGGGCGATTTCAACTTTGCGTTCCAACACATCAAGGTCGAAGGGCTTCGTCAAATAATCGACGGCACCGAGCCGCAAGCCATGCAAAATATCTTCTTTCTGGGCGTTCGCCGATAAGAAGATGATCGGTATGTCGAAATCCGCTTCCGCCATTAACTGCCGGCAAATTTCAAAGCCTGTAATCTCCGGCATCATCACATCGAGCAAAATCAAATCCGGCATTAGATCTCTGACCATCGATAGCGCTTCTTTGCCGTCTTCAACCGTGAAAATTTCGTAGTGCAGCGAATTTAGAAAGATACGAAGAATATTAAGATTATGCGGCTCATCATCGATGATCAGAATACGTCCGTTCATTGATTATCCCATCTTTCATTTCAATAATAGTTGTTTGGAAAACTAATCATTCATTTGCATTTGCTCATCGATGATGCTCAGAAATATCCGCACTAGATCCTCGTCAAACTGTTTGCCCGCATGAATGAGCAGTTGCTCTCTTACCTCATGAACATGAAGCGAATTCCGATACACTCTCGTCGATGTCATCGCATCGAACGCATCCGCGATACACACAATCCGCACGAGATAAGGAATATCCTCCCCAACCAATTGGTCCGGATAGCCACGGCCATCCATGCGTTCGTGATGCCACCTGACCATCGGCAGAAGATGCTCGACCTCCGGCAGTTCCTTCAGCAGCTCATGTCCGATTACGGGATGCTGGCGGATTACGCGAAACTCATCGTCTGAAAGGCGGCCCGGCTTCATCAGGATGTGATCGGGAATGGCCAGCTTCCCAATATCGTGGAGCAGCGCTCCCAGCTTCAATGTTTCCAGTTCCACCTCGCTGACGCCGGCTTTGGCTCCTAGCAGAGTAGAATAGAAAGCCACATTGTAGCAGTGGTCCACTGTAAAACTATCTTTGACCCTAAGCGTGTTGAAAAGGCTCTCGTAGGCTTGCTGCTTCAGCACTTGCTTGCGGAACTGAATCTTCTTGATCAATTGCTCCATATGCAGCCTGATCAGATTGCACAGATGCAATTGCTCGTCTTTCAACATCGTATTCGAAGGAAAGGAGAACAAGAGAGCGCCGTAAGAAGAACCGTGTTTTATATGAAATCCATATATGCAGGCATATCTGGATTGAAGAAGATGTTCTTTCATTGTCCCGCTCGCCTCATCCATTGACAATCGCATTCCGTCGGGCGACAGGGAAAAAAACTGCGTTTGGAGAACTATGTATTTAAGATGCTCCATGACCGCTGTACTAATATTCACCGAATAAGCCGCTGGGGTAAGCTGATACTTATCATCCATTAGAAAAAGAGAGATATGTTCACAGCCAATTGATTTCTTGGCGATATCATTCAGTTGGCCGATCGATTCGAAGATGGAATCAGAATTGATTACATTCTTGAAAAACAATGAATTCTGCATAGATGTACCTCTTATTCTTATCAAGTAGACTACCCCAACTATTTAATTAGTACTAGTTCTTCTTATTAAGGACAATCTCCTCTATTATACTTAATAATTTCCAATATTTTAATATTTTTTTACTTTAATAGTTATAATTACACATAAACTCCGTCTTTTCGCGCGCCGTTCCCGTCGATTCGTGTCAACGCGTTTCATTCGCCCGATTTCCGGGGTAAATATCGCCCGACACAATCTGACATCATCCTCTTATTTTATAATTAAACAGGTATAGTGTGAAAGTCATCTTAGTATGGTAATGTATGGCTATACGATAGAAAAGAAGGTAGTGGCATATATGAAGATTTATATCGCTTTCATTCGAGGTATTAACGTTGGCGGCAAAAACATCATTAAAATGGCGGATTTGCGGAAAGCTCTGGAGCAGACTGGCCTGCAGCGCGTTCAGACCTATATTCAAAGCGGCAATGTCCTGTTCGCATCTGCCGAGGATGAAGACCAACTGCGTAAGAAGATCGAAGACACAATCAACGCAGCCTTTCACATCCCTGCAGCCGTCATGCTAAGAACCGCCGATGAGCTGAGAACCAGCTTCGCGAATTGTCCGTTCTCCGAGTCGGAGATTGCCGAAGCGGAGTCCTTGTCCGACGCCGAGAGCCTCTATATCGCTTTCATGCCTGATGAGCCTTCAAGCGCAAGCTTGGCGAAGCTGGAAGCGTACCGAACGGACAACGACCAGTTCCGCGTTCAAGGCCGAGAGCTCGTCCTGCTGTATCGACACAGCGTCCTGAAATCCAAGCTCGCCAATAATCTGACGAAGCTGGATGTGCCTGTAACCGTGCGAAATTGGCGAACGTTAACGAAACTCGTAGCGTTAGCCAATGCCATGGAGGAACCGGAAAAATAAAAAAAAGCGTAATCTGTCAGTATCTCTACTGATCGGATTATGCTTCTTGTCGATCGGGACGACACGATTTGAACATGCGACCCCCTGCTCCCAAAGCAGGTGCTCTACCAAGCTGAGCTACGTCCCGGAACTGCTATGTATAAGTGCAAAACATAAATGGCGCGCTCTGAGAGATTCGAACTCCCGACCTTTTGATTCGTAGTCAAATGCTCTATCCAGCTGAGCTAAGAGCGCTAATTCATGGAGCGGAAGACGGGGATCGAACCCGCGACCCTCGCCTTGGCAAGGCGATGCTCTACCGCTGAGCCACTTCCGCATACGTTCCCGAAGTTGTTACCGGGCGGCGTTTGGTTCCGCTCGTTTTAGGGACAAGTAGTAATATAACAGGATTCTTTACAAAAAGCAAATCATTTTGGCACTTTTTTTTCACCAATTTTTTCCTTGATTGATTCGATAGTTGCCCATTGGAGGAGTTGACTGCATTGCCCCCCTTTTTCGATCCTAGCATCCCGCGGGAGTTCATTATCGAGGAACGGCTGGCCGTTTATACGCAGCATGATTTTCATACGCATGTCTCTCTTGAGATCAGCATTGCTCTCGACAGCTCGATGAAATACCCGATGGGCGATCAATGGTACTATGCGGATCCCGGCGATGTGTTTCTGCTCCGCCCTTTTGAGCCGCACTGGAATTTAATCCGGGAAGAGGGTAAGCCCGGCCGTTGGATCATGCTGCTCTTCTCACCGGAGTACATTTCCTTCATGCCCAAGGGAGACAGCCTGCTTGTTCCCTTCTATACGAAGAACGCCTCTCAGGTCATTCCTGCTGCCTCACCGTACGCCAGATGCATCGTGCGGCTGGCCCAGGAAGCACTGCTGGAGAAGGAGCACGCACAGCCAGGCTGGGACATCCAGTTGAAGACGCTCTTAATTCAGATTTTAGTTCAAATCCAACGGTACTATGCAGCCGTTTCCCTGGAACAATCGTCGGAATCAGGAGCGCTAACAGGGATCATTGCCGCTATCGAACATATCATGACCCATTGGGCGGAGGAGCTGGACATGGATGATCTCATCGAGCGGGCCGCGTTGAAGAAAACCTGGTTCTACACCAAGTTCAGAGAAGTAACCGGAATGTCTCCTCACGAATTTATCATCAGTCTCCGCCTTCAATACGCGGCACATATGCTGCTGTATACACAGGATACCATTACAGATATTGCCCTGCACTGCGGATTCGGCTCCTCCAGCTATTTCAATAAAGTGTTCAAAGAAAACCGAGGTCTGACGCCTAGTACGTACCGGAAGTCAAAGCCGTTAAGCTAACGCCGCCAGTCTAACCCCGCTTGTAACCCGACAAGAGAACGCGATCCTCAAGCAGCTTGCCTGTTTGCGCATACCGGCAGTTCGCCGCTGCCGCTTGGAACGCATAGGCGCGCCTAGGCTTATCCGTATGATTCTTCTTGCTGTGGTGAAGCGTCTCCCGGTGAAAGAATACCGCGTCGCCAGGCGCAAGCGGCAGGCACGGAGCGCCATTCTCGGGCTCTGAGGCGCGTCTATGGCCCGGTTCCGTATTCATGTTGGGTAATCGGCCTAACAGATGCGAGCCGGGAGCCAGCCATAAGCCCGCGTTGTCCTGCGTGATCTCATCCAGTGCAACGAATCCGTTGAGCATGTGACCCAGAATATGCGTGTACTGATTATCCTGATGCCATTCCAGCCCGTTGCCTTGGGGAGCCACAACCGCGTACATGCCCATCCATAGCTTCACTTGGTCCCCTAGAATTTGCTCTAACACGCTGACAATCGCCGGATTCGTCAAGAAGGCCGTCGTCTCCGGGTACACCTCCTGCTCCTTGGCGATATCGATGATGCTTCTGCTCTTCCACTCGCCGGTTCCGCCTTCATTGGCAAACGCGGCATTCTCCCTGTTGATAGCCTCCACTGCCGCTTGATTCAGAAAACCTCGAGCATAAAAGTAACCTTCCCGATAAAATTGCTCAATCATCTCTTGGGTTAGTACGAAATTCGTCATCTCCGTTGTCATCGCGCTCAGCCTCCCTACCGTTTCGATTTCATTGTACTTGGAACGGTGCCGAGCGGGCTTGCATTTCGCTGTGCCATTATTAGCAATTTTGTTCACTAGTGCAAAATAGAAAAAGAGCAGCAACGATATAATCGTTACTGCTCCTAATAAGATGCGCGTAGAGGGACTTGAACCCCCACGGTCGCCCGCTAGATCCTAAGTCTAGTGCGTCTGCCAATTCCGCCATACGCGCTTATGAAAGACAAAAATGGTGAGTCATGTAGGATTCGAACCTACGACACCCTGATTAAAAGTCAGGTGCTCTACCAACTGAGCTAATGACTCGCAATCATTGGTTGCGGGGGCAGGATTTGAACCTGCGGCCTTCGGGTTATGAGCCCGACGAGCTACCGGGCTGCTCCACCCCGCGTCATTGTAGGCTAATACTCTCTATAAACACCCCAAATGGGGTCTGCTTGGCGACGTTCTACTCTCCCAGAACCCTGCGGTTCAAGTACCATCGACGCTGGAGGGCTTAACGGTCGTGTTCGAGATGGGAACGCGTGGGTCCCCTCCGCCATCATCACCAAACAGTCAAAGCGTGTTTGC
>NZ_JARADB010000037.1 GCF_028765165.1 Paenibacillus sp. MAHUQ-63 | reverse complement strand
CCCACACCCCCAGGTGGACGGGGACGAGCGCGAGCGGCAGCCGGCGGCGGGCCAGCCAGACCCGGTTGCGGGCGTTCACCCGGTAGTAGATGGCGTGCCGGGCGGGCGGGGTCTTCGGGTGCCGGAGCCGCAGCTCCGGCGCGTACAGGATCCGCCAGCCGGCATCCGCCGCGCGCCATGCGAGGTCGGTCTCCTCGTGCGCGAAGAAGAACTCGGCGGGCCAGTCGCCGACCTCGTCGAGCATCGCCATCAGCGTGTCGAGCGTATGCTCGAAACAGGCCGCGGCGAGATCGTCCTTGCGTTTGAAATAGTAAGTGACGCTGGTGGTGTTGAGCCCGACCCGCCGCGCGACATCGGCGAAGGTCATCCCCTTCGCGCTCTGGGCGTTGATCGTCTCGGCGGCGGCGGCGAGAATCGCATCGCGCTTGGCACGAAATCGCTTCGTGCCGCCATCGTCGCTCTGTGATACCGGTTGCGCCCCGTGCATGTTGCTAGATTAC
>NZ_JARADB010000020.1 GCF_028765165.1 Paenibacillus sp. MAHUQ-63 | reverse complement strand
AGATGAGATTTCCCAACTAGTAAGACCCCTTGTAGACGACGAGGTTGATAGGTTCGAGGTGGAAGTGCAGCAATGCATGCAGCTGACGAATACTAATCGGTCGAGGGCTTATCCTAATATACCTAAGTGTTCAACTTTACGTAAGTTTCGTATCTAGTTTTCAGGGAACAACTCCCTACTGTGGCGTTTAAGATCGCCCTCGTCCCTATCTTATTGGGGATTAGCCAAGCGGTAAGGCAACGGACTTTGACTCCGTCATGCCTAGGTTCGAATCCTAGATCCCCAGTTTACTTCCTTCTAAGCGGTCGTGGTGGAACGGCAGACACACCATCTTGAGGGGGTGGCGCTCACAAGGCGTGAGGGTTCAAATCCCTCCGACCGCATCCCGGCAACAAATCAGAGAGGTTATGCGAATCGTAGAGCTATCTACGAATTGCATAACCTCTTTTTTTGTCGCCGTCCTAACAGGCAAATGCAAAAAAATCCCGTGCTCTTCCAGATGAGCACGGGATTTTTGTCGTTATTTTTTATCCGCCAGCCAAGTGGCAACAGCGGAAATTTCGTCGTCGCTAAGTCTGCCTTTGAAGCTCGGCATAGCGCCTTTTCCGTTCGTAATGATGCCGGTAATTTGGTCTTTGGACAGTTTACCGCCTACTTTTTGCAGATTGGGACCTACGGCTCCCTCTAGATTGCCACCGTGACAGCTCACGCAGTTCGCCTTGAAAACGGTCTGTGCATCCGCTTTGGTCCCTGCCGTGCTTTGCGTTGCGGCTGGAGATGTCGTGGCTGTGGCAGCAGGGCTTGTTGCCGGCGGAGTTTCTTTTTTACCGCAAGCAGCGAGCGATCCTGCAAGCAGCAGCGTCAGGACGATTAACGTTTTCTTCATGTGTGTGTACTTCCCCTCAAATATTTGTAATAACGCTATCCTTACATTGCCCTCATTTTAATTTTTTCATACGAGATTCATGAATAAGATATTTAGCGAGTGCTCATGATATCCATAACTACCATAAGCAACCTGTCATTGAATAAATTCCAAGGAGGCAAACAGTATGGCTGAGAACAAAGAAGACAGAACCCCCGATCAGTCGAGGCGCAGTTTCCTGAAATATACCGGTACCGCCATAGGCGGAGCTGTTGTCGGTGGCGTGATCGGCAGTGCAATATCCGGAGGATTTAAGAATAAATCTGCGACACCGGCCCCATCGCCTAGCGCAACGCCGCAAGCTCAGGCAGGCGTGGACTACAATCGGGCGCCCATGTTTTTCAACCAGGCTCAGCTGCAAATAACGGAGGCCGCGGCCGAACGCATATTTCCGAAGGATGACAGCGGTCCGGGGGCGTCGGAGCTGGGGGTTGCCTTTTATATTGACCATCAGTTGGCAAGCCCTTGGGGCGTCAATGCCCGAACTTACCGGACAGGCCCCTTCGTGAAAGGGGAAGTGACACAGGGTGACTACTTAAGCATCCAACGCCACGAATTGATTACGATGGGGCTGCAGAGCATGGAGGACGCCAGTAAGTCCAAATATAACAAGACGTTCGTAGAGTTGGCGCCTGAAGAACAAGATGCCATCCTCAGCTCGATGGAGAAGGGCGAAATCACGGTGGTCAACGGGGTTACGGGAAAAACCTTTTTCAATCAATTTCGTGTGCTTGTGATGGAAGGGGTATATGCCGATCCCTTGTACGGAGGCAATAAAGATATGCAAGGTTGGAAGATGCGCAAGTATCCGGGCAATCAAATGAGCTACACGAACATCATAGACAAGGATCAGTTCGTCGTTATGGAGCCGCGCACATTGCATGATCATTTTGTTCATTAATTGGCAAATTCAATGAGGGAAGGGAAAGCATATGGCAACGAAAATGCCGAAAGTTCCGGTAGTGATTGTTGGAATGGGATGGGTCGGGGGCATCATCGCCGCGGAATTAACCAAGCAAGGCGTGAAGGTAGTTGGACTTGAGCGAGGTAAACCTAGAAGCACCCAAGATTACTTTATGGTGCATGACGAGCTGCGCTACGCTTCACGGTACGATCTGATGCAGGATCTTTCCAAGGAAACGGTCACGTTCCGGAATACAGACAAAGTTGCAGCTGTGCCTATGCGGGAATACGGATCTTTCCTGCTGGGCGAAGGGCTGGGCGGAGCGAGCATCCACTGGAACGGACAGACGTACCGCTTTCTTCCGTATGATTTTGAAATCTACAGCAAAACGGTCGAGCGTTACGGCAAACAGAAAATTCCTGAAGGCATGACGATTCAAGATTGGGGTATCACCTACGACCAGCTGGAGCCTTATTTCGATAAATTTGAAAAGCTGGCAGGCATCTCCGGCGATCAGGAGCAGAATCCGTTGGTGGGCAAGCGTTCGAATCCATTTCCTACGAAGCCGATGATTAAGACGCCGATACTGAAGCTGTTTGAAGAGGCGACCAAAAAGCTCGGCTATCATCCTTACATGATGCCGTCGGCGAACTTGTCGGAGCAGTATACGAATCCCGACGGGATAACCCGCGCCGCATGTCAGTATTGCGGGTATTGCGAACGCTTCGGCTGCGAGTACGGAGCTAAGGCCGACGCTGTCGTCACCGTGCTTCCCGTGGCGCAGAAGACAGGTAACTTTGAACTGCGCTCCTACTCCAATGTGATTCAAGTCATTCATGACGGCAAGAAAGCTAGCGGAGTCCTGTATGTCAACACGGTGACAGGCGAGCAATTCGAGCAGCCTGCGGATGTGGTCATTATGGCCAGCTATGTGTTCAATAACATTAAGCTCTTGCTCACTTCGAAATTAGGCAAGCCCTATGATCCGTCATCCGGTAAAGGCGTCATCGGCAAAAATTACTGCTACCAAACGAACGGCGGCTCAGCGACAGGATTTTTCGACGATAAGGAGTTCAACTTGTACGCTGGAGCCGGCTCGCTCGGGATGGAAATTCCCGACTTCAATGGCGATAATTTCGACCATAGCAATTTGAACTTCATCCACGGAGCCGGCATTCGCATCTCCCAAACCGGGCAGCGTCCGATCGCCACCAATTCCGTTCCCAAGGGGACCCCGACATGGGGCAAGGACTTTAAGCAGAAATCGCTGAAATACGCAAACAGCGTGCTGGCCGTCTCTCCGCAAGGTGCCAGCATGCCGTGGAAGCATCATTATGTGGACTTGGACCCTACATATAAAGATGCGTACGGATTGCCGCTTGCGCGGATTACGTTCGATTTTGAAGAACAGGACCGGCAGATGATCAAATTCGTCAGCGGGAAAGCCGCTGAAATTATGAAAGAAATGAAACCGACCACCATCGGGTCATCGGATCAGCTTGGACCTTACAATATCGTGCCCTACCAATCCACGCATAACACCGGTGGGGTCATTATGGGCTCGGATCCGTCTACTTCCGCGGTCAACTCGTATCTGCAAATGTGGGATGCGGAAAATGTGTTCGTCGTCGGAGCGTCGGCTTTCGCTCACAACAGCGGATACAACCCGACAGGCACGGTCGGCGCGTTAGCCTATAGAGCCGCCGAAGGAATCGCCAAATATTTGAAACAAGGCGGCATGGTTGTTTAGCCAGCAGGGAACAAGGAGCATGATCGGCCATTCAGCAAGGAGGGATGTCATGGAGCAGGAAGATTGGATCCTCCACTTGACGGAAATACGCAAGCGGCTGCTCATCGTACTTGCTTGGTTTGTTGTCACGTTAAGCGCAGGGCTGTACTTGGCCGGGGATATTCTGCTGTTTTTGAAATCGCAGCCCTTGATCGGTGAAATTCAATGGAATGTGTTCTCCTTTACGGATGGGCTCATGATCTACATGAAGTGCGCATTCCTCGTCGCCCTGCTGTTCACCGTTCCGGTGCTGCTATACCAATTATGGGCGTTCGTCCGCCCCGGGTTGACGGAAGCCGAATCGAGAAGCGCTCTTCCGTATATTCCCGTAGCTTTCGCGCTGTTCATCATCGGCATCTCGTTCAGCTATTGGGTCGTTTTCCCTATGATGATTCGTTTCATGATGCGCATGAATCAGACGATAGGGGCAATTGAAACGTATGGAATTGACCGGTATTTCGGTTTTCTGTTCCAGATCGTCTTTCCGATGTCGATTGCCTTCGAGCTGCCGGTTATTATTTTGTTCCTGACCAAAATCGGATTGCTCACGCCGGAGCGGCTAAAATGGTCGAGAAAATACGCGTACCTCGCCTTAACTATCACGGGCTCATGCATTTCGCCGCCGGACATGATATCTCATCTCTCCGTGACGGTGCCGCTGATTCTACTGTTCGAAATTAGCGTTCTGGCTGCCAATTGGCAGTGGAGAACGATGAAGCATAGCTCCGCCAACAGCTAACGCTTCAAACAAAGGAGGATACCTATGTTTAATAATATCGGAGTTTCGGGTTTGATTTTAATTCTGGCGATAGCCTTGATCGTCTTCGGTCCATCCAAGCTGCCGCAGCTAGGCAGAGCGTTCGGCGATACGCTGCGTGAATTCCGCAACTCGACACGCAGCATCATCGACGATGGCGAGCGCGGGGAGCATTTGATCGAGAATGAAGGGAAGAAGCCGTTTTGACGGTATGAAATAGGTCGGAATTGGAGCCTCTGCGGGGGCTCTTTTTTTGTGTGCATTTGTTATATAAAAATAAAAGAAATTCACTTTGTTATCGCACAATTATCTTCACAAAGTTATATAATAAATTAGTTGAACATAAATGTAATAATACAATGATCGGCATATTGAAGGGAGAGATCGTTCATGAGCAGCTTGTCTTCATCGATGGAGCATGAGAGAATGGCGGTTATCCGGCGGCGTCCTTATGATTATCAAAGAGTGCTCGCCAATCGTACGGAACGCAGGGAGCACGATGAATGCGGTGAAACGGCGTTGTATGCCCTGTCTCCAATCTGTTTGGCCTTGTATTATGCCTTCGACCAGGAAACTATTGCGGAGTAAATGGCGCAATCCATAAAAGGAAAGATACCTGCTGAGTGAATAGCAGGTTTTTTTGTGCCGACACGAAGCTGCAGCTTGGTACAAATTTACTTTTCCAATTCTCCTATACTATACTTACGTTAATGTTATAGTACAGTTCAGCGAGGTGCGACGATGAGCGCAGGCCATTCAGAGCTTCATACAAAGCATGAACAGATTACGAAATACATCGAATCCTTGCCTGTCGGCACCAAGCTGTCCGTTCGGCAAATCGCGCAAGATCTGGACGTTAGCGAAGGAACGGCATACAGGGCCATCAAGGAAGCTGAAAACGCCGGGCTCGTCAGTACCAAACGCCGAATCGGCACGATCCGAATGGAGAAGAAAGAAGAGCCTGTCATTGACAAACTGACGTTCGCGGAAATTGTGAATGTCGTGGAAGGCACCGTGCTTGGCGGCTCCAGCGGCATCTACAAATCATTGAACAAATTCGTCATCGGCGCCATGCAGCTGGAAGCGATGCTGAAATATATCGAAGCAGGCAATCTGCTCATCGTAGGGAATCGTGTGCAAGCGCACATGTGCGCACTCAGCCAAGGGGCCGGGGTGCTGATAACCGGCGGCTTCGATACGACTCCTGAAGTGAAAGAGCTGGCGGATGAATTGCAGCTGCCGATTATCGGCAGTTCGTTCGATACGTTTACGGTGGCCACGATGATCAATCGGGCGATGGAGGACCGGCTGATCAAGAAGAAAATATTGCGCATCGACGATATCATGGGGAGAGATCGCCCGGTATACTCGCTTCTAGGCACGAATACAGTCAAGGACATGCAGAAGCTAGTGGAGGAAACCATGCATACCCGGTATCCCGTTATCGATGAACAACACATTCCGATCGGTATGATCACGACCAAAGACATCGTGGGAGCTAAGCCGGAGCAGCCTGTCAGCACGTTAATGACACCGAACCCGCTTGTGATCTCATTAACGACGTCGGTTGCCTCTGCCGGACACATGATGGTATGGGAAGGGATCGAGCTGCTGCCGGTGATTGACGGCGGACGCCGCATGATCGGCGTCATCTCCCGCAAGGACGTTATGAAAGCCATGCAGCATATGCAGCAGCAGCCGCAGAACGCGGAAACGTTCGAGGTGCAAATCTATGCGGGGATTGACGAGCTGCGGGACGCGGAAGGCAAGCTGTTTTTTAAAGGTACGATTACGCCGCAAATGACGAATTTCGAAGGCCTCGTTTCCGAAGGCGTTTTGACGACGATAATGATCCGCGCCGCTTACCGCACCGTTCAGGATCAGAAGAAGGGGGATCTCATGCTGGACAGCTCCTCCTCCTATTTCCTGATTCCGCTGCAGATCGACGATGTTATTACGATTGTACCGACGATCATCGAGATGAGCCGCAGATTTTGCAAGATAGACATGGAAATTGTGGCGAACGGCCTAAGAGCGGCCAGAGCGATGTTCACAGCGCGTATTCTATAAATATTGAGGAGGAACAAGGTCATGCTAGCTTCCATTCGAAAAAACGATAACGGCGGCTTCCTGGTTCAATACGACCGGCCGCTGCCGCATGCTGCCGCAAAGGTGTGGGCAGCGCTTACGGAGAATCATCTATTGGAGAAATGGATGTCCAATCTTCAGACCGTCGATCTGCGTCAAGGCGGCGTGATCCGCTTCCATATGAATGACGGTACAGGCGCATTTGAGAATTTAGAGATTACCGATTATGAAGCTTTCGCGGTGCTGGCGTTCACGTGGGGGGCTGACCGCGTCCGGTTCGAAGTATCGGACAAGCCCGAAGGCTCGCTGCTCGTGCTTCAAGAGTTCGTCGGCACTTTGACCGAGCATACGCCCAAAGATTTGGCGGGCTGGCACGTCTGCCTGGATATGCTGTCTGCACTGCTGGACGGACAAGCGATCGACTTTCCGATGGATCAATGGAAGGTATGGTACGAGAAGTATATCGAATTGGTCCATCATAGCAAAGAATAAAATAGGGCTGTCTCCGAGGTCTTGAAGACCCGGGGACAGCCCTTGTTCGTGCAGCTCTTAGCGAGCCGAGACAGTCTCTATTTCTTTAACGCTTTGATAAATAAGGTTAAACAGCTCTTCCAGGCTGCTTTCTTCGATGCAGGAGAACGCAACGCGCAGATCGGTTTCGCCTAGGGCAATGGTGCCTACGCCGTACTGGTTCAGCAGATGAACGCGCAGTGCTTCGGCATCGACCGTTTTGAGCTTCAAGCACATGAAATACCCGGAGTTGAATGGGTAGTAGCCCCATGCATCATCGAATTTGCCGCTGTCCAGAATCGCTTTGGTACGGTTGGCGCGGCCTTTCATGATTTCGTACTTCTCCTGCTTCTGCTGCTTGAACTCCGGTGAATTCAAGGCATGAAGCACGAAGGTTTGGGAAGGGTGAGGACCGCTGGAAATCGTCGCACGGATGATCCCCATTGTCTTCTGCTCCAGAGCGCTAAGCAGCGCTTCGCTTTGTCCCGCATAAGTGATGAAACCTACGCGGAAGCCCCATACGTACTCTTCCTTGGTCGCTCCGTCGATTTTCACGGCGAGTACGCGCGGATGAATGTCCGCCAATTTGCCGAATAGCGACTCGTGCAGAGAGCCTTCGAAGAAAAGGCCGAAGTAAGCGTCATCCGTCAGCACGACGACGTTAATGCCGGCTTCAGCGGCTTCCTTGATGGCTGCGGCAATCTCATTGCCTTCCTCGGCGCCGGGCGTGTAGCCTGTCGGATTGTTCGGGAAGTTCAAGACAACGATCGCCTTGCCTTTGGATTGCTGGGCCAGAAGCGCATCGCGCAGACCTGCAGCATTAAACCGCTGCTCTTCGTTGTACAGCGGATAATTCACGATTTGGGCGCCGCGGCGAATTTCAAAGGTTAATTCGTAATTCTCCCAATTCTTATCAGGGATAATCACGGTGTCTCCAACATCCGCGAACAGGTCGGCGGCAATGCTCAGGCCGTGTGTCAAGGCGTTCGTCACGATCGGGTTGCCGATCAGCTTGCTGCCGATCTCCGGGTTTTCTTCGAGCATCTTTTTGCGCCATGCCGTACGAAGCTCGGGCTTGCCGGCTGGCGGCGCGTATTCATATATATCTTTTGGCGCATAAGTGGAGAGGGTGTCTTGAATGACCTTCAAATGCATCGGCTGACCGTTCTCGATAGCAATGCCGATTGTTGCATTGTATTTCTTGGCTTTCGCCTTCGCTTCAGCGGACTGGCTGAGAATGCCTTCTTTCGGGAAGTAAATCGATCTACCTAATGCAGAAAGCATGTTAAATACGTGAGAATTTTCACGTTCCAGGGTCTCGTTTAACTGTCTTGCCAGAGGATTCATAAGCATGGGTCATTCCTTCCAATTTGCTATTCATTTTTTGCAGTTATTATACCACTTTCACTCCCGTACGTCACTGCGCGAAACAAATTTATTTTGGCTAGGATGGCTATCCTCGGCTACACGCTGACTCTGTCCAAAAAGCCCTCCAGCCGTTGTTTGACTTGGGGCCATTCCCGGTCCAAAATGCTGAACATGACCGTGTCCCTGACATACCCGTCGTGAAGCACACGGTGCTGGCGGAGCACCCCTTCCTTGTGAGCGCCGAGGCGAGCGATGGCGGTTTGGGAGCGCTCGTTTCTCAGATCGGTTTTGAGCTGAACGCGAAGCAGCTCCAATTGTTCGAAACTATGCCGCAGCAGCAAATATTTGCATTCGGTATTCACTCTCGAGTGCCATACGCGCGGATTGTACCACGTATGGCCGATCTCGGCGTGCCGGTTGGCGGCCGAGTAATCGAACAGCCGTGTGCTTCCGACGAACGTATCCGTATGTTTGTCATAGACGCTGTACGGCAGACCCAGTCCTGCTTGCTGTTCATCCAGCGCTTGACGGACAAACTGTTCGACGGCCGAGCGATGCGGCAGCGGCGTCATATAGCTCCAGATCGCCGGGTCGGCGGCGGCTTCCGCCAATCCGCTAATATGCGACTCCTGCATAGGCAGCAGGACGACTTGCGTTCCTTCTAGAAGCGTAGGTTGGAAATTCATAGGGCATCTACTCCTTGTCTTTCTTTTGATTTTATGAGATTTTAGATAGCATAAAGGAAAAATGGCTTTGTAAGAAGGTCCAATTTCCGACTGTTTGTATGTACCAATCGGGAATGCTTTTGGATCAAACTAATGGAGGACAGTATGGAGTTTCACATCCCTTATCGTTCCTATCGGGATCGCTATTCGAGCAAATATGCTGCGCTGTATCATGCTCTGCACGACAGCATTCTGGGAGGCAAGCTGCAGCGCAATACGAAACTGCCGTCGAGCCGCGAGCTCGCGGCCCTGTACGAATTGTCGCGCGGCACGGTGAACCAGGTCTACGATATGCTGATCGCCGAAGGCTATTTGCAGGCCGATGTGGGGAGAGGAACATTCGTCGTCTACAGCGGGGGGACGGGGAAGCAGCAGCCGTTCGCCGGCAAACCGATTCAATTGTCCGACTGGGGGCTTCGGGTTTGCGCAGCGGATGATCTGGGGCGAGGACAGCGGCAGATTCGAGATCAAGGTCAGGGGAACAGTCCGGGGCCTGAGTACGGGGCAGGGAAAGAGCGGGTATCCTTTACGATGGGTCACCCGCTTATCGAACAATTCCCCCGGGAGCTGTGGAACCGCGGGATGTACGAACAGGTGCGGCGCATGACGGAGTCCCCGCAGGAAGAAGCCTACATCGCCGAGGGGCACTATGCGCTTCGCGAAGCGATCGCACAGCACCTGAGGCGGATGCGCGGCATTGATGCGCCGCCGGAGCGCATCGTCATCACAGGCGGGTCGATGCAAGCCATCGCGCTGCTGACCCAAGTGCTCGTGAATGAAGGCGATCCCGTCATCCTGGAGCGCCCGGGCTACCAAGGCGCCGCCAAAGCGGTGCTGGCGGTAGGCGGCGTGCCCGTCCACGCGGCGGTGGACGGGCAAGGCTTGATCCCGCAGCCGTGGAACGCCCGGCTGCTGTTCGTAACGCCCAGCCGCCAATTCCCCACGGGGGCGGTGCTGGGCCTGGACCGCCGCCAGCTCCTGCTGCGCTGGGCGGCGGAGCAAGGCGCTGTCATCGTCGAAGACGACTATGACAGCGAGTTCAGGCACCGCGGGCGGCCGATCGAGCCGCTCAAGGTGCTGGACCAGGAGGGCCGGGTGGTCTACATCGGCACCTTCTCCAAAACGATGCTGCAGGACCTGCGCATCGGCTATGTTGTGCTGCCGGACGCGCTGCACGGCGCGTTCGCAGCCGCGAAGCGGCTGTATGAGCCGCACCCGTCGGGGCTGCTCGAACAGCGCTCGCTCGCCGCATTCATGGCGAGCGGCGGCTACGAGCGTCACCTGCGCCGCATGCGGCGGGTGTACGCGAGCAAGTTCCTGCTCCTGCAGGCGCTGCTGCAGGAGCAGCTCTCCACCCTCTTCGATTGGGTGGAGAGCGATGCGGGGCTGCATCTGTTCGGCTGGTGGCGGGGGGACCCCCGCACCTATGCCGCTTATGCAGCCGAGTGCCGCCAAGCCGGCGTCGAGTGGAGCGACGCCGCGTCTTATGCTTTGCCCCCGGGCCGGGCCGGGGTTATCTTCGGCTTCGCGCATCTGACCGAGGACGAAATCCGCCGAGGTGTGGCAATCTTAAGGCAAACCTATGAAAATACCGTTTGTTCACCAAAATGATTTTGGCATGATTGACAGAGTATGCTATTATCAACATGTGGTCAATTAATTATTTATTGTAGGAGTGATCCCAGGATGGCAGGATTAAATGGTGGAGGCACAAGTGTGATTGTGCGTTTGGAGATACATAAGGAACTGGTCACATTTGGGAAAATTGCAACGGCCATTGGCGATGCCGGCGGCGACATCGTTGCGATTGACGTAACGCGGGCCAGCAAAACAACGACAACACGGGATATTACCGTCAATGTCAACGATCCGGAACATACCGAGGCCATTGTTAAAGTGTTGAAAAGTATTCCAGGCGTTCGGATTATCAACGTCTCCGACCAAACGTTCCTCATGCATTTGGGAGGTAAGATTGAAGTCACTCCGAAAGTGCCGATCAAAAACCGGGACGATCTGTCCCGTGTCTATACACCTGGGGTCGCCCGCGTTTGTATGGCGATTCATGAAGACCCGGTCAAAGCTCATTCTTTGACGATCAAAAGAAATACCGTTGCCGTTGTGTCCGACGGTACGGCCGTCTTGGGGCTCGGCAATATCGGTCCCGATGCGGCGATGCCGGTGATGGAAGGGAAGGCCATGCTGTTCAAGCAGATGGCCGGGGTCGATGCTTTCCCGATCTGCTTGGATACACAGGATACGGAAGAAATCATTCGCACGGTGAAGGCGATCGCTCCGGCGTTCGGCGGCATTAACCTGGAGGATATTTCGTCGCCGCGCTGCTTTGAAATCGAAGAGCGCTTGATCAACGAGCTGGATATCCCTGTTTTTCATGACGATCAGCACGGAACGGCGGTTGTGATCCTTGCCGGGCTGCTGAATGCCGTGAAGGTGGTCGGCAAAGAGCTCGAGAACTGCAAAGTCGTCGTTACGGGCATCGGCGCGGCGGGGATTGCTTGTACGAAAATGCTGCTGGCCGCAGGCGTGACCAATGTCATCGGCGTAGACCGCCAAGGGGCGATTGTGCGCGGCGAGAGCTACGCGAATTCCGCATGGGATTGGTACGCCAACAATACGAATCCTCACGAGCAGAAAGGCACTTTGTCTGACGTGATCGCCGGCGCGGATATTTTCATCGGCTTATCCGGACCGGGCGTGCTGAAAGTGGAGGATGTCAAACGGATGGCTGCCGATCCGATCGTCTTCGCGATGGCCAATCCGACGCCGGAGATTACGCCGGAAGAAGCGGAGCCATACGTGCGCGTTATGGCCACCGGACGTTCGGATTATCCGAACCAGATTAACAACGTGCTGTGCTTCCCGGGTATTTTCCGCGGCGTATTGGATTGCCGGGCTTCCCGCATCACGCAAGAGATGAAGCTGGCCGCTGCCAAAGCGATTGCTTCGGTTGTAGGCGAAGACGAGTTGAATGAGTACTACATCATTCCGAGTGTATTCAATCACGCTGTTGTTGAAAAGGTGCGCGAAGCCGTCATGGAAGCCGCTTATGAAGCCGGCGTGGCCCGCCGCCGCACGCAGCGCGAGCATCAAGAGGCGCATCACGAATAATAAAAAGCCCGAGGCAGCTCTTATGAACTGTGACCCGTAGGATAGACACTTTTAAAAAAAGTGTCTCCTACGGGTCTTTCTATGTTTTAATGAGGTTATAAAAGAAGCGAGGTATCGGGATGGCTAATAAATTATTTACAGAATTGGATA
>NZ_JARADB010000006.1 GCF_028765165.1 Paenibacillus sp. MAHUQ-63 | reverse complement strand
TCGTCCTGAGCCAGGATCAAACTCTCCATAATAGTTGAACGATTGCTCGCTCATTTATTGAAAGCTGAATAGCTCAATTGACTTGCTAGCGAGATTATTAATCTCATGTTTGAACGATTGCTCGTTCATGTTTACTCACTCGTTGTTCAGTTTTCAAAGATCAATGTCTTCCTTATTAATCCATCGCCTTCAAAAGCGACTTGATCAATATACCACATCGGCCTACCCGTTTGCAAGAACTTTTTTAAATCATTTTGTTCTTTTGTTCGACCGCCGAAGCGACAAGAAATAATATAACAAAATCGCAAAGGCATTGCAAGCATTTCGCCTTTTGTAAAATATGGAATGGAAAAAACTCCGGTGCCTCAACCTCAAGCACCGGAGCTTCAACGAATTAACCTTCACTTCCAATAAAGATGTAGCGCGCTAGGATCAGAACCGCCAGCACCCACATGAGCCAGTGAACCGAATAGCGTTTCTCGCTTTTGCCGCCCAGATTAGCAGCAGTAGCCAGAACAACGTAAGTTACGATGCCGAAGGAAATCCCGTTGGCAATGTTATACGTGAAAGGCATCAAGACAATAGTCAGGAACGCCGGAATCGCAATAACGAAGTCTTGGAAATCAATTTCACGAATCGATTGTACCATTAGAACGCCAACTACGATCAACGCTGCCGCTGTCGCGGAGCCAGGAATCAGCATCGCAATCGGAGCCAGGAACAGTGCCAGTAAGAAACATACGCCTGTCGTTACGGCTGTCAAACCTGTACGTCCGCCCTCAGCTACACCCGCAGCGCTTTCTACGAAAGCCGTAACAGTGCTTGTCCCTACCAGCGCACCGCCGCTAACGCCTACGGCATCAACGAACATGGCTTTACCTACGCGCTTGTTGCCTTCTTCCTTGTTCTTCATAATACCTGCACGGTTCGCTGTACCGACCATCGTTCCGAACGTATCGAACAGCTCAACGAATGTAAAGGTTGCGATAACCGAAACGATACCAGTCGTCATAATGCCCGCGAAATCGAAATCGGCAAAACGCAGCTTGGACAAATCCGGAACCCATGTCGTGTCTTTACTGGTCAGCGTGCCGAGATCAACCATACCCATGAAGTACCCGATCACCGTCGTGGCCAAAATTCCGAACAAGATAGCGCCGCGAACACGAAGCACCATGAGAATGGAGATAACCAAAATACCTACGATAGTTAAAATAACACCTTTATTTTCTAGCGATCCCATGTGAAACACAGTTTCAAATGAAAGAACGTCTGTAAACTGATGAGCTTTAATGTCTTGGCCGCTCTCAACCGCAACGGTCAAAATCCCGCTGTTCTTGAAGCCGATCATCGCGATAAACAATCCGATCCCGACCGTGATCGCATGCTTCAAGCCATCCGGAACGGCGACAAGGAGCATCTGACGAATTTTCGTAACGGTCAAAATAATAAAGATGATCCCCGAGATAAACACGGCAGTTAAAGCCATGGAGAACGTAAACTTGCCTTGCGAGGTTAAAATAATCGTTGCGAAATACGCGTTCAATCCCATTCCCGGCGCAAGCGCAACAGGAAAGTTAACGAATAATCCCATTGCGATCGTCATGACGCCCGCAGCAATGGCCGTTGCCAAGAAAATCGAAGTCCAGTCACCGCCGGTAGCCCCCGATTTGAACGCGCTCAGCACGTCCGGGTTAACCGCAAGGATGTAAGCCATCGTCATGAACGTCGTGATCCCCGCCATGATTTCCGTTCTTACTGTCGTGCCGTTTTGTTTCAACTTGAAAAAGCGATCCATTTTTCCTACTCCTCCTATTGAATGGTGGGGAACAGCAAAAAACCCGGAATCGATGTTGCCTGATTCCGGGTACGAAAAAGGAGCTTCCATATGAGAGGCCGCCCCTTCTATGCATAGCACAAAAAGTCGTAGTAACCCATATAGATTCCGTTCCTTTTTTTCGTAGCCAGATCATTTGCGGTGATCTCGTAGAAACTCTCGGGCCAATCCCCAAGATTATACGAAAAACTGTTATCCAACTCACATTTTAGTGCGGAACTAACCCTTTGTCAAATAAAAAAGACGAACATTAACGGGTTAAATTTTCCCATAATGTTCGTCTTTTCCATTTATGCTATTCCCACTCAATCGTAGCAGGCGGTTTAGACGTAATATCGTACACAATCCGGTTCACGTTCTCAACTTCATTGACGATACGAACGGAGATTTTCTCGAGCACATCCCACGGAATACGCGCCCAGTCGGCGGTCATGCCGTCGATGGAAGTAACCGCACGGATGCCGACGGTGTAGGAGTAAGTTCTTGCATCGCCCATTACGCCTACGCTTTTCATACCAGGCAGCGCCGTGAAGTACTGCCAAATTTCGCGGTCCAGACCGGCTTTGGCAATCTCGTCGCGAAGGATTGCATCGGATTCACGAACGATATGCAGCTTGTCCTCCGTCACTTCGCCCAATACGCGAATCGCCAGACCAGGACCTGGGAACGGCTGTCTCCATACGATAGCCGCAGGCAGTCCGCACTCCTCGCCGACTTTGCGCACTTCGTCCTTGAAGAGCGTTTTGAGCGGCTCCACGAGCTTGAACTTCATATCTTCCGGCAGACCGCCGACGTTGTGATGCGATTTGATCGTTTGCGCCGTCGCCGTACCGCTCTCGACGATATCCGTATAAAGCGTCCCTTGCGCCAGGAAAGTGAAATCATCGAACTTGCCGGACTCTTCTTCGAACACGCGAATGAATTCCGTGCCGATAATTTTCCGTTTTTGCTCCGGATCGTCCACACCGGCCAACTTGCCGAGGAAACGCTCGCGGGCATCGATTTTCACCACGTGCATATCGAATTTGCCGACGAAAGTATCCATGACGCTCTCCGCTTCGCCTTTGCGCAGCAAGCCGTGATCAATAAACATACAAGTAAGTTGATCTCCGATCGCTTTATGCAGCAGAATGGCAACCACGGAGGAATCTACGCCGCCGCTGAGTGCGCAAAGCACTTTCTTGTCGCCGACTTCTTCGCGAAGCTCCTTCACCATATCTTCAACGAAGGAAGACATCGTCCAGTCGCCGTGACAGCCGCACACACCGTAGATGAAGTTGTTGATCATTTCATTCCCTTGAACGGAATGGCGAACCTCCGGGTGGAACTGAACCGCATGGATATTGCGATCGCGATTGCTCATCGCAGCAATTTCCAGCGAATCGGTGCTTCCCTCGATGACGAAGCCTTCAGGCAGCACGGCAACGTGGTCGCCATGGCTCATCCATACCGTTTGTTTCGCGTCCAAGCCTTTGACAAGCGGGCTTTCATTCGTGAAGGAAAGATCAGCTTTCCCGTATTCACGCGTATGAGCGCGCTCTACTTTTCCGTTCAATTGGTGGGCAATCAACTGCATACCGTAGCAAATGCCCAAAATTGGAATACCCAAATCATAAATTTTCGGATCAACAGCTGGAGCTCCCTCACCGTACACGCTCGACGGACCGCCCGAGAACACAATACCTTTCGGCTGAAGCTCACGAATTTTCTCGACCGTCGTATTGAACGGCAGCAATTCGCTGTATACGCCCAAATCACGAATTCGTCTAGCAATCAGCTGGTTGTACTGGCCTCCAAAATCTAAAACGACGATCATTTCACTCGGTTTACTCATTATCCGACCTCCTAGTTTCATAGCGATTAAGGTGCTTAGGGGTCCCTTGTCCGCTTACCGCTATTTATAGGTACTAATTTTAAACATTAGGTACCTAGGATGTAAAGGGGTTTAATGTGTCTTTTGGATGGCTTTCCAAATGGCCGCAATTTCCCGCTTCGTGTAGGGTGCCGAACCCGCCGTGTCATAGCGGATGCTTTCATACATTAAGGCGAATTGAAGCAGCGCTTGTTTCTGGGCGTGCTGTCTGAGATTCAGTCCGGTCACGTAGTCCCGCACGGTTTGGTCTTTGGGCTTGGCGCCATGCTTGCGAAACAGCTGCAGCCACAGCCGGTCCATGTAAGGGACAAGCGGGTGTGCGTTGCGATCGCGGTAAAACGGCACCAGCGCAGTTCTAGCCATAAACCCTTTGCGTTTCAAATAGAGAAGAACACCGGCCGCCATAGCCGTAATCCCTGCCAGAATTATCATAAGGTTGCGATTGGCCCGCGCATAGTCAAGCGCTTTGTCTTTCGCAGCCTGCAGCCACTCGCCGGTATGACCCGCAAAGCCGCCAGGCAGCGGGACGTTCATCAGCGAAGCCGTCATGGCGGATTGCTCCATCGCCGCCGTCGTCAAGGTTTCACGCGGATGGTCGGAAGAAATCCCCGAGAAACCTGGCGTTGGCTCGAACGGAACCCAGCCCATAGACGGGAAATAAACTTCAACCCACGAATGCGCATCCTGGTTGCGAACGAGCACTTCTTGCAGCGGCTCTATACCGCCGTCATCCGCTTGAAGCGTTCCCGGCGCGAACCCTTTCACCCACCGGGCCGGCACACCGACGGAACGCAGCATCACGACCATCGCCGTGGAGAAATGATCGCAGTAGCCGGTCTTATCCACGAACAGAAAGTGGCTGACGAAATCCTCGCTGCGGCTCGGACGCGTCGGCTTTTCCAGACTGTATGTATACGTATGGCTCAAATACTGCTCCACCGCGACCGCTTTGGCATAAGGCGTCGCCCGGTTCGCCGTCACCTGCTCAGCCAAGCTGCGGACAGAACGGGGCAATGCATCCGGCAGCTGCAAATAATCGCGGGCGATCTCCTCCGGGTAACCTCCCCTATCCGCATTCAGCAAGGCGGGATCTTCCTTGACGGGTTGAACGGTGATTTTGTAATACGATAACGGATCTGCAATTTCGGGCAAAGTCAATTTGCCTGTGAACGGAGAGCCCAGCAGTTGACTGGGTGACAACGGTTTCCCTTTGTCCGTCAGAAGCGTGTCCACACCTATTAGATTTCCACCTGCAAACAGCTGCTTATTCGGAGATTTGTCATTCCATAAAACTTCTTGCGTAACCGTCGAGCCCGAAGGGTTCGACAGCGGAAGTACAAAAGGCTCCAGCGCTTGATTCGTCTGGGTCCAGCCTTTGCCGTCGTAGAAGTTTTTGGACTCTCCGCGCCAATAGGTCAGCTCGGAGGTCTTGGCCGTAAATGCAGGGGTCGTATCTACCTGGAGAGGACCTCCCAGGGCAGTGTCATTGTTGCCATAGCCTGATTTGGCCGCCCCTGCAACGGCACCTCCGCCGGAAGCATAATCTTCGTTATACAGCTCGAACAAGCGGTCGGACAAATAATCCCAGCTGACCGGTTTCATCAGCGGCTGCGGATCCGCCTCCTTGGCCGAATACCAGGCCGCCCCTGCCAATAAGCCCACCAGAGCGGCAGTTGCAGCCATCCACTGCACAGACCGGCCCGGGCGGACCGGCGCAAAGCCGTACGTTTGCTCGATGCGGGCAAGATTAAGCAGCGCCAGCAGCAGCAGCCCATATCCTAGTGTGCGTATGATCCCGTGTGCCGTATCCGCGCCCAACACCAGCTGCAGAACGACCAAATAGATCAGCGTAGCACCGACGAACCAGAGGCTGTGCTGCCTCTGCAGCATAAGTACCTGAATGACGGATATGAGCAGCGACCATCCCAACAGGAAGAACAGCGTCCTTAACTCGCCGCTGACGAGCTCGAAACGCCCCTGGGTCAGATGCCCCGCATCCTGAGCGAAGGCGCGCACCACGTCAAGGACCCATGCCCCGGACATGAAGCTCTCACGGTTAAACATGAACCCGATGAACAGCAGAATGAGCGCCGCTTTGGCGGACCAGCCCCATGCGTAAGGCACTTTGAAGCAATCGATCGCGATGCATATGGCGAAGACAACAAGAACAGGCCCTGTAGCAAGCGACGCGTCGGCCATCCAGGCCAGGGGATGAAGCCACTCGGAGACAAGCAGGAAGAGCAGAAGTGAAGTAAGGATGTCCCGGACAAAGGTCGTCTGCTGATGCGGCGATATCGATGACGGCGATAGCGGCGCCGCGCCGGTTATCCTGCTTTTATGAAATACGAGGCCGGACGGGGGAACGCCACCGGACTCGGACGGTATCAACAAGCGCGATTCGCGCCTTGGTTCAAGCGGTTGCATCCGCAACACCTCCTTGCTTCGGCCACAGGCGAACGGGATGCGGCACCTCGGTGAAGCTGCAGCCTGCGGCCTGCAGCTGCGATGCCCCCTCTCGTTCGGCGACCGAGAGAGAAGGCTTGGCGTGCACGTAGATCACGTGCACGGACCGGCGCCTGGTGCGCGCATCCGCGACCGCGCGCACCAGCGCCACATCCAGCGTCGATGTGATGCACAGCATCGACGCATCCGGCGGCAAGGCCGCCGCCTCTTTCCTGACGAGGTCAGGAAAGGTCATGGCGGGCTTGCCGCCCACGCTCGCGAGCACCTCGTACGCGAGCGTCAGATCAGGGCGAATCGTCGGAGCGATTCGCCTGCCGCCGGAGCTGCTGGCGAAGCCGCAGCTCTCGCGCCCGCCGGCGGCGGCTTCGAAGAAGCCGGCCGCGAGGGCGACGCCCTTCTCCAGCAGCGGCTGTGCCGCTTCGGCTGGGCCCGCCGCGGGCGCGGCGTCGAGCAGCACCATCCGCTTCGCGGAGACGGCCTGCTCGGGCTCCTTGGTCATCAGCCGGTTCAGCCGGGCGGATGATTTCCAATGGATGCGGTGATACGGATCGCCGCTGACATAGTCGCGGACTCCGCCGATAAGCGGAGTCTCGGTTCTCGGACCGCGGGCGGCTGAAATGTCTCCGTCGTCCGCGTGGAACGTCATGCCGGAGTGGCTGAGCGTATCCGGCTTCGGAAATACGACGCACCGGTGAAGCTCATCGCGATGCGTGCGGCGCACGGCGAAGCCGAAGAGATCCCCTGCAACCGCCTCGCAGCCGGCGAACCGGTACACGCCGCGGAGCAGTGCCGTGATTTTGTAATCAATAGCGATAGCGGATTTAAACCACGGGAACAACAGCTTGCTGTACACCAGCTTGGCACCGCTTCCTTCGTGAATCCACGTTTCTTTGAGCACCAGCCAGGGCAGGGGCAATCGGGCGGGATGGCTGACAGCCAAAGAGACCCTCAAGTCTTCTCCCGACACGAACACTTCGGCCGACAGCTGCCGGCTGATCGTCAGCCCCCGCAGCGCAAAAACATAAAACAATCCGGCTTGCAGCCAGATCAGAGTCAAACAAATGCCTAAATACCAAGCGGCATATCCGCCTTGCCGGTAGGCCAGCAGGACGGACAGCAAGCAGCCTGCGAAGAGCAGCGACGTTTTACCCCAGCTTTTCATGAGTAAGCCCCCTACTTCGTTGAAACATAACGGAGCACGGGAGTTTGCTGGGCGGCTAGCAAATCGGCCAAAAGCCGCTCCGCCGTCTTGCCGGTCATCCGGGCTTCGGATGTCAGGATGAGCCGGTGACTCCATACCGGGAGCACCAGATCTTTGATATCGTCCGGTACGACGAAGCTTCTGCCTTTTATGTAAGCCGAGGTTTGCGCAGCGCGCATAAGCGCGTGGGAAGCTCTCGGGCTGGCGCCGAGGTACAGATCGGGATGTTCCCGCGTCGCCAGGGCCAAGCGGACGATGAAATCCTTGAGCGTATTATCGACATGAATCATAGCGGCTTCCCTTTGCAATTGCACGAATTCGTCCTGCACGATGACGGGCTTCACCCCCTCGATCGGATGGCGCTCTTGCAGCCGGTCCAGCATCAAAATCTCTTGATCCGGCGTCGGGTAGCCCAGCGACAGCTTCATGAGGAACCGGTCCATCTGCGCTTCGGGCAGCGCGTACGTCCCCTCGTAATCCACCGGGTTTTGCGTAGCCAACAGAACGAACGGTTTAGGCAGCTCATAGCCTACGCCATCCACGGTCACCCGTTTCTCTTCCATCGCCTCCAGGAAGGCGGACTGTGTCTTGGGCGAAGTGCGGTTGCACTCGTCCGCCAAGACGATCGGGGTCATTAGCGGCCCGGGGCGAAACTCGAATTCGCCGGTTTTGGCATTATACACCGACACCCCCGTCACATCCGAAGGCAGCAAATCCGGCGTACACTGAATTCTTTTAAACTCGCAACCAATCGTTCTGGCCAAGGCGCGTACAAGCATCGTTTTCCCTACGCCCGGCACGTCTTCCAAAAGGAGATGACCACCGCTCAGCATCGCGATAAACGCCTGCTCGATCGTCTCTCTTTTGCCTACGATGACTTTCTCTACGTTCATGATCATCCGTTCCACGAGAGGCTGCGGCTGATCGAATATTCGCGTCTTCGACTGCATAGTCAAGAAGCCTCCTTATATAAGGGTATGCTTCTAGTTTTTCCAGTCTTCTACTCTTTTAGACATTAACCTGCTAGGGCAAATAGAGAGTTTCTCAGGAGACTATTATTTTCCCGCAGCATATAGATCTGCTTGAACGCCATCGACACCTCGCGTCTGCCCGATTCCATGACGGAGGAGGTAATTCTACCGCCGAGTTCATCTACCGTTTTGCGCAGCGGAACGATCATCACGCCGTCATGCAGCTTCATGTCCGCCAAATGGTAGGTTGCACTGCTTTGGCCTAAAGCATAAATGCGAATCGTTCTCGCAGCCAAATCATAGTCAATATCATAGATGCCGTAGTGTGCACTCGCCGTTTTGGCATTGTCCCGCCATTGCACTTGGCCGCCTATTCGCTCAATCAGGGAACGCAGCGGAAGCTCGATACGGCCCGCACGCAATTCGTAGTCCGCAGGCTGCAGCGTAAAGCTGCTTCCCGGAGCAACGTTCACCTGCAGCGGCACCGCCGGCTGCGCAGACAGAATCTGCACCTCTTCCTCTGCAGACGCCAGTTTATCCTGCTGCTTGTTGTCCTGCTGTTTGTCACCTTGCAGCTTATCCGGCTGATCGCTCGTATTCCCCGGCGCTTCCTCTTGAGCGGTCTGTACCAGGTGGTTGTGAGCCACAGCATATTGCTTCGTTTCAGCAAGTAAGTGCTGGAACTCCCCCTGGTTCATACTTCGGGACCATTTCGGTTTCCCCACCTTGAACTGACTGGGCTTCACCTCGGCCGTCAGAGGCGCGAACGTATAGCCTAAATTTTTGTAGTAGGCAATAACCTTCGGCAGCACTTCTACCGTCGATTCGTGCCCTGTGCCGTCATGAAACAGTACCGTTAGCTCATGCTCCAGACGCGAGCTTTTCACCGTTTGCCAAATCTCGTTCGCAGGCACATGAAGGCGCTTGGAGTCTCCGCTGTCGACATTCCAGTCCACGACCGTATAGCCGGCCTGCTCCAATAAGTAGTAGTAATAGGCGTCAAAGTTCGTATAGGTTCCTCCGGGAGCCCGCACCAGACCCGGACGTACGTCTGCGATTTCGGCAAACACATCCTCGCTGCGCTGTATTTGATCCCAGAACGTTTGGAAACTGCTATAAAGCTCTTTATAAACATGATTATAAGAATGATTGCCCAAAACATGGCCTTCCTTCACGATTCTTGCAACGAGCTCGGGATGCTCCTTGGCCTGCTCGCCAAGCGCAAAAAATGTAGCTTTCACGCCCTCTTCTGCTAAAATATCTAAAACCTTCGGGGTCAATTTGCTAGGACCGTCGTCAAAGGTCAAATACACGGTTGGCTGCTCAGGTGTCACATAGGTCTTCTCTTGCTGCAGACGCTGGCCGGACTTCAGCTTCTGATAGATGTCTTGCTCGTCTTGGGCGGAGGAGCTTCCGTCCTCCCCTGACGCATGGACGGGCATAGCAGAGAGGAATAGCGAAACTAGTAACAGGATGATCATGATCAGTCGGCTTATCTTCCGGTTGTGGGGTGCTGATTGAAGTTGAAAGCGCATGCTAATAATCCCTCCGCTTTGTTCTATCATTTTGTTGACTGATAGAGTATATGGGAGAAAGCGGCGGAGTATGTCACTTGCTTAGCGCCATTTTGAGAGGAGTTCCAACCACGGCCGCAGAATCCACACCTTACAGCAATCCGACAAAGTTCGGCATATCAGACGGGGGATGACGATGAATTTTTCGACAACGTTCAACAATCAGAACAAGAGCAGCGAGATGCAGGCTTCAATACGGGACAGAGATGTCATCCGGCGAAATTTCGTTGTGTTTCTAGCCATTTGTGCAACCGCTTTACTTATGTATTTGAGTGTGCTGGCTTTAGGCGTGGGTACGATGGACTCCAGCATGAAGTTTACGCTCATTTTCGAAACGGCCATTTTATTAACCTATGCCTACTTGCATTTCAGCAGAAAGTTCATTCATTATTTATGCTATTTCGCTGTCATCACCAGCGGAATCTCTACCACCGTACAGCTTATCGGCAAACCCGATATTACGAACGTATTCTCCGTGTACTACACGATGATTATGGCGCTTATTTTCATGAAAATGGTGCCTTGGCTCATCTCCGCCGCCTGGGGATTGTTCCAGATGGCCTATCTATTCTTCGTCCAGAAAGACGTACTTCAGCTGGATCCAAAAACAATGCCGACCTACATCATTTACTTTATCCTGATCAGCGTACTCATGTTCGCAGCTCTGAAAGTATCCGGTTATATGAACAAAAGCATGGCGGAAGCCCGCTCGCAAGCCGAGCAGTTCCTTGTCCTTCAGCAGGAGCAGCGCGAACTGGCCGCCAAGCAAATCACGCTGGTTACAGAGCACTTGAATTCCATTACGAAGTCCGGAGAAGAGGACAACGCCTCGTTCGATGAAATGAACAGCGCCTTCCAGGATATTGCTACAGGCGCAGGCGATCAAGTCGACTCGACGCTGTCGATCAACGAGTCCGTCACTCATATGAATGATTTGATCAAACAGATGTCCGACTCCATCCACACCTTACTCGGCAAAACGACCGAGGCCGCCTCGCTATCCGATCAAGGACGCGGCCGTATGGAGCAGCTGTCGGATACGTTCACCGCTTTCACCAAAGATATCGAGGCGGTGTCGCAGGATACGGTCTCCCTGATCGAGCGCTTGAATGAAACGAGCCAGTTCAGCGACACGATTCAAGATATCGCCAACCAGACGAACCTCCTCTCCCTCAATGCCAGCATTGAAGCGGCAAGAGCAGGCGAGCACGGCAAGGGCTTCGCCGTCGTGGCGAACGAAATTCGCAAGCTCGCCGATATGACGGCGAAGTCCGCCATCCGCATCTCCGAGCAGCTGCAGGAATTCACGACGTTATCCAATCAGACACGCGCCCGGATGGATCAGGTTTCCCTGCGTATGCAGCAGAGCAATGAGATTACCGGCCAAACGAAGCAAGCCTTCGAATCCATCACCGACTCCGTCACGATGCTTAAGGTGCTCTCCACGAGCTACGGCGAGCTCATGGACCGGATCAGCTCCTCGTCGGTGACGATTAGCGATTCCACGAACAACCTGGCCGCCATCTCCGAAGAAGCATCCGCGACATTGGAAGAGCTGTCGGCTACGTTGCAATCTCTCCTGCTCAACAACCGCAAAAACTTGGAGCGCATTAAAGAAGCGGAGCAGAATTTGCGTATCGTGACGGAATAATGTGCAAAAAGCTATCCACCCGGATTGGGGGGATAGCTTTTTTCTTGGTCATGCGGCACGTGGTGAGCCCGCCTAAGTCTTAACGGACACAGCAGCCGTTAAAAGTGTTAGTTGCGCTGCTAAGCGGTTCTAACGGTCACAGATAATTGGGCAATACCGGAAAGCAAACCGCTAGAAGTATCCGGTAATGCGCCTCGCTCCCCTCGAAGCACCCCTTAGGTTCTATGCAAACCTACTGGTGTTTCGCAGCTCAATCAGCATAATAACGCATCTTATTTCCGCTTCGGCAGCCATTGGCCCTCGTTATACTGAAATAAGGGCCTGTATTTCCGTTCCGCTCCCGCGCCGCCAAGCTTCCCAATCGAATCTACCTGCCAACACGGTACGAACTCCATCCTCACACCCTTGATGCCTGTTCCTTCAATGTCGCCACATCCACCTAACAAGCTGCCGCGCCAGAATGACCTCGCTACTCCTTATTGCCTAATAACCGCACGTGTTCCCGCCTTGGAAAACTATGGCCAAAGGACTCTCACGCCAGCGGAAATACAGTTCGCTAATACGGCTGAATTAGCGGTTCTGGAAGGTAAAGCGGAAATACAATGCGTTATCCTTGCTGAATTTGACTGTTTCGCAGCTCATTCAGCATAATAACGCATCTTATTTCCGCTTCGGCGGCTATTGGCCCTCGTTATACTGAAATAAGGGCCTGTATTTCCGTTCCGCTCCCGCGCCGCCAAGCTTCCCACCCGAATCTACCTGCCAACACGGTAAGAACTCCCTCCTCGCACCCTTGAGAGCCTGTTCCTTCAATGTCGCCACATCCACCTAACAAGCTACCGCGCCAGAATGACCTCGCTACTCCTTATTGCCTAATAACCGCACGTGTTCCCGCCTCGGAAAACTATGGCCAAAGGACTCTCACGCCAGCGGAAATACAGTTCGTTAATACGGCTGAATTAGCGGTTCTGGAAGGTAAAGCGGAAATACAATGCGTTATCCTTGCTGAATTTGACTGTTTCGCAGCTCATTCAGCATAATAACGCATCTTATTTCCGCTTCGGCGGCTATTGGCCCTCGTTATACTGAAATAAGGGCCTGTATTTCCGTTCCGCTCCCGCGCCGCGCCGCCAAGCTTCCCAATCGAAGCTACCTGCCAACACGGCAAGAACTCCCTCCTCGCACCCTTGAGAGCCCGTTCCTTCAATGTCGCCACATCCACCTAACAAGCTGCCGCGCCAGAATGACCTCGCTACTCCTTATTGCCTAATAACCGCACGTGTTTCCGCCTTGGAAAACTATGGCCAAAGGACTCTCACGCCAGCGGAAATACAGTTCGTTAATACGGCTGAATTAGCGGTTCTGGAAGGTAAAGGGGAAATACAATGCGTTATCCTTGCTGAATTTGGTCGTTTTGCAGCTCAATCAGCATAATAACGCATCTTATTTCCGCTTCGGCGGCTATTGGCCCTCGTTATACTGAAATAAGGGCCTGCATTTCCGTTCCGCTCCCGCGCCGCGCCGCCAAGCTTCCCAATCGAAGCATGTCTAAGCCGGTTAGACTTTGGAGATTTTCGTACCGGGATACGAGACACCTATATTTAACGAATGTTAGGTTTTATGCAAACCTATTGACGAAATCAGCACAAAATGAGCAATTAACGGCTCTTGTGTCCATTGCATGCTCAAATCAACTTTATTTGACGCGCTAGCGAGGCAGAGGATGGATGCCAATTCCCCAGGCATAAGCCCGCCGGCCGTTCGGCCAAAGCAAATTTGCTCTTTGGTTGAACGGCTTCATGCGGCTCGGAACGCAGCCCGCTTCCGTCACGGCATTGCTGCTGCCGCATCCACCACCGATTGGACGTGGTTCTTAATCCGCACCTTGCTCCATTCCTTCACGATGTATCCTTCCTCATCGATCAGGAAGGTGGAACGCACGATGCCCATATACTCACGGCCGTAGAGCTTCTTAAGCGCCCACACGCCATACTTCTCCGCGACCTGATGGTCGGAGTCGGAGAGCAGCAGGAACGGCAGCTCATATTTCGCGATGAATTGATGATGCTTGTTCAACTCATCGGGGCTAATGCCGATCACTTCGACGCCGAGTTCGGCGAACTTGCCGTTATAGTCCCGGAAGTCGCAGGACTGCTGGGTGCAAGTCGGTGTGTTGTCTTGCGGGTAGAAGTAGATGACGACCTTCTTCCCTCTATAATCACGGAGCGATACGGCGCTGCCGTTCGATGCGGGCAATGTGAAATCGGGGGCAAGCCGCCTGACCGTTTCCGGTTCTTTTTTCTTCGTCATACGAATGAACTCTCCTCTATCCAAGCTTCTATTCTCCCTATTATGAGGGATTTCGCGCAGTACATCAAACCACAATGACCAAAACTAGCAATCTAATGATAAAATATGGTAATTTTAATAGAGTCCTATAATTTCAAAGGAGTGAAGAACCGTCATGATACCTATCCAACGCAAAACGCTAATCTCCATTCTAGGATTAACCCTTGCTGTTCCAGCGCTTTCCGTCTCTGCCGCAACGCCGAATGACAGCGAGTTAATTACGCGAGGACAATTCATTCAACAAATCGCCGATGAATTGAAGCTGGTGCCGACGAATGCGCTGACCGAGCTGCCTGCGGATGTCGGTGCGGACTCTCCTTATGCCGATACCGTACGCGTCATGCGCGAACGCCAAATTATCGAAGGCTACTCCGACGGCACTTTCCGCCTGGACCAAACCGTCACCCCTGCCGAAGCGGCGCTCATTCTCGGACGCTTCCTCGGTGCTAGTGACAGCCAGGCCGCCAAAGCGCTGCAGAGCGATTTCGGTATCAATTTCAGCAGCCACAGCTCCGGCATTCCACGCCTAACTGCCGCTGATGCCATCAAGAAAGCGTTAGCTAACGATTCGTCCGTGACCGCTTGGTTGACGCCGGATCCGGCCTCCCCGCAGCTGCTGAATACATTCCGCGCCAAGATGGACATGAATATGCAGATTGCCTTCGCGCCAAGCGCCGGATTTCCAGGTAACAGTCTGCAATCAAGCCTTAGCTCCGACGTCGCCTTCAACAAGGCTCAAGGCATCCATCAATCGATTACGACGAAGGCACCGGGCTCCGACATGAAGGAAAGATCGATTACCGTAGAACAGTACATGGTCAAGCAAGGCATCTTCATGAGTATGCCTAATAGCACCGGAGACGGCCTAGAGTGGTACGATATGTCCAAACAAGTTCCTTTCACCTTCGAACAGCTGATAGAGCTGCAGGAGAAAAGTCTGGATCTTAACAAAACGTTGGTCACACCGTATTTCTTCTATAAGGATCTCGGGACAACGGAGAGTGACGGGAAGAAGCTCCGTAAGCTATCCGTTCGCGGCAAGGTGACCAACACCGCCGATATCGTCAACATGTTGAGCGGACTTGGCAGCGGCCAAGATGCGTTCAAGGACGTTCTGAACTCCCCGGCGATCTCGGGAATGAGCGTTTCTCTGTCCGCCGTCCTGACGATAGACGAGCAGACGAAGCTGCCGGCCGGCATGAATGGCGAGTACCACATCCAGTATGGCGAAGATCCGAATGTGCCGATCGACCATATGGATATGAGTATGTCCATGACTTACAAGGATGTAAACCAACCGGTGGATATTATTCTGCCAGAGGATGCGAAGAAAGCGAAGCCGCTTACTATCCCCGCACTGCCTGCGGAACCCGCAGAACCTGCAGTGCCTGCAGTGCCTCCAGTACCTGCAACACCACCTGCGGTACCTGCAGTACCAGCAACACCTGAAGTACCTGCGCAATCATAAGGAAGAGCCTCAACGCCCGCCTGCCGGCGGGTTTGAGGCTCTTTTCCATGCAGGGCCGAAACCGGTCATTCGCACATGCCGCTCGAATCCATTACAATGGGTGTTAGATATATTTGATTTAAGCAGGTGAACCAGATGTTCAAGTTACTATTGATCGAAGACGACGCGACACTCTTCGCCGAGGTCAAGGACCGTCTCTCGCAGTGGTCTTATGATGTCCATGGCATCACGGACTTCGGGCGGGTAATCGAAACATTCGCGGCGCTCAAACCGGATCTTGTCATTATTGACATTCAATTGCCCAAATTCGACGGCTTCCATTGGTGCCGCATGATTCGGGCTCACTCCAATGTGCCTATTGTCTTCCTGTCCTCGCGCGATCATCCGACCGACATGGTCATGTCGATGCAGTTGGGCGCGGATGACTTCATTCAGAAGCCGTTTCACTTCGAGGTCCTTATTGCCAAAATCCAGGCGATACTCCGCCGCGTCTATAACTACAGCACGGAGCCTCTCAAGCTGAAAACGTGGTGCGGAGCAACGATTGATTACGAGAAAAATACGGTGACGCACGAAGCCGGCACAATCGATTTGACGAAGAATGAAATGTTCATTCTGAAGCTGCTCATCGAACGCAAGAATACGATCGTGAGCCGGGAAGTCATCATCAACAGTCTGTGGGATGACGAAAGGTTCGTCAGCGACAACACGTTAACGGTCAATGTGAATCGGCTGCGCAAAAGACTGGACGAGCTCGGACTGGGCCGCTTCATCGAAACGAAGGTCGGACAAGGATATATGGCCGCAGAAGAGGCGCATTATCATGATTAGACGCTATCTCCTTGAGAGAAGGAGCTGGCTCCTCTTCGTTCTGTGCGTGCAGGCGCTTTTGCTGCTGGTCGCCTTGCTCGACCGGGCCATCCCCTTCACGCCGGTTCTCTATATCGTTTTTCTGTCCACCACTTTATTTCTTGTTTTTGTAGTTATGCGCTATCACAAAGAAACCCGCTTCTATAAGCAGCTCGAAGAACGGGATAACAACCTGGACCTCTCCACCATCGAGGGCGCGGACAGTCCCTTCGAGGAGATCGTGGAAACGAGTATGACGAATCTCGCTAATGAGCTTCGTCAGTCCGCCTCCACGCATCAGGTTGCACTGGAGCAGGAGAAGGACGATCTGCTGGCGTGGATTCATGAAGTGAAAACGCCGCTCACCGCGATGCGCCTCATGATCGACCGGCTGCAGGACGAGACGATGAAGTCATCGCTTACCTACGAATGGCTGCGGATTCATCTGCTTCTGGACCGGCAGCTTCATCAGAAGCGGCTGCCTTTCATGGAGACCGACCTGTATATTGAACAGGTTGATTTGGCATCCTTGACGTATGCGGAGATTAAGACGCTGAAGACGTGGTGTATTCAAAAAGGCATCGGCTTCGATGCCGACTTCGAAGTGGCGGAAGTGCTGAGCGACGCCAAGTGGCTCGCCTTCATCCTCCGGCAGCTGGTGACGAACGCCGTGAAGTACAGCGGCCCGCATGCCGCCGATATCATCATCCGCAGCCGCCGCTCCGGAGAGCGGACCGTGCTGGAAGTGGTCGATCACGGCCGGGGCATCGACACGCGGGATCTGCCGCGCATCTTCGACAGAGGCTTCACCTCCACCGCCTGGCATCAGGACAGCGCCGCTACAGGGATGGGCCTCTATTTGGCGAAGAAGGCCGCAGATAGCCTGCTCATTCAATTGGCTGCGGAATCCCGGCCGGGCGGCGGCGCCACCTTCACCCTTACCTTTCCCCTGCCGAATGAGGCCGTGCGCATCACGGGCATGTGACAACATTGTCACATGCCTTTCTTCTTTGTTCGCCCGATCGAGGGAAAAGCGGAGCGGAGCTTTTTATAATAGAGCTATCGAATAAAGGAGTGAGAACGCATGACAATTTTGGAAGCAGCCAAAATCCATAAAAGCTACGGCAACAAATTCAACAAACAAGAGGTGCTGAAAGGTCTCGATCTTTCCATTGCGAAGGGGGAGTTCGTCAGCATCATGGGCGCATCCGGCTCTGGCAAGACCACCCTGCTCAACGTGCTTTCCTCCATTGACAAGGTCAGCCAAGGCTCGATTCAAATCGAGGGCATGGAAATCACAGCCTTGAAAGAGAAGCAATTGGCCGAGTTTCGCAAGCGGCATTTGGGCTTTATTTTCCAAGATTACAATCTGCTCGATACGTTAACGGTGAAAGAAAACATCCTGCTCCCGCTGTCCATTACCCGAACCTCGCGGCCGGAAGCCGAGAGCAAGTTCCAAGCGGTGGCGAGCGAGCTCGGCATCTACGACATCAAGGACAAATATCCGAACGAAATATCCGGGGGCCAGAAGCAGCGGACCTCCGCAGCCCGGGCTTTCGTCCATGAGCCCGGCATCATC
This sequence comes from Paenibacillus sp. MAHUQ-63, assembly GCF_028765165.1. GTDB lineage: Bacteria > Bacillota > Bacilli > Paenibacillales > NBRC-103111 > Paenibacillus_E. Next base: position 282,873 of record NZ_JARADB010000006.1, on the reverse strand, counting down.
TTCGCCGACGAACCGACCGGGGCGCTCGACTCCAAGTCCGCCTCCGATCTGCTGCATAAGCTGAGCGAGATGAATCAGCAGCGGAAGGCGACCATCGTCATGGTCACCCACGATTCCGTCGCAGCCAGCTACGGCAGCCGGGTCATTTTCATCAAGGACGGGCAAATCTATACGCAGCTCTACAAAGGCCAGGAGTCCAGACATACGTTCTTCCAGGACATCATGAAAACTCAGGCGGTTCTAGGCGGTGTGCAGAATGAGCGTTAACCAGCTGATCCTTCAAAATTTGAAGGCGAATCTCAAGCATTACTATCTCTACGTGTTCGCCTTAATGTTCAGTGTGGCGCTGTATTTCGCCTTCGTTACCTTGCAGTACGATCCGGCGCTGGACCCGACGAAAGGCTCGATCAAAGGCGCAGCCGCCCTCAGATCCGCTTCGGTGCTGCTGGTGGCGATCGTCGCCATTTTCAACCTGTACGCAAACAATATTTTCGTCAAAAGGCGCAGTAAAGAAATCGGCCTGTTGCAATTGATCGGGATGACGAAAACAGAAATATTCCGCATTCTAAGCGCGGAGAACTTCATGCTGTACTTCGGCTCCCTGCTGGCGGGAAGCTTCATCGGCTTCTCGGTCTCCAAGCTGATCCAGATGGTTTTGTTCCGCATTACGGGGGTTGGCGCTATTGCAACGCTGCACTTCTCCATGCCGGCAATGATCCAAACGTTCATCGTTTTCGGCGCCATCTATGTGTTCATCATGCTCGTCAATTATGTGTTCATCCGCAGGCAAACGATTCTCTCGCTATTCCGCGTTTCTTCTTCGACGGAGATCAAGGTCAAGCGCATGTCGCTCGCCGAAGCCGCTATCGGCTTCATCGGCATCGCCCTGATCCTGATGGGCTACTATGTGTCCTCGAAGCTGTTCAGCGGCGATTTCACAACGATGGTCGAGCTGTTCTCCGCCATGATCTTTATTCTGGCATCCGTCATCATCGGCTCTTATCTCTTTTATAAAGGGTCCGTCCGATTGATCCTTAACGTCATCCGCAAGAGAAAGAACGGCTATCTGCATGTACGCGAAGTACTCTCGCTTTCGTCCATCATGTTTCGCATGAAATCCAATGCGCTGCTGTTGACGGTTATTACGACCGTATCCGCGCTAGCCATCGGCCTGCTGTCGCTTTGCTACATTTCGTATTACTCGGCAGAGAAAATGGCGGAAAACGACGTTCCGGCCCATTTCTCCATCACGCAAGCGGCGGATGCCGATCAATTCAAGGCGGCACTGGATGCCCGGCACATCGCACATCAAGACACGACGATTGAAGTGCTGCAAATGGTTGTCAATATCAAGGGAATCCTTGCCTCCGATCTGAACGGGCTGCTGGTCGACCCGTCCAAGATGACAATTGCTGTAATCAGCGATAAAAATACGCCGGCATACGATTTAACGCCCGAGCAAACCTTGTTTGCAGGCACCAATGATCTGCTAATCAAATTTATGAAATTCAAAGATTCAGGCCGCGTCGCGTTCATCGGTAAACAGAACACCATCGAGCAAACTTATATAGGTTCGAAGAAGCAATCCTTCGTTTCCTCCTATTTCGCTGTTGGAACTGCGCCGGTGGCGATTGTGGACGACTCTGTCTTTGAACGGATGAAGCTGGATCTGGATCCTGCCCTTCGCAGGCAAGCCTCCACTTATCGGGGAATCGATATTGTAAAGCAAGAGGAGCTGCAAGCAGCCAATCTCATTTTCAAAGAATTGGGCTTTGACCGTAAAGATCAATATGACTCTAGGCTGGAAAGATCGTATACCCAAAAAAACAGAATGGGTCTCATCATGTTCATCGTCGGCTTCCTCGGACTTGCGTTCCTGATTACGTCGGGCTGCATTCTGTATTTCAAACAGATGGACGAGAGCGCCGATGAGAAGCCGACTTATACGATTCTGCGCAAGCTCGGCTATTCGCAGGACGATTTGATGAAAGGCATCCGGCGCAAGCAGCTCTTCAGCTTCGGCATTCCGCTTGTCGTCGGGCTGCTGCACAGCTACTTCGCCGTTCAATCCGGCTGGTTCTTGTTCGGGGCGGAGCTGTGGACGCCGATGATGCTGGTCATGGCGCTCTATACCGTCTTGTACTCGGTCTTCGGCTTCCTATCCGTCCAGCATTACAAGAAGGTCGTCCGCAGATCGCTTGGATGATTGCGAAGAAGAGCTGTCCCGCGGGGACAGCTCTTCTTATTGTTCTATATCGGCGATATGCCGCAGCTTATCCGGATTTACAACCAAATACACGGCCGCAATGCGTCCATCTGCAATATGAAAGGTCGTCACCGTGTTCGGATGTCCATCCTGATAGGACACGATGCCCAATTGTCCGTTGACCGTCGACAGCGTGTAGCTGAAGCCGGCCGGCGCTTTGGCCATCACCCCGAACAGGAACATCGCGATACGCTCCGCACCTTCTATTGGCCGTACGGCCGCTCTCACCTTGCCTCCGCCGTCCGAGTACAGCACGGCATCCGCTTTGACGATGCTGAGCAGCTTCGTCATATTGCCCGAAGCGAGCGCCTGCACGAATTGCTCGACGAGAGCGCCGGTCTGCTCACTGACTTGCGGCCTCTGCGGCAAATCCCCTGCGCTTTCTTCTCTGCCGCCGGAGCTAGCGCTGATTGCGCTCTTCGCTCTATGGAAGATTTGCCGGCAGTTCACGCTGTTTTTGCCCACGATATCGGCGATTTCCTCATATTCATATTGGAGCACCTCACGGAGCAGGAACACCGCGCGCTCCACCCAGGATAGCTGCTGCAGCAGCAGCAGATAGGCCGTAGACAGCGACTCCTTATGGGAATAGGAGTATTCCGGCGCGTCCTTTTGGCCCTCCCCCGGTTCCATCAGCGGTTCCGGCAGCCACGGACCGACATACACTTCGCGCGTTTTGCTCGCGGATCGCAGCTTGTCGATGCAGCGGTTCGTTACCATTTTGCATAAATATGCTTTAGGATGCATAATCCCCTGCGGGTTCTTCTCACTCATGTACAGGAACGCTTCCTGCACGATATCTTCCGCATCCATCACGCTTCCCAGCATTCGATAAGCTAAAGAAAACAACAGCGTTTTATACGCGGTATACACCTGTCCGGCATCTCCGGCTATGTCCATGGTCCGCACCTCCTACTCATTGCCATTTTACGCCAGACGGTCCGACTTGAAAATAGCGTCTGCCGCCCGTTTGGCGCTCGCCGCGGAAGCGTCTGCGAGCATTTCTCCGTGGGTGACCCAGTCCCCGGCCACATAGAGACCGCGAACCCCTTCGACGGTTGGGCCTGTGACACGGCTTGATCTGGCAATGTTCAAAGTGTCATGAACAACCGTTATATTGGGCAGGAACTGGCGGGCAACCACTTCCTGCTCCCATCCCGGATGCAGGGTGCTCATCGCTTCGGTCAGCAAGCGCTCGTCGGCCTGAGGGTCCCCCCCGCCGGGTCCGTTGTATTTGATCAGATGCACAACCAGCGTCCCATTATCGCTTAATCGCGCATTGACCGTATGGTGTGAGAAGAAGATCGGCTGATCCAGTCCGAGAGCGATGTCCCGCCCTTTGACCGGCAGCTTCCGAAGGCCCAGATCCAGACAAGCCGCCATGGCAGGCCGGGCTTCGTCCTTCCACCGCTTCAGGATCGTCCGCTCCGCCCCATCCACGAGCTTGTAGGTCTCGGCAGGGGAAGCCGTGCTGATAACGTGCGCTGTCTCGATATAGCCGTCGTCCGACAGCTTTAGCCCTCGCACGCGGCCCTCCTCTTGCACGATTTCCTTCACGTCCCGGCCGCTCACGATGTGCACGCCCGCTCGTACCGCTTGATCCTGGAGCTGGTCGACGATGCTCTGCCAGCCGCCGTGCAGATAGAGCACGCCCTTCAGAGAACGCTGCACCTGCGCCAGAACGTCCCCGGCCAGCTGGTAATCCGGATCCTTCGCATAGGACGCCGTACGGCACAGGGAATATAGCATGTGCCGCACCATCGGATCCGACAGCTCCGCCTCCGCCCATGCACGGAGGCTCATGTCCGGGATGCGGCTGGCGTCCATCTTCGCCAGCTTCATCATAACCTTCATCAGCTGCATTTTACCGGACCATGACAGCAGCTTTGAAGACATCATCGTGCCGAGCGTAGCCGGCATAGGCACGACCTGGTTGTTCCACAGCGCGCCAAATTTGGGGGATGGAGCGCCTCCCTCCAGCCGGAGCCCGAGCTCCTTCAGAATCGCGTACGCCGCTCCCGCACGATAGAGCGCATGCCCGCCCAAGTTGAGCAGCGCGCCGTTCTTGTTATTCGTTATGGCCCGGCCGCCCATGCGGCTCGACTTCTCCAAGAGGACCACCGACCGGGCCCCCCTTGCCAATTCAATGGCCGCGATAAGTCCCGCCAAGCCTCCGCCAATGATCGCTGCATCCCATTTGGTTCTCTCCATCCGTCATCGCCCTCCGTTATCTCATTTCACTGCATATGGCGAATGAGGTTCGCGTTCTGTGACAACAACGCACCAAAAAACGTCAGGAAAATCTTCCTGACGTTCGTTTGCATACACCGAACCCTTATGATCCGGCGCCGCGATACCGCTTCACGCCGATATTCCAGATCGTAATGCCGATAAAGCTGAAAACAATGCCCATCACCGGCGTCAGCAGCGCGAACCACTTCCAATTCTCCGGATCGATGAAATACGCTGCAGGGTAGAACCCGACGAACGCGAACGGTAAGATCCACGTCAAAATGCTGCGCAGCAGCTTGTTATAAATCGTCGCCGGATAACGCCCATAGTTCTGAATGTTCCAGATCAGCGGCAGAATCCCCGTCGGAGCATCGGAGAAGAAGGACAGCGCCGTCAACGAAATGTACACGCCCGCATAGATCAGGATGGAGCCTACGACCATCAAGATGAAGATGAGCGGATCGTGCCAGTGAAACGGAAGCTCCAGCTTCACCCACGAGTACACCATGACGATCATTCCCGCCAGCGCGCTAAAGAGCGAAGACGGACTGAGATTCTCGATCATCAGCTGCCATAAGTTGTAAGCCGGACGGGTCAGGATACGATCCATTTCCCCTTTGATAATATACCTTTCACTGAATCCCCACAGGTTAAAAAAAGTGATGAATATGCCGTACGGAATCATAAAATAACCGTAAATGAACAAGATTTGTTCTTGATTCCAGCCGCCGAGCGATTGCGTTTGCAAAAATACGACGAGAATGAAGAATAAGTTGAGCCCATTGAACATCAAATCGGACAGCACTTCAATCCAGAAGTCGGAACGGTAGGTGAGGCGGGTTTTCATGTAGTTTTTCAAATAGTCGACAACTAGGGAGACATAGAACATTGTGTGTTAACCCCCCTGTACGAATAAACGCGTTCTGGATTTAACCCAAAGGACAACCATCGGCAGCAGCAGAACCCCGAACCACAGCACTTGGACGCCAAGAGTTTGGTAAATCGCGGATCCCGTAATTTTCCCGGTAAATACGGCGCTGGGCAGATACGTGATCGCTTGGAACGGCAGCCATTGCAGAATACCTTCGGCCCATCCGGGGAAGAAGGAAATCGGAATGATCAGGCCGGAGAACAGATCGACGGCAACACGCTTCATGCGCATCAAGCCTTCGTTATTTTCCAGGAAGAACGCGAACAGTCCCGTAATGATATTCAACTGCGTATTTATTAAAAATGCGAAAAACAACATCACGAAGTAGATCAGCCATAGGCCCGGATCGCTTGGAAATTCAATCGGCAGCAGGAGCCAGATGAGAATCATGCCCGGCGTTGTGAACAGCAGCAAACGGAAGACTCCTTCGCCGAGACCTTGCATCATTTTCACAAAAACGTAATTATACGGGCGAATGAACTGAATCGCTACACTGCCGTCGCGAATTTCGTTGGCGATCTCCCTGTCCAAGTTATTAAAATAGAAGGCGCGGCCCATCCAGGAAACCGCCACATACGTCGTCATTTGTCCCAAGGTCATGCCGCTGATCATCGCTTGGCCGCCATAAATCGCTTTATAGACGAAGTAGTAAGAACCGATATTGAGCGCATAGATCAGAATGCCGCTGTAGTAATTCACCCGGTAAGCGAGCATCATGAGGAACCGCATGCGAATGACTTCCATATAAGCACTAAGCATGGGTGGCGACTCCCTCCGGCTGCTTCGCCTCTTCCGGATGTTTCACTTCGGCCGAACCTGCTTTATAAATTTCACGTACGATGTCATCCGTATTTGTCTCATTAATTTTGATGTCCTGAATCTGCTCCACACCGACGACGCGGCTCAGCACTTCCGACACATTCGCACGCTCGTAAGGGATGAATACCTTGGCGCACAGCTCGTTCTCCAGCTGCCAAGCTACATCAAGCCCCTGCGTGAGCTGCTGCAGACGCGGCAGCGTGATCGGATGCTCGAACTGAAGCACCACTTCCTTGCCCTTGCCCCACTTGGCTTTCAGCTCTTCCAAGCCGCCGTCATAAATAATCCGGCCGTCATCGAGCATAATAACACGCGAACATAGCGCCTCAATGTCCTGCAGGTCATGCGTCGTTAGCAGAATCGTCGTCTCGTACCGCTGATTGAGCGATTTGAGAAATTCACGAATCTCGGTTTTCACGACAATATCCAGACCGATGGTCGGTTCGTCAAGGAACAGGATCGCCGGATTGTGAATGAGCGATGCCGCAAGCTCGCAGCGCATCCGCTGCCCCAAGCTTAACTTACGGACAGGTCGCGATAACAAATCAGACAGCTGCAGGCGATCGACAAGCTCGTCAAGGCGTTTCTTGTAGTCCGCTTCGGATACACGGTATACCTTCTTCAATAATTGAAAAGATTCGACGACACCGATATCCCACCAGAGCTGGCTGCGCTGGCCGAACACGACGCCGATCCCGGCGACGAATTTCTCCCGTTCCTTGAACGGAACGAACCCATTGACCTTGATATGGCCGGATGTCGGCACGAGAATGCCCGTCAGCATCTTGATCGTCGTCGATTTACCGGCGCCATTTTCACCGATATATCCGCAAATTTCGCCCTTTGGAATCTGAAAGCTGATGTCTTTCACGGCTGTAATTTGCTTGTACTCTCTATGAAATAAATCATGGAAGGCACCTTTTAAGCCTCCGCGGCTCTGCTGAACTTGAAATTCCTTGCGAAGATTCTCTACATCAATGGCTAACATGAACTTCCCTCCTGTCCTTATAGACTCGGCTACATATAACGGCAAAATTCGCCGTAACTTGCTATCGAAGTTTCGTAGCATCTATAATATGGATCATAAAGCAGTAATGTAAAACTTTTGCACCAAACTATGATACATGAATTCTGTAAGAAAAAAAAGTACAGATTATCTTAAACAAAGAAAGGAGCGCTGAACCTTGAGAATTATTAAACGTACCTTGCTCCTGATCGGCTTGCTTCTGATGGTGGTAGCTGGTTATTATTCCTATTCCTTTTACCATTTCGCGAGTAATATTTCCAATAAATCGGACACGGCTCTGAATAATGGCAGCACATCTCTTATCGCCCAGACTGTGAAGGACAAGGGTGATAAATATACGCCGCCCAAATGGGAGGGCAAGCAGCGGGTCAACATTTTGCTCTTAGGCGGGGATTCCCGCGGCATGGCGAAGAACGAGCTTCCGCGGTCGGACAGCATTATGCTCGCTTCCATTGATCCGGTGACGAAGAAAGCTCACCTGTTCTCCATCCTTCGCGACACGTACGTCAAAATTCCCGGCGAAGGCGAAGACCGCATCAACACGGCCATCACGACGGGAGGTCCGAATCTGGCAATGAAAACGGTCAGCGACCTGCTCGGCATCCCCGTGCAGTACTACGTTTATACGGATTTCAAAGGCTTCATAGCCCTTATTGATGCGATTGGCGGAATTGAGATTGATGTTGAGAAAGACATGAAATATACCGATTCCGAAGATGACCATGTCTACGATATTAACTTGAAGAAAGGGCTCCAGCATCTCGACGGCAAAACCGCTCTGCAGTATGTGCGCTTCCGGCATGATGCCCTGTCCGACTTCTCGCGCACAGAACGTCAGCGGAAATTCCTGACGGCCGTCGCTCAGAAGATGCAAACCACATCTTCCCTGATCAAGCTGCCCAAAATTTTGAATGCGATGGATCCTTACATCGATACGAATCTAAGCGTAACGGATATGCTGAAGCTCGCTTCCTTGGGCTTCGAGGCCAAAGCCGACGGCATCGTCTCCTCCCAACTGCCGCCGACCGATCTGCTGGTCGAACGCAATGTGCGCGGAGCCGCGGTCATCACCGCCGACAAGACGAAGCTGCAGAAATATGTGAAAGATTTATTTGCCGGTACCGCGGAAGCGGACACAGGGCCGACGAAGCCGTCGCCTTCTCCGACACCCAAGTCTTCGGTGAAAACAACCGCGAAGTAACATAACACGCCTCTGCTTGAAGGGTCTGCCCTGCAAGCAGAGGCTTTTTGTAAGACCAAGACCTGTACATACCAAATTCAGCACAAAGGACTGATTCTATCTATGGAACGTAAAAATTCCGAACAGCTCTATCAAGAAGCGCTGCAGCACATCGTCGGCGGGGTCAACTCCCCCTCCCGTTCCTTCAAGGCCGTCGGCGGCGGCGCCCCCGTCTTCATGAAGCGCGCGCAAGGCGCGCACTTCTGGGACGTGGACGACAACCGCTATATCGACTACCTCGCCGCCTACGGCCCGATCATTACCGGTCACGCGCATCCGCACGTGACCGAAGCGATTTGCCGCGCCGCACAGAACGGCACGCTGTACGGCACCCCGACCGAACTCGAGATCGAGTTCGCCAGAATGCTGAAATCCGCGATTCCGTCGCTGGACAAAGTGCGCTTCGTCAACTCCGGCACCGAGGCCGTGATGACGACGATCCGCGTGGCGCGCGCCTACACCGGGCGCACCAAAATCATTAAGTTTGCCGGATGCTATCATGGCCACTCCGATCTCGTGCTCGTGGCGGCCGGCTCCGGGCCGTCCACGCTGGGCACGCCGGACAGCGCCGGCGTGCCGTCCAGCATCGCGCAAGAGGTCATCACCGTGCCGTTCAACGACATTCCGGCACTCGAGGACGCGCTTGCGCGTTGGGGTGAAGACATCGCCGCGGTGATGGTCGAGCCCATCGTCGGCAACTTCGGCATGGTCATGCCCCATGCCGGCTACCTCGAGCAGCTCTGCGCGGCTGCTCGCAGGTACGGGGCCCTCGTCATCTACGACGAGGTCATCACGGCGTTCCGCTTCCATTATGGAGCGGCACAGACGTACCCCGGCCTCCCGCTAGCGGAGGCCGCGGAAGCGGCGGCGCGCTTCGCCGCCGTCGAACCGGACCTGACGGCCCTGGGCAAGGTGATCGGCGGCGGTCTGCCGATCGGGGCCTATGGGGGCCGCAAAGCCGTGATGGAGCAGGTCGCTCCGCTCGGACCTGCGTATCAGGCCGGCACGATGGCGGGGAACCCCGCCTCCATCTCGGCCGGCATCGCCTGCCTGGAGGTGCTCCAGCAGGCAGGCGTTTATGCCAAGCTCGAGCAGCTTGGCGCGGCGCTTGCGGACGGCATTGCCGAGTCCGCCGCAAGGCACGGCATCGCCTTGACGCTGAACCGCATCGGCGGTGCTTTCTCCACTCACTTCTGCGATCATCCCGTCACGAACTATGACGAAGCGCAGGATACGGACGGCGAACGCTTCGCAGACTTCTTCCGGCTTATGCTGGAGCAAGGAATTAATCTTGCGCCATCCAAATATGAGGCGTGGTTCATGACCATCGCGCATACGGAAGACGATGTTGCACGAACACTGGATGCGGCCGACAATGCCTTTCGAACGATGAAAACCCGTTAAAAGTCATTAAAGCTGCCAAGCTGCATGGATTTGCCACGATTTTATGTGCACAAAGCTAACATCATTGACGGCTTGGCAGCTCATGAATTGCATTTCTTAAATTTTATCAAACCTCGCAACGGACGCGTCTTGTTCAAGGTTGGCGAATTTTCCAAAAAATACAGGCAATTTCGCCAAAAAAAGCAGCCATACCGCCTTTTTTCAATCGCTTTATTCTTCCAGTTCTTCTAATAGACTTGTCCTAGAAACGAACTATGATCCTATGATGATCTTAGTTCGTTCGTATTTTATGAGCCCCCCACCCACCAAAAGAATTACCTTTATTCACCATTATACACGAAAGGTAACGCTTACATTTTTGTTTTCGCTCCGCAACTATTGTCGGATGAACTTTTTCATGCTATTCTAAGATTACTTTTACCCTTTTCACGAAAAGTCTTGTTTTCGTAGTATTTTCCTAGAAAGTTAGGGCATGATTTACAAATTTGCGTTCGTTTTTTGTGTTTGATGCCTTACTTTATGACGGGTCGATTTTTGACTGATTTCAAGGGAGCCATGTCCTCGAAATTGGCATGCTATTCAGTTAAATTGCATTTTTATTCAGAAGCCTGCATATTTCGTTTTTGGCCGCTTTACGGTCATACATCGAAAATACTGTAGGTAACGGGATCATTAGTGCCGAAATGCAAGAGCGTAAGTAGGAAGAGGAGTTTAAATATGTATGGGAGGTGACGGTCAGGCGACTGACCTGAGCAATGAATGAAATTATGCGTAATGAAGGCCGTTTTCAAGATCTACTAGGCACCGAACACGACAGCTGCGGTATTATTTGTATTATTGAAAAGAACGGTCATCCTACCCGTGATAACATCCAAAAAACGATTGATGCCCTTGTAAAAATGGAACATCGTTCAGGTTTTATTAACGGTGAAGGCGACGGTTGCGGTATTTTAACTGACATTCCACGTGCTCTTTGGGAACAGAAATTAACGGACGCTGGTCTTGACGGCAAGCTTGCCTATGACAACCGTTTTTCTGTTGGACATATTTTTGTTCCACGCAAACTGGACCTGACCGTTACCGAGATTCAGAATGGCATCCGTGAGCTTTTTGCAGCCCACGACGTATCCATCATTCTCGAGCAAGAGAATCAAGTTGATAGTTCCGTTCTTGGTCCTAACGGATTGAACGATGAGCCGACGTTCTGGCAAATCGCCGGGATCAGCAACAAAACGGAAGGCCAAGTGGCCGATCACCTTTTTGAGCTGCATATCGCGATCGAAGACCGTTATAACGTTCACGTAGCGACCCTAAGCAATGTAACTTCCGCTTACAAGGTATTGGGTGCGGCAAGCATTCTGCCAAAATATTTTAACGACACACGGGATCCGCTCTTCGCTTCCCAAGTGACAATCGGTCACAACCGTTATTCCACGAACACGTTGTCCAGCTTCTTTCGTGTTCAACCGTTCTCCCTGCTGGGTCACAACGGCGAAATCAACACGGTTAAGAAGCTTCGCATCGAAGCTGACATGGTTGGCGTTCCGCTCGTTAGCGGCGGTTCTGACTCCCAAGACATGAATAGAACGATCGAAACGTTCATTCACCGTTTTGGCTTATCCCTTTTCGAAGCCATGGAAATGGTATTCCCTCCTATTATTAATGAAATGAAACAGTTCCGTCCGGAGCTGCAAGATCTGTATGTGTACTACCGTCAAGTATGGGGTCACTTCGCACAAGGTCCTGCAGGTATCGTTTCCCGTTACGGCAACGAATGTATTTTCAGCGTGGATGCGCTTGGTCTCCGTCCGGTATGGATGGTTGAGAGCGACTCATCCCTATACTTCTCTTCCGAGCAAGGTGTTATCACAGTAGGCGAAATGGTCGCTGATCCGAAGCCGATCGCTCCAGGCGAGAAAGTCGGCGTCGTGCTGACTCCAGGCGAACACGTCCAAGTTATTCCTTATCATGAAGTACAATCTCTCGTCTACGAGCGCGCAAGCAAGCGTCTGAATATTAGCGGTCTTCGCAAATATCTGAATCCTGTGAAAACAGATACGCAGGCTGAGCTTAACGAGAACATTGTGGCGACAGACCAACTATACAGCGCATTCGGTTGGGACCGCGACGGTATCTCCCATATCGAGACAATGTCCGAAACAGGCGCAGAGCCGATCCGTTCCTTGGGTCACGATTCCCCTCATGCCGCTATCGCATGGGAACGTCAAAATGTGCCTGACTTCATTAAAGAGAGCGTAGCGGTTGTTACGAACCCGGCGATCGACCGTGACCGTGAAATGGAACATTTCTCTACGCGTGTCATTGCAGGCTCCCGTACTCCGGTGTATGCACAGGTTGATGACAAACTGCGGATTGAGCTTCTGGCTCCGCTTGTACTGGAAGGTACGAACGGCGTAGACAGTGAAGAGCATTTGTCCCAGCCATCCCTTGAGCAATTAATTGCCTTGTTCCGTGCCCAAGGTGACAACAAAGTAGCCGTGCTCTCCGCGACATTCGCAAGAGGAACTTCCTTGAGCGCCGGTTTGGACGCTTTGGCTGCTGACGCTATTGCCGCTGCTCGCGCTGGTGCTTCCCTGATCGTCCTTGACGATGCGGAAGCTCACCAGAACGATCGCTTGTGGCTGGAGCCGCACCTGGCCGTATCCAAAATCGATATCGCGCTTCGTGCAGAAAAGCTTACATTCGGTGACAACCTGCGCCGTCATGTTACATTAATTCTGCGTTCCGCTGCCATTCGCAACCTGCATGACATCGCAGTTGCCTGCGGATTGGGCGCTGACGTGATCTCGCCTTACCTGTTGTTCTCCACAGCTTCCGACAAAGACGGCAGCGCGGCGGCAGCTCGTAAAGTATACGCAGCCCTGACCAAAGGTCTGGAGAAAGTCATCTCCACGATCGGTACGCATGAGCTTCGCGGCTATACACGCTTCTTCTCCTCCATCGGCTTCCATCCGGAAGTGGCAGAGGTGCTTGATATCGTGAACTACCTGGGTAGTGAGAAAGGTGGAACAGGCTTTGCTCAGCTCGAAGCTGAAGCAGAGGCTCGTTACAACGACTTCACCAACCCGAAAGCGAAAGCAGCGAAAAACTTCCGCTTCTTCCAACGCATGTGGAAGGCATTGGGCGATGCCGCATCCGGTGCTGCATCTTATGCCGACTACCGCGACAAACTGCGTGAAGAAGAGAAGAAGAACCCGATTTCCATTCGTCATATCGCTGGATTCAACGTGGAGAAAGCGCTGGCCGAAGGCCGCAAACCGCTTGACCCGTCGAAGGTTGATATCTCCATTGGCGGTCATTCCTTGCCGATGCTGATTTCCTCCATGTCCTTCGGTTCTCAGAACGAAACAGCTTTCCGTGCCTACGCTGAAGCCGGCGAACGCCTGAACATGGTAACCATGAACGGCGAGGGCGGAGAGATTAAAGATATGCTTGGCCGTTACAAAAAGACGCGCGGCGCGCAAGTAGCCTCCGGACGCTTCGGTGTTAACGTAGAGCTTGCTAACGCAGTAGCTTTCCTTGAGATCAAAATCGGTCAAGGGGCTAAACCGGGCGAAGGCGGTCACTTGCCAGGCTCCAAAGTAACAGCGAAAATCGCAGCTGCTCGTAATGCAACGATCGGCTCCGACCTGATCTCGCCATCCAACAACCACGATATCTACTCGATCGAGGATTTGGCGCAAATCATTTCCGAGTTGAAAGAAGCTAGCGGACGCAAAGCGAAAATTATTGTTAAAATCCCGGTTGTTCCAGGTATCGGTACAATTGCGGTTGGTGTAGCCAAAGCTGGCGCTGACGTTATTACCCTTTCCGGTTTTGACGGCGGTACAGGTGCGGCTCGTATCCACTCCTTGACACACGTAGGTCTTCCTACCGAGATCGGTACGAAACTTGCTCACGTCGCTCTGATTGAAGCTGGTCTTCGTCACCGCGTTGAGCTATGGTCCGATGGTGGTCTGAAATCAGGCGCCGACGTTGTTAAAATGGTTATGCTCGGTGCCAACCGTGCAGGCTTCGGAAGTATCGCCATGCAATCGATCGGTTGTACAACTTGCCGCGGCTGTCACTTGGACACTTGCCATGTAGGTATCGCAACCCAAATCGATTCCATGGAAGAAGCCGAAGAGAAAGGTCTTCGCCGCTTCGTGCCTCGTCAGTACGACGTTGCTGTAGACAGCTTGGTTCGTTTGTTCGGCGGTATTGGCGAAGAAGTGCGTGAAGTTGTCGCTTCTCTAGGATTCTCGAGCCTGCAAGACCTTGTAGGTCGTTCCGACCTGCTTGAGCAAGTCAGCCACTTGGATCGCATTGATCTGTCCGATATCCTTCGTCCGGCTCCGCTTCAGTTCGTATCCGATGCAGAGAGAGCGATGGAAGAAGCGGCCGTATCCTCCGACATCCGTATTGCGGCTGGCGCAGAAGGTCTGGAATTCTTCCCTGAGTCCGTGGCATTCGACGCTCCTGTCGTTCGCAACTGGTCCAAAGTGGATGCAGAGTCCCGTATTCTCGGAACTCGTTACTCCAGTCACCGCGTAAGAGACCGTTTCGACGGCAGCTACGATGAGCTTCCTGCGGTTGCTTTGAACCTTGTTGACGGTTCCGTTCCAGGTAACGGTCTGGCAGCCTTCAATGCCCGCGGCGTCGACATCACCGTTCAAGGTGGTGCCGAGGACGGTCTTGGTAAAATGGCGTTCGGCGGTAAAGTCGCCATCGTCAAAGCGCTTGGCAAAAACAACACCTTCATCAACGGCAGCGTGGGTAAATCCTTCGGTTACGGTGCTCAAAAAGGCTTGTTCTTGATCCAAGGCAGCGCAGATACTCGTGCATGTATCCGATTCTCCGGTGCAGACGTCGTATTCGGCGGCGAAATTACAACGCCATTGCAAGATGAGCTTGGCGGACTTGCGGCTCGTGCGAACCTCAAAGGCTTCGCGTTCGAGTACATGACGAACGGCCGCGCCGTTGTTATGGGAGATCCAGGTCCATGGATCTGCGCAGGTATGACAGGCGGCGTGATCTACCAACGCCTTGTACCTGAAATGGGTCTCGATCAAGCAGCAATCGAACGTCGTATCGCCAAAGGCGCGAAAGTAAAAATCGAGTCTGTCGGCGTTCAAAGCAAAAAAGATCTGAACGAATTGCTCACAGCTTACCGTACAGAGCTTGCGAACTCCGGCCAGCCGGAAGCAGCAGCCAAAATCGACGGTCTGCTCAGCAATCTGGAAACTAACTTCATCCGTATCTCCCCGGTCAACATGCAAGCTGACCAATCCGTTGCAACGGAATAGTATAACGAAAGCTCCACAGGACTCTGCCGAGTCTTGTGGAGCTTTTTTGTCGCCTTGCATAAAACAGCCACGCAAATCACAATTTATTAAGGCAACACCAATCCGCATACCATAGGAGGTTTTCTGCTATGAGCCACTCGAAGCGCCGCGATGAAGCAGCATGGAAAAGCCGCAAACAAGCTAGACATCCACATGGTAAGGTGAAGTCTCTGGCCGAATTCGCCAGTGAGTACGACGCGGAACACAACCAATAACGCACCACCCCTCTCCTACATCAGTCGAGGGACCAACTCAAAGCAACCCGTCGATCCCGTCTCCCCCGAACATGGGATTGGCGGGTTCTTTGATTTAACGTACCATAAACGTTCGTACCGTACCTGCCCCCATATACCTGGTCACCGCATCTTGCAGCACTATCCCCTTCGCTCAGTTCTTCTTCCTCGGCACTGCCTCTTGCGGCACTATCCCTTTCGCTCAGTTCTTCCTTTAGGACTTTGCCTCTTGCTGCGGCACTATCCCCTTCACTCAGTTCTTCCTCAGCCCTGCCTCTTGCGGCACTATCCCTTTCGCTCAGTTCTTCCTCGGCCATGCCTCTTGCGGCACTATCCCTTTCGCTCAGTTCTTCCTCGGATCTGCCTCTTGCGGCACTATCCCCTTCGCTCAGTTTCTCCTCGGACCTACCTCTTGCGGCACTATCCCTTTCGCTCAGTTCTTCCTTGGCCCTGCCGCTTGCGGCACTATCCCTTTCGCTCAGTTCTTCCTCGGATCTGCCTCTTGCGGCACTATCCCCTTCGCTCAGTTTCTCCTCGGACCTGCCTCTTGCGGCACTATCCCTTTCGCTCAGTTCTTCCTTGGCCCTGCCGCTTGCGGCACTATCCCTTTCGCTCAGTTCTTCCTCAGCCCTGCCTCTTGCGGTACTATCCCCTTCGCTCAGTTTCTCCTCGGACCTGCCTCTTGCGGCACTATCCCTTTCGCTCAGTTCTTCCTTGGCCCTGCCGCTTGCGGCACTATCCCTTTCGCTCAGTTCCTCCTCGGACCTACCTCTTGCAGCACTATCCCTTCTCCTCAGTTATCCAGACTCATGGGGATAATACTCATAGGCGAGCATTCCTCGCACCTCACACCCCTGAGCCTATGGGATAGTGGTCATAGGCAAGCTTTCCCCGCATCTCACACCCCTGAGCCTATGGGATAGTGGCCATAAGGCGAGCATTCCCCTGCATCTCACACCCTGAGCCAATGGGATAGTGGTCATAGGCGGGCATTCCTCGCATCTCACACCCTGAGCCTATGAGATAGTGGTCATAGGCGGACATTGCTCACATCTCACACCCTGAGCCAATGGGATAGTGGTCATAGGCGGACATTGCTCACATCTCACACCCTGAGCCAATGGGATAGTAGGCATAAAGCGGCCCGCACTGAGTTCTCCACCCCAATATGTCAGTCTCCTTCAAGTAGCGAGCCCTAGCACGTTATCCTTCCACATTGACATAAGTATCGCGTGGTTGACTCGTTATAAACTGGCTTGGTTCACCTAAAGTGAAGATGCACAATTCATGCATCGCCCGTGTGCAAGCCGTGTAAAACAGCTTGCGCTCATTCACACGGCCGTACTGATGATGGGAACCATCATAGATGAGTACGGCATCGAATTCGACCCCCTTCGCAAGATACGAAGGGATGACGAGGACGCCCGGCTCAAAGGTCGGGCTGTCTTTGGTGATAAGCCCCGGCGCTGCCTGCAGCAGGGGCGTAAGGGCTTGATGCGCGAGCGCACTCTCGCTCGCGGTTTTGGTTATGATCGCGATTGAGGCATAGCCCTCCCCGAGCAGCCGGTTCACCTCGGCTGCGAGTCCGCTATGCAGCGATCCGCGATCGCTGGCGACCACCACCCGCGGCAAGGCGCCGTCGCGGGTGAATGGCTTTATGGCATCGCCGCCCGGCACGATGCCGCGGGTGAACTCCACGATCTCGCGCGTGGAGCGATAACTGCGGAACAAACGGATCACTTCCGTTTGTTCCGGCCCGTACAGGGCGGCGATCGGATCGATTTCGCTGTACGCGGAAGCGTGCGAGAAGATCGCCTGGTTGAGGTCGCCCAGCGCTGTCATGCGGCTGCGTGGAAAGAGCCGTTTCAGATAGGCCAACTGAAATGGAGAGTAGTCCTGCGCTTCGTCGATGATGACGTGACGCACGGAGGCGTTCGTCCGGAAGCCGAGAACGGCTTCCATCATGTAAAGAAACGGCGTCGTGTCCTCGTACGGCAGTCTGGCATGCGCCAACTCCTCCAACGTCCGCTTGCAGATTTGCGGCCAGAAGGCCGGCATATCCGCCATCTCCGTTGTTGCTTCCACTTCCACTCTCGCTTCTGCTGCTGCATCTGCTTCCGCTCCTGCTTCTGTTCCTCCATCTACTCCTACTCTTGCTCCTGCTCCTACTCCTAGTCCTGTTCCTACTGCTCCCCCTTCTACTGCCTCTGCTTCCACTCCATCCTCCGCCCGAAGCCCGAAAAGCTGCCCGTACAGCCCGACCAGATCCACGAACTCAAGCCGCTTGACTGCGCTTCGTACGGGTTTTAAGTGCTCCTTCATGACGACTTGGGCCAGCAGATGTCTTTCCTGCTCATAATCATCGAATGAGGCGTTGAGGCCGCCTTCCATTTTGCGGAGCTTCATGTATGCTTTGTGATATTCTTCGTTGCTGAGAAGCTCGATCTCCTCATCGATCCAGGGTTCTTCCATCTCCTGCTCGGCAAAGCTTTCCAACTGCTCCACAATCCATCCTTTCATCAATTCCAAACGGTTCGGCAGTCTAATCGACGGATCGTAGCTATAGAAACGTGCTGTCAGGCGATCTGCGCCCAGCACTTCCTTCTCCCGAAACCGAATAGGGTGAAACCGCATGCCGGCATGCTCCAAACGCTTTTTATAGGCTTCAATAACCTCCAGAAACGATGTGGAAGACTTATATTGTATTCCGCTTATCCTGGCTGCGTATGCCTCCTCCAGCAACTCCGGAGCCCCTTCGTAGTCAGCCCGCTCTTGCCCCTGCGTCAATACGTATTCCAGCTGCATGTACGCGTCTTCCACGTCGAACATAGCGCCCAGCCGGTGCTCCAGATAGGCTTGATAGGTCGTTTGCTGCATGTTCTCCTCCCCTAACTCCGGGAGTACGTTAGATACGTAATGGTTGAACAGCGGATTGGGTGAAAACAAAACCATCTGATCGGCACTGAGCGTTTCCCGATGTTTGTAGAGCAGGTAGGCCACTCTTTGCAGTGCCGCCGATGTTTTGCCGCTGCCGGCAGCGCCTTGCACGATCAGCATACGGGCTTGATCGTTGCGGATAATCCGGTTCTGCTCGCTTTGGATCGTAGCGACAATGGTTTTCATGTGCGCATCGGAGCTTTTGGAGAGCACCTGCTTCAGCAGCTCATCTCCAATGGTCACGCCGGTATCGAACATGAGACGTATTTGCCCGTCGCGGATGACGTACTGCCGCTTCAGCTCCATGCGGCCCTCAACGGTGCCCCCCGGTGTCGTAAACGCAACCTCTCCCGGCGCATAGTCGTAATACAAGCTCGAGATAGGTGCTCGCCAATCATACACGAGATACAGTCCCTCCTCCTCATCCAGAAAAGAAGCAATGCCCAAGTAGACCGCCTCCGCCGTCTGATCTCCCCGCTCGATAAAATCAATACGGCCAAAATAAGGCGAACTCACCAGCCGCTTCAAATTACCCAATGTCTTAGATGCTTGACGGTGCGTACGTTCCCGTTCAGCCAGCACCTCCGATTGCTGCCTCATGCTAGCAATGGATTCCATCGCATCTTCCGTCGTACTCATATCCATCGTCACTTCGTCCCAATAATGCTTGCGAATTTCTACGACATCGGATTGAACGAGACCGACCTGCTCCGTAAGTTCTGTTATTTTGACACTCATTTGTGCTGTTACTTCTTCCACTCTTCGCTTTTCTGCCGCCCAATCCTGATCTGTCAGACTCATAACAACGCCTCTTTTCTCGCCAAATGAATTGCGGTTTGACATTGATCTTGTCTTCATGCTATAATTATATTAGGATAATAATGTTATTTATCCTAAATATTGTATCACTCTATATCTTAGCAGATTAATCGCCCATAATCAATAAACCCTAGGTCACTTTTCTGACCTAGGGTTTTCTGTATGCTTATCCTGTTTGCCCAGTAATTATGTTACCTTCTTAACAATTATGCAGCTCGCGAATCCTCTGCACCGTTCGGATATGATGCAGCGCGTGGCCTGCCATCATCTTCAACAGTTTCGCCACTGTTTCCTCGCGATCTTGAGTGATCACCGAGCGCTGTAAGGCGTCCGGCAAATGCTCGCACAAGCCCAGGATATGCTCCCGCATAGCTCGGAACAGCAGGAGCTCTGCACGGATCGGCCTGTTGCGGTAATCAAGCCCTGCGCACCAGTCGTCCTGGGAGAAGCTGTTGCCTTGGAACGAACGGCCTGGCTCAGCCAGGGCATATTTCACTTTATGCATGGCGACTTGCTCCAAGTCCACCACATGCAGCACATGCTCGCGTATCGTCCACTTACCCGGTTCGATGGATAAGCCCAACTGCCCGGCCGTCAAGCCGGCTACCACACGTTCCAGCTCTCCCGGTCCGTCTGCATACATAGCTGCTATTTCCTCATCCGTTGCGGCAAGTTCTTCCCAATACACCCATGTATACCCGTTGAGATCCGGTACGATTAGTTTGCGAATATGGCCGGGATCTTCTTCTTTTTTTAGCTCCCCGAAGTCCTTGTCTAGCAGGTCTCGCTCCACTTCGTTAACAGAAGGAACGCCCAGGTAGATCAAGTCGCCGGGCTTCGGAGCGGTATATTTAGGCAGCAGCCAGCTCCCGGCCGGTTGACCGCGTTCGATTAATACCGCTCGATAATCGTTAAGGATATGCATCAGCGCCGCATGGCCGGCCGCCCCGGTTTCCAACAGTGTCCAGCCAAGCCGGGCTGTATAATAAGCTATCGACGCTTGCAGGTCGTCCACTTGCAAAAGCAGTCTCGCCCCTTCATGACCCAATGCGATCCCTCCCACAAAAAAAAGCGCTCCGTCATCCATTCGACGGAGCGCATCCAAATCCTACTTCTTGGCCGCTTGGTAGGCCTCGATATATTGGGCAGCCTTCTTAGCGACAAGGCTGTAATTGCCGGTTTTGACCGCTTCGCTGGTCAAATCGGAGCCGATGCCGACGGCTACGGCGCCGGCTTGGATCCATTCGCCGAGGTTGCTCAGCGAGACCCCGCCGGTTGGCATAATGTTCGCCTGCGGCAGCGGACCTTTAATGGCTTTAATCATCGCCGGGGAATAGAGGTTACCCGGGAACAGCTTCACGATATCGACGCCAAGCTCCAGCGCCGTTTGAATTTCCTGGATCGTCATGCACCCTGGCATGACGGGCACGCGGTAACGGTTGCACAGTGCAACCGTGCCGGGGTTCAGCGACGGGCCGACGACGAACTCGGCACCGCTCAGAATCGCAGCACGCGCTGTTTCCGGGTCGAGGGCCGTGCCCACGCCGATGATCGCGTATTTGGATGCGTCCTGCGTAGTGCTCGAGTAGCGCTTCGCAAGCTCCTCGATGGCGCGCAGCGCGAATGGCACCGTCATTGTGACCTCGATGACTTTGATGCCCCCTGCAATGGCTTGATTCGCCATTTCTACGACTTCTTCCGGCGTTTCGCCACGGAGGACGGCTACGACGCCTTCATTTGATATTTGCTGAACAAGTTTCAATTTCTTCAACGGAATCTTCTCCTTCTTTTGCAAGCATGCATTTAGCGTTCTATATGTTTAACATCGTTAAGAATGGCATCCACTTGCTCCCAAGTAGGAGCGCCTTCCCAGTCGCCCTCGGTTTGCACGATCAGAGAGCCTACCAGATTGCCGATACGCACCGCTTCGGTGTACTCGTATCCTTTGGACAAGCCTACCAGAAACCCTGCACAAAAGCCATCTCCTGCGCCAACCGTATCGACCACTTGCTCCGCCTTGAAATAAGGGACGGCCGTGACGGCGTCCTTCGTGACGACATACGTTTCGGTCTCTCCGCCTTTGACTATGGAGATTGCCGACAGCTCACGCAGCTTGCTTACGATCACATCCCAGTCTTCCGTCTGGTACAGAAGCTTCAGCTCATCCAGCCCCGGCAGGAAAATATCGCACAGGCCGGCCAACTCCAGCAGCACAGGTCGCGCTTCGTCGATGCTCCATAGCTTCAGCCGCAGATTAGGGTCAAAGCTGACTTTGACGCCATGCTTGCGGGCGATGCGGACGGCTTCGAAAGCGGCCTCTTTGCAAGATTCGCTTAACGCCGGCGTGATGCCTGTCAGGTGCAGCATCTTCGCTCCGGCGATATAGGTCTCGTCCAGGTGCTGCACGCTCATACGGCTGGCGGCCGAATTTTTGCGGTAATAGTAGACGGACGTTTTGCCCATGATGACTTCGCGCATCATCAGGCCTGTGGGAGCTTCCGCCGTCAATTCAGCGCGGGAGACGTCGACGCCTTCGCCGCGGATTTTTTTGTAAATCAGACGGCCCATCGGATCTTTGCCTAGACGTCCGAACCAGCCCGCGCTGCCGCCCAGACGGGAGATACCGATCGCCACGTTGCTTTCCGCGCCGCCGAATAAACTGTGAAGCTCGGATGAATACTCGAGCCCCTTCCCGTTAGATGGCATGAGCAGCGCCATTGTTTCTCCGAAAGTGATAATGTCAGGTGACGCTAGCGATTGAGCTTGTGTGTTCATTGTCATGAATAGTCTCCATCCATTCTCTGAATGTTAATTGAAACGTTTAAACTATGATTATACCTCATATTATAGTGCATTAACGCCCTATTGCCAACAAAAAAGAGCCGCCATCGCGGCTCCTCCTGTCACTATCTAAAACCCGGTCGCTTGCGCTTGCGCCAGCTCCTGCCGCAGCTCATCATGGATATGTCCATTCGTTGCCAGCACATTGCGCACGGCCAAATTGTATGGCCTTCCTTCCGTATCCGTCACTTGGCCGCCGGACTCCTGAATCAATAAGGCTCCCGCCGCGATATCCCAAGCGTTCAGGCCAACTTCCCAGAAGCCGCTCAGTCTGCCTGTCGCGACATAAGCCAGATGCAAGGCTGCCGAACCGGCTACGCGCAGGTTGCGCACTTTGGGCGCCAGCGCCTGCACGCCCTTCAGGTTAATCGGCAGAGCCCCGTTGCGGTCAGCCGGGAACCCTGTTGCCACCAGAGAGCTCGACAATCGGTCTTCCTCGGATACGAGCGCCCTTTTGCCGTGCATGTAAGCCCCTTTGCCTTTCTCGGCAACGAACAGTTCGTCACGGGAAGGGTCATACACGACGCCTACAATGATCTCGCCTTTGTGAGCCAGTGCGATCGAGACGGAGAAGAACGGAAAGCCGTGAACGAAGTTGGTCGTGCCGTCAATCGGATCCACGATCCAGAGGTATTCCTCTTCGATCATCGCTTGCAGCGCCCTTGCCGAAGCTTCCGGTCCCGGTTCTACGCCCTCTTCCCCCAGAATCGAATGATTAGGGAAATGCGTCATAATCAAATTGCGGATAAGCTTCTCAGAGCCCTTATCCACTTCCGTCACCAGGTCCTGCGGTGAGTATTTCGTGTCGATGCGATTGATATCTCCCATCTTGCTCTTAATCCATTCACCTGCTTTGGCCGCCGTGTTAATAGCCACTGCCGTGAAGCTTTTACTCCCGATTACATAAGGTTCCGCGCCACTATTTGACATTTATATCAACTCTTTCTTATTAATTGAATTTATAAGTAAATTAAGTATAGTAAATTATACGTTTGTAATACTAGTACGTTTCATCCCAAAATATTCGTACAATCATACATATCGCAAAAATAAAAATCCGCACTGCCGGCTTAGGGCAATACGGACCGTTTCTTATATCAACGAATCTTATTAAACGCCGACGATATGGTATCCGCCGTCCACATAAATCACTTCGCCCGTGATGCCGCGGGACAGGTTGCTCATTAAGAACATCGCCGTGTCGCCTACTTCGGCTGTTTCGGTCGTTTTGCGCAGCGGGGCTTTCTCTTCCACTTGACGCAGGATGGAGTTGAAATCTTTGATGCCTTTGGCAGCCAGCGTACGGATCGGCCCTGCGGAAATGCCGTTCACGCGAATGCCGAATTGGCCGAGATCAGCCGCCAGGTAGCGTACGGAAGCTTCCAATGCCGCTTTGGCCACGCCCATGACGTTGTAGTTCTTCATCGCGCGTTCTGCGCCGAGGTAGGTCATCGTCATGATGCTGCCGCCTTCCGTCATCAGCGGATAAATGCGCTTGGACACCGCGACGAGCGAGTACGCGGAGATGTCGTGCGCCAAGGCGAAACCATCGCGGGAGGTGTCGACGAACAAGCCGTCCAGCTCTTCCGTTCTGGCAAAAGCAATGCTATGTACAAGTCCATGAACAACGCCGAGCTTGTCCTTCAGCGTCTCAGCCAGCGTGTCGATCTCGGCATCCACCGTAACGTTGCAAGGCATCAGCGTAGCACCAGGGATCGTGTCGGCCAGCTTGCGCACGCGTTCCTCAACGCGCTCGTTCTCATACGTAAACACCAGATTAGCGCCTTGTGCCGCTAAGGATTGCGCAATCGCCCATGCGATGCTGCGGTCGTTGGCAACACCCATGACAAGTATATTTTTTCCTGCTAACAGTTGACTCATGGTCGCGGAAAACCCCTCTCAACATTGGATTATGCGTACTATTACCCATTCTCCAAAGTACCCCATTTTGCCAAACAATTCAAGAAATAAATACGGAATCGCTACAGCTCGACGGATGCTTGGTCCCTGACCGTGACTCCTTCCTGGAGCTTGAAGTCCTCCATGAGGCGAAATAGCGCTTCGTCCTTCATTTTGGCTTCGATCATGATGTCCAATCTCGGTGTTGTCGGCGCTATGGCGCGGAGGAATGTCATCAGGGGACCGATCTCAACATAATCGGCATGGCTTCTCGGGTCGGATTCGCTCTTGGGACTGGAAATGTGTATTTTGGGCGGAAGCGCCTCTTCAGGCGAAGACAGGCTGATCTCCGGTCTTAACCACGTGCGCTGAATGCGCGGCCACATCTCGGCGGCGTCCTCTCCCTCGTTATTGACGGCGTGGTGATGCACGTCCAGAACCATGGGCACTCCGACGGTTTCCGCAATCTCCAGCGTCTCTCCGGCGGTGAACGTCTTATCATCATTCTCGAGCGTAATTCTGTGCCGGATCTCGGGACGGAGCGCTGCGAAATTCTGAATAAACCGTTTCGCGGCCTTCTGCTTATCCCCGTACGAACCCCCGACATGAATGTTGTACATGGCTTCAGGGCCGAACCCCATCGCGTCCAGCATCGCATTATGCCGCTCCAGATCGGCGACGGACTTCTGCAGTACATCGGCCTTCGGCGTACTAAGCACGGTGAAGTGGTCCGGGTGAAAGCTCACGCGCATGCCCCACTGTCTGGCGTAGGCGCCAAGCTCTTCGAATTCGGCGGAGAGCACGGGTATCGGATCCCAGTCTCCGAGCATCTCATGCCCGATAAGGGGAATGAACCTGGAGGAGAAGCGGAAAACCATGATGTCATGCGCCCGGTTATGCCGCAGCAGCCGGAGCGTATTATGAAGGTTTTCCGCGCCTATGCGCTCCAGCTTCCGTATCGCGGCCTCACGGTCCGCCAGCTTGCTGAAGTTGGTGGCTGTCATTGTTTTGGACGGCGAGGCGTTCTTGACGACCGTCGACATCGCCACATACCCGAGGCGAATCATCATGCCTGTGAACCTCCAAGAAGTCATGGTAAAAAATACTGTCTTAGGTTACCCAGGGTTCAGAAGCGCCATACCTTGAAGGTTCGCTTCCTTCACGCGGTTAGCGCCATGATGATCTTGAAGCTGCAAAAAGCCGCGACGCCGATCGGCAAAGGGCTTAGCGCCAGCATCCCCAGCATGGTTCCGCGGTCCTCTTTGCGCAGGATGATTATATTCCCGATCAACCATACAAGAATATATAGGATTAAGGCTGCCGCGGCGACATACTTATCCTGCGTCGAAGATGGCGACATGAAGCCGTAAAAGCCAAATATCAGAAAGATGACGACATAGGGCGTCGGGATACCGAAAAGGATATTAAAAAGCCAGTAGGCGCGAAATTTTCTCAATACACTCATTCCTTCCGTGTTGCTAAATGCATCTACAGACTATTGTAGCTCTGCCGGACCGGGAGAATAAGTACTAACTTCTTGTAGTACCGCTTGCAGTACCACGGTATAAAAAAGACACCGTCCATCCGGACGATGTCTTCTTCTATTAAGCTTGCTCTCCGAAAAACATTTCGTGGGCGAGCTTCGTTTGGACGGTTGCCTCTTCTTCCGTCAGCCGGCGAACCAGCTCCATCTCCACCTGCGTCACTTCTTCGCCTTGGAAGTTGATTTCCGCGATGGAGGCCAGAATTTTGACAATTGCGATCGCCTGATTGTCAGGGGTATACGCAATCACCTTCTGCCCTGTCGGGAAGACGCGGAAACCGCTTTTGACCATTTTGCCGCGGCCGTATTCCAACAGCTCGAACAACTCCTGCGCGGACTTGAATTTACAGACCGAATTGAATTCCGTTTGAAATCCCATGAGCATCTACTCCACATCAAAAGTATATTGGATATTTTGCTTCGCCGTATGCCGGTCAATAGCCAGACGAATCAGATCGTCCAGCAGCTCTGCGTAGGGTTTGCCCGATTCCTGCCATAACAGCGGGTACATACTGAAAGGCGTAAAGCCAGGCATCGTATTGATTTCGTTGATATAAACCTTCTGATCGGCTTTGCCCAGGAAGAAGTCAACACGGGATAAGCCGCTGCCGTCGATCGCCTGGAAAGCTTTAATCGCCAGCTCTCTGATGCGCTCTGATATCTCCGTCGGAATCTCCGCCGGAATGACCATCGCCGATTTGCCGTCTACATATTTCGCTTTGTAATCGTAGAATTCGTTCGAGGACACGATTTCACCGGCAACGGAAGCTTGCGGCTCGTCATTGCCAAGAACAGCGACTTCGATCTCCCGGGCATCGATATTTTCTTCAATAATCACCTTGCGGTCGTATTGGAAGGCGAAATTAACCGCCCGAATAAGCTCCTCTTGATTTCTAGCTTTGGAAATTCCAACGCTGGAGCCCAGGTTCGCCGGCTTTACGAAGCAAGGGTAGCCGATCGCCGTCTCGAGTTCAACGAGGTGATAGGCACGATTTCTCTCCCACTCCGCCCGTGTGAAATGACGGAAAATACATTGCGGAAGCCCTTCTTGCGCAAAGATCTTCTTCATCATGACTTTATCCATGCCCACGGCGGAAGCAAGCACCCCTGCTCCTACGTAAGGAACGTTCGCCATTTCCAATAATCCTTGGATCGTCCCGTCTTCGCCGAACGTACCGTGCAGCAGCGGGAAAATCACATCCAACCCTGCATCTTTCGTTCCAGCCTGCGCCGCTGCAGCGATTGCGACATCGCCTTTTTGCTGGACAGCGCCGAAAATAGGTGCCAAAGCATTAGAAACAGGTGCGTTGGCAGCATCTCCGCTGCTGAAGGTCAGCACCTCTTTCGATGTTATGGGAGCGAGTAGTGGAGCGCCGCTTCTCCATTCGCCACTTTTGGAGATATAAAACGGGATCACTTCATATTTCGTGAAGTCCACGGCTTTCATAACGGCCATAGCTGTCTGCAAGGACACGTCATGCTCTCCTGATTTCCCCCCATAGATGAGTCCAACCTTAATTTTGCCGCTCATTGCGTACCTCCGTCTAGTCGTTCTATTCCTTCATTCTTCATTAAAAACAGATCACATTTCATCAGCAACCCGAACGAAAACGTACTTGGTGCGCTCCGTCCAGGCAGGCGAATCTTTATAAGCCCAATAACGATTGCGGCTGTTATAGGTGTGCGCGTTGACGAGCGGCATGCCGTTGGCATCCTTGCCCGTCACAATTACATTGTGCTGGTACCGGCCATCGCCGTCCCAGTCATAAGAGATCGTGTCGCCCGGCTCAAGCTCGCGGGGGTCTTCGACAGCATGGCCCTGCAGCCCTTTGCGGCTGTGCGCGAGAAAGCTTTGCAAGCTGTTGGCGACCGCCCAGGAGAAGCTCCAGAGCTCTTGATTGCCTCTTCGGCCCGCATACCACCAGCCCAAATCCCTTTTCCCAGTATAGTCCATTGGAGCCCCGCCTGCAAAGAGGCATTGCGAGACAAAATTCGTGCAATCGACTTCAAATTCCTCATACTTCGGATTGGGCGTTTGCCACCACGTTTCCGCATATTGGACGGCTTTGGGACGGTTATAAATGATTTTGCGGGAAACGAATTCCTGAGCTCCGCTATTGAGTATACTATGGTTGATATACGGGAGGGACGGCGCCCTCCGGACCCCCTCCGATAATTGTTCCTGCTCAGGCAAAAAGACGCCCCGCTTGCCCGGGAACGATCGTTCCCCTTGCAGGGACTCCGTCGTTCTAACGAGCCAACGATTCGCCGTACTGTCGATGACGACGCGTTCCGACTCCATCCGCTCTTCGAGATGCGCAGCCGATCCGATCCGGTAGTGCAGCTGCCGGTGAAGCTGGATGTCCGCTATGATCCCATACGCGGTTTCCCGGACACCGGTGAGACGCAGCTTGGTCTCTCCTCGCAGCAGCTTGGCATCGCGTTCCCGAAAGCTTTCCAGGAGCCTGCGGGCCCTGATATCCTGCTTTCTTACAGAAGCGCTATCTGAGATATAGGCTTCTAGCGGCGCTGCGGAGCCTTCGAGCTCCGCTTGATTTTTGGCATGAACATAATGATAGAGCGCTGTTTTCCAGGACATCGGGGTAACCCTCCCAAAAAGTTTTTTTGCATGACAAAATGGCTGCGCAGTCGCTTGCTGGATAGGAATCATTCATTTATGGAAATTACGCTATGCGGCAAAATAACTGTTATCGTAGGACGAGCCCGATTTGCTTTGAATTGATTCAATATATGACATTTAAACGGTAAAAATGATTGAAATAAATCTTTACTCAATCACAGCGAAACGCTATACTTGAGATAGGGGATTAATGAAATTGGGTTTCACTAGATGAAACGCAATGGATGAAGATATTTAAAGGAGGAATAACCCATGTCCAATAAGGACACTTTTTCTGTGCGTAAGCAGTTAACTGTTGGAACGAAATCATTCCAGTACTACAGTCTTCCTGACTTCGAAAGCCAAGGTCACGGAACGATCAGCAATCTTCCTGTTTCCATTCGCGTATTGCTCGAAGCTGCGATCCGTCAATTCGACGGCCGCGCGATTACAAGCGACCACGTCAAACAAATCGCTGGCTGGGCTGAAGGCCGCGATGACAACAAAGAAATTCCTTTCATTCCAGCTCGTATCGTTCTTCAGGACTTCACAGGCGTTCCTGTCGTCGTTGACCTTGCGGCAATGCGTGCGACAATGGCTCGTGAAGGCGGAGACCCTAAACGGATCAACCCGCTTGTTCCTGTAGACCTTGTTATCGACCACTCTGTCATGGTTGACGCTTTCGGATCCCCGGATGCGCTCGACACGAACATTAACTTAGAATTCGAAAGAAACGAAGAGCGTTACCGTTTCCTTCGTTGGGCGCAAACTGCGTTCGATAATTTCCGTGCGGTTCCTCCGTCAACAGGTATTGTTCACCAAGTAAACTTGGAGTACTTGGCATCTGTTGCAGCTACCAAAACAATCGACGGCGAAACTGTCGTATATCCGGATTCCTTGGTTGGTACGGACTCCCATACAACGATGATCAACGGTCTTGGCGTTGTAGGTTGGGGCGTCGGCGGTATCGAAGCTGAAGCCGGTATGCTTGGCCAACCGTTGTACTTCGTTGCACCGGACGTTGTAGGTTTCAAATTGACTGGCCACTTGGCAGAAGGCGCTACGGCAACGGACTTGGCTCTGACTGTAACGCAAATTTTGCGTAAAAAAGGCGTAGTCGGCAAATTCGTCGAGTTCTTCGGTCCTGGTCTGAGCAACATCTCCCTGGCTGACCGTGCAACTGTAGCGAACATGGCTCCTGAGTACGGCGCAACCATCGGCTTCTTCCCAGTTGACCAAGAAACGCTGAACTACCTCAGAGGCACTGGCCGCGACGAAGAGCAAATCGCCCTCGTAGAAGCTTATTACAAAGCGCAAGGCATGTTCCGTACGGACGCTACGCCAGATCCTGTGTTCACGGATGTCCTTGAGCTTGATCTCGGTTCCGTCGTACCAAGCTTGGCTGGTCCTAAGCGTCCGCAAGACCGCGTTGAGCTTACGAACATGAAGGAGTCCTTCAACTCCATCATCCGTACGCCAATCGACAAAGGCGGATACGGTCTGTCTGAAGAGAAAATCAACGAGCAAGTCGATGTGGTCTATCCGAACGGCGATACTGTGAAAATGACGACAGGTTCCGTTGTTATCGCAGCGATCACTTCCTGTACGAACACATCCAACCCAAGCGTTATGCTGGGTGCAGGTCTTGTGGCGAAGAAAGCCGTAGCTCGCGGTTTGAGAAAACCGGCATTCGTGAAAAGCTCCCTGACACCTGGTTCCTTGGTTGTTACCGAGTACCTGGTGAAAGCAGGCTTGCTTGAGCCGCTGGAAGCTCTGGGCTTCCACGTTGCAGGTTACGGCTGCGCAACTTGTATCGGTAACTCCGGTCCGCTTCCGGATGAAGTTAGCAAAGCGATCGCTGACAACGATATGACGGTAGCTGCTGTTATTTCCGGTAACCGTAACTTCGAAGGCCGCGTTCATGCTCAAGTGAAAGCGAACTACCTGGGATCCCCTCCACTCGTTGTTGCCTATGCTCTTGCAGGTACAGTGAACATTGATTTGGCTAACGATCCGATCGGCTACGACCAAAGCAATCAACCAGTTTACCTCAAAGACATCTGGCCAACGAACCAAGAGATTCAAGAAGCTCTTGGCGTAGCGATGAGCGCAGACATGTTCCGCGACAAATACAGCAACGTATTCCGTGCGAATGAGCGTTTCAACCAAATCGCTATTCCGGAAGGCGACCTGTACGAGTTCGACACGAACTCCACTTACATTCAAGAGCCTCCTTTCTTCACGGATCTGGGTACGGTTCTGGATGATATCGCTGATATCCGCGGCGCGAAAACTTTGGCACTCATGGGCGATTCCGTTACAACGGACCACATCTCCCCTGCAGGTAACATCAAAGTTGACAGCCCGGCTGGCAAATACTTGATCGATCATGGTGTAAAAAGAGAAGACTTCAACTCCTACGGTTCCCGCCGCGGTAACCACGAAGTGATGATGCGCGGAACGTTCGCGAACATCCGTATTCGTAACCAAGTGGCACCAGGAACAGAAGGCGGCGTAACGACTTACCTGCCAACTGGCGAAGTGGAGTCCATCTACGATGCATCCATGAAATATCAAGAGAACGGCCAGAACCTCGTCGTTATCGCTGGTAAAGAGTACGGAACCGGAAGCTCCCGTGACTGGGCGGCAAAAGGTACGTTCCTGCTCGGCGTGAAAGCCGTTATCGCTGAAAGCTTCGAGCGTATTCACCGCAGTAACCTTGTCGGTATGGGCGTTCTTCCGCTGCAGTTCCTTGACGGAACTAGCTGGAAAACACTCGGTATCACAGGCCGCGAAACGTTCGATATCACAGGTCTGAGCAACGACGTTCAACCAGGTTCGACTGTAAAAGTAACGGCAACTCGCGAAGACGGAACAACTTTCGACTTCAACGTGCTTGTTCGTCTGGACAGCTTGGTTGATGTGGACTACTACCGTAACGGCGGTATTCTGCAAACTGTTCTTCGCCAAATTTTGGCTGAGAAGAACTAATAGCATAAGGATAACCGACAGGGCGATTCGCTCTGTCGGTTTTTTTGCGTTTGGGCGGGCGGCCGCGGCCTGCATACATAACAAGTGTAGCAGCGGCTCTCTGCCTCGGTGCGGTTCAGCAAGCTCAACTGCTGCATGTCAGTTTCGGTACAACACCAATCCGAACTCGAACTCTCATCCGCTTTCGCGAGAATTGCCGAGCTCTCTTCGGCTAGGCTGCCGTAAATGGAAATACTCCAGCTATTCCATCGATTCTTCGGCTCCTGAGGCTAATAGCGGGAATAACTCCAGTTAAAATAACTGTTGAAACGGCTAGCACGCCACTTTTCTCAGAATTAACTGGAGTATTTCCCGTTATCATGCCCACAGGGGCCCTATCTCGCTGAATTAACTGGAGGAATTCCTGTTACGGCTTGCTCGAGAGGAGGTTTGCCCCGTTTCAGTACCGCGGCGGTGGAATCCTGCAAAAACGCCAAGCGTCAAATGGAACCTCAGGGGCGTATTTCCACTCCCCCATCCATACGGACAGATTGCTTTCGGCCCCCCAGACTTCCATCCATTCCCAAAAGAAGTGTTAACGCGCGAGAATGAATCCGCTTTCAAAAAGTCCGATAAACCCAGTCGTACCGCATGTTTGGGACACATTTCCAATAAATGTGGGTTGAGCCCCCTACAATCCCGTGCCTATAATTAGGAAAGCGAAAGGAGAGATGATGATGAAATCATTACAAAGGTTCATCCTCGTCATGCTGTTCGCGGCAATTGGTGTTACTTCTGCACTTGGCAGTTATACGCAAACCACCTACG
This sequence comes from Paenibacillus sp. MAHUQ-63, assembly GCF_028765165.1. Lineage (GTDB taxonomy): Bacteria > Bacillota > Bacilli > Paenibacillales > NBRC-103111 > Paenibacillus_E. The sequence continues at coordinate 250,919 of NZ_JARADB010000006.1, read as the reverse complement.
CGGCAACAGCGGTTTTAAAACGAGGAAGCCAAAATGGGGATGTATGGGATCTTCAATTCCGTCTGAAAATGCTCGGCTACTATTCCAAGCCGATGGATGGCATATATGGGGAAAGCACGACGCAAGCTGTTCGAAATTTCCAAAGCAACTACGGATTAACGCCGGATGGCATTACCGGTTTAGATACATGGAACGCCCTGTACGACTTCTCGGCGAACCGGGCAGAGCTTGATATTCTCGCGAAACTCATCTATAGCGAAGCACGCGGGGAATCTTATGAAGGGCAAGTTGCCGTCGGCGCCGTTATTATGAACCGGCTTCAATCTTCACAGTTTCCGAATACGATTACGGAAATCGCTTTTCAACCTGGTGCCTTTACCGCGGTCGACGATGGCCAGTATTGGCTAACGCCGGACAGAACCGCTTACCTGGCAGCCCAGGACGCTGTGAGAGGCTGGGATCCGACCAAAGGCGCTCTGTACTACTTCAACCCGCAAACAGCGACAAGCTCGTGGATCTGGTCGCGTCCGCAGACCGTGCAGATCGGGAATCATATTTTCGCGAAATAAGCCATCACATCAGCAATCCCCCCAAACCCCAAACAAAGAGGCAGCCTGATCTTCGGATCAGTGCAGCCTCTTTTCTTCGTCAGAGCCCTCCATGGCTGAGGAGGAAGCCGCAGAGTCGGGGTTGGAGCTTGGGCTGGACCTTGGATTGGGGCCGGGGCTGGAGCTTGGGCCGAGGCTTGGGCCGAGGCTTGGGCTGAGGCCGGGACCGGAGCCTGCTTGCGGATCACCATCCGCATACCAAGGATTGAAATGCACGAGCACCTCATCCACCTCGGAATGAGCGCTCATAATTTTGTGCTTGATCAGACGGGAAATATCATGCCCTTCCTGAATCGTCAGCCTGCCGGGGACGCCGAGTCTGGCATCGACCAGGATATAGTGACCGTGCTCGCGTGCCCGCAAACGGTCGATGCGCTTAATCTCCGGGACGGACCGAATCTGCGTCTCATACTGCCGGATTTGCTCCATATTCACGCTGCGCTCCATTAGAATATCGAACGATTCTCGGCCCATTTCGTACGCCAGCTTCAGCACCAGGAAGGACACGATAATCCCGGCGACAGGATCCCCGTAAGCCAGGAACCCATACCCCCAGCGGTCGCCGATCAGCGCTAAGCCAATCCCGACCGAAGCAGCGATGGAGGCATACACATCGGCCAAATGATCGTAAGCCGTGGCGATTAATCCTTTGCTGTTAAGGCGGCGGCCGACGCGCATGGTGTACACATAAAGGATTTGCTTGGAGATGAGCGATATGAGAGCCGCGATAAATGCAATCAAATGCGCCTCGCCCGCAGGCTCGAAAAGCGCATGAATCGAATGATACCCCATATAAATCGCAGCCCCGGCCAAAATGATCGCCACGATGAAGGCGCCGAGCACCTCGGCTTTCCCGTGGCCGTAGGGATGCTCGACATCCGCCGGCTTATTCGATACGCGCATGGAGCTGTACGCCGTCGCCGTCGCGATGACGTCTCCGGCATTGTGAATGCCGTCAGCGACAAGCACCTGGCTGTTGAACAAAAGGCCTACCGCAATCTTGATCGCTGTAAGCACAATATTGCTGGCGAGACTGATCCAGATCGCCAGCATCGAGGCGGTCTTCTTCATACGCGCCACTCCCTTCCGTCTTCTAGTATGAGCCTCCGGGAAGCAAAAAATCCCCTATCCATGACCCGGATAGGGGTGATTCTGCAACGATGCTGCCCTAACGCAGCATCGTGCCCATGCGCCGCGCCGCCTCCATAATAAGAGGCGCCTGCGCTTGCATTTCCTCCAGCGTCAGCCGGTTCGCTGGACCGGAAACCGCGAGAGCGGCGACAAGCCGGCCGCCGTGGTCCAAGATCGGTGCGGCCACCGCCGCCGCACCGGGCTCGCGCTCTTCCACGCTCGTAGCGAAGCCGGCGCGTTTCGTTTCGCTGAGCTGCAGCAGGAACGCCTGCTGGTCAAGCCCGGCCGGCCAATCGGCCGAGGCCAGCAGCTGCTGCTGCAGCGAGGGTTCCGCGAAGGCGACGAGCACCTTGCTCGAGGCGCCGACGTAGAGCGGCATTCGCGCCCCGACAGGGGCGACGCGGCGAATGGCGTGCGTGCTCTGCACGGCTTGGATGCGAATCCGCTCCAGGCCGTCCTGCACATACAACGAGATCGTCTCTCCGAGGAGATCGCGCAGCCGTTCCATTTCCGGCAGCAGGATGATGCCGGGGTCGCCCTCCTTGGAGAGGTTGGCGGACAGCTCCCATAGACGATAACCGAGCCGGTACTTATCCGTGGCGGCGTCGCGCATCACGAAGCCCTTGCCTTCCAGCGAAGCCAAGAGGCGGTGCACCGTACTTTTATGTAACTCCACACGGCTTGCAATCTCCGTCAATGTCAGCTCGGTCGCCCCGGTAAAACAGAGCATAATATCTAAAGCACGCTCAACTGCACGTACGGTCAGCTTGCTATCTTCCATGACTACCACCACTTTCACTGTATGTTTCCAGCCATGTAAACCCATATGATGTTTCACTATATGAAACCCAGTTATATCTAGTATAACCAAACTACATACGGGCGTAAAGGTCAAACATCTGTTTCTTCCATTGTTACAGAACGATTACAAGGGCTTTACATTTCCCGCACCCTCATTGACTTGAAAGCGCATTCAGAATAAGATAAAGATAATACATTACTTATCTGAATTTTTAGATAATTTTAACATTCTCCCGATATCACCCCAGAGCAGCTGATTTAACCACACTAATTCTATGGAGGGAGGGTGCTGCGATGCCATCAACATCACTATCCCCTGGCTCAATTCAACCTACATTAGATCAGGTCGTTACCCGTCCGATTGTACGCAAAAGAAGGCTGATTCTCACCATCCTGATCTCAATCTTAACCTTATGCATGTCGCTGCTGCTTGCCTTTCATGCCTATATTGCGTGGACGCTGGCGCGGCCGCATATCGATCCGCTGCATTCCGATCCGATGCGAGCTGTCGGGCTTCCGTACAGCAGTATCACGTTCCCTAGCTTGAACGGCACTTCCCATTTGGACGGTTGGTTCATTCCAGCCCAATCCAATAAGACCGTCATTTTCTCCCACGGTTACGGAGGCAATCGCGAAGAGCTATGGGTTCCGCTCTACAATTTGGCCCGCGAGCTTCATATGCAGAGCTATAATGTGCTCATGTTCGATTACGGCTATGTCCAGCCGGGCAACGAACGGATCATGACCGGCGGCATCCAGGAATCACAAGAGCTGCTGGGCGCCATCCAATATGTGAAACACTTATCCGACGGACCGATCTATATCTGGGGCTTCTCCATGGGAGCAGGAACTGCGCTTCAAGCCGCTCTCCAACAAGGATCCGATATTTCAGGGATGATTCTGGACAGCACCTTCATGCTGAATCCGGATACGCTCTATCACAATATGAAGCAAGTCGTGAACGTACCGAAATTCCCGTCTCTCCCGCTCGTTCGCTTATTCTTTCCGCTATTGAACGGCGTGAGCTTGCGCGAAGTTCCGTATAAGAAGGTGACATCAACCGATTACTCCATGCCCATCTATTTCATTCATGGGACCGAGGATTCCAAGGCTCCTTACGAAATGGTAGAGGACATTTTCAAAGTACAGCATGATGCGCAGTCGAAGCTGTGGATCATTCCCAAAGCGCAGCATGAGCTGCTGTACCGCGCAGAACCGAAGAAATATGTAAGCACGACGCTCAGCTTCCTGAACGGGTTATCGACGCCAGCCCCGGCTGCCGTCCATTCATCCGGTATTCCCTCCTCCCTATAAAATCGACCCCTTGCGGGGTCGATATTTTTTTTGCGGACATCCGATTCCGCCCTTTAGTCCATTTCATAAATCGAACCCGACTTGCTCGCGAACAGCTCCGCATACACCTTCTCCGCATAGGCGTCAGTCATGCCGGAGATATAATCGGCGACGAAGCGCGGCCAGCTCCAACTGCCCTTACGGCGTTCGTAGCTGTCGATCCAATCCGGCGGAATGATCCACATGCCGCGATCCTGATCGATGAAGCTTTCCCATAAGCGTTCGACGATGATCTCGCTGCGTTTCTGCAGACGCAGGACTCGGAAATCCTTGATCAACGTAACCCACGCCAGCTTCTTCAAAATTTCCATCGTCCGCAGCAGATTCATATCCTCCGCACCGTCTTTCACGAGCGCGACCTTCTTCCAGCCCCGTTCGGCATCGTCGAGAATGTCCAGCCGGCTGGCGAAGGAGCTTACCCAGCGCGCCTTCATCTCCCTGCGCGTGCGGGACTCCTCCCGGTTGCACTCAGCAAAAATTTGCTGCCATTGCTCGAGGTAATCCGTCAGCACTTGCCGGACCATCTTCTCGATATCGATCTGTTCCCAACCGAATTTGTGCTTGTTGGGGTCGTTCAGAATTTCCATCACCAAATGCCGGATGAGCCTCTGATCCTCGAAGAATGTAGCGTTCATCTGGATTTTGCCCGCGCGGATCCCGTCTTCGATGTCATGCGTCGAGTATGCGATATCGTCGCATAAATCCATCAGCTGTGCTTCCAGCGTAGAGCAGCCCTCAGGCATCTGCCACTGGTGCCGAAGCTCGCGGATGATCTCCCATTCGGAAGCATAGACCCCCTTGAGCCTTCCTTCCTCTTCCAGCAGGAACGGATACTTGTTAATGCCGAGCAGCACGGCGGCCGTGAGATCGAGCCCGCTTTCGCTGCCCGCCCGCTTCTCGAGGAACATCAAGATGCGGAAGTTCTGCGCGTTGCCCTCATATTTCAATCCGTGGTCCTTCATCAGAATATGGTTGAGTACTTCTTCCCCTTTGTGCCCGAATGGCGGATGTCCGAAGTCGTGGGCAATGGACGCGCATTCCACCACGGTAGGGTCAATGATAAGTCCCGGATGCTCTCTCTTTTGCAGAAAAGGGTTCGTCCGCTCCAGTCGCTTCGCTACTTCCCTGGCAATTTGGGCCACCTCCAGCGAATGCGTCAGCCGTGTCCGGTAATAGTCGCCGGAGCCGGCGCCAAACACTTGCGACTTGCCTTGAAGACGCCGAAACGTCGGAGATTGGATCAGCCTGGCGTAATCCCGTTCAAATTCATCCCGTTCTTCGCTCACTTTAGAGGAAGCGGCCTCGCCGGGCCGGTATTTTCGTATGTTGTTCATTCGCTTGCCCCCTCATCGTGCTCTTGCTGGCTTCTTTGATTATGTATCGTATATAGCTGGTTAATAAGCCGCTGCATTCCTTCAGCCGTTATTATCAGTTTATGCTACAGCATGTACGCCAGTTACCAGCAGCATTTTTTATTTATAAAAGAATACTATAACTATCCATCCCTCAACAAGTCACCTTGCCGCTTTCCATGCAAAAAAGGGATGATGCACAAGACCTTTGTCTTCATGCACATCCCCTTAACAATGAACTCATCGATTGATCAAAGAAAGGAACTCGGAGCGAAGCGTTGAGTCTGTCCGGAACGAGCCGCGCACAGCCGAGGTGATCGTCTCGCTGCCGTACTTCTTGACTCCTCTGGAGCACATGCACATATGCTCTCCTTCGACGACAACCATCACGCCGTGCGGCTTCAGCACTTCATCCAGGATGTCGGCGATCTCCGAAGTAATTCTCTCCTGCACCTGCAGCTTGCGGGTCACGACGTCGACCAGACGGGCGAACTTGCTCAATCCCGCTACTTTGCCGCTGGGCAGGTACCCAACGTGCACTTTCCCGAAGAAGGGCGCCATATGGTGCTCGCACTGACTGTAATAAATGATATCTTTGATAATGACCAGCTCTTCATGCTGCTCGTCGAACGTAACGCCAAGCACGTCGCGAGGATTCGCTTCATAGCCGGCGAAGATTTCCTCATACATCCGTGTAACGCGCGCAGGCGTGTCCAGCAAGCCCTCCCGGTCCACATCCTCGCCGATCAACCGCAGAATCTCCCTCACATGATGCTCAATCTGTTCGCGATTCTCAGCAACTCTCGTATTTTTGTATTCAATAGATGCCATCTTCTCTCCACTCCTCTTCTCATATCCTCTTCTCATAAACCTCAGCCCATGCACACCGTTAACACCTTGATCCCGTCCCGCATCGCCTTGCTGTCCTTGTGCGTTTTGGCCAACAGCATGCCGCCTTCCAGCAAGGAAACGATCGGCGTCGCCAGCTCCACCGGGGTCAATCCCTGCAGCGACAGCTCCCCCTGCTTACGTCCTTCCTGCAGGCAAGCTTCCACCTCTGCCGCCAGCTCGCTGAAGAAACCGCTAAGCGGCTTACGCAGCTCCTCCGAGCTGTCGCTCAGCTCCAGCGCCAAGTTGCCGAAGAAGCAGCCTTTGCGGCATTCATGCTGCTCGCAGAAGGTGATCATACGTTCGAATAAGGCCAGCACGCGCTGCTTCGGCGAAAGCTTGCTATTCCCCAGGCTCGGCTCCATAACGGACTGTCTCATTTCTTGCACCTTGCGCTCAATGACCCTTATGCCCAGTTCTTCTTTGCTTTTGAAATGATAATAAAAATTACTTTTGCATACTCCGCTGCTCGACAAAATATCCTCTAGTCCCGTCCCCTGGAAGCCATGATCATGAAATAGTTCCATCGCGGCCTCCAAGATGCGGTCTTTGTTGCTTGCCATCGACTAGCCACCTCTGAATCGTACTGGTATGTCCTAATTTCATGCTGTCCGGCCATAATAGGAAGGGCTCGTACTGCCCGCCGGTCGAACGGTTGGTCAGCAAAGCCCTCTGGAGTAGTTATCGCTCTTGTATTATTTCCACTTTTGGTTTTTCATCATTTGCTGCGCCTTGTTGATTTGCTGTTTATTCATGTTATAGCCCATTTGCTTGGCCATCTTGGCCAGCATTTCCGGATTGCTTTGCATCGCTTCCAGCTGTCTCTTCAAATAGAAGACGCCGATGAAAAATCCGCCCACTAAGCCCACAATCAACGTGAGAATGGGAATGATGTAACTCCACATAAGTATGCCCCCTGCAAGTGTAAATGGTGTATAGATTGCTTGCTTTATCATATCATTTCTGCCGAATAGTTTACAAATGGCCTGGCTGCATTTTACAGCACTTGCTCAATGAACAACGTCGTATGCTTCGCCAGATCGAGCTCCTTGATTTCCAGCTGGTTATCCGACTGGTCCTGCTTCACAATGCGTACGATCGGACGGCTCGGCAGCCCGCGATGCTGGCCGACAACGACCCCGGTCTCCCGGTTCGACAACCGTACGGAAGCTCCCGTCGGGTAGATGGACACGGTTTTCAGAAATTGAATGAGAACCTCCCGGTCCAGCTTCGTGCCCGCCAAAGCCATCATATGCTCGCAAGCCTCATACGGCAGCAAACGCCGCCCTTCCGAATCTCCGGATAACAGATTATCGTACATATTCGCAACTGCCGTTATTTTCGCATAAAGATGAATCTCATCGCTGGTCAACCCTCTCGGTATGCCGCCGCCGTCTAACGCTTCATGATGTTGGAATGCGACATGGGCGATGAGCAGACTGAACTCGCGTTTGTTCTTCAGGAGCTCAAACCCCCGCCAAGTATGGTGCTTCCGCTCATCCGGCGATTCGTCGTCATAGGTTAATTCAACCTTGCCGATGTCGTGCAGGAGTGCGCCGATGGCCAGTTCTTTCAGCTGCGTCACGTTAAAGCCCATATTGATCCCTATGAGAACGGACATCATACAGACGTTCGTCGCATGAACGTACTTCTCGTTATCTTTCGTCCGGATATCGGTCAACTGGACGAGCACGTCACGGTTCTTCATCACTTCATCCAGCAGCGTGTCGATCGAAATGCTCATGGCACGGGAATTGAATTCCTTGCCCGAGCGGATCGCGGCGAAGGTCTGCCCCATCTGCTGCATGACGATGCGTTTCGTCTCCTCCGAAAGGAGCTCCGGAATCTCCACATCTTCCAGATTGGGATCCTTGATATACACCATCGTAATGCCGATCCGGTTCATCGTATTAATCATGAAGACCGTCAGCTGCACACCTTCGGAAAGCAGAATCGATCCATTGCCGGCGAAAATGGTGCGCCCCAAATATTGCCCCGGCTCCACGGTATCCAGATGTACGTATTTCATAGGCTCCCCCTGCCCGCTTCGGTCCTGGCCACAGGCCGTTCCAGATCCAACAGCTTCACTTTGATGTCCAGACCGCCGCCGTAACCGACCAGATCCCCGCCGGCGCCAATGATCCGGTGACACGGAATCATGACGGGAATCGGATTCTTATTGTTCGCACCGCCGACCGCTCGGACCGCTTTCGGAGATTGAATGGCTTCGGCAATATCTTTGTAGGAAGCCGTCGTACCGTAAGGAATATCGCACAAGGCCGCCCATACTTTTTTCTGAAAATCCGTCCCCCGCAAATCCATTTCCCCGTCAAAACGTAGGCGTTCCCCGCTGAAATATTGCTCCAGCTGCCGGACTGCCGGCGACAGCCGGGACGCTTGCTCTTGCAGCTCATAGCCGCCGTACCAGCGGTCCGCCCATTGCCGCAGCTCGTATTGGTTATCTGCGAATGATCCGAAAGCGATCCGGCAGAGCCCCTTGGAGCTTGCAACCAGCAGGAGCGTGCCTATCGGGGAATTAATCTCCGTATAGTAAAGGACGTTCGAATCCGCTTGCTGTCGTGATGTCATGTCGATTCCATCTCCCTTGAACTTGCTGCAACCGCTGCGATCGCTTTCTCAATATCTTCCCGTACGGCCGGCTCCCGCTCGTCCTGCTGCGCCTTCTCCAAGGCCGCAGCCGCGTCTTCGCCGCCGATCCGCCCGAGCGCCCATGCCGCCGTCGCTCGGATCTCAGGCCGCGGATCGGCCTGCAGCAGCTCGTTGAGGACCGGCACTGCCGTACGGTCCTTGAAATTCCCAAGCGCGATGATGGCGTTGCGCTGGATCGGCTTCTTGCCCCGCCAAGACGCCGCGATGCGGCCGTATTGTTCTTTGAAGTCCTTGTTGGACATTGTCAGCAAGGGGATCAAGAGCGGCTTGACCTTCTCCGGGTCAGGCTCGAATTCCGGATGATGCGTCCAGTTCATCCCCTTGTTCTTGGGGCAGACGATCTGGCACGTATCGCAGCCATAGAGGCGGTTGCCGATCTTCAGCTTGAACTCGTCCTCCACATATCCCTTCGTCTGCGTGATGAAGGAGATGCAGCGGGATGAGTTCAGCTGCCCTGGGCCGACGATCGCCCCGGTGGGACACGCATCGATACAGATCGTGCAATCGCCGCATTGGTCCATCATCGGGGTATCTGCTGCGAACGGGATATCTGTAATCATCTCGCCGAGATATACCCACGATCCCCACTCGGGGGTGATCACGGCGCAGTTCTTGCCGGACCAGCCGATCCCGGCCCGTTCGGCAACGGCCCGGTCGACCAGCGCGCCTGTGTCGACCATGCTCTGCAGCCTCGCGTCAGGCATCCGTTCCGCGATGAAAGCCTCCAGCTTCGCAAGCCGGTCGCGAAGCACATCGTGGTAATCTCGCCCCCATGAGGCGCGCGAGATGATCCCCCGGTACGCGCCGGGCTCCGAGCGCGGCGGGTTCGCCAGCTTCGACGGGTACGCCACCGCGATGGAGATGATCGACCGCGGCGCGTCCATGCTCAGCTCGGGGCGCACCCGCTTCTCTATATCCGGCTCTTCGAAGCCGGATTCAAACCCCTTCTCACGGTGACGGAGAAGGATGTCTTTCAATTCCGTGAACGGCTCCGCCGACGTGAAGCCGATCTTATCAATACCGAGGGACGGCGCGGCTTCCACGATCTCTTGCTGTAGTCTGCTGATATCTGCTTTCGTTGCTGTCTCCATGGAAAGAGCCATTCGCCCCCACCTCTCTTCTATAGGTTTAATCCAGCTTGGCGGCCATGGCGAAGGGCCATAGCACGTACTCCGCACGGCCTTGAATCATGCTGGCCGGAACGTCCCCGAACCTGCGGCTGTCAGCGCTAGCCGACGCATGGCGGTTATCGCCCATCACGAAGACATGGCCGTCCCTGACACGCGCCGGACCGAAATCACCGTCTTCGATAAGCGAGTTCGTGTACGGCTCTTCGAGCTTCCGTCCGTTCACATAGAGCGCCCCGTCGATGCCCTGCACTTCGTCGCCTCCGACGGCGACGACCCTTTTGACCAGGAAGGCATGCTGTGTGAAGGCATGCTCCTCGTTCTCTTTGAGGATCACAATCTCCCCGCGCCCAGGAGCTTTCAAGTACGTAACCGCCCGATTCACGAACAGCCATTCACCCTCCTGCAGCGTAGGGTCCATCGAGTGGCCGTGAACCGTGGACAGGTTGAATCCGTACTGATGCACGAGAATAACGACAAGAAGAGCTACGAGAATGGATTTCGTCCAATCCCACAGCTCATGGGTCAAGCTTCTGGTTTCCGTCTGCTTCCCGGTTCCAGAACTGGAAGCTGCTTTATTCGATTCATTGCGCCCTACAAAGAAGCTCATTCAGGCTCCTCCGTTCCTATGCTTTTCCCACTCTTCGTAGTAATGCATGACCCACTCGTCCTGAAAAGGCGGCTTGTCCGTGCCCGCCAGCGCCAGAATCGCAGCCAGCCCTTCCTTCACTTTGGATTCTACAAGCGCAGAATAGTGATAATTCAGTTTATGGCGCTCATATTCATCCTGATCCACAACGTGAACGGAACCGTCGGGCATTCGAATGACATCCAAATCGTAATCGATATAAGTCAGCACCTGCTGAGTCACGTACATGGGAGAGGCTACATTGCAGTAGTACCTCACCCCTGTTTCCTCAATGAGTGCAACAATGTTGAACCACATCTTGGGGATGAAAAAAGATACGCCCGGAATACGGCTGACCCATTCCTTGCCGTCCGCTTCTTGTATTTTGGTCTGGCTATTGATGAATACCATCATCCCTTGCTGGAGGTGCTCGGCATGCAGGATGCTCGGCGGTACCCGCCAATTCGTGAGCCACATCCGGTGTAGATGTCCGTCATGTTTGAAGCTTTTTATCACATAAGGCGTGAAAATATCCATGTCTCAAAGCTCCTCTGTTGATAGCTGCCGATAAGTTCCCCTATTATATAGAAAAGCATATCTGACCCCCAAATGCAATGGCGGCACCGATATGCTTTCCTCAACTTGCTTCTATGCAATTTCTTCCGTTCGAACAAGCTTATACGCTGATCTTTTTCACGATGCTCAGACGGTGCGCAGCACGGGAAAAATCGTTGGAGCTATAGCCTGCCGACTCGTATACAGGGAGTACAACTTCATTATGGACGTCGACCGTTACCATAATTTTGTTCACGTTCCGGTGGAGGAACCTTTGCTTCATTGCTTCGATCAATGCTTTGCCGATACCCTTGCGCTGATATTCTGCGGCAACTGCAATGCGATAGAAATAGCCGTTGTTGTTATCGATGGTGCCGATGATCATGCCCACGATTTCTGATTCTTCTTGTGCGACAAGCACAAGCTCCGTATCCCAAGAAAGCTGGCGAGCAAAAGCTTCCATCGTTTCTTCATAGCAAGTTTCCGACAAAACATCTTCTAAGAGTGCTGTCACCGAAGACGTATCACTAAGCTGAAATGAACGAACATGCATACGGTTCTCTCCCAATCCTCTATGAATTTGTTAGGACTTTTTTTGTGGTAAATTAGTAAATACGACAAAAAAGTACGGAATCCTGCTGAAAATGTGTTAAAATTCACAAAAATCTTTGTTTTTTTCTAAAATTCTCTTGAAAGCGCTTAAATGCAAGCGTTTTCAACAAATTGCGCGCGAAATAGCGTTTTCTTCGGCGATCATTTCCCCACCGACAAGGTCGCACTTGCTCCGGTCATACACTTGCTCCGCTCTCCGAATTCATCCCCCGCTCTGCTCACGCGTTGAATCCGCTCGTTGAAGCCGACGCCCCTGCCCGGTTCTAACGGACACAGCGGACGCTATTTCCACGATAAGCGGCGACTTCCACTTCTTACGGACACCAGCGTACTTATTCGCCGATTTATCCGCTCAATCAAGCCCATTTGAGCAAAATAGCGGCTTCGGTGTCCGTTGCATTCATAAAGAGGCCCCTTTGCCTCAAATAAGGGCCTCCCTGTCCGTTAGCGCAGCGCGGACCTCGCTAACACCGCTAAGCCTGCCTGGCAAGCCGGTAGAGAAATGCGGGGCGGAGCAAGCCGATCCATATTGACGTTGAAGCCGACGCCCTGCCCGGTTCTAACGGACACAGCGGACGCTATTCCCACAATAAGCGGCGACTTCCACTTCTAACGGACACCAGCGTCCTTATTCGCCGTATTCGCCGCTCAATCAAGCCCGTTTGAGCAAAATAGCGGCTCCGGTGTCCGTTGCATTCATAAAGAGGCCCCTTTGCCTCAAATAAGGGCCTCCCTGTCCGTTACCGCAGCGCGGACCTCGCTAACACAGCCTGCCTAACAAGCCGGCAGGCAGACGCAAAAAAAGAGTAAGCATCCGCTTACCCTTTTGCCGTAATAACATCCGCGACAGCCTGCTTAGGCCCGCGATATTTATAGTAGAAGGCCAGCCCGATCAGCGCCAGGCCATTCAACGCGAAAACCAATGGAATGCCGATCCACCCGCCCAGGAAGCCGCCGATCATCGGTCCGGTCATCGTGCCTAACTGCGTGGCGGATTGGTTCAATGAGAACGCCCTGCCTCGAAAGCCGGCATCCGTGAACTTCACGATAAGTGCGTTCAACGCCGGATACACAGCGGCAAAAAACAGCCCGTAGCTGAATCTCAAGATCCCGAACGCAATTAGACTATGCGTGGTAAGCTGCAGCAAGTTGCCGATCCCGCCGCCGATCAGTCCGATGAACAGCGTTCGGGAGTAGGTCAGCTTCTGCCCCAGCTTGCCCCACCTCGGCGCAGCAATGACCGTCGCTACGCCGACAGCCGAGAAGATGATCCCTGAGCTCAGCGACGCAGAGCTTTGGCTGCCGCCGAGCTGCAGCACATAGATCGTAAGCAGCGGCTCTACGATCATAACCGAAGTCGCCACCAGCATGGTGATGCCGAGGATGACCATGAAAGACCGGTTATGCCCGGCCGACTTCAAGTCTTCCCATACGCTGGACCGTTCCGCCGAACGGTTGAAGTTCTTCTCCTTGGCGCCGAACAGCCCGATGAAAGCGGCCACCAGAACGACACAGCCGGAGACGAGGAACGACTCCCTGTTTCCCACCCAGTGGGAGACGAACCCGCCGACCAGCGGTCCGATGACGCTGCCGGCAGCGCCGGCCGTGGACATGACGCCCAGCGCATACCCGACCTCTTTCTCCGGCGTGTTCGTGGCGACCAGCGCAATCGACGCGGGAACGAATCCCGCCAGCAGTCCCTGAAGAATACGCACGACCAGGAACAGATAAGGATCGTGAACGAAAAAGGTCGCAAAATAAAGAACGCTTAAACTGAACCCCGATCGAATGAGCATCGGTTTGCGACCGTATTTGTCGGCAAGCGATCCCCAATAGGGTGCAATTAAAGCGCTAGCTAGAAAGGTGATGCCGAATGTGATGCCTGACCAGGCTTCCAGCCCCTTCTCAATCCCAAGCTCCGTGTGCAGGAAGATTGGTAGAAAAGGAATTGAAATGGTATACGCCATCCCGCAAAAAAATACGCCGATCCACAATGTAACAAGATTTCGTTTCCATGAAAATTCCATGTGCTTCCCCTCCGTTGCCTTCCCATCACCTTATTTTATCATCTTTGCGGCTATTCGAGAAATTTTAAATCGCCTGCACGCCAAAAAGCCACCTCTCAGTGGCTTTCCAATGTTTCCTCATGCAGCAATTTCCGGGTCAAATGATAGACCAAGATGTACATCACAAATACGACAACATAGACAAAAGGGGAGTACCCCAGCTTCCAGCCCTTGAACTTGAAAACACCGCATAACACAGCCAACCACTCGAAGAACACCGAAAGCCCCGAGTACAGAACCACATACAAGACGCGCCATACGCCTTTGAGCTGCCATTTGTCATAGAAATACATAAAGAAATACGTATAGGGCGGATAGTTGACGTAATAAATAACGGCATCGATGATTTCATATTTCGAACTGTCGCTGACATCATAGAGATCGAACGGTTTCACGGCAATCAGCGAATCCACGGATTGGGACAGGAACACGGTGAATACGCAGTAGACCGTTATAGCGGCCGGGGAGAACCGTTTCGGAAGCAGAAACGCAATGATTAAAGTAACCGCCAGTGAAATCAACGTGAACCACTCGTTCAGATCAAAACGCTCAGGTGGATAGAGGATCACGGGCATCACGCTTTCCAAGCAATTTTCTAAACACAAGACTGAAGCAGTAAGACTCCAACAGAACGGCGTACCACACGACGATCGCATAGCCGATATTCCAACCGGTCAGTTTCAGAACATGTAAGGCCTGAAAGAGGTGATACGAACCGGTAAGCGCTGAGAACCACAAGCAAATGTATAGCAATTTGAGCGGAAACTTTATATTCGGTTTATAAAACGAGACGAGCAGCCAAAGCGTAACGATCGGGTAAAGGATCATCTGGTTTATTTTGAAAAATACAAACGCTCCAAGTGTCGGAGTAAATTCAAGCAATTTTAAATTGTCTAGAACCGCTGAATGCAGCTGCTCAATGGCGACGACGATAGCCATATAATACACCAGCTTTTCGATGCTTCTGAAGCATGGGGGAATCCATCGGATGGAATATAGAGCCCCTACGGATACAAGGCATGCGCAAGCATTGTATAAAAACACAAAAGAGCCTCCTGCGGGGAAGAAGATTTTACCTTACTATGCCCCATTGGAGACTCCATATGCACTTATTAGCCGATCGTAATTTTACCCTCGGGGTAGCGGAAATGCTCTTTCTCCGGCGAAGGAATCAAAATGTAGGCTAGCGTAACGGGACCAAGCCGTCCGACGAACATGAGAACGACGAGGAACACTTTACCGAACTCCGTCAGCTGCGACGTTAATCCGAGTGACATCCCCGCCGTGGCGTAAGCCGAGGTCACTTCGAACAGTACTCCGAGGAAAGGATAGCTCTCCGAAATAGTGAGAACGATGGTGGAGATGACGATCAAAATAAAGGACAGTAACGTAAACGTAATCGCCTTATAAATCCGGTCCTTCGAAATGCGTCGGCGGAACAGCACGATCTCTTCGTTCCCCCGCATCATGGCTATTACCGCGCCCACGAGGATAACGAACGTCGTCACTTTAATACCGCCGCCGGAAGAACCGGGCGCCGCTCCGATAAACATCATAATAATGATAAAAAATTGCGTAGCCTGCCGCATGGACGGAATATCGATCGTATTGACCCCGGCCGAACGGGCGGACACCGATTGAAGCAGCGCGCTGAGCGTTTTCCCTAAGGGAGACAGCGGCTGCAGCGTATTCGCATTCGTAAACTCGAACACGAGAATAACCAAGGCACCGACGAAAATCAACGCGCCGGATGCGCTGAGCACAACTTTGCTGTGTAGGGTAAGCTTCTTGTTCTTGGGATACGTCAGCAAGTCGGAAATCACGATAAACCCGATCCCGCCGAGAACGATCAGGATCATCGAGACCAGGTTCACGAACGGATCCTCGACATAATGCATCAGGGAGCCCGGCCGGTCAGGCAAGCTGCCGAACAGGTCGAACCCGGCATTGTTGAAGATCGAGATGCTGTGGAAAATGCCGAAATAGACGGCTTGTCCGACCGGCAGCTCGAAGGACCAGCGAACCGCGAGCAGCAGCGCTCCGGCGAGCTCGATACAAAGCGCGTAGATCAGAACTTTGCGGACAAGCCGGACGATCCCTTCCGTCGATTCATGGTTCATCGCCTCCTGCAGGATCAGACGTTCCTGGAACGAGATCCGGCGGCGCAGGACGAGCGCGATGAGCGTGGACATCGTCATGAAACCGAGTCCGCCGATTTGGACGAGCACAAGGAGCACGATTTCGCCGAAGGCGGAGAGATGTGCGCCTGTATTGACGACGGACAGGCCGGTCACACAAGTGGCGGAGGTCGCCATGAACAAGGCATCGATCCAGCTCAACTTGCCTTCCCCTGCTAAGGCGGCAGGCAGCGACAGCAGGAAGGATCCCGTCAGGATCATCAGGACGAAGCCGAGCGACAAGACCTTAGGCGGGCTTAGACGAAATTTTTTATTGGCATTCATTGGCATAATGGAAGCTCCGTGCGATTTATGATTTGCTGCAATTGTATAATTTCACTCTGGCAATGTAAAGAACTCACAATCTTTTTGAGCAACTGTTACAAATAGTCCTTTATACCTAACTAATAAGTTATTGCAGGCAGGAATACGGGAGCGTCTGGTAGAAAAGCATCCTCAAAGGAATCTTGGGTCCAGCCCACACCGGAGGTCATTCTGCAGCATGTCCATCGATCAGAGATTGGTAAATGAATCTTTATTTACACAAGCCTTCAAGTATGCGCCTATTGGAATGGTGCTCGTCGCACCGAACGGACACATTCTCAAAGCGAATCCTGCCTTCTGCACCTTTTTGGGATATTCAGAGACGGAATTGTCCGAGTTAAGCATTCAGCAGCTCACTCATCCGGAAGATCTGACATTTGACCTGCAGATGATGACCGATCTGCTGACACATCAACGCGATTCCTATCAAATGGAGAAAAAATATTTTCATAAGAACGGGCATATCATCTGGGCTTCTTTGGCTGTGTCACTTGTCCGTGGCGAAGACAATCAGACTTCCTTTTTTATTTCACAAGTTAGGGATATTACAGAGCGTGTTCATATTGAAGAGAAGCTGCGGGAATCCCAAGAGCTGTACCGCATTGTTTCGGATAATGTTCTGGAAATCATCACCGTCGCTACACCGGATGGCGTCACGCTCCATATTTCGCCGGCTGTCCGCACGCTGCTCGGTTATGAGATGGATGAAGTTATCGGTCATAAAATGATTGATCTATGGCACCCGGATGATGTAGCCCTTTTCAATGATAGCTGCCTTTTCCAGAATGCCCTCGACCATATTTTCACTTGCCGGGTGCGCCATAAACAGGGACACTACGTATGGTTCGAGACGACGGTTAAGATGATTCCCGAAGAGAACGGAGCCCTCGCCAAAGTCATCGCCGTCGGCCGGGACATTACGAAGCGCAAGCTGGCGGAAGACGAGCTGTATACGACCAAAGAGCGGTTGGAATCGTTTGTTACGAACAACGGTGACGCGATTTGGGTCATTGACCGGGAGGGCACCGTCCTGGAAGTCAACCCATCCTTCGAGAAGCTGTTCCAATGGCAAGCGGAGGAAATCATTCAGCGCGAGCTGCCGATCACCCCACTCCATCTCACCTACCAGACGAGAGCCCTTCACGGGCAAGTGCTGTCCGGCAATTCGGTGACGGGCTATGAAACGGTCAGGCAGCGCAAAGACGGCAGCCTGGTCGATGTCAGCACAACGCTATCCCCTATCCGTGACAGAACGGGGGAGATCATCGGCATCGCCGGTACGTGCCACGACATCACCGAGAAGAAGCAGGCTCAGCGGAAGTTGAAGGCGAGCAAGGAACAGCTGGAATCGTTCATCGTGCATCATATCGATCCCGTCCTTATCATCGATACCGATTACCGGGTCGTTCGGATCAACCACGCGTTCGAAGAAACATTCGGTTGGAAATCTGCGGAGATCGTCGGAACCCCCGTGTTCGAGCTTTCGCTCATCCCGGGCAGCGATAAACTGAGCAGCATTACGGCGCTGGAGAAAATGGAACCCTATTCCGTAGAAGCAATCGGCATGCACAAGGGCGGCATGGAGATGCCGGTCATCCTCTCGCTATTCACGCTCCGGGACGAGGCGGGGCAGCGTTCAGGCTGGGCATTGACAATGCGGGATCTCACCGCCTACAAGCAAGCCGAGCAATTGCTGATCAATTCGGAGAAATTAACGGTGGCCGGTCAATTGGCTGCAGGCATCGCACACGAGATCCGCAATCCGATCACAGCGATCAAAGGCTTCACACAGCTCATGCGCTCAGGCGCCTCCGAGAAAAAGCTGTATTACGATATCATGGCATCCGAGATCGAACGTATCGAAATGATTCTGAGCGAGCTGCTCATTCTGGCCAAGCCTCAGATGGTCCACACCGACCGCCAAGATATTCGCCACTTGCTCGCTCAGGTTATGCCTTTGCTGGAATCTCAAGCGATCTTGAACAATGTGGAGATTGTTACGGAGTATGAGCCTGACCTCTCCCCTATCGTGTGCGATGAGAACCAATTGAAGCAAGTGTGTATCAATTTCATCAAGAACGCCATCGAGGCTATGCCGCAAGGGGGAACACTCGTCATCCAAGCCAAGTGCGTCAATAGCCAGCAGCTGCTTCTGCGATTCATCGACCATGGCTGCGGCATCCCTGAGCATATTCTGAGCAGGCTTGGACAGCCTTTCTATACCACGAAGGAGAAAGGGACCGGGCTCGGATTCATGGTCAGCAAAAAAATTATTGAAAATCACAATGGCGCCGTAAGCGTGTTCAGCAAAGAAAATGAAGGGACTACGATAGATGTTTACCTGCCTACTGTGGGGTAAATGCAGGAGTTACCGGTCGCTCTACCATTTGGTAGGGCGTTTTTTTGTTTTGAACCCCAAATAATGTCATCCATGTATAAAATCCAGCCATTTATCGGATTGTATAGAGGAATGCTTATCCCAACTGCGAGGTGAAACTATTGTCCGATCAAGAGAAACTCTACAAAGACTATCCGCGGCAAATTCGCGATTTCCAAGTGCTGAGCACCATGAAGCCCAGTGAATGGACGGAAATCGAGCTCCAGGCGAGTCACAGGCAAATGAGCGATTTAGCTCCTTGGCTGAACGAGCAAGGCACTCACATTCACAATCAGATCATTCAGGAAATCGAACGGCGCGGCGTCTGACTTAGTAAACATACATGTTGCTTTATTACGGCAATTCCTTCATAATGAAGAGGTTGAAACTACATAATTTTAGGAGGTATTTATCCATGGCACATCAACTACCAGCTCTGCCGTACGCTAACGACGCGCTTGAGCCGCACATCGACGCAAAAACAATGGAAATCCACCACGACCGTCACCACAACGCTTATGTGACGAACTTGAACGCAGCTTTGGACAAACATCCAGCTCTGCACGATAAATCCTTGAACGACCTGATCGCTGACCTGAACAGCCTTCCGGAAGACATCCGTACAGCTGTTCGCAACAACGGCGGCGGACACGCGAACCACTCCCTGTTCTGGGAAGTTATCGGGCCAAACGGCGGCGGAGCACCTACAGGCGCTCTTGCAGCAGCTATCGAGAGCGAGCTTGGCGGCTTCGAGAAATTCAAAGCTGACTTCTCCGCTGCAGCAACAACACGCTTCGGTTCCGGCTGGGCCTTCCTGGCTGTTGACAAAGCGGGCAAATTGAAAGTATACAGCTTGCCTAACCAAGACAGCCCGATCATGGAAGGCGAAACGCCGATCCTTGGTCTTGACGTTTGGGAGCATGCTTACTACCTGAACTACCAAAACAAACGCCCTGACTACATCGCAGCGTTCTGGAACGTTGTGAACTGGGCGGAAGTCGGAAAGCGTTACGACGCTGCGAAATAAGCTTCCTTGTATAGCAAGACATCCACACTGCCATGCAGTTTGGATGTCTTTTTCTTATTTCCGGGACTGCCGGCCCAGACCCGAACTTCATCTCCTTTTTATCAAATCTTTGCCGAAATTTTACTTCCAACTGTTACCTTTTTCACAGAAATTAGCGACCATAGTATGCCATAATGATCGACGTAGCACTAAATCATCCGTCCAATGACATGATTTCATGAGTCTCTAGACTCATTTTATATGTGCAAGTTAAAGAAAAAGGCAGGTCGTTATACGATGCGAATGATTCCAACAATGAAATGTCAGCCCGGGATGAGACTGGGCAAAGCCATTTTTAACAATGACGGGCAAGTGCTGGTCGGATACCGGGTGGAGCTTACCTCAACCATGCTGAAGAAGCTCAGTGGGCTGGGCATCGACCATTTATATATTGAAGATCCGAGGACCGATGACATTCACATTGAAGACCCGATTCAAGAAGAAACAAGGCTGCTGCTGCGCAGCTCGCTCGGCAAAGTGTTCGAGAGATTCAGTCCGACCGTTAAGCTCGGAACCGATAACCTCCTCCCGCTCAGCAAGCTGTTTCTGGAGGCGATGTCCCGGGTCATCCATGATCTTCAGTACCGCAGGAAGGATGCCGTCATGCTGACGACCCTGAACACGATGCCGGCGGCGAACATGGAGCAGCACTTCTGCCAGAACGCGATGAATGTCTGCATCTACGCCACGAAACTGGCGATCCAGCAAGGCACTTACACCTACGATGATCTGATGACGATCGGACTTGGCGCCCTCCTTCACGATGTCGGAAGCGTGCAAATTCCGCTGCAATTATTACAGAAACAAGCCCGGCTTACGCCGAACGAATTCTTGGAAATTCAGAAGCATGCGCTATACGGCTTTCAGATGCTGAAGGATGAAGCCGGAATCCCTCTTCTGTCCGCAAGGTGCGCCCTGCAGCACCACGAACGCCTCGACGGCAGTGGTTATCCATTCAATTTGAAAGGCGACCAAATTCATCCCTATGCCAGGTTGATCGGCATTCTCGATTCCTACGACGCTATGGTTCATACCCGCAATTACCGCAAAGCCATTCCACCGCATCATGCGTTAGAAGTTCTTTACGCCAACGCTGGAAAACTGTACGATATAGATATGGTCAAGCTGTTTCGCAATAACGTCGCCATTTATCCTCTAGGTCTAGGCGTTTCCCTCAGCACAGGAGAATCCGGAATCGTCTCCCGCTTAAACACCCACAGTATGCAGCGCCCCATTGTCCGCATACTTAGAACCGCATCAGGCATCGAGCTCAAAGACCCCTACGAAGTCGATCTGTCGCGCACTTTGAACGTGATGATCGAAGAAATCGGCGAACAGCTGGTCGTTTAATTATGACCGAAACGAGATGAACAACGATGAAAACCATCATTTCTTTACTCCACAATGTCCCCTTATTTCAACAGCTCACCGAAGAAGATTTGCAGGGCATCGCCCCTTTATTTACGGAGAAACGAGTGAAGAAAGGCAGCATATTGTTCCTCGAAGGCGATGAAGGCGGCGAGTTCTTCCTGATCAAATCCGGTGTGGTCAAAATATACAGATTGGACGAGTCCAAAGAAATCATCCTGGCCTTATTCCGCGACGGCGATTTCTTCGGCGAAATGTCTCTGATCGGTAACAGTCAGACCCGTTCGGCAACCGCAGAGACGCTGGATCCCTGTACGCTGTATGTGTTGAAGCGATCCGTGTTCAGCCAGTACTTGGAGAAGAGCCCGAAGCTGCTGCTCAAGCTGCTGGAAACGACGATGGATCGGCTCCGCCAGGCGAACGAGCAAATCTATGACCTGACGTTCCTGGGCGTCCGCTCCCGGATCATCAAGACGATCATCCGGTTGTCCGAGCAGCACGGTATTCCTACGCAGGACGGCCTGCTGATCAACGTCAAATTGACCCATCAACAAATCGCTAATATGGTCGGCACCGTGCGCGAATCTGTCACCAAGGTTCTGCAGGAGCTGCTCGACGATGAATATATTCAAATTGAGAAAAAGCTGATTACACTACGCAACATAGAAGCTATTAAAGGCGAAATTCGGTGAAAACACGAAAAGCTGCCGGCCATGTATGTCCCCCATACAGGCCGGCAGCTTATTTTATTGCGGCAGCTGGTCCTGCCACTCGTTCATAATCCGAATGAACACATTCGGGAAAGCATACTGCCCAAGCTCCTCCGGCCCAACCCAGCGATAATGAAACGGAACCCATTCGCCTCCGCCGTCCGGACGGTTCATATCGCCCAGCTTGGCGCGAAACACCTTCATTTTCCACACGATATGGCTGAAAACGTGCTCCGTATCCATGAACCACTCGCCGGGCCGGATCGCGATCTGCTCCTGTTCGGCGAGCGCCCGGCGCAAGAGCGCCTTGCCGTCCTCGTCGGCGGGCCACTCCGCTGCTTCATACGCGACATGCGGCAGCTCCCACATCCGGGCGAGCAAGCCTTCCTGCGGACGCTGCCGGATGAGCCATTTCCCCTCTTGTTCGCCCGTGCCCTCGATCAAAGCGACGGCCCGCAGCTCGGGACGAGGCGGCTTCGCTTTCTTCTTGACGGGCAGCGCTTCCTCCATGCCGGCTTCCCGTGCGGAGCAATGTGCCATCACCGGGCACGTCAAGCAGTGCGGAGACCGTGGCGTGCACACCATAGCGCCAAGCTCCATGAGCGCCTGATTGAAATCGCTCGCCGTCCCTTCCAGAATGAGCTCGCGCGCGAGCTTCTCCATGCGAGTCCGGGTTGCGGGCTTCATAATATCCTCTTCGATGAGGAAATAACGCGATAGCACCCGCATAACATTGCCGTCTACCGCCGGTTCGGGCTTATTATAGGCGATGCTGAGCACAGCTCCGGACGTATAAGGTCCGACACCCTTCAACGACGAGATCTCTTCCTTCGTCTGCGGAACAATGCCGCCATAACGCTCGTGCACTTCTCTTACGGCGCTTTGGAGATTCCTCGCACGCGAATAATAACCGAGTCCTTCCCATGCCTTCAGGACGTTCTCCTCCGGAGCCGTCGCCAGCGCCTCGACCGTCGGGAACTGCTCGATGAACCGGTGGAAATACGGAATCACCGTATCCACGCGGGTTTGCTGCAGCATAACTTCGGAAATCCATATATAATAAGGGTTTTTGCTCCTGCGCCAGGGCAGGTCTCTCTTATGCGTATGATACCAATCCAGCAAATTTCGGGAAAAATATAGCATTTGTTCTTGGCTGTACATGAGCTCTCCTTCTCTACGGGGCAGGTTCCAGTTATAATGAATGAATGGACATCCTCCATTATACGAGAAGTATGGAACATAAAACTAGAGGTGAAAGTATGCAAAAAGGCAATAGGGATAATAGAGAATTGCTGAATTCCAAGAATACGGAGCTCGCTCATAAAAGAAAAATGTGGATCGACCAGGCCCGCCCGCTCCTTCCCCTGCTCTTCATATGGGGCGCGGAGTGGATCTTCAGCGCGTTGGTCGATGTCGCCGTCTATTGGCGCGATTTGGAATGGCTGAAACAAGCCGCGCTTATCACCGCCGTCGTGGCGAGCTTGATTCAGCTCTGGAGCCTGCGGAAGGGTTTCAGCGCTGCGGATGAGAACGCGGGCCGGGGCTTGGCGGACCGCAGCGGCTGGGGGCATCCGGCGCTTCTGCTGCTGCCGGGCATGATGCTCATTGCCGCCGTCGCCACGCTCGAGGCTATCGGCGCCATCGGGCCTTTGTTCATCCCTGTGCTGCGAGCGTTCCTCCTTGCGGTCGGCTTCGTGCAGGTCGGGCTGCTGCTTGGCCGCCCTATGATGTACTTAGGGCTCTGGCTGTTCGTATTTACTGCCATTATGAGCGTATGGTACCTGGGGTACTCCGGCGTCGTGCTGGAAGGCATGGGTGGGCTTAGCCTTATGGCCGGCGGGTATATGCTGCGGGTTTGGGGACGAGAGGGCTGAGGGCTCTCCAAGAATCAGCCCCGCAATAGCTCGAATAGGGAATTGGCCGAATAATCGGCAATGAAACAAAACACGACGCAAGTGCATAGTGTTGGATGTACTTTCTAGAGGAGGAGGAAACACGTTATGAGGCCACAACCACAAGCCATGCTGCGTCCAGCATGGCGAAGAACGATCTGCGCGCTCATCGCAGCGCCGGCGGTGCTCGCACTCGCGGCGTGCGGCGGGGCATCCAGCGGCGGAACCGCCTCGAAGCCTCCGGCTGCTACTGCGGCTGCCGAGACCGCGCCTGCTTACGTGAAGGCGCAGGAGCTTTTCACAGCGAACAAGTGCATCTCCTGCCACGGTGTAGATCTGTCCGGTAAAGTTGGCTCCAAGACGAACTTGCAGAAGGTCGGCGCCAAAATGACCGAAGAGCAGATTGCCAAACAGATCCGAGACGGCGGAGGCGGCATGCCCGCGTATGGAACCAAGCTGTCCGAAGAAGACATCGGACTGTTGAGCAACTGGCTCAGCTCCAAGAAATGAGCAGCCTACAGCTGCTCTACAATGGCATAAGCAGCAGCCATCGATTCCGTATGCGTGATAGAGATATGGATGCGGGGGCTGCCTGTTAAGCCTGCCCGCTGCAGCGCTTCTTCGCGCACCGTGCACACCGGCTTGCCCCATGCGTCCGGCAGCACCTCCACATCCTGAAAGCCGATCTGCTTGCCGATCCCGCAGCCGATCGCTTTGACAATCGCTTCCTTCGCCGCAAAACGCCCGGCTGCGAATTCCGCCAGCCTCCCCCGGCGCTGCTGCGCCAACTCCCGCTCACGGGGCGTCAAGATCCGCTCCAGAAACCGCTCGCTCGTTGACCCTTCGAGCATCTTGCGCAGTCGCGCAATCTCCACCAAGTCCGTTCCAACACCAATAATCATCGTCGTTTGCCAGCCCCGCTTCTCTTGAGCATTTTGCGTTCAATGTACACGATTCGGAGGTTACGGTCAAGCGAGCTCGCTTGCCTTCGCTTACTTCCAGGTAAGTAAGTTACCCTATTTTCAGCTCTTCTGCCTGGTCCGAACAAGGGGTATACTGGACATAGACCAAATGCTGGGAGGCAATCATACATGAGAATTATGCCACTGGAGAAACGTGGAATATCGAACAGCCGCGTCGTTTTCGGATGCATGGGACTAGGCGGAGATTGGACCGCTGCGCCAATTACCAAAGAAGACGCTGTCATCGCCGAGAAGGCCGTCGAAGCAGCTCTTTCCATCGGCATCACGATGTTCGACCATGCGGACATTTATAAAAGAGGCAAGGCCGAGACCGTTTTTGGCGATATCCTCAAAAAAAGACCGGATCTGCGCGACCAGATCATCCTGCAATCCAAAGTGGGCATCCGCTTCCAGGACGATGTGAACCCGCAGCGTTTCGATTTCAGCAAAAGCCATATCATCCCGTCTGTCGACGGTATCCTTAGCCGTCTCGGTGTCGAGCACCTGGACGTTCTGCTGCTTCACCGCCCGGACCCGCTTATGGAGCCGGAGGAAATTGCTGAAGCTTTCAACATTTTGCGTTCGGCCGGCAAAGTGCGCCACTTCGGCGTATCCAACATGACCGCCGCTCAAATGCGCTTCATTCAGAATTCCTTGCCGGAGCCGCTCGTCGTGAACCAGCTGGAGATGAGTCTGGCCCGCCTCGATTGGATCGAACAGGGCATCCTGGTCAATCAAAAGGCAGGCGTAGGCGTTAACTTTGCAGACGGCATCCTGGAGCACTGCCAGATGGCGGACATTCAGATCCAAGCTTGGGGCCCTCTGGCTCAAGGCAAATTCTCCGGGCGCGCCATCCCCGATGCGCCGGACAATATCGTCAAGACGGCGGCCCTCGTGCAGAAGCTGGCCGCCGAGCAAGAAACGACGCCGGAGGCCATCGTCCTCGGCTGGTTGATGAAGCATCCGGCTCGTATTCAGCCGGTTATCGGCACTTCCTCCGTGGAGCGCGTGCTCGCATGCCGGGATGCCGTGCGCGTCTCGGAGAACCTGACGCGCGAAGAGTGGTACACGTTGCTCGAGAGCTCTCGCGGCGTGCGTGTGCCCTAGGTTTTTACAATGTAGAAAGGTTGAGGATAGGTGTCCTCAACCTTTCTTGCGTTGTTATGCAAATCCATCGTCCCAAAAGTTGGCGGTAGTTCTTTGGTTATACCGTTGCTCCACACAGTATTACGGGTGCGGAAGCAGCTCAAACGAAAGCGCGGGAGTTGGTTTAACTGGAATTCTTCCTTTTATTTGTGCTGCTCAATCGGCTTGCGGAAGGAATAACAGGAATTACTCCCGTTAAAACGGCGAAGATCGGCCTCGTGCGGCACTTTTGCTCTGAATTAACAGGAGATTTTCCAGTTATCCCGTTCACATGGGCTCCATACAACAGAATTAACAGGAGTAATTCCTGTTACCGGCGCTACTCATTCCAGAATCTTCTCCTGCCAAGCCAAAACCAACTCACCTTAGCCTGGTTTCGATGCGCTTCTAGGCTAATATTTCATTGCAACGCTCGTTCCCTGACCCCTCCGCGTTTCGCAGCGCTGCCTGTCGAACTCCTACCTCAGACGCCCATAATTAAAAGGAAAAACTCCCGCTATTCCAACGCTCAATCGGCCTATGGAAGAATAACAGGAATTACTCCCGTTAAAACGGCGAAGAACGGCCTCGTGCGGCACTTTTGCTCTGAATTAACAGGAGGTTTTCCAGCTATCCTGTCCGCATGTGCTTCATTCAACAGAATTAACAGGAGAAATTCCTGTTATCGTGCACTTTAGGCTAAGAAGCTCCCACGCTCCTTCGGCCAGTCACTCCCGCTCCTTAGCCCATAACCGCCTCCGCCTCCGCCCCCGCCGTACCAAGGGGGCGCCGCCTCCCGCCGCCCCCTCACACGCACAAAATCCCCCCAACCACATCAGGTCGGGGGGATTTTTTATATACCCGGAATCGGGATCCGTTTATGCTCCGTTTTGAGATACTGCTTCTCCAATTTCTCTTGGACCGCAGGGTCGATTTGCTTGCCTTCCAGGTAGTCGCTGTTGTCGCCGTATGTAATGCCAAGCTCGTTCTCGTCCGTCTGTCCGTCCCACAGGCCGGCCGTCGGCGCCTTATCGAGCACGCTCTGCGGTACGCCGAGCTTCGCTGCAAGCGCACGCACTTGCCGCTTGTTCAGCGTGCTAAGCGGCGTAATGTCGACCGCACCGTCGCCATACTTGGTGAAGAAGCCCGTGATCGCCTCGGAGGCATGGTCGGTGCCCACGACGATCAAGCCCAGTTCGAACGCAAGCGCATACTGCATCACCATGCGCGTCCGCGCCTTGATGTTGCCTTTGCCGCCGCGGCTTACATGCTGGTGAACGCCGATATGCTTGAGTCCGTACTCAACTTCAATCGCGATTTCGTCGACAGCCTCTTCGATATTGTTCTCGATTTGGTATTTCAAGTCGAACGCTTTGGCTACCGCATAGCTGTCTTCGATGTCCACTTGCTGGCCATAAGGCTGGAACACGCCGACTGTCTTGTACTCGGTGCCCTTCTCTGCGGTCAGCTCATCCGTCGCTTGCTTGCATAACCCCGTCGCTACGGCGCTGTCGATCCCGCCGCTTATCGCAATCAGCAGGCCGTTCGCTTTGGCGCCGAGCACATAATCTTTCAAGAAATCCACGCGCTTGCGAATTTCCTGATCAACATCGATTTCCGGCTTCACGCCGAGCTTTGCGATAATTTCCGCTTGCAAACTCATGCCTCTCTCCACCTTTTCTCTTTAAGTAGTGAACCAAACCTCTTTGAAATCTAGTATAGACGCTTGACCATCAAAATTAAAGGACAACCGCAACATTTTCGCCCACAAAAAGGAAAAGACCCGCATTGCCAAATGCGCAATCGCGAGTCGTACCGATAGGTTTATGCCGTTAATTATTTGCAATATTGATTGAAAGCACCGATCAAATCGCCGGCGATCATATCAGCGGAGCGGTCTTCAATTTGGTGACGTTGGATGAAATGCGCCAGCTCACCGTTCTTGAACAAAGCGATGGATGGGGAAGAAGGCGGGTAAGGCGCCAAATATTCGCGCGCTTTGGCCGTTGCTTCTTTCTCTTGACCTGCGAACACTGTATATGTGTAAGTCGGCAGCGTATCGTTCTGCAGCGCTTTAGCCACGCCCGGACGGCATTGACCTGCTGCGCAGCCGCACACCGAGTTGATGACGAGCAGCATCGTGCCGTCTTTGGACTTCTCCATTGCTTCCTCGACTTGCTCCGGAGTCAGAAGCTCCGTAACGCCCAGACGAGTCAAATCTTCTCTCATCGGTTTAACCATATCTTTCATGTAGGAATCAAAAGACATTGCCATATGTGCCACCCCTTAGGATTTAATAGTTACTCTCAAAACGTAATCGTTACAGCTTATATTATACATCCGAATACGATGAATGCAAAGTCTTTTAGCCTTGCCTGTCCCAACAGAAATAAAGCGAAAGCTATTAAGCTTCCGCCTCATCCTTCCTGCGAGTACTCGAAATTTCACCCGGCTCGTACGAAACATCTTTGTCCGGATGCGTATAAATACCGCTTTGCGGCACGATTCCTTTTTCAAAGTAATCGCGATTCTCAGCGCTATGGAACCCAATATCCTTATACGGATGAACCCATTCGTCTCCGGCCATGACCGTAGGGTCGGTCTCCTCCGTCCACTGTTCCAGCGGAGAGTTCGGGGACGAATATTCATGGTCGCCGATAACGACGCCGTGTTCGTTGACGAACGCTTCTCGCGGGCCGCGTCCCTGCTCGAATTGCGGCAGGAAATTAATCTCGAACGGGTCAAGATTGTCCGATTTCGCAGCGGCCTTAGCCGGTTTCTTCGGATCTTGACTCATGTCGATGGCCGGTTAGGTCCGTCCAGCTTTTTATCGACGAACCCCTCTTTACCGGAAGATGCGTTCTTTTCGCGCTCTTTGTTTTGCTGTTCTTGCTGGATTTGGGTTTTGGAATCGTTCTGATTCATTGCACTCAGCTCCCTTCTGCCTGTATTATGTGCCAAAGCAGGGAGGAGCATTCCAACGGTAAGCATGAAAAGAAAGACGAGCTGCGCCAAACTCAAATACATCGCCACCGGTTTAACCGCCGCAAAGAAGCTGGCCAGCATCCCGGCAGCCCCGCCATAGATCAGCGAGTACTTCCATAGGAGACCGCTCCCGAAACTCACCTTCCTAGCGGCATAAACAAGCTGCCACACAAGCAATGGCACCAGCAGCAGCGCCGCATAAACCCCATAAGGATGAAAGCGGGAGACGGTACCCTGTGCGCCGACTCCCCAAGGCAGCTCCGTCGGCAATCCGTATGCCGGAACCAACGCATTGTACAGCAAGATTGAAGCCGTCGCACCGGCCGCACATAAATCAAGAAATAAGTATACCGGGATACGAAGTTTCCGCAAATGAACGTACATGTAGCCGCCTGCCAGCAGGCCTCCCCAGATGATTTCCGTTCCGGAGCCCGTCACCATCAGCAGCTTCAGCGGACTTGTCCATAGGAGCCAAGGCTGCGAGAGAAAAACCCCGAACTTCCAGGTTAGAAGCACGATCATGCCCCCGTTAAAGACGATATCGTCAATTGACTTCGTCCTCAGGATTTCTTCCCGGTCCTTCCCATTCTCTTGCACCCGGAACAGCCTTCCCGAGCGCCTTATGAGCCATAAGCCCAGTGCGCACGCCAGCAGCAGCGCAGCCAGTTTGCCTTGCAACTGTAACGGTCCTAACTGTAATACATCCGGCATCATGACGGGTCCCACCTCTCTTCTACTCCTATCGTAGCGAGAGGAACCGGGATCCGCAACAGTTATGGCTTAAGGAATTGAAACGTGAACGAAGATTTGTCCAACTTATCGAAGCGGAATCCCGCCATCTTCAGCTTGCGGATCACGACAGGCAGCGCCTCAACCGTCGTTCTCTTGTATGTGTTGTCGTGCATAAGGACGATGACTTGATTCTTCCCTCGGCTCGCGTTGGAAACGGATTCGATAATCATTTCTTTATCCTGAACAGGAGCGGCGGCGTCCGTCGAGCTGACGTTCCAGTCAAAATACTGATACCCTTCCTCCTGCACCCTGCCGGCCAGCCTGCTCATGATTCCTTTGCCGCCGGACTTCCTGCCCAAATGATTATTGGATCCTCCAGGAAACCGCAGAATATCAGGCCGGTAGCCGATCGTCTCCTCCAGCAGTTGATCCAGCTTGCGCACGTCCTTCATGAAAGCCTCCGCGGATTGGTAAATACGGTGATAATCGTGCGAATAGGTATGATTGCCAAGCGCGTGCCCCTCAGCGGCGATTTCTCGATAAAGCGACTTCCCTTCCGGGGACTGCGTTCCTACGACGAAGAAGGTTGCCGGCACACCGTAGCCTTTCAAAATGCGAAGAATTTCTCTTGTGCTCTTGGAGGGCCCGTCATCGAAGGTCAAGTACGCGACTTTGTCCCGAGAAGATGGCGCATGCGGAGGTCCGGAGTAGAAATGTCTCGTCTCGACAACCGGGACATCCTGCTCATCTTGCCGACCTCCCTGTTCCGATACCGGTTCAGGACTGCTTCCCAGCATCAGACCCGGCACACTTGCTCCCACCTGTCCGGGCCCTTGTCCTGCTTGCTCGGTATGGATATGCATCGCTGTCCATCCGGCTGCCCCAACGAAGATTATGAAACCTATTGCATAAAAGCCAGCCAACCGTTTTCTATCGGCCATCCTAATCTCCCCCGTTCACTCAAATCTGGAACAGAGTTAGTATGGCTTTCCTCCCTTTCGACATTAAACCCAATATTTCCCGGGAAATCTGACAATAAGAACGAAGATCCCCTTGTCTTCCTTCCGAAAAAACGCAAAAAAAGGCCATCCCAGGCACAAAATCTACCTAAGGATGGCCATGCACACCGGCAGCTTACTCTGCAGCGTTGCCGTTCAGCTTCTCTTTCAACAGGCTCAACTGCTCGTCGACCTTCGCTTGTTTCGCCACATCGACCGGCGTGTAGCTGCTTACTGTACCTGCGGATACGTAAGGCTTGCGGGCGATTTCCGCTTCGACTTCCATCTGGATGATCTTCTCTTCCATGCGTTGGAAGCCGCGGGATGCGTTGCCGCTCTCGATAACGCCGTTGTAGGATACTTGCGCCATTTGCTTCTTGGCTTTTGCAAGCTGAGCGCGGGATACGAGCTCGTTGCGTTTATTGCGCATTTTGTAGAATTCGTCTTTCATTTCATGCAGCTGCTGTGTCAGCTCATCCGCATGGGCCTTAGCGGCAGCGTGCAGATCCGTGTACTCGACAATTTTATCTTCGTGATACAGCTTCTCTTCAACGGCTTGGCGGGCAATAGCTTCTTGGCCGTTCTTGATCGCTGCGGAAGCTTTGGCTTCACGGTCCGCAGCCAAGCGGACGGACTCCTCGAGGCGTTGTTTCAATTTGCGCTCGGAAGCGATTTGTCTGGCTACCGTGACTTCAGCCTGAGCGATTTCTTGCTCCATGTCACGCAGATACTGATTCAGCATCACGATCGGATCCTCAATTTTGTCCAATACCTCGTGAATCGATGCTACTGTCATATCTTTCATTCTTGTAAATACTCCCATGGTTTACACGTCTCCTTTTTTAATATCAATTGGTTGTTTTTGTTCGAAACGAGCGACTTTGGCTCTCAGTTCTTCAACTTCTCTTTGCAAAGCTTTCTTCTCGATATCTTTCATCATTTCATCAATGTTGTTCGTTGGGCCGGCCGCATGCGGACCGCCGAAGCCAGCTTGCTGCTGATGCGGAGGCACTTGACCCGGATAAGGCTTGTGCGCGTTCCAGCCGCCGCCATTGTACGGACGGTACGAACCGGCGTAGGGGTCATACGGCGGGTGGTCGTAGCCAGGCTCTTTCGGAATGACGATTGCAGCGATGAAATAGATGAAGAGGACGGTTCCTCCGGTGAAAAATGTCGTGATGACCACGAGCAACCGCAGCAGCGTCGCGTCGACATTCATGGCCTCGGCGAGTCCGCCGCACAGGCCGGTCACTTTCTTATCTCTTCGTGAGCGGTACAATTTGCTCATGATTGGTTGTTCCCTCCTGATTCAGTCTGTTTCGCAGAGCCTCGAGCTCAGCGTCTACAGCCGGGTTGCCCCCGCCGTAAAAGCTTTCGCGGCCCATACGTCTTACATCGCGGAGCGTTCTTGCGTGAAGCTCCATATCGGATACGCGCTCTTCCAACCGGCCGAACATCCGCGGTGACGCATCCTGCGACACGCTGCTGCGGGCATGCATTCTTTGCTGCAGCCTGGCGGATTCCATACGGGCCAAGTAGTAGCTGCGTTTGTCGGCAACTTCTTTGTAATCGGCTTTGAGCTGCTGGAGCTCCTCATCCAATTCAAGGATGGATTGCTTCGCTTGCTCATACAATTCACGGTACTGCTCGCTTTTCTCTTCCGCTTGTAACTTCTCTTGCAGCACGATTCGTGCCATATGTTCTTCGCCGGCCTTGAGAGCCAAGAGCGCTTGATGCTCGCGCTTCTCTTTGGTTTCCAGCGCCGTCAGATACTGCTGCCGGAGCGAAGCTGCGTGCGTTACGCATTGCTGGTACAGCCTCTCGGACTGTTGAAGCTGTTCGCGCTGAGCAGCTAAGTACTGGTCAATCAACCGAACCGGATCTTCGGCTCGTTCCAAATGTTCATTCAGGGATGCTACGGTAATGTCTCTCATGCGCCGAAATAGGCTCATCTCTCATACCACCTTTTTCACTCTCTGTTTTGCCAACCTTATTTACACGGTTCTTCTAGTCAACATCGAAACCCCGTAACCAATCAATCCAATCGCCAGGAGAATAATGATCCATCCGGCCAATTTGCCAAGCAGGATGACACCGCCAATCCCTGCAATGATCCATCCGAATTTATTGCCGTTCTGGATGCCGATGTAGCCCAGACCGACCATGGCGATCGGAATGAGGTATTCCATCACCGAACCGATGAACGGTCCCAAGTGAATGCCCAGCTTGTTTAGCAGAATCAATGCGCCGAATGCGATTAGCAGAGCGGCTAAGCCCGTATTTCTTTTCATGATTTTGTCACCGCCTTTCGTTATGTGCTGTGCTCTTGTTCATGTCTTTATTCTAGGTAAAATCGCGTCTGGCCAAAACGGACCGCGGACGGTATTTGATCCTAGACCTTAGTCGGGGCGTTTCTACGACCTCTGAGTGGCAGATGGGCTTCTGTGTACATACAATAGTTAGGGATCGGGAAGGAGGGCGAACCAATGCCTTCAGTTGTGTACGGAGGTATCAAAATTCTTAGTGTGAACTCGGGTTCGAATGTCCAGATCGGCGATACCGCCTTAATTCGGCTATCGAGCAATTCCAAGATATATGCGGGTGCCAACTCATTTTCCCCAGGGGATAGCTTCGGCAGTGTCCAGAATGTTCTGAACGGCAGTGCGAACACTAGTGATCCGGATCTGATCGATACCAATACGAACAATGTGGTGTAACACCAAAAGACCTAGCCTGCGGCTAGGTCTTTGTTTTGCTTTTGCTTCGTTTCGCGAACGTTCCACAACTATCAGCCGTTCCTGAGCCAACGGGAGAGTGTCCTGTAGCTCCTTAAGCATTATACGCGGGGAATTCTCCCTCCCTCTGCCGGGCTTCCCTTACTAAACAGCCGCCCTGCGCAGCAGGCCATACGATACCGCTAAATAAAAGGCTACGACAGGAACCATCCACCAAAAAAGCTCCAAATAATGATGCGCCATCCAGGCAAACATGAGGCCCCACAGCGCAAAATGGCTGAACAGCAAGGCACCTGTTGTCGTTAGCAGCGCTGCGGCAATGAAGAAGATCAGCAATCCCGCACCGCCGTAACGCCGGTGAACGCTGGAGATGGCAAACCCCATAAAGTACATATGCAGAAGGATGATGAAATAAATGCCGCAAGCTACGATCGGCGAGAAGTCGCTCAGGAAAGCGACTTTGAAAATGTGCAGACGCACACCCCACCCTCCCGTGACGTCTTCCAACAGGGACACCACCGTCAACAGCACCGATGTGAACAGGCTGACCAGCGAAGCCATCGCCACGGTTCCGAGGAAATAGTCCTTCCTGCGAATGCTAAGCCCCAACGCGAACGGGAACGTATCCTTCAACGTCACCGAACCGGTCACCAGCATGTAAATAAAGACGGAGAATAGTCCCCCCGTATTCATCGTCTCATCCTCATTCAGCGACAACGCTATAACGAAGCTGATGACGAAATTCAAGCCCAGAATCATCCAGGGCACCCAAATCCATGACATTTTGTTCTTCATATGAAGCTTAATAACGTTGCGTACTCGATTCATGCTTACTCCGTCCCCTTTCCAGAAACCGGTGTACGTGTCAGATGAACAATAAGCTGCTGCAGCGAAACCGGCGTAAAATCAAGCCCCAGCGACTCTGCTTCCTTCCAGTCCCGCTCGTTCAGGGCACCTAGTACCGTCGCTGTCGCCGCGGCGCCGATGGATTGCCGGTCCAGTACTTCCCTGCCCCGCGAGAAAGCGTCTACTGCTGAGGCCAAGCCCGAGACTGTGCAGGCACGGCCGCGCAGCGCGTCCGCATCCTCATTCAGGATCAGCTTGCCGTTATCGATCACGAGCACATGCTCCAGCAGGCGGCTGACTTCGTCGATCAGATGCGTCGAAAGAATAACCGTTCGCGGGTATTCGGCATAGTCTTCAAGCAGCCGGTCGTAGAATAGCGCTCTGGCGACGGCATCCAAGCCCAGATAGGGCTCATCGAAGATGGTCAGCGGAGCGCGGCTGGCCAACCCGACAACAATTCCGACCGACGAGAGCATACCTCTCGAGAGCTTCTTGACCTTCCTCTTGAGCGGAAGCCGGAAATCCTCCAGCAGCGCATTGGCGAACGCGTCGTCCCAATCCGGATACAGGGATTTGGCCACCTCGAGCACATCGACGACCCGGTACGTTTCCGGGTATTTCTGGCTCTCTTTGATGAAACAAATTTGATTCAGCACACGGCAGTTCTCGAAAGGCGCCTCGCCGAATACCCTTAGCTCCCCGCTAGTGGCAAATTGCTGGGCCGTAAGCATGTGCATGATCGTTGTTTTACCGGCGCCGTTTCTGCCCAATAAACCATAAATTTTATGCTCATCCAGTTTGAAGCTGACATTGTCAACCGCCGTGACATGCCCATATGACTTCGTCAATCCGTTAACTTCCACAATACCCGCCATTACGCTTTCCCTCCTCTGCGCACCATTTCCGTCAACTGCTCCACCGTGATGCCAAGCTTCTCCGCCTCTTTCACCATCGTCACCACGTACTGCTCATAAAACAATTCCTTCCGCTTCTCCATCAGCTTCGCTCGCGCTCCTTCCGCTACAAACATGCCAATTCCGCGTTTCTTGTACAAAATCCCTTGATCCACTAACAAATTAACGCCTTTCGCCGCGGTCGCCGGATTGATTTGATAGAAAGCCGCAAACTGGTTCGTAGAAGGCACCTGCGACTCCTCCGGCATTCTTGACTCGATAATGTCATCTTCGATACGCTCCGCGATCTGTACGAAAATCGGGCGGCTGTCGTCCATCATGATTCTCATTCCCTCACCACCACATTGGTTAGTTACTCATGTAATTAACCATACAACCAATGAACATAAAAGTCAACAGGCGACGCTCGATTTGGGCGTCCCCGAACATAAATCCCCTCGAAATTGGGAATACCACTAGAACCAAATACCATTCCATTACTTCCATGAGAGGTTAGATCGCTATGTTTTCATCCAAACTACGACTGGCCTTGGTGACCCTGCTGCTCGTTTCGGCGCCGGTTACGGCGTAC
This sequence comes from Paenibacillus sp. MAHUQ-63, assembly GCF_028765165.1. Classification (GTDB taxonomy): domain Bacteria; phylum Bacillota; class Bacilli; order Paenibacillales; family NBRC-103111; genus Paenibacillus_E. Next base: position 215,346 of record NZ_JARADB010000006.1, on the reverse strand, counting down.
AGCGCAGGGATTGAGGCCAATGAACGCATCGTGCCGGGCACGAGATTATCGGCTGCCTTAGGAGCAGCATCCAGCGACGTCAGTGGTGTGCCGAATTCCCGCACCGTCGGGCTTGGCGCTGTTTCCGGCGCAGGAACCGCGGGCAGCGCATTGGGAGATCCGCCGGCGCTTGCGCCGCTGTTCTCCTTCTCAGTGCTCAGCGACATTCATATCACCGCCGGAGACCAAGTGTCCGAGCTGCTGCTCACCCGCGCGCTGGCCGACCACCACAAGGTGCGCCCGGACAGCAAGCTGCTCGTTCTGAACGGCGACCTCACAGGCGGCAGCGAAGCCGACTACCGGAGCCTGCTGTGGCTGCTGAGCCGTCAGCCGCATGCCCCTGTGCACGCAACCATGGGCAACCACGACTACTACGGCGTCTGGCGGACGCCGAACGGCGGGATGGATACATCGAGGATGAATCCATCCTGGTCGAGCCAGAAGGCGGTCGCGTTATTCAACCGCATGTGGGGCTACGATAAGCCTTATCACGAGCTTATCGTGGAGGGCTACCGCTTCCTCTTCCTCAGCGGGGAAGCGTACCGCGACGTGAACGCAGCCTACAAGGAGGATGCGTTCCTCTCCCCCGAGCAGCTTGCATGGCTGCGCGAACGGCTTGCGGCTGCGGACGCCGCGGATGGCGGCAAGCCGGTGTTCGTGTTCCTGCACCAGCCGCTGCCGCAGACGCTGGATGGGACAGACCGGGAGCTGGGCGTCGTCCAGCACCAGGAGCTCCGGGCGCTGCTGGATGCGCATCCGAACGTTATTATGTTCAGCGGCCATACGCACTGGAACCTTGAGACGACCAACCAGGTCAAGCAGCTGAAGTTCTTGGCCGCTTCCAGTGCGTCGATCCGTGAAGTATGGAACGCGCAGAACGAACCGGAGACGATCGGCGTCAGCCAGAGTCTCGTCGTGGATGTGTATAAGGACCGCGTGGTAATTCACCGCCGCGAACATACGACGAAGCGATGGATCGAACCTTCCATTGCCAAAGGGTACGATGTGAAATAAACAAAAAAACTGCCGGACAGAAGGCTCACAATGGGCCTGGTGTCTGGCAGTTTTTATTTGTTTCAGCCGGGGGACGGCCGATTAATTTGCGGCCGCAGGCGTCTGCGCAGTCGGCGCTGGTTGGGCTGCGCCCCTAGGACCTTTCGGCGCGCCCTTTTGCTCCACATGCTGCTTGATGCTGTCGGTCATGGACTCTTTGATTTTGCTGATGAGATCGTCTTCGCTGATGCCCTTCGCTGCAGCTACGTCAGCGATGGATTTGCCTGCTTCCAGCTCGGTTCTCAGCTCGTCTTGCGTGATGCCCAGAATGGTCGTTACCGCATCCGGGTTACCGAAGAATCCGCCAGGACCTCCGTGGCCGCCGAATCCGCGCCCTTCTCCGCCTACTGGACGTGTGTTTTGCACTTGCTTGGTAATGCGGTCGGAAAGATCTTGCAGTCTGCTGTCCGCCTGCTCTTGCGTCAGCTTGCCGGCTGTAACGTCAGCATGGATAGCTGCCGTTTCGGCGGCAACCAGTTTCGCTACGAAATCGGCTTCCGTCAGCCCTTTTTCCACTGCGAAGGCGGACAAGGTTTGGCCTGCTTGCAAAGCTTCCTGCACGGCACTTGGCTCTACGCCTAGAACGGTTGCCGCTTCTTGCACGAGGTTTCCGCCGCCGTACCCCTTACCCTTACCGCCGCGATCGCCGCCAGGGAAGCCGCCTTTGGTGCCGTCAATTTGCTTCGTTAATTGATCGGAGAGCCCTGTCAAGATTTTATCCGCCTGCTCTTGCGTCAATTTGCCTGCCGTCACCTGGTCGTTGATGGCAGTCGTTTCTGCGGCAACCAGCTTAGCCAGGTAATCCGCTTTCGCGATGCCTTGCTCCTCTGCGAAGGCAGCCAACGTTTTGCCCGCTTTGAGCGCTTCCTGCACCGCGCTTTCCTCAACGCCAAGGATCGTCGCCGTTTCCTTCAGGACACTGCCGCCACGGAAGCCGCCGCGGTCGCCGAAATCTTTGCCGCCTTTACCAAAGCCCGCCTTCTGCGCCGGTGCAGCTGTCGTGCTGCTCGCCGCGGTATCTGTTGCTGCAAATGCTTGATTATGTAGAGCTCCAACAAAACCAACACCAAGTACGAAAGATGCGATCAGCGAACCTGTAAGAATTTTTCTGGAGATAGTTTTCATGTTTGTTTCCACCTTTTTCTTTTAATTTTTGTTTGTTTGTTCCTTACAAAACCTAGTATAGATGCCTAACCTGAAACCCATCTGAGTATAAACTGAGAGTTGGTTGAGAGGTTTCTGAGCATTGGCTGAAAATGGGAATGGCTGCGCAAGCTGCATTTTAACAGGAGAAACTCCCGGTATGAACGGGTATCCCGTTGATGGAGCTGATCTTTCTTGATCTGCCGCAGGGCGTAACTGGAATTTCTCCCGTTATTCCCGAGAATATTAGCCCATTTGTACGAATAAAGGGATTTCCTCCCGTTAATTTATCCCGATTCTGCGTAAAGACAGCGGGGACTGGCCGATTAACAGGAGCTTTTCCAGTTATCCAGCATTCGAGGATCCTTCAGGCTGCATTTAACAGGAGAAACTCCCGGTATGGACGGGTATCCCGATACGGGAGCTGATCTTTCTTGATCTGCCGCAGGGTGTAACTGGAATTTCTCCCGTTATTCCTGAGAATATTAGCCCATTTGTACGAATAAAGGGATTTCCTCCCCTTAATTTATCACCATTCCACGTAAAGACTGCGGGGACTGGCCGATTAACAGGAGCTTTTCCAGTTATCCAGCATTTGAGAATCCTTCAGGCTGCATTTAACAGGAGAAACTCCCGGTATGGGCGGGTATCCCGATAAGGGAGCTGATCTTTCTTGATCTGCCGCAGGGCGTAACTGGAATTTCCCAAAGCCCCCTGTTAATCCATGAAAAGTAACGGTTATCCCTCTATCGATGTTTTTTACTGGAACGTTTCCTGCTAGGTTCTCACAAGTAGAGATTTTCTGACTGTTGAGAAGTCCCCTGGACTTTTCGGCATTTTGATTTTTAAATGGGGTTTTTTTATGAAAGTTTGTCGATAGGTTTGAAGCATTCCGACCTCCCGCTAGTAAAGTCTTCATTTCACGGAAAAAAGCGGAGTGACGGTGGGCTTGTATTGCCCATCAAAAAAAGCCCTCCCCCGGCTTCTAATGTGCACCCCTTAGAATAGACATTGGAAAACCCCACTGGTTAATCCGATGAATTCTAAGGGGTGTTTTTTATGGGGATTAAGGGACAAACGTACAATACTTATCCAGAGGAAACGAAGCTTGAGGCGATACGTCTGCATCTAGTGGAAAAATGGACGTACCGACAAATCACGGAGCATCTAGCCATTCAAGATAAAGATCGTGTAAAGAAGTGGATGAGGAAATACCGTGAGCAGGGAGAGTTTGGTCTACTTGATCAGCGAGGCCGTAGAACGGAGTATATCGACAAGGATCGCGAACATAAGAAACTCGAAAGAGAAAATGCGATGTTAAAAAAGTGCTTGGAAATCTGGAAACGGGAGGTGTAAGAGGAAAGTACGCCATCATCGAAGAAGCATCAAACATATATCCGGTGGTGCAGCTATGCAAGATATTGGGCGTCTGGAGAAGTTCATACTATCGCTATCTGAACCGTAAAGAACAAGATCCAGATAGGGAGGTTAAGAAACTCATTCAAGCTGTATAGACCTACGGAAGGGCACATATGGTTATCGAAGGATTACAGCTGAACTAAAACGACAGCATGACCAAACAGTGAACCACAAGAAGGTTCTGCGCATTATGCAAGAACTCGGTATTCGTTCTATTATTCGAGCTAAGCGTCCGTATTTTAGTGCATATCAAGTTATGAAGTCAGATGGTCGAGTTGCTCCAAATTTGTTAAATAGAGATTTTACGGCATCAAAGCCGAATAACAAATGGGTTACCGACGTCACACAGTACCGCGTAGGAGATCAGCGACTTTACTTGTCGGCCATCAAGGATCTATAAGGCAACGACATTGTCGCATTTCACATCAGTCATCGCAACGACAATGAGTTAGTGATAAAGACGTTTGAGAAGGCCTTTAAACAGCATAAAGACGTGACTGGGCTGATCGTTCACAGCGATCAAGGATTCCAGTACACGTCTCATGCTTACCACGACATGCTGCCTACGGTTGGCGCCCAAATCAGCATGTCGCGTCGCGGTAATTGTTTAGACAACGCCGCTATGGAAAGCTTCTTCTCGCATCTTAAAGCGGAAGCGCTCTACCCATATGATATCCGTTCGATTGAAGAAGCTCAACAACGAATTGAGGCTTTTATCCAATTTTATAATGAAGAACGTATCCAATTAAAGCTAAACAAGCTGACACCGATAGAGTATCGGCGCCAGCTTGCCGTATAGGGCTTTTTTTCAATGTCTACAATTTGGGGTCTTGACCATCTACCAGGAAAGGGCCTTCTTCATTTCACCAAGGGCAGCAGCACCTTGAAAGTGCTGCCTTCCCCTGCTACACTGCTCACTTCGATCGTTCCCCCATGAAGCTCCACAATGGAGTGGGTAATCGACAGGCCGAGGCCAGCGCCCCCGCTCCTTCTCGCCCGCGAGGAATCGATGCGGTAGAACCTGTCGAACAAATGCGGTATATGCTCCGGGGCAATCCCCTCCCCGTTGTCATGCACCGCAATCTCCACGCCCGACGCCGTTCGTTCCAGCGTCAGATCGACTTTGCCCGTCAGCGGGTGCGTATGCTGAATGGCGTTGTGAAACAGGTTGAGGACAACCTGCTTGATTTTATCCGGATCGTACGCATACCGGGTCTGCGGCGCCAAGCTGAACGTAACGGTACGTTCCCCCGCCAGCAGGCGAAGCTGCGGCTCCATCTCATGCAGCAGCTCATCCAGAACGCCTTCCGACTTCTGAAAGGCGGGGGTTCTGTCCAGCCGGGCCAGCATGAGCAGGTCTTCGACCAATTTCTTGATGCGGACCGATTCGCCGTGCATGCTCTTCAGCGCCTTCAACAGCTGATCCGGCTGTTGATACGCTCCGCGAAGCAGCACCTCGAGGAAGCCGTGAATCGAGGTGAGCGGGGTGCGCAGCTCGTGCGAGGCGTCGGCTGCAAAACGGCGCATCTGCTCCTTGGCTTCCTTCTCCGCTTCAAACGAAATCTCTAACCGCTCCAACATCCCGTTAAAGGAAGCAGCCAGCTGATCCATCTCCACTTGTCCTTGATGCTCGGGGAAACGCTCGTTAAGGTTGCCGGCATCAATCTGTTTGACCGTATCGACCATATTGGAGAGCGGAACCAGCGTCCGCCTTAACACAGGCAGGAAGCCTAACAGCCCCATCACCATAGCTAACAAAGAAAGGAAGACGAACGTAAGCAGCTGCTGGAACAGAACGTCCCGAATGGGCGCGACGCTGGCACTGGCTTGAATTAGTCCTTGAACCCCCGGACCGCCGGGTCCGCCGCGTTCTCCGCCGGTTTGATGAAACACCACCAGCTGCTCATTGCCGCTGGCGTCCTTCATAATGCGGTGATTGAGCTTCATTTTCTTGCTCATGAGCTCCAGATACTCCGCTTGATCCAATTGAGGCGTCGGCTCCGCGAATGGCGAAGAGATGAGCTTATAATTCCCTTGATTATCAATCAAGGCGATGGATAGCTCCGAGATGAATATCCGTTCGGGGTCTTTCAGGTCTCCGCCATAATTGTGGTTATCCCGATTCGACTCCTGCTTCGTTATCAACGCGCTCTGGCCGTCCAGCATGCCGAAGCGCTGCCACATATTCGGAGGAAGCGCAGCAAGCTGGTTGCGGATTGTCTCCGCCTTGTTCTGATACATGAACCGCTGCATGACGACATATTGGAAAACGCCAATCAGCAGCAGCAGCGCCGACATGACCAGCAGCGTTCTGGACAGCAGCTGAAATTTCAAGGAACTCATCACGAAGAGATCGGCAAACCGGCCCTTCCGCTTCATGTCAGATCCATCCGGTAGCCGGCGCCGCGAATCGTGCGGATCAGCTTATGCTCCTTATCGCCCAGCTTATCTCGCAAGGATCGGATGTACACCTCCACGATGTTCTCTTCGCCGCCGAAGTCGTAGCCCCAGACTTTATCCAGGATCATCGATTTGCTGAGCACCAGGCCGTGATTAATGGCCATGAATTTAAGCAGCTCATATTCCGTAGGAGACAGCTCCAGCACTTTGTCATGAAGGCTGATCTCCTTGCGCCGGTCGTCCATGCGGAGCGGTCCGATAACAACCTCGCCGAATAGGTTGGGAAAATGGTTCCGAATCCGCGCATAGATGCGGGCCAGCAGCTCTTCAAAGCTGAACGGCTTGACCATGTAATCGTCCGCTCCGAGGGTCAGCCCCTTCACCCGGTCATCGATCTCATCTTTGGCCGTCAACATAATGACGGCGATGTTCTCGGTTTTCTTGAGCATCCGGCACACTTCGAAACCGTCCATTCCCGGCATCATCACATCCAGAATCGCAATATGAGGTTGAAATTTATTGCACGTCGTAATGGCGGAGAGCCCGTCCGTAGCAGTCATAACTTCGAAACCTTCATTCGTCAGGCCGAGCTCCAAAAATTCTAAAATATGAGGCTCGTCGTCAACGAGCAAAATTTTGATTCCTTTTAATTGGCGCATGGGGTGTGTACCTCCGTGTTCGATTCAATACAGAACTTTTTCTATAGTCAGTATCCCATATCCTGCCTAAAAGCAACCTGAGCACAAGCTGAAAGCTTGCTGAAAGTAAGAGAAATGGCCGCCCGCGGTCATTTCTTTCAGTATTTTTTCAGCCAACTATCAATTGAATCTCAGTTAATGACTCTATAATAGGTTCATCAACGGCAGGACATCAAAGAAAAGAGGAAACCTTATGGAGCCTATCACCCCATCCTTTCATTCGTTTCATTTCCATGCATTGGACTCTGAAATCGAAATGCTGCTCCGCTGCGGCGAGAAAGACCGCTCCCTTGTAACGCAAATCACCGAAGATTGGTTTCGCGACGTCGAGAAGCGGTTCAATCCGCTGCTGGCGGGCAGTGAAATCGCTCTGCTGAATATGTTGGCCGGCGAAAACTGCATGGTCTCGAATACCATGCTCGAGGTCTTATTCCTAGCCGAAATGTACCAAGCGGTAACCGACGGCTGCTACAACCCGCTTCTAGCTCACGGCACGCAGGCCTCTCCCCTTGAATGGGAAGTCGACCCTTCCATGAAATCGATTAAGATTCCCCAGGATTCGAACATCGACTTAAGGGGGCTGGAGCATGGCTGGGCGGTTAAACGGTTAGCGGAATATATGCGGAAAAGGCTGTCCATGGAGCAAGGCCTCATCCTGGCCGGAGGCGCTATTACCGTGTGGGGCCGGAACTTGGCAAGCATCGATCCGTGGGTCATCGGCATTCAGAGTCCCTGGCAGCCTAGCGCCAAGTTGGGCGCCGTCGCGATGCCCGAAGGTTCCCTAGCGACCTATAGCCGGCTCGAGCATCCTGCCTCGGGGCCCGTAAGCGACGTCGTGCAATGCACCGTAGCCGGGCAAGATCTCGTGGAGTGCCAGGTATGGGCAAGGACGCTGGCGCAGCTCGGGATCCAAGAGGGCCTGAAGCTGATGGGCGCACGCACATCTGTATGCGAGGCGGTTGTCCTTTCGTCTGCACAAGAGCTCCACTACTTCGGGAACAAGGCCTCCCTGCAGCGCAGATGGATCGATATGCACATCGATCACTATCATTTTCAAGATAAGGTATCCTAAGACTTGGAACCTTTATCCACATAATTGCGCACATTATCCACAATACCCTGAGGATTTACCCACAATCCGCGGGTTCTTATCAACAAGTTATCCACAGGTTGTTAGTATAATGCGGCGTACATGTATTGCTCTGCTCTTCGGAAGAGCGGATTCTCCCCTCGTATCATTTGGGTTTGGATCGAAATCGTGATACAATTTTCCAAAAATGAACGAGAGGTATTGCAGGATGTATGATGTCATCGTCATCGGCGGAGGCTCGGCCGGCCTCATGGCCAGTATTGCGGCAAGCCGGCAGGGAGCCCGGGTGCTTCTTCTGGATAAAGGGGATAAGCTGGGCCGCAAGCTGGGGATTTCCGGAGGCGGCCGGTGCAACGTTACGAACAACAAGGATATGGACGAGCTGATCAAGCATATTCCGGGCAACGGGCGCTTCCTGTACAGCGCTCTTACGCAGTTCGGCAACAGGCACATTATCGAATTCTTTGAAGGATTAGGCATTCCCTTGAAGGAAGAGGATAACGGCCGAATGTTTCCCGTCAGCGACAAGGCCAAGACCGTCGTAGACGCGTTGATCGGCCAAGTGCGCAAGCAGGGCGTGGAGATCCGGACGAACAGCCCGGTGAAGAGAGTGCTGTACCAAGACGGAGCCGTCCAAGGCGTCCAGCTTCATTCCGGCGAGAAGCTGAACAGCCGCGCCGTCATCATCGCTTCGGGAGGCTGCTCGGTCCCGCACACCGGCTCCACGGGAGACGGTTACGCCTGGGCCGAGGCGGGCGGGCATACGATCACGCCGCTCTTCCCGACCGAGGTTCCACTGACCTCGAAGGAAGCCTGGATCCGCGGCCGCGAGCTGCAGGGGCTTTCCTTGCGGGACGTGTCCCTGACCGTGTGGAACGCTAAAGGGAAGGCCATCGTCTCCCACCGGGGAGACATGCTCTTCACCCACTTCGGACTGTCCGGCCCGATCGCTCTGCGCTGCTCCCAGTTCGTCGTGAAGGAGCTGGCCAAGTCGGAGCGCCGGGAGGTGCTGCTCACTGTGGATCTCTTCCCGGATCGAAGTGCGGACGATGTGTATAAAGAGAGCATGGCGCTGGCACAGGCCGAGGCCAAGAAAGCGATTAAGAATGTGCTCAAAGGGCTGCTCTCCGAGCGCCTGATCCCGATGCTGCTGGAGCGAACCGGTCTGGACGAGCAGCTGACGTACGATAACATTCCGAAGCAGAAATGGCTCGAGCTCTGCAAGCTGATGAAAGCTTTCCCCGTGCGCATTCACGGCACGCTGTCGATTGAGGAAGCCTTCGTGACAGGCGGCGGCGTCCATCTCAAAGAAATCGAGCCGAGCACGATGCAATCGAAGCTGGTGAACGGGCTGTACTTCTGCGGCGAGGTGCTGGACATTCACGGCTATACCGGCGGATATAATATTACAGCCGCTTTCTCAACCGGCTACACGGCCGGCACCAGCGCGGCTCAGCCCTAAATGCGGAAGCACCTCCGTCGGTTCCGTCAGATGCTTTTGAACATAAAAAAAGGCTGCCCGAGTCATTAATATGACTTCGGACAGCCTTTTTGCTAATTTATTATGCTGTAACCGCTTCGAGATCGTCTTCCTCGTCACGATCGAATGCCGCACGGTCGAATTCCCCTTCGGATTCCGCTACAAGCAGCGCCGTAACCGTTGTGCCCGTTGCGTTAACCGCTGTACGGCCCATGTCGATCAGCGCCTCAACGCCAAGCACAAGCCCCATACCTTCCAGAGGCAAGCCAAGAGCTGTTAATACAACCGTCGTCGAGATGGCCGCCGGACCCGGAACACCTGCCACACCGATGGAGGAAATGACGCTCACCAGGATAAGAATGAAATACTCGGACGGCCCCATCGGAAGATTGTAAACCTTCGCTACGAAGATCGCCACAACCGCCGGCCAAACCCCGCCGCAGCCATTGAAGTTCATCGTTGCGCCAAGCGGCGCTACGAAGGAAGCAATACGCGGGGATACGCGAAGGCGCTTCGTGATGACTTCCAAGTTCACCGGCAGCGTTGCATAGCTGCTTCGTGTTGTAAATGCGACAGCGATGGTCGGATACGCTTTTTTGAAAAATTTAATCGGGTTAACTTTCGCCACCAGCAGCACCAATCCGCCGAAGATCAGGACGAAGTGGATGATTAATGCCACATACGAAGTCAAAATAATTTTCGCTAACGGAGCGAGTGTTTCCAAACCGTACTTCGCCGCCATAGCTGCGATTAGTGCGAATACACCGTAAGGTGTCAGACGAATGACATACTTGACGACTTGGTGAACGACCGCTGTAGCCGAAGTGATGAAAGATTTGACTGCTTCAACGCTTTCCGGCTTCTTGGAGCCGATGTGTACGATCGCTACGGCTACGAAGATCGCGAAGATCAGAACCGGCACGACTTTGCCTGTGGCCATGTCATTGATCGGGTTAGAAGGCACCAGATCGAGGATAACTTGGGAGAACGTCGGAATTTCTCTTGCTTTGAAATCTTTCGGCACAGCCTGTGCAATCCCGTTGCCCGGATCGATTGCCAGCGCAACGACCAGACCGATGATGGCGGCGATACCGGTTGTTAACAAGAACCAGCCGATCGTTTTCAGCCCCAATTTGCGAAGCTGGCCTAACGAAGATAATGAAGAAATACTATTAATAACAAGGATGAGGACTAGAGGCATAACGAGCATTTTGATCAAGTTGACATAAATCGTTCCGATCGTGCTTACACTCTTATACTCCAAATGCAGTTGGTTAAATACGATACCGGCTACCAGTCCTAGACCCAAACCGATGAAAACGCGGTTTCCGAAGCTTACTCTTTTTCTGGCCAAGAAAAACAGCAAACCAATAATGAGAATGGATACAACTAAGCTGACCCAGTTCGTTGAAAATGCGGTGACCAGGTTGTTTTGCACTAGAATCATCTCCTTAATTCCTACGTACTTACTCGGGTTAATGCCATAAGAATATGACATAAGGAGTTACCTGTCAATGGTTAATTTTCAAAAACGCAAAAAAAACCGAACTTTACCTTCGAAAAAGCGAGGTAAAATGCGGTTTTCTTGCGAATTGCAAACCGATTTACGAACGAAGTTTACATTGTGTGCTGATCATGTACGACCGCCACCAAGTACCATTGTCCGCCCGAGTTCTCATAAACGAGCCTCAGGCTGGTCCAGTCCATTCCCTGAAACTGCGGATCGATGCCAGGGAAATGATATTCTACCGTAATGAACGACGCAACCGGGTAGATGCTGAACACATTGTTGACCATATTCCCTTTGCCTAGAATCGTGTTGTAGCTGGTTTGCGGCGCCGCTGCAAAATCTTGGTTGTATACGAATTTGTTCCAATAGTCCGGGAAAGTCAGATCGATCGGGTCCCCTGAGCCGTCCAACGTGCCCCAATGCGTTGTGTTGGTATCTGTCCATAGCGCGTCCAGTCCGCTTCCTTGGACTCGGACATCATGCGTAGTGTCAATGTGGGAATACGGCGAAAATTGCACGCCCTTCTTCGGATGCACGAGCTTCGCGAGCTTGCTCATATCGTGGTCCTTGAGCGCTTGGACCGTGTCTTGGGCACGCTGCTCGATCGCTTTCTTCGCATCGGCTTCCTTCGCGTAAGACGTCGGCACAGGCTGCTTCGTCGGCTGTGCCGTGGCGGCCGGTTCCGCTGTCACCGGATTCGGCTTCTTCACCGGCGGGGCAGATACGGTTGGAGCAGTGCTAGGCGCCGGCGAGATGGTGCCCGCAGGGCTTCCGCTCGCGCTTGGACTCCCGCCTGCATTGCCATTCACCGCTCGATCATCCATACATCCCGCCATCAAACTGACGAGTACCGCTGCCCATGCAGCCCCTACGTAACGTCTTCTCATCGCGACCCGCTCCTTCTCCGTTTGGCTTCCTATATCTACCAGACGTTTGCAGCCTGCGAAAAGTTACGCCTTCAGAAGCCATCTGCCATAAAAAGGCGGCCGCCCGGTCAAAGCCGGCCAGTCCCAAGCGGTCGGCTCCGCCCCCTCCAGCAGCGGTATGAGCTTCTTGCCGAATGTCAGATGCGAATGCCGGCGCTGAAATGGTTGTAGTCGTCCGAGGACGGGTCGAAGGCCGCCTCCTCGTCGCTAGGCACGGCGTCGGCGTCCGTCGAGGCGGCATAGCCGTCGGGCCAATCCTCATTCACCGTGTGCGCCGGAATGCGGATCGAGCCCTCGAGGTCGTAGGCCATCGCGTATGCCGACGCCTCCGATTGCTGCTCAGGCTGCCGCTCCACCAAGCGACCGCCGTGAGCCTGCGCGATCTCGAGCGCTGAGGTCATCTCCTGATCGTCGAGATGGATGTGCAGCGTCGACCGCTCGCCTTCCAGCAGCTCAGGCTTGTAGCCCAGCTCCTCGAGCGTATCGAGGGCCAGCAGGGCATCCCGCTCCTTCTCGAATTCAAAAAAAATAGGAACAAAGTTCTTCATCCTCTAGCATCCTTTCTTCCACTAAATGAAAAGTCTGCCATTAGCTTCTGCAACTTGTTCCCCTCCTATTCTATTTCAACGCATCCTGCACCAATCGCAGCAGCTCGTCATGATACGCAGGCACCGCGGCCACGATGCAAGGCGGCAGTTCCGCTTCTTGCGGCGCGGCACCGCCCAGTACAGCAAGCTGGCGACCGGCGAAGTCCGTCACCTTCACCCCCGCCTCCTGCGCCAGCAGCAGCCCCGCATACAAATCCTCACCCTCGGAATTGTACAGGACAATACCGTGCAGGTCCCCTCTGGCAAGCATCGCCCACGTTAGGGACGGCGCCCATACGCGCAGCACCCTTTTCAACGAGTGCTCCAGATGATGTCTGAGCTTAAGGGCGTCCCGGTCGTCTTTGCCCACGCCATGGCCTTGAATCCACGAAATCGTGGATTTGGCCAATGCGCCGCCGGGCTGCGCTTTCAGCTTGATGCCATCCTGCCATGCGCCTTCATCTTTCACGGCCGAATACCCGATCCCCAGTGCCGAGTCATGGACGACGCCCAGCATAATCCGGCCCTGATAACTTAAAGAGACGGAAACCCCGTAAAGCGGGATGCCCAGCGCATAATTGTTCGTCCCGTCCAGCGGATCGACTTGCCACACCCACTCGCTGGCCGCTCCGCCTTCGCCGGCCTCTTCGCTATAGATCCGGTGCTCCGGGAACGCCGCCGCGATAGCGGCGACAATCAACTGATCCGCTTTCTCATCAATCTCCGTCACCAAATCGCCCCGATCATCCTTATGCTGAACAGCCAGCTTGCTGCCGAACCTCTCTCTGGCCAACTCCCCTGCTTTCTTCGCCGCTTGTGCGGCAATCTCTCTGGCATGCGTCAATTCGTTACGATTCATTCAGCCATTCCCCCTGACAGGATCTATCACACTTCGACCATTTTACCATATGTTGCCTGCAAAAGTTGACAGATATGAAGCCTGCTGCATTGACAAGCCACCTCTTCATAAGTGATAATATAGCAAAATCTTAAGCGACATGAGCAGTCGAAAGGGGCTATACGGAGCATGGTTAAGCATCATCAACACAAGATTTTGGATTGTACGATTCGGGACGGCGGTCTGGTGAACGATTGGGATTTTAGTGTGGAGTTTGTCCAAGACATGTATCGCGGCTTAAGTGCAGCCGGTGTAGAATATATGGAAATTGGCTACAAAAACTCGGAGAAGCTGCTGAAAGGCGGAGCTTCCGGACCGTGGAGATTCTTAAACGAAGCGTTCCTGCGCGATGTGATTACCAAGAAGACAGATACCAAGCTTTCCGCTCTTGTAGATATCGGCCGTGTGGACGAGAAGGATATTTTGCCTCGTGAAGACAGCTTGCTTGACCTGATTCGCGTCGCTTGCTACATCAAAGATGTGGACAAAGGTCTTGAGCTTGTACAGAAGTTTAATGACATGGGCTACGAAACGTCCTTGAATATCATGGCGCTTTCCCACGTTATGGAGAATGAGCTCGTTGAAGCTTTCGAAGAAATTAACAAAAGCCCGGTTGACGTCGTCTACATCGTAGACTCCTACGGCAGCATGGCTCCCAAAGATATCGACTATCTCGTGACCAAGTTCCAGCGCTTGCTGCCGGAGAAAGAGCTCGGCTTGCATATGCACAACAATATGCAGCTTGCTTTCGCCAACACGATTACGGGCGCTTCCAGAGGCGTATCGTTCCTGGACTCCTCCGTGTACGGCATGGGCCGCGCAGCCGGCAACTGTACGACGGAGCTGCTGCTCAGCTACCTGAAAGGCGCTCGCTACGACATCCGTCCTGTGCTTGAAATCATTGAAAAGCACATGATCACGATGCGCGAGAAGTGGGACTGGGGTTACCTCATCCCCTATATGATCGTCGGCGCGCTGGATGAGCATCCGCGTACTGCGATGGCGCAGCTTAGCTCCCCGGAAAGAAACAACTTCGTCGATTTCTACGACCGTTTGACTTCCGTCGAGACTGTGCCTGCTTCCCACAAAGGCTAATGTGCATTGGGTGAACAAACCCCTTGCCCGCAGGTTCAAGGCTTTACCTTGAACCCCGGCAAGGGGTTTTCTTTTATTTAATAATTTTGGCGGAAACGACGTAATCCTCGGCATATTCCCGGTCAATCAGGAAGATGAACTCCTCTTCGTCCCGGCGGCCCGTTCCTTTTTTACGGGATAATTCAATATATTCGCTATTGATAACCTCTTTGCAATTCTCATCGGCATAAATCAAGCCATCCTCCAATCGTTTCAACGCTTCGACCATCACTTCGCGCGACTTCAATCCGCCTTCAAGCTCCACATAGACTCTTCCGATTGCATCCTGATCCTGCAGCAATATCGCCACTCGCTGTATCGTCTTGGCGCGCACCCTTTTGTCCGGTGATATGCTCATGCATCCTGCTCCTTTGCCGGTTTTCTCTGTGCTAGTTTATGTCGGGAAGGGTGAACGTGGACTAGGCGAATGGACGTTTCAAGCAAGACTGGGCTTGCGGGATTCCAGATTCCTCCGAATACGGGTGTGCATGTATGTAAACGTGCCGGGCCTGAGAAACTAAGAGGACGAATTGACACCCGCTTCAGGCGGGAATGGGAGTGACATCTTTCCGCATGAGCCGCATATTGCTGATCGAGGACGAAGAACGCATTGCCCGTGTGCTGAAACTGGAGCTAGAGCATGAGGGCTATGAAGTACATACGAGGCCGGATGGGCGCTCGGGACTGGAAACAGCCTTGTCCGAGACCGATTGGGACCTAATTCTGCTGGACGTCATGCTGCCGGAGCTCAGCGGCCTGGAAGTCTTACGCCGCATCCGCCAGGTGAACGCTGCGCTCCCTATCATTTTGCTGACCGCACGCGATGCCGTTTCGGATCGTGTCAGCGGCTTGGATCAAGGAGCCAACGACTATGTGACCAAACCGTTCGCGACGGTGGAGCTGCTGGCTCGTATCCGCAGCCTGCTGCGGCAGAGAAGCCTGCAGGAGCAGCCCGCCGAGCAACCGCATCTGTTGAAAGTCGATGACCTGACGATGGACTTGAAGAGCAGAGCCGTTGTCCGCGAAGGAACAGCGATCGAACTGACACCGACGGAATTCGAGCTGCTGCGCTTCCTGATTCAGCATCAGGACGAAGTGATGACGCGGGAGCAGATTATTTCCGAGGTGTGGGGCTACGATTTCGTCGGGGACACGAACGTTGTCGACGTCTATATCCGCTATCTCCGGCAGAAGGTGGATAAATCATTCTCCTCCAAGCTCATTCAGACGATACGCGGAGTCGGTTATTTGCTGAAAGCGGAATCGGTGCCGCCGGATAAAGATCCGGACGACGAAATGCAGCCGGCCGAGCAGAAGCCGCTATGAGTCTGAAGCTGAAAATTACGCTCGGGGTCGCCGTCGGGCTGATGATGATCCTTTTTATCTCCTTTACCCTCGTCTACTATATGTTCATCCGGGTGACGACTAATGGCGAGGCCGACTTGCTGAAGGAGAAGGCGAGAACGCTCCTGCTGCGGGATCTGCCGAACCACCCGGAGTACTGGCGCAACAATTCGCAATTGGATGAACTGCTGATCCCGCAGGAGATGCTGCGCTATGTCGCTCCGAACGGAGAGGTCATCTATCAAGTCAGTTCGGAAACCGTTCTGCTGAACTATCCGCCTGCCTATGTGAATAAAGATACGGTAAACGTCGAAACCGCATCGGACGGGATTTTCGTTTTTGTGAAAATGCCGGTTTTCAAAGAAGGCCACCAGGTTGCAACGTTGGAAATCGGGCGAAGCCTGCGCAGGCTGGACCAATACGCGGATATGCTCGTCTCCGTGCTTCTGCTGACCTCTACCGGGACGCTGATTCTGGCGCTTATCGGGGGTTATTTCTATACGAACGTCCTCTTCCAGCCGCTGCAGCACTTCGTTGCTACGATGCAGAACATTGAGGAGAGCGGCTCGTTCCGGCATATCGACTTGCAGACCAAAGACTCGAACGATGAATTGATGAAGCTCGGCGCCACTTTCAACCGAATGATCGACAGGCTGCAGGATATGTTCCTGAAGCAGGAGCAGTTTCTCGCCGATGCCTCTCACGAGCTGCGCACACCGCTTACGATTATCGAGAGCTATGCGAGCTTACTGCGGAGGTGGGCGCTCCATGATGAGAAACTGCGGGAAGAAGCGCTGGAGGCGATCATCGCCGAATCCGCCCATCTGAAGCAGTTGACCCAGAACCTGCTTTCCCTCACCGATGTTGTGCGTCAGAACTGCGAGCAGGGCATCACCTTCGATTTATTGCCGCTCGCCGAGCAGACGGCCGCCTCGCTGCGCCTGACCTCCGGCAGGGAAATTGAAGTTGTGCGGCAGCTGGAGCCTGACGCCGAGGAGCTGCTCATGACCGGAGACTCCCATCAAATCCGGCAGCTCCTGATCATTTTGCTCGATAACGCGTTGAAGTACAGCGGACGGAAGGTCATGCTCACCATCGGCCTCCTTGAGAACAAATGGGTGGTCCTCCAGGTCACCGATTACGGGATAGGCATCGCCGAAAGCGATATCCCCCACTTGTTCGACCGGTTCTACCGGAGCGATAAAGCAAGGAACCGGAAGCAAGGCGGAGTTGGTCTCGGGCTCGCCATCGCCCTTCATATCGTGCAGAAGCATGGGGGCGCCATCGAAGTGGAAAGCCGCGTGGGGCAAGGGACTACCGTGACCGCGAAGCTTTTGAAAGCGTGTCAATAAAAACATTTTAATACGATTCTCACGGTTTTCTCAGAAAGCACCATAATGTCAGTAACCGCATAGTGAAAAAGGTTGCAAGGTAAATAATAGGTTATTTTTCATCTGGTATACTGGGTTCATGTCAACGAGACACCCCAAAGTTACTCACATAGAAGAGTCTGGCGAAGAGCCGTTCAAACAACTCAACTTTAGGAGGAAACACAGATGAAGAAGCAAACTAAATGGTACAAAACATTAGCAATTACGGCATTGACCGTTTCTATAGGATTATCCGCCGGTATGGTCTCCACGCCTCATCAAGCTAACGCGGCTACGGATGCAACGACAATCGATGCGTCCATCACGGCGACTTCCCGTGCAAGCAGTGTCATCTCGATCGGGAAAAATTATTTGGGCCGACCTTATCAATTCGGTGCGAAAGCCGGTCAGACCCGGACATTCGACTGCTCGTCCTTCACGCAATACGTGTTCAAACGCGTAGGCGTCAGCTTGCCTCGTGCGTCCAAAAATCAAGCGCACGTAGGCAGCTACGTATCCAGAAGCAACCTACGCACAGGCGACTTGGTGTTCTTCTCGATTCCCGGCAAACCGGGCGTAATTAACCATGTTGCGATCTACATGGGCAACGGCAATCTGCTGCACACTTACGGCGCCGGCGGCGTACGCATCACGAACATCCACAGCGGCACTTGGTCCTCCCGTTACATGACGGCTCGCCGCGTACTGTAGGAATCAGTTATAAGCTTATCCATAAAGAACGGTTAAAAAAAGCATCCCGCCGGGATGCTTTTTTCAGTCGCCGTGCAGCACGCTTAATAGCGAATGTACGTCTCCACGTAATTCTCCTTCAAACCGCGCTTGCGCACCCTGATCTGCAGCTGACGCTGCTTATAACTCGCTCTCGCCGTTCTGGGCAATACAAGCGTCGGCAGCTTCACAATCTTGCTGTTGCCGCTCAGAAAGCCCGTCAGCTTCAACTGGTTCGATTTGACGAACACCTGCAGCGCTTTCGGGTCTTCCCCCTTCGGAATTTTCACTTTAATGATAACGTGTTCGTGCGTTTCGAAGATTTCCGATTCCGCCCCATGGGTGGACATGCTTGCACTCAGGCCCGGCATCGCTTTTTTCAGCATGTCCTGTACATATCCCTCAACCCACGTCATATTATCTAGAAAGGTCTGCCCTTTTTCACCGAAAGGCAGCTTTTGCCCAAGGAACTTCTCAACCTGCTCCCACTTCAGCCAAGGATGACGATTAAAGCCGTTCATGCCCATCACCTCCTTTATCTCATGCACCAGTATATGTGCCTACTCGCGAATGTGACACCGTCCTGAAAACAGGTCACCTCTAGGCGAATACCCTCATATACTGAAGGTGAGATAAAGCCTGAAACAAGGGAGACCGACTATGCCGTCAATCGTAGGAACCGTGAAAATTATCAGCGTGGGGTCTAGCTCTGTCGTCCACTTCGGCGATACCTTCATCATCGCCCCTAACAGTTCATCCAAAACTTTTGCTGGCGCAGGCTCTTTCAATACGGGAGATTTCCCGCGCGTGTATAATGCCTACAGCACGACCGTGACCAATGATTCCGATCTCATCGAAGCGAACGCCACTAGCGGAGTGATCGTCTAGTATGAGCGACTTCAAGGATAGCGAGGTGTTCCTCCACTATGAACATGATCATTCATCAAACCATCATGATTCAACAGCTGAAAGTGAATTCCGTGGCCAACTCCTCCGTGCTCCAGATTGGCACCGCGGGATCGATCCGCTCGTTATCCAACCTTTATAATACCGGCGGCTTTGTCGAACCCACCCCGGAGCTTGGCTCAAGCCCGGTCAACCCGGTCGCCCTCGTGCGTTTGCCGCCACCCACTTAAGCTGCCGCCTGGCCTAACCATATCGGAAGGAGGTGCCATACATTGCCTAACTTGATTACATGGCAGCAATGGGCTGAGCAGGTCTGTTCCTTTATCGAAACGCAGAAGCGGAGGATCGACGAGCTCGAAACGACCGTCAAAAAGCTGCAATCGGACCTCGATGCCTTGAAAGATCAGAAAAGGTTCCACATCGATAAAATCGAGTATAACTTCGATCAACTCAAAGTGGAGAAGCTCGACGGAACGCTAACCATCGGCATCAGCCCAAGCTCACTGGATAACGTTGATGATTTCACAGTCAATGGTGCCTCAGTCGGGAAGGATACGGCCGGTCAGGATCAGAACCCTTTCTTCCAAGGACAGCAGGCGCAGGTTCAGGGGCAGGAATTGGGGATCGGGCCTGAGCAAGTGATTGCTCCGGAAATCGGATCTAAGAAGCGGCACACTCAGGGTGCCGGTCAAGGAAAAGGCTCGGGTCAAGGCCAGGAATCGCGGCAGGGGCAGCAGGAACAACCGCGCAGCACCACCGGATCCGGCGTACAGCGGGACGTTTGGGACAGCATCGCCCAATATTTGCAGTATGGCGTTCAAGCTGACATGCTCAATCTGGAACAGAAATACCAGTATCATCTGGATGAAGACTATAAGGAGCTTATTATCGACGATATCCGCAAACAATTGGACAACCGAATCCAGCATTACGTCAACCAGTACCGCGGCGTCGGGTTCAAAGAACCGATGGAAGCCGTAACGACAAGCATCGTTGAGAAGACTAAGCAGGACATCATTTCGGCAATCGAAAACTACATATCCAGTCTGCCAAGAAAAGAGGGATAGCCATGTTCAACTTGCAAGTGGAAAACAAGCAAATTTTCGTTGGCGATGTCCGCATCGTCGGGGTAGCGAGTTCATCGATCTTCCTTATCGGCGATACGGAGGTCATTTCTCTGTCCTCGATGTTCGACACGCCGCCGGAATCCGTCATCATCTCTCCGTTCGTCCCACTTCCAGCGGAGGTGTAGCCAGTGGCCCGTCTATCGATCGTGGGCTACGTCTATGTTAATTCCATCAGCATCAGCAGCGTGATGCAGGTCGGAGATAACGTCAATACCGCGCTGAATACCAACGTCTTCGCCGTGCAGCGCGAGGTGCCGATTTATTACGGCAATGAGGGAAGCTTCAAAGCCTATCCGTTCTATCGGCGCCCGATCCCGATCCCTCAGCCCCCGGAGCCTTTCACAATGTGTGTGGATAACTTGGGCTCCTTCATTCGGGTACGAGGTCTTCGCATCCTGGGCCTCTCCGCTACGTCCGTGCTGCAGATCGGCAGCAACCGTATCTCCAGCGGAGAATCCCGAGTCATGAACATTCGCCAATTCGTCACGAACAAACCCGGCCCCAAGGAGCAGACCACTTTCATCAATTTGGGGAAGGCGGACGTCATCGGCGATCTGCTCCCTGCCATCAAGCCGCCGCTTGGCTTATGATGGGGCTGACGTGAGATCACCATCCTCCACGGCTTATGATGGGGCTGATGTAAGATCACCATCCTCCGCTCGGCTGCGGATGGGACGGTGCAAAAATGCGCAAAAAGTACAGCTAAATCAGATGATTTAGCTGTACTTTTATTTTCTGACAGGGCGCCTTACTTGCCCCTGAGATAAGCTAACGGACACAGCTGCGCTTATTCCGCGATTCTGGGCCGCTCCACGATTCTAACGGACTCCAGCGACGTTATTTGCCTCAACACCGGGCGAATCCGCCCGAATTCCAGCAAATAACGGCTCCCTGGTCCGTTAGCGTTGAGGACGCCCCATTTTCGCCCGATTAACGGCTCTGGTGTCCGTTAGTGTGCCCGTGGTTCCAGGGCCGAGCAGTCTTGCGGTGCGTCCGTGCGAGCGAGGCACCGGCCAGCTAACGGACACAGCAGCGCTTATTCCGCGGTTCTGGGGCGCTCCACGATTCTAACGGACTCCAGCGACGTTATTTGCCTCAAAACCGGGCGAATCCGCCCGAATTCCAGCAAATAACGGCTCTCTGGTCCGTTAACACTGAGGACGCCCCATTTTCGCCCGATTAACGGCTCTGGTGTCCGTTAGCGCAAGCGGTGCCTGTGGTTCCAGGGGCCGAGCACTTGCGGTGCGTCCGTGCGAGCGAGGCACCACCGGCCAGCCGCACCCAGCTGCTTACTTCGTAAGCAGCGGCTGCGCGCGGCTCAGCAGCGCCGCCATCTCCGCACGCGTGAGCGACGCGCCCGGGCGGAACGTGCCGTTCGCGAAGCCGTCGACAAGGCCATTGCTGCTCATCGCAGCAATAGCCTCCGCCGACCATCGGTCCGCCGGCACGTCGGAGAAGCGCTTCGCAGAGGCGGAGCCGCCCTGCGAAGTCAAGTGCAAAGCGCGGGAGAGCAGCATGCTCATCTGTTCCCGCGTCATGATTTGATCCGGCGCGAAGCGGTCCGCACTGATCCCCTCGATCAGCCCGCCCTTCTTCGCGAGCTGGATATCCTGCCACGCCCAATGCGTAGCAGGCACATCCGTGAACGAGCCGCTGCCCGCGGACTCGCCTTCCAAGCCAAGCACGCGCACCATAATCGTCGCGGCTTCTGCGCGGGTCAGCGCCGCATCAGGCGCGAACCGGTCTGCGGCCGGGCCGAGCATCCAGCCGCGGTTCGCCGCGGCAAGCACAGCGTCTTGGGCCCAATGCTTTTGCATATCGGTGAAGTAGAAGCCGTCAGCCCAGAGGCCGAAATACCCCCAGGTATCCGCCGTCTCCTGATTTAAGCTCCAGCTGCCGGTACCTTTGAGCTTGTATTTGCTCACCAGCTTCAGCTTTTCCTTCATGGACTGCTCATTTTCGAACCAAACGGTGTAATCGCCGGGTTCTAACGGTTGGCCGTTAATGCTTGTGGCCGTATCCTCCTCACGGATCGTGAAGCTGGCAACCGGCGATTGGCTCGCACGATCATATTGGACGGACCCCTTGTACGTGCTGATGAGCTTCTGCACCATTTGAGAGGTAACACCGGCGCCGTTGCTCGCGGGATTCTGATTCCAGTATCTGCCGTAGAACGGGACACCGAGAACGACTTTCTCAGCCGGCACTTGCGAAACGGCATACTGAATGGATTTCTCCACGAAGGGTAAGCTAGCTACAGGCCCCGGTGTCGGGTCGCCCGGGTAGCTCTCGTCATAGGCCATGACCATCAGATAGTCGGCAACGGCGCCCAATCCCTTATAGTCGTATAAGCCGATCCAACTGCCGGTTGTGCCTGTCGGGTTGGCCGCCACCGCAACGGATACCTCTTTGCCGCTCGGCAATTTGTTACGAAGCTTTTTCACAAGATCGGTATACCCGTCTCTGTAAGCGCCATCCACATTCTCAATGTCGAATTGGATGCCGTCCAGGTTATACGTCTGAATGGCCTGCACGATTTGATTCGCCAGCGCCTCCCGGTTATCAATCGCTTTCTCTCCCAGCGCACGGTCGAAATCATTGCTCAAGAACGGGACGACGCGTTTCCCGCGCGCATGCATGTCCGATATGAAAGAAGCTTGTATCGTAGCGGAAAGCTCCAGGCTGCCATCGGATTGAAGATGGAAATAGCTTGGAGAAACCACATCGAGCGTTTGACCGCTTTTATCTACTTGAGCCGTATACGAACTCGGATTGCCGAAAAAGATATAAGACATGTTGAACTTACCCTGCGCGGAACTTGCCTCAGCCTCAGCCTGAGCATGATACAGCCCCGAGCCTGTCGCTATCGTCAATAATCCCGCTGCCGCTAAGGCAACAAGGCCTTTTCTCAACCTCATCTTGGCCACTCATCTCCTTCTACCTTTTCATCACATTCTTCTATCATCCTTGAAAGACTGCTAATAGGCTAGGAGTAAATATTGGGTAAATGCCAAAAAAACCGCTATCTGAGGGGCTTAGCCCTTCGCGGCGGTTGTTAATAGAGTACGTTATCGGGATTTCGGTTGATAGAATTGATAATGATTGCGTCCCTTGCCCTTGACTTGGTAAAGCGCAATGTCCACTTCCTTAAGCATCTGTGAAGCTTCCCTCGTGTCGGAGTGATACATCGTAATCCCCATGCTGACCGTAGCCCTAAAAACCTGATCCAAGACCTCCCATGGCTGATCGACGCAGTTCAGAATCCGCTGTGCCACGCCTCTGACATGCTCCTCGCAATCTACGCCCGGCAGCAGAATGGTAAACTCGTCGCCGCCCATCCGGGCAAACATATCCACTTCGCGAAGACAGCCTTGAATACGCTGGGCAAAATGCTGCAGGAACGCGTCCCCCACATCGTGCCCCATGGTGTCGTTAATCAGCTTGAAATCGTCGATATCCAAATAGACAAGGGCAAAATACCGGTCCATCCGCTTGGCCTGCATAAGCAATTGATGCAAATGCTCTTTGAACAGCCTGCGGTTCGGCAAGCCTGTCAGAGGATCGTGGAAAGCCATGGCGATGAGGCGGTTCTCCTGGTTCTTGCGGAGCGTGATGTCATTCAGCACGAAGCAGATCTCGGCGAGCTCCCCCGCCGCATCGCGGATCGGCATCGAGGTGCATTCGAACCAATTATAGCTCTCGCCTGTTCCTTTCATCCGAAACTCCAGCTTGCTGCTGCAGCACGTCTGTACCGTTCGAATAAACATTTTATGTAAATCCATGCGATATTCAGAATCAATGAGCTCAACCACCTGCAGAAAATCTTCAGGAATGAAGCCGATCACCGGGTTGAAGCTCTTGGAGGCATAGGTTAAATTTCGATGAACATCGAATATACAAAATAAATCCCACGCTTGCTCGATGAATTGGCGTACGAATATATCCTTCTGCATCCATGGGGGTACCGCAAAACTTTTATCAGCCGAATGACTCATTACTTTCGTCGCCCCCTCGTGTGCTTCTGCATAGAGACTAAGGTAGATTAGCATGGAAACATAAAGATTTGATAAAGTCCAGCTAAATTTTGCGTTAATTGGCGAAAGCATTTTCTGTTTTTCGACATGTTTCTACAAAAGTCGAGAAAATACATAGTCCATTACACCCTCCCGCTTGCAGGAACCGCGTCAAATCTCACTTTTTGGCAATAAAAGGATAGAATTTTCTGGGAGATTCGTTCTATAATGAGGTTAACATTAGTGAGCGGGGAACCGTTCCCTTCGTAGAGCCGTTCCGTTACTAAGGAGGATTTCTAGTTATGGCAGGAGAAACAATTCTAGTAGTAGATGATGAGCAAGAAATTGTCCAATTGATCCAGCTTTACCTAGTTCGAGAAGGATACAAAGTTATCAGCGCCAATAATGGACAAGACGTATTCGAAATCGTGAAAGAGCACAAACCCGATCTTATCGTTCTGGATATTTTGCTTCCGGGACTCGATGGTATAGAAGTTTGCAGGCAGCTGCGTAAGACAAGTAATACGCCGATCCTGTTCATCTCCTGCAAAAGCGAAGACATCGACGTGATTCTCGGCTTGAGTATGGGTGGCGACGATTATATGACGAAGCCGTTCAGCCCTAGCCAGCTTGTCGCCAGAGTGAAGGCCCTGCTGCGGCGCAACTCTATTCGCGAGCAGCATCAGGACGATCCGCAGCTTGTGAGGTTCCCCGGACTCGAAATCGATCTGGTCAGCCATATCGTTCGTGTGAACGGGCAGACGATCTCGCTGTCGGCCAAAGAATTCGATCTGCTTTCCTTAATGGCCAAGACCCCTAACCGGGTATATAAAATCGAACATCTATTCGAGCTGATCTGGAGTCTCGATAGTATGGGAGACCCGCGAACGCTCATCGTACATATCAGCAATCTGCGCAAGAAGATCGAAGCGAATCCGGCCGAGCCCCGCTATATTATTACGGTTCGGGGCGTCGGCTACAAATTCAACGGTTCCGCCGTCTAGAAGAACCTTTGCCACCATTCGGCCATATGCTGCTGCAGCGGTACGGCTGCCGCCGCTATCACCAGTGCCGGCAGCATGTTGGCAACGTTTACTTTCCTAATCTGCAAAATATTGATGCCTACGCCAATAACCAGAACACCGCCGACCGCCGTGATCTGAACGATCATTGCATCCAGCGACGCTTGGCTGAAGGCCATTGCGATGAACGTTGCGGCTAAGGCGATCGTACCTTGCATAATGAACACCGATGCTGCTGAGAAGATGACGCCGACCCCCAAGGTCGATGCGAAAATAATGGACAGGAATCCGTCCAACAGCGCTTTCGTGTACAAAATATCATGATTATGCCGGAGACCGCCGTCCAGCGGTCCCAGAATGGCCATCGCTCCGATGCAGTACACCAGCGTGCATGTCACGAAGCCTTCCGAGATGCGGCCGGTGGCGTTCCCGGCGTTCGCTTGGTTCATTCGGGCCTGCAGCCAATCACCGAGCTGGGCAAGCCTGTATTCGATGCGAAGCAGCTCACCCGCGATCCCTCCGGCAACGAGACTCATAATAACGAGCACGATGTTATTCGACTTGAAGGCCATCGTGATGCCCAGCACCGTAATGGCAAGCCCAAGGCCCTGCATGACGGTGCTTTTGATGCCTTCCGAGATGCGGGGCAGCGCCATCCCTAATAATCCCCCTACGATAATGGCGATTGCGTTCACCATTGTCCCCCATAATGCCATGATGTTCCTTCCCTTTCTGTCCAATCCTTCTATTAGCCTTCCATGACAACCTTCTCATTCTACACGATTCTACTCATAATTTCCTCCACGCTTGGAAATCGTATGGATAAGCAACAGGAAAGGAGGAATACGGCATGTCGAAAGACAAATCCATGGATCCAATGACAGGCGATGTCGTGGAGACAGACGGCATTTATGCCAATGAGGCTGGACAAGAGGTAACACTGAAACGCGGGGATGAATTTCCGGCGGATCTTATCCTGGGCCGCACCACTTGGGAACTTCAGGGCTTCGCAGATGAGGCCCAAATTGATCACGATCAGTCGGAGCTGAACCCGATGCGCAAGCGCGTTAATCACGATGCTGACGGCGAAAATTGAAATCAGCAACCGTCATCAATAACAGAACTTAATCATGGAACCGGGCTGCGATGGATGCGGCTCGGTTTTTTGCTTGATTATGGTATACTAAGGGGATGATAATGACGCTGGGGGATCAAGCATGAACGGAAAACGCATCATCATTGTTACGGGGGGCACGCTCGGCGACTGGGCACTTGACATCATCCAAGAAGCTGACTTATTGGTCGGTTCTGACCGCGGAGCCTTATTTCTTATTCAACACGGCTATGAACCGGACATCTCGATGGGAGATTTCGACTCGGTGACCGCAGAGGAGTTGGACCTCATTCGCTCTTCCAGCCGCAGCTTCATCGAATGCGATCCGGTGCATAAGGATTTGACCGATACGGAAATGGCTTTCAATTGGGCGCTGGACCGGCATCCGGACCATATTCTTATTCTCGGCGCTCTAGGCACACGGTTCGATCATTCCTTGGCGAATGTGCACCTGCTGCGCAAAAGTACCGAGCTGGGGATCTCCTGTTCGATTATAGACGCTAATAATCATATCCTCGTGATGAATCAATCGACGCGGGTCGAGCGGGGCCGCTATTCTCATATCTCTTTGCTCCCGCTAAGCTTGGAGGTTACCGGCATTACGCTTCACGGCTTTCAATACCCGCTGCACCAGGCTACGTTAGTCATCGGGCAATCGCTTGGAATCAGCAATATTCTCACGGAACCGGAGGGCTTGATTGAGATCAGCTCGGGATTATTGCTTGTGATCCAAAGTAAGGATTAGGCGCGAAGGACATTTTTTCATGCAAAATTTAGAAAATAGACAAATCTGGTAGCAAAGCTACAGGGCACATCTCTGCTACAATGTACTTTGCACCAGATATTACTAATAGATATTGAGGTTGTCCAAGCATGCCCTATGCACAAGAGAATTTAATTCGGATCGTCCAACCCAAAAGTGTGCAATCCGTCATCTCCCAATTTGCAGAAATCCACCTGCTTACGAATCGGGAAGCTGAGATTATGGGACTTATCGCTCTTCATGGCTATAGCAACAAAGAATTGGCAGCACATTGCAGCATAAGTGAAAAGACCGTTAAGGTTCATATCGATAAAATTATGGATAAAGTCGGCACACGCTCGATGCGTAAGCTACTCGCTACCATCATCGGCAACATGTATTAACGCTTGAACTGGCATTGGAGACTGTCATCAGTCCCTTCTGCCAGTTTTTTGTTTTATGTATATTTCCCCCAGCCATTGCTTACAAATAGAGTAATAGATTATTTCTCTAGAAACGGTTGGTGTGAACCTATGAACATAACGGGTAAAAAAGTCCTGTCGCTTGCCAAATCTGCCGGGCTTTTCACTTTGCTTCTCTTCCTTATAGCCTCCTGCACACCCGCTTCCAGCTACAGCAAGCAAGGAGCTGTCCCCGCTGCCGCATCTCTGCATGGCGGACAAGCCCCCGATTCCGCGGAGGAAGCTGCCGGGGCTTCACGGCTCGAGGAGCCTGTACGCATCGCGGACATGTCGTCTGAACCTGCCAGGACGGTCGAAGTCGGGTTAGCAGCTCCCGAGCAAGCTCCCGCTGCGGAACCGCTGCCGGCTGCAGAGCGGACGCTTGGAGAGCAGGGCGCAGAGCACAGCGAGCATACAGGGTCAAGCCCGCATACGGACCTTAGCCAACCTGCAGAGCTCTCCCTCTCCCCGGGAAGTCCACTGCCAGTGGACATGAAGCCGGAGCCGCCAGCCGCCGTTACCGTTACCGCGGCGACTTACGTTCCCAAGGCACTGAAGAAGGTAAGCATTCCCGTGCTCAACTACCATAGTGTTGCGATAGATCCAGGCAATATCGTCGTGATCTCTCCGGACAAACTGAAGGAGCAGATGGCCTACCTGCATAAGCAAGGCTACACCCCTCTCAAGCTTGATACGTTCATCCGCCTCCTGGAAGGAGACGATTCCCTCCAAGTTCCGGAGAAACCGGTGCTGCTTACGTTCGATGACGGCTACATCGACAATTATGAGCAAGCGATGCCGATTTTGGCCAAATACGGCTTCCCCGCGACGCTCTTCGTTTCCCCAGGCATGACGGAACAGGATGGCTATCTCAACTGGGAGCAGATCCGTAAGCTCCACGAGGCAGGCTGGGATATTCAACCGCACGGCATGTCACATCCTCACCTCCCTCGTCTTGGAGCGGATGAGCAGACCTATGAAATCGTGGAAGCCAGGAAACAAATTGAAGCGAAATTGGGAACGAAAGCCGATATTTTCTGCTATCCCTATGGGGAATACAATAAAACAACGCTGAAGATCCTGAAGCAGCACGGGTTTCGGTATGCATTTACCACCGAACAAGGCGTAGCCACCAACCAGCAGCCGCCTTACCAGCTAAAGCGGATTTTCGTTAACGGTGAGGAAAATTTGAAAGCATTCGCTGCCAAGCTCCCTAAATAGGGGGCTTCTTTTCTAATTATGCGAACCAAAATGACTACTTTTATAGTATAATATACCTATTAACCTAGAGGAGCATCTTCATGTCACAGCCAAATAAGCGCTCCAGCTTCAGGATTCATCTCCAAATCCCATTATCCGCCATGTTCAAAATCATCGGGATCAAAAATAAAGCAATCGAAACCAAACACTCCAAAATCATGATCAAGGATATCAGTGCCGGCGGGATCCGCATGCACACCCCCTTGAATCTTCCTACCGAGATGAGCTTGCTGCTGGAGTTTACTTTCCTTCTGTTTCATCAAGAAATGAAAATTTTGGGCGTCATTAAACGAAAAACGATGCTGAAGCCAACCCTCTATGAATACGGGATTGAATTCAGCATCGCAGATCCGGTTCTGGAACAGCAGCTTACCAGTCATTTGATTATGTTGTATAGTCGCTTGCGGCGTAACAACGTTCTCGCAAGCTGCAGCTTTTGTTCCGAAGATGATCTTGAAGACATTCTCGCCTTGCAATACGAGATTACATAGCGGCTGCAAGCTTCTGTACGAATTGTTCCAAATAACGCCGGTCGACTTCATCGAAACGGCTCAGGATCGGGCTATCGATATCGAGCACGCCGATCAGCTCATCGCCCCGCACGATCGGCACGACAATCTCCGATTGGGAAGCGGCGTCGCAGGCGATATGCCCCGGGAACGCATGCACGTCCGGTACAAGCACCGTTTCCTGGCGCTGCGCCGAGGTCCCGCAAACCCCTTTGCCTAGCGGAATTCGCACGCATGCAGGCAGTCCCTGGAAGGGCCCCAGCACAAGCTCTTCCTTCTCTTGGGACGAGTCCAGCAGATAGAACCCCACCCAGTTGATCTCTGTCAGAAACTGTCCGAGCAGCGCCGCGGCATTGGCCAAATTGGCAATGCGATTCGGCTCATCGTGTATCAATGCTTCAACTTGCTGAATCAGCAAGGCATAGTTGTCTTCTCTTGTTCCCTCGTAGTTGGCTTTCGTAAACATGACTTCATCATCCTTCTTCCCCTAATCGTCTTGCACTCTCATCATACCATTAAGCGTTCATTCCCGCCAAAGATGAGGAGTGGGAATCTCGGCCAAGATCGGCATTCTTCCCGTGGGACAGGCTGTGAAAATGGGATGCCGCGATGCCCAGAGCCGGAATCGGTAAAGACTGACCGACGGGATCGTGTAAGTGTATACAGGCATAGGCACGGCCCCCCTCCGGAACGGGAAATCCCCCTTCTTTTGCGGCTAACGGACACCAGCACCTTTATTTCCTCATTTCGGCCCGTCCTCACTCCCAAGTCGGTGTATAGAGGCGCCTGTGTCCATTAGGATAACGGCCGTGGCCGTGGTGAGGCTTTCGATTAATTGTATATAACTTCGGAAATCTGTGGGAGACCACAAAATGTATACGAAAAATCACATACATTCTCTGCATGTGTCCGTTCACGCAAAACTGTCCATAGTTAATTTACAGCCTCATGGTGTCCGTTAGCCGCTGATAATAGAAAAGGGGCAACCTCCGCTTCCCGGTCGCCCCATAAATTTATGATTCCGGTCAATCGCCGGTATTATTGCTGCCCGTAATAGGCGTTAGCTCCGTGCTTTCTCAGGAAGTGCCGGTCCAGCAGCGTCTGATCCATCGCCTGAATCGAAGGATTCAGTTGATAGGTGCGGTAGGCGATCTTTGCAACTTCCTCCAGCACAACGGCGTTATGCACCGCATTGTGCGGATCCTTGCCCCAGCTGAACGGCGCATGGCAGTTCACCAGCACGCCTGGCACCATCGCCGGGTCCAAATCCTTGAACGTCTCGATGATGACGTTGCCCGTCTCCAGCTCGTATGCCCCCTTGATCTCAGCTTCCGTCATGAGACGTGTGCAGGGGACTTCACCATAGAAGTAGTCGGCATGTGTCGTACCCAGCGCCGGGATGCCCCGGCCCGCTTGCGCCCAACTGGTGGCCCACGGCGAGTGCGTATGCACAATACCGCCAATCGACGGGAAAGCGCGGTATAACGCCAGATGGGTCGGCGTGTCCGAGGAAGGCTTCAGCTTGCCTTCTACAATGCGGCCTTCCAAGTCCACCACAACGAGATCCTCGGCTTTCAGCTCCTCGTAGGGAACACCGCTTGGTTTAATTACGACAAGTCCCTGATCGCGGTCAATCCCGCTGACATTTCCCCATGTGAATGTGACCAGCCGATTTTTGGGCAGGTCCAGGTTCGCTTCCAGAACCGCCTGTTTTAAATTGTCCAGCACTTGCTCTCATCACCTTCCGTGTATAATAACTCATTATACACTTGTACGTACATGTTAGCTAGATACCTGCTCAAATTAAAAAGAGGCGTACAACTTGTATGTACACCTCATCCAATCCGCTAAGCGTGTATGATCGAGAAAACAATTGTTTTGCCGTCCGGCTCCAAACGCGTTTCCACAGAGAAGCTCCCGATCTGCTTCGTCGTCGTCTCCAATACGCCTTGGGCCGCCGCCTGAGCGCAGGCTTCCGTGAAATGACGATAGAAAATGTCGGCATCATAGCCGAACAGGTTATCCGTGAACTTCCGGATGCTCTCCATATTACGGGCCAATGTGCCGTCCTCCAAGCGGACCGTTACGCCGTAAGTGGCGAACTGCGGATCGAGCCACAGGGAGGCCTCATTGCTGTTGCGCACTCCGGCGGTCGGGCCGTTCACGGCAACGGCCTTGGCCTCCGCGTTCCGGAACAGGCGCAGCGTCGTTTCCTCCAGATCGTAGTTCGTCCCGCGCAGCTTGCCGGCTTCTTCCATAACATCGTAAGCCTCCAGCATGCGCTGATCGGGGAAGATCAACTTCTTGTAGCTGCCATCCTTCGTAGGCACGACTTTGACGAACGCCTCGCCCTCGTTCTTGACGCTAATCCGTTTCGATTTGGTCTGCAGCCGTGCAATGATCTGCAGCGCTTCGGCACGGGTTACGTCACGGCCGACACCGAAGTATCCGTTCGGGTATCCTTCCATGATCCCCTTCGTCATCGCTTCCCCGATGAACCTCTGCTGTCTTGCCGTCGCGCTCCGCAGATCGCCGAACTGGGAGGCCGCTCGAAGGCTGTACGCTTCGTCCTCCAAATACTCGGTTTCCTTAAGTAAATAATATAAGATCTCTGCAACGTCCTCCCGCTTCAGCTTCGCCTTGTAATCCGGGAATTGGCCTTTGCTTATGAAATGAAGATCGCTGGCCAAATCCAAATAAGGTTTGGCCCAATAGCCGACCGTGCTCGGCTTGAATGTGAAGTCCCGGTAATCCTGCTGCAAAATGCTCTGATTGCCGGCGCTTAACGATTGCAGGAAACTGCTTCTCCAATTCCGCTCCCCATTGGGAAATATATCGGTGAAAGCAAGCAGCACAATTTTCACGAATTGATCTGCCGTCACCGCGTCGTCGGGCCGAAAGGTCCCGTCCGGGAAGCCGTCAAGCAGCCCTTGCTGCGACATCTGGTTAATCGTCTGCTCCGCCCAGTGCCCCTTGACATCCTTCATGGCTGCAGCTTCAACTTTCGCTTGCTGAGTGCCTATGGTTATTACGCAGCATACCGCTGCTATGGTTAGCCATTTATTCAATTGCCGCATACAAGATTCTCCGCTTCTCTACAATTTATTCGGTACCAACTTGTACCATTGTCTAGAATAAGCCTTCTATTCAGCTTTGAGAACAGGCTTTATGCCTAGTAAGGAAGACGCGACAAACCCGGTCAGGCTTGGGTCTATAGCCGCACCGCCAGCACCTGTCAGAACGGCCGGCACCGTCTCCCAGATCAGCAAAAAGGACCATACCCTCTACACCTGTAGATGTTATGGTCCTACTATGAACGGCGATTATGATTTTCGTGCGCCTACGGTTACGGCCGAATTATAATAGCGCAGCCAATCGGCTATGTACAGCATCTTGGTCAAGAAATCCGGTGCGCTGCCTTGCAAATAGGCATATTTCTCCTGCTGGAGCAGCTGATGCATTTCCCAGCTTTTGTGAAATAAGGTCTTAACGAAGGCTTCCTCCGTTTGGGGCTTATGCAGATCCGTACCGCGGGAAAGCTCGACCTCTTCAAATATGACGCCTCGATAATAGGGATAAACATTCACTTGCTGTCCCATATCCACGTAAGCAAGTCCCGTATATTCAAAAGGCAACCAAATTAAATTCGTCTTTCTGTCTTCCAGTTTAACCGTATACGCTAGTCCCATATTCAGTGAAACTGGCTGCGGATAGTTGTTAATGGCACCGGAACGCAGGTGATCCATAATATGCTCAACGAAATTCATGGTGTTCTTCCTCTCCGAAGGACCTGTTTGATGACATCATCCTACCTTCATATTGCGTGTTATGGCCTTCTATTGTCAAGACTGTTGCGACAAATTTTGCATCCCATATTTTGCATAATAAATGCCAATTGTTGTGATACTAGACCAAACGCAGAGAGGATGGATTTACGTTGTCGACAAATTCCACTCCCCGATGGATGATGGCCTCCGTACGAAGGTTCGATATTATTTATGCCCAGCGGCGCAATCCGGTCATGGTGGCGTGGTGGTCAGCTTCCTTCCCTGGTTTCGGACACCTGCTCATGTACAAAAATACGACAGGCGTTCTGCTGACCTTATCCGAGGTTATCATTAATACATTAGCCCATATCAATGAGGGTATGGTGTATTCCTTCAGCGGCAACTTCGCAATGGCCAAGCAGGTGCTGCACCCTCAGTGGCTGTACGGCTATATGATTATTTATTTCTTTGCGATTTGGGACAGCTACCGAAGCGCGCTCGAAACGAACAAGCATTATGAGTTGGCTATCTTGGAAAACGGCCGGATTCCGGTTCATCTCATGCGCTCAACCGGCATTCAATTCCTCGAGAAGAAACGGCCTCTTGTCGCCGCTTTCTGCTCGTTCTTTTTTCCCGGTCTGGGACAGCTCTACAATAAACATATCTGGTTGGGCTTTTACGGCATTCTCTGGTGGTGGATTTACATCACTTTCTCTCACAGTTATGAGGCCCTTATGGCGCTAATC
The DNA here is from genome assembly GCF_028765165.1 of Paenibacillus sp. MAHUQ-63. Classification (GTDB taxonomy): domain Bacteria; phylum Bacillota; class Bacilli; order Paenibacillales; family NBRC-103111; genus Paenibacillus_E. The sequence goes on along the minus strand of NZ_JARADB010000006.1, from coordinate 181,859 downwards.
CTGGGACATAACCGGATGGTGGCCAGCATTTTGCAGCCTCAGTGGCTGATGTTCATGCCCTCCGTGCTCGGAGGCGCCATGTTCCATGCCTATTCGAGCTCTATTGAACAGAATCGGTTGTTTCGTATAACACAGCGCCAATATTTGACGGATTATTATGAGAAAGCAAGGAATCGAATCATGGGCGGCAGCAGCGCAAACCATATTCCACTGTGGATAATCGGTACATTTGAACATAGCACGGAGCTGGAACAAGCTCTAAGCATCCTGGAGCACAGCGGGATTCCGTCCGGCCGGATTCTGCCTGTCCTCATGAACGCTCATCGAGATAAATCGTTGTCTATCGTCGACCAGCGCTTCGACCAGACAACCAAAGCCGTTGAAATCGGTTTTGCCAGCGCGACGGCCTGCAGCGTGATCGGTATCAGTTTAGGATTCGTGCTGGAATGGGGCCCTATTATCTGGGGGCTGCTCTACGGCATCGGCGGCTTCCTGATCGGGTTCATCATCGGACAGCTGTTGAAATCCAAGCACAGCCTCTCCCGCCGTCCCAATAAGGTACCTGAAGTCACGGTATTGGTTCAATATTTGAATGACCAAGAGGCGGCACTCATTAACGAAACCTTCTGGCGCTACAAAGCAATTACGGTAGGCAAAATCGAACACCCCCACGAGGACTGAACTTTCCCGCCCGCGCCTCCTGCCTCCTTCCGGCCCCGTCCCCGTCTATTTGGACACACTTTTTTCGATCCTTTCTCTGAATCATAGACCGATGTTCCTTACTGCATTCGAATGGTATAGTTATAGGGTGCAGTAAATTTTTTTAGGCGGATATCGAACTTTTTCAGGCTGCACGCGTCTAATTCAGAGAGGTGAGGGAATGGAGACGACCGGTGTCCATGTTTTTGAATATTTGAAATACGTATCTGAAACCACAGATCAGAAAGTTATTCTTCGTAATCTGATGGAAACCTATGGCAATGATGTTTGGAATTATGCCTTCAGCATTTGCCGCAATTCGGATTTAGCCGATGATATTACACAGGATGCATTCCTTAAAGTTTATCGCAATCTTACTACATTCCGCGGTGAGGCCTCGGTCAAGACCTGGCTTCTTACGATTACCCGCAATACAACTTACGACTATCTGCGCAAGGCTTTCTGGCGCAAAGTGACGCTTGTCGGCTTCATCCAATCGACGGGCACATCACAATCTGCCGAAACGGAAGCCATGGAGAAATTATACGCAAGCGATATTTGGAAAAAAGTGATTTCCCTGCCTCCGAAGTACAGGGAGATTCTTATTTTGCATGCTCATTACCAGCTCTCCACCAAAGAAATGGCATCCATTCTTAACATCTCGGAGGGTACCGTCAAATCGCGGCTTCACCACGCCAGACTCAAGGTGGTCAAACTGAAGGAGCGTGAGGCTCTTGAACAATCCTGATCCGGATGATTTACGCAAACAATTGGAATCAGGACCGCTTGAGCGCCCCGGCTTTACTTCCAAGCTTCAACGCGACATCGAAGACGCGATCGAGCGCAAGGAACGAACGAAGCCGAAGGTAGGGCCCGTGTTCTGCTTCGCAGGCATCGGCGCGGTCGCCGCAGCCCTGCTGCTTTTCCCATGGGGAACGCTGCATACCCAGAGCGAAGCCGCTCCTGTCGCAGACGCCGGTTTAACAACGGCTGCAGCGTCCGTCAGCCACTCGCCGACGCCGATTACGACGGCTTTGCTCATTGGGCTAAGGACCGAGCAGGAGCCTGCAGAGGCCCAATCCGGGCGGTCGGTGAAGCCAATGCCCTATAGTACGTATCGCACGATGCTGATCGCGCCTGTTCGCGGACAGCTGCAATTAACATCCGAGGGCCCAGGAATTCTCATGCCCTATAAGCAAAACTTCTGGAAGATCGACTCGCTCGTTCATCGAACGAAGACCGATGAATTCCACTACTTATCCGCGCACTTAGCCGATCAGCCTGCCAAGCCGGAAGTATTCCCGGATGTGGAAAGCGAACAGCTGAATCGCACGGAAACGCTGCTTTTCGCAGGGAATCAGTACTTGTCGATTGCCGAGTCGGAGCAGACGCTGCGGGGCAATGTCCCTTATCAGGCGGACCGCATCTGGGTGCGTACTCTCCCGCAATTGAAGGAAGGGCACACCATCCAGTTCTATAATAAACCGGTGGACAAGAATCACGTATCGCTTGCCGATGTCTATGGCTCGAATGCGAACGTTGACAGCACGCTTGCCTCCCTGTCCAGCGGACTGCGCGGAGATCTCACATCCCAGAGCTGGACGATACAGCGCGAACCCGGTCGCTGGGTCGGCAAAGTCGCGGAGACACCGCGCGCGAGCTCCACAGCGCCTGACAGCTACGTGCTGCATGACTTCCCGCGCGAGCTGCCGGAGAAGGTCGTGAATCACGACGAGCTGTGCTGTACCTGGAGCGGCATTCAGTCCACCTGGCCGCAAGCGACGGATGCGCTGACATCGCCGCTAGGCGATATGATCGTGATCTTCGAGAAAGATCAGCTCAAGTTCTACCCTTACGGCCAAGCGCCGGGCAGCGCTCCGCAGCTTACACTGGATTTATTACCCGGCGAGAAGCTGGTGATGGCACAGTGGGCCACGGATCATTACGTCGAGGAGTGGATTGACAAGGTCGGCCGCTTCCTGGAACCGACGCTCTCGGATAAGCTGGCCCGAGCAGCTGAATAGCATGCAATAAGGGGCCACCCGCACGTGCAGATCCTTCTGCCGCCGGGTGGCCCCTTTGTATTACTGTTTCGTATATGCATCCATAAACGACTGCGCATAGCGGGGATCCCATTGCGTCCCCTTCCCTTCCTGGAGAATGGCCAGCGCTTTCTCCGCAGGCATCCCCTTCCGGTACGGCCGGTCGGACGTCATCGCATCGAACGCATCCGCTACCGCTATGATGCGCCCGAATTCCGGAATATCCTGGCCCTGCAGGCCGTCCGGATATCCCTTGCCGTCATAGCGCTCGTGATGCGAGCGCACGCCGGGAAGCAGCGGAGCCATCGCTTCGGCGGGCTCGATCTGCTTCAAGATCGATTCACCCAGCACCGGATGCAGCTTGATGATCTCGAACTGCTCGTCGGTCAGCCGGCCCTCCTTCAACAGCACATCGTCACGCACGCCGATTTTGCCGATATCATGCAGCAGCGCCGTTTTGTTCGGGAGATCCAGCTGCCGCTCACTCAGCCCTTCCGCTCTGCCAATCATCAGCGAATATTGGGCGACGCGTGTGGAATGACCGGCCGTATAAGCATCTCTGGCGTCCAGAGCGGCAGCGAGCGTAGCGTAATAGCTCTGGAGCAGCTGATTGTTCATGCGCTCGCGGGCCTCCAGGCCTTTGACCATATGATTGAAGCCGGCCACAAGCCGCGAGAACTAATCGGAATATAAATCCGACGCGCGCACTTGCAAATCCCCCGCTTGGACGTCCTTCATCGCCTTATGTAAATATTCGATCGGCTGCTGAATATCTCTCGCCAGCATCCTGGCCCCCAACGAAGAGAAGCCGACACCGAGCAGCAGAATAAGGCCCGCCCATTTCCAATAATCGACGGATACATGCGACGCTTCCGAAATAAGTCGGATTTGCGTCGCCAAGCTGAACAGGAACAAGGGCATCGTCCCGATTAGAAAGGCGCTCAGTTGAAACTTGCACTGAATGGATACGATGACCCGCCCGTCCAGCGAGACATCTTCGCCATAGAGACGCCCGCCTACATCGCGGATATGTATAAGGACCGGGCGAATCGCCTGAGCCGTCATGAAGAATTCCAGCAAAGCGTGCATGCTGGCCACCAGTACGGCTCCAACGCCGGCAAGGCCGAGATAATACATCGGAAGCGACAGCCATCCCGCCTTAATCGCGATGAAGGCCATCGCCATCGCCGGGACGGAGAGGCCTAGAAAGTGCGGCCCCAGAATTCGTTTCACCGAGAGCGCCGGGAAGCGGTGGGTCTGCACATAAGCCTCGCGGATGACGGCAAGTTCGGGCGCTTCCCGGACTAGCATAGCCCGAATCGGCTGCATATGCCGGCGAAATACGAGCAGCTCGGCCAGGATCATCACACAGAGCGATAAGATCATAATGAAGAAAATGTGGACCATCTCCGCACTCGAAATCGCTAGCGTCGTCGAAATGATGACCCCGCCTACCACCACAACGGCAATGCCGGAGCCTATGATATAGTTGCGAATCAAATCTCGCAGAAACTTGCGGTAAATATGCATGATGGACTGCCTCGTTTCAATCTAAACTCTGGGACCCAACCAACATCCCAGCTTCTCTCCTATTGTATAGCAATTCGACATTCGCCGCAGAGAAAAATGCCCTCAGCCTTAGAACAGCAAGGCCGAGGGCATTCTTTTATTCCGTATCCTTATTCATAACGGTTTTCGCCGTTAGGTCCGCGTCTTTGCCGAGGAAGGCGCGCGCCAGATCGGTGACGGTTTGACCTGTCAGCGTTTGCGTAATCTCGGGCACCTGCGCAATCATCTTGGCGATGTCGCCCGTCACCCGGTTCACGCCGGAGGTCGCGCCGTCTTGCGAGATCACCGTGATCTTATCCACGTTGCTCAGAGGGGCCGCAATGCGTTCCGCCAGTTCCGGGAGAATCCGCAGAATCTCCACCGTTACCGCCGCTTGCGTATACTGCTTGTAAGCCTCGGCTTTCTTCTCCAGCGCCTCCGCTTCCGCAAGACCGGCCAAGCGAATGACCTCCGCATTCGCCTTCCCTTTGGCGAGCTCGGCCTCAGCCGTCGCTTCGCCGCGTTTTCTCGTCGACTCGGCTTCGGCCTCCGCTTCGAGAATTTGCCGCTGCTTGCTCACTTCCGCGCGCATAATAGCCGCCTGCTTCTCCGCTTCGGCCGGCTTGATGACGGTCGCTTCGAGCTCCTTCTGCTTCAGCTCGACCTCGATCTGCCGAACGTTCTTGTTCGCTTCGGCTTCCATCTGCTTAATTCGCACCTGCTCGGTCACGAGCGATTGCTTGATCTGATTCTGCTTCAGCTCATAGGCCAAATCCGCCTCGGCTTGGCGGGAGGTCGTCTCCTGCTTGAACTCCGCCTCCTTCATGCTGAGCTCCTTGCGGTACTGCGCCTCCTTGGCCGTAGCAGCCGTCTCCGCTTCAATCTTCAGCTGGTGCGCCTCGGCTCGCCGGATGGCCGATTCCTTCTCCGTGTCCGCCTGGCGAATTTGGATATCCCGCTCGACTTCGGCCTTGGCGATGCTGGCGCTTTTGCGGACGCGCTCAATCTCCGGAACTCCGAGGTTCTCAATATAGCCTTGATCATCCGCCACGCGCTTGAGAACGAAGGAGATCAGGCTGAGACCCATTTTATCCAAATCCTCCGAACACGTCTCTCTCATCTTGCTGTTCAACTCATCCGGGTTCTTAAGAATCGCTTCGACCGTCAACTGTCCGACCAATCCGCGCAGATGTCCCTCTACGGAGTGCAGAATCATCATCTCGCGTTCCAGCAGCGTATGATCCAGAAACTGCTCGGAGGCCGTGGCGATGGCGACGGGATCGCTCTGAATTTTGATTTGAGCAACCGCTTCAATCTTGAGCCTTATGCCCTGCAAGGAAAACATCGGCTGGTCCGGCTTCACATCGAAGCTCATCAGCATCATGGAAATCGTTTTGAAGCTCTGGAAGCCCGGAATGACGAAGGTGCCGCCGCCCTGCACGACGCGCTTGCCCCCCAAACCGAACACGATCATCGCATCATTCGGCGGCACTTTCTTATAGGCTCTGACAATGGTGGTAAGTAAAATAAAAACGACAATCACGATCGCTGCCACCGTGTACAATACCGTCAACATGAACGTATTACCTCCCGAGAGTGTATTTAGGCCAGATCACTGAATCTGCTTACTGTCGCAACACCTTTATCCATATGCAAAATAACTACCTTAGCCCCTTTGGGAATGGACTCTCCCTCCGCGGATCGAGCGCTGATAGAGCGCTTGGTCCCCTGCATGACAATGACCATCTCGCCGATGCCATGGCCGTTAATTCCCACGATCAACCTGCCCAGTTGTCCGCTAAGCTCAAAATCGCTCTCCTTCATACTGTTATCATGTTTGTAGATGACTTTGACGTAAAAGAGGAAGAACAGCCATCCCATCACGAGGCCGGAACCGATAGCAATCAGCAAAATGACCAAAGCGTTCGTCATGCCGAGCTCGCCAAGCATATAACCGATCCCGCCGAATGCCGTCAAGCTGGCTAACAGCGAGGACAGGTTGAAGAAGGACGGTCCCCCATGGCCGTGGCCATGTCCTCCCCCGGCATCCCCGTGGAATTCGAAGAAATCGCCGCCGAAAAACGTGAGCAGCACCGTCAATACAAGGCCTGTAAAGAAACATATGGCAAACAAAGTCATCATAGACGTCACCTCCTTAGGGCTTCCTGCCGAAGCGCATCTCTCACCTCATAAATATAGACTCAACTGGTAATAAAAGGTTTCGGTCAAAAAAAATCTAAAATGAGGTGCGAATCCTTCTTCTTCGGCTCGCGTATAATCATTGGGCGTCTTTATGTTATTCTATTAAACCTAAGGAGTAGATTAGCACATGTATAAAAAGAAAGTGACCTGGTGGGTTTCCGCCGCATGGGTTCTCTTGCTGTTGACGCTGACGGGCTGTCAGTCCGTACAAGGCGTAGACCTGGCTGCAGCCATTCAACAAAGTTCGGCAGCCACATCCTCGGAGTCCGCAGGCAGCCTGCAGATCGAGCTTGTGCCCGGGGATACTTCCCAACTGAGCGCTGTTGAGCAGCAGGCCCTTAGCGCCCTGCACAAAGTGACAATCGAACTTGCAAATGTGAAAACCGAGAGTACGCAGAAGCTTTCGGCAGACGGCACGATCACATATGGGAAAGGTACGATCCCTTTCCAGATTGCCGTGGACGGCACGAAGCTCATCTGGCAGGTCGAGGGCGGGAAGAAGCCGGTTGTTATCGACCTCTTGGGGAGTTCGAACGCATCGTTCACCAAGCTGCTCCCTGCCGCACTTCAAGAGCAGATCGGCAGCAAAGCGGCGGAGATTAAGCCCGCCGTCATCGGGTTTATTCTAGCGAATATGCCGAATCCTCCGAGCATTGCGGTCTCCTCCGTTACGGAGAAAGTTGGCGGAGCGGACCTGTCCCTTCAGAAGGTACATATGGAGCTAACCGGCACGGAACTGGCCTCCCTGCTGGACAGGCTGCTTAGCGGGATTCTTGCCGATGAAGCAGGGCTGCAAGAGCTGATCAGCCAGTTGTACGATGCCATGTACCCGATCATTCAGGAAGAGATCGCATCGGGTTCAGCGGACTTCACGCTAAAGCTGCTCGGCAATAAGCCGTTGGCTGTCGGTTTCATTTATCAGCCTGTCCATGATTATCTCGCCAAAGCGGCAGAGTCGCTAGCCGCCGTTATATCGGGCGACGGAGAACAAGGCGTCCTGCCGGTTCACGCTATGTTCGGCAGCAAGTCCGCGCTGGCGGCGGACTTCTACGTAGACGGCGATCACGGGGTACGGAAACAAAGCTTGGCGCTGAGCATGCCGATGCCGGATACGGGCACTGGGGTTGCCGGTTTGAGGTTGAATTTCGTTAGCGAGACCTGGAATGTGAATAAGCCGGTGAAGGCTGATTCGATCGATATCTCCGGCGGCTTCGTGCCCGTCGGTGTAGATGCTTCCACGGTCTACAGAGTGCTGGGCAACCTCGACCGGCATTCGCTCATCTACACTTTGCTGAGAGAAGACGCGAAAATCGCGAGAAAAGAAGTCCATTTGCAATTAAATGAAAGCGGGGATCCGGCGGCAAGCGATACTCCGCAGCCTTTCATCAACGGAGACAGTAAAACGATGGTGCCGGTCCGTTTTATTTCGGAAAAGCTAGGCGCTGAAGTCGGCTGGAATGCCGATACGAAGGAAGTTACCATTCTAGACTTGCTGTCCGGCAGGACCATCGTCCTGAAGCTGGATCGCCGCACCGCCAGCGTTGACGGCGCTTCAATCGAACTGGAGAGCGCAGCAACGCTCGTTAATGGCTCTACGTTCGTCCCGATCCGTTTCATCGCAGAATCGCTCGGCGGTGTCGTCTCGTTCGACGATGATACGCGAGTCGTAACGATCAAGCGGGATTAGTGCCGGGGTTGTGCGGAATGTGCTGTGCTGCGTTATCGGAACCTTTTCCGGGTGGGCGAATAGTCTATATACATCTAGGCATTCAACATGCGTCTGCTCGAAGCAGCCGTAACGAATAAAGGAGCGAAAACCATGTATACGAATCCTCCGTTCCAACCCGGTCAACATGACCAGCACGGCCAGCACGGCCACCATGGACAGCACGGTCCCCATGTCCTCTATCAGGCAGAACCCAATTGGCCGAATCAATTGAGGCATAAAAGAAATATGATCATGAACGCGCTTCACCCCTATGTCGGCCGCACGATTCGTGTCACAACCCTAGACGGGCATACGTATGAGGGAGTTTTGGTCAACGTTGACGGGCATCACGCCTATCTGCAGACGACTCCGATGAGCCCGCATCATCAAGGCCATAGACCGGTATACACACCCGCTCAATACAATCAGATTTTGACGTTGGTGCTGTTCGAACTGCTCGTCATTTTACTTCTTGCCTAAATACGATCTCGCCCCTACGGTCTGCTTGGACCTGGGGGCGTTTTTCTTTGGCCATATGCGGATCCCATGATTTGTAATAATTTACTGTATCCACCGCATCTTTCTCTTCATCCATGCGTATAATCTATCGCAGCTATTATTCTCTAGCAATTTCATAATAAGGAGTAGATTCGTAGATGTTAAGAAAGAGAATGACATGGTGGCTTTCCGCTGCATTGGCTGTGATGCTGATGGTGCTGACAGGCTGCCAAACAATTCAAGGCTTGGATGTAGGACAGGCTCTTCTGAACAATGCCACCCTGCAGTCCGCCTCGGCCAAAACCACGCTTCAACTGGACCTTGTCACAACCAATTCCGGCGGATTATCCGCAGAAGACCAGCAAGCCATCGAAGCACTGAACCATGCCAAGCTGGAATTGCGAAACATTCAGCTGCAGGACAAAATGAACATGTCGGTTGACGGTGCGTTGACGTATGGCAAGGGATCGATTCCTTTTCAAATGACATGGAACGGAAAGGCCTTCATCCTGCAAGTCGAAGGTGCGAAGAAACCCTTCTCTATCCATATGGCGAAGGGATTCGACGATACAGCAGCTGCTGTATCTCCCGCTGCGGCGGCGATTTCCGCCGAGATGCAGCAGCAGCTGATCGCTAAAATGAACGAGCTTATGCCGGCTTTATACAAATTCTTCATTACAAACTTGCCGAACCCTGAACATATTTCCGTCTCGTCCGTTACGGATACTGTCTACAACGAAACCCTCGCGCTGCAGAAAGTTCAAATCGAGATTAAGGGCAGCGAACTGCTCCCTTTGCTCAAAGCATTCTTGACGAATGTAGCAGCGGATGAGAAAGGATTGAAGGAGATGCTCGGCCATCTCTACGACATCCTCGTGCCGGTCATCAAGGAATCCATGAAGGCCTCCGCCGCCGGGGAAGAGACGCATTCCGAATATGCCGATCTTGCCACCGCTTACTTGGATAACAAAACGCTGGCCGTCGAATTCCTGTATACAACCATCAACCAAATGCTGGGGAAACAACTGAAGGACTGGGATAAGAATATGGAGCAAATGCGCACCTCCCTCTCGGACCCGCAGGCCAAAGCTTTCCTGAGCGACCAGACCACACTGAAAGCCGATCTGTACATAGATGGCGAGAAACAAATTCGCAAGGTTCAGTCCGAGCTGACATTGCCGATCGCCGATCCAAGCTCTGGCGTCAGCGCTGTGAAGCTCGCCTATACCAACGAAATTTGGAATATCAACAAGCCGGTTAAAGCGGCGGCGATTGATGTTTCCGGCGGGACGCAGGATCTGGACAGTATCTCGAAGGACAACGGCGCTGCCGTACTCGGCTCGATCAAGAAGGATTCCCCGCTCTACAACTTGCTGCGGCACGATCTCAAGATAGCCAAGCAGGATATCCGTCTTCTGCTCAGTGAAGAAGAAGAAGAAGAATACTCGCCGTACGATGCGAGTCATCCGTACATTAACGAGGAAGGTGCGGCCATGGTGCCGGTGCGCTTCCTCTCCGAGCGGCTGGGCGCCGAGGTGAAATGGGATGCAGCCGCCAAGCAGATCAAGGTCGAGGACGCTTTGACCGAGAAGACGCTTGTGCTGACGCTGGACTCCACAGCCGCGAGCGTGAACGGTGCGTCCGTGCAGCTGGACAGCGCACCTGTTCTGAAGAACGGCGCAGCCTTCGTGCCGCTGCGCTTCATCGCCGAGCAGCTTGGGTGCAAAGTCGCGTTCGATGAGGATACCTACAGCGTGAATATTTCACGCGAATAGCAGGAGAGCTCGCCCCTCAGGTCGTCTGAGTTTTGGGGCGAGCTTTTTTGGTTGGGCCATCGGCGGCTGTAAGGCTGGCTGTGGCGGAAGCGTACAGGCCTCCAATACAGGCGGCCGCTCGGCGCCGTGGCGCTGGACCGAGGCCTGTGCGGCAGCTAGAGACGGGGGCTCGCCGTTAGAGCCCGCGTCAGGGCTTTGCTGCGGCAAGCAGCCTCAGTGAAATGCAGCATTTGGCAGAGGTCAATCCGCCCGGAAATGAAATTTTCATGAAATTGGAATAAGCTCCCTTCCAACTGGATATATTATCAAAGCTGCGTTGTTAACAAGCTATCAGGTTTTACACTAACCAAAAGTCGATACGCAGGAACAAATTATTGGAGGTTTATGTTACATGGAAACAGGTACGGTTAAATGGTTCAATGCAGAAAAAGGTTTTGGTTTCATTGAAGTGGAAGGCGGCAACGACGTGTTCGTTCACTTCAGCGCAATTCAAGGGGAAGGTTTCAAAAGCTTGGATGAAGGCCAACGCGTACAATTTGAAGTTGTTCAAGGTAACCGCGGACCGCAAGCTGAAAATGTAGTCAAGCTGTAGTCCTTACTCCATATTGCTATACACTGCTTGCGAGTCTGAGTCTGAATCTACGATGACAAGGAGGAGTTTCATATGTACTTTTCAAAGAAATCGATGGAACCAGTTCCCGAAGAGCAAACGAGCATTTGGACTTGCAGCACGGAACAGTGCTCCTGTTGGATGAGAGATAACTTTTCATTCGAAGAAAGTCCGGAATGTCCGATTTGTCATTCTGCCATGGTCAAAGATTCCAAGATGCTCCCTACCTTATCGAACACAAGCAGCAGGCGTTGATTTAAAGGATCAGCCGATGGCAGTACGAAGAAGCCCCGAAAAAGCCCTGTATACCTTCTGGTATATAGGGCTTTCTCATGTTTCGGCCGGCGATCGGCGGGGACGGCTGCGCCGTGTCGCCGGCGGGGACGGCAACCAGGAACCGACTGCGCTGGCCGGGAAGGTGAGATCGGCTGCGACGGAGACCCGGCTGCGCCTAATGGACACAGCGGCCCTTATTCCACGCATTTGGGCCGCTTTCCTTCTCCAACGGACACCGCTGCCGCTATTTGCCCCATTTCGGCGAGATTTCGCCGCGAAACCGGCAAATAAGCGCTCCGGTGTCCGTTAGACTCGCGACCGCGCCGATCGCGCCGGAATAACGGCCGTGGGGTCCGTTAGCCGGCGAAGCCCGCCCCCCGCCAATGGACACAGCGGCCCTTATTCCACGCATTTGAGCCGCTTTCCTTCTCTAACGGACACCGCTGCCGCTATTTGCCCCATTTCGGCGAGATTTCGCCGCGAAACCGGCAAATAAGCGCTCCGGTGTCCGTTAGACTCGCGACCGCGCCGATCACGCCGGAATAACGGCCGTGGGGTCCGTTAGCCGGCCCTGCACGCCGCATCGCCGCGGACAACGAAAAAGGTGCCCCGTCAGCGGGACACCTTCTCCTTTACAATATCGTCCGTTGGAAATCAGCCTCATCATACACCATGCCTTCACCCGAAGGCTTCCCGAGAACGAGTATCTTGCCTCTATCCAACTCGCTCTCCAGCCGGGTCGCCTCGGCTTCGGACACACCAAGCGCTCTCATCTTCGCCCGGAGCTCCTCGCCGCGGGATCGGAACAGATTGGCGATCGACGTCAACACGCCTTCCTCCGCCATCGTAATCTGCTCTGCACCCGTATAGTTGGCAACGAATTCCGTGCCGTCCTCACTATGTGTCAGTACATAAATGTTGTCCCTTGCAAAACCCTCGCGGTATAGCTGCTTCACTTGCTCCTGCGCTTCTTGAAGGTTGGATGTCACACTCACTCTTGGATAAGTATTCATGGTCGTTCCTCCTCAATCGAATAGGGTATAGGTGAAGCGTCTGGCTACTCACTACGGTAATCGTCAGAAGCCTTTCCGTCTGCCGAAAATCAGCGAGACGACGAACATAATCAGGAACACGAAGAATAATACCTTGGCAATCCCTACGGCTGTTGAAACAATGCCGAAGAATCCGAATACTCCTGCGACTAGCGCAATAATCAGGAACATGATAGCCCAACCTAACATAGGAAACACCTTCTTTCATGATCTATTTGTTGTTCTTGGCTATGATCATTAATACCCGCTTGTCCATCATGTGAAACAAGGCTTGTTCACTCTCACTGCATTTTGTCTAACACACGCTGCTCCATCCGTTCCAATCTGCTGTCCAGCCGTTCCAATAGCTCCTTCAGCTCCATATTCTCCTGCTCCGCCCGGTAATTAATGGCGAAATCCAGAATAGCCTCCTGCTTATCTCTGGCCGCTTGACGATTCTGGCTCATTAGAATGACAGGCGCTTGGAATGCCGAGATGCAGGACAGAATCAGGTTCAGCAATATGAACGGAGGCTTATCGAAGGCCAAGCGAGTCAGATTCAGCGCCATCCATGCTGCCAGAAACAAGCCGAAGAACACAATGAACGTCCAGCTTCCTCCGAAAAACGCTATGCGATCCGCCAGCCGGTCGGCCCACGTCGACTTCTTTTCCTGCTGATGCGTCAGATGAGACTTGATGTTTCCCTGATACTCGCGAACCATGGCGGTGATCCGGGCTAACTGCTCGATATTCAGCTTGGCATCGGTTTCGTTATCCAGCTCTCTTAACAATTTCTCCGGCATGCGCTCACCGGTCCGTCTCTTCTCGTTCCCCATCGTTATCCCTCTTTTCATATCAAAATACAATCTAGAAGTAAATTAACCGCCTGATCTGCGGTCGAAACAACAGCAAAAAACCGCTTGGGCTCTTCATTCGAAGTCCCCTGCGGTTCATTTCTTGCGGTATATGCGTTCCTGCGGAACAAACTCCTCGTAGTTCACACCCTCCGGTACGAATAGGATGGATTCTTTCTTGCCCAAGCCCAAGTACCCTCCGGATACCAAGCTGCCGTGGAAAAGGCTGTGCACGTGAGTCTGCAGCCGGTTATCGAAGTAAATCATGACATTGCGGCACAAAATCACATGAAACTCATTAAAGGAACCGTCCGTCGCCAGATTATGCTGGGCGAACATCAAATTATCCTTCATCAGCGGCTGGAAGTACGCATATTGATGGTCCGTCGTGTAATACTCGGAGAATGCCTTCGTTCCGCCGGCGTCCAAATAGTTCTTCGTGAAGGCCTGCATCTGCTTCAGCGGGAATGCGCCCTTCTGTGCGGCTTCAATAGCTCTTTCGTTCATATCCGTCGCATAGATCTTCGTTCGCTCCGCGAGTCCCTCCTCCTGCATCAGAATCGCCATGGAGTATACTTCCTCCCCCGTGGCGCAGCCTGCATGCCAGATACGGATCTCGGGATACCGCCTGAGCTCGGGAACGACCAAGTTGCGGAAGGCGCGGAAAAAGCTCGGGTCCCTGTACATCTCGGTCACGCGGATCGACATGTCATTCAGCAGCTGGTCGACGAAGCCGGGCTCATGGAGCACCTTCCCCAGCAGCGCCGTGACATTCGGCAATTTCTCCGCTTTCATGCGGTTAAGGATACGCCTGCGCAAGGAAGAGCGAACGTAATGGCGGAAATCGAAGCCGTACATCTGATAGAGCCCTTCGAGCAGCAGGTTAATCTCAATGTTCTGCAGCTCGTCCTCGTACGCTTGCTTCTCATGAGTGACGGGCTCCTCTATGGACTTACGATTCATCGTTTCTTCACCTGCTTCGTTAACCATACACGCATAAGCGAAAATAGCTGATCCATATTCAAAGGCTTCGTAATATAGTCGGAAGCGCCCGCTTCCAGACATTTCTCTTTCTCGCTCTTCATGGCCTTAGCCGTCAAGGCGATGATCGGCAAATCAGGCATCTGCATGTCGCCCCGGATCGCCTGCATCGCTTCGTAACCATCCATCACCGGCATCATAATGTCCATCAAAATGAGGTCATACTCGGCATGCTCGCCCAGCATCTCGATGGCTTCTTTGCCGTGCTCCGCTACGTCCACGGTCACGCCTTTCGTCTCCAGCGCCGTCACAAGCGCGAAAACGTTGCGCGCGTCGTCATCGACAAGCAGCACCCTCTTGCCGTGGAACAACTGGGCATCCGAGTGAACCGCTTCGGACAACAGCAGCTCGTCCCCGACCGCTGCCGCGGTGCGGCTTTGTTCCGGCTCTTGTGCGGAGGCGGAGGCAGATACGGAGACCGAGACGATCGAACGCTCCTCAACAGCTGCAGCGATCTCGCCTTGATGGGCGTTATTGTTCTTCGCCGCATGAGGATCCGCTTCCCTGGCATTCGGTACGTACAAGGTGAACGTGCTGCCTTTGTGAAGCTCGCTCTTCACCACGATGGAGCCTCCTAACAGCTTCGTAAACTCGCGGCAAATGGACAGCCCGAGCCCGGTTCCGCCGTACTGGCGGTTCGTCGTGCCGTCCACTTGCCGGAACGCCTCGAAAATAACCTGCTGCTTGTCGATCGGAATCCCGATGCCGGTATCCGTAATCGAGATAGCCAGCACCTTTTCCTCCGGATCCCGATGCAGCAGCTCCTTGACACGCCCAGGGTCGGCCAAGGCGATTCTCATCGTTACGGAACCTTTCTCCGTAAATTTAAACGCATTGGACAGCAAATTTTTCAAGATCTGTTGAAGTCGCATACCATCAGTCGCAATGACATTCGGCACATCCGGCTCCAGGATGACATCGAAGTCCAGTCCCTTCTTCTCCGCGACCGGAGCGAACATCAGCTTCATTAATTGCGGCAGCTCGGTCACATTGAAGTCATCGGTCATAATATCTATTTTGCCCGCTTCGACCTTGGACAAATCCAGGATATCGTCGATCAGCGCCAGCAGGTCTTTCCCGGCGGCATTCACCACACGGGAGTACTCCACGATTTCGGACATTTGCAGATCGCCGTTATTCTCGGCAAGCATTTGGGAGAGAATCATGATGCTGTTCAGCGGCGTGCGCAGCTCGTGCGACATGTTCGCCAGGAAGTCGGACTTGTATTGCGAGCTCGTCTCCAGCTTCTGCGAGTACTCTTCCAATTCGTCCTTCGCCTTCTTCAGCTCCAGCGCCTTCTGCTCGGAGAAATGGTTCTGCTCCTCGAGGAATTCATTCGTCATACGCAGCTGTTCCTGCTGCATCTGAAGCTCTTCCGATTGAGCCTGCAGCTCCTCGGACTGGGCTTGCAGCTCTTCCGTCAGCATCTGCGACTCGGACAGCAGCCGCTCGACTTCCATTCGGCTGCGTACATTAGCAATCGCCGAGCCGAACTTCTCCTGCAGCGAATCGACCAGCGTCAAGTGCTGCGACTGGAACGAATGAAGCGAAGCCACCTCGATGACGGCCTCCGTCCGGCCATCGACAAGGATTGGCGCAACCAGCAGGCTGCGCGGCTTGGACGCCCCCAGGCCCGATGTCATCTTCACATGGTCTTCCGGCAGACTATCGATCAAGAAGATTCGCTGGTCCAGCGCACATTGCCCAATCAAGCCCTCGCCCGGCTTGAAGACGGAGGCGGCAGCCGCTTCCCCGGATACGGCATATCCGGCAATTTTCACATAGCGGGTATCGGTCCCATGCTGCTCACGGAGATAGACAACGCCATAGACGCTGCCGAGCATTGGAGCAAGCCTGCTGATGAAGACTTCGCTCAAACAGCCCACATCGTTAATCCCCTGGTATAGAGTGGCTACTTCCGCGATGTTCGTTTGTATCCAGTTCTGCTTCTCCAAGTCCTCCAGCATATCATTCGTCGCTCCCGCCAATTCACCGATCTCATCTTGCGTAGAAACAGCGATCCTCGTTTCCAGGGAGCCTTCGGAAGAGGTAATATAGCGGATCATCGTTGTAACCTGCTTAATCGTCTTCGTAATAGAGTTGGAGAGCAGCAGCGCTACGAGAATCGCAAAAATAGAAATAATGCCGAGCAGCGTAAAAAGCACGACTTTAAGATTATAATTGCTTTGCGCCAGCTGCTGAGCCCTGGCAGCCGTAAGCTGCTTTTCAGCGGCAAGAAAGGAATCGAACTGCGTGCGCAGCTGATCCATCAACTTTTTTCCTGAGTTTTGCTTAAAATAGTCATCGATAGCAGCTTGATTGTTTTGTTTCTTCAAGTTGATCACATAATCGCCGGCCGTACGGATCCAGCTCTGAATCGTCGGCTTGATCGCCTCCAGGCTTTGCTTCTGAGCCTGGTTGTAATCTACAAGCTGCATCAGCTTATTATAATTGTCGAGCCAGGTTTTGCCGGCGGTATCATAGGGCTCCAAATATAAGATGTCCCCTGTTATGATGTAGCCCCGCATACCGGTTTCCATGTCTACCATATTTTTCTGAATCGCATTAATCAAATCGTGGGCTTCCAAATCGTGGTTGGATATGAAGTTAACTTCCTTCTGCAGCGCAGTGACACGGCTGCTTACGATCAAAATTGCCACGCCTAAGCATATGATAATAAAAACATATCCCAGCAAGATTTTGGTGCGGATATTCATACGCAAAAATAAGTTCATAGCTGCCTCCCAACACAGTTCATAGAGAACGTTATGGTAACATTCTACTATTCTCACTATACCATAATTAAGGAGGTAGAGAGAAAGAGTACGCCCACTAGCTGACATATACTAGAAATTATCGGCCCCTCTTATCATGGACGGATAGCTGCCCTGTCATGGTGCAAACGCTACGGGAACAGGCCTTGCTGCATCCCCCTAACTCAGTACATACGAAGAAAGGCTGGAACGATGTACCAAGTTCATCGCCCAGCCGCAACCCCTTCTATGTGCTGCCCGGTGTAAGAACCTCCTTCAGCTTCACCATGGCCCGCTTCTGAATCCGGGAAACGCTCATCTGCGAAATGCCCAACTGGTCGGCAATTTGCCGCTGCGAGTGCCCCTCCCGGTAGATGAGGCCGATCACCTTGCGCTCTTCCTCCTTCAAACAAGTCATGGCCTCCTCGAGGTCCATCCGTCTCTCAATCGATTGAAAATCGTCTGACGCCCCGGCGATCATATCGCCGATCGTCGCGCTGTCGCCTTCGCTTGTAAGCGGAGTGTCCAGCGAGGTGTAGTGATAGTAGTCGCGCCCAGCCAGGATTTCAATCGTCTCCTCTACGCTCAATTCCAAATAAGCCGCAATTTCGTCGACATTCGGAGAGCGCTCAAGTTGGACGGTCAGCTCATCCAGAGCCCGCTGAACAAGCGTCCCTTTCTCCTTGATCCGTCTCGGAACCTGTATGTACCATGACTTGTCGCGCAAATAATTTTTCAAGTGGCCGATCAAGCTTTTCATGGCATAGGCCTCAAACGGCGTATCCATCGTGCTGTCGTATTGGGCGAACAGCTTCAACATCGACATCTGCCCGACTTGAAACAAATCTTCATATAAATCAGGACGGCTCCGTGACATTTTGCCGACCGCCATACGAACGATCGGTTCGTAGTGCAGCAGCAATTCCGTAGCCGTCTCTGGGCAAGACGTTTCCTTGTAGATTTTCATCTTCACATACATGTCATATAAAGGCTTGGAGGACGATGCATTAGCATTCATACCATCTCCTCTTTTCTGTTCAGCTGCCCTGCCAACTGCTTCTTCATGACAACCTCTGTGCCTTGACCGCTGTTCGTCCGTACCTGTACGTCATCCATCAACGCTTGCATCAAGAATATACCTAAACCTCCCACCGCCGCTTCGCCGATCGATTTGTGATGCAGGGTAACCGCCTCGGAATCCCTCTGCACATAATGAAAGCTTGCACCCTGGTCCTTGACGGCGATCTGCAGGCAGCCATCCTGCTGCTCGAAGCGAATCTCCACTGTCCCTGACTGGGCATGTTCATAAGCATGTAATATCGCATTGTTGCAAGCTTCCGCCACCGCCACCTTCATATCTTCGATGTCTTCGAACGAAAAGCCGGCTTTAGAAGCCACTCCGTATAAGGTAAGTCGTACAATATCCAAATATTCCGCTTGGGCAGGGATCGTAAGTCCGATGTATGGGCTCATATGATTTCTTCTTTCCTTTCTGATTGACCTTGTGTTTGCAGTTGAAGCTCGCCGTTGACGAAGTAGCGGGCGACGCCCGTTATTTCGAATAAGCGCCCGATTCGGGACGGGACATGCTGTATACGGAACGGTGCGCCCATCGCGGCTCTAACTTTGAGCACGGAGACGAACATGCCGATGCCGGTACTGTCGATGTATCTTAATTCTTTGAGATCCAAGGTCAGCTGCTGATCCTTCTGGGAGACGACGGAATCCAATACGGCCGCCAGTTCGGAGGCTGCAGACAGATCAAGCTCCCCACTCAAGTATATGATATTTTCCTTATCATTCGTTTGTTTGTAGACGGTAAATTTACGTATATTCACAAGATTGACTCCTCTCTATTTCATAACACCGACGTGCGGTGATTTCTTCGCTTTTAATTTCTTCCACATTTCCAAGGAAACCTGAGCCCCTTGCCAAATCGTTTGCCATTTCCGGCTGAGTGCCGGCGTTTCTGTCGGTAAGCGCGTTTGCTTGACGGCATCGATGAGGCCCGTTGCCGATTGCTTCACGGAGCTCGTCAGCTCATGGATCACTTGGCCGATATCGTTCACAGAGCTGAACAAATGATTCAGCTTAGCCAGCTTCCCTCGAACATCGACAGCCATTTCATTCGTATTGAGAATGACATCCTGCACTTCTGAAGAAATTTGCGATACCTCTTCCTTCATCTGGCCCATTGTCAGAGTGATTTGATCCAAAGAAAGCTTCAGCGATTTCAAGGTTTGGATGAGATAGAAGACAAGGAATACGAACGCTACGGCAGCAATGGCTGCGCTAATTTGGACTAACATACCAATCACCCCTGTTTGCTTGATTACTTATCAATACCCCGAACCTTCGCGGATGAAACACTCCGAACAAATTTCCGGCATCGTTTCAAAAGTCACCGCACAGGGTACGTACATGGTAAGAAAGTAAGAAACAACCTTACCCAATGAATGGAGGAATTACTCATGGTGAAAACAGCAACCAAAACAAACGCGGTTACCGACATCCTGGACAAGCAGGTCGCCAACTTCTCAATTCTGTATATGAAGCTGCATAACTATCATTGGTATGTGAAAGGCGAGAATTTCTTCACGCTGCATATCAAATTCGAAGAGCTATACACCGAAGCTGCGCTCCATCTGGACGTCATCGCGGAACGCATGCTCTCGCTGCGTGCGGTGCCGACGGCGACCCTGCAGGAGCACCTGGAGCTCTCCTCCATCAAAGAAGCGGCTAAGGGGGCGTCTGCAGGGGACATGGTGAAACAGCTGGCCGACGACTTCAACACGGTTTGCACGGAGCTGACCGAAGCCATCGAGCTGGCTGAGGAGAGCAAGGACCAGCCAACAGCGGACATGCTGATCGGGATTCGCTCCTCGCTGGAGAAACACAGCTGGATGCTTCAAGCATATCTCGGATAATCAAGAAAGGCTGTTCACCGTAGGTGAACAGCCTTTCTTGCGAGTTGCGGAAATACGGCTCGCTATTGGGCGAATCCCCGCAGTACCACGGGACCAAGCATAGAGCTTCCAATATCCGCTGCTGCCCACCTTGCAGGCCTGCCATAAGCAAAAAGCTCACCCCAAAGCCGGTATGAACCGATTTGGGGCGAGCTTTCGTCTTAAACATATTTCACTAGTGTAACTTCGGTTCCCTGTGCGGTGTTCACGGACACCTCATCGACCAGTGCCTGCATCAAGTACATACCGAGGCCTCCGGATTGCAGCTCGCTCACCGGACCGGAAGCCGGCACGGCCGGCGGCTCCGCTGGCCCCTGGTAGTCGAAACCGGGGCCGTCATCCTTCACCTTCACGGTCAGCTTGCCATCCCCCAGCTCATAGCTGATCTGGATCTGGCCTACGGGAGACGAGGTCTCCCCGTGAAGCACCGCATTGTTGCAGGCTTCCGAGACCGCGACTTTCAGATCCTCGATGTCCTCGTAAGAGAAGCCCATCTTGGACGCAATACCATACAGGCTAAGCCTGACGATATCCAAATATTCCGCTGCTGCGGGGATATGCAGTCGAACGACATTCATGCGCTTCCTTCGATCCCTTCATTCAGAAATCCGGAGATACCCGTCAGATCGAAGAGCCGTCTAATGCCGGAAGGAACGTTGCGCACCGCGAACGGCGCCTTCAACTCGTCCCGGATCTTCATGGCGGAGACCACAATGCCGATCCCTGTGCTGTCTATATATTTGAGCTCGCCTACTTCGAGAACTAATGCCTTGTCGGTCCGCTGCACGACCGCTTCGAGCGCATGGCGGAACGTTAGAGCCGCCGCCAAATCAAGCTCTCCGCGGAGATGAAGCTGTATGGATGTCTCCAATTCTTCCTGATCAATCTGGAACTTGACTGTTGACATGAGCCACACTCCTTTTATCGTCTTTGCTCCTTCAAGTGTAACAAGCGTCCGAGCTTTACACAAGCTTTGCGGCGAGGCCGGCCTCTTAAGCAGTTGCAGGAAAACGGCTCACCAGCCGAACAATCCTGCTACGAGGACAATACACCGTGCTTCTCACCGACATATGGGTGGGCGTACTCGCCGCGAACGACCGTTTCCCGCTCAATCGTGACCTCTTTGTCCAAAATCACCTTGTCCAAGACCGCTCCCGCCTCGATGACGCAATCGTGCATAATAACGCTGTTACGCACTTGGGCACCCGGCTGAACGGCAACGCCGGCGAATAAGATGCTGTTCTCCACATACCCCTCGATCCGGCAGCCCGGCGCCACGAAGGCATTGCGAATCAAAGCTTGCGGGTGGCAGGCTATCGCCTGCTCCTCATTCGGCCGTGTGTAAACAGCCTCTTGATGCTGCATGAACTGCCGCCACCCTTGCGGCTGCAAAAGGTGCATACTGTGAGCGTAGTAACTATCGATGGAGTCAATGTTAGCGGCATAGCCATGGTTCATGAACCCATGCACATCCAGCTCGTCCAAGTGCGCCCACACAAGCTCGCTCATAGTCAGACTGCGCTGTTGCTTCGCTCGGAACCGGCCGAGATCGATCAGCAGGTCCCGCTTCATGATGAACGTGTCCAAGCCGATATTTTGCGGCGATTGATCCGGCAGCGCATGATAGGTAGGGACGGCTTGCACCACACGGCCATGCTCGTTCATCTCCAAGCGGTACGCTTGTCCCATATGCGCATAAGAGTCCAGCTCGCTCCAATGCTTGTAGAGCACGGTAATGTCCGCGCCGCTGCCGATATGATCCTCCATCATTCGCTCGTACGGCGATAGATAAATGACGCTGCTGGGTGCAATCAACACGTACGTTTCCTGCCTGGATTGCAACGCATCAAGGCAGTTACGGCCGTACGGCCAGTCGCCATACGCTTCATGCAGCGTCTCCAGCGTCTCGAGGCCATGGTGACGGCCGTCTCCCATATGCCGAAGCAGCGAGTCCGCTTTGGGACTCGGCAGCACGGCGACCTTCCGAATGCCGGCACGGCTCAGATTGGACAGCGCAAAGTCGGCCAACCGGTACCGGCCCCCGAAGGGGACGGCGCCTGTACACCGGCAGCGTGTGAGCGCGGACAAATGAGCCCCGTCGTTCATCAGGTCGATCATACCGAGAACATGTTCCATAAAGCATCCTCCTTCGGACCCAGCGGGCTAAATGAAATTCAACCGCGTTCCCGTCAGCTTGGCAGGAAGCGCAGCCGGATAAGCCCGTCCCACAACCGTGCGTTCGCCGATCACGGTGATGCCGGGTTCGCCCGGCTTTCCTACGATGGCGCCGTCTTTGATCACAGAGCCTTCGCCGACAATAGCATTCAGCACGAGTGCATGGCGCCCGATCTGTACGCCCGGCATAATTACGCTGTTCAGCACCCGGCTGTGATCGCCTACGCTCACGCCGTCGAACAGCACGGAATGGCTGACATTGCCGTATATGGACACGCCATCGCCGATTTCCGCATTATTGACACGGGCATCCAGCGCCACATGGCTCTGCGGAAGATTGCGCCGCCTGGTCAGTACGGGCCAACGCTCCGGTTCCAATTGCAGCTTCGGATGATAGCCGAGCAAATCCATGTGAGACTCCCAGAGACTCTCGACTGTGCCGACGTCCTTCCAATACCCCTCGAATGGGTAGGCGGATAAATGGACGCCGGAGGCCAGTAAGCCTGGCATAATGTCCTGCCCGAAATCATGGCTTGACGCCGTATGCCCGGCATCCTGTTCCAAGCTCGCCTGCAGAGTCTTCCAGTTAAAAATATAGATTCCCATCGAAGCCAGATTGCTCTGCGGTCTGAACGGCTTCTCGACGAACTCGGTAATCCGGTCCCGCTTATCAGCGGTAACAATACCGAACCTGCTCGCCTCCTCCCACTTGACAGGCATAACCGCCAAGGTGACGTCGGCCCCCGAAGCCTGGTGATGCTTCAGCATTTTGCGGTAATCCATGTTATAGATATGATCGCCCGAAAGAATGAGAACATAGCTCGGGTTATACGCCCGAAGATAGTCCAGATTCTGATAGATGGCATTCGCTGTTCCCGAGTAGGCATTGGATGCGCCAGCCTTCCGGTCCAAAATCGTAATTCCCCCGCTGCCGGCACCGGCCCAGACGTCCCCGCTCCCAATATGCGCATGCAATGCGGCAGGCTTGTACTGCGTTAACACGCCGACCGTACCGATCCCCGAATGACGGCAATTGCTTAGTGCAAAATCGATAATCCGGTATTTGCCTCCGAAGTGAACCGCCGGCTTCGCCATATGCTGGGTGAGCGGACGAAGTCTGCTGCCTTCGCCTCCGGCTAACAGCATAGCCACACATTCCTGCTTTCTCATCTGAATCTCATCCTTCCGTTTGAGTTTGTTTGAACATCACTGCCGCCAGGGGCGGTATCGTAACTGCAATACTATAAGGACGATTCTGACACGACCATTCTTCGGCTATGAGGACAGGAGCGTTCATTACGCCCGAACCGCCATATTCGTGCCGATCGCTGTTAAAGACTTCCTGGTACCGCGCAGGCTTGGCAACCCCTATG
The DNA here is from genome assembly GCF_028765165.1 of Paenibacillus sp. MAHUQ-63. GTDB lineage: Bacteria > Bacillota > Bacilli > Paenibacillales > NBRC-103111 > Paenibacillus_E. The sequence continues at coordinate 158,308 of NZ_JARADB010000006.1, read as the reverse complement.
CGATAGCCCTCATGCGGCTCCGGCCTAAAGTTGCAGACGACCATCAACGACTCCTCATCGTCCTTCCCCTGCCGGGTAAACTGCACCAACCCGTCCGAGGCCCCCTCCAAGTCTGCATCCTCGAACCCGCTAGGGTCGAAGTCCTGCTCCCACAGTGCTTTCTCCGATATGTAAAAATGGTTCAAAGCCGCCGTATACTGCCGAAGCTGTTCATGCGCCGGGTCCTTCAGCAGCTCCCAGTCGAGCGCCGCTTCAGGCCTCCACTCCCGCATCTGGCCGAATTCGCTGCCCATGAACAGCAGCTTTTTGCCCGGATGGGCGATCATGTAAGCGTAAAGTACGCGCAGATTTGCGAAGCGCTGCCAGCTGTCGGTTCCCGACATTTTGCCAAGCAGCGATTTATCCGGCTCTACCATTTCATCATGCGCATAAGGAAGAATGTAATTCTCCTTCCGCGCCTCTTCCAGCGAATGTGTGAGCTGCGGCTTCAGGCCTGTCCGTTCTTCATCGCTTTTCTTCATGTAATCGAGCGTATGCCATGAGAAGCTCAGGTTCCATTTGTAATTGAAACCTAATCCGCCCTGGTCGACCCCCCGTGTCACACCGGGAAACGAGCTCGAGTCCTCGGCCATCATCAAGGCATTCGGGTATCTCGCGAAAACGACCGCATTCAGCTTCCGGAGAAACGCGATGCCTTCCAGATTCTCCTCGCCTCCCTGCTCGTTCGTGATGCAGTCCTCCGCCTTTCTGCCGAAATTCAGTGTCAGCATGCTGTATACCGCATCTACCCGCAGTCCGTCGATATGATAAACGTCCATCCAGAATAGCGCATTGGAGATCAGGAAGCTTTGCACTTCCGGCTTCCCGTAATCAAACACGTGTGTCCCCCACGTCGGATGATCTCCTTTGCGGTTGTCCGCATATTCATACAGCGGCGTTCCGTCGAACCGGGCCAAGCCATGCGCGTCTTTGCAGAAGTGTGCCGGCACCCAATCCATAAGGACGCCGATTCCCCGCTGATGGCAGCGGTCCACCAAATACATGAACTCCTGCGGGGTGCCGAACCGGCTTGTCACCGAGTAATACCCGGTCACCTGATACCCCCACGATTGGTCGAGCGGATGCTCGGCAAGCGGCATCAACTCAATATGCGTGAAGCCGTGTTCGGCCACGTAATCGACCAACTGGTCGGCTATCTCCACGTAACTGTAGAAGCCCCCATCCTCCTTGCGCTTCCAGCTTCCCAAGTGCACTTCATAAATCAATAATGGCTGACGCAACAACCCGCTCTCAGCTTTCCCGGACAGCCATTCCCCGTCCTGCCAAACATAGCCGTCCAGCGAGGTAACTCTGGAGGCGGTCCCAGGGCGAAGCTCCGAAGAGAAGGCGTACGGATCCGCTTTCAAATAACATTCATCGTCCAGTGTGATAATTTCATATTTGTACAGCGTACCTTCCTCAAGCTCCGGTATGAACAGCGTCCATACACCATCCGAGGCCGTCATGCCATGATGTCGGCCATCCCAGCCGTTGAAGCTGCCGGATACGTTCACCTGCTTCGCATTGGGCGCCCAGACGGCGAAGTGAACGCCTCTAACGGAATCCCTCTCTACGATGTGAGCCCCTAGAAATCGGTAGCTTTGATACTGCGTACCCTCGTGTAATAAATAAATCGCGTCCGGATTGGGTGCTGAGGCCATGGTCATTCCCTATTCCTCCCCGCTGATTAAATTCATACACGTTATTACACACGCTTGGGCCGATTGAAACAAAAAACGCACAAATTTCCCATTATCAGGGTAATTTCGTGCGTTCTGCTCTACATTTTTCAGGAGACGCTCACCATCACAAGACACATATCATCCTGCGGCGTTTCGCTTTGTTCGCGGGCATCTAACCGTTCGACAAAACCTTCGGGGTCGTGCCCGTTTGCGGACAGCAAACCCATCTTGATTGCTGCCACTCCGTCCCGTTCTTCCTCATCCAGCCATTCCGACAAACCGTCCGTGAATAACACGATCCGGGCTTCCTGCTCATAGCGCAGCCGGCCCTTCGTCACTTCTATGTCCTCAAAAAAGCCAATTGCACAGCATCCCTCCGTCAGCTCGCGAGCCTCGCCGTCCACCAGCGCAAGTCCGGCCGGATGCCCCGCATTGACATATTCGATCGTATGCTCCTCCGTATCGATGAGCATATAGATCGCCGTAAAATAGTAATTGATCAAGCTATCCGGCTGATGCAGCTGATACATCCTCGCGTTCAGCTCCCGCATGACGCCTTCCGGATCGCCGATATGCGTAATCGTATCCTTTAAAGCCGAGTAAATATACATGCACACAAGCGATGAAGAAATCCCGTGTCCCATCATATCGAGCAGAATAACCCCGTAACGGCCCGGTCCGACCGGATACCACGCGTAGAAATCACCAGCCAGCTCGGAAGAAGGCTTATAGACGGCGGAGATTTGAATATCCTCCTGATCGATCGGGCTGCTGAGCACGCTGCGCTGGACTTGCTTCGCCAGGTCGAGCTCGGTTTTGATCCGCTTGTCGCGTTCCTTGTGCCAATCCTTCTCATATTTCAAACGAAGCGTAGACCGGATACGGGCCAGAAGCTCCACCTTATTGATCGGTTTCATCACATAATCCAGCGCACCGGCGTCCAAAGCTTCCGCAAGCTTGTTGGAATCGCCCATGGCCGTTACGAAAATAATCGGGATATCCCGCAGCCTCGCGTCTGCTTGAATCGTGCGGCAAGCCTCCACGCCATCGATTTCCGGCATCATCATATCCATAAGAATCAAATCCACCTGCACGTCGACCGGGCTGGGCGAATTCATATCCAGTAATTGATACAGCTCTTTGGCGGAGGACACCATCGTGAGATCGGTATATCCGGCTTTCAGCAAAATTTTCTCGACAATGAGCAAATTCGTGGCGTTATCGTCGACAATGACAATACTCATCGGTAGAACCCCTTTCGGGCAAAAGTTAACAGAAACCCTTACCATAGTTTACCATAGTTCACTACCAAAAGATCTTCCACTAAATTACTACCCATTTCAGAAAATTTCAATCATATGCACTCAGGCGAAGACAGATCGACGGGAAGGCCGTTGTTTCAAAACAATGGCGGCAGGGTACAAGCAGGTATGCAAGCAGGATCCCATTACCCCAATAAAAGGAGAGATGACTTATGAGTGAAGCAGTCGAAACAAACAGAGGCGGTTTATGGTTAGGCTTATTGATCGGCGGTGCTGTTGGCGCTGCAACCTCGTTGTTGTTAGCCCCTAAAGCGGGGGCACAGATGCGGCAGGACTTGTCAAACACCTATCGGACTATCAACGATAAAATGAACCAACTCGCTTCCGCCTTAGGGCAAAAAACGCACGAGCTTGCCGGAAAAACCAGCGATAAGGCTCAGGCTATGGCGGATAAGGCCGGAGAAACAATGCAAGAGTTCACTGAGAAGGCCAGCGAGACCGCTCAGGCTTTGAGCCAGAAAGCCGGCGATACGCTGCAGGAAATCGGCGACAAGGTCAGCGATAAGGCTCAGGCGTTGTCACGCGATGCCAGCGATAAGGCGCAAGAGATTGGCGACAAGGTCGGCGATAAGGCTCAGGCGCTTTCACGCGAGGCCGGCGATAAGGCGCACGAGATCGGTGACAAGGTCGGCGATAAGGCTCAGGCGTTGTCACGCGATGCTGGCGATAAAGCGCAAGAGATTGGCGACAAAGTCGGCGATAAGGCTCAGGCGCTGTCTCGCGAGGCCGGCGATAAAGCGCAAGAGATTGGCGACAAGGTCGGCGATAAGGCTCAGGCGTTGTCACGCGATGCTGGCGATAAAGCGCAAGAGATTGGCGACAAGTTCGGCGATAAGGCCGCCAAGCATACGACTGCGTCTATGCAGTCGGTCAAACCCGCCTACTTCAGCGGGAGGCATTAAGCTTCCCGTCTCCCCTGCTCATCGAAAGGAGAGGAATCGAATGGATAAAAACTTGCTGCACCGTCAACTGACGGATCAAGGCTTGAGGCGTGTTGATTATACGGAGAAAGCCGTGTATCAACTGGACATTTACAGCGAGGCGACCGCCGCTTCCTATCCGCTCAGGCTTACCGCGATTACCACGGAGCACGGCAATACCACCGTGTACTTCCACGAGGCCGACTTCCCGGAGAACAGATTCGTTCCCCTGGAAGTGCGCCGTGCCGCGCTGGATAAGCTGATCGAGCTGGAGCGGCTCTGCAACGGCTCCTCCGGCAAATCTCTGGAAGAAGCCAATAATGGCTCCATGGCCCAGGATTTGGACGAAATGAAGAAGCTCGGCAGCGAGATGAAGCACATGAAGACGAACAGCGAGCTCATAGAGAAGAATCTGATCCCCGATCCGATTCAGTAAAAAAAGGTTGGCAGGAATCACATCCTGCCAACCTTTTTGGTGCCCATAGGGAACTGTAAGCCGCTATTTCGGCCAAATCCGGCCTATCTCGGGTTGCAGGCGAACTACAGTGCCTTATTCCGCCCAATTCCCCTGCAATCCAGCCCTAGACCGCCAAATAGCGCATCCTATTTCCCATTGAACCGCTAATCAGCCTATTTCAGGCCTAATAACGCACTCAATTTCCGCTACTAGATGCCTCTAACCGCATCAAACCTCAAGCTTCCGGCAGCCGGTTAGTCATGCTTTCGGCTGTACCATATCCTCCGGCCGCACATAACTGTCAAATTGCTCCTCCGTCAAGTAGCCGCTGCGCACAGCCGACTCCTTCAGTGTCAGCCCTTCCTTATGAGCCTGCTTCGCGATGCTGGCCGCCTTCTCATATCCGATATGCGGGTTAAGCGCGGTAACCAGCATGAGCGACTGCTCGAGATTGCGCTGAATCACCGCGCGATTCGGCTCCATGCCCACGAGGCAGTTGTCGTTGAACGAGCGCATGCTGTCCGCCAGCAGCCGCACGGACTGCAGGAAGTTGTGAATAATCACGGGCTTGAACACATTCAGCTCGAAGTTGCCCTGGCTGGCGGCGAAGCCGATGGCCGCATCGTTGCCCATGACCTGGCACACGACCATCGTCATCGCTTCGCTCTGGGTCGGGTTCACCTTGCCCGGCATGATCGAGGAGCCGGGCTCGTTCTCAGGGATCGTAATCTCGCCGATCCCGCAGCGAGGTCCGCTCGCCAGCCATCGCACGTCGTTGGCGATCTTCATCAGGTTCGCCGCGAGCGCCTTCAGCGCGCCATGTGCGTACACGATCTGATCATGGCTGGTCAGCGCATGAAACTTGTTGGCCGCAGAGACGAAGCGCGTGCCCGTCTCACGTGATAGCTGCTCGGCGACGCGGGCGCCGAACTCCGGATGCGCGTTAAGCCCCGTGCCGACCGCCGTACCGCCGATCGCCAGCTCGCGCATCGCATCCAAGCTGCTGCGGACCATGCGCCCTGTCTGCTCGAGCATTGCCCACCAGCCGCTGATCTCCTGCCCCAGCGTCAGCGGGGTGGCGTCCTGCAGGTGGGTGCGGCCGATTTTCACGATGGAGTCATAAGCCATCATCTTGCTGTGCAGCGTAGCCTGCAGCAGCTCCAGCGCAGGCAGCAGCTCCTGCTCTACCGCGAGAACACCGGCGACGTGCATCGCGGTAGGGAACGTATCGTTCGAGCTCTGCGAGCGATTGACGTCGTCGTTGGGGTGAATACGCGCGGCTCCCTCCCCAAGAAGCTCCGTACCGCGGTGCGCGATCACCTCGTTGACATTCATGTTCGACTGCGTGCCGCTGCCGGTCTGCCAAACGACAAGCGGGAACTCGGCCTGCCAGCGTCCCTGCACGATCTCATCAGCCGCTTGCGCGATAGCATCCGCCTTCTCCGGCGATAGTCCGCCCAGCTCGCGGTTGACTTGGGCCGCGGCTTTTTTCAATAAAGCAAAAGCTCCGATCAACCGCTCTGGCATCCGCTCGGTCCCGATTTTGAAATTCTCATAACTGCGCTGCGTCTGAGCCCCCCACAACTTATCCACAGGCACTCTGATTTCACCCATCGTATCTCGTTCAATCCGGTATTGCTGCTCCATGATAGATCCTCCTTAATTAGGCTTGAACAGCCGATATGAACTGTTAACCACACACGAACCATGGCCAAACACATGAGAGATAGTTTACCCAAATTGTGGGGCGCTATGAGCCATAAACTGGTTTTCCATAGGTTAATCAAGCTATAATCGAGCAAGAATGAGTTTAAGCGAGTACATACTACAAAACCACCTGTCCCGCAGGTTCCCAAAGGAGCTCTCACATATGGAATCCAAACTAGCTATCGTCGTCCGCTCAACGGAGATCGATGTGAACGGCCACGTCAACAATGCCAAATATTTGGAATATCTCGAATGGGGTCGCGAGGAATGGTATGAGCTCAGCGAGCTCTCCTACGATACCTTCGGCGCGATGGGCATTCAAACCGTCACGGTCAACATCAACATCAATTACAAAAAAGAATGCAAACAAGGCGAGCATCTGACCATCACTTGCCGTCCCGAACGTATCGGCCGAACCAGCTACGTGCTGAAGCAGGAGATTTATAACGAGCAGGGAACACTGTGCGCGGACGCGCTGGTAACGAGCGTGACCATGGACAGCACGACGCGCAAAAGCGTGGAGGCGCCAGAAGCTTTACGGAAGCATTTTAGCTAGAAGTTAAAGGCTCTTTGTGGATAACTTTTGCCCCAGCGGTGTGGGCATGCCGTCCATGCTGGTCATATTTTTCTGCTGCCAGTATTCAAGCAAGCCCTCTTCGCCCTTCCCGGCCGCCCACTTCTGCAACGTGTTCCGCTCGCCTTCGTAGTTGTAGAATGGAACACTGAAGCCGCAGGAGGTTTTGACCTCGTGGACGTGTACGGCAATAATTTGCCGGGCTCCGGGCAGCATCGTAAACCGGGGGGCCAGCGCCTCCCATTCCGGTGTATCCGGCAAAATAACGCGCCCCTGCCCATACAACCTCAGAATCATCGGCGGCCCTTCAAAGGCAGTGAACATCACGGTAATTCGCCCGTTCTCCTCGAGATGCGCACTCGTCTCGTTGCCGCTTCCGGTCAAATCCAAATATGCCACTTCATTGGCATTCACAATGCGCAGCACGTCATGCCCCTTCGGCGAAAGATTCACATGCCCCTCCCCCGACAAAGGAGCCGACCCCACGAAAAAGATATGCTGCTTGGCAATAAACGCTTCGTGCTCAGGTAAAATCGACTCGAATGATTTCCCCATTCCCCATCCACACCCTTCCATTTTCTTCTATTATGCTCTTCATAACCGTATTTGTGAAATACATAAATCAGACTTCATTTATAGGAAAAATCTATAACCAACTCTTGCATGATATGATTCCATCCGAGGCATACTGAGTTAGTTGAAAAATGAGGAGGTGATTCTACATGCCAGCGAACAATCAAAACGACGTGGTAAGCCATGCTATTAATGCAGCTGAGGCGAATGCGGAAGACAGCCAAGCGAAGCAGCAGGTGGAGGAGCTGAGCTCACTGCTCCAAAGCTCGACAGCCAATGCCACCAATGCCAATGAAGATACATCCTCCCAAGAATAATGACCTATAAAAAGGCAAAAAAGAGCTTTCCCACCGCCCGCAGCGGTTGGGGAGAGCTCTTTTTTATTTCGCGCCGACGGCTATACTTCCATATACCATTGTACGCCGCTCAGAGACACGTATCCCTGCCCGATCCGCTCCGAGAAAAATCCCAGTTGTTCCGGCGCCAGCTAGCTCGCCCCCATACCATTACGCCCAGCTCCGTGATCCGTCCCCCAGCCGATCCGTGCAGTAACTGGAAAAACTCCTGTTATTCCGGTGCCAGACTGGCTATACTTCCATACCATTGTACGCCGCTCAGAGACACGTATCCCTGCCCGATCCGCTCCGAGAAAAATCCCAGTTGTTCCGGCGCCAGCTAGCTCGCCCCCATACCATTACGCCCAGCTCCGTGATCCGTCCCCCAGCCGATCCGTGCAGTAACTGGAAAAACTCCTGTTATTCCATAGTCTAGATTGCTTATTTGGCGCATAACGGGAATATCTCCAGCTAAATGGTGATTTTCGAGATGCTACCAGCGGTTGCCAAAATTAACGGGTTTTTTTCCAGTTGTCCCCTCAACTTGAGCATTATGTCGCTGAAATAGAGGGAGAAAATCCAGTTACAGCTGCATCTCAGCCTGCTTCGGCTCCCGCTAAGGATAACCGCACTATACTTGAAAGAACCAAACGCCCATCCGCCGAATAAATTGGATTAAAAACGTGAGAGATGGATGATAAGCATGAGGTTGGATGAATTGGAGCACCCGGTCAGTATACAGACCTATCAAGTGCTGCGCGACAAATTAAGACTGCTCTACCCCGCTGTTATTCACCATATGCCCTACACCGCAGAACGCGCCATGAACACGGCGATTGTTAATGCCGTTAATAAGCAGCTTCACGATCAAGGCTATCCCCAGAATCCGCAAACGGATGTAACGGCCTATTATGAGCTGAAAACAAATGAACGCAACGTGCTGAGCTTGACCTTGTGGAATTATGCCTTTTCCGGCGGTGCGCACGGACTGACGATTCAGAATGCCTTGACCTTCAACACGGAAACCGGCAAAGCTTACGCGCTCAAGGATTTGTTTAAACCCGGCAGCGATTATGTCGGCAGGCTAAGCGAAATCATTAAGGCCGAGCTTAAACAACGGAACATTCCGCTGCTGGTCGACTTCCAAGCGATTCGACCGGATCAGGATTTCTATATTGCCGATAAATCGCTGGTCATTTACTTTCAAGTGTATGAATTAGCGGCCTATGTGTACGGCTTCCTTTATTTCCCGATATCCATCTATGCCATCCAGGACATCATCGCCGAGGACGGTCCGCTAGGTAAAATGATCAGTTAACGACAGACGATCACCTGCCGGCTGAATCTCCCTTTGCGGACCTCGCAACGATCGATGATGCGCAGGCCCGCCTGCTCGATGAGCGGATCGATCTGCTCCGTCGTGACGATGACGGCGCGCTGGGCCAACCGGCGAGCGGCTTGCAGCATCTCGAGCTGCTCGTCGTCCGGCAGTACGGAGCACAGATTATACGGCATGTCGAGGATGAGCGCGTCGTAGCGGCCCTGTTCCTGGCCCCGGTCACGGCCCTGCACGCCCGGCTCCAGCGTCCGCATATCCGCGAGCTGCACCACGTTCGGCATGCCGAAGTGGGCCAGATTCACCCGCGCGCCGCGCACCGCCAGCGGGTTCATGTCGCTGCCAACGATGTCGATGCCCATCGACATCGCCTCCACCAGCACCGTGCCGATGCCGCAGCACGGGTCAATGACCCTCGCGCCCTCGGTGACGGGCACGGCAATGTTCACCACCGCCCGCGCGACGCGCGTACTCAGGGCGGTGGAGTAGTTCTGCGGCTTCTGCTGATGCCGCAGCCAGACGGCTTCGCCGTGGGCGCAGTCGCCGAACAGCCAGCGGCCTTGCAGCTCCGTCACGGCGAACCACTGCGCCGGCCGGCGCATCTCCGCTTTGCCGCGGAGATGCCGGCCTATCGTGCGTTCGGCGTCCCGCTGCCGGTCATAGCTGACCGGCGTGTCCGTCTCCGCGAACGCGACCTTGAACGTTGCCCCGCGCACGGCCAACGTCTCTACCTGCGAGGCCAGCTCCGCTAGACTGGAGGCCTCGAAGAGGACATCCAGCCGCAGCTTCAGGAACGGGCTGCGGCTTGGCTCCACGCGGCGCGGGCTGACGGCGTAGCCCGCGCCGACGATCGTAGCTGCGCCCAGCATCGTGCGCAGCTCTAACTCACACAGCGCCTGCTCGTCTTCGTGGCAGGCGTAAATATATATACATGTCATCTGCAGTGCGACCTCATCTTTCTGTAAGAAACTGCCCGGTGACCTGTTTCAGGAACGTTTTGGTCGTCTGGCACAGGTACATGTCCTTCCGGTATACGATGCCGACATCCTTCTGCGGCGCGGGATCCACAATGGGAATGCAGCGAATGTCGCCGCTCATGGCGCTTTCCATATAGGAGCCGGGAAGAACGGCTCCGACGACGTCGTTTCTGGCCATCTGCAGCAAGGACTCCAAGGTGGAAAGCTCGAGCGCCGGCTTGCCTGTCAAGCCCGCCTGCTGGCAGCACGCCTCGATCATATGCCGCACGTAGAACTTGCGAGGCAGCATCGCAACAGGGAGCTGCATGAGATCCTGGAGGCGGATTTCTTCCGCCTGTGCGAGCGGATGGCGCGCCGATACGACTAGCTTGAGCTTCTCCTGGTACAGAGGCATGCATACGAGCCGCTCATCCTCCTCCGGCAAAAACACGACGCCAATATCCAACTGATTGCCAAGCAGCCCTTCGATCGTCTCCTCGGTTGCGAGCTCCGCTACCGACAGCTCGATCTTCGGAAACTGGGCGTGGAACGCCATGATCGTCGCCGTCAGCAGATGATTGCCCGAACAACCGATCCGCAGCCGGCCGCGTTGCATGCCCTGAATTTCATTGAAAGCAACCTGGGCCTGCTCCAGCTCATGGAAAATATTCCGGCTATGCTTAAGCAAAACGCCGCCCGCTTCGGTCAAGTACACCTTCTTGCCGACGCGTTGAAAAAGCGGCGAACCGATTCTCTGCTCAAGCGCGCGAATTTGCTGGCTAAGCGTCGGCTGGCTGATGCCCAGCTTCTCTGCGGCCTTCGTGAAATGGAGCTCTTCACAGACCGCCATGAAATATTCCAACAACCGGTAATCCATTCCCGTAACCCCCGAATCATAGCGATTACCTATGATCGTAATTGATATTTGATTATTGATCAATGATTGTTATTTTTCTATAGTATAGAATAACAGTTATGAACGTAAACGAAAGGTGGTTGCCCCGCGATGTATGGACAGATTCGCATGGAACTGAATGAGCATTGCAAGAAGAAGCCAGGCCTGTATGAGGATTTAGGATTTGGTCGTCATTTTACCGACCATATGTTTGTAATGGATTATCAGGAAGGACTAGGATGGCACGATCCGCGGATCATTCCTTACGGCCCACTTTCCTACGACCCTGCAGCAATGATTTTTCATTATGGGCAAGCTGTTTTTGAAGGATTGAAAGCTTTCCGTACGGACACGGGTGACATTCAAATTTTCCGTCCGGATCAGAACGCCATTCGCTTGAACCGTTCCAGCGAACGGCTGAATATGCCTCCTATCGATGAAGCATTCGTCGTGAACGCGATTCAGGAGCTCGTACGCATGGACAGGGACTGGGTGCCGGACCGACAAGGTGCGTCCCTCTATATTCGCCCGTTCGTCATTGCGACTGAAGCAGCTCTAGGTGTGCGTCCTTCGTCACGTTACTCCTTCGTCGTCATCATGTCGCCGGTCGGCGCTTACTATGAGGAAGGGCTGCAGCCAGTCAAAATCCTCGTAGAAAGCCACTACGCCCGCGCCGTTCAAGGCGGTACCGGCGGTGCCAAAGCGGCCGGGAACTACGCGGCAAGCCTGAAGGCGCAAGTGCTCGCTAAGGAGCACGACTGTGCACAGGTGCTGTGGCTCGACGCTATCGACAAGAAAAGCCTTGAGGAAGTCGGCAGTATGAACGTCTTTTTCAAAATTGCCGGGGAAGTCGTGACGCCTAGCCTTAGCGGTTCCATCCTGGAAGGGATCACGCGCAAAAGCATCATTCACCTATTGAACGATTGGGGCGTTCCCGTTACGGAGCGGAGAATCTCCATCGACGAAATCGTGCAGGCGTATGAAAGCGGCACTCTGGAGGAAGCTTTCGGCACCGGTACGGCAGCCGTTGTCTCACCGATCGGCAGTCTGCTATGGCAGGGGAAATCGATGGTCATCAACGATGGCCAAATCGGGGAGCTCGTTCATAAGCTTTATGACACGATCACCGGCATCCAGTACGGCCGTATCGCCGATACGCATGGCTGGATGGTCACTTGCTAAAAGAGAAGAACCTTTCGATCCGAATGTGGATGGAAAGGTTCTTTTTTGGCGTTGTGCCCGGGGGTAGCTTCCGGTGACGGCGTCTCCGGGCAATTCTAACGGACTCCAGCGCCGTTATTGGTGCAAAAATCGCCCCATTTCGGATCTAACGGACTGCTGAGACCTTATTTGTGCGACTTCCGGGCAAAATCGCGATGGATCCAGCAAATAGCGGCGCCGGTTTCCGTTACAAATTCGTACCCGCTGGCATGAGCCGAATAGGCGCCGCTGTGTCCGATAGCCGGGCACCGGTGGCGACGCAGCGCTAGCGATACCACTCATCGCTGCTGACTACTCTCACCTGCTACGAGTGCTGCTCAGGAGCTTCCCCCTTCTCTTGATCGCCCACCACTTGCCCGTCAATGTCGATGATATCCTTCGATTTGACCGCATCGTCTCCGAGGAAATCGCGCAGCTTATTTTTCGCTTTGAGCCTTACGTCATCGTCAATATTTTTGGCGACCGCGGCAAGAGCGAGGCCGAGCGCGCTCAGATCGTCGACGTAACCAACTATCGGCAGCAAATCGGGCACAAGATCCAGCGGCAAAATAAGATAGCCGAGCGTTCCATAAATCTGCACTTTTGCTTTTAGCGGCGTTTTGGGACTTTCCATGGCATAGAAGAGCAGCAAACCGCTATAAATCACTTTGCTGCCGGCTTTTTTAGCGCCCTTTTTCAGCTTGGACCAGAAATCGTCCGGGTTGAAGTATTTTTGATATTTGGAAGCGTCCATCTCATGATCACTCCATTCTTACTCCTATTATAACATTTGCCGCGCCGGGGAGCTAAATGCATGGGAAGGTGGCGGAGCTCGATGTAAGGCAAGGGCACGATAGGCACACACGCCGAAACGCAAAAAAAGGCTGCTCCCTAAGGAACAGCCCGAAGTGAACCGCGACGTGAATACGGTCCCGCGACAGGCCAATCGCGAAGCTGAGCCCTCAGGCGCAACAACGCGGAACCGTCACAAACACCGACCACCAACGCTGGTTCTTACAGCACCTGATTGCCATCGTAAGTGGCGATTGCCTTATACAATTCCGGACGGCGGTCACGGAAAATGCCCCACTCGATCCGCTGAACTTCCAACTGATCCAGGTCAAACTCGGCGACAAGCACGGCTTCTTCCGTGCGGCCTGCTTCTTCAATCATGTTGCCCTGCGGGCCGGCAATGAAGGAAGAGCCGTAGAAATCGATGCTGGAATCCTCATCTTCTTCTCTGCCGATCCGGTTCGATGCGATGACCGGCATCAGGTTGGAAGCGGCGTGGCCGCGCATACACATCTGCCAGTGATCCTTCGAATCGATGGAACCATCCTGAGGCTCGGAACCGATAGCCGTCGGGTAGAATAACAGCTCAGCGCCCATAAGCGCCATTACGCGGGCAGCTTCCGGGTACCATTGATCCCAGCAGACGCCTACGCCGATTTTGGCGTAGCGTGTTTTCCATACTTTGAAGCCCGTATCGCCCGGATTGAAATAAAACTTCTCTTCATACCCCGGACCGTCCGGGATGTGGCTTTTGCGGTACGTGCCGAGCACCTGCCCGTCAGCGTCGATGACAGCCAACGAGTTGTAGCGGGCCCAGTTCTTTTTCTCATAGAAAGAGATCGGCAGGACGACCTGAAGCTCTTTGGCAATTTCGCGGAAATGATTGATCGCTTTGTTGGTTTCCACTTCCGTTGCGTAGCTGTAGTAGTCGGACTTTTCCTTTTGGCAGAAGTACGGCGTCTCGAACAGCTCCTGAATCAAAATAATTTGCGCACCTTTAGCTGCCGCTTGGCGCACCAAAGCTTCCGCTTTGCGAATGTTTTCATCTATGTTAGTGGAACAGCTCATTTGTGTAGCTGCTACTGCTACTTTTCTCACTACAAATCACCCTTTCTTGCCGGCTGGCATTTGCTGCGTCGTGCAGTGCACATTGCCGCCTTCTTTGATAATCGACATACCGTTGATTGTCCGGATTCTGCGGTCCGGGAACGCCGCGCTCAGCACTTCCTCCGCCTTGCGGTCCGTTGCTTCGGCAGCTCCCCCGAATACCGGTAAAATGATGCCGCCATTCACAAAATAAAAGTTCAAATAGCTCAGCGTCAAGCGCTGTTCCTCATGGAAAGCGACCGGCGGCTGCTCGATTTGGATAATCTCGAAGGAACGCCCCTGAGCATCCGTCGCATTGCGCAAAATTTGCAAATTCTCCTGGGTAATCGCATAGTTGGCATCCTCAGGATCGTTGCACACCTGCAGGATTACTTTTCCCGGTGCCGCGAAGCATGCGATGTTATCCACGTGGCCATCCGTCTCATCGCCGTCCAGCCCTTTGTTCAGCCAAATAATTTTATCCACGTTCACATATTGTTTCACATGCGCTTCAATTTCTTCTCGGCTCAGCTCCGGATTGCGGTTGGTGTTCAGCAAACACTCCTCTGTCGTCAGCAGCGTGCCTTCTCCGTCCACATGAATGGAGCCGCCTTCCATGACAAGCGGAGCGTCAAAACGCTTCACGCCATGGCGTTCCATAATCTGCGGAGCGACGTTATCGTCCAAATCCCAAGGAGCATACTTGCCGCCCCACGCGTTGAACTTCCAGTTTACAGCGGCCAGCTCATCTTGCTCATTCAGCAAGAACGTTGGTCCGTTATCGCGGAACCAAGCATCATTATGCGGAATTGTCACAAAGTCAACGTTAGACTCCGTAAACATAGCCTTAACTTGCTCAGCGTCCTCAGGATTGACGATCACAGTCACAGGCTCGAACTCGGCGATAGCCTTCACCAGGTCCGCGTAGCCTTTGGTTACGACGGTGTAATCATCCGGGTATACCATAGAGTCCTGAACCGGCCAGGAAATGAAAGTACGTTCGTGAGTTGTCCACTCGGCGGGCATTCTGTAGCCTAAATCTTGAGGTTTCATGTTCATCCATCTCGCTTTATATAAATTTTATTGTATGCATCTTATTTGTTGGTATAGCCAAAAAGCACCGTCTTTCATCATAACTCAAAAGAAGCCCGGGCTCAATGAGCAGAGCTTTACAATTTTAGCAAAGATTCAGGCCATCCAGAATTCGCTAGGTATAGCCGGCTTCGTTTTAATCAACATTATAAAAGGCTTAAAAAAGCGCAGCACACAACAGGGAGGAAGGACGATCTTGGCTACTATTTTACACATTACCGCTCATCCGCACGACCATCAAACTTCCTATAGTATGGCTGTAGGAAAAGCTTTTATCGACGCTTATAGAGAAGCCCACCCAAACGACGAAGTGATCCCACTCGATCTGTACAGCATATCCATACCGCACATCGATGCCGACGTGTTCAGCGGATGGGGCAAGCTGCGAGGCGGCCAAGATTTCTCAACGCTTAGCAAGGAGGAGCAGTCCAAGGTGGCCCGGCTGGGTGAATTGACCGACCAGTTCGTCGCCGCGGACAAATATGTTTTCGTAACGCCGATGTGGAACTTCTCCTACCCTCCGATTATGAAAGCTTATCTCGATTCGCTATGTACAGCCGGCAAAACGTTCAAATATACGGAGAATGGTCCTGTTGGCCTGCTCCCCGGCAAAAAATCGCTGCACATTCAAGCCCGAGGCGGCGTCTACACGGAAGGCCCGGCAGCAGCCATGGAAATGGGCCATCGTCATATCGGCGCCATCATGAGCTTCTTCGGAATTACCGATTTCCAAGGCCTTTTCGTAGAGGGCCATAATCAGTTCCCGGATAAGGCGCAGCAAATCAAAGAAGACGCGATCGCGCGCGCGAAGGAATTGGCGAAGAGCTTTTAACGTGAGTGTCCGAGCCTGTCTGACCTTCTCCCAAGAGTGGGTAAGCAATAAAAACGCCAAGGCCTGTTCCACCATGAGTGGGCAGGCCTTGTTTATATATGCAGGCAAACGACAGAGATAGGTGGTATAGGCTAGACATATACAGTCATCCCTCCCTAACGGACACAGCTGCCGCTATTTCTTATTTTTGGCTCCGAATTCAAATGTAACGGACTGTGGTGCCACTATTCTATCGATTTCCTCGAGTTTCGCACGATTTCTCGCCAAATAAGAGCACGTGAGTCCGTTACATCAGAAATTGCCCCTATATTCGAGGAATAACGGCTTTCCAGTCCGTTAGAGGACTCCAACTCGCGCCCAGTAACGTGTTATTTCTTACGTCCCCGATACTGCCCCGTCCGCAGCTCCAGAATATAAGCGTCTGCATCCGGCATCCCTTCCTCCTTCGCTTGCTGAACGGCAAGCTCAATGTCATAAGGAACGCGAATATGCTGCAGATTGAACACTCCGGCCTCCTTGCTATGGTAATCCCCTTCCAGCAGCACATAGGAAGCCTGCGTCATATCGAGCGGATTGCCGACGCTCCCCGTGTTGAACAGCATCCGGCCTTTTAGAATTTGCAAGAAAGCGTTATGCACATCGGCATAGCCGGCGACATCCGCCTCCCGCCGCTCATCGCAGGCTTCGGAGGACTCGAACATCGAGCTCCGGCTCTCCATGGAATCCCAAGGCTGAATGCGCTCATATACGCTTCTCGGCGAAGCATGAAACAGCCTTACGAATTTACCGCTCATCCAGAACTCGTAGCAGAACGGCAGCTCCTTCAAATAGGTCGTCCGTTCTTTCCCGAGCCTGTTCTGATGCCACAGCAAGACTGGATCCACAGTCGGATTGCCAATGAAATCATCCCAATTCCCCTTGATGACCACATCGCAGGTTTCCCGTACAAGATCCACAATACGCTCGGAATGCGGTCCCTTGCCGACGAGATCGCCAAGACAAAGAATTTGCGTGACGTTCCGACCCTGAATGTCGTTCATAACCGCTTCGTATGCAGGCATATTGCCATGGATATCTGAAATAAGGGCTAGTTTCTCCACCAAGCCGCACCTGCCTTTGACGTTTAAAATGGTTCCGCCGATGCCGCCCGGTCCAGACCCCGGTCCGCCCTCAGGACGAGGAACGGATGCAGCAGGTACAGGCCCGCCGCATACAGCAGCAAAGCGATATATACGGGAAGCAAATGAACGAAATCCGTGTATCCAATATGAAGATGAACCAGAAGCCCGGATGCAAAGCCCGGAATGCCTCCCCAGAGGAATGTCCGCCATAGCCAATCTTCGCCTTGGGCTACCCCCCAGAGCGCAGAGGCCGTGATCGCCACAGCCAGCGAAAACAACGCACCGCCAAAGCCGGCCCGATCATGCGCGATGAGCGGGATGAGACGCTCGTTCCAAGCGGCGAGTTCCTCCGCGGTCACGCCCAGAAAGGCCAAATCGGTCGGGACGAACACCGTCGTCACCCCGACGCAAGCAATCGTAAGGCCTCCCGCGGCGAGGCCGGCGCCCAGAATGACGAAGCAGCATTGCCCCCATTGGGCTCTGCGCCAAACGGCGTCATTATAAAGCCCAGGCGGCTTCCGCGAAGGAAGATCCTTCAGCCCCCGGATCGTCAGCAGGAGCATCGGCAGCAGAACCGCCGCCGCGACGGCATGCAGCGGATCGAAATAGCCGTAACCGAGATACAGGAAGAAAGAGGAGAAACCGACGGTGCACGAGGCTAACAGGGCCGTACGCGACCAATGGGAGCCGGTGCGCAGACCGTGCCTGGCCAACTGGTTATAGAAAATGCCGATGGACATCATCGTGCCGGCAAGTGTGATTCGGTCATGGGACATGAAATGTAGAAGATGCCCGTTCCACCTGTTGATGACACTGCGAGTGACGCCAAGGAAGCTTTCGTCATAGGGCAGAAGCACGGTGGTTAGCGCGACCAGCAGCGCCAGCACGCCGCCGATGATCATACCGGTGCCGAGCAGACTCATCCAGCCCCAATTCGCCCAAAAGGACGGTGGACTGGGCTCTTCCGTCTCCCGAATGCGCTCATACAGGATCGCTTCGTTAACCCGCTTCGGCAGCCCCGGCCCGGCGTACACCAGCCCGCTGTGCAGCTGGATGCCGTTCGCGCCGGCGGCCAGCAGCTCCAGCGCATCCTGCGGCTGGCTCACCGCTCCCGCCGCAATAATCGTGTGCGCCCCCGCCGCGCGGAGCTCGCGCACCAGATCCAGCTGCGCGCGCAGCACCTCACGGCCGCCGACGCACACGCGGCGCCCGCCCGCCGGCAGCGCTTCGCCGGCGACAACCCCGCTCCAGCTCGCCAGCTGGGCGGCGATCATCCGCAGCGTCCCTTCGGGCAGCCGCGGCGGCACAACCAGCAGCGCCGGCCTGCCGGCCGCTGCCGCTAACAGGCGTACCTCGCGGAGGTACGCCACAGCTTCTTCCGGCGGCCAGCCTTCGGCGAGGCCGTCGATGTAGAAGCCCGCCGCGTACGGCGCCAGCTTCTCCAGCAGCTCCTGCTGCTGAAGCAGCGCTTCGCGCGGCGAGCTGCCCGGCATCGGCCGCAGCCGCACGAAGTGCGGCAGGCGATGCCCCGTGCCCTTGCGCAGACGCGCAGCGACTGCGTCCGCGCCATCGTTGGCATAGCCATCAGGGTACACGATGGCTTCTTGGTCCGACGCGCGCTCGATCGGCGCGTCGCAGCGCACCTCGCGCACCGTGACGGGACCGAGCTCGATGAAGCCGATCCCGAACTGCGCGAGCGCCTGGTGCGCCGTCCCGTGCGGATCCAGCGCCCCGGATAAGCCGACGGGGCACGAGACGCGTACACCGGCGAGCTCATCCTGCAGCTCGGGCCGCAGCTCGACATGGCCCATCGTGCGGATCACGAAGGTGCCCCCCGGCAAGCGGCTGAGGCCGCCCATCGCTTGTAAAGTCAAATTCCTGGCCAGCTTGGCAGGCATACGGAACAGCAAGGGCCTAAATATCGAATGATAAGACCAGTCAGGCATCCACGCTCACCTGTCTTTTATAAGGATATGGAAATTTCTACATTCTAGTATACCGCGAAACGGTCTCGGATGGATACAGACACAGATTGTTGTCTTTTGGTGTGATTATAATCACAATCCGCTCACCCGTCTTTTATTATACTTTGCTCATAAACACCAAAACTTACTGAAATGAGGCGTGTCCTTATGTTAAATCAACTTACAATTGCCATCATTAAATCCACGATTCCCGTCTTGGAAGTTCATGGAACAGCCATTACGAAACGGTTCTATGAAATGCTCTTTACTTCTCATCCCGAGCTGCTGAACATATTCAACCATGCCAACCAGAAGCAAGGCAGGCAGCAGACGGCGCTGGCGAATGCCGTATACGCGGCCGCCCTGCATATCGACCGGCTTGAGGCGATCCTGCCTGTGGTGAAACAGATTGCCCATAAACATCGCAGCCTTGGCGTGAAGCCGGAGCATTACCCGATTGTCGGCCAGCATCTGCTTGCCGCCATCCAAGATGTGCTTGGCGATGCCGCTACGCCTGAAATCCTGGGAGCCTGGGGCGAAGCCTACGGCGTCATTGCCGATGCCTTCATCGGCATGGAAGCGGATATGTATCACTCGGCTGAGGCACAAGGCGGCGGCTGGAAAGATTTCAAACGATTCCGCATCGCCCGCAAGGTGGAGGAAAGCGATGTGATTACTTCCTTTTATCTAATGCCGGAAGACGGGGCGGTTCTCCCTGCCTTTGAACCCGGTCAGTACGTGAGCGTCAAATTGGAGATCCCGGGGGAAGAATATACGCATATTCGTCAGTACAGCTTGTCCGATGCTCCCGGCAAGCCTTATTACCGGATTTCGGTGAAACGGGAAGACAGCCTGGCAGACCGCCCCGGAGGGAAAGTGTCGGTGTACTTGCATGAAGCGATGAAGGAAGGCGATGCGCTGCTGCTCTCCGCGCCGGCCGGAGATTTCACGCTGGACCAAACGGACACCCGGCCGGTCGTCCTGATCAGCGGAGGCGTCGGCCTTACGCCGATGGTCAGCATGCTGAATACATTAGTGAAGGCCGGCTCGAACCGTCCCATCACCTTTATTCATGCGGCGCAAAACAGCCATCACCACGCTTTCAAAGCGCACGTGAAGCAGCTGGCCTCGGAGCGCCCTTCGCTGAGCGCGTACTGGTGTTACAATCAGCCGACGGAGGCGGACCGTGCCGCTAACGCTTATCACAAAGAGGGGTATATCGATCTCAATTGGCTGCAAAGCATTGTGCCCGCGCGCGAGGCAAGCTTCTATTTCTGCGGTCCCGTTCCGTTCATGAAAGGCGTCAACAGCGCTTTGCGGGATTGGGGAGTTCCGGATGGGGATCGGCATTACGAATTTTTCGGTCCTGCCGGTACGCTATAGGTTCAACGACTGTTCACGCAAGAGGCGGTTCACGGTCTCCCGCCGCAGCCCGACCAGTTGGCCGATCTCTTCCTGCGTCAATATATCGGTCAGAACGGTGTCGCCGAGATAGGTGCGCACCCAGTTCTCCAGCTTTTTCAGCTTGCCCGCAGGAGTGACTTCCGCCAGCTGGTCGATGCGCTGCTGCATCATCCGGAGCTTGTCCTGCAGCTGCTGGGCAATGACTCTGAACTTCTCCGGGTTCATCTCCAAATCCCGGTACCAAGCTTCGGCAGGGATCGTTTCTACTTCACAAGACACAAGAGCCACCGCCGTCCCATGGTACGGCTTGGGACTGATCAGCGAATGATGCGGGATCGTTTCATCCGGCACGATAATGTTAACGAGCGTAGCGTGGCCGTCCTCGTGAACGCGGACAATTTTGAGCAGCCCGCTCTTTAACCGGAACAGACCTCCCGTTTCACCTTGCCGGAATAGTGTCTCTCCTTTATGCAGCTTCATACGCAAGTCTCCTTTATGAGAAAAAAGCGACAGCAGGTTCATGCTGGTCGCTTTTTTTCGTTTTAAAGTTCTTTCTTCATCGCGGCGGTTGCTGTCTTGGCCCGGAGATCTTCAAGAACCATAGTGATTCTTGTCACGACCGGCACCTGCTCCATCTTCCCGATCAGCCACACAGATACCATCAGACCGAGCAGCGAGACGAAAACGGCCGCCGGCAATGCCCAGATCGAAGTCGGGTGAGCGAAAAAAGGGACGAAGGAAACGGCCAGTATCGGAGCCGCGTTCCATTTGAAAAGCTGGATAAGGGAAATCGTAACAATTGCCGTCAGGAAAAAGGAGACAGCTCCGTGGCTGATCGCGTACATGACACTGCCGATCGTAACGGCAATAATAGCTCCGATCGTTATTCGGCCGACATCTTTAAATTGATCCACACGATGCATGAACAGGAAGCTGAACGCACCGAGTGTCGGATAAAATACCATCTTCATTGATGGATAATGATAGGACGCCCAATAAGCTCCCATCAGGTAACAGCAAATGATGATTGAACGCAGAAGCATCGTTGGTTCCCGTCCTTTATATGTAAGTAATAAGATAGCCTTTCTTATTTTACATAACATATGAACGGAAGGTCAATTCGAAATTTCCTGTTAATTACTGTCTACGGAAACCGTTGTGGAGGCAAAAAACTTCGCAACCGCGAAGGAAGACGCCCCGAGCACGGTCGAACGGTCGCTCAGCTTCGAGAACTCCACGTTCAGCAGCTTGCGCGGAAGAGGCAGGGAACGCTTCTCGAGCAGATCCTGCAAAGGCTTCATGAGCCATTTCTCCGCTCCGGCCAAACGGCCCCCGAGAATGATGAACTCGGGATTGTAGCCGTTGATAATATTCACTACGCCGACGCCGAGGTAATAGCCCAGCCGCTCGAAGAGCGCAATGGCCGTCTTGTCCCCCGCTTCCGCCCTGGCGAGCAGCGTGTCCAGCTGGGCCGGCTCGCCCAGCTCCCTTCGCGCCTGCTCCAGCAGCGCATGCTCGGACGCGTACAGCTCCCAACAGCCCAAGCTGCCGCAGCGGCACTTCGGCCCGTCATGTTGGATCGAGATGTGCCCGATCTCGCCGGCAAAGCCCGTTGCGCCGCGGTACAGCTCGCCTTTGATGATGATTCCGGCACCGATCCCGATGCCGATGGAGATATACACCAGATTCGTCGTCTCTGTCCCCGCGCCGAACTGTTTCTCGCCGACAGCGCCTGCGTTCGCTTCGTTGTCGATCACGACGGGAATATGGAACGTATCCTCGATGAGCTTCTGGAGCGGCACGTTCTCCCAGCTCAGGTTCGGCGCGAAGAGCAGATTGCCTTCCTCGTCACATATTCCGGGCACCCCGATGCCGATGCCGATGATCCCATAGGCGCTCTCAGGCGCGCTGTCGATCAGCTCGCGGATCGTCCGCTTGAGCAGTTGAATGACCGCTTCGGCGGAGGCGTTGTCATGCAAGGCTCGCTTCTCGCTCACGACCTTGCCGTTCAAGTCCGTCAGCACCGCCAGAATGTCGTGCACCCCCAGATCGACCCCAATCGCATAGCCGGCCGTCCCATTGAACAGAAGCATCATCGGCTTGCGTCCGCCGCTCGACTCGCCTGCGCCGATTTCCTCGACAAGGCTGCTTTCGATCAGCTCATTCACAAGACTCGAAACGGTCGCCTTCGTGAGTCCTGTCATTTCTGCGATGCGCGCCCGAGAGATGGGCGAGTCCGTCCGAATATGATGGAGTACGATCGATTTATTAATTTTTTTCACTAGATTCAAATCGCCGGTTTGTTTCATCCAATAGCCCCCACACTGCTCCAATTACTATATTTCTATATGTTTGCCCTGATTCTATCACGAAAGAACGCAGCATGCACGAACTAAGTTTGTTTAATGAATTTACAAACTTATCGAATGATGCTATGATGACTTCAGAGGCAATTAATAATCCATTTTGGAGGCTGAATGCATGAGCTACTTTGAGAACGTCCAACAAGTTAAGTACGAGGGCCGCACATCCACGAACCCGCTGGCTTTTAAATTTTATAACCCTGACCAAGTGATTCTAGGCAAAACAATGCGTGAGCATATGCGCTTTGCAATCGCTTACTGGCACTCCTTCTCCGCTAACGGCGCAGATCCGTTCGGCAGTGGTACGATGGTACGCGACTGGGATCAATACTCCGGTATGGAGCTGGCCAAAGCGCGTGTTGAAGCTTGCTTCGAGCTGCTGCACATTCTGGATGTCGACTACTTCGCTTTCCACGACCGCGACATCGCGCCTGAAGGCGACACGCTGCAAGAGACGAACCGCAACCTGGACGAAATCGTTGCGCTGATCAAAGACAACATGCAAGCATCCGGCAAAAAATTGCTGTGGAACACAGCGAACATGTTCACGAATCCGCGTTTCGTACACGGTGCGGCTACAACGAATAATGCCGATGTTTTCGCTTATGCTGCGGCACAAGTGAAGAAAGCTCTTGACCATGCCAAAGAGCTTGGTTCCGAGAACTATGTTTTCTGGGGCGGCCGTGAAGGCTATGAAACACTGCTCAACACCGACCTTGGCCTGGAGCTTGACAACCTTGCCCGCTTCCTGCACATGGCTGTTGATTATGCCAAAGAAATCGGCTATACAGGCCAATTCCTGATCGAGCCTAAGCCGAAAGAGCCTTCCAAGCACCAATATGACTTCGATGCGGCAACAACGCTTGCTTTCTTGCAGAAATACGACCTGCTTCCATATTTCAAATTGAACCTGGAAGCTAACCATGCTACGCTGGCCGGCCACACGTTCGAGCACGAGCTTCGTGTTGCGCGTATCAACGGTGTGCTGGGCTCCATCGATGCGAACCAAGGCGACCTGCTGCTCGGCTGGGACACCGACGAATTCCCGACAGACCTGTACTCGACGACAATGGCGATGTACGAGATTCTGCTTAATGAAGGCGGAATCGGCAGCGGCGGCGTGAACTTCGACGCGAAAGTTCGCCGCACGTCCTTCGAGCCGATCGATGTGGTGTACGCTCATATCGCCGGTATGGATTCCTTCGCACGCGGCCTGCAGGTTGCGGCCAAATTGATCGAAGACCGCGTATTTGACAACATTCTCGACACGCGCTACGCTTCCTTCAAGTCCGGCATCGGCGCGGATATCGTATCTGGTAAAGCGGATTTCAAATCGCTCGAAGCTTACGCGCTTGCCAACAACAACATCGTGAACCAATCGGGCCGCCTGGAATTGATCAAGGCTACGGTTAACCAATACCTGATTAACGCTTAATGAACATCAAGCGGGGCTGAGGAGATATCCTTGGTCCCGCTTTTCTATGTCCCCCTTGACGCATGGGGACTAAGATGTCTCCCCTGCCGCGCTCTTCCCTTCGCGGAAGAACCACCGGTTAAAGACGAGAGACAAACCAAGCGTCACCAGGATGCTGGCAAATGTCCAATACCAGCTCCACGAGTGATAGTCGATCAACTCCGTATTTTTTTCAAGTATGATTTCGACCACTGTAATGGCCGCCGGAAAGGCGAGCACGAAGAGCAGGCGTGTCCACTTTGTTTTCATCACAGGATAGTAAATATTCAAATAAACGGCAATCGCCGGGTAGGCGATGAATTCGAAGGTCAAGCTGGAATAATTGCGCTTCAGCTCTCTGACCGGATAGTCCAGCCAATTATTTTGCACAACGATAAGTCCCAGAATCCAGCAAATAAACTGTTGAAAAAGAAAAGCAACCTGCGCTTTACGGCGGTGGCGTTTGGGCACCAAGAGCAGACCTGTCAAGGCGATCGCCCACACGGCCAAGAGGATGCTATATTCGATCTTATTATTCATAGCCTGCTGGCTGCCCTTCCTTCCGGATCTCTTTCTTGAAAAAATAAGAAGCATAGCTTCTTACGGCATTTATTACAAGCCATACAACAAGGATGTGAGCATAAATATTGAAATGAACATAGTTCAATATCTCTGTGTAGCTGGAAACGAAAGCCAAGTAAACACCAATCGCCAGCACGATGCGTAAATGATAAAGAAACCTGACGGAAGCAGGCTTCTGCGCGGGGTAGTAGATAGAGAACAACGTCGATAAGAGCGGCAACAGCAAATAATTATTCGTAAAATTGCTTTGGGTAGCCGCCGGGAATTCACGGATCGGGTTTTCAATGAAGCGCCATTCCACGAACAGCAAACTCATGACCCACGTAATCATTTGGGTGAAAAGGAACAGCAGGACGGCTTCCCGGATCCGATGCCTCGGGATCATGAGCGGTATGAGCAGAAGACAGACCGCCCATACGGCGATCAATACAACTCGTTCCACTGTCATAGCACCCAACCTTTCTTACAAATATGTCCTATTGACCAATATGCCCCAAATACTTCCATTTATCCGCCGGAAATCGAAACATGTGCTTGCTACAGCTCTTCAAACGTTTTATCTACCGGCTGCAAGGCGGCATCGTCATTGTTGTCGCGAACCGTTTTTTGCAGCACGAACGAAGACATGGTCAGAAACAATGCGGTAACCGCGTAATAGCCTTTAACGGAAAGCAGCTGCTCCAAGTTAATGATGCCGATGAACATCCCCAGCAGCGCGAGTGCGAAGGAACTCCAGGCCATGAAGGTGAAAGCCGACGTGTTCCGTTTGCGCGCATCGAAGCTGTCTTCCAGATTATCGCGAATCACCTTTTGCAGCACGAACGCCGACATGGTCAGGAATAAAGCGCACACGGCGAAATAGCCTTTGACGCTGAGTGACTCATCCAACGTATAGATCCCGATAAACATCGCCAGAAATGCACCGATAAAGGATGCCCATGCCATAAAAGTGAAAGCTGCTGTATTGCGTTTCCGAATTGTCATCATCTTCGTCCTCCTGCGGCTGCTTGCTGCAGCCTCTGTAGTATCTTGCTATTGATACTTATTATAGGAGAACACCTTCATTCCAAATAGTACTATTTACCAATAGTACCTGGTCATAAGCCTTTAATCGCAAACCGCCACGCCGAGCGCCATATGCTCCCAGAAAGTCATTTGGATGTACTTGGCTTCCTCTTTGGTACAGTTGACGAGAACGATGACTTCCGTTTTTTTGCCCGGCGCCGCGAACTTTTCGCCTTTTCTCTTTTTGTGCAGGACATCGATGACGAAGCCTAATAGGAAGCCGACAACGGCGCCGATCAGCCCCCATAGTATGGCTCCGCCTTTCAAGACAAAGCCATACGTCGACCCGATCACCGTGAACGCCGTGGCCATCGCGACACCGGCATCGAACAGGCTGACACCATCCGAATTGTGAATCGTATCAAACATCTTCGGCTTCGTCGGCCGCTCCTGCAGCGGCACCGCATAAATATTTTCCTTCAGAATACCTTCCTCTTCAATAGCGGTAATCGCCATCTCCAAATAGATCGAATGTTCAAATGACGCTATGACATGCATAGGGTCCTCCTCACTCTCGCTGCGATGAATTAGGAAATGCAAAACGGGGGTGTTGGTATTCGTTCTTCAGCATCACGGCCTGCTCATGGTCAAAAAGCCGGTTATATTCCACCGTATGTACATAGGCATCATAGAGGGCAAAACCGTATATGGACGGTAAGAATAAAGCCCACTTCATGCTAAGCACATGACCCGCCTGCGATAAATCCCAGTACAGCAGGTAATGAATCCCCTGCAGCAAATGCGACCAGTAAGAAACGACAATCCAATTCCCCAGCACGAAAAAAGCGTTAATGATGCGATGGGTATACAGCTGGCCCATCCCGGGCATCAGCAACGACCAGGCAATCGCGAGCCAAGGCGAACGCTTATCGAGGTAATTGATTTCCATACCGGATATCGTGAACGTATCAATCGGGGCATTTTCTCGTTTCGCCAAAATATATTGGTGATTCATATCGATGGAAGTGCGATAGCTGTCATAGATGGAGAATAAATAAACAGGCGCGTAGAACGACATCCATTTGATGTCGAGCACCTCATTGCCTTTATCGAATTGGCCTGTAAACGTGTACACCATGGCTTCATTCAAATGCATCTGGCTATTGATCAGCATTTCCCAGCCAATAAGCATGAAGCCGCGGAAGTATTTGGACAGGAGCAAATGGCCAAAGCCGGGAAAAGCCGCGGACCACCAGGCAATGATAAACGGATTGCGCTTATGCAGCTGAGTGGTGCCTAACAGGCTGACGAAAGCAATTTGTCTGCGGGGTTTCTGTGGCATGTACAGCATCCTTATGAAGAATAAGTTTCCAGTTATTCTATTATCTTCATTGGACGTCAAGATATGCATCGACTTTGCATCCATCAGCTTGCCTTCCGCATACGCCATTTTGTTTGGGAGTAGACATACACCCATTGTGTACTTCTCGAATATGGTAAAGAAAAAAGTAGGCTCGGATACGGTTCCTTGCTTACGATAAGAAAGTGAGGAATTCCTATGCAAATCCACGTTGTCCAGAAGGGACAGACGTTGTATCGCATTTCGCAAACGTATGGCGTATCCGTGGATACGATTGCCGACGCCAATGAGATGACACCGAGCCAAACGCTGGTGATCGGACAGGCATTGGTTATTCCCATTGTAGGCTCGTACTATTGGGTACAGCCCGGGGATAACCTCTATGCGATAGCCAGGAAGTTAGGACTCGATCTCCATGAGCTTGCATCCATCAATAGCCTTTCGTTGAATCAAACGCTGCCTGTCGGGTTCCGGCTCTATATCCCGCCTGCTCCGCGTAAACAAGCTGAAGTGAATGCCTATCTGGAGCCGAGAGGCAATGAAGTGTCACCTGTCTTGATCCAAGCCTCCAGAGAAGCCTCTCCGCATCTCACATACTTAGCGCCCTTCTCCTTCCGCATTCAACGAGACGGCACCCTGCAAGCGCCGCCGCTGGACGATCTGCGGGGCATCGCTGCGCAGCATGGGACCACCCTGATGATGGTCGTCACCAATCTCGAGAAAGACCAATTCAGCGCCGAACTCGGCCACATTATTCTCACGGATCAGACGGTACAGAACCGCCTGCTCGAGACCATCCTAACCACGGCGAAGGAGCTTGGCTTCAAAGATATCCATTTCGATATCGAACATCTGTATCCGACCGATCGGGATGCCTACAATCGCTTCCTGCGGAAAGCGGCCGATCAGATTCATCAGCAGGGCTACCTGATGTCTACGGCGCTTGCGCCCAAGACCAGTGCCGCTCAAGCGGGCGAGTGGTACTCCGCACACGACTATAGGGCGCACGGCCAGATCTCCGACTTCGTCGTCATCATGACGTATGAATGGGGCTATAGCGGCGGTCCGCCGATGGCCGTCTCCCCGATCGGCCCCGTGCGCAAAGTGCTGGAATATGCCGTGAGCGAAATGCCGGCCTCCAAAATCATGATGGGCCAGAACCTGTACGGCTACGACTGGACCCTGCCCTTCGTCAAAGGCGGCCCTTTCGCCAAAGCGGTCTCGCCGCAAGCCGCTATTGATTTGGCACGCAAATACAACGCCCAAATCTTATATGACTATACGGCCCAAGCTCCGCATTTCAATTATTGGGACGACGCCGGCAAGGAGCATACAGTCTGGTTCGAGGACGCCCGTTCCATTCAAGCGAAGTTCCGTCTGCTGAAGGAGCTTGGCTTGCGAGGCATCAGCTACTGGAAGCTGGGGTTGAAGTTCCCGCAAAATTGGCTGCTGCTTGAGGAGAATTTCCAGATCGTCAAGCGGGGATAACGAGGGCTTATAGACACGCCGAAAAACCGTCAGGGATACTCTCCCTGACGGTTTCGTTATTTAGTCCTCCCACTGCTCCAGCATGTCAATAATTTGATGCTGCCCCGATGGAGCCCAGCTCATGCTGACCCAGTTCGGGATCAGACGAGGCTCCCGGCTTTGCGTTCCGCCGGCGGCCTGCCGCCATTGCGCCCCCTTCAGCAAGCGGCGGTCCGCCTCCGCATTGTCGCACACCAACAAGTAGTCCGTCTCGAGGGATGTCAGGCTCTCCAGCGCAACTTCCTTGATCCTTCGGTCCCGCGGCACGCAGCTGCCGGGCTGCAGCCCCAGCTCCGCGTACAGGAGATCGTTCAGCGGATGATCGACTTTCCCTTGGACGCGAACGTTCCCGTTATGCATCAGCCGGATCAGCGAAATCGTCTTAATACCGATCGTGTGAGACAGGCGTTCTCTCGCCAAGCTCACTCTGTCCGCAAGCTGAAGGCAGTTAGACCTGGCCTCCGCTTCTCTGCCGACCAATTCGGCAAGCTGCATATATCCCTTCCGCCAGTCCATGCTGAGACGCAGGACAACCGTTGGGGCAATCTGCCTCAGCCGCTCATAGAGCGACAGGTGTCTGGCATCGGCGACGATAACATCCGGACCGAATTCCCGCATTTGCTCCAGTTGAAGCTCCACAACCCGCTCGTCCTCTCCCGTTTGGATGCTTAGATATCCGTTCAGCTCAAAGGCATCCTCTACGCCCAGAGAAAGCAAACAATCTTTGTACCGGAAACAGGAAGCGGATGCCACCTTCAATTGCCTCCTCTTGACATAGAGCGTTGGCGGCAAGCCCACCGTCTTCTTGAACATCCGGGAGAAATAGAACTCGCTGCCCATACCCACGGCGCTTGCGGCAGCTTTGACCGAGCAGCCAGGCTGTTCCAGCAGCCGCTTGGCGTAATCGATGCGGATCCGGTTGAGATATTTAACCGGAGACATCTTCTTCGCTTTCTTGAAGCTCCTCGAATACGAGGTAGGCGTAAGACCTACGAGATCCGACAAGGTCTCGAGCTTGATCTTTTCTCTATAATGCTTATGCATGTAGCTTAGAGTCCTGTCAATGCCGACGGCTTCTCCGCTTACATGCTGTGCACCTAGCTGCTCCTTCAGCTCGTAGAGCAGCCCCTGCAAGCGCATCTGCAGCCCGGCACCGGCCGCCCGGCCGTCTCTGCTTTCCTCGTACAGACGCTTAATGCCCTCTAACATCGGCTTCATCATGACAGCATTCAGTCTGCCCGGCGGTTTGGCCGTCTGCGGCGAGCAGCTCCAGCCCCCTTGGCGTCTGGCCACGGCTAACTCACGGACGGCTAGGAGATATACTTCCAACGTGTCGGACTCCTGCAGCACGTCGAATGTCTGACCCGGCATCAGCCATATGCACATCCCCGGCTTGACGGGAGCCGTTAGCTGTCCGGCATAGAGATGCCCTGCGCCCTGCGCCACCACGACAAGCAGCTCACCGGGACTTGTCCTGGTGAGCATAATATTCCGCTTATCATACCGACGCTTATGAATGGAAGAGAAATACACGAAATCAAATTCGGATCCAGAAGCCGGAAGCATGCACAACTTCCCCCTTTTCAAGTCGGAGAGTGAGAATCATTATCATACAAATTAACTATATATGTTCGCTCTCGACTTGAAAAGGTGTTTGGGTAATTATTTATCAATAATCGTCAGCAGCTCCTCTGCAGGCGTGCGCTTCTGTACGGGAGGAATGGTGGCAGGATAGCCGATATGCAGCACACCGACGATTTTCTCATCGGATTGAATGCCGATCGCTTCGCGGAAGCTCGCCACATAATTGTAATGATTCGTTTTCCATACGACGCCGAGGCCTTGTTCCCAAGCTGCAAGCTGGAAGTTCTGAATGAGCGCGGATGCAGCTGCATAGTCTTCATCCCACTGCTTTTGGCGGGTATCCTCCTTCAGAACCACAACCAGATGAACGGGTACCTCCAGGAAATATTCGCGCTTGCGCTTCCCATACTTCTCGCGCTCCTCGCCCGAGTAGGTCTCGAGCATCGCATCGGCCAGCGCTGCCCGCCCCTCTCCTTTGTACAACACAAAGCGCCAAGGCTGTCTGTTCTCATGATTCGGTGCCCAGATCGCTACATTCAGCAGCTCCAGCAGCAATTCGTCGGATACCGCATCTTCTTTGAACGTTCGGATCGTTCTTCTTTCTTGGATGATCTTAGCGATTGAACCCGCTTGGATCGTTTTTGATTCAGATATACTCATTTGGATTGCTCCTCTCATGAATTCCTTCTGGCATACAACAAATAAATAAAGAAAGGCGCACCGATGGCAGAAGTGAATACCCCGACCGGAATATCAAGCGGAAGGAACAGCGTGCGCCCTACAAGATCCGCCAGCATGACAAGCGTGCCGCCGAGTAAGGCAGCGACAGGCAGCACATTCTCGAAGCTGGAGCCAACCAGCTTCCGGGCCATATGCGGCGCAATCAGACCGACGAATCCGACGCCGCCCGCTACGGATACGGCCGAGCCGGCCAGCGCCACGCTGATCAGCAGCAGGATCAGGCGGTTTCGTTCCACCGCACTGCCGGCACTTGCTGCAAGATCATCCCCCAGCTGCCCGATATTCACATGCCGGGCCATGAGGAAGGTAAGCGGAAGCAGCACCATCGTCCAGGGCAGTACCGTGAGGACATTCTCCCAGTTCGAGGCATAGACTGAGCCCGTCAGCCACAGATACACTTGAGCCGGGTCATTCGTCGGACTGAACACGATCATCATCGTTGTCGCAGCCGACATCAAGGCGGCCATGCCGACGCCGACCAGCACGAGCCGGACCGGCGTGATTCCTTTCTTCCAGGCGAGCGTATAGAGAACGATGGATACAACCGCCGCCCCCAGCATCGCCGCAACCGGCAGCCAGCGGATGCTGAGGGTGCCGAGGAAATACGTCAGAAATGTCACCGCACCGACGGAAGCTCCGCCTGTGACGCCCATAATATCCGGCGAAGACAGCGGGTTGCGAATAATACCTTGCAGAATCGCCCCGGCCGCCGCCAAGGACGCCCCGACCAACAGAGCTACGATAATGCGGGGAAGGCGGATTTTCTGAATCACCATGGCGTGATCGTCCGCTCCCACACCGAAGATGCTGCGAATGACATCGAGCGGAGAAATAACGATTTCCCCGAGCCCTGTGCTGATAATCGCGACGATCAGGCATGCTG
The DNA here is from genome assembly GCF_028765165.1 of Paenibacillus sp. MAHUQ-63. GTDB lineage: Bacteria > Bacillota > Bacilli > Paenibacillales > NBRC-103111 > Paenibacillus_E. The sequence goes on along the minus strand of NZ_JARADB010000006.1, from coordinate 126,523 downwards.
CGAGCAGGATGAACGTCATGCGGAACGATTTCCGGTGCACCAGGAAAGAGAACGCTCCGCTTTTGGAACGAACCGTATGATAAAGCTTCATGCTTTGGACAGCCCCTTCCGCGCGATGTAGATGAAGAAAGGGACGCCGATGATTGCGGTCATAACCCCCACCGGCATTTCCTCCGGGATTGCAATGAACCGTGCGCCCAAGTCCGCCAGCATCAGCAGAATCGCGCCGAGCACCGCACAATACGGAATGACCCACCGGTGATCCGTACCGCCGAAGAACCGCGATATATGAGGGATTACAATGCCGATGAAACCGATCGGACCTGCTACCGAGACCGAACATCCGGCCAGTATAACAATGAAAATACCGGCTAGCGATTTGATAAGAACCATCTTTTGCCCTAAGCCTTTGGCCGCTTCCTCCCCCATCTGCAGCAAATTCATGTCCTTGGACAGCAGCCAGGCGGCGGCCCCCGCGACGGCCATATACGGCAGAACCGTCATGAGGAATTCGGGAGAGCGGCCGGCGACCGTGCCCGTCAGCCAGAAGAGTACGGTGCCGATCCCCTGCTGATTCAATACGAGGACGGCCTGGGTGAAGGAGGCGAACAGCGCACTCATCGCAGAGCCGGCCAGCACGATCTTAAGTGGTGTCAGACCGTCCCTCCCGATCGAGCCCAGCATATAGACCGTGACGGCCCCCAGCGCCGCTCCGATAAACGCGATCCACATCAGCACCTGCAGCGATGAAACGGAGAACGTAACCGCCGCCAGCACGACCAGGAAGGACGCGCCCGCATTTACCCCCAATACGCTTGGCGATGCCAGCGGATTGCGGGTGAGCGTCTGCATTAGAGCACCGGCGATCGCCAAGCTGGCTCCGACGGCGGATGCTATGCAAGCCCTCGGCAGTCTTGTCGTGCGCAAAATAATTTGCTCATTCACATTCTCGTCATAGTGAACAATCGACGACCACGCCATCGCCCACTCGTACCGGGTAGCGCCATACAGAATGCTCGCGACGAAGCAGCCGAGCATAATAAGAACGAAAACCAGCAGCCAGCCGGCTCTCCATAAGCTCGTTTTAGTAAGGTTCATCTTGAGAGTCTCCCCATGCTCATAAAGGAATGAACGATCTCGTATCGTTCATTCCTTTATGCATTTCATTATTTAATCTCGAAGTATTTGTAGAGGTCGGCCAACATGGATTGAGCCGCCATCGAGCCTCCCGCCAAGTTCCACGTAATGGAGTCGACTTTGAAGTACTTGCCGTTCTTGACACCCTTCAGATTTTTCCAAAGCGGGTGCGAGGTCCAATCGTTTTGGGATTTCTCGACGGACGGCTCTCCCGCATTCAGTCTCGTAATGTCGAAAATGTAATCCCCGTCCAGCTGCGGCATTTGCTCCTTGGTCGTCAAATTCAGAACCGCCTTGCCCGGCTCCAGAATTTGCGCTTTCGGACGCGCAAGCCCTAATTCTTTGAAAATGGTGCCGGCAAAGCCCGTTGCGTAGAAGCGCGCGCTGCCGTCTCTCTCAAAGCGGACGATCGAGACTTCCGTCTTCCCTATCTTGTCGCCTGCCTTTTGCTTGAACTCAGCAACCTTCTTATCCCAATCGGCGAGGATTTTGTCGCCTTCTTCCTTCTTGTACAGCGCGTCGGCGGCATACTTCAAATTCGCTTTCCAGTCGAAAATTTCTTCCGTCATAATGGTTGGCGCGATGCTGCTGAGCTGCGGGTAAATTTTCTCATGACGGGGTTTCGTCCCGATAATCAGATCCGGCTTGAGCGCGATGATCGCCTCGACGTTCGGCTGCGTCTCTTCTCCAAGATCCTTTACCCCTTCCATTTTGGTGCGGAGATAGTTGTACCATGGCTTCTCTTCCCAGGACTGCACGGAGCCTACCGGCTTCACGCCCAGGTGGACGGTAATGTCCGTCATACCGTTGAAAAGAACGACGACGCGCTCAGGCTTCTTCTTCAGTGTGACGGTGCCCATCGCATGCTTGATCGTTTTCTCTCCCGCGTCCGTCTGTGGTGCGGCGCTTGCTGCCGGGGCGGCAGGGCTGCTGCTTGCGCTTCCGGTCGTTGTCGTTGACGATGTGCCGCAGGCCGATAGTGCAAGCGTCAACACCATGGCAAGCATCAATTGTAAAACTCTCATTTGTTTCTTCCTCCTTATGCAGCATGCAAACACAGGTGATGAGCGAGTCATCTCTATTTGAATGCGAATGCTGGACCCTTTTTAATTGATAATAATTATCAGTCTCATTATAAGGGTCGGATTTTGGATTTGTACATATCCGATCTTATCCGTTTTAATGACTGATTTTATCCTCTGGCTGGCAGGGGGAGGCAGGGCACTGAGTGATCATCGCCAAGAGCGGGGGATTGGGGCGGGATCGGGATGGAATCCGGCTGCAATGAGCAAATAACGGCGATGGTGTCCGTTATCGAGGAATAAGGGCTCCTGTGTCCGTTGGCGCGGCGGGGGGCCCGCTAATCTTCGTGACGTCTGCTCGGGGAGCCAACTTATCATTCTAACGGACTCAGCAGCCGTTATTCGCGTGAAAAGCATCCCGCGCCCTTTCTAACGGACACAGCAGACCCTATTTGCCGAATTCGGGGTCGAAATCCGGCAAAATCGGGCAAATAACGGCGCTGGTGTCCGTTACATCGCCAAAAAGGCCCTTATTCATCGAATAAGGGCTTCTGTGTCCGTTAGCGCGGTGGGGAATCGCCGACGCTCGTCTGCTCGCTTCCACTCTTTGTCTCGTTACCCGCCTCCCGTCTGTTGTTCCACACTTCATCTCGTTACTATTCTCTCTTTGCACCGCTCTCCCTCATCCTCATCCTCATCCTCCTCCACTCTCCTCGTCCTCCTCCGTTCTCCCTCACTCTCCTCCATCCTCCGCTCCCCGCCTAACAGGCTGCCTTCCAAGCGCGGCCACTCAGGGGGAGCCCCCTTTCACCTCCGGTTAATTTCATGTAAATAATGTGGCAGCTATTCATTTCGGATTCGCAGAAACCGATATATTATCAGTTCCATAATTTTCATGTCAACTTAAGAGGACGGTATCGGAGGGATATTAACGTGAAGTTTAGGCACAGCAAGTGGTTTTCCTTGGTATTCATTTTTATTTTAGCCGCACAAACCTTAGCCGCAGGAAGCGCCCTCGCCGCTGAGGAAATTTCCAAACTCGTCCTGAACAAGAATGAGCTTGCACTGCAAGTTGGCGATACGGCGAATCTGACAGCTACCGCTATATTCGTCAGCGGCGCTACCGAGAACGCAACGGTCAAGACAGACTGGAATTCGGGAACGCCTGACGTGGCCTCCGTCTACGCCGGCGTAGTAACGGCCAAGAAAGAAGGCAAAGCCGTTATTACAGCCACCTACATGGGCAAAACGGAAATCGTCAACGTAACCGTCAGCAAGAAGGTCAAATCGTTAACAACGGACAAACGTTCGCTCGATCTGCGCCTGAATGCATCCGAACAGCTTCAAATCAACGCTTACTACGATGACGGCACATCCGAGGATGTGACGAGCAAAGCGGATTACACGGTAGATACAAGCTCCATCGTGACAGTGACCAACGGTCTGGTGAAGGGGCAAAATCCCGGAAGCGCTAAGATCACAGTGAAATATATGAATCAATCTCTGACAATTGAGGTTGATGTCGAGGTTGTGAGAAGGATTGACGCTGAGAAGTCCAGCCTGTCCTTGCTGCTGAACGGCACCGAGGATATCAAAATTATGGCCACTTACCCGAACGGCGACATTGCCGACGTGTCGGATAAGGTCGTATGGACAACGGACAAAGCCAATGTGGCTGACGCCATCAAAGGGAAAGTCACGGGCTACAGCGTCGGAACGGCTAACCTGACGGCAACGTACGGCACCAAGTCTACGACGGTGACCGTTGATGTCGACAGCACCTTGAAGCTGGAGTTAAGCAAGCAAAGCATTCTTTTGAAGAGAAATGCCACAGGCGAATTGAAGCTGACCGCTACTTACGCCGACGGCAAGACGGAAGACATCACGGACCGCGCCGAATGGGCATCCAGCGATGAAGACGTCGTCCAAGTCACGAAGGGCAAGCTCTCCGCCATCGCCATGGGCGAAGCGAAGGTTTACGCCAAATATGGGGAGAAAGAGGTTGCCGCGAATGTAGACGTTGAAGTTCCACGCCGTCTCGTTGTCGATACGGATCTGGTTGCTATGCAAGCCGGACAGGAGCAGCAGCTTACTCTGCACGCCACTTATGCCGATGGTACGAGCGCCGACGTTACGGATAGCGCCGAGTGGAGCGTAGACGAAGAGAACGTGGCATTCGTCACCAAAGGGAAGATCACCTCCTACAAAGCCGGCATCGCGACGGTTACGGCAGCATACGGCGGCAAAAAGACGACGACCAAAGTCGAGGTCGATGTGCCGACGATCATCAAAGCAAGCAAGAAAATCGTCAACCTGCAAATCGGCGGCACGGATAAAGTGACATTGACAGCGTCCTTCAAAGATGGAAGAGAAGTCGATGTCACGAGCAAAGCCGAATGGACAACCAGCTCCAGAGATATTGCCGAAGCCCGCAGCGGAGATATCACCGGCCTTGCGACCGGCGCGGCAACCATCACCGCGAAGTACGGCACGCGCACGGCGGTCATTCAAGTTTCCGTAGGGGTATTGAAAAGCTTGACCGTCAGCGAAGAGAAGCTCGTGATGAAGAAGGGCGATACCGTTACATTGACTGCGGAAGCTCTCTACACCGACGATACGAAGAAAGACGTTTCCTCGGACGTCATCTGGACGAGCAGCAACGTCAAAGCCGTCACTGTGGACGGCGGGAAAGTGAAAGCTGTGGCTTCAGGTGAATCCACACTGACAGCTCAGCTGGACAGCAAAACGGTCACCATTCCGGTTCAAGTGGATATGGCCAGCGATCTTTCCGCGAGTGTTGTGAATCTCGTTTTCGACCTGAATGAGACGCGTTCCGTCGTGCTGACGGCTACGGATTCCTCCGGCGCTTCGCGTAATGTCACCAATGAGGCCGAATGGAAGACGAGCAACGGCGCTATTGCCGCCGTGTCCAAAGGGGTCGTAACCCCGGTATCCCGCGGGAAAGCGACCATCACAGCTACCTATGGCGGCAAGAGCGTATCGATTCCGGTGGAAATCGGCGTCGTTGCCGGACTGGTTGCAGACAAGACCTACATCGTCACCAAAAGAGGCGAGCAAGTTCAAGTGAAATTGACGGCGACGTTATCCGACGGGACAACCAAGGATGTAACCGAAGCAGCGACATGGAAAGTGAACGCCTATAAATTGGGGACGGTTACGAACGGACTTTTCACCCCGACAGCTTCGGGCAAAACCACGATCACCGGTTCCTTCGGCGGCAAAATGGTCGCGATCCCGGTGGACATCGATTCCTTGAAATATTTGAAAACGGATGTCGTTAAAGTCGAGCTGAAAGAAGGCAGTACAGCCAAGGTCGAGGCTCTGGCCACTTACACGGACGGATCGGAAGAGGATGTAACCAAGCCTGCCTTGTGGACATCGTCCAATATCATGATCGCTGACGTGAAGGACGGCATCATTAAAGCCACAGGCAAAGGAACCGCCAGAATTACAGTGACGTATTCCAACATGAGAACGACCGTTCAAGTGACGGTTACCAAATAAGCAGTCTATTATAGGGCATGATGCTTCCGTTTTTCAGAAGCGTTATGCTCTTTTTTTAATCGGGCATAGGACTCGCATGGTTTCCATATTTTGTACTATACCTAATTACTGTTGAGGAGAGGGTGGATCGAATGTTCGGTAGAGTAGCGGCAGATATTCTGGGATTAAGCGATGTAGGATCCGTTATCAAGCCTGAGAATTACGACAAGGTGGATGCCGACGATTACGTGCTGCATGAGGATAGTGAGAAGATTTTCTTCCTGATTAAGTCCAAATCGGATGAGTACTGCTTTACGAACCAGGCGCTTATTCATCTCGACGGCACAAGCGCAGTCAGCAAGAAGCGCGTGCTGCACCGCTACCCTTATAGCAAATATGCCGTGTCCCAGGTCGCTCTGGAGACGGCCGGTACCGTGGATCTGGATGTGGAAATCAAATTCGCGCTGGGCTCCGTTCCCTTCACGATCGATGTGCATAAGAAGCATGTTGAGGAACTCAAGGATCTATACAAAGCTCTGATCAAAATCGCCGATATTACGCAGGAAAATGAACATTTCCTCGACTATGCGAAGCAAAGCATTGAAATCGCCTCTTCCACCCTGAACCGGACGAATAAGACCGAAGGGCAGAAGGTTTCCGAAGAGTTCAAAGCTGTCAGCCAAGGCGCATTCGAGTGGCTCGTAAGCACGCACAAACAGTACAAAGTGAAAGATTTCGGTTTTGTTTTCGAGAAGTTCATTAATCAATAATAAAAATAGCCGGCTCTCATACATAAGTTTCCGCGCATAGGGGAATATATCCATACCTGCATTTTACAGACTACTATTCAACAAGATCTTGGAGGTATGGATCATGTTTCCGCGATTTATGAAGCTTGCTTTGATTTCTTTCCTTTGCATAACCGCCTTGCTCGGGGCTCATCATTACCGTACGCATCCGCACGACCGACAGATGGCCGCGACGCCCGAAAGTTGGGAGGCTGCGAAGCAGGGATCGCCTACTTTTTTCCAAACGAATCCGTTCGGCATGCCGGGGGCAGACGCCGGGTTGAAAAAGCTGGACAACATGAATCAGCACGCCGCTTCCTACGGACTTACACCGCCGACATCCATGAAAGCTCTCATGGTTCATACGCAGGAGACGAAAGACAAACACTGGTCCGGATGGCATTATATCGGGCTGCTCGGCCTGTTGGGTTTGCTTGGGCTCAGCTCCCGGAGGGAAACGTCTTATTCGGAATAATGCATACAAGGAGCATTGTCCCCTTCCGGGCAGGCTCCTTTTCATTTGGTCAATTTGGACAAAAGTTTGTTATATGGACATTTGTTTGTATTTGTCCTAAACTAGAGATAGTCAACGATCGAAAGGAGCCATTGCATGGATCGTGAACAGCAAATTTTAGCGCTTATCCGTCAAAATCCATTCATATCCCAACATGAAATGGCTGCTAGCATCGGCATCTCGCGCTCGGCTGTAGCCGGGTATATCGCCGCCTTAACCAAGAAAGGGACGATCCGCGGACGCGCTTATGTGACTGCCGACGACAAGACGATCACGTGCATCGGCGGCGCGAATCTGGACAGCAAAGCGGCCAGCAAACAGCCTATCCGGCTGGCGTCTTCCAACCCCGTCACCGTGTCGGAATCGTGCGGAGGCGTTGCGCGGAATATCGCCGAAACGTTGGCAGGGCTTGCTTGCCAGACCGCGCTGCTGACGGTAACAGGCGATGACAAAGCGGGCGGATGGGTATTGGAAGAAACGAGGAAGCGCGGCGTCGACGTCAGTCAGGCGATTGTGCTCCAAGGCGAGAACACCGGAACGTACACCGCGCTGCTGGATGCTTCCGGCGAAATGTTCCTGGCTTTTGCCAATATGGACATCTACGATAAATTTACGCCCGCCCTGCTGCGGGATAAGTGGCCGCATGTCGCCTCATCCCGGTTGGTGATCGCAGATACCAACTTACCTGCCGAGACGCTCAGTGACTTGATGGAACGATGCAAGACGGACAACCTGCCCTTGTTCATCGATCCGGTGTCCTCGGAGAAGGCCAAGAAACTACCGCCCGATCTGCATGGCGTTACGGCGATCTTCCCCAATCTGGAGGAAGCCTGCCAGTTGGCGGGCATGACGCCGGGAGGCAGCCGCGATTACAGCCGGATCACCGGCGCAATTCGCGGCCGTGGTGTCCGCCATGTCTTCCTTACGCTTGGCAGTGAAGGTGTCCTATATGCCGGTGAGGAAGGCGAGAAGATGTTCGCGCCAATTCCGACCAAGGTCGTGGAGGTTACAGGCGCAGGGGACGCCTTCGTCGCCGGTCTCGCTTACGGCGTGATGCGCGGGCTCAGCTACATGGACTCCTGCGCATACGGTCTTGCCGCAGCGCATATCACGCTTCAAACCGATCAATCCGTCGCCCGCGAGCTGACGGAAGAGCGGCTTCAGCACACGATTATGAACTTATCTGAAGGAGACGAGAACTGATTATGAATACATCGTACTTAACGTTTACAGATGAAGTGAAAGAAGCTTTGGCGAATAATAAACCGGTCGTCGCTCTGGAGACGACTATCATCTCGCATGGGATGCCTTACCCGCAAAACATCGAAATGGCCAAAATGGTCGAGCAAATCATCCGCGATAACGGCGCTGTTCCGGCTACCATCGGTATCATGGACGGCAAGATCAAGATCGGCTTGAACGAGCAGGAGCTCGAAGCTTTCGCGACGAATCCGAACGTGGAGAAAGTCAGCCGCCGCGACTTCCCGTATATCCTCTCATCCGGCCAAATCGGCGCAACGACGGTCGCCGCAACGATGATCGGCGCTGCACTGGCGGGCATCGAAGTGTTCGCTACCGGCGGCATCGGGGGCGTGCACCGCGAAGGCGAGGTGTCGATGGACGTCTCGGCCGATTTGACGGAGCTGGCGCAAACGAATGTCGCCGTCGTCTGCGCAGGCGTGAAATCGATCCTCGACATCGGCCGCACGCTCGAGTACCTGGAGACTCACGGCGTACCCGTGGTCGGCTACAAGACGAGCGAGTTCCCGTCCTTCTATGCCCGCGAGAGCGGCTACGGCGTAGACTTCCGCCTCGATGAAGCTGCGGACGTTGCGGCCATGCTCCGCACGAAGTGGGAGCTCGGCCTGGCCGGCGGCGCCGTCATCGCCAACCCGGTTCCGGCGGAATCCGCCATGAACCATACCGAGATCGAAGGCTTCATCCAGCAGGCGCTCTCGGAAGCCAAAGAGCAGAACGTGACCGGCAAGAAAGTCACGCCTTTCCTGCTCGCGCGTATTAAGCAGCTAACGGAGGGCCGCAGCCTGGAGACGAACATCGCGCTCGTGTACCATAACGCCCAAACCGCCGCTAGAATCGCGGTTGCGCTCAAGCAGTAATGCCAGAGGCACATCCCCGCTTGGCACGGAACGTCAAACAAGCCTCCCAACAATTCACCGTTGGGAGGCTTATTTATGATGTGAATCACTCGCTAACCCAAAGCGTTGACTCCGCGAACGGCTTCCGGGATGCCTTCGGCGGCGCCATGTCCGGGTAGCCGATATAAACGAAGCCGACCAGTTCCTCCTTCGCTTCGAGGGAGAACGCTTCGCGCATCTTCGGATGGTAGGTCGGCGCGCCCGTCCGCCAGATCGTGCCCAAACCGAGTGCGTGCGCGGTCAGCATCATATTCTGTACCGCGGCATGCACCGCCGCGTATTCTTCCACCTCCGGCACAACAGCCGTTGCCGACGGGGTGACGGCTACCGCGATGACGACCGGCGCGCGGAACGCTTTCTTCTCCTGAGCGCTCTTCAGCTTGGCCAGCTCCTCCGCCGGCAGGGCAGGATCCGCCTCTGCCGCCGCTACGTCGGCATACCCTCTGCCCAGCAGCCCCCGGCCTTCGCCGGTCATCACCCAGAACCGCCACGGTTCGGTATGCGCGTGGTTCGGCGCCCACGTACCCGCTTCCAAAATTTCTTCAATCAGCGCCTTGTCAACGGGATCCTGCTTAACCTTCCCGATGCTGCGGCGATGACGAATCGCTTCTTTGACGTCCATCTTCTCCCACTCCAGTCTTTGGACGCTGCTCTATTCGTTGTTCCGACGATAAGCGCATGTTAGGTCCATGCGCGTACCCGCAGCTCCATCATGATGTTCCTACTCCAAGTCTATTGTGACATGGGAGATGCTGCAAGAGCAAACGTATCGGCTTGCCGCCCAATCCTTGCCATTAGATCGCCCATTCTCACACCGACTCATACCTTAGTTCGTGATAATCTCATTAATCTTCTTCTCCAGCGCGGCCAAACCTTGTTCAGGATCCAGCCCGCCTAGTACGATGCTCTGCAGGTCCTCCGACAGCGCCGTGAAAATCGCCCTGTACTTATCGGTTCGCGGCGCAAACTTCACATCCTGTTTGGCTTCTATAAACATGCTGCGGTAGGGGAGCTGCCGGTATGCGGCGCTTTGCAAGACCGCCTTGTTGGCGGGAACGTGTCCGGCCTGTCCCCAGAGCATGCTGCCCGTTTCCGAGAAATAAGACATGAAGGCCATCGCTGCCTTCTGTTTTTCTTTGGTTACATAACTGGGGACGACAAGTGTATGCGAGCTGCCCCAGTGCGCCGAGCTTCCGAAAATCGGCGGAAGCGGCATCAGCCCGACCGGCAGCGATTTTTCGCTGAGATGATGCCCGGCTTCCCAGACACCGCCGAACCAGAGGGCGGCCTTCCCGCTATGGAAAGAGTCCCACGGGGTCCGGTCACTCAAATCGGCCAAGCGTTTGGCATACAGCTCTTGATAAAAGGTTAGCACCCGCAGCGCTTTCTCGTTATGGATAGCCGCTCGGGACATATCCGGCGTGAGCAGGTCGCCGCCCGCTTCATAATATAAATTCAGGAACGGCTCTTGGAAGTACGGCGTATTCACGGCAATCGGCTGAACCCCGGGCACACGGGCCGCGATCTGCTCCAGCATCCGAACGAAGCCTTCCGGCGTAGCCTCGCCAAGCATGGGGGTGCCGTCCGTCTGCAGCAGACCCGCTTTACCCAAAATATCCTTATTGTAATAAAGCACATGAAAATGAGTATCCAAAGGAACCGCATAAGGCTTGCCGTTATAACTTACGCTTTGGACATTGGAGCTTTCAATCTCATCGAACCGGAACCCGGTCTCTGCAGCCAATCCATCCAACGGCATAATCTGCTTCGCTTTGATGTACGGCGATATACGGTCAACATGCGCAACGGCGACATCCGGACCTTTGCCTGAAGACAGCGCCGTACTCAGCTTCACATAGTATTCATTGGACTCCAATCGCAGCTGCTTGACATAAACCGACGTCTGGGAAGCGTTAAAATCTCGGATCAGCTGCTCCACAAACTCCCCTTCTCCGCCCCCAAAGGGATTCCAGAAGGAGATTTCCTCCGGCTGGACCACTTCCTGCGAGATCGGAGGCTTGGCATTCGGCGCAGCTGAGCATCCCGCAACCAAGAGACTCAGTCCTCCTACGCACAACACACCCCTAATCCAGCCTTCGCTCCGCTTAAACAGCACAAGGCATACACCCCCGTCACTATCCGTCCATCTCAGCCCTTCGCGCGTATTCTGTATTCCGATGGCGAGACCCCGGTTATTTTTTTGAACACCTTGGAGAAATATTTCGGGTCCGCAATGCCCACCATATGGCCGATGTCCGCCGTCTTCAGCTCCCCCGCAAGCAGCGACTTCGCCTTCTCAATGCGGATGCGCGTCAAGTGCTCAAGGAAGCTTTCCCCCATCTCTTTCTTGAACAGATTAGCGAAATAATTTTTGCTCAAATGAACGAGAGAAGCGATGGACTGCAAGGAAATTTCCTGTTGGTAATTCATCTGAATGTATTGCGCGGCCTTGATAATACTGTTGCGGTCACTGTTATAGATGTGAATCATATGCTGCAGCAGCTCGTCGAAAGCGCCCAGGAACCAAGTTTTGCTCTGGTTCAGTGTTTCTAATTTGGATAACTCGTCAAAATATTGCTTCTTCAGCAGCAAAATGCTTTGCTGATCGCTGGCGACGTCTGACCATAATGTCGTCAGCATAATTAAAAGCTCTAGAGAAATAATTTGCACGAGATCATAATCTTTGCGGTCGGCTAATTGCCCGAACAACCCCTCCAAGTAACTTTGCAGTTCCTTCGCCTGAAACGCATACACCATGGAATGTATACGGTGCATGCTGATTTTGATCGGCTCCCCAGCCTCGCCCCGCCCAGGCATATCGTCCGTGCCATAGCATATGGCTCTGCCGGTTCCGACGAACATTTTGTACTTCACTGCGGCCCTTGCTTGTTCGTAGGCAGCATGCAGATCCGCCCATGCCCGGAAAGGCTCGCTGATCCCGACCGTGCAGCCCGGACCGACTGACGCAAGGAAAGTCTCGGCGAGCTCGCGTACTGCCTGCTGGCTCCGCCTTGACGGCGCTGCTGTCGATAAGACGACATTCATCTCCCCTTGACGGTCGGTAAACATCTCATAGACGAGCCGTTCCGCCGTCAACAAGCCATCCAACGCTAGGCGCAGGCGGGCCTGCTCGTCTGCCGTTCCCTGCGCTTGCGCGTCCTTGCCAATATGGAGCAAGGACAGCCAGCCGCCTTCCTCCCCCTTCCAAACACTTTGCAGAAGGTCCGTCTCCCGCTGCGCACCTTCGGCCAGCTCCTGTAGCAGCTTCTCCTTCCACACCGGCCCCTTCCGGAACTCCTGAAGCACCGCCCCGTCAGGTGCAGCGATCTCGATGGCTTCCTTCACCTTCAACAGGGTCATCTCGAAGTCCCGCGGCATCATGTCGGATTTGATCAAATATTCCGAGACCCCATAGCGGATTGCTTCCTTCGCATAACCGAAATCCTCAACATTGCTGAGGATGAGGATTTTCATCTGCGGATTCCGCTTGCGAACCTCCGTAATGAGCGCGATTCCGTCCATAAGCGGCATTTTGATATCCGTAATCAGAATATCCGGCATCTCCTTGCTCATAAGCTCCAAAGCTTCTTGACCGTTGGAGGCCTCCCCGATGACAGTCAAGCCCAGCTTCTCCCAATCGATCATCGACCGGATCCCGAACCTGACGATATATTCATCTTCCACGATGACAACTCGAAACATGATGTCCCTCCTACTCTATCGCAGGAAGCCGGATCCCGATGCTCGTTCCCGCTCCGATAGCGCTCTCGATGTCTAGGCCGTATGGCTTCCCGCAGATCAGCTTAATCCGCTCATCGACATTGGCCAAGCCGATTCCGCCCATTTTATCCGCCGTCGCCCCCTTAGGCGGCGCTTGCAAGCTCTTCACGAGGACGGCATCCATCCCCCGACCGTTATCCGCTACGACGAACCGTAGGCAGCCCTCCGGTTCAAGCGAGCACCGGATATGAATGTCTCCCCCGGATTCACGGTCGGTGAAAGCATGCAGAATGGCATTCTCTACAATCGGCTGCAAAATAAGCTTCGGCGTTTTATATCTGCGGACACGATCGTCGATGTCAAAATAGGTTTGGATATCGAAATTAAACCTGAATTTCTGAATACCGAGATAGCACTGGACGTGTTCTATCTCTTCTTCGACGGTGACGGTCTCTTCTCCCTTGCCCAGAGAGATCCGCAGGAGCCGGGACAGCAAGCTGACCATCTCGGCTGCATTGTTCGCCTTCTGCAGCAAAGCGGTCCATTTGATAATATCCAGCGTATTGTACAGAAAGTGCGGATTGATCTGTGCCTGCAGCGCTTTCAGCTCAGCCACGCGCTTCTCGTTCTGCTCTTCATAGACTGCTTTCAGAAGCTCATCCAGCCGGGATACCATGTAATTGAAATTTTCACCCAATATATCAAACTCGTCGTTTCGCCTCTTCGCTTGAAACCGTACGCTGAGATCGCCTGACATGACCTGCCGCATCAACCGAATCATTCGCAGAATCGGCTTCGAGATGGAATTGGTCAAGAACAGCGCCGTTACAATGGAGAATCCAATGCAAATCAGCGCAATCACTATAATAATTTGCAGCATGCGATTGGAATCCTTGTACAGCATGGATTCCGAGATCACATTCACGACGGTCCAGCCGTTCGTATGCAGCTTCTTCGCGCCCACAATCCAATGCTGGCCTGCATGCGTTAGCGGGAACCCGTACGTTTCGCCGGTGGCTTGCAGCAATTGAGCGGAGCCCTGCTCACCCAACACGTCCCGCACGTTCTTGCCCAGGAACCCATTGTCCGGATAAGAAACGATTCGCCCTTGCTCGTCGATGATGAAGCTTTGGAGATCGGAGGAGCTCTTCGTCACCTTGCTGACGATCTCTTTCAACACGTCCTCGCGAATATCCAGCACGGCGATGATGCCGACAGGGCTGTCGTCGGACATCTTATAAATTTGCTTGGCCAACGAAAATACATGCACGTTCTGCGTATTCAGGCTATCGACATAGGCACCCAGCCGCGTTGGGAACCAGCGGAAATGGCTGCCGTCCTCCAGTGTCTGGAGAAACGGGGATACGATGCCCGCAGAACGGTCGCTCCAGCGATAGATGCCTTTGATGTAATGCGTCTCCGACAGAAACGAGATCGATTGGAAATCTTGATTGATGGCGATAATCGTCGACAGCTTCGTCGTCAACGACAAGCTGTCCAGATCGTACTGCGTACCGTCCGCCCGATCTAACGTCCGCAGCATGGAAACGATTTCATTATTATTCACGACTTGCATCATCATATCTTTGTATATACCCAGCCGGGTATCAATATTATCGGCAGTTTGCTTCAACAACTGCTCGGAGTACTCCGTCGCCTTCTGATTGATCGTCGATTTGGAAATGGAAAAGGAAATAAACCCCATCGCTAACAGAGGCGTAAGGGAGAATAGAAACAACAGCAGCATCCATTTGTAACGTATGCTGCTGGGCCATATCGCTAATCTACTGCTTGTTTTCCCCGGTAAAAGCTTCATGCTGACAATCCTTTCTGTCTTGGCAAAAGAGGGGGAAGAAGACTCCTTCTTACCCTTTAATCCCCGACATCGCCACCCCTTGCACGATGTGGCGCTGCAGCAGAATGAATACCGCGATGGTTGGAACGGCCGCTATTGAGCTTGCTGCCATAATCATGTTCAAGGACATTATATTATTCGACAAAAAGGTCGGCAGTCCTGCCGATAGAATCATGTTCTCCTGCGAGGTAATCGATAAGTACGGCCACAAGAAATTGTTCCATGACAGGATGAAGTAGAAAATGCCGACCGATACCATCGCCGACTTCGTCAGCGGCAAGCAGATACGCAGCCATAAGGAGGTGCTGCGACATCCGTCGATTTGCGCGGCCTCTATATATTCTTTGGGCACCCCGTCCATAAACTGCTTGAGCAGCAGGATGCCGACCGGATTCGTCAAGCCCGGCAAAATAATCGCCCAAATGTTATCGATCAGACGCAGATGCAGCACAGTTTCGTAGAGCGGGATCAGGATCGCCTCCGTAGGGATTAGCAAACCCGATACGATGACGAGATAAAATATGCCTTTGGTTTTAAACGGCATTTTGGAGAAAGCGAACGCCGCCAGCGAGCTGAAAACAAGCGAGATGACGGTCGTCAGCAGACCGATGATCGCGGAGTTCCACGTCCATCTCACGATCTGCGAATCCTTCATCACTTTGGCATAGTTGGCTAAGGTCAAATCGGACCATTTCAACCAGTCCGCTAGCGTGAATACATTGACGCCATTCGGCTTCAAGGACACCAAGAGCATCCAGATGAGCGGGAAAATAAACAGCATCGCGAGAACGATGGCGCACGCGTTCAGCATGAATCGTTTCATCAATAGCCTCCGTTAATCTTGACGGTTCGTCAGTTTGAATTGGATCAGGGCAATCAGCAGCATGATGAGACAGAACACGATGGACTGTGCGGATGCCAAGCCGAACATATCCTTCTTGAACCCCGTCACATATATATAACGGATCATCGTGTTGGTCGAATCGCCCGGACCTCCTCCGGTCATGATCTGCACCTGGCCGAACAATTTTAAACAAGCAATGACCTGATAAAACACCTGTATTTTCATGACTCTGGACAAGCCTGGCAGCGTAATGTGCCAAAATTGCTTCCAAGCGCCAGCGCCATCCATTTTCGCAGCTTCATAATGATCGGCCGGAATTTCTTGCAAGCCCGCGAGAAACAGCACCATCACGAACCCCACCGTCCACCAGTCAGTCGTTATGGTAATGGCCCACCAAGCAAAATGTTTGTCGGTCAGCCAGTGAATTTCCCCAGGGATGCCGATCAGCTTCAGGAAAGCCTGCACCGGACCGTATTTGGAATCGAACATACGCAGCCAGATAAAGCTGATGACCGATACGGACAATACATAAGGCAAGAAAAAAATCGAGCGTATCGTCGTGCGGAATACAATATTTTGATTGATCAGCAGCGCCAGTATCAAGCCCAGTACGATGACGGTCGGCGCACACAGCAGAACAAAATAAAACGAATGCCACATATACAAATAAAAGTCGGAGTCCGTAAAAATCTTCTTATAATTGGCCAATCCGGCATATTTCTGCATGCCTTGAATGTTCCATACGTGCAGGCTCATCCAAGCTCCTCTCCATACCGGCCAGAGATAGAATACGCCGAATGGGATAAGGAACGGCAGCAGGTACACGATTGCTTTCAAATCCGTGATGAATGATAAGGCGTATGGTTTACGAAGGACTCCCGTCCTTTCTTGGCTTCTCACTTTAGTCTCCATAAGGTAATCTCCTTCGAATTGCGCTCCGATCCAACTGGCCGGGACCGCCCTCTCTTCTTTCTTAAGCAGTCCCGCCCGCTTCATGGTTAGCTAGTTGGACAAAATGTCGTTCATCTGTTTCTCCATCGTTTTCAGCCCGTCTTCCGGGGATTGCTTACCGAAAATAATGTTTTGCAGCGACTCCGAAACCGTCGTGATGAGGGTGGTATACTTATCGGTTTTCGGTGCGAATTTCACCGTTTTCTGTGCATCGACGAAGAAATTGCGGTATGGCAGCTTCTTATAGTCATCGCTTGCCGTTACAGCGCTGTTCGCCGGAACGTGACCGGCTTGGCCCCAGGTCTTACCGCCGACCTCGGAGAAATACTTCATGAATTTCGCCGCAGCCTCTTGCTTCTCAGCCGCTACATAAGAAGGAACAACAAGCAAGTGCGAGCTTCCCCAATGTGCCGGTGATCCGAAAATGGCCGGGAGCGGCATAGCGCCGATATTCGGTGACTTCTCGCCGAGCAGCAGGCCGGCTTCCCATACGCCGCCGAACCACAGCGCCGCTTTACCGTTATGGAACGAATCCCACGGCGTTTTGTCATTAAGATCGGTATATTTGTTGTTATACAGATCCATATAGAATTTCAGGACGCTTAAAGCATTGTCATTGTTAATGGCCGCTTTATTACCTTCCGCATTCAGCAGGTCTCCGCCGGCTTCGTAGTAGAGATTCAAGAACGGTTCCTGGAAATACGGCGTATTGACGGCAAGCGCCTGCACATCCGGTACTTTGGCTTTGATCTGGGCGAGCGTTTTCTTAAAGCCCTCCGGCGTCAGTTCGCCAAGCTTCGGCGTCCCGTCATCATTCAGCAGCTCCGCCTTTTTCAGTAAGTCTTTGTTGTAATAGAACATGTGGAAATGCGTGTCTAACGGAACTGCGTACGGTTTACCATCGTAAGAGACGCTCTGCATATTCGCATCGGAAATTTGCTTGAGATTGAAGCCGACTTTATTCGCCAGTTGGTCGATCGGTACGATTTGTTTCGCTTTCACGAACGGCGAAATGCGGTCGACATGCGCTACAGCAACATCAGGTCCTTTGGCGGAAGATAGCGCTGTGCTGAGCTTCGCGTAGTACTCGTTAGATTCCAAACGCAGCTGCTTCACCGTAACTTCCTTCTGGGATTCGTTGTAGCCTTTGATGATTTGGTCGACGAAATCGCCTTCGCCCCCGCCGAACATATTCCAGAATGTGATTTCAACCGGACTAGCGGCTTTATCCGCTGCCGTGGTCTTCGGGGCTTCCGTTGCCGAGGCCGCGCCTGTCGTGGGAGCGCTTTCTTTTGTGCTCGAGCAACCGGCAACGACTAGGGCAAGCGCCACACTGGCCGTTAACAAGCTTGTTAACTTCTTTTGCATAGTAAGTACAACCCTCTCTCTGACGATGAATGTGATTCGGTAAGCCGTAATGCTTGATGACTGACTCGGCTCCCTGTCTACAACTTTACAGCTTCCGAGCACTGCCCTGAACCGATAAACCGCACATCTTAGGGGAACAAATTTACGATATGTAAGCGCGTTCAACATAACGCGGGGGAAAATGTTACGGCAGGTGTTCAAATGTACGGTTTTCGAAAACCCCACGCCTGATCTAATGGACACAGGAAACCTTATTTTGCCGATATCAGGCTAGATCCCGCACAAGACGAGCAAATAACGGCGGCGGTGTCCGTTACATATTCGCCGAGGACCTTTTCCTTCGAAATAAGGGCTTCTCTGTTCGTCAGAAAAGCTCGTCATAATGAGCGCAACATTTCCGAGAGTATCAGCGTCTAATTGAAAGGAACGAGGCTAACCGGCAAGCTATCTAGCATCACTTTGCAAATAACAGCATTCAACTAGCACTCTCATTCCTTGAGTGCCAAGAATTTGACAATGACACACTCTTTATTGCAAGGTATAGTTATAGCAACAGCACAATGCACGATAGTTTGGTAGCTTAATAGAATCGCATTGATAAATTTCATTACCTTAGGAGGTACCCATGAAAAAACTTACTATGATCGCAACAGCCGCTATGGCGTTCTCTTTGTTCGCATCAACAGCATTAACGAACCCTGCTTCCGCAGCAGGCAAAACAAGCGCTGACTTCACGGATCTCGCGAACATCGACGCCGCGCTGAAAACGAAAATCGATGCCATGCTGGCATCCGACATTTTCGAAGGGGTGTCCGACACCACTTTCGGGATTACGCAAAATATGACGCGCGCACAATTCGCCAAAGTAGCGACACTCATCTATGACGTTCCTGTTGACCTTACGGTTAAGGTGTCCAGCTTCTCCGACGTTCATGCGGACGATGCCGCTAACGGCTGGGCTGTTCCTTACATCGAAGCTGCGAAGAAAGCCGGCCTGATCGACGGCGTGACGGATACAACCTTCGTTCCGGGAGATTCTGTTACTGCAGGTCAGTTGGATACACTGCTTCTCAAAGGCCTCGGCAAGAAAGTGAACGTAAGCGGCTCGCCTTGGTACGCGGATGCCGTCAAACAAGCGACGGAGCTAGGCATTCACCCAGCCGGTAAATCGGGCGACCAGCCTGCCAACCGTGCGGATCTGGTATCCAGCTCCTACACGGCACAGCAAGCTCATGACAACCAAACGTTGATTTCGATCACGAAGGTTCAAGCTTCAACAGATAAGAAACAAGTAACGGTTTCCCTTAACAAAGCTGTCGATACAGCTAAAGCCACATTGACATTGAAGAACGGCACAACGGCCGTTTCCGCCAAAACGACATGGTCGACAGACGGCCTGACGGCAACGCTTGCCGTTGACGCTGCACTGGCAGCCGGAGATTACACGGTAACGCTTGGCGGTCTGGATGCTTCTACGATCCGCACGGCAACGGGAAGCTTCACGATTGCTTCAGATAACACAGGCAATGTTACGGTACCCGATCCTTACACGCTAGCTGCTGTCATTGACAGCGGTTTGACAGGCAGTGCAACAGGTACAATTACGAAAGCCATCGCCGAAGATCCTACGCAAAGTAAATTTGCCAAGGAAATTAAAGTGAAAGTAACCGCGGCTAACGGGGACGTTGTTGCAACTCCTGGTATCGTGCAGTCCGTATTCTCGTCGAATTCTGCAGTGGCCAAAGTCGGCTTGTCCGCAGACCACCACGCTTACGTGATAGGTAATAAAGCTGGAACAGCGGATATTACGCTAATGGTCAAAGTCGGCAGCGGCGACGCGAAGCAATTGCATGTCACAGTGACTGTAACAAATGATGCCATTTCAGTGAAAGAATTCAAAGCCGGTGAAACATCGATTAAGAAAGCGATGACCGTATCAGGCAGCACCTACACGGCAGATTTCGATGCCTATACAGCCATGGATTTGACTTTGACTGACAGCTTCGGTATCGAGTATGAGAACACCGAAATCCGTGATTATAACTTCGCATTAGGCACTCTGTTCACCATCAGTCATATCAATGGTAACGATGCTCTGGGTGCGGTAGGTACGGCAACTGTCGACTCCAATGGCCTCGTGCATGTTGAAGGCAACGTAACTTCCTTCGAACTGACGGCCGTAGCGCCATCCGGTCAAAAAGCAGTCAGCTACGTCACGTTAACCCGCTAATTGCAAACTTCAAGAGGCTATCCCGAAGCAGTCTGCTGCTTCTGGGATAGCCTTTTTTTGCACCTTCGCGCCTATTCTACATATATTGCTAATGCAGCTTCGATGATTAACTTCCCAGGAAAAGGGGTTCCACGATGTTCAGCTACCCTGCTTACTACGGTTATTCCCAGCCCATCCGCCTGCATGATCCCGCTTATTCCCCTTATTATCAACCGTATTATTCCACACATAGATTAGGAGACAACTTCCATTTCACTAATGACTGCCATCTATGGGAGCAGTACGATTCCATAGGGGCGGGATACAAGGTCTGGGAGCCGCGCGACTATCCGAAAGTCGATACCAAGATGCTCTCCCACTCCCTTGCAGCCTCGCAAAGTCTGCTCAAGGATGCTTCGCTTGTCACCCATAAGCTGCAGGATCCCGAAATAGCCCGTAGTCTGATGGCGAACGCCCAACAAGGCAATCAAAAAGAAGTGGACCGCATCGTCCAATCCTTCGGATGCTCAGCTGCGGTTGTCACTACGTACTCCCCAAGCTCGGTGAAGTTCACAATGGATTCTAGGTCGTTAAACACTCCTTACTGCGAAATCACGCTAATGCTCAAATGGGGTGAATAACGGCCGGTGCCCGGTTAGCGAACATCCACAGCATCCCAAATCGGCCACGCCGTCCCGCTCCACACGGTCACAGCGACAAGCAGCCCCCAATAAGCCATATAATAAACATCCAATCTGGAATAGGAAGATAAGTAATAGTAGGTTCGTTTCCTCTGAGCGGAGAAACGCTTCGCTTCCATCGCGACCGCCGTGCGGTGGGCGCGGCGAATGCTTTGCGCCAGCAGCGGGATGGCATACATCCGCAGCGTCGTGTACCAGCCGCTAAACCATTTGCGCTTCTTGCGGCCGCGCACCTTGAGCGCATAGCGCAGCGTCTGGAGCTCCTCCAGTATCACCGGCAGCATGCGCAGAGCGGCAAGGAAGCTGTACGCATATTTCGGCGCCACTTTCCATTGCTGCATCAAAGCGTAGAACAAGGATACGGGCCTTGTCGTCAAGCTGAACAGTAAACCTACCGCTGCCACCTGCAAGCCCCGGAAGCCGAGATGCAAGCCGCGGTAGAAGCTTTCTTCCGTGATTCGGATGATACCCGCCCGAAACCACAGCGTCTCCCCGCTTCCGAACATCATCATCCCCGCCGCCGACGAGAGGAAGATGAGAAGGAACGGGGAAGCGTATAACAGCAGCCGGCGCAGCGGCTGCCCCGAGAACAGCAGCAGCGGCAGCAGCGTCCCCGCTGTCAAATACACCATCGTATTCAGATTATGCGTGAAGACGACCAGGATGAAGAGAAGCAAGGAAAGGACAAGCTTCACCCCGGGGTTAACCCGATGCAGCCAAGTTTCACGGAACGTGAACGTTATATGCATACGATCGCCTCGCTTTCCCGGCCTGTGCGACCGGAGGCGCCATAATAGGCGTCTCCGTGACCCGGCCGGCTTCCACCTGCCAGACGCGCGTCGCACAGCGCTGCACGATCTCGTCATCGTGCGTCACCATCACGATGGCCGTCCCGGCTGCGCGCAGCCGTTCCAGCTGCTCCAGCATGCGCATCGTGCCGTGTGCGTCGAGCCCGAAGGTGGGCTCATCCAGCAGCAGGATGCGGGGGCCGCGCACCATCGCGGTCGCTACGCTCAAGCGCCGCTTCTGGCCCATCGAGAGCTGGAACGGATGCCGCTTGCGCAGCCCGAGCAGGTCGTACTGCCGCAGCAGCTCATGCATATGAGCCTGCTGCGCAGCGCTTCCGCCTCCCTCCGGCAAGGAGTAGGCCAGCTCTTCCTCCACCGAATTCGTTACGAATTGGAATTCGGGATTTTGAAACACGAAGCCGACGTGCTCGGCGAGCTGCTCGATCTTGCCGCCCTTCGCGCCTTCGACGCGGCAGCTGCCGCGTGTCGGAATGAGGCGCATCATGGCCAGCAGGAGCGAGCTTTTGCCGGCACCATTGCCGCCGGTTATGGCAATCCAATCGCCGGGATACACGTTCAAGTTATCCACAGAGGTCCTGATGGTCCCGCCGCGAAGCCCAGTGAAGCCATCCAATCGCATGATCGGCTGATGGTCAGCCCTTGCGGCTGATCTGGCCGACGCCGCAGGGTACCCCATATCGTCCCATACCCCGGGATACCAGATGCCGTAATCGGCAAGCTGCTGCCGGTACGTGGAGAACACCGCACTGGGCGAACCGTCCGCCATCAGCTCCCCTTCCGGCGAGAGGACGATCAGCCGATCGACCAGATCGAGAATACCGTCAATTTTGTGCTCCACGATGACCAGCGTTTTGTCGGCGCTGACGGACCGGATCGTTTCCCATACCAGACGCGTGCCCTCTTCATCCAACAAGGCGGTTGGTTCATCGAGGAACAGCACCTCCGGCTCCAACGCCAGCACGCTGGCAATGGCGAGCCGCTGCTTCATCCCTTGGGATAGCTGGCTGATCAAGGTATGCGAATCCTCCAGCCGCAATCCTACCAGCTGCAAATAGTGTTCGATTTGCGCCGGCATTTCCTCTCTCGGCACCTGCATATTTTCCAGTACGAACGCAATCTCTTCATCGACATAAGGCATGCAGAACTGAGCATCCGGGTCTTGAAACACATAGCCCCACCGGCTGGGCACCGCAACATGATCCGCCTTGAGCGGGAGTTCGATAATGTCGGGGACGATCCCGCTCAGTACCTGGAGCAGCGTAGATTTGCCGCAGCCGCTCGGACCGAGCAGCAGCACCTTCTCTCCCGGTCTCACCGACAAGGAAACCCCCTGAAACAACAGGGGGACCTCCTCTCCGGGATATTTCAACTTCAGGTTCGTAACGCCGAATTTTCCGCTCATGCCCATTACCCCAATGCGTCGTAATCTTTCTTCGAAACGGGACGGACCAGACTAAGCACACCGGTACGCGCGAGCGCTCCTGCCAAGTAATAAGCGAACACACCCGCGATAATCGCCGATCCGGCCAGGCGCAGTCCGATAAATAAGCAGTAGTTCCAGAACGTCAACTGATCGATATAGCCGTAGTACTGATCGACGAGCAGCGACAGTGCCGCGGAAGCGAAGGCCGCCAGGACCGTCACGCCGACGTTGACCTTGCGATAGAGGAAAAGTGCAAAAATCAGCTCCGCGCCGAGTCCTTGAAGAATCCCATACACCAATGTCGATACGCCCCAAGACCCGCCGAGCAACGCCTCAATCGTCGCTGCCGCAACTTCCGCCAGCAAAGCGACCCTCGGCTTGCGGATAATGAGGAAGGCGAACGTCCCTGCCATAAACCACATGCCATAGCTGAGCTGCTCCGCATGCAAACCGATTGGCTTCATCAAATCGTACATCGGTCCCCAAATCCGGTAAATCACCCCAAATACCGCCGCGATCACGATGGTGACCAGAATATCCGTCAATTTCAATCCTTTAACCCCTGCTGCCATCTGCTTTCCAACTCCTTCTCTTGTATCGAATATGTAAAATGAGATAGGCGAACACGCAAAAAAGCCCGCCGGAATGCGGCAGGCATAAAATTAGTGCAGACGAAGGCACTCGAATTCTCTACGCTGGCATTATCCAGATCAGATTAAACGGTCAGCGGCATAAGGCCGCTATCTCAGCCTGACTTCATCAAGCACCCGTGTTGCTATTCATTTGGCTTAACTGTAGCCCATTCTCCGGTATTTGGCAATGGGTTTCGCGAATTTTATTTCTCGATCAGGTGCTGCAAATCCTGCGCCAAACCGTTCAGTTGCCGGATGCTGTCGACAATATCCTCCACTCGCTTCTGCTGCACTTCCGCGCTGGCCAGCACTTGCTGCACCGATGCGGCGGATTGCTCGGTAATTGCTGCAACGGACGTCATCTCCTCCGCAACCTTCTGCGAGGAGCGCTGAAGCTGCTGATTCATGCGCTGCAAATTCTCCGCTTGCTCCATCACTTCTGCTGTGTTCGTGTTGATGGTTTCGAACAGCAGGTCCACGCTGTCCGCTGATTTCTTGCCGGACTCTACCGCTGTTTTACCCGCTGCAACCTTAGCAACGGCTGTCTCCACCTTCTGCTGAATCGAGCCGAGAATTTCGGAGATATCGGCGGACGCTACATGCGCGTTCTGCGCAAGCTTGCGAATTTCACCGGCGACGACCGCGAAACCCTTGCCGTGTTCGCCGGCGCGCGCGGCTTCAATAGAGGCGTTAAGCGACAGCAGGTTCGTCTGATTGGCAATATCGGCGATCGTGGTGACGATATGGCCGATTTTCACATTTTCATCGTTAACTTCATTCATAATGCTCGACGTTTCCGTGACGATTTCCGTGATGTCCTTGATTTTGTGCGACAAGTCCTCCATCTGGTTCTTGCCTTCGTTCGTCATGTTCGCCGTATCCCGGGACCGGCCGCTCATCGTATCCGATGCGGACGAGGTCAGCTCGACCGTCTCGTTCACCTCTTGAATCGCCGATGTAATATCGGTAATCGAGGAAGCTTGGGACTCGATGCCAATCGAAATTTCCTGGAAAGCTGCAACAACTTCCTCTGTAATGCGGCCGGTAACGGAAGCATTCTCATGCAAAGTTGTGCTGGAGGACCCAAGCACATCTGTCGTTGTTCGCACCCCTGCCAGCATCTGTTCCGTCTTCAAGCGAGAGGCTTCGGATTCCCTCGCACTCCGAGCCACACTGGCCAGCATCCGCATGCCGATCTGCCCTTGACCGATCAGCGCGATAATCGTCAGCACATAGAAAGCATTGATTGAAATATAGTCCATAGGTCCTGACAAGGTGCTGCAGAAATGGTTCATGTTCACTAACCCGATCACACCGGTAAGCAGCAGTGGACGGAAATCCATATACAAGGATACCAAGGCCAAACTTAAGTACAGAATCAGCATGCCGGACAGCGACGTACTATGAGCCATAAAGAAATAAGAGATCACATTAAGGCCTATCGCAATGATGTATTTCGTGTAAGAAATCCAGATTTTCCTCCAGATTATAATGGTGCATACGAGCGCAATAGGCGCTCCGAATGCCAATAACGTCAGCACCACGTCCGCCAATCGATAAGACGCTCCCATGCCAAGCGCCAAGCATGCCCAGAGCAGCTTCACCATCAGCCCGTTTCTTCTATGTAGTTCCAAAAGATGATCCGACAAACGCATTTCCCCCTCGCCGCAAACAAAATTAGACATTTTATTACATGATTCAACATATACCGACGTAATCCTCTTTTGCCTAATGCCAAATTGTATATTCCCTATATTGCATTTGACTTATGGTTCATTTTAAAACTACAATATGTAGTGTCTAATAGATTACTCATAAAGGAGCTCATCTTATTATGGAACACTCCACGCTGCAGGACGGGTCCGGCGTTATAGCCATCTTGCTCTACATCGGGCTGGCCCTTTTCATTTTGGCCGTTATCGGCTACGTATTTGCCGCTAAGACGCGCAAAGCCAACACAAGCAAGCTGAAGAAAGCGGAAAAGCAAACGCTGCAGAAAAAGCTTAAAACCTGGCTGATTCTCTCTCACACGCTTCTCATCCTGTCCATTTGTTCGTTTGGGACCTCATTGATTCAATACTCCTCCAGCAAATACAGTGTCGAGAAGCTGAACTATAATGCGCCTATCCAAGTCACAACGGATAAAGACTACGGCCGGGACCATAGCGAAGACATGCTAAGCTACGAGATGACCATTCCGACCTCGGGTACGCACAGCCCGCATGATTTGAAATTCGGATTTTACACAGAGCGTCCGACCTACGCGATGCTCGTCCATAATCTGGAGCACGGCGATATTATTCTATATTTCCATCCCGATGCTCCTAAGGAGCTTCAGGATAAGCTGGCGTATTTGAGTCATTTCAAGAAAGCAGGGGCGGGTGTATTAGCCGTTGCGAATCCGGACGTGCCGAAGGACATGGAGGTTGTCGTCACGGCATGGACCAAGACGATGCAGCTACCGAAGTTCGACGAGGCCAGCGTCGGCACTTTCATTTACCAGAACATCGACAACGGGCCTGAGAAGATTCCTTCCGAAGTGCGGCGCGGCGGGGGAACAATGTAAGCGAAGGTTACTTGCGAACGGTCTCGCGGTCGGAAACCAAATCGGTCGGCACCAGACCCGTCATCCTTCGAAACACACGGTAGAAATAGGACGGATCGTTATATCCGATGAATTCAGAGATTTCGGATACCGTCAACGCCGAATGCTTGAGCATGTAAATGGCGGTTTTGATCCGGGAAACATGCACGAATTCACTGATCGTCTGGCCGGTCGCTTTGCGAAACAAGGTGGCCGCATAATTCGGCGAACGGTTGATGCAGGCACCCAGCTCCTCCTTGGTCACATGTTCCCGGTAGTGATTCTGGATATAACCTTTCATCTGCTCGACCAGCTGCGAGGTGACGCCCGGCACGTCCTCCTTATCCCACTCCCGGTGTAAATAAACGAACAGCTCTGTTAACAGCGCTTCGCACAGCGCCTGATAATAGGGCTGTTCGTCCTGCCATTGCTGGTGCATATGGCGCAAGCGGTCCACAATGAGTTCGTACTTGCCCGTTATACGGCTGGCGAAGCCCGTACCCTGAAGCAGCGGGAAAGCGGCCTCGGCGGCTTCCGGCATAAACCGGACAACATATTTCTCATGCAGCATCGTCGGAACGCTTCTGCCGTAGTAGGCCGTCCGGCTCGGTATAAGCAGCCACTGCCCCTTCTCCAGCACCTGCTTCTTCTCTTCGATCCAATATACACAGCGCCCGTAAGTAACAAGGACAAGCGTCCAATCCGCCGCCCCCTCCTGCGCTTCCGAATACCAATTGCTGCTCTTGTCATAAGTAAAGCTTGTAAGCTTCATCCTTGAATCACCCACATACTATAGTACATATAGAATACTATATTTCATAGAAGTTTGTCGAAATTAGGCATATAATGAAGCCAAAATTGATTTGTCCATGATGAAAGGAAGTCCTGTACAATGCGTAAAACGAAAATCATTTGCACCATGGGACCTGCTTGCGATTCCGTCCCTACACTTAAGGAATTAATTCGCGCCGGTATGAGTGTTGCCCGTTTGAATATGGCGCATGGCGATTTGGATGAGCACCGCGGGCGCATTCAACGCGTGCGTCAAGCGGCATCCGAGCTCGGTGTTGTCGTTCCGATTCTGATGGATATCAAAGGACCGGAGATCCGCATCGGCCAACTGAAGGATGCTTCTTATGACTTGAAAACCGGTGACCGCCTCGTCCTTACGACCGAGCAGATCGTCGGAGACGGCAGCCGCGTTGCCGTGAATTATCCTGGGCTTCCGCAGGACGTACAGCCAGGCAACCTTGTGCTGATTGATGACGGCTCGATCGAGCTGCGCGTTGAAACGATTGACGGCACGGAAGTGATCTGTACCGTATTGAACAACAGCGTTCTGAAGCAGCGCAAAGGTGTCAATCTGCCCGGCGTTCGCACGTCCCTGCCAGGGGTAACTGAACGCGACGTGATGCACATCAAATTCGGGATCGAAGAGAACATCTCCATTATCGCGATGTCCTTCGTCCGCAACGGGAACGACGTTCAAGAGGTACGCGGCATCCTGGAGCAGCATGGCGCGGGAGCTACGCCGATCATTTCGAAAATCGAGAACGAAGAAGGCATGACCAATTTCGCTTCCATCCTGGAAGCTTCCGACGGCATCATGGTCGCGAGGGGTGATCTCGGTGTGGAGATTCCGACGGAGGAAGTTCCGATCGCTCAGAAGGATATGATCCGCGCGTGCAACCTGGCCGGCAAGCCGGTTATTACGGCGACGCAAATGCTTGATTCCATGCAGCGGAATCCGCGTCCGACACGCGCCGAAGTGAGCGACGTTGCGAATGCCGTACTGGACGGCAGCGACATGGTCATGCTGTCCGGCGAGACTGCGGCGGGCAAATACCCTGTTGAGTCCGTGACGATGATGGCGACGATTGCCGAGCGCGTGGAGCAAACGATGGAGCGCAGCTCTCTCGTTGACGCACAGCTGCAATCCAACAACGAAGTGACGGAAGTCCTGTGCCAAGCGGTCGTATCATCCGCTAACAAACTGAAGGCGGCGGCGATTCTAACGCCGACGGAGAGCGGCTTCACAGCGCGGATGATCGCCAAGTACCGTCCGGAAGCGCCGATTATCGCCGTGACGGCGAGCGAGTCCGCGATCAACCTGCTGAGCATGGTGCAGGGCGTCATCCCGATTCGCGGCGAATTCTGCGAGTCGACGGACGCGATGATCCGCACGGCGATCGGGCTGGCGGAGAAGCTCGGCTATGTGAAGCAGGGAGATCTGACCGTCGTTTCCGCCGGTGTGCCGGTCGGGAAGTCGGGAACGACCAACCTGTTGAAGGTTGAGCGGGTGTAACGTTCGACTGAAGTTCCCTGAAGCTAAGGGAAAGAAGATCTAGATCGGATTGGACGCCTTGCATGATGGGCGCCGGTTATAACCCGGCCGCCCCCTTGCAGGGCGTTTTTGTTCGTGGTGCGGCCTTTGCCTGAAAACCGCATGCAGGGGGTACATTAACTGTATAGCTACATCATAACGGGAGGTTCTGTTCCATGATCATCCGGCTCGGATTCGTATCCATCGCTCTCGCGATTTATCATAACACCCCCAGCTCCACCTTCACGTACAAGCTGTTCTCCCAGCGTCCCCGCGAGGAGGCCATGCAGCGGGCCATCGACATCGGACGCAAAAACCTCGAGGCCACACGGCGCATTCTATACTACAATGCCGCGCATGGCATCCGTCTGTTCCGCTTGTCCTCGTCGCTGATCCCGTTAGCTACGCACCCGGACGTGCAGATCGATGTGGCGGCCGAGTACCGCACCGAGCTCAAGCAGCTCGGCGATTATGCCAAGGCGCATGACATCCGCCTCAGCATGCATCCGAACCAGTTTACGCTTCTGAACGGAAGCGATTCGGTCGTTGCCGCGGCGATTCAGGATCTGCGCTACCACGCCGCCATCCTTGACGGCATGGGGCTGGACGAGTCCGCGATCATCAATATTCACGTCGGCGGCGTATACGGCGACAAGGTGGCGGCGACGGAGCGGCTGTACGCCAAGATCCCGGAAGTGCCGGAGTCCATCATGCAGCGGCTCACCTTCGAGAATGACGACAAAACTTACACCTTGGCGGAAACGCTCGCCGTGGCCCGGAAGCTGGGGCGTCCCTGCATGCTGGACCTGCACCACGACTGGTGCAACCCTTCGGAGGCTTCGCCGCAGGAATTGCTGCCGGAGATTGCCGCAACATGGAGCGGCCTCCCGATGAAAATTCATGTCTCCTCGCCCAAATCCCCGAAGGAAACGAAGGAGTTCCGTTCGCACGCCGATTATATCGAGCCCGAGATGCTTATCACTTTCTTGAAAAGTTGTAAGGAAGCCGGTCTGGACCGTATCGATGTCATGATCGAGGCGAAGATGAAGGATCTCGCCTTGTTCAAGCTTGCCGAGGACCTCAGCAAGGTTCGCGGCATGAAGCGGCTTGACGGAGGCGTTCTGACATGGTAGCCGGATCCGTTTTACCGAATATATTTATCCACCGGGATCACATGAATGTGCTCCTGGCTTTTCACATGCCGCAAAGCGTTGATCTCTCCCCCGATAATAATCAGCAAGGCCGATATATAGAACCACGTCATCAGAACGATAATGCCCCCGACGCTGCCGTAAGTCGCACTATAATTCGTAAAATTATTAACATAGAAGGAGAAGCCGAACGACGTCCCCTGCCACCCGAGAGAGGCGAATAAAGCCCCAGGGAGCACACTTTTGCACGTTAAGCAGGTATTGGGAGCTATGTAATAGATGCCTGTGAACACGATGAACAAAATGATAAAGTTCACCACCCAGCGGATTTTGTTCCACAGGTTCACCATGGTCGACGCGGTATGGACATGCGCCTGCACCCAATCCCCGATCCAGTGCCCGAACACGCTTAGAACGAGCGCAGAGGCGATGACGATCAGCATGCCCAAAGTAAGCATAACCGCGAGGAAGCGCGAGTGTATGAAGCTTTTGCGCTCCGGCAGTCCGTACGCTTTGTTCACGGCAATGACGATGGCGTTCATGGCCGCGCTGGCGCTCACCAATGCGAGTATGAGCCCGAAGGACAGCGTGCCGCCCCTTTTCACATCGAGCAGGCTGCTGAGCGTTTCTTCCAGCCAGGAGGAGACGGCACCCGGGATATATTCCTTGATCAGCAAGACGACATCGTTCGAGGAGAACGGCAGGTAGGCGAGCAAGCTTAGAATAAACAGCAGGAACGGGAACAGCGACAGTAAAAAATAATAGGCGCACTGCGCAGCGAGTCCCGTGGCGTCGTGCTTCTGGAATTGCTGCCAGAGCAATTTCAAGTTAGATTTACCCATAAGCGGACTTGTCCTTTCTTTGCACAGGAATTGTGATAAAATAGGTAGTTCAGTCATGCCATGAAACAGGTGATAACCATGAACTCTCTTACTATTTACCCCACCCCGTTAGGCGCTAAACCCGCCACAGAACGAGCGATTCCGCATGCCCGGATGGCCGTATTGTCGAATAGCTCGGATTTTGTGCCTGATGCGGACCGGGATGCTTATTTTTTCCGCGATTTGGAGCGCCATCGAATCCTGCTGAATGAAGCGCAAGTACAGGCTGTGCGCCATTTCAAAGGCCCGCTTCTGACCCTAGCCGGAGCCGGCTCCGGGAAGACGACGGTGCTGGTGTGCCGGGTAGCCTATCTGCTGCGGGTTCACCGGGTCCATCCGTCGAATGTGCTGCTCATCACGTTCTCGAAGAAAGCCGCCGAAGAAATGCGGGAACGGCTCGCTTCTTTGCCGGGCTTGGACGCCCAGGCGGCTCAGACGATGCAGGTTCGGACGTTCCACGCCTTCTGCCTCCGCCTTCTGCGGATGAACGGGTTTCAACAAGACATTCTGAGCGACAGCCGCTTTCAGCAGATCGTTTTCAAACGAATCATGCTGAGCATGGGATTGCAGGATGCCTACCAGCCCGAGGTGCTGATCTCCATGCTGTCCTCCTACAAAATGCAGCTGATCGAAGTCGACGACCTCCCCGAGGAGACCGAAGAGGATCAGGAGATGAAACGAATTTTCCTGCAGTACGAACAATGGAAGATGGAACAAATGAAAATCGATTTCGACGATATTCTTCTCCTTGCTTACCGGCTGTTGAAGGAAAATGCGGATATTTTGCGGTCACTTGAGCGTAAATTCACCTATATCAGCGTCGACGAGTTTCAGGATACGAATACGGTGCAGTATGCGATCATCCAAATGATTGCGCAAAATCATCAAAACTTAATGGTTGTCGGCGATGACGACCAGACGATTTATTCGTTCAACGGGGCGCGTAATGCGTTTATTTTGCAATTCCACGAGCAGTACCCCGCAGCGAAGACGATCACGCTCGATATTAACTACCGGTCAACGTCAAGCATCGTCGGACTGGGCAATGCCATTATCAAGCATAACGTTCAGCGCAAAAACAAAACGCTCCTGGCCACCAAGCAAAGCGAAACGAAGCCGATGTACGTGAGGCCCGCAAGCAGCGACGATGAGGCCGATTGGCTTATTAACGATCTGCGGATCAAGGTCGCGGACGGCGGCTTCTCTTACGGCGATTTTGCCATTCTATACCGGACGCAGAGCAACGCCAGAGCTATCGTCGAACAGCTGATTCTGCACAACTTGCCTTTTGTCGATTACGGCACCAGTGATTCCTTCTATGAGCAGTGGATGGTGAAGCCGATCGTCGACCATCTGCGGATCGCCCACGAACGCCGCAATTTCGAAGCCATCGAGGGGATCCTACCCTCATTATATATAGGGCGTGACCAAGGCATGCGAATTATTCAGGAGCAGGAAGCGATTCAGGCCAAAAAGTGGCCGCTGATCCACCTGCTGGGGCTGCCGCAGCTGAAAGATTTTCAGAAGGATAAGCTCAAGAGCCGCATCCGTCTCATTAAATCGCTTGCCGAGATGAAGCCGCTTGAAGCGATACAAGCTATTCGCAAGGATTTCTACGATGCTTTCTTAGAGACGAACAAGCGCAGCAAGCTGACGCATCACCGGGAAATGCTGAAGGAAACTCTGGATGAACTGGAGTCCTCCGCCAAGCGGTTCGACACGGTGGAGCAATTTCTTTATTTTATCCATGAAGTCGCAGAAAAACGCACAGAGCTGAGCGCGATGCCCAAAGATCAAGCCGCGAACAAAATCTCGCTGATGACGATCCACAAGTCCAAGGGGCTTGAGTTCAAGGTCGTCTACCTGCTCTGCGCGATCGAAGGCAACATGCCGCATGCCTCGGCCCTGGAAGCGAACCATCTGAACGACATTCAGATGGCCGGCACCGCGGGGGGCGACAAGTCCGCCGCCGCGCTTGAAGAAGAGCGGCGGCTCGCCTACGTCGCCGTCACACGCGCCAAGGCTGAGCTGCTGATCAGCTCGCCGGCGTATTTCCGCGGGAAGAAGGCGGAGCCTTCCCGCTTCCTGCTGTCCGCGTTTCCTGGCGCGGACACGGCAAGCAGCCGCAAGCCTGCGGCGGCTGTGTCTGTGCGGGCAGCCGTGCCGCGCGCGGCTGCTGCGGGCTCCGCCGCGACGGAGTCGGTCGCGGCATGGGTATGCGGCCAGGCCGGCTGCAAGGCCTGGTCGCGGATCTCTTCGCCGCAGGAGGCACGGCGAACGGAGAAGGCCTGCCCCCTGTGCGGCAGGGCCATGGTTAAGGGCAGCAGGCTCGTTCCGCTTGCCCGCTAGGCAGGCGCACGCTTGCCCGCCCGTGGGTTACATGATGGTTGCCGGTGCAAACACCAAAAAGAGCTAAGCGCTTATGAGCTTAGCTCTTTTGTTCTTTTTGGGGATGCCCAGCGGCCCTTGACCGCTCTCGACCGCTAACGGAAGTCAGCGCCGTTATTCCCCTTGTTACCCGTGATTTCGGCTCCGAAACCGGCGAATAGGGTATCTGTGGTCCGTTAGCATTCCGCGCATTCAACCGGCTTTATACGAGCTCCTTCAAAGCTTGAAGAGCCGCCTCGTAATTCGGATGTGCGCTCATCTCCGTTAAATACTCGACGTAGCGCACCGTGTCATTCGCATCTACAATAAAAATTGCACGCTGATCGAGCTGGATCTCTTTGATCAGCACTCCGTACGCCTGACCGAAGGAGCGGCTTTTGTAATCGGATAAAGTCACGACTTTATCGATGCCGGCTGCCCCGCAGAAACGGCTCTGGGCGAATGGAAGGTCTGCGGAGATGGTCAAAATGACGACATCATCGCCTAATTTATCGGCCTCCACGTTGAATCGGCGCGTCTGTGCGTCACAAGTCGCCGTGTCGACGGAAGGGACGACGGAAATCAGCTTCACTTTCCCCGCATAGTCGGACAGACGGACTTCTGTCATCAGATCTTTATTTACCGTGAAGTCCGGTGCCTGATCCCCAACTTTGATCTCCGGCCCCAGCAGTGTAATCGGGTTGCCTCCTAATGTCGCTACTCCTGTACGTTCTTGTAATTGTGTCATGTTTGCTGCCTCCTAAGTGGAATATGGTGAATGGGTGTTGTTTGCTGACTCTCAGGCCTGCTCGATAGCGGCCTTCAATCGATCTTTCGGCTGCACGCCGACGAGTTGGTTCACGACTTGCCCGTCTTTGAATATTAACAAGGTAGGGATACTCATGACGTTATACTTGGCCGCGGATTCCGGATTGTCGTCCACGTTGATTTTTACGATTTTGGCTTTATCGCCGATCTCAGCGGACAATTCGTCCAGTACCGGAGCGATCATTTTACAGGGTCCGCACCAAGGCGCCCAGAAATCGACGAGCACAGTACCCGCTGCGGTCTCATTTTGGAAAGTAGCATCTGTTATCTGTTGAACTGACATGGCATTTGCCTCCCTTATGAATGGTTGAATAATTGAGATTCAGTTATGTGAAAATATTAAGCGTGCTGCTCGGACAAGAACCGTTCCGCATCCAACGCGGCCATACAACCGCTGCCTGCCGACGTAATGGCTTGGCGGTAAATGCGGTCCTGCACGTCGCCGCAGGCGAACACGCCAGGGATAGCGGTTTGGGATGTGCCTGGAATGACTTGCAGGTAACCGAGCTCATCGGTTGGCAGCTGCCCGCCCAAGAAGCCTGTATTCGGCGTGTGGCCGATCGCCAGGAAAATTCCGTCGGCTTCCAGCAGCTCCTCTTCGCCCGTATCGTTGTTGCGCACTTTCAGTCCGCTGACACCCATCGGACCCGCCGTTACTTCGAGCGGTGTCCGGTTCAGGCTCCAGGCGACCTTCTCGTTGCCACGCGCGTGATCCTGCATGATCTTCGAAGCCTTCAGTTCATTGCGGCGATGCACGACGCGAACCTCGGATGCAAACCGGGTCAGGAATTGCGCCTCCTCCATCGCGGTATCTCCGCCGCCAATCACGATGATTTTCTTGTTGCGGAAGAAGAAGCCGTCGCAGGTTGCACAGGTGCTCACACCTCTGCCGATATTCTCGGTCTCGCCGGGGATACCCAGCTTCTTGGCCGATGCGCCTGTCGAAATAATCAGCGAGTCAGCTGTCAATTGAGCGCCATCCTCCAAGAACAGCGTGAACGGCCGCTTGGACATGTCCACTTCCGCCACCCGTCCTGACTGAATCGTAGCTCCGAAGCGCAGCGCCTGCTTGCGCATGTTATCCATCAGTTCAGGACCCATAATCCCGTCCGGGAACCCCGGGAAGTTATCAACCTCGGTTGTTGTCGTCAATTGGCCGCCGGGTTGAATTCCTTCAATAACAAGCGGAGCGACATTGGCTCTTGCCAGATAGATTGCTGCCGTTAGACCGGCGGGACCAGTACCGATAATAATTGCTTTATAATGCATAGGAAGGCCTCCTCGTCTGTTTTCATCCATATCACGGAGTAATTAACTTGTTCGCAAATAAATTTGAAGCAAATCTTATGAGAAGATCATACCAAGATCCAATTACTTTGTCAACAACTATATTGCACACAATTTAAATGGCCGCAACTGCGTGCTCCGTTGTCTGGACTTTCCCGTTCTTCCACAACCCGCCTGCGTATTCATCAAACATTCAGTTAGACTTCATGTAAGCTTCAGCTTTCCCTGCGATAATAGCCTCATGTCCGAAGGGGCTTACAACGAAGGGAGCAAACAACATGACCGCACATCAAAAAAAATCGAATCGCACCTGGCAATGGGTCTCCGCTGTCCTGCTGCTCGGTCTTATTACTTATATCGCTATTTATCCGCCTGTCAAACACAACGGTCAAGCAGCTGCCACCGACCCTGTCGCCAAAGTGAATGGCGTCAGCATCTCGTCTGACCAGCTGTATCAAGCCATGTTGACCAGCGGCGGCGAGCAAACGCTCGATTCGTTAATCTCCGAGGAGCTGATTAACCAAGAAGGCCAGAAGGCCGGCATCCAAGTGACGGATGAGGACATCGAGAAGGAGATCGCCTCCGTTCAAGGCTCCTACGGTTCCGAAGCTGAGTTTCAGCAAGCTCTCACGTCATACGGCATGACGATCGACGATTTGAAGAAGAGCATGAAGTCGCAGGTGCTTTTGAAGAAGATTTTAACACCGCAAGTAACGATCACCGATGATGAGATTAAGAAATATTATGATGAAAATCTCGAAACGCTGAAAACACCGGAGCAAATTCAGGCGTCTCACATTACCGTTGCAACCAAAGAGGAAGCGGATGCGATTCTGGCAGAGCTGAAGAACGGTTCGGACTTCGCTGCGCTCGCCAAATCCAAGTCTACGGATACGGCGACCAAAGATAACGGCGGTTCTCTCGGCTATATCGCCAGCGGCACCATGGATGAAGCGTTCGATACCGCGGCTTTCGCTTTGAAAGCAGGTGAAACGAGCGGCGCCGTTCAGACTAGCTCGGGCTACGACATCATTAAAGTAACGGACCGCAAAGCGGCCGCCACGCCGACGCTGGACGAGAAGAAGGAAGAAATCAAATCTGCGATCACAACGCAGAAGCTGGCATCGCTCTCCACGACATGGCTGCAAGAGAAAAAGTCGCAATCGACGGTTGAGAATTATTTGAGCAAAGCCTAAAAATAGAGAAGCCCTTGGCTCTTC
This sequence comes from Paenibacillus sp. MAHUQ-63, assembly GCF_028765165.1. Classification (GTDB taxonomy): domain Bacteria; phylum Bacillota; class Bacilli; order Paenibacillales; family NBRC-103111; genus Paenibacillus_E. Next base: position 90,249 of record NZ_JARADB010000006.1, on the reverse strand, counting down.
CGAATTGGAAGGCTAAGGGCTTCTTTCTTGAGATCTTATTAAGGTGTCCGAGCTTTCATATCGTCGAGACTTTTAAACTGATACCCCTGACTGCGGGCATCGTCAATGATTTTGCCAAGCGCCTCCGTGTTGTCCTTCGACACGGAGTGCAGCAGAATCACAGCGCCGGGATGCAGCTGCGCCATCACGTTTTTATACGCATACTGCCAGCCCTTCTGCTGCTTCGGCTCCCAATCGCGGTACGCGACGGACCAGAATACGTTCGTATAGCCCAGCTGCTCGCTTACGGCTAACGACCTGCCGTTGAAGATGCCCCGCGGCGTACGCAGATAGCGCATCTCTTTCTGCCCGGTAACGGTCGCCACTTCTTCTTTGACCTGATTCAGCTCTTTCTGGATGCGCTCCGCTGAAATTTGACTCATATCCGGATGGCTCCAAGAATGGTTGCCGATCAAGTGCCCTTCGGACGCCATGCGCTTCAGCAGCTCGGGCTCGGTTTTGATGTAATGACCGGTTACGAAGAAGATGGCCGGCACTTGCTTTTCCTTCAGCACATCTAGAATCTTGCCGGTGTATCCCTGCTCATACCCGTTGTCGAACGTTAGATACAACTCTTTGACCGACATATCGCCCGTGAAGATGGCCCCATGCTGTTTCAGCAGGCTTTTGAAACCTTCCTCATCAATGGACGGGCGTCCTCCGTTGGTGCTCTTTTTGAAACCGAAATGATACGTTCCATCAGCGGTTGCATGGACGAGCGCAGCCTGTCCGAACAGCATCACCAGCACGACTGTAAGGATACGGATGTAGTTCACGGTTACAGATTCACTCCTTGCCTTCTGTGGTTTGATCCATAAGCTGTTACTAATATGCCACAGAGCAGGCCGGAGTAGGCGTATCATGAGCAGGGTAATATTGGATGGAGCTTGCCGGGCAGGTCAATCGATTACTTTCCCGAATGCCTCGACCAAGTCGGTGCGGAAGGATTGTCCCGCCAACTTCTGAATTTCGGCATAGGCTTCGCGCTGCGACATAGCCGGTCGATAGGAACGCGGCGTCGTCAACGCCAAGAAAACTTCGACCAGTCCGAGCATCTGCGATAGCAGCGGAATCTGATCACCCGCCAACCGATAAGGGTAGCCGGTGCCGTCCACTTTCTCATGATGGTACAAGAAAGCGTTCTCCACCTCGGCAAAGTCAGGGATGCCCTCACACAGCTCCTTCGCCATATAGCAGTGCTCCTGCACCACCTCGAACTCGAATTCGGAGAGCTTCCCTTCCTTCTCGAACATATAATCGGGCAGCTTCACCCGGCTGATAAAATGCAGCAGCGACAACAGATCAATTTCCCAATTCTGCACGGTCATTCCGCTATCGTAAGCTTGAACCAGCGACTTGAGCAGAGCGCTCATTTCACCGATCTCTTTGCGTGAAGTCTGGGTTTTCCGTTCTCCGACGGGGATGAAACATTGCAGAAGGTTAATGACCTGCTGTTTCTGCCGCTGGAAGGCTTGCGCCTCAACGCGCTTTCGATGCTGGTCGAGTGCTGCGAGGATGACTCCGCCCAAAATAATACTTCCCAATGTATAGACGGCTTTGGTCGTCGCTACAATCACGGGGGATTCGTCCCCCATGGCGACATTCGATGGCCCGAATGCATAATAAAAGACGAAGTATAGCAGAAATATCGCGCAGCCATATACATACATTTTGAAATTTACCAGCAAACTAAGCAAAATCGGGTAAAAGGCTAGCGCAATCCACATATGCTGCAACGAAAGCGGATTGTACAATGTAGTAACGACCACAACCACAAAAATAATGACGGGAGACAGCAGCTTCGTATATGCATTATCTGGAGGGATCGCGCTTTGAATGCCGTAGATTCCCCATGCAAACAAAGAAACCGTTAAGGAAGTCGCCATATAGAGGTACGACTCCGAATTGTGGACAACCAGCCAATAGCCGATTCCGCTCAACGCACAGATCGAAGCCATACTGCCGATAATCAGGATAAGCAATTGGTGAATGGGCAAGCTTGCGATGCGTTGTAAGTTCATTGGAACGAACTCCTTTTGAAATCAGAATGCTCTCCGGAATCTTTGGGCTGAAAGCAGGAGGCGCCCTTCATCACGTCGTCGATGGCGGCGAGAATAACCTCCGGACTCGTGTCTTTCATTAAATAGCCGTCCACTCCGGCCTTAAAAGCGCGGTAAATATCCTCGCTCTCATCGAATGCAGTTAATATAATAATTTTCATATGAGGGTAAGTATCCTTGAGCGTCTTGGCTCCCTCAATGATCGAGGTGCCGGGCATTTTCAAATCGGTCAGCAACAGATCCGGCGCTAGCGCCAGCGTCTGCTCAATTGCTTCGGTACCGCTAGCCGCTTCGCCCATAACCGCATAAGCCCCGCAGCTGTCCAGCAATATATGTAATCCCGCCCGAACAATCGAACGGTCGTCTGCTATGACTACTTTATACATAAGCGATACTCCTCTCTCGCGGAATATAAGCCTTCACCGTCGTCCCAGCGCCTACTTCGGATTGGAAGGAAATCGCCCCGTTCAAGGCTCGAATGCGGCTTTCCATACCGCCAAGCCCGAAGCGTCCTTGCCCATGAACTTCGGCATTCCGCATCCCGATCCCGTCATCCTTGACCGTAATCGTCCACTGCACGCTGGTAACCTCAATTTTCACGTACAGCTGCTTCGCGCAGGCATGCTTCATGACATTGTTCGCGGCTTCCTCCACCAAATGGTAGATCGCCTCTTCAATATCGAGCTGCTCCTGTGCCACCCAACCGACATTCTCGAAAACCGGCTTCACGTCCGTGTGCTCCGTAATTCGCTGCAGCAGCTTGTCGATGGCGTGATGCAGATTGAATTTGCGCTTCTCGTTCTTGAGCTCGGTGATGAATTGCCGGATATCCCGATGGCTCTCTTTCACCTTCTTCTCAATGTCCGCCACATAGGGAAGCACTTCGTTGCGCGCATGTGCAGGGATCGCGTTCTTCAGCTGAAACAGCTGAATCGATATGAAGAAGAGCTCCTGTGTGATGCCGTCATGAATATTCTGGGCAATGGTATTCCGCTCGATGGCGATCGCCGTTTCCTCCGCGTCCAGCAGCTGCTGGTCGTTGAAATGAATGGCTTCCAGCTTCATCAGCAGGAATTGGATGTAGATTTTGTGCAGCACGGACAGCTCATTCTTCTCGCTCTTCACCATCAGCCACCCATAAGACTCTCTCGTGCGATCGAGCAAAGTCAGGATATAGAAGGACGCCGCTTCCCCTGTCGGAGACGGCAGCTTGGTGTACAGCTTCTGTCTTTGCGGCCTGTTCTGCATCAAATAATTGGTGAAATACGTATGCTTCCAACTCTGCACTTTGTTCTCGTAGCGGCCTTCGTTTGCCACGCACAGAATCACTTCGCGATCATCCAGGATCTGTTTCAGCAACCCTTCCATGTAAGGAATCGTTCCCTGCATATGCGGCTGCCTGTCCGCCAAACGCGACGAATAAATGAGCACCAGCTTGCGCATCTGTTTGCGCAGATCGTTAAACAGATATTGCACAAGGCTGAGAGCACAGAAGAAGGCTAATACGAAAAAGCTGTAATCAAAATGATTCAGCATATACTTATACGCCGGCCCCTCCCCGGCCAAAGCAAAAATAACCGGAAGCAGAAGCGCGTAACTGAGAGAAATCCCGTAAAACGTACGCCATGAGGAGAACCGTTTCACCATCAGAAGTCCCGTAAAGCAATAAATCATGAAAGGCGATGACAGCCCGCCCGTCAACCAGAGCAAATACGAGCCGAAGACCATATCTCCTGCGGAAGCTGCGGCGGCCGTGATCGGCCGGCTCCTGTTCAAGAACAATAGGCTGTATAGCGTTTGGACAAGAACCGCGGATAGCAGCAGACCTGGCGTCACACTCCCTGATTTCGTATAAATTAACAGTCCCATTAATAGCAGCACCCATCTGCATCCAAAAAAAACGTACAAGCTCGTTCTGTTAAGTAAAAACATGTTGAACTGCTCCTAAACTTTATGAATTCTTAATGGTTTTTCGTCGTTTTTTGTTATACAATGAAGCAAGCCAATTAAACATAGGCATATAGTACTAGGTAATTGTACCTATTTCAGTATATCATAGATCCTAACCATTTGGAGGGAACTCATTTGATTAATATGATCATTCTTGATGACCATCCCCTTGTCCGCAAAGGCATCAGTACGGTTATTTCATCGGGACAATCGATGCACGTTGTCGGGGAAGCGGCGAATGCACAGGAGGCTCTACGGCTGCTTGGTCAGACATGCCCGGACCTTGTGCTCGTAGACTTAAATTTGGGGAACGGTAACGGTTTGGACTTCATCCAAGAGGCTCGTAAGAGAGGTCATGCTTGCAAATATATGATACTCACTTCATCGATTACACGCAGTGAGCTTCAGCTTGCACAATCCATGCAGATTGAAGGCGTTTGCCTGAAAGAAGCATTCCCTGAAGATCTGCTATATGCGGTTGAAGCCGTCGCGCGCGGCCGGAAGTATTACGATCCCGTGTTGATGGGCTCCATGATGGGTGACAAGTCCGGCAAGGAGGAAGCCGATCTGTCCGAGTTGACGCCCAAAGAGCTGGAAGTGCTCATGTCGCTCGGAAGGGGGCGCTCCAACAAGGAGATTGCGAACGCCCTCTACATCACAGAGTTCACCGTGAAGAAGCATGTCAGTCAGGTGCTGGCCAAGCTGGAGCTGGCCGACCGGACACAGGCCGCTCTGTACGCCTTATCCAAAGGACTTGTCCAATTCGAAATGCAGCGATAGCCATCATACACGAAAGATCCGCCGGGAATACCCGCCGGATCTTTCTCACTTTAGAGGTCGAGCGGTTCCGCGATCTTATGCATCGGGAACAAAGAAAACAAGGCGTAGCCCTTAACATCACGAATATGAACGGGACCTAGCGCCGGATCTCTGCTGTCCTTGCTTTCCCCCAAATTGCGGTTATCGCCGACGACGAACAGATGGCCGCTTGGTACGTTAACCACGTCCATGTCCTCGGATTTCCCCGCCGTATACAGCTCAGGCAGCGGCGTTTGGTTCACATAGATCACGCCGTCACGGATGAATACGCTATCGCCTTCTACGGCGATGACGCGTTTGATGATGCTGATGCCGCCCATCCGGTCATCCTTAATGACCACCACGTCGCCGTACTCCGGCTTCGAGAAAAATAAAGAAAGCTTATTCATGAGCAAAATGTTGCCGTTCTGCAAAGTGGGATTCATGGAATTTCCGGAAACCCGGGTCAGTCCGATCATATTATTGATCAATATATAGGCCAATCCAAGCAGCAATATGAACCGTACCCAACCCCAGAATTCGCTCTTTTGTTTATTCACAGGCTGCTTTCTAGGTTCCACAACTTCTTCCGTCATTACGAATTCCCACCTTCATCGCTCTTAACTGCTACTACATGTCCTGCTGCTTGTAACTGCTTGTAACTGTATGAACGCCAGCCGCAGACTAACGTCCGTACACATCATCGCTCACTGTCGGCTGATGTGCCGCAGGCGGAGCCGGATTCGCTTCAGGCGCTGCGGGCAAGCCGGGCGCGGGTCCCGCAGGAGCCGGTGCTGCTGGTGTTGCCGGTGCTGCTGGTGCTGACCCTGCTGGTGTTGCTGGTGCCGGTGCCGCAGGCTGCGGATTCGCTGGCGCTGGTGCTGCCGGCGACGGAATGCCAGGTGCGGGCTGTGCAGGCACGCTTGGCGGGGCAATGATGACCGGTGCTGCCGGTGCGAATACCATTGCAGGCGGCACATAGCTATCCGCCAGTGTGTCCATGGCATCCTTGGCGCTGTCAAGAATCGTCTGCAGCTTATTCATAATTTGTGCACGATCCTGTTCGGTCTTAATGTCCGTGCTAGCCAGCAAGCTTTGGGCGTATTGTCCCAGAGCCTGCAGATGAAGCCGTTTCTGTTCATCCGTGAAGGATTCGAGGCTTCGCGTGGATGCTTCAAGTCGAAGCTGCAATTCTTTCTTCAAGAGTTCTTTCTGTGCATCAGTCTCCGACTTCATAGATGCATCCAATCCTTGGATGACCTGCTCTGTCTTCTTGTTAAACCACGAAGCCATAACGCCGGCTACATCGATATCCGCATAGGATACTCCGGCGGAAGCCGACAGGACGACCGTTAAAGAAACAATTCCAGCTGCGACGATCCGCTTCGGTTTCAAGCTGCTCCGTCTATCCGATTTCTTCATCTTGCGATTCCTCCCTCTTCTTAAAGTAAGCGTAAGGCCCCGTAACCGGGGCCCGTCCGCTTAGTAGAATTATTTCAAGCCGTTAAGAACGATTGTTTCCAATTCTGCTTTGCTTGCAGTCTCAATGGAAGCGCCTTTGTCCGTAATTGCTTTCACGTTAGTTGCTTCCAGTTCATCAGCAAGCTTCTGAAGCTCGGCTAGCTTAGCTGTGATTTTGGCAGTCAAGTTATCTTTGATTTCTTGGGAAGCGGCCGTTCTTTCATCAGCAAGCAATTTATTCAAATCTGCTTTTGTCGCTTCAATTTTGCTTGTCAATGCAGTAGCTGCAGCGGATTTAGTTGCAGTTACATCTGTATCTACGCTTTTCAGCGAGGATTTCCCTTGGTTGTTAACATCTTTAGCAATATCGAGCTTACCAAGAGCGCCTAAAACTTCCACAGCCGTGTTGTTGATTTTGTTTGCATCACTTACAACTTTGTCGTACTCAGCCGGCATTGCTCCAGCAATAGCACCTTTTGTTGTATCGAGTTGGTTGCTGTAGCTGCTCAGTTGGTTGTTAATGCCTGTGTTAGCACGAGTCGTTTCAGTCGTACCCGCTGTTTTCACATCGTTCACAGCCGTTTTGTTGATTGTGTTGTAGTCTTCAACCAATTTATCTTTGTTCGAAGCTACGAAGCTTGCAACGTCGCCGGCTACGAGTGCTTTCGTTACCTTCGTTGCGCTGTTGTACCAGCTTTGCAGTTGTCCGCCAGCGTCTGTCGCAGCGAATGCCGTCCCCATACCTGCTACCAAACCTGTTGTGATAACACCAATTGCCAATTTACTTTTCAATGCTTTCATCGTTCATCAATCTCCCTTAAATTAGTTTTGTATTTGGTGACCCATAACTCACAATGACTGACTACTTACCCAGCTTTTCCGATAATTCCCGGAGCACGTCCACGGCATATTGATCGATCTCACTTTCAATCTCGCCGTTTGCGGTACTGACATACTGATTGAAGCGATCGGGCGCTTCCGTTTCCGCAATCTCAGACGCAACGGCATCAATTTGGCTCGCATATTGTCGATTGACCGCGTCAATGCGTTCCGTAGATTGGCCGATCGTGTCAACCTGCACTTGCTTGAGGCTGGCCTTGGCCGTGAAGACCGTCGCATTCGCCGCTGTTCTCAGGCTATGGTCCGCTTCGTTCAAACCAAGCAAGGCATTGGTGTTCACTTCATTCTTCCCCTGTTGAAAGCTAGCTTTGTACCAATTCTGCAGCGGTATGCCTGCATCGGAGTACGCATAGGCCGTACCCATGACGAGGAAAGTCGAGAGGCTCAATGAAACAGTTATCACTTTTCGTTTCAAACGGATCATCGTGCTGCTTGCCTCCTTCTTGTTCAGCTCTTGCTTACAAACCAATTGTATCCCGCCATCCGTTTTGTGACTTCATACGCAAGAGTAATTTATTTCTGCTACGATCGGATAAGGAAGAAGGTATACTTTCGTACCAGAACTTGTCGAAAAGTGACCGCAGCCGTGCTCCTCCGCGGAGCAGCCGCCAGTGGCGCCGCGCCCCGTCGGGAGAGGGCTGGCTACCGGACTGCAAGGCCGTTATTTCAGCGAATGCGGCCTCGCCGCTGATCTAACGGACACCAGTGCGCTTATTTGCCGATTGTGAGGCGAAAAACTCGCCGAAATGGGCAAATAGCGGCTGTGGTGTCCGTTAGACAGGCAAGGCGGCCCAGATCCGGTGAATAAGGGCCTCTGTGTCCGTTAGCCGACCGCCGGTGTTGCGCCTGCAGGCTTGATGCGACCCGGCAGGCCGTCTCCTAGCGGAGCTGCCGCCACCAAGCGCCGCGCCCCGCCAGGGAGAGAGCCGGCTAACGGACTGCACGGCCGTTATTTCGGCGAGTACGGCCTCGCCGCTGATCTAACGGACACCAGTGCGCTTATTTGCCGATTGTGAGGCGAAGAACTCGCCGAAATGAGCAAATAGCGGCTGTGGTGTCCGTTAGACAGGCAAGGCGGCCCAGATCCGGTGAATAAGGACCGCTGTGTCCGTTAGCCGGTGCCGCCGGACCCGCCGATGCCGCCTGCAGGCTTGATGCGACCCGGCAGGCCGTCTCCTCGGCGGGCAGACACCACTCTGTTTCATCTCCGCACATTTGGTGTAATAAGATAAGTCCCCATACCAATCGGCGAACTCTTGCATATAATGAAACAAGACCTTAGGGGCCATGCCGTCAGTCCGAACGGACTGCCCGTGCATAATATTCATCTTATGGTGGTTATCCAGTATGAGCCAAAATTTCATATCCTCCCAAAACGACCTGCTGCATCTGCTCGGACTAGTATCCGAGGACGAAATTTATAACGCCCAATATAATGGGCGATCACTGGCTGATATCGCTCAAGCCAATCATGTCGATGTCCAGAAAGTGATCGATCTCCAGCTCGCAGAGCTGACCGAGCAGCTCCAGGAGCGGCTCTTCAGCGGCAGCATTACGCCTGAGCAGTACCAAGCTCACCATGCCGAGCTGCCGGAAATTATTATGCGTAGCGTCTACGCCTTATAGAATGAAACAAAAGAGCCAAGCGCATAAACCGCTTGGCTCTTTTGCAGCGTTTCCATGTTTTTTTCCTTGTTGCGAAGGCCGTTCTATGTCACTATCAATAAATAAGCTGACTCTGGATGGAAAGGATCCTTCACGATGAATTTTCAACAACTCATTCCTCTCGTCCCTCTCATCCAAGAGATCGAAACGAGCTCCGCCTCTCTCTCGTTGGAGTGCCCGGCCGGCACCTACCGCCTGATTATCGTTCGCCGTGGCCATATCACCATACATAAGCGCGATGAGGAATCTTACATATGCTCGCAAGGGTATGCTTGTCATCCCGACCATGGGCCTTATCATATCCACGTTCCAAGAACGAAACCCGCCGAATACGTCATTATGACGTACAGCATGTTTCCCGAGGACCATAGCTGGTCCTTGCACGGCCCTCTCACAACGGTGAGTGAGATCAAAATATTATATATGCTCGACGAGCTGCTGCGTACGACGCAAGACCTCCACCCGCTAACGGCGGAGGAAGAGGCCGCTCATACATTTCGTAAGCGTATGATGCTGGAGCGCATTCTTTTCATTTATTTATATGAATCTCATTTGACTCAGGACAAGAAGTCCTCCCTGGAAGCCGTTGAAGAGATTCTTTCCTATATGAACGAGCACTACATGCTGGAGCTTACACTGCCGATGTTAGCCAGGCGAGCGGGCATGAGTGTCGGTTATTTCACCGTGCTTTTCAAGAAACGGACCGGGATGACGATGATGAACTACTTGTACACACTGCGCATCGAGAAAGCGAAGCAAATGTTCCTGCAAACCGATATGCTCGCCAAGGAAGTCGCCGGACGCGTCGGTTTCGTCGATTATTTCCACTTCAGCAAAGTATTCAAGAAAAAAACCGGTACCACGCCATCCGAATTTCTCGCCGGTCGCAATTAAATCTAACTTAGGGACATGTCGATTCTGCATATCAGACATGTCCCTTCTTTCGTTTTGGGAGTATCATTTCAAATGAGAATAATAATCATTGTCACGGGGGAATAGAACAAATGAATCACTTTTTTTCACGCTTTAGCCTGATCGCACTGGTCGCGGTATTCGCGCTAAGCCTTGCAGCTTGCGCTAAATCAACGAATACGGAATCTGCTGCAGCGACAACCGCGCCTACCCCAGCTACACAGAAGCCTGCCGCACAGACGGATGGCAAGATTACCGTTCAGGACGCTGCCGGCACATTGGAGCTGCCTAAAAAACCGGAACGCATCGTCGCCATGGAATTCGGCTTCACCGACATCCTGGTCACATTAGGCGTACAGCCAGTAGGCGTTGCCGACGACAACAGCCCGGATCTTCTGATGGACTCCGTGAAGAGCCAGCTGGCTTCCTATAAATCCGTCGGGTCGCGCTATGAACCGAACATTGAGCTGATCGCTTCGCTGAAGCCCGATTTGATCATCGCCGACATGAATAAACACAAGAATGCCATTCCTCAGCTGAAAGGGATTGCCCCTGTACTCGTGCTGGACGATTTCCAAGCGGACTATAATCAAATGCTGAAGAACGTAGGCATTATCGCCAAAGCCGTAGGCAAAGAAGAAGAAGGCAAGAAGCGTCTGGCCGAGCATCAAAATAAAGTCGAGACTTTGAAGAAAAAGCTCGGTTCCACGAACCTCCGCGTACTTCCGGCTGTTGTGAATCCGAAAGGTTTCTTCGCTCATTCGGATCACGCATACAGCGGTTCCTACTTGGCCATGCTCGGCTATACCGATCCTGTGAAGAACGCAGCCGCCTACCCGCAAATCACGCTGGAGCAGCTGGTTGAAGCGAATCCGCAGGTGCTTTTCCTGATGCCGACGGAGAAAGAGACGATCGTTCAGCAGTGGGAGACGAACCCGCTCTGGCAGAAAATCGACGCTGTCGCAAATAAGAAAGTGTTCACGGTAGAGCGCCGCGACTGGTCTTTATCCCGCGGGTTCCTCGGTTCGGAGAAAATCCTAGAGGATATCGTGAAAAACCTGGGGCAATAGTCCGATGAATCCTATAACTGAGAAGCAGAGCCGGAAATGGCCTCTGCTCTTCCTATTTTGTGCCGCTGTGCTCGTCATGCTCATCGGCGTCGTCTGCTGCCTGAAGTGGGGGCAGGCTCCGGTAACTTGGCGCACTTTATTCGAAGCGGTCACTTACCAGGGCAGCGATAAAACGCATCTCTACATCCAAACGCTGCGTCTGCCGCGCGCTATCATGGCATGCCTCGTAGGCATGCAGCTGGCTCTGGCCGGGATGCTGACCCAGATGACAACCAAGAATCCGCTGGCTTCGCCGCATATATTCGGAATTAACGCCGGAGCGGCGCTCGCCGTCGTGATCGGGCTTGTTGCGCTGCCGCAGCTCGGCAACTTCGGACTTATCGGCTTCGCGTTCGGAGGAGCCGCGCTCAGCGCGCTGCTCATCTGGTCGCTCGCTGGCGCAGGGCGCCAGCAGTATGTGCGCCTGGCGCTGGCAGGCATCACGATTCATTTCCTCATGTCTTCCTTAACGGAAGGCTTCATTATTATGAATCAGCATGCCACGGACAGCATGATCTTCTGGCTGGTCGGGTCACTGAACCAGGCGGGTTGGAGCGATGTACGGATCATCGCCCCCTTCTTCATCGGCGGGATGGCCTTGTTCAGCCTCATGATCCCGGCGTTCAAGCTGCTGCTGCTCGATGACGACATTGCAGCAGGCTTGGGCCAGCGCGTGAGTGTCGTGCGCGCCATTAGCATCGCGCTCGTCCTCGCGCTTGCCGGTTCCGCCGTCGCCTTATGCGGTCCGATCGGCTTCGTCTGTTTGCTGGTGCCGCACATCGCCCGCGCACTGGTAGGACCGAACCTGCATATTCTCGGCCCTTTCACCGCGCTGCTCGGCGGCATTCTGCTCGTGTATGCGGACTTTCTCAGCCGCTTCATCGCATTTCCGTTCGAATCGCCGGTCGGGATCGTCACCGCTGCGCTCGGTGCGCCATATTTCATCTATTTGGCTAGAAAGCAAGGAGGTGCCAAGTGAACAAACCTGCGCTCTCCCTGCTTACAGCCATCGTGATCATGATCCTGCTGGCCGTCCTGTATGTCCATGTGGGAGCCGTGCGCGTACCGCTTGCCGAAGTTTGGGCCGGGCTTGCGGATACCGCAAGCCCCTCCTATTTCATCGTCCATCAGGTGCGCCTGCCGCGCGTTCTGGTGGCGATGCTGGCCGGCTTCGGCTTGGCGGTCGGCGGCGTCATTCTGCAGGGCTTGGTCAGGAACCCGCTGGCCAGCCCGGATGTGGTGGGCATTACGAAAGGGGCCGGCTTCGTAGCGGCGTCCGTGATCTTCCTGTTCCCCAGATCGCCGGGGTACGTCCTGCCGATCGCCGCTTTCGCCGGCGCGCTGGCGGCGTTCCTGCTGCTCCTCCTGTTAAGCCGCCGCCTGACGATGTCTCCCGCCTCGTTGGCGCTCGTTGGCGTCGCGATAGGAACTGTGTTCCAAGCCGGCACACAGTATCTGATTGTAAGGCACCCCAGCGACATTAACATGGCGCTGCTTTGGCTGGCCGGCAGCCTGTGGAGCCGCAGCTGGCACGACGTATTCACGCTGCTGCCGTGGATCGGCGTGCTGCTGCCCGTCGTGTGGGCGAGCTACGCCAAGCTGAACGTGTTCCAGCTTGGCGACGATATCTCCGCCTCGCTGGGGCTTGGCCTCGTGAAGCAGCGCTTCTTGCTGCTGCTCCTCGCCGTTGCGCTGGCCGGCATCTCCGTGTCGGCTGTCGGCGCGATTGGCTTCGTCGGCTTGATCGCGCCGCATATCGCCCGCAGCCTTGCCGGTGCGCGGCATCAGTGGCTGATCCCGCTGGCGGCCGTCGTCGGCGCGGATCTGATGCTGCTGGGCGACTTGCTCGGCCGCCTCGTGATCCTGCCGCGCGAAGTGCCCGTGGGGATCATGACGGCTGTCATCGGCGCGCCGTATTTCATATATCTGCTGCGCAGAGAGCGTCTGCGCAGCGGCAAGTAAATAAAAGAGACACGTTCCTAACAAGGACGTGTCTCTTTCTATAATCATTTCCCAACAATCTCATCGATCTCGCTTTTCAGCAGCAAGTACCGATGAACACTTCTCATTATCGGCACTTTGGTTAGATTATTTTTGTCGACATATTGCTTCATCTGATCTTTCGTTAATCCTAAGGCCGTTCCCGCTTCCATCACCGTCAAGACAACTTCATTGCTTGTCGCATTGAAAGTTGCTTTTACTTTTTGATTCCAATCTTGAAATTCTTGCATGTCGCAGCCTCACCCTTCTGTTCCAATCTTTCCATTATAGCACAGAAGGGATAAGAATTATGAGGCAAATGGAGGCAATTATAGGTACGATTCCGATCAGACATCATCTTCGTTCAGAAGACCTAGCAAGGCCTGCGGAAGCGCAAACTGCTGGTTGTTGATAACAATTCGGTTAAGTTTATCGCTGGCAACCGCGTCTGCGGTTTGCTCCTCCTTAATCTCTGCAATTTCCGCATGCAGACGCTCCATCTGCCGATCCAGACTACTGGCGGCAACGGCCGCTTGTTTGAGCTCCTCCAGAAGGCGTGCCGGCACTGCTTGGTTACCCTCGTTGAATTTGTAGAAAATTTTATGCTCAAGACTAGCCCAGAAATCCATCGCAATCGTCCGAATCTGGACCTCGATGCATACACTTTCCTCCCTGTCCGACATATGTACAGGCACTTCGATAAGCAGGTGCAGGCTCTGATAGCCGTTCGGTTTCGGGTGCTTAATATAGTCCTTCTCCCCGAGCACTTTCAGATCGCCTTGCTTTTTGAGCATATTGGAGATGACATAAATATCGGAGAGGAACGAGCATGTGATCCTCATACCGGCGATATCCTTCACGCTTTCCCTGATCCCTTCGAAGGACATGTCTCCGCCTTTCCGGATCAGCTTCTGGAAGATGCTCTCCGGCGATTTCAAACGGGATTTGGTATGCTCGATCGGGTTATATTCATGCAGCATTTCGAATTCCTGCACAAGAATTTCTATACGGGTTTCCATCGCGTCCAGTGCGAATTTGTAGGTCATCATAAAGCGCGTGATCTCATTCTTAAATCGTTTCAAGTCGTGCATGGAAAGTTGATTCATCATAGCAGTTCCATCCTTTGGGTTGCGGTTATTTTACCTGTCATCATTAGTGTAAAGCACGCGAGGCCCAAGGAGCAAATTTGGCGTTCGCATTGACAACGGAGAGATTCCCCCGGTATAATAATTGTAAATATTGGAAGCTTACTGGAAGCACCCGTAAGATAAGGCTCACGCCTTTCTTGCAGGTGCTTTTTTGGTGCTTCCGCCCAATAAAGGAGGAACTCATTTGAGACATGTCGCTTCGCTGCTCATCGCTCTTACCCTTGCTTATGCCTTCACGGCAGAAGCTTCCGCCGCAGCTCCGATGGAAGTCACGGCTAAGCTCCTTGAGAGAACGATGGCCACAGCCACGCCATCCCAAGCCAGCCGCATCCAAGCCTTGCAGCAGGAGCTGTCCGCGCTTCAGAAAGTAGAGCAGGAATGGAACGCTAAGATTTTGACACAGCACAATCAGAACAAAGAAGTATATAACGTGTTAAGCAAGCGAACCAAGCATATTGACGAGGCACGGTTGGAGCAATTGGAGCAGGAGGTTATGCAAATAAAGGAGCGGTACAAACCGCTAATATCCCGTTATACTGCAATCAATAAGCAGGTCGAAGCGGCCAGGCCGCTGAAAAGCAAAGGCTTGAATACTTTGCTCAAAATGCAAGCCACCGCCTTGAAAATCCCTGTTCAGCTCGCTCGCGCAGACATTCGTGCGAAGGAGAAGACTTATCAAACCGCGAAAGAAGCAGCATCCCAAGCATCCATAAAGCTGCGAGGCCATATACAAGAGGTTACCCCCATCAACACGCAGATCAAAGCTAAGCAAAGTGCCCTGACAACAATCCGCCGAGGCTTATCGCCTCACTGGAGTGCTTTCAAGCAAAACGCCAAAAGAGCGGACGCGAACGGTGTCCAAAGCTCACTCTCCGCCATGGTCACCATCCTGCGTCAGATCAACGAAGAAAAACAGCGAATCTATAAGCTGGAGACTACCGTCAGCGACAAGCTGGCTGACATTCAACAGTAACGAATTAGAAAAGACACCCGTTAAGGTGCCTCTCTTCTATCATTCAGTTCATTTTGTACGTATTAATAAAGTCCTGCAAATCCTGGGCAATGCTTGCCAGCATTTGCGAAGAAGACGTCACTTTTTGCGAGGAGGCCAGCTGCTGCTGGGTCGAACCGGCCACGTTCTGCGCCAATTCGGACGTACGCCTCGAAACGTTCTCCATATTCGTCACCGTCGCCGCCGCCTGCTGGGAGCTTGCCGCCATTTGCTGCGCAGCCGCCGCCGTCTCTTGAATCTTCGCGGTTACCTCCTCCGCCGATTGAACGATTGCGCCGAAGCTGCTCTCCGTCTGTGTGGCATACTGCAGCCCTTTCTCCACCTCTGTTAATCCGGCGTCCATCGCCTGTACGGCCACCTGCGTATCCTTCTGAATATTCGACACGACCTGCGAGATAGCGCCAACGGACTGCTCCGTTTGCGAAGCCAGCTTGCGCACCTCGCCGGCTACGACGGCGAAGCCTCTGCCGCTCTCTCCGGCGCGCGCCGCTTCAATTGCCGCATTCAGTGCCAGCAGATTCGTTTGACTCGCAATCTCGCCGATCATTTGAGACACTTGGCCGATATTACGGGAGTGTTCCGCCAGTTGAAGAATCGTCTCGTTCGCTTGCGCCACAGCAGCGCTTAGAGCGTTCATCGTCTTCGTTACCTGATGCACATCCAGCTGTCCTTGTCTGGCCTGCTCCGACGCTTGCATCGACAGATGGGATACATCGGACGTCGTTTCCGCAATTCGCTGCGCACCCACCGCGATTCCGTCCATTGCTTTGGCACACTCCAGCGCGTTCAAGCGCTGCGATTCGGCCTCGGAGGCAATCGTTTGAATTTCTCCGGCTACATGCTGGGAAGCCTCGCTGTTCTGCTCCGAGCTGGCGTACAGCTGTTCCGAGGAAGACGCAACGCTGCTGGAAGACTCCTGCAAGCGGCCCATCGCTTCGCGCATTTGAAGCGTCATGCCATTAACAGCCTGAATGAGTACGCCGATCTCATCGTTGTTTTTGAATGTTAGCGGCTCTACGGTCAAGTCGCAGGCAGCCATGCGGTCAAGCGCTTGGGAAGCGGCAATGACCGGACGTGTAATATTGCGCACAATGACCCAGACGATGAATGCGGACAGCAGCACCGCGCAGCTCAAGAAAATAATCGTGCTCAAGATGCTGCTGCGATATAAGGCGTCGTTCTCTTGTACGCTGCTCTCCGCCCCCTTCTGATTGAACACTACCATGAGGCGGCAAATACTTTGCACATCGTTATAATTTTGCGTGAGGTCCTCGTATATGGCAGCCGCTTCTTCGCCGGTTGCAGCCCGTTTATATTTTACATAGTTCTTCTTCAGCGAATCCCATCGCTCTTGAAGCATGGCGAAGTTTTTCGCATCTTCTTCGCCTCCCGCCGTCCCCTTATACACTTCAAGCGACTTGTCGCCTTTAATGATCGTCGCGTCGATATCAAGCGCAAGCTGCAATTTCTCCGAAGGATCCTTGAGGTTATGCACGCCCATCAAATCTTTGGCAAAATGCTCCGTCCAGTAACTGAAGTCCTCAATGGCTTGAGTTCCTTTCATCCACCGCTGGACCATTTCCGTTATATCATGCTTCATATTGCTCATTCGTGACATATCACTCAAGCTAAGAATGCCCATGAATAGAAGGAGCATTGCGAAGGATCCGATTAATTTTTGTTTAAGACTTAATTTCATTCGTCTTTTTGTCAATCTTTGAAGTAATTTGGCTGACGAGTGCATGTATATCCTCCGAAGTCGTATTAGTCTAGAAGAGCCCGCTTGGCTTCGGGCCATCCCCAGCTAATCTTATCGGTAAGATGTTAGCAGAAAATGATAGAAAGTATTAACCACGTGTTAATTTTCGTCCTATTTGCCGGCTAACAGACACAGAAACGCCTAATCTTCAAACCGGCACGCCCCAAGAGGGATTAAGCTCGTCCTATGCTTCCATTTATACAGCACATATACGATAAGGAATAAAGGAAGACCAATGTAAGCAGCCAGCAGTCCGTACCAATCCACTTGCCCGTTCTGGAAAGCGGTCATGCTCTGCCCTACGATGACGAACAAACATATGACGAAAGCGACGATCGGCCCGAAAGGAAACCATCTTGCGCGGTAGGGCAATTGCTCCAAAGAACGTCCTTGGGCAAGAAAGGCCCGGCGAAAGCGGTAATGGCTGATCGATATGCCAAGCCACGCGAGAAAGCCGCACATCCCGGAGGCGTTGAGCAGCCACGTATACACAACACCTGACCCGAAGAGGGAGGCGAAGAATGCAAGCATCCCGATAGCCGCTGTCACCGCTAGCGAAGCAAGGGGAACCCCGCGCTTATTCAAATACTTGAGCCAGCCCGGAGCTTTCCCCTCTTCGGCCAAGGACCACAGCATACGCGTTGAGGCATACATTCCCGAACTGCCGGCCGACAGCACCGAAGTCAGTATGATGGCATTCATGACGGAAGCTGCAAAGGCAAAGCCCGCTTTCTCGAACACAATGGTGAAGGGACTGACGGTAATGTGATTGATGTCGGCTTGTAACAAGGCAGGGTCTTGATAGGAGATGAGACAGCCGATGACGAAGATGGCGAGCACGTAAAACAGCAGAATACGCCAAAATATTTGCTTTACGGCTTTCGGCACATTTTTGGCCGCATCCTCGCTCTCTCCCGCCGTAATCCCGATCAGCTCCGTTCCCTGAAAGGAGAAACCGGCCGCCATGAAGACGCCCAGCAGCCCCATGAAGCCGCCGTGAAACGGCGTGCCGCCTTCATTGAAATGACCGAGTCCGACTCGCTGGCTGCCGATGATGCCAATGATCATCAGGACACCGACCGCGATAAAGACAATGACGGTAATGACCTTAATCGATGAAAACCAGAACTCGGATTCCCCGTACGCTCTCACGGACAAATAGTTAATAAGCACCATAACGCCGAGGAATAACGCGCTCCAGAGCAATGGAGATGTATCCGGCAGCCAATAGCTCACGATGATGCTGGCCGCAGAAATTTCCGCAGCGATCGTAATGGCCCAGTTAAACCAATAATTCCACCCCAGGGCGAAACCAAGTGCAGGATCGACGAACCGGCCAGCATAAGTACTGAAAGACCCCGCCACCGGCATGTAGGCGGCCATTTCACCGAGGGAAGTCATCAGAAAATAAACCATAAACCCTATCGCCGCATAGGCAAGAAGCGCGCCGCCCGGGCCTGCGGATTGAATGGCACCCCCGCTGGCCAGAAACAAACCTGTCCCGATCGATCCGCCCAGCGAGATCATCGTCATATGCCGTGCTTTCAAACCTCGGACGAGCTGTCTTTTGTCATCTTCCTTCTGCATTTGCATCAACCGCTTCCTCTCCGAATATTTCGAGTTCCGCATTCAACCTTCAATGGCTGAAAAACACAATTTGAATGAAAAACAAAACGGCAAACAATAAAAAAATCGGATGCACATCGCTTCGTTTCCCGCGCAGCAGCTTCAGCACCGGATAGACAATAAACCCGATGCCGATCCCTGTCGCGATACTATAAGTTAACGGCATCAGCACGACGATCAGAAAAGCCGGGAAAGCTTCCTCGAGATCCCACCACTCAATCTGCCGCAGCACATTCATCATCAGGAATCCGACGATGATCAGCGCAGGGGCTGTTATCGCGGGAATACTGGCGAGAACCGCAATAACCGGCGAGAACAGCAGCGTGAATGCCAGCAGCACACAAACCGTTACAGCCGTGAGACCGGTTCTTCCGCCTACGGCAACGCCGGAAGATGATTCGATATAGGCGGAGGTAGGGCTTGTCCCTAGAACGGCTCCCGTCGTTGTGCCGATAGCGTCAGCCAGAAGGGCGCCTCGGGAACGGGGGAACTTATTGTCCTTGAGCAGCCCCGCTTGCCCCGCAACCCCAAGCATCGTGCCTGTCGTATCAAAGAGGGTGATCAATAAGAAAGTAAAAATAACGGCATATAACCCCTCGGAGAACACGCCATAGATATTCAGCTGAAATGCAGTAGCCGACAGTCCCGTCGGCACGGCAACGAACGCCTCGGGCATCGCCAGCAGCCCCATCATCCAAGCCAGCACGGCGGTAATGAGCATTCCGATGAACAGGAAGCCCCTCACCTCATACGCCATCAGAATCAGCGATGTGATAAGACCAACGATCGTTAAGGCTGTCATAGGATCTCTCAGATTGCCCAAGGTGATTAGCGTTGACGGAGAAGCAACGATAATTTGGGCATTTTGCAGCCCGATGAATGTGATGAATAAACCGATACCGGCTGTTATGGCGTGCTTCAAGCTTGTCGGAATCGCATCCAGCAGCATATAGCGGAACGTCGTCAGAGATAGCAATATGAATAAGACGCCTGCTACGAATACGGCGCCAAGAGCAACCTGCCAGCTGATCCCGCTTCCTCCCACAACGCTAAAAGCGAAGTATGCATTCAGGCCCATACCTGGCGCAATTACAATCGGATAGTTCGCGAAGAGCCCCATGATCAGTGTGGCCACAATGCTGGCAAGCACCGTTGCAATGAAAACGCCGTGGAAATCCATCCCCGCTTTACTCAGAATCCCCGGATTCACAATGACAATGTAGACCATCGTCAAAAATGTGGTGACCCCCGCCATAAGCTCCGTCGCCGCGGTTGTGCCTCTTTCCTTCAATTTGAAAAGTGTGTTCATTGCAGATGACCTCCAAATAAAAGGGATTTATTAGTTGTATTCTTCCCTTTGTTTGGAACCTTAGTAATCATTTTTCTGCGTTGACAGTATCGTCGTGCGGGGATACAATTGTCAATAAACAACAAGAATTGATCATGATACAACATTACATATGCAACAAAACAACATAATTCCAAGGGAATAGTTTCACCACAGGCTGAAAATAAAAACTATGCAGGAGGCTCGTCGATGAAGGTCCACATTCTTGGAACGGCAGCATTCGAGGGAATTCCGTCCCTCTTCTGCCAATGTTTGACCTGCAAGCAAGCACGCGAACGCGGAGGAAAAAATATTCGCTCCCGCACTTCGGTCATGATCGATCACGATCTGAAGGTGGATTTCCCGCCGGATACCTTGTTTCATTCGTTTCAATACGGGCTCGATATGAACAGTGTCAAGGATCTGCTCATCACCCACTCGCACTCCGACCATTTGTATGCCGAAGATATGGCCATTCGCGCACGGGGTTATGCCCAGGCAGGCGACGGCATCATGCATGTTTACGGCCATGACGTTCCCTTCCGGTTATGCTTCCAGGCACTTAACGGGCTCGATCATCACTATAGGTTCCACCGGGTGCTTCCGTTCCAGCCCGTACAAACGCAGACGGCTACGATCGTTCCTCTGCTGGCGGATCATGACCCGCTAGAAACGTGCCTGCTGTATGCGATTGAGAAGAACGGCAAATCCATTCTGTACGGTAACGACAGCGGCTGGTTTCCGGATGAGACTTGGGCTTGGCTGCAAGATAGGCAGTTCGATCTCGTCATCCTCGAATGCACGACAGGGCGCAGCGCTCACCGGAACAATCATATGAATGTGGATGCGGTTGTCGAGACGAAGCAGTGGATGGAGACGCATGGCGTCTTAAAACCCGGGGCGCAGGTCATCGTCACTCACTTCTCGCATAATGCAGGCTTGCTGCATGAGGACTTGGTTGCTATTTTCCAGCCTCATGGCATTGAAGTGGCTTATGACGGTCTGGTTGTGGAGCTCTAAGCGATAATTGCGAGTTCGGGGCCATGTGCGGGCGGATGCGAAGGGCGAATGCGTGTGCGTGTGTGGAGGAGGATGGTGTCTGCAAGCATGACAAAAGGATGCCCCAGCCATATCGGCTTGGACACCCTTTTGTCTGCTACTCGTCGCCAGTCACCTCGGCCGAGGCCGCTATTTGTTTGTACCCTCGCATCTTCGAGGTTTGAATGAGCCGTTGCAGCAGTCCGAACAGCTGAATAGGGTCAAACGGCTTCGTGATATATCCGTTCATTCCCGCTTCGAGCACTTCCTCCTTCACACCCTTCATGGCATCGGCCGTCATGGCTATAATAGGCGTATCTTGGGCATGCTCCAGCTTCCGAATATGCTTGGTCGCCTCATAGCCGCCCATGACCGGCATCTGCAAGTCCATCAAGATGGCATCATAATATTCCTGCTTGACCCGCGTCACCGCTTCGAGCCCGTTCTCGGCCACATCCACCAGCACCCCTACGTCCTTCAGCATTTCCGTGGCAACCAATTGATTGATTTCGTTATCCTCAACAAGCAAAACACGGGCATTCTGCAGTGCCTTGAACCGATCCGCGCGCTCGGAGTCGACCACCATGGACTGCTTGGCCACAAAATGCTGCTGAAACAAAGCGATCAGCTCGTTGTACAGCTGCGATTGGCTGAGCGGATAGTACAGCACCTTATCAATCGCCTGCGAACGAACGCCATCCTGCAGGGCAGGCTCATGATAAGCCGTGATCATGACGATGACTTGCGTCGGCGTGGAGAATTCGAGTTGAATGCGCTCCGCCAACGGCACGGCGACGGAGTCCTTCAGCTTCCAGTCGACGATGACCAGATCGTAACGGCCATTGCGATAGATTTGCTCGATCGCGCTGTTCTCGGAATCCGCCGTCTGCACGATGAATTGGAACTGCTCCAACTGACCCTTAAGGACCAGCTGCATATCCGCATCATCACAAACCAGCAATACGCGAAGCAATTTCAATTGGGAATCCTTGTGCACCGCCGTCATTCGCGTTCCCGTGCTATGGCCGAATTCCGCCGTGAAGTAGAAGGAGCTTCCCGCCCCGGCAACACTCTCGACGCCAATCGCCCCGCCCATCAATTCTACGAGATTTTTGCTGATCACGAGCCCCAGCCCTGTACCGCCGTACTTGCGTGTAGTTGACATATCCGCCTGGGTGAAATGGTGAAAGAGCTCTTGCTGCTGCTCATCCGTAATCCCGATTCCGGTATCGCGTACTGTGAAGCCGATGGTGACACTCCGGTCGGTTCGGGTCACGAGACAAATTTCAAATGAAATTTCACCTTCATCTGTGAACTTCACGGCGTTATTCGCCAGATTGACCAAGATCTGATTCAACCGGAACGGGTCTCCGACAAGCATCTGCGGCACCTCGTGATGGATGGAGAAATGCAGCTTCAATCCTTTGTCATAAGCTTTCATCCCAACCAGATTCGAAATCTGATTGAGTACATCATATAAATCGAATTCCACCTGCTCGATCACCAGCTTCTTAGCCTCGATTTTCGAGAAGTCCAGGACGTCGTTAATGAGGGTAAGCAAATTTTTCGCGGAAATAATCGTTTTATCCACATACACCTGCTGCTGCTCCGATAACTCCGTTTGCTGAAGCAAATAGCTCAGCCCGATAACCGCATTCATGGGCGTCCGGATTTCATGACTCATATTGGCGAGAAATTCGCCTTTGGCACGGTTGGCGTACTCCGCCATTTCTTTCGCTTCAGCCAACTCAGCGGTCCGAGCCTCCACCAAATCTTCCAGATGCTCTTTGTATTGCTGAAGCGCCTTCTCCTGCTGCCTTAATTCCGTAATATCATGGCCAGTTCCGGTGACTTCGACGATTTCCCCGCGCTGATTGAATATAGGCGATATCGTATAATGCATGCATTGGCTTTCACCGTCTGGCAATATCCGCTCCGCTTCGAAAGCTATGGATTCCTCCGTGCTCAGCACTTCGTTCATGGCACTTTCCCATTGCTCGCGGGTCTGCTCCTCAACAATCAGCTCATGCAAATTTTGCCCGAGCAAGTCGCGTTCTCTCATTTTCAAAAATTTGGACATCTTATTATTCGCTTGGGTAATCGTCCCATCCAGACTGCAGCAATAAACGAGATCCGGGGAGTTCTGCACCAAGGTTCGATACCTGTCCTCGCTTGCGCGCAGCTTTCTCTCCGTCTCGAAGCTTCTCATCTCATAAGAGATTAAAGAATAATACAAAGGAATGGCTACCGCATGGAAAATGACATAAGTAATCGAGAACTCGTTCATGAAATAGTTCATCGTTTCCCGCGGCGCCAGCAGCGCCCAGCCTACGGTCTGAAAGCCGATTACGAGCCCCAGCAGCCAGCCGTATTTCTCTACGAACTTTCTATTTTTCACATTTCGTCTATGTACAAGTATACTAATGAGCGTTGTCGTCACGAGCGCACCAAGCGGAAAGAGCATCGCGCCCCCCAAGCTGATCCGATAAACAGCAATCATAACCGTTGTGATGACAGCGGCTAGCGGTCCCCCGAAAATGCCTGAGAAAATAACGCTTACAAGTCTGACATCCATATGTAATCCATACGCTACATTTAGAGGCATCTGCATAATGATAAGGCCGAAAATTCCGAAAGCGACCCCGAACATGATCGACTGCGCTCTTCTCGAGCATTTGACGTAGTAGGGATACAGCCACCTTAACAAAAATACAAATGTCACGATTAATGCGCTGCATTGGGCAAAATAAATCAAAAATTTCATGTGACACCCCTATCATACTTGTCCATAGTAAAAATATGTAACCCTCGTGTAATTTATATTACAGCATATAGGCAAGATCTTCTAGAGAAAGTCTCATGTCGTATATTGGTAGATCATCCCTGACACAATTGAAAAAGCCCCCGGGCTTTCGCCTGAGAGCAGTTCCTTCAAGGTCAAAGACCTGCGCTAGCTCTGCGAAACTTAATGAAGCTTCCTACACGCCACACGCAAATATATAAATACGCCATTAACATCGTAAGCACCGTAAATTCCGTATAATCGAGTCCTTTGAAATATTGGGAAAGGACGATACGAAGAGCTACGATCGCGATAAGGACGTATTTGAAGTTTTTATTCGGCTTCGCATACACATAGCCGTCCTCGAGCTTCTCATAGCCCGTATGATACAGCATGATGCTCCCCAACCCGATACCAAGCACAATTGCGCACAGCATTTCCCAAAGCACTGGCAAGTGAAACGGATGGTCCGGAATTTGCGTTAGCGAATAGATGGAGAAGCCGAACAAGACCGGCAGCAAGATGACCGGGAGCAAGATGCCGATCCCTTTGTTTTTAATCGGGCGTTTCCTGCCTCTGGTTTTGAGCCAGATCACCAAGATGATGACCAGGGCGGCTACTCCGTACCCGACTAACGTTTCTATGTTCATAATCGCTGTTCCTCCTGTTGCTGCTTTTTTTATCATTATATCGCATCCCCGATGATAATCATTCGGACGCTGGTTAGATTCCGTCTCCGCCTTAAGACCGATGCGAAATCCTTTATCCCGACAATCCCCACTTCTTTCCTTTCCCTTGTTCTGCTTTGAAGTTTGGTTGTATGATAGATAAGTTATTTTACTTACAACTAGAGGTACTTGCAGATGAGAATGAAAGATTGGGATATGAATTTAAAAATTCGCCTTGGCGGCGAAACTGCTTTCAACGTTATTTTCTGGACGTTCTTTCCGTTTCTTTCGATCTACTTCGCTAGCGCTTTCGGGAAAGGTTGGACAGGCTTTCTTCTTATTCTATCACAAGCGCTCTCCGTGCTGGCTAATCTGCTTGGCGGCTATTGTGCGGACCGGTTCGGCCGGAAGCGGATGATGGTTCTTGCAGCTCTCGGGCAGAGCATCGGATACGGGCTCTTCGCTTTGGCCGCGTCGCCGCTGCTGGATATGCCTGCGCTTGGATTCCTCGGCTTCAGCTTCGCCAGTATGGCCGGCTCCTTGTACTGGCCGGCCAGTCAGGCAATGGTAGCGGACGTGGTGAAGGAAGAGCACCGCTCCAGCGTGTTCGCCATTTTCTATACGGCGGCGAACATATCTGTTGTTATCGGGCCGCTGATCGGATCGATCACCTATGACGATAACCCGTACGTCGTGCTGACCGCGGCCTCCGTATTCTGCCTCATCCTCTCGCTGACGATGAGCCGTACCTTGCACGAGACGCTGCCGGAACAGCTGGCAAGCCGTCAACGCACTAGCAGCGGCGAGCCTTGGTACCGATTCCTGGCCGCGCAGCTGCGGGATTACAAGATCATCGCTGCCGACCGGGTCTTCCTGCTGTTCATCCTTGCGGGCGTGCTGCTCTCTCAGACATTCATGCAGCTCGATCTGTTGTTTCCCGTTTTCATGGAGGAAACCGTCTCTCTCGCAACGATTTTCTCCTACGGAGAGTGGAGCCTGCAGTTAACGGGCAAGCAGCTGTTCGGGCTGATCGTTTCGGAGAACGGCTTGTTCGTTGCCCTATTCACGGTTATTGTCACCAAGTGGATGCTGGCCTACCGGGACCGCTACGTGTTCATTGGCGGTGCGCTCTTCTACGCGATAGGCATCGTGATGTTCGGCTCCATGTCCACCTTCTGGGGCTTTACGCTGGCTATCGCCGTGTTCACCCTGGCCGAGCTCATGTCGGCCGGACCCCAGCAAGCCTTCGTCTCGCGGCTTGCTCCCGAGCATATGCGCGGCCAATACTTCGCCGCAGGGAGCCTGCGGTTCACACTTGGACGAACCTTGGCTCCGCTGTCGATCCCGGTCTCCTCGTGGATCGGCTTCACATGGACGTTCCTCCTGCTGGCGGGAATCGCCGTGCTGTCGGCCGGCTTGTACCATCTGATGTTCAATCGGTATGAGCGCCAAACGGCATAAAGGATTCATAGATTTGATGCAAATTGGAGCACCCGGCAACGGGTGCTTTTTCCATCTCGCCACGACCCGAAACTATTAATTTTTTCTATCATCTGGGCCTATGAATAAGCAACTCTCGCAAATTCTGAATACATAGAAGTATTACTAGAAAAGGAGAGTGGTGACCCTTGGCAACTATCTTCCGAGCCTTACTTAAAAGTCGAAACGAGGTGCCACCTGTTCGTTCCGCCGCAACCGGCGATGCCATATTCGAATTGAACAACAGCGAAACCCAGTTGCGATTCGCACTGATCGTACGCAATATATCCCGGGTGACACAAGGCCATATACATCTTGGACAAGCCGGCCACAACGGTCCCGTCGTTGCCTTCCTGTTCGGCCCGTCCAAATTCGGCATTTCCGTCAGACGCGGGGTCGTTCGAGGCGTACTTACAGCCCAGGATCTCGTGGGTCCTCTGCAGGGGAAGACCCTTCAAGACCTCATCAACGAATTCGAAACCGGCAACGCCTATGCGAATGTTCATACGATCCAGAACCCGAACGGTGAAATTCGCGGCCAAGTTCGGCGTTAATACCTTGAACAAACACGAAGGGCTGTCCCAAGCAGATTACCTGCTTGCGGACAGCCCTTTTCAAGCGGACTTAAGCCAGTCCCTTTTCCCCTTCTTGGGGCGCATGAACGCGCTTGATGAAGAAACCGAGAATCAACGCGAGGCAGCCGACCCAGAACGCCGTGACGAATGCATTATGGAGTCCGGCGACAAGCCCCTCGGCGGGGTTACCTTTCGGATTGGCGATGAAGTAGGATTTCGTACCGGATGACATGATGCTGATGAAGAGCGCTGTACCGATAGCGCCCGCCACTTGCTGCAGCGTGTTCAGAATCGCTGTTCCGTGCGGATACAGATGACGCGGCAGTTGATTGAGCCCGGTTGTCTGGGCAGGCATCATAACAAGTGAAATTCCGATCAATAGAATGATATGAAGCGTGACGACATGTCCGGTCGAAGTGGTGACAGAAATGCCCGTGAACAACCATATCGCCAGAAGCACCAAAATTAAGCCAGGAATGACGAGGACGCGCGGCCCGTATTTATCGAACAGCTTGCCCGATATCGGCGCCATGATGCCATTGATAATACCGCCAGGCATAAGCGTTAATCCGGCCTTGAATGCTGACATCAGCAGCGCGGTCTGCAAAAATAGCGGCAGCAAAATCATCGTCGAGAACAGCGTCATCATAAGCACGAGCATCATGATCGTCACCAGGGAAAACATCGGGAACTTAAAAGCGCGAAGATCAAGAATCGGCTCTTTCATGACGAGCTGGCGAATAACAAACAAGATGACCGCTGCGGCACCGACGGCGATCGTCCACACGACCTCCGGAGCGTTCCACGAGCCTTCGCCCGCTTTGCTGAAGCCATACACGATGCCGCCGAATCCGATGCTGGAAAGCAGAATGGAGAGAATATCCACCTTCGGCCTTGTCAGATCCGACACGTTGCGAAGATACGCCGCGGCGAAGATAATGGAGAAGGCCGCAAGCGGAATGACTAGATAGAACAGCCAACGCCAGCTCAACTGGTCGATAATCAGACCTGCCAGCGTAGGTCCGATCGCCGGCCCGAACATGATGACGAGCCCGATCATTCCCATCGCTCCTCCCCTTTTCTCAGGCGGATAGATGACGAGTATCGTGTTCATCATGACGGGCAGCATAAGTCCCGTTCCTAAGGCTTGTATGATTCTGCCGAACAGCAGAATGCTGAATGCAGGCGCAATTCCGCAGATGACAGTTCCCGCCAGAAACAGAATCATGGCGGACAGAAACATTTGCCTCGTTGTAAACCATTGTTGAAGAAGTGCAGTAACAGGCACGAGAATACCGATAACGAGCATATACGAGGTGGATAGCCACTGGATAGTTGCAGGCTCAATGGCAAACTCTTTCATCAGATCGGGAAAGGCGATGTTCAGCAGCGTTTCGTTCAAGATGGCCACGAAAGCGCCGATGACAAGTGCAGCTACGATCGGCCCCCGCTTGATCTTGCTCAAATCGATTGAAGCGTGACCCGCTTCGCTTGAGACGTTCAACTTCATTCCTCCTCTACCTTGTGAAATATGGATTCCGGACATTTCAACATATTACCATTTGTCTAAGTACTTCGACATAGAATCGAGCCCTATAAAATGGTTATAGTTTATTTTTCCGCTTTTATTGTAACTCTAAACGCTCAGAAACACAAACATTTGTTCCCATTTTTGGACATGTACAATTTGTACGCTCGTTTTGCCGTACCTCGTCCAAAATTGGGTCCCTGCCTTCACACTTGTCGCACGGTTTCCGAATATGATTGTTTAGCGTATCAAACAACGTGTGACACAAACCCATATATAAGGGAAGTGGCTCGATGACAACCAAGACTACGCCTTACTCCAGACGGATGCAGCGCAGCTCCAGCCAAATGCACCGTTTCATCAACAAGCTCTGCGTCAAGGGCAATGAGCATCTTCGCTTTCTGCTCGTCCACGATTCCGAGCGCGACAGGCGAGACCATGCGAACTCAGCCCATTCGCTCAACTCCTTGAATACGGCCGGCGGCAAGCAAGCGATCCCGCTGCACAAACCTCTTCTCCTGCTCGAGAAGCAGGTACCGCAAATCCGGCTGATCTCCAAACAGAATAAACCTATCCACCTGCTTAGTCACAATGCCCAGGGCTACGCTGTTTTCATGGAAATCAACCGCAGAGGAAACGACGGGGACATCGCAGGAATCCGGGCCCAGTTCATCGATGTGGATCTGAACAAAGTATCCGGCAAGTTTCCGACTAGAGAACTGCTCCGGCACACGATCAAGCGGTTGAAATCCGATCCGGCCGAGAAATTGGCCTCCATCAACATTACGCGTAGCAAACAGGGTGATTATGTCTTGAAAGCGCAGAGAACCGAGGCGCGCGTAACACAATTGAAGCAAGAATTCCTCCGGAAGCATTGGCACCACATCAAGAAAGCTATGATCGTCGAAACCAAAAACGGCTATCACATTTATTGGCCCCTCCTGAGCGGAAGCGTCGGTCCATTCGTCCCGATTCAGAAAGCGCTGTCCGACAAATTCGGCTCCGATCCGATGATTACCAATCTGACCAGAGTCATGCGCGTTCCCGGCTTTTATCATATGAAGGATCCCGTTAAACCCTATATGGTCAGAGTCATCCATTGGGGAAGAGAAGGGTCCTTTACCCAGGAAGAACTGATACGCAGTCTTGGGCTCAGAATGTTGTAAACCGGATGACCGCAATTATCCGCGGCGCCAAAAAAAGCACCCGTACGGAACCGTTGGTTAGATGGCCAACCGTCCTAGACGAGTGCTTTCTTGCTTAATCTCCAATCGCTTCCGGCTTATAATACGGCGGTGCTTTTAACCACCCTCTTTTCACCATAAGATCCTTGAGCACAATGGAGAACGTTAACTTTTTGATTTGAAACCTGGCAAACATCGCGGCTACATCCGGCCTGACGGACTCCGTCAACCCGCGGCAAGCATAATTGATGCCCAGCACAATATTGAAGCTAAGCAGATTGGCTACTTCGTCATCGGATAGCCTGGAACCCTCGGGAATACCGCGGAAATCGCCCACAGGCTTATCGGGAGATACCTGCGGCAGCGGTATGCCTTCAGCTTTCAGGAAGGCCGTTAGTTCCTCAAAGATCGGCCGATGAACATCGTTAATCACTTCTTCCAGCTTATCCCGAAGCTCTTCATCATGCACGATATTGAAGGAGACCTGTTCGCCGCGCATCGTCTGCTCCGTAGCCGTTAAATAGAACCACAGGTTCATGACTTCACCGACGTTCAAAGGGGGCTTCTCACCGTCCAGAAACGGCTTGATCGCATCATTGAGCACTTCCATCACATTCATGTCCGTACGCTCCTTTTTTGCTAGTTAGCTTACCCCTTTTCTAAACGTACTATGAACATTATTCCTGCTGCTGGTTCCGTTCGCTTATTTCAATTCCGTAATGAATCGATCAATTTCACCGGTTGGCGTAAGGATGGTCTCATAGACCTTAACCGAAATGTTGCCTTGAATTTGGTCTTGCGTCAGATTGCTGAAGGTTAGCTTCTGAGTGCCGCTGACCAAGCGGTTGGCACCGGTAAACGGGAAAGAGCTCGAACCCAAGGAGCGCCCTAACGGATCAACCAGTTCAAATTTCAGTTTGGAAAAAGCCGTATCGAGCACAACTTCGGAAACACGTTCCATGTCCATATCCAAATTTAATTTGTACGTGTAGGAGAAGCCGGTCGCCCCCATCGCCGTCAGCTGCGATAGCGTCCAGCTTTTCAAATTCAGCTTAAAGGGATACAAGGAGATGTTATTGTGATCCGTCTCGGTTTGAACCTGCACAGGATAACTGGCAATCGTCGACTTATAGGAAGAATTAGACAATACTTTCTGTACATTCAATTGAAATTGTTCACTTTGTTCGGTGGATGGCAGGGTGAAGCCGTAGCTGACGATCATTCCCGTTCCAGGAGCTATATCCTCTGCACTTACCGTCTGGCGTCTGCCTGCATACGCATTGCCGGCATCCCCCGCTAATTCCGCTCCGAAAGCCGGAACCGGAATCGGTTTATCGCTTTTGTTGAACAATTTGAACTTAGCCAGTCCTGTTTGATTCCCGGTCTCTTCGTTATCCGTTATGTGCAGCTCCTCCAGCGAAACGTTCAAACTGGGATTAATGAAGTCATTCGTTTGGGTAAATGCCATCGGGCTGCCGAACAGATACGTGTTTGCATCCGGTCCTGCAATCGTCCCTGCGTTAGCAGGCAGCCGGAATCCGATACGCCCTGTCCAGTATTGCAGCGGCGCATTCTGACCTTGCTTCAAGAAGCTCTCCGGTGTTAGGACATATAAGGCATCCAGCGTCGTATTCGTATCGGTCGTTATAGCAAAATGAATCGACTTCTTACCTCCGGCATCCAGGCTGATCGGAGCCTCTTCCACCCGTTTCCCGATGAAGGCTTGGCCCGCCGACTTCCCGCTCAAGGTGAAATCCGGAATCGTTTCCGCATAGCTGCCTTGGTTCTCCGCCTGAATCTCCACGATGTAGGCCGGCGTCTGTCCTGTAAACTGCTTGGATAGCTTCACAGCCGAATACTTCAAGTCCGAATCGATACCTGGAAGAGCGAATCGGACACCCCAATCGCCCAGTCGGGCCGAATCTTCAATGACGGCATCTTGGCCGCGCCATACGATGGAATCGATTGCCGCATCCGCAAGAAGCGTTTCCTGCTTAGGATACACATTCTGATCGACATCGACCCATAGAAGATTCGTTAACTGCACATCCTTTTTCACACCGATATCCGTCATATAGCTCAGCGTCACATTGCCTTGAGGAAGGATGGAACGAGCATTGCCGGCGCTTGGCTGCAAGGTGTAGACCGTGCCATCCGCAGTGCGGATGCGAAGCTCGTAGTCCGGGATTCGAATCGTAGTTTCGGATGTGTTCGTTAACGTAATGGCTGCTCCAACCCGCCAACCGTCTGGCGATTTTTCCTGGAAAATGCTCTTGATATGAGCCCGGGCGTTGTCGGTCAGGGTATACTCTTGCGGCGTTTCTGCCGGAAGCTCGGATATAGCCGCCGCAGCCGCCGGTACATACAGCCGCTTCGCTTCATAAGAAGAAGTCACCAGCAATTCCCGGGTTGCGGGCGATACGCCGCCGAACTTGCCGTCGGTCAGGTTGCCAAGCAAATTCATTCGAACAGCCGCTGCGGCATACCCTCGGGCCCATTCGGATACCGTATCGTCGTTTCCTCCTGAATTCGATTGCGCTTCAGTCTCTTTATTCAAGCCCCGGATCAAGAAGGCGGCCAGTTGTTCTTTGGTTACTTCGCCCGCGGGATGAAAGGTGCCTGCACCGAAGCCGTCCGTCAGATTCGCCGCCTTCAATGCCTCGATATACGGCAGCGCATACCCATTGGCAGGATCGGCTGCACTCACATCGCTGAAGCTTGAGACACTTAGTGAAGTGTCCACCTTCAGTTTGAAAATCAACGCGGCGGCTTTCGCGAATTGGGCGCGGTTCATTTTCTCATGCAGGCCGAACACTCCCTCGCCCAAACCGTCAAAAATGCCCGCAGCAATCATGGCATCGAATTTAGCCCTCGTTCCGGCATCCAGCTGACTCAAATCGCTGAAATCGGAGGAGGATTTAGGCGAAGCAGCGGCTTGCGCTGCCGATGATAGCAGGGTAACAGCCATACACGCGCTGATTATAACCGATAAACTCTTCTTCATTGTTTAGTGCCTCCCATCATATATCGATCTTACATCCGCATGCGCTTAGGTCTGCTCTTTGACTTCAACGGGTTTCTTTCTCCGATTAATGAAGAATAGAACGAACGGAATACATACGAAGGCCGGAATGGCCGAGATAAAAAAAGTATCTGCAATAGACCTGACGTAGGCCTCTTTCTGCATGAAGCCGGCAAGATAAGAGGTCGCTGTTCCCGTAGCCGTAGCCCTATCCACCGCCCAAGCATAAATAGCTCCGGTAAGCGTCGATACGGTAGTGTTCGCCATCACGGAATCGACAGGCACGCTTTCGGTAATGTGCTGATAATGGACGATCTGACGATTGCCCATAATCGCGGTAAATATAGCAATCCCCAGCGATCCCGCCACCTGGCGAAGCACATTCGAGAGCGGCGAGGCGTTACCGATTTGCTCCGGTGCGACCGCATTCATGCCCGCAGAGGTCAGCGGCATCAGGCAAACGCCTATGCCAATCCCGCGGATCGTGAGCATGAAGTTCAGCCAATGATTCGGCGTATCTGCCGTCAATAGATGCAGTTCCGCGGTCGTTATTCCTAAGATCGCCAGTCCGGCGATACAAACCGGAACAACCCCGAATTTCTCTACCAATTTGCCGCTGACAGCCATCATCACCGCCATCGCGATGGATTGCGGCATCAAGAGAATACCCGTCTGCATGGCATTAAGCCCTTGAATGCTTTGGAGATACACCGGCGCCAGGAAAGTGCCGCCCATCATGGCCATCATCACCAGGCTGCCGGAAACGACACTGATCGTAAATTTCACATTTTTGAATAAGCTCAAGTCCAGAACAGGCTGTTTGGCTCCAAGCTCCACCCAAATCAACAGCATGAAACTGGAGAGTGCAATAAATAACAGACTGACAATGAACAAGGACGTCCAGCCTTCCGATTGTCCTTTGCTCAAGGCGAGCAGCAGGCTCCCGAAGAAAATCATGGATAAAGCGGCCCCCGGCGTGTCAAATTTCAACCCGGACGCCCGAGGAGACTCCTTCATCAGTATCTTACCGAGTACAACAGCCAGAATTCCGATCGGGACATTGATGAAAAAGAGAAGCCGCCAGCTGAAATTCTGGATGAGATACCCCCCGAACGTCGGCCCGAGAGCGGGCGCCACCATGGCCGCGATCCCCCATAGTCCCATTGCCGTACCTGTTTTCTCCTTAGGAAAAGTCGTGAAAATAATCGACATCCCCACCGGCATGATGAAACCGCCGGCGAACCCTTGAATGATCCTGAATATGATCATGGTGTTGGCGCTCCACGCCAAACCGCATAGAACGGAAAATATCGTAAACCCGGCTACGGAATAGATAAATAAATTTTTATTGCCGAATCTCGCGCCCAAATACCCGCTCATGGGAATCACCATAGCGGAAGCCAGTGTATATCCCGTTATGATCCACTGCATCGTCGCGAGGTCCGAACCGAAAACCGCAACGAATTTGTTCATAGCTACGTTCATTAGGCTGCTGTTCAGTACAGCTACGAAAGTCCCCGTAACGATAGCAATTAGCGACAGCCACATCTGGCCATTGCCCTCTGATTTTGGTTGTGTTACTACCGATCCATCGGCCATGAGTGCGCCTCCTATTCGGCTTTAACCTTCGTGCCTTCAGTCAAGCTATCCGCAGGCTTCACGATAATTTGTTGATTGGCCTTGATGCTTCCGTTAGACGCCACATACAGCCAGTCCTGGTTCTTCACTTCGGTTTGCACTTCAACGAGATGCGCCATGCCGTTGTCCGCCGTGAACACATAATCTTTCTGGTCTTTGCGGATCACAGCGCTTTTGGGCACTTCCAGACGACTCTGCTGCGAAGCCTGCAGGTTAACCTCCGCTACCATCCCGGCAAACAGCAAGCCTTCTTTATTATCAACCTTCACCTTCACAGGAAATGAATTGCTGTTGGTGTTCGCGACCGGGCTGACGAATGAAACCACGCCCGGAAAGCTTTTACCCGGCACGTTCTGTATCGTAACGTCTACGTTCATGCCTTCCTTCACTTGTGTAATTTGGTTATCCGCTACGCTCAGCTCCACTTGGACTTGATCCATATTAACTAACGAGAGGATCTGCGCCCCGGCCTGCGCCAGCTCACCCGGCGAAATGCCCTTCTTCACGATCACTCCGTCAATCGGAGCGGTAATGGTCGCATTGCTCAGCCCGCTGTTGGCAAGCTCAAGACTCGCATTCAGGCGTTCGACGTCCGCTTGAAGCGCTTTGAGCGTATTTTCCGTCGGACCGCTGATGGCAAGCTCCAGCTTGGCTTCGGTTCCTCTCCACTGTGCTTCAGCGGCTTTCTGTGCGCCCTGTGCTTGCTCATAAGCTGCATTGGCCTTCTCGAATTCGAAGGTTCCTTTGTCCATATCATCCTGCGACACATTGGAGCTGCTCTCGAATGCATTGCGAAGCCGGTTATATGTGCTTGCGGCGAGGTCGAAGCCCGCCTTGGCCTGTTCGACAGCCGCCGTTGCCTGCTCGTATGCCCCTCTCGCTGCAGTGATGGCGCTTTGTAGTCCGGCAATCTCTTGTTTACGGGCACCCGCTTGCGTATCGGCCAGCTTAGCCTGAGCTGCGCTGCTGGAAGATTCGGCTTGTTTCACTTGCTGAATCAACTCCGTCGTCTCCAATTGCACGAGTACATCGCCCTTCTTCACCTTACTGCCTTCCTGCACACGAACTTCAGCAACTTTGCCGGATACCTTCGATACGATATTAATGCTCTGGTCGGGAATCACTTTGCCGTTCAGACTTGCAGCCGCACTAGGTCCCAGCTTGATCACTTGAACAGGAACGGCCGCCGCACCCGCTTCTTCCGCCTCTATAGCCCCGCATGCGGGAAGCACGGTAATAGCGGCAAGCAGCAAAGCGGCAGGAACAATTAATTTGTTTAATCTATTCATTGGAATGGCTCCTCCTTGTCTAATTGCTCTTCAAGTGAATTTTGATGTTCGAGCTGATGCCAGGCATTAAATCAAGGCCCTGATGATCTTCGATCGCTATTTTAACCGGAATGCGCTGAGTGACTTTGGTGAAATTACCGCTCGTATTCGTAGCAGGCAGCAGCGAGAAAGTCGAGGCTGTGGCCCTGCTTATTTCCTGTACTTTCCCCGTTAGCACTTTGCCTGGAAAATTATCCAGCTTGATGTCGACCTTCTGGCCCTCATGGACTTTATTGATCGCCGTCTCCTCGATATTGGCAGACACGAACAGCCTGCTGGAGTCGACAACCATCGCAACGGCCTGACCAACCGACGCAACTTCCCCGGTCTTGATCAAAGTCTTGATGACGGTGCCGTCGATAGGCGATCTCAACGCCGCTTGATCCATACTGCTCGTAGCCAGATTATTGATATCCTGCTGTCCGATAATCTGATCGGCGAGCACATGCGCGCCCTCTTCAACCTGCAAGGAGGTCACCTTGCCTGTAATACGCGGCATGACTTTATAGATATCCCCTGCCAGCCGGGAATCCTCGGTCGAGATATAATTTTGGCCCTCATACCAGAAATAACCGGCAATCCCGCCTCCGCCAATAACGATAATCGTCAAAATGACATACAACATAATTTTTCGTTTCATGTTTCTCCTCCCCCTCGCCCTTTGAACAATTGTTTTTAACAATCGTTTTTAACAGTTGTTAAACTACATGGAGGTAATTATAGGTCCTCTTCCTCAGACCGTCAATGAAAAATTTCCAGATTACCAATAGACCTTAAATGAAAGAAACCCGCGGTCCCTTGGCAGGACTCGCAGGCGTTTGACTTCAGTGATATTCTCCTATAAAATTCGTTAAAACAGATGCTGCTAACAACTGTTAAACGGAGGTGCAGTCGATTCCTCGATGAGCAAACAAGAACTCGATGTGAAGCATAAAATTATCATATCTGCTAAGAAGCTGTTCGCCCAGCAGGGGTATGAAGGAACGAGCGTCAGAAAAATTTGTGACGAAGCCGGCGTGTCGCTGCCGCTTATTTCGTATCATTTCGGAGGCAAGGAGAACGTCTTTCTGGCCATACTCGAACCGCTCGAGAAGCTGCCCTTTACTCCCGAGACGGGGGATCCCAAGCAAGATTTGCAAAATTACCTTGAGGTGATGATTGCTTTCTACCAGCGGGAACGGGAAATTTCACAAATCATCCGGCAAGAACTGGCCATGAACAGCACACGAGCGGACAAAATCATTACGTTCATCCAAAACTCCACGAATAAATTAAAGAGCATTCTGGAGAACGGCAGAGCCAAAGGCGTTTTTGAATACCAATCCACATCGAATGCTTTGCGCCTCATCCTTGGATGTATGAGCATGGTTTCCGTCTCCAAGGTTGGTATGATGGAAGTCATCATCGGTGAAACGGAAAGCAATAACTACCCGATTGAGCAAGAAGTTATCGATTTTATTTACAAAGGAATCCGGCGTTGAATAACGGCAAACCCCATTACATACAGCAATAGCCTCCTTCCCTGACATGCCAGGGAAGGAGGCTATTCGTTTCTGCTATTCTTGTTCTTGTTTCATTAGGAATCTCTTCAACACGACTGCTGCTTGTGCACGGGTTGTGATGCCTTCCGGCACATAAGTATCGTCCGTCATCCCCTGCATAATGCCCATCTTCACGACCAGCGCCACAGCATCCTTCGCCCAGCTCTGAATCCGGTCACTATCCTTAAATTTATCGGTAGAAGTGTCCGCAGATAGGGCGCTCTTGCCTGAGGTTACGAAGCTGTAAGCGCGGGCCATCATAACCGCCATTTGTTCGCGGGTTATGTTCTCGTCAGGCGCGAATCGCCCAGACTCCAAGCCATTGACAAGACCGCTCTGCGCCGCTGCAAGAACCTCCCGATAGTACCAGGCGGTCTCGCTCACGTCGGAGAAGGTCACATGCGATGGAGTCCCCTGCGCCTTTATTCCCAAAGCCCGGACGAGCATGGCGGCGAACTCCGCCCTGCTGACCGCACCCTCCGGCCGGAATTCGGATGGGGAGACCCCGTTCACCAAGAGTCGCCGCGCCATCCAATCGATTTCCTCCATCGCCCAATGGTTGTGTGTGTCCGTGAAGCTGTTCGCATAGCTCATGACCGCAAAGATGCCGCCGCCGCTCATATCAAACTTCAGCCCTTGATCGCCGTTCGGCTTGCTGCGCACGTACGACCAGGCTGCGGCTGCAGGATCGTACCGGTAAATATCCAGAGATTTCCCTTGAAGTCCTGAGAAGTTGCCCTCTATAGCATTCGCCTTGGAGAGAGGCACAAGCACGACTTTGGCCCCGTTCACCGTTTCGATGACGACACTTGCGGCCCCCGCTATTGAATTCGGATCCAAGCTCACCTTACGGGCTGCTTCCTCCGCTTCTTTGCTCAGCTGACCTTTCGCTAGATGTAAGGTTACTCGAACCTTCGCCCCCTCTTCCTCATCCCTGATCGAGAATGCGGAAGGGTCCAACTTGATGCTCGTATGGTCAGATGTCACTCGAAGAATAGCGTGTGCATCCGCCATTGGGCCGATACTCTCTGCAGGGAACTGCAGGATGATCTCGTCAGCAGGCTCTTTGACCCCGATATAAAGCTCTTGAGACGGCTTCAATTGTTTCAGGGCTTCCGTTATTGCCTCTTTCCCAATCGTCAGATACAGGATCGTTCCGCCCGTGGAAGACGTTTTCTTCTCCACTACCGCTTTCTCACCCAGATCCAAGGGATCCTTAGTGGAAGGAACCGGTGAGCCGCCGCCTGAAGACGAAGAGGGTGTGGGCGGATTGCTGTCAGGTGCCAGATTCGCTGTAGCAGCCGGCGAAGCGTTTCCTTGAAGATCCTTCACAGCACCTTCCAGTAACGTAAGTACGGAAGCCGCCGGTACTTTTCCATCCACGGTCAATAGCAGCTCTCGGCTTTCGGTTTGATCGCGCTGCGTGACTGCGACAGCCGAAGTAATCAGTCCCTCGGTCCCATTCAATCGGATCTTGCCGGGATCCGCAGTCGCAGCGATCGGCTCATTATAAGTAAGGCGTAGAATGCGGCCTCCGCTTTCCACTTTTACAGCAGCTAATGCCGGTCCTGCCGTGTCGAGAGCGGTTGGGGTAAACTCCTGTACGAAGCTAGTTGCCGCCGTCATCTTCACGCCTGCATAGCTAGTGACATACGCAGGGTCCAACTGCAGTTCGTATTTGGCTCCATTCCCCGTTAACGGAGCTTTCGGTGTAAACCGTATCGTTCTGGAAAGCATGACTGTTTCATCCGATGCGCTTGCCTCCTGCTGGATGAAGGCAGCTATCCCTTCCAACTCCTGACCGTTCAGTGTTAAGGTTACGGCCCCAGCTTTCAAACCGACCACCTTCAGATACTTGGAGAACGTGATATCCACATAACTACCGCCGGCATAGGTAACCCCTGTTACCGAAGAAATCGTTGGAGCATCCCTTGAGATCATCCCTGCGTTGACTTCCGTCCGCGGAGGCGGCACGTCAAGCTCATCGCTGGACATAGTCTGGTAGCCCTTCTTGCTCCAAGTGACCTTCCATCTGCCCGGCGGCACATCCCAGCCGTATTTACCGGCGGCATCCGTCAGCTGCGGATTGATTTGATCATATTCCTTAGCGTCCCAGGACTCCCAAACCCCCGAGTTCTTATCCAGATACGAGACTGTCGCCGTTACATCCGGAAGCGGATTGCTCTTCACCGCTTCGTATACGTAGCCGCTTGGATCGTAAATCCATTTCGGCCTTGCAATTTTGCGGCCTTTATTCTTTTTCCTATCCGGATTATCGCTGCATTTGTTATATCCGGATCCTATCGCATCGATCTGTTCGTCCACATAGTTATCGATTTTATCTTCCAGCACGCCGGTAGCGAAACCGGCCACGACGGCACCGCCTCCCGTCAGCGCCATGGCTCCCGTCCATGCGCCCAAAGCGGTTTTGGCCACCTCGCCGACAACCAGCGCCGCCAGAGCCTTACCGCCTTGCTTAACGGTAGCCGGCAGCTCCTCCAGACAGTCCAGACCGCTGGTCTCTACGTTGTACATGATTTTGTTCACTTTGCCGGCAAAGCCCATGTAATCTTCATACTGGCCCTTGAATTCATCAATTTGACCTTTCACTTCATCCACATCGGATTTGATTTCCATGAAGTACTCGGCTGTGTGCCCCCAGTCTCCTGCCTTGGCCGGACGGCCAAAAGCTCGCAACCCTGCAAGGCCTGTGAATTCCTCGGAGATCAGATTGCTAGGCATGTACCCGCGGGTCTTGATACTGAGAGAGGTCTCCGTTTCGCTGACCTCGAATCCGGACTGAATCGCCGGAACGCCGGAACGTGCTGCCAATTCTTTCTCCGACTCCGTCGGCCTGTAGTTCGAATCGGGATCTACCGTAAGCGTAATAGTCATCACCTTGTTGCCGAGCTGCGGGAATTTCAGGACCACCGTCCCCGAATAAACGCCATTCGCAAGCTCGAACGGGGTCTTCGAGACGACTTCGAAATCTCTCATCATCGGAGGAAGCGATGCCCGTACTTGATCGAGGTCCGGCATGGCTCCGTCATAGACGCGCTCCGGCTTTTTCACATCATAATCGATGTAAATGCCGCCTAACGCATCATGTGTGGTCGGCACCGTAGCCCGGAATAACTCGCCTTCCCGCACGGCTTCAATCGGATCGCCTTCCTGTCCGTCCATATAGACGCGGACATTCTCCACCTGGTCAGGATTCGAGAATTCGAAATCCAGCAGGAAGGGGTTCCCGGGAACAACAGTGTATGCAAAATCAGGCACCTCCTTGCCGGCTGCGGCCGTCACCCAACGCCCTGCCGGCGCTTGAGCCATCGCCATTCGCAGCAGCTGCGGTCCATTCGCATCGTACATAACGTACACTTTGCTTGATTTCAGGCCGACTCCATTCACCGAAGTCTCCGCCCATAGAACATGATAGCCGGGACCGTCCAGATCCGCTAAGGTAACCGGTGTTTTCCATACGCCTGACGCGTTGGCAACCGCCCCGCCGATTCGGACATTGGAATCATAGATCATTAACGTACTGCCCGCAGGAGCAAACCCGGTCAATACGGCGGCCCTCTCAGGGTCGGATACCCGCTCCGGCGCTTCCAGGGTCACCTTCGGCGCATCCATGTAAACCGTTCCCAGCTTTTCCTCTATCGTCTCGGACCCCAGCGTCGCTTGGATACGCGCAGCTGAAACTAATACGTCACGATTAAACGCAGAAGAAACGGCGAGCTTATACACGACTGACCCCTCATCATTTTTAGCCAGATTCCCAAGCGGTACGCTCAACGTATTCCCCGCCACGGTGATCGGCCCTTTGGCCCCTGTTACCGCCTTGTTCCCAAGATTGTCGGTAACCAACGACGTGCCTTCCGGAATGTCCAATACCAGCAGTGCATTCTCTGCAGACGCGTTATTGTTGTTCCGGTAGGAAGCCCGCAGGGATATCGTACTTCCAGGCATTGCACTAACGGTCTGCGCCATCAAATGGTTGCCTGTTTGATTGGCGAAATACCGGGCTGGGCTGAAGGTGATCTGGCCCAAATTTTTGATCTCATTCGCCGCGATGGAGAAATCCACGGTCGCATATTCATAGCGGTAGCGGTAATTCGCATCCCGAATGCTGCGATTGGCTTCCAGACGGTAATGGCCGCTGCGAGGCACATTGATGTTAAAAACATCGGTCTGGAAGTTGTTATCCCAGGCGTTCGACACATACACCTTGCTGCCGTTATCTTTTAATTCATAAACCGTCGCGCCATAGTAAATATTTCGTCCCAGCTCCACCTTGCCCTGAACGCGGGCCCCCGTCTCCTCCAGCCTGATCTCAGCTGTGGCATTGGAGTTATTGTCCAGGATGACATCCTTACACTGGCTTACATAGGCATAAATCGCACCCGATACGCAGACATTAACCGGCGTTCCCGGACTGCCGCCAATGGAAACCGCATTGGAGAAATACGTGCTTACCCATCCGAATTTCGATTGGACGTGGGATAAGAACATCTCGTTCTCCATGTTCAGCGGCCCCTGCCACTCGGTATCCAAGGCCTTCTTGAACACCCGGAGATTCACGATCCCCTGTCCTGGCTGTCTGACGGGAATGTCCATGATTGTCGTTGTATTGGCCGCTACCGTAGTGTGGATCTGACCGGAATTGTACAGATTGGAGGTTTCGGTGGCTTCTAACAGCACTTCCCCTGCAAAAAGCTCCATCCGAACCTTCCCGTCCAGACTGGTACGCGCCTTCGTGACGACCGGTTGGCCTTTGTAGGTCTGAGTCGCGGTCACATAGGCGTTGAATACCGGCTTATTGGCCGGATCCCTCACCGTCAGCTCCATCATGCCCCTGTCAGGAGAGATGAGGTGAACAGTCAGAACATTCTCCCCGCCCTCCAGCTTCAAGTTCAGCTTCGTACCTGGAGCTAGTTCATAGAACAAGTCGCCAAGATCGAGTTCTGCGGTCACGATTTGATCACGTAACAGTCCGTCGTAAGCATACGTCATGCCGTCAACTGCCGTCGAAGACATCATCAGAAGCTCGCGTTCCGCATCCCATAGGGTAACGGGAACGTTCGCCACCGGTTTCCCTTCGGCATTCACCACTTTCACCCGGACTTGGGCCGGGACCGTTACGGGCAAGATAGCCGTACTGGTTCTGCCCGGTCTAATGGTTATGCCTTCCTGCCTGCCCATCTCGTACTGGTAATTACTCGTATGCAAGTAGATCTGATACTCATCGCCCGGCATTAAGCCTGTCAGCGGTTCAACGCCTTTATCGCCTACGGTCAAGCTGCGGTCTCCCTCTGGCCCCCAGACGGTCAGGATTGCACCTTGAAGCTCCTCCAAGCTCGCGTTTGCAAACTGAATTTGGAGAGTTCCCCCTACAGGAATTGGGAGATCTTCCGCTCGCTCCACCATCTCCGTGCCGTCGGCTTTCCTCTGCTTCAGCAAGATGGAAGTAAGCTCCGTCGCGTTTGGAGACATTTTAAAGGCACCTTGATAGATGCCGGTATTCGCCGCACCCTCGGTTAACGGCACCGATGCCTTTTGAGTAGTCTCCGTACCGTTGAGCTCTTCCTTATACGTCCATTCCACCTTCGTTTCGAGACCCGGCATGCCGCTTGCTATAATCTTGATTGTACTCTCATTCTTCAACGGACCGTTCGCATTGCTGCGTTCCCCTCTCCAGTTCAACATCAGATCCGTTGGGGGTGGATTGCTTCCGCCATCAGATTCCCACGTATACGTCGGTCCATTCGAGCTCCAATGGTACTTGCCGTCAATTGCCTCCACTTGGAATACGTCATCTATAGCCTCTTCCCGCACCTGATTGGTCAAAGCGACCGAATAGCTCGCTTGACCGGTAGCCGGAATGTACTGGATCGGAATGCCGTTCTTATAGAGGGCATAACCCGTAACGCCATCCGGATCGGAGATTCCCGGCCAGCTTAGCGTGATATGATCCTTCCCCGCATCCGACGCCTGCAGACTGCTGCCGGCCGGCCAAACCGGCATGGTGCCGTTAGCAGCGATGAAATAATCAGGGAATGGGATTTCCGTTCCGCCGAACCGCTCTAGGTTGAAAGAGTAGAAATTAACGGTGCCCGTATCTGAAACCGCAGGGCGTTCGCCCGGGGGAATCAAGGAATAAGGCGCTCCGGGCACAGCGACCCTCGCGGAGTTCAGCCCTTGGCTGTCGGATACATAGACTTCCGACTCCTCATCCACATCCCCCGTATCGTCCGTCACCAACACTACCGTTTCATAGGCTACGTAAGCGCCGCTGCGGCTGATGGAAGGGTGCGAGCTATCTTGGTCAAACTCCGTACCGTCCGCCTTGAAGGATACTCGCCGGAAACTGCCGTCGGCATCATCATAGACATAGATGTCATTCTTACCATTCGTATCAACGGTTCCCAAGTCATCCCGGTAAGTCGTAAACGCCATCAATCGGCCGTCACCGCTGAGCGAAGGCGTGTACCCTTGCGTGATTCGCTTCAACTGCTGTCCGTCTGCTGCGGTTCGGTCGAACAAATAGAGGCTCTCCGTACCGATATAGTCATCCTGCGCCGTCAGCTTCGACTTGGAGACGAACGCGATTTTGCTGCCGTCTGCGCTAATCGAAGGGTCCAGACTTTCATCGCTACTATTTGTATCAATCGGGGTGCTAAGTCGCTGCAATTTGGCACCTGGGGCATCCCGGTCGTACAGATACACATCACGCTTCCCGTCCTGGTCCCCGGAGACTAA
This sequence comes from Paenibacillus sp. MAHUQ-63, assembly GCF_028765165.1. Taxonomy (GTDB): domain Bacteria; phylum Bacillota; class Bacilli; order Paenibacillales; family NBRC-103111; genus Paenibacillus_E. The sequence goes on along the minus strand of NZ_JARADB010000006.1, from coordinate 46,961 downwards.
ACCGTTAGCTGCCGTATCGAAAGCTACGAATCGGCCATCGTCGCTGACGGCTACCTTCTCGCTGTCAAAATCCGGAAAGCCTTGGGACGCACCCACAGCATTAATAGTCGTTAATGACTGTGAGACTCTGTCGTACAAGTACACCTTCACATTTGGACTCACGAGCTCCTCGCTGTAGCTGTAGGCTATGTACCGGGCATCCGGCGTCATATCAAAGTGATGCACCCACCCGGTCTCCGACGGTGTTTGGATACGTCGTACTTCCCCCGTTCGCCGGTCCTGAATTTGCACAACGATCCGGCCCGCTCCTGCATCAGCGGTCAGATCGTACGTTAGAAAAGCCAAGTACCTTTCGTCCGCGCTTAGCTCCGATATCGGGCGGTTTGCCGCCGCATACGTCATACTCAGGAGGCCGCGGCTCAGCTTGGAGAGGACATTCCACGATAGCGGGGCTGCCGCAGCCGCTGGCCGGACTAGCGGTGCATAGACCCTATCATAGACAGTCTCCGTTACAGAGGACATCGAATTGCCCGTGCTTGCTATCGATGTTTCAGCCGCTGCCGGCATCACGGAAGTTGCCATTAGGGCTGTGACTAGCAGAATAGCCAGCTTGTTGCGAATCTTTTGCATGAGTCCGAAAGTCATACGTCATCTATCCTCCATTTCCTGATACACTATGTATCAGTATAGCAACAAATGGATTTGTTTTCTAGTCGTATACAGCTTACCCGGACATAGCCAAACAAAAAAAGCACGCATGCCGCAGAAGAATTTCTTCTGCCGGCACGGTGCTTCCGTGGTTCGCCAATCTTTTACATAAAATTCGCTGTTGTCAAATATTCCTTCACAGCCGTAACCGCTTCGTCAATCGTCTTGGCTTGAATGATTACTTTCTCTTGCTCGTACTTCTTCATCGCATGTTCATACCTCGGGTCATAGTAATACGCTAATAAGAGACGGACGGCATGCTCAAATTGGTCCTCGTGAAGCGCGGCTTCGATCTCCTTGGCGATTGGGGTATGAATGCGGTCCTTAATATGCCGATAGGCTTGAAGCAATTCTGCTTTGTTCTCCTGAGGGCGGTAATCTTCAATGATATGACGAACACGTTCAGCAAGCGGCATTTCAATCAAAAGCTGGGTGCCCGTCTCCTTCTTATTGACGATAAATTCGGGAACAACCGCTTTGCCGATTCGTTTGCTTTCACCCTCAACTAAAAAATAAGGAGAATCCTTCAACCTCAGAAGGTTGGTAACGAGCAGAGCTTCGAACGTCTTCTGATTGTTGGCTCGGAGTCCGACATGGCCAAAAATAGATCCTCTATGCCCTGATATGGCTTCCAAATCCAATACCGGATAGCCTTCCTCCTGGAGCTTCCTTAGAATAGCCGTTTTGCCTGCTCCTGTATTCCCGGAAATAACACAGACGCGGGGCTTGAAATCCATCGTCTCCAGCGTTTCGACGACCCATTTGCGATAGGCGCGAAAGCCCCCTGTTAAACGATAGGTTCGTATCCCCATCAAGGAAAGAACCGTTGCAGAGGTATGACTTCGCATGCCGCCGCGCCAACAGAAAACCGCCTTCTGCCCTTTGATCTTTTCAAATGTTTTGACAAAAGCCGGCAATTTGGCCGAAATGATCTCAAGCCCTCTGTCTTTGGCCGCCTGAACACTAACTTGCTTATAAATGGTTCCAATCTCCGCCCGCTCCTGATCATCAAAAAACGGAATATTGATACTGCCCGGAATCGTGGAGTCCTGGAATTCGGAAGGCGACCGAACGTCAATCATAACTAGTTCCTTGCTATCCTTAAGAGCTAGAAGTTCTTCTATGTTGATATCTTGAAACAATGCATATCGCTCCTTTAGATGACTACGATACGGCCCGGATGTTCATCTGTCGTTTCTCCGATGATGCTGGCTTCGACCCCGGCATGCTTCAATTTGCCAAGCAGCTCATCAGCCTGGTCTGCGGCTACAGCAATGAGAAGCCCTCCGGACGTTACCGCATCGCATAAAATCCATTGCCCGATTTGGTCCAAAGTTTCCGGGAACGTGATTGCATTCTGCACATGGGCGAAATTATTTTTGGTGCCTCCGGGAACAAACCCTTCTTCCGCCAACTCCCTGACTCTCGGCAGTACGGGTACATCGCTTGCGGTAATGCGAATGCCCACCTTACTCCCTTTGGCCATTTCGAGAGAGTGTCCGATCAACCCGAAGCCGGTTACGTCCGTGCAGGCGTGTACATCGTAAGGCTCCATTGTTTCCGCAGCGGTCTTGTTAAGTGTGGCCATGACTTCTGTAACCCGCTTAACTTCCTCTTCGCTTAACCGGTCCTTCTTAATTGAAGTTGTCAGAATACCTACTCCAATAGGCTTGGTTAAGATTAACTTATCTCCCGGAATCGCTCCCGCATTGGTTCGCACCTTCTGAGGGTGGACCAGTCCGGTTACGGCAAGTCCGAACTTCGGCTCATTGTCGTCAATGGAATGGCCGCCGACCAGTGTAATGCCTGCTTCATTCATTTTATCTCCAGCGCCCCGTAAGATCTCAGCGAGCACTTGCTTATCTAGAGTACGTATCGGGAAGGCAACAATATTAAGCGCTGTTAGCGGTCTGCCTCCCATAGCATAAATATCGCTTATCGCATTCGCGGCAGCAACCTGTCCGAACGAGTACGGATCATCGACGATCGGAGTGAAGAAATCAACCGTTTGTACCAGAGCCAGATCTTCGCTCAATTGATAAACACCGGCGTCATCACTCGTATCTATGCCTACAAGGAGGTTCGGGTTCGGTATGGCGGAGGGTAATGTCTTAATCACTTCGGACAGATCTGCCGGACCAATTTTACAGCCGCAGCCGCCCTTAGTAGAATAAGATGTAAGTTTAATTTTATCGGAGGTCGTCATCGTTCCTCTTCCTTTCTGTATGCAACAGGAATTGTATCATTTTTACCTTCACCACTTACAGGATGTGTTATAATAATAACCTATTTAGCTCGTCTAATCTAATTTTCGGAGAATCCTATGACAACTGCCAATAGTTCAAATCAAACTGATTCCATCAACAAGAAAGTCGTTCTGTCCGTCATTCTTTTTGCGATTATCGCTATTGTTGGTTTAACGTATGTGAAATGGCTGCCGTATTATCATAAAGCATTCGATGCGGCAGCGAAACACTCCATCGGGTCGTCCATCGTTTCCGGCCAACAGCCGGCAGCTCCCGCTCCTTCTTGGCAAGCGGCATGGGATTATGCCCTGGCTTACTACAAATCGGTTTGGAAGGCCGCACTGCTCGGCATACTCCTCGGTTCTCTCGTCCAGGTGCTACTCCCGTCCAAATGGCTGCTTAGGGTACTCGGCCAAACGACCTTCAAAAGCACCGTAATCGGCGGAATCTCGTCCATCCCTGGTATGATGTGCACATGCTGCGCTGCGCCTCTAGCTGTAGGATTACGCCGGAAAAATGTGTCCGTAGGCGCCAGCCTGGCGTTCTGGCTCGGGAATCCGACCATTAATCCGGCAACCTTGGTGTTTATGACCTTTGTTTTGTCGTGGAAATTCACCTTGATTCGGCTTCTATTCGGACTCGTGCTAACCTTCGGTGTCAGCTATTTGGCTAACTTTTTTGCCGGGAAAGCGGAAGTCCCGGAGAGCCTGGCTGTGCAGCCGGAAGAACTGAAAGACGAACCATCCGGCTCATTCGTACAAAGATGGTTGAAAAGTATAGGGTCCATGGTTCTTCATATCGTTCCGTCCTATATCATCGCAGTGCTCGTCTTAGGGGCAAGCAGAGCTTGGCTATTTCCTGCCGTTCAGGAATCCTCGGGTAATCATATTCTGCTGATTATCGGTTTGGCGATCGCGGGCACACTGTTCGTAATCCCCACAGCGGCAGAGATCCCTATTATCCAAACTTTAATGTCCTTCGGTCTGGGGACGGGACCGGCAGCGGCGCTGCTGCTTACCCTTCCGGCCGTCAGCCTGCCTTCCCTGCTCATGATTTCCAGATCCTTCCCCAAGAAGGTTATCCTGATGGTTACCGTTTCTGTCATTGGGCTTGGTATATTAAGCGGGATTGCAGGGGCGATTTTTCTATAACAGTGAGGGGCGACTCCTTGCTGGCTCGTTGTATGAAAAAGAGACACCTCTTGAGGTGTCTCTTTGATTTCTTCCATGCGAACTGGTTCGATAAAACTCTGCTATCTGCTGTATCGTTTGTTGCTGATGTGGGAGGGACGTGCTTACAGTGAGGCATAAACTTTCATCTTCTTGGTATCAATGATGAGTCCCGCGTTTCGAATGAAATCAAACCCTGGGATACCGTCAATATGTATGCCATAATCCATAGCGCCAATTTCAACCTTACACTCATTCACTCTCCAATCACCTAAAACAACAGCATCAAACCACTTTGTAAACACAATCTCCGTTCCGCCGACACCATGAATAATGGCTGTTCGATCAGTACCCTCCGGTCTAACTCCAATATTGCCCTCGATGTAATCTCAGCCGATGCTGCAATTTTTTGTGTATTTCTCACTTAATTCATCGTAATTGAGCTCAGACTGATCTATCCACCATTGAATTGCTTCTTCTGCGTACTTGTTCTCAAACTTGTTCCACTCATCCCAAATATCTAATTGATAGAGCATGTCCTTAAACTTTCGAAAAGGTTTGCTACCATTGAGTGCCTCGAATAACAAATCTTCAGGATCAGATTTGGTTTGCTTCGCAAATTTCGTCATGACGACAAACGCCTCATTGGAATCAATCTTTGGAATGCCGATATACCGCTCTTCGTTTTCCTCATCATCCCAGTCAATGCCTGGTTCCCCTGTATATGCTTCGTCCATATCCAAAATAACGAGTCCAGTATGTAAATCCAAATAGTACGGATGCTCCATGTTGTTATCTAAATAAGCATCAATAAGCTCGTCCATTAATTTCATTTCGATCAGCACCTTTCCAATAATTAGTTTAACTTAATCTTTTGCAGTTCATCACCAATCTACCACATACGTATATTAAATATACTATTTAAAAGTTAAATGATTGAGTGGTACGTGCTTTTATTTTCTCAAATTCATCTCTTCTTGCCTAGCTTCGACTGAACCCTAGAGTAGTGCCCCTCCCTAACATCCCACACTATTCCGTTTGAACGCCCAATAAAAATAAAAAACCGCCCTCAGGCGGTGTATAAATACTTACGTCGGTTCGTTTGACGATGATGATGTTTCGCTTTCATGATGCGGTAAGAGAGCTTTACAAGATTCGGCACGGAAAATACTTTATCTATAAAATAGGAGAACGCTGAACGGTTTCCTCGTTTCGTGTTGCATTCCATGCAAGCTGCGAATAAGTTTTGGGGAAGATCGGAGCCGCCTTTGCTTGAGGGGACAATGTGATCTACCGTTGTTGCAGGACGTCCGCACCACAAACAAGTGTATTTATCCCGTTTCAATGCCGTTTTGCGATAGTCTCGAAATGAGAAGGGGTTGTAGAGTAATTGGATTGTCTGGTCGTCAATCCAGACGGCACGAGCTCGGTTAACTTCCCGCCAAGCCCGGTCAAGCACGCAAGGGGTCAGCTTCTGACCATCCACATTGAGCACTGTTATCATATTCAATCGCCTCCCAAGGCTTAATTTAGACAATAACCACAGACAATTGATGATTAGATACGTGGTTATGTATGTTGGAGACGAGCTTCTGCAAATGACTTTGAGTCACTGTAATTTCACTCATAAAAAGGCGAAAACCCGCTCCCAGAGCGGGTTCTCAGTATGGAGGTGAGGGGAGTCGAACCCCTGTCCGGAAATATCGCCACACAGGCATCTACGGGTGTAGTCACAGTTTTGATGTCACCAAGGCCAGCGCCCCGTAACCGGCTATGTCCAAGGTCAGCCTGATTATCTTCTTCCGTCGACCCCAGGCGGAGACCGAGCGGCGTATCCCACTAAGGTTGGGCCCCTATCCTAGCACATGGGCGATGCGAGGTAGAAGCTTAGCAGATCAGGTTATTAAGCTGCTGCTAAAGTTGTACGTTGGTTGCCATTTAATAGGCTTTAGCGTTGTTGAAGCGGACGCGTCCCCACTACCCGCAACCCGCGCTCGAACTATCCCCGTCGAATCCAAGAACACCCCCGGATTGCCTTCATATCCGCTGTCAGGCGGAGAAGGTAAAAGACGAGCAGTTGAGAGCCAAATTGCTTGAATCAGATTCAGTGCGAATCTGTCATTCATTTGGTGAATCACTTGCTGTAAACCTAGTATAGCACAAGCTGCGCAAAAATGAACGGTCAGGTTTGTGGAAAGCAAGGTGCAGCCTTCCAGAATACCCAGACAGACAGCTGCAAGCTATCTGGCGACCTTCTGCTTCTCCCGCAGCGCCCGCTGGATGTCGCGCTGCGCATCCTTCTTAGCCGCGGACTCGCGTTTGTCGTACTGCTTCTTCCCTTTGCCGATGCCGATCAGAAGCTTGGCGTATCCGTTGCGGATATACACCTTCAGAGGCACAAGCGTGTAACCTTCCTGCTTGGCCTGCCCGAGCATCTTGGCAATCTGCACCTTCTTCAGGAGCAGCTTCCGTGTCCTCGTCGGATCCTCCGGATTGCTGCGGTTTCCTTGCTCGAAAGGGCTGATGTGCATGTTATGCACAAAGGCTTCGCCATTGCGGATCGTCGAGAAACTATCACCGATGTTCGCTTTACCCGCTCGCAAGGACTTGATCTCCGTGCCGGTCAGGACAAGACCCGCTTCATAGGTTTCCTCAATAAAGTAGTCATGCGATGCCTTCTTATTCTGGGCAAGCACCTTGCCGTCCGCCTTCTTTGTTGCCACGTGAGATCCTCCTCCCGCACATTAATGACGCAGGTAAATACTGCTACAATGTGCATCCTATTGTAGCAAGATCAAGCCCGAAAAGCAAGAAGCGGCGTTATTTCCGCCGCTTCTTACCACTAACGCCGTCCTCGCTCCGCCGGCGGCCGCCCTTGGCGAGCGCGTTCACGCCGCTCGCCCAATCGCTCGCCGGGGCTTCGCCACCCCCCAGCGCAATGCCGCCGCGGCCGCGCTTGCTTTCGCTGCGGCCCACACCGCTGTCTGTCCGCCCGGCGCCGACAGACTCCAGCCTTGCGCTCAAGCTGCCGCCTTCGCTCAGCTTGGGACCGCGCTTGCCGCGTTTGCTGCGGCTCTCGCTCAGCGGTGCGCCGCCAGCTTTGCTGCGACGCGGTTTGCCTGCCGGGATTGCCGCATCGCCTTGGCGCAAACGCCCTCCCTCAGCGGATTTATCGCCGATAGGGGTTCCCCCGCGGCCTGCTTTCGCTGTTTCGCCGCCGCCAGGAGACTTGGCGAAACCGCCTTTGCCCTTCGTATAGCCGCCTTTGCCCTTCTCCGGCTTTCCTTTGCCGCTGCGGAAGCCCTTGAACCCGCCGGCGCCTTTGAACTTGCCGCCACCGCCGCCGCGGCTGAATCCGCCCTCTTTGCGAGGCTTCATATCCACGAGCTCGAAGTCAATCGTATGCTCATCCATATTCACACGGGCTACGCGCACCTTGGTGCTGTCCCCGATTTGATAAATTTTGGAGGTACGCTCGCCGATCAAGGCATGCTGGCGCTCATGATAGTTGTAATAGTCGTCGGTAAGATCGCTCAAGCGAATCAAGCCTTCCACCGTATTATCCAACTCCACGAACATGCCGAAGCCGGTTACGCTGGAAATGATGCCTTCGAACTCCTCGCCGACCTTATCCAGCATGTACTGCGCCTTCTTCAACGCCTCGGTTTCCCGCTCAGCATCGACCGCTACGCGCTCACGCTCGGACGATTGCTGAGCAATATCGTTCATGCGGGAAGCTAAATACTCATGACGCGTATCCGACAGCGTCCCGCTCTCCAGCACTTCACGAATGACCCGATGAATAATCAGATCCGGATAGCGGCGAATCGGCGAAGTAAAATGCGAGTAAAACTCGGCAGCCAAGCCGAAATGCCCCAAGCTCTGCGCATCATAACGCGCCTGCTTCATCGAACGAAGCATTACCTTACTGATGACCGTCTCCTCCGGCGTCCCCTTGATATCTTCCAGCAAGGTCTGCAGTGCGCGCGGATGTACCGAATTGCCTTTGCCTTTGACGGCGTATCCGAAGTTGGTCACGAATTCCATGAAATTCATCAGCTTCTCAGCATCCGGATCCTCATGGACACGGTACAAGAAAGGCACTTTCATCCACGAGAAATGCTCGGCTACTGTTTCATTAGCCGCCAGCATGAACTCCTCAATCATCATTTCCGCGACGGAACGCTCTCTCTTCACGATATCCGTCGGCTTGCCTTCGGGATCTACGATAATTTTGGATTCCTCGAAATCGAAATCAATCGCTCCGCGCTTCATCCTTCTGGACCGCAATCTCGCAGACAGCTCTTCCATCCGCTTAAAGTCTTCCATTAAATACGCATAGCGCTCCACAAGTTCCGGCTCCGCTTCACCGGTCAGCAGTTTGCGGACATTCGTGTAAGTCATGCGCTCGCTAGTCCTGATGACACTGGTGAAAATCTCATGATTCACGACTTTTAAATTTTCGTCAAACTCCATCTCGCAGGACATAGTGAGCCGGTCCACCCGCGGGTTAAGCGAGCATATGCCGTTCGACAGCCGGTGCGGCAGCATCGGAATCACCCGATCGGTGAGATACACCGAGCAGCCGCGGTTATAGGCCTCGATATCAAGCGCCGTGCCTTCGCGAACATAATAACTGACATCCGCAATATGAACGCCTAATTTGTAATGACCGTTGTCCAGAACCTCGACGTTCACCGCATCATCCAAGTCCTTGGCGTCTTCGCCGTCAATCGTAACAATGCGCTTGGAACGCAGATCGCGGCGTCCTTGGCTGACGATCTCGTCTTCCGTAATGGAGTCCGGAGCGGCATCCGCTTCCGCAAGCACTTCTTCGCTGAATGCCTCAGGCAGCTGGAACTTGCGCACAATGGCCAGAATATCAACGCCCGGATCATCCTTATGACCGAGAATCTCGATGACTTCCCCTTCCGCAGCCGAGCGCCCCTCCGGATAATTCACGATCTTCACAACGACCTTCTGTCCTGTGACCGCCCCGTTGAAAGCATGCTGAGGAATGAAAATGTCCCGCGTTACCCGCTTATCGTCCGCAATAACGAATGCATATGTCTCTTGTCCCTGGAAAACGCCTACGATCTGCGTATTGGCACGCGATATGATCCGCACGACCTCGCCTTCCAATCGGCCTCCGCCGGCACTTCTCGACGTAATCTTCACGAATACCGTATCGCCGTTCATCGCGGTATTCAAGTCGTGCGCATTAATGTACACATCAGGATGATCGCGGTCCTCCGGAATTAAGAAAGCGAAGCCCTTAGCGTGCGCTTGCAGCTTCCCTCTGACCAGATTCATCCGTTCCGGTACGCCGTAGCGGTCATTCGCGGCGCGAACGACGTGCCCGCTTTCTTCCATCTGATTTAATAACTTGATAAAATCTTTAAATTCGTTTGCCCCTGTAATCCCAAAATGTTTCTCGAGCTCTTTGTAGGACATAGGCTTATAAGCCTCATCTTGCATTAAAGCGATAATATCTTGATCTTTTACCATACTTTTCACCTTTTCTTGTTGTTGAGCCTAGCTCAAATTCACCGTACTTGTTTCTTTACTCCATAGTATGCCACTTGCAGAGAAAGGATAAACGCCGAGATATCCGCATATACATGCTCCCGCTCTTGATCCAGCAGCAGACCGTGTGAAGACTTCGGGTAGTAGCGAAGTTCCTTCACGGTGGAGCGAATCCGTTCATACAGATAGGCGGCGCTGTCGCGATGGACGACACCATCCCTGTTCCCCTGCCCGATCCAGACCGGGACCGCTACCCGGGGGAGCAGCTTCTTAACATGCCTTAACAGCTTTCGCAAGCTGACGACGCAGCGAATCGGCGTTTTGGTATATGCACATGACTCATCTAAAATCGTGGAGAAAGCACGAGGCTTCTTGTTTATATATTTGACAAAGTATTGGACGACGAACGCAAGCGCCGATTTCCTGGAAGTCAAATAAATGGGCGTAGCAAGCGAAATAACGCCCGCCACTTGGCGTTCTACGGCCAGCTTCAAGGCCAATAAGCCTCCCATTGAATGTCCCATAACGACTACGCTTTTGCAAGTGTTTGCCAGCTTGTCGTAGCTCTCCAGCACATGCCCATACCAATCCGTCCATCCGGTTCGTATCATATCTTCGGGTGACGTGCCGTGGCCTGGCAGCCTGACGGCCTGTATGGTGTACCCTTGATCCTTCAGCTCGTAGCCGATTCTTCGGAACTCCGAAGGGGATCCTGTAAACCCATGAATCATTAATATGCCTATCTCTTGGTTCCTACCACTGCCTGTCCAGTAAAAAGGCTCGGTTGACTTGTAAATTCTGCTCTCGATCTTGAACATCTCCTGCCTGCAAGCCCGCTTAAAATGAAAAAACAGCAGGAGTAGATTTCCCCTGCTGTTATCGTTTTATGTGTGTTAGGATTTCACTACGTAAGCTACGACAATGGAAAGAATGAAAAATGCAGCAGCAAGCCCCATCGTGAAACGGGACAAGAAAAGCTCCAAACCGCGTGCCTTTTGTTTACCAAATAAGTGCTCCGCACCACCGGAAATGGCACCGGACAAACCTGCGCTTTTCCCTTTTTGCAGGAGGACAACCGCAATCAATCCAACGGAAGCTATGATCAACAAAATTTTCATAAAGATTAACATTTATTAGCACCCCAATTGCCTGAACTTTTGCTTCTATAACTAGCATGAGTATTTTAACACAGTTCGTCCTAGAATACAATAAAGAGCCCAGCCAGCTCCCTAATGCCTACTCTCGATAAGTGGTCGAGGGAGCCGGACGCCCCATACTCCTTGCTCTTCGTCCCCGTCCCAGGAAAGCTTGAACCGCCTGCTTCGCGCACCACAAGGCGAACAAGGTGAACATGATCGCCCACGCCATGGCCGGTATTCCCGTATGCAGCGCCAAGTTCGTAGCATCCCCTGCCTGCCTCGCATTCATCCAAGCCAATTGAACCAAGGTGATCGGTCCGAATACCGATTCCTCCAAGCATAAGAAGGCGAGCAGCAGATAGTAGAAGTCCCGCATCCATTTGAAAGGCACAGCCATCATAACGCCCGTCAGTCCGATGAAGCCGATCAGGAATAACATCCCGAACCCGTTGCGGACGAACAAAGCCAATGAAACCGCCGATATGGCGATCATAACCATAAACCCGATATGCTGCCTGCCTTTGGCGAAGGCGGAGAATAGGAACCAGGCGAATAAAGAAGCAGTCATATACCCAGCCAATGCGACGGGAATTATGGACCATGATCTCGCCTGTGAGATGGCCGATAACGTGACCCCGCTGTGGTTGGCATACAGCTCGATTCGCTGCACCTGCCCAGAAAGCGCGAGCGTCATGACGGCATGCCCGAACTCATGGACCATCGTGTCCAGGTTGCGGAAAAAAGAAGAGGGGATCCAATGCGTGAGCAGTGCGGACCCTATCAAAAATAAAATAGTCTTCACCCAATTGCTCATGCAATGACCCCCTAAGGTTGCATGGGCAAGCCGGTGGCACTGCCACCGGCCCGCCCGGCATTATTTAGTTATTACTACGTTTCGATCTTACTTGAAGTTTCTCAAGTTGTAGAATGCTTTTTTGCCTGCATATTGAGCCACGTTGAACAACTCGTCTTCGATACGAAGAAGCTGGTTGTACTTCGCTACGCGGTCCGTACGGGAAGGTGCGCCTGTTTTGATTTGGCCGGCGTTCGTAGCAACCGCGATATCGGCGATTGTGCTGTCTTCGCTCTCACCGGAACGGTGGGAGATAACCGCTGTGTAGCCAGCGCGTTTTGCCATTTCGATCGCATCGAATGTTTCGGTAAGCGTACCGATTTGGTTAACTTTAACCAAGATGGAGTTTGCGATGTTTTGCTCAATACCCGTGGATAGACGCTCTGTGTTTGTAACAAACAGGTCGTCACCAACAAGTTGAACTTTGCCGCCCAATTTCTCAGTAAGCAATTTCCAACCTTCCCAGTCGTCTTCGGAACAGCCGTCTTCAACTGTGATGATTGGGTATTTGTCAACCCATGCAGCCAAGAAGTCAACCCACTCAGCGGATGTGAAGGATTTGCCTTCGCCTTCAAGCACATATTTACCGTCTTTGTAGAACTCAGTGGAAGCTACGTCCATACCCAAGAATACGTCAACGCCTGGTTTGAAGCCGGCTTTCTCAATCGCCGCAAGAATCGTTGTGATCGCTTCTTCGTTGGATGTGAAGTTAGGAGCGAAGCCGCCTTCGTCGCCAACAGCCGTGTTCAAGCCTTTTTCTTTCAATACGGATTTCAAGCTATGGAAAATCTCTGCGCCGATGCGAAGAGCTTCTTTGAATGTCGGTGCGCCAACCGGAAGAACCATGAATTCTTGCACGTCAACGTTGTTGTCTGCGTGCGCTCCGCCGTTGATGATGTTCATCATTGGAACCGGAAGCGTTTTGGCGTTGAATCCGCCAAGGTATGTGTACAGTGGAACATCCAAAGCGTCGGCAGCTGCGCGGGCTACAGCCATGGAAACAGCCAGGATCGCGTTAGCGCCCAGTTTGCCTTTGTTCGGCGTGCCGTCAAGCTCGATCATTTTGGAGTCGATGCCGACTTGGTCAAGAGCGTCCAAACCGATGATTTCAGGAGCGATGATTTCGTTCACGTTCTCAACGGCTTTCAGAACGCCTTTGCCCAGGTAACGGCCTTTGTCTCCGTCACGAAGCTCAACAGCCTCGTATGCGCCTGTGGAAGCGCCAGAAGGGACGATAGCGCGTCCGAAGCCGCCGGACTCCAGATATACTTCAACTTCAACCGTTGGATTACCGCGGGAATCCAGTACTTCGCGTGCGTAAACATCAGAAATAATAGTCATTGCAGAAAACACTCCTTTAAATAATATAAGTTTGGTTGCTATTTCTTAAGGATCGATGTTCCGGTCATTTGTTCCGGCTGTTTAACCTGTAAGAAATCCAGCAATGTTGGGGCAATATCTGCCAAAATTCCACCGTCTCTTAGTGTAACAGATTTGTCCGTCACAATGAAAGGGACCGGATTCGTCGTGTGCGCCGTATTGCGGGAACCGTCCGCGTTCGTGACCACATCGGCGTTGCCGTGATCGGCCGTGATGCAGACGACGCCGCCCTTGGCAAGAACCGCCTCGACGACTTTGCCCAGGCACTCGTCCGTCGCTTCGATCGCCTTCACAGTCGGCTCCAGCAATCCGGAGTGACCAACCATGTCGGGGTTGGCGAAGTTCAGGATGATCGCATCGTGGCGTTCCGCTTCGATCTCTTTCACGACCGCATCCGCGAGCTCGTAAGCGCTCATCTCCGGCTTCAGGTCGTAGGTTGCGACCTTCGGCGAAGGGATCAGCAGGCGTGTTTCACCCGGAAGCTCGGCATCGCGGCCGCCGCTGAAGAAGAACGTCACGTGCGGGTATTTCTCGGTTTCCGCTGCGCGAAGCTGCGTGAGGCCGTTCTGAGCCAGCACCTCGCCGAGTGTATTGTCGAGATCTTTGGGCTTGTAGGCCACATAGCCGTCAACGGACTCGCTGAACAGCGTTAAACATACGAAGTATAGGTTCTTAGCGGCTTTAGGGCCGCGGTCGAAGCCGCGGAAGTCTGCATTCGTGAAGACCTGCGACAATTGAATCGCGCGGTCAGGACGGAAGTTGAAGAAGACTACGGCATCGCCGGACTCCACGAGACCGACCGGCTTGCCGTCGGCACCGACGATAACCGTCGGCATGACGAACTCGTCGAAGATCGATTTCTCGTAGGATTCAATGATCGCTTTCATCGGATCCGTATATGTCGGACCTTCCCCGTAAACCATGGCGCGGTACGATTTCTCCGTACGCTCCCAACGCTTATCTCGGTCCATCGCATAATAGCGGCCTTGTACGGTCGCAATATGGCCTACGCCGACTTCCGCAATTTTATTTTGAAGGCTTGCCATGTAGCTCTTCGCTGAGTCCGGAGCCACGTCGCGGCCGTCCAGGAAGGCATGGATGTACACATCTTGGAACTGTTCTTTCTTCGCCAAGTCCAGTAAAGCGAACAAGTGCTGAATGTGGCTGTGTACGCCGCCATCGGAAAGCAGTCCGTACAGGTGCAGCTTCTTGCCGTTCTCTTTGGCGTGGCGCACAGCGCCTACGATCGTTTCGTTATCGTAAAATTCGCCGTCACGAATCGATTTCGAAATCCGCGTCAGATCCTGATAAACAATACGGCCTGCGCCGATGTTCAGGTGTCCCACTTCAGAGTTCCCCATCTGGCCTTCAGGCAAACCTACGGCTTCACCGCAAGCGGTTAGCGTCGTATGTGGAAACGTTAACCAGTAACGGTCATAGTTCGGCTTTTTGGCATGAGCAACCGCATTCCCCTGCTCTTCCGAGCGGAGTCCGAAGCCATCGAGAATGATGAGTGCTACCGGTTTCGGTCTGGACATGTTACTTCGCCCCCTGGACGAGTTGAATGTAGGATGCGGACTCCAAGCTCGCTCCGCCTACAAGCGCGCCGTCGATGTCCGGTTGTGCCATGTACTCAGCGATGTTGTTCGGCTTCACGCTGCCGCCGTATTGAATGCGCACTGCCGCCGCTACCGAAGCGCCGTACAGGTCGCCAACCAGTTGGCGAATGTAACCGATCACGTCTTGCGCATCTTCCGCTGTGGAAGATTTGCCTGTTCCGATCGCCCAGATCGGCTCGTAAGCGATAACGACTTGCGCCGCTTGCTCTGCGCTCAGACCGGACAGAGCCGCTTCCGTTTGCACTTTGCAAACATCCTTCGTTTGGCCCGCTTCGCGCTCTTCCAGCTTCTCGCCTACACACAGGATTGGCTTCAAGCCGTGTTTGAAAGCCGCTGCAACTTTCTTGTTCACGATTTCATCCGTTTCAGCGAAATAAGCTCTGCGCTCGGAGTGACCGATGATAACATACTCCACGCCCAGATCTTTCAGCATAACGCCGGAGATTTCGCCTGTGAATGCACCGTTGTCTTCAAAATGCAGGTTTTGCGCACCTACATGCAGGTCTGTGCCTTTGACAGCTTCAACCAGCGCCGGCAGGTTAGTGAACGGCGAGCAAATGACGCTCTCAACGCCTTCAGTCGTACTGCCTTTTACTTCGTTCACGAAGCTAACGGCTTCGGAAACGGTTTTGAACATTTTCCAGTTACCCGCGATAATCGGTTTTCTGCTCATGGGATCTATGCTCCTTTGATAATAAATTATTTATCGTTCAAGGCTACAACGCCTGGCAATGCTTTACCTTCCATGAACTCCAAGGAAGCTCCGCCGCCTGTGGACATGTGGTTCATTTGCTCAGCCAAGTGGAATTTCTCAGTTGCTGCTGCGGAATCGCCGCCGCCGATAACCGTGTAACCTTCGGTTGTTGCGCACGCTTGCGCTACAGCACGCGTACCGTGGGAGAATGGCTCGATTTCGAATACGCCCATCGGTCCGTTCCAAACAACAAGCTTGGATTTGGCGATGACGTCTGCGTAGATAGCCCGCGTTTTCGGTCCGATGTCAATGCCTTCCCAGTCAGCCGGAATGCTGTCAATGTTAACGATTTGCGTGTTCGCATCTGCGCCGAATTCGTCGGCAACTACGATATCCACCGGAAGCAAGAAGTTTACGCCTTTTTCTTTCGCTTTGGCAATAAAGCTTAACGCGAGATCAAGCTTGGACTCATCCAGAAGGGATTTGCCGATTTCATAGCCTTGCGCTTTCAGGAATGTATAGGATAGACCGCCGCCAATCAGGACGTTATCTGCAATGTTCAGGAGGTTCTCGATGACCGCAATTTTGTCTTTGACTTTGGATCCGCCGACAATCGCTGTGAAAGGACGCTCAGGGTTATTCAGCGCCTTGCCCAGGACATCCAGCTCTTTCTCCATCAGAAGACCGGATACAGCCGGTATGTAAGCCGCAATCCCCGCAGTGGAAGCGTGCGCACGGTGAGCAGCACCGAATGCGTCATTCACGAACAGGTCAGCCAGATCTGCGAAAGCTTTGGCCAATTCAGGATCGTTCTTCTCTTCGCCTTCGTAGAAGCGTACGTTCTCCAGCAATAGCACATCGCCGTTCTCAAGAGCAGCCGCTTGCGCTTTTACCGTTTCGCCAACCGCTTCATCCGCTTTCACAACCGGCTTGCCAATCAGCTCAGCCAATCTTGCCGCAACCGGTGTCAAACGCAATTCTTCCACAACTTGACCTTTCGGACGGCCGAAGTGGCTTGCAAGAATAACTTTCGCGCCTTTGTCGATCAAATATTTAATCGTCGGCAGCGTTTCTCTGATCCGTGTATCGTCCGTAATTTGACCGTTTTCTACAGGTACGTTGAAATCAACGCGAACGAAAACTTTTTTACCAGCTACTTCAACATCGCGAACACTTTTCTTACTCATAAGTCAAAGCCTCCTGAACGTGTGTATGGTTAACTTCCGAACTTCCGATCATTGGTTATATAGGGGACAATCGCACATAAAGAGGAGAATCGCTTCTCCTCTTCATGTGGTTGTTAGTGTGTGTATGTTATGAAATTACAGACCTTTTTTGGCGATGAAAGCAGCCAAGTCAACTACACGGTTGGAGTAGCCCCACTCGTTGTCGTACCAGGAAACCACTTTCAGCATGTTGTCGCCAACTACCATTGTTGACAATGCATCAACGGTAGAGGAAGCTGGATCACCATTGTAGTCGCTGGAAACAAGCGGCTCAGCGGAGTAGTTCAAGATGCCTTTCAGAGGGCCTTCAGCAGCAGCCTTCAGAGCAGCGTTAACTTCGTCAACTGTTACGTTAACTTTAGTTTCTACAACCAGATCCGTTACGGAAACGTTAGGTGTAGGAACGCGCATTGCCATACCGTTCAATTTGCCTTTCAGTTCTGGCAATACCAGACCGATTGCTTTTGCTGCGCCAGTGCTGGAAGGAATGATGTTCTCAGCTGCTGCGCGAGCACGGCGAAGGTCTTTATGTGGAACGTCAAGAACGGATTGGTCGTTTGTGTAGGAGTGAACAGTTGTCATCATCCCTTTAACGATTCCGAATTGATCGTTGATTACTTTAGCGAATGGAGCCAAGCAGTTTGTTGTACAGGAAGCGTTGGAGATTACAGTGTGAACAGCCGGATCGTATTTGTCTTCGTTCACGCCAAGTACGATTGTGATATCTTCGTCTGTAGCTGGAGCGGAGATAATAACTTTCTTAGCGCCGCCTTTCAAGTGAAGGGAAGCTTTCTCTTTCGCTGTGAAGATACCTGTGGACTCAACAACGATTTCAGCGCCTACGGATGCCCAAGGAAGGTTTCCAGGGTCACGCTCAGCGAATACTTTCACGGATACGCCGTTCACGATCAGTTCGCCTTCGCCTGCTTCGACTGTAGCGTTAAGTCTACCATGAGTTGTGTCGTATTTCAGCAAGTGTGCCAAAGTTTTCACGTCAGTCAAATCGTTTACTGCTACGATTTGCACATCAGGGTTGTTCAGAGCTGCGCGGAATACGTTACGACCGATACGTCCGAAACCGTTAATACCTACTTTTACCATTTGGAATTCCTCCTAAGATTAACAAATTGTATTTATTTCAAAACGCATCTAATACAAGCCTACGTTATGATGTCTCGCTTACACATGTTTCATAATCTCAATGGCTGCCGCTTCATCGGTGACCAGCACATGCTCTTGGCCATGCCGGAGTACAGAAGCGATCGCTTCTCCTTTGCTCTTGCCCCCAGCCACGCCGATGACGACTTCCGTCCGCTGCAGATCCTCCAAGCGCAATCCAACCGTAGGCATCTTGTGCACGACATTTCCTTGGCGGTCAAAATAATATCCGAACGCCTCCGCCAAAGCACCGTCTGCCTGCAAGCTGCGCGTCGTGTCGGCATCCACCTTACGCCTTCGAGCCATGACCATAGCATCTCCGATACCGTGTATTACGATGCGACAACTCCGCACGGCGTCAACAACTTCCTTAATCTGCGGATCTTGGATTAGCGTCTGGTACGCTTCCTCACCCAGATGATCCGGCACATGAAGCAGCCTGTATTTCCCGCCTGTCTTCTTGGCCATAATGGAAGCGATGGTGTTCGCCTGCATATCCACGCTTTCGCCAAGTCCTCCCCGGGCCGGTACGAACCAGTTGCCCTTCATGGACGAGGATATCGCCAAATTGTTCGCAATCTGCGCCATGGTCGAACCGCCGGTAACGGCTATAATATCGCCCTTGGCCACGTATTTCCGCAAGGCTGCTGCTCCTGCGCGTCCAAGCTCCTTCTTCGTGAAGACCGAAGTGTCCGTATCGCCCGGAACGACGATGACTTGCTTGAGGCCGAA
This sequence comes from Paenibacillus sp. MAHUQ-63, assembly GCF_028765165.1. Lineage (GTDB taxonomy): Bacteria > Bacillota > Bacilli > Paenibacillales > NBRC-103111 > Paenibacillus_E. The sequence continues at coordinate 28,511 of NZ_JARADB010000006.1, read as the reverse complement.
CGCCTTCTCGATGCTTTCCTCCAGATCCGTCAGTCCGAAAGCAATCTTGACGATCGGCTGCATATCTTCGAGCAGCTGACGACCGGTCTCGCTAATCTTCATCCCTGAGGCATCCGATTCCAGAAGTCCTAGCTCCTTCAGGAATTCGACTTCACCGCGGAGCACCCGCTCCGTCATGTCGAGCGAAGAAGCTAGCGTTCTGCGTCCGACTACACCGGAGACCAAGATATGATGGAGAATGGAGTACCGCTTCTTCATGATGTCCATGAGATCCGGCAAGAGCTTTTTCTGAATGTCAAGAATTTCTCTCATATGACGACCTCTGACGCTCCTGATTCCGTGATGGACGTTTTATGTCCCGGGTCTACATTTTGTGTCCCACCCGGGTAAAAAAAATTGGCCTTGCTCGTTTTTTATTATAACCAATATCGGCAGAACATTCAACAATTGTTCATATAATTTTCTGAAAAATGTGCGAATCAGGGAATGTCTTGCTTTTTGCGCGGAGGTGACATATAATAACCCTTGCTTCGTTTTTTTTAATTCTTGTGCGCCCGTGGTCCAATGGATATGACGTAGGCCTCCGAAGCCTGAGATAAAGGTTCGATTCCTTTCGGGCGCGTACTAGTGTGAATAACGCGTATTACAGCAGAATAAGCACAAACACAAGAGAAATCAGTCGGTTGACTGATTTTTTTTGATGTTAGTTTGACCTTTCTTGACCTTTGGATGTTTTTTCGTTATCATACTTGTAGATACTGTAAAAAGTATGCACCAGAATTAATCATTTAAACCATGTACCCACCCAAGGAGGTCATTCTCATGAGTTTTATCCCTATGGTCGTCGAACAGGACGCGCGCGGTGAAAGAGGATATGACATTTACTCACGCTTGCTGAAGGACCGCATTATTTTCTTAGGCACGGGCGTTAACGATGTCGTGGCGAATTCCATCATTGCTCAGTTACTTTTCTTGGCCGCCCAAGATCCTGATAAAGATATCTCGTTATATATCAACAGCCCTGGCGGTTCCATTACTGCCGGCATGGCGATCTATGACACCATGCAGTTCATCAAGCCGGACGTGTCCACTATCTGTGTTGGTATGGCCGCTTCCATGGGCGCTTTCCTGCTGACGGCAGGAGCCAAAGGCAAGCGCTATGCGCTGCCGAACAGTGAAGTCATGATTCACCAGCCGCTTGGCGGCGCTGAAGGCCAAGCCTCCGACATTGAGATTCGCGCGAAGCGCATTTTGAAGATGAGAGACAACCTGAACAAAATCCTCGCAGAGCGCACAGGACAAACGTTCGAGCGCATCGAGAAGGATACGGACCGCGACAATTTCATGAGCGCTGCGGAAGCGATGGAATACGGACTTATCGATAAAGTCATCGAGCGCGTCTAACCCATACGAAGTGAAGAAACCAGCCTGCAAAGCCGCTCCTGCGAGCGGCTTTGCGGCTGGTTTTTTGCTGTTCGCGGATGGATAACGTAACGGGAATATCTCCCGTTATTCTTCAATCCATCGCGGTCTCCAGCTTGATTAACTGGAAATCATCACGTTAATTTCCAAGAAACTCTCCCATTTCTGCGGCGTGACGGCAAATTAACGGGAGAATTTCCTGTAACCCCCCTTCAACTGGGGCATAACGCAGGAATTAACATGATAAATTCCCGGTAATTGATTCCGTCAAGCCTTCAGCCTTACGCTCCCCCTCGGGCTGCCATAGGTTCTCCGCGGAATGCCTCTCTGCGCAAGCCCCTGCCAGCCGCCAGCTGCCCGCTCCAAAACAAACAAGAGCCCCAGAGACTCCCCGGCGAAATCATGCGATTCCGCCAGCGGGAGCACTCCTGGGCTCTTCTTTTTACTTCTTATCTTCCAACGGGTAGAAGATCAAATCGATCGGGAACGCCGATCCCGCCGGAGGCGTGAACTCGATATCGAGCGCATCTTCCGTGCCGGTCGTGCGCGCCAGCACTTGCATGCCGTCGAACGCTGTAATTACGCCGGACCACGGCACCGGCATGATCTCGCCGTTAATTTTGAACGGCCCTTTGAACACGCCGCCTCTAGCCATCATCATAACCGCCATTTTGCGCGGCTTATCGGCATGAATCTTATAAACGACGCCGTAGTTTCCGCCGTTCTCCACATTCTGCTTCCGCATCACATCATAGCCTTTGACGAACGGATCCGTCTTATTATCACCTATGGTGAGCACGGAAGTCTTCGTGAAGCTTGCCGCATCGATATCCCACTTAAGCTCCGATATCGGGAACGTCCCGCGCACATGGCCGTTGAACGCCAAGTACGGAAGCTCCTTCACCGTCGACGTCATAAGCCTTTGATCGGTTACACCGAAGGTGATTTGCAGCTCACCATCCGTTTCCACATCGTAGAACAGATTCACGCCTTGCCCCGGATAGAAATCAGGGAGCTTCGAGTAAATATACGTTTCGTGCGGAGGAACCGTCAACTGATCCGTGTACACATTGTTCATCAGGAAGTCGACGGAAGCCTCGCTGCCGATCAGATTGGCATAAACGGAAGGATATACTTCGCCTTTGTTCGTTGTTTTGATCGTAACCGGTTTATCCGTATTATTCGTAGCGAAAATCGCCATCGTCATCTTCTGTTTGGTTCCGTTGATGTGGTCGGCATACAATCTTGCTTTGCCATTGATGTTATCCTGGTACAGAATCCCTTTCTCTGTGAACTCTTCCGGGCTGTCGCTGACGAGCAGCGTGCGGCCGGTCACTTCCGTCACCTTATTCGGCAACAGAGGCATATTGTTAAAATGAGACCAGATCGTTCCCCAATCCGTTTTGATGAATCCGCCAACCGGCTTCGTATAAATCGGGTACTCGATTTGACTTAGATACGTTTCGTCAACAACAGTTACATAGTTTTTGAACAGCTTGCTTACATGTCCATGACGGTCTTTCACGACCAATGTTACCGGATATTTCCCCGGCTTGAAGAAAGCTTCCTCATTGCCGACCCACTCATAGGACGCAATGCCTTCCGCATCCGGATCGTAGCTCAGATCCAAATACTTCACAGGCTCTCCAAGGCGGTATGTAGGCTTCGCCGTAGTGAACTTGGCTACAGGTCTGGAATTGCTGTCCTGGTCAATGTAGATGCCCTCAGGCGCTTTAAAATGGACGATCTCCACACGGCGCAATTCACTGTTGTACGTGTACTTCGCTCCCATGTAGTCGGCCAGCCATGTCAGCTTCACCAGCAGCTTCCCGTTCACGATCGAAGCGACGGAACCGAAAGGGATATCCTCACCATTCGTCGTAATCGTCTTGTTGTCTGCATCCAGCACGATGTTATAGCCCGGAGGGGTCATCTGGATCGTTCGGGAATCCGCGTTCCACTCGACCTTGAAGCCTAGCGTATCGCCCAGGAACTTCGCTGGCACGAATGTGCTGCCATTAATAATAGTGGCCGGCGATTCCAAGTGAATCTGCTCTTCATTCACGAATGCCTCGGCCTTATCGATATAAAGTAAAATTAAGGACGAACTTGTCGATACCGCATGCGCGGCAGGTGCGGCGATTACACTAGCCAGAAATACCAGCGATGCGAGCATGACGGCAATTTCTTTCTTTAAAGCATTCCATTTCATTTCTCTCCCTAGCTCCTTTAACAGTTTGTATGCATAAATTTGAAAATGGCAAATAGCCCTTTCCTTCATCGACCACGTTCATTAGACGCTGCCAAGAGAAAAAGGTTGCTACTTTCCCGTAAAAGTTAACAAGTTTGACACTTCTTGATTGAATCCGCTAGATCTCACGGTTGCCGGCAAAAAAGCCTCCTCGAGAGGAAGCTTTTGAAGGATTTATTGGTTTTCCAACTCTTCCTTGCTGACTAATGTGACTAAAGCGTTTACAGCCTGCTCTGCGTCCGAACCTTCTGCACTTATGAAGACTTCGGTCCCTGTACTGATCGCAAGACTCATAATACCCATGATGCTTTTGGCATTCACTTTCTTTTCATCTTTCTCAACAAAGATCTCGGATGAAAACTTATTCGCCTCTTGAACAAACAATGCCGCAGGTCTGGCATGAAGTCCTGTTCTCAACTTCACAACGACTGGACGTCTGGACATGGAACTAATTCCCCCTAGTGTGGAGCTTATATGAATTTACTACTGATAACAGTGCTATTCCTTGTTATAACATTATAGCATTTTTCCCTGAAGTACACTAGAAAAAATGAGAAAAACTTCTTTAGTTGCGCTTCAGTAGCTCAAAAGCTTGGAATTTCGCTGTTTTTCGGCCAATTCGTCAATTTTTCGCAGACGATGATTGACTCCGGATTTGCTGACGTTGCCCTTCAGCATGTCGCCGACTTCCTTGAGATTCAGATCGGGATGCTGAAGCCTGATCTCGGCCACCTCTCGGAGCTTCTCAGGCAAGCTCTCAAGTCCGACTTCTCTCTGGAGAAGACGGATGTTCTCGATCTGTCTGACCGCCGCGCCGATCGTCTTGTTCAGGTTCGCTGTTTCACAGTTGACGATCCGGTTCACCGAGTTCCTCATATCCTTCATAATCCGGACATCCTCGAAGCGCAGCAAGGCTTGGTGCGCCCCTATGATGCTTAGAAACTCGATAATTTTCTCGCCTTCCTTGATATACAGGACGAACCCCTTCTTACGTTCGATAAAGCGGGCATTGAGATCGAACTTGTTGGCCAAATGGACAAGCGCTTTGCAATGCTCCTCATAAATCGAGGCGATTTCGAGGTGATACGACGACCCTTCGGGGTTGTTCACCGAACCGCCGGCCATGAAAGCCCCGCGCAAATAAGCGCGCTTGCAGCAATTGCCCTTGATAATCTCTTTGTTGATGCCTGTGGTGAAAATAAACCCTTCGGAAACGATCTTCAGATCGCTAAGCAGCTCCTGGACTTGACCGGGCACCCGAACGATGTACACGTTATTCTTCTTCAGACGCATTTTCTTCCGCACCAGCAGCTCGGTGTGCAGTTTGTACGTCTTCTTGATTAACGAATAGATCCTTCTGGCGATAGCCGCATTCTCGGTGGATACATCGAGCACAACGCGTTGGTTCGTCAGCTGAACAGCTCCATTCATTCGAATAAGAGCCGATAGCTCCGCTTTCTCGCAGCAGGCTTCCGATTCCGTTATAAGGGTCAATTCTTTTTTGGTTGTTGCCGCGAAGGACATGAGACTCACTTCTTCCTTAACATCCAGCTTTCGACAAGCTGATAAATATGGTCACTCAATTTCTCTGCATCATGACGAAGATAGGTGCGGAACAGCACGAGCCGGTCGGCAATAACCTGATACCCTCTCTTCGTCACCTCATCGAGGTCCAAATGAACCGCTTTCGAGCCTTTCTCGGCATATCGTGCCTGCACCTGCGGAGGAATCTCCCCATTGTTGACGATCACATAATCAAACAAATGCTGCTTGAGATGATCATAGATCGCATCGAGATGATCGCTTACCGAGTAGTCATCGGTTTCACCGGGCTGTGTCATCACATTGCATATGAACAGCTTCACGGCTTTCGATTTGACAATTTCCTCGGCAATTCCCGGCACGAGCAGGTTCGGCAGCAAGCTGGTGTACAAACTGCCCGGGCCGCAGAGGATCGCATCCGCATCGCGGATCGCTTGCACCGCATCCGCCAAAGGCGTTACGTTGGCGGGTTCGATGAATACGCGCTTGATGCGCCCTTCAGCCTTCGGAATTTTCGATTCCCCTACGACTAAAGTACCATCTTCCATAATGGCTTTCAACACGATCGCCTGGTTGGAAGCCGGGATGACCCTGCCGCGTACGGCGAACACCCGGTTCATCTCCTGAACGGCCGTGACGAAATCACCGGTAATGTCGGTTAAGGCCGCTAAGATTAGATTTCCCAGACTATGGCCTGCTAATCCAGTTCCCACCTGAAATCGATATTGCAGCATGAGCGATAGCAGCGGTTCCACATCAGCCAGAGAGGTTAACACGTTTCGAATGTCGCCCGGGGGCGGCATCTGCATCTCATTGCGAAGAATGCCTGAACTCCCGCCGTCATCAGCCACCGTTACGATGGCTGTGATATCGACCGGCTTCTCCTTCAATCCTCTAAGCATTACCGAGAGACCTGTACCGCCGCCAATTACGACTATTCTGGGAGTGCGCTGTGTTTTATCATATTTCAAATTTCTTTCACTCCTTAATCGTAAGATGCTTAGACGCGGTCCCGTTCGGCATCTCGGTGACTCAATCGCACGGCTTCCGTCTCGCTGTTCCCCAGCACTTTTCCGAGGTACTCGGTAATCGCCACAGAACGATGCTTGCCTCCTGTACAGCCTATGCCAACTACAACCTGGCTTTTGCCTTCTTTCTTGTATTGCGGCATCAAGAAGTTCAACATATCAAGCAGCTTGGTTAGGAATTCTTGCGTCTCCGACCATTTCATGACGTAGTCGTACACATCGGGATCTTGGCCTGTCTGCGGGCGTAGCTGTTCCACATAGTGGGGGTTGGGCAGGAAGCGAACATCGAAGATTAAGTCAGCGTCAATCGGTACACCGTATTTAAAGCCGAAGGAGATTACATTTATAGATATGCGGTTCGTTTCCAAATTGGTGAACCGGGAAATAATTCTTTCTTTCAGCTGGACCGGCTTCAATGAGCTTGTATCGATCACCTGCGTAGCCAGACCCTTCAGTTCCTCGAGCAGCTTGCGCTCAAGCCCGATCCCTTCAAGCGGCGCCCCTTCGGGTGCCAGCGGGTGACGACGACGGCTCTCCTTGTAGCGCTGCACGAGCGTTGCGTCGGTAGCGTCCAGGAAAAGAATCTCATAGCTGAGCGTGTAATTCTCGCGAATATAGCGAAGCGACTCCTGAAGTGCAGTGAAAAATTCACGCCCCCGCAAATCAATCACCAGTGCGACTTTGCCGATCTTCCCCATCGACTGCACGATTAACTCAGCGAACTTAGGAATGAGCACAGGCGGCAAGTTATCTACGCAAAAAAATCCGAGATCCTCGAGACTTTGCACGGCAATCGTCTTCCCCGCACCCGACATCCCCGTAATAATGACCAGCTTCGCTAAAGGGTGGTTTTCTTCCATGAACGACACCTTCCTTTGGAGTGCTTTCGCAGGCTAACACGTACCCGCATTAGCCATGCGAACCCCTGCATGTATGTCTAACGTAAATTCAGACCGGCAGCGCCTACGACGCCTGCATCGTTGCCAAGTGTTGCCGCAACGATCTCAACACCCTCTGCCGCTGTTTCCGGCGTAAATTTCTTAAATGTGTCGCGAATCGGCTGGAACAGAATCTCTCCTGCCTTGGATACGCCTCCGCCGATAATGAACCTCTTCGGATTAATGACGACAGCCATAGCCGCCATGGAGCGTCCGAGATAATAAGCCGCGCGGTTCACGATGCGCAGGGCTACTTCGTCGCCGCTTTTCGCCGCATCGAATACATGCTTGGCTTCAATCTTCTCATGCAGCGCAAGAGATGTGCGCTCGCCGCGCTCTACCGCTTCTTTGGCCATGCGCACGATGCCTGTTGCGGAGGATACCGTCTCGAGACAGCCCATTTGTCCGCATCCGCATTGAATAGCTTCGATATCCGGCACAACGGACATATGACCGAGCTCGCCAGCCATGCCGGCAGCGCCTTGATAGATTTTGCCGTTAATAATGATACCGCCGCCAACACCCGTTCCAAGCGTATAGCAAACCAAGTTCGGAATGCCTGCGCCAGCACCGGCCCATGCTTCGCCAAGCGCTGCCACATTCGCGTCGTTGTCGATTTTTACCGTTTTGCCTAGAAGCGTCTCCAACATTTTCTTGGCAGGGACGTTATGCCATTGCAAATTGGGAGAAAATTTGACGAAACCTTCCGGAATATCCATGAATCCAGCCAAGCCCGCGCCAATTCCCGCCACTTGCTCCCACTCAAACGGAGATTCTTCGACAATTTGGCGCACTTGCTGCGCAATACGCTCGATAACAGCCTCCGCACCGTTCTCCGCACCTGTTGGGCCTTCTAACGTTTGCAGCAGTTTCCCCTGCTCGTCGCAGATACCGACTTTAATATTGGTACCGCCTAAATCTACACCGATATAAATCTGATTTGACATTGCAAGGTCACCTCATGAATAATCTTTAAAATTTTCGGGCATAAGCTCCTTTTTCAACTATAAGACAAGGCTGTAGACAGGTCAAGATTCATCTATTTCCCGAGGAAATAAGAAAACGTGGAAAGCATAGCCTCCCACGTTTGCTGTACAAAGTCTTACAGCGATTGGCTCCAATCGTGTACGATGTGGCCTTCCAGGAATTTCTCAGCTTCCAGCGCTGCCGCACATCCGCTGCCTGCCGCTGTGATCGCTTGACGGTACTTCGTATCCTGCACGTCGCCGCATGCGAACACGCCGGGAATATTCGTCTCGGTCGTCCCCGGCTTCACCTTAATGTAGCCTTGTTCGTCCGTTTCGATTTGTCCGCCCAGGAACTTCGTATTCGGCGTATGGCCGATCGCTACGAAAATGCCGTCCGTTTCGATGATTTCCTCTTCACCGGTAACGTTATTTTTCACTTTCAGGCCGGTTACGCCCTTCTCGCCGGAAACTACCTCAATCGGCGTATTGTTCAGCGCCCATTTCACCTTCTCGTTGCCGCGAGCGCGATCCTGCATGATCTTGGAGGCGCGAAGTTCATCGCGACGATGCACCAGACGTACCTCGGAAGCGAAGCGAGTCAAGAAGTTCGCCTCTTCCATCGCGGAGTCTCCGCCGCCCACAACGATGATCTTTTTGCCGCGGAAGAAGAAACCGTCGCAGGTTGCGCATGTGCTTACGCCGCGTCCGATATTCTCTTTCTCGTTGCCGATGCCGAGCAATTTGGCCGAAGCGCCTGTTGAAATGATCAACGTTTCCGTCTCGACTTCACCCAAGCCCTCCACTTGCAATTTGAACGGACGGTTCGTCAACTCTACGGAGTTCACCCAGCCCGTTTTGAATTCAGCGCCGAAGCGTTCCGCTTGCTTGCGCATGTTTTCCATCAGTTCAGGCCCCATGATCCCTTCAGGGAAGCCCGGGAAATTCTCCACTTCGGTTGTCGTGGTCAATTGGCCGCCTGGCTCCGGTCCTTCGATGACAAGGGGGCTCAGGTTGGCGCGAGCTAAATAAATGGCTGCTGTTAATCCGGATGGTCCTGTTCCTACAACGACTGCTTTGTACATATGTTTCCCTCCTAAATGCTCTCCATTGGAAAGCTATCTGTAATAAGCATACCTATATGTATGAAAGCCGGTCATGCGTCACGGCATGACCAAGCGATCAAATACTTGTGAATTTGTTGAAGATCGCTTCCATCTTCTCGCGTAAACCGCAAGTATCGTCAATGAGTTTCACATTCCGGCTCACCGTCGAAACGGTCACGCCATAGCGCGTCGAAACTTCTTGATACGAAATCGCGCGGCGATGCATCTTGGCGATCAAATATTCCAACGCAGCCGCCCAACCCTCGGACTTCTGAATCTTCGGCACGGACGGATACAGCTTCGTCAGAAACTCCACCCATAGAATCTCCAAATCATACTGTTGCACCATATCATACCGCTTATGCATATGAGAGAGCGCCATCTCCATGACGTTCTGCCATTTCACATCCCAGACGGGCAAATGCGGCGAATAAGGCGAGGCCTCCACCATAATCTCCTGATTCTCGAGATAAGCCGGGATAGACTCCCGGATCCCCATGCTGCGCAGCACGAAGATGGCAACCTTCTTCAAGTAGTCATCTTCATCCCGGTCCAGAATGAAGTCCTGCAAGGCATCCTTCACCTCGTTGTCGGCGATCAAACCGAAAGCTTGAATGACCTGAAGCTTCGTTTCGATATCCCCGTGGCGCAGCGCCCAGAAGAAGGACGAGCGGACAAGCGGATCTTTCTTCAGTTGGTCCGGTATGCCCTGCGCCGATTTCTCCAGCACGCGGAACTGCTCTTCGAAGGGCAGATGGTAATGGTAGCTCCATGTCAGCGGGCCTTCCACCTTCTCGCGCGTACGCAGCTGCTCCAAATAAAATTTGGAGATTTCCGCGCCGGGATCCAGCTTATGTGCTTGCTTCCAATACCGGTATGCTTCATCGAACCGGCCAATGTGGCAGGCAGCCACAGCGGCGTAATGATACAGGCAAGGATCGGCCGTACCGTCCCCCGCTTTCAGCAGACGCCTGAACAGATGGTACGCTTTCTCATGCTGCGAAAGAATGCCCATCGTCGTAGCGAGCTTGAACACATGATCCTGCTGATACGGATACGTCTTGCATAAGAGGTCCGTAAGCTCCGCCAGCTCCCGCTTATTGCCGAAATGCTGGTGGAAAATGGCCATGTTGCACAGGGCATGCAAATTGCCATGATCGATTTCGAGTACAGCATGAATCGTTTCCATCGCTTTCTCGAACTGACCCATGTAATAATAAGCCAGTGCCAAGTTGTTCCGCGCGGCAGTGAACTCCGGTTGATTCTCAACCAGCTTCTCCAGCTGCCTCACGGCTTCGGCGAACTTCCCCTCCTCCAGGAGGGCGCGGGCCTTATCATGCTCGAAGAGCCCTTCTCGACTCTTGATGCTAGTGAGAGGGGCGGGGCGTTCAAGCTCGTAGCTCAGCATTTCCATCATCTCTTCGGATTCTTCCATGAACTGTCCCGTAGGATCAGTCTCCAAATACCGAACCAATGCTTGTTCTGCCTGCTCGAAATTTTCCATATTGGCATAGTTGTTCGCCATATAAAAGTGACATTCCGTCATCTCGGGATCGATCGTATCAAGGATATGCTGCAAAATTTGGTTCGACTCGTCATAATTGCCCATTTCGGAGAGAACTCCCGCAAGGTTGCAGTGATTCACAGGATTATCCTGCTCGTACTCTGCAGCCCGCCGGAAATATTTCAATGCCTTATCATAATGAAACCGATCCAAAGATTGAACCGCTCTCTCGAAAAAGAATGCGGCATCCATGTTAATTGAAATCACTTTTGGTTTTGGCGCTTCGGACACACGCTTAATCTTTTCCATAGCAAGACACCCCCGGCAATTTGATTACATTCAAATTATACCATAGATCGCCGGGAAGCCAAAAACATAATCCCAAGGTAAGATCTTACTTTTATAAAACGTGCTTGGACAGCGGATAGATCGGGCCTACACGCCGCCGTATTTGAACAGGGAGGACAAGGAACCGCCGTCATTAATGATGCGGATGGCATCGGACAAGAGCGGCGCTACGGAAAGCACATTGAATTTATCCGAATGGCCTTCCGGAATCGCGATGGAATCCGTAATGATAACTTCCTTAATGTTCGGGTGATCCAAGCGCTGCAGAGCAGGTCCGGAGAAGACAGGGTGCGTCGCGCAAATATAAACGTCCAGCGCGCCTCTCTCTTTCAAGCTCTCCACAACGTTGACAATCGTCGTTCCCGTATCGATCAAATCCTCGATAATGATCGGCGTGCGGCCTACAACGTCGCCGATTACGTGAGTAATAACGGACTCGTTGTGCTCAGGGCGCTTCTTGATCATCATCGCGAACGGCGCATCGAGGATGTTGGCCATTTTCTCCGCAGTCGTAGCACGGCCTGCATCCGGAGAAACGATGATCGGGTTATGCAAATTTTTCTTTTTGATGCAATCACTGATGACATCAAGAGCCGTCAGGTGATCGACTGGAATATTGAAGAAGCCTTGGATGGCCGGCGCATGCAGGTCAATCGTAACAACACGGTTGGCGCCTGCCGCACTGAACAAGTCGGCTACAAGTTTAGCGGAAATAGGCTCGCGCGGAGCGGCTTTGCGTTCTTGACGAGAGTAACCATAGTAAGGGATGACAAGGTTGATCGTTCTTGCAGAAGCTCTTTTTGCCGCATCCATCATGACCAGAAGTTCCATCATATGTTCATTGATCGGATGGGAAAAGGTTTGCACCAGGAATACGTCGCAGTTACGAATTGTCTCTTCGTAAAGGCAGTAGATTTCTCCGCTTTTGAAACGGGATAGTTTAATTTGTCCAAGCGGCTGGCCGAGCTCTTTACAGATACGTTCCGCAAGCTTCGGATTCGAAGATCCGGAAAAAATTTTAACATTGTCGCTATGCATGGTTAATGGTTACCTCCGAAGGTTCATTAAATAAAATTGTTCACGCCCTACTCATTATACATGAAAGGTGTCGAATTTAAAAAGTCACAAGATGTCGATTTCGTGCATGAAATGTGGCTATTTCGTTAAATCCGATCATTTTGAGCAGCGATCTCGCTTCATCCAAATATTGGGCCAACCGCTCCGGCTGATGGGCGTCCGATCCCAGCGTTACGGGAATTCCCACCTTCTGGCAGTATTCGAGCATACGGCGGCTGGGAAACATTTCTTTACAGGGGTGACGAAGGCCCGATGCATTAAGCTCGATGGCAAGGCCGCATGCCTTCACCGTATCTAATGCCGCTTTCTCGAGCTCCCATGTGTCGCGATCCGGCACATAGCCGAACCGCTTGATCATGTCGATATGACCGATATAATCATAGAAGCCGGTACGAACCGCTTTCTTCACTGCCTCGTAGTATTGGATATAAACCTCATAAATATCCTTGCCTTCCCAGCCTGCAATTTGCCGGAAGTCCGAAATGTCCCACTCACCCAGAAAATGAACCGATCCGATCACATAATCCCAAGGATACGCCTTGATAATCGCCTCGATCTCTTTCTCATAGCCCTCGATATAATCGCCTTCAAGACCGACGCGTATATCGATTTGGTCCTTATATTTTTCTTTCAGATGCAGGCACTCCTCGACATAGCGGGGCAGCTCCTCCATCGGCATAGCCATCTCCGGCCAATACGTCTGCGGATCCACATGCAAAAGCGGCATATGATCCGAAAGCCCTAATTGCGTGAGCCCGATCTCGATGCCGCGTTTGACGTACTCCTCCAGCTCCCCGGAGGCATGACCGCAGCGCACATGATGTGTATGGTAATCAATCAACATCGTGAATCACTCCAGGTCGTCTTATTTATTTTTGGACATGCCGTTTTCTAAGCTCTCTCATAATTTCATCCAAAGGCAGTTTATTATTGCGCAGAAGTACCATTAAATGGAAAATGAGATCACTGGCTTCATAACGAAGCTCGTCGTTGTCTTTATTTTTGGCGGCGATAATGACTTCAGCCGTTTCTTCGCCCACTTTTTTGAGGATCTTGTCGACACCTTTCTCGAAAAGGTAAGTCGTATACGCCCCTTCCGGACGCTCCGCGTCGCGCGAGGCAATGACCGTCTCAAGCTCCCCAAGGATGGCGAAACGATCTCCGGAGACTGCCGGCTCCGTACATTCTTGCGCAGCGCCTTCCACCGGAATGCTTTGCGTGAAGCAGGTGTACGTGCCATTGTGGCAGGCAGGTCCCGTTTGCTCTACAAGTACGAGCAGCGTGTCCGCGTCGCAATCATAGCGCAGCGCTTTGACCTTCTGCGTGTGACCGGAGGTTGCCCCTTTGTTCCACAGCTCTCCGCGGGAGCGGCTCCAGAACCAAGTATCGCCCGTCTGTATCGTGCGCTGCAAGGATTCGCCGTTCATATAGGCGAGCATGAGCACTTCTTTGCTGACCGCGTCCTGCACGATGGCAGGCACAAGTCCGTGCGCGTCATATTTAATCTGTTCCAGTGAAAATGTCATCGGATTTCAACCCCTTTATCTTTCAGGTCAGCCTTGACCCCTTGAATCGAAAGCTCTTTGTAATGAAAAATCGTCGCCGCCAGCCCGGCATCGGCTTTGCCTTCCGTGAACACATCGTAGAAGTGCTCCGTTCGGCCCGCTCCGCCGGAAGCAATCACCGGAATGGTCAACAGCTCGGAAACAGCGCGCGTCAGCTTCAGATCGAAGCCGTCCTTCGTGCCGTCCGCATCCATGCTGGTCAGCAATATTTCGCCTGCACCGAGCTCTTCCATGCGCTTCGCCCACTCCAGCGTCTTCATGCCTGTCGCATTGCGCCCGCCGTGCGTGAACACTTCCCATTCGCCCCACTCCGCATTGTACTTGGCGTCAATGGCGACGACGATACATTGGGAACCGAACTTGCGCGCACCATCGGAGACGAGCTGCGGATTACGCACCGCCGCCGTGTTGATGCCGATCTTATCCGCTCCTGCACGCAGCAGGCGTTTCATATCGTCCACGCTGGAGATGCCGCCTCCGACAGTGAACGGAATCGTAATCTCCCCCGCCGTTTGGCGGACAACCTCCACCATCGTCGCACGGCCTTCGACCGAAGCCGAAATGTCGAGGAATACGAGTTCGTCCGCACCTTCTTTATCGTAAATCGCCGCCAGTTCCACCGGATCGCCCGCATCGCGCAAATTCACGAAGTTCACGCCTTTGACGACCCGGCCGTCCTTGACGTCGAGGCAAGGAATAATTCTTTTGGCTAACATGATGGCACCTCCTAGTTAACTTGCAAGCCCGGCCATTCAGGAGGGGAAGCGGCGCATTCGCCGGTCATGCCCCTTACTGGCAGAGAGCCAGGAAATTTCTCAACAGCTGCATGCCGATCTCCCCGCTCTTCTCGGGGTGAAACTGCATGCCGTATACGTTGTCGCGTCCGACAATCGCCGTCACCGGCTGGTGATAGTCGGTGACCGCAAGCAAATCGCTCTCGCGCTCCGGCTTCGCATGGTAGGAGTGCACGAAGTATACGTGCCCCTCTTCAACACCTTGGAAAATCGGGCTCTCGCTGTGCCGATAGCTCAGCTTGTTCCACCCCATGTGCGGTACTTTATAGTCACCGCGGAAACGCACAACGGAACCGGGCAGCAGGCCCAGCCCTTCGTGGTTGCCATGCTCCTCGCCGGAAGTGAACAGCAGCTGCATGCCGAGGCAGATGCCGAGGAGCGGTTTGCCGGACTCCGCGTAACGCAGGACAACCTCATTCAGTCCCGACTCGCGCAGCTGGTCCATCGCATCGCCGAATGCGCCGACACCCGGAAGAATCGCCCCTTGGGCAGCCAGAATCTGCTCGGCATCGCCGGTCACCACCGCTTCATAGCCAAGGCGTTCAACCGCCTTGCTGACGCTATGTAAATTGCCCATTCCATAATCAATAATGGCGATCATGACTACAGCACTCCCTTCGTCGAAGGAACCCCCTGCACGCGAGGATCAATCGTTGTCGCTTCATCGATAGCACGGCCTAACGCTTTGAACACCGCTTCGATCATATGATGTGTGTTCTGACCGTAATGAACGATAACATGAAGCGTAATGCGTGCTTCCAGCGCCAGCTTCCACAAGAACTCATGCACAAGCTGCGTTTCGAAGCTGCCTACGTTAGCGGTTGGATATTGCGCGCGGTATTCGAAATGCGGACGGTTGCTGATATCGATCGCAACCTGTGCCAGCGCCTCATCCATCGGCACGAACACGTTCGCATAACGTTTGATGCCTCTCTTGTCGCCAAGCGCCTCGCGCAGCGTCTGTCCCAGGCAAATGCCGATATCTTCAACGGTGTGATGATCGTCGATTTCAATATCGCCCTTGGCATCGACCTTCAAGTCGAAATGGCCATGCTTCGTGAATAAATCGAGCATATGGTTCAAGAAGGGAACATCCGTCGCAATCTCCGAAATTCCTGTTCCATCCACTTGGAACGATAGCTTGATGTCCGTCTCATTCGTCTTGCGGGCTACGCTCGCCGAGCGCACTCTTGCATTGTCCTGTTCAGCCATTAGGTTCATTTCCCTTCCTTCTTCAGTCGTACTTCCACCGCTCTCGCATGGCCTTCCAGCCCTTCGTTGCGGGCCAGCGTCATAATCATGTCGCCGTTCGCGAGGAGCGCTTCCTTGCTATAATGAATGACGCTTGATTTCTTCAGGAAATCGTCCACATTCAGCGGCGATGAGAACCGGGCCGTGCCGTTCGTCGGCAGCACGTGGTTAGGGCCGGCGAAATAATCGCCGACAGGCTCCGTGCTGTAAGCGCCGAGGAAAATCGCGCCGGCGTTCTCAATACGCGGCAGCAGATTGAACGGCTCTTGCACGAGCAGCTCGCAGTGCTCCGGCGCCAAGCGGTTGACGACGTCAACGCCTTCGTCCAAGCTGTCTACGAGGAGGATCGCGCCTCTGGTTGCTGTCGATACCGCAGCGATCGCTTTCTTCGGCAGCACGTCCAGCTGCCGCCACAGCTCCAGCCGCACCGACTCGGCGAGCTCCTGCGACGGGGTCACCAGAATTGCCGGTGACATCTCGTCGTGCTCGGCCTGCGCCAGCAAATCGGCGGCCACATATTCCGGATCGGCGTGCTCATCCGCCAGCACGACGATGTCCGTCGGTCCGGCGATCATGTCGATATCGACGACACCGAACACGAAGCGCTTCGCCAGCGCGACGTAGATGTTACCCGGGCCGACGATCTTGTCGACCGGCTGGATCGATTCCGTGCCGTAGGCGAGGGCGGCTACCGCCTGCGCTCCGCCTGCGCGGTAAATCTCCTTCACACCCGCTTCGGCTGCCGCCACGAGGATATGCGGGTTGATGCCCTCTTCCCCGGCGGTGGCCGGAGGCGTCACCATCGCGATCTCCGGCACCCCCGCTACGATCGCGGGGATGGCGTTCATCAACACGGAGGACGGGTATGCCGCCTTCCCTCCGGGCACATACAAGCCGACCCGCTTCAGCGGCCGGATGATTTGGCCCAGCAGGCTGCCGTCCGGCTGCAGGTCCATCCACGACGTGCGTTTCTGCTTCTCATGGAACGCACGAATATTGGCGGCGGCTTGCCGCAGCGCCGTCAGGAACCCGGCGTCGACCTGCGTGTACGCCGCCTGGATCTCCTCGTCGCTGACGCGAAGCTCGGCGACCTCGACGCGGTCGAACTCCCGCGCCATGCGCCGCAGCGCGGCATCGCCGTCCTGCCGCACCTCATCGATGATGCGGCGGACGGTTTCGTTCTGCTCGGGCGAACCGTATTCGACCTCGCGTTTCAATTCAAATTCGGAGGCGGGTAGTATCCGCATAGCTATCTTCCTCTCTATCTAGACCTTCGTTAGCGCAGGAAGCACCGCCTGCAGCATATCGCATAACCGCTGAATGGAATCGTTCTTCATTCGGTAACTGACCCGATTCGCGATCAGGCGGCTCGTAATCTGAAAAATTTCTTCTTGCTCAACGAGTCCGTTCTCCTTGAGCGTCTGGCCCGTCTCGACCATATCCACGATCCGGTCGGCAAGGCCGATCAGCGGCGCCAGCTCGATGGAGCCGTTCAGCTTAATGACCTCGACCTGCTGCCCCTGCTCGCGGAAATATTGCGAAGCGACGTTCGGATACTTCGTCGCCACTCGCGGATTGATCACTTGCTTCCAATCCGGCAAGCCAATGACCGACATGCGGCAGCGTGCAATGCCCAAGTCCAACAGCTCGTAAACGTTGCGGTTCTCTTCCATCAACACGTCCTTGCCGACAACCCCGATGTCCGCCACGCCGTATTCGACGTATGTGGGCACATCGACCGGCTTGGCCAGGATAAACTCCATTCTGGCTTCCGGTACGGGAATAATGAGCCGGCGGCCTTCTTCCAGGTCCTCCGGAATGGGCAGTCCCGCCTTATGAAAAAGCTTCGCCGCCTGTTTATAAATACGCCCTTTCGGCATCGCTACTTTAAGAATATCTTCCACCGTTCCAACCTACCTTCCGAGCTTACTTCGCTATCAATGTCATAACTTCCTGATACAATGTGCCTTGCACCTCAATCGAACCGTCCGGCTTCGTCACCATAGCTTGTCTCCATGCTGCCTGATCGCCTACAAGCTGCGTAATGACCACAGCCGCTTCATCACTGCTCCGCTTCGCCTTCGCTAACCGAAGCGCCTCTTCCCGGTGCTCGGCATCGTAACCGATCAGCACCCGCTTAGGCGAAGGAACTGCCTCTCCGCCCGTTACCTCAAGAATCCGGTTCGTCTTCAGCGCGAAGCCCGTTGCCGGCGCAGGCCGCCCGAATTGGCTCAGCAGATTGTCATACCGTCCGCCGCTGCAGACCGGGAAACCGAGGTCGGCTGCATAGCCTTCGAACGTCATGCCGGTGTAGTAGGAGAAATCGCCGATCATCGTCAAATCGATGACGACATGCTCGCTGACTCCGTAGGCCTTCAGCACATCCCACACTTCGCAAAGATGTCGGATCGCATCCTGTGCGATCGGATGCTGGGTTACCATCCGCGCTTGCGCGCAGATTTCGTCTCCGCCTCTCAGCCTCAAGACACCGATGAGCTCACGCTCCACTTCCGGCGTAAGGGCCAGCGATTTGATCGCTTCGCGGTACCCGACATAATCGCGTCCGAGCAAATGCTCCTTCAAGCTCAGCTGTGCATCGCTGCGCCCTTCCAGGGTTTCCTGGAACAATCCGTTCAAGAAGCCGACATGACCGAGGGCAATCTTGAATGTGCCGACGCCTGCGGCTTGCAGCGAAGCGATCGCCAGTGCTACGACTTCAGCATCCGCTTCGGACGAAGCGTCGCCGATCAGCTCCACGCCGGTCTGGAAAAACTCGGAATCCCGGCCCGCCTCCTCCTCGATTGCCCGAAATACATTCGAATGATAAGAAAGACGCAATGGGAAGGAATGCTCCTTCAATAAGGAGGACGCTACACGAGCAATCGGAGCCGTCAATTCGGAACGCAATACCAAGGTCTGCCCTTTGCGGTCCAGCAATTTGAACAGCTTCTTATCTTCCGTGGAGCTCGCCACTCCCACCGTATCGTAATATTCAAGCGTAGGCGTCAGAATCTGGTTGTAACCCCAGCGCTCCATACAGGCCAGCACGCGGTATTCTATATTGCGCAGTTTCGTTACCGCCTCGGGCAAGTAATCCTTGACCCCTAGCGGCTTTTCAAATACTTTTGGCTTTGACACCGTCTCACCCCAACATCTAGGAATTTCATCCTGTTTTCCGTTTGTTACTTTAGTACGTTAACGTGCTACCATACTACCAAAATAAAGAATGTACGGCTATTTTAACATGTAACCTTAAGAAGCGTCAATTGCCAGTTCCCGGTATTCCCAAGATTCGCTGCCTTCTCGAATGGCATAGAAAAAGAGCTGCACGCTCGCACGCGCACAACTCTCTCAATTCTCATTGGGGGACTGACGTATCGTCTGCAGCGGATTGCCCGCTACGAAGGTGTGCGGCGCCACGTCCTTATGAACGACGGAGCCCGCGCCGATAACGGCATGGTCGCCGATTGTGACCCCAGGCAGAATGGTTGTATTCGCACCGATCATAACATTGGAGCCGATTCGCACATCGCCGAGCCGATATTCCTTCGTCAAATATTCATGCGCCAGGATCGTCGTGTTATACCCAATAATCGTATTATTGCCGATATGTATTTTCTCGGGAAAAAAGACGTCCACCATAACCATCAGCGCAAAAGCGGTATGCTCGCCGACCTTCATGCCGAGGATGTTCCGGTATATCCAGTTTTTCATCCGCAGGGAAGGCGAATACCGCGTAATCTGGATGAATACGAAATTGCGGATCGCCTTCCACTTGCTGACGGTATGATAGATCTGCCATAGGGCGTTAGGTCCATCGACCGGGTATTTGTCCGTTTGTCTCAACGAGCCTCCACATCCGAAGCGAGCCCAACGATCGGCAGCAGATCGAACATATCGTCAATCAGATGATCCGGGTTGTACTGCTCCAGGTAGGAGCGCCCTTTCCATGACCAGGTGACGCCTACCGATACGACTCCCGCATTCTTCGCGGCTTCGATATCATAATGGCTGTCTCCGACCATCAGCGTCGTCTCCGGTGAACCGCCGAGCGTTGCCATCGCAGCCAGGATACCTTCCGGATGCGGTTTCGCCTCTTTGACGTCTTCGACGGTCACAATCGTGCTTACATACGGGTCGAGTCCGCACAGCTTCAGACCCATTAGCGTCGTTTGTCTGATTTTGCTCGTCACGATGCCGATCTTGATGCCATTCTCGTGCAGCTTCGCCATCACGGTCCGCACATACGGGAACTCCTTCACGAGCTCGTCGTGCTTGGCTAAATTAAACGTTCTATATTTCTTAATGAGCTCCTCAACTTCTTTGCGTCCGGAGAAAAACTCCATTTGCTCCACTAGCGGACGGCCCATGTTCGGAATGATCAGCTCCCGGCTGACCGGCTCCGGCGTTTCGCCTTCCAAGCTATGCAGAAAGGACTGTACAATCAGTTCATTCGTATCGACAATCGTGCCATCCAAGTCAAACAGTACGGTTTGAATCATAATCTGCTCCTTTATCCTGTCCAATCTCTTGTTCGGAAACTTCTTTCTTCGTGCTTGCCGGCTTCGAGGAAACAATCGGATCTGCGTAGCGTACGTTCGCATAACCTTTCTTCCTTCTGACGATGATAAGAGTCGCCATGCCAATCACGAGCAGAAGCGCCAACAGCTGCGAGAATCTTATATTTCCTCCATAGGTCATGACACCCGGCTCAAAAACGACTTTCATCGGCGACCACAATGCGTTGAGCAGCGATGCCAGCCAGGTCGGTCCTGTGAAATCCAGGCTGTCCGTGCGTACGCCTTCGATAAAGAAACGGCCGATGGAATACCAGATGAAATAGCTGAAGAACAGCTCTCCCGCCCGAAGGAACGGTCTGCGGCGAAGCCATAGGAGTACGCACAGGCCAACGATATTCCATAGCGATTCATAGAGAAACGCCGGATGATAGAAAGTACCTTCAATATTCATCTGATTCACGATGAAATTCGGCAAATGCAGCGTGTCGCGCAGAAACGACTCACTCACCGGGCCCCCGTGCGCTTCCTGGTTCATGAAGTTACCCCAGCGTCCGATAGCTTGACCCACGATCAAGCCGGGAGCGCAAATGTCCGCAATGCGCAGGAAGTTGTAGCCTTTGGCTCTGACGTAGAAGAAGACCCCGATTATGGCCCCGATCAGCGCGCCGTAAATGGCGATCCCGCCGTGCCATATCATAAATATTTCCGCTAAGTTGTTCTTATAATCGGACCATTGGAAGGCTACATAATATATTCTTGCCCCAATAATCGCGGAAGGCACGCCTATCAGCAATAAATCCATGAAAAAATCAGGAACGATTTTGAATCGTTTCCCTTCTTGAATGGCCAATAACAATCCAACCAATGCTGCTGTACCTAAAATAATGCCATACCACCGGACATGAATCGGTCCAAGGGAAAACGCCACGCTTTCTAGCATAGTTTCACTCCTTCACAATGTAAGCTGCGTCCAGCTTCTATCAATCAAAGTCCTCATAATCCTCATTCAGCGATTCCGTCAGCTTATTCGTGAATTGAAGCGCCGCGTTATAGCCCATTCGCTTCAACCGGTAATTCATCGCGGCCACTTCCACGATCACCGCTAAGTTTCGACCTGGGCGTACGGGAATGGTGACCAGCGGCAAATCCGTATCGATGATTCGTGTCAATTCCTCGTCCAATCCCAGACGGTCATACTGCTTGTCCTGCTGCCAGTTTTCCAATTTCACCACAACGGATATCTTCTTCACATTGCGAATGGCTCCTGCACCGAACAAGGTCATCACGTTGATGATGCCGACACCGCGAATTTCGAGCAGATGGCGGATCAGCTCCGGCGCGTTGCCGGTCAGCACTTTTTCACCGTTTTGCCGAATCTCGACCGCATCGTCGGCGATCAGCCGGTGGCCCCGTTTGACAAGCTCCAGCGCCGTCTCGCTCTTCCCGATGCCGCTGCTGCCTGTGATGAGCATGCCCACGCCGTACACATCGACAAGTACACCGTGGATCGTTGTGCTTGGCGCCAATTTATTTTCGAGGTAACCCGTCAGTCTGCTTGCAAAGATCGTCGTCGACATTTGGCTGCGAAGCACCGGAAGATCGCGCTTCGTCGCTTCCTCCAACAGCTCGACCGGAACATCCAACCCTCTCGTTACGATGATACAAGGCGTCTCTTCCGGAGCGCACAGCTGCTCGACGCGGTTTCGGCGAACCCCCGTCGTTAACATTTCCATGAAGGTGATTTCTGTCTTTCCTAGCATCTGAATGCGTTCCCGCGGATGGTAATTGAAATAGCCCGCCATCTCCAGACCCGGACGGTACAGATCTCCGGTCGTTATACCGCGTTTAAGTCCTGATTCGCCTGCAAGAACCTCCATGTGGAGCTGGTCCACCAATTCGGAAACTTTCACTTTTTTGGCCATTGTCCTGTCCCCTCTGCGTTTTGCCTGAGCACAACCTGTTCCTTCTGCTCGTCTTCATTTCTTTCCATTAGTTTCATCGTAAAGGAATACGATATTGAAATCAACTGCCGCGTTGCCAAACAGAAAAAAAGCCAGCCGATATCGGCTGGCTTTTCTGATCCAACTTATTTTACCAAGATGGACAATGTGGACTCTTTATCGAAGAAATGAACTTTGTTCATATCCAAAGCCAATTTCACGTTTGTGCCTTCTTTGATGCCGGAACGTCCGTCAACACGAGCGATGACTGTGTTAGAACCGATACCGTTCAGGTACAAGTACATTTCGTGACCCAAGTTCTCTGTCAACTCAACGTTTACGTTGAAGACAGTGTTCGGGGATGCTTCCAAGAATACAGGCTCTTCGTGAATGTCTTCCGGACGAACACCCAGAATCACTTCTTTACCTACATAGCCTTTATCTTTCAGCACTTGTGCTTTACCAGCTGGAACTTCTACGTTAACAGAACCTGCTTTGAAGAAGATTCCGCCGCCTTCTTGCGTCAAGTTACCTGTCATGAAGTTCATGGACGGGGAACCGATGAAGCCTGCAACGAACATGTTCACAGGGTAGTTGTAGATTTCTTCAGGTGTAGCAGCCTGTTGAATGATACCTTTATCCATAACAACGATACGATCGCCCATTGTCATAGCTTCGATTTGGTCATGCGTTACGTAGATGGTTGTAACACCAAGACGTTTTGTCAATTTCGTGATTTCCGCGCGCATTTGTACACGAAGTTTCGCGTCCAAGTTGGAGAGCGGCTCATCCATCAAGAATACTTGCGGCTCACGTACGATCGCACGGCCCAAGGCAACACGTTGACGTTGACCACCGGAAAGAGCCTTCGGCTTACGATCCAGCAAGTGAACGATATCCAAGATTTTCGCTGCTTCGCGAACGCGAGCATCGATATCTGCTTTTTTGAATTTACGAAGTTTCAAACCGAATGCCATGTTTTGATAAACAGTCATATGCGGATAAAGAGCATAGGATTGGAATACCATCGCGATATCGCGGTCTTTAGGAGCAACGTCGTTTACAAGGCGATCTCCGATGTACAGTTCACCTTCAGTAATTTCCTCTAGTCCTGCGATCATACGAAGCGTTGTGGATTTACCGCAACCGGATGCTCCAACCAATACGACGAACTCTTTATCTTCAATTTCAAGATGGAAATCCTTAACTGTGGATTCTTCTGCACCGGAATATTTTTTAACGATATGATTTAAACGTACGCCTGCCATGGTTTCATTCCCCCTACGGTTTATCGATGTACACTACTTGTTCATCAACTATTAACTACATTCATCTTACCCCACGAAGGCCGGACTGACTATGCACAATACCTACAAAAAAATCACTTTCTTTTCGTTACTTTGTACAATAGAGTAGCAAGACGCACCAAAACCGCATGATTAAACGTCCGGACATCCAATCCGGTCTCATTTTTGAACTTGTCCAACCGGTACAACAGCGTATTCCTATGAATATACAGCTTCTTCGCCGTCTCGCTCACATTGCAGTCCAGAGAGAAGAAATGCTCAAGCGTCGTCACCGTCTCCGCATCCAGCGCATGATCGGTGCCGCGGAGCACCTGCTCCAGGAATTCGTTTTTCTCTTCTTCGTCTATCAAATGCAGCAGTTTCTCCAGGCGGAGTTCCCATCGAAGATGAATAAAGCTGCCTACATGGAAGGAACGGCCGAGCATGATCGTCTCTCTCAATTTGAGAATCGTAGCGAACAGCGCTTTCGCCGGCTTCACCGGATAATCGATGGCCAGATGGCATT
The DNA here is from genome assembly GCF_028765165.1 of Paenibacillus sp. MAHUQ-63. Classification (GTDB taxonomy): domain Bacteria; phylum Bacillota; class Bacilli; order Paenibacillales; family NBRC-103111; genus Paenibacillus_E. The sequence goes on along the minus strand of NZ_JARADB010000006.1, from coordinate 4,448 downwards.
CTCCGATCCACTCATTCGCCAGCATTTCATATAAGCCAGAGCCTAGCGCATCCAGAATCTGCTCAACGCTCTCTTCTTCGTCGCCTTCTCTTTCTTCACTGCCGCTTGCCAGCAGTCCTTCCGGCGCCAGAATCAGCCACTCTTTCTCCATCAAAGGAATAAGCGTAATTTCCGATTCGAAGAAAGACTCCAGCAGCTTCTTCAACTCCGTATAGGTCACGCTTTGATTTTGCGAATAATCCCCGTAGAGAAGCAGTGGAATTTTCGTTGAATACAGAGAGGACTGTGAAGCTAGCGCATCCGGCAGCTCCGCATAGGTGGCGCCAAGCTCCATCTGCTGCAGCAGCCATTCTCGTAATTGATAGGCTTTTCGTTCGTCTTCCGACTGGTAAGCTCCTCGCTGCTTCTTCTCCTGCGTTTGTTTGGATTCGACCGTCATTTCTACGAGCTTGCGCTCGGAAGGGGTGAGTTTGGCTCCAGGAACTTGCAGAACTCTGATATCTTTGTGCTCCTTGGATAAATAAAACAGCACCTCCCGGCCGCGCTCAACGCTCCGGACGAAGCTGATCGGAGTTTCGGCCTGCTCTTCCGCCAAGTGCAGCCAATCGGCTTCAGCTATCAAACCGATGTACATAGGTGTCTGTAAAACCGCTTCCAAACGCTCTTTGATTCGCTCCCAATCCATTTGCCTCTCTCCTTACTCCTGACTTCTTCTATCTCTATCTCTCTATTGTACCATATGTAAGCTCCCGAATGGGAAAGAACCCTCCCGCGCCTCAGCTGCAGAAGGGTTCTTTGGGTTTGACCTTGAATCAGTCCAAAATCCGGCGAGCCGTCACATAATGATCCGCCCACCATTCTTTATTGATGGAGGTGAATTTGACGCCGCCTTCACCGTACGTATGAATCATATTCCCATTGCCTACATAAATGCCGACATGCCCGATGCTTTTGCCGGAATCCGGGGTTGTGAAGAAAACTAAATCTCCGGCCTCCAAATTGCTTTTACTTACGTATTTCCCTTCCTTCGCCTGATTACGGGATACCCGCGGCAGCGTTATGTCGTATTGGGCGAACACCGTTTTCACGAATGAAGAGCAGTCCATCGTTTTGGTTTGTCCGTATTTCGCACCGAACTCATACGGAACACCTAAGTATTTTTGAGCCGCAAGAATAAGCTCCGCCTTCAAGCGGTCCGTAGCGGATAGAATGCTTTTCCCGCCGATGAAGCTCTTCTTATAATCGTTGACGTTGCGTGTGACGACTTCGTCTCTGCTCTGGGAGGACATGACCATCTTCCCTTGCCCCACATAAATCCCCGCATAAGACGGCGTCTTCCCGCTGCCAAAGAACAGGATGTCGCCCGGCTCCGCTTTGGAGATATCGTTGATCGACTTTTTGTTCATCTTAAACTGCTCGGCTAGCGTTCTAGGCACCGAATAGTCCAACGTTTGATAAACATAGTAAATCAGACCGGAGGAATCGAATCCGGCTGACGGCGTTTCGTTGCTTCTGGAATAATCGATGCCGACCAATTTCTTGGCAAGAGACACCGCATCCATATCGTCATTCGCCGCGTAGGCGGACACCGCTGTAGTCGCAGATAGCGCGATCGTTACGGCAGCTGTAATTCCAAGTGTTCGTTTAGCAAGATGCTTTATCATTATTATTTCCTCCAGTGCGCAATTGTTTGTATAAATGGGAATTGCCATGAAATCTAGTACAAGATTACCATGATTTCCAGAAGCCTTTCATTCCTAAAATGTTTCCTCTCGCACGCAGGATTGGTAATGGTGCCAAAACGTTCTTCCCATGGAATCTCTACCATGCAATCGCTATGAGGATGAAAGTACCTCAGGCTCATAAATTGCGCATTATTGGAAATAATTGTACAAGGGTCGAATCATCCCACAGGAGGTCTTACAAAGGGTTTATGGGGTCGCCTGTCATCATGCCGCTGCCGGTCGCTTTCTTCAACGTGTTTGGACTTACTGCCATATATGGAGGTTTTATTTCACGATGACAAATCAAAGCCATTATCCGTCTTATAATGTTATGGATGAGCAAAATGAATGGGACGCTCACACTCGCTCCATCGTCAACGCCCGATTATTACGCGAAAACCACTATCGCTATATCACACCGCTTGAAGCGGAAACTTTGCGCGCCTGGTGCTCGCTCCTTATGGATGATTCCAGAGGGGATATTATCGGCTATGTACTCTCCCATATTGACGACGTGCTAGCCAAGGGGCAAGGCGAGGGCAACCGGGAGAAGAACGTCCCAGAGATTCGAACACTCGTTCGCAATGGTCTGGAAGCTATTGATGAAACCGGATGGATTCACAGCAGCAAGCCATTCTTCGAATTGGATTCGGCGAACAAGCGGCTTATCATGCAGCAGATCGCCAGCAATGAATATCCCAACACGGAGAAATGGGACGGCGTCCCGCAGAAAGCACTATTTCAAAAACTACTGCAGCTCAGCATAGAAGCCTACTATTCGCATCCGCTGATATGGTCCGAAATTGGATACGGCGGGCCCGCCTATCCTCGCGGCTATTTTCGGGCGGACCTGGGACATCTCGACCCTTGGGAGGCTGTGAAGGAGCCGTGAATAGGAGATACGCGCAGGAAGCCGATATCTTGATTATTGGCGCAGGTGCCGCGGGAGGCGTGCTTGCAAATTCCTGATGTCGTAGTGCTGGGTGCCGGTCCCCCGCGGGATCACCAGAAGGATTACGCTAGCGCTAAGTTCAGCATGCAGAAGTTAGGGCTGGGAAGATACCCGGCTCGTTGAGGGGACTCGTTCCCCTTGGTGTCGGCGCTCGCGGCCAGAGCGTCCGATTACATTATGGAGCTCACCAGCACGTAAAACACGCCTTCATGGACAACTTGTTTATGCTCCTCTACTCCTCTACAATGATAAGTAGCTGAAATGATGAAAGGAGCGGTCGATAATGGCCATAGCTGAATTCACGATTATTCCCATCGGAACAGCAACCACCAGCCTTAGCGGTTATGTCGCCGATCTGCACAAAGAGCTGGAGAAGCACACGGACATCATCTTTGAAATGACCCCTATGGGGACCATTCTGGAAGGCCCTCTGGATCGCATCCTGGAAGTGATTCGGGCCGTTCATGAAGTGCCTTTCAAGAACGGTGCTGAGCGCGTCTCCACCTCGATCAAAATCGATGACCGGCGCGATAAAGCTGCTTCTATGACGCAGAAAATGCAATCGGTCGCTGAGAAACTGAAATAACAACCGAATGGTAAGACAAAAGCCTCCCGATTGGGAGGCTTTTTGTAATATTGGCAGGCGGCGGCTCTTGCGCTTCTGACGGATGGACGGATATAGGCAACAAACCGGAAATATATAAGGGGCAACCTCTCGGTCGCCCCATAAAAAAAAGACCTTACGGCCTTCTGATTTTCACTTATAAAAGTGAGCCATGTAGGACTCGAACCTACGACACCCTGATTAAAAGTCAGGTGCTCTACCAACTGAGCTAATGGCTCTTAGGGAAATGGAGGCTGATGGATTCGAACCACCGAACTCGGAGAGAGCAGATTTACAGTCTGCCGTGTTTAGCCACTTCACTAAGCCTCCATATGCGAGATAACCGTACTGCGTTGTGGCAGCACAACCATCTCAATGGCTCGGGACGGAATCGAACCGCCGACACGAGGATTTTCAGTCCTCTGCTCTACCGACTGAGCTACCGAGCCTTATGTACTTAAAGTAGTTTGTCCCCTATAACGATAAAATATGAATGGCGGAGCCGACGGGATTCGAACCCGCGGTCTCCTGCGTGACAGGCAGGCATGTTAGGCCTCTACACCACGGCTCCATGACAATTCATATTCGTTACAGTGAATGGTGCCGTCGAGAGGACTTGAACCCCCAACCTACTGATTACAAGTCAGTTGCTCTACCAGTTGAGCTACAACGGCATATTCATAAGATGGTGGAGGCTGACGGGATCGAACCGCCGACCCTCTGCTTGTAAGGCAGATGCTCTCCCAGCTGAGCTAAGCCTCCGGATTGAAATATGGTAGCGGCGGAGGGGCTCGAACCCCCGACCTTACGGGTATGAACCGTACGCTCTAGCCAGCTGAGCTACGCCGCCATACAGAATATATATGTTTGGAAACTGGCGGAGAGAGAGGGATTCGAACCCTCGCACCACTTACGCAGTCTAACCCCTTAGCAGAGGGTCCCCTTATAGCCACTTGGGTATCTCTCCAAGACATATATACAGGAAATATTATTCCCTGAAAACTAGATACGAAACTTACGTAAAGTCGAACCTTAGGTATATTAGGATAAGCCCTCGACCGATTAGTATTCGTCAGCTGCATGCATTGCTGCACTTCCACCTCGAACCTATCAACCTCGTCGTCTACAAGGGGTCTTACTAGTTGGGAAATCTCATCTTGAGGGGGGC
>NZ_JARADB010000033.1 GCF_028765165.1 Paenibacillus sp. MAHUQ-63 | reverse complement strand
CACGTCCCCGAGCACGCCCAGCTCGCCTGGATCATGAACTGCCTCACCGGCTTCGGCGAGGCCGGCCGGATGACCCAGTTCAAGGACAAGTCCGCCAAGCAGGGCGCCGAGCGCGCCTCGGTCGGCCTGTTCACGTACCCGATCCTCCAGGTCGCGGACATCCTGCTCTACCAGGCCAACGAGGTCCCGGTCGGCGAGGATCAGCGCCAGCACATCGAGCTCACCCGCGACCTCGCCACGCGCTTCAACGGCCGGTTCGGCGAGACCTTCACCCTCCCGAAGCCGTACATCCTCAAGGAGACGGCGAAGATCTACGACCTCCAGGACCCGTCGATCAAGATGAGCAAGTCGGCGTCCACGCCGAAGGGCCTCATCAACCTCCTCGACGAGCCCAAGGCCACGGCCAAGAAGGTCAAGAGCGCCGTCACCGACACCGACACGGTGATCCGCTACGACGCCGAGAACAAGCCGGGCGTCAGCAACCTGCTCAGCGGCACGATGGCCATGGAGATGGCCCGCACCGACGCCTCGGTGTCCACCTTCTTCGGCGTCCACAACGGCCTGGCGATGTACTCCATCGAGTCCGGCGGCGACCAGGAGCAGCGCGACCGCTGGCTCCCGGAGATGGCCGCCATGGACAAGATCGGCGCG
>NZ_JARADB010000003.1:1126041-1660900 GCF_028765165.1 Paenibacillus sp. MAHUQ-63 | reverse complement strand
TATCCACTATTACAATTCAGCAAGGTACCAGTGGACATTAAAAAAGATGACCCCTGATCAATACAGAAGTCATCTATTGACAGCATAAGGTTCTTTTTTAATCGTCCACTTTCTGGGTCACAGTTCATTAGCAGCGCCCCGGGCTTTTTTATTTGAGGAGCCGAAGAGGTCAGGGCGCGCCGCGCCTAGCGTCCGCGCCAGCCCGCACCAATCCGGCTAACGGACACAGCGGCCCTTATTCGGCGGGTATCAGCCGATTGGGAATGCTAACGGACACCAGTGTCCTTATTTGCCCATTTGGCGCATGGTTTCCTGCCGAAATCGGCAAATAAGGACACGTGTGTCCGTTAGAAACGAGAGACGCTCGTTTTCGGTGAAATAACAGCCGCTGTGTCCGTTAGAGGGTTTCGTTCGGCGGCAGTGCGAGCTCCAACCGCCAAAAAAACCTTGCCCCAAGGCAGTCACAGCCTACAGGGCAAGGTTTCTATGTTTTACGCTTGTTCCTCCGTCCACTCCCGCAGCTTGCGGTCGGATGGTAGAAGGAACGTCAGGATGCCTAGCAGCGGAAGGTACGCGCACAGCTCCATGACGCGGGGGGTGCCGATGGCATCGCACAGGTTGCCGAGCACAACGGAGCCGATCCCGCCTAATCCGAAGGCGAGGCCGGTGATGAGACCGGAGACGGTGCCTACTTTACCGGGAAACAGCATTTGCGCATAGACGACGGTAACGGAGAAGCTCGATAAAAGGATGACTCCGATGACAACGAGTAAAATATAAGACCAGGTAATGCCGACATGCGGCAGCAGCAGCGCGAATGGCGCCGAGCCCAGCATGGAGAAGAAAATGACGTTGCGCTTGCCGAATCTGTCGGCGATCGGACCGCCGAAGAAAGTCCCTACCGCGCCGGCTGCCAGGAACAGGAAGATGAAGTCCTGCGCCCGGTTGATCGACATGCCGTAGTGCTCTTGCAGGAAGAAGGCGAAGTAGCCGCTCATAGCCGCCCCGTACCAGGAACGGACGAATACGAGAAAAATCAATACATAAATGGCAAAAAAGATGCGCTTGCGGTGGACCGGATTGACGGTCCGCTTGACCGCGGATTTGGCTTTGACCGGTGCCGTGACGAGCACGGCTTTGTACCAGCGCGCGATGTACAGCTGGACGGCGATGGCGACGGCTGCGACGCCTGTGAACCAGATGGACCCGAATAATCCGAGCGGGATGAAGATCCATTTGGTCATGACCGGCGCCAACGATTGGCCGAAGTTGCCGCCGACCTGGAAGATCGATTGGGCCAGACCTTTGCGTCCTCCGGCAGCCATGTGCGATACGCGCGAGCCTTCCGGGTGGAAGGCGGCGGAGCCGAGACCGACGAAGCATACGGCGAGCAGCACAACCCAGTAGGAATGTGCGAAAGCGAGCAGCAGCATCCCAATCAATGTGGAGGTCATGCCGATCGGCAGCATGTACGGAGACGGTTTGCGATCGGTGTACAGGCCGACGACAGGCTGCATGATGGAAGCCGTGAAGTTGATGGCGAACTGCACCCATCCTACCTGCGTGTAGGTTAATCCCATCTCGCTTTTGAGTATCGGGAAGATTGCAGGTATGACGGATTGAATCGAGTCGTTCAGCAGGTGAACGAGACCGATGGCCAATAAGATCCGATAGACGGTCGGTTTCACGTCACCCGCGCTCTGCAAGCTATTGGAGCCGGAAGACGGTGATGTTATAGCTGCCATGGTTCTCTCCTCTCCAGATCACTTATGATGTTTTATTTGAGAAAGCGGCCGAGGTCCTCTCCCATTTTCACTTTGGAGCCTAGCTTCAGGTCCGGACGGGGTTCGAACATATCGTCTTCAAACAGCAGCACGACCGTGGAGCCGAATTCGAAATAAGCAAGCTCCTGACCGCGCTCAAGTGTATTGGGAAGCGGCTTCACATACTGAATTGAGCTTACGTTCAACGCCCCGACTTTCACGACGGCGACTTCGCCTGCACCATGCTGGATGAACGTGATTAGCCGTTCGTTGCGGCTGAGAACCCGTTTCATATGGCGAAGGCCGAATTCGTTGACCGGATATACCTTGCCGGGCACATGCTCTTTCTCGATAATATCGCCTGTAATCGGAGAATGAATCCGGTGATAGTCGGTCGGGCTCAAATACAGGACGAAGTAGAAGCCGTTCTTGTAGTTGACCGTCCGGGGAGAGCGGTTAAGCAGCTCGTCGATCGTATAATCCTGGCCTTTGACGTTGACGATCTGACCCTCTTGAATGTCGCCAATGCCTGTAATCATGGCATCCACCGGACTTACGACACGGGTTGGATCGGCATGAATCGGACGAAGTCCCGGCTTCAACCGGCGGGTGAAGAAATCATTGAGGGATTTGTAATCTTTGATATGCTTCTCAGCATCCTCAATGCGTATACCGTAGGTTTGGGCAAAACGGGGGATGAACATCCGGCTTGCTTTGGACCTGGCAAAAGCTCCTGTCACCTGGGATACCCATTTGCGTGAGGAGAGCTCTGTTAGCAATTTGAAAAACGGTTTTGACATAGATTGACTCCTGTTCGTTCGAGTGGTTAAGTGCAGCTGCTGAGATTTGGAAGGGATCCAAGATCCCGGTAAAGGGTTCTTCGCTAATCTTGCCACAGAAAGGTAAAAGAATCAATTGTCGAATGGAGAAGGATTGCAAAGGTAGTCGCTTAAAAAATCAGCATACAGGCGGTTAGCGGTGAAATATGCGAATTGGGCAGATGATCCTATGGATGCAGGCAGTTATGCAGCCTATTAGAAGAACAAACCCAAGATAAACGCATAGAATGTTTAAATAGCTGGGTACGCCCGTAGGAGGAGTAGGGATATGCTCGTTTTCGTATTAGACTCAACTTCTCAATTGAGTACTAGGATAACCCTTGCTCAACTAGAACATGTCGTCCCTGAATGGCCTGTCCTAGTAAGTGCGAACGGGATCGGCAAGCAATTGAATAAGGAGCTTGCCGCCTATCATGACGATTTCTTCATGACGATTCAAGCCGGAGATCGTTTCGATGCGACATTCCTTCAAGAACTAAACGAACAGCTCCAACGTGTTTCCGTTAATTGCGCGGGCGTATTTGTTCATCCAAAACATAAGAGCGGCTCCCCAGAACAAAGCGGTAAGGCTCCGAGCGTCTGGCGCACGGCCGCTGTGAAACAAGGAGGGCCGGCTTGCTTTTCAGAGATAGAACGATTGCCCTTCGAACAATATGTTATGTATGAGAAATGGATCCAATTAAGCGAAGCTTGGGAATGGCAGCACATGCTTACTGAGCATTGGGAGCCTTGTGCGACCAAGGCTCCCAGTTGGAAGCGAAGCGAAGAGGAATGGAAGGCCATTAAGCCCATATTGCATGCAAAATCGCGAGTCCAACACGGCACAGCGGATCCGCTGATTTCTGTCGTCATCAGCACTTATAATAATGCTGAGTATTTACCATGGGCGATTCGCAGTGTGTATACCCAAAGCAATGCCCAGTGGGAGCTGCTAATCGTCGATGACGGTTCACAGGATCAAACGGGGGAAGTGCTTCGCTCTCTGGAGAGAGATTCGCGGATTCGATTCATAGAAAATGAAAGTAATCAAGGTAAGGCAGGATGTTTGAATCAAGCTTTGCGCCAAGTACGCAGCAGGTGGTTGCTGGAGCTTGACGCGGACGATTGGCTGGCGCCGGACTGCCTTGATGTATTGACTGCACAGGTACAATCGGCCTCCCATTCAACTGCCCTCTTCCATGGCAATTATTATGAATGGTACGAAAGGAAACCGCATCAGCTGCTGTATAGCGGCGTGCGCAACATGCCAGGCTTATTTGACAAACAACAATTTCTGACAATGGGACTGCCATTGGTACCGCGGTTATATCGCGTAGATGCTTTGAAGCAAATCGGTGGATGGTCTCAGGAAGATCCTTCACATGGAAGACTTTATGAGGATTTTGAAGTGATTACACGTCTTTCCAAAGATTTTTCATTTAGGCATATTCCCACGCCGCTTTATCATCGAAGGTTACGTAGATTCAGCATCACTCATCAGAATTATGCTCATTTTTCCAACTGGCGGGAGTGGATTGAGAAGCAATAAAAAAAGAGAAGACCTATATAGATAGGTCTTCTCAAGCAAGCTTTTAGTTCAAAATACGCAAATATTCAACGCTGCGGCTAAATACAGTAATTGATTGTTCTGGCAAGTAGTAGGCGGAATTCACAACCATTGTGAAATAACCATCTTCTACGCTTTGCAGTTGTCCTACGTAAAATTGATTAATAAAGTAAACTTCGATATCTCTACCGATAAGACCTTTTAGGAAGGATTCAAAAGTCCAATGTGGCTCTGGGTGTGGATGTGGATGTGGTGGATGGGGAAGAGGCATTCTCGATCACTCCTTTCTTAATAAATAACTTCAATACTCGTAATCGGAATCATGACGCCTTCTCCGCTTACTTCTTTGACGAGAATAAAATCGTCACCAACAATCATGAGTTCACCTGAAATAGGTCCAGCGGCAGTTAGAACAGTCACTGGTTGAAATCGTAATTCTTTCAGTAGATGCATCATAGGTTTGGTTACTCTTAGGAGATTAATCTCCTGTCTTAAGTGCTCTGATTTTCCCACAGTTCTTACCTCCTTAAGTTAGTTAATCATTTACTGGAGTATACCTTTTTACCATATGATGTATATTTGGGGGCTGACACGGTACATGCCCTATGTCCATTCATCCACTTCTCATTTTATTTATTTGTTCATCTTCGCCGCAGAGCAGCTTATATTAGGTTAAAGCGGAAAAATATGGACAAATAGATACCTATCCCAATCACATCAGATGAAAGGCTCATATACTTCTAATGCAAGTAAATAACTACCGGAAGAGGGAAGGGATATCGATGGACAAAGCAACGCTGGAATTGCTGGTTGGGAAAGATGTTCGTGTAGATAGGGGGGGGCCGGAATCGAGATTGGGCAAGTTGCTCGTCGTAAAAGACGATTACATTGTTGTCTATATTAAGGATACTGGAAACGTTTATTATAAAACCGAACATATCAAAAGCGTTAGTGTAGATACACGCACGATTGCTGATACATCGGTTGTCATAGTAGATCCAGATCTCCCGGAACCATTATTGCCTCCGGTCATCGATGGTGTAGACTTCATTGCTGTCGTTAAAGAAATGAAATTTCGTTGGGTGCAAATCAACCGTGGAGGCCCTGAGAAAATTGAGGGTATATTAACGGATGTGACAGATATTCTCGTAACATTGACTGTAGGCAGTGAAATTGTTCGCGTTATGCCTTTCCATATCCGTAACATCAGCTACGTAAACAAAAACAACGAGCAACAGCAAAATGCTAACGGTCAACAAGAAGCCGCAAATAACAGCAAAGATAAAAAAGATAGCAAAAAAGACAAGAAATAAATAATTAGAAAATTGAATATGCTTTGCAACTTTAAAAAGCCGTACTTGTACGGCTATTTTTTTAACCTTTTGCAAGCGAATGTACAGGCTAGACGAAAGACTAGGAAAGGGGAGGTTAAGATGCTTATTAGTTTTAGTTATCTATTAATCAGCGGAGCACTTCTGTATCTGCTATTGAAGCCTGAATCTACCTCCAGGCATGCGGAAATAAAAACAGAATTTAAGGAAGAGATGCCAGTCGTTCATATATCGAGTATAAAAAGCGCAGGGAAAGGCAATGAGTAGCGCGGAGACTCTGCTGATGATCAGTATTTTCTTAGTTACGGTCATTTTTGTTATGTGGAGACCCCGCGGAATCAATGAAGCACTTCCTACCTCCATTGCGGCTGCTACCGTTCTAGTCATCGGATTTGTCCCCTTAACCGACATGGTAAGCATTTTAAAAATTGTAAGCGGGGCTTCCATTACGATCCTTTCGACTATTGTGATGTCGATTGTTCTGGAAAGCATCGGTTTTTTTAGATGGGCGGCCTTGAATTTGGCTATAAAAGCAAAAGGATCTGGCGTGCTGCTGTTCTGGTATATTAATTTACTATGTTTTTTGATGACATTGTTTTTTAATAATGACGGGAGCATTCTCATTACGACGCCTATTATTATTCATACCCTGAGCATGTTGAAGCTAAAGCCGCATCAAAAAGTTCCCTTCTTAATTTCTGGGGCTTTAGTAGCTACTGCGGCAAGCGCACCGATCGGGGTAAGTAATCTAGCTAATCTGATTTCATTGCAAATCGTCGGGTTAGATTTGAATACCTATGCCAAGATGATGTTTGTACCCTCCATGCTCGGGATTGGCTGTATGGCCTTGATGTTGTTTCTTATTTTCAGAAAAGATATTTCGATTGGATACAAAACGAATATGAATCAGCAATTTATGATCGAGAACTCCTCTATGAGATCACATCCGCTTTCTTCAAGACCGCAGCAAGGGACGGATATCGACTGGAAAATGTTTCGAATCAGTATAGGTGTCGTCATTGCAACCCGGCTCAGTTTCTTTGTTCTCGCTCCGCTAGGCATTCCGACGGAATGGCCTGCCATTATTGGCGCGATCATCTTAATCCTGATTAGATGGTTTAAGAAGCAAATCGGCCCAGCCGATGTACTGAGGAAAAGTCCGTGGAGTATTATTTTGTTTGCTTTCAGCATGTACATTATCATTTATGGCCTTCACAATTCGGGAATGACTGCACTGATTGTGAAACAATTCGGCGATACGGTTGCAACAAGTCCATTTCACGCGATATTCACTATGGGCGGGCTGCTGACTGTTTTATCTAACCTTTGTAATAATCTGCCCTCCGTTATGATAGGTACTTTATCTATTAAAGAGATGGGGTTAGATCTTCATTTACAGCAAATTTCTTATTTGGCGAATGTCATTGGAGCTGATATTGGGTCTTTGATTTTGCCAATGGGGACGCTCGCTTCCCTGCTTTGGATGCATACATTGAGACAACATAATGTCCCCATGCATTGGGGGAAATATTTGCAAGTAACGATCGTTGTTGTGCCCCTCAGTTTATTCGTTAGTTTACTTGGCTTATTTATTTGGACGTCATATGTTTCGTTCTGAGTGATGATGAATAAGGAGGTAAGACGGATATGAATTGTTTACAGCCTATGCTCGGCAAAACGATCGAGTTGAAGATAACTGAGAACGTGACCCGAAGTGGTGTGTTAATTGACTATGGCGCCGATATCGTTGTTATTTATGACGGTAATGACTATCTATATGTGCCAGCTGTTCATATTCAAACAATCCAATTAACCAGTGTACCTCATGAAATTATAGGCTATAAAGTAACGGATGTCGTAAATGAGACTTCCTACGAAGAAATTTTGAAAAAGTCCTTTGGCATTTTCCTGCAGATTTATGTCTCCGGCAATCAATCGATCCACGGTTATATCACAAACGTACAATCGAATTATTTTGTTTTTTATTCCCCCATCCATAAGACCATGTATATCCCCATGTTTCACTTAAAATGGTTAATTCCTTACCCTAACAATCCATTGCCGTATGCGCTCAATAGCATATTGCCAGAGACTTCACCAGATAATCAGCTTAACGATACGTTCGAAGGCCAGCTAAAAGAGTTGGAGGGACATCTTGTCGTTTTCGACTGGGGAAGCAGCTCCAGCAAAATTGGCCTGCTGAAAAGTGTGAATCAACATATGGCTGAGCTGATCACGGCCGATCAAACCTCCGTTTTCCGAAATATACAACATGTTAAAACAGCTTGCTTTCCCAATCTCTAGAAGCAGGTATCTGAAAAACCTCCCTGGTGAGGTTTTTTATATTATATGAAAAAGGAAATTAACTAGAAACGGTATTTAACTAGCAAATACTTGTACAATTAAGTATTTTCAGAGTAAAAACCGTCAATGCTATGGTAATGAGGTGAGCAAGGAAAATGACGGTAATCATAACGGTTATTATATGTATTATCCCTCCGGTTATGCTGTTGGGAGCTTGGCTGTTCAAGTCGTGGCGAGTTGTCTATAATGTTCTGGCCGTGCTGTGTGCGTATATTTTCGGTATCATCAGCACTTTGGCAATCTACGAAATTTTGCACGATAAAACGGTGTTTATGACTAATATTCATGCGGTTTTTCAAAATAATTGGTTTCTGTTAAGCGGAGCCTATTTGGGCAGTTATGGCATGTATGTGATTCAGCTCCGGATGTTGAAGCAGTTTAGGCAGGAATAAACATAGATGCAACAAAATGCGGACGTCCGACGTCCAACAATTAATAGGATCATACATAAGGAAGGTGAGAGGATGCTCGGAGTTGTCCAACGGTTTATGAAATATAGCCTGCCCCTAGGCTTAAGTCTGTCGGTACTGACGGGATGCTTCCAACACGCGCCAGCGAAACCTTCGGCTGTTCCTTCGCCTGCGCCGTCAGGGACGCATGCAAGCAGTCCCCCTGCTAGTCCTTCAGCCGTACCGACACCAACAGCGGATCCTGTTCAGACGATTCTTCAGGGAATGACTGTTGATGAGAAAATAGGCCAATTGATATTAGCTGGAATAGATGGTTATGAAATGAGTCAGCATGCTCGTGAGCTCATTGATTCCTATCATGTTGGCGGGTTGATATTGTATAAAACGAATGTGAAGGATACAGGCCAGTTGATTGCCCTTGTGAATGCATTGAAGCAAGAGAATGCCGGGAATAAGCTGCCTCTCTGGCTTGGGGTGGATGAAGAAGGCGGGAGAGTAACGCGCTTGCCTGATGAAATTGAGAAAACACCTCCGAGCGGAGAGATCGGAAAGACGAACAGTAAGGAGTTCGCCTTCGGAGTTGGCAGTCTGCTCGGCCAAGAGCTGAGAGCGTTCGGATTGAACGTTGATTTCGCACCCGTGCTCGATATCAACAGCAACCCGAACAATCCTGTTATCGGCGATCGCTCCTTTGGGGCCAATGCGCCGATTGTCAGCTCCTTGGGCATTCAAACGATGAAGGGCTTGCAGACTCAGAAGGTGATGCCGGTCGTTAAGCATTTTCCAGGACACGGAGATACGTCCGTGGATTCCCATGCCCAGCTTCCTGTTGTTCAGAATGATTTGGCAAGGCTGCGCAAACTGGAGCTCCTGCCCTTTGCGGAGGCGTTTAAGCAGCAAGCGGATGCGGTGATGGTAGCACATATTTTGCTGCCCAAAGTAGATGGCCAGAACCCGGCTTCCATGTCGAAGAAGATCATGACGGACCTGCTGCGGCAGGAGATGGGCTTCCAAGGACTGATCATGACAGACGACATGACGATGGGAGCTATTATTAAAACGTATGATATCGGTGAAGCTGCAGTTAAGTCGATTCTTGCCGGGACAAATGTCGTGATGGTCGGTCACGATTATGAGAAGGTGGTGGCGGTTGCCAAGGCACTTCGCCGAGCAGTCGATGAGAAGCGAATTCCCATGGCAGCGGTCGATGAAAGCGTAGTTCATGTTCTCAAGCTGAAACAGAAGTATCAGCTGACTGATGCGGCTGTGAAAACGCCTGACACGAAGCGAATAAATAGTGATGTGAAGCACCTTCTGGAAACCTATCTTCACAAATGAAAAAGCCTTTATTTCCCTGGTTATATTGCCTGGGGAGATAAAGGTTTTTGTTATATCCCTGCATGCTGCAATTAATAAACAGGGATTCCGCCATCCAATAAAAATTTGGCATAGGCGATCGGTTTGTAGAAGGTTGCCTTCCATTCATCCATCATATCGGCTTCCTTAAAGCTATAACGTTGATCTTTGCTGTTGCATTCAATAAATAAAGGGAAGCCATGGCTGGTAAGTCCGATGTCTAGCCCAATATCAGCCAAATGGGGCAACTCCGCACTTAAATGCTTGGTTACGCGCATTGTAAAATCAGTGATCTGCTGAAAAACGGCTGCCTGATCGAGTGCCGGATATTCTTTCGCCAGAATATCCGATAAGCGCATGACTTCGCCTCCTTGCGCCACATTCGTAAGAAAGTGCTTTCGGGAAGCCACTTTGGCAACAATCCCCGTTATTCCCCATTCACCGCAATCGCCGCGCTGGACCGAAATGCGCAGATCAAATGGACGGCCGTCATATTGAGCCAGCGGTAAGCATTGCTGGACGATGTAAGAGCGGGTTTTGAGCTTTTTTTGCAGGGAGGCCGGGAGCTGTTTCGAAAAACGGACTTGCCGCCATATGCGATTGCTGATTCGCATGCTTGCCGGATAGATGAGATTCCAGCCCTTTCCAACCCGATCCATTTTCATAATCCCACGGCCAATACTGGAATTCGTTGGCTTAATAATAAGCGAATCATAGGCGTTCATCATCATTCTCAAATTTATTAGGTTTGCCGCGTACGTACCAGGCATATGCGGCCTTATCGAGTCGTCTTTCAGCAGAATCTGATGGATAAGCAGCTTGCTGTAACGGTTCCAACGATTAAATAGAATGATACCGTGCTGCGTCCAGCTTTCCAACATGTCATAAGAAGCATGATCCAGGTAAATGGCGCGGTTGTGAATGACTTTAGGCAGATCGATCCATGCAAGGACGAATTTATCGCCGGAGGGGATGTAAGCGCGTACCTTCATCGAATCTATTCGAACATCTTGAATGCGGAAATAGCAAGGAATCACCCCATATTTTTTGCCAGCTTCACTGTAGTAATGAATAGCTTCGTATATTGTCTTCCCTTGAGGGATGCCATCGAATAAGGTGTCGTTTATTAAAATGCCCACATAGGGATTTTCCATTGTATTCCTTTCACTCCTTTACATTCAATTTACTGGCAGGTGTTGCGGATGTCTTCATTTAGTTTATGGAAAAGCAGGGCTGCTTGTTTGTACGGATGCTGATAGACCCGTTAGAAGATGTGACGTTTGCACAGAATGTAGGGGCAAATACCCAGACTAACCCATAAAATCCGCATATGTATAGAAAAGAGGCCGCATAAGGCATTTAACGGATACGGAAAGGGGTCAGAAAATGTGCAGCTTGCCGATCAAAGTAGCCATTGTAACACCCGGTACTTTCCCCATACCATCTGGAACAAGCAGTTCGGTAGAAATGGTCGTTAACCATACAGCCAAGCATTTAGTTAAACATATGGGGGTGTATGTGCTTGGGCGTAAAACATTGCATCAACCGAGCCATGAGGTTCAAGAAGGCGTTCATTATTTACGTGTTCGATACGAGAAACCTGCTTCTTATATAGCGAGGGTCAGCCAGCAAATCAAATTGGTAAAACCGAACGTTATCCAGGTTGAGAATCGTCCGCGGTTTGTACGGTATTTACGCAGGCGGCATCCGGGAATCAAGATTAGCTTAATGCTGCATTCCACCTCTTTTATTTCCATGCCTCACATCTCCGTTCGAGAGCTGTCGACATGCCTTCGAGCTGCGAATGTCATTGTTGTCAATAGTGATTTCCTAAAGCGGTTAATCCAACGTAAGGTTCCTAGCTGCTCCCATAAAGTCGTGACTCAGCATCTCGGAGCGGATCTGTCGCAATTTACATCCAAATGGACCCCGGAAGGAAGCGAATCCCGCCTGGAAACGCTGAAAAAGCTAGGGTATGAGAATAAGAAAATCATTTTATTCGTCGGAAGGCTCATCCCGAAGAAAGGCGTACATCATCTGCTAGATGCGATGCTCCAAGTGATCCGATCTGAGCCCGATGCTATCTTGCTTATTGTTGGCAGCGCCTACTACGGAAAAGATACACAAACGGATTATGTCCGTAAACTGCACAGGATGGGGAGCTCAATGCCGCAATATGTCCGTTTCTTCCCGTACGTGGCCCATAACGACATTGCCAAATGGTACCAACTGGCGGATGTAGTTGCTGTTCCTTCTGCACCGAATGAAGCATTCGGTCTAGTCAATGTTGAGGCCATGGCGGCGGGTGTGCCGGTAGTTGCCACACGTTCGGGGGGGATCCAGGAAGTTGTTGATCATGGTACAACCGGATATTTAATCAATCCGGACCAAATTGCGGATGAACTTCCCCGCTATTTGGTTCGAGTGCTTGGAGATGTGGAGCTTCAGAAGGTGATGGGCGAGCAGGGGTTGCAGAGAGTGAAGCATCTGTTTACGTGGGAACGAAGCGCTGACCAATGGTTTGAACGATATCGGAGCATGATGAAGTCCATGAGGTGATGCTACCTGGGTGACGATTTTGATTTCCGAGCATATCAAAATAGCACCTGGGTTAATGCACATTTTAAAGGGCAAACGTACATTTTACTGGATGTATGAATATGTTACAAATGACTAGACCATGAAGAAATGGAGAGGAGTCTATGAGCAAACGGAATAGCAATCGTGGCGTCCCCCGAAAGCAGCAAGTGCAACGAGTGAATTCCTATACGAACGAGCTGAAGTGGTTGGATGAATCGGATTCCGCGCTTGCCCAGCCTAACCCCGAACGCGAGCAAAAGAACAATGTTCAGGCTGTTGTCACCACGAATGCAACCAAAATGATTCCCAAACCGAAGAAAACGGAAGCTCCCCCCTTGGAAAAGCCGCAGCCGCAAGCCTCAATCCCGCCTAACCGTGCAGTCAACCCTGCACCACCGCTCATTTTGTTGACGGAGCGGAAAGCCGGAATGTCTTCCAACCCTGTTGTCTATACCGATGATATCGTTGAAGAAGCGATTACATCGGAAAAAATAGCCAATCGGGCAGTGGATGAAAGTAAAATCAAGCCGCAGAGCATTAGCACCAAGGTGATAAGGGACCATGCAATCGA
Organism: Paenibacillus sp. MAHUQ-63; assembly: GCF_028765165.1. GTDB lineage: Bacteria > Bacillota > Bacilli > Paenibacillales > NBRC-103111 > Paenibacillus_E. The sequence continues at coordinate 1,648,140 of NZ_JARADB010000003.1, read as the reverse complement.
CCACACGAAGCTGGCTACGGCAAGTGTGACCAGAGAGAAAATTGCAAACAGCGCCATTCACGACGAACATATTGCCCCCCACAGCGTTTCCGGCGAGAAAATTCATAATCATTCCATTTCCGGAGAGAAGCTGATGGATAACAGTATCACCGCCGATAAATTGGCGGATCAAGTGATTGACTCCATCAAGCTGGCGAATGGATCGATCTTGTCGCACCATTTGTCCGAGATGGTGATTTCGACCGAATTGATCGATGACCAGGCCGTTAGCTCGGAGAAAATACGCAGCGGAGCCATTCAAGCCAAGCATTTGTCAAATAATATTATTGATACGGCCAAAATCTCAGACGCGGCTATCACGACGGATAAACTGAGAGATCAAGCAGTGACGCATGATAAAATTGCCGATGATAGCATCGGTCCCGTCCATTTACAGCCCGAAAGCATTCTCTTTCAGCATTTGGCTCCGGGAAGCGTTCAGAGCAGGACGATTAGTCCATGTCAGATAGACAGCATTCATATTGTAGAAAATGCGATTGAAACCGCCCATCTGCAGCCGGAATCCGTAATCGAAGAGAAGCTGGCCGAGCGGGCAGTCACAGAGGAGAAGCTCGGGGATCAAGCCGTTACAAGCGCTAAACTAGCGAAGGAATCGGTTGGATCTGTTCATCTGAAGAAAGCTTCTATCCAAGCTATGCATATCGGCAGCGAAAGCATTACCGGGGATAACATCGGAGCGGGTGAAATTGGAACGGAGCACCTGCGAAAAGGCTCCATACAAACCGATTTGCTCCAGGACGCTTCGGTTACATCCGAGAAGCTTGTTAACAGCAGCATCGAAGCAAGGCATATCCAAAATCAATCCGTCACGGCTGAACATTTGGCTGACTTTTCGGTTACAACCTCTAAATTAGCGCCTAGGTCCATCACTTCCGAACAGTTGGCTGCTGGGAGTGTCGACTCTATCCAACTCAAGGATGGGAGTATAACATCGGAGAAAATTGCCCCTGGAGCTGTCCAAGGGGTGCATGTCGGGCATGGAGCCATTGCCAAGGAGCACTTGGAGCTGCGTTCGATTGGCGAGGAACAGCTGGGGCTTTATGTAATCCGCAGAGAGCATATTGCGAATGAAGAAATCATTACGAGGCAATTGCATGAAGAGGCGGTCACAACCAGTAAAATTGCGGAAGAAGCCGTAACGAGCAATAAAATTGCGCCACTCACCATTGAAACGCGTCATTTACAAGAACATATCATCGAAGGCATTCATATTAAACCAGGCACGATTAGTTCCGAGCACCTGGGCGATAATTCAATCAAATTGGACGTTTTTGCCGACCGAAGTTTGTCTGGTAAGAAGCTAATTGAACAAACCGTTACGGAAGAGCTCATTGCTAATCATGCTGTAACCGGGCAAAAGCTTGCCCCTGGCTCTGTAGATTCACAGCACTTGCAGGAAGGCGTTGTTCAGACATCGAGTATTCAGGACGGCGCCGTACAGACATCTAAAATTCAAAACGAAGCGATTACTGAAATAAAGCTTGCTGATTTCAGTGTGACAGCCGGCAAGATTGCCGAAAAAGCGGTCAATAGCGAACATATTCTGGACGGAGCGATTACAGCAGCGAAGCTGGCCAATGAAAGCATTCATGGCAGCAAGCTGGTTGGCGGAGCCATTCATGCCCGTCATCTTGCGGAAGAAGCTGTAACCGGCTCAAAGCTGGCCCCACACAGTGTGGACGGCAGTAAACTGATTAGCGGAGCCGTACAGAACGAGCACCTGAAAGCAGGTGCTGTGAGCAGCGAGAAATTAGCAGAGGGCAGTGTCGTTAGCAGTAAATTGGCAATCGAGGCTGTTGGGACCGACCATATGGCGGACGAAGCGGTTACAGCATCGAAGCTGGCGCCATGGAGTGTAGACAGCACCAAAATTATCTGGGAAGCGATCAATACGCAGCACATTGCGGATGGTGCGGTTAGTGGAGAGAAACTATCGGAAGCTAGTGTGGATGGCAGCAAGCTGAGCCAAGAAGCCGTGCTCACGGAACATCTGGCTGACGAGGCTGTAACCGGAGCTAAACTGGCTGCGGGCAGTGTAGATGGCAGCAAGCTGGTCATTGGTACGGTGGGCAGTGAAATCCTTGCTGATGGCGCGGTAAGCCTTGAGAAATTGGCGTCCGGCAGCGTAGACGGCAGCAAGATCGCCGATGGTGCGGTCGGAACCGAGCATCTTGCGAACGGTGCAGTAACCGGTGCGAAGCTATCGGCAGCGAGCGTAGACGGCAGCAAGCTTGCCATTGGAGCTATTCAGGGTGAACATATCGCAGATGAAGCAATTAGCGGCATCAAGCTGGAGGCAGGAAGTATCGATGGCAGCAAGCTGATGACCGGGGAGGTCAGAGGCGACCACTTAGCTCCTGGCAGTGTGGACGGCAGCAAGCTGGTAGGCGGAACTATCGAGAACCATCATATTGCTTATGGAGCCATAACCCGGGCTAAGCTCGCTTCGGGCAGTGTCGACGCTACCAAGCTGGTTAATGCGTCGGTGGAGAATGAACATTTGGCTGACGGTGCGGTTACCGGCGTTAAGCTGGCCGCCGGCAGTGTGGACGCTAGCAAGATGACGAACAATTCGGTATTCGGCAAGCATATTGCTGATGGTGCTGTAAGCTCGTCGAAGCTGGCAACGGCCAGTGTGGATGGCAGTAAATTAGTGCTTGGTTCTATCAGCAGCGAGCATCTGGCGAATGGAGCCGTTCATGGCGAGAAATTGGCTGTCGGCAGTGTCGATGGCAGCAAGCTTGTTAAAGATGCGATAACCCGCGAACACCTGGCAGACGGTGCTGTGGATGGCAGTAAATTGGCTTCTGAAAGCATAGACGGTTCCAAGCTGGCGGAAGGCTCGGTTAGCTACCACCACTTGGCTGACGGTGTGATCGACAGTGCCAAATTGGCCATCGGCTCTGTCAGCAGCGAACATCTCTTAGACGGTGCTGTCAGCGGAGCCAAGCTCGAACCGGGCAGCGTGAATGCGAGCAAGCTGGCAAGTGGAGCGGTGGAAGGCGAGCACCTCGCGGACGGCGCGATTCTTGGTTCGAAGTTGGCGGCAGGCAGTGTGGACGCCGGCAAGCTGGCCGTTAACTCGGTGTTTGGGAAGCATTTGGCCGACGGTGTTGTCAGCAGTGCCAAATTGGCGGCAGGCAGCGTGGACGGTACTAAACTCGCTCACGGAGTGATCGGTGAGGCTCATCTTATCGATGGGTCTATTAGCGGAGCTAAGCTGAAGGAGGCCAGCATTGACGGCAGCAAGCTGGTGATCGGAAGTATCCACAGCGAGCATTTGGCTGACGGTGCAATCAGCATGAGCAAGCTGGCAGAAGGCAGCATCTCCGGCTCGATGCTGGCAACTGGCGAGATCACACGCGACCATTTACTCGACGGTGCCATTGATAGCCAGAAGCTGGCGAGCGAAGCTGTACAGGGCGAGCATCTGGCCAACGGGGCTGTAAGCAGAGCCAAGTTAGCCAAAGGCAGCGTAGATAGCAGCAAGCTGACCAAAAACAGTGTGAACAGCGAGCATCTTGCCGATGGCGCGGTGACAGGGGCTAAGCTTGCGGTAGGCAGCATTGATGCCAGCAAGCTGTCGAGCGGTTCCGTTTACGGTGAGCATATCGAGGATGGCGTCATTAGTGCAGCTAAACTAGCAGCAAACAGTGTAGATGGCAGCAAGCTGGTAAGCGGAGCCGTAAATAGCGGGCATCTTGCTGACCGCTCAGTGACGACAGCCAAGCTGGCAGAAGGCAGTGTAGACGGAACTATACTCGCCAAAGGCGTTATCAAGGGTGAGCATGTCACTGACGGTTCGATTAGTGGAAAGAAGCTGACGGCAGGCAGTGTAGATGCAAGCAAGCTGGCTCATAATTCTGTTTACGGAGAGCATCTGGCGCTTGGTTCAGTAGGCGGATCGAAGCTGGAAGCAGGCAGTGTGGACGGCAGCAAGCTAGCCGCTTGGGCAGTGAGCAGCGAGCATCTGGTAGACGGTGCAGTTACCGGAGCAAAGCTGGCCGCAGGCAGTGTAGACGGCAGCAAGCTCGCTGCAGGCAGCATTAGCGCTGAGCATCTTACAGACGGTTCAATTAACAGTGCCAAATTAATGGCAGAGAGTGTTGACGCGAACAAACTTGCTCCGGGAGCCGTGAATGGCATACACCTTGCGGACGGAGTCATAGACAGTTCGAAGCTAACGCCTGAAGCTGTACATGGCGAACATTTGGCCGATGGAGCTGTAAGCAGAGCTAAGTTAGCTGAAGGCAGTATAGATGGCAGCAAGCTTACTAAAGACAGTGTGAGTAGCGAGCATTTGACGGATGGTGCGGTGACCAGGACTAAGCTGTCAAACGGTTCCGTTTATGGCGAGCATCTCGCAGATGGTGTCATTAGCGCAGCTAAACTGGCCGCAGGCAGCGTTGACGGCACTAAACTGGTTGTTGGTGCCGTAAGTATGGAGCATCTGGCAGACGGCTCAGTGACGGCAGCCAAGCTGGCTGAAGGCAGTGTAGACGGAACTATACTCGCCAAAGGCGTCATCAAGGGTGAGCATGTCACAGACGGTTCAATTAGCGGAAAGAAGCTAATGGCAGGCAGTGTAGACGCCAGCAAGCTGGCCTATAATTCCGTTTACGGCGATCATCTCGCATTCGGCTCTGTGAATGGGTCGAAGTTAGCGGCCGGCAGTGTGGATGGAGGCAAATTAGCTGCTTGCTCCGTGAACAATGAGCATCTCGTCGACGAGGCGATTACCGGGTCAAAGCTGGCTCCTGAGAGTGTAGACGGCACAAAGCTTACCAAAGGCAGCGTTAGCGCTGAGCACTTGGTCGATGGAACAATCAGCGGTACGAAGCTGATGGCGGAGAGCGTGGACACGTACAAAATTGTCCAGGGAGCTGTGACCAGACGTCATTTAGCGGATGGGATCGTAGACAATACGAAGCTGGCGGATGGAGCCGTACATGGGGAGCATCTTGCTGACAACTCTGTTACCGGAGCGAAGCTGGCAAGCGGCAGCGTCGATGGCACGAAGCTGGTTCCTGGAGCAATCAGCAGCGAGCACCTCGCAGACGGTGCTATTAGCTTAGGTAAACTTGCCACAGGTAGCATAGACAGCGGTATGCTGGCCTTCGGTGCGGTAAGCAGCGTGCATCTTGCTGTTGGAGCAGTGACTGCAGTGAAGATTGCGTCAGGCAGCGTCGACGGAAGTAAATTGGCCAGCGAGGCGGTAAGCGACGAGCATATTGCAGACGGAGCGCTAAGCGGATCCAAGCTGGCAGTTGGCAGTATCGACGGAAGCAAACTAGCCCCTGGCTCCGTATACGGCGAACATCTTGCTGTAGGGTCGATAAGCGGGACGAAGCTGACAGAGGGAAGTGTCGATGAAAGCAAATTATCATTCCGTACTGTTCAGCTGCCTCCTTCAAAGTCCGTCGCCATGCAGCAATTCGGCCTTGTTCCCTTCGAATACAAAGTGCAGGATGAAATCGTCGATGTTCAAATTTATTTCGATGAACCTTTTGCGGATAGCAACTATGTGTTAGTTGGAACAACGAATCATACCGTTTGCTATGCGGTTGTTAAGCAAAAATATACGAATTATGCGGTTTTATCATTAGTAAGAACACGTTTCTCCCCAGAAATCTACGGGATCGTCAACTGGATGGCAATAGGAAATAAATAACGCAGTAATCAGGCAGGGTCGTGCTTCGCACCGATCCTGCTTTTTTTGCTGCCATCAGCAGTGAAAGCTAGGGATAAAACCCATTTTTTTGTCTTCTCCGCTATTCGTCCATGTTTCGCAGTAGTTGAACGCATAGAATGAAGCAGATATCCCGGATGCTTTGAAGGAGATGAGTCTCTGATGAAAGTCGTAATTATGGCAGGAGGCAAGGGACTGCGTTTTTGGCCGCGAAGCGTGGAAACGAAGCCTAAGCAATTTTTGGCTTTAACTTCCAATGAAAGCATGCTTCAGCAGACTTACCAAAGATTTAGCAAGTATGTAGACGTGGCGGATATCTATGTGGTTGCGGGCTCATCCTACACCTCATTAATTCATGAGCAGCTGCCGCTCTTAGATCCGAGCCGCATGATTGTGGAGCCCTATCAAAGGGATACCGGACCTTGTATGGCTTTAACAGCGAGGTTTTTTTTGCAGCAAGAACTGGATGACGTCATCGTGACGACTCCCTCCGACCAATACATTCCCGACGATGCGGAATTGATGAGGGTATTGCTGGAAGCGGAAGCGATTGCGAAACAGGATGCATCGATTGTCACGCTAGGGATTGTTCCGACAAGGCCGGAGACGGGCTTCGGGTATATACGGGCGGAAGCGAACTCGATGCCAGGCCAGACCAAGCGTGTGCTGAGCTTTGTAGAAAAGCCAGACAAGAAACGTGCCCGTGAATTCATGAAGGAGCCGAATATGTACTGGAATAGCGGTATTTTCATTTGGAAGCCTTCGACAATTAATTATTATATGAAGATTCATCAAAGTGAGATGTGGCATAAGCTGTGGCTATCCGATCTTCCATTAGAGACCGTTTATGCTTCGCTGCCCAGATTATCTGTGGACTATGCCATTTTGGAGAAGGCCGAGAGTGTGTATACGATCCCCGTTCATTTCGTTTGGGATGACGTAGGTTCGTGGAATGCGCTGGAACGGGTTTTTCCTAAGGATGAACAGGGAAATTTGTTTTTCGGAGAGGTCCACTCCCTCCATGCCGCCAACTCGATTATTTATGCGGAAGATCAAAAGGTGGTGGCAATCGGAGTCAGCGATTTGATCATCGTTTCCACGAAGGACGGCTTACTCGTTTGCCCGAAATCGGAGGAGCAAAATATTAAAATCGCGATAAGCATGATGGAGTCTTCAAAGTAGAAATTTAAGTCAATCAGGTGGTGAACGCATGAATATCGCATTCGATATGTCATTTACACGAACGAAATCACATGAGCGTGCTGTGGGCAAATTCGCCAGGAGATTCATACGTTCGATTCAGAAAGAAAATCATAACCACAGCTTCCATTCTTTCTACCCGGAAACAGGCCCGAATGCGCAGCCTATGGAGGTTCAGCTGGAACGATTTCTGAGAGAGAACGCGATTGATTTGTTTCAAATTCTGAGCCCGTTTGACATTTCGTCTGCAAGCCTCAAGAAAGCTTGGTTCGGGACAACGAAAGTGGCTGTGCTCCTGCATGACATGATCCCGTACGGCGAGTTTAAGAATAGTGATAACCAGGTTGCTTTTACCGATTTTATTCGATCCTGTGATTTGATACTCACGAATTCTGATCAATTAGAGCAGGAAGCGATCGATACGCTAGGAGTCATTCCAGAAAAAATAATCTCGATCTATGGCAGCATTAATAGGCGGTTTATGCACTCCGGCGATAAGGATGGCTTGCAAACGTTTGGGATCGGCAAACCTTTTGTCCTGAGCACGGCAAATGTGTTTGACACGAAGCTTATCGTGAAGCTGATCCGAGCCTTCGGTCAAGTAAATCGACAGCTGCATAGTAAATATCAGCTCGTCATCGCAGGTAAGATGGATGAAGCAGAAAAGCAATCCTTGCGTTTTGAAGCCATCCTTGCCGGAGTCGAGCAAGACACCTTGTGGCTTTCGGATGTCTCGGACGGAAAGCTGGCTCAACTGTACAGTCGTGCAGATGTATTTGTGTATCCGTCCCCGCATAAGGGCTATGGTGTGCAGGCGCTGGATGCGATGGCCTGCGGTACGCCCGTGCTCACATTCTCACAGTCTCCTTCGCGGTCAAGTGCGGCTTATAGTGTCGATCTGGCCAATCCCGACGGCATCGTTCAGGGGTTATTGGCGTGTTTAACTGACGGTGCGGTAAGGAACGATTTACGGAATCAAGGATACGAATGGATCGATCGATTGGAGGAACAACCCGACGGAACGAAGGTTCATGAAGCGTATGAGGTTGTTTTGCGAAAAAAACTGGCGATATTCACGCCTCTTACACCTCTCAAAAGCGGTATTACTGCTTATATGAATGTCATTTTGCCAGCACTGCAAACGTCTTACGAATGTGATTTGTTCATTGATGGCGGCTACGAGCCCCTATTACCGCAAGAGATCGGGGAAGAACAAGCGAAACGCATTTATCCTCACGATGTATTTCCACAAAAGGCTGGTCAATATGATGAAATTTTGTACCAATTAGGCGATAGCATCCTTCATGCCTATATAACCCCATATGTATTGAAATACCCGGGTGTTGTTGATCTTCACGATCTTCAGTTGAAGAAAATGCTTCGCAATGGGACGGAATCCCAAGCCGAGCTGATCGACACGGAACAACTGCTGCACGCCGCCAAGTCCATTCTTGTTCATAATCAGTACGCCAAAAAAAAGCTGCAAAGCAAAGGGTTTCGCAATGTGGGCTATTGTGCGCTGCCGCAAAAGCTTCCGGTGATGATCTCGCTCTTGATGGATCGCGATTTTGTATTTTCCAGCTTCGGTCGCATTGCGGAAAATAGAAACCTGGAGCTTGCAATACGCTGCTTTAAAAGGCTGAAAGACGAAGGCTGCACGGACATGAAATACACGATTGCTGGGGATGGTTCGTCCCGCTATATCAAAAAGCTGAAAGCCTTCGTAGCTGAGCTGGGACTTGAGCAAATGGTGGAATTCAAAGGATCCGTCGATCATGCCGAATACCAGACAACGCTCAGCCACTCGGATGCTTGTATCCAGCTGCGGTACCCGGCGGACGGAGAAGCTTCAGGAAGCTTGCTCGACATTCTATCGCATGGCAAAGCTGCGATCGTTTCGGATGTTGATTCGTTCTCAGAGCTGCCAAGCGGTGTGGTTTGTAAAATCAAGCATGATGATGCAGTCGAAGATCGATTGTATATTACCATGCGACAGTTGTACAAAGACAAACATTTGCGCAAGCAGATGAGGGAGCGTTCGAGAAATTATGTAGCTGAGCACCATTCAGTTTCGAAATATGTGGAGAAATTTAAACGCATTGTTGAGGACGGGAAATACGACGAATTGCAAGAGGCATTGGCTGATGATAAACCTGAAGCGGCTGCATCACCGCAATCGGAAGCCGGCTCGGACACGGCAGAATCCGCTGCTCCAAGCGAAGAAACGGCGAAGGCACCGATCGAAGGAAAAACCACCCGTACAGTTTATATTTCTCCTAACCGATACCGAAGAATACGAATTGGAAAGAGGCCGGTCTCTTATTTTTCATTCAATTTAAACGAACTGCCTCAAGGCTGCACCATAGAGCGTGCTGTGATGCAGATCCCGGCGATAACGAAAGTTCTTCGCATACATCGGATTAAGACGCCTTGGTCCACAAAGAGCATATTGCGCCGAAGACCCCGGGTTCGTAAATTACCGATTTTCAAAAGCGCGATGAATCGAAAAGCGAAGCCGAACCAAAGCTTGCTCTTTACGTGGGACTGTACCCGGCTGGCTCAAAATTGGCAGCAGGATCAGTTAAACAATCATGGCGTATTCGTATCTAATGCGTCGGCTGTGAGAAGGCCGAACCTGCATGTCGTTGTGAGCGGGGAATTTGAGTCATAGTTGATATCCAAGAAAGGAAGCGGGTATGTGATGGGGAAAATAAAAAAAGCGATCATCCCGGCTGCTGGCCTAGGAACGAGATTCCTTCCGGCAACAAAAGCAATGCCCAAGGAAATGCTGCCCATTGTCGATAAACCGACGATTCAATATATCGTCGAGGAAGCCGTCGAATCCGGCATTGAAGATATCATCATTGTAACTGGACGAAGCAAGCGGTCGATTGAAGATCATTTTGATATCAACTACGAGCTTGAATTTAACTTAAGGGAAAAAAATAAACAATCGCTGCTGAAAATCGTCGACGATATTTCGAATATGGTGGACATTCATTATGTGCGGCAAAAGCAGGCGCTTGGCCTCGGTCATGCCATTTGGTGCGCGCGTAAATTTATCGGCAACGAGCCGTTCGCCGTGCTGCTTGGCGACATGGTCATCGATAGCAATCCTCCGTGTCTCAAACAGCTGATTCAAATCTACGAAGAGAAGCAATCCTCTGTCATCGCTGTGAAAGAGGTCGCGTGGCCGGATGTCGGTATGTATGGCATCGTAGATGGAGATCTCATTAAAGATGGGCTCTATCAGGTGAAAGCTTTGGTTGAGAAGCCGGTTGTGAATCCTCCGTCCAATACAGCTATCGTAGGCAGATACATTTTGGAACCTGACATATTCGAAATTCTAGCGTGTACTCCTTCAGGTGCGGGGGACGAAATTCAATTGACGGATGCCATGCAGGAGCTGATGAAGCGTCAGCCTCTCTATGCCTATAAATTTGTAGGTAATTTGTACGATGTTGGAGATAAACTTGGTTTCTTAAAAGCCACGGTTGAGCTTGCGTGCAAGAATAAGGAGCTGCAGGAGGAATTCAAGAAATATTTGTACCGGGTTTTAGCAGAGGATGGTGGATCGCTTTGAAGAAAGTGGTAATCACCGGAGCAGCCGGGTTTCTGGGATCCCACCTCGCGAAGGAATTGATTCAGCGCGGCCACCAGGTTATCGGCTTGGATAACTTCTCAACCGGTAAAGCAGAGAACATACGAGAATTATCCGAATCTAAGCTTTTTACATGCTTCGCCTGTGACGTCGCTGAAGAGCACGCAGGATCCATGCCCGCATTAAGCGGGATCGATGAAATTTATCATCTGGCGTCTCCGGCATCCCCTAAGTTTTATCAGGCAGAGCCATTTGCAACGATCCGGGTGAATACGGCAGGTACGGCGAATATGCTCGAGTTGGCTCGCAGAAACAACGCCAAGATGGTATTCACCAGCACAAGCGAGGCCTACGGAGACCCGGTGGTTCATCCTCAACCGGAGGACTACAGGGGCAATGTCAATACGTGGGGACCTAGAGCTTGTTACGATGAGGCGAAACGGCTTGGCGAAGTGTATTGCTACGAATATGCTTCACGTTATGGCGTCAAGGTGAAGGTTGCCCGAATCTTCAATACGTACTCGGCGGGATTAAGGAATGATGACGGCCGGGTGATTTCCAACTTCGTTACGCAAGCCTTGAACGGCCAAGATATAACGGTCTATGGCGATGGCTCGCAAACCCGCTCTTTTTGCTATGTCGACGATACCGTTAGAGGCTTGCGATTGATGATGGACCGCGAAGAAGCCAATGGACAATTGATCAATCTTGGAAACCCTGTAGAAATCTCCGTGATGGAGGTCGCACATTTGGTCAAGAGCTTGGCGCAGTCCTCAAGCAGGATAACCTTCAGTCCCCTTCCTCAGGATGATCCTAAAGTAAGGCGGCCTGTGATAGACAAGGCGAAGACGCTATTAGGCTGGGAGCCGTTCATTGATTTAAAGGAAGGTCTGCGTCTTACGATTGAGGCATACCAGGCAAAACTGTCGAAGTAAAGGTGGAGGAGGATAGCGATGAAAGTTGTTTGTATAGGCTCCGGCTATGTAGGAAGTGTGACGGGAACTGCCTTTGCCATCCTAGGGTTTCCAACAATCATTGTAGACATGGACGCGCGTAAGGTTAACGAGATTAACGGAGGCATAAGTCCGATCTATGAGCCGGGCCTGGCTACTTGTATCGAGCGAATGGTGCAGGCCTCGCGTCTTTCTGCAACACAGACTTATGATTGTGTGTATGAGGCGGACGTTGTATTTATCGCCGTCGGCACCCCATCCAAACCGGATGGAGCAGTTGAGTTGAAATATGTCAAAGCAGCTGCCAGAAGCATTGGCGAGCATTTGAACCCCAGCCGGTTCACCGTTATTGTCAATAAGTCAACCGTGCCCGTAGGTACATCCGAACTGGTCGCAACGATCATCGAGGAAGTATCAGGCTTAGAGAACAACCGGCACTTTGCGGTCGTTAGCAATCCTGAGTTTCTGAGAGAAGGCTTCGCGTTAGAGGATGTGTTCTTCCCGGAGCGAATTATTATCGGCTCAGGCTCGCCGAAGGCAAAGAAGATGATGCGGGATCTCTACAAACCGCTGTTGGAACGAACGAATTATGCTGAGCTTACCGCGCACCTCGCGTCTGCCGATAGCCTTGAGGCTACGAAAACGGTGCTGTTTGAAACGGATGCGAAGAGTGCGGAATTGATTAAATACGTATCCAACGCCTTTCTTTCTGTAAAGATCAGTTATATCAACGAAGTGGCCCGGCTCTGTGACTCGCTTGGCGCCAATGTCAACGATGTCTCTTATGGAATGGGACTCGACACACGGATCGGCAATAAATTCCTCCAAGTTTCCAGCGGGTGGAGCGGGAGTTGTTTTCCGAAGGATACGGCGGAAATATTATCCGAGAGCCAGAAGTACGGCAGTGAGCTTACCCTTGTGAAAGCAGCCATTGAATCGAATATCAGCATGCACGATTACTGCATCCAGAAGATTCAGAGAAGCCTGACCTCCTTAAATAGTAAAAACATTGCCATTCTCGGCCTCACATTCAAACCGAACACGGACGATGCCCGTCACACGCAAGCTTCTTATATCATTGGAAAGCTGCTTGATCTGGGCGCTAATGTGTCGGTGCATGACCCGAAAGGGATGTCCATGTTTCAACAAATGAACAGCCAGCTGCAAATCCGTTATTGTGAACGGCCGATCGATGCGGCCGCAGGTGCAGATGCGCTTGTCCTGCTAACCCACTGGGATGAGTACAGGCTGATGAACTGGGAGACCGTTTATAAACTAATGAAAAATCGGTATATTCTGGATACGAGAAACTTCTTAAAGAAATTGAATCTCGGTGAGTTAGGATTTGCATACGAAGGCTTGGGCCTGCATTAATGATCCAGAAGGGAGTAGCCAATGGGGAGAATAAAGCCTGTTTCTTATGTCAAGCCTATGAGCGGGGGGAGATCCTCTCCCCACCTGATTCTGTTCGATGATGGTCATAAATATGTGGTTAAATTTAAAAATAACCCGCAGGGCAACTGGGTCGTCACTTACGAATATATCGTAAATACGTTGGCCAAACGGCTTCAGCTGCCGATTCCCGACTACAAAATCGTAAAGGTTCGAAGCCGGTTTATTAATGAGAACAAAGAGCTGGCTAGCATAGGGTTCAAATCGGGCAACCAGTTTGCCAGCCGATATATCGAGGACTCCGTAACATTCCTTAATCTGCCCGGGAGCTTGGCAAGGGAACAGCTCGTCAACGCAGATCAAATTGCCGGACTTATCGTCTTCGATCATTGGATTGGAAACTCGGACCGAAATCCCAAGAATCTACTTTTCCTGCCGACAGAATCAGACAGTCAACGATACGAATTCAAAATGATCGATCATGCGAACTGCTTCAACATCTCGACGTCGAATCCGGAGAGAAAGTTCTTACCGCTGAAGGTACGGAAAAAAGAAATATATCGTTGGTGCAACACGCTGCTGAAGGACACCCAACAATTAAAATCGTATGTAGACAGAATCCTTGAGATCAAAAACAAGGAGATTTATGAACTCATCCAGTCCATGTCCAGCGATTGGCTGGTTGACGAACAAGCGAAGGATAGACTGTTCAGACATATCAAATATGCCAAAAAAGCTCTGCCGGCAACCATCGATGATTACATCAAATGGTATCTAAAGGGGAAAAAACAGTCGTAAACAAAAATCCGATAGGCGGCTCCAACTGTGGAGACTGCCTATCGGATTTTTGTTATGTGATGCCGGCCCGGCTCATGATCTCTTTGAAGTCATCCATAGCAATGTGAATATCGGCGCTCCTGTCATGAGGATCGACGTACTCTGGAGGGCGTTCTCCTTCGCCGATAATGTAGTAATGGCGATGTCCAATCAGACTGCTCAGGATGGGGTAGCAGTTATGAACCAGGCTTGGAGCAACCAACTCGATGATTGCCGCGCCTGGCGGGGTGAAGACCATGTTCGTCAGGCCTGCTCCGTGCGGCGCAACGATGATCTCCGCTGAAGCGAACAGCTGAATCTGTTCAGCTACCGTCAAGTCTTCGAGGATGACATAGTGAAAGCCATACGGCTTCAAATATGCATAAATATCCGCTTCGTTAGTCAGCATTCGTTTCCTAGCCTTGGAACGGCTAATAAACAACCGCTCGAAGCCGGGGACCGGCATGATTTGTTTATTAACCATAAGCTCTTGCTTAAGAAAATCAACTGCCCATTTGGGCCGGATGCCTCTGGTGAAGTAAGGGAGAACCAGCTTTCTGGGCTGTAGATGCAGCCCGTCATAACTTTCTATCACCTTGTCCTTGGGAATCCCAAGCGCTTCCAACGTCTCGTATTGAAAGGGTGCTAGTTTGGCCCCGTTGATGATGTACCGATCCGGTTGGAGGCCGCAAACCTTGAGCATATGAAGACGCGGAAGGACATCCATCATCCAGTGATAATAGATGCCGCTGTCCTTGATACTTAGCAGGGCTACGGTGTCCGAGGTGACCTTTAATTTGGGCAACCGGTCTAGCTCGAAAATGGAATGCTCTTCGGGGAGCTTGTGCTTCTCCCGCGAATGGCTCCATACCAGCTTATGATCGGGTGTCATTATATCCGGCTTCGGGCCGTAGACGATCCCTCGGGGGATGATCTCGACAATTCCGTTTCTTTGCTTAAAGGGCTGCACGGCTTCGGAGAAGCGAACTGTCCAGAACGTCGGATCTTCTAAGCCGATGGGTTCGTTGAGATGAACGGGGCTGCCTAAGTTCAACTTCTTCATATGCTTCCTTTTACGCAGGCCCTTGGCTCGGATCCATTCCTTCACAACCTTATAATAACCGTTGGGAATGCCCGTTTTGTTCACATTGCCCATGTGACCACTTCCCTTTATGCACTTATTTGTCAACACCAGCTTTCTGCAAAATCTTCTTTAAACCATCGATGTTCACGGTAATATCATCATATAAGCCCTTCGTGTATTTGTGTTCACGAATCGGGCGCTTGCCCTCGCCTATCAAGTAATAGTAGTCCAATTTCATATGGGCGGCGATGACCAGATAGTAATCCCTGACATAGTTCGGGGAAAAGATCTCGATCAGCTTCGTTCCGGGATTCGTGAAAACCAAGTTAGCCAATGAGGCGCCATGCGGAGATACGATGATGTCGGCGGATTGAAAAGCTCTGACCTGTTCGGCGAATGACATCGTACCCGGATGGATGCAGTGAAATCCGTAGGATTCCAAGTATTTTACAACTTCATCTTCATTCGTTATCTTGCGCCCGCCTGCATGAGCACGGCTTACGTACAGACGTTCATACTTTTTGGAGGTTCCTTTCGTGTTGCACGCGGATAATTCATCGCGCAGAAATTTGCTGGCCCATTCGGGATAGGTATGGGCATAGGGCGCCCACTTGGAATATTTATCAACAACGACCACTTTATTTGCCTTAAGGTGGAAATCTTCGGAGGCGATGATCACTTTCTCTTGAGGGATACCCAAAGCTTGCAGCATTTCTAGGTAAGGAAAGTTGCCCGGAGGGCTGATTACGTATTTATGAATGTTGACTTTACATTGACGGAGGATAGCAATTCGCGGAAGAACGTCAAACATCCAATGAAAATAATTATTCGGATACCGGAAAGAGAGATAGGCAACGGTTTTATTGAGATAGAGAGGTTCAGGGAGCCGATCCTTGCCGGCTAAAATCTCCGAATAAGAAATGTGCCGGATGAATTTATTCTCTGGCGTTAAAACAACGCCTCTGGCTCCGTAGATTCTCCCCTTCTTGATCACAGCGGCATAAATTGTCGGATATATCGTATCCGTCTTCCACTTCACTCCGCATCTGCGAAAGTACCAGTGAAGCTTTTTTTCTATCGTTTTGGGCTCCAAAAAAGGCACGTCTTGCTGGAAATGGAATTTTTTCAATCGATGCTTGTAGTTTAAAGATCTGCCGGTCTTAAACCATTGTTGAATGGTTAGATAGTTCCCTTTGGAGGGTACCCGTAAGTCAGATTCGAACTTCGCCAATGAGCTTCCACCTCAACTTCGTTCAGAATGATTTAAACAAATTTGCCGCGTTCCAATATCAGCTTTTTCATTGCTTCTCTGGTCTTTGCTTTCTTGTATTGTTTAAGAATAGCATCATTCGCATCATGATTCGGGTTGCCTTTCGTGCCTACATAAGGGTGCCAGAGGTGATATACATCGGAATCGAGACGACGGTAGGCTCCGCAGCGCACGTTTACCGATAAAGCGAACGCAGTATCTTCGCAGCCCCATCCTATAAATCGTTCATCGAACCCGCCGACCTTCTTATAGATTCCGCGCGGGAGCACATTTAGTTTCCCGGCCCAGCGGGAGAAATCTTTGCGGCGGTAGTCCTTGATTTTTACTTTTAAAGGCCATTTGGCTTTGCTCTCATAAATCTTCTTGGAATTTTCCTCCGAAATATTGAGCACATCGTGAAAAGGCACGACCCAAGTATAACGATCGAGGAGTTCGATGGACTTGGTAATGATGGCAGGATCATAAATGGTGTCATTGTCCGCTACGACAATAATGCTTCTTGTGGATTGCTTGAATGCGTTATTAATGGCTTTGGATCTGTTGAAAAGTTCGCTATTGTCTTCTCCAATACAGATTTCGGCATCCGGCATCGCTTTCTTATAAAATTTTTTGATCCATTGAAACGCGGCGTCTCTGGGACCATTGTCGGACTTATAAGGAATAAGCACAGATACGTCTTGGAACATAGGAAAACCTCCTTAGAGTTTCATAGAACTCGCATCATAAGCAAAAATTTTCATTCCTTTGTAGTATGTTATGCAAAAAAAACGATACAGCAGAGGCGGATGTACTAACTTTCACATTTAGTTTTCAATTAATTAACAATAAATTTACAAATAGATCTTTGAACTAGGAGGTTTGCCCAACACGGGCAGTAACCGGTGTAAATATATTGGAGATAGAGGTCTAGAAAGGATGGTGACCCCTGATTGAATATTTTATTCAAGGGCTACTTCTACACGGGCAGCGGCTATGCAGAGGGGAACCGGGTTCTTCTGCGCATTCTTGACAGGTGTGGTTATCGCGTTCGTATTGAACCCAGGGATAATGAGTCGGACAAAGGGCTTGCTTTGACAAGCGAAGAAAAACAGTATTTGGCTTCCTTTGAACATACGGAATTAACCTCCAACGATATATTCCTATTCCGGGGATCTGGCTCAGCGCTTCATACCCGTTCTGATTTTCGCATCAATATTGCGCACACGACCTTCGAAACGGACCGCATCCCTGCTTCGTGGGTAGCTACGCTGAATCGATTCGATGAGGTCTGGGTGCAATGCGGCTTTAATATGAAAACCTTCGAATTCTCCGGCGTTCAAGCGCCCCTGCGGTTTATTCCTTATTTTTTTAACGATCCGGCTTACCTCCCGCAGGGTGACAAGTTTGCACTGCCGCTCTCGCAGTCGTTCAAATTCCTTTCGGTGTTCGACTTGATTGAACGCAAAGGGTATGATGTGCTGCTGCGTGCGTACTTGAATGAATTCTCACGCAGCGACGATGTGGCTCTCGTGATCAAGGTCCGTGACCGCGAGGGGGTTGAAAAGCTGATGAGCATGATTGAAGCTCACCCTAAATCGAAGCTCGAGCGTCCGCCTGTCCATATTCTTGACGAAATGCTGTTAACACCTGAGCTGCTAAGTTTATATAGGGCTTGCAGCGCTTTTGTTCTTCCCACCCGCGGGGAAGGATGGGGGCGGCCTTTCTTTGAGGCGATGCTGATGGAAATGCCGACGATTGGCACCCGCTGGAGCGGACAATTGGAATATATGAACGAGGAAAACTCGTATCTTATTCGTGTGAAGAAGCTAGTCCCTGTCCGTCTGAAGGATCATCCCGATCCTTCTAAGTATGAAGGACATTATTGGGCGGAGCCGTCTACGAAAGATTTGCAGAGGAAGATGCGGTACGTCTATGAACATCAGGATGAAGCGAAAGAGCGGGGCAGGAGAGCCCGGCAGGAGCTGCTGAAGACATACAGCCTCCGGAAGGTTGCCAAACAGGTAGCTAAGGAAATCAATAAATTCGCAGTGGATCGTTAATCAACGGCATGGAAGGTGAGGATTCATGAACATTCTCTTGGAGGGTATCTTCTATAACGGACACGGCTTCGCTGAGGGGAATCGCATTCTGCTGCGTATCTTGAATCGAGCCGGTTATCAGGTCCGGATATTAGCCAGGGACTCACATGAAAGAAGCCTCGTCTTAGAGCCCAAAGAAGTTGCCTTCATCTCTTCCTTTGAAAAAAACAAATTGAGTTCCAACGACATCTACTTATGCAACTTTGTGGGAACGTCAATTCGGTATAATCCGGATTTTAGGATTAATATAGCGCGCACGACGTTTGAAACAGACCGGATTCCGGACGACTGGGTGCCGGAGCTTAACAAGTTCAATGAAGTTTGGGTACAGAGCACCTTCAACCTCGACACGTTTGCGAAATCGGGTGTAGACGTGCCGCTGCGGCTGATTCCGAACTTCTTCGATACGAACGCTTATGATCTTGACGTCAAGCCGCTGGCAATGCCGGTTGCCAAATCCTTTTTATTTCTAGCCGTATTCGATTTGCAGCAGCGCAAAGGCTATGACATCTTGCTCGAGGCCTTTCTGAACGAATTTTCACAAAAGGATAATGTTGCTCTAGTCATTAAAATCCGCAACAGCGGCGGAATTCACAAGTTGGAAAGCGTCATCGATGAGCATCCGAAATCCAAACGTGAAATGCCGGCGATTTATATGATTGATCAAATGCTCTCAACGCGCGAATTGCTCGGATTATATAAGGCGTGCCACGCATTCGTGCTTCCCACTCGCGGCGAAGGTTGGGGGAGGCCTTTTTTTGAAGCCATGCTGATGGAAATGCCGGTCATTGGTACGGGGTGGAGTGGACAAACGGATTTTATGAACGAATCGAACGCGTACCTCGTTAAGGTCGAACAATTGATACGGATTCAAAATAGTGATTACCCGATGTTCAATGGCCATCTGTGGGCACAGCCTTCGATACCGGACTTGCAGAAAAAAATGAGGTATGTATTCGAACATCCGGAAGAAGCCAAGCGAATAGGGAAGCAGGCGCGCAGCGATTTGCTCCGCAGCTATAAGCTTAACGATATCGCCGCGAGAGTGACGAAGGAACTAAATAAGTTTCGTTCTAAGGAAGGTGAGAATAGTGAACATCTTATTGGATGGTAAATTTTATAACGGGCACGGTCTTGCTGAAGGAAACCGTATTCTGCTGCGGATCCTTGATAAAGCCGGATATCGTGTGCGCATTCTAGCCCGGGATACGGCTGAGAAGCATAAGGTGCTGCCATCTGATGAAGTGAATTACATCTCTTCCTTTGAAAATACGCAATTAACCTCTAACGATATTTATATGTACAATTGGGTCGGCTCGCATGTACGCTACCAACCTGGATTTCGCGTTAACATTGCGCGTACGACATTTGAAACGGATCGGATTCCCGAATCCTGGGTTATGGAGTTAAACAAGTTTGATGAAGTATGGGTACAGAGCACGTTTAATCTACAGACGTTCACTTCATCCGGAGTAACCGCTCCGCTTTGCTTAATCCCCAACTTTTTTGATTTGAATGAGTTTACGCCGCAAGGTCCTCTTTTACCTTATGCGTTCCCTCCATCGTTTAAATTTCTGTCGGTTTTTGATTTAAAGAAACGCAAGGGATACGATGTGCTGCTCAATGCGTACTTGAATGAATTTTCAAAAGACGATCACGTTGCGTTAATGGTCAAAATCCGGGACAGCAGCAAAAGTGAGAAGATCGAGCGGTTTATTGCGGACCATCCCAAACCTCGTAAGGATCGCCCAGCCATCTATATTGTCGATCATATGCTTCAGATGGAAGACATTCTGAAATTATACCGGCTATGTGACGCCTTTGTGCTGCCAACAAGAGGAGAGGGCTGGGGAAGGCCTTTTTTTGAAGCGATGTTAATGGAAATGCCCACTATTGGCACTAATTGGAGCGGCCATACGGAGTTTATGAATGAGGATAATTCCTACCTCGTGAAGGTCAAAAAGCTGGTCCGTATCGAGAATGCCGAGGATGATTTGTTTAACGGCCACTATTGGGCGGAGCCATCACTCAAGGATCTGCAGAAAAAGATGAGATACGTTTATGAGCATCCGGAAGAGGCTAAGGCGACCGGCCGCAAAGCCCGCCAAGATTTGTTGGCGAGATACAATTTGCAGGAAGTGGCCAGGAGTGTGGTTCGGGAAATGGATAAGTACCAGTACTTGTTCAACTAGTCCGGAAAGGCGGGGAAGCGGATGAATATTTTGCTTGAAGGTATCTTCTATAACGGACACGGACTTGCGGAGGGAAACCGTAATCTGCTTAGGATACTTGATCAAGCAGGATATCGTGTCCGAATCAAAGTAAGGGATCCGTCTGATAAATATAAGGTGCTGCATCCGAAGGAAATCGATTACATTTCCTCGTTCGAGAGCAACTCCTTGCCTACGAACGATGTGTATTTGTACAACTGGATCGGTTCCTTCGCCCGCATCAACCCCGATTTCCGTATTAACATCGCCCGTACGACGTTCGAGACGGATCGGATTCCAGACAGCTGGGTACAGGAGTTGAACAAGTTCGATGAAGTCTGGGTACAGAGCCGGTTTAATGAGATGACATTCACTTCATCCGGCGTCAAGGTCCCGCTACACCTCATTCCTAATTTTTTTGATTACCGGGGGTTTTCTCCGGAAGGGCCAGCGTTATCTTTGCCGATTACGGAGTCGTTTAAGTTTCTATCTGTTTTCGATTTGAAGAAGCGTAAAGGGTATGATCTGCTGCTTCAAGCCTTTTTAAACGAATTCTCGCAGGAGGATCAGACGGCATTAGTTATCAAATTGCGCGATAGCCGTCAGACGGATATAATTGAGCAATTTATCCATTCCCACCCGAAAGCGAAAGAAAAGCGTCCCGGCATTTATATCATTGACCATATGCTGGTACCCAGCGATATCGCGAGCCTATACCGCGCATGCGATGCGTTCGTTCTCCCGACGAGAGGCGAAGGCTGGGGAAGGCCTTTCTTCGAAGCCATGCTGATGGAGCTGCCGGTGATCGGAACGAACTGGAGCGGGCATACGGATTTTATGAACGAACGCAATGCTTATCTGGTCGATATTCAGGGATTGGTGAAGATCTCCGGGAATGATAACCCTATTTGTAACGGGCATTACTGGGCAGAGCCTTCCATAGAGGACTTACAAAGGAAGATGAGGCTCGTATTTGACAATCGGGCGGAAGCGAAGGAAAAGGCCAAGGCTGCCAAACAAGAAATTTCGCAGATGTATAACAGGAGGGAAACCGCGAAGAAGGTCATTTATGAAATTGAAAAGTACAGGAGATGAGCTTGCTATGACTGCGTATACAATAGCTGTATTTGGTCTCGGATATGTAGGATGCGTATCGGCTGCCTGTCTGGCCGAAATGGGCAATCAAGTCATCGGTGTGGATGTGAACCTGCACAAGGTGAATCTGATCAATCGGGGAATACCGACTATCGTTGAGAAAGGGATCGCCGAATTGGTGGCAGAGCAGCATAAACAAGGCAGGTTATCGGCAAGGAGTGATATTCAGACGGCCGTCGCGCAAGCTGATATTTGCCTCGTTTGCGTAGGGACTCCTTCGGATAAAAGCGGTTATCCCGACCTGTCCTTTATTCGGCATGTGGCGGATCAAATCAGTGATGCCATCAAGGGGCGAGAGAAGTTCCAAACCATTATTATCCGTTCGACGGTACCGCCAGGAACCTGCCGGGAGATTGAGCTGAGAATTGCCCGCTCGGGTAAAGTCGTCGACAAGGATTTTGCCGTTGTCAGCAATCCCGAGTTTCTGCGTGAAGGCACTAGTATTGAAGATTACTTTAACCCCCCCTATACGTTAATTGGAACTCGCAATGAGAAAGCATTAGAGATGCTAAGAAACATTTATAGCCCTATTCAGGCGCCGATCATGGAAACGGACAGAGAAGTGGCGGAGATGATCAAATACGTGAATAATTCGTTCCATGCGCTAAAAGTCGTATTTGCAAACGAAATCGCCGCTCTGTGTCATTCGATGAACGTCGACCCGCATACGCTGATGAACTTGTTTGTGAAAGACCGCCATTTGAATATATCCCCCGCTTACTTGATGCCTGGCTTTGCCTACGGCGGATCTTGCTTGCCCAAAGACTTGAAGGCACTCAACGCGATGGCCCGTTCGAGAAATGTGGAGTTATCTGTCCTTTCTTCGGTTGAACGCAGCAATGCGTTGTTGATTGAGAAGGCGCTTGATATGATCGTAGCGGAGGGTATGGTTCGAGTGGGTGTGCTTGGCTTGGCTTTCAAATCAGGGACGGATGATTTGCGCGAAAGTCCCGTCGTGAAATTATTGGAAAGGCTTCTGGGCAAAGGCTACGATATTAAGATTTATGACAGCAATGTGCTTACTTCCCAGTTAGTGGGCGCGAACAAGCACTACATCGAATCGACAGTTCCGCATCTGGCCAAACTCCTCGCACCTAATCTGGAGGAGATCAAGGAATTCGCAGACCTTATTGTCGTCGCTCAGAAAAACGAGGAGAACCTGGAGTTCGTTCTGGACATTTTACCAGCGAAGCAAGTGATCGATCTGGTGCGCATTGTTGACGTGAAACCGGAAACGGATCATTATAAGGGACTGATATGGTAAGAGGGCAAATTTGTTTTGCTGAGGAGGAGTCCCACTTTATATAGAGTCGCATATGCTAATGGAGAAGTGAGGAAATCACAGCCAATGCGGATACAAAGGGAGGAACACGTGTGGAGGAAAGGATTACATCGATTCTTGAGTATATGGCGAAGTCCCAACATAAGCTGGCCGACATCTTGGAAGCCAAACGTTTCGCTGTTGAACATATGGCCGTTTTGGTGGGACAAATACCGGATAAGGATCCATCCCTAGGGGAAATTAAGACCCTGATGGAGCATTCTCTTGAAGTAACCAAAGGAATTGCCACCTACTTGAATAGTTTAGCAGATTTAGAGAATGCCTTATCGGATAATATAGCACCAATCATGAATATGATGAAAGAAGCTCCTAGCTACGAATAAGGATTGGGGTGAACACATTGGACAGAACGGAAAGCTACTTATCCATCTTGGATGCTATGGTGAAAATACAGTATAACGTTGCTTTGATTCTGGAAGCGAAAGCGGTCCATGCCGAGAAATCAAGAAACTGGATTTGCAATCACTTATCTACGGCTGCCTATGCGGACAACGCTGAGCATGTGAAGGAGTCGCACGACATTCATGAGCAGCTTATATCCGTCATTGAGGGGATTACTAAGATGGAAGTTGCTTTTGCTAAACATATGGGGGTACTCCTTGCCAAGGAGGAGGAACCTTCAAACGGAGTAGCGGGAGGCTTTGGCGATTTGTTCGGATTAGGAAGCGATATGGAAAAATGAGATCCGAGGATAGAAAAGAATTACTTCAATTAGATTTATTGGAGTCTATGGCCCTCAGCCAACGCGCCTTGGCGCGTATTATCGAGAGTGTCACACAATGCATAGAAACCTCGCCGTCGCTGGCAAAGCATGTCGCTGAGAACTTAAGCATCATTGCGAAATATCAGCAGGTGCTCACGAGAAAGATAACGGGTATTCAGATCAATGAGAAATCTAGAGGAACTCCTGCGCAGCCCTGGATAAATCCGCGTGCAAGAGTTCATCCCAAAGTCCCCTCTTCATCTAAGGTTAGATGAGGAGGGGTTGTTTTATTTGGGACATACCATTTATGCAATAAGCAAATTAACCCAAAACTCCCTAGACATTCGCCAATTTTTAGCCAAGCTGGGTTCATGCGTATGAATCTAGAAGGAGGTATTCATAGTATGGAGGAAGGTTGGTGGAAATGACCTAGTCAGACAAGTAAAGGAGTGAAGTCGAATGAGGAAAACTTCCAATGCAAAAACCCGAAAGCAGCTAAAGGATGCAGCTCACAAACGAATGATAAAGTCTAATGTGAAGAAAAAACAGCAGCAGCTCAAAACTAGGAGACCTTTGAGTGTTAAACCTATTAGAAAGAGTCATGTTTTCTTAGCTACCATTCCAACAGAAACAGAACAACCTGCACAGCCTGTAGAGTTGCTTCAACCTCCAACTGCAATAGAAACCTCTGAGCCTCAGTCACTACCAGCATCCATCGAACCACCATCGAATCTAGAACTGCCGGTTTTGCACACGGGTGTGAACCTGATCGGTTACATTCGGACGGAGATTGGAATCGGTGAAGCGTGCCGATTAATGGCAAAGTCCTTCGAGACCGTAGAGCTTCCTTTCGGCATCGTCAATTTTGCAGATCCAGGTGCCAGGTCGGCCAGAAACAACGA
The DNA here is from genome assembly GCF_028765165.1 of Paenibacillus sp. MAHUQ-63. Classification (GTDB taxonomy): domain Bacteria; phylum Bacillota; class Bacilli; order Paenibacillales; family NBRC-103111; genus Paenibacillus_E. Next base: position 1,623,685 of record NZ_JARADB010000003.1, on the reverse strand, counting down.
TATGACATGGATTCACAAGGAAATGGATGGCGCGCCTTATAATGTGAACTTCTTCCATATGAATGCGAGTAATCTACGAGACGCTTATGACCATCCGTTCCATCCCTTGGGTCGGGAAATCTTTCGCAATCGCTTCAATATTGGATATTGGGCGTGGGAGCTGCCGGAGTTTCCCGATGAATGGCGAGGAAGCTTTGAGCTAGTCAACGAAGTATGGGCGCCTTCTCAATTTATTGTGGATGCTGTGCAGCAGAAGTCTCCCCACCCCGTTGTGAAAATTCCGCATCCGATCTATATGAGAAATGACCAATCGTATGATCGCCAGCGATTCGGGCTCCCTGAAAATCGATTTCTATTCTTAAGTATGTATGATACACACAGTACGAAGGCAAGAAAAAATCCCCAGGCTGTTATCAGAGCGTTTAAAAAAGCGTTCCCGCCGGATGATGAGTCTGTCGGCTTGGTCGTTAAGGTCAATAACCCCAAATCTAACCCCAAGGATCTTGAAGAACTTATGCAGCTGATGGAGGGATATTCCAACATCTATCTCATTCGGCAAATCCTAAACCGCGATCAAGTGGATACGTTAATTAACTCCACAGACTGTTTCGTATCCTTGCATCGCTCGGAGGGATTCGGCCTTGTCATGGCAGAGGCTATGTACTTAGGCAAGCCGGTAATCGGAACGAACTGGTCTGGAAATACCGATTACATGAATGCCGACAACGCTTGCCCAGTGGATTATAAGCTTGTTCCGGTTGGCCAGGACATCGGACCGTACAAGGCGCATCAAATTTGGGCTAAGCCGGATACGGAGCATGCCGCTTATTACATGCGCAGGCTGGTGCAGGATGAGAAGTGGCGGGCGTTCATTGCGCAAAATGGCAAGCATACCATCCGTTCCGAGTACTCGCCTTGGGTAATAGGACAACAGGCCAAAAAACGGCTAATGCAGTTAGGACTTATTTGAACGGCGGGTAGGGATAGATGTCCCATTTTCAGCAAAAGCCGAACAGGGGTTAAACGGATGCCGTGCCCTTCGGGATGAATACACATACAATGGGAACGAAACCAAATGGCAATTCGCTCAGGAGGAAGTGAATATGAAGAAGCGAGTGATACGAAAGAGCTTGAAACCGAAAGCGAAACCTCGCTATGCCTCCAAACCTTTATCCGAACAGGAAAAACCCAAAGTTTCGGTCATCATACCGGCAATGAACGAAAGTAAGACGCTAGCCTCTGTCATTCGTCAGGCTCAATTGGTGCATCCTTTTACAGAAGTAATCGTTGTTTGTAACGGCTCGACGGATGGTACAGAGAACATTGCCAGGAGGATGGGGGCAAGAGTGATATCCTTCAAGGAATCGTTAGGCCATGATGTAGGCCGAAGTATCGGCGCCATGCATGCGAGAGGTGACATCCTGTTGTTTACAGATGCCGATATTGTGATTCCGGCAAGGGACTTGAAACCTTTTGTTTATGCCGTTGAACGAGGTGTCGACGTAGCGTTGAACAGTTACACGGGCAAAGTTCTAACCGATGAAGTTCATCCTGTTGTACTAGCGAAGCATGCTTTGAATCTTGCCCTTTCCCGCCCTGATTTGCGTGGAGCATCCATGACGACAATTCCCCACGCGTTAAGCCGAAGAGCGCTTGAACAGATCGATGCCAAGCATTTGTCTGTGCCACCGCTAGCTCAAACGATCGCTGTGCGCAAAGGACTTGATCTTCACAAGGTGCATGAAGTCAATGTAGGGCGAATGAATCCGCGAAAAAGGAAAGCATACAAGGTAGATCCGCTGCGGCATCTCATTATCGGAGACCACTTGGAAGCCATCGAATGGTTACTGCAGGATACGAACGAGCGTGGTCTCCAGACAGATTTATCCCGGGATCGATCCTTTGTGGGGTGAAGTTATGAAACGAAAAGCTACCGTACAGCGATTACGCAAGAAAGTGCCGATGCGGTTGAAAAGAAAGGGCAAACTGATAAGAGGAAGACGGATGGCACCATCGGTACAGTGGATACCTATAACGCAGAAGGCTGGCAGTCGCTATGCGGTTGATCACCCGCTTCCGGAAAATGAACAGCCTATCCGCTATATTAATTTCCTGTGGTATTACCACTATTTAGGGGAAGGCAGAAAAATCCCGGATGCATTATATGAACGGTGTGCGGAGGCTTTTCTTACCGGCTACTGCACACAAGCGGGCATCGAGAAGCCGGAGGGCACGTTGGTTCCGACACTGAAAAGCCTGTCGGCTGTCATCACAGTGTTTAATGAAGGCTCTACGATAGCGGGCGTACTCGCACAGCTGCAGCGTCTTCCGATGAAGGAAATCATCATCGTTGTCAACGGTTCAACCGATAACAGCTTCTCGATCGCCCGGCAGTGCCCGCTTGCAACGATTGTTCATTATCCATATTCCGTTGGTTATGATGTTGGGCGATCTATCGGGGCAAGGTTAGCGACAGCAGATATGGTGCTGTTTATCGATGGTGATATCCCGATTAAGGCAGGACAATTGGTTCCATTCATACGAGCTATAGACCGGGGAGCGGATGTAGCCCTCAATGATATGACCCCTTTCATCGGCCAATTTGCTCGTCGCGACGGCGTAACGGTGATGAAACAATTTTTGAATACGGTTCAAGGCAGACAAGATTTAAAAACGAATTCCATGACAGCCATTCCTCATATGCTTTCCCGGAATGCGATTGAACGAATCGGAGCACCCAATTTGGCCGTACCTCCGAAAGCTCAAGCTCTGGCGATCCAGCTCGGCCTATCGATATGCGCTCCAGCCAGCATCGATGTGATCTCAGGCAATAAGGTGACCAAATGGAATACAGGAGCTTCCAATCCCGTCTCGAGTCTCATCCTAGGCGACCATTTGGAAGCCATGCACATGTTACTCAGCAGCTACTGCAGCCGGCTTCATTATAAGGATGGTATCCGGAAGCGTTCCGCACTTGGGGAGGGATTCCATTGAATGCAACCAGTATCATTATTCCGACATTTAATGAGAAAGCACTGCTGATGGATTGCATCTATTCCATTCGTCTTCATACGCAGGTTCCGTATGAAATTATTGTTGTCGATAATGGATCTACCGACGGTACACTTGAATTTCTGGTTCAGGAAGGAGTACCTTTCGTCTCATTTCCCGACAACAGGGGGTTTCCGGTTGCATGCAACACCGGCATGAAATTGGCCAAAGGCAGCACGATTTTGTTATTGAATAATGACGTGCTGCTAACTCCAAATTGGCTGGTCAATTTGTTGGATTGTCTTCTTCACAGACCGGATGTCGGTATTGTCGGACCGATGACCAATTATGCCAGTGGCAGGCAGAAAATCGAGGAGCCTTATACGACTCTCGAAGAGATGACGCTCAGGTACAACGAGCAGAAGAAAGGAACGTATACCGAGGTTCAACGTCTTATCGGTTTTTGCTTCCTATTTAAAAGAGAAGTGATGGACACCATCGGCTTATTGGATGAGCGGTTCAGTCCCGGACATTTCGAGGATGATGATTATTGTTATCGGGCAAGGCTGGCGGGCTACAAGCTGATGATGGCGGAGGACACTTTTATCTTCCATCATGGCAGCGCCAGCTTCGGCAAGAAAAGCCAGCAGCAGTTTAAGGCGATTGTGAAGCGCTCGAAGGATCTGTTTATGGAGAAATGGGGCGTGGATCCGCAACAATTTATATGAGCATCTGATGAAAGGGTGGGCGTTGCTATGAAGGGAGTTATTCTTGCAGGTGGAACGGGTACGCGTCTCCGGCCATTGACTCAAATAATGAACAAACACCTGCTTCCCGTCGGCAAATATCCGATGATTTATTACGCGATAGAGAAACTGAGAGAGGCAGGAATCTACGATATTTTGCTCGTAACGGGAAAGCAGTCCGCTGCCCTCTACATTGATTTCTTGGGCAGCGGGAAGGCTTGGGGAGTCAAGCTTACCTACAAAATCCAAGAGAAAGCCGGCGGCATAGCCGAAGCGCTGGAACTTGCTGAAAGCATCGTGCATCCAGGTGAGAAGCTGATCGTCTTGCTGGGCGATAACTTGTTTGAATCTTCGTTGACCTCTTACGTAAAGGAGTTCGAGAAACAGCCGGAGGGAGCGAAGGTATTTCTGAAAGAAGTCGATGATCCGAGACGCTATGGGGTCCCGGTGATGGACGGAGCGCTGATTAAACGGATTGAAGAGAAGCCGGAAAACCCGCAATCCTCGTATTGTGTTACAGGGATCTATATGTATGATTCCTCCGTCTTCCATCTGATTCGATCGATCGAGCCTTCAGCGCGCGGAGAGATGGAAATTACTGATGTGAACAATTTGTATGCCGAAAAAGGGCAGCTGACTTATCACATATTGAACGGTTGGTGGATTGATGCCGGAACGTTCCCGTCCTGGTACGAAGCCACCGAAAAGCTGAAAGAATACCCGAAAATTAACTCAGGTGATGAGCAGTGAAGACATACGATTATGTCATTATCGGAGGCGGCATTATTGGGCTCACCATAGCTCGCGAGCTTAAGCTAAGAGAGCCGGGAACCACCGTATGTATACTGGAAAAGGAAAAAGATGTGGCCGCACATGCCAGTGGCCGGAACAGCGGAGTGCTTCATGCCGGCTTCTATTATACGGCAAACAGTCTAAAGGCGAAGTTTACCAAAGAGGGTAATCAAGCGATGAGAACCTATTGTAAGGACAATGGGCTCAGCATCAATGAATGCGGAAAACTGGTTGTCGCCAAGGATGAGACCGAGCTGGCCGGTCTCGAAGAGCTGAAGCGGAGAGGGGATATCAACGGGGTTGAGCTGAAGTGGATCGACGAGGCCGATGTCCATGTCATTGATCCGAATGCAAAAACGTATCGCAAAGCTCTCTTTTCGCCTACGACGGCGTCGGTGGATCCCGTGGAGGTGTGCCAGATGCTCAAATATGACAATATGGCGCGCGGGGTTTCGTTTTATTTTCAGACACAATATCAGAATCATAGAGGAGATTTGGTATTTACCGATAAGCAAACATATAAGTTCAAATATCTGATTAATGCTGCCGGCCTCTATGCAGACAGTATTGCTCATGATTTCGGATTCGGCCTCAACTATACCATCATTCCGTTTAAAGGCATTTATTTGAAATATACGAAGAACAAAACGGATGTAGCGACGAACATCTACCCTGTCCCCAATTTGGGCAACCCTTTTCTTGGCGTGCATTATACCAAGACCGTCGATGGCAGCATTAAGATTGGCCCTACAGCGATTCCGGCCTTCTGGCGCGAGAACTATTCCGGTCTTCGGGGCTTTCGGTGGAAGGAATTTTTGCAAATTGTGGGCTATGAGGCGAAATTGTTTCTTACGAATTCCTTTCAGTTCAGACGATTGGTATTCGAGGAAATGCGGAAATATATGAGATCCTATTTCATAGGTTTAGGCCTATCAATGGTTTGGCAAATCGATCCGGACGGTTTCGGACATTACTTGCGTCCGGGCATACGCGCGCAGCTCCTGAACAAAGAGACCTTGGAGCTCGTACAGGATTTCGTGATCGAAGGCGATCATCGTTCAATCCATGTGCTGAACGCGGTGTCCCCGGCCTTCACATGCTCTATGCCGTTTGCTGCTTATGTGGTCGATCAACTCACACAACTACGAGGAGGCTCTACAGCATGAAAGTAGTTTCGACGAAGCTGCCTGGGGTGCTGCTGCTGGAACCGAAGGCGCATGGCGATCATCGCGGCTTCTTCATGGAAAGCTACAATCGAGAGCAGCTGGCACAGCTAGGCATTCACCATGAGTTCGTTCAAGACAATCATTCCCTATCCGTAGAGGCAGGGATCTTGCGTGGACTTCACTATCAGCTGGCGCCAAAAGCACAGACGAAGCTCGTTCGGGTCCTATCTGGCGCTGTTTATGATGTCGCAGTTGATATTCGAAAGAGCTCCCCGACGTATGGTCAGTGGATCGGCGTCATCCTGAGTGCGGAGAACAAGCGCCAGATCTTAGTGCCTCAAGGCTTTGCGCACGGTGTATGCACGCTTGTCCCTAACACACAGCTCCTGTATAAAGTCGATCAATACTACTCCCCCGAACATGATCGCGGCATTCAATGGAATGATCCGCAGCTTGCCATCGACTGGCCGGTTTCGGATCCCATTTTGTCAGCAAAGGATCACCAGCATCCACCACTTCAACAAGCGGATAATAATTTTGTGTAGCTGAAGAAAGCATCTTTGAGAAATACGCTAAGGAGGAACATTATGAAGACAATCTTGGTAACGGGAGCCGGCGGGTATATCGGCAGTGTGCTGGTCCCAAAGCTGTTGGATAAAGGCTACAAAGTGAAAGCGGCAGACCGCTTCTTTTTTGGTACAGATAAACTTCCACAGCATCCGAATCTTATTCTGATCAAAGAAGATTCCCGTCGTCTAAAAGAAGAGGTATTCGCCGACGTAGAGGCGGTCATCGATTTGGTAGCTATATCCAACGACCCCAGCGGAGAGCTGTTTCAGGAAGCGACTTACCAAATCAATCATATCTCCCGTGTCTCTACGGCTCATAAAGCCAAGAAACTGGGCGTTAAACGGTATATTCTTCCGTCCTCCTGCAGCCTGTACGGCTTTCAACCGCCAGAGGTTATCGTGGATGAAACCTCTCCTACCAATCCGCTTACAACGTATGCCAAAGCGAACGAAATGGCGGAGCATGGTGTCCTCCCGCTTGCTGATGACTCCTTCACGGTTGTCGTCATCCGACAGGCTACCGTCTATGGTCATTCCCCTCGTATCCGCTTCGATCTGGCCATCAACGGCATGGCGCTTGGCGCATGGCGAAACGGCGTCATTCCGTTAATGAGAGACGGCTCGCAATGGAGACCCTTCGTCCACGTCCAAGATACGACTGACGTGATGTGCCTGCTGCTCGAAGCAGCCCCTGATGTCATTAACGGACAAATCTATAATGTTGGCTCCGATCGCAATAACTACCAGCTCGGCCAATTGGCCGAGGAGATTGCCGGCAGCTTACCCAAACAAGTCACGATAGATTGGTACGGCGCACCCGATCACCGTTCTTATCGGGTCAGCTTTGACAAAATTGAAAAAGACTTGCAATGGAAGGGCAAATGGACCGCTGCGCAGGGCGCGCTGGAAATTTACAATGCGCTTGAAGCGGGCGAAGTGGTCAATATGGCTCAAACGATTACGTTGGATTGGTACAGCGAGCTGGTGAAATGGCATCGGATAATTGAAGATGTCAAATTGTACGGAGGTATCATGGAACTCAAGGGATGGAATGAGTGATGAGAAGGATTGTGCTGCTAGGCGCTAATGGACAGCTGGGATCGGATATCCTCAGACAATTTGCCGGAGATGACTCGTACGAGGTCATCCCCGTTACACGCAATCAATTGAACGTGGAGGATACGGAAACGATCATTCCTTTCTTAGAGAAGCTGGGATCGATTCATGTACTGATCAATTGCACGGCCTTTCACAATACCGAACAATGCGAAAAAGAGCCGCTTAAAGCTCTGATGGTAAATGCCATTGCGGTATTGCGCATGTCCGTATTTTGTAAACAACACGGGGTCACTCTGATTCATTTCAGCACGGATTATGTATTCGATGGCGACAACGCTCTTCCCTACACCGAAGACGACGAGCCTCGTCCGCTGAATGCTTACGGTAACTCCAAAGCAGCAGGCGAGAAGGTTATTGCGGACTATTTGGATCATTATTTCATATTTCGCGTTTCCTCGCTATATGGGGTTGCAGGATCCAGCGGCAAAGGTGGAAATTTCATTGAAACGATGCTCCGCTTGGTTAAGCAGGGGAAGTCGGTTTCGATTGTCGACGATGTCATCATGTCACCTACCCATACACTCGATGTAGCTAGAGCAGTCAAAGTCTTTCTCGATAAGAATGTGACGGAATTCGGCATTTATCATTGCGCGGGCGAAGGGGCATGCACCTGGCATGAATTGGCTGTTCAGGCATTTACCTTATGCGGGCTTACGTACGAAGCCACCCCTGTGCCATCCAGCCAATATCCTTCAGGGTGCCGGAGACCTTCTTACAGTGTTTTGGATAATAGCAAGATGAACCGTATTTATCCAATGCCGCCATGGAAACGTTCATTGCGGGAATACCTTCAGCTTAAAGGATATGTAGGAAATCAGGAGTGATCGTGATGAATGCCATAAGTGAACGCAAAAAGCTACGGCCCAAAACGGTCTGGCAGGCCCCACCGTCAGCAAAGCAAGACTGGGAGGCCGGCCATCGAGTTGGGTATGCAAAGGGATGGTCTTACGGGTATCATATGGGACGCTGCCAAAGAATAGTGCGAGATATACCACAAGAGACCGGTATTCTTTGGGACTTGAAAGTTATGTATGTAAGGGCAGCTGGGGCTCCTTATGTTTCCATTGATGAAGGCATTGAAGATAGCTTGCGGAAGCTGGTACGCGAGGTTATCGTTGTGAATCAGGAAGATGATTTTGTTAGCATTTCCAGGGAAACCAGGCCGGATATCGCTCTAATGCTGTTTACACTTACCCCCTCGTTCCCTATCGATAAAGTGCAGGCTCTCCGTTCTTTGGGCATTCGGACGGCGATTTGGCTGTCTGATGATCCTTATCATACGGACCAAACGATAAAGATTGTACCCTATTATGATTTTATTTTTACACTGGAGATCAGTTGTATAGATTTGTATAAGTCTATAGGCTGCAATCATGTTTATTATCTTCCATTCGGAATTAACCCAGGTAGCCTCTTGTTCGAACACGTCCCCACATCCTATCGCAAAGATATTTGCTTCATAGGCACGGCGTTCTGGAATCGGGTACACCTTATTGATGAAATTGCAGATTATCTCAAAGATAAAGATATCATGATTAATGGCTTTTGGTGGGAGCGCCTTCGTTCCTACGATAAGCTTGCCTCCAAGATTCAAGGATACTGGTTAGATCCAAAAGAAACCGCCAAACATTATCATGCCTCGAAAATCGTGATTAATCTGCATCGATCCATCGATGATGAAACACATAATAGTAATAGTAGACGCATTCCAGCTTACTCACCTAATCCCCGAGTTATTGACATTGCAGCTTGCGGCACACTTCAGCTAACGGATGTACGCCAAGAATTAACTAATTTCTACACGCCCGGTGAAGAATTAGATACATTTAGTTCCCCGCAGGAACTGGTATCGAAAATCGAATACTACTTGAATCATGAAGAGGAGCGGCAGCGAATTGCCTTACAGGGCTTATCTCGTACACTACGAGAACACACGTACCGGAGCCGCTTACATCAAATGTTAACGATTATGAATGGCGTTTAGCCACCATGTCGAAGAGGTGAGTATATGAAAGGAAGACGTAGCGATTGGAATCGGGGTCATGGGGATGGTTATAACAGCGGATGGCGGCATGGGTATCACTTGGGCAGATGTGAGGCCATTGTGAAGCGAACGCCGGAGATAGGCACTCGAAGAGCGATCAAAGTCATGTATGTATCTTCGGGCAACTGGTCTTACCGGCCGATGGATCATGGCATTCAAGCAGAATTGGAGGCACTTTGTGCGGAAGTGCTGACGGTTGCCCCTCATGATGATGTTTTGGATGCAGCCAGGACCTTTAAACCTGATCTGCTCTTATCGCTGAATTCCGTTGAACTTCTCAAGGTTCAAGTCGTAGATGAAGTAAGGGCACTGGGAATCAAGACGGCTGTCTGGTTCACGGATGATCCATACTACACGGATGTCACCGTCGATATAGCCAAACATTACGATATTGTGTTCACACTAGAACAAAGCTGTGTGCCATTATATCAGGAAACAGGCTGCAGGGAAGTTTACCATATGCCTTTTGGCGTTAATCGCTCAATCTATTACCCTAAGCCTGTTAGTGCTGAGTACCGGGTTGATATTTGTTTTATCGGTGTTGCCTTCTGGAATCGTGTTGCCTTCTTTGAACAAATTGCAAATGAGCTTGCCTCCAAAAAATTGCTAATTGCCGGCTATTGGTGGGATCGGATGAGGAGTTATGCTTTGCTGGAGAGCAAAATCAAAACTGGCGTATGGATGTCGCCGGAAAATAGCGCGAGTTACTACAATGGTGCTAAAATCGTGATCAATATGCACCGGTCAATTGACGATTCTACCAACCAGAACACCCGGATAATTCCGGCGCACTCGATCAATCCCCGTTCGTTTGAAATTAGCGCCTGCGGCCAGCTGCAGCTGACAGACGGCCGTGCTAACCTGGGCAGCATGTACACACCTGGACAGGAGATTGCAACGTACGATTCCCCGCAGGATCTTATGGCCAAAATTGATTATTATCTTCAGCATGAAGAAGAACGCAGTCAAATGGCTTGGCGAGGACTTGAAAGAACGATGCGTGAGCATACGTACCGGAACCGGCTCGTGCACATGTTGGATCTTATTTTTCACTGAACAGATTATTAAGGCAGGTGATCTTATGTTACCCCTTCAGAAGAAACAGCGTGATGCGAAGCGAAAAGGCTCCGTTATCTCTTTCTCATCAGGCAGCTCAAGAGGCCGGCGTAAAAGGAAATTCCGGTTAGCGGCTGCGAAAAAGCTCCGGAAGCGTTCCAAGGCTTCAAGGGTGAAGATCGTCTACGTTCAATCACCCGCAGCGCTCCAGGAAGGGCAGCAGACGTATAATCATGGCTTCGATCATGGATATGATAAAGGCTTCGGCAAAGGCTTCCAGGAGGGTAAGCACACAGGCGGAGAGGCCATCGTCGATGAATGCTTGCCGGAGTATCAGATACTGCCAGAAGTGCCGATTGAACAAATCATCGCTGCTGGCGTAGCATCGCTGCGTCCGCAAATTCTCCACTTGGTTACCGCACAGGACCTAGGCGAAAGAATCGTTGAGGCGTTGAATAAACGAACGCCGTTTTCCTTAGTCCGATTGGGTGACGGGGAGCTGCTGACTTTGGCTCAAGAATCGATCATGTCGATCGAGCAGATCAGGGAAGACGGGCCATTTCTCCCGTATGCCGGCGTCGAAGTGCCCGACTTGGAAGTGAAAAGCGAGCTGCTGACAGCGGTGCGAGGAGCGACGGTCGTAGGAATTCCTAAGCTGCGCGTACGGAACTTTCAACCACTCGCGTTTGCTGTTTTCAAGCATGAGCATATCGATTACCGTCAACTCACGCTAACAGACTCATTAGTCAATTATTATCTCTACCAAACAGGTTACTTGTCCCGAATTACGCAGGGCCGCCGGGTTTTGCTTGTCGGCAACCTTGCCCCGCAGCTCGGCGAAGTGCTTCGCCAACATCAGGTTGAGGTCGTAGCCGAAATCTCGCCGGTTCATGGTTTCAAAGACATTCCAAGAATCAAGTCGGCCATCGCGGAGCATGAATTTGATATTGCGCTTGTGTCCGCAGGCATTTCCGCGGTTATTATCTCCGAGTGGATTGCCTCTGCATTCGGCAAAGTCGCAATTGATTTTGGTCATCTGGCGGATGCAATTGTTAAAGGGGAGGCGCCATACCGGTGAGAAGAATAAGAAGGATAAGAAGACGGTTCTTCAAAACAAGAAGAGCGAAGAGGAGCAAAAGCTATAATCAACTGTACCGCATAGGCTATAACCTGGGCTATGACAACGCACACGGATACGGATATCAAAACGGCTGGGAAGCTGGTATTGCCAGCTATTCTCAGCCTTTTAAAGGCACCAGCATTATTATCGTCACGACGAATGATCAGCGGGTTCATCTTCAAAACTGTATAGACAGCATTTATGCATATACTCCGGAGCCTTTCGAAATCATTGTAATTGATAATGCTTCAACCGATGACACAGCCGACTACTTGAAGTCGCTCAGGGGGAAGATTCGCTATCGCGTATTTAAATCGAACCTTGGCTTCGCTGGCGGAACGAATCAAGGCCTAAGGTTAGCGCGAGGAGAGACGCTGCTCTTTCTTAACAACGATACGATCGTGACGAAGGATTGGCTCAAAAACATGCTGATTTGTCTGCATAGCAGTGAGAAGATCGGCCTTGTCGGCCCGGTTACGAACTACATCAGCGGCGAACAGCTGATTGAAACGCAGTATACCTCTACGGAAGAAATGCACCACTTCGCGAGGAAGTTCAATGTTTCAGATCCCGGGAAGTGGGTGCAAACAGGGAGATTAACGGGCTTTTGCGTGCTTATGCGGCGCGAATTCTTCGATCGGCTCAGTTATTTGGACGAAGGCTTTGAGATCGGCAACTGCGAGGACGATGATTTCGGGTTCCGCGCACGGATGATGGGCCACGAGCTCATCGTTGCCAAAGACACGTTTATTCATCATGTTGGCAGTGTCTCCATTAAAGCGCTAGGGGAACTATTCGAGAAAGTATACAGCAAGAACCTAGATTTCTTTTCGCGGAAGTGGGGAGACTCGCATAGCTTACTTCATGAGGTTCAGCAGAAGCTGGCCGGAGGCATAGCATCTATGAATGACTTCTATCCGAGCCATACGATCGTCCGCGGTGTGTTGCCTCAGCTGTACTGGATCGAAAATGGCACCAGATATCCAATCGAAGGTGAACTGTCTCTTCTCGCAAGCCGTATTTCACAGGTTGATTTGCGGAGCTGGCCTATTGGTTCTCCGGTCTCGTCTCAGGATGTGGAGGCGAAGCTGGCTTATCTGGCACAAGGCGTGCAGGCAGATGGAGCGCTCCCGGAAGGCCTGCTGGTCAGAAATGCCGATAGTACGGTCTTTCAAGTGAAAGGTAATAAGCTTTGCCGCATCATCAACGATTGGGCGTTGTCGTTCTGGCATCTGAAGGAGCGGCATCAAGTAACGATCAACGGACAGTTCTTGGTGCGATATGCCCAGGGATTGCCGATTATTGCGCCAGCCTCAATTGTAGCGAATAACGTATAAAGGAGTTTGGGATGATGAGCGTTAAACGAACTGCACGCCGTAAGCGTGTTGCAGCCTCGCGGAAGGGCAAATCGCTGGGTGCCAAACGCAAGCTAGGAATGAAAGGGAAAACGAAAAAAATAATCGTCAAACGGCGGCTGAAGAAGAAAGCTCGTCTCGTTAAAAAAGGAAGATCCGCCTTAAGGTTTATTCGGAGCGGAGGGTACAATCGAGGCTTTGACAAAGGTTACGATACAGGCTACACCGATGGCTTCAACAAAGGTTTCGAGGATGGCTTCGAGCATATGTATTCAGCCTCATAAGGTGAAGAGTAAGAAACCTCTCTTTCGTGATGTGGATATTACGAAACGACGAGGTTTCTTCTTTTAGGTTTAAGAATAATACGTGTATAGTCCTCGATGATGAAGGGTCATCCAGGTATGCATCTCGGCTATCATCTGCGGATAGTCTGAGACAGCGTACGTGAAATCTGCCCGGGTGGAGATCAGGCTTTTGTCAGAGGTATAGCGGTCATACTTATAGATGATTACATCATCTTTAGCGAATTGCGTTTGGAGCATGTGCAGCAGCGCGTATTTGGACAGCTTGGGTTGCCCTGCCAGGTGGACAAGTCCGTGAATCGGATGCTGAAGGCACCAGTGAATCGCTTTGGCAAGCTCCAGGGTGGTTACGCCGTTCCAGAACACCTCGCTGTAGCCAGGTATCTCTCCTGTTTGCTGCATAAACCAATGGAACAGTCCGATCCCGTTTGGCTTTAACTCCGGCCCGATAATCGACGTGCGAATCGTTAAGGTGTTCGGGCCTTGCACCTCGCCCAAACTTTTGGTTCTGGCATACAGGGTCGCACCATCGGCGGAATCGGATTCCGTATAATCCCCGCGTAAACCTGAGAATACGCAGTCCGTACTTATATGAATAAGCCGGAAGGGATAAATCTCCGCCCACTGTGCGAGTTGATGCGGAAACAAACTGTTGACTTCAATCGCTTCAGCCTGGCGCCGGCCTGCCTCTTCATTGAGCAGTCCGACTGCGTTAATCACGACATCCGGCTTAATAGTGTCAAGCAGCTCCTGCACGCGGCTCCTGTCACGGATATCCAATGCGAAGGAACGAGGATCTCCAGGGGAAGCGGTTCTAGCTGTATCCCAAACCTCAAATTGAGGCAGATCGCTGAAGTAATGCTTCACCATGTGCCCCGCCATACCTAGTCCCCCGATGACGAGCAGCTTCATGGCAGGAAGCCTCCTTGTTCGAGCATTTCTCGAATTTCATCAGCATTCATCAGCAGGTCATTCGAGGCATATTCCGTAATCATCGTTTTCGGCAGATGGCTGTAGTGGTTGTAGAGATCGGGGTCCGCATTGGAGGGGAGAATGACGAAGTACTTATCGCTATATTGAAATGTATAGGGAGCTTCATGCTCCGAGATCAGGACTTCATGAAGCTTCTCACCCGGACGGATGCCAACCTCTCTTATCGCAAGCCTCTTGGTTGATAAACGCTCGATGAGAACATTGGTGATATCGGTAATCCGGCAGGCATTCATTTTCATAACAAAGGTTTCGCCTCCGATGGCTGCGCGTGCGGCACTTAATAGCAGGTCGATGGCCTCGGGAAGCGTTAAGAAGAAGCGGGTCATGTCTTTATCGGTAAGAGGAAGATCCTCTCCTTGGAGAATGCGGTTCTTGAAAAAAGGAACGACACTGCCGTTGGTGCCAAGCACATTTCCGCCTCTAATGCAGACAAAGCGGGTAGAGGTGTCGAGGTTGTTGGCCCGAATCATCAGCTTCTCGCCAAGCGCCTTGGTCATCCCGTAGAAATTAATGGGATTGACAGCCTTATCCGTCGAGACATCGATGACTTTCTTAACACGGTTACGAATGCTGGCGCGAATGACATTCTCCGTCCCTTTGACATTGGTTTTCAACGCTTCATCGGGTTGATCTTCACAGACTGGAACATGCTTGAGAGCAGCTAAATGGAATAAGTAGTCCACATTTCGGCAGGCTTCATCGAGCGCTTCCAGATCCCGGATGTCGCCGATGATAAATTTAAGCTTCGGATTGAATTGAAAGTCGCGCTGCATGCGCACTTGCGCGAATTCGTTCCTGGAAAATATCCGAATTTCCTTAGGCTGTTCCAACAGCAGCTTGCGAACAAGCTCCTGTCCCCATGATCCGGTCCCTCCGGTCACGAGAAGCGTTTGATTATTAAACATAGCTTTGTCCTCCTAGTACAATATTGACCACCTTCGAAGAAACATGAGGATCCAGATAGCCTTCCGGACAATCCCATGCAAGAGGAGAATTCAGCATGAGCTTGACACAGGCATGAATGCGTTCAGGCACAAGCCCGGAAAGAAGATTGCTTCCACAGATTAAGGTTTCCGGTCTTTCCGTGCTTTGCCGAATGGTAACGGCAGGGACACCGAGTATGCAGCTTTCCTCTTGGACCGTACCGCTGTCTGTAATGACACAAGCTGCGTGCATTTGCAAGTACAAGAAGTCAAAAAAACCAAACGGAGGGAGGAAATGGATTAAAGGGCTATAGCCGGTTATCCCCGATTTGACCAAGCGGTCCCGTGTCCTCGGATGTGTGCTGCAAATGATAGGCAGCTTAAGATCGTCAGCCAATAGATCCAATCCTTGGACGATTTGCCTCAGCCGGGAAGTATCGTCCACATTTTCCGCACGGTGAGCCGTAACAAGCAGATAGCCTTTCGACTGCAATCCTAAGTCTGTGAGAATTGTGCTCTTGCACGCCTGCTCTTTATAGTGCTGCATCACTTCATAAATCGGATTGCCTGTCATCCAAATCCTCTGTGGAGGGACTCCGTCTCGAAGTAAATTCTCTCTTGCCCCCGGCGTATAAGGCATATTGCAGGTAGAGATCGCATCGATTGCTTTGCGGTTGATTTCCTCCGGCACACGCGTATCGTAACAGCGATTCCCCGCTTCCATATGATAAACGGGTATACCGTGACGTTCAGCGATCAGGGCGGTCAGCGCACTATTCGTGTCACCTAGAACAAGCATGCGGTCAGGCTTTTCCTTGATCAGCACTTTCTCGACCTGGGTGAACATCTGGGCAATTTGCTCGCCAACGGTTTGTGCTTGAAGCAGAATGTGAACGTCCGGTTTTCGAATACCCATTTGCTCAAAGAAAACATCGCTGAGTGAACGGTCATAATTTTGTCCGGAATGCACGAGAATGTGAGTATCGGCAAGGAGATCGAGTTTGGATATGACTAAACTTAACCGGATAATTTCCGGACGTGTACCTAGAACGGTCATAATCTTCATCGCGAATGGCTCCTTTTTATATGTGAAGTTCCTTCATAGATTCCGATAATAATTTAATGTATCCAAGACGGACTGCTGCCATGGAATACTTGGCATCCAGCCAGTAGCTTCTCTAAGCTTTGCAGCGTCCCCAAGCACAATACCCGCTTCCTGACGGCGCAGCAAATGGTCTTGAATCGATATTTCAAACGGAATCGAAGCATATTGCCCCAACAAGCTAACCATGGACCGAATTGAATAAGCTGTTCCGCGGCATACATTATAGATTTCACCAGGAGGACAGGCTGCCACCTGCAGAAGGGAGAAGTAAGCGGCGACAGCATCACGGACGTCTAGGAAATCCCGCTGTACATCCATGTTTCCAACTTGGAGCTTGGGCGGAAGGAGACCTTTCTCCATCATAGCTACTTGCTTAGCAAACTGCGCGCACACGCCTGCTGCTGGTCCAGGGCCGATCAAGTTA
Organism: Paenibacillus sp. MAHUQ-63; assembly: GCF_028765165.1. Taxonomy (GTDB): domain Bacteria; phylum Bacillota; class Bacilli; order Paenibacillales; family NBRC-103111; genus Paenibacillus_E. The sequence continues at coordinate 1,606,980 of NZ_JARADB010000003.1, read as the reverse complement.
AACGTTCTTGCTACAACGGTGGGAATCGCATAGACATGTCCATACATCTGCATGACAGAGGACATCAACTGTTTGCTCCAGGCATAAGGACTTACAGGGCTAAGCTGCGACGACTCGGTTAACGGCTCATCCTGCAGCTGATATTCATAAGCCGTACCGACAGCCAGACATGCACGAAGCTTGTGATCCGGACATGTTCGGATGGCCTCCAGGATATTCAGTGTCCCCCAGGTGTTGGCATAGATGACTTCAGCAGGGTTGTCATACGAAACGCTCACATCGTTTACACCTGCAAGATGGATGATATGGGTTACCTTGTATGTTAGCAGCAGCTGCTTTATGAAAGATAGCTTCGTTATATCGCCTGAGACATACTGCAGGCGGGGATGCTGAAGAGGACAGCTGATACTGCGTCCAACCCCCAAAACGTTCATATGTTTAGTGAATAAATAGGCAGCCATATGCTGTCCGACGAATCCGTTTATGCCCGTCAGCAGAACGAGTGGGGATTCCGCCATTAGGATTCACCGGGAAGCAGGATGGATTTAAGTTTGCCGAACTCTTCATTCGCCAAGGTGTAATCGGAGGGGCGCCCGATATCGAGCCAGAAATCCGTATTTTCATAATGCCGAACCTTCTGGTCATCCGCTAGCACGGCATGGATCAGATCAGGAATATCAAAGAACTTATTGGCAGGGATATAGTCGGTGATTATTGGATTCATCATATAAATTCCCATGCTTACGCAAGCCAAATGAGTAGGCTTCTCGATGATGTTTGTTACGTAGTCATCCTTCGTTTCAAGGACGCCGAGCTGGATCGGAATGCCTTTTTTTTGTGAAGCAATGGTGAGTAAACTGCCTCCCTCGATATGAAAATCTCTAAACTTGGCGAAGTTTAACGTCGTGAGAACATCACAGTTAATAAGCAGGAATGGTCCTGACATCCGCCGGAGACATTTTAGCGGACCGATCGTACCTAAGGGTTCTCGTTCAACATGATAGGTAATATCGACGCCTCGGGAGCTTCCGTCTCCGAAATACGTTTGGATCAGACTCGATAAATAGCCGCAAGCCATAGTGATGGATGTAAAACCATAATGGCGTAGCTGCTTCACAATAATTTCCAGGATGGGCTGCTCCCCGACGGGTAATAATCCTTTCGGAAGTACTTTCGTATAGGGAGCCATACGCATCCCTTTTCCCCCCGTCATAATAACAACTTCCACAGGAATCACCTCTTATACAACATATTCATCTGGACGATAAAGCTCTGGATGGCTTTTTATCCAGTCTATCGTTCGGGCTAAGCCTTGCTCCAGGGTAACGGAGGGCTTCCAGCCGATCAGTGCAGCTGCTTTACTGCTATCGGAGAAGAGGCGGTCTACCTCGCTTTTCTCCGGACGTACACGTTCACTTGCGACGCGTACGGGCAGATCGCGGCCAATAAGCTGTTTGATTTTATCTGCTAACTCGCCAACCGATATTTCATTTCCCGATCCCGCATTGATGACCTGGCCAATAGCCCCATCATGAACGGCTGCGTGTATGAAAGCACGGGCTGTATCTTCTACGAAGGTGAGGTCGCGAGATGACGTTAAATTGCCAAGCACAATTTCGGATTGATGGAGGGCTTGATTAATAATGGTAGGAATGACGGCTCTCATGGATTGACGGGGGCCATAGGAATTGAAAGGACGAACTGTCACGGCCGGCAGAGCGTAAGAGCAGTAAAAGCTTTCAATAATTTTGTCCGCTCCGATCTTGCTGGCTGAGTAAGGAGATTGGCCTTGCAGCGGATGAGTCTCATCCATTGGCACATATCGGGCGCTGCCATAAACTTCGCTGGTGGAGGTGTGAATGAGCCGGGAGGCGCCTAATTCCAAAGCGGCTTGTGCGATATTCAGGGTGCCGACCACATTCGTTTGCACAACGTCATTGGGGTGGAGGTAGGAATAGGGAATTGCGATTAATGCGCCCAGATGAAAGATGGTGTCGTTCCCTTTGACAGCACGATAAACGGCATATGGATCGCGCAAATCTCCTTTAATGACTTCGATCTCCTTTTGAATATCAGTAGGAAGCGTGTCAAGAAAGCCGCGTGAATTACTGGAATTATACCGAATAAAGGCTTGCACCTTGGCACCCTCAAGAACTAGCTGGTGAACAAGATGACTGCCGATGAAGCCGGCGGCACCTGTTACCAATGCATGCTTTCCTCTCATCATGAACGGATTCACTCCTTTTTAACATATAATAGCAATCTATTCGCAGTTAGAAGTTTTGTTGTGGACTCGACCCTATTTTAACCAATAAATGGGTTGGAATGATGTTTCAAGGAACATTTAGGAGTTCGTGGAAATAACATAGTAAAGATCTTCCTTGTACGGGGAGGATGAATCTAGCAAATGGGTAAGGAGGTAAAGCTTGTGAATCAGGATCCGCTTGTGTCGATCGTTATTCCTTTCTATAACTGTGCTTATGTGAATCAAGCGATAGAGAGTGCGCTTGGGCAAAGCTACCCCCATATCGAGGTCATCGTGGTGAATGATGGTTCTACTAAATATCTGGATAAAGTCAGTCCTTACTTTGGGAGAATCGTCTATGTATCGAAAAGGAATGGAGGGACGGGCAGCGCTCTCAATGCAGGGATCAGGCGGGCCGCCGGCAAGTACTTCACCTGGCTTAGCTCAGACGATCTCTATGATCCTGATAAAGTAGCCAAGCAGGTTGCTTTCATGCAGGAACGCGGGGCGTCGGCTAGCTATGGCGCTTACTATCATATTGATTCTAACAACTGCAGAGTAATGGGAGGAAAGGCAGGGATCACGTATCCGGAGAGGGATCAATTTATCAAAATGATGCTAAGAGGATGCTTTATTAACGGCTGTACCGTGATGCTGGACATGAATGTATGGAAGGAAGTCGGTTTTTTCAACGAAAGTCTGAAATACACCCAGGATTATGATATGTGGATGAGACTCCTGCATAAATATGACTTCTATTACTTGGATGAACCGCTGGTATCATACCGCGTTCATGCAGAGATGGGGAGTCAGAAATACGCCGGGTCCATCACAAAAGAAATTTATCAGGTTCAGTACAACTATAGAAAATCGTTAGAGGCGCTGCTCCACAAATAAAAAAAAACCATCCAAGTCTCATGAGGGATCCGTGAGTAATTGCCATCATGACTGGGATGGTTTTTCTATTAGGAATGGGAAATGATTTGATGGGCTACTAAATAATCAAGTATGGAGGATGTAGATTCCCCAAGGGGCTGTTGGTGCGAGGCGATAACGATCTCCGGTTGGAGCGGCGGTTCATAAGGGGCCGAAATGCCAGTGAATTCGGAAATGGAACCGGACCTTGCTTTCACATAGAGCCCCTTCGGATCCCGCTGTTCGCACACATGCAAAGGGCAATCTACGTAAACCTCCATAAATTCACCGGGGGCGAATAAAGATCTGGCCATATCCCGATCGACCCGATAGGGTGAAATGAGAGCGACAAGCGTGATCATTCCTGCATCGACCATGAGTTTGGCGATCTCTGCGGTCCGGCGAATGTTTTCACTCCGATCTTCAGCGGAGAATCCGAGATTTCCGTTTACGCCATGACGCAGATTGTCGCCATCTAATACATAAGTACGAACTCCAAGTTGAAATAGGATGCTTTCCAGTTCGTAAGCCAAAGAAGATTTTCCGGCGCCCGATAAGCCAGTGAACCACAGCACGCAGCTTTTGTGGCCATTCATGAGCTGGCGGTCGTTCAGCGTAATGGTAGAGGGCTGCCGTTTAATATGCCGATTATTCACCTTTGCACCTTCTTTCATTCATTGTGGTTACATTCTTTTGCCTGTAATGGCATGGATGGCATCTTCGAATTTATCCAGACTTCGCTTCCATGTCCATTTGGCGGCCTCTGCTTCCCCGGCGGCAGCGAGTTTCTTACGTAGTGCCGGGTTCTCAATCAACTGCCGGATATTGTGGGAAAGATTGTTCTCATACCGGTACGAAAGCAGACAGTTATCTCCGTGTCGGCAATAATCCATATTACCGCCGGCATAGGTGGTAACAAGAGCTGCACCGCATCTCATGGCTTCTAACCCGGGAATTTGAGCGGTGTCATACGTGGAGGAGCTGACGAAAATGTCCGCTTCACTATAGTGCCGGCTCATCGCTTTATCATCGACAGGCTGCAGGAAACGAAAATCATATTGTTTTTTTAACGATTGCAGGTAGGGAGAGGTTGAATATTCATAAGGCGGAGTGAAAATGTTAATCGAAATATCCGGGTACTGCTCTTTGATAATTTGGAGATGGTAGAGCAAATAGTCTTGTTCCCGATGCCACACATGCCCCCATTCAGGTCTTCGCAGGATAGCGGATATGTGCAGTTTGCTGTGGCGCTCACGGATATGTTCATTGCGGAAGGCCGAACTGATGCCAACCGGAACGATTTGACCCATAACGCCATGGTTTAGAGCAATCAATTGCTGCTGCCAAGCTGAGAGAACAAGGAGATGTCTCGTTAAATGATAAGTACGGAAAGTGATATCATTATTAGGGAGAAAAGCAGGCTCATAGCAAAGGCTTAACCGGATATGCACGCCTTTCCCTTGCTCGCTGGCGACCTGAGAACCGGAAACGATGGTGTAATAGTTTGAAATAATGAAGTCGCTTTTTGGAAACTCATCCACGTCAATATAATCGAGCTGGCGGGTACGAATGATTTTCGCCTTTATCGCGTATTCAATAATGCCGCAACGCGGCATTAGAATCGTGACTTCATGCCCTCTCTCTACTAAACCATTGACGAGTTCAGCTAGCATACGCTGAGCTCCCCCCATAGATAAAGTTATAATAGGGAATGTAAATTTCAATGTACGGTCTCCTTCCCAGACAATCAGATGTTAGATATCTTATGACTAAGTTTGTTGGTAGGAGTGGACGGTTGTTCGGATAAGAAAAAGTTTACACAAATCAAGACCTGGCCCGGTGGCCAGGTCTTTGGGTTATACTGTGGCAATTGCAATGCCGCTGATAGCAACAGGGCCTATGACAGTAGCAATCGTTAAGGCAGATGAGACATCAGCAATTAAACGGTAATTGTGGCTGCCCGCTGGCGGGTTAATATCCACTGTATTAAAAGAAAGATTTCCTTGCTCCAATAATGTTAAATTGCTTGAAGTGATCGTGAATATCGGTAATGTGTCTCTGACGATACGAAATGTTACATCCGGTAATCCAAGAGTCGCCGCATATCCAACAGTGGCACTTAAATATACACTCGTATTAGCTCCGAACGTAAGACCAAAATCGGCTAAGATAATACTGCTGGGCGCTGCCGGAATTGGTCTGCTAATCGAACCTGTTGAGGTAGATGGAATACTTTGAAAAGCATCAACAATTTGCTTGGCCATGGTGAATCCCCCTCTCCACTAACATTCACCATAAAGATAACTCTATGATGATACTCTTAACTTATGTAGGGGATTAATAGATTGACTGTGCAAGTTACATATTTTACATAAAAAGGGTATAAACACGGAAGGTATTTGTAGTCCTGAGAAACAGCTTGCTGAGTTGTCTTGATTTTTTGAGTAAAAATAGGTCCTTATACAATCCAATTTATTCCATTTTGAGTATAATGACGATAAGTTTTGTATATCAGAAATTGTAGTGAAAATAGAGAGGGGAGTTCTTCTATGACCGTACCTTCAAAGCTTCCTGGTTTCTTTCAAAATACGATACCCAAAAGCGGAACCCATTTATTGTTGCAGATCCTCTTAGGAATCCCCGATGTTACACACGATGAAAACAAACATATGTACGAAGGAACAGCCAAACAGGTTCAGACGCATTATCAAGTATTACGCGGCGCCGCGGACAATGAAATGATTACAGGACATATCTACCATATGCCGGAGTGGGCCGCCATGTTTCGTCAATTGCAGATGAAGCAAATTTTTATGCTCAGAGATTTGCGTGATATCCTCGTTTCTTTTGTTCATTTTGTCCGAACCATCCCCTATCCGTTTTCATTTGCAGATCCAAACCTCCCATTGAAAGAAAGTTACATGCAAATTATTTACGGTATTCCTGAGATCGACTATCCCCATCTTGCGGACTATTATCGCTTGTTCCTGGGCTGGATGGATGAACCTGGGGTATGTACGGTTACCTACGAAGACTTGATGCGGTCTCAAGCATCCCGTAGAGCGACGATCAAGAAAATAGCTGAATATTTGTGGGAAGGACGCACGCCTCCGATATCCATTGAGCAGATGGTGGATCGAATGGAGGGTAACATCAATCCATCAGGTTCACCTACTTTTCGAGAGGGCAGAATCGGGGGGTGGGAGAAAGCATTTGATAACGAAATCAAGGATGCATTTAAAGAAGTGGCAGGAGATTTGCTGATTGAATTAGGGCAGGCCAAGAATAAGGATTGGTGATGGGGGGAGCTCATGGATAAGCGTAACGTGCCGAAAGTATCTGTCGTGATGCCTTTTTATAATTGTCCTTATGTAGAGCGGGCGATTCAAAGCGTCCTGCAGCAATCCTATCCGCATATCGAACTGATTGTCGTCAGTGATGGCTCCACCAAGCATACCGATCTTGTAAAGCCGTACTTATCTCGAATCGTTTATGTGGAGAAACCAAACGGCGGAACGGCGACAGCCTTGAATGCGGGGATTCGGCGGGCAACTGGCGAGTTGTTCGCGTGGTTGAGTTCTGACGATGTATATGATCTTACAAAAGTTGAAAAGCAGGTCAACTTTATGCTGCGTAAAAATGCCTCGGTCAGCTACACGAATTTTCATCTTATCGACGGAAACGACCACATCACAAGGATGAATGTTGGCCTGCATTTTGAAGACCGGCTCTACTTTCTAAAGCATTTGGTGAACAGCTGTCCTGTGAACGGTTCGACGATCATGATGAGAATGGACGTGTTCCAGAAGGTCGGGCTCTTCGATGAAGCCCTTCCGTTTACACACGATTTTGATTATTGGAAGAGGGCTGCGCACTTCTATACGTTTCATTCGCTTCCTGAATCGCTGACCCTTTACCGTGTGCATGATGCAATGGGGAGTGTCGTGCATAGCAAGGAACAATGGATCGAAATTCAATCGGTCAACGAAAAGTATAAAGGAAGTCTCGAACGTCTAATTAATGAAGTGAGGTAAGGTAAGCTCCTGTTAGCTAGAAAGGGTGAATCCTGCATGCTGCATGAACCGATATCTTTCTCTGGGAATGAATCGCTGACGATTCAGAATATGATTAGAGCACTGCCCAATTCCTTTACTTACGAGTTTTGGGTGAAGCCGGCCGGGGCGGGAATTCACCTGGGCGCAGAGGCATCGTATGGCATATACGGAAACACAGGACAGGCTTACATTATCGGACCGGCCTGCGGCGAGCATAGCGACGAGGCCGGTATTGGCATTTCCATCGGGGTGAATGGCATTTCGGTCTACGAACATACCATTGACCATTTGCCTGCTGTCCTTGTTTATCCTGTTTCCATCAACCAATGGGCGCATGTGGCCTTAGTCTATCAAGATAAGGTGCCTTCTCTGTATGTGAACGGACGATTGGCCAAAAAAGGTCAGCCAAGCATCAAGGGCATGATCTACCCGTCACTTGTTTTGGGAGGTCTTTCCCCATATGGTTGTTTTCAAGGCGAGATGAAGGAGCTAAGAGTTTGGAATCACGCGAGAACGCACGGGCAAATTAGCAGCAGTATGCATTCCTCGCTATCCGGGAATGAAATTGGATTGTATTGGTATTCGAATCACAAGACCAATCTGCTCGTACATCAGGGGTTGAAAAGAACCATGGAGGTCAGCCTCGTGCTGCCTTCCTATAACCGTTATCCCTACAATTTGCTTACTTTATTTTCACTGCAAAAGCAGACCTTTGACCTCTCTAAGGTAGAAGTTATTATGGTGGACAATGCATCCGATGACTCCACACCGTCTATCGTACAGAAGAATGAATTCCCTTTTGTATTTAAATATATAAAATGTGAAAAAAATGTGGGCAGACCCCGGTCCAGAAATATGGGCATCCGGGCAGCGAACGGGAAAGTCATTATTTTCTTAGACGCCGAAGTGCTTGTCGGTCCGGACTTTATTGAGCAGCATGTGCAGGCTCATCAAGCACGCGACCGGTACATCGCAATAGGGACTATACATTTGCGAGGAGTGTACTCACTGATTCATCCTGGGTTTAGCAGCGGGCAATTCGAGCATATCAAGGCTATCATGAGTAAGTGCAAGCAGGAATACTCGAAGAGATGGCGCAAATATGCAACCAGCCCCCAGATCACTCCGCTTTTGAATAAAGAAGATTTAGAAAATGTACAATTGCTGAATTCGTTATCTTTTCTGAAGCCGCATGAGGAATATTACGAGAAGGAAGTTCTCCAGCATTATGGAGACCAATTGTCCGGGTTCATGTTTCCCTGGATTTTCTTCTACACCGGGAACATTTCCTTGCGGAGAAGCTTTCTTGGGCAGGCAGGTTTTTTTGAGGAGTGGGACGGCTACGGCTGGGATGACGTGGAAATGGGCTATCGCTTGTTTAAAATGGGGGCGCAGTTTGTCAATCTGGGCAAAATGGTTACGTACCACCAGGAGCATCCGATTTCCGCCTCGATTGGAGAAGAAGCGAATCTTAATTTTTACAAATTCCAAATGAAGCATAGCGTCATTGATGTGCAAATCTTTGCGCTTAATTTAGTTCCCCATGCGAAAACATTATACCAGCTAAACCAAATTCTCACGCAGTACAAAGCACTTTGTTATGAAAATGCGCGGGAGTTCGGACTTTTTAAACAAACGTTCGTAACTCTTCTGGAAAGAGCCAGCTATCGGCTGGCCCATAAAATGGAAGTGACGAAGCTGCTCCTTCCCGATGACCCGTCCTATTCGAAGATTCAAGAGGAGAAATATAGAATCAGTCAAATGGGAAAATATCCGATGGTCATTGACGCTTTTGAAACGCTGTGCAGGCTATAAGCTTATCTTTTGCCTAGTTATCCCCAACGAACAATCAAGCCTGCATGCGTTAAGCCGCCGCCAAAGCCGTATAACAGAAGCGTATCTCCAGCTTTAACTTTGCCCTCTCTGATGCCAAGGTCCAGCGCCAACGGCATCGAAGCGGCAGAAGTATTCCCGTAGTACTCCAGGCTGTACAGCGCCTTGTCAAAAGGAATGCCGCTCTTTTCACAGATGGAATCAATCATCCGCAAGTTAGCGCTATGGGGGATGAACCAATCCAAATCATCAAGCTGCATGTTGCTTTTCGCAAGCAGTTTTTCTACCCCTAGCGGAACTGTGGATACGGCAAATTTGTACACCTCGCGTCCGTTCTGGACAAGCTTGCCGTTGCCTGTGAGCGGGATGTCCTGCCATCTCGCGGCCAATCCCGAACGGTACACATGCTTGCCGCCGGAGCCGTCCGAGCCGACGTGGTGCGCAAGGAAGGCAGGATGTTCGTCTTCGCGTTCCACGACGACAGCCCCGGCGCCGTCGCCGAAGAGTATACAGGTCGAGCGGTCGGTGTAGTCCGTGATTTTGGACATGGAATCGCCGCCGACAACGAGAACTTTGCGGTGCAAGCCGGCCGCGACAAGTCCGCTTGCCGTGTGCACGGCATAGGCAAATCCCGCACACGTAGCGTTCAGGTCGTAGGCGCCGGCAGCGGGGAGCTCGAAGTGCGCCTGGACTTGGCAGGCGACCGGCGTCGACGGCAGCTCCGGCGTATGCGTTGTGACGATAACCAGATCCACGCCGTCCAGCGATTGCGGGTATCGGTCCAGCATGTTTTGAACGGCTGCTATACATAGATGGCTTGTGAATTCCTCGGCCGCGGCGATCCGTCGCTCGCGAATGCCGGTGCGTTGGACGATCCATTCGTCGTTGGTGTCAACCATTTTCTGCAAATCAGCGTTCGTAAGTATATGGGAGGGCACGTAGCTGCCGATAGCGGTGATGCGGGCGTGCAAGGGAGTCGATGCGGGCATGGAAATCTCTCCTTATTGTTATCAGGTATTAGTACTTGGTACTAATTCTAAGGGAGATTGCTGCCGGTGTCAATGGGCAGCTGGAGAAGAGAATAACAATTGCTCATTCGCAGATTGTCCGAATTCGCCATACCTAAACAAATGGAGGCGTCTCCGCGATGAACGCGAAGACGCCTGAAAGCAGCGGCTATTGTGACGCTGAATGACCTTGGCGGGGAAGCTCCGCCGCCAGCCGTTTGAGCTTGCGCTTATCCCGCCACTGGGCGAGCGGCAAGTAGAAGGAAGGGACGATCACTAACGTAAGCAGCGTTGAGATGATCAATCCTGAGATAATGACGACAGCCATTGGCCGCCACAAGCTGCCTCCGATAATGGCCATGGGTAGGAGGCCGCTGATTGCCGTAGCGGACGTCATCAGGATGGGACGAAGCCGCGCGCGGCCGGATTCGGCGATGGCGTCGTACAGGGCCATGCCGCTGTGCCGGGCCTCTTCGATAAATTCAACGAGCACGATGCCGTTGCGCACGACAATCCCCGCCAGACTGACGAATCCCATGAGCGCCATGAACCCGATCGGTGCGCCCGTCACGAACAGCCCGATCAAAGCGCCCCCCATGGCCAAATAGACGGTCAACATCACCAGGAACGGTACGGATAACGAATAAAATTGAATCGCGATAATGATATAGATCAGACATACCACAATAATGGACAGCTTGCCGATGGAGGCGAAGGCATCGTTGCGGTCGGCGTTCTCGCCGGCGAATTCGATGGTGTAGCCATTGGGCTTGTGCAGTTGGTTAATCTGCTGCTCCAAATCCTTCACAATGTCAGCCGCCAATCTCCCGTCCGTATAAGATCTAACTGTGATCGTCCGCACCAGATTGTGGTGCTGCACGGATGTAATCATGCGGCTGGGCTGCAAATCGATAAACTGCTCGATCGGGTATAACGCCCCTGATTGTGCGGGAACGAGCAGAGCGCCGATCGTTTGGGCGGACGGGGTCCCGTTCGTCTCGCTGAACAATGTGACGGGAATATTCTCGTTGCCCAGCTGCAGCTTGGAGACTTCGATCCCATCGGTAGCAAGCCTCGCCGTTGCCGACAAGTCCTTCTCGGTAATGCCGTAATGGCGGGCTTTCTCCTGGTCGAGCCGAAGATTCATCGTGTACGTATCCTCGCCGATGCTGTCGGAGACGTTGTCGGTGCCGGGGATGCCTTTCAGCATCGACTGCACTTGCTTCGAGAGCGATGTCAACTCGCCTAGATCCGAGCCGCTGATTCGCAAGGCGATCGGCGCCCCGACCGGAGGTCCCTGCTCCAGCTCCCTGGGCAGCAGCTCAATATCCGGATAGAGGCTGCGCAGCTGCTCGCGCCAGCTGGCTACGAGCTTGCCGGTGTGGGTCCGTGATTCGTCGACTTTCACATACAATTGGCCCATTCTTGTCCCGCTGGCATCGTTCTCCGCATAGTAGAACTTAGGCGTGGTTCTTCCTGCGTAGGCCGAGACGGATAAGACCCCGTCTTGTTTGGCCGCCCATACCGACAAACTTGCCATCATATCGGCGGTTTGTTTGTAGTCGGCGCTGACCGGCATTTTCACATCGACAAGAAATTCGCTGCGCTCCGCGCTTGGGAAGTACTGCACGCCAAGCAAAGGCAGCAAGCCGTAGCTGGCCGTCCCGATGACAAGGCCGATCGTGCCGGTTAACAAAGGCTTGCGCAGCAGGCGGCGGATCCATTTCTCATACTGCTCGCTCAGGTGCCATATGGGCTTGCCCAGAAGTCCCGGCATCTTGTTCTTGGCGGAAATTCCTTTGCGAAGGCTGCGTTCGCCGTTCCATTTGCGGAAAATCGGAACGATGGTTAGCGACATGGCCATCGACGCGGCTAATGTCAGGCTCACGACGACGGGAATCGGACGGATGAAGTCGCCGATATTGCCTTTCAGGAAAAATAGCGGAAAGAAAGCGGCCGCTGTGGCGATCGTTGCGGTAAGAATCGAAATCGCGACTTCCTGGCTTCCTTTCAACGACGCATCTAATGGGGAATCGCCGAGGGATAGCCGGCGTTCGATGTTATCGTTCACGACGATGGCGTCGTCGACAAGGATGCCGAGCACGATGACGAGCGCGACGATAGAAATCTGATTGAGATCGATAGACGTCATGCCGATCGGCAGGAACCCGAGCGCGATGGAGACGGGGATCGCCATAGCAACGATAATGGACGTTCCGAAGGCGAGCCCGAGGATGCAGACGAGCAGTACGGCAGCCATCCCGATGAGCATCTCCCGCGACAGCTCGTTAAACAGCTTGCTCACGCTTTCCTTTTGCGTGAACAACGATACCATCGTCACGTGCGCGGGGAGCTGTGCCTGCAATTCGGCGACCTTGGCGTCAATTCTCGACTGCAAGGAAGGAATATGTTGGCCCTTGGCCGGATAGATGACAACATCGATAGCGGGTTTGCCGTTGTAAAGAACTTGCTCCTTCGTTTTCTCCGGACCGATGCCGACCTGTGCGACATCTTGAATCTTAAGCGAATTGCCCTGCGCCGCGGAACGGTAGACGACCGTCTCCCCGATATCCTGAGCGGATTGCCATTCGCCCGTCAATTGCACGTAGGTGTCTTGTTTATTGGCACTCACATTCCCGATAGGCGTACGGTCGTGGGCGCTCGTCAGCGCCTGCATGACCAGCGTCCATGGAAGCTGGAGGCTTTCGAGCTTCTCCTTGTCCAGAATCACCTTGGCTTCCAGATCGGAGAGCCCGACGATTTGAACATCGCTGACCCCGGCTATCGCGCGTATCTGGTCTTTCCATATGAGGGAAATAGGGCGCAGCGACTCCAACTCCGATGAGCTCGGCACAGTCAGATGAATGATTTGAGCCGCGGTCTTGGCCAGGTCGTCGAAGATTTCGGGCTGGTGCGCTTCCGCAGGCAGCTTGCTCTGTGCCTCTTGCACTTTCTGTCTAAGCGTATCCCAGGCTCGTTTGTTGTCAACGCCAGGCTCCATCTCGACCGTTATGAAAGATACGTTGGTGGAGGATGTGGAATCGATCGACTTGATCGCGTCCATCTCCCGGATCTTTTCTTCCAGCGGTTTGGTGACGAGCTGTTCAACCTTTTCCGGCGAAGCGCCGGGATACACCGTCGATACCGTGGCGATGGAAACGGTGATTTCCGGATTCTCACGCTGGCTTAACGTAAAAAAACTGATGGTGCCCATCAGCACGAATACGGCAAAGAATAACAGCGTGATTTTTTGATATTTGATCAGTTTGGCAATCAAGCGGACTCCTCCTTCTGTTCTGCCGTTCCGGTTGGAGCCGAAACCTATTCGCCGGGGGTTACTTTCTCCATATGCTTAAGCTGGTATTGGCCGGACACGATCAGCGTATCGCCTGCCTGAAGCCCTTGGGAGATTTCCGTCATGGCATCCTTGCTGCGGCCCGGCTTAACCGTCCTCTTCTCCGCATGGTCCCCATTCAAAATGAATACATAGGGCTCGCCGTCCTCGCGAAGAATGCTGTCCGACGGCACGGCAATGACTTGCTGGCCTCCGTTGTCAGCTAGTAGAAGCTGTACGCGCATACCGGCTTTGAGCCGGCCCTCTTCGTTCGCAGCCTCGAGCTCCAGCGTATAAGTCTTCGTCTGAATGTTGGCGGCGGAGGCCAAATAAGTCACTTTGCCTTGATAGGTATCGGCGGAACCGGGAATCTGATACGAAAGGTCCGTTTGGCCTTGCACGAGCGGCAAATCCGCTTCCGTTATTTCGGCGCGGATTTTCATCGGTGTCTGCCGCTGGACAACGCCGATCTTCTGACCGCGGGGCAGCGTCATCCCTTCCTCGATGGGCATCTCGGTCAAGAGGCCGTCTGCCGGTGCCTTGACGTCATAATAAGACAGGTTAACTTCCATATCCTGCAGATCGATCTCGTTAGCCCGCATTTGGTATTCAATGGCCGCTAGGGGATTGGTGCTTCGGAGCGTCTGCAGTTTCTGTTCCAAGGTTTGAAGATTACGCTGCAGCTGGTTCACCCCTGTTTCCAATTGTTCCTTCTGTTCTTCGGTTGCCTGGCCGATATCATAGTCGTTCAGAACCCGGTTATATTGCTTCGTTGCATCTTCCAAGGCTTGCTTGGTTGAGGCAACATTATTCGTTAATTCAAGCGTGCTGTCGGTAAAATCTTTCTTGGCCTTAGCCATTTGTTCTTCCAAGCTGGCTCTGGCATACAGCAGCTTCTGCTGCTGGCGCAGCACATCCTTCTTATCCAGCTCGATAATGACATCGCCTTTATGAACCTGTTCTCCGCGTTTCTTCAGCACGCTCTGTACATCGCCGTCGACTTTCAGGATGACGTTCAACTCCAGCGAGGGAATCGCGTCAGCCGTCAGTGTTTTGGCGCCGGTCCAGACTTGTGAGGCGACCTTGGCGGTTTTGACCGGCTTGCCCGTTATGCCGGCAGCCTGGTCCGGTGCTGAGGCCGGGGATGAGGGCGCTCCGTGGGAACAGCCTGCAAGTGTAAGGGCCGTCAGAATCAGCACAACGCCGGCTTTATGCGCAGCGAAGCCCCGGGCTGTACGTGCGAGCTTCTTCGGCCAAGGATTCGATTGTGTAGACATGGTTCTCCCGCTCTCCATGGTAATGCCTCCCTATCTATCGATGAACTGTTTCCAAATTTAGTTATAACAAAAATTGTGACTGACGGTCAATAATATTTTGACTAAAAGTCATTTGTCTTGATTCTGAAATAAAGCCAAGTCGATAAGGTTCATCAGGTAATCGGTTTCAATTGGCTTATTAGAGGAATATATATTTTAAACTGGCGGTCATTAATTTGTTGATCGGCGGGTATGGTTGGCCTACAATGATGGGCGGATTTGATAATGGGGCGGGCGGCTTTCCAACCACATGGTGAGCGCTTGTTCCCTTAATCGTTGCAGACCGCACGATTCGCATGTGCAGATTTGTCTCCATCAATAAAAAATGGATAAAAACCAAAAATTAGGTCACGCTAAACCTGTCGTCCGTTCCGGGCGAATGATACTGATGACGATGGGGAGTGAACGTAAACGTATGTTTCATGGCAGGAATAAGCATGTCTGGATCGTACTAATCTGTGTCGCCTTGTTCTGCTCGACCTCCACGACCGCTTTTGCCTACGGGAAAGGGGCGAAGGGCCCGGACGTTTATGCGGTGCAGGGGATGCTCAAATCGCTGGGCTACTATAGTGGTCCTATTACTGGCTACTACGGCAACCAAACCGCTGCTGGTGTCAAAGCGTTCCAAAGCCGGTATGGACTTCCGGTAACGGGGAATATTGATGACCAAACGCTGCAGTCCATTCTTTGGGCATATGGTAATTTGAAAATACCGAAGAAACCGGCGCCTCCACCGGCACCGTCGGCACCGCCGTCCACACCGCCGCCTGCACCGCCGCCATCCGAGCCGGAGCAGACACCTCAACCTGCACCGGAGGTTCCGCCGACATCTGGCCTCACGGTAGAGGAGCAGCAGATGCTGGATCTGGTGAATAAAGAACGTGCAGCCGTAGGGCTGGCTCCGCTGGCGGCCGATGCCGCGCTGACCAAGACAGCAAGGCTTAAGAGCCAGGACATGGTCGATAATAAATATTTCTCGCATGATTCGCCGACGTATGGCTCCCCTTTCGATATGATGGAGAAGTTCGGCATCACCTATAACGCTGCGGGAGAAAATATCGCTTGCAACCAATCGGTGCAGGCCGCGCATGAGGCGTTAATGAATTCGCCCGGCCACAAAGCGAATATTTTGAGCAAAGATTACACGCACATTGGGATCGGTATTGTGAACGGCGGCCCTTGCGGCAAAATGTTCACGCAGCAGTTCATCGGGAAATAGCTTCAAAGCCTCTGCCTGTTGATAGGGCGGAGGCTTTTTTGTGTTATTCGGATGCGGGGGAGGCTAACGGACATGGCAGCCCTTATATGGGCAAAATGGGCGGCTCCGAACATGCAACGGACACCAGCGCCGTTATTTGCGCATCTGAGCCTGATTTCGCACTGAAATCAGGCAAATAGGCGCAGTGGTGTCCGTTAGCGGGGGAAGCTGCCGATTGTCGCTCAAATAGCGGCCGCTGTGTCCGTTAGGATAGCCGCGGAGTTACTCGCGGGTACCTGGAGCAGGGGAGACTGGTCGGGAAGCGGCTAGCCCAGTCGGATTCGCCCCCGCGCGCGGAGGCTAACGGACATGGCAGCCCTTATATGGGCAAAATGGGCGGCTCCGAACATGCAACGGACACCAGCGCCGTTATTTGCGCATCTGAGCCTGATTTCGCCCCGAAATCGGGCAAATAAGCGCAGTGGTGTCCGTTAGCGGTGGAAGCTGCCGATTATCGGGCAAATAACGGCTGCTGTGTCCGTTAGGATAGCCGCGGAGTTACTCGCGGGTTCCTGGGGCAGGGGAGGCTGGCCGGGAAGCGGCTTGCCCAGCCGGATTCGCCCCCGCGCGCGGCGGGCTAACGGACATGGCAGCCCTTATATGGGCAAAATGGGCGGCTCCGAACATGCAACGGACACCGGCGCCGTTATTTGCGCATCTGAGCCTGATTTGCGCCCCGAAATCGGGCAAATAAGCGCAGTGGTGTCCGTTAGCGGTGGAAGCCGCCGATTATCGGGCAAATAACGGCTGCTGTGTCCGTTAGGATAGCCGCGGAGTTACTCGCGGGTACTGGGGTAGGGAGGCTTCGGGAAGCGGCTTGACCAGCCGGGATGCCTTTTAGGCCGACGCGGCCGGCAGTTGGCGAAGCCGCCAAGCTTGCCGTGTATGCGCAAGTGGGAGGCACACCCATTTGACAATGATAATCATTATCATTTAGAATAGTGATAATGATCATCTCATTTTAACCATGTCAGGATGTGAACCCTATGGTCAAGACACTTGCTTCAGGAGCGCATACCCTCCATTATCTGCGAACGGATGAGCTTCACATCGAGAGTGAAACGACACTTGAATTGGACAGCCAAGCGATTTGCGCGTTCGGGTATGCAATAGATGAAGTCATTCGAGTTACCCTGGAAAATGGGACTCACCGCCGCACCAATAAGATATTGACCGGTGAGCTGTTCTTCGTACCGCCGGACTGCCGCTGCATGATCAAGAACAGCGGCCACCACCGCGCCCGTGTAATCTGGATCCGATTCCAGAAGCTAACTTGCACGCAGCTTGGAGCTTCGGCGGGAGAGCAGGTCTCCGGCGATGATTTTTTGCATCAGGATGAACTGCAGCTGCACAGCTTCCGGATGCCGCACTTTTTCCATTGGGTGCCGGACTTCCTGAGCGATTGCGGCCAGCCGGATACGTCGCTGTATTACCAACTGCAGTCGCACCTCTACAAGATGGCGGCGGCCTTAACGGCTTGTCTGCATCACCCGAAGCAGGCGGAGGACGATCTGGTCGAGTATGTCGAGCAGGCGAAGCAATATTTAATGGAGCATTACAACCAAGCGATCGATGTGGAGGAGATGGCCCGTCTGTCGGGAGCGAGCCGTAAGTTCTATCAGGCGTTCCGGGGGATCACCGGCCTTAGCCCGCATAAATTCGTGACGACGATTCGCCTGAACCGGTCATTAGGGCTGCTGGGCAGCTCGCCGTCCTCGATTGCCGAGGTTGCGCACGCTGTCGGGTATCCCGACGAGCTGTATTTCAGCCGGCTTTTCAAAAAGCATATGGGGCTGTCCCCTTCGGATTTTATGAAAAAGGCACAAATTCGTGTTGCGAATCTCAGTGCGATTTTTCATGGGAACCTGTCCATTCTAGGCATTACGCCCAAGATCAGTTTGCACAAGGATTGGCATTTGGAGCCGGATCTCCATCCCTATATCGAACAAATTCGGGATTGCCGGCCGGACTTGATTCTGTGCGGTCCGCTTTCCGATGAGCTGCTCGAATCACTGTCCCACATCGCTCCGGTCACCGTCATTCAGTGGCGCGATTACAGCTGGAAGGAGACGCTGCTCATGATCGGCCGCTTGCTGGGTCTGTCCAGCGTGGCCGAGAGATGGCTGACTTATTTCCATATGAAGGTGGAAAATGCCCGCGAACATATTCGGGAGCGGCTTGGCGGCAAACCGTTTCTTCTGGTCACCGCGCAAGAGAAGCACTACCGGGTGTATGGATTGACGAGGAAGAAGATGAAGGACTTATTTTATGATGAGCTGCGAATTACTCCGCCCAAGCCTGTCGAGCAGGTATCGTTCCTGGATACATACTCCCTCCATGAAGTAGCTTCAATGGACTGTGACAATGTCATTTTCTTCGTCTCCAACATGTACCCGAGCGAGTACTGCCTTAGCTTGGATTCGACGTGGCGCCGCCTGAAGAAGGCTTATAGCGACAGGCAGCAGCAAATTATATTCATACGCCATCAGGGACTGCTGATGTATAACGCTACGATGCATGACACCTTGATCGATGAGACGGTATACCATTTGTTGTCCAAATCATGACTGAGTGAAAAAATCCATATCGAAAACAGGAAATTCCATTCACGCGACCCGTCAATCGTGCCAAAATAGGTATCGTTGATAACGATTATCATTCTAAGTGCAGTCGTGAAGGCTGGACAGGGGGATACATGGAACTTACACAACTAATCAAAGAACGGCGATCCGTTCACCAATTTGCAGATAGACCGGTATCCGTGGAGCTTGTGTCCGAGCTTCTGGATGCGGCCGTCTGGGTGCCGAACCACCGGCTGACGCAGCCGTGGCGCTTCGTAGTTATTCATGGGGAGGGACGCCGCAAGCTGGCGGAGACCGTTCGGAAGTTCAGACAAGAGAGAGAGTCCGACCCGGAGAAAGCAAGGGAAATCGGGGAGAAGATGTGGAACAAGTTCATGTCCGTGCCCATGTTCATCGCCGTCGTTCTGAAGGTGAACGCGGACCCGGCGATTGCCGAAGAGGATTATGCCTCGGCTTCCTGTCTGATTCATAATTTCAGCTTGTTAGCCTGGGAGCAGGGCATCGGTATGGTGTGGGAGTCGTACCCGCTGCTGAAGCTGGAGGCGTTCCGGGAAGCTTTCGGCGTACAGCCGGACGAGCGCATCATCGCCAGCTTGCATACCGGCTACCCCGGCAAGATACCTCCGGTACAAGCGCGCATCCCAGCCAGAGACCGATTGACTGTCATGGAATAGGCTGCCTAAGGTCATGAAAATCAGATACTTAGTTCTCGCACTTCTTCTATTATCTACTGTTTCCCTATTTATCGGGGTTAAAGGAATCACGCCGTTGGATTTGTTCCATTTAACGGAGGATCAAGCCCATATCCTGCTGGTGAGCCGCATCCCGCGCCTCATCTCCATCCTTATCGCCGGGATCAGCATGAGCGTCATCGGACTGCTTATGCAGCAGCTTAGCCGCAATAAATTCGTATCGCCGACAACGGCGGGGACGATGGACTGTGCGAGGCTGGGGATCCTGGTGTCGATGATCCTGTTTGCGGATGCGACGCCGCTGCAGAAAATCGCCGTCGCCTTCGTCTTTACGCTCGCCGGCACTTATGTCTTCATGAAAATCTTGGACCGCATCCGCTTCAAAGATACGA
Source organism: Paenibacillus sp. MAHUQ-63 (assembly GCF_028765165.1). GTDB lineage: Bacteria > Bacillota > Bacilli > Paenibacillales > NBRC-103111 > Paenibacillus_E. Next base: position 1,587,351 of record NZ_JARADB010000003.1, on the reverse strand, counting down.
TCTTCATTCCGCTGGTCGGCTTAATGTACGGAAGCATCATTACTTCGATTTCCACTTTTTTCGCCTACAAGTTCGATCTGATTCAAAATATATCGTCCTGGCTGCAGGGCAACTTCGCGACCGTCATGAAGGGACGATACGAGCTGCTCTACATCAGCATCCCGATGCTAATCATCGCCTATGTGTATGCAAACCGGTTTACGATTGCGGGGATGGGGGAGGATTTCGCTACAAATCTGGGGCTGAATTACCGGCAGGTCGTCAATATCGGATTGACGATCGTTGCGGTTGTCGCTTCGGTGAATATTTTGAGCGTCGGCATCATCCCGTTCCTGGGGTTGGTCGTTCCGAACATCGTATCCATCTATCAAGGGGACAATTTGAAGAAGATCGCGCCGCATACAGCGCTCCTTGGCGCTGTGTTCGTTCTGTTTTGCGACATTCTGGGACGTGTGATCATCTATCCTTACGAGATTCCGATCGGCTTAACCGTAGGCATCATCGGGAGCGGGCTATTCTTATTTCTGCTGTTGAGGAGACAAGCTTATGACGATTAGATGGAAGCTCAGTCTGCTCGCGCTCGCTGCCTTGACGGTCATTGCCGCCTTCCTTACGCTGCATGCGGGTGGCAACTGGGATTATGTGCTTCCCAGACGAAGCATTAAAGTCGTCAGCCTCATGCTGACGGGCGCAGCGATTGCTTACTCCACCATTTTATTCCAGACGATAACGAACAACCGGATTCTGACTCCGAGCATTATCGGTCTGGACGCTTTGTACATGCTCATTCAGACGACGGTCATTTTCTTGCTGGGATCGAAGAGCGTGCTGTCCGCCAATGGGAATGTGAATTTCGCCATCAGCGTCGGATTGATGTCGCTGTTTGCTCTGCTCCTGTTCAAGTTCCTGTTCCGGAGCGAGAAGAGGCATCTGTACTTCCTGCTGCTATTCGGCATTATTCTCGGGACCTTCTTCGGCAGCTTCACGACGTTCATGGAAGTGCTGATCGATCCGAATGAATTCGCCATCCTGCAGAGCCGGTCTTTCGCCAGCTTCAACACGGTTAACAGCAAGCTGCTGGTGATTTCGGTTCTGCTAAGTGCCACAGCCACCTTATACAGCCTGAGATTCGTGAAATATCTGGATGTCCTGTCGCTCGGCAGGGATCAGGCTGTTAACCTTGGAGTGCCCTTTGAATATGTGGTGAAAAGGCTGCTGATCATCATTGCGATGCTCGTTTCTATCGCGACGGCACTGGTCGGTCCGGTCACCTTCCTGGGCTTGCTCGTGGCGAATCTCTCTTACCAGTTCATGAAGACATACCGGCACAGGTATTTGATTCCCGGCGCTATCCTGCTCTCCATCTTCTTGTTAGTAGGCGGACAGTTGATTGTGGAACGCATCTTCAGCTTCTCCACACCGCTTGCCGTTATCATCAATTTCATCGGGGGCGTGTACTTCTTATACCTGCTGCTAAGGGAGAATAAATCATGATTGAAATTAGCAATGTGTCCAAATCCTATGGTACCAACACCGTTCTTGAGCAGGTTTCCCTGCGTATCGCCAAAGGCAAGGTTACTTCGTTGATCGGGCCTAACGGCGCAGGGAAGAGCACTCTCATCTCGATCCTATCCCGGCTCATTGCGAAGGATAGCGGCGAAGTGTTCATTGACGGCGAAGAAATCGGCAAAGTCAAGAGCCAGGAGCTGGCCAAGCGAATCGCCATTCTGAAGCAATCCAATCAGATCAATGTCCGGTTGACCGTGCGCGATTTGGTGAGCTTCGGGCGATTCCCTTACTCTCAAGGCAAGCTAACGAAAGCGGACTGGCAGTTCGTGGATGAGGCGATCCGGTACATGGAGCTTGAGGACATGCAGCACAAATATCTCGATCAGCTGAGCGGAGGGCAGAACCAACGGGCGTTCATCGCCATGGTCATTGCCCAAAATACGGACTACATCCTGCTCGACGAACCGCTGAACAATTTGGACATGAAGCATTCCGTGCAGATTATGAAGGTGCTGCGCAGACTTGCGGATGAACTCGGCAAGACGGTCATTATCGTGATTCATGATATCAATTTTGCCTCGTGCTATTCGGACCGGATCGTTGCCTTCAAGCAAGGCAGATTGGTGAAGGAAGGAACGACGGACGAAATGATTGATTCCGCCGTCCTTCGTGCTGTGTATGACATGGACATTCCGATTCAAGAAATGAACGGCAATAAAATTTGTTTATATTTTAAATGAAATGAAAGAGGTGCTCAACGATGAGAAAAATACTTATATTACTTACGGCGGCGATGGTCGCCCTATTTGCAGCGGCTTGCGGGGCCGGCAGCAGAGCCGGTACGGAAACGGCCAAGACCGCGGCAGCAAGCCCGCAACCGGCGGCAACAGCAGCGGCAACAGCAGCATCAGCTTCACCTGCGGTACCTGCGGAAATTACCGTGAAGCACAAGCTGGGGGAAACGAAAGTGAAAACGAACCCGAAGAAAGTGTTCGTCTTCGATTACGGCGTTCTGGATTCACTAGACCGTCTTGGTGTAGAAGTAGCCGGCCTTCCGCAAACGAATATTCCATCGTATTTGGATAAATTCAAAGATGCCAAATATGTGAACGCGGGCACGCTGTTTGAGCCGGACTTTGAGAAAATCAATGCGAGCAAGGCGGATCTGATTATCATCTCCGGTCGTTCCGAGAAAGCCTACGCTGAACTTAGTAAAATTGCCCCGACCATCTACATGGGCGTAGATACGACCAAATATATGGAGTCGTTCAAAGAGAATGCCTTAACATTAGGCAAAATCTTTGGCAAAGAAGCGCAAGCGGCAGCCGAAGTCGCCAAGATCGAAGAGGCTTCGAAACAATTGCAAGCGAAAGCATCCGCATCCGGGAAAAACGCACTGATCGTCCTTGTACAGGATACATCGCTGAGCGCTTTCGGCGCCGGTTCAAGATTCGGTATCATTCATGACGTATTTGGCTTTAAACCGGCAGACAGCAGCATTCAAGTCACTACGCATGGCCAGAACATCTCCAACGAGTTCATTCTGGAGAAAAATCCCGATTACTTGTTCGTGGTCGATCGCGGGAAGGTTGTAGACGGCAAATCGTCAGGCAAACAAACGATTGAGAACGAGATTGTCAAGAAGACGAACGCCTTCAAGAACGGCAACATCGTTTATCTGGATCCGAACTTCTGGTACCTTTCCGGCGGCGGCTTGATTTCCGTTGAAGGCATGGTCAAGCAAGTTGCTGAAGCTGTAAAATAGGATAAGAAAAAGGCTGCGCGAACATCCGTTTGGATGTCCGGCAGCCTTTTTGGGCTCTTATACGATCCGGGTGGCGCGCAGCCATTGTGCGAATTCCGCTGCCGCAATCGGCCGCGAGATGAGGAAGCCCTGGATGCTGTCGCAGTTGATTTCGGCCAGGAAGTTGTACTGCTCCTACGTTTCCACGCCTTCCGCAAGTACGCTCAGGTTCAGGCTGCGCGACAGGGAGATGATACTTTTGGCGATTTGTCCCCCCTGCGGCGATTTGTCGCCGATGAACGACTTGTCAATTTTGATTTGATGAATCGGCAGTTTGTTGAGCAGAGACAGAGACGAGTACCCGGTACCGAAGTCGTCCAGCGCAATGGATATGCCTAGCGCGCTTAGCTGCTGCAGCACGGCGATGGCTTTCTCTTCGTTCTGCACCGCGACGCTTTCTGTAATTTCCAGGCACAGACGGCTCGGATCCAGTCCGGTTTCCTCCAAGACGGATTGAACTTGGTCTCCGAAACAATGTTGATGAAATTGCAGCGCGGAGATGTTGACCGCCACCTTCAGGGGAGGGAGACCTTCGTCCTGCCAACGTTTGCTCTGCAGGCAAGCGTTCCTCAGCACCCAGTCGCCTAGCGGAACGATCAATCCGCATTCTTCGGCGAACGGGATGAAGTGCTGCGGAGGAATCATCCCTTTGTCAGGTGAATGCCATCTGACGAGCGCTTCCACGCCGCAGACTTGCCCGCTTGCCAGATCGATCTGCGGCTGGTAATAGAGAACGAGCTCGTCCAGCTCGATCGCTTTACGCAGATTGCGCTCCATCGTGAGCCGCTCATCGGCCTTATGGCTCATGGAGGCTTGATGCGCCTCCAATTGGTTGCGGCCTTGCTCTTTGGCCTTATACATCGAGATATCCGCGCTTTTAATGAGGGAATGCACATCCTCGCCGTCATCCGGATAGAAGGAGATGCCGATGCTGGCCGTAATGCTCAGCTCCAGCCCTTCTTCTTGGAAGGAGGCTTTCTGGAAACGGCCGATCAGATGGCTGGCGATGCTCACTCCGGCTTCCTTGCATGGAAGATTCGGGAGCAGAATGAGAAACTCATCTCCGCCGATTCGAGCGACAGTGCTTCCTTCATGGAAGGGTTCATTCAGCAGGCCTGCCACATATTGAAGCAGCCGGTCTCCGACCTGATGACCCAGGGAGTCATTGACAATTTTGAACCGGTCCAAGTCAATCAGCATAACGGCGAGCAGCTGCCCGGTACTTTGGGCTTGCAGCAGCTCCTCGTTGACCCGTTCGTGGAACAAGTTCCGGTTCGGCAGTCCTGTCAGCGCATCGTGATAAGCTAGAAAGGAGATTTTCTGTTCGGCTTCCTTTTGCTCAGAGATGTCCCGAAGAATGAGGAACTGCAGCGTTTCGTCATCGACATCCAAGTACTGCGTATCCACCACGAAGGTGAGAGACTTGTTGCCCAGATAAGATGTTTTGGTAATCTCGTGGTTGCTCAAAGGCTGTTTCGCTTCAAACAGCCTGCGATGCGTTTCCAGCAAATGCGCATGCATGTCTTTGGGATACGTATCCAAGAAAGAGTAGGAGCGCTTCCCGTGGTTCTTCTCTACCGGAGGCAGCATGCTCCTGCCGGCGGCATTGATTTCCACGATGTTGGCATCCTGGTCGAGCAGCGCTACGCCGAATGGAGCCAGTTCGAAGAGCAGCTCGTATTTCCGCGAATCATTGGGCAGCATGTCATACTTTTTGATGATCCTGCGCACGGCATAAATATAGAAAATGACGGCGTGGATGGAGATTTCCGGCAAGGCCAGATACGCATCCGAGACATTGCCGACAATATACAGGCTGAACGCCCACAACAGCGTAATGAAGCTGCACACCATGAGAATCAAGTATTTGTGATTCCCGCTGCCGTTATGCCGGCGGATGATATGGACCAGCAGCAGAATCTCTGTAAGACAATAGAAGAAAACAAAAGCGATCAAGCCGGGAAATAATGGCCCAACGGCGGGCTTCACCCACTCATTGTTCACGACGTAGCCGTCGATAACGAGCGGCGTGAACATGGTCAGCGGCGCGAACAGGCAGAAGGGCAAGCAGTAGACGATCAGCCGCACGGCTTTCGGTATCCTCTGGGCAAACTTGGTCAAATGGAAATAGAACATCATCCCGATGCCGGTGGATGCCAGGATGAGAGGGAGAAAGACGAACTGATAAAAAAGCGGGGCATAGGCCAGCGGGAACAAGTTCAGCATACATTGCACGATGCACATGACGGCGAAGCAAGCAACGAACAACGCCGCGGAGCGGTTGATAATGCTTTTGGGATTGCGAAGACCGATCTCAACGGACGAATAGAAGAAATAGAAGGCCGGAAGAAGATAAATAACGGATGTAAGGACTAGATGACGGGTCGACATGATGCGATTCACTTCCTGACGAAAATCTGATAGTCGACCACTTCGCTGCCAGATGAAGGTGTTCCTTCCTAAAAGATGACAGTCACCAGGCGGACACAGAAAAGCCCCCAAGCAGTCGATGCTGCCTGAAGGGCTGTATGAAACAATCAAGTGGCGGATACGGTCTTAATGGCTTCCGTCCATTCCGTATAGGTCTGAAGAGCTGTTCCTTGTTCGATCGCGTGCCTTGCCATGTAAATGCCTTGCTCGATGGAGCCGGCTTTTTGGGAAATCCACAAACGAACCGCGCTGTTGAGCAGCACCATATTCAAGTAAGGCAGCTCGGCTTCCCCGCGCAATACGGCTAGTGCAGTGTCGCCTTGAAGCTTGGCCGTCCATTCCACTTCAGGCACTTCGACCATCAATTCATAAATCTCCGGATCGACTATGAACAGTTCGCTGTTACCGTCTTGTATGACGAAGGTCCGCGTGCGTTTCTCGACGGACAAATCTTCCGAGCCTTCCATGCCCTGCACGACGATGCCGCGCGTAACGCCAAGATCGATCAGCAGGTTCGTCACTTTCTCGAACACCGTGCCGTGGAACACGCCGACCGCCATGTATGGTGCTTCGGTGAAGCGCAGCAGCTTCTCGGCGGTGTTGAACACCGTCCGCAGGCCGAGCTCTTTGCGCAGCTCGCGCAATTCGCCTAGCGGCGGGCACCAGCTTTCCGTCGGGGCGAACAGGAAACCGGTTCGGGCTGCAGCGGAAATGAGCGCTTCCCGCGATGTTGTCAGTACGGGGACGCCGAGCGCGTCCAGCACGTCCGTCAGCGTGATGCCCCATTTGGGCGGCATGCTGGGCGTGCCGTGCAGCGTAGCGGGCAGCCCGCAGGCGGCAAGCACGAACGCAGTAGGCAAGGTTGCGATGAACGTGCGGCCGCGACCATCATAGGGTCCGGCGCAATCCATACTGCCGGGGATCGGGTACGTGGCCGAGCGTTTGCTAAGAGCGTGGATGAACGCTTTAATTTCATCGGGCGACTCCATTTTGATCCGCTCGGCAACGAGGAAAGCCCCCATCTGAGCTTGTGTCGCGCCGCCTGTCAGCATGAGTTCTGCAGCTTGGGAAGCCTCTTCGTACGTAAGATCTCTGGCTCCGCGTTTCCCGCGGCCCACTTCTTTGAGTAAAGATATCATCGTTTCCGGCCTCCTTGATTCTGATCTTGTAGTATTTGGTACACCTTGACGATGGAGGTAGCGACATCTACCATACGCTTACGTTCATTCATAGCTTGTTTACGCAAAAAGTCGTACGCTTCCGCTTCGGAAATGCCTTTAATCTCGCATAAGATCCGCTTGGCCTGATCGACCCATTTGCGCTCCTCCAGCTTGGAGAGGAGTTGTTCTCGTTCTTGCTGCCACTCTGTACGTTGGAAATAATGGTTCACGCCAAGAAGCAATGCGCAATGAATTTCGAGAGAGCTCATGGTGGAACCGATTAAACCGTCTATACCTGCATCCATTCTGCATTCATTAGAAGGAAATGTGTGAGCATCGCACCACCAGAAGAGAGGAAGGCTTCGCTGCGCCAGGATACGCGTACGCCAGGCTTCCACTTGATCCGGGCCTACACTTAATAATACAGCATCGACCTTCGGAATGATAAAGGAAACTTCCTTTATTGTGGATGCTGTATAGACGCGAAAGCCCAAATCTTTCAGCACTTCGTCAGGTGAGGATACACGGACACGGTCAGGATCGTTCTGCTGGATTGTAGACGCCGAGGAGGTAGCTGAGCGAGTTCGTTTCAACTCGTCGATCAGTATAAATGATTGCAACATTTGATTACCTCCATCGTTGTAAACATTATGAATCATGGCAACTTCATGTTAGGTTTATTCGTTGATTTGAATGATTGCACGGCATAACTATAGCATATGTATTCCTTTTTTGTCGATATAATAGAACAAATCTCACACAATAAAAATTTTTGTGTTATGTTTATTGACATATCCCGAGAAGTCATACTATAATCAAGTTAGAAATCGGCACAATGATGTGCCACTTCCTCAGGCAATGGCGCCTATCCCCTTACAAATACGTAACCGGATAGGCGATTTATGTTTATTTCACGAAATATAATCTAACATGCCGTTCACGAAGATGTGGCGGCAGTGGCAAAGAGGCCGACGAACGTTCCGCGCTATGGCGGGGTCATGTTCGTCGGCCTTTTCTGTCCATCGGCAGTTCTTCTGGAAGATTAGGGTAGGAAAAAAAGAAGGCGCAAAGCCTCACAAAAGGAGAGAAGCACATGGTTGATCGGAAGAGTTTCTTGCAAGTGGGTCACAAAGGGTCTTTGTTCAGTTCATTCTTGTATTTTGACATGAGCTTCATGGTCTGGGTGCTTCTCGGTCCGCTGGCGGTTATTCTCGCTAACGATTTCCAATTGGATGCGGCGGAGAAAGCCAATCTCGTTGCGCTGCCTACTCTGGGGGGAGCGGTGCTCCGGCTGGTGCTCGGCGTCTTGACCGACAAAATCGGGCCGAAGCTTACCGGGCAGATCGGCTTGTCGCTGACGCTGGTCCCGCTGTTTTGGGGATGGCAGTTCGCTGACTCCATGGGCGATATGTATTTCGTCGCGCTGATGCTCGGCATCGCCGGAGCCAGCTTCGCGGCTGCACTGCCGCTGGCCAGCTCCTGGTATCCGCCGCAATATCAAGGTCTGGCGATGGGGATCGCCGGGGCGGGAAATAGCGGTACGATCTTCGCGACGCTGTTCGCTAACCGGATCGCACAGCATTACGGCGACTGGCACGTTGTTTTCGGTATCGCTATGATTCCGATTGTCATAACGCTCGTTATCTTCAGCCTCTTGGCCAAGGACAGTCCGAATAAACCGGCACCCAAAACGCTCGCTGAGTACGGTAAGGTGCTGAAGCAAAGAGATTCCTGGTTGTTCTGCATTTTATACAGCGTAACGTTCGGCGGTTTCGTCGGCATGTCCACATACTTGACCATTTTCTTCAACACGCAGTATGGACTTTCCCCGGTTCGCGCGGCGGATTTCACAACGCTATGCGTGATCGGCGGCAGCTTCTTCCGTCCGGTCGGCGGCTGGCTGGCCGATAAGCTCGGCGGTATCCGCATGCTGATGGTCCTTTATGGTGTCGTCGCCATCATGATGGCAGGCATCTCGACATTGCCGGCGCTGCCCATCACCACTGTATTGCTCTTCATCGCCATGATGTCTTTCGGGATGGGGAACGGTTCGGTCTTCCAGCTCGTGCCTCAGCGCTTCAAGACGGAAATCGGCGTTATGACGGGGATTGTCGGTGCCGCAGGCGGTATAGGCGGCTACTTCCTGCCTAAGATTCTAGGAAATGTGAAATTAGCGACAGGTTCGTTCACACCGGGTTTCCTTATTCTCAGCGCTATCGCCGTATTCTGCATCATTATGATTGCGGTTGTTCAAGGGCAATGGAAACGCAGCTGGATTGGCGAAGGCGGCAAAGTTAAAGTCGCTCCTTCAAGCATTGACAGCGTGCATGCTTAAAGATTAGGATGCGCTGCCGGTCTTGGAACGTGTTCATCCTCAAGACCGGCAGCACCATGTAAAAGTTTTTGCTCATGCAGCCTGGCCGACCACACAGGCTGTATGGGCAAAGACGTTTACGACTTACCGTCTTTGGTAGTTCTATTCAGAACTACTCAAGCTCCATATCCCAAATCTGCCATTTGGGAGTCATCGCGAGAGCGCTGCTCCCAAGTGGACCTTTTTTAATGGATATGGCTGACCAAACATTGGGATATAGAGAGACATAATAGAGAGGAAGATGAGTCATGGCTCAAAAGGAAAAGTTAGTTTTAGTCGGTAATGGAATGGCGGGTGTTAATGCGGTTGAACATTTGCTCAAACTTGCACCCGATAAGTACGAGGTGACGATTTTCGGGAGCGAGCCTCATCCGAACTATAACCGGATCTTGTTATCCTACGTGCTGGCGGGGGATTCCAAAGTTGAGGATATCGTTATACATCCATACGAGTGGTATGCAGCCAATCATATTACCTTATATACAAATCAAACGGTAACGGAAATTAACACAACGGCCCAAACGGTAACAAGCGATAAAGGCGTAACGGTTGCCTACGATAAATTGATTTTGGCGACAGGGTCCAACCCTTTCATGATCCCGCTGCCCGGTGCGGACAAAGAAGGCGTGATGGCCTACCGGACGATTCGTGATTGTGAAATCATGATTGAATCCGCCAAGAAATTCAAGAAAGCGATCGTCATCGGCGGCGGCCTGTTGGGTCTGGAAGCGGCCAGAGGCTTCCTCAACTTGGGGATGAAGGTGGATGTCGTGCATATCGTCGACACCATCATGGAGCGGCAATTGGACCGTACCGCTTCCAAGATGCTGCAAGCGGCGCTGGAAGAGCAAGGCATCAACTTCCTGCTGGAGAAGCAATCCGCCGAAATCGTCGGCGACAAGCGGGTGACCGGCTTGAAGTTCAAAGACGGTACGGTGGCCGAAGCGGATTTGATCGTGATGGCCGTAGGAATTCGTCCGAATGTGGCGCTGGCGAAGGAATCCGGCATTGAGTGTAATCCGGGCATCATCGTGAACGATTATATGGAGACGAACGTTCCGAACGTGTACGCCGTCGGGGAATGTGCGATGCACCGCGGTGTCGCCTACGGGCTTGTAGCGCCGCTTTACGAGCAGGGCGCCGTGCTGGCGAAGCATTTGGCCGGCGTGGAGACGGGGCCGTACGAAGGTTCCGTTCTGTATACGAAGCTGAAAGTATCGGGGGTTGACGTATTCTCCGGAGGTCAATTCGTAGACGGGGAAGGCACGAAAGCGATTCGTATTCATGACGAGTTCACGGGCGTGTACAAGAAGGTCGTCATTAAGGATAACAAAATTATCGGCGCGGTGCTTTTCGGCGATACGGCAGACGGCACGCGGCTTATGCAAATGATTAGAGAAGAAACGGATGTCAGCGGTATGGCCAAGACATCGATTCTGACGGATTCGGCCTCAGGCGGCGGCGCCGCTTCCGGCGTAGCGGAGATGAAGGACGATGCGATCATTTGCGGATGTAACGGCGTTACCAAAGGAACGATCTGCTCCGCAATCAAAGAGCAGGGCTTAACCACTGTCGAAGAGGTGAAAAACTGCACGACGGCATCCCGTTCTTGCGGCGGCTGTAAACCGCTCGTCAGCGATTTGTTAGCTTTCACGTTAGGCTCCGCTTACGACAAAAATGCGGCCAAAGAATCGATCTGCTCCTGTACGGACCATACACGGGATGAAGTCGTCGAGGCGATCCGCACGAAAGGCTTGTCGCACGTGCGTGAAGTGATGAGCGTACTCGGCTGGAAGAACGAAGAAGGCTGTTCCAAGTGCCGCCCGGCGCTCAACTACTACTTGGGCATGGTCAGTCCGGAAACGTACAAAGACGACAGCACATCGCGTTTCGTGAACGAGCGGATGCACGCGAATATTCAGAAGGACGGCACCTATTCCGTCGTTCCGCGAATCTATGGCGGCGTCACGAATCCGACCGAATTGAAGCGGATCGCCGAAGTGGCTGAGAAATTCAATGTTCCGACAGTGAAGTTCACAGGCGGACAGCGCCTTGACCTCCTCGGTGTGAAGAAGGAAGACCTCACCGCGATGTGGGAAGCGCTCGACATGCCGTCTGGCTATGCATACGGCAAAGCGCTGCGTACCGTCAAAACGTGCGTCGGCGAAACGTTCTGCCGGTTCGGCACGGGCGATTCCATGGCGGTGGGCATTGAGCTGGAGAAGCGATTCGAGCGCTTGAACACGCCGGCCAAGGTGAAGCTGGCCGTGTCGGGTTGCCCGCGGAACTGTGCGGAATCCGGCATCAAGGATCTCGGGGTCGTCTCCGTGGACGGCGGCTGGGAGCTGTATGCCGGTGGTAACGGCGGCGTGAAGGTGCGTGTCGGCGACCTCCTGACGACTGTGAAAACCGAGCAAGAAATTATTGAGTATACCGAAGCGTACCTGCAATACTACCGCGAAACCGGCAAATACGGCGAGCGCACGAGCGAGTGGGTACACCGCCTGGGTATTGAACATATTCGCGATGTCGTAAACAACGAAGAAGAACGCAAGGCATTATGCGAAAGAATGGATCTGGCGCTTTCCGTAACGAAGGATCCTTGGAAGCAGGCTATCGAAAGCAAAAAAATTCAACGTGACCTATACGAAGTCGTAGAGCTTTCCTAATAAATCACTCAGGAGGAGAAGACCATGAAAACACAAGAAGAGCAAATGATCTGGGTTGAGGCCGTATCTTACGAGGATTTAGCGGTGAATACAGGCAAAACGATCCGGTATCAAGGGGAAGAGGTAGCTCTCTTCAAAATGAAAAGCGGTAAAATTCAAGCGATTCAAAACCGCTGCCCGCATAAGGAAGGGGTGCTTGCGGAAGGGATCGTCTGCGACGATCATGTGTTCTGCCCGATGCATGACCGCAAAATCCATCTTCCATCGGGTCTTGTCCAGGCACCGGACACTGGCTGCGTGCAAACGTATTCGACCAAAATTCATGAGGGCTATATTTATATCGGATTTCCTGCGGAGAAAGAATTGGCCAGTTAATTAAATAGATAAGATGGGGTGGGGAGCAATGAAGTCAATGAAGTCACCGTTATTGACCGTTCCGACAGATCAACCCTCCTCCCATTGCTGCTTTTGCAGTATGCAGTGCGGACTGGAGATCATACCGAGCGAGAAAACGTCCGGTCTCGTTACCAAGCCTAGTCCGAATTTCCCGGTTGCGACCGGCCGCCTCTGCCAAAAAGGGCTGAATGCGCTGGATCACGTCTTTCATGCCGGCCGCATTACAGAGCCTCTCCGGCAAGCCTCGAGCGGTGCGGAGCGGTGGCAAGCCACGACATGGGAAGACGCCTATGCGGACATCGCCGGCCGCATCATGAGCCTCCAGGCCGAGCATGGCGCCGATACCGTCGGCGTCTACGGCGGCGGCTCCTTAACCAACGAGGTGTGTTACCTGCTGGGTAAATTTACGCGGGTAGCGCTGAAGAGCAGATATATCGACTACAATGGGCGTTACTGCATGTCTTCCGCAGCGGCGGCGTCCAATCAGGCTTTCGGGATTGACCGCGGGATGACGATGCCCTTAACTGAAATTCCGAATGCCAAATATATTATTCTTGCCGGCACGAACATCGCCGAATGCCAGCCGACCATGATGCCTTACTTGCTGGAAGCCAAGAAGAAAGGCGCCATCATCGTCACGATCGATCCGCGCAACACGATGACCTCGAAGGTTTCCGACATTCATGTCCGGCTGCAGCCCGGCTTCGACTCCGTACTTATCAATGGCCTGCTGCACGTTATGGTGGAGGAAAAGCTTGTGGACGAACGCTTCATTCGCGAGCGCACGTCGGGCTTCGAGCATCTGCGGGAAGCGGTCAAGGCTTACACGCCGGCCAGAGTGGAAGAGCTGACGGGCGTTCTGGAAGCTGTCGTACGCACTATCGCCCGCGGCTTTGCCAAGGCGGAGACGGGGATCGTGCTGACGGCGAGAGGGCTTGAGCAGCAATCCAACGGTGTGGAAAATACGCTGAATTATATTAATTTATCGCTGGTCACCGGCAAAATAGGGCGCACCGGCTGCGGCTATGGGGCCGTTACCGGTCAAGCGAACGGTCAAGGCGGACGCGAGCACGGGCAAAAGGCGGATCAGCTGCCGGGCTACCGGCTGATCGAAGATCCGGCAGCCCGGGCGCACGTCGCCAACGTATGGGGCATCGACCCGGACGAACTGCCGGGCAAAGGCGTTTCCGCTTACGAGCTGCTGCAGAAGGTGGATCAAGGCGAGATCAAAGCGCTGATCGTGCTCGGCTCCAATCCGCTCGTCTCTAGTCCGAATAACCGGATGGTGGAGCGGGCGCTCCAGAAGCTGGAGCTGCTCGTCGTCATCGATATGTTCGAAACGGAAACGGCCCGCTACGCGCATTATCTGCTCCCGGGTTCGTCTTTCGCAGAAGCGGAAGGGACGATGACGAATCTGGAGGGGCGCGTCTTCCATCGCCGCAAGGCGGTGGAGCTGCCGGGCAATTGCAGGCTTGATTACCGCATCATTTCCGAGCTGGCGGAAGCGCTGGGACGCGGAGCCTATTTCCAATATGCAAGCATTGAAGAAGTGTTCAACGAGCTCGCTGCCGCGACTGCCGGCGGGAAAGCCGATTACAGCGGCATCACGTACCGAAGACTGCAGGAGGAGAAAGGCCTCTTCTGGCCTTGCCCATCCCCCGATCATCCGGGAACACCGCATTTATTCGCCGATCGATTCCATCATCCCGACGGCAGAGCCAAACTCTTCGGCATTCAGCCGAAAATGCCGGCCGAGCCGATCGACAGCGATTATCCGTTCATCCTGACAACGGGCCGCTTGGCCAACCATTACTTGAGCGGCGTACAGACACGCCGCACGGAAGCTCTGAACAAGAAGGCTCCCGTCCCTGTCGCTGAGGTGCATCCTTGGCTGGCGAAGCGGATCGGGCTTGGCATGGATAACAAAATCCGCATTACAAGCCGCCGGGGCTCACTCGTTGTCGAAGTCAAAGTGACGGAAGGCATTCAACCGCGCACGGTATTCGTCCCGTTCCATTGGGGCGACGAGCATTCGATCAATGTATTGACGAATGATGCGCTCGATCCGACGAGCCGGATGCCGGAATTTAAAATATGTGCCGTACAAGTGGAACGTGCATAGACCGTACTCAGCTTAGTTGGCTTGGCCAAAGCACTAAGCTGGTGCGGTCTTTTTCTGCGCCGAGAAGCTTTAATGCTGCCTGCTCGGGCGCTTCGGTGATGCGGACGCCGTTCCATGCGTCGACCACGATTTTGCGCAGCTGATGCTGCTTGAGCAGCTGCCGGAACATCAGCTTCAGCTCCTGTGCGGTAGCGGCATCGTCCTGAGGCTGGTCCGAACCTGATGCCAGCCGGTAGACACGTTTGCCGTTATTTTCGATCCAATACAGCCACTCGCTGCCCCTAAGGGCCAAGTAGTTGCCGCTCTTGCGCGAGAAGGCGATACCGGATAGCTCCGGCCATGGGACCAGCAAGCCGAAGGGGTTAGCCGGATCGACGGCGCTTACGAGCGTGAAGGCGGTCGGGCGGTCGGGCACCGGTTCGGCCTTCTGCTGCAGCTGGCGGATGAATGTTTTAGAGGCGAACTGTAGAGCGTGCAGGTCGGCGATAAACAGCCCCCGGACGACAAGCCCCCATTCCTCCAGCTGGCGCAGTGCCGTATGAATCGTTTCCCACGGATATGGACAAAGCGTGGAAACGAGCTCTTTGGTCACCAAGCCGAAACGCTCCAGCAGGTGGTGCGTCCACTGCATGGCGGACGACTGGCGGTCGAAAGCCGGGTTATGCCAGGTGCTGAGGGCATACCACCGGCCTAGGCCGGACTGGAACTTATCCCCCTTCTTCGAGGGGGACGGTCCGGTTGCGTGCAGTCGAAGCGGCGCGAACTGATCGTTGGCGGCATGACCGTCCCAGACGAGCTGAAGAAGCTCTTCCAACAGGACGGACGGAGTTTGGCCGGTTTCCAGACCGAGCTTGCTCAGAAAGACGGCGCCCTTATTCTGCAGGAGGCCGAGCAGCTCCGGGCGGGATGGCGGCCTATGCTGCATGGCGGCGAGCCAAGGCTCATAGAGCGCTGAGCTTTCCGTCAGGAAGAAGGCGATGCGCCCTTCTTTCTCATCGGGGTCCTTGCGCCCGATCCATAGGATTTCACCGGAGGAACATAAAGTGTCGAGATCCTGCTTGCGGTAGCTTATCTGTCTGGCGGGAAATAGCACGGATTCCCAAAGTGAGACCGGAAGGAACAGTCCTTGCAGATCGGCAATGATGTCCCGAAGCGCTTCCATGCCCGGAGTTTCTACGCGGTCTGTCAGCTTTCGCATAAGCGGCATACGTGTCAGCATGGCGAGCGGGGATATAGCCGAGCTATCCCGTCTGAGAATCTGCAGCGACTGGCGCACCAAGCGCGAGGCGACTTTGGAGCTTGTCCACAGCTCTTCCGTGTCCGGATCGGCGAAAGGTGCGGCTTCAATGGCCCGGGCTTGGACCGCTTCCGCTATCCATGCATCAACAGAATCAGTATCCAGTCCATAGCGGACCTGAAGCTCCATCGCGGTGAAAGACATTCTTCCGTCGGCATATCTTTGGAAGATGAACGTTCTGGCAAGAGGATCTTGGGCCAAGTCTTTGTAAAACTCCTCTTCATCCCGGCATATATACCGGATTACGCCGGCTGTAGAGACAGCTGCAGTTCGGCCCTGCGCCGTCAACTCACGCATCCACACCTCGATTTGCCCCTCCGCCAACGCTCCAGCCTTGGCAAGCTCGGAAGCCGATGCATCGCCTCTCTCTTTCAAATAACGGTAGACTTCCTGCGAGGAAGCCCACGGTTCATCTGCGCTCGTGAGCTTGCTTGCTTCTTGGGCTGCGACTTCGGGATCGATGGCATTGCGCACGGTTGCCTCTCCGAAAATATCGGCCGCCATCTGCCTGCTGAAGCCCAATAACTCCACTTGCAGATCCCGTGATAAGGCATCGGATTCATATATTTTCTGCGCTACGTAATCGGCTTGGAACTGTGCCGCCAGCGGTGAAGGGAAGTGATTGCGGTGAAGAGCGAATTCGATGCCGCCTGCTTCGATGTCGTGCAGAATCGTGCGCAGATGCTCGAGATCGACCTGCTCTTCCAGACATTCGCGCATCGCCTCCTGAAAAAGCGGAAACCGCTCTTTGAAAGGCAGCGCTTCCTTCATCAGTTCCTGCCCGCGCAGCCGCTTCAGCCAAGCCGGCATCCGGGTAAAGCTGCGGGATAGCAGCAGGGACGTCTCAGCGAGCCGCTGAAATGCTGCGCCGAACATGCCGGATTCCGCGACCGCCCCGATTATGTGAGGCTCCGCCTCCTCATAAGTGAGCGACATGACGGACTGGATGACCGCTTCCTGAAAGCTGGGGAAGATCAGCTCGATACCGTTGTCTTTGGCATTCGTATATAGGGCTTGGTGGCCTTCACGCTCGAGCTGTTTCTCCAGCGCCATGAGCCAAGTGCGGTTCACTTTGCGCCCGAACAGGCTGTGCAGCACATAGTGGGTCTGATTCTGCTCATCGGCGAACGATTCGATGACGACGGTCGTATCGCTCGGAACCGTATTCACCGCGATTTGATTGCGGATGAGGCTGATCAAGGCGCGGCTGGCTTCCGTATCGAAAGCGTAGCTTTCCATCAGCCATGCTTGCACGTCAAGGTCCCCTTCGGTGTGTGATTGCGCATGCAACCGGTCACGAAGCTCGCGCCACAGCTGCCCCGTCTGAACGCCTAGCTGGAACGATTTCCCACCGGTTTCCCCGCGCCAGAAAGGGATTTCGCTGTACCGGTTCTCGGCTTCCTGGACATAGATCCGCTCAGGCCGTTTGCGCACGATGCGCCATGAAGCCGTTCCAAGCTGGAATACGTCGCCGACCGACGATTCGTGAATGAATTCTTCATCCAGCTCGCCTAGATGAAGTCCGGTTTCGTTATGGTGCACGGGATAGGCCGTGCTCTGCGGTATAGTGCCCGCGCCTGTCAGCGCGGCCATCTGGGTGGCCGCCACCCGTTCGAGGCGGCCGGATTCGCGGTCCCATGCGATAAGCGGGCGCACGAAGGGGTATAATCCCGCGAGCACCTCCAGCATCGCGAGCCAGCGCTCCTGCGGCAGCTCGCGGAAGGAGTCGCTCCGGGCGAGCAGACGCGCGAGGCGCGTCACATCCAGCTCGTCGCCCAAGGCTGTCATGGCGACGAGCTGCTGCGCCAGCACATCGAGGCTGCCGCGCGGGATGCGGATCGCCTCGATGTCGCGCGCGGCAATGCGCCGGCTGAGCACCGCGAGCTCCGGCAGCAGGCTGCGGCTGCGCGCAAGCAGCACGCCGCGCGATACGCTGCCGACGGCGTGGCCGGCGCGGCCGATCCGCTGGATACCTGCGGCAGCGGTGAAGGGCGAGTCGATCTGGATGACCAGATCGACATGGCCGACGTCGATGCCGAGCTCCAGCGACGACGTGGCGACGAGGCAGCGGAGCTCGCCTGCCTTCAGCTGGCGCTCGACCTCGAGCCGGATCTCGCGGGCGACGCTGCCGTGATGGCTGCGGGCGATTTCATGACCGACGTGGTCATTGAGCCGCAGCGTGATCCGTTCGCACAGCCTGCGGCTGTTCGCGAAGATGAGGACCGTGCGGCAGCCTTCCATGAGCTGCAGCAGGCGATCAACCAGAGGCGTCCAGACTGCCTCCTGGTCAGCTCCTGCTCCTGCCCGCGCCGGCTCCGGCATGGTCACCTGCAGCGCGTAGCGCTTCTCGGCGCGGCTCTCGATGATCGCGACGGGGCGCGGCGTGTCCGCCTCCCATCCGCCGAGAAAGCGCGCGACCCGCTCGATCGGCTTCTGCGTCGCGGACACGCCGATCCGCTGAACGGCTCGTCCGCACCAGGCGTCGAGCCTTTCCAGCGTCAGCGACAAATGCATCCCGCGTTTGTCCGCCGCGAGATCGTGGATTTCGTCGACGACGATTTGTTCCACGCTCTTCAGCATCTCCCGCGCCCGCGGGGACGTGAGCAGCAGATAGAGCGATTCCGGCGTCGTCACGAGCAGATCCGGCGGATGCTTGAGCATGGACGCCCGCGTGCTCTGCGTCGTATCGCCGGTGCGGACGCCGACGCGAAGCCCTTGCCAGTCTTCTTGGGTGTCGAGTGTGAGCGTGGCGACCAGTTCCTCAATCTCCCGCATGAAATGAAACAGATGGTCGTGTATATCGTTATTCAGCGCTTTGAGCGGTGTCACCACCAGCACGCGTACGCCGGCCGCATAGCTGTCGCCCTCGCGCTGCTTCTTATGCAATGCGCTGTCCATGCAAGGCAGCAGAGCCGCCAATGTTTTGCCTGAGCCGGTAGGGGATGAGATCAGAGTGTGGGTACCGCTGCGAATTTGTTGCCAAGCTTGCTTCTGCACGTCGGTCGGCTCGCCGAAGCGCGATGTGAACCATAATTGTAGAATTGGGTGAAAATGGGCCAATGATTCATCCCGTGCCTGTTCTTGTTCCTGTGCCATTCGAGCGTCGCTCCTTACATGCAATTTCTTCCAACATAGCATAATGGCGGTGCTTACGCCAATCGGTTGATAGTGAAAATTTTATCCGACACTACCCTCCTAAAAATTACCAAGTCGACGAACCCATTTGATGTAGTCATTCGCTAAGAAGGAGAGTGTGTGTAGCTTGAAGCTCAAAAAAATCATCGCGACAGGCCTTGCCGTTGTTACGATCATGGGGAGCAGTACAGCCGTTATGGCCAAAGACAATGGGAATGGCAATGGAAACGGCAACGGTAATGGCAATGGTAATGGCAATGGGAACGCTTATGGCAAGTGGAAAGACAACGGGAAAGCTGAAATTCATCTCACGTTTGAAGATTTGAAGAATGCAGAGTGGGCCATACGATATATTGCAAGTTTAGCTTCGAAGCGTGTATTTGAAGGTTATGAGGATGGTACGTTCAAACCGCATAATACCGTGACGCGGATAGAAGCGATCACAGCAGCCGTTCGTCTAATGGGACTTCGCAGCCAAGCGGAATCATCGGCCGAAATGAGCACACGACTCAACTTCAAAGATGCGGATAAAATTCCTGCTTGGGCCGTAGGCTATGTGGCCGTTGCGTTAGAGAACGATCTGTTCTCGGAAAACGACGACATGGTGCAGCCTTCGAAGGAAGCGGACCGGCTGTGGGCGACGACGCTTCTCGTCAAAGCCTTGAAGCTGGAAGCCCAGGCCAAAGCGAAAATGAATACGACGCTGCCTTTCAAGGATGCGAAGCAAATTCCGGCCGGCTCTGTCGGCTATGTCGCTGTGGCGTTGGAAAAAGCGTTGATCGACGGCTTCGAGGACAACACCTTCCGGCCGAATCAGCCTGTGACGCGAGCACAGCTAGCCGCATTGCTTGATCGGACTGGCGGTCAATTGCCGGATCAAACGAACGGCACGATAACAGGAACCGTGGATAGCGTTACGGGTACTTCCTCCTTGGTGATGACAAGTTCGGGCATAACGACGACGTATGCTCTGCATCCGGACGTTTTTGTGTACCGTAACGGAACCAAGGTAAGCCCGTCGGCCCTGCTGGCTGGGGACGAAGTGAAAGTGCGCACTTTTAACAATCAAATCATCTATATTGAAGTGACCAAATCTGTACAAACGACAATCTACAGCGGCATTATCAGTGCGGCGGTAGCGAACAATACATTGACGCTGACGAAGTCTGGCGTTACCTCTACATTAGCTTTCCATCCGGATATCGTCGCTTACCGCAATGGGGTTCGTGTGAGTCCGTACGAATTGAAAATCGGCGATGAAGTGAACATCCGCACCTCCGAGAACAAAGTCATTTACGTCGAAGTGATCCGTCCGGTCGTACCTGTTTCCACCAGCGGCACCGTTGCGGCGGCCGTAAGCGGCAATGTGCTGAAGCTTACCAAATCCGGCGTGACTTCCGATTATACGCTGCATTCGGATGTCGTCGTATACCGTAACGGTGTGAAGGTTGCCGTATCCGCTCTGCAGGTTGGCGATGAAGTCAATGTGCGGACATCGGAGAATAAAGTGATTTTCATCGAAGTGACGCGCACGGCGCAAGCGATCACCAATAGCGGGACTATTACAGCCGCTGTCAGCAATAATGTGCTCAAGCTAGTGAAAGATGGCGTGAATTATGAAATCATCGTGCATCCGGATGCGATCATATACCGCAATGGAGTGAAGGTTACCGCTGCCGCTCTGCAGGTTGGCGATGAAGTGAACGTTCGCACCTCGGAGAACAAGGCTATTTATATTGAAGTGACTAAAATGGTGCAGCCTATCATAACCAACGGGACGGTTAGCGCCACTGTTGTCAATAATGAGCTTAGGCTCACGAAATCGGGTGTAACTACGACATTTGTGCTGCATCCGGACGTCATCGTCTATCGTAACGGAGTGAAAGCGGGTGTGGGTGACCTCAAAATCGGCGATGAGGTCGATATTCGCACCTCCGACAATAAAGTCATTTATATTGAAGTGACGAAAATGGTGGATGCGAATGTGTCCTTCGATGTGACCGGCAAAATGAAAGGAACGACCCTCAATTCGGCAGGCGGCCTGGCGACGATTTCAATTGAGCGATCCGTAAACGGCAGTGTGCAAACGGTGGTCTATCAAGTCGCGTCCACTGTCACGATCTCCGGCAACCTGTCCTTGTTTAAGGAAGGGCAGCAGATTCAGCTGAAAGGGACGAATAATGTTGTTACTTCGATTACGGTTAAGTAATGGCACGTTGGG
This sequence comes from Paenibacillus sp. MAHUQ-63, assembly GCF_028765165.1. GTDB lineage: Bacteria > Bacillota > Bacilli > Paenibacillales > NBRC-103111 > Paenibacillus_E. Next base: position 1,566,234 of record NZ_JARADB010000003.1, on the reverse strand, counting down.
AGTAGGAGTAGGAGTAGGAGTTCCAGGTTAAAGTGTAAGAGCAGGTGTAGAAGTTGGGGTTGTCGAGGAAGAGCAAGGGTGAGTGTAGGGGGAGTAAGGCAGGAGTGAAGTAGGAGTAAAAGTAGTATAGCAGTAGCAAAGCAGTAGTGAAGAAGGTGTAAGTAAAAGTAAGGGTAAGAGTAGGAGTAAGTGATCGAGAGCAAGAGTAAGTGATCAAGAGCAAGAGTAAGTGAGCCGAGAGCAAGAGTAAGTGATCGAGAGCAAGAGTAATGATAGAACGGGGCAGGTACAAGTAGATAGAGAAGCAAGTGGAGTATGGGAATTTCGGTTAGTTTACGTACGGGAGTAGAAGGAGCTAGTAGAACGGTGGTATGGGAGTAGGTAAGTGCAAGGGTAGAAGCAGGAGCAGTAGCAGTGGCAGCAGTAGCAGCGCAGCGGAAAGTAGGAGCAGAAGCAGAAACAGAAGCAGAAGCATGAACAGTAGCACAGGGGCAGTAGCAAAAGTATAAACAGTAGCACATCAGAAGCAGAAGCAAGAGCAGGACCAGCACAAGCAAAAGTAGAAGCAAGAGCAGGAGCAGCACAAGCGAAAGTAGAAGCAGGAACAAAGATAGAAGTAGAATTAGAAATAGAAGTAAAAGTAGAAGTAGACTCAGGAGCAGCAGTAGCGGCAGTAGCAGCAGCATCAGTAGCGGCAGTAGCAGCAGTAGCAGAAGCAGCAGAAGTAGCAGAAGTAGTAGCAGAAGCAAGGACTAGAGCAAAACATGGGCAGAGCAGGTGCCGCAGCAGCGAGTAAAAGAAGGAATAGAAGTAGAAGCAGACGCAGGAGCAGGAGCAGAAACAGAAGCAGGAGCGAGTAAAAACAGTAGCAGTAATGGGAGAAGTAGCAAGAGCGGTGCAGGTTGAGGAGCAGGAAAGGAAGTAGAGCAGTGGAAGAAGTCCCGTGCGGGGCTTCTTTTTTTATGGGTACCTTGTGTTACTCAGCTAGGCTAGCGCACGTAGGGCACTAGCCTAGCATGGGTCCGCCCCCGCTAACGGACAGAGCGGCCCTTATTCATTGGGAGAGGGCCACGTTACCAATGTAACGGACACCAGTGCCGTTATTTGCCTAGTTGAACCCATTCTCGCCTAAGAATTGGCGAAATAAGGTCGCTGCTGTCCGTTAGAAAAGAAACGGGATGCATTTCGCCCATATAACGGCTGCTGTGTCCGTTAGAGCTGTCACAGAGCTCTAGTCTTAGGTCGATGACCCATACGACATGGTTGAGAGCACAGCGACAAGGAAATAGGATGCGCTATTTCACGAGAAAACAGCCAATCAGCCGCCGAAGGGGAAATAGGATTCCTTATTTCATTCAAAATGGCATGCCTGAGGCTGTATTCCTGCAAATAAGGCACTATATTTCCGCTTAGCCAAGATATCAGCCGATTTTATCGCAAATAGAGGAACGTATTTCCGCGCGCGCAAGCAAAAAAAATTAGCCCTCAATAAAGGGCTAAAATAACGGCGATATCATTATCGTTAAATTCAAAGGCGCCTTCCGCTGATTTGGTGAACTGGTGGCCTCTAGACTCAATATATTGGCAGAGCCGGAGCAGAATGCCAGGTTCCACGTTCAGGAGTTGTGACAGGGAAAACACGTTTTTTTGTTCGGCGATCACGTCTATCATGCGGGGTAAAAGCCTCCTAAAGATGTAATGTACTTGCTCTTATCATAGTACATGCCTGAGATCGGTTGTTGTCGAAATGTTGGGTTAACAAAACGTTCACATAGTGCGGGAGATCTTGTCTGCAACATAAAAGCCCTCGAATCCTCCAATGGAGGCTCGAAGGCTTACATGGATCCCTCTGCTGACGGAATCAGATCTTTAATTCCCCAAGCTTGATCAGTTCTACAACCGCTTGTGAACGACCCTTTACGTTCAGCTTTTGCATGACATTGGAAATATGATTTCTCACAGTTTTCTCACTGATGAAAAGCTGCTGTGCGATATCCTTCGTCGTTTTGTCCTGCACTAATAGTTCGAATACTTCGCGTTCGCGGTTTGTAAGTAGAAATTTGTTTTTGTGGTCGCTGCCCATGGATGTGTGTCACCCCTCCTTGCTCGGGTATTGGGAAATACAAGGTTTAGGGATACAGTCAAAATTAGTTTATGAAGGGCTGTTGCCAATGGTGCGGTCCATGGCTAAAAATAGGCGATCTCTTCTTTTGAGTTTCTTTCCGTGGCATGGTAAGCTGAAATGAGGCATTTTCTTTGGGCAGAGGGGGCGTAACGGATGTTCAAACGCGATTATTTTATGCGGCAGATCGAGCAAATGACACTGGTGCTGCACCGCATTCTTTTTAATAAGGAACACATCCAGTTGGAGGATGCTCAGCAGCAGTTGGATGAAGCCAGCCGCCACCTGCTCGGACTCCATATTCATTCGCTTCAGGCGTTGTCGAGCAAGGATATCCTGGAGCTGCTGTCCTATCAGGGGAATCTGGACACGGCGAAGGCGATGGTGATCGGGGACATGCTTGTGGGGCATGGAGATTTGCTGAAGCAGCATGAGGAAACCGACGGGGCGTATCGCGCCTATCTGAAATCGTTGGATCTGCTGCTTCACTTGTCGCTTTCTCCGCAAGTAGCGCCTGAGGATGAGGAAACAGCGGAGATTACATCCCGCATTCAGGCCAGCTTGGGAAGGCTGCAGTCTTGGGTGATTCCCGAAGATGTGCAGAGACTGCTCTTTGCCCACTATGCCAAAATGGGTGATTATGCAAAGGCGGAGGATGTCATTTTCCATTATATGGAGGATCATCCGGGACAATCGGAGTTTCTCCGGCAAGGCACTGCTTTCTATGAAGCTCTGTTGGAAACGGATGAAGATCGTCTCGAAGCAGGCAATTTCTCCCGAGAAGAAGCTGCCGAAGGCTTGCGAATTGTGCGGTCGAAGTTGAACTCATTTGAAATTCCTAATCATCATAAATAGAAATTGAAGGTGTGACAACAAAATGGCTTGGTATCAGGAAAGTTTCGGGAATGACTATTTGCTCGTATACAAGCATCGGGACATGCAGGGCGCTTATCATGAAGTGAAAAAGATGATCGACTGGCTCGACTTGCCCCAAGGGGCCGAGGTGCTGGACTTATGCTGCGGGATGGGCAGACATTCGCTGGCATTGGCGGACTTCGGCTATCAAGTTACGGGCGTGGACTTGTCCGAGGTTCTGCTCTGTGAAGCGGTGAAGCTTGATCAAGACAAGCGGGTCAACTGGCTGCGCGGTGATATGCGGAATGTTCCGATCCGGCACGAGTTCGATGCCGTGGTGAATTTGTTTACTTCATTCGGCTATTTCGACGAGGATGAGCAGAACGAACGGGTGTTCCACGAGATGAACCGTTTGCTTAACCAAGGCGGCCGTTTCATCGTCGATTTCCTGAATCCGGTCTATATTCAAAAGCATTTGGTCCTGCAGTCCGAAAGGACGGAAGGGGACCTGCGTATTCGCGAAGCCAGAGCGATCGAGGATGGCTGCGTGCGCAAGCGAATAGTAATTTCGCAAGAAGGTCTTGCGGAGAGGAATTATTTGGAACAGGTGAAGCTGTACGACCGGGCGGCGTTCGAAACGATGCTGCACCGCGCGGGATTACATATCGACCATGTGTACGGCGGGTATGAAGGCCAGGCTTACGAGGCGGATGCTTCCAGCCGGATGATTTTTGTGGGGCGCAAGGAAGGATGACAGGCGAATGAACATCGTGACAGAACATACAGATACAATAACGCAAGTGAAGGTGCCGTTGCCCTTTCCGCTGCGCTGGGTGAACGCTTATTTGATCCGCGGCAGCCGGGGCTACACCGTAATCGATCCGGGGCTGCACACCCCGGATGCGGAGGCGCGCTGGCAGGAGGTGCTGCAGCAGCGCGGCATCGCCTTCGAGCACATCGAGCAGATTGTGCTCACGCACCACCATCCCGACCATTACGGGATGGCCGGATGGTTCCAGGAGCGCACGGGCGCGCCGGTTCTCCTCTCGGAGACCGGGTACGCGCAAGTGCAGCTCCTGTGGGGCGCGGAGCAGCCGATGTCGGCGCTGCTGCTGGCGCTTTTCGCCCGGCATGGCTTCCCGGAAGCCGGGCTTGCGGAGATGACGAAGCACATGGAGAGCTTCGTCGAGCTGGTTTCGCCGCAGCCTCAGGTGACGCTGCTGCGTGAAGGACCCGTGCGCCTCGGAGACCGCGTGTACGAAGCCATCGAGACCCCCGGCCATGCCGCGGGTCATCTGGTCTTCTACGATGCCGAGGCGGAGGTGATGTTTTGCGGCGACCATGTCCTGCCGCAAATATCGCCGAACGTTTCCTTCCTCCCGCAGGTGGAAGAGAATCCGCTCGGCGCGTACTTGACCAGCCTGCAGGAGATCGGCAGGCTGAAGGTGCGCATGGCTTACCCGGGACACCGGGAGCCATGGCAGGGCTTTAATGCGCGCACGGAGGAGCTCGTGCGCCATCATCATGAGCGGCTCGCGCTCATGGAAGGGCAGCTAAGCGCGCCGCTGAGCGCTTATGAGGTATGCCGGGCGACGTTCGGCGACCGGCTCAGCATTCACCAGATGAGGTTCGCGCTGTCGGAGACGATCGCGCACCTCATCCTGCTCGAAGCGGAGGGACGCATCCGCGCAGCCGACCCGGCAGCGGAGCTGATCCAATATGTCGCAGCGGGCAGAAGTTCATAGCTGCTTGACACCAATAAACCCTCATGACCAATTACGTCATGAGGGTTTATTGTGTTACTTCAGTATTGTGTTACTTCAGAGGCTTACTGTACGTCGGTATATTATTATGCGCCAGCCGGCCGCAAGCCGCGGCGACGATGCCGCATACCATATCGTCGATGAACGTGTTGCATTTGCCCTCGGAGTGATCGCTGTCGAGGTCTTGGATGATTCCGAGTTTCTCCTTATCGAGGTACCCGAAATTTGTGAGCGCAATCGTCCCGTACATGAGCGGAACTGCGGTTGCGATGCTTTCGTCCACCCCGAACAGCCCTTCGTCCTGGCCGACAATATGGTTATACTGCGGCTTGAATTCGCCGGCTTCGACGGCCGTATCGATTTTGATCGCCAGCTGAAGCGCATGGAACGTCTGCTGCTTGCGCAGCACCGCAAGGATATGCTCTTCGCATAGCTTGCGCTCCATATCCGGATTATAAGGCCGCTGAAGCTGATCCAGGATCTCGACCATATCTTCCAACTGCACGCCTCTTGCTGCGAGCATGTCGAGATTGCGCTGCGTATAATCGATCTTCACATTCTCCGAAATAATGACGCTTGCCGTCGAGGCGACAATGGCGCAGATGCCCTTGGATATAAACGACTTCGGCCGTTTCGTCGGAAAGAAGAAACGGAATTTGCAATCGACAAATCCGAAGAGAGAAGCCGCGCCGCTGCCGTACAAGCCGCAGATGGACATTGCGATCGTACGATGAACGTTATAAGCGGGATCTTTCATGCTGGCGAGCAGCTCGGAATCGTGTTTGACCTTTTTTTCCAGCTCCATGAGCGTGGACATGACATTGTAAGTTTCGGTTTTGCTCAGAACGCCAAGTAAAGTCGACGCAATCATTTCGTGCGGAATTTTCTTGATGCCTTTGATTTCGACGAGCAGACGGGCTACAGCTTCTTCGATGACGGCTTGCGGGTAGTGGCTGAACACCTCTTCCCGGAATTCATTGAAAATGAGTGTTTTATCTTTGAGGAATGTTCTCATGATAGGCCCTCCAGTATAGGGATCTTTCTATGTGCAACTCGGTTATGTTACCAAGTATAGCATATCATTTCCAATAGCTGAAAACGTGCGGAAGCTGCGCGCTTTTCAGCTATTTTGTTTTTTTCATAGAGTGGACAAAAAGTAGTTATAAATCGGACAAAGCTCCGTATACATATTAATACGAACAAGCAGTGTACAGGCCAAGCCGAAAAAAATACACGGCAGATGCTTCCTGGCAAGCTTCTGCAAAACTCGAAGGAGGAAATAAGCAAATGAAACATCAACATTGGATTCGTTCAGCCGCTATCGCGGGGGTGATTGCCTTGCTGACCACAGGATGCTCGGTCCTGGGCACAGGGAAGAAGAGTGACATCGATGCACCTCCGACCACGGGTGCGGAAGCAGACGCGAAAACCACATCGGCCGCGGTCACGATTGATATGGCGGAAGAGAACTCAGCCCAAATGACAGTCTATGTGAAGGATGCCAAAGGCTTCGTCGCACCGCTCAGTCTGGGATTGCCCAAGACGGTATCCGTAGCGAAAACGACGCTGGAGTACATGGTTGACGGAGGTCCTGTTGCGAGCCTGCTCCCATCCGGCTTCCAAGCGCTGCTCCCGCAGGGGACGAAAGTAATCAGCTTGAACGTCACCAACGACAAACGGGCGATCGTAGACTTCTCCAAAGAGTTTCTTGCCTATGATCAGCAAAATGAGAGAAAAATATTGGAAGCCATCACGTGGAATTTGACAAACTTCCCAACGGTTGAGAAAGTGCAGCTGCGTGTTGAAGGCAAAGACCTCAAAGAAATGCCGAAAGGGAAAACCCCGCTTGACACGCCGTTGGCCCGTTCGATGGGGATTAACTTAGAGAAGGCTGAAGATGCGGAGTTCGGGCAATCGACGCCGGTGACACTCTATTTCCTGAATCAGAACGATCAAAATTATAAGTACTATGTACCGGTCACACGGCTCGTGAAAAGAACCGATAACATCGCGCAAGCGGTCGTCGACCAATTAATCAAAGGGCCCGACCAGAAGAAAGGGCTGACATCCGTTCTGAATGCGACAACGCAGGTCAAGAGCATTCAGCCGGCGGACTCCCTTGTGACGGTTGACTTCTCGAACAAGCTTCTCGGCGCAGACAATAAGGCTTCCACGGATGCGCTGCAGTCGGTGATTCTTTCCTTGACCGAGAATACGCCGTTCAAACAAGTGCAAATTAAAGTGGACGGTTCCGTGAAGTTCACGACATCGGACAACAGCCAGACCTACACCAAGCCGGTGCTCAGACCTAATCAGATTAACCCTTCAAAGCTGTAATAGCTTGTACCGCTCTATAGCCCCTTATGCAGTCACTTGCATGGGGGTTCTTATTTTATGTGGATTTATTCCCGGGATTATTTACAAGTCAAAAAAGTTGCGCATGCTGTCGAGATAACTTAGTATTAATTAGGAATAATACTGATAGAATACTCCATCTTAATGGGGCGAGAGCAATTAGCTTCGGTTCGAAGCAACAGGAGGAGAATACGATTAAAATGCGCATTGGCGGAAGAACGAACGAAGAAATACGTCCCATGATAATAACCCCACATTACATAAAACATGCTGAAGGTTCCGTGCTGATCGAAGTTGGCGATACCAAAGTGATTTGTACGGCAACTGTGGAGGAGCGCGTTCCTCCGTTCTTGAAAGGGCAGGGCAAGGGCTGGGTAACCGCTGAGTACTCCATGCTGCCTCGTGCGACACAGGTTAGGAATCAGCGTGAGTCTGCCAAGGGCAAGCTTGGCGGCCGCACTATGGAAATTCAACGCTTGATCGGCCGGGCGCTGCGCTCCGTCGTTAATTTGGAAGCGCTGGGCGAGCGCTCCATTACGCTGGATTGCGACGTCATCCAAGCCGACGGCGGAACGCGTACGACATCCATTACCGGCGCTTTCGTTGCCATGGCATTTGCCATCAACAAGGTGGCCACGGAGAAAAATTTGGCGAAGTTCCCGATTAACGACTTTCTGGCTTCCGTTTCCGTCGGAGTCATCGGCGATACGCCGCGCCTTGATCTGAATTATGAAGAGGATTCGCAGGCGAAGGTGGACATGAACGTTGTGATGACAGGGCAAGGTCAATTCGTCGAAATTCAGGGCACGGGTGAAGAGGCACCGTTCTCGCGCAAGGAATTGGATGAGCTGCTGCTGCTCGCAGAGGCGGGCATTCGTACGATGATCGAAGAGCAGAGCAAGGTGCTCGGCCCGATCGCTGACCGTATTCGAGGTGTTCAACATGCGGCTTCGAAGTAATATCGTCGTCATTGCAACACGCAATGAAGGGAAAGTGAAGGAGTTTGAACGGCTGTTCGGCGCCAAAGGGTATAAGGTTCGCAGTTTGGCGGATTATACGGACTTGCCGGATATCGTAGAAAGCGGCGAGACGTTCGCCGAGAACGCGCGGATCAAGGCGCAAATCATATCGGCGCATCTGCACGTTCCCGTGCTCGCCGATGACTCCGGATTGTGCGTGCAAGCGCTGGGTGGAGCGCCGGGCGTATACTCGGCCCGCTATGCGGGCGAGCAAGCCACCGATGCGGATAACAACGCCAAGCTGCTGCATGCTTTGCATGCGGCCGCGCCGGCCGAAGAAATTCCGGCGGATGGGACGCATCCCAAGCTTCTTAGCGAAGCGTCTTTCGTGTGCGCGCTTGCGCTCATTGATCCTGTTGCGAACGAGACGATTGAAGCCGAGGATTCCTGCCGCGGCTATATTATTGCAGAAGAGCGCGGCGAAGGGGGCTTCGGGTATGATCCGTTGTTCTATATTCCTGCGCTCGGCCGAACGATGGCGGAGCTTACAGTGGAAGAAAAGAATGAAATCAGCCACAGGGCCAAAGCTTTACGGCTGTTTTTGGATCGCTTGCCGGATCAGAACGGCTGATTATACCAAAGACCTGCTTCCACATATCGTGGACAGCAGGTCTTTTTGATTTTTAACGGATAGATATCTTGTAGTGACGCAGCCACGTATCCACTTGTGCCAAGTAGGCGAACATTTGGGGTCCTGTCATCAATTGACCGAACCATGGCAGGTCGAAGTCGTTGTTATCCGAGCTCGCCAAGGCGCGAATTTTTTTCACATCGATGAAAGGGAGCAGCGGTGAACTGGGATCATCCAAAATTTCCAGCACCCACTTGCGCACAGCCGCCAAATAATTCGGATTATGCGTTTTTGGGTACGGGCTTTTCTTACGGGTCAGAACATCGTCCGGGAGAACGCCTTTCAAGGCTTTGCGCAAAATGCCTTTTTCCCGGTCCCCCGACGTTTTGATTTCCCAAGGAATGTTCCACACATACTCTACGAGACGGTGATCGCAGAAGGGCACCCGGACCTCGAGCCCGACGGCCATGCTCATGCGGTCTTTGCGATCGAGCAGCGTCGGCATGAACCGGGTAATGTTGAGATAAGACATTTCCCGCATGCGGTTTTGCTGACCTGTCTCTCCGGCGAGCCGCGGCACTTCGCTTAACGCTTGCTGGTACCGGTTGCTGACATACTCGACCGGTTTGATCCAGTCCACCAGATCGGGGGCGAGCAGGTTCACCCGGTTAGGCAGTTTGAGCGACCAAGGGAAGGTCGACGCATTTAAGGCTTCCTCATTATGAAACCACGGATATCCGCCAAAAATTTCATCGGCCGCTTCACCGGAAATGGCGACGGTAGCCTCCTTCTTAATTTCCCGGCAAAACAAATAAAGGGACCCGTCGACATCGGCCATCCCCGGCGTATCCCTGGCAAACACGGCTGTTTTCAAGGAATCCACAAGCTCAGGTGTGTCGAATTCGATGAAGTGGTGCTCGGTGCCGAGATGCTCCGTCATTCGTTTGATCCACGGGGCGTCCGCATTCGGTTGAAACAGATTGGCTTTAAAATGCTTATCATTGTCTTTATAATCCACTGAAAAAGTGTGCAGGGCGCCTTTCCCGCTATTTTTGTAATGCTCGGCCGCAAGGGAGGTCAGGGCGCTGGAATCGAGACCGCCGGATAAAAGCGTACAAATCGGAACATCGGAAATGAGCTGCCGCTGCGCTGTGTCGTTCAGCAGTTCTTGGACATGCTCCGCGGTGGCAGCGACGTCGTGCGGATGCGCGTGGCTCTCCAGCTTCCAGTAGGTGCGAATGGATAAGCCGTTGCGGTCATAAACCGCGCATTGGCCTGGCTTCAGCTCCGACATATTGCGGTAAACGCCATGTCCCGGCGTGCGCGCCGGACCGACTGCGAATATTTCTGCCAACCCTTCGGCACCGACTTCCGCTTGGAAGTCCGGATGGGCCAGGATGGCTTTTGGCTCCGATCCGAATAGAAGAACGCCGTTCTGATGAGAATAAAAAAGCGGCTTTACGCCAAGCCGGTCTCTAACCAAATACAGCGATTGTTCTTGGTCATTCCATGCCGCAAAAGCGAAAATCCCGTTCAAACGGTCTACACAAGCCCGCCCCCATTCCATAAAGGCAACAAGCAGCACTTCCGTATCGCATGTCGTGCGGAAATGATGACCGCGCAGCTCCAGCTCTTTTTTCAGCTCAGGGGCATTATAGAGTTCGCCATTATATACGATTGTATAGGTGTAGTCGCCTTGTTTCCGGACCATGGGCTGAGCGCCGTTCTCCGGATCCATGACACTAAGCCGCCGGTGGCCGAGAGCGCAATGCTGCGAGATCCAGGTGCCGGAAGCATCCGGTCCGCGCAAATGGAGCGTTTCCGTCATATTTTCTAGAATGGACGGGTACCCGGTCAAGTCTTTCCGCCAATCTATCCAACCCGTTATTCCGCACATAGACGTTCCTTCCTTTCTTTATGAAGAGAGCATAATGATAAAAGGTATGCGGAATGGTGGCATATAATGTCTGTCCGAACGTCGAGGGGGGTCGACTTTTCAGACGGATTTTGTGTTTTTAGATGAAGCCTGTTACAATTAATCCAATTCTTACTTACTAAAGGCAAAGGTGATGACGATGAAAAAGAAGCATTCCAAAGCGCAGATTGATTATCTGGCAGCCAGAGAGCATTTTTTACAAATCAGTAATCAAGCGGATAAACGCATTAATGAGTTGAAAGAGGCTGGCAAAGAAATCGGTCAAGCCGAGTTGGAAGAAGTGATCGAGCGCGTCGGCTTGCACCGTGCCTATAATGAGCTGACCCAAGCCGAGAACGTTCTCATCAACTGGACGCAAACCGCCATCAAATCGGAGCCTGCTTTTATCGAGCAACGCAGTCAGATCGAGGAGCTTTATGAGAAAGCCAAAGTGGATGCCGAATCCAGAGGAGCTCTTCTTAATTTAGCTATGCGTTTAAATTTAGAGCTTGCGTGACATGCTAAAAGGGTAGTGCCATTCTTTCTTCAGGAGGCGAATGCTCATGGATAGCCATTTCATCAGCAAACTGCACGACAAGCAGAGGAAAGCCGCGAAGAATTTCAGGACTCAAGGTGACGGTCGACCGGGCAGTAACTTGCCTAACAACAAGCACTAACGTCTAAATGGCACCACCGGGAGCCCGCAGAGAAGTTTCTCTGCGGGCTTTTGTTATGCTCGGGTATTTTCGGGTGTGGTGTTAACGAACCCAGACCCGAACCGAGCCTAGGCCCTGGTCTCCCCGGCCGGCCTAACGGACACAGCGGCGCTTATTTTGCCAAATATCGCCGACTGGTAATTGTAACGGACACCAGTGCCCCTATTTGCCCCATTTTGAAGGAAACATCCCCCGAAATAGGCAAATAAGAGCGCTGGTGTCCGTTAGAAGCGAGGAGGGGGCCTTATCGCGGCAATAACGGCGCTGGTGTCCGTTAGCCCGGCATAAAGTGGTTATTTCATACAGCATATTAGCTCCGCTGTAGCTCCATACTAGTAGAGTGATCAATTCACTTCTAGGAGGAATCATTCATATGGGTGGTAAAGGGAAAAGCATGAAGCAGAAAATACAAAGCACCATCGATCATTCCAAGCAATCGTCGCGGATTCAGTCTAACCTGGACTCTACGGAGCCAGGCCATTTGCCACCGAACCGGCCGCACGTGTAATGCCGAAAAGGAGCCTCCCCGCTCGAGGGGAAGCTCCTTTTTATTTTCTCTTTTGTAGGACCTCCAAAAACTCTCGACTGGCGCTATTGATGAATTCTAGCAGTTCCCGAATTCATAGATAGGCGACCCAAAGGGAGCCATAAAAAGCACATTCCGAGCTAGTCAGAATAACGCACTTATAATAGAAGAGAAAAAATAAAAGACCACGATTTCTCGTGGTCTCTTCGTCTTGCAGAACGTCCCAGGAGGGATTCGAACCCCCGACCGTACGCTTAGAAGGCGTATGCTCTATCCTGCTGAGCTACTGGGACATAGATCACTTCTTACCGCCCGGCTCGTGGCTGTTTGGCGAAGCAAGAGTAATACTATCACATCGTTTTATGGGAAGTCAACCCTTCTTATAAAATTATTTTGCATTCGTGGAAACAATCAAGTAAACTGTCACCAGCGAGAACAAGATCTTGAGGTGATCCAAATAACTGAAGCATCAATGAACAATGTGATTCTTTTTCCGAAAACCATACAGTATTACGAGGATGAACTGACCCGCTTTCTACATAAGGAGCAGTATAGCGACGCTCTCCAGCTGTTGACTTTTCTGCTACAATTTCCGGGAATCGATCCGCTCAAAGCGGAACAATGGGGGGCGCTGCTCGTTTGGCTGCAAACGATGTTTCCCGAGACGATGTTCCCGGATCAGGTGCCGTCCGAGGAAGATTTGGAGGCGGAAGAGGATTTGCTGCGCCAGTACATTCATGAGAAAGCAGCCGATGACGGTGCTTACGCACAGAAACTGATCCAGTCCCTCCGAGAAGGAACATTAGAACAACAAGTGAGCTCTCTGGAGCAGTTGAGCTTCATCGACCGGCCGGAAATTGGCGCAGCCATTAAAGAATGGCTGTACGAGAGACCGCGGCATCCGCACATTCAATTCAAGGCACTGCAGGCGCTGAAGCAGCTTGGGGAACAGGGAATCGTGGAATTCCCCAAGAATGGAACCCGGATTGCTGTAGATATTGAGGAGACTCCGCTGTGCCCGGAGGAATTTCCAATGCAAATCCGTGATATGATTCGCAGAGTAGGGGACATTAGTGAAATAAACCAACCCGATTTTGTTTATTTTGCAAAACAGATGTGGCAGGAATTTCTGGCCTATGCTTACGGAACGTCGCTGTATACGGATTTGGTGCGGACGGAGGAAGGGGCCGTCGACATCTGGGCATCCGCGCTGCATGTGGTTCTTCAAGAGCAGCTGTTCGGATCCGTGGACCGGGAGGAACTGCTTGATACCTACGGAATTGTGGATTCAATGTCACTTCCGTGGAAGCGCGCACACCTTGTCCTGCAAGCGTTTGTGAAGCAGTTTGACCCTGATTCATCAAAGTGAGTAGGCGCGCCTTGAAATGAATTTGTTATATGTTATAATAGAATGGTTATAATGAGCGTAACGTGAAAACTATGTCATCGTACATTTTTGGAAGGGGAAAGCATAAAATGAAAGCAAGTTGGGAAAAAATAGAGAAGAACGTAGGCGTTCTTGAAGTGGAAGTTGGCGCTGAGCGCGTCGCAGATGCACTTGATAAAGCATTCAAAAAAGTATCCGCGAAAGTGAATGTTCCAGGATTCCGTAAAGGTAAAGTGCCGCGTTCGATCTTTGAAGCTAAATTTGGCGTTGAAAGCCTGTACCAAGATGCACTGGACATCATTTTGCCAGAAGTATACGTACAAGCGATTGAAGAAGTCAAAATCGAGCCGGTTGACCGTCCGGAAGTTGACGTTGAGCAATTCGGCAAAGGACAAGCTCTGAAATTCAAAGCGAAAGTTACAGTGAAGCCGGAAGTTACACTCGGCGACTACAAAGGCATCGAAGTTGAAACTGCAGATGCGAATGTAACGGACGAAGAATTGGACAGCGAGCTTTCCCGTCTGCAACAACGCCATGCTGAGCTGGTCGTTCTTGAAGAAGGACAAGCAGCGAACGGCGACGTTGTCGTACTCGATTTCGAAGGCTTCGTTGACGGCGTACCATTCGAAGGCGGCAAAGCGGAGAAATACTCCCTTGAGCTTGGCTCCGGCTCCTTCATCCCAGGTTTCGAAGAGCAGCTAGTTGGTCTTGGTAAAGACGAAGAGAAAGACGTTGAAGTTTCTTTCCCTGAGAACTACCACTCCGAAGAGCTGAAAGGCAAAGCGGCTGTGTTCAAAGTGAAAATCCACGACATCAAACGCAAAAACTTGCCTGAGCTTGATGATGAGTTTGCCAAAGACGTGAGCGAGTTCGATACGCTTGCCGAGTACAAAGAAGACCTGAAAAACCGTCTTCAAGAGCGCAAACAACAAGATTCAGAGGCTGCACGTGAAACAGCTGTTGTTGAGAAGGCTGCAGCAAACGCTGATGTAGAAATCCCGGCTTCCATGGTAGAAGCAGAGCTTGATGTAATGGTGAAAGAATTCGAAAGACGTCTGCGTTCCCAAGGCATGACGCTTGAAATCTACTACCAGTTCTCCGGTCAAAACGAGAGCGCGCTGAAAGATCAAATGAGAGAAGACGCGGCTAAGCGTGTTCGCAACAACTTGGTTCTTGAAGCTATCGCTGCCGCTGAGAACATCACAGTTTCCGATGAAGAAGTTGACGCGGAACTCGAGAAATATGCTCCTTCTTACCAGAAAACAACTGCAGAGCTTCGTGAGCTGTTTGCTTCCAACGGCAGCTTGGAAGGTCTGAGCAACGATCTTGTGGTCAGAAAAACGGTGAACTTCCTGCTCGAAAATAGCAAGCATGTTTCCGCAGCAGTATAAATAAGGTTAGTAAAGGCACGTACGTAAGCAACGTGCCTTTCTTTTACCCTATTTTAGCTCCCGAACCGTCTCACAAACATAAGCAAGCCCATCCCATACATAGCACGCCTCTGAAAAAATGACTTTGCTGCTCAAACATGTTAAACTGTTACTGAATCCCAATTTGAGAACATGGCTTTGGCCACAAAAGGAGTTGGTACAATGAGTCTTATTCCTATGGTTGTCGAACAAGAAGCACGTGGGGAACGTTCTTACGACATCTACTCACGTCTACTTAAGGACCGCATTATTTTCATTGGAAGCGCCATTGATGATGATGTGGCTAATTTGGTCATTGCCCAGCTGCTCTTTTTATCTGCTCAAGATCCGGATAAGGATATCCACTTATATATCAATTCGCCAGGTGGATCTGTAACAGCTGGAATGGGTATCTTCGATACCATGCAATTTATCAAGCCTGACGTATCTACGATTTGCGTAGGGATGGCCGCAAGTATGGGTTCCCTGCTGCTCACGGCAGGCGCCAAAGGCAAGCGATACGCGCTGCCGAATGCAGAAGTGATGATTCACCAGCCGCTCGGCGGCGTAAGAGGTCAAGCGACCGATATAAAGATTCACGCGGATTGGATTATCAAAACAAAGCAAAAACTCAACCAGATTTATGTGGATCGTACGGGACAGCCGCTTGAAAAGATCGAAAGAGACACCGACCGGGATAACTTTATGAGCGCTGAAGAAGCGAAGGCATATGGGTTAATCGACGAGGTTATCACTCGAAACGACTTGAAATAAAGGAGTGATCCCATGTTTAAATTTAACGATGAAAAAGGCCAACTCAAATGTTCCTTTTGTGGAAAATCTCAGGACCAAGTGCGCAAGCTTGTTGCGGGTCCGGGAGTTTACATTTGTGATGAATGTATAGAGCTTTGCACCGAGATTGTGGAAGAAGAACTTGGTCACGAGGAAGAACTGGATCTGAAGGATGTTCCGAAACCGAAGGAAATCCGCAACATTCTGGACCAGTATGTCATCGGCCAGGATCAAGCGAAGAAGTCGCTTGCCGTAGCGGTTTATAACCACTACAAGCGTATCAATTCGCAGAACAAGCTGGAAGATGTAGAGCTTCAAAAAAGTAACATCGTGCTTCTCGGACCGACAGGAAGCGGTAAAACGCTTCTTGCCCAAACGCTTGCCAAAATCCTGAACGTGCCGTTCGCTATCGCGGATGCAACTTCTTTGACCGAAGCAGGCTACGTGGGTGAAGACGTTGAGAACATTTTGCTCAAATTGATTCAAGCTGCCGATTATGATGTGGAGAAAGCCGAGCGCGGCATCATCTACATCGATGAAATCGATAAAGTAGCGCGCAAATCCGAGAATCCGTCCATTACGAGAGACGTTTCCGGTGAAGGCGTTCAACAAGCATTGCTGAAAATTCTTGAAGGTACGGTAGCTTCCGTTCCACCGCAAGGCGGCCGCAAGCATCCGCATCAAGAGTTTATTCAAATCGATACGACCAATATTCTGTTTATTTGCGGCGGTGCCTTCGACGGCCTGGAGCAAATCATCAAACGCAGAATCGGTAAAAAAGTGATCGGCTTCAGCACGGACGGTGCCAAAGTCGATTTGAAACCGGGCGAGTACTTGTCTATGGTGCTTCCGGAGGATCTGCTCAAATTCGGCTTGATTCCGGAGTTCGTAGGACGTCTGCCGGTTATCTCCACTCTGGAGCCGCTGGATGAGGCTGCTCTCGTTCGGATTCTTTCCGAGCCGAAGAACGCGCTTGTGAAGCAATACCAGAAGATGCTGGAGATGGATAACGTTTCGCTCGAATTCGACGCAGAGGCGCTTGACGCCATTGCCAAGGAAGCGATCAAACGGAACACTGGTGCGCGCGGTCTTAGAGCGATCATTGAGAGCATTATGCTTGATGTGATGTTCGAAGTCCCTTCGAGAACGGATGTATCCACTTGTGTCGTATCCAAGGAAACGGTCCAAAACAAGCTTGCTCCTGTATTGACGACCAAGGACGGTTCGACAGCAGGCAAGAAGAAAGAAGAAAGTGCGTAACCCATAATTTCATAAACGAACACACAGCCTCCAATCCGGTTCCCTTCACAGGGAATTGGAGCGGAGGATGTTTGGTGTCATGGGGAGAGAAACCATAATGTTCCATAGAAAAGACACACGTCCCGTTCGCGTAGGCAACTTGACGATCGGCGGCAGCAACGAAGTGATCATGCAAAGCATGTGTACGACCAAGACGGCGGATGTGAAGGCGACAGTAGCCGAAATTCATCGCTTGGAAGAAGCGGGCTGTCAATTGGTTCGCGTCACGGTGAACAATAAGGAAGCGGCCGAGGCAATTAAAGAGATTAAGAAACAGATTCATATTCCGCTAGTTTCCGATATTCACTTCGACTACCGGTTGGCGCTTGCTGCGATTGAGAACGGTATTGATAAGGTTCGTATCAATCCGGGCAATATCGGCCGCCGGGAGAAAGTGGAGGAGGTCGTGAGGGCTTGTAAGGAACGCGGCATTCCGATTCGGATCGGAGTGAACGCAGGCTCGCTGGAGAATCATCTTCTCGAGAAGTATGGATACCCGACGCCTGAAGCGATGGTAGAAAGCGCATTGTTCCATATCAATATTCTGGAAGAGCTCGATTTCCACGATATTATCGTTTCGCTCAAAGCCTCGGATGTACCGATGGCCATCGCGGCTTATTCGCAGGCGGCCAAGGCTTTCAACTATCCGCTGCATCTTGGGATTACGGAAGCGGGGACCCTGTTCACCGGCGCGGTGAAGAGCGCTGCGGGAATCGGTACGCTGCTCCATATGGGCATCGGCAACACGCTGCGTATCTCTTTGAGCGCAGACCCGGTGGAAGAGATCAAGGTTGCGCGCGAGCTGCTCAAAACGTTCGGTTTGATTACGAACGCAGCTACCCTGGTGTCTTGTCCAACCTGCGGACGCCTCGACATCGATCTGTTCTCGATCGCCAATGAGGTGGAGGATTACATCGCGAAGATCAAGGTGCCGATTAAAGTATCCGTTCTAGGCTGCGCCGTCAACGGCCCTGGCGAAGCACGTGAGGCCGATATCGGAATCGCGGGAGCGCGCGGCGAGGGAATGCTGTTCCGCTACGGAGAGATGATCCGTAAAGTGCCGGAAGCCGAGCTGCTGAGCGAGCTGAAGCGAGAGATCGACGTTATCGTCAAAGCCTATGAAGAAACAGGCGTTATTCCCGGTCGTAAGCACTAATCATTCATGAACCTATCAGCCGTTATACTTGCCTCTTGGAGGTGAAGGTAACGGCTTTTTTGTTATTCTTCTGGCGCATATTTCAGCGGCATACGTAGCATAATGAGATAAACTGGAAATTTGCTCGCACCACGAACTCACGATCATTAAGGAGAATACCTCATGAACATGCTCAAAAGAATGAAACCAAGACGCCACATTTCCCTGGCTGCAGCCGTTAGCCTGTTTTTGCTGCTGCTGCCGGTGCATACGGGAGCTTCGCAACCGAGCGAACTGGGACCCTCTTCTCCGGCCGTCGAGACCAAAAGCAAGAAGGTGGCCATCGTCATTGACGATTTCGGCAACAACATGGAAGGCACCGCCGAAATGCTCGACTTGCCGATCCCCTTCACGGTTGCCGTGATGCCATTCCTTCCGTCCACGAAACAGGATGCCCAGCTGGCCCATGATAAAGGGCATGAGGTCATCCTGCATCTGCCGATGGAGCCTGTGCGCGGCAAGAAGAGCTGGCTGGGCCCGGGTGCCCTCACAACGGACTTGTCCAGCGATGAGATTCGCAAGCGAATCGTAGCGGCTGTCGAGGATGTCCCTTATGCGATCGGGATTAACAATCATATGGGCTCCAAGGTGACGGCTGACGAAAGAATCATGAACATCTTGGTCGATATATGCAAAGAGAGAAACTTGATCCTTCTTGACAGCCGCACGTCGCCCAAAAGTCTGATTGGGAAGCTGGCTTCCCGCAAAGGGGTACCATTTTCAGAAAATCAGTTGTTTTTTGATGATTTGTATACATACAGCCATATCAGTAAACAGATGGTGCGGTTCAAAAAGCTTGTCCACGACAGAGATTTGGTCATCGCCATCGGCCATGTAGGCCCTCCGGGGAAGAAGACGGCTAGTGTAATTAAAGAAGCTATTCCTTCGATCCAAAAGGAAGCAAGCTTCGTGCCCCTTTCCCAGACGGTGAGCCTTGGAGGGAAGACGTTCTAGCTGGCGATTGGGTCATCGCAAAGAATTGATCCACGGCGCGTGCAACGGCTTCGGCAAGCTTAGCCTGGTGATGCGAGCTGTTCAGCAGCTTACGGTCCGATTTATTGGATATAAAGCCGAACTCGATGATGACGGAAGGGCATTTCGTATTCCGGAGCACATAATACTTTTTGCCGAGAATAGGCAGGTCTTCCGTTCCATATACGCGGTTGAGCGAATTTTGAAGAAGATTGGCCAGCAGAATGCTTTCCGATTGATTTTGGTGAAAAACGAGCGGCCCTCTGCGGTCGGGTTTGCCGGACCAGTTGATGTGCATGCTGAGCATCATTTTGGGTTTGATCGTATTGGCGATGCCGGAACGCTGCGCCAAGTCTTTGCGGTGCCTGCTGCCAACGGACCACTTATTATCCGTACTTAGGGCATAATCCTCCGTCCGGTTTATGACGACCCGATATCCTCTTTTCTGCAAAAGCTTATATGTTTTTTTGGATATGGCCAGATTCATATCTTTCTCATCATATTTGCCGAATCTGGCCCCGGTATCAATACCGCCATGACCGACATCGATCAGTACGTCGGCATAGGGCAGAAGCGGGTTGCCTGCCAGAGCATAGGCTTCTGAACCTGCTGTGCAAAAGCAAAGTAGGAGTACGAACATTGTTAATAGCCGCTTCAAAACGCCACATCCTTTTGCATGATGATCTGTACTTATCCTTCTTCTTGGAGAGGGCGATCATACGTCATCCAAAAGTTTGCATGGATTGGATTAACCTTCTTTTACACGGGAATAATGGAAGTTATCGCTAAGGTTTACGAAGGAGGTACGACAAATGAGTTTAAGTATTGTTTTGATGGTCATTCAAGTGTTCTTTGCGGTTGTAATCGGGCTGTATTTCTGGAATTTGCTGCGTAACCAACAGACGAACCGTACTGCTGTCGATAGAGAGTCGAGGAAAGAATTGGAGAAGCTGAGAAAGCTGAGATCGATCTCGCTAACCAAGCCGTTATCGGAGAAAACAAGACCATCCACCATGCAGGATATCGTTGGCCAAGTCGAAGGGCTGAAGGCTCTGAAAGCCGCGCTATGCGGACCGAATCCGCAGCATGTCATCATTTACGGGCCTCCGGGTGTCGGGAAGACGGCCGCAGCGCGCGTCGTTCTGGAAGAAGCGAAGAAGAACCAGGAGTCGCCGTTCCGCCCGGACTCCAAATTTACAGAAATTGATGCGACGACGGCGCGCTTCGACGAGCGAGGCATTGCCGATCCGCTGATCGGTTCGGTGCATGACCCGATTTATCAAGGCGCGGGAGCGATGGGCGTTGCCGGTATCCCGCAGCCGAAGCCAGGCGCTGTAACGAAAGCCCATGGCGGCATTTTGTTCATCGATGAAATCGGTGAATTGCACCCAACACAAATGAACAAATTACTAAAGGTGCTGGAGGATCGGAAAGTATTTCTCGAGAGCGCTTATTACAGCTCCGAAGATACGAATATTCCAGGCTATATTCACGATATTTTTCAAAACGGACTTCCTGCGGATTTCCGTTTGGTAGGGGCGACGACGCGTACGCCGAGCGAGATCCCTCCGGCGATTCGTTCCCGCTGTATGGAGATTTTTTTCCGTCCCCTTCTGCCGGAAGAGGTTGGGGAGATTGCCCGCAAGGCGCTCGATAAGATTGGCTTCAAAAAATGCGAAGCGGCCGTTCAAGTCGTCATGAAGTATGCGACGAACGGAAGGGAAGCGGTCAACGTGATTCAGCTTGCCGCAGGTATTGCTTTATCGGATAAAAGAGATGAAATTACGGCTTCCGACATAGAATGGGTTGTAAATTCATCGCAAATCCCTCCGAGACCGGAGCGCAAAGTGCCTGCCCAGCCGCAAGTCGGCTTTGTGAACGGGTTAGCGGTGTATGGCCCTAACTTGGGAACCCTGCTGGAGATTGAGGTTTCGGCGATTCCTGCCGCTCCAGGAACAGGGAAGTTCAACATTACAGGTGTTGTCGATGAAGAGGAAGTGGGAGGAGGCTCCCGCACCATTCGCCGCAAAAGCATGGCGCGCGGCTCGGTGGAGAACGTGCTGACCGTTCTGCGCAAGCTTGGCTTCAACACCTCCGATTATGACCTGCATATCAATTTCCCAGGCGGCGTGCCGATCGACGGACCTTCTGCAGGCATTTCCATGGCGACAGCGATTGCCTCTGCGATACATAGAATCCCGGTAGACAATAAGCTGGCCATGACGGGAGAAATGAGCATCCACGGGAAGGTGAAGCCGGTAGGCGGCGTGGTGGCGAAGGTGGAAGCGGCGTTCCAGGCTGGAGCGACGAAGGTGATTATCCCGAAAGAAAATTGGCAGGAGATGTTTACGGATCTGCCGGGCGTTGAAGTCATTGCCGCTGACTCCATTGAAGAAGTGTTGATGACAGCGCTGGGTATCGAGCTGCATGATAATGTGATTCCGATGCCTTATGCCGCAGATCGCAACATTGCCTCCTCATCGCTGCCGATTTTGCATGCGAATCCACAGCATACGATCGATTCGTAGTGAGCTTATCCTGCGATACATTTTGAACCTCACACGTTTTGTCAGGGTGCCAATTGGTGTTTTGTTTGCAGTTTTGATAAAATGTAAAAGCAACGAATTAAAATGATTACAATCATGAGAGACTTTGGGCTGGGCTCAAAGCTCCCTATATATGGAGGTGCAGAGGATGGGACCCGGAAAAATCAAGATGCGCAGATTGCCGCTATTGCCTCTGAGGGGACTGCTGGTTTATCCGAGTATGGTTCTACATCTGGATGTAGGGCGAGAAAAGTCGGTTAAAGCACTTGAGCGGGCAATGGTGGATGACAGCATGATTCTCCTCTGCTCTCAATCTGAGATCAACATTGAAGAACCTTCCAAAGAGGATATTTACCGCATCGGGACGATTGCCAAAGTGCGGCAAATGCTGAAGCTTCCGAATGGAACGATCCGCGTATTGGTCGAAGGCGTGTTGCGTGCTGAGATTGTAGAGTACCTCGTGAATGATGAATACTACGAAGTTACCGCCAAGGAGCTGCCGGAGCAAGAGACTACCGATCCTGAGATTGATGCGCTCATGCGTACGGTATTGAATCAATTCGAGCATTACATCAATTTATCCAAGAAGGTCACCCCGGAGACGCTGGCGGCCGTTTCGGATATCGATGAGCCGGGCCGATTGGCGGATGTCATCTGCAGCCATTTGTCGCTCAAAATCAAAGATAAGCAGGATATCTTGGAGACGGTTGATGTTCGCGAGCGCCTTGAGAAGATGCTGAATATTCTGAACAATGAGCGCGAAGTGCTTGAGCTGGAACGCAAAATCAGCCAGCGCGTGAAGAAGCAGATGGAGAAAACGCAGAAGGAATACTACCTTCGCGAGCAAATGAAAGCGATCCAGAAGGAGCTCGGCGACAAAGAGGGGCGGGCAGGCGAAGCCGATGAGCTGCGCAACCAGCTCTCGGAAGCCGAGCTGCCGGACAAAGTACGGGAGAAGGTCGAGAAGGAAATCGACCGCCTGGAGAAGATGCCGGCGACTTCCGCTGAGGGCGGCGTCATCCGCAACTATATCGATTGGCTGCTGGGCTTGCCTTGGTCCAAGTCGACGGAGGATGATCTTGATCTGCAGCGAGCGGAAGAGATTCTCAATGAAGATCATTTCGGTCTGGAGAAGCCGAAGGAGCGGGTGCTGGAGTACTTGGCCGTTCAGAAGCTGGTCCAGCAGCTCAAAGGGCCTATCCTGTGTCTCGTCGGCCCTCCCGGAGTCGGGAAGACGTCCATTGCCCGTTCCATTGCCAGATCGATGGGCAGACAGTTCATCCGCATCTCATTGGGCGGTGTCAGAGACGAAGCCGAGATTCGCGGCCACCGTCGAACGTATGTCGGCGCGATGCCCGGCCGGATTATTCAAGGGATGAAGAATGCAGGTGCGAACAACCCCGTCTTCTTGTTGGATGAAATCGATAAGATGGCGATGGATTTCCGCGGCGATCCTGCGTCGGCCTTGCTTGAAGTACTTGATCCCGAGCAAAACAGCACTTTTAGCGATCATTTCATTGAAGTACCGTTTGACTTGTCGAATGTCATGTTCGTGACAACGGCGAACGCCGTTCACAACATTCCGCGTCCCTTGCTGGACCGTATGGAAGTTCTCTACATCCCGGGCTACACGGAGATTGAGAAGCTGCAAATTGCAAAGAAATACTTGCTGCCTAAGCAGAAGCGTGATCACGGTCTGCAGGAAGACCAACTGGTTGTCGACGATGCCGCTTTGATGAAGATTGTACGCGAGTACACACGCGAAGCCGGCGTACGGAACCTGGAACAGCAAGTTGCGGGCATGAACCGCAAAGCGGCCAAGAAGATCGTATCCGATCCCTCGACACCGGTTCATGTGACAGAAGAGAACTTGAAGGATTATCTGGGACCAGTCAAGTTCCGGTATAACGTAGCGGAAGAGAAGGACCAGATCGGAGCCGTGACCGGGCTTGCCTGGACGGAAGTCGGCGGCGACACGCTGGTCATTGAAGTTACCGTAATGCCGGGAACAGGCAAGCTCACTTTAACGGGGAAACTCGGTGACGTTATGAAGGAGTCCGCCCAGGCGGCGTTCAGCTATACGCGTACGCGGGCTGATGTGCTCGGCATTGCACCTGATTTCCACGAGAAGAATGATATCCATATTCATATCCCGGAAGGCGCGATTCCAAAGGACGGTCCGTCCGCAGGGATCACGATGGCGACGGCTTTGATCTCGGCGCTAACGAATATCCCGGTCTCCAGAAGTGTTGCGATGACGGGCGAAATTACGCTGCGCGGCCGCGTACTGCCGATCGGTGGCTTGAAAGAGAAAGCCCTGGCAGCTCATCGGGCCGGCATTCGTACCGTCTTGCTGCCGCAGGATAATGAGAAGGATATCGTCGAAGTACCAGAAAGCGTCCGCGAAGAGATGACCTTCATCCCGGTGAGCCATATGGATCAAGTGCTCGAACATGCGCTTGTGAAGAACAGGCCGCCCGCTCATGTCGGATAACCATAGAAAGTAGTTGAATCAAAGTGAAAGTCAATCAAGCTGAATTCGTCATCAGTGCGGTTGGACCTAGCCAATATCCACAGGATGCCTTGCCGGAGATTGCTCTGGCAGGGCGTTCTAATGTCGGGAAATCGTCTCTTATCAATTGTATGATCTCCCGCAAAAATTTGGCCAGAACCAGCTCGCAGCCGGGGAAAACCCAAACATTGAACTATTACCGGATCAATCAGGACTTATATTTCGTCGATCTTCCCGGATACGGCTATGCCAAAGTATCCAAAACGAAACGGGAGCAGTGGGGCAAATTCATTGAAAGCTATTTGCTGAACCGTGAAACGCTGCGGCTTGTCATGCAGTTGGTCGATCTCAGACATCCGCCATCCAAGGATGACCAAGCGATGTATGAGTGGCTGAGACATCATGATGTCCCGGTACTCGTCGTGGCGACCAAAGCGGACAAGATTCCCAAAAGCCAGTGGCCCAAACACCTTAAGATCGTGCGGGAAACGCTCGGCATGGATAAAGGGGTTCAGCCGCTGCTGTTCTCTTCAGAGCTCACGCTAGGCAGGGACGAACTGTGGGGTATTCTCGAGGGCGCCATTGCTTACGGAGAGGATGGACCCGCGACTGCACTGGAGACAGCTCCTGCTGCAGCCAGCGAACATAATGATCTTAAAGAGCCGTCCTGATTCATGGGGCGGTTTTTTGTGTAAATAAGAGAAGGAAGCCATAAGAGCGAGGAAATCAAAAAGAAGGATACAGGAAAGTGAGGTTTTCTGGGGAAAATTTGCTGGCATTCCGTATTTCCTTGGTTTTTTCAGAATATTTGGCGGATTATCATGAAATGTACGCAGGAATATTAGAGACGCATGTAGTATAATATAAACAAGGTAATTGTTCATCGCTTGAAAACAAAGAATCGAGGGATTTTTATGGCACAAAGGTTAGCGACTGAATATGTCAAGACCTGCCTCCAGTTAACAGAAGCCGAGATGTTCAGGTTTTTTCAAATGTTCGTGGATCACCAAGTGACTTTGCAAGTGAAAGTTTTGGAAAACGGCAACCAAGAGGTTGTGTTCCAAGACGGCGCAGGTCAAGAAATCGTCCTTTCATTTGAGAAGAAATCGGGCCTATATGAATGTACAGGATCCTGCAGATTAAGTAATACTTTATTGGCTAATTTAATGCGCAAAGCCGTATCCGAGTTCAAAGGCAGCGCCAAGGTGAACCGCATTTACCCCGGCTATACAATGGTTTACCACTATGAACGCGGTACTGTCGTTAAGATCGAAGAAGTCAAAGGACAAGTGTTGACTGTCATTTATGAGTACAGAGACACTATCGGTCTGATGCAGGAAATGTTCGAAAAGAAAGAAGTCGAGCAAGAGATCGAAATGATCTACGACCAAATCAACCATCTTCTGGACCTGCGCAACATGGTGCAGGATCAAGGGGAACATCAACAGATCGACACACGCCTGGGAGAACTTACACATCGTTTGTTTATCCTGGAGGCATAACAACCACATATACGCACTAGATGAAGGACCCGGTTTCGGGTCTTTTTTGTGTCTTTTTTACGACTTTTTGCCTGGAATGAACAACTGAAAGAGCTTCGTCATACATTAGATATTGCGTGTCGGGATGAGAAGGCGCTTGGCAAAAAAAACTATTGCATTTCTCGTCGATAGATGTTATTTTTATTCTCGTTGAAACAATATAGGAACCAGGATTCACTCAGGACATTGAATGTTGCGAGAGATAATACCCTCGGGAAGTGAATGACGTAGGTCCTAGCGGATGAAATTTTTACACACATTTTATTCCTAGGAAGGGGGAACCGAAAGATGGAAACTGAATACTCAACTTTCGGAAGACACGTTGCTGTTGATACTTGGGGGGTAGATTTCGAACTTCTGAACAATGCAGAATGGTTGCAGGCTCAGATGATTGAAGCTGCCGAGGTATGCGGAGCAACCGTACTATCTGTACAATCCAAGCAATTTGAACCACAAGGCGCAACTGTACTTGTTATGTTGTCTGAGAGTCATCTCTCCATTCACACGTATCCTGAGAGAGGTTTTGCCGCGCTGGACTGTTATACTTGCGGCGAGACGGTGGACCCGCAATTGGCCATTGATTTTATGGTATCCGTATTGAAACCAGAAACGTTCCATGCGAAGAAGCTAGTTCGCGGCATGGGTGAATTGCAAGTTGAAACTCCTGAAATTAAACTGGCAGAGCTCGTGAAATAACAATCTGCCCATCATAATAAACGATAGCCACGGAGCAAATCCGTGGTTATTTGTTTGTCCCTGCGCCCATACAATGTTATTGCGGCAGCTGTCCAAGCAGATGTCCGATCACATGTCCGATTAAGGAAGCGGGGATTGCGCAGTGAGACGAAAATTAACGAGAAAAGCCATCCTGTACAGTATCGTCATCTTTCTCATCATCTGGCCGATTTATCAATTGGTTCAGATGATCGGGCCGCATAAAGAAGAACATGACGCGACGCATCTGCTGTATCAAGTGTCGTTGTTCCAGATGGAGCTGCTGAAAAGCTACTTGGAGGAGGCTTCGAAGAGCAAGTCGACCGATGAGCTCGATGCCAGCGAACTGGCGCTGTATTCGGCAGGCTTCGCCCATGAGCGGCTTGTGCTTGCAGCTGGGGGATCGGAGTTCCTGACGCCGCTCTCAAGTATTACGCAGCTATCCCAATATCTTCAGCGCCTCCAGGTGGGTGGAGAACGAGCGCTCAAGCCGGAGGAACAACAGATTTTGAAGGAAGCCGCTACCCAGTATAAAAGCATGTACGATATTTATGAGAAAATCATGGCATCCAATGGAGATATCGTCACTTCCCAGAACGATAAGCTGGCTAAGCTGGATACGGATTTGACAACCTTTCTGCGTAAAAAGCTGCTTCAATAAATTGGTTCTAATCCCTGTGAAGGTATATAGGAGCCGATTGCTGTTAAAACTAACGAGCAGACGAAGCATTCATAAATTATACAAAAAATTTGTCGGATTGCAGGAGTTGCTGTGCTATAATGATACATAGAAATCGAATGAAAGGCAGGTGGTACCTTTGCATATTATCGCAGTCGGCTTGAACTACCGGACGGCTCCGGTTGAAATTCGGGAGAAATTCGCTTTTTCAGAGCAGGATTTACCGATCGCATTGACAGAATTGAAAGAGACGAAGAGCATCTTGGAGTGTGTAATTGTCGCCACCTGCAATCGCACGGAATTTTACGCCGTTGTGGATCGGGCACAGATGTGCAGTCACTATTTGACACATTTCATTGAACGGTGGTTTCAAGTTCCCAAGGATCAGTTTCAGAAACATTTATATATGTATGAAAATGAGAAGGCGGTTGAGCATCTTTTCCGTGTAACAAGCGGGTTGGATTCGATGGTAATCGGAGAAACGCAAATTCTCGGACAAGTGCGGGATGCTTTTTTATCGTCCCAAAAAATGAAAGCAACGGGCTCGTATTTCAATACGCTCTTCAAGCAATCGATCACTTTGGCCAAGAAGGCTCATTCCGAAACAGGCATCAGCAACAATCCGGTTTCCGTCAGCTATGCTGCCGTTGAGCTTGGCAAGCGTATTTTCGGTTCTTATATGAACAAGACCGTCATGATTATTGGCGCCGGGAAGATGAGCGAGCTTACCGTGAAGCATCTATACGCCAACGGTGCGAACAAGGTGATCGTGGTGAACCGCACGTTCGAGCGCGCGGCCGAGTTAGCCGCGAAGTTCAATGGGGTTCCCAGCACGATTGAAGACATGCCCAAGCATTTGCCGGAAGTGGATATTATCATCAGTTCCACAGGCGCTCCAGGCTATGTGCTGACCAAGAGCAACATTCAGTCGTATGTCCAAAAGCGGAAATCACGTCCGCTCTTCATGATGGATATCGCGGTTCCTCGGGATCTGGATCCGCAAATCAGCGAGCTGCCGAACGTGTTCCTGTATGACATCGACGATCTGGAGCACATCGTCGACAAGCATTTGCAAGAGAGAAAGAAAGAAGCGGCGAAGATCGAGACGATGATCGGCTCGGAGATCGGCGTTTTCGAGCAATGGACCCGGACGCTTGGCGTGAGTCCCGTTATCAACGCCCTTCAAACGAAAGCGAGCCAAATCCACGAAGAGACGATGGAGAGCATGCTGAAGAAGCTGCCCGACCTCGATGAACGTGAAATTAAAGTTATTCGTAAATTAACGAAAAGCATCGTGAACCAGGTACTGCGCGACCCGATTCTCCGCATTAAGGAGATGGCGGGAGAACGCCACGGGGATGAAGCGCTTGAACTCTTCACGAAGCTGTTCGCCCTCGAAGAGACACTCGAGCAGCAAGAAGAAGCCGATCAGTTAGCACAAGCACAGGAAGCTGGGAACAAAGCGCTGGAAGCCAAGCAACTGCTGGAAGACAAGCTGTCTGTACGCGGTTTGCAGGCTGCCGATGTTCTGGCGAAAACTTGAGATGAAGGCGCTAATCGCCTGGGAGAGGTGCCATGGTAACTCGTAGCTGGTTATTTGATGCGATGATCTATATGTATGCCCTGAGCCTATTGTTTTACTTTTCGGATTTCGCGAACGCGAACCGAAGCGCAAAACGGATGGGGACGGGGCTGCTTTTGTTTGTATGGGCTCTACAGACCGCTTATCTGGGCATCAATTTGTATGGCCATTTGACGGAATGGGCGTTTGCCCGCTCCGACGTACTTTTCATGTTCTCGTGGCTCATCGTCACGATTTCATTAATCGTCAACCGGTTTTTCCGTATTGAATTGTTTGTTTTCTTTGTGAATGTGCTCGGTTTCGCCATCCTGGCACTGAATGTTTTTGGCAATCCTCACGTAACGCCGATCAAAGCCGATTGGGACGTCAATGACGAGCTATTATTTATACATATTTCGCTCGCGATCGGCAGTTACGTGGCCTTTTCCATCGCAGCCATCTTCTCCTGCATGTATGTATTTATGCACAATATGCTGAAAGCCAAGAAGTTCTCACAAACCGTGATGCGTCTGCCTTCCCTGGAGAAGATCGAGCATTACACGTACTTCTCGGTCATTATCGGCGCCCCGCTGCTCTTGCTGGCACTAAGTCTGGGCGTGGTCTGGGTCGTGCTGGAAGGCGATCATAACCTGCTCTACGATCCGAAGGTCATCAATTCGTTCTTTGTTTTGGCGGCTTATGCGTTCTACTTGTTTCAACAGAAGTCGATGCGGATCTCCGGCTACAAGCTGGCCGCGTGGAATCTTGCAGCTTTCTTCATCGTGGTGCTGAATTTCGTTGTCTCCAATTTCTTTTCCGGATTTCATGACTGGATATGGAGTTGATGATCATGAAGCATCCTTATCCCATTATGGTTAATTTGGCCGGCCAGCACTGTCTGGTTGTCGGCGGCGGAGCAGTCGCAGAGCGCAAAGTGCTCTCCCTGCTGGATGCCGGGGCCAACGTTACCGTTATCAGCGAACAATTTACGCCGGGCATTGCTGTCCTAGAACAGCATTCCGGCGTAGTTCTGCACAGGCAGACGTTCCATCCGTCTATGATGACGGGCGAAAGTTTATATCCCTATGCGCTGATTGTCGCCGCAACGAACGACGCTCAAGTGAACAAGAGCGTGTTCGAGCTGGCATCGAAGCAGGGCAAGCTGGTCAATGTAGTCGATCAGCCTGAACTGAGCACATACATTCAGCCGTCGGTGGTGCGCAGAGGGAAGCTGGTCATCGCCGTATCGACCGGTGGGGCAAGCCCGTCCGCCGCAAGGAAGATCGCCCGCGACCTGGATCGCGATTATGGCGAGGAATATGCCGTTTATCTTGATTTCCTAAGCGAGGTGCGGCAGCTCGTTCAAAGCCAAATAAGTGATAAACAAGCCAGACAGCGCATGTTCAAAGAAATGCTGGAATGGGATGTGCTGGCAAGAATACGAGACGGCACGTTCGAAAGCTGGAAGGACAAGCTTTTCCTTGCGATAGAGAGTGAGCCGTGGCCGGATGCTTCGTCCGGTCAGGCGGAGACAGACCGGGCTTCCTGGTCAGCGATACAAGATTTCGGGCAGCGAGTATAGGAGGCGGGTATGAGATGAGAACCATTATTGTAGGAACCAGACAAAGCGCATTGGCCTTAACGCAAACCGGGCAGGCGGTAGAGTCCTTGAAGCAGCTTGCTGCGGAGCACGGGATTGAATGCCAATTCGAGATCAGGAAAATTGTTACCAAAGGCGACCGCATCCTGGATGTCACTTTATCCAAGGTTGGCGGCAAGGGCCTGTTCGTCAAAGAGATCGAACAGGCGCTCATGGACGGCGAGATCGATATGGCCGTCCACAGCATGAAAGATATGCCCTTCGAGCTTCCGGAAGGGCTGATCGTGGGCGCGATACCGAAGCGCGAAGATCCGCGCGATGCGCTGATCACACGGGGGTATCGCTCCCTGGCCGAGCTGCCGCAAGGCGCGCTCGTCGGAACGAGCTCGCTGCGCCGCGCCAGCCAGCTGCAGCATCTTCGCCCGGACCTGCGGATCGAATCGGTCCGCGGCAATATCGATTCGAGGCTGCGCAAGCTCGAAGAGGAGAACTTCGATGCGATTATGCTGGCCGCGGCCGGCTTGCACCGGATCGGCTGGCAGGATCGCATCAGCGCGTACTTGCCGCCCGAGGAGTGCCTCCCTGCCGTAGGGCAGGGGGCGCTCTGCATCGAGTGCAGGGGCGGCGACGCCTTCATGCTGGACCTGCTGGGCAAGTTCCAGCATGCGCCAACCGCGCTCGCTGTGCGCGCGGAGCGGGCTTTCCTCGGCAGACTCAACGGAGGCTGCCAGGTGCCGCTAGGCGCTTACGCGAGCGTTAGCGAAACAAACAGCGCCGGCGAAGCGCCGCTGTTGACGCTAACCGGCATGGTCGGTACGCCGGACGGCGCGACCATGCTCAAGGAAACGGCTTCCGGTACCGATCCGGAAGCGCTAGGCCAGCTGATTGCCGATAAGCTGATCGCCCAAGGGGCTGAACGCATTTTAGCCGAGGTAAGGGAGTGAGCCGCGTGAACCAAGGAAGAGTCTATCTCATCGGAGCGGGTCCCGGAGATCCCAAGCTCATCTCGATTCGCGGCATGGAAGCCATCCAGAAAGCGGACGTCATCGTGTACGACCGCTTGGCCAATCCTCGCTTACTCAAACATCGCAGACCGGAGGCCGAGCTGATATTCGTCGGCAAGCTCCCGGACAAACATATATTAAAGCAAGAAGAGATTAACCATTTGCTGCTGGATCTGGCCCTGCAAGGGAAAGTCGTGGCACGTCTCAAGGGGGGCGACCCCAGCGTATTCGGCCGCGTCGGCGAGGAAGCGGAATTGCTGGCCGATCACGGGGTCACCTTCGATATCATTCCGGGCATTACGTCCTCGATTGCCGTGCCCGCTTACGCCGGAATTCCGGTCACGCACCGTAACTTTACATCGTCCTTTGCCATTATTACAGGCCATGAATATCCGAACAAGACGTATTCCGGACTGGACTGGGAGAATTTGGCCAAGGCGATCGGCACGATGGTGTTCTTGATGGGTGTCGCCAATCTGGAGCAGATTTGCCGGGAATTGCTGCGCTGCGGCAAGTCGCCGGAAACGCCGGTCGCGCTTGTCCGTTGGGGAACTTGGGCGGACCAAGCGACAATCACGGGAACTCTATCCGATATCGCCGATAAGGTGAAAGCGGCCAACTTCCAATCTCCGGCGGTGATTATCGTCGGCGAGGTCGTCAAGCTTCGCGAGAAGCTCGCATGGGTCGAGAAGAAGCCGCTGTTCGGGCGGCGCATTCTGGTTACCAGAGCGAGAAGCCAGGCAAGCGAGCTTGTCGATTTGATAGACGAGATGGGCGGAGAAGCGGTTGAGTTTCCCGTTATTCGTCTGCAGCCGCCGAGCCGCCCCGAAGCGCAGCAAGCGCTGGATGAAGCTTTGGATGAGCTGCCATCCTTCGACTGGATCGTTCTGACCAGTGTGAACGGCGTGGAGTTTTTCTTCAGACGGCTGCGGGAGCGGGGCATCGATGTGCGCAGAATGAGCAACGCCCGCATTGCCGCAGTAGGTCCCAAGACAGCCGAGGCGCTCGCAGACCGGGGTATTCTGGCGGATGTGCTGCCGGCTCAGTTTCAGGGCGAAGGCATCCTGGAAGCCATTCAAGACGATTTGCAGCCGGGGCAGAAGGTTCTTCTGCCGATAGCCGATCTGGCGCGCGATTACTTGCCTGTGAAGCTTCGCGAGGCAGGTCTGCACGTAGCGGAGGTTGATCTGTACGAGAATGTGCTGTCAACGGAGGACGGCGAGGAAGTTATTTATTTGCTTCAGAACAAGAGCATTCATATCATTACTTTTACAAGCTCATCCACCGTTACGAATTTGATTGAAGCCCTTGGTAAGCTGGGGGTTGAAGACCCGGTAACGCTGCTGCAAGGCGTGGAAATCGCTTGTATCGGTCCCAAAACCGCAGAAACGGTACGCCGGTATGGGCTGCCGATCACGTATATGGCCGAGGAGGCTACGGTAGCTTCGCTCGTGCAAAGCATGATTCAAACCCAATAAAAGCATTCATAAGGAGGCGGAATTCCTGATGAGTTTCCCTGTTGTTCGTAACCGCCGCTTGCGCGGTAATGCAGCCATTCGCAATTTAGTTCGTGAAAATCAGGTCACGGTGAACGATTTGGTCCAGCCGATTTTCGTCACGCACGGCACGAATGTGAAGTCGGAGATTCCTTCGATGCCTGGCGTATTCCATCTATCCCTCGACATGCTGAAAGCGGAGATCGACGAGATCACGTCTCTTGGCATTCAAGCGATTCTGCTCTTCGGCGTTCCCGATTACAAGGATGCAACCGGCACGTCCGCGTATATAGATAACGGCATCGTGCAGCAGGCTACGCGATTCATCAAAGAACTGAACCCGAACCTGCTGATTATTGCCGACACCTGCCTATGCCAGTATACGGACACAGGCCACTGCGGCGTCATTCATCATCATCCGGTAACGGGCGCAGCCGATGTCGCGAACGATCCTTCCCTGGAGCTGCTCGTTCGTACGGCGGTTTCGCAGGCCAAAGCGGGAGCGGACATCATTGCTCCGTCGAACATGATGGACGGTTACGTGCATGCGATCCGTTCCGGCCTGGACGAAGCGGGCTATGAGAATACGCCGATCATGGCTTACTCCGTCAAATACGCGTCGGCGTATTACGGTCCATTCCGGGATGCGGCGCATTCCACACCGCAATTCGGCGATCGCAAAACGTACCAGATGGACCCTGCGAACGGCAGAGAAGCGCTGCGTGAAGCGGAAAGCGATGTCGTTGAAGGCGCCGATTTCCTGATGGTGAAACCGGCTCTTGCGTATATGGACATCATTCGGATGCTCAAAGACAATTTCGATCTGCCGGTCGTTGCCTATAACGTCAGCGCCGAGTATTCGATGATTAAGGCTGCTGCGCTGCAAGGCTGGGTGAACGAGGAAGCGATCGTGATGGAGACGATGCTCAGCTTCAAGCGGGCAGGCGCCGATATCATTTTGACTTACTTCGCCAAAGATATTGCCCGTTATTTACAAAACAGCTAAATTGGATATGAAGAACCATTCACCCTAGAAGGCCAGCCGCGCAGTTTCCCGAGGAAATTGAACCGCTGTGCAGCTAGTTGCGGGATGGTTCTTTTGTCATACATTTGTCGCAAAACGTAAGCTTACGTCGGTTGTGACAGGGGTATAATTAGGGCATAATGGATGAGAATAGATGGAAACCAGAGGAAGGTGCCTCATGAGCTACAACGACAATTTTATTAAAGCATGCCGCAAGGAGCAAGTAGATACGCTCCCGGTCTGGTATATGCGTCAAGCTGGAAGATACGATCCGGATTACCGCAAAATTAAAGAAAAGTATTCGCTGCTCGAAATTTGCAAACAACCCGAACTAGCTGCCGAAGTCACCCTGATGCCGATTAAGAAGCTTGGTGTGGATGCGGCGATTTTATATTCCGATATTATGAATCCGGTTGCTTCGCTAGGTGTCGATTTCGATATCGTGAAAGACGTCGGGCCGGTCATTCATACGCCGGTGCGTACGGCGCAAGACGTCGAACGACTGCGGCCGATTGATGTGGATAAGGACTTATCCCATATCATCGAGACGATTCGCATTTTGGACAGAGAGCTGGAGGTTCCGCTCATTTCATTCGCGGGTGCTCCGTTCACGATAGCCTCTTATTTGATCGAAGGAAGGCCTTCCAAAAGCTATATCCGTACGAAAGGGCTCATGTATGCCGAGCCTGCGGTTTGGTTTGCCCTTATGGACAAACTCGGGGATATGGTCATCACTTATTTGAAAGCCCATATCGCAGCAGGCGCCAAAGCGGTTCAGGTGTTCGACAGCTGGGTGGGCGCGCTTTCGCCTGCCGACTTCCAGGTGTACGTGCTGCCGACGATGGAACGCATCTTCCAAGAGCTGTCGCATTTGAAAGAGCCCAAAATTTATTTCCCGGGCGTCAGCTCAGGCGAGCTGCTTCCTTACTTGACCCATCTGCAAGCGGATGTCATCGGTTTGGATTGGCGTATTCCCATTTCAGTGGGCCGTGAGCGCGTCGGCGACCGCTTCGCCGTGCAAGGCAACCTGGACCCTTATGTACTTACGGCTCCGATGTCTGTGATTCAAGCGCAAGCGAAGGCGATAATGGATGAAGGCATGAAGAAGCCCGGGTATATTTTCAATCTGGGGCACGGACTGTTCCCGGAAGCTTCCTTGGAGAAGCTGAAAGAGCTCACCGCCTACATCCATGAGTATTCACATTCCGTATTAACTCAACAAGCAGAAAAGAGTGGTGTTTAGGATGACCAAACGTCGAATCGGTGTTTTAGTCATGTCCTACGGGACCCCGGAAAGTCTGGATCAAGTCGAAGCCTATTATACGCATATTAGACGCGGTCACCCGCCGACTCCCGAGCAGCTGCATGAATTGACGGCACGCTATGAGGCCATCGTGGGCGGGTTCTTCCCGCTGCGGGAGAATACGAACAAGCAGGTTCAAGGTCTGGAGGATACGCTGCGCAGCGAGCATCCGGAAGTGGAATTCG
This sequence comes from Paenibacillus sp. MAHUQ-63, assembly GCF_028765165.1. Taxonomy (GTDB): domain Bacteria; phylum Bacillota; class Bacilli; order Paenibacillales; family NBRC-103111; genus Paenibacillus_E. The sequence goes on along the minus strand of NZ_JARADB010000003.1, from coordinate 1,531,173 downwards.
TATGCTATCAAGGCTTGAAGCATGCGCAGCCTTACGTTGAAGACGGCGTCGAGCAGATGGTGAAGGACGGCATTACAGAAGCTGTAGGCGTCGTACTCGCTCCGCATTACTCGACGATGAGCGTCGGTGGCTATGTCAAGAGAGCGAAGGAAAAGGCCGAGGAGCAGGGGCTGTCCATCAGCTTCGTGCTGGACTACCATCTGCACCCCAAGCTGGTAGAAGCTCTAAGCACGCGGGTGGAGAATGCGCTGGTGAAATTCACGGATGCGCAGCGAGCGGACATTCGGGTTATTTTCACGGCGCATTCTCTGCCTGAGAAAATTCTCGAGATGAAAGATCCGTACCCGGATCAACTGCTGGCAACATCGAAAGCCATTGCCGATCGCGTCGGCTTGACGAATTGGCAGTTCGGCTGGCAGAGCGCAGGGCAAACGGCCATGCCGTGGCTCGGTCCCGACATTCTCGATGTGCTGCAGCAAATCCGCAAGGAAGAAGGCGTGAAGAACGTTCTGCTATGCCCGATCGGTTTCGTATCCGATCATCTTGAAGTGCTTTACGACATCGATATTGAAGCGCAAGCTTTGGCTAAGGAGCTTGGACTTCACCTGGAAAGAACCGAATCGCTGAATACCGATCCCCTCTATATGCAAACGCTGAGCGATGTCGTTCATAAGAAATGGCAAGAGACGAACGGTGCGTCATGAGTGCCCCCATTCCTCATTACATGATTATTGGCGGGGGGATTACCGGACTTAGCGCCGCGTACTACTTGAAGAAACGGTTGGAGTCGGAAGGAAAGCCGTTCCGCCTCTCGGTCGTCGAGAAGTCTCCGTCATTCGGCGGAAAGATCCGGACACTGGAGAAGGAAGGCTTCGTCATTGAGAAAGGGCCGGATTCATTCCTGGCCAGGAAGCGCCCTATCATCGACTTGGCTTACGACCTCGGCATTGAGAACGAGCTGACAGGTACGAATCCCAAGGCCAAGAAAACGTACATTGTCCGCCAAGGCAAGCTGCACCGGATGCCGCCGGGTCTCGTGCTTGGGATACCGACGCAGATGACGCCCTTCATGAAGACCGGACTGATTTCTCCGATGGGCAAAATGCGGGCGGCCCTCGATCTCATTCTGCCGAAGCGGGAGATGACGGCGGACGAATCGCTGGGTCATTTCCTGGAGCGGAGGTTAGGGAAGGAAGTGCTGGAACGCATCGTCGAGCCTTTGCTCGCCGGGATTTATGCCGGCGATACGTTCCGGCTCAGCTTGAAATCGACGTTCCCGCAGTTTCGCATGATGGAACAGAAGAACCGAAGCTTGATACTCGGCATGATGGCGAGCCGCAAGAACGTGACCGAAGAAACGGCGCACCTGCCTGCCGCCGTTAGGCATTCGGTGTTCGTTACGTTCAAAAAAGGGCTGCAAACGATGGTAGACCGTCTGGTTCATGCACTGGAATCTGCGGATTTGCGTACGGGTACTGGGGTTGCTTCGGTGCGCAAGTCGGGAGCGCAATCGGAAGTGATTTTCGAGGATGGGCACAGCGAAATCGTTGACGGGGTTATTGTGACTTCGCCTACGTTTCAGGCGGCCCGGATGCTGGCCGATCTGCCGGCTGCCAAGGAACTGGAGCGCATCGATTATATCTCCGTAGCGAATGTCATCATGGCGTTCGACCGTCAAGACATTCCGTTCGAGCTCGATGCTTCGGGCTTTCTCGTTCCGAGAACCGAAGGAAGTACGATTACGGCATGCACGCTGACTTCGGCGAAGTGGCTGCATACGGCTCCGGAAGGCAAAGTGCTGCTCAGATGCTATATCGGGCGGTCCGGAGAACAGGAGTGGCCGGCTTGGTCGGACGAACAGTTGATCGCCAAGGCGCGGCACGATCTCAAGCAGCTGCTCGGGTTGACCGCAGAGCCCCGATTCGCGGAGGTCACCCGATTGATGCATTCCATGCCTCAATACCCGGTCGGACATCTGGAGAAGGTTGCAGCTTTCCGGGAGGAGCTTGCGGCAGCGATGCCGAACGTGCTCGTTACGGGTGCGGGCTTCCATGGCGTCGGCCTTCCAGACTGTATCCGGCAGGGCAAAGAAGCCGCATGGCAGCTGGCCGACCAAATCCCTACCGCTGCTCGCGAAGGAGCTGTAACGGTTTAACGAAGCTTGGCCAGATCCAGTTTGAAGTCAGACGGGGAGATGGCCAAAATTCGTTTCTCCTCCAAATCGCGGACGACCTGCATGAGGGTCACCTTCTGGACACCGGCCAGCTGGGAGATTTCATCGAAATTCAGCACAAGCTTAATCGTGATCGTATTTCCGTTGCGGATGCCGTGCTTGTTGGCCATTGTGATCAGGCTCTTGATCACGCGCGTTCTTGCATCGAGGAAGGTCAAATCGTAGACCTGCTGGTTCGTATCGCGCAGACGGTTGCCAAGCTCCTTCATGATGCCGAGCGTAATGTCGAAATGGCTGCGCAGCAGGTCAAGGAAGTTTTGCGCCGTCATGGAGAGCAGCACGCACTCCTCCAACGTTTGGGCTGAAGCCGAACGCGGCTTGCCGTCGATCAACGATAATTCGCCGAAGCTTTCGCCGGACTTACAGATCGACAATATTTTCTCCTCGCCGGAGCTGCCGGTCGTGAAGATTTTGACCGATCCGCTGACGACGACGTAAAACACGCTGCCGATCTCTTTCTCGGCGAACAGCACCGTACCGGCTTTATAGGAACGTCTCGTGCAGATTTGCGTAAGCGCATCAAGCTGAGCTTCGTTCAGCTGCGCGAACAAAGGTACTTTTTTGATAAATTCAAGCATGATCGGTACCGCCTTTTTCAAATAGTATGATGTCGACATTTTATCATAGAAAGCTTATTGGGGGTATGAAATTATGGCAAATTCGAGCAGAATCGACACGCGCTCAGCGGCTGCCTTCCAGGCATCCAAGAAAATCATTCCCGGGGGAGTCAACTCGCCCGTTCGCGCTTTCAAATCCGTAGGGCTTACCCCTTTGTTCATGGACAAAGGTTTGGGTTCCCGCGTCACGGATATTGACGGCAACACCTTCATTGATTACGTCGGGTCCTGGGGCCCGCTTATCGTAGGGCATGCTCATCCCGTCGTGCTGGAAGCGATTAAGGCGACCGCGGAGAAGGGGACAAGCTTCGGTGCGCCGACGCTTCTGGAGACGCAGATGGCGGAGCTAGTCATCGAGCGCGTACCGTCCATCGAGATGGTGCGCATGGTGAACTCCGGCACGGAAGCCACCATGAGCGCTCTGCGCCTGGCCCGCGGATTCACGAAACGCGACAAGATCGTGAAATTCGAAGGCAGCTACCACGGGCATGCGGATTCTTTGTTGATCAAAGCGGGATCCGGCGTAGCGACGCTTGGACTGCCTGACAGCCCCGGGGTGCCTGACAGCGTGGCGACGAATACGATTACAGTGCCTTACAATGATCTGGCGTCTGTTCAGCTCGTTTTCGAGAAATTCGGCGAGCAAATCGCCGCACTCATCGTGGAGCCGATCGCCGGAAATATGGGCGTCGTTCCGCCGGCTCCAGGGTTCCTGGAAGGATTGCGCGAGATTACGAAGCAGTATGGATCGCTGCTTATTTTTGATGAAGTGATGACAGGCTTCCGCGTGCACAAGAACTGCGCACAAGGCCTCTACGGCATCACACCGGACTTGACGTGCTTAGGCAAGGTTATCGGCGGAGGACTGCCGGTAGGGGCTTATGGCGGCCGTCTGGACATCATGGAGCAGGTGGCTCCTGCAGGTCCGATCTACCAAGCGGGCACCTTGTCAGGCAACCCGCTGGCGATGGCAGCAGGCTATGCAACGCTGTCTTTGCTCGGCGAGCCGAACGTATACGAGGAGCTGGAGCGCAAATCCGCGATGCTCGAGGCCGGATTCGCGCGCAATGCAGCGGAACTGGGCGTTGCGAGCACGATCAATCGCGTAGGCTCGATGATATGCCCGTTCTTCACGGATCAGCAAGTAACGAACTACGAGACGGCCAAAACGTCGGACTTGGCGAAGTTTAACGCTTATTTCGGCCATTTGCTTGATTTGGGCGTTTCGGTTGCCCCGTCGCAGTTCGAAGGCATGTTCGTCTCCACGGTGCATTCGGATGACGATATCGCGGCAACGGTTGAGGCGCACCGCGAGGCTTTGAAGCGGCTTTAAGCCTCAGCCTTGCCTAGCGCATAACAAAGAGGGAGTCCCCGCCATGATGATGGCTTCGGGACTCCCTTTTGTTATGTAACTTATTTGGCCGTCGTCGTCGTCGCGCCTGCTGCGCCGGATCCCGGTGATGTCGGTGCGGTTCCGCTGTTGCCGCCGCCTTGGTTCGCATTCGGACTCGGCGTTGGGTTCGCGCTCGGTTTCGGCGTTGCGGAAGCTCCTGCAGAGGAGCCCCCGTTGCCTGTATTCGTTCCGCCGTTATCTTGCGGCGGCGTTGATGAAGGTGTCGGTGTTGGTTTCTGAGTCGGTTCCGCCGGCGTTGACGGTGTAGGTGTCGGGGAAGTTTGCGGCTTCGCCGACTGGGTTGGCTTCACAGAATCCGACGGCTGCTGTGAGCTGCCGCCAGTACCGTTCTTGCCGGATTCATTGCCGGCCTCAGCTTTGTTCGACGGTGTTGACGTCGGTTTAGGCGTTGGTGTCGTTTTGGGCTGATTCGCCTTCTTCTCGGCCTGTTCTTTCAAGAAATCAGGGTGGTCGTAAGCGCCGCCCGGATCGATGGTCGTAAGTCCTGCCCATACGTTCTCCACTTTCACTTGGTCCGGATGATCGAAGACAAGGAAGGCGGATGGCAAGCGGCGCTCGCCATAACGGCTGGAAGGCTTGGTAATCAATTCGTCATTGTAAACAAGCTCGGAGGAAGCTCCGCCGTCCAGGAAGCCTGCGTTAATGACCCCGTCCGCAAGGAACATATCCTGCACTTCTTTGAGCGTTGCGCCTACGCTGTGCGTTTGGCGGCCGTCGATAACGATGAAAATGACCGTACCGTCGGCTTTCTGCCCGACCGCTGTACGCGGTGCGCGTCCCCAGCCGCCGTCGCCGCTCGTGATCAGAGGCTTGCCGTTCGCGATGACGCGGGGATAGAACGAAACGGCATCCGTTACATGCAGCTTCAGCAGCTCGTCAATCGAATATTTCCCGACGATGAGCGTGCCTTCTTTGGTAAAACCGACGATATGCTGCGGAATGCTGCCCTCTTGGTCGGTATAAAGAATTTCGCCGCCGGACATAATAGCACCAATTGGGGCGAATCCGTTGCCCAGTCCGTCCGGATCGTTAAAGCCGCCGCCATTGACCCCTGCGACAGCGCCCGTGCGCTGAACCATGGAGGTGATGCGTTCGCCTTCTCCTTGTTTCGCAGGCACCACAACGCGAATGGTTCGCGGATCGTACACATACATTTTTTTGCCTTTCCAGAATTGACCGGAAATGTCTTCGACTTTCACCAGGCTTTCGATCGGCCGGTTCTTATTGAACTGCACCGCACCCAGCTCCTGCTTCTCGATCGAGTTGACTTCGGTCAAGTTCTGCATCTCCAGCACCATCTGGTCTCTGCGCTGAGCGCCGACGAAGATCCAGGCCCAATCCCTATGCTGCGTGGTAATGACCGTTTTGGCCAAATATTCGCGAATGAATGTTCCCGGCGGGGTTAGAAATAAAAAGCTTGAAGTAAGGAATGTACATATGGCAATAACGAGTAACACCCGCTTAAGCCAACTATAACTGCGAAAATGTTCTAAGATTGAACTACCCAAGTTGTTCCTCTCCCGATCTAGTATTCTATGAGATCTTACGGTTGTGACAGTGTCGAAAAAAATCAATACTAGATTTATATTATCATATTTTTGCATGCAATTGATATTGGTAATTGTTAAAATAAAGTGTACGTCCCCAATATCCTTAAGGAGTTATAGATTCATGAAACGATACTACTTTTTTGATTTTCCTATAGATCTTATGGCAATAACATTCTTGTTTCTGCTTATTTTGGCAGGCATTGTCCTATCGTTCCGCAAAGGTATGCGCCGATGACCGAGTGGAAACGAAACGGAGAATGGCTGGAATTGAAAGTCCCGAATGACGCATGGAAGCCGCTGAAGCCAGGGGCGGTGGAAGAATTGGCGGCCTGCTTGCCGGTTCCGAAGAAATATTTTCTGAGACTGGCTTCACAGAACCTGATCCGGGTTCAAGACGGTATCGTCCGGCTTCATCTGTTTCCGAAGGAAGAAGCGTCGTTTCGGCCTGAGAACCGCGACATCGGAATTCTCTATGAGGACGACTTCTGCCTGGTCGTAGATAAGCCGGCGGGGATGTCGGTTCATCCTGCGGAAGCGGGTCAAGGCGGGACATTGGCTTCGGCCGTGGCCTATTATTACGAATCGACAGGGCAAGCCTGCGCCGTGCGTCACATTCATCGTCTTGATCAAGATACGACGGGAGCCGTTTTATATGCCAAAAATGAATGGGCGCATGTCCTGTTGGACGAAGCGATGCGCGAGAAGCGCATTGATAGACGCTATGTGGCCATAGCGCAAGGCGTATTCCGGGCGAAGCAGGGAACGATCGATAAGCCGATCGCTAAGGACCGCCATCATGCGGGCAAGCGGAGGGTCGCTCCGGGCGGCGATCAGGCATTGACGCACTACCGCGTGCTTCGCCAGATGAAGGATGCGGCCTTCGTCGAGCTGGAGCTGGACACCGGCCGCACTCATCAGATCCGGGTGCATTTGAGTTATCTCGGACATCCGCTTGCCGGGGATACCTTGTACGGGGGCTCGTCCCGTCTAATCGGCCGCCAAGCGCTGCACGGAGAGCGGCTGACCTTCGAGCATCCCGTCACAGGGCAGCGGCTCGAGATTCATGCGCCGATGCCGCTAGATTTGCAGCAGCTGCTTGACAAGTCAAAAATGTAGTCATGCCTGGCCCTTCCCACCCATATACTTAGAAAGACAAACAAGTAAATGGCCCAACAATCCGAGAATGCCCTCCGGCATCCGGGTTTGATGGAAGGGAGGATTAATCCGGTGTCTGAACAACAACCAGGTCTGAGATTCGATATCTACGAGCGCGTTCATCTGCAAGAAGATTTGGCGGGGATACAAGAGTTGAACGATGTGGAATTGGTTCCTCACATTCAGGTGCTTACTTTGGATGATCAAGCGATACTGAAGGGGAATTTGCAGCTATCCGGCAACTATGCCAGTGAAGAAGGGGGGGCGCCGCGGCTTCTCGAGCACTTGATTCCTGTCGAGATCACGCTGCCCTTGAATCGCATTCATCGCGTCGAGGATATCCAAGTGGAGATCGAAAATTTCGATATTGATCTCCTGTCGGCGAGAAGCTTGAATGTAACCGGTGTGCTGTCGCTGCAGGGTGTGGAAATCGTTTCGGCTCCGGTAGAGAGCTGGCGGGAGGAAGAGGAAGTAACGTTCGTGCACGAAGTCGACTATCCGCGGAACGAACCTCCGGCCGCTTTACCCGTAGAGCCGATTCAAGAGACGCCTTACATTCCGCCGGTTCCGCAGCCCGAGCCTCAGGTCGAGCCCCAGATCGAGCCTCAGGTCGAGTCTCAGCCGCAAGTGTCCCAGCCGCCGCCGGCACCTGTGTATGAAACGCCTGAGCCGCAGTTTGCGCCGCCGGCCGTTCAGGAAGATGATGACGGCGGATCGGTCGTTGTGGAGATCGAACAAACAGAATTGAAGGTGAGCCCCCATTCGGAGAGCACGGTGGTTACGGAAGAGAAGAAGGATCTTAAAGTTGCGTTTGGTAAAAAGGCCAACGAGGCTGTTGAGATTAACCCGTACGGCATCAAATCCCTGCTGTCCAAGGCAGGCTCGTACCTCGCGGATAAGCGGAAGTCTGAAGAAGAAGCCCAGGCTGCGCTCGCCGAGGAGTCGCGTATAGATGCGGTCGAATGGAAGCGTCTATTCCTGCAGAGCAGTGAGAATTCGCAGGAATTCCGCAAGCTGAAGATGTGCATCGTGCAGAAGGAAGACACGCTGGAGTCGATCGCCAAGCGTTATCAGATCAATCCGCGCGAGCTTCAGCTCCTGAACAGGCTGAGCGATCAGGAGATTTCTATCGGGCAGGTCATTTATCTCCCAAGATAATGTACCGATACATAGGCAAGAGCCTCCGGCTGTGATAACGGCCGGGGGCTCTTATTCTATGTGGGGAACATCTTTCAACTTGAAGCATATTTTATGTATAATCGGTAATACTGGAATGATATATTGACTCAGTTACAAATGTTCGATATCATATGATGTAAACCATTTTGAGTAATATTGGAAACGTCGATAGGGAGTAGTAGGCGGAATGCCCTTCAGAGAGTGGAACTGCAGCGCTGAAAGGTTCCATAGGAAGCAACCGAACGAAGTCGCCCTGGAGTTGTGAATGTGATGCAAGCGCCCGAAGGGTCGCAGGCTTAGCATTTGCCGGCCGCAGCCGTTATCTGTTCGAGAGCCGTGCGCTTCATCATTGAAGCTGTGCGGAATAAAGGTGGTACCACGGAAGCAAGCCTTTCGTCCTTTGCGGGCGAAGGGCTTTTTTTGTTTGATTTTACCGGTGTCCAAGATTAATTACAGGCTCCCAGAGCCGATTCAACAGCGATAACAGTGATGGAGGTAAACTTATGACAGAAGCAAATGAAACCAAAGAACAATTGCAAATGCCAACGACGTACGATCCGAAAGAAGCGGAGCGCAAGTGGTACGACTTCTGGATCAAGAACGAGTTCTTCAAGGCGGGCGGCCGTCCGGACGCGGAAACATACACGATCGTGATTCCGCCTCCTAACGTGACCGGGATGCTGCATATCGGGCATGCGCTCGATTTCACGCTGCAGGACATCCTCGTTCGCACGAAGCGGATGCAGGGCTTTGACACACTATGGCTGCCAGGCTCCGACCATGCGGGTATAGCAACGCAAACGAAGGTTGAACAGAAGCTCCGCGAGCAAGGGCAAACGAGATACGACCTCGGCCGTGAGAAATTCCTGGAGAAAGTTTGGGAATGGAAAGAACAATACGCCAATACGATTCGCGAGCAGTGGGCCAAGATGGGCTTCTCCTTGGACTACTCCCGTGAGCGCTTCACACTCGACGAAGGACTGTCCCAAGCGGTTCGCGAAGTTTTCGTTTCGCTCTATGAGAAAGGGTTAATCTACCGCGGCAACTATATTATTAACTGGGATCCTGCCGCCCGCACCGCCCTATCCGACATCGAAGTTGAATACAAAGAGGTGCAAGGCGCCCTGTACCACCTGACTTACAGAACGACGGACGGCCAGGATGCCATCACGGTCGCGACGACGCGTCCCGAGACGATGCTCGGCGATACGGCTGTTGCCGTACATCCGAAGGATGAGCGGTACCAGCACTTGATCGGCAAGAAACTGCTGCTGCCGATCGTTAACCGCGAGATTCCGGTTATTGCCGACGAGTACGTAGAGAAAGAGTTCGGAAGCGGCGCAGTGAAGATTACGCCTGCGCACGACCCGAACGACTTCGAAGTAGGCAAGCGCCACGATCTTCCGCAAATTCTCGTTATGGACGAATCCGGTACGATGAATGCGAACGCGGGCCCTTACCAAGGCCTAGACCGTTTCGAGTGCCGCAAGCAAATCGTGGCCGACCTCAAAGAACAAGGCGTTCTGATCAAAATTGAAGAGCACGTTCACCAGGTAGGGCACAGCGAGCGCAGCGGCGCGGTTATCGAGCCGTACTTGTCCACGCAGTGGTTCGTGAAGATGCAGCCGCTTGCCGATCAAGCGATTCAAGCGCAGAAATCGGGCAAAGGCGTTAACTTCGTACCGGACCGTTTCGAGAAAACGTACCTGAACTGGATCGAGAACGTACGCGACTGGTGTATTTCCCGCCAGCTATGGTGGGGTCACCGTATTCCGGCTTGGCATTGTGCGGATTGCGGCCATATCACCGTATCGCGCGAGGATGCCCATGCCTGCTCCAGCTGCCAAAGCACGAACCTGAAGCAGGATAACGATGTACTGGATACATGGTTCAGCTCTGCGCTATGGCCTTTCTCCACATTGGGCTGGCCGAACGATACGGAGGACTTGAAACGTTACTATCCTACGAATGTTCTAGTAACGGGATATGATATCATTTATTTCTGGGTAGCCCGGATGATTTTCACGGCGCTCGAATTCACGGACCAAATTCCTTTCAAAGACGTTCTGATGCACGGTCTCGTACGCGACTCGGAAGGCCGCAAAATGTCCAAATCGCTCGGCAACGGCGTAGACCCGCTGGAGGTTATCGAGAAGTACGGCGCCGATGCGATGCGCTACATGATTTCGACCAGCAGCACGCCGGGGCAGGATCTCCGCTTCCGTTGGGAGCGCGTCGAGCAGGCGCGGAATTTCGCCAACAAGATTTGGAATGCTTCCCGCTTTGCGCTGATGAATCTCGAAGGCGTAACGGCAGCGGACATCGATCTGTCCGGCGAGCTCGGTACGGCGGACCGCTGGATTCTGCATCGTTTGAACGAAACCGTGCGCGATGTTACCCGTCTCATCGACAGCTATGAATTCGGTGAAACCGGACGCTTGCTGTACAACTTCATTTGGGACGATCTCTGCGACTGGTACATTGAGTTCAGCAAATTGAGCCTGTACGGCACGGATGCCGCTGCGAAGAGAAAGACGCAGTCCGTCCTCGCTTATGTGCTCGACCGCACGCAGCGCCTGATCCATCCGTTCATGCCGTTCATCTCCGAGGAGATTTGGCAGCATCTGCCGCATGAAGGCGAAACGATCACGCTCGCATCCTGGCCGACGGAGAACCCGGCGTTCGAATCCCCGGATGCGGTGCGCGAGATGGAGCTGCTTATGGACGCAATTCGCTCCGTGCGTAACATCCGTTCCGAAGTCAACGTGCCGATGAGCAAGAAGGTAGAGCTGCTGATCAAACCGGCAAGCGTCGAAACGCAAGCTATTCTGCAGCGTAACGAAGACTATTTGAAACGCTTCTGCAACACGTCCTTGCTGCAAATCAATGCCGACATGGCGGCCCCTGACAAAGCGATGACGGCGATCATCACAGGCGCAGAGCTGTTCCTGCCGCTGGCCGGGCTGATCGACATCGCGCAAGAGCTGGTGCGGCTGGACAAAGAGCTGCAGACTCTGCACGGCGAAGTGGCCCGTATCGAGAAGAAGCTGGGCAACGAAGGCTTTGTCGCCAAGGCGCCTGCGAAGGTCATCGAGGAAGAGAAAGCGAAGCTTGCCGATTATGCGGATAAGCGGGATAAAGTGATTGCTCGATTAGCGGAATTACAAGCATAATTTTCGCAAAACCAACGATTGCCTAGTTACGCATACAAGGTGATTCATATAGTAAATGAGGATGAGATCGATGAACGAAATCAAAGACAATCATCCGGACGCATTCCAGAGCGCGCAAGAGGCGATTGCCTGGATTGTGGGCCGGATGGAAAAGCTTGGCATCAAACCAGGGTTAGCGCGCATGGAGATGCTGATGGAGAAGCTCGGACATCCCGAACGCAGATTGAAATTCATTCATGTGGCGGGAACGAACGGCAAAGGCTCTACCTGCGCATATTTAACATCCGTCTTGCGGGCGTGCGGCTATGATGTGGGGACGTTCACGTCCCCGTATTTGGAGAAGTATACGAATCGTATCCAAGTGAACGGTGAGGATATTCCGGACGACGTACTGCTAAGATTAGTTAATGACATGAAGCCTGTCATTGACGAGATTGCCGAAACGGAGCTCGGCGCTCCGTCCATGTTCGAAATTTCCACGGCGCTGGCGATCCTGTATTTCGGCAAAGTGGCTTATCCCGATTATGTGGTATGGGAGACGGGCCTGGGGGGAAGGCTGGATAGCACGAACATCGTCAATCCGGTCGTAACCGTCATTACTAACGTCGGCCATGACCATATGGAGATTCTGGGAGATACGATCGAGAAGGTGGCGGCGGAGAAAGCCGGAATTATCAAATCAGGCGTTCCGATCATTACTGCAGCGCAGCCTCACGAAGGCTTGAGCGTTATCGAGCAGAAGGCGAAAGAGAAGAAGGCAACCTTGTACACGCTGGGGCAGCAATTCGACTTCTCCAATGTCACAAGCGAGCTGGATCTTCAAACCTTCGATTTCCGGGGGCCTTTCCGGCCGATTCCCGGATTGCCGATTTCCCTCAATGGCGAGCATCAGTTGAGAAATGCCGCTGCGGCTGTGATGACGCTGGAGGTGCTGCGACAATACTACGCCCTTATCGTAGATGATGAGGACTTGTACAGAGGGTTGAAAGAGACCCGTTGGCCCGGACGTCTCGAGATGATCTCGAACGAGCCGCGCATTCTGCTCGATGGCGCGCATAATCCGGAAGGGGCTGCGACACTGGCTGCCGCACTCCAAACCGTATACAGCTACAAGAAGCTTCACCTTATGATGGGAATGCTTTCGACAAAGAATCATACGGGCTACCTCAGGCATATACTACCATTGGTGGATACTCTTATTCTGACGGAACCCGATTTTCATAAAAAAGGGGATGCCTCCTTGCTTGCCGACCTGGCACGTGAGCTGCTCCATGATATGAACCGTCAGGTGGATATCGTCGTGGAGCCAGATTGGAAGCAGGCACTGGAAATCCTTACAAGCAGAACTGAGCAGGATGATCTGGCGGTCGTATCCGGCACGCTGTATTTAATCTCTGATGTTCGTTCTTGGATTACCTATCAAACCGATTCTGAAAAAGGATGGTGAGAACGGCGTGAGTCAAGCTGAACACGTACATTTTATAGGCATCGGCGGATACGGCATGAGTGCTATTGCCAAAGTCATGCTTGAAATGGGATACCGGATTTCCGGTTCCGATCTGGCACACCAAGAGTTAACGGAGAAATTGAAAGCCAAGGGTGCGCAGGTTTTCATCGGGCATGAAGCCCGCAACGTATCGGGTGCGGATCTGGTTGTCTATTCGACAGCCTTGTCCAAAGACAATGTGGAAATGCAAGCAGCGGAAGAATTAAACATTCCGGTCATTCACCGCTCCCAAATGCTGGCCAGACTCATGAATGAGCGCAAAGGCATTGCGGTAGCCGGAGCACACGGCAAAACGACGACGTCCTCGATGATCGCCTTGGTCATGGAGATCTGCGGTATGGATCCGACCTATATTATCGGCGGGGAAATTATGAATGTGGGCAGCAACGCCAAAGCGGGCAAAGGCGAATTCGTGGTCGCGGAAGCCGACGAGAGCGACGGCACGTTCCTGCAATACCATCCGACGCTTGCCCTGGTCAATAATATCGAAGCGGATCATCTGGAGAACTATAACGGCGATTTCGAGAACTTGAAGAAAGCTTATAAGCAGTTCCTTTCGCAAGTGCGCCCGGGCGGCAAAGCGATCGTTTGCCAAGATGACGCTTTCTTGCGTGAAATGATTCCGTCCATTCAAAGCGAAGTCGTCACGTACGGCATAGAAACCGATGCTGACTATGTGGCCAGCGATATTACGTTAGGCGACCGGAAAGTGACTTTTACCGTTCACTGCAAGGGAGCGGCACTAGGCCAAATTTCCTTGTCCGTTCCGGGTAAGCACAACGTTTATAACGCACTCGCGACGTTAATCACTTGCTTGGAAGCGGGCCTGTCTTTCAGCAAAATTGCCGAAGCGATTCAGGAGTTCCGCGGAGCCAAGCGCAGATTCCAGGTGCTCGGAGAAGTCGAAAATATTTTGGTCATCGATGATTACGCACATCATCCGACTGAAATTCAAGCGACCATCTCCGCTGCCAAAGCTACGGGCAAACGAATCATAGCGGTGTTCCAGCCTCAACGTTACACGCGAACGTATTATTTGTTCGAGCAGTTCAGCCGGTCTTTCGATGAGGCGGACGAGGTCATCATTACGGACATTTATTCGCCGGCGGGCGAGCAGCGGATCGAAGGCGTAGACTCAGCCAAGCTGGTAGAGTTGATTAAGAGCAACAGCAATCCGAACGTGCGGCATATCGCTACGCGGGATGAGGTTCTCACCTATTTGATCGAATGCGTGCAGCCGGGAGATTTGGTGCTGACGATGGGAGCCGGCGATATATGGAAAGCGGCCGACGGGTTGGCAAAATCACTGCGCAAGAAATACGAGACGAACGATTAGAAGAAAGATCGCTGCATGCCAATTGGCTGTAGGCGGTCTTTTTTTGTGCCAAGCGAACATATTTCAACTCTCTCAATCATAATCTAGTAACAGAAGATTTGGACAAGAAGACGGCAGGACCGTTTCCAAATACAGATGATGAGGAGTGAAATGGGCATGAGTAAAGCAAGAATCACGTATCGTTTTGACGGCAAGGAAGCTGCGGATGCCGGACGCAAAGGAACGCGGGTGCCGAGTCCGGAAGAGAAGGTCATCCCTCTCTATCAGGAAGAATTCAAAGTCATAGACAGCGAAAATAGAGATACACGCCAGCAGGAAGGAGTTACGCCTTATCATCAGGCGGAGCGGGAACAAGTCGAAAGCTTGTTTGAACCGCATGCCCTGAATACGTTCACGACGGATTTCGGGAGCTGGACGAGCCAGTTTGAGACGGAAGGGGAGCGGGTGGAACGAATCATTCGCGAATCCCAGGCCGTGCGGGAGCAGCAGGAAAGCCGGGAGACGCCGCCGCCCGCACCGCATAGGCCAGAGCCGGTGACCGAACGCAATCGCGACGAATGGTCAACTTGGACGCAGCAAGGTCCTTATATCGAAGAAGAAATAGGGCCGAGATATGCCCGATCGGGCGGCACACCCTGGATTCGCATTGCCACCTCGGTAGCGGGAGCTGTTGTAACGGGGATCGCGTTCGGCTTCTTCGTCCTATCCATGTTTTCTTCGGATGGCCAGAAGGCGGATCCGGCTTCCGGCAAAAATACAATCGCCTTGCCGACATCGAACGTTCAATCGGGCGGAACGTCCAAGGCCCCGGGCGGTACTGCCTCAACGGGAACGGATCAAGGAACCACGGTTCCGGCCGCGGCGGGAGCTGTGACCCCTGTACAGATTCCAGCCAAATCCTATAATTTCCTGCAAAACGGCGTTTTCAGCTCCTTGCAGGGCGCTCAAGCAATTCAGGATACGCTGAGGAAGAAAGGCTTGGCTTCCGCGCTCGATGCTTCGGATAAACCTACTGTTTTTGTGGGATTTGCGAAAAGCAAAGAGGATGCGACTACCCTCAGGCAGCAGGTCCAAACGGCGGACAAGACGATCGAGGTGTATGTCAAAAGCCTGGATATCCCGGCAGCTGCGGGCATCCGCTGGGGCGGGTCGAAGCCGGAAGCGGTCCCTTCCTTTATTGCCGAGGGGGATAAGCTGGTGGGGACGATCAATGAATTGGCCATCATTCATCTTGCGGAAACGAAGCCGACGGCGCTTTCGGACAGCTCCTTGCAAGCCATTCACGCCTCGCATCAAAACTTAACCACCCTGACGGCTGCGCTGAACGAAGGCTTAAACGACGATTCCAAGCCAATCGTGCAAAAAATGACTGCTTCCTTGAACAGCGCCGTGCAGTCTATGGATGAATACAAAAAATCGCCTTCCACGGCGATGCTGTGGCAGGCCCAAACTTCCATGATGCAGTACATCCTGGCGCAGAAGGAGCTGCTCAAGAAGATTAGCGTGGCCTCCTAGGATGACGCAGTGCTCCGACAGAGCTTATGAAGCTTTGTCGGATGCACTTGGCGAAGCTAACGGTCACCACAGCCGCTATTCGTGGGACAATGGGCTTGCATCCAAGCTAACGGACACCGGAGACCTTATTATGCCGATCTAAGCGCGAAATCGCGCCGAAACCGGCAAATAGCGGTTCTGGTGTCCGTTACAATGGCCAAACGGCCGTTTTCCGCCGAATAAGCGCCGCAGTGTCCGTTAGCCGGCCGGTGCCGGTGCCGGTGCCGGTGCCTATGTTGGTGCACCGGTCCCGGTCCCGAGTCCCGGATCCGCGGGCATCGGGCTCCACAAAAAAGCCTTCCCGAGAGAAATCTCGGGAAGGCTTTTTGCCGTTCTTGGCGGCGTTCCGCTCGTCATTGAGGGATCCTATTTGGCGTAATAACGGTCCAGCAAGGCGGCGATCTCCGCACGCGTCATCGTTCGGTCAGGTTGGAACGACGTATCGGTGATGCCGTTGATGATGCCTTTCTGCTTCAATGCATAGATCGCTTTCGCGCTCCATAGTGCAGCAGGCACATCGTCAAATGAAGCCTTAGGAGCTGCGCTTTGGCTGCCGGTTTTGGCCGATAGCTGGAGGAGACGATCGAAGAGGTAGGCCACCTCGCCTCGCGTGATCGGCTGGTCGGGGCGAATCGTCCCGTCGGCATAGCCCTGGAGCAGGTTCAACTTCTGGGCTTTGGCGAATAGCGGGCTTGCCCAGTGAGTTGCAGGCAAGTCCTTGTACTTGGCAGTTCCCTCCGAGCAGCTGTAAACCGAAGAGGTGACGGTCCCGCTCGGCGCGCAAGCCGCTTCAAGCTTGCTGAAGGAGAACGTGCGGTCCATCAAGGCGAGAAACTCGGAGCGTTTCAAAGCGCGGTCGGGCTCATACCGGTTGGCGATGCCTTCGATGACGCCTTTATTTTTCATGCGCACAATCGCTTCTCTGGCCCAATGTCCGAGGGTGTCCGTGAAGAGCGGAGGGGAATAAGCCGCAATGCCGTTCGCAATGCCGACAGCCATTTTCGCCCGGACGGCATCGTTCGCCAGCATAGCTGCGTCGCCGGACTGGCTTAGGAATGCGGTTTCCACCAGAATGCTGGGAATGCTGCCCATGCGGGCTACATAAACCGCGCTCGGCACCAGCCCCAGGTTTTTGGTTCCGGCAGCCGACACGAGCGAATCCAGAACATGCTGCGCCAAATCTTTGCTGTATGGCGTGAGCTGCTTCATTTTATCGCTGGCCGGATAGTCTTCCTGCGGGTAATCGTTGTCGTAATACAGCACCATGGAACCTTTCACTGCGCTGTTCGGATGCGAGTTGGCATGAATGGATACGAATAAATCCGCTTGCAGGGAGTCGGTGTAGGCTACGCGCTGAGCAAGCGACCAGTACGAGTCGTCGGTTCTCGACATGAAGACCTTGTAGCCTCGAGCGGTGAGCTCGTCCCGCAGCTTTTGCGAGATGTCCAGGTTGACATCTTTCTCCCGCAAACCGTTTACACCAATGGCTCCGGGATCGCTCCCGCCGTGTCCGGCATCGATGACGACTTTGTAAGCGAAAGCTTGGTAAGGGAATGCAAAGGTTAGAAGCAAGGTGAACAGGACAAGTCTTTTGAGTAAAGTCATTGTTGAAATACCTCCACTAAACTATCTTACTAGGATCGGTCAGGGTTGTAAGCAGGTAAGAAACACCATGGACCATATTTGTCATGGCAAAAATTAGAACATGCTCGTATAATAGGGCTTGTACATAGAAGAGAGGATGACAGCAATTGAAAAAAGGCACCTTCACGCTCATCATTTTTCTGATCATCGGCTTAATTACCGGGATTATCATCGGCCAGCTGCTGGCGTCTGTGCCTGCTCTATCGTTCTTGACCAAATCGGTCGCGATTACGTGGGATCCCGAGGCGGATCTGCAAGTCGTGAAATATGAGCTCCACCTTGTGGTGAGACTAAACTTGTGCAGCATTCTTGGCTTGGTAGGAGCCTTCCTCCTATACCGCAAGCTATAATAATCTGAACCTAGGAGTTGTTACCGTTGAGCCATACCCTTAACCATAAACAAAGATTGATCCTTGCCTCTTCCTCGCCGCGGAGGCAGGAGTTGATTCAAGCGCTTGGACTACCCTATATCATTCGGGTGAGCGACGCGGATGAGACCGTAGAAGGAAAAATAACGCCGGCGGAGCTAGTAGAAGTTTTATCCATCCGCAAAGCGTCAACCGTCAGGGAAATGCTGGATGCCGCCGACAAGCATGGGATCATCATCGGGTCGGACACCGTCGTCGTTCTGCATGATGAGGTGCTTGGCAAGCCGGTGGATGAAGCGGATTCCTTCCGGATGCTGCAAGCCTTGCAGGGCACGACGCATCAAGTCTATAGCGGAGTGGCTTGTGTCGACGCGGCGACGGGCCGGGAAGTCGTCTCACACAGCGTGACGCACGTGCGGATGAAAGCCATGTCGGATGAGCAGATTCGGCGCTACATTGCAACCGGGGAGCCGAAGGACAAAGCCGGCTCGTATGCGATTCAAGGGATCGGCGCGACCATTGTGGAGTCCATTGAAGGGGATTATTTCACCGTGGTAGGCTTACCGCTGTCTTTGCTGAGCGATTTGCTGCTGAACTTCGACATTCAGGTGCTGTAAGGCCGCCCTCCAGACTTTCACACATTGACTGTGCTATCTGTAACGGTTACAATGACAGTAAGCGACATGACTTCGCATTCATCAGGGAGGATTGGCCATGAACAGCGAATTTACAATAGCCGTCCATAGTCTCGTATTTCTTGCAAATCTGCCCGATCATATGGCAACCAGTGAAGAAATTGCTGCGAATGTATCTACGCACTCAGCTCGTATCCGTAAAGTGATGGGCTTTCTGCGCAAAGCAGGCTACGTTTCTACGAAGGAAGGCATCGGAGGCGGTTTCATCCTCTGCCAGAATCCGGACGAGGTCACCCTCGGTGAGATCTACAGGTTGACGTGCCACGGCTCCTTGAAGCCTAGTTGGTGCTCCGGCGATGAGAAGAACAATGCCTGTATGATTTCATCCAAGATGGATAAGGTGATGGGCAACATCTTCACCGACGCCGAGAAGCAAATGGAAACGTACTTCGATGGTTATACAATCGGCAGCATGCTGGAGAAAGTGAAAGCTTTCGGATGTACACAAACGAATAATGAGCAATTGTCCTAGAAGCCCTCGGATCTAACCCATCCGAGGGTTTTGTGCCGTTTTACGGGCTAATCCCATATGAATGGGATGCGAACAAGTGACACAACCTACAGGAGGAAAGAGGGGAATTGATGGAAGAACGTTTATTGCTGCGTGAAGTGCCGCTTGCGGAGAGACCGCGGGAGCGAATGCTCCATTATGGAGCCGAGGCGCTGAGTCATGCGGAGCTCTTGGCGATTATGCTGCGAACAGGGACGGTTGCCGAATCTGCGGTGCGGTTGGCCGACCGCGTATTGAGCGAATGCGGAGGGTTGCGCAGCCTGGTGGATATGAGCATTGATCAGCTTAAGGAGATCAAAGGGATCGGCAATGCCAAGGCGCTGCAAATTATGGCCGGCATCGAGCTGGGACGGCGGCTGGCCAAGAGCGCATTGACCGACCGGATGACGATCCGCTCTCCGAAGGATATCGCCAGTCTCGTTAGCGAGGATCTTCGTTATTTGCAGAAAGAGCACTTCGTTTGCTTGTTTCTCAATACGAAAAATCACGTGCTTGCGCAGGAGACGCTGTCCATGGGCAGCTTGAATGCGTCCATCGTGCATCCCCGGGAAGTTTTCCGCGCAGCCATCAAACGGAGCAGTGCATCTATCGTCTGTGTACATAATCATCCAAGCGGCGATCCGACGCCAAGCCCGGAAGATATCCAATTGACAGCCCGGTTGGTCGAAGCCGGAAGAATCATTGGAATTGAAGTGCTGGATCATGTTATCATTGGTGATCAGAGATTCATAAGTTTGAAGGAACAAGGCTTTATGTAATATAATAGGTTGGCAATAGGAAAGGAGTAACTGCCATGTTCGGAGGCTTTACGAAAGATTTAGGAATTGATTTGGGTACCGCGAATACATTGGTATATGTAAAAGGCAGAGGCATAATCGTCAGAGAACCTTCCGTGGTTGCTCTGCGTACGGATACAAAAACAATCGAAGCTGTCGGAGACGCAGCGAAAAAAATGATCGGCCGGACGCCGGGCAACATCCGTGCGATCCGCCCGATGAAAGACGGCGTTATTGCAGATTTCGACACGACCTCAACGATGATTCGCTATTTCTTGCGGCAAGCCCAGAAGCAGCGCTGGTTGTTTCAGCGGCATCCCAACGTGATGGTCTGTGTGCCTTCCGGCATCACCGCCGTTGAGAAGCGCGCCGTCGAAGACGCCACCAAACAAGCGGGAGCGCGCGAAGCTTATACGATTGAGGAGCCGTTCGCAGCTGCCATCGGTGCGGACCTGCCGGTTTGGGAACCGACAGGCAGCATGGTAGTCGATATCGGCGGCGGTACGACAGAGGTTGCCGTGATCTCGCTCGGAGGCATCGTGACGAGCCGTTCCATCCGAATCGCCGGAGATGAAATGGACGAAGCCATTATTCAATACATTAAACGTACATACAATCTGATGATTGGGGAACGCACATCAGAAACGCTTAAGATGGAAATTGGCTCCGCTCTTCCGATGGACAAGCCCGAAACGCTGGAGATCCGCGGACGTGACCTCGTCTCCGGTTTGCCCAAAACGATGAGCGTCACTTCCGATGAAATTACCGAATCTCTCACAGATACGGTGAATGCGATTGTCGAAGCGGTGAAGGTGACGCTGGAGAAGTGTCCGCCCGAATTATCGGCGGATATTATGGATCGCGGCATCGTGCTGACCGGCGGCGGCGGACTGCTCCGCAATTTGGACCGCTTGCTCGCGAGAGAGACCGGCATGCCGGTGCTAGTGGCTGAGAATCCGCTGGATTGCGTGGCGATCGGAACCGGACGTGCGCTCGAGAACATTCATCTATTCAAGAACAAGTCTGGCTCAAGTACACGATATAAGCGTTAAAATTGCGTTAAAATTCGTTAGAAGGTGTGCTTACTTTGTTTAAATTCATGGGAAATAAGAGGCTGATTTTTCTGATGTTCGGATTAGTCTGCTTCTTTATATTGATGGGATTAACGCTGGGCCCCCGGGTACCGATGACATGGCCGGAGAAATTTGTCAAAGATACGGTATCGTGGACGCAAGGACTCTTCTATAAGCCCGCTGCGCAAGTGGCGGGTTTCTTCGAGGATATCCGGCAGCTCAGTGTCATTTACGAGGAAAACAAGACCTTGAAGCTGACCTTGACGCAGTATGCGCGGGATACGCAGCGCCTGAATGAGCTGGAGTCGCAAAACAAGCGCCTGATGGAAGCCCTCGGCTTCACGGAGCGTCAGCGTCAGGCTAACGTGTATACGTACCGGATTGCCGAGGTCGTAACGATCGACCCGGATCCGTACAACAGCACGGTGACTATTAATTTAGGCGATAAGGACGGCATCAAAGAGAATATGGCGGTGATGACCGTCGACGGCTTGGTCGGCCGTGTGAGCAAAGTGTTCGGCTTCCATTCCAACGTACAATTGTTGACCGAGATTACGGACACCGACAACAATTCCAAGGCGATCGCCGTTACGGTGAAGGGCAATGAGAATCAGCCGTTCGGGATGATCGAATCCTTTGATCCCAAAACAGGCGAGCTTGTGATGAATAAGGTGGAGCATGCCGACGATATGAAAGTCGGGGATACGATTATTACATCGGGCTTGGGACAAGTATTTCCCAAAGGGATTGAAGTCGGAACAATTTCTTCTATAGGTCCCGGGGAATTCGGCATCACGTATAAGGTGATGGTGAAGCCGAAGGCTTCTTTCAACCGCATTCGTGAAGTGTTCGTCGTCGAAGTTCCGGAAGTGAAATGAGGTGAGCCGTTACGTGACTCGACATTTGCTGTGGCTCATTCTATTGGGATTGTTCGTCCTGCAAGGCACGATTATGGTTTGGCTGATCCCGTCTTCTTGGCAAGCCAGCGTGCATGTGACCCCCCATTTTACACTCGTTTTTATTATGTTTATCGGACTTTTTCATCATCGTCATTCCGCATTGATTTATGGGCTGATCTTCGGTCTTTTGAACGATTTCAACTATTACGGTGCAATGCTCGGCGTTTATTCCTTCGGGATGGGCCTGACGGGGTATTTGGCCGGACTTGCGCAGCGAAGACAGCCTAACCTGATTTTTTACAATTTGCTCATAACCGGAGTCGGTTTGCTCGTATTTGAGCTCATTAACTATGGAATCAACCGGTTGTTCAAGTTAATTGACATCGATCTGCAATTTGCTCTCACCCATTACATGCTTCCGAGCGTCCTGTTCAATCTGCTATTTGCTTTGATTTGCTACGTCCCGATTCGCAAGCTGCTCGAAGGCAAGCGGATCGTGCCTGGGAATAGCGAAGATTAAATTTCCAAGCGGTTAGCAGGAAATTCAGGAACATGAGCCGAAATGTATAGGTTGGGAGGTTGTCAATGAACTATGTCCGTAACCAAGCACCATGTGATGATAAAAGGGGTCAAAGATGGCCTTGTTTTTTTGCTTAACGATGCCTGCGAATGGCAGGATTTGCTGAAGGAGCTGCAGCACAAGCTGGAGAAGACGCATCAGCAGATTTTGACCGGTCCGATCATACATGTTCATGTGAAATTAGGCAGCCGGGAAGCGACCGAGGAACAAAAAGAAGAAATCCGATCCGTCATTAAGCAGAAGGGCAACCTGCTCATTCAGTCGATCGAAAGCGAGCCGCGCAAGGATGCAGCTGCGGAAGAGCCTGCTGTCACAATGACGACACTTAAAGGAATGATTCGCTCAGGACAAACCCTCCATCATGAGGGTGATTTACTATATCTAGGCGATGTGAATCCGGGAGGAACGATTACCTCAACGGGCAACATCTACATCATGGGGTCGCTTCGCGGCATGGCGCATGCCGGTATCGACGGTGACGATAAGGCGATTATCGCCGCATCGCACATGCGTCCGACTCAACTGCGAATTGCCGGGATCATTAGCCGTTCTCCGGATGAGTGGGGGATTGACGAAGCCTTCATGGAATTCGCCTATGTGAAGGACGGCAAGATGGAAATCGACAAGCTGCATCAGCTTCACCGGCTTTGGCCGGATCCGAATGTCCATGGAAAGCAAGATTGAATACTAGAAAAATGCGCGTGGGGTGAGAACATATGGGAGAGGCAATCGTTGTTACTTCTGGAAAAGGTGGCGTTGGTAAAACAACGACTTCAGCAAATCTTGGAACAGCATTGGCGCTTTTGGGGAAAAAAGTTTGCATGGTGGATACCGACATCGGGCTGCGCAATCTGGACGTTGTGATGGGGCTTGAGAACCGGATCATTTATGATTTGGTCGATGTCGCCGAAGGACGCTGCCGTCTGCAGCAAGCCTTGATCAAAGACAAGCGCTTCGAGGAGTTATACCTGCTGCCGGCAGCCCAGACGAAGGACAAGCATGCGGTATCGCCGGAGCAGGTGAAGGATATCGTTCTTGAACTCAAGAAAGATTTCGAGTTCGTCATTATCGACTGCCCGGCAGGCATTGAGCAAGGCTTCAAGAATGCGGTGGCCGGAGCCGATAAGGCGATCGTCGTCACCACTCCGGAGAATGCCGCCGTGCGCGATGCCGACCGGATTATCGGACTGTTGGAGAATGAGAAAATTACCGCGCCCAAACTGATCATTAACCGGATTCGTCCGATGATGATGAAGAAGGGCGAGATGCTGGACATCGATGAAATCTGCTCGGTGCTTGCCATCGATTTGCTTGGCATAGTTCCCGATGACGAGCATGTCATCAAAGCGGCCAATGCAGGCGAACCGACCGTAATGAATCCTTCATCGCGCGCGGCGATTGCCTACCGGAACGTGGCGCGCCGCATCTTAGGGGATACGGTTCCTCTCATGCAGCTGGAAGACAAGACTGGCTGGGTCAAACGCATGAAAAAGTTTATCGGAATAGGATGATCGAGCTGTGCTTGCCAAACTGAAAAAGATCGATATTCCTATTGTTGTCATCTTGTTTGCCTTCATGATCATCTCCACAATGACGGTCTACAGCGCGTCGGTGGATCATCCGTCGATCGTCATCTCGATTTCCAAAATTCTTATTCTGTATGCCGTCGGCCTTGTCGCTTTTCTGGCGTGCAGCATGTTCGATTATCGCGTACTTATTCGAATTGCTCCTTTCTTATATGGCATCGGTATTGTGTCCCTAATTGCGGTTTATTTCTTCGGCAAAAAAATCCACGGTGCCCGAGGCTGGTTCGAGCTTCCGGGCGGTTTGACCTTCCAGCCGGCGGAGCTCGTCAAGCTGATCCTGATCATCTGTGTGACGGCGCTGCTGGCTCGAAGAGGCGGCGACCTGCTGCAAATCAAGAACGATTTGATCCCAGTCTGCGGGGCTGTACTGCTGCCGTTCATTCTGGTCCTCATTCAGCCGGACTTGGGGAATGCGATTATTTTCGTGATCATTTTGCTTGGGATGCTCTGGATCGGCAACATCAAATATACGCATGTGCTCGTGAGTATTGTCGTGCTGGCAGGGTTGGGCTTTTTGCTGCTGACGCTCTATAAGACGTTCCACGATCCTTTATTCGAGGCGCTCAAAGGGTACGGCTTCAGCCACTGGATGGACCGGATCGATACGTATCTCTACCCGCAGAACGTTACCGATGACGACAGCTATCAGGTGCGGAACGCGATTCGGGCGATCGGGTCCGGAGGCCTGGAAGGCGAGGGCTTCCTGAAGGGGACTTCCGTGCACAGTAATTTTATTCCGTTCGCGTATTCGGATTCGATCTTCGTCGTTGTGGGAGAAGAGTTCGGGTTCCGCGGATCGGCCGTTCTGCTGCTCATTTATTTCTTGCTTATTTACCGCATGATTCTGATTTCCATCCAAAGCACTCAGCTTAGCGGAGCTTATATCGTTGTCGGCGTCGTGTCCATGTTCGTGTTTCAAATTTTCGAAAATGTCGGTATGATGATCGGCATCATGCCTTTGACGGGGATTACGCTGCCCTTTGTCAGTTACGGAGGAACGTCCCTGCTCATCAATATGCTTTCGCTCGGCCTCGTTATGAGCGTGAAGCTGCATCAGGAACGCGAGCTTGAATTGTTTTAACGGATTTCATGGTACACGCATAAGGAAGCCCCTGGTCCCCAGCCAGCGGGCTTTTTCGTATATTCACATAATCTTGTCCTTCTTCTCATAGGCTGTACTAAGCAAGCTTAGCTCGTACGACTCTGAAGACTATGTACAGGAGGGGGCTTCCATGGAAGTCAAAGATAAAGTGAAACAACGGCGGTTAGAACGCCTTCGCCATTTGCGCGAGGCAGCGGACAATTCCAGCCTGAATGGAAGTCCGGCGAGAGCAACGCGGTCCCTGGATCAAGCCGCACCTCCCCGGCAGCAGCCGGAGCTCCCGCTCTATGTGGACTCAGATTGGAAGAGAAGACTGGAGCTGGAGGACCCGGAATACGCTTGGAAGCAGAAGGTGCGGATGGATAAGACGCTTGGCGGCGATGCGTACGATCCGGATGGCGAGAGAGGTCTGTTTGCCCCTCCGTCACCGCGTAAAATAGCGATGAAACTGCTTGTCAGCTGCATGCTGTTCGCTGCGTTGTACGGCATGTTTCAACTGAATGAGCCGTGGGCGAACAAAGGCAAGCAGTTCGTGGCGGCTTCCCTGACCGAATCTTATAATTTCACGGCGTTTTCCAATTGGTATGAGAACCGGTTCGGCGGCGCGCCCTCGTTCATTCCCAGCTTCAATCGCGAAGGTGATGAAGCGGTCAGAGTCAGCACTTCGAAGCGGACGATGTATGCGCCTGTCAAGGGAACCGTTATGAAGCCGTTCGATGGGACTAACCAGCTTGGCGTCAATCTGAATACGCAGGATTATGCGCCTGTCTATGCCCTGGATACCGGACAAGTCATATTCTCCGGCGTGGCGGCCGATACGGGCCTTACGGTCATCATCCGCCATCCGGGCGGTTTGCAATCGCTGTACGGGGGATTGGGAGAAGCGAGCGTTGAAGCGGGGGATTGGATGAAAGTAGGGGAGCCGATCGGCAAGGCATCGAAGAAGGATCCGGTCAAAGGGACGCTGTATGTGGCGTTCACGAGGGACGGCCGTCCTGTCAATCCGACGGATGTGATTTCCTTTGATTAGACTGTTCGGCACCACTTACCGGTTTCATCCTTTATTCACGCTCGTCATGATCGGCTCCGCCTTGACGGGCTATTTCCTGGAAGCCATCACGCTGTTCGGTATCGTGCTCGTTCATGAACTGGGTCATCTGACTGCCGCCAACGGCCTAGGGTGGCGCGTCAAGGAAGTGCAGCTGCTCCCATTCGGCGGTGTGCTCGTTGTGGACGAGCTGGGCACGGTGCCGACCTGGGAAGAACTTGTCGTGGCAGTTGCAGGGCCGATTCAGCATGTATGGATGATTCTTCTCGCTTACTTCATGAAAATGCTGGAGATTGGTGCAGGCACGTGGTGGGATTATTTCATCGAAGCCAATCTCATGATTCTATTGTTCAATCTGATACCGGTCATGCCGCTCGACGGGGGCAAAATTATGCAGTCCCTGCTGGGGTATTTGTTATCCTATCACAATACGATTCTGTATACGGTCTGGATTTCCATGTTCTTAAGCTTCGCGATCATCGTGATGGCCGTCATCCAGCTGGCCAGCGGGCAGCTCCCGCTCAATATCCTGGTCATCGGCATTTTCCTGCTTGTTTCCAATTGGTATGCGTACCGTCAGATGCCGTATCATTTCTTTCGCTTTCTGATTGGCCGGGGCAGCCGTGTCAGTAGGCTGCTCAGCCGCGGCACGCTGGCACAGCCGATTGTAATTACGAAGCAGCGGACGATGGCGGATACGCTCAAGCTTTTTATGAGGGAGAAATATCATTTGATCTACATTGTCAACGAGGCGGGACGCATACAAGCCATTCTGCCCGAGCAGCAATTGGTGAGCGGTTATTTGGATGGAAAAAAACCGGGGAGTGCAGTTTCCGATCTTTTCATGTAAAATAACCTTTGAGGTGAAACGTGTATGAAGCAACTTATAATTCACTGCGCACCGGAGCTTACGCAAGCGGCATTGCTGGAAGAGGGGCGGCTTGTGGAGTATGATTCGCAGTATCCGCTTGATTCCAAGCGGGCAGGCAGCATCTACATGGGTCGCATCGTCAACGTACTTCCCGGCATGCAGGCGGCATTCGTCGACATCGGTTTAGCGAAGAATGCCTTTCTTTATATAGACGATCTCCTCCCCGTCCATATGGACAAGCAGCCTAAGATCAAACCCTCCATCACGGAGCTCGCCGAACCAGGGCAAACCTTCATGGTCCAGGTAACGAAGGAACCGCAAGGCACCAAAGGCGCAAGAGTAACGACGCATGTTTCCATCCCGGGACGTTGGATCGTTTACATGCCAGACGCCGACTACATCGCTATTTCCCGCAAAATTGATATGGAAACCGAACGGCAGCGCCTTAAACAGCTGGCCGAAGGCAATTTGCTTCCCGGCGAAGGCGTCATTCTGCGGACGGGCGCTCTCGGTCAAAGCGAAGAAGCGATCCGTGACGATTTGCAGAACTTGCGGGATTTATGGCAAACGATTCTCTCCAAAATGAAACAGGCTACAGCACCTCAGCAGCTTTATCAAGACCTGGATCTGCTGCCGCGTTTGGCCAGAGATGTCATAACCGCCGATGTGAACGAAGTATGGCTGAACGATGCCAAAGTGTATGAAGAAATGAAGCTGCTGCTGCGCAAGCAGCATCCGAGCTGGCGGGGCCGCGTCGCATTTTATGACCGCAAAGTCCCGTTATTCGATCAGTTCGGTGTGACAGAGGAGCTGAATGTCAGCTTCCGACGCAAGATTTGGCTGCCAAGCGGCGGATATTTGATCATCGATCAAACCGAAGCGCTGACGGTCATTGATGTGAACACGGGCCGGTACACCGGTTCCGTTGATCTCGAACAGACCGTGACCGATATTAACCGGGAGGCGGCGGCCGAGATTCCGCGGCTGCTGCGCTTGCGGAACATCAGGGGCATCATCATTGTTGATTTTATTGATATGGCATCGGAAACGAACCGCGCAGCGGTCATGGAAAACATCACGCAGGCCGTCCGTAAAGACCGTTCCAAAACGATCGTTGTCGGATGGACGAAGCTCGGGCTGCTGGAAATGACACGAAAGCGCAAATAAAACATTGCATATAAGAATGTACGTGTGATATAATACTCGAAGTGTGTTGTTTAGGCATGCTGTAACCGCGCGAAACGGGTTTAAGAACGGACAGGTATAGCTCCTGACCGTCACCTGGACAAGGCGAGTCTGAGACATGAGGAGGTCATGCAAATGTACGCAATTATTGAAACAGGTGGTAAGCAGTACAAAGTTCAAGAGGGCGATGTTCTATACATCGAGAAATTGAACGCAGCTGAAGGTGAAGTTGTTTCTTTTGATCGTGTACTTATGGTATCCAAAGAGAGCGGCGTTGTTGTAGGTGCTCCATTGGTATCCGGTGCTGCAGTTTCCGCGAAAGTGGAGAAACACGGCAAAGGCGCGAAAGTTATCGTGTATAAGTACAAAGCGAAAAAGAACTATCACAAAAAGCAAGGTCATCGTCAACCATACACAAGAGTTGTAGTTGAGAAAATCCAAGCGTAAGCGGCTGCCTTATGATCTACGTGACCATAAAGCGTCAACTACCGGATTCACCTCAAATTGTATCTTTTGTAGTGGAAGGCCATGCTGAATATGACGTACCTGGCAAAGACCTGGTCTGCGCTGCGGTATCGGCGGTAACGTTCGGTACTTATAATTCGATTGAATCGCTCACGGGTGTCGTTCCCATTCACGACATGGAGCGAGGGTTTATGGATGTTACCATTCCAGAAAACGCTCGTACCGTAACGGAGAATTGGAACAAAATCCAGGTGATTCTGGAATCTATGGTCGTCATGCTACAAACCATTGCAGACAATTACGGTGACTATATAACGATTGAAACAATCTATCACGAAGGAGGATAACATCATGTTGAAATTGGATCTCCAGTTTTTCGCTTCCAAGAAGGGTGTAGGTTCCACGAAGAACGGACGTGACTCCCATTCCAAGCGCCTTGGCGCTAAACGTGCTGACGGTCAAACCGTTACTGCGGGAAGCATTCTCTATCGCCAACGCGGTACGAAAATTCACCCAGGAACGAACGTAGGCATCGGTTCGGATGATACACTTTTCGCTTTGGTACAAGGCGTAGTGAAATTCGAGCGTTTGGGCCGCGATCGCAAAAAAGTGAGCGTATACCCAGTTGATGTAGCTCCTGTGGCTGCAGCACTAGAAGCGTAATGAGAATCCCTGGCGAGCGATGAGCCCGTCAGGGATTTTTTCCTACTATGACGACAACCTCTAATCGCGGTCGCTGCTTGTCGGATGGCCAAGGGCGGAGGTTTTCTCATTTGTTTGGTGACGTTTGCAAGATGGCCATGCTATACTGAATGAACGGTTACGTAGCAGGGGAGAACGGAGCGGACGAGGGATGAAACGAGTAGGCAGCACACAGATTTATTTGTTGGCACTTGTGCTCATTGGTTTAACGGGACTGGTCTTTTTAGAGCCTTGGGTCGTTAGGGGCGCATTGCTTTTGATCGTGGTGATATGCGGTTATACAGCTTTCAAACTGGAAGTAAGCCGCGTGGAAGAGAAGTGGAGCGATAAGTACCGGAGTGAGGAAGGGCTTGCTCAGAGAAATTTGATAGCAGTCATCAACAGGCTGCGTCATGATTGGATGAACGACACGCAAATCTTGTTCGGCTACATACAATTGAAGAAATTTGATAATTTACAGCCGTATATGGAAAAAATAAAAATGACGATGCAGCAGGAAAGCAATCTGTCCAAGTTGGGTATCCCCTCCTTGATCGCTTACTTGCTGCTGTTCCGGGTGCAGTCCAAGTCATTGGAGCTGGAAGTTGCTCTGGATCAGGAAATCAATTTGGGACAGCTTCCATTAAGTGACGGATTGATTGAACGATTGATCAGGCAGACGGTTGCGTGTGTACAGCGGCATGCAGCAGCCGGCGAGGATGAAAGCGGGAAGCTGAGCTTGGAGTTCGATATTCAGGAAGACGGCTTGCTGCTTGATTTCGTCTATCAAGGTCCATATCGACGGGACCTGCTTGAGAAGGCGGTTCATGAGAATTTCCCTGGGAACGTCAGTTCCTATGTGCTGGAGCATACGGATTGGCAAGAGGATGAAGCGGCTGTTACCATCAAGCTGCCGTTTCATACATCATATAGGGAGCTTGACCGCAAGGTCGAGGTCTCGGTTTAGTTGAGGTGCAGAGATGTTTGTAGATAAAGCGAAAGTATTTGTAAAAGGCGGCGACGGCGGCGACGGACTCGTAGCGTTCCGGCGCGAGAAGTATGTCCCGGAGGGCGGTCCTGCCGGCGGTGACGGAGGCAATGGCGGCGATGTGATCTTCCGCGTCGACGAAGGTCTTCGCACGCTGATGGATTTCCGCTATCAGAAGCATTTCAAGGCGGCCCGCGGCGAGAAGGGGCGCAATAAGTCCATGCATGGCGCCAATGCGGAAGATATGATCGTTCGCATTCCGCCGGGGACGACGATCATTAATGACGATACGCAAGAGATTATCGCGGATTTGACGCGTCATGGGCAAGAAGTCGTCGTAGCCAAGGGCGGACGCGGCGGACGCGGGAACACGCGGTTCGTCACGCAGCGCATCACGGCGCCGGAAATCGCCGAGAACGGCGAAGAAGGCGAAGAGCGCTGGGTTGTGCTCGAGATGAAAGTGATGGCGGACGTCGGTCTTGTCGGTTTCCCTAGCGTGGGGAAATCTACGCTCCTGTCCGTTGTGTCTGCGGCCAAGCCCAAAATCGCCGCGTACCATTTTACAACCCTGACCCCGAACCTGGGGGTTGTCGATGTAGGAGATGGCCGCAGCTTCGTCATGGCGGACTTGCCTGGTTTGATCGAAGGCGCGCATGAAGGCGTGGGTCTCGGTCATGAGTTCCTGCGTCACGTCGAGCGGACGCGCGTGATCGTGCACGTGGTCGACATGTCCGCAGCAGACGGCCGCGATCCTTACGAGGACTTCCTCAAGATCAATGAGGAAGTGAGACTTTACAACGCGAAGCTGGAGCAGCGTCCGCAGATTGTTGTGGCCAACAAGATGGACATGCCGCAGTCGGAGGAGAATCTGGCCTTGTTCAAGGAGCAGCTTGCCGCGGCCGGCAGCGAGTACGAAGTCTACCCGATCTCGGCGTTAACTCGCGAGGGTGTGCAGGAGCTGCTGTACAAGATTTCCGATATTGTGGAAAGCATTCCGCAAGCTCCGGAAGTCGAGGCTGTGGCTGAGACGGAAGAACGCAAGGTGTACCGCTACGAGAAGCGCGAGGAGAATGATTATACCATTCGCCGCGTCAACGACGTGTTCGTGGTTGAAAGTCCATCGATCGAGAAGTTGATCAAGCGGACGAATTTCAGCACACAGGATGGCGTGGCGCGCTTCGCCCGCATTCTGCGTAACATGGGGATCGATCAGGAGCTGCGTAACCGCGGCGCCGTGCACGGGCAAACGATCCAGATCGGCGATTTTGATTTTGAATTTGATGAGAAGCAATAGCATCAATAGAGGGTGTCCGCAAGCCGTGTAAATGGCTGCGGACGCCTTTTTTTTGTGGCCGCGGGAGGGGGCACAAAAGGCGCGCGAGTCGCGGCGGGCGGCGCGAGGGCGAGGGCGAGGGGAGCGAGTGTGCGAGAAGCAGCGTGAGTGACGGGAGGCGGGCAGGCGACGTGAGGGCGCAGCTCCGGGGGCGGCGCCTGGCGCTTGGGCCGTACGCGCCGAAGCTAACGGACACCACGGCCGCTAATCGCGCGAGATTGGGGCCGTGATAACTCTAACGGACACCGGAGCCCTTATTTGCCGATTTCGGAGGCGAAATCGCGCAGAAACGGGCAAATAGCGTCGCGTGTGTCCGTTGGATTTATCGAGCGGCCGTATCGCGCCGAATAAGGCCCACTGTGTCCGTTAGCCGGCCGGCCGAGGGATCTGCAGCCCAGCGGTGAGGGCGCAGCTCCGAAGCGGGCTGGCACCTTGCCGCGCGCGCCGAAGCTAACGGACACCACGGCCGCTAATCGCGCGAAAATGGGGCCGTGATAACTCTAACGGACACCGGAGCCCTTATTTGCCAATTTCGGAGGCGAAATCGCGCAGAAACGGGCAAATAGCGTCGCGTGTGTCCGTTGGATTTATCGAGCGGCCGTATCGCGCCGAATAAGGCCCGCTGTGTCCGTTAGCCGGCCGGCCGAGGGATCTGCAGCCCAGCGGTGAGGGCGCAGCTCCGAAGCGGGCTGGCACCTTGCCGCGCGCGCCGAAGCTAACGGACATCACGGCCGCTAATCGCGCGAAAATGGGGCCGTGATAACTCTAACGGACACCGGAGCCCTTATTTGCCGATTACGGAGGCGAAATCGCGCAGAAACGGGCAAATAGCGTCGCGTGTGTCCATTAGAATCATCGAGCGGCCGTATCACGCCGAATAAGGTCCGCTGTGTCCGTTAGCCGGCCGGCCGAGGGATCTGCAGCGCCTGGCACGAGAGGGCAGCACCGAGGCGGGCTGCTACTGCTCGCCTAGCAAGGCGCTGCTTCCGGCGAGCTCCGCCTGAGCTCCGCCTGTTGAGCTCCCTCACGCGTCACTGACTTGCGTAATCTGGGTAAATCCGCAAGTATAATGTCATAATACTTGACACATAAACTGGAAAGTATTACGATTTCCCTAAACAACCTTCCATTATGTTAACTATACTAACATATATTCGTGCGAGAAAGGGGGAGATGCAATGAAGCGATGGATTCAAGCCATAGGATCCGGCCAGCAAGGAATAGCCCGAGATTTATCGTACGAAGAAGCGGTCGAGGCCGCACATGAGATGGCCGGCGGGGATTCCACGGACGCGCAATGCGCCGCATTCTTGATGGCATTATGTATGAAAGGCGAAGCTGACGAAGAGCTGAGAGCATTCATCGATGTGTTCCGCAGCTATTCCTTGAAATACCAGCCTTTCGAGGATTCGCTGAATTGCGCCGGCCAGACGGAAGGACGCCGATATTTCGCCGTTACGCTGCCGGTCTCCTTATTGCTGGCTTCGGTAGGCTTTCCTCAAGTGCTGCATGGAGGCGATGCGCTACCGCCGAGACAGGGGACAGCCATGAAAGACATACTCGAGAGCTTCGGAGTCGCGATGAATGTATCTGGCAAAGCCTGGGAAGCGATGCTATTCCACACGAATATCGGCTTCCTCCACACGGAACAGCTGTGTCCGCCGCTGGGCAAGCTGAAGCCGGTCCGTGAACAAATCGGTTTGCGCACCGTCATCAACACGATCGAGAAAGTGATGAATCCCGTACAATCGATGAACATGATCATCGGCGTGAACCAGCGGAAAACGATGGAAGCGCTGATTCCCATTACGATGAAATCCGGAATTCAGAGCGTGTACCTAGTGAACGGGATCGAAGGCTCGGAAGATCTGCCGATCTATCAGAACAGTACGATACGGATCGTAACGCCATGGGGGGATGAATCAAGGCTGGTCGAGCCGCAGAAGTTCGGCTTTGTGAGCGAGCCCCTGCAGCCGCTGGACCAAACGGATCAAGTGTCGATGCTGCGCCGGATCATTGCCGGGGATCAGTCGGAGGAGCTGAAGCGTGAGAGAGATCATGTTATTTTTAATGCGGGACTGCGGTTGACGTGGTTTGATAAAGTGGGCAGCTACGAAGAAGGCTTTCACCTTGCCGAGTCGCTGCTCCAGAGAAAGGAAGCGCAGAAGGTGATGCTGAGATGGGCCGAACAGAGTCAACGCTTTACTAGGCAAGACTTGCCTCCGCCGGATTCTGCCTCCCTAATCGGATAAAGGCCAGCCTGAAAGGAGAAATCCGGAGAAGGCGGCCTTTTTTATCTTTTTGACGAACCTACCCCCTCATCCATGCCTCCTCGTCCGAAGATATATAAACGGCAGCGTACACACTTAAAAGCAAACCGCTAAGGAGGCATATTTACAGCATGAAACGCATGAAAAAACAAATACTTACCCTAGCGCTAGTCCCAGCACTTCTTTTAGGCGCAGTAACCGTCCCGTCACCCCAAGAGGCATCGGCCGCAACAGCGACCGGTCAAATCGTAAGCTCCGTTAGCCTGCGTACAGGAGCAAGTACAGATGCATCCCGCATTCGATATTTAAAGACCGGCGAGAAAGTGACCATTTTGTCTAAAGTAAACAGCTGGTGGTACAAAGTGAGAGCTTCCGACGGCCGTGAAGGATATATCAGCACCAATGCCAAATACATAAAAACCTCAGGCACAACAACGTCAGGAGGCGGAGGTTCGAGCAGCACCGGCGGAACCGCCAGTGAGAAGGCTCAGAAGGTTATCGCCGCAGGCAAAAAGTACTTAGGAACACCTTATGAGTACGGCTCCAGCCGCAATAACACAAGCACGTTCGATTGCTCGGATTTCGTCCGTCAAGCTTTCCTTGACGGCATTGGCTTGAAGCTGCCAAGTGATTCCAGAGGCCAAGGCAGCTACGTCAAATCTCTCGGAAACGCCAAAACGGATTGGCACAATCTGAAGCCTGGCGATTTAATGTTTTTCATGTCCTACAAAGGGACAAGCAAGTCCAGCTACAGCGGGATTAACAAATCCACGCAAACGGTCTCTCATGTGGCGATCTACTTAGGCAACGGACAAATTCTCTCTACGTATTCCAAAGAAAGCGGCGGGGTGCGCATCGATTCCATCGAAAACCGTCACTGGGAATACCGGTTCCTATATGGCGGCAGCGCCCTCTAGCAGCAACCCAAAAAAGCAGACTTCGAGAAATCGAAGTCTGCTTTTTTTGGGCTAAACTTGCATAGGATCGACGAACGGATGCCAATGTATGGTGGAAAGACCGGAGTCCTCGCTAATTCCGGCGGAGCCGATCCAGGGATGCGGTGCAGGCGGAGCGGTGAAATAATGTTCAAGCAAAGAGCGGAAAATAAATGGAAGAGGACGCTCGAGAACCAGCTCTCGGGGAACCCAATGCAGGTCGCCTTCAGCCGTTGTAATGCGCGGATTGATGTCGGTGTGCCCGATATAGAAAAATTGCTGCCGGATTTCCAACCCATTCAGTCGAAGCAAAATATAGCGCATATGCAGATCGCGAATTTCATCATGCTCGATCCCGGTTTCCTCATATATTTCCCGTAAACAGGCCGCACGCGGATTGTTCAGCTCGCCGGGTTCCAGATGTCCGCCGATAGCCGCCCATAATCCCGGCGAAAGTGTACGCGTCATGGATCGTTTCATCATGAGCAGTTCGTCCCGGCTGTTCCAGAGAAGAGCCGTAGATATCATTCGCAATGTAATCATGTTGGCGATTCCTTTCTTTTTCTAGTACACTCAGCTTAGCACAGGAAACCTAGCGGCTGCAAAAGCTGGCGGGAATACCAATTTGCCTATTGCTTCGACGATCATGTTTCGATATAATGTCCTCTATAGGTAAACAATAGTCTTTCTAGAGAGGACGGTAAAGGTAGTGCCGGATAGCAAAGAGTTTTTTCAAACGATCAAGCATACCGGTCCTGAGAGGTACTACTTAGTCCGGGAAGATATTTTGCCAGAGGGTGTGCTGAAGACGGTGCAGGCGAAGGAGCTGCTGGCACGTGGCGAAGTGAAGACGATTCACGACGCCGTTGAGCAAGTCGGACTTAGCCGCAGCGCTTTTTACAAGTATAAGGATGGGATTCATCCCCTGAGCAAGCTGGAAAGAGAGCGTATCGTCACCATATCGATGGATCTGGAGCATCGGTCGGGGATTCTGTCCCGCGTACTCGCGTTGATCGCTAACCTGGAAGGCAATGTACTAACGATTCATCAGACGATACCTCTGCAAGGCATGGCGAACGTCGTCATCTCTGTCGAAACCTCTTCGATGGGGGAAGAGATTCGTCAAATATTGGACCGGCTGCAATCGCAAGACGGAGTCAAGCGTGCCGTGATCATAGGTCAAGGCAGTTAAGATAGCATACTATTCGGGAGGTATTACAAGATGAAACCGATCAAGGTTGGATTGCTTGGATTAGGAACAGTAGGAACAGGTGTCGTTCGTATCGTTGAAGGGCATCAAGAGGATTTGCAGCGTCAGACGGGCTCAGCTATCGAGATCGCCAAAATTTTGGTGCAGGATAAATCCAAACACCGCAACATTTCCGTGGACGCGGACAAGCTGACGGAGAACGTGTGGGATGTGATCAGCGACAGCGAGATCGATGTCGTGGTTGAAGTGATGGGCGGCGTTGCGGCTACCAAGGAGCATATTCTAACGGCACTGGGCAACGGCAAGCATGTCGTGACGGCGAACAAAGATCTAATGGCGCTTCATGGAGCGGAAATCTTGGCGAAAGCGGCCGAACACGGCTGCGACGTTTTCTATGAAGCCAGCGTGGCCGGCGGCATTCCGATCATTCGCACGCTCGTAGAGGGCTTCTCCTCCGATCGTATCACGAAGATCATGGGTATTGTGAACGGAACTACGAACTACATTTTGACGAAAATGAGCCAGGAAGGCGCAGCTTACGCCGATGTGCTCAAAGAGGCGCAAGCACTGGGCTATGCGGAAGCCGATCCGACATCGGACGTAGAAGGCTTGGATGCGGCGCGCAAGATGACGATTCTGTCCACACTCGGCTTCCACGCCAATGTCGCACTCAGCGATGTGGAAGCGAAAGGGATTTCCCAAGTAAGCAAAGAGGACATTCAATACGGCAAAAAATTAGGATACGAAGTGAAGCTGCTAGGTATTGCGGAAAATCATGACGGGCACATCTCCGTCAGCGTTCAGCCGACGATGGTGAAAAATTCCCATCCGCTTGCTTCCGTCAACGGCGTATTCAACGCGGTATACGTGACAGGCGAAGCGGTAGGCGAGACGATGTTCTACGGAGCCGGAGCGGGTGAGCTGCCGACGGCAACTTCGGTCGTAGCGGATCTGGTTGCGGTCGTACGGAACCTGAAGCTTGGCGTGAACGGCCGCAAGATGCAGGCGCCTTACAAAGAGAAGAAGCTCAAAACGGACGAGCAAATCGCCTGCAAGAACTTCATTCTACTGCACGTTGAAGATAAAGCGGGGGTGCTCGCGCAAATTACACAAATTTTCGCTCAGCACGAAGTCAGCTTGGAGTCGGTCTTCCAGCATCCGAACCAGCATAATCCGAAGGCGGAAATCATCATTATTACACACGACGCGAACCAGGCCAGCATGAAAAAAGTGCTGAAGCAGTTCGAATCCATGGACGTGATTCACGCGATCAAGAGCGTGTACCGCGTTGAAGGTTAAATAGAAAAGAGGCGCAATTTCGAAATGAGTTATGGGGCAGTGCAAAAGGTAAGAGTGAAGGTGCCGGCAAGTACGGCTAACTTAGGTCCTGGCTTTGACTCACTGGGGATGGCCTTGAATTTATATGCCTGGATCGACATGGCCATCTCGGATCACACGACGATTCGCTTGATCGGTGATCAAATGCAAGGGATTCCGACGGACAAGACCAATTTGATCTATAAAGTCGCGCAGATGGTTTTTCAAGAAGCGGGTGTAGTCCATCCTGAATTGGCGATTTCGATGTACAGCGATATTCCGCTCACGCGCGGTCTTGGCAGCAGCGCATCCGCCATCGTGGGCGCGCTTGCGGGCGCCAATGCGCTGATTGGCAACAAGCTCTCGGCGTACGAGCTGTTCCAGATTGCAAGCCGTCTCGAGAAGCACCCCGACAACGTCGGGGCCAGCTTGTACGGCGGAATTGTCGTAGCGTTCTGGGACGGCGAGAAGGCTGAATCGATTCGAATCGAGCCGGATGCGAATTTGGAGGTGCTGGTGGCGATACCGGCATTCCAGCTTTCAACGGAGAAGGCGAGAGGCGTCATGCCGAAGCAGGTGCCGATGAAGGATGCCGTATTCAACCTCAGCCATTCGTCCTTGCTGGTGGCCGCTCTGGCTACAGGCAACCTGGAGATGATCCGCCATGCCATGAAGGACGCGCTGCATCAGCCCTACCGCGCTGCGCTCATTCCGGGCATGGAGAAGCTCTTGGAGGAAGCCGAGCATCACGGCGCGCTGGGCGTTGCACTTAGCGGAGCCGGACCTACGATGCTGGCGCTTGTCGACGCGCGAAGCGGACGTAAGGCGGAGCTGGAGGCGTTCCTGAAGGAGACGCTGGCCAAGGAAGGTATCGAGGCTCAGACGCTGTGGCTGAAGCCGAGCCGCGAAGGCGTGACGACGACACAGCTCGCCGACGGGGAAGGGGATCTTCAGACCTTCGTGGAGAAAGAGGTGCTGGCATGAAGAAAGTTGCGATTCTCGGACCGAGCACTTTCTCCGAAGAAGCGACCCGCCATTTTCTAGGCAATGATTTCACGTACGTATCTTACAAGCTCATTTCCGAAGTTTTCAACGCTACATCGTCAGGGGAAACGGAGCTGGGTGTCATTCCGATCGAGAATACGCTTGAAGGCTCGGTTCACCTGCATGTGGACTGGCTCGTTCATGAGGTGGATCTCCCGATTCGCGCAGAATGGGTATTCCCTATCGATATGAATCTTATCGGGTATGCCAATCCCGCGGGAACGCCCGACGGCGCCAATCCGTACGGCCATATTCGCAAGGTGCTGTCCCACCATGTCGTACCTGCGCAGTGCTCCCGTTTCATGAAGCAGTACTTGAGCGAAGCGGAGTTCGAGCAGGTGAGCTCTACGGCAGAAGGTGTGCGGCTTGTGTCCACCTTGCAGGATCCGTCGGTCGCCGCGATCGGAACGGCCATTGCATCAACGAACTACGGCGTCCCTATGCTGCAGCGGGAAATTCAGGATCATAAAGACAATATGACCCGTTTCTTGCTTGTCGGCGCGGAAGCGCCCGAGCTGAAATCATCGGAAGACATGAAAACGACGATACTCGTTACGCTGCCGGAAGATTTCCCGGGTGCCCTGCATCAGGTGCTTTCCGCGTTCGCGTGGCGCCGGATCAATTTGTCCAAAATCGAATCTAAGCCGACGAAGAAGAAGCTGGGCACTTATTATTTCTATATTGATATCGCCGGTTCTCTGGACTCTGTGCTGCTCCCTTCAGCCCTTCAAGAGATTGAGGCGATCGGCTGCCAGGTCCGTATTCTGGGCTGTTATCCCAGCTATTCTTATACAAGTTAATGCAGCAATCCCCCTGCCTTCTGCGGCCGGGGGATTTTTTTTGTCCGAAAGGGGCAAAAGCCTAGAATCGCGCATAAGATGTAATATCATTGTGATAAGCCGCTGGCTTCCGCTGCACGTTTTCATGTGAAAACACTGTGATTAAGGTTCCAATGCCAGTTCTTTCTAACGAAAAAAGGAGGTAAGGTGTTGAAAATCCATATTGTCAAAAAGGGAGATACCCTGTACGAGCTCGCCAAAAAGCATCATATTGAATTGGATCAACTCATCGCATTTAATCCCCAAATAGCTGATCCGAACCAGCTGGACATCGGCATGAAGGTGAAAATACCTTCCAAGCCGAAGCCGGTTGAGCCGCCTGCTTCCGACTTTGTTTACAAGCACATCGTTCAACAGGGAGACAGCTTGTGGAAGCTGGGCAAAGCTTGGGACGTGCCGCTCCAAGCGATGATTCAAGCGAATCCGCAGCTCAAAAATCCCAATGTACTTATGACAGGGGAAGTGGTCTACGTTCCCAAAACGGAGCATACGGATGCGCAGCCGTCGAAACCGTCGACGATGCCGTTCGATCAGATGCCGGAATCGCAGCCTGCGGAGCCGAGCGATATCGCGAGCCCGCCGCCGTCTGTGCCGATTGCGGAGGAGGCGATGCCGGAAGCGATGCCGGAAGCGATGCCCGAAGCGATGCCTCCTATGACTCCAATGACGTCCATGCCGCAAATGCCGCAAATGCCATCCATGCCATCCATGCCCATACTTCCTGCCCAAGAGCCGGCTGTACCGGATTTCGCAGGGGCTGAGATGATGCATGGCGCGGAACCTGGAGTCATCGGGCTGGATCAGCCGTATGAGCCGCAAGCCGTTCATCCGTTCAAGCAGTTTCATATCACGGCGACGGAAGTATTCGCTTATCCGGGCTCGGATCAACATGAGGCCGCCGCTTTCCCGGCGTTCTCGCCTACTCCGCAGCACCCGTGGGAGCACCCGCCGCTCACGTCCCATCAGCACACGGTTCCGGTAACGGATGGAGGCTGCGGCTGCGGCGGTCCGTCGATCATGGGACAGCCGTGGGCGGCCGTTCCGGAAGGCTTCCCGACCGGTCATGCAGCAAGCCCGTGGATGGCTGCACCGGAAGGCTTCCCAGCCGGCCACGCAGCAAGCCCGTGGATGGCTGCGCCGGAAGACTTCCCGGCCGGTCACGCAGCAAGCCCGTGGATGGCTGTACCGGAGGGCTTCCCGACCGGTCACGCAGCAAGTCCATGGGGTGACCAGCACGGCATGTCAGGCATGCCAGGCTTATACCCGCCGGGCTCCCCTTACGATCACCTCGGGCAAGGGGGACATAACCCGTATGCATTCCAGCCTGGCCCTTACGGAATTCCGTATGCCGGAGCGCATTATCAGGCTCCATTCGAATCGCCGCTCATGCCGCAAGCCCATACGCACGAGCTTGCCCAAGAGACGGAGAAGGAAGAGGTCGTCGAAATCGACATTCGCTCCAAGAAGGCTGAGAAGGCCAAAAGTTCCGGCAAGTCCAAGAAAACGAAGCCTTCGGGAACGGACGCCCTTCACGCATTCATCGAGCGTCAACACCGGTTAGCTCCGGAGAAGGAAGAAGCGAGACCAACGATGCCTTGGATTAATTTCTAACATGAAGAAAGCCTCCCGGTTCCACGGACGTGGACCAGGAGGCTTATCTGTGCGAAGGGAGGTCGTCGCTTAAGCGACCATCCCGATGGTGAAGAAGACCATAAGGCCAACGACGAAATTCATGCCCCACTTCTTGCGGAGCAGCTCACGCCCGCGATGCAGCCGCGTTTTGACCGTAGTGATCGGCAAATTCAGCTTCGTGCTGATTTCTTGAAGAGATAGATCCTCCAAGTAATACAGGGTGATGACACTTTTATATTTATCAGCCAGTTTATTGATGGAGGTGTGCATGTGATCTTGAATTTCCGTTTGAAGCACAGCGCTCTCAGGCGATTGGTCCGTGCTTGCGAGCTTGCTGTAATAGCTGTAATCGTCATCGTGATCGTTCAGCTCGGCATCCAGGGATTGAACGGGTCTCTTTTTGCGCAGCAAGTCGATGGCCACATTTTTGCCGATTCGATAAATCCAGGTTGAGAAGTTCTGACTCTCGTCGTAATGATTCAAGTTCAAATATACGCGAATGAAAGTCTCCTGAACGATATCCTCCGAATCGGGCTTGTTGTGAAGCATGCGGAAAGCCAGCTTTTGTATTTTGTTGCGGTATAATTCGACTAATTCCACGAAAGCATTCCGATCGCCCCGTCTGGATAATTGAATTAATTGAAGTTCTGCCACATTCATGTTGATTCCCCCTCCTCTGCCTAGGTCAAATATATATTGTATTCCCCGAATAAGTATTGAGAATATTTCATCTACTTCTGACTATATCATTTCTGCGGCTACAGTCAAATTATTAAGCTATTTTACCGTTAATTTATTCCCATTTGTTTCCGAAATTATGGAGGTTTGGTTACTTTTATCGGTTTGTGGATGTGAAGCCGATGTTGAGCGCGGGATCGTCGAGCCTTTTTCAATTTTCAACACTTCGTTCCAGATGGCGACCGCTCCCCATAGCAGGACAGCTCCAATGATCAGGAGTGTCGTACGCTTAATCCGTCTTCTACCTTTCATGATAGAGCTTCACCGTCCGTCTTGATTGTTTGATGATTCTCTCCTTATGGTAAATGATGTATAGCGCCACATGCAAATGGAAACAATACGGGTAAAAAAGAGAATGAAGGGGATACCCGTGAATGTACAGCGATTTTTGAAACATTGGAAAAGAAGGCTTCGCTGGAAACGCAATCGGTTGGCATTGGGAATGTGCTTCCTTGCAGGTGCGGCCGGCTCTATATTATATGCGACGAATTATTTGCCGGGTTCGGATAATTCCCCATCCCAGGCCGTCATTGCCGCGCTGACACCGGAAGACGACCAGCGTCTGAAGGAAGCTGCCGATGTGCTGAAGCGGATTACGGACAGCAGAGAAAGCTACTTGCTCAAGTCGTATGTGTGCGGCGAAGAGCGCATCCAGCTCGGTCTCCAAAGCTCGGAGCAGCTGCTTGACATGCAGGTGAAGCATCCGGACTGGATCCTGAGCGTAGGCGCTAACGGGAATGTCACGTTTACCGAACATATTGAGGATTTGTCTCCGGCATGCAAGGAGAAAGCCGTTTTTGGCATCGACGGCAGCAG
Organism: Paenibacillus sp. MAHUQ-63; assembly: GCF_028765165.1. Lineage (GTDB taxonomy): Bacteria > Bacillota > Bacilli > Paenibacillales > NBRC-103111 > Paenibacillus_E. The sequence continues at coordinate 1,488,849 of NZ_JARADB010000003.1, read as the reverse complement.
CAATCTTTCGCTGTTCAACGGAACGCCGGACAAAGACAATGTGATTCGGACGTTTTTTCAACTGAATATCAAGTACTTGGAAAGCAGCTTGCCGCCGGATACGGTGCAGCAGCTGAAGGACGGAATTCGCATCTCTGATATGGAGGAGTATAATAGCGTATTATCGACTTTCAGCGATTATGCCGTGGAAGAGACGGAAAGAGCGATGACAACACCGTAAAATTGTTCGATACGATGAGGTAGATGAAGGGAAACCGGAGTCTATCTCTTTTTTTTGTTATCTGCTATAATGAGAAATGACTACATATGTTCGCTTTTTTGAAGGATAGGAGAGTAATGCTGTGCGTATTCTGGGGATTGATCCGGGGATCGCGATTGTAGGCTTTGGCTTTATTGATAAGATCGGCAGTAAGCTTGTTCCTGTCCAATACGGCTCGATTCAGACGCAAGCCCATACGGATCCGGGGCAGAGGCTTAAGGACGTCTATGACGCTACAACGCAATTGATAGAGAAGTATAAACCGGACGCAATGTCCATAGAGAAACTGTTTTTTAACCGCAACGTGACGACGGCGTTCACCGTGGGGCAAGCCCGGGGCGTCATGATTCTTGCCGGCGTACAGGCGGGGCTGCCGATTGCGGAGTATACGCCGCTTCAAGTGAAGCAGTCGGTTGTCGGTTACGGGAATGCCGAGAAACATCAGGTTCAGGAAATGGTCAAAATTTTGCTCAAGCTGTCCCAGGTGCCGAAGCCCGATGATGTGGCAGATGCTCTTGCGATCGCGATTTGCCATGCGCATTCTTCTGCTTTGCAATCTAGAATAAATGAGGTTAGAAAAAGATGATAGATTTCTTACGAGGGAAAGTTGCGCTAAGGGAGAGCGAGTATGCGGTGCTGGATGTGAATGGCGTGGGCTACCGCGTGTTTTGTCCGAACCCGTATGCCCTCCCGCATGCGGAGCATGAAGATGTAACGTTGTACACGCATTACCATGTGCGTGAAGATGCGCATTTGCTGTTCGGCTTTACATCGCGCGATGAGCAAGCTTTGTTCCGGCTGCTGCTGGATGTGACGGGCATCGGGCCCAAGGTTGCTCTAGGCATCCTCGCCGCCGGCGGGAAGCCGGAAGCCGTGATCTTGGCGATCTCCCAAGAGAATTTGGCTTTCCTAACGAAGCTTCCCGGCATCGGCAAGAAGACGGCTCAACGGATTATTTTGGACCTCAAGGACAAATTAGGATCTGTGACCTTCTCGAGCCCTGAGGCTGCGGTGGCGTTAAGCGTTGTAGGCTCGGCCCAAATTACGGAAGGCAGCTCGGTGTGGGCGGAAGCGAAGGAAGCGCTCATGACACTCGGTTATACGGAGGCGGAAGCCGACCGCGCTTGGCTGCAGGTGAAGCCGAAGGCCAATCCTTCGGATTCCGTAGATGTATTGATGAAGCATGCGCTGCAGGCTTTATATACGATGAGTTAAGCAGCTGCTTACCTAGAATAAACGATAACGCCGGCCCTTAGGGACGTACGGTTTATCAAGGTTGATGTGAAGTAAAGTCGTTCATATCGACGAAGAAAGCTTTCCTGCGGAAAGCTCTGAGGAGGATCACCATGGAGAATGACCGGATTATATCGGCTAATTTGATGATGGAGGACAGCGCCATTGAGTACAGCCTGCGCCCTCGTTATTTGGCTGAATATATCGGCCAGAGACAAGCGAAGGAGAACCTCAAGATTTATATCGAAGCGGCCAAAATGCGCAAGGAAGCGCTGGATCACGTGCTGCTGTACGGACCGCCGGGGCTGGGCAAGACGACGCTGTCGAACATCATCGCCAATGAGCTGGGCGTGAACATCCGGACCACGTCCGGTCCTGCGATTGAGCGCCCGGGCGATTTGGCCGCCATCCTGACGAATTTGCAGGAGGGCGACGTGCTCTTCATCGACGAGATTCACCGCCTCCACCGTACGGTGGAAGAGGTGCTGTATCCGGCGATGGAGGATTTTGCCCTTGACATTATCATCGGCAAGGGGCCGAGCGCCCGCTCGGTGCGGCTGGACTTGCCGGCGTTCACGCTGGTCGGCGCGACGACGCGCGTCGGCCTGCTGTCTGCGCCGCTGCGCGACCGCTTCGGCGTCGTCTCCCGGCTGGAGTTCTATACGGTGGAGGAGCTCACCTACATCGTCTCCCGAACGGCCGACATTTTGCAGGTCGGCATCGTCGGCGAAGCGGCGCGCGAGATCGGCATGCGCTCGCGCGGAACGCCGCGGATCGCCAACCGCCTGCTGAAGCGGGTGCGCGATTTCGCGCAGGTGAAGGGCGATGGCATCATTACGCTCGACATCGCCCGAGAGGCGCTGAAGCGCATCCAGATCGACGACCTGGGTCTGGACGAGATCGACCATAAGATGCTGCGGGCGATCATCCAGAGCTTCCAGGGCGGTCCTGTCGGGCTGGAGACGATTGCCGCCACGATCGGCGAGGAGAGCCAGACGATCGAGGACGTCTATGAGCCGTATTTGCTGCAGATCGGGTTTCTGCAGCGTACGCCGAGAGGGCGAATCGTGACGCCGCAGGCGTACCAGCACCTGGGCTTGCCGGTGCCGGAACAGAAGTCATGAAGACGTAAGGGAGGAGCCGGCGGGCTCCTCTTTCGCTTTCACGGAGGGCGCAGCCTTATTTTATTATTCTACTAAACAAAACTTCTGCAACATGATAGAGTCTAACTTAGTAGAATGCTGCATAAGGAAAGGAACTATTGTCGAATGAAACCGATAAGAAAGCTGCTGGCCCCGAAGACAATGGCGTTGCTCACGACAGCCGCATTACTGTTAGGAACTGCCCCGGGGCTTAATCCCTCTGCCTACGCGGCGGGAATCAAACATTTGGATGAAGTTCGCGTCGCTTTATTCATAGACTCTGCCAAATACAAATTGCTAGAAGGCGTAGTGACGCTTAGCTCCGCAGGCGGAATGGACGTCAGCGTGCGCAGCGCAGCAGGCGCTCCCGAGAAGCTGTGGCTAAGCGCACCGGACACCACCCTTCGGATGTCGCTGGACCAGTACGGCGCAATGATGCTGGAGACGGCCGATTATACCGCTGCCAAAACGCTCCATGCCAAGCTGGCTACTCTGTCAGGCGATGCCTACGTGATAAGCCGTGTGAAACAAGGCCGAACCGTTTATCAAGTATTCTACGGCAGCTATGCCTCCAAGGAGGCGGCCGAAAGCGCCGCAGCCGGGGCGCTGAAAGACGGGACGGTTGCCGCCTTGACGAAGTCGGCTCCGCCGGTGATGACAGGGCCGTTCCATTTGAGCGCGGGCACGTACCCGACGGAGGCTGCGGCATTGCAGCAGGCGGCCGTATACGCCGGTGCCGGCATTCAGGCGGATCTCGCCGTGCAGGAGGATGCGGCGGGCAAGCCGGCGTACGGCGTATGGGTAGGCAGCGAAGCGACTGCCGCACAGCTGGAAGCCGTGAAGCAGACGGCCCAGCAAGCGGTTCCCGGCGTTCCGTTGCAAGCGGCGGATACGAAGTCAGCCTATCTTATTCGCCGGGGGGATGTAACGGCATCTGCGAACGGTGCGGATCCAATTCCACATTTCGCCGCAGGAGCCGGGCAGCAGAAAACGCTGGTCCACCCCAAGGGTGAAATGATCGGTGTGAAAGAGAAGGCGGACCGCAAATATCGCGGGGACATGGAAATCAGTACATACCAGAACAAATTGGCGCTTGTGAATGAAGTACCGATGGAAGCCTATTTATACGGCGTCCTCGGATCCGAGCTGAGCGCGGGATGGCCTGCCGAAGCGTTGAAAGCTCAAGCCGTTGCAGCGCGGACGTTTGCCATTAAGCAAGGGGACAAGTATGAGATCGCGCAAGTGACGGATACGACACTGGACCAAGCTTACTATGGCGTCCAGAGAGAGTTTGCCGCAGGCAATCAAGCGGTGGATGCTACGAAGGATGAAGTGATTTCCGATAGCAGCGGCCTTATCTCTCCTGTCTTTTCTTCCAATTCCGGCGGAATGACCGCCGATCCTTCCGAGGTTTGGGGCAATCCGGTCAATTATTTGCGCGCAGTGCCAAGCCCGGATGAAGGCGCGGAGAAAGGCAAAGCGACGTGGTACCGCGTTCAATTGGCCGACGGACGGGCGGGGTATGTCTCCGCTTTATATTTGAAAGATACCGGCCAGAAGAACAAGGACGGAACTTCGTATTATGAAGCCACGGAACCGGGAGTCAACGTGCGTCTGGCGCCATATGTGGATAATGTGGCTAATCCGGCCATCGATCAACTCGCGGCCAAAGAGAAAGTCGTCATTCTCGGTCAGGAGAAAGAATCCAATGCCTATTCCTGGATCAGAGGCCCTTATACGGCGGCAGAAATCAAAAGCAAATTAGCCGCTGCAGGGGCTGTGGTAAACGGGGAGCTGCAGTCGCTGGAAATTTCGAAACGCGGTCCTTCCGGCAGAGTTACGGAGCTGAAGGCGAATGGCATTGTCGTGAAAGTGCCGTATCCGGATGCGCTGCGCACGGCGCTTGGCGGATTGCCGAGCACACGGTTTGAAATTGAAGGAGCAGGAAGTTATACTGGTAATAGCCCGGAAGCAAGCCAACTGGCGATTGTCGGAGCGGGAAGCTCACAGACGAACGCGCCTGACGGCGATTCGGTCTATGTGCTTTCAGGCGGCCAGTCTCAACCGACGGCACTGAAGAAATCGGATTTATCGGCCTTAGGTACGGGAGGAATCTCCAAACCGGCGGATCAACCGGCCGATAAGCCGGCAACCGGCAGCGTACAGCCTGCTGGCCCGAACAAGACGTTCGTGTTTCGCGGCACGGGCTTCGGACACGGACTCGGCATGTCCCAGTGGGGCGCGAGAGGCTTTGCCGAACAAGGGTATGATTACAAAAAAATACTTCAGACCTATTACGCTGGAGTCAACATAACTAAGGAATGAATACACACTCATGGATGTACAAGCATTTGATTTTGACCTACCTGAATCATTGATTGCCCAGACGCCGCTGCTTGACCGCACGGCGTCCAGGCTGCTTACCTTGAACAAAGAAACCGGAGAAATCGGCCATCGTACGTTCGAGCAGTTGATCGATTACATGGAAGCCGGGGATTTACTCGTGATGAACGACACGCGGGTCATTCCAGCACGGCTCTTTGGCGTGAAGAAAGACACCGGGGCGAAGGTGGAGCTCCTGCTGCTCAAGCAGCTGGGCGAAGACCGCTGGGAGGCGCTTGTTAAGCCTGGGAAGCGGATGCAGCTTGGTGCCGTAGCCATTTTCGGCAAAGATGAGGGAGATGTCGGCGCTCCACTGTTAACGGCGGAGGTTGTGGAAGTCGGCGAGATGGGCGCTCGCGTCCTGCAATTCACCTACAAGGGCATCTTCAACGAAATCTTGGATAAGCTGGGCGAAATGCCGCTGCCTCCTTATATCAAGGAACAGCTGCCCGAGAGGGAACGTTATCAAACCGTTTATGCGAAGCATGAAGGCTCGGCGGCTGCGCCGACGGCGGGCTTGCACTTCACGGAACCTTATTTGCAGAAGCTGCAGGCCAAAGGAATCCGACTCGCCTTCATCACTCTTCATGTCGGATTAGGCACGTTCCGGCCGGTGTCCGTCGATACCGTCGAAGAGCATCAAATGCACGCGGAGTATTATATTCTCTCGCCGGAAACGGCGCAAGCCATTAACGAGACCAAGGCCAGCGGCAAGCGCGTCATCGCCGTAGGCACCACTTCCGCGAGAACGCTGGAAACGGCTGCCGGATTGAGTCGTGAGCAGGCGGGAGCCGGAGCGGAAATCCAACCGTCGCAAGGATGGACCAGCATCTTTATATATCCCGGTTACACCTTCGGCGTCGTGGACGCTTTATTGACGAATTTCCATCTGCCCAAGTCGACCTTGCTGATGTTGATCAGCGCGTTGGCCGGCAGAACCCACATCATGCGGGCCTACGAGGAAGCGGTGAAAGAGCGGTATCGTTTCTTCAGCTTCGGGGATGCAATGTTTATTTATTAGAATAGGAAGTGGATGTAGTGGCAGCAGCGGTAACGTACGAACCGATTAAAACTTGTAAACAATCCGGAGCCCGTTTGGGCCGGGTCCATACCCCGCACGGTGTCATCGAGACGCCGGCTTTTATGCCGGTCGGCACCCAGGCGACGGTGAAAACGATGAGCCCGGAGGAATTGAAAACGATGGACGCTCAAATTATATTGAGCAATACGTACCATCTGTTCATTCGTCCCGGACATGATATTGTGAAAGCCGCGGGCGGACTGCACAAATTCATGAACTGGGATCGTCCGATTCTTACGGATAGCGGCGGCTTCCAAGTATTCAGTTTAAGCAACATGCGGAAAATAACGGAAGAAGGCGTGACGTTCAAATCCCACCTCAACGGGGACAAGCTGTTTCTTTCTCCCGAAGTGGCGATGGAGATTCAGAATGCGCTGGGCTCTGATATCATGATGGCTTTCGATGAATGCCCGCCGTTTCCGGCAGAGTATGATTATGTGAAGAAGTCGCTGGAGCGTACGACCCGTTGGGCGGAGCGCTGCCTGCAGAGTCATAGCCGGCCCGAAGATCAAGGATTGTTCGCGATCATTCAAGGGGGCATGTACGAGGACCTGCGCAGAATGAGCGCGGAGCAGTTGACTTCCATGGATTTCCCGGGGTATGCTATTGGTGGATTGAGTGTTGGCGAGCCTAAGCATTTGATGTACGAAGTGCTAGACTATACAGCACCTTTGATGCCGGCGAACAAACCCCGTTACCTGATGGGGGTAGGCTCACCGGATGCGTTGATTGAGGGCGCCATTCGCGGAATCGATATGTTCGATTGCGTGCTGCCGACCCGGATCGCCAGAAATGGGACATGCATGACAAGCGAAGGCAGGCTGGTCATTCGCAATGCGAAGAATGCGACCGATTTCGGTCCGTTGGATCCCAAATGCTCTTGCTATACGTGCACGAATTACAGCAGGGCTTACATTCGTCATTTGTTGAAAGCGGATGAAACGTTCGGAATCCGTTTGACGACCATTCATAACCTTCACTTTCTGCTTCAGCTCATGCGCGATGTCAGAGCCGCCATCCAGGAAGACCGCTTGCTGGATTTCCGCGATGAATTCTTTGCCAGCTACGGGCTGAATGATAATGAAAGAGGATTTTAAGAAAGGAGGATACCTATGTTTCTATTGGCTGAAACTACAACTGCGGATACAGGCGCTGTAGGATATTTGTATACATACGGGCCGCTCGTGCTCATGTTTGTAGTTCTCTACTTCTTACTTATTCGTCCACAGCAAAAAAGACAGAAAACTCGCAATCAAATGCTAGGCGGCTTGAAAAAAGGGGATAAGGTCGTTACCATTGGCGGTCTTCACGGCACGATCATGGAAATCACCGACGATATTTGCGTGCTTCGTGTAAACGACGCAACGAAAATGACGTTCGATCGTTCTGCCATCAACTCCGTTTCTCAATCGACGGCAGCTAAGGAATAAAATCAAAAAAGCGAGAACCTTCTCAGGCTCTCGCTTTTTATTTGCTTTACGATTAAAGTTCGTTGTTCTTGAACGACCGCTTAAGCAGCGCCTGCTCGCCAAGCACGAGACGCCCCTCTGCGATTCGCAGTCCCAATCTGGCAGCCACCACACCAAGTACGACACCGGCGCACATATCGGATAACCAATGGATGCCCAAGTAGAAGATGGTGAAGATGATGAAGGCGGAAGAGATCGGTACGAACACTTTCCAGAAAGCGTTGCGGCTCTTGACCGCTATGACGGCCATCGATACGGAAATCGACGTATGCAAGCTTGGGAAGCAGTTATCCAGTCCGGACAGCGGCCGGTAATCCTGCTCGAAGGTCGGGAACACGTCAAGGATGAGCAGCTTCACCGAAGGGTGGAAAGCCCAAACCTCGTTGACCGGGAAGAACAGGTAGAACGGAATCGCGATCATGTAATTGAACATTAGCGCGTAACAAACGGCGTAGAATAATTTGAAATCTTTCTTGAATGTATATAGTGCGATGGAAGCAATCATAACGGACGGGAAAACGACGACATAAAAATAGCTGCTGATCATGGTTAATGTATCGTTATGGAAGAAATGTTGGATCGATGACACGAAGTTGCCTTCGATACTGTAGATCGATTTGGTAAAATCAGCTTTATAATTTATTCTTTTCTCCACCCACATCTCAACCTTGTTGAAAAAGAGGATCGTAATCAGCGCGACGAAGTGGAGCAAATATTTGCGTGAAGTGAATATTTCATGAACGAAGCTTCCGGCTATAGCGAATGGATTTTTGCGTGAGGCGGCAATTAGAAAGGCAATGACTGTAATGACTATATAGACCGTTGCATGCGTCATAGACTGAAACGGACTCATGGTGCTTTCCCCCTAATATTGGAAATTATTGCGAATATAACTATAGTATTATACCACAACCATAGGGGGATAGTGATATTTTCACGGAAACGACTTATTTTTTCGTATTGACACCCAAGACGCCGCCGAGCGCGCCAGATGCGAAAAGAATGCCCAGCAACTGAAGGGATTGCAGGTTTAAGCCAGCGTCAAATGCAAGGAAGCCTACCAAAAAAATAAGGATGAAATACACAATACCGACGAGTCCCCCATGATACCAACCGCGTGTTTCGGCTCTTTTGCCCGACACCCAGCCTCCGATAAACAAAGAAACGGCATGGATGATCGTAGTTAGCGTATGCAAGGAACTTTCTTGTGTGCTCGTTAGCAGCAAAAACAAAGATGTAACTATTGTCCCAATTGTCATCATGCTTAATGAATACACAAGCCCGGAAAATAAAGGAGATGTTATTCGAACCTGACTGACCGATCGCATAGGGTTCACAGGCACCAATCCTTTCCTATATTCGATTCTTTTCATTAACATCATTGTATGGCCAAGCACATAGAATTAGTACAGACTGTTCAAAGGGAAGGTGAATATTTATGACGGAATTTTCTCAAGGACCCGCTCTATGGCAGGCTATTCTTGCACTTATCATTTTCGCTGCAGCTTATGTATGTATCTTGATTGAAAAATGGGACCGCATGTATACCGCGCTTGGCGGAGCACTGCTTATGATCGTGCTCGGCATCGTGCCGGCCGGCAAGGCTTTAGGAACCTACGCGAATTGGCACTTGCTTCTATTTCTTGTCAGTTGGTTTATCATCGCCGTACTTTTTCAACAAACAGGACTTATCTCTTATTCAGCTAGCCGAATTATTCGGGTGTTTCGCTTAAAGCCCTTTACCATTTTGATGAGCTTGTCCGTTCTCACTGCCGCAGTTGCTGCTTTATTTAACGGTTTTGCAGCCATTGCCGTGATCGTCCCGCTGCTGCTCAAAACGAGTAAAATGATGAAATTATCGCCAGTGCCCTTTCTGATCTCAGCGCTGCTGTCCGCACATTTGGGAGGAGCCGCGACCCTGATGGGCAATTGGTCGAACAGGCTGATCGGAGCAGGGGGGCATGTGACATCGGGCTCCATATTGCTCCGGATCGGACCGCTTATGATCATCCTGCTGGCGATCGTCTATTTCATCCTGTGGTTCTTCTATGGAAGGAAAATGATCATCCCGGAAACGTACAAGCGCGAGGCGCTCAGTTTGCAGCCGGACGCCTATTTAACGGAGGACCGGTTCTTGTTTTATGGCGGCTGCCTGGTTACGGGTTTGACCGTGCTGGCTGTCATATTTCAAGGACTATTGGGGTGGGAAGCCTCGTATATCGCGGGGGGTGGAGCTGTGGCCATGCTGGCTCTCAACTATAAGCAGCTTCTTGGGCTCATTCAGACACGGGATTACCGAACGGTCTGGCATGGCGTGCAGGATTCGCAGGGACTGTTCTTCCTCGGTCTGTTCATCATGGTCGGCGGATTGACCTACGCCGGCATCTCGGGATTCATTGCGGCCAGGGGCTTGGAAATCGCCCAAGGCAGCGTGCCGTTCTTTTCCATCCTGCTTCTGTGGCTTACTGGATTCTGTTCTGCGGTTGTTGATGACGTCCCCTATATAGCCGCGATGATTCCTGTGATCGAGCATATCGGTCAAGACATACACAGTTATTCGCAAACCTCTGTCCAGCCGCTTTGGTGGTCCCTCATCGCAGGAACGGCGATCGGAAGCGGTGTGACGCTGTTCGGATCGATTGCCGGCATGTATACGGCAGCGCTTGCCGAGCAAGAAGGAGGAGGGCTGAACGCCAGGACTTACTTCATGGTCACGGCGCCGATTTCCCTTGTTCTATTCCTTGCCGCGACCCTTTACTTCAAGCTATTCCTGCTGTAATTGCCAACAATTGAATACGTAAAATCTGCATGATGAAGTGAATCGACGGTCAGAATACCAGTGAACTCCGAGAACAAGCAAGAGCTTAGATCAGGGGAGGCATCCATGGATATTCTGACCATTTTTTTACGTACCGTGCTGATCTACTTTGTCGTTTTTCTCATGCTGCGCCTAATGGGGAAACGGGAAATCGGGAAATTGTCGCTGTTCGATCTGGTCATCTCGATCATGATTGCTGAGATCGCCGTTTTCGTCCTTGAAGATTCAGCCAAACCGCTCATGAGCGGCCTTGTTCCTATGGCGACACTGGTGATGATCCAGATCGTCATTGCCTATGTGACGCTAAAAAATAGAACCCTGCGGATTCTATTCGATGGAGAACCTAGCGTTATTATCAAACAAGGCATGATCGACAGGGAAGAGATGAAGAAGCATCGTTACAATTTGGATGATTTAATGCTTCAGCTCAGACAAAATAAAATCATGAATGTCGCGGATGTGGAGTTTGCCATACTGGAGCCTTCGGGGAAATTGAGCGTCATGGAGAAAAAAGAGAAAGAGCAGGAAACGGTCGTCGACGAACACGGCTTGAAAGGGACGATTCGGTATGAGGGGCTTCCGCTGCCGCTTATTATGGATGGCAAGGTGCAGGACGATAATTTGGAGAAAATAGGGAAGACCCGATTCTGGCTCAAAAATCAGCTGCAAATCAAAGGTGCGCGCGATTTCAAAGAAGTGTTTTACTGCTCGATCGACCATAGAGGCCGGATGTTTCTCGACCGGAAGAGATAGGGCAGCGAGATAACCCGTTACCGGATGATCTTTTTGCCCATATGCAGGAGCCGGCTCAAATCTTTCAAGCTAATCAGCCGGAATGCCGTTATGGAAATCATATAAACGAGAAATCCGAGAAGCGCCGATGTGATAAAACGGATCCATTCCACGTTCGTCCAAGGTACGTACATGAGGAAGTAGATGCTACCCCCGGTGAGGACCATGGCGGCTCCGATCTTGCCGAAATCGCTGCCTTCCATACGGAACTTCAACAAGCGGACAACGCTGTTCCAGTGCAGCAGCGTAACCAACACGATATTGATGTTGATGGCGAAAACGGCACCGTGAATGCCAAGCTCCGGCTTGCTGGCCAGCCAGTAAATAAGGATCAGCTTGACGGTCGATCCGATCAGGGTGTTGATTAAAGCGGCTCCTGGCTTATTCAACGCTTGCAGGGCAGATTGCAGAGGCGCTTGAAAATAAATGAATAGAGCGACGGGAGCCATCATTTTCAGCATCACGCCTACATCGGGTTGGTTGTACATATACGTACAGATAGGCTCGGCCAAAACGAACATCAGCACGGCGAACGGAGCTCCGGTCACCAGAGCCAGCTTCAGCGATTGATGGAGGCGGGCATGAATCGTCTTCATATCTTTGCGTGCCGCCGCTTCGCTTAAGGAGGGGACGAGCGAAACCGACAACGACATCGTCAGTGCGCTCGGCAGCAAGATGATCGGGATGATCATCCCTTGCAAAGCGCCGTACTGAGCGGTTGCCAGCGAGGTTGTAATGCCGGCGATGGCAAGGCTTTGCGCGATTAGAATGGATTCGAACAAGTAAGAGCCGGCTCCGATCAGCTTGCTGCCAGTAATCGGGATGGAAATGCGCATAATTCTGCGGAAATTGGCCATTCGGCCATTCGTTTTCGTCGTGCCGATCTGGGCAACAGTCGTTTGCAGGGACGATTTCTTATCATACTTGAAATGGATGGCGAGCACGACGAGTCCGCCGATTTCCCCAGCCAGCACTCCCAGCATAGCTCCCGCGGCAGCATATTCGACACCGTAAGGGATCATCACATAGGCGCATACGAGCACCATCACGATACGGATCAAAGTTTCCATGATCTGCGACGTGGCGGTAGGAATCATATTCTGTCTGCCTTGGAAGTAGCCGCGGTACACGGCCGAAATGCCGATAATGGGAATCATCGGGCTCATGGTGAGGAACGTGTAGTAAACGCGCGAGTCGGTCAAGAGGTGGGAAGTGATCCACGAGGCTCCCGCGATGCAGGCAATCGTAAAGAAAATGCTAAGTCCCGCCGTAATGGCGAGAGAAATTCGCAGAATGCTCCGAATTCGCGCTTCATTGCGCTCCGCTTCGGCCTCGGCGATCAATTTGGCAATAGCCACGGGGATCCCGCCCGTAATGATCGTCAGGATGACGGAGAGGAAGGGCCATCCCATATGATAGAGGCCGATGCCTTCAGCACCGATGACACGCGGCAATGTAATTCTAGGTATGAAACCGAGGAGCCGGTTCAAAATTCCTGCGGCTAGCAGAATCATCGTACCTCTAATAAATGACTGCTTCGTCAATGCAATACCCTCTTCCGATACTTGTCTTACTCTATGAATATGCGGGATCGGGTCAAGCTCATGCTAACATTTTGCGGACGGGCCGGCAGACCGGCAGGAAAATGAAAGTGTATAGCGAATAATACAAGATTGCGTATGAAACTGACCTTAGGAGGATCTCGCTATGAACGGAGAAGATAACGATGTGGTTCCTCAACGTCCTGAGGACAAACCGGAGCATGCGGAAGCGGATGGCGAAGCAGCCCCCACGAACGAGGAAGAGGTTCAGGATACGATTTCCGATCTGGAATTGAATGAGTTGATTGAGAGCCTATGCTTAAGCAAGGTTGAAGAATTCGTATTGCTCGGATATGAGCATGTTACCGGCAAAGACATTTGGGATTGTGTGAGCGATCGATACCGCAAAACGGGAGTCCCTTCCCTTCATCAAATCGTAAATGACATTTTATCGCTGAAATCGACACAGTTCATGAACTGGATGACGATCAGTATGTATAAAGGAGCCCAATTCTAAGAATAGGGCTTATTTTTTGTTGAAACGGCTTAAATTGACTCGATTTTCAGACCTGTATATAATAGGCATATTGAGTATCGAAGGGAGACAAGCAAGAGATGCTGGATTGGAAAAGAATCTCGTTCTTTTTTCTAACGGTTGTTATTGTTCTCGGCGCAATCGGAGCAACAAGCCCTAGACTTGTAGAACGAATCAAGCTTGGTTTGGATTTAAAAGGCGGGTTCGAAATTTTGTACACCGCAGAGCCTTTGACAGCTGGGCAGCCTTTAACGAAGGAAACGCTTACTCAAGCGGCGGAAAGTCTTGCGAAGCGGGCTGACTCCCTGGGCGTAGCTGAGCCTGAGGTCTATCCGGAAGGATCGGACCGCATCCGCGTGCGGCTTGCCGGCGTGGAGAATGAAGAAGAAGTGAGAACGCTGATGTCCAAGCCGTCTGTTCTTACTTTCAGAGGACCGGACGGAACCGTCTACATGAACGGTACGGACTTCGTCGAGAACGCAGCCAAATTGAGCTACGATCCGAACACGAAGCAGCCGATCGTAGAAATCAAGATGAAAAGCAGAGAGAAATTCAAGGAAGTAACGACGAAACTGGTAGGCAGCACGTTGTCGATCTATCTGGACGATCAACTGCAATCTACAGCAGCGGTTAACTTCCCGATTGACAGCGATTCCGCAGTAATAACACAAACGAGTGTAACGGAAGCGACCAAAGTAGCGAAAATGATTAACTTAGGGGCCATGCCGCTGAAGTTAACCGAGAAATATATTCAGCGTGTGGACGCAACGCTGGGACAAGCATCCTTGCATGAAACAGCGCGTGCAGGCCTCATCGCCTCCATTCTGATCTTCATTTTCATGTTGTTCTACTACAGAGCCCCTGGACTGGTAGCGGCATTCACGCTGATTACTTATATCTGGGTGCTGCTCGCGATCTTCGACTTCATGAACGCAACGTTAACCTTGCCGGGTATTGCGGCTTTGGTGCTCGGGGCCGGTATGGCCGTCGATGCGAACATTATTACATATGAACGGATTCGCGAAGAGATCCGCGCAGGCAAGAGCATTCTCTCGTCCTTGAAGGCGGGCTCCAAGCACTCCTTCCGTACGATCATGGATGCGAATGTCACGAACTTGATTGCCGGTATCGTTCTGTATTACGTAGGTAACGGCGCGATTCGCGGGTTCGCCGTCATCACCATGCTCAGTATCGTCATTAGTATCTTAACGAACGTCATATTCTCGAGATGGCTGCTGCACCTGATCATTCGAGGCAACTTGCTGAAGAAGCCAAGTTATTTCGGCGTGAAGGAGGCAGAAATCCGTGGACTCTAAGAAACGGTTTGATTTTGTAAATACGCGCAAAACCTTTTTCAGTATTTCCATTGCGTTATTACTTATCGGTTTGGTTATGATGCTGGTTTCGGGAATGAATTTCGGCGTTGACTTCAAAGCCGGAACGAATATCGATCTTGTCGTCGGCAAGCAGCTGGACAAAGCCAAAGTGGATGAGATTATGAAGGGCCTTACGACGAGCGGGGAAGTGAAGTCGCACTACGCGGATCCGACCATCGGCGGCAACAACAGCGACCGCGTATCGATCCGGTTCGACGATGTGTTGACCGACGCTACCGTCAATGCGATCCAGAAAGCTTTCGCTACGGCTTACGGCACCGAGGTTTCCAAGGAAATCAACACGGTCGACCCGCAGCTGGCCAAAGAATTGCTGTTAAAGGCCGTCTATGCCGTAGCCATCGCCAGCGTACTGATTTGCGTGTACGTGAGCATCCGCTTTGAATGGCGATTCGCGATTGCCGCTATTATTGCCATTCTTCACGATGCGTTCATGGTTATCGCGATTTTTGCGATTTTCCGTCTGGAAGTCAACCTTCCGTTCCTGGCCGCAGTTCTGACGACGATCGGTTATTCCATCAACGATAAGATCGTTATTTTTGACCGTATTCGCGAGAACTTGCGGTTCGCTAAGCTCAAAACGGACGAGGATCTGGTGAATCTCGTGAACGACAGTATTTGGCAAACGATGGCCCGGAATATTAATACGGTTCTCGTCGTATTGATCGCGGCAGGCTGTTTGTATATTTTCGGTAGCGAATCCATCAAGCTCTTCGCGCTTGCGAAGCTGGTCGGTCTGACAAGCGGTGCTTATTCGTCCATCGTCATTGCTTGCTCACTCTGGTACCTCTTGAAAAGAAAATCGCTACGCAGTTCTAAAAAGAAAGCAGCAGCGTAATAACCATAATAACCGGCCGCGTGAATGTTGCGCGGCCTTTGTATCCGTTCAGGGGGAGTGTCAACGGTGAAAGACGAGCGTTTTCGGAAGACGGAACTGGCAGTATGGGTAGCGATCTCAGGCAATGCAGCGCTTGCTTGTCTGAAAGGGATCCTTGGTGTCATGACGCAAAGTCAAGCATTGCTTGCTGACGCGGCGCATTCAGCCGCAGGGGTGGCAGGTTCATCTGCTGCATTAGTTCGACTAAGATCAGCTGGACGTTCACAGGAAGATACGAATCCTGGCGGGTTCGATCAGAGAGCTGCGGTTACAACGGTCCTCATCGCCCTGTTGATTCTGATTGCGGGCATCGAGATGGGGTTCTCCGCCGTCAAATCCTTGTGGACGCCGGCGGCACATACGTCCAAGACCTATGCGCTTGTTGCAATCGGCATTTCTCTGTTGTTGAAGGAAATCATGTTTCAGTACACAACCAAGCTTGGCCAAGCCATCGAATCGCCGGAAATAATTGCCAATGGCAGGACGCACCGTTCCGATATATACTCTACTATTGTGGCTTTGATCGGGGTGTTTGGCGCCAGCGTCGCTAATCTGCTCGATATCTCGATCTTCTATTACCTGGATCCGATAGCTGGAATCATCATCTCTCTTATGATCCTGAGAATGGGGTATGCCCTCGTGAAGGAAACTTTACATACGAAGAAGGACTACGTCCTCCAGCAGGAGGATGCGGACGATTTGCTTGCCGTCGTTCAGTTGATCAAAGGCGTCATTACCGTTGACGACCTGAAAGCCAGAGAACAGGGCCACTATGTGGTTGTGGAACTCAAGATCAGCGTGAATCCCCGTGTTTCCGTCTGGGAAGGTCATGAAATTTCCAAAAAAGTTAAGCAGCAGTTGATGAAACGATTCCATCATATTTCGGAAGTGCTTGTTCATGTCGCGCCGTATGATGCGGGTTATCCCTATAAACATGCAACGGATGCAGAGCTTAACGATCTGCCTTCCGTTATTCACTAAAGAAGTTGTAAGGAGGACACGACCCCGTGCTAGCACCAAAGGCAAGATGGAGCATAGGTAATGCCGACGAGATGCTCATAGAAACTTTCGTGCGCGAGCTGCAGATCGACCCGCTTGTGGCCAGGTTGCTTGTTCTTCGAGACATTCGCACCTTGGCGGAGGCCGAGCAATTCATGCATGGCGGCATCCGCTACTATCACGATCCGTATTTGCTTGACGATATGCGCCCGGCTGTGGAGCGCATTCGCCGAGCGCTGCAGAACAATGAATTTATCCGGGTGTATGGAGATTACGATGCAGACGGCGTAAGCAGCACCTCGCTGATGTATCATCTCCTCCGAGGCTTGGGCGCACGGTTCGATACGTATATCCCGCACCGCATTCGCGAAGGCTATGGTCTGAACCGGCCGGCGATGGATTTGGCCAAAGAACAAGGCGTTGATCTGTTGATTACCGTCGACACGGGCATAAGCGCCGTAAAGGAAATTGCCTATTGCAAGGAGCTGGGGATCGACGTCATCGTAACGGATCACCATGAACCTCCTGAGCAGCTGCCGGAAGCTTTGGCGGTCATTAACCCCAAGAAGCCCGGCTGCCCGTATCCCTTTAAGCATCTCGCAGGGGTGGGCGTAGCCCTCAAGCTGGCGCATGCGCTGCTGAATAGACTGCCGGAAGAGCTGCTGGAATTCGCCGCACTCGGGACGGTTGCCGATCTTATGCCGCTGACCGGAGAGAACAGGCTGATCGTCAAGATGGGTTTGCAGCGCATGCAGGAGTCGGCGTATGCAGGCTTTCGCTCGCTGATCGGCGTTTCCGGCATTGAGCGCAAAGAAGTTACGGCCGGGCACATCGGCTTCTCGCTTGCCCCGCGAATCAACGCAAGCGGCCGGCTGGAAGCGGCGGACATCGCAGTGAAGCTGCTCACGACCTCGGATGACCGGGAAGCGGAGCAAATTGCGTTCGAATTGGATATGTTGAATAAAGAACGGCAGCTGATCGTTGAAGAGATGGTCAAGGAAGCATTCGTACTGGCTGAGGAGCAGCAGGCCAAGGGCCTCGATAAAGTCATCGTTGTCGCGAAGGAAGGTTGGAACGTCGGTGTTGTCGGGATCGTCGCTTCCAAAATCGTGGAACGATTCTATCGGCCGACTTTGGTTCTCAGCATAGATCCGCAAACAGGAATGGCCAAGGGCTCGGCTCGCTCCATCGCCGGCTTCGACCTGCATAAGGCGCTGACGGCGTGCGAAGAATGGCTGGACCACTACGGCGGCCATCAAGCGGCTGCCGGGATGAGCCTGAGCGCCGTACATTTGGACGCTTTCGCACGTAGAATGAATGAGCTGGCAGCGGCTGCATTAACCGAGGATGATTACATACCGCTGCTGAAGGCCGATGCGGTCTGTTCCCTGCATGAGGTGCCGATTGCGAGTATCGAAGGTCTGGATAAACTGGCGCCATTCGGTATGGGGAATCCAGCCCCTAGATTCATGTTCACGGAATTGCAGCTGAGTGAAGTCCGGACCATGGGGAAGGAGAAGCAGCATTTGAAGCTCGCTCTCTCCCAAGCGAAGGAGGAGGTCAGCTGCTCGGTGGAAGCCGTCGGCTTCGGCAAGGGAAGCCTGGCCGGATTCATCGCTCCGATGGCCAAGGTCGACGTACTCGGCGAGCTGTCGATCAACGAGTGGAACGGGGTGCGCAAGCCGCAAATCGTCATGCAGGACCTGCGAATCAGGCATATGCAGCTCTTTGATTGGCGGGGAGCCGGACAGCTCAGCGCGAAGCTGGATATGCTCCGGAGCGCGCTTGCCGCCGGCACCGCCGGCAGCGAGCCGCCGCCGCCGGCGATCGTACTGTTCGACGAAGCGGACGAAGGCGCTTATGCGTCTACGGCATTTCAAATCGGAGACGCAATTCCTTACTGGGTCGTTCAAGACAGCGGGCCGTTGCGGCCTGGGAACGAAGCGGCGCGGAGATGGCAATTCGCCCGTATGCAGGATGTCGTTCTGTATACACTCCCTAGGAGCCTTGCTAGCTTGCAGAGCGTTCTGCGGCAGGCTGAGAGCATGATGCGCTGTTATCCCGTATTCGCTGAGCTTGGACCGGATAGCGGCAGTACGCTGCCTTCACGGGATATGTTTAAAATGATGTACGGCACCTTGCAAAAAGAAGGGCAGCTCAATGTGCAGGATGCAAGGCTGCTGGCCGCATTCAGCAGACGGTCCGGTTTATCGCCAGCCATGATCCATTTTATATTATCCGTCTTTGAAGAATTGGAATTTGTCGAGAGGCAGGGGGCTTTAGTTAAGCTTCAACCGTCTCCGGCCAAGAGAGATCTTACGGCATCACGTTTGTACCAACACCGGATGCAGCGGCAGGAAGTGGAATCCGTCGTTATGTATTCATCCGCGAAGGAATTGGAGCAATGGATGTCTGAACATATAGATACAGTAAACCAAACATTGGAGGAAATCATATGAATTTCAAAGATTACATTCGCGTCATCCCCGACTTCCCGCAACCGGGCATCCGGTTCAAGGACATCACGACTTTGCTGCAAAACGGCGAGGTGTACAAACAAGCGATCGACCAGCTGAGAGTCATGGTCCAAGAGAAGCAGATCGATGTGATTGCAGGTCCCGAGGCACGGGGCTTCGTCATCGGCGCACCGCTCGCTTACGCGCTTGGCGTGGGCTTTATTCCGATTCGCAAAAGCGGCAAATTGCCTGGCGAAACGATCGAAGTGGACTATGCCCTGGAGTACGGCAAAGACAAATTGGCGATGCACAAAGATGCCATTAAACCGGGTCAAAAGGTGCTGATTGCTGATGATCTGCTGGCAACCGGCGGAACGATTCAATCCTCCATCGATCTGATCAACCAGCTTGGCGGGGAAATCGTCGGAGCAGCGTTCCTTATTGAGTTGTCCTATTTGGAAGGCCGCAACAAATTCAATGGCATCGACGTCGTTTCCTTAGTTCAATATTAATAATTGGCGGGGGCTGTCCCAAGAGTCATGCATATGGCTCGGGGAACAGTCCCGTTTTCTTATAATGGCTGTCCGTGATCTTGGAGATGGAACCGAGATATTTGCAAAGAATGAAAGCGGTTATATGGCGAAATGATGGTTTTTGTCGAAAGTCTGACGCCCAATAGTTGACGCGGAGCCTGCCTTGAAGGCATAATGAATAAAAATCAGTATAGATCTTTTTTTAAAAATACAACCTTTAAAGGGAATGGGTAGATGCATGGGTATAGAGCAGCTGTTGGAGAAGGCAGCCACCTATCTGAAGGAGAATGATTTGCAGAGGATTCGGGAGGCCTATGAATTCGCGGATGAAGCCCATCATGGCCAAGTGCGCAAATCGGGGGAGCCCTATATTCTGCATCCGCTCGCTGTAGCAGATATTTTGGTGAACATGCAGATGGACGTCACTTCGGTCATTGCGGCACTCCTGCATGATGTCGTTGAAGATACAACGGTTTCATTAGAAACTGTACTAGATAAATTCGGGAAAACATGCGCGATGCTCGTCGATGGTTTGACGAAGCTCGAGCGGATTAAGTTCAAATCCAAAGAAGAACAGCAGAACGAGAACTACCGCAAAATGTTCGTCGCGATGGCGCAGGATATCCGCGTCATTCTGATCAAATTAGCGGACCGTCTGCACAATATGCGTACGTTGAAGTACCAGTCCGAAGAGAGCCAGCGCCGCATCGCGGAGGAAACGCTGGAAATTTTCTGCCCGATTGCGCACAGACTCGGGATCTCCACGATCAAGTGGGAGATGGAGGATATCGCCCTTCGTTATTTGAATCCGCAGCAGTATTACCGGATCGTTAACCTGATGCAGAAGAAGCGAACCGAGCGCGAGCAGTATATAGAGGACGTCATCCACTCCATTAAGGAGAAGCTGGAAGAAATGGGCATTCAGGGGGATATCTCCGGAAGACCTAAGCATCTCTATAGCATTTATAAGAAAATGAGCTCCCGCGGCAAGCAGTTCAATGAGATTTACGATCTCATGGCGCTGCGCGTAATTGTCGACGGTATCAAAGACTGCTACGCATCTCTGGGGATTATCCATACATTGTGGAAGCCCATGCCGGGACGGTTCAAGGATTATATCGCGATGCCCAAGCCGAATATGTACCAGTCCCTCCATACGACGGTTATAGGTCCTAAGGGGGAGCCGCTGGAAGTGCAGATTCGGACTTGGGAAATGCACAAAACGTCCGAGTTCGGTATCGCCGCACACTGGGCGTATAAGGAAGGCGGCTCGATCGTTCCAGCCGGCACCTTCGAAGACAAAATGAGCTGGTTCCGCGAAATTTTGGAGCTGCAGCAAGAGACAAGCGATGCCTCCGAATTCATGGAGTCGATGAAGATGGATTTCTTCTCCGACCTTGTTTTCGTCTTTACGCCGAAAGGCGAAGTCATCGAGCTTCCTGCCGGGTCGGTGCCGCTCGATTTCGCTTACCGGATTCATACCGAGGTCGGCAACCGTACGATTGGCGCTAAAGTCAACTCCCGTATCGTCCCATTGGATCATAAACTGAAGACCGGGGATATTATCGAGATCTTGACTTCCAAGCATTCATACGGACCTAGCCAGGATTGGATCAAAATTGCCCAGTCTTCGCATGCCCGCAGCAAAATTAAGCAGTGGTTCAAGAAAGAGAAGCGCGAGGAGAATGTAGAGAAAGGCAAAGACATGATCGAACGCGAGCTCAAACGGCTTGCCATTGACCCGCCAACGCTGATGAGCGATGAGAAGCTGCTCGAAGCGGCGAAGAAATACAATTTCAACGATATTGAAGATATGCTGTCGGCTGTCGGCTTCGGCGGCATTACCGCCGCACAGATATGCACTAAGCTGACGGAGAAGCTGCGCCGGGAAGCGGAAGAAGCGCAGGTGCTGCAGCTTACAACCGAGGTGAAGGAAGTCAAGTCGCCGGCTGCGGAGCGGAAGGGCCGTCCGACGAACGGGGTGCGGGTGAAGGGCGTCGACAACCTGCTGGTGCGCTTCGCCCGCTGCTGCAATCCGGTCCCTGGCGATTACATTATCGGCTACATTACGAGAGGTCGCGGCGTCTCCGTCCATCGTTCGGATTGCACGAACATTCCGACGAGCATGGGCGAGGAGGAACGGGTCATCGAGGTCGAATGGGCGGAAGCGGTGGAATCCAATTTCAACGTCGAAATTGAAATTACGGGCCATGACCGCCGAGGCTTCCTGAACGAGGTGCTCCAAGCCGTTTCCGAAAGCAAAACGATGATTTCGGCCGTATCGGGCCGTTCCGATAAAAACAAAATGGCGACGATTCATATGACGATCCTGATCAAAAATATCGATCATCTGCAATCCGTCGTCGAGAAAATCAAACGTGTGAAAGACGTATATTCCGTGCAGCGCATCATGCAAAGCTAAGCTGACCGCTGCACGCGCGTGTAAGGAGATTCAGGACGCTTATGAGAGTTGTTGTTCAGCGGTGCAAGCGCGCCGAAGTCACCGTGAGCGGTGAAACCGTCGGCCGGATTGGCGAGGGCTTAATGCTGCTGGTCGGCATTACGCACGAAGATACCGAACAGGATGCCAAATATGCAGCCGATAAAGTAGCTGGCCTTCGTATTTTTGAAGATGAGTCCGGCAAAATGAATTTGTCCGTATTGGAAACAGGCGGGCACATCTTGTCCGTGTCGCAATTTACGCTGTATGGCGATTGCCGCAAAGGGAAGCGTCCCAATTTCATGGCGGCGGCCAGACCGGAAGTGGCACAGCCGCTGTATGATCAATTCAATGAGCTGCTGCGTGCGCAAGGCCTGGTGGTGGAGACCGGAGCCTTTGGCGAGATGATGGACGTTTCTTTGACGAACTGGGGTCCCGTTACTCTGATTATCGACAGCAAATGAGCGGGCACTTATGCCCTTTCGATTAATTCATTTGCCTGCTGGGTATACTGTAACTGTAGATTCTTGCAGTTAGGAGCATCCAGATGCGTCAATCCATGAAGCAACAGATCATGACGGCACCAGTACAGCAGCTGCTGCACACCACGATCGCTGAGCGGATCAGTCAAGCCCCGGCTCTCGCCGACGTGGAGATCAGCGCCGAATTCACCTCCGAACAGGAGAAGCTCAAAAGCATTCCGAAAAAATCGTACCGGTAAATCCATAAAGCCCGCGTGCTGCCAAGCAGTGCGCGGCTTTATTTGTTTCCGGCAAAATTTCTATATACCGGTAAAATGTGATAAACTAACAAGTGATATTTTGAGCTGAAAAAATTATCGACTGCTGGCGAAGCTTAGCGAACCTCTGGAGGGAAGGCGGCGCGCAAGCAGGAGACAAGGTGGGTGCTTTGGTTTTAATGGCTAATGGAAATCGTAACAACGCCACTTCCAAAGGTTGGCTTTGGTTGATGGGAACCTTGATTCTGCTAGCGGTGCTGGCTGCTGCAGCATCCCTGTATTATCAATACAAACATCATACAAGCAGCGGACATAGCAAGGAAAAGCAGGAGCTTGAAGAAGTGAAATCGGTGAAAAAGGCGAAGGATGCGTATGACGTTATCGTCGTCGGTACCGATCCTGAAGGGGTTGCGGCAGCCGTTTCTGCGGCTCGCAACGGGTTGAACACTTTGCTTGTCGACGGCCGCAACCGGGAAATACTCGGCGGGCTCATGACACTCGGCTGGATCAATTCGATCGATATGAATTATAGCCCGAACAAGAATCTATTGGGGAAAGACGATGTGTTTAACAAAGGCTTTTTCTCCGAATGGTACGCCAAGATTGAAGGTGATTCCTTCGACGTCAATACGGCAGCCAATGCTTTCTATGATTTGGTTAGAAATGAGTCGAATATCGATCTGCTGCTCAAAACGAAAAAGATCGAGCCTCTGCTCTCCGAAGATAAGAAGAATGTACACGGCGCAACGATCACGCTTGAGAACGGCAGCACGCAAGTCGTCAAAGCCGGGTCTGTGATCGATGCGACACAGGACGGTGATTTCGCCGCGGCGGCCGGCGTACCGTTTACGATCGGTCACGAGGACATTGGCGACCCGAATTCCAAGATGGCCGTAACGCTGGCCTTCCGACTGAAGAACGTGACGCCTGAGGTGTGGAACCTGATGGCTACCCGCTTGAACGGCGATAATAATCCCGATACTGGTGTGAATGAAGTTAGCGTGTTCGGCTACGGGGAGATGAGCAAATACCCGCCAGTGAACAAGGAGCGGGCCAAGATGCGGGGCTTCAATATGGGGCGACAGAATGACAATACGGTCCTCATCAACGCTTTGCAAATTTTTGGCGTAGACGCTTTTGACCCGAAATCGGTGCAAGAAGCTTTTGATATCGGCAAAAAAGAGCTGCCTAGCATTTTGGCTTACATGCAGAAGACATTCCCCGAGTTTGCAAGCCTTGAGCTGGATGGCTCGGCGCCGGAGCTGTACGTGAGAGAAACGCGCCATATGCAGGGAGAATACAGGCTTAACATTGTCGACGTGTGTACGAATGCCGACCAGTGGGACCGCATCGGCTTCGGCTCTTATCCGGTTGATATTCAGCGGATTTCGCCGACGGATTCCGGTACCGTCGTTTGCAAGCCGAAACAATACGCCGTTCCTTTCCGCAGTCTGGTGCCTAAGAACATAGACGGATTGCTTGTGGTAGGCAGAGCGGCCAGCTACGATACGCTTCCGCATGGCAGTGCGCGCGTGATGCCTACGGGCATG
Source organism: Paenibacillus sp. MAHUQ-63 (assembly GCF_028765165.1). Classification (GTDB taxonomy): domain Bacteria; phylum Bacillota; class Bacilli; order Paenibacillales; family NBRC-103111; genus Paenibacillus_E. The sequence goes on along the minus strand of NZ_JARADB010000003.1, from coordinate 1,464,609 downwards.
GCGGAAGGAGAAGCGGCTGGAGCCGCGGCCATGTTTGCGAAGCAGGAGAAGATGACGTTCCGTCAGCTGTCGGCTTCGAAGGACATGATCGCCAAGCTGCAGGAGCAGCTCAATAAGCAGGGGATGGAGATTCATCCGATTACGCTTAAGCCTCAGCCGTTTATGGAACATAAAGCGTATGAGGGGCTGAAGACGGCGCTTATGCTCGGATTGGCATCAGGAGCGTACGACAACAATTTCCGTTTGGACGACGCGGCGAATCCGAAGCGCATGGTGAATCTTGTGAGCGGAGCCCGCAAAATGAAACCGGATGCTTTCAAAGGCGACGTGTCGCAGGCGATTGCGAAGATGGACAATTCGGACAAGCTCCCATTGTCACTCGAGCAAGCGGCCTTTACCATGACACAAGCATTGGGCATCGCGGCTGAGCCGAAAGATGCACAAGCGAAGCTGGCGGCGAACAAGCTGCTGACAGACGCAACGCTGAACCTGATTGCTGATAAACAAAAGTTAACGAATGCAGATACGTACATGATGATTAGAGATTTGAAGGTTGGTCTAACGGGCAAGCCTTAGAGAACACAAATAAGAGCCTTATGACGCCGCAATTGGATGGGCGGTAAGGCTCTTTTGCTTTTCGAAGCTTGTGGAAGTTTTGATGACTGCGCTTACAAAATTCAGTCTGCCTCGGCTGCATCCTCTTCGGCTTCAGCAGATTCTTCCGCTTCTTCTTCCGCAGAATCTTCACTATCCGCTTCGGCTTCCTCCTCAGCTTCGACTTCCTCTTCGGCATCCGCTTCTTCTTCCGCTTCGACTTCCGCTTCTTCCTCTGCTTCTTCGGCTTCCTCAGCAGCTTCCGAATCCTCAATGGCCTCTTCTTCGGCTGCTTCGTCGGCTACTTCATCTTCGGCTTCGGCTTCGGACTCCTCGGAGAAGAGCACCACTAGATCTTGCCGTTCTTCTTGAAACTCGTTTTGTGTTGTCATTGTTACAGCCTCCTGATGATAAATTCAAGGCCATTTGCCTTGTTGTACATGTATATGTTGCGAGAAATTCGAATATACGGGGGGAAACAAATGAAAATGCTTGAAAATTCAGGAGTATCGCTGTAATGAAATTGTAATCATTTTTTCATATGCCTTTAATCAAGCAGGGATATAATAAAAGTCGACCCCCTTTAATTTATATATTGTCTAGAGGCCTGCCGCCACGTGCTGCAGGCTATTTTCTTTGCATAGCAAAACCGCCGCTAATCAGCGGCGGTTATCGATTTATTTTGACATTAGAGCGTCCAGGGAGTAGTCACCGGCACCAATCAGCGCTACGCCAAGGGCAACGGCGATCAAGAGCAAATTGTACTCATAACCGTTGGAAGAAGCCCAATAGCTTTTGCCGTGTACCTTCACGATCGCGACCAGCATAGTAAGTATAATAAGGGCAGCGCCGAGCGGTGTCCAAAGGCCTGCGGCGAAGAGCAAGCCACCGGCAATTTCCGCGAGTCCCGCAAGAACGGCCATCGTCACACCGGGCTTAATGCCGATCGATTCGAAGAAGCCGCCCGTGCCCTTGGGACCGTAGCCCCCGAACCAACCAAATACTTTCTGCGTACCGTGCGCCGCAAATGTTAAACCTAACACCAAACGAATAATAAGAAGACCTAAAGCCATCACTAACAACTCCTCTTAAAATAAATTTTATTTAATTACTTACTTTATGTTAGTATATTATTACGCAATACTTACTTTTGTCAAGCGACTATGTTAAAATTGTTTATAAGGAGATGATTTATATGGAACACTATCAACTGTGCCCTAAATTCGAGAATGCTTTTGAACTTCTGGGAAAACGATGGACAGGACTTATCGTTCATGTCTTGATGACCGGCCCGAAGCGGTTTAAAGACATTTCCGTTCTGATCCCGAGCATGAGCGACCGGATGCTTTCAGAGAGATTCAAGGAACTCGAGGCTGCAGAGATCATTGTCCGACATGTGTACCCGGAAACCCCGGTTCGTATCGAATATGAACTGACTGCCAAAGGAAGAGGTCTTAAGCCCGTGATGGACGAGTTGCAAAAATGGGCGGATTCTCATTAAATGAATCAAGAGACAATTGTCGAATAGGCGCATAATGCTTGACTTTGCTTCTGGCAATGTTTACAATAAACAATAATTCAATACCTTTGTGATCCGTTGAAGGGATAAAGTATGTCGCCCCCACATTATCAGAGAAGGAAGTCCAGGCTGCGAGCTTCCAATGATGAGCGAACGAAAAGACCTCCCCGAGGACTTGCTGGGAACGGCAGATCGGCTTCCGTCGATCGGTCTAGTAGCGGCAATGCGTTTCGCGGGCGTTAACCGTAAAGTGCAGATTGTGTCCCTCCATGCTGTGAGCAGGAGCGCATAATTGGCTGAATGTGGGTGGTACCACGGGTGAATTTGTTAATCAAATCTCTCGTCCCTGGCGAATGTCAGGGGCGGGGGATTTTTTTGTTATTGATGAGATAAAGGGAGGTTGAACACATGAGCATTCAGAAGCCGAAAGGCACACAGGACCTTCTGCCCGGTGAAGTCGAGAAGTGGCAGTACCTGGAGAACAAAGCGAGAGACTTGTGTCAAAGATTTAATTACAAAGAAATTCGGACACCGATCTTCGAAAGCACGGAACTGTTTTCAAGAGGGGTTGGCGAAACGACCGACATCGTGGAGAAAGAAATGTATACCTTCATGGATAAGGGAGACCGCAGCATTTCGTTGCGTCCTGAAGGTACGGCAGGTGTCGTGCGGGCTTATGTCGAGAATAAGCTCTACGGGGTACCGGATGTTACCAAGCTGTATTACGTAGGTCCGATGTTCCGCTATGAGCAGCCGCAGGCCGGAAGATATCGCCAATTCCACCAGTTCGGCATCGAAGCTTTCGGATCCGTCGATCCCAGCATGGACGCCGAAGTGATCGCTCTTGGTTATACGTTCTATAAAGAAATCGGTCTCAAAGACGTCACGGTCGAAATTAATTCCGTCGGTACGCCTTCGGTAAGAACGGTTTACCGCGAGAAATTGCAGGAGTTTTTCGCACCGGTGAAAGATAAGCTTTGCAAGGACTGCCAGTCCCGTTACGACAGAAACCCTATGCGTATTCTTGATTGCAAAATCGATCAAAAGTACGGCGAAGGCGCACCTGAGATTCTGGATTACCTGGATGAAGAATGTTCCACACACTTCGCTCAAGTGAAAGAACATTTGTCTGCAATGGAAATTCCATACCGGGTGAATCCCCGTCTCGTTCGCGGTCTTGATTATTACACGCACACCGCGTTTGAGTACAAAGCCGCCGGCATTGGCGCCATCGATACGATTGGCGGAGGCGGACGCTACAACGGCCTCGTGGAACAAATCGGCGGCCATGGGACCGATCAACCGGGTGTCGGCTTAGGCTTGGGCCTTGAGCGCATTCTTCTCGTGCTCCAAGCGCAGGGCGTGGAAATTCCGAAGCCGGAGCCGCTGGATGTTTACTTGATTGGACTTGGCGCTGCGGCGGAGAAAGAAGTGACGAAGCTGCTGCAGCAGCTGCGTATCCAAGGGCTTAAGGCGGAGAAAGATTACCAAGGCCGCAAAATGAAGGCGCAAATGAAATCCGCGGACCGTCTCCAAGCGAAATATGTGGCGATTCTCGGGGACGATGAATTGGCTCGCGGCGAAATTACGCTGAAGCAGATGGAAACCGGTTCGCAAGTTACGGTGAGTTTAGTGGACCTGGGCTCGAATGCCGCAAAAACACTATTCGAATAAATGTTGTATAACTACTTATGAGGAGGCAATACTATTATGATGCTCAAAACACATCATTGCGGGCAGCTGACGAAAGCCCAAGTAGGACAGACTGTAACACTAAACGGGTGGGTGCAAAGAAGACGCGACCTAGGGGGCGTTCTATTCATCGATCTTCGCGACCGCAGCGGACTTGTCCAAATTGTTTTTAACCCTGATTTCTCTGGAGATGCACTGGCGATTGCCGACCGTGCACGCAATGAATATGTGCTCGCCGTGAAAGGGAAAGTTGTAGAACGCGATCTGGAAACAGTGAACAAAAACATTCCTACAGGCGAAATCGAAGTGCAAGTAACTGAAATTGAAATCATGAACGCTGCCAAAACGCCTCCGTTCTTCATTGAAGACGGTGTTGAAGTGGATGAGGCCGTTCGTTTGAAATACCGTTATCTGGACCTGCGCCGTCCGGAAATGCAAAAAACGTTGATGCTGCGCTCCAAAGCGTCCAAAGTGTTCCGTAATTTCTTGGACGATCAAGGATTCATTGAAGTCGAAACGCCGATTTTGACGAAAAGCACGCCGGAAGGCGCACGCGATTACTTGGTGCCGAGCCGTGTGCATCCAGGCGAGTTTTTCGCGCTGCCGCAGTCTCCGCAAATTTTCAAGCAGCTGTTAATGGTGAGTGGTCTTGAACGCTACTACCAAATCGCACGCTGTTTCCGTGATGAGGATCTTCGCGCAGACCGCCAACCGGAATTTACACAAGTCGACATCGAGACTTCCTTCCTGTCCCAGGATCAGCTTCTGGACATTCTGGAGGAGCTTGTCGTTAACTTGATGAGAGAAACTGCGCAAGTGGAAATTCCTCGTCCTTTCCAACGCATCACGCATGCCGATGCTATGGCGAAGTACGGCTCCGACAAGCCGGACCTGCGTTTCGGACTGGAGCTTCAAGATGTGTCGGATATCGTTGAAGCTTCCGGCGTTCAAGTATTTGCGAATGTAGTCAAAGGCGGGGGCCAAGTGAAGGCGCTGAACGCCAAAGGCTGCGGTACTTGGAGCCGTAAAGAGATCGACGACCTGCTGCCATTCGCGGCGCGTTACGGGGCCAAAGGCTTGGCGTGGATTCAAGTGAAAGACGGCGAGTTCAAAGGGCCGATCGTGAAATTTTTCAGCGAAGCGGAGATTGCCGCTTTGACAGAGCGTCTGGGCGCTGAGGAAGGCGACTTGCTGCTCTTCTCCGCAGACAAGAAGAAAGTTGTAGCGGACGTACTCGGTAACCTGCGTTTGAAAATCGGCCGCGACCTCGGTTTGATCGACGATACGCAATTCAAATACGCATGGGTTGTTGATTTCCCGCTGCTTGGATACGACGAAGAAGCCAAACGCTATGTAGCGGAACACCATCCGTTCACGCGTCCGAACGAAGAGGACATTCATCTCTTCGATACGGATCCGGGCCAAATCCGCGCTCAAGCTTACGACCTTGTCTTGAACGGGTACGAAGTGGGCGGCGGTTCGATGCGTATTTATAAGCGTGAGGTTCAAGAGAAAATGTTCGCAGCGCTTGGCTTCTCCAATGAGGAAGCATGGGAGAAATTCGGCTTCTTGCTGGAAGCGTTCGAATATGGAACGCCTCCGCACGGCGGTTTCGCTTTCGGTTTCGACCGTTTGGTCATGCTGATTACAGGCCGCAACAACTTGAGAGAAACGATCGCATTCCCGAAAACGGCGAGCGCGACAGACCTGCTGATGGATGCGCCGGGAACTGTCGACGACAAGCAGCTCGAGCAGCTGTCGATTCGCTTAGCGCTTAAGCAGCCTGCCAAAGCCTAAGAACCATATTAAGAGGAAGTGTTACCATGCTTCATCAATTTTCTCGGACAGAACTTGCCATCGGCCCTGAGGGCCTGGAAGTGATGAAGAACAGCACCGTCGCGGTACTCGGTATCGGCGGTGTCGGCTCCATCGCTGCCGAAGCGCTGGCGCGGACCGGTGTCGGCCGCTTGATTCTGATCGATAAAGACGTGGTTGATATCACGAATATCAACCGCCAGATTCATGCGCTGATGACGACGGTCGGTCAGCCGAAAGCGGATTTGATGCGCGACCGCATCAAGCTGATTAATCCGGAATGCGACGTCATCTCGCTGCGGATGTTTTATACGGAGGAGACGTATGAGGAAGTATTCGCGCATCATATCGATTATGTGCTTGATGCGAGCGATACGATTTCGTACAAAATTCATCTGATCAAACAATGCTTGGAGCGGAAGATTCCGATCATCTCCAGCATGGGAGCCGCCAACAAGATGGACCCCTCGCAGTTCAAAGTTGCGGATATTTCCAAAACGAGCATGGACCCGATCGCCCGCGTGGTGCGGCAGAAGCTGCGCAAAGAGGGCATCAAGAAAGGCGTTAAGGTCGTATTCTCGACCGAGGAGCCGATGAAGCCGCGTGAGGACGTCACGCAGCAAATCGTGCCGGCGAATGCCCCGGAGATTCGCAAAGCGAAGCAGCCTCCGGCGAGCAATGCGTTCGTTCCTCCAGTAGCCGGACTCATTATGGTGAGCGAAGCTGTGAAGGATTTGCTGGAGAGCGGCTTGAAGAAGTAGGTTTGAAGATGAACGGATGCCCTGAGCGGATGCCCTTGGGCATCCGTTTTTTTTTTTTGCTTTATGCGGGCGGGGCAGGGAGGCAGGAAGACAGGAAGACAGGAAGGCAGGAAGGCAGGAAGGCAGGAAAGCAGAAACAGAAAGACAGGAAGATAGGAAGACAGGAAGACAGGAAGATAGGAAGACAGGAAGACAGGAAGACAGGAAGACAGGAAGACAGATGACTGACAGAACGAAGGAACGGCGGAGGGCAGGGGTGGCAGAATGCGGGGGGCTAGAATGCGGAATGGTAGAGTGACGGAGTGGCAGAATGAGGGAGGACAGAATGGTGAATGGCAGAGTGGCAGAATGAGGGAGGACAGAATGGTGAATGGCAGAATGGCGGAATGAGGGAATGGTAGAATGGTAGAATGGCAGAATGGCGGAGTGGCAGTGTGGCAAGCAGGCGGGCGAGCACGGGTTCTAACGGACACAGGGGACGCTATTTCCCTGTTTTAGGGCTAATCTAAATTCTAACGGACTGGGAAGCCGTTATTTGGCCTAAAATGCCCCTAAAACCTCCAAAAACAGCCGAATAGCGGCTCTCCTGTCCGTTAGATTTCCAATAGGGCTAGAAACGCAAAATAGCGTCTTGTGTGTCCGTTAGAAGGCGGCTCTGGTCAGCTCAAACACTTTGTCGCACCGATCTACTCATGCCTTACGAGTTACACTAACCTATCAGCTCCCCACAAGAAACACGCTAATCGCCAAAGGCAGCTCCCGCAAGAAACACTATAGCTACTCCCCATAGCACCCTACACAATCCAATCACCCTAATACTCACACAATAGCTGCACGCTAATCTATTACCAGTAAGCTACTTTTCCGACACGCATCAGTACCTGCACGCCCCGCAATAAGCGGTTTGACCCTACGTAAGACATGACAGGCTCAGCTCCCGCAGGTTATAATGGTACAAGTTCGATCATTACTTCATTACAAAGCAAAGGATAGTCAACATGGACCTGTTTACATATGCCGCATCACAAGAACCGGCCGGCAAGCTGCTGGCAGACCGGATGCGCCCGACAACGCTGGACGAATATATCGGCCAGGAGCAGATTGTCGGCAAAGGCAAGCTGCTGCGCAGAGCCATCGAAGCCGATCAAGTCAGCTCGATTCTGCTCTACGGCCCGCCGGGGACCGGCAAAACGACCTTAGCCGGCATCATCGCGAACCGCACGCAAGGCGAGTTCATGAAGCTGAATGCGGTCGATGCTTCGGTCAAAGACGTGCGCGAGATCATCGAGCTGGCCAAAAACAACAAAGCGATGTACGGCCGCAAGACGATCTTGTTCCTTGACGAGGTGCACCGCTTCAACACCTCGCGGCAGGATGCGCTGCTGCCTGCCGTGGAGCAGGGCATCCTCATCTTCATCGGGGCGACCACAGAGAACCCGTTCCACCATGTGAACGGGGCTCTGCTGTCTCGCTCGACGCTGTTTCAGCTCGAACCCCTCACGGCGGAGCATGCGCTGATCGCCATGCGCAGAGCCATCGCCGACCCCGTCAAGGGGCTCGGCTTCATGCGCCTCCAAGTGGACGAGGAGGCGCTGGAGCACATCGCGCGGATGGCCGTCGGCGACATCCGCCGCTCCCTGAACGCGCTGGAGCTGGCAGCGCTGACGACTTCCCCCGAACCGGACGGCACGGTTCGGATCACGCTCGAGGTGGCGGAGGAGTCGATCCGCCGCCCGATCGTGAAAGCGGACGAGTCGACGCAATACGACGTCTTGTCCGCTTTCCACAAGAGCTTACGCGGCTCCAGCGACGCCGCGCTGTTCTGGTTCTTCTATGCCGTCGAGAAGCTCGGCATGGATCCCATGACGTTCCTGCGGCGCCTGATCGTCTGCTGCAGCGAAGACATCGGCCTGGCGAACCCTCAGGCGATGATCCAGTCCGTGACAGCCATGGACGCTTATCATAAGATTGGCTGGCCGGAATCGAAGTACATCATTTCCCAGGCAATTTTGTTCGCCGTAGAAAGTCCGAAGTCGAATTCCATCCCGATCGCGATTTCCCGCGCGGAGCAGCTGATGGAGCGTGTGAGATCCGCCGATGTGCCGCTTCATCTGCGGGATACCCATTACAAAGGTGCCGAGAAGCTCGGGCACAAAGGATATATGTATCCGCATGATTACCCCGGCCACTTCGTTCAGCAGCAGTATTTGCCGGATGAAATCAAGCATGAAATCATCTTCGCCGCCAGCGAACAAGGAACGGAAGAGAAAATGCGGCAGAACCAGCTCAAAAGAAGAGGGAAGCCTGCGGATCTATAGGATCGGCAGGTTCCCTCTTTTTTCTTGTTCCATATCAATGCTGTAAAGCTTCTCTGTAACAGGGTTATACCGAATCGAAACAATCAGCGGAAATTCCTTGCCTTGATGTCTGACCCAGAATCGGAACTGCTGTTGATCCACGCCAGCCGCAACATGGGAATGGCCCATGTACTTGTAATCGAGCAGGGTATATACTTTGCCGGCTTCCCTGAAAGCAAGACGGCTCCATTTGGCATAAGAGGGATCGGGTTCTTGGTAGTTGGCGGCATGAATGGCTATGGTTTGCTGGGGGCCTGTCAGCATGCCTGGCTGAGCCTGTGAAGCATCGCAGCAGCCTAGCCCGATAAGGAGAAATACGGTTGAGAGTGTACTCATTCGCTCACACCTTTCGCCAATAGGGTTCGCTCTGTAAGTTGGCGACATACGGCGGGGCTAACGGTAAATTTGGCCACATCGCAGGACTCAAATAAAAAAGCCTGTTCCTCCAACCTGGAACAGGCTTCATCCTTATAACTTGAATATCTTCCCTAAATACGCAGCGGCGGCTTGACTGTATCGTTCCTGCACATAAGCTCTGAACCGGCTTCTTGCCTCCGGCGTTGGCTCCGTATTCGGCTTCAAACGGTGAAGCTCCATCCAATGCAGCGCCGTCATGTAGCAAGTGCTATTCCAGCCGTTTTTGGTTCCGTTGGCATTCAATCGCTCGCTGATTCCCGCAATAACAAGATCCGTTGTGCTTTGCAGTTCAATGAGCGCCCGGTCGAATTCGGCTTTGGACTCCTTAGCCTTCATGCCGGTCACAGCCCGCAGTTCCTTAACATCGATGCCTTCGTTCGCTTCTACGGCTTGGAACAGTTGGACGGCCGACTTGGGAAGCTGCCCGTCCTCATACCGTTCTTCAACGGAGTACGGGTCTTCCAGCAGGTTCTTGACCAGTGGAAAGAGGTCGGCCGAAATCAACAAAGGCTTCTTCGCGAAGAACCTTCCGTAAGCGGCAAGTCCGTCGCCTGGCAGCCGATCCCGCCATAGCCAAGGATCCGTCTCGAGTCCGGTGTGCCACTGATCGTGCGTCGTTACGGATTCAAGAGAGGGATGATCGGGGATGAAAGAGGAGAGAGGCAGAATGCCAACCTCTTTCACGATAGCTTTCACATCCTCGTAAGTGTTAGCGCGCAGCGCGACTTCATTCACTTTGGGCATTGCAATCATCCTTCCTCGCGTTCCTTGTGCTTATTTGTGAACTTGATCAATGACGCCGCCGCCCAAGCAAACGTCCCCGTCATAGAACACGACGGCTTGTCCGGGAGTAACGGCCTTCTGCGGCGAATCGAAAACGACTTCCACGGTTCCGTTCTCTGCAAATGTAAGCGTCACGCCTTGATCGGGCTGGCGGTAACGGAATTTGGCCGTACAGGTGAAGGCCCCTTGCGGCTTAACAGGTGAAATCCAGTTCACGTCGGTGGCCGTTAATCCCTTGGAGTAGAGGCCGGGATACTGTTCGCCTTGAACGACGAGCAGCTCGTTCGTTTCCAAATTTTTGTCGACGACAAACCATGGCTCGCCTGAGCCGGAACCGCCGATGCCAAGCCCTTGTCTTTGGCCGAGCGTATAGTACATGAGGCCGTCATGGCGGCCTTTGATATCGCCGTTGCGAATATCGACCATGTTGCCAGGTTTGGCGGGTAAATACTGGCTGAGGAATTCTTTGAAGTCCCGTTCGCCGATAAAGCAGATGCCGGTGCTGTCTTTCTTCTTGGCTGTCGCGAGACCAGCGGCCTCGGCAATCTTGCGGACTTCTGGCTTCGGCAGATGGCCGATCGGGAACATCGCCTTGGACAGCTGATGCTGTGTCAGTACATTCAGGAAATACGTCTGATCCTTACCGGGATCGTTGCCCCGAAGAAGCTTGTACTCCCCATTCTCTTCTTTCACCTGCGCATAGTGGCCTGTCGCAATATAATCGCCGCCCAGGTCCAAGACCTTCTGGAGAAGCTCCCCGAATTTGATTTCCCGGTTGCACATCACATCCGGATTCGGCGTACGGCCTTTGGTATACTCGTCCAAGAAGTAGGCGAATACCTTGTCGTAATATTGTTTCTCGAAATTCACTGTATAGAAAGGGATGCCGAGCTGGTCGCACACTCTGCGGACATCCTCTGCATCTTCTTCGGCTGTGCAATGGCCAAATTCGTCGGTATCGTCCCAATTTTTCATGAAAATGCCGATCACTTCATAGCCCTGCTCCTTCAGCAGCAAAGCGGCTACGGACGAGTCGACACCCCCGGACATGCCGAGAATAACGCGTGTTTTCTTGTTCATCGCTCCTGTTCCTCTTTTCCATCTTGTAAGACATTTTTGTAAACACAAACTATTATACATCTCAACCCTTGAAAATTAAAATATTTCATGAGAATGTCATTGTTTTCCCCCACAGAAGAAGGAATCTATGATACCATGTATATGATATACGGATGTTTAGGAATGTTTTTGCTAAAAATGGAAACGCTGTTTACCAAGACAGGGACGAGCCTTAGTCTTAATGCGGGCATAGCCATTGGTAAGCGTCATAATTTTTCGTCATATCAATTAGCCCCTTGGATGGCATATATGTTATTAAATGAGGTGTAATTTTTGAAAATTTCCACAAAAGGCCGCTATGGTTTAACTATTATGATGGAGCTGGCCAATCGAGTCGGTGAAGGTCCTACTTCACTCAAAAGCATTGCGGAAAAGCATCAACTGTCCGAGCACTATCTGGAACAGCTGGTCGCACCATTGCGTAACGCGGGATTGGTCAAGAGTATTCGCGGAGCGTACGGCGGGTATATCCTTTCGAAATCCGCCGATCAAGTAACAGCAGGCGAAGTGATTCGCGTTCTGGAAGGGCCGATCTCTCCGGTCGATTTCACGGAAGAAGACGATCCGGCCAAGCGTGATCTCTGGATCCGGATTCGCGACAGCATTGCGGAAGTGCTGGATTCAACAACGCTCGCGAACTTGATCTCCTTCGAGGATCAAGGCAAGCACGATAACTACATGTTCTATATCTAAAGGTGATTATGAATCCAATTTATCTTGATCACGCGGCAACGACGCCGGTGCATCCCGAAGTCATGGAAGCGATGCTTCCTTACTATACAACGTATTTTGGCAATCCTTCCAGCACCCATAGCTTCGGCAGAGCGACAAGAACAGCACTTAACAGGTTTCGTGACGCGATGGCGAAGTCCTTGGGCTGTCTGCCTGCCGAGCTCATCTTCACGAGCGGTGGAACGGAGAGCAATAACATGGCCATCTTCGGGATCATCCAGGCAGGTGGAGAAGGCAAGAAGCACATCATCACTTCATCCATTGAGCATCACGCTGTTCTGCATCCATGCGAACGGTTGGAGAGCCTCGGTTATGAGGTGACTTACCTGCCAGTAGGTCCGACTGGTCTTATTCAAATGGAAGATGTTGAGTCCGCTATTCGTCCCGACACGGCTCTAATCTCCATCATGTATGTGAATAATGAGGTCGGCACCATTCAGCCGATTGAACAGATCGGGCGTCTGGCCCGCAGCCGGAATATCCCCTTCCATGTAGATGCCGTGCAGGCGTTAGGTAAGCTGCCCATTCATCTGCATGATCTTCCCGTCGATATGCTAAGCTTATCGGCTCACAAAATATACGGACCTAACGGAATTGGCGCTTTATACGTGTCCAAGAACACCAAGCTTGTCCCGCATGTCTATGGCGGCTCGCAGGAGCGCAAGCGCCGGGCGGGAACAGAGAATGTGGCGGCAATAGCCGGCTTCGCCAAGGCTGTAGAGCGGATACTGCCAATGACGGACAGCTTCTATGAGCAAGCCGCGAAACTTAACCGCAGCTTGATTGCCTCCCTGGAGCAGCAATTGGGCCGCGAGGCTTTCGTCATCAACGGGCATCCGGAGCAGCGCGTTCCGCACATTGTGAATATCAGCTTCCCGGGCGTCTCGACCGAAACGATGCTGATGAATCTTGATCTGGAGGACGTGGCCGCGGCAAGCGGCTCGGCTTGTACGTCAGGCTCGCTGGAAGTATCCCATGTGCTGCAAGCGATGAAACTGCCAGAAAATGTTACCTCCTCAGCCGTTCGATTTAGCTTTGGAATGGGGAATTCTAAAGATCAAATTGAAACAGCTGCCCAGAAAATTGCAACCATTGTCAAACGGCTGCGTACTAATTAGTACCGGGTGGTTCTAGGGGGAAAACACCTTGCGCAAAGCGCACGATTTGATCGGACTTCCCGTTCTGACGGTAGAATCCGGCAAGCAGATAGGTCAAGTTAAAGATTTGCTGATTGACCCTGAGTGGAATATACGAGGGATCATCCTGGAAGCGAAGATGTGGTTTTCCTCCTTACGGTATGTACCGTGGGATGGCGTCGTTGCTGCCGGAGAAGATGCCGTTACCATACCGAACGAACATGTCATTATCGAATTCGAGCATACGAGAGAGTGTCATGCTCTTCTGGAAGGAAGCCGGCGAATCAAGGGACTTCCTGTCGTCACAGTCGGTGGAGACAAATTAGGCATGGTAGAAGATGTTTATTTAACCCAGGATTGGGGTAAACAAATAGTAGGTTATGAATTGTCCGAAGGGTTTATTTCTGATTTAAAAGAAGGGCGAAGATGGCTCCCGATGCCGGAGACGGCGACGAAGGGAGACGATGCCATCATCGTGCCCGTACATTGCGCTCAGGAAGTTGAAGAACTCTTCGTATCCAAAGAAGAATAGGGTGAGCAAGATGCGTTGTCCAAACTGTAATTCCAAAGACATTGGAAAAATCGGTTCCCACCAATTTTACTGCTGGGGTTGCTTTATCGAACTCAGCGTGAACGGAGAGAAGATGTCCGTCTACCAAGTAGAGGAAGACGGTACGCTAAGTTCTCTGGATGATTTGTTTTTTGAAGAAGAAATGCCTCTGGTCCAAGAACACGCCAATTAACCATAATACACCAAAAACGTTACTTTTCCAGCGCGGCCGTGCCGGAGAGGTAACGTTTTTTGCCGTTTTCATCGCCACCGAGGTTAATTTGACCAGCATGTACATATACTGTATGGGCATTAACATTATTTGAATGACCGAGGTGAACACAGGTGGAACGTTTTTGGAGAAACCGCTGGTTTGTTGGGCTCATTTATTTGCTGCTTGCTCTGGCCTGCCTGTATATGCTGCTGCAAATCAAGCCGATTCTGCTGAGCTTGTTTACGTTCTTGAAAGCCATCCTGATGCCATTCTTCATCGCCGTGATTATTTCGTACATTTTGAATCCGGTCGTCAATATGTTGAACCAACGGAAGGTTCCCAGGACGATTGCGGTGCTGCTTATTTACAGCGTCTTTATTTCATCGCTCACAGTCATCATTATGAATATGACACCGATGTTCATGACGCAAATTGCGGAGTTAAATGAACACATGCCGCAGATGGCGGTGAAGGCGCAGTCGCTTGTAGACGGTTTTAATCAAAATAAGCTGCTGCCGGATAGTGTCCGTACGGGGTTCAACAATTCCTTGACGAAGCTGGAAAACAGTATTTCGATGGCGATCTCCAACTATATGAATCAGATCGGCGCAACGATCTCCATGCTGTTCGTGGCGTTCATCGTGCCGTTCGTTGCGTTCTATATTCTCAAGGATTTTCAAATTATCGAGAAAACAGCTCTGGCGATCGTACCGAAGGAGCACCGGAAGAGAACGGTCAAGCTGCTCCTTGACATCGATACGGCGCTCGGCAATTATATCCGCGGTCAACTGTTGGTCTGTGTCATTATCGGCGGGCTGGCCTATTTGGGGTACTGGCTGATTGATATGCCGTACCCGCTGCTGTTGGCCAGCGTAGTGGCGATCTTCAACATTATCCCATACCTGGGACCGTTCTTCGGGGCAGCGCCCGCGATTATTATGGCTTCAACCATTTCGCTCAGAATGGTGCTGTTCGTGGCGCTCGTCAACATGACCGTGCAAATTCTCGAGGGCAATGTGATTTCACCGCAGGTTGTCGGCAGAAAGCTGCATATGCACCCGCTTGTGATCATATTCGCCTTGCTGGTGGGAGGAGAAGTCGCGGGGATCGTCGGTTTGATCTTAGCCGTGCCTTTCTTCGCCGTCATGAAAGTCATTATTCAGCATATCTTCCTGCATTATGTTCATAAGCAGCCTACGTGACCTGACGAAGCAGCTGGAAGACGCACAAAACCCCTGTAAGCCATGACTTGCGGGATCATGGTTACAGGGGTTCTGTACGAGGGTTGAGGATATTAAAGGGTGTGGCATACGTAAACCATCGAGTGGGCTACGGAGTAAGTATACAAGGTTCGCTTTAAGCGACATACGATAATGAAAATCATTATCAATGAGTTTAGTATACTCTGACTGAGAACGATTGTCAACTAGGTTTTTAAACCGGGATCTCTTTCTTAATGAGCGTTTTGGTCATGATATAGATAATTAGTACGAAAACGGGAGCAATCAGTCCTAACAATGTAAGCGTGGAGACATCCATGCCCGATTCCCGCCCTTCGGTAGAAGAATGTAATGTTCTTACGTTTCCCCATCGGCAATGGTTCCATGACAGTTGTGAATATTGACACCGCTGCGGCATATAGTTATAATTTGCCTTATCTAGATCTATTTCAGAAATCGTTGATGAAATTGAAGTAAGCCATAGTCCACTGTCAGAGATGAGGTTCCGATTCGGGTGAGCAGCAGCTCCTCGTTCCGGCTGAGAGGACCTCTCGGTGCTAGGATGGCTGAACGCTGATTTCGGAGTGTGGATGAACTCCACCGGTTGGACCCGTTACAGATCCGCACAAGGAGATTGCTTTGTTTCCGCTGCTTAAGCTGCGCGGAGGCGAATGCGATAACCAGGGTGGTACCGCGATGATTCGTCCCTGTTCAAGCAGGGGCGTTTTTTGTTTGTTAATCAAACATTAATAAGGAAACTTGGAGGCTTGAGAGAGATGAAAGCAAGTGAAATTCGTTCCAAATGGTTGCAGTTCTTCGCAAGTAAGGGGCATAAGGTAGAGCCGAGCTCCTCGCTCGTCCCTCATAACGATCCGTCGCTGCTCTGGATTAATGCGGGGATTGCGCCTCTGAAGCCTTATTTGGATGGACGTGAAATCCCGGAGAATCCGCGGATTACGAACGCTCAGAAATGTATTCGGACCAACGATATCGAGAACGTCGGCAAAACGCGCCGTCACCATACGTTCTTCGAAATGTTAGGTAACTTCTCCATCGGTGATTATTTCAAGAAAGAAGTTATTCCATGGGCATGGGAGTTCCTGACGGACCCGCAGTGGATCGGATTCGATCCGAACCGGATTTCGGTCACTGTGCATGAAGACGACGAAGAAGCTTTTGAGATATGGAATAAGCAGATCGGCATCCCGGAAGAGCGTATTTACAAGCTCAAAGAAGACAATTTCTGGGACATCGGGGAAGGCCCTTGCGGTCCGTGTACGGAAATCTTTTATGACCGCGGGGACAAATACGGCGATCTTTCCGATCCGGAGTGCTGGCCCGGCGGGGAGAACGAGCGTTTCTTGGAAGTATGGAACCTCGTATTCACACAGTTCAACCACAATAAGGACGGCAGCTACACGCCGCTTCCGAACAAAAACATCGATACGGGCGCAGGCTTGGAGCGCTTTGCTTCCATTCTGCAGGACGTGGATTCCAACTTCGATACGGACCTGTTCAAACCGATCATTGACAAAACTAGTGAGCTTACCGGCGTAACCTACCATACGAATGACGAACACGATGTAGCGTTCAAAGTGATTGCCGATCACATCCGTACGGTTGCTTTCTCCGTAGGCGATGGCGTCCTGCCTTCCAACGAAGGCCGCGGCTATGTCATCCGCCGTCTGCTGCGCCGTGCCGTACGCTACGGCAAGGTGCTTGGCCAAGACAAACCGTTCCTGTATAAACTGGTCGCTACCGTCGGCGAAATCATGGGCGTGTACTACACGGAAGTTGTGGACAAACGCGAATTCATCGAGAAGGTGATTCGTACGGAAGAAGAGCGATTCCACGAAACGCTGAGCGACGGATTGGTTATTCTTGGTGAAATGGTGGAGAAGACGCGTCAAGCAGGCTTGAATCAAATCAGCGGACCTGACGCTTTCAAATTGTACGACACGTACGGCTTCCCGTTCGACCTGACAGAGGATTTCGCTTCCGAGCAAGGCTTGAGCGTTGACCGCGAAGGCTTCGATGCGGCGATGCAGGAGCAGCGCGACCGTGCTCGCGCAGCCAGCCAGAAAGAAGGCGGGATGAAGGTACAGGGCGGCCCGCTGTCCGAATTGACGGTTAAAAGCGAATTTGTTGGTTATAATGAATTGGTAGTTACTGCTAAAATCGAAGCGATCGTTCATGAGAACGAGCTTGTGGACATTGTCGGCGTCGGCGAGACCTGCCAAGTGATTCTTGACCGCACACCTTTCTATGCGGAGAGCGGCGGTCAGGTGAGCGACTTCGGAACGATCAAGAACAAGCAAGTGACGCTGAAAGTGGAAGACGTGATCAAAGCTCCTCACGGTCAGCATGTTCATAAGGTAGTCGTCGAGTCCGGCGTGCTCCGCAAAGGGGATACCGTAGAAGCAATCGTTTCGAGTGCGGAGCGCGGAGATATTATCAAGAACCACACGGCGACGCATCTGCTGCACAAAGCGCTGAAGGAAGTGCTCGGCACTCACGTTAACCAGGCAGGGTCTCTTGTCGAACCGGACCGGCTGCGCTTCGACTTCTCGCACTTCGGAAGCATCAGCGCCGAAGAATTGCAGGATGTGGAGCAGCGTGTCAACCGTCAAATTTGGAATAACACGAATGTGGACATTTCCTTGAAACCGATCGCGGAAGCGAAAGCGATGGGCGCCATGGCGCTGTTCGGCGAGAAATACGGCGATATCGTTCGTGTTGTACAAGTCGGCGATTATAGCTTGGAGCTTTGCGGCGGCTGCCACGTTCAGAACACAGGGCAGATCGGTCTGTTCAAAATCGTCAGCGAATCCGGTATCGGATCAGGCGTACGCCGGATCGAAGCGGTATCCGGCCGCAGCGCGTACGAGTATTTGGACCAGCAGCTGCAACTGCTGAAGGAATCGGCCGGCTTGTTGAAGTCGAACATCCAGGATGTGCCGAAACGGGTGGAAGCGGCGCTGTCGCAAATTAAAGAGTTGTCGCGTGAGAACGAGTCGCTGCGCGGCAAGCTAGACCGCATCGAAGCGGGTTCGCTGGCCGATCAGGTGAAGCAAGCTGCCGGCGTATCGGTACTAGCCGCTCAAGTGAGTGCGGCGGATATGGACTCCCTTCGCAATATCGTCGATGAGATGAAAGTGAAGCTGGGCTCAGCCGTTATCGTGCTTGGCGCAGTTGCTGACGATAAAGTGAACCTGGTTGCAGCGGTTACCCCGGATCTTGTGGCTAAGGGCTTCCATGCCGGCAAGATCATCAAAGAAGTGGCGGCTGCCGTAGGCGGAAGCGGCGGAGGCCGTCCGGATATGGCGCAAGCAGGCGGCAAAGATCCTTCCAAATTGCAAGCGGCATTGTCCGGTGTAGAAGGACTTCTTTCCCAATTTGCATAATTATTTTTTTGTGGGACAGGAATTTTTAAACCCATAGAGAATATAAACCAGTATACACGAACAATTTTCAAATTTTTTACAAATGGTTTCACAAGGAAAGTGAGGTGCTCCTGATGAGTTCCATGGATAAAACGATGAAGTTCAACGTGAAAGCAGAAGAAATCGAAACTTCCCCCAAAGATGTGCTACTGGCGGTGTACGATGCTCTTCAGGAAAAAGGGTATAATCCGATTAACCAGATTGTCGGGTACTTGCTTTCCGGAGATCCTGCTTATATTCCACGGCATAATAATGCGCGGAGCCTCATTCGCAAACGGGAACGCGACGAGCTGATCGAGGAATTGGTTCGCGCTTACCTGGGTCAACACAAATAGAAGGAAATGGGTACCGGCATGAGATGGATTGGCTTGGATTATGGGGATAAAACGATCGGTGTAGCGATAAGCGACGAATTGGGCTGGACGGCCCAAGCGCTTGAAGTCATACACCGGCGTAAGCCTGGGGAAGACATTGAGCGGCTGGAGGCCATCGTCAAGCAGTACGATGTATCCAAGATCGTTGTAGGTCTACCCAAGAATATGAACAACACGATTGGTCCTCGAGGCGAGCTGGCCATTGCTTTCTCGAAAGAATTAGAACAAAAACTAAGTGTACCGGTACATTTGTGGGATGAGCGTTTGACAACCGTAGCAGCCACTCGCACTCTGCTTGAAGCGGATGTGAGCCGTAAGAAACGGAAGGCTGTCATCGATAAAATGGCGGCGCAAATCATCCTGCAGGGGTACATGGATGCCAATATGAAGAGGTGAATGGACATGTCCAAAGAAGAATTGCGTGAAGAGGAACCAGAAATCATTTACATCCCGGACGATGAAGGCAACGAAGAAGAGTTCGAGGTTATCATGAAATTCGAAGTGGACGGTTCTGACAAGAAGTACATGATGGTTGTGCCTACGGACGGAGGAGACGAAGAATCCGACGAAGTGTACGCCTTCCGTTACGAAGAGGATGACGACGGCGAAGATTTGAAGCTGTTCACGATCGAGGATGAGGAAGAATGGAACATCGTGGAAGAAACCTTCAACACGTTGATGGCGGAATTCGATGAGGAAGACGAAGCATGAGTACGACGCCTTCCGACGTATTGCGTAAAGCTTACGGGGATGATATCATTTTGTTTGATGAGCAAAACGAATCGACGGTCTATCATCTTCTTAAAGAATTCGTATATGAGGGTCAAACCTATGCCGTTTTGCAATCGGATCAGTTGAAGAAGGAAGACGAGGTTGCGGTTTTCCGGGTAACGACGGATGCGGACGGGCAATACGAGCTGGAAACCATCGAGGACGACGATGAATGGGAAACCGTTTCGGAGCTCTACGACGAGATGGTTTTTCCGGATGGGGATGACTTGTAAGAAGCAAACAACCGAGCGGAGCGCATCCGCTCGTTTTTGTTTGCTTGGAGAGCTAGCGCAGAGGGGCTGCGCGGCAAGCAAGCCGTTATGCACTTAGGAGGTTTATAGTGAACAACATGCTTGATCATGGCAGTGAAGGCAATGAACCCAGGAAGAGGACGCGCAGAATCGTCCTGATCGTGATAGGTCTGATCCTGCTTCTTCTTGTGGGGACGGCCGCTGGGATCGGACTGTTCATCGTGAATGCGATGCAGCCGGTTGCAGCATCCGAGCAAGAGGTGAGGGTATCCATTCCGCAAGGAGCCGGATCCGTCCAAATTGCCAAAGAGCTTGAGGCCAAAGGTCTTATTAAGAACTCATCCATTTTTACGTACTATCTCAAACTGAAGAAGCAAGGCTCCAGATTTCAAGCTGGCGAGTACGGCATGAAGCCGGGGATTACGTTCGATCAGGTGATTGACAAGCTCAATAAAGGGGAAACCGTAAAGGAAGAGGTTATCCGCGTTACGATTCCCGAGGGGTATACCATCGAACAGATCGCTGCTAAATTGAGCGAGGGGACGCCATGGAGCAAGGATGTATTCCTGCAGATGGCGAATGCTCCTGCGGATTTGAAGAGCGAGACGGCTTTAGCCATCCCCGATAACAAAAACCTGAAGCACAAGCTGGAGGGCTACTTGTTCCCGGAAACCTATGAATTCAAGAAGGGTTCGACGGAACAGGAATTCATTGAGCGCACCTTGCAAGAGCTGGACAAGAAGCTGGCTACGCTGCCTCCCGACTGGAAGGACAAGCTGAAGGAGCGCGGACTGACCGTGCATCAGATGCTGACGATCGCTTCGCTCATTGAGCGGGAGGTCGTGCAGGATGAAGAGCGGGCTCTCGTATCCGGCGTGATCCAAAACAGGCTGAAGAAGAACATGCCGCTGCAAATCGATGCCACGGTGCAATATTTATTCGATAAATCCAAAGAGCGATTGCTGGAGAAGGATTTGCAGATTCAAAGCCCTTACAATACGTATTTGAACACGGGCTTGCCGCCGGGGCCGATCGCCAGTCCCAGTCTGGCTTCGATGAAAGCCGCAATCTACCCGGAAGAGACGAAATATTTGTTCTATGTAACGAAGAAGGATGGAACGAAAGGGCATTTGTTCGCCGAGACGTTCGAGGAACATAAGAAAAATATTGCGGAAAGCAAAAAAGCCGCGAATTAGAAGATGGAAGATGGACAGGAAGCTGACAGAAGGTAGGGTAAGCAAGTGAAAAAACCAGAACTCGTAGTAAGCTGCGGCTCGATCGCAGATGTGAAACGATTAATCGAAGCGGGCGCAGATGCCGTTATAGTCGGCGAAGAGCGCTACGCCATGCGCCTTCCGGGGAATATGAAGCCGGAGGAGATCGCAGAGGCCGTCGCTTGGGCGCACGAGAAGCAGGCGAAGGTCTATGTGTCGGTTAACAAAATATTCGATAACGCCTCGCTAGAAGGGCTTGACGAATATTTGAGCCGGCTGCAAGCCTTTGGTGCTGACGGGGTCATTTTCGGCGATCCTGCGGTGCTGATGGCTGCGCGCACCTTGCCGCAGGGGCTCGCCCTGCATTGGAATGCGGAGATGACCTCCACCAACTATGCGACGGCGAATTATTGGGGCAGGCAGGGCGCATCGCGCGTCGTGCTGGCCAGAGAGCTGAACATGGATCAGGTGCTGGCTTTCAAAGCGAATACGGAACTGAGCGTGGAAGTTCAGGTTCACGGCATCACGAATATTTATCACTCCAAGCGGGAGCTAGTGAAAAATTATATCGAACATCAGGGCCATGACGCCGTAGCGGAGGATCGCTCCATCGGGCGCGGACTATTCCTGATTGAGCATGAACGCCGCGACCAGCGTTATCCGGTGTATGAGGACAGCAACGGCACGCATATCATGAGCTCGGAAGATATTTGCATGCTGGAGAATTTGCCTGAGCTGATGGACGGAAATATCGACAGTTTGAAGATTGAAGGGCTCCTGAAATCTGCCGTTTACAATGAAACGGTTGTGAGAAGCTATCGCGCGGCCATTGACGCGTATGCGGCCGATCCGGCCGGCTATACATTCAAGCAGGAATGGCTGGACGCTATCGCCGAATTGCAGGATCCTGAGCGCGAACTATCCTACGGGTTTTTCTATAAAGAACAGGTATATTGATACATGGAAGAAGGTGCGTTTTCGAGATGACGACAGCGTTGGAACAACGAGCGAGAGGAAAGCGTGTAAGGCTGCATAAGCCTGAGCTATTGGCCCCTGCGGGCAATTTGGAGAAGTTGAAATTTGCGATCCATTACGGAGCGGATGCCGTCTATATCGGCGGGCAGAAATACGGTTTGCGCTCGAGCGCCGATAACTTCTCGCTGGAGGAGATGCGCGAGGCGGTGGAATTCGCGAACGGGTATGGCGCGAAGGTTTTCGTCGCTACGAACATTTATGCCCACAATGAAGATATCGAGGGCTTGGAAGATTATTTGCGCGGACTGCAAGAGGCCGGGATCTCCGCGATCATCGCAGCGGATCCGATCATTATGGAGACGTGCCGCCGCGTAGCTCCCAAGCTGGAGGTTCACGTCAGCACGCAGCAATCGGTCATGAACTGGCAGACCGTGAAATTCTGGAAAGATCAAGGGATTGAACGGGTCGTGCTGGCCCGTGAAGCGAGCATGAAGGAAATCGATGAGATTAAAGCGCATGTCGATGTCGAAATCGAAGCGTTCATTCACGGCGCGATGTGCAGCTCCTATTCCGGAAGATGCGTCCTTTCCAACCATTTCACGGACCGGGATTCGAACCGCGGCGGCTGCTCGCAATCATGCCGCTGGAAATATGATTTGTTCGCCAAGAATGAGCCGCTATCGGGCCCGCTTGCGACGGATCTGCCTTTGTTCGGCGAAGATGACGATGCCTTCACGATGGGCTCCAAGGATCTCAGCATGATAGAGCATATTGCAGATATGATAGAATCCGGCGTCGACAGCTTCAAGATTGAAGGCCGGATGAAAAGTATCCACTACGTGGCAACGGTCGTGAATGCGTACCGTCAAGCCATCGACAGTTACTTCGAAGATCCGGACAATTTCAAGCTGAATCCGCTGTGGCTGGAAGAAATTCATAAAGCGGCGAACCGGCCATTGAATGAGGGCTTTTTCTACGAAGCACCGGGTCCTGAGGATCACATCTTCGAGCCGGAGGATAAAGTCGTCGGGTTTGATTTCGTCGGTTTGGTGCTCTCCTATGATGCAGCAACAGGCATCGCCCGCATTCAGCAGCGGAATCATTTTAAACCGGGGCAGGAAGTCGAGTTTTTCGGACCGGAGGGCACGCATTTCAAACAAAAGGTTGACGCGATTTGGAATGAAGAAGGTCAAAAGCTGGACGCAGCAAGGCATCCGCTGCAAATTATCGAATTGAAGACGGAACTTCCTGTAAAAAAATGGGATATGATGCGAAAGAAAACAGGAAAATAGTACCATGGAAGCTTTCTCCACACTAAGGTATATTGGAGAAAGTTTCTTTTTTTATTCTTTTTTTGGAACGAATAATAAAGGAAATTGTTTGAGCGTGTCGAAATATATAAAAAAACTTGAATGTAACCCTTTTCAATTTAGGACGAAAGTACGGGGGCATTGAAGCAGAAACTAATGGCGGTGAATGAAATGAAAAAAGGACTCCAAAGTATTCTCGCATTTTTAAACAAAGCAGTCGTTCAAACAATTCGAAATGTTCCGTGGGGTCGTATTCTTGGCGCAGCTGGCAGCACTTCCAAGCAAATGGGCACAGCCGCATTCAAGGAAATGAAGCAGGTGAAGCTGGAGAACCCGGTGAAGTCCGTCGGCATGAAGCTGTTTTTAATGTTCTTCATCAGCATTCTGTTCTTCGTTCTGATCGTTGGGATGATTTCGTACAGCGTATCCAAGAGCGTCATCAAGAACAAAGTGGCGGAATCGTCGCTTCAAACCGTCACGCAGGCGGGGCAGAAGCTGGACTTCCTCTACCAGACGTTCGAAGAAACATCGCTGCAAATTATGTTGAACAAGGAATTGCAGGACCTTCTCGAGAAAGTGCCGACACTGGATCCATCCTCCTATGAATCGCTTGAGGTCGTCCGTCAATTAACGGATAAATTGAATGTCGTGACCTTCTCCAACAAGTCGATTAAAACGCTTCATCTGTACAGACCCGACGGCAAATTGATCGTCATTACGGGTTCCGGCGGAAGCACGCTTAGCGAGAATTCCGGTTCGACGGATTGGTTCAAAAAGATCATTGATAACGGCGGCAAGGTCGCATGGCTGGACAGTAAGCTCAAAGGGTACTCGTCTTCTTCGACGAATACGTTCGCCATCGGACGCCTGATGAGAAATACACTGACGAACAGCACTTCCGCGGTTCTTCTGCTGGAGCTTAGCACGGATCTGTTGAATAAAGAACTGGATGGCATGTCTTTGGGAGACGACAGCAAAGTCGTAATCACGAATGCTGATAACAAAAACGTCGCCGTCAAAGATATCACGCAGCTTGAGAAAGATGCGGAAGTTCAATTGACGAAAGAGCAGCTTGCCGAAGAGCACGGCTCCTTCACGACGAAAGACGACCATCTGGTCGCTTACTACAAATCCAATTTATCCGGTTGGAATCTGGTTGGCGACATTCCGGTCAGCGCATTGGTTAAAGATGCCAAGAAAATTTTCAACTATACACTTCTCATCGCTCTCTTCGCTGCCATCGCTGCCGTATTAATCGGTCTATTCGTAGCGAGAATGATCGGCCGTCCGCTGATCAATTTGCGCAACCTGATGCAGCAAGGGGCGAAAGGCAAGCTAACGGTTCGCGCCAACTATGTCACCCAGGATGAAATCGGACAGCTCGGCGCAAGCTTCGATACGATGATGCAGCAGATCACAACGCTTGTTCAACAAACGAGCAACTCTGCGCAAGCTGTGTTCGAAACCGCGCAGGAGTTAAGCAACTCCTCTAAGGTGACGGCGACTGCCGCCAGAGAGATTGCGGTAGCGACCGATGAAATTTCCAACGGGGCCGGCGGACTTGCGACGGAATCCGAACGCGGCAACGAACTGACACAGCATATCGGTGTCCAAATGAAGCAAGTTATTGAAGCGAATCTGGAGATGGGAACGGCGGCCGCCGACGTTCAAAGCTCCTCCGAGCAAGGTACGAAGTATATGTCGGAGCTGATCTCCAAAACGAATTTGACCGAGGAAATGATCCGTTCGATGGTCGATAAAGTCGACAATCTGAAGGATAGCACCCGTTCCATCCGCAAAATTCTGGATGTTCTCAACAACATGACGAAGCAAACGAACATCTTGTCGTTGAATGCAACCATTGAAGCGGCTCGCGCCGGAGCGGCAGGCAAAGGCTTCATGGTCGTGGCCGATGAAATCCGCAAGCTGGCCGATCAATCGCGCCAATCCATCGACGTCGTCGGACAGATTACAGAAACGATTCAAAAGGAAATCGATGAGACGGTGAAGGTATTGTCAACCGCAACGCCGATCTTCCAAGAGCAAATTTTGGCCGTGAAAGAAGCGGATATCATTTTCAAACAAGTGACGACGCACATGGGCGGCTTTATCGAGCAGCTCAGCACGGTCAGCGATTCCATTTCCACCCTGGAGCAGTCTCAGGTCGTTCTCTCGGACGCTATGACGAATGTCAGCGCGGTCGCGGAAGAATCGCTTGCGACATCGGAGGAAGTAGCTTCCTTGAGCTCCGAACAGCTTAGCATCAGTGACGGACTCGTCAAATTGTCGGACAAGCTGGATCTGCTGTCCAAGTCGCTGAACGACACGCTTTCCAAATTCGAAATATAGTTCTTATATCATTCGCAGCCTGCTCTCGATTTCAGAGGGTAGGCTTTTTTGATATATCCTGGAAACGAGCGGTTTGCCGGCGTGCGGGAATGACGATACTGTAGCCATCAGCATCAATTGGCAAAGTTGGGAGTCCGTGGCATGAGGGTTAAACAGCTATCTTTAAATGAAAAACGCCGTATGTTTCTAGTTCTTCTCACGATTGTGCTCCTGTTTGCGGGGATTGCCGGCAAGCTGTTCTGGATCCAGATTGCGGCAACGGAAAATTACAGCTCGCGGGGAGTGAATTTGCTCAAAAATTCGGTTGTCCAGAGACAGCGCGCGTTGGTGCTGGACAGCGGCAGAGGAGATATTCTCGATCGGAACTTGAGGCCGATGACGGGCGCTCAGGTTAAAGCGCTTGTCGTGTTCCCCATCCATGACGAGATGAGGCCGGATCCGCAGCAGGAAGCTCAATTGGTTCGGATCTTGCAGACGACAGGTAAGGCGTGGCATGCATTCATGCAAGACTTGACAGAACCGCAGGTGTGGAGCACGGCATTGGATGGGAAACCGGCTGCGTTAACGGACAGGCAAGAGGAGCAGATTCATGCGCTTGGCCTGCCGAACGTCAAGGTGGTGGAGATGGAGGATCGTTATCCGGCCGGCATGACGGCACGGCAGCTGATCGGGTTCGTCGGCCAAAACCCGGACCGTGTCATGAATTTGTACGGAGCAGATTTGGCAAAGGGCAAAGTTGCTCTGACAACGAAGATTGGCGGAGCAGGTCTGGAGAAAACGTTCGATTGGTGGCTGCGCGGCATCGGAGAGACTTCGATCTCTTATTTCATGGATGCCGGCAAGCGGCCTTTGGCCGGTCTCGATGCCCGCATGATCGCTCCGGATAACACATTTTATCCGGTTAAGCTGGTAACGACGCTGGATGCGGGCTTGCAGCGGCAGATCGAACAACTCATGGATCAGATGAATATCCGTGAGGGGGCTGCCGTTGTGCAGGCTGTGGAGCAAGGGGACGTTGTGGCGATGGCGAGCAGGCCTAATTACGACCAGACGGCTGTCGATCTGGCTAGCAATAGCTGGAGCAACTATGCGTTGAAAGCGACGGCACCGGGTTCTATTTTCAAAACAGTCGTGGCTGCCGCCGCCTTGGATCTCGGTGTTGTCAAGCCGGGGGAGACGTTTACCTGCAATGGAGCGCTCGGTAAATACGGATTTACGTGCTGGAGGAAGGACGGGCATGGCCCGTTAACGTTGGAGGAGGGCTTTGCGCAGTCCTGCAATATTGTATTCGCGAACGTGATGCAGCGGCTGACGCCTGCTCAGCTGGAAGCCTACGCGCACAAGCTGGGCGTGTTGGATGAGGTCGGTTGGAAGGGACAGACAGACGCGGAAACAATGCTCCGCCAGTTCGACAGCGAGGAGAGCGGGCAGCTGTTCGGCGCCCATACGCCGCACGATGACGAAGGGGTTCTGATGCAGACGGCTATCGGGCAGAGAGATGTCTTGATGACCCCGCTGCAAGCGTCTAATATGATCGTCACGCTGCTTCATGCGGGCAAGGGTTATTCCCCGAGAGTGGTGCAAGAGATCCGGTACCAAACGGACCGGGTCATGGAGAAGTTCCCGCCGCAGGCGCTAGCTTCGAGTGAAGGCCGGGTATCGGCCGCGACAAGCCGCACCCTGTTAAGCTGGATGAGAGAAGTCGTGACCGAAGGAACGGGACAAGGATTGAAGGGGGCGAAGTGGTCGTTGGCCGGCAAATCCGGAACCGCCCAAACGATGGCAGGCAAGCAAGAGAAGATCAACCAGTGGTTCATCGGATACGGCCCTGTGACAGCGCCGAAGTATGCCGTGTCCGTGGTCATTAAGAACACGGATCCATCCGAGAGCAACAAGGCCATACCGCTATTCAAAGGAATTATGGATATTCTCGCAGGTTCGTCAAGCGGCAGGCAGTGAGATCGTGACGCGCGTTCCTTGATCCGGCTGAGAGGTAACTTCAATAAGGCCGCCGAACGTCTTGATAATTCGGTACGAGACCATCATGCCAAGGCCCGTCCCTTTATCTTTCGTCGAGTAGAAGGGAGTTCCCAGACGGTTGATCTGCTCGGAGGTCATGCCGACCCCGCTATCTGTGATTTGCACGATAACCTTGGAGCCTTGCTTAAAGCCGGCAATTCGCAGTTGGCCGCCCTCCGGCATGGCTTCGATGCCGTTCTTCGTTAAATTGACGAGACATTGAATCAATTTCTCCTGATTGGCTTGTATGTTCAGCGATGGCTCCATGTCGATGGAGATTTCTACTCCGCGCATGGAAGCATACGGATGAATGAGATTGCTCAGTTTATTCGTCAGTTCGGATACGTTAAGCTGCACCAGCTTCTCGGCTTCCGGTTTGGCGAAAGATAAATAATCGGTAATAATGGCTTGGGCGCGGTCAATTTCCTTAATGACCATGGACGTGTAGATTTGCTTCTTCTCTTCGGTGACTTGGGATTGGCTGAGGATTTGCATAAAGCCGCGGGCAACCGTCATCGGGTTTCGAATTTCATGGGCGACAGAGGCAGCCAGTTCGCTTAAGACGTTCAGCTTCTCGGAGCGGTGGACTTCTTGGCGCATGGCGATATTTTCCTGGATACGGGCGATGAGAGAGGTCAGGAACCACATGGTAAAGAAATGTATGACACAGAACAGCAGGCCGTAAAGCAAGAAGGTGCCGTCCATCGCAACAAACGATGATATCCGGTCCAACATCGTTAAGCAAAAGGTAGCCAAAGCACTGACGCAGGCAAGCAAACTGGGAAACATGACTTTGGGGGTGAGATGCTTCCAATTGCTCAGCGCAATGAAAGCAAGAATGAAGGGAACGAGCAGGGCCGATAAAGTGAAACTCCAGATGAAAAGCGCTCCGTTCATGAAGTAGGAGAAGACGAGTATGGCCGCTGAGACGGCAAGCCCTGACCTGACGCCGCTATAAAGGAAAGCGATAAGCAACGGAATGATGCGCAGATCGAATTCGATGCCGGTGAATTTGAAAACCGGATGGG
The DNA here is from genome assembly GCF_028765165.1 of Paenibacillus sp. MAHUQ-63. GTDB lineage: Bacteria > Bacillota > Bacilli > Paenibacillales > NBRC-103111 > Paenibacillus_E. The sequence continues at coordinate 1,435,966 of NZ_JARADB010000003.1, read as the reverse complement.
TCATACAAAAGATAGCGAGGACCGAGCTGATGACGAAGATGAGGACATCGCCGTATTTATAATAACGGTCCGTATTGTCAGGCCTGTCCAGCCAAAAAATGTGTGATAATACGATGGGGACGGTTAAAACAAGAATATTGAGCAGTAAATCGTCAATTACGTTCAAGGATCTCGCCTACTTAATAAAAATTTGATGGTAGCACGTTCTAATTCGACAGAAAATTAGAAATTCCTTTGATTTGCTTCCAAAATTTTGATGATTTTTGGCGAAAAAACGCCGTATGCACGTTGCGGCATAAGCCGGAATCCCGTACAATTCGAAGCATGGAAGTAAATTGCGAGCTCAGGAGATTACGACAATGACATATGCACCACTCCCATCTTCGATGGTCATTCTGGATCGGACGGACGAGACCGAATCTCGGTCCATCCGATATTCCTTTGCATTGGAGGAGCTGCTGTGCCGGTCGATCGGCCCGACAGCTCCTCCCATTCTGCACATATGGCGGCACCCAAGGGCGTTCGTCATGGGGTTAAGGGACAGCCGGCTGCCTGAAGCGGCACGAGCGAATTCTTGGTTATTGGAGCAGGGCTACGACACGGCGGTGCGAAACTCGGGAGGAGCGGCAGTTCCGCTGGACCTAGGCGTCGTGAATGTGTCGCTGCTGCTGCCCAAAGAAGCGGGAGATATGGAGCACCGCAAAGATTTTGAAGCAATGGCGGCTCTGATCCGCGAACTCATGGGTACGCTGACAGACCGGATCGATCAAGGTGAAGTGCTCGGATCGTTCTGCCCGGGGGAATTCGACTTATCGATTGGCGGGCGCAAGTTTTGCGGTATCGCGCAGCGCAGGCAGCAGCGTGCGATATCCGTGCAAGCCTTCATTATTGTGGAAGGCGAGGGGGAAGCGAAAGCAGCGCTTGCCAGAGGCTTCTATGAACGGGCAGCCGGGTCCGCATCCCCCGGCGATTATCCGTTAGTGGCCCCGGGGAGCATGGCCAGCTTGGCGGAGTGCCTGAATGTGCCGTTAACGTCAGCGGCATTCACCGCGCACTTGCATACGCTGATGGCCGCACGCGGATTGCTGGCCAAGCGTCCGGCGGACATACCGGGTTATCCGGACGAAGAGCAAATTGCAGCAATGATGGAACTGCTGAAAGACCGTTATGCGATTCCGAACAGTGGCACATTGTGATGCTTGGCAGGCAAACAGGGAGGCGTGGCGGCGTGTCGTAGGGCCGGCAGGTCACCGGAAGGCCGATGGGCAGAATGACTGGTGGACAGGCGTGACGGGTAGGCGGGGCGGCAGGCGGGCAGAGTGACTAGTGGATCAGGCATGGCGGGGAATAGGCAAACAGTGGGGCGTGACGGGTAGGCGGGCCAGTAGGCAGGCAGGTCACTGGAAGGCAGATGGGAAGAACGACTGGTGGCCAGGCATGGCGGGTAGGTAGACCAGTAGGCAGGAGACAGACTGACCGGAGGGAGTGGCAGGCTGGCTTGCATCGTTGGATGTGTCCTTACGAACACTATCCCGTTGGTTCAGGAATGGGCAGGCGAGGTACGCGCTCACGCTTATGGACATAGCAGCCCTTATTCGGCGAAAAGGGCTGTTTGGCAAATGTAACGGACACCAGTGTCCTTATTTGTCCGTTTTGCAACGTATTTCGGCATGAAATCGGGAAATAAGGTCATCCGTGTCCGTTAGAAACGGAACACGATGTCTTTCGTGAGAATAACGGTCGCTGTGTCCGTTAGAGAGGTCGAGGAAGTCTGCCCCTCATACAATTGGCAGACATTGTGGCGCAAGCGAGGAGCCGCGCCCCGCTAACGGACACAGCAGCCCTTATTCGGCGAAAAGGGCTGTTTGGCAAATGTAACGGACACCAGTGTCCTTATTTGTCCGTTTTGCACCCGATTTCGGCCTGAAATCGGGAAATAAGGTCATCCGTGTCCGTTAGAAACGGAACACGATGTCTTTCGTGAGAATACCGGTCGCTGTGTCCGTTAGAAAGGTCGAGGCAGTCTGCCCTTCATACAATTGGCAGACATTGTGGCGCAAGCGAGGAGCCGCGCCCCGCTAACGGACACAGCAGCCCTTATTCGGCGAAAAAGGGCTGTTTGGCAAATGTAACGGACACCAGTGTCCTTATTTGTCCGTTTTGCACCCGATTTCGGCCTGAAATCGGGAAATAAGGTCATTCGGGCCGAGGCCCTCCGGGCAAAGTCCAAAGGCCAGCCAAACGAATAAAAACCGTCAGGAATTAACTGAACCTCACATTGTGGGTGAATTTCAGATTCTTGACGGTTTTTTTTGCTGTGGCTACCCGAGAAAATAATGCAGCGCCGCGGCAAGCTCACCTTGCCAGAAGCCCCAAAGGTGCTTGCCCGGCTTCTCGAGGTAATGGAGAACAACGTTTTTGTTCTCGAGCTCCTCTTTGGCCAGCCGGTTTTCGCGGACGAAATCGAAAGTCCCTCGCTCTGTCTTTACGTCCGTTTCATCCAGACCGACTAGCATGTACAGCTCCAGCCAAGACAAGTCGTCCGCGGCTTTGATGCGTTCCCGCGTGATGTCGAAAAATGCGCCCGATAAGGATATAACACGGCAAAAAAGGCTAGGATAATCTAAGGCGAGATGCAAGGAAACGGTTCCTCCGAGAGAATCGCCTGCAACAATACGCTCCGATCGCTCTGTTCGGACCGGATAACGGCTCTCTATATAAGGGAGAAGCTCCTCGGCGAAGAAGCGGCAGTAAGTGTCATGTCGCTCTCCTTCCGGAGCATATTCCGATGTGCGGTGGAGGTTGTTGACGTCGACGCCTACTACGATAGCAGGCTCCAGGTCTTCATCCAAAATACAGCGTGTGATCGTTGTGGCAATGCGCCCGAAGTTGAAGAATTGCTCGCCATCCTGGCAATAAATGACGGGGTAGGACAGCAATTCGTTATAACCGGGAGGCAGGTAAATGCGAAGCGGGCGAGTTTCTTGAAGCAGGACAGAGGTGAGTTCATCCTTTATAATCGTTCTTTGATAGTAGCGGGAGTCATCCGACATAAGTAATTCTCCTTTATTTTATCTTTGGGCAAATATGGAACCGGAAGCGTATGTTGGAAGCGGTTTGGGTAAGGTGTATTATAGCAGTTGTGAATTTAATGTTAACTGTATTATATATTTTCCTAAACTGTACTATTCATTTCCGCTAAAAAAGGTCATATAACACAAGGATACTGGTGTACAATTCACGAAAACAGGTTTATAATAATACTATAACAGAAGTGAAGCTAGCAGGCATCAAAATCATATAAGAGGTGAAATGGTATGAGTAAGCCACTTGTCAGCCAAGCAAATTACGAAGTGACCACAGAGAAGGTTGAGCCTTTACAAGTACTGGCTCCAGACGGCACGATTGTAAATCCCGACAAAATGCCTAATCTTAGCGATGACCAATTGAAAGAATTAATGAGAAGAATGGTATTCACACGCGTATGGGACGAAAGAGCAGTTAACCTCGGCCGTCAAGGACGCCTTGGTTTCTATGCGCCGGTATCCGGCCAAGAAGCTTCCATGATCGGTAGTGAATTTGCTTTAAATAAAGATGATTTCATTTGCCCGGGTTACCGCGATATGCCGCAGCTCGTATGGCACGGACTGCCGCTTTATCAAGCGTTCCTGTATTCCCGCGGACATCAGCACGGCGGTCAAATTCCACAGGACGTTCACGTTCTTATGCCGCAAATCATCATCGGCGCGCAAGTTCTGCATGCAACCGGTGTAGCGATGGCATTCAAGAAGCGTAAAGAGCCGCGCGTAGCGATTACGTATACAGGTGACGGCGGAAGCTCCGAAGGCGATTTCTACGAAGGTTTGAACTTTGCGGGAGCGTTCAAGCTGCCTGCGATTTATTTCGTCCAAAACAACGGCTATGCCATTACAACGCCTTACGCGAAGCAAACAGGTGCTATGTCCGTAGCGCATAAAGCACTTGCAGCCGGTATCAAAGGCGTACAGGTTGACGGAATGGACGTTCTGGCGGTTGTTCAAGCTGTCACAGAAGCTGCCGAAAGAGGCCGCAAAGGCGAAGGCGCTACTTTGATCGAAGCGTTGACATACCGTTACCGTCCGCATTCCTTGGCGGATGACACGACGAAATACCGTACCAAAGACGAAGAGTCCAACTGGGAGCCTAAAGATCCGCTTACGCGCATGCGTATTTTCTTGACCAAGAAAGGTCTATGGAACGAAGAGATCGAGGCACAAGTGAAAGAAGAAGCGAAAGCAACGGTTGCTGAACACATCAAGAAAGCCGAGGAAACAGAGAAAATGACGATCCCGGGCTTGATCGATTCCATGTTCGAAGTCACACCGGCTCACCTAGAAGAACAGAAGCAAGCGTACAAATAAGTTTTAACGAAAACTCAGCTTAACCTTACGATGCAAGTTTTCTAACGAAAACAAGCATATGCTTACGAAGCCAGTTTTTCTGGCGAAAAACTCTTAGGAGGCACGAAGAAGTCATGGCACAAATGACGATGATTCAAGCGATTAAAGACGCGATGCGCGTTGAACTAGAAAGAGATCCAAATGTCGTATTGTTCGGTGAAGACGTGGGCCATGTCGGCGGCGTATTCCGTGCTACAGAAGGCTTACAAAAAGAATTCGGCGAAGACCGCGTCTTCGATACGCCTCTTGCCGAATCCGCAATCGGCGGTCTTGCCGTCGGTCTTGGCGTTCAAGGCTTCCGTCCGATCGCCGAGATTCAATTCGTAGGTTTCATCTACGAAGCGCTTGACCAAATCTGCGTGCAAGCAGCTCGTATGCGTTACCGCTCCGGCGGCCGTTACAACTCGCCGATCGTATTCCGTACGCCTTACGGCGGCGGCGTGAAAGCGGCTGAGCTTCACACGGATGCGCTTGAAGGCTTGCTCGTCCAGACGCCTGGTATCAAAGTAGTCGTCCCATCCAATCCTTATGATGCGAAGGGCTTGCTCATCTCCGCGATCCGCGATAATGACCCTGTCTTCTTCATGGAGCATCTGAACTTATACCGCGCATTCCGCGCAGAAGTACCTGAAGGCGAGTATACGGTTGAGCTTGGCAAAGCGAACGTCGTTCGCGAAGGCTCTGACGTAACGGTGATCACTTACGGAGCCATGGTTCATACTTCCGTGAAAGCCGCTGAAGAAATCGAGAAGACGCAAGGCGTGAAAGTGGAGGTTATCGACCTTCGCACGCTGCTTCCTCTGGATATCGACACGATCGTCGCTTCGATTAAGAAAACGAACCGTGCGATTATCGTTCAAGAAGCACAGAAAACTTCCGGTGTAGCTGCAGAAGTTATCGCGCAAATTAACGAGAAAGCCATTCTTCACCTGGAAGCTCCGGTATTGCGTATAGCGCCTCCGGATACCGTTTATCCGTTCGCTCAAATCGAAGATGCTTGGTTGCCAAGCCCAGCAAGCGTTATTGCTGGAATTAAACAAGTACTCGAATTCTAATTCTCACTCGAAGGTAACAGGAGGTTGTCCACGTGGCATTGTTTGAATACAAGTTCCCAGAGCTTGGTGAAGGCATACATGAAGGCGAGATCGTCAAGCTGCTCGTGAAAGCTGGCGACACGGTAACAGACGAAACGATTCTGATGGAAGTACAGAACGATAAAGCGGTCGTTGAAGTTCCTTGTCCGGTCGAAGGGAAAGTCGTAAGCGTCGCGGTCAAAGACGGACAAGTTTGTACGATCGGCGAACTCGTGATGACGATCGAAGTCACTGGCGAGATGCCGGCGGAATCCATGCATCACGCCAGCTCGAACCATGCTGCCCCTGCGGCGGCAGCGGTTCCTGCAGCTGCTGCTACAGCGGTAGCAACAGCACCGGCTCCAGCGGCAGCACCTGCTGCAGCCGCTCCGGCTCCGTCCGCGCCAAGCGGCGGCGCAGGCCGCGAAGTGCTTGCAACGCCTAGCGTGCGCAAGCTGGCAAGAGAGAAAGGCGTCGCCCTCGCAGAGGTGTCGCCGACTGGTAAGCACGGCCGCATTACACGCGAGGACGTCCTTGGCTTTACAGGAGCCGGCGCGGCGGCAGCTCCGGCGGCGGAAGCCCCGGCTGCAGCGGAAGCAGCTGGCAGCGCGGCACCTGCGGCTAGCACGCAGGTAGCGGCAGGCGATCGCGTCGAAGAGCGTATTCCGTTCAAAGGAATCCGCAAAGTCATCGCGAACGCTATGGTGAAATCCGTGTACACGGCACCGCACGTGACACTGATGGACGAAATCGACGTCAGCGCATTAGTAGCGCTGCGCGAGCGCACGAAGCCTCTTGCCGAGAAGAAAGGCGTGAAGCTGACGTACCTGCCTTTCATCGTGAAAGCCTTGGTTGCAGCATGCCGTCAATTCCCGGTTATGAACGCAATGATCGACGAAGAGAAGCAAGAGATCGTGTACAAAAAGTACTACAACATCGGTATCGCTACAGATACGGACAACGGCTTGCTCGTTCCTGTTATCCACGATGCTGACCGTAAGAACGTATGGTCCATCGCCTCCTCGATCAAAGACCTGGCGCTTCGCGGCCGCGAAGGCAAGCTGTCTCCGAACGAGATGAAGGGCGGTACAATCTCCATTACGAATATCGGTTCCGTAGGCGGTATGTTCTTCACACCGGTCATCAACTTCCCTGAAGTTGCGATCCTTGGCGCAGGACGCATCACCGAGAAACCGGTCGTTAAGAACGGCGAAATCGTGGCGGCATCCGTTATGGCTCTTTCCTTAAGCTTTGACCACCGCATTGTCGATGGAGCTACAGCACAAAGCTTCTTGAACTATATCAAACAGCTTCTGGCTGATCCAGAGCTTCTCGTCTTGGAGGTGTAACAGCATGGTAGTAGGAGATGCTTCTTTAGATATTGACTTGCTCGTCATCGGTGCGGGCCCGGGCGGTTACGTCGCGGCGATTCGCGCGGCCCAGCTCGGTCAAAGCGTACTGATCGTAGATAAATCGGATTGGGGCGGCGTCTGCTTGAACCGCGGATGCATCCCGTCCAAAGCGCTGATCTCTGCAGCTCATACGTATGAGCATGCTCAGCACGCAGATTCGATGGGCATTTCCGTAGAGAATGTCAAAGTCGATTTTGCTAAAGTACAAGCTTGGAAAAACAGCATTGTGGCCAAACAAACAGGTGGCGTAAGCTCCCTGCTGAAGGGCAATAAAGTGCAAATGTTCAAAGGCGAAGTGATGTTCATCAATGAGCACGAAGCGCGTGTGTTCAACGATGCGGAAGCGCCTCGCTACCGTTTCAAACATTGCATTATCGCAACGGGCTCACGTCCGATCGAATTGAAAGCATTCCCGTTCGGCGGCAGAATCATTTCTTCCACCGAGGCGCTGAACCTGCCTGAAATTCCGAAAAGCATGGTCGTTATCGGCGGCGGCTACATCGGGATCGAGCTGGGTCAAACCTATGCGAAATTCGGTACGAAAGTTACGGTACTGGAAGGTTCCGATCACGTTCTTCCTGGCTTCGAGAAAGAATTCACGAAGCTGGTAGCACGCAACCTGGACAAAGTCGGCGTTGAAGTGCATACGGAAGCGCTGGCGCAATCTTGCACCAAAACAGATAATGACGTAACAGTTACCTTCACGGTCAAAGGCGAAGAGAAGCAAGTAACGGCTGATTATGTGCTTGTAACGGTCGGCCGCCGCCCGAACACGGATGGCGAGCTTGGCTTGGATCTGATCAACTTGAAAATGACGGATCGCGGTCTGATCGAAGTGGATAACCAAGGCAGAACGAGCATCCCGCACATTTTCGCTATCGGCGACGTTGTCCCTGGCTTGGCTCTTGCGCACAAAGCTTCTTATGAAGCTAAAGTTGCGGCAGAAGCGATCGCGGGTCACTCCAGCGTCGTCGATTACAAAGCAATTCCAGCTGTCGTCTTCTCCGATCCGGAAATTGCCGGTGTCGGCTTGAGCGAGACAGAGGCGAAAGCGCAAGGCATTGAGGTGGCGATCGGGAAATTCCCTTACGGCGCTAACGGCCGCGCCAACTCTTTGAACGCCAGCCAAGGCTTCGTGAAGCTGGTTGCCGATAAAGCGACAGGCACGCTGCTGGGAGGTCAAATCGTTGGTCCGGAAGCCTCGAACTTGATCGGAGAGCTAGCTCTTGCAGTTGAGATGGGCGCTAACCTGGAAGACATCGCGCTTACGATTCACGCACATCCGACATTAACGGAAATGATCATGGACGCAGCCGAAGGTGCGCTGGGTCATCCGATTCACACGTTGAAATAAGCCTCATTAACGGTATCTCCATACCTTTAGATAAAAAGTCCCGAGAGTCGGCGGAAGCCGCTCTACGGGACTCTTTTATTTGCTAACCGTGCCGGCGGGCGAAGTCATTCATGAATTCAGCCAGCGCCAGGCAAGCCTCATAAGTGACCGCATTGTACGCCGAAGCGCGCAGTCCGCCGACGCTGCGGTGACCTGCCAAACCTTCAAATCCGGCTAACACGGATTCCGCAATGAACGCACGTTCCAATTCCTCAGTTGCCATCCGCCAGGTCATATTCATCGATGAGCGGTATTCGGCTTCGATTACACCTTGATAGAAACCATCGCTTCGATCTATAGCATCATAAACCAGCTGTGATTTGCGCTGATTGTGCCGCTCAATTTGTTCCACACCGCCTTGCTGATGCGTCCATTTGAGCACCAGATTCATCATATAGATCGCGTGAACGGGCGGCGTATTGAACAACGATTTATTCGCGGCAAAGGTGGAATAACGCATAATTTCCGGTATCCGGGCGGAGGCTGTTTCCAACCAGGCATCGCGCACGATGACCGCAGTGACGCCGGCAGGTCCGAGATTTTTTTGGGCACCGGCATACATCAAGTCGAACTTCTCCAAATCGAGCCTCCTGCTCAAGATTTCACTTGTCACATCGGCTACTAGCGGGGTACCCCCGGTATCCGGTATTTGTGTAAAACAAGAACCCTCGATCGTATTGTTCATCGTGATATGCAGATAAGCGGGATCGCCGCGGAGATCGTCCTTGCCTACCGCAGGAACGGTGCGCCAACCCTGCTCCTTCGTGCTGGCTGCAATATGCGTATGTCCGATATAGCCGGCTTCCTTATAGGCTTTCTCCGCAAAGCTCCCCGTCAATACATAGTTGGCCGTCTGCCCGGGAGCCAGGAAATTCATCGGCAGCAGCGCGAATTGCGTGCTGGCTCCGCCTCCCATGAAGAGCACCTCATACGAGTCCGGCAGCGCGAGCAAAGTTCGCAGCAGGTTCCGGGTTTCTTCGCTTAGCTCCTCGACTGTGCGGCTGCGGTGCGACATTTCGAGCAAGGAGATCCCTTGGCGCTCATGGTCGACGAAACGCTCTTGAGCTTCCTCCAGCACCTCTAGCGGCAGCGCGGCCGGACCCGGGTTAAAATTGTACTTGCGTGTTGACATGTGGCATTCCTCCCGATAATTGGATGTGCAAACAACAAAAAACGCTCCTCATCCGATTGGGACGAGGAGCGTTAGCTCGCGGTGCCACCCAATTTAAGAAGTGCCTTGCGGCTGCTTCTCCACTTGGTTCCGCGGTAACGGGCGGTGCCGGTTAACTTAGGTCAGCCTTCTCAGGCCTGCTTGGCGATAACGCCTCGGAGTTGGATTCTCTTCATTGGCATAATCGAATATGGAAGTTGACTCTAACTATATGCCTGTTAACCGCAAAGGTCAATACTTTTTCTGGAAGCCGATTATTTTACGGTCTTATTATAGGCTGCAAGCTTCTCGGCAATGCTTTTGGAGGCTGCATCCAGCGCGTCCTTCGGCGCCTTCTTGCCAGTGAGCGCTTCTTCGATCGCCGTCTCTACGATTTGGCGGGCTTCCGGGAATACGCCCATGACAGCGCCTTGCGTAGCTTTATTCGCTTTGGTGTTATGAAGCTGGTCGATGGCGGTCTTGAACTGCGGATATTTCGTAAGATTGTCTTTGACCAATTGCTCATCATACGCTATTTTCGTAATCGGGAAGTAGCCTGTGTTGACATGCCACCATGCCTGCGTTTGCGGATTGGTCAGGAATTTGATGAACTCCCAAGCGCCTTGCTGCTCCGCTTCGGATTTGTTGTTCAGAATGTAGAGGCTTGCTCCTCCGACAACCACACCGCCGTCTTTGGCGTCTGCCGGTCTAGGCAGGATGCTTGTTCCAACTTGGAATTTGCCCTCTGCACTTGTTACGATACCGCGCAAGGAAGCTGTGGAATCGAGCGTCATCGCGATTTGCCCCGCAGCGAAAGCTTTTTTGGTATCGTCGGTTTTGCGGCCGAGGTTTTGCATGGACTTATTGTCCACCATTTGTTTCCACCATGTCAAAGTTTTGACGCCTGCGTCATTGTTGACAAGAGCTTCGGTTGCAGGGGAGGTGCGGCCGTTGCCGTTGTTCAGGAATTCTGCGCCTTGTCCGGCAAAGAACTGCTCCATGAACCATCCGTAGATGGCGAACGAACCGCCTGCTTTGCCGTCTTTGCTGAGCGCTTGCGCTGCTTGGGCCACTTCCTCATACGTAGTTGGCGGCTTCTCCGGATCGAGACCGGCAGCTTTGAACATGTCTTTGTTATAATACAGGATCGGATTGGACGTGTTAAAAGGCATGGAATACAATTTGTCGTCAAATTTATAGTAGTTCAAAATGTTTTCTTCCAGCTGGGAAAGATCGAATTTATCGCTGTCAACGAATTTCTGAACCGGCGTAATCGCTTTGGAATCGATCATGAAACGGGAACCGATCTCGTACACTTGAATAAGGGACGGACCGCTCTTCGTATCCATCGAAGCTTTCATTTTGTTCAAGCTTTCATCGTAAGTGCCTTGGAAAACAGCCTCAACCTTCACTTTGCTCTGCGAGGCATTGAAATCGGCCACAAGCTTATCGACGGCTTGACCGAGCTCACCGCTCATGGAGTGCCACCAAATGACTTTCACGGGCTCAGACGTTTTGGCAGGTGCAGTTGATGCAGCCGCTGACGGACTGGCAGCTGCCGTGGAGCCGGAGGATGCAACTTCGGCTTTGCCGCAAGCGCTGGTCAGCATCATCATGAAGGCAGTCATGGCGAGTGCGGATGTTCTTATGTTTACGTATTTCATGTGTTTGTTTCTCTCCCTTTTTTAATTTAGATATATGGAATTCCGCCTTGGCCGTTAGAGCCAAAGCAGAGCAGCCAACAAAGATTAACCTTTCACGCTGCCGGCGGTAAGTCCGCGGACGAGCTGCTTTAACCCGAGCACGAGCAGGATGAGAGAAGGCAGGAGAACGATTGTGGCGCCTGCCAGAACGAGGTTCCATACGGTGAGCTCCTCGAATTGCAGCATGGCGATGCCGATTTGCGCGGTGCGCATGTCTTCACTGTTCGTAATGAGCAGCGGCCACAAGTACATGTTCCAGGCGTTCAAGAACGCATAGACAGCCAGTGTAGCGAGTGCAGGCCGGCCCAGCGGCAGCACGATGCGCCAGAAGATGCGGATATGGCCGCAGCCGTCGATGCGCGCCGCTTCGAACAGCTCCTTCGGCAGCTGCAGGAAAAATTGGCGCAGCAGGAACGTGCCGAAAGCCGTCGCCAGGAACGGGACGGTCAACCCTTGCAGGCTGTCGAGCCAGTCCCATTTCTTGACGGTCAAATAGTTAGGGATAATTGTAACTTCCCAAGGAATCATCATCGTAGCCATGAACAGGGCGAAGACCGCAGCCTTCCCTTTAAAACGGATATTCGCAAATGCGTAAGCGGCCATCGCGGACGTTATGAGCTGACCTACCATGATGATGATCGAGACGATCAGACTGTTGGTCACAAACTTGGCGATCGGCACGAGATCGAAGACGGCTTGAATGCTTCCCAGGTAGAAGCTGCCGGGGAGCATATGCGGCGGATAAGCCGAAGCTTCCTCGGGCGTCATGAGCGCAGACGCAAACGTGTAGAAAATCGGATACAGCACAAGCGCGGCGGCAATGACCAGCAGGGCATAGACGAAAGTATTTTGCAGATGTCGGTTCATTGATAGTGAACATTCCTTTCGAATACTTTGAATTGCAGCAAGGTGAGCAGCAAAATAATGGTGAAGAGCACCAGCGCCTGGGCGCTTCCGATGCCGAAACGGAAATTGATGAAAGCGTCTTGGTACAGCGTGTAAACGAGAACGTCCGTCGTGTTGACCGGTCCGCCCTTGGTCAGAATATGAATCTGTCCGAAGGACTGGAAAGCGCCGATGATCGAGACGATGGTGACGAAGAATAGGGTTGGAGACAGCAGCGGCATCACGATTTGAACGAAGGTTCTGATCGGTCCGGAACCATCGATTAAGGCGCTGTCGTAGATGTCGTCCGGAATGCCTTGAAGTCCGCTGAACAGGACGATGTAATTGAAGCCCAGATTCATCCACACGGTCATCAAGGAGACGGAGAGCAGCGCCCATCTCGGATCGGTCAGCCAGGCGACTGGCTCCAAGCCGGCAGCTTGCAGGAGATAGTTCAGCATCCCGACGCTGGGATGGAACAGCATCATCCAGATGACGGAGGATGTCCCGACAGAGAGGACAACCGGCAGCGAGAATACGAATTGAAAGAAACGCATGCCTTTCAGATGATTGTGCGTAAGTGCGGCGAGCAGCAGGGCTAGAAGGATACTGGCCGGCACGGTCAGTAAGGTGAATTGGCCTGTCACTTTCAAGCTTTGATAGAAGCGCTCGGAAGTGAAGATGGCAATGAAATTGTCAAAGCCTACATAATCGGCTACGCGGCCTCTGGGATCCGTCTCGTGCATGCTGAGATAGACGGTTTGCAGCAAGGGGTAAAACAAGAATATGCCGAACAAGACAAGCGACGGCAGCAAGAAAACATAGCCTAGCAGCGTCTCCGCCCATCGTGCGGACAGAAGGGTACGAGGGGGAAGCCCTGCTTTAACGTTGATTGGCTTAGCGGAAGATGCAGCCGTTGGAAACGGTACATCGCGATCTATCGTACTCATGACATCGTTCCTCCATGAAAGTTAGTAACTGGCCTGTACCTGATCTAGCTTAGCCGCGGCTTATTTGACCAATGTTAAATACAGTTAAATGATTTGTGAATTTTCCTTGCGGATTTACGTAACCTTTACGCTTGTCTACTGGGCAAGCGCTGAGTGATGGAGCTATAATTTGGTCATGAAACCGATGAATAGATGGGAGAGAACGATATGACAGCAAGTAAACCTATTGTGATCGGCCACCGCGGAGCGGCCGGGGAAGCGCCTGAAAATACGTTAGGATCTTTCGCTCTCGCTTTCGAGCAAGGGGCGGACGGCATCGAACTTGATGTTCATCTCACATTGGATGGCGAGATTGCTGTGTGCCATGATTTTACGCTGGACCGAACAACGAACGGCTCCGGACTTATTGGCGAGCACAGCTGGGATTATATCAAAGGACTGGATGCCGGATTCTGGTTCTCCGAAGCGTTCACCGGGGAGCGGGTGCCGCTGCTGCGGGACGTGTTCGACCTCGTGCCGCGCGGCCGTCTGATCAATGTGGAAGTGAAGCATGCCTATGCAGGGCGGATGGAGAAGTCTTTGCTCGCTTTTCTACGTGAGAGCGGACGTATGGAGGATGTGGTCATCTCCTCGTTCGATCATAAAGTGATCCGCCGGATCAAGCTGGCGGAGCCTGCCGTCAAAGTCGGCCTGCTGTATGCAGCCGATTTGATCAATCACGCGGCCTATGCGGAGCAAATGGGAGTGGAGGTGCATTCTTTGCACCCGAGCCACCACCATTTCGAGAAAGAGGATGCCGAGTTGGCGTCATCCGCGGGACTTGCGGTGTATCCTTATACAGCGAATGATGTCCGCGACTTCCAACGGCTGATCGACACCGGTGTGACAGGGATTATTACAGATTTTCCGGCGAAGCTGCGGAAGGTGTTGGGCGTGTAAGTCGAGTCGGTACGGATGTGCTCGCGAGGCCTGCTCACCGGTCGCCTGTTTTCCTGTGGGAGTTCGTCTCCATCTACAGGTGCCTAGATCCGTCCGCCATGGTAAAATATGGACAGATCCAGTCGAAAGGGGAAACGTGAACACGGATGAGCACAAACCGTCTAACTCAAATCGCACAAATTTCCGTTCATGCGGGGGACATCGACAGAGCCGTAGTTTTTTATCGCGACACCTTGGGGATGAAATTCCTGTTCCAAGCGGGACAGATGGCTTTCTTCGATTGCGGCGGCATCCGCTTGATGCTGAGTCTCCCGGAGAAAGCTGAATTCAACCACCCGGGTTCGGTGATTTACTACAAAGTCGACGACATCAAGAGCGTATATGAGACCTTCATGGACCGAGGCGTTGCGTTCGTAGGCGAACCGCATCAAGTGGCCGACATGGGAAGCTTCGATCTCTGGATGGCTTTCTTCCAGGATTCGGAAGGCAACACTTTGGCTTTAACCAGTGAAGTTTCGAAATAACATATGCATTTGACGACTAGACCGCTGCAGCCCGTGCCGCGGTCTATTTTGTGGAGACTGCGATGGGAGGTGAAGGAAGGGAGAGGAAGGGGAAACGCAAGCTGGCACTCGCACCGCAGACAGTACTAAGTAAAGTTAGTACTATCACAACGGCGGCAGATGAATACAATGGAATTATGACCTGGTATTAAGAGAAGCCCAAATAAACTTCGTGTTTTATGCCGGATTTCCAGTATCGCCATGCGAACGCTTAGGAGGAGTCACCATGATCAAATGGTTGTTTATTACGCTGCTAAGGCTGCTGCTTCCGCTGCTGCGCCCCGTTGTTCTTGCCAGCTTTCGAGTCCAAGTGAAAGGAATGGAACGGCTTGTTTTGTCGGAGAAAACGGTGCTCGTGCCGAATCACGTTTCCTTGCTGGATGCGGCGCTGCTTGCGCTGATCCTGCCGAAGGAAGTGGCTTTCGTGGTGAACACGCGAATCGCCAAGCGGTTTGCTTGGCTGCTTCACTTCCGGGCGCACATTCCGGTGGATCCGCTGAACCCCTACTCCGTACGCAAAATGCTCAAAACCGTGCAAAGCGGAACGCCGCTTGTCATCTTCCCGGAGGGGCGCATTACCACGACAGGCGGCATGATGAAGCTCTACGGCGGCATCGGTTACATCGCGGTGAGGTCTCAGGCCCGTATGGTGCCGGTGGCCTTGAACGGTCTGGAGCATTCCAAGCTTTCCTACCTCCGCGGCAAAATCAAGCAGATCTGGTTTCCGGCGGTAACCATTTCAATCGGCGAAGCGTTTCAAGTGGCTGTGGACGAGAAACTCACGCGGAGAGCGCAGAAGGAGCGGGCCACGGACGAGATCGGCAGCCGCATGCAGAGCCATCTGCTGGACAGCCGGATGAAGCCGCAGATCAACTTATTTAATGAGCTGCTCCTTGCGGCCCGGCAGCATGGCTACGGGACGATCATTTGCGAAGATGTGATGGCCGATGCAGCGTTATCCTACCGCAAGCTGCTGCTGTCCACTTATACAATCGCTCGCCGATTGGAGCAGGAGCTGTCCGGACAGAAGCGCGCAGCCGTGCTCCTGCCGAATGCAGCGGCGCATGCCGTTACGCTGTTCGCGCTATTCCGCCTGGGCATTACGCCGGCGATCCTGAATTACTCCGCCGGGAAGCAGGCGATGCTGGATGCTTGCGAAACCGCGTCTGCAACGACGATTATTACGTCCAGAGCCTTCGTGGAGAAGGCGGATCTCGCCGGTTTCATCGAAGGAGCAGGCAGCTTGCATACGATCATTTATCTGGAAGATATGAAAACGACCATTGGTTTTGCTCATAAATGGCGCGGACTCCTCGATTGGATACGGAAGACGGAGGGGCCTGTCGGGCAAGACGCGAACGAAGTCGTCCTCTTCACTTCGGGCAGTGAAAGTAAACCGAAGGGAGTTGTGCTGACTCACCGCAACATTTATGCCAACATTCAGCAGGCTAAAGTCGCGATCGCCTTCAATGCGTCCGACGTTGTGCTCGGCGCGATGCCGATGTTTCATTCGTTCGGCTTGACAGCCGGTACGATGCTGCCAATCTTATCGGGCATGAAAGTGGTCATGTACCCGAATCCGCTCCATTACAAGGTTATACCTGAGATCGTCTATGATCGGAACATTACGATTTTATTCGGTACGTCAACGTTTCTGGCGGCTTATGCGAGAACGGCGCATGCTTATGATTTCGCCTGTGCGCTCAAATACGTAGTGGCCGGCGCCGAGAAGCTGAAGGAAGAAGTGAGGCAAACGTGGGCGGATAAGTTCGGTATCCGGATTCTTGAAGGGTACGGAACGACGGAAACGGCGCCGGTCATTTCGCTGAATACGCCGATGTATGTGCGGAAAGGAACTGTTGGCCGGGTGCTGCCGGGAATGCAGATCCGGATCGAGAAGGTGGATGGAATTGAGAAGGGCGGCCATTTGCTGGTGAAGGGCCCGAATGTTATGAAAGGGTATCTGATCCATGGCCAGGGCTTCGTCCCTTGCCCGGAATGGTACAGCTGCGGCGATGTCGTTCAGATGGATAGCGAGGGATTCTTGACGATCCAGGCGAGATTGCAGTCTTTCGCCAAAATCGGCGGCGAGAAAGTATCGCTGCCGATGGTTGAAGAGCTGGTCGCCGCTAGCTTGCCGCCCCATGCGCTGTGCGCTGCGATCGCGGTGCCGGATACGCGCAAGGGGGAGCGGATCGTTGTCTATCATAACAATCCGAGCGTCCAACTGCATGCGCTTAGAGAAGCGATGAAGGGGCAGGGGCATCCATCGATCTATATGCCTTCGGAGCTTCGCTTCGTGGAACAATTGCCGCTGCTCGGCAGCGGCAAAATCGACTATGTGACGATCAAGCGGCGTGCTCTGCAGGATCCTCACGCATCTTAAGGGAGCGAACCCAATATGAGAATGAAACCTCTTCAGCTACTCTACTTTACTCAATTTCTATCTGCATGTGCCGACAACATGATTCTCTTCATCACGCTCGCCATAATTAAACAGCATGCGTTTCCCGACTATTACATCGGTGTCGTGCAGGGCTCGTTCCTTGCGGCATTCGTCCTGCTTGCGCCATTCGTCGGCGCATTCGCCGACAGAAATTCCAAGTCCCGCGTCCTTCTCGTCGGAAATGCCCTTAAAAGCCTGGGCATTCTGGCCATGTTCCTGCATGTAGACCCGGCAGTCAGCTACGGCATTGTCGGAATAGGAGCTGCCGTCTACTCGCCGGCCAAGTATGGAATTCTGCCTTCGCTGACGCATTCCGATCAGGAGCTTCTGCGGGCAAATGCAAGGCTGGAAGGTTATACGATCATGGCGATTCTGCTTGGCTCGGTGTGCGGCGGCATCCTGGCCAAGATGTCGCTCCCGGGTTCCATCTCCGCTTGCTTGGCGCTCTATTTGATTTCGCTGGCGATGACGCTTCAGATGCCTAAGCTGCACGGCAATCCGGCGATTCGCTACGGCCAGGCGGCCAAAGCTTTTGCGGCGGATATGAGATTGCTGCTGGAGGATCGGGCTACCCGTTTCTCGCTCGTCGGCACGGGCTCGTTCTGGATGACATCGTCGGTCGTTCGGCTTGCCATCATTGCCTGGGTACCGCTGCATCTCGGCATCCAGTCGGTCGATCAGATTTCGCTGCTGGTGGCCGTCACCGGCGTCGGCATCATGATCGGGGCGCTGGCGACGCCGAAGCTTGTTCCGGCCCGGCGCTATTATAATTCCTTCGTGTTCGGTATCATCATGATCATTGTCATTTTGCTGTTCCCGCTTATCACGAACCTGTACATGACGATTGCTCTGCTCCTCCTGGTGGGCTTCAGCGGCGGCGTGTTTATCGTACCGATGAATACGATCCTGCAGGATAAGGGACAGGGAATGATCGGGGCGGGGAAAACGATTGCCGTTCAAAACTTCATCGAAAATGCGATGATGCTGGGGGGCGTCGGGATCTACACGCAAATCTCCAAGGATGGGCTGTCTCCGGATCTGTCGATCACCGGGATCGCCTGCATGCTGGCCGTGTTCGTAGTCTATCTGATCGTGCAGCGGGAACGGCTGAAAACGGCGATTTAGCAGATCACCGCGATAGACGGAAGCCTCAAGATGCTGCGAATGTTTGCCTTGATACACTTTGAATAAAATAAGCAGCAGCCTTAAGTGCCCTCTGCTCTGACTCACGACGACATCGGCGATGCCGTCGTGAGACGAAGCGGCTGGGCCTATTTGTATTGCGGCGGCTCCGAGAAAGGGATGCTCACGATGTTAGATCCCCTCCCATCAATCGAAAGCGGATTCACAATGAAACCAAAAGAAAGCATAAGAATCATTACCGAGCCGCAGCTGGATTGGTAGTATTTTACTAGGAGGAAAGTATGATTGTACAGGCGATTTTGCCGAATTTTGTCTTTACATAAAGGCCGCTTGTTTGTAAAATAAACCATAGGTAAATTAATTTATAATTGTGTGAGAGAATCTAACATTCGTTAGAAGGTCTGCATGATCAGGAGGAGAACGGACTTTGAAATTCGCCAAGAGTTTGAATATGAACAGCCTGAACAACGTAAGAAATATGAAAGTCAACCTGTCCTTTCTTCGAAATCTAAAGCTCAGATTTAAGCTGCTTTTGATGAATGCGATTGCTATTTTATTCCTCCTGATCGTTGGTATTACCGGCTATTATTTCATGGATAAGATGTCTAGCAATTCTACTAGGATGTATGAGGAAAGCCTGCTTTCTGTCAAATGGATGAATCAGTTGAAATCAAATTTCAATGAAACGGAATCGTATCTGCTCGAAATGATGCTGTCCGTCGATGTGAAGTACAAAGCCAAGCTGAAAGCGAAGCTGGATGAGAGCGGCGCCGAGAATCAGGAGCTGGTCGCCAAGCTGTCCGGGATCCCGTTAACGGAGGAGGAAGCGGCCGCCTTCAAAAGTTTCGAGGAGCTGAATAAGAAATACCGGGAAATCGTAACGATGACGATGGACCATGCGACGCAAAATAACCAAGTCGCTTACCAGGTTTATAATAATGAAGTGTCCCCTCATGGCGACAAAACGATTGCGGCGCTTGATAAGCTGGTGGAGCTTAAAGAAGCCGCGGCGGAGCAGTTTCAACAAACAAGCAGCAGAGATTCGAGCATCTCGCACGGGGTCATTATTGTAGCGACTATCATCGCTATCGTGGTGATGACGGTGAATGCGCTGGCGCTCAATATGATTGTGACGACACCGATCCGCAGGCTGCAGGAACACATGGAGAAAGCGGCAGGCGGCGATCTTTCCGTGAAGGGAGATTATCCGTATGCGGATGAAGTCGGCAAATTGACCAGTTCCTTCAACGCGATGACGGGCAATTTGCGCAGCCTCGTTGCGCAAATCGCCGATAATGCGCTGACGCTATCGGCCAGCTCCGAAGAGCTGCTCGCCAGCTCCGAGCAAAGCACGCTTGCCGCCAAGCAAGTCGCTTCTTCCAGCGCACAGCTCTCGGAAGATTTCGAGAAGCAGTTCGCCGGTGTGAATCAAGCGAATGAAGCCGTGCAGCAGATGCTCACAAGCACGAAGCGGATCGACGAATCGGCGCAGGAAGTCACGGAGCTCGTCGGTCAAGCGACTGCTGCCGCGCAGAACGGCAAACGTTCCGTCGTCTCGATTGCGGGTCAAATGTCCGAGATTTCGGATGCGGTTCAAGAGGTGAACGGCGTCATCGCGGCACTTGGGAAAAATGCGCATAAGATTGGCGAGATCGTCAATGTGATCAATGAAATTTCGACGCAAACCAATTTGCTGTCGTTGAACGCTGCGATTGAAGCGGCGCGCGCAGGAGAAGCGGGCCGCGGCTTCGCTGTCGTCGCCGGAGAAGTGCGCAAGCTCGCCGAGCAGTCCGCATCTTCGGCGCGCAACATCACGGATCTGGTCTCTACGATTCAGAGACAGATCAATCACGCGGTCAGCTCGATGCATGAAGGAGCAGGCAAGGTGCAGGCCGGACTGACGATTTCCGGCGAGGCGCAGGAATCGTTTACGCACATCGAGCTGTCCGTTGAGAAGGTGAATGCCAAAGTCGAGCGGGTGAATCAGAACATTAACCAGCTCGTGGACGCCAATGTACGCATCGAACAGGTGATGGGGATCGTGAGCAGCGTGTCGGAAACCGGTATTTCCGCCAGTCAGGAGACGTCAGCCGCCAGCCAGCAGCAAATGTCGACGACGGAGGAAATCGAGAATTCCGCCAAGTCCTTGGCCGGACTGGCGGAGGAGCTGCAAATTTCACTGCAGAAATTTACCGTTTAGAAATGCCCCGCCGGTTGGAGGCGACGGCTCCGAAGCAGGTCTAACGGACACCACAGCGCTTATTAGGAGGTAAAAGGCCGATCTGGGATTTTAACGGCCAGAGGTAACGCTATTCGTTATCTTGGAGCGCGTTAGTGGCCCCGAATGGGTAAATAGAGTCGCTAGTGTCCGTTAGAGCTCAAAAGGGGCGATGGAAACGGAAATAAGAGTACCGGTGTCCGTAAGTATTACACAGCACGTGCATCAAGGCAGCCCCAGACTACTGATTTGGTCAGCGGGACTGCCTTTTTCTCTGCTTAGGAAAAAGAATCTTATTGACAAGTGTGTTCTCTATCAAGTATAATTTCATCTATTGATTGAAATGAACCATATAAACACTATAGACTAAAACCTCATTTACCCTCATTAAGACAATTTACGAGTAGAAAGTAACCCCCTCTCCTTGTTAGTTCAATCCCAATGATAGTTTGTTCAGGTAAAACCGAGGCAGCGTCTTCGTGTTTCGGCAGCAGTGTTTGTTAAGCAATTCGTACTGGCGCGGTCATTGGAGCCGCAAGGATGGAAGAGAGGTAGGGCTTTCATTGTTTTGATTCCAACACATAGAGAATGCATAATCATAGAGATCAATAATCGCAATCGAAGTGCAGCCTAATGGCGGAGCCTTTTATATTGCGCAAATCGAAATCGTTCTCGTCCTGATCACAGGACGGGGGCGATTTTTCCATTTCAGGGAAAATTCTTCATCCAACCGACTGGTGAATGCCGGCGCATTTCGATACAATGAGAGCAATCATCTGCATCAGAAGAGAAGGAGTGATTCCTGTATGAGCGAACAGCCATTCAAGCTGCAAGCCGAATGGACCGGAGGACTCGACGGCAACGGACATATCCGGTCCGGCAATCTGGATTCGGCGATCTCGGTGCCCAGCCAATTCGACGGGCCTGGCATCGGTACGAATCCGGAGGAGCTGCTGCTGGGCGCGGCGGCGACATGCTATCTCATTACGCTCGGCATGCTGCTGAAACGGCAAGGCATCGCATCGCTGCAGCTGCATTCCGAGATCTATGTGGAGAGCAGCCCGGCTATGAAGGTGAACCGTATCATTCATCGGCCGCAAATTTCCGTCAACGTTCATATGCCGGAGGAGCAGTTGGATAAAATAAACAAGGCGGTGTACCGGGCGGAGCAAGCCTGTATGATCAGCAAGGCGCTCAAAGGCAATATAGACGTGTCCGTAGAACCGGTGATTACGACCGTCCCGGAGTAGACGATTTTATCCCTCAGCAGGCTAATCCTATCCCTAGGTTCCCCCAAGAAGGCTCATTTATAATAAAAGCATCAGTAGAGAGGCGCCGTCCCCAGGAGGGTGCCTGATTCGGTTTAGAAGGGGTCCCCGAGACGACAAATGAATTTGAATAAAAAAGTTTTTATCGGTTTTTTATTATTCATTATTATCCCCTTATTCGTGCTGGGCACGGCTGTATATACGGTTTCGCAGCAGCTGATTGAGAAAAAATACGGAGACTTGACCGAGGTCACTCTGCAGGCGATATCCCGGAACATCTATTACATGTTCAAGGAAGCGAACTATTTCTCCGACTTCTGGATGGTCAAGGACAGCATTCAAGGCATTTACCGGACGATTGACGAGGTAAAGCCAGGAGAGGAGGCGCCCTCCTCCTACGATTTGAACACGTTCGATACGCTGCTGCGCGGCTCCATCCTGACGTATTCACCGATTCAATCCGTCGTCATTTATAACAACGCCGGCAGCTCCTTCAGCGCGGGAAGAACGAGCGGCAGCGCCCTGCCTTGGGCGACGCTGGCGGGCTCCACGGCCTTTGAGCAGATTAAGGAATTGAACGGCAGTCCGCTGTGGATCGGACCGTCGGAATATAAGGAGCTGGGGGCGGGCCGCGGCGAATTCTACCAAGCGCGAATGGTCAAAGATTTCTGGACGATGGACAATCTCGGCTTCATGCTGCTGAAGTTCAGATTCAATGAGCTTGATCAAATTTTCAAATCGTTCAATACGACCGAAAGCAGCTCCAAACGATACTTGCTTGTGAACAAGAGCGGACTTATTTTCTATGACAATAAGCAGGATTTGGAAGGGGCCAATGTGCTCCAGCTGCTGGGCGGCAAGCTCGATTTGCGGCAAGGCAATCAAAGTTTTCAGGCTAATTTTCAAAACGAAAAGAGCTTGGTCTCCCTCTATCATTTGAACATTAATCAGATGGGGGTGCAGGATTGGAGCGTCGTATCGATCACCTCATGGAAATATGTCGCAGGCGAAATCGAGACGATTATGAAGCTGGTTGCCGGGATTACGTTTGTTTGTTTATTTTTCGCGCTCGTATACAATCTGGTATTCGTGAGGCGTATCGTGCAGCTGATTCTGCGTATGCTCTCCTCTATGAAAAAAGTGGAACGCGGCGACCTGACGACGCGCATGGAGGAAAGCGGCAAAGATGAAACGTCGGCGCTGGCCAGAGGGTTCAACTCCCTCGTCGTGCGGGTCGAGGACCTGCTGGAAGAGGTCAAGCTGCAGCAGGACCGCAAGAACAAGGCCGAGCTGATGCTGCTGCAGGCTCAGATCAAGCCGCATTTCCTGTTCAATACGCTGGAATCGATCAATGTGCTGGCGATCCAGAATCAGGGCAGGAAAGTGAGCCAAATGGTGTACCGGCTCGGCAATCTGCTAAGGATCGGCATGGAGAACAGGGAAGAGATCACGCTCGGACAAGAGCTGGAGCATCTCAAAAGCTATCTGGAAATTCAGGAATTTCGCTTCGAGGATCAATTCCGCTATGTCATTGAGGCGGACCCCGCCGCGATGCCGTTCAACATCCTGAAGCTGACGCTTCAACCATTGGTAGAAAATGCGTTACAGCATGGCTTCGAGCCGATTGATTACATGGGGATCATCACGGTCACGGTTGCCGATGAAGGCGAACGGATCGGGTTGTATGTCGCGGATAACGGCGTAGGCATCAGCCATGAGAAATTGGCTAAATTTCATTACCGGACGGAGCTGGCGACACCTTTCCACGAAATACTCGGGGCGAACGTCAATGAAGAGCGGAGAGGGCTTGGCGTCAGCAATGTAGCGGACCGCATCCGCATCCAGTACGGCAGTCGGTACGGGATGTTTATTTGCAGCATGGAAGGGCATGGAACAACGATCAAGATTGTCATTCCCAAGACGGGAGGAGGAAGCCTATGAGACTGAAAGCGATATTGGCGGACGATGAGCCTAACATTTTGCGGAATTTACAAATGGTTATTCCATGGGCCGAGCTGGAGATCGATATAGCCGGAACGGCGAGAAACGGGATGGAAGCACTCGAGCTGTGCAAGATGCATGTGCCCGATCTGGTGATGAGCGATATTCGCATGCCCTTGATGGATGGCATTACGTTCGTCGGCCAGCTCCGGGAGATTAACGAGACGTGCAAGGTGCTTATGGTTACGGGGTATCAAGATTTCGAGTATGCCCGCTCACTAATGCGTTCCGGCGTCAGAGATTACATATTAAAGCCTATCAATTATGAAGAGCTGGAAACCAGCATACGCCATTTGGCTGGCGTTATCAGGGAGGAGAAAGCGAGCAAGCGCGAGGAGCAGATGAGATGGGGGCGGATGAAAAATCTGGCCTATGAGAAAATTTTGCAGGACGTCCTGCTCAATTGTACGGATGTTGCGGCGAACACACTGCTGCCGATCGATAACGTGGATCTGGATACGCTCAAGTATTCGTTCATGTTGATCGACGTGGACGATTACTCGCAGCAATCGCTCCATTGGCCGGAACAGGAGAGGAAGCTGTGGAATTTCGCGGTCCGCAACGTGCTGCAGGATTCTATGGCCGGGCACAAGGCTGAATTCTCCGTCCTGCAGATGCGGGAAGGCGAATGGTGTTTACTGATTCAGTGGGATGAGTCGGACACGGACGAATCATCGGATGCCAGGCTTGGCGGGCTGGCAGCACAATTGCAGAAGAATGTGCGGGAATCGGTGAAGCTGGGCATCAGCGTTGGCTTCTATCCTGCCGCAGTGGGACTGCGTGAGCTGTCCGGCACATACCGCAAGCTGCAGCGGTTCATGCAGCTTAACATGGGCAAGCAGGAAGCCGTGCTGCGCTATAAAGAGTCGCAAGAGCCCGCGGATGCGAACAGCTCGTTGTGGTTTCTGGTTGAGGAGGTGGTGACCGGCCTCAAACAGCTGAATCGCGCCAAAACCGAGGATGCTTTGAACCGGTTGAAGACGCTGCTGGAAGGGCTGCCGAACAGTTCCTTCGCCAGAGCTTATCAAATGCTGCATTTTCTGATCTTGCACGTGCTGCGCGAGCTGCGGGAGATGAGTTCGCTGAATGTGCAAGAGGAGGAGCGGGTGTGGCGCCAGTTGGACCAAAGCGAAAGCATTCCGCATCTGTTCCAAGTCATGGAGCAGCTCGCCGCGATCGGACTGGAAGGCGCGAATAAGAAGAAAAACAGCGAGGTGCTGATGGCGCAGGCGAAGGAGTATATCCGCACACATTATTCGAGCGACTTCGGCATCGATGACGTCGCCGGCTCCCTCGGCATATCATCAAGCTATTTCAGCTTGTTGTTCAAGCAGCATTTCGCGGAAACTTTCGTGGAGTATGTCACCAGGCACCGGATGGAGCTGGCCAAATCGATGCTGCTGCACAGCGACAAGAGCATAACCGATATCGGCAAATCCGTCGGGTATGTCGAGCGGCGTTATTTCACCAAAGTATTCCAGAAGTTCACCGGCGAGATCCCGTCGGAGTACCGGGAGAAGCGCATGGAGGCAAAGTAGAGAAATTTGCCCCTGGATGAGGAATTTGTAGGTCTTCAGGGTGAACGACCGTTCAATTATACTTATTTTGCAAGCTTGGAGGCGACCGAGGAACATGGCAAAAAGTAAGTGGAGATTGGCAGCCGGGCTCGTCGCCGTTTCGCTCGCGGCGTCAGCCTGCAGCAGCGCAAACCTGACGAATCCGGGCGGCGAAGCTCCGGCGCCTGGCGCCAAAGAGGAGCCTGTCCTGCTGACAATCCGCCATACGCAGGTGAAAGATACGCAGAAGAAGCGGCTGGCCATGCTGCAGGAGGTAGTGAAAGCAACCGAGGCGAAGGTGCCGGGCTTATCGATCACGCTGGACGGCGTCGAGGACAAGGTGAACCGGTTCGAGAAGCTGAGAGCCGAGATGGCAGCCGGAAATCCGCCGGAAATCTTCGATTTGTTCGGAGGCACCGATACGAGGGATTATGTCAAAGCGAACAGGCTCCTTGATCTGACGCCTATTCTGGCGGAGCTGGGACTTACGGATAAGTTCTACAGCTTCGAGGAGTTTACGGTAGACGGCAAAATTTACGGGATCCCGATGGCAGGGTATGTCGAGGGGCTTTATTATAACAAAAAGCTTTTGTCCGACCAACAGATAGATCCGCCCCGAACCTGGGAGGAGCTGATCGCCGCCGCCGCCAAGCTGAAGGCGCGGAAAATCACGCCTTTTGCGCTCGCCGCCAAAGATTCCTGGGTCATCAATATGATGATCAATACGATGTGGGTTCGTACGGCCGGTCCCCAATCCGTCGAAGGGTTGCTTGACGGCAGCAAGCGATGGACGGATCCCGATGTAGCCGACGCTTTCGAGAAGTACAATATGCTGGTGAAAAAAGGATATTTTCAAGAAGGCAGCCTGGCGCTCTCCTATGCCGAACAGCAAAATAAATTCAGCAGCGGCGAAGCTGCATTCATGTTCGACGGCTCCTGGGCCAATACGCCATTGCTCGATCCCGAGAAGTCGACGATCGCGAACGACGTAGGATTCATGAGCTTCCCGGACATGGGCGGGCCGGGAGACGGCTATATTAACGGCGGCTGGTCCAACGCTTACGGCTTTTCCAGGAAAGCGACGCCAGCTCAGCTCGTGGCGATCAAGGAATTCATCCGCCAGATGTATAACGAACCGATGCAGAAAAGGCAGCTTGTCGAAGAAGGCATGCCGCCTGCGATGAAGCTTCAGGACACCAGCAATGTGAATCCGCTCGTTACCGAGATTTTACAAGTGTTCGCTAGCAGCAAAGGGGCTTTCCCCGCCTTCGACTCGCGCATCCAGACCAAGGTTCGGGAGAAGCTGGAGCGCGGCATGCAGGAGCTGGTAGGCGGAAGAACGGACCCGGCCTCGTTGATGGCGGATATCCAGAAGCAGCAGGAGGCTTCCAATAAGGAAGAAACTCATACGAAATAGTAGGTTAAGCCATGAAACAAGCAGGAAGAAGCCGGTTAGCTTACGCCATTTTTACGATTCCCACGCTGCTCTTACTCGTCATTTTCTTCATATCCCCCATGATGATGTCCTTCCGGTACGGATTCACAGCGTGGAACGGGGTATCGCCGGCCCGATGGAATGGTCTGCACAATTTCATCACGGCGTTCCAGGACCCATATTTCTGGATGGCCGTGCGAAATAATTTGTATTTTATCGTATTCTCCGTAGGCTTGCAGATCCCGTTCATTCTCGGATTATCGCTGACGTTGAGCAGAGTCCGGCGGTGGATGGCCTTCTATCGAACGATGATCTTCCTTCCGACGATTTTGTCAACGGCCGTGATCGGAGTGCTCTGGGGCTTCATCTACCATCCCGAAGCGGGCTTGCTGAACCAGGTGCTGGAGGCCGCCGGTCTGCAGACATGGCAGCATACTTGGCTGGCGGATGAATCGACCGCGATGCTGTCCGTGCTCGTGACGAACGCTTGGCAGTGGATCGGCTTCTACGTCATTCTGGTCGTGTCGGCGATTCATGCCATTCCGAAGAGCATTCTGGAGGCGTCAGAGATGGACGGAGCATCGAGCTTCCGGCAAGCCTGGTCGATGACGCTTCCGCTTCTGCGGCCCGTCATCCTAGTGATGATCCTGCTGTCGATAACCGGAGGCATGAAGGCGCTTGATATCGTTTTCGTCATGACAGGCGGCAATCCATACGGGATTACGGAAGTGATGGGTACCTACATGTATAAGAAAGCGTACAGGATAGGCGAATACGGCTACGCCAATGCAATTGCGCTGCTCCTATTATTATTTACCGGACTATTGACGTCCGTTTTCGGATGGATGACGGCGAAGCAAGAGGAGGTGCGGCTGTGATGAAGCGGGCGCCTCGAAATGCGCTGCCGCATGCCGTCCTGGCTCTGTATATCGGCATTATTTTATTACCAATGGGTTGGGTACTCCTCTCCTCCTTCAAAACGAATAAGGAAATCATCACTTCGCCCTGGTCTTGGCCGAACGAATGGCTCATATCTAATTATTGGAACGCCTGGACGGGAGCGCACGTTTCCCAATATTTCACGAACAGTCTAGTCATTTCAATCATATCGGCAGCGATGACGCTGCTGCTTGGCACAGCTACGTCATTCGCGCTGACACGCATGACATTTCCGCGCTTGAGCAAAGCGATCAGACGAGTGCTGATGCTGGCGCTGCTAGTACCCGCAGGCTCGCTGCTTGTACCGCTATATATGCTGCTAAGAAGCTTGCATTTGTATAATACACCTATGGCTTTAATCTTGCCTTACATAACGGTTGGACTGCCGCTCACGGTTTTCATGGTTAATGCGATCTTCAAGTCCATTCCCAGTGAGCTGGAGGATGCGGGTATCATGGACGGCCTCTCGATCTACGGATTGCTGGGGCGCGTCCTCGTCCCGACGACAGCTCCTATGCTCCTCCCCGTGTTTATGCTCAACTTCCTCAGCAGTTGGAACGAGTTCATGATGGCTAATTTGTTCCAGTCCAAAGAGAGACTTCGCACATTGCCGGTCAGCATGGTTGCCTTCTACGACCAGCTGAATATGAACTACGGCTCGCTATGTGCGGCGATTATGTTCAGTCTCGTTCCCGTCGTTCTGATCTACCTGTTTTTGCAGAAGCGCATGATCGAAAGCGTTAAAGCTTAACCCTACTATCAAGGAGCGTGTTCATCGATGTCATCCTCGTCCAACACTTCACATCTTCCTTTAACTCTGCGGCAAAAAGTAGGTCAAATGTTTATCTGCGGGTTCCAAACGATGGAGCCGAATGATGCCGTTACGCAGCTAATCGAGCAGTATGGGCTCGGCGGCGTCATCTATTTCCGGCGCAATGTGAAAGATGCCCGCCAATTGGCACAATTATCGGCCCAACTGCAGGAACGGAGCCAGCGCAGCGGCGGGCAGCCGTTGTTCATTGCGGTGGATCAAGAAGGCGGGATGGTGTCCCGGATTGAACAAGGAGCGACGCTGCTACCGGGCAACATGGCGCTGGGAGCGACTTTTGCCCCAGCCGGAGTATATGCCAGCTCCAAAATTATGGGAAAAGAGCTGCGCCAAATGGGCGTGAATATGAATTTCGCCCCGTGCCTCGATATTAACAATAACCGGCTGAATCCGGTCATTGGGGTGCGCTCTTACGGGGAAACGGCCGCTATCGTCGGCGACATGGGCACGCACGCGGTCAGAGGCTTGCAGGATACAGGCGTCATTGCGACGGTCAAGCACTTCCCCGGGCATGGCGATACGTCGGAGGATTCGCATCATGACCTTCCGGTTGTGCCGCATAGCATGGAGCGTTTGATGGAGCTGGAATTGGCTCCCTTCATCCAAGCGATCGAAGGCGGCGTAGACGCCATTATGACGGCGCATGTCGTATTCGCTGCGCTGGAGCCAAGCGGAGTTCCGTCGACGCTGTCCTATCGCATTTTGACGGAGCTGCTGCGAAAGGAGCTTGGTTTCCAAGGCTTGATCGTCACCGACTGCCTGGAAATGAAAGCGATCTCCGAGGGGATCGGCGTGGCCGAGGGAGCGGTGCGCGCGGTGGAAGCCGGCTCGGATTTGATCCTCGTCAGCCATACGCTGGAACGTCAAATAGCCGCTATAGAGGCGGTAATTGCTGCCGTAGAAAGCGGCCGGATTGCGGAATCCCGCATTGACGAATCCCTGCTGCGGATAATGACTCATAAATGCAAGCGTGAAATTGCTTTCGATAAGCTGGTCCCTGTCCCGGACGAACCGATTTCGACTCCGGAGCACCAGCTCTTGGCGAAGGAGCTTAGCCGCAAAAGCATTACGCTGGTGAAAGCCGAAACCGCCAAATTCGTGGACATGCACGAATCGCTTCTGGTCGTCTGGACGGAAGTGCAGGCAGGCACGGAGATCGATGAAGTGGTGGAGCGTCAGGGCACGCTGGGCAGCGCATTAGCGGATATTTCCGGCCAGCCTGTCGAAGAGGTGTACGTGGGATTATTTCCGTCAGAGCCGGAAATCGAGACCATCTTGCAAGCTGCCGAAGGCAAGCAGCAAGTCGTGGTCGTGACGTACAACGCCACTTTCTCACAGGGGCAAACACAGCTGGTGAAGGAGCTGGCCAAACGCGAAGCGCTGCATCTCATCGTCGCTGCGGGCCGTAACCCGTACGATCTGCTCCAATTCCCCGAGGTGAAGACCTACTTGGCCTGCTACGAGAATCGCCCGCTGGCGATGGCCTCTCTCGCGAGCGTGCTTCTAGGCAAAGAGAAGCCCGTCGGGCGGCTGCCTGTTACGCTGTCGGAGCTATATCCCATTGGATGGAGGCAGGAGATATGAGGGGGAAGAGCGAGAGCGAGCAAGTCCGGAACTTGGCGACAGGCCAGACATACTCTGACGCAGATGCGGGTGTGTGTGCGGAAGTTGAGGGAGCGAGGGAAATGCAGGATGTGAGTGTTGAAGGTGAAGGAGTGGGGGAGTCGCAGGATGCGAGTGTGGAAAGTGAAGGAGTGAGGGAGGTGCAGGATGTGAGTGCGAAAGTTGAGGGAGCGAGGGAGTCGCAGGGCGTAAGTGTGGAAGGTGAGGGAGTGCGTGAGGTGCAGGATGTGAGTGCGGCGAAAGGGACCACCGAGAGCCAGGATGGCGATGACGAGGGTATACTTCTGCGGGATTGTTACGTCGGGGTTGATCTTGGCGGCACCAAAATGTTAGCCGCCCTCATTGCCAGCGATGGCACCATCATCGCGAAAGACGAAATCCCCACCCTCGCGCAGCAGGGTGAGGCGGCCGTGCTCGATCGGCTGTGCAGCCTGATCGACAAGCTCATCGCGGCGGCGCCTGGCGGCCGCGACGTTCTCCGCGGCATTGGCGTAGCCACCGCGGGCACGCTGGATACGGCGAACGGTGTCGTCACGTTCGCCGCCAACCTCGGCTGGCGCGACGTTCCCGTCGCCGCCGTGCTCTCTGACCGCTTCGCATGCGCGGTCAGAGTAGAGAACGACGCCACCGCCGCGGCGGTCGGCGAATGGCTGGCCGGCGCCGGTGAAGGCGCGCCGGACTGCATCTATGTGACGATCTCCACGGGGATCGGCGGGGGTATCATCTCCGGCGGGCGACTGATCGCCGGAACGAACGGTAACGCAGGGGAGCTCGGCCACATTTCCATCGATGGAAATGGGCTGCTCTGCCCCTGCGGGAACGTGGGGTGCCTGGAGCTCTATGCGTCAGGCACCGCCATTGGCCGCCGCGGCGCAGAGCTCGTACGCGCAGGCGGCGAAGGCGCGCTCACGCGGCTGTCGGGCGGGGACCCGGGCCGCGTGGATGCGCGGCTCGTTGCGGCTGCAGCCGCGGAAGGGGATGCCGATGCTGCAGGCATCCTGCGCGAAGCGGGCCGAGCACTCGGCATCGGGCTCGTGAGTATCCTCCACCTGCTGAATCCGCAGGTGGTCGTTCTTGGCGGCGGCGCTTCGCGGATCGGCGAGGGACTGCTCGGACCGATGCGCGAGATCGTCGAAGAGCGCTGCTTGCCTTCGATTCGCCAGCCGGTCCGGTTCGCATCATCCTCGCTTGGCTCGGCCGCCGGGGCTGTCGGCGCTGCGCTGCTGATGTCACAGTCACGCTGAACCTTTATGACCGGTCATATGACCTATGTCACTAGACGGTAACCACCTTTTTCGTTAAATTGAATAAGGCTTATGAAACTTTATTTCTTTTTTTCTCGTCAAGAAGAAGTTAAGTTTTATGGACTAATGAATGAAGAAGGGGTGTTTTTTCTTATGTCTCAAACAATAGCTTCGGACGCGCCTACGATGCGATCCTTTTTCGCTAATCGTTTCGTGCAGTCCATTATGCTATCGGGCCTTTTTCTGCAAATCGGCATCTGGATCCGCAACTTTGCGATACTTCTCTATGTAACGGATATGACGAATAATAATCCTTATTCGATTTCTTTGATTTCGGTGGCCGAGTTCGCACCAATTTTTATCTTCTCTTTCATTGGCGGCGCGTTCGCCGACCGGTGGAGACCCAAACTGACGATGGTTTGGTGTGATATATTAAGCGCCATTTCCGTATTTGTTATCATGGTGACGCTGTACTTCGGCTCGTGGAAGGCGATCTTTTTCGCCACGCTTGTGTCGTCGATTTTGTCCCAATTTTCTCAACCTTCCGGCATGAAGCTGTTCAAAGTCCATGTTCACGAATCCCAAATGCAAATGGGGATGTCGCTATTCCAATCGATGATGGCGATCTTCATGATTTTGGGGCCAATTATGGGAACGTTCGTGTACTACCACTTCGGGATTGAAGTGGCGGTTGCCATTATGGGCGTGTGTTTCCTTTTATCCGCGCTGGTGCTGACATTTCTGCCTGCCGACCGCAAAAATATCGGAGATACCGAGAAACCGTCCACGCACATTATCGCAGAAATGGGTCAAGGGTTCAGGTATGTTCTGAAGAATAAAATGCTTGTCACCTTAGGCGGATGTTTCTTGGTAGCCGGACTCGGGATCGGTCTTATCTCCCAGCTTGGCATTTTTTTGGTAACCGAAAATCTATCCTTGCCGAAACAAGATCTACAATGGTTCATGGCAGCCAACGGGGTTGCGATGATTGTCGGGGGCGGCTTGACGATGGGCTTCTCCAAAAAAGTATCACCGCAGATGCTCCTTATTATCGGCATGGCGGTAAACGTCGTTGCATTCACTGTGTTAGGACTTACGCATCTGGTTTGGCTGGCGCTAGTGTTCCAATTTATGTCCGGTCTCGTGATGCCGGCCATTCAAATCGGTATTTCGACGATGATTCTAGGCAATACCGAAGAGTCCTTCGTCGGGCGTGTCAATGGGATTTTGAACCCGTTGTTTATGGGAGCGATGGTTCTGACGATGAGCTTGACTGGCAGCATTAAAGCTGCTTTCCCGCTTGCAAGCATTTATATTGCTTCTGCCGCGTTGTTTGTAATTGGCATTCTGATCATGCTTCCGACGCTGAAGTATAAGGCGAATGCAATTAATCAGACAAGTGGCGAGGAAGCAAAAGCCGGTTAATAGTGATAGTGATAGTATTGGTTTGGATGGAACTGCCCGAGCGGCGGTTCCATTTTTTCTGCCTTCTTTCTCTTACCCTCGAGTGTGTAGCCTGAACATCGTTTCTGGCCACTATCCCATTCGCTCAGTGTGTTGGATGAACGCTCCTTCTGGCCACTATCCCATTGGCTCAGTGTGTTGGATGAACTTTCCTTCTGGCCACTATCCCGTTCGCTCAGGATTATGGATGAATTGCCTCTTCTAGCCACTATCCCATTCGCTCAGTGCGTGGGATGAAAGCCGCTTCTGGTCACTATCCCATTCGCTCAGTGCGTCGGATGGACGCTGCTTCTGGCCACTATCCCATCCGTAGTGCGTGAGATGAAAGCCGCTTCTGGCCACTATCCCGTTCGCTCAGTGTGTTGGATGGACGCCGCTTCTGGCCATTCCCCCATTCGCTCAGGTATATCTCCGCACCTGACTCAAGGGGATAGTGGAGAGAGAGCCGGCCAAGTAACTCCGCCCCTGATCCAAGGGGATAGTGTCCAAAGAGAGCCGGCCAAACAATTCCGCCCCTGACTCAAGGGGATAGTGGAGGGAGAGCCGGCCAAGTAACTCCACACCTGATCCAAGGGGATAGTGTCCAAAGAAAGCCGGCCAAGTAACTCCGCCCCTGATCCAAAGGGATAGTGTCCAAAGAGAGCCGGCCAAACAACTCCGTACCTGACCCAAGGGGATAGTGTCCAAAGAGAGCCTGCCAAGTAACTCCGCTCCTGATCCAAGGGGATAGTGTCCAAAGAAAGCCGGCCAAGTAACTCCGCCCCTGATCCAAGGGGATAGTGTCCAAAGAAAGCCGGCCAAGTAACTCCGCCCCTGATCCAAGGGGATAGTGTCCAAAGGAGCCCGCCAAACAACTCCGTACCTGACCCAAGGGGATAGTGTCCAAAGAGAGCCGGCCAAGTAACTCCGCTCCTGATTCAAGGGGATAGTAGCCAAAGAGAACCGGCCATACAACTCCGCAGCTGATCCAAGGGGTGAGTGGTCAAAGAAGCCCACCCAACATCGACTCCGGACAAAAAGGATAGTACAGCAGCTTCGGGGCACATTACTGCAAAGCCTTTCGTTTTCTGCTAGGATAACGATAGGAAAGGTGTGTGAAACATGCTTCAATTGTTCGTCGATATGATGGAGCGGGTGGGCTTCTTGATCGCGCTGGCGTTCGCTTTCTCTCGCAGCCGCTGGATGCGCAGTTATATGAGCTATCAGGGCGCACGGACGTATCAGTGGCGCTTCCTGGTATTCTTTTCCGCCTACGCGATCCTGGCCACCTACTCCGGCGTGACGGTCTCGGATTATTCGTACCGGCCGGCGCCATGGATCGGCGAAGTCGCACCGACGGCAGCCATCGCGAATGCGCGAACCGTCGGCGTGGTCATCGCCGGGCTGCTTGGCGGCGTCAAGAGCGGCTTCATTGTCGGCGCTATCGCCGGCCTGCATCGGTACAGCCTGGGCGGCTTCGTCGCCGTTGCGTGCATGATTGCGCCGATGCTGCAGGGGGTGCTCGCCGGCTTATGCCGCAATGCTTTCAAGAAACGGTTTCGCAAAGTTTCCTCCGTTCAGTTGGCATTCGTCGTCGGTTTTCTAGCGGAAGCGCTGCAAATGATTCTTATCCTTGCGCTCGCCAAGCCGTGGGGAGAAGCCGTCAACCTGGTGTCGCTTATCGGCTTGCCGCAGACGTTAGCTAACAGCGTCGGTGTGGCGCTTTATTTCGTGTTGTACAACACGATGGAACGGGAAGAGGCGCGGATCGGCGCGGAACATGCGCATCAGGCGCTGCAAATTGCGGACATGACGATGCCCCTGTGGCGGCTGGAATTCGACAAGGCGGTAGCGGGAATTGCCAAAGTGCTGCATGGGGAAATGAAGGCGGTTGGGGCGTTTTTCAGCAAAGACGGCGAAGCATGGATCGCGGAAGGCAGAAAAACGAAATATTGGAGCGATCTGCTTATCCGCGTCCCCCATCGACCGCCGATCGGGCATTTCCGCTTATATTACGAAAGGGAGCAGGATGACAATCCGTCCCGCCGGAGAATGCTCGCTTCTCTGGCCGAGCTGCTGTCCCAGCAGTATGCGTTCGTGGAATCCGAGCGGCAGACGCAGCTGCTCGCCGATGCGGAGATCCGCTCTCTGCAGGCGCAGATGAATCCGCATTTCCTGTTCAATGTGCTGAACACGGTCAAGTCGTTCATCCGTACGAAGCCGGAAGAGGCTCGGCAGATGGTGATGCATTTGTCCAAATTTTTGCGGAAAAATATGAGCCACGGCAATGAGCGCCTGGTCACGATCCGGGACGAATATGAGCTGGTGATGTCATATCTCAGTCTTATCAAGTCCCGTCTTGGCGATCAGATGGAATTTTACGCCGATATTGAAGAAAGACTGCTGGAGCGGTCGATCCCTCCCTTCACGATTCAGCCCTTGGTCGAGAATGCCATCGTTCACGGCATCAAAAACAAGCCAGGCATTGGCATCATCCGCCTGACGGTGAAGGAGGAGCAGGAGGACGGGGGGAGGCTGCGCACCAGGATCACGGTGGAGGACAATGGCGTCGGTCTGGAAGCGGCGGAACTTCAAAGCCAAGAGGAGCATACCGGCATGGCTCTGCGAAATATTGAACAGCGGTTAAGCTATCATTATGGCGGCGATCATCCGCTGGACATTCAAAGTACGCCGGGAGAAGGTACAATCATTAAATTTTGGGTAAGGTGATCGAAATGGGATGGAACGTTGTCATTGCAGACGATGAAGAGCCGGCTAGAGAGGAATTGGTCTATCTGCTGGAACAGTGCGAAGAGGTGGACAAGGTTACCGCGGCAACCGGCGGCATGGATGCGATCAAGAAGGTGAAAGAGCAAGCTCCGGACGTTTTGTTTCTGGATATGGATATGCCGGACTTGAATGGACTGCAGGTTGCCGAAATCGTAGGGGAACTGAACCCGCAGGTGAAAATCGTCTTCTCGACCGCATACGATCAATATGCAGTTCATGCGTTCAAACTGCGCGCTTTTCATTATATGCTGAAGCCGTACGACGAGGAGGATATTGCGATCGTATTTCGGGAGCTGCGCAAAATACAGCAGCCAAGCGGCGGATCCGCTGTCCCAAGCACGGCGGGCCAAACGGCGCCTTCCGCCAAATCGAGTGTGAAGCTGGCGCTGGAGCTGGGGGAAGGGATCATTTATGTATCCCCGAAGGATATCATGTACATCAGCAAAGAGGTGAAGCATGTGCAGGTGCACCTGTACGATAAAGCGTATCATGTCTCGTATACGTTGTCGGAGCTGGAACAGAAGCTCGAGCCCTACGGTTTTTTTCGCTGCCACAAAAGCTATCTCGTTAACCTTGCCGCCATCTCCGAGATGAAGTCATGGGTGAATGGCGCTTATAATTTGCTGATGGAGGATGCGGAGCGAAGCTCCATTCCCGTTAGCCGGAACTATGTGAAGCTGCTGCGTTTGAAGCTCGAAATATAACATCATGAGGCTCGAAAATGGCATGTTGCGTTTCAGGTATTCCGCTTGTTGCCCAAACAAGCTATACTTCCTGTAAGCGCTATCAATACTAATCATGTTCATTGGAGGGTGTCATAGATATGTTGCTGTTAAAAAACAAATTTGTTTCCTACGTCATCTGGGCGGTCATCGCCGCGCTTGGCGCATCCGGGTTCGCTATGCTCGCCTTGTCCAGAGGTGAAAGCATCTCGGCGGTATGGCTCATTATCGCCGCGATTTGTACGTATGCATTTGGTTATCGCTTTTACAGCCGTTTCATCGCTCGAAAAATTTACGAATTGAACGATAAGCGGGCTACGCCGGCACACGTCAATAACGATGGCAAAGATTACGTGCCGACCAACAAGTACGTGCTGTTCGGCCATCATTTCGCCGCTATCGCCGGGGCGGGTCCGCTGGTTGGACCTATTCTTGCCGCGCAAATGGGGTACCTGCCGAGCATTCTCTGGATCATCATCGGCGCTGTTCTTGCCGGCTGCGTGCAGGATTTCGTAACGCTGGTCGGCTCTATGCGCCGTGACGGCAAGTCGCTCGGCCAAATGGCCAAGGATGAAATCGGCCGTTTCAGCGGCACGCTGGCTTCCATTGCGACGCTTGCGATTTTGATTATCATCGTGGCCGTTCTTGGACTCGTTGTTGTGAAAGCGTTAGCAGAATCACCGTGGGGAATGTTCACCATCGCGATGACGATGCCGATTGCGATTTTCATGGGCTTTTATATGCGCTATATTCGTCCGGGGAAAGTGATCGAGGGCTCCATCATTGGCTTCGTACTGCTTATGATCGTTCTGTGGTTGGGTCAATACGTTGCGGCAAGTCCGCTTCTATCCAATATGTTTACGTTCAGTGCGCCGCAAATCGCAATCATGATGGTCATTTATGGTTTGATTGCTTCGGTCTTGCCGGTATGGGTGCTGCTTGCGCCGCGGGATTATTTGAGCTCGTTCTTGAAGATCGGCGTAATTGTGCTGCTGGCCGGAGGCATTATGCTGATCCTGCCTGAACTCAAAATGCCTGCCGTGACGAAATTCATCGATGGCACCGGTCCTGTCTTTTCCGGTAATTTGTTCCCGTTCTTGTTTATCACTATCGCGTGCGGTGCCGTGTCCGGGTTCCATGCCTTGATTTCCTCCGGTACGACGCCGAAAATGATCGATCGAGAAAGCCATGCGCCGTTCATCGGCTATGCCGGGATGGCCGCCGAATCTTTCGTTGCCGTTATGGCGCTTATTGCAGCATGTTCCTTGGAGCCGGGCATCTACTTTGCCATGAACTCTTCACCTGCTGTTATCGGTACGGATGCCGCTGCGGTCGCTGCGAAAATTTCGTCCTGGGGCTTCACCTTGACGCCGGACCAAATTACAAGCACAGCCAAGGAGATCGGCGAGAAAACGATTCTTTCCCGTACGGGCGGAGCGCCGACGCTGGCTGTCGGTATGGCGGAGATTTTCTCAACGTTCCTGAGCGGCGCCAAAGCGTTTTGGTACCATTTTGCGATTTTGTTCGAAGCCGTATTTATTTTAACAGCTGTAGATGCAGGGACACGTGTCGGCCGCTTCATGCTGCAGGATCTGGTGGGCAACTTCTACAAGCCTTTCGGTCAAACGACCAATTTCAGATACAACTTCATCGCTTCGCTGCTTGTTTGCTTGGCTTGGGGATATTTCTTGTATCAAGGGGCGGTCGATCCGTTCGGCGGCATTAACTCGCTGTGGGCATTGTTCGGCATTGCGAATCAAATGCTGGCCGCTATCGCTCTGGCCGTTGCCGTTACCATTATGATCAAAATGGGCAAAGCCCGCCATGCTTGGGTAAGCATCATTCCATTCGTTTTCTTGGCTGTGACGACCCTTACTGCCGGATACCAGAAAGCGTTCTCTGCCAATCCGAGCATCGGATTCTTGGCGGCAGCGAAGAAATATCAGGCCGGCATTGACAGCGGCCAAGTGATTGCGCCCGCCAAAAATATGGAAGTCATGCAACAAATCGTCACGAACAATTACATCGATGCGGGCCTTACGATCTTCTTCGGGATCGTCGTTCTGCTGATGATCATCATTTCGATTCGTTTATGGTTCAACATTATCGTTCAGAAACAGAAGCCTCAACTGAAGGAATCGCCGTTCGTTCAATCTACATTCGGAGCGTGATGAGCTTGAGAGCGATTGCCCGTTTTTCGCGCAAGGTAAACACTACGATTAAAATCATTTTCAATATTCCGGACTATGCCAAATATGTGCAACACCAGCAGGAACATCATCCCGGCAATCCGGTGTTGACGGAGAAAGAATTCTACATGCGCTCCCTGCATGAACGCTATGAGAGCGGCAAAATCAACCGCTGCTGTTAAATGAAAAAACTCGATCCCACGGCGACTTGCCATGAGGTCGAGTTTTTTGTTTTTTTACAGGAAGGGGGCTCCGGCGTCTTTGAAGGCATCCTTCATCTCCGGGGTGATTTTGGAATCGCTGATAATGCCTGTCGTCTCCTGCACCTCGCCGATGACGAAGAGCGAGCTTCGGCTGAATTTGGAATGGTCGGCGACCAGATACGTTTCCATCGACTGCTTCATCATCCGGCGGTTCGTCTCCGCTTCCAGCTCGTTATAGATCATCATGCCGCGGGTTAGCGAGATGCCGTCTACGCCCATGAATGTTTTGCGGATGCTTAGGTTATCGAGCGTCGCATTGGCCAGCGGGCCCGATAGCTCGAACGTTTGCGTGCGGATGACTCCGCCTGTCAGAATCAGCTGCAGTCCTTGCGTGCCGATCAGTTCATACGCGATATTCACTGCATTGGTGATGACAGTGAGGTTTTTGAATTGGTTGAGCTTCTTGGCGA
The DNA here is from genome assembly GCF_028765165.1 of Paenibacillus sp. MAHUQ-63. Lineage (GTDB taxonomy): Bacteria > Bacillota > Bacilli > Paenibacillales > NBRC-103111 > Paenibacillus_E. Next base: position 1,396,940 of record NZ_JARADB010000003.1, on the reverse strand, counting down.
TGAACGTTGTGGTCGTTCCGCCCGTCAAGCCGATGATGTCGCCGTCTTCGATGAAGTTCAGCGCCTTGTCGGCGATTTCTTTCTTTTCTTCTGTATAGAGGTCCATTTTGTTAAAAAAGGGAACTTCCACCTTCAAGCTTTCCAACACGGCGCCTCCGAAGGTTCGGATGCAGCGTTTCTCTTGCTCCAGAATCTCAAGGTCCCGTCTTGCCGTAGCTTCCGATACGCCAAACTGTTGAACGATATCGATCAAGGCGATGGAGCCTTTATCTTTAATGGCTTGCATTATGGCATCGCGGCGTATATCTGTCTTTCCCATGGTACCTCCTGTAAGCTTTCCTTCTTCGCGAAAGCGGGCTAACGATGTAAAATCATGCTAGCTTCTATATTATCATGCGGAAGGATAAGCGTCTATCAGACCGGAAGTGGCCGGGCCGGGTCTATGCAGCGGTTCCATGCTATCCTGCTACTAGCACAGCGATCATCGCGATGAGAGCGGGAAGGCCCTGAACGATGAGAATCGATCGTTTGGCCGTGATGCCTCCATAGATTGCGGCAACAAGCACGCAGCCGAGAAAAAATAGCTGAAGCTGATGCCCCACAGCGGCATCGGGATGAAGCAGGCCCCATATAAGCCCCGCTGCCAAAAAGCCGTTGTACAATCCTTGGTTGGCGGCCAATGATTTGCTTTCTTCCGCGAACATTTTGGTCGTTCCGAAAGCTTTAAGCGCTCGGGGGGTCGTCCACAGGAACATTTCCAATATGAGTATGTATACATGCTCTGCTGCTACAAGCGCTACGAAAATTGCGCTGATGATTGCCATTTCAGATCACCTTCCATTATATGTTACACAATTGTTTTGTTTAAAATCAATATAAGGCTTTTGTGTACTTTTGTCAAAATAAGACAAACGGATTTAGGAAAAGTTACAACGACCATTTCGTGGGAGCGGGCGAGGAGCAATGCCCAACCTCGTTGGGCAGGGTGTCGGTATGTCCTTTGAATCCGCTGCTGGTGCTGTGATGAAGGAGATGGGGGGAAGTAAATGATGCGGAAGTTGTAGATATGACAGAAAGATGTAGAAGTAAGAGAAAGTAGATGAGCTAGAGGTAGAAGATGCGGATGATGTAGATGTGACAGAAAGAGCGTAGAAGTAACGGAGAAGTAGATGAGCGAGAGGTAGAAGATACGGGTGATGTAGATGTGACAGAAAGACGTGGATAGTAACGGAAAGTAGATGAGCTCGAGGTAGAAGATACGGGTGGTGAAGATACGACAGAAAGACGTAGAAGTAACGGAGAAGTAGATGAGCGAGAGGTAGAAGTTACGGGTGATGTAGATGTGACAGAAAGACGTGGATAGTAACGGAAAGTAGATGAGCTCGAGGTAGAAGATACAGGTGATGTAGATGTGACAGAAAGACATAGAAGTAAAGCAGGATGTAGTTGAATCGGCATGAACCGGCGTTCAAGGTGTGTTCTGGCGGCCGCCGAGCAGCATCGCACTGATCTAACGGACACACGAGCCGTTATCTGCCGGCGGAGGCGTCCGACGAAACTCTAACGGACAGGGAGGATGCTATTCGCGGATTATTTGGGCGATTCGCTGCGATTTCAGCAGAATAGCGTCACCTGTGTCCGTTAGAGCTGAAAATCAGCTCCAAAACGGCAAATAGCGTCCACTGTGTCCGTTAGAGCGAGGGGCGCTGCGTGCGCATCGGAAGCCATCGGTTGCGCCGCCCATTAACCACGCCTCCACCGGGCAGCGGCTTGGTATTCTTCTGGCGGCCGCCGAGCAGCATCGCACTGATCTAACGGACACACGAGCCGTTATCTGCAGGCTGAGGCGTCCGATGAAACTCTAACGGACAGGGAGGACGCTATTCGCGGATTATTTGGTCGATTCGCTACGATTTCAGCAGAATAGCGTCACCTGTGTCCGTTAGAGCTGAGAATCAGCCCCATAACGGCAAATAGCGTCCGCTGTGTCCGATAGTTAGAACGAGGGAGGCTGCGAGCTCATCCGGAAGCCCCTGCATGTGTCGGCGGCTAGGATGCTCGCACCGCTGCTGTGCCGTTAGCCGGCCAGCGGGCACAACAAAACCCCGGCCGCAAGCAGCCGGGGTAAACAAAGCAGCTATACCGCAGCTGCAGTCAAATCTAGCCATGCCATCTCCTGCGGAGTCAACACGAGCTCCGCACCGTCGCGGCATGACTCCATCTCGGCCTGCGTGCGAGGGCCGATGAGCGCGCAGGACGGGAACGGCTGGTTCAGCACATAGGCGAGCGCGATTTGGATCGCGGTGACGCCTTTCTCCTGTGCCAGCTGTTCCGCGCGGCGCAGCCGCGTCCAGTTCTCGTCGCTGTAGAATACGCGAACGAGATCGGCATTGTCGAGCACATCCGGCGTGTACCGGCCGGTGAAGAAGCCGCGCGCCTGCGAAGACCACGAGAGAAGCGGCATCTGCGCCGCTTCATACCAGCGCAGGCCTGCCTCGTCGATGGACACGCAGTCCTTCCAGAACGGCTCTTTGGCCTTCGCAAGGGAGAGGTTCGGCGAGGAGAAGCTGAAGCCGATAAGCCCGTTCTTCGCCGCATAGTCGTTCGCTTCCTGCAGACGCTCATGCGTCCAGTTGGAGCCGCCGAAGGCGCGGATGCGTCCGGCTTCCACATGCTCGTTCAGCGCTTCCAAGATGGCGCCGACCGGAACAGCCGGATCGTCGCGGTGCAGCGCGTACAAATCGATATAATCGGTGCGCAGCCGCTCAAGCGACGTGAAGAGGTCGCTGCGGATCGCTTCCGCGTTCACCCGCGGGCCGTTAGCGTCGTGGTGCGCGCCTTTGGTGAAGATATTGATGTCATCCCGGTTGCCCACTTCATCGAGCCAAATGCCAAGCGCCTGCTCGCTCTGGCCGCCGCAATAGATGAATGCCGAGTCGATCGTATTGCCGCCGATCGCCAGATAGTGTCCAAGAATGTCGCTAACTTCCTGCTTGTTGTCCAGACGGAAAAAGTCCGAGCCCATAATCAGTTTGGATACAGGTTTGTCCAAGCCTTTAATTTGAATGTGCTTCATCGCGGTCATCCCAACCTTTCACCGATTCATTAGTAGTTTAAAGAACGATACGGGAACGCTCTCTTGCGGATTGCAGGCAGGCATCAAGTACTTTCATGTTCAAAATGGCATCGCCAGCCGCGTAATTCGGTGCTTTCTTACCCCAAGCGGCGTAAGCCAAGTCGTCAACCTCAAGCGAATATTGATTAAGGAAAGGAGCATTCTCAACTCGGCGCTCACCGCCTGCATGGACGATGAAATGGCCCGATTCCTCCGTTGGCGTGACAAATGCGGAAGGAACCTCGATGCGGCCTGTCGCGCCAACGATTTCCAGCGTGTTGCGGAAGCCCGCCCACATGCCGCAGTCAAACGTAAGCGCGACATTGCCGCTGAACTCCACCAGCCCGGACATCATCATGTCGACATCGTCATGCTCCGGCGAGAAGAAGGCGTGCGTTGTCACCGCTTCAGGCTCTCTGCCTAGAATCATTCTCGCTGCGGAGATCGGATAGCAGCCTACGTCGTAGAGCGAACCGCCGCCCCATTCGCGCTTGTAGCGCACATTCGTCTTGTCGCCCGGATTGCTGAAGGTGAATGCGCCGTGAATGCCGCGAATGTCGCCGATTTCCCCGGAATCGATAATTTGCTTGATGCGCTCGAAGCGGGGATGATGTCTATACATGAAAGCTTCCGCGAACTGGACGCCGGCCTTCTCACACGCGGCAACCATTTCCTCCGCCTCGGCCGCCGTCAGTGCGGCAGGCTTCTCGCAGAGCACATGTTTTCCGGCCTCTGCCGCACGAATGGTCCACTCTTTATGAAGGTGATTCGGCAGCGGGATGTACAGCGCATCGATATCCGGGTCGGCAATCAATTCTTCATAACTGCCGTATGCTTTCGGAATTCCCAGCTGCTCCGCAGTCTCCTGCGACTTCTGTAAATTGCGGCTCGCAATAGCGCTTACAACACCGGTCTCGGATTGCTGAATGCCGGGAATGCAAGCTCTGATCGCAATTTTGGCACATCCTAGAATTCCCCAACGAAGCTTTGTCATGACGGTATAATCTCCTTCTAGAAAAATATTTGATAGCGTTATATTGTTATTATAAATCGAGTTATTTAAAATGAATATGATAATATATTGCATCCGATATCGTAATATTGCCATTTGGAAGAGGGGGTACGTATGCAGAGACAAGTGATGCTGCCGAGATTTCAGCAGTCCTCTTATTTCATTTTTCCGGAATCCGTCGGATGGTACACCGACCACCCCGGCCATTCCGTTTACCGGCAAGAAGGGTACTACGAAACATACAGCATTCACTTCATCATCTCGGGCAAAGGCTACGTGGAGATCGAAGGGGATCAGCATGTGCTGCAAAAGGGCGACGCATTCCTGTACTTCCCTTACCAGGAGCAGCGCTACTACTCTTCCAAGGATGATCCGTGGAACGTTCGTTGGGTTCATTTCTACGGGAAGCATTTGAAGGAGTTTTTGTTGGAGAAAGGCTTTCTGCGGACGCTTTGGACGCTAAAGAGGTGGACGGAGCTGGAGGAAGCCTTTCACGAGCTGCTGCTGGAAGCCGAAAATAACGGCATTCTCAGGCAGACGAATCTTTCTACGCTAACGTATAAGATTTTGAGCGAGTTTATGAGCTATGCCGCACCGCTAACGGGCAACCGCGGGATGGAATCCGTTGACCGCATTCTTGCTCTGCTCCCGATGATGCAGCAAAAAGCCTGCGAACCGTTCATTCTGGAGGAATGGGCCGAGCTCACAGGCGTGTCTACGTACTATTTCTGCAAATTGTTTCGCAAAGCGACCTCGATGACGCCGCTCTCCTTCATCACGCTGTGCCGGATCCAATTCGCCAAGCAGCACCTAATCGAGAAGGAAACGATGCCGGTGAAAGATATCGCCGCCTTGGCCGGGTATGCCAGCGCGAGTTATTTCAATCAGCGGTTTCAGGAGCAGGAGGGGATGACGCCGAGCGAGTTCCGCAGTCTGTATGCCAAAGGATTACTCGAATAGGCGCGAGCGAATCGGCTCTCCGTCCCAGACGAGCTCGGTCTTGGCCTCGCGCGCTTTCACTTCCGGCTCTTCGAGCAGAAGGAAGAAGTTCTTGGTCGGCAGGTCGCCGAGCCCGTGCTTGGCGGACAGCATGTCCAGATAAGGGCGCATGTTGTCGAGCTGTCCGGACATGTTGCTGGTGCCTGCCTGCGCGAAGGCGTACAGGACGCTGGCGATCGGCGCGCGCTTCACGCGGAACTTCTCCGCTGCTCTCAAGAAGAAGTCCCAGTCCCAATAATGGAATACTTCCGTATCAAACGGCCCCAAAGCTTCGATCAGCTCCGGGCGGAAAATGCAGCCGGAGGAGAAGAAGGTGGAGAATCGGCGCATCGCCGGCACATCGAATTCATAGGCAAAAACAAACCGGTTCGTGATGGAACGAGCGTTGTTCTCATACACATAATCGAAGATTTCAACGTCCGGATACACCAGATCATAGCCTTCGATCTCCTGCAGCATCCGTTCGATATGAATCGGAAGCAGCAGATCGTCATCATCGCACAGCATGATATAATCGCCTTTGACCTCTTGCAAACCGCGGTTGCGTGCATGGACATGCTTGGCATTTTCCGGCATATTCACAATTTGAATGGAGAGCTCCGGGTACAGCTCCTTAATGAAATCTACCGGAGGACCGGCATCGTTGACAACGATAATTTGCAGGTTTGTGTACGTTTGACGGTATAATGATTCTGCGAGCTCCGCAAGCTCAATACGACGGTTATACGTCGGAATAATAATGGACACCAAGGGTTGGGCCGGCATGATCGAGCACCTCCGAATATTCATAGAATAAGCTTACCTCAATTGTGTCACATTTCTCAAATCAATTTCTGGCTAAGAGCGTTAAGGAGGAACCTTATGCTGCAGGTACCGCATACCGGGATCAGTTCGAAGGATGTACACTTATGGACAAAGGACCGCTATCTCCGCGTTTTGCAAAATGAATTACCAACGCCCAAGCTGCTCAGCTTGGATATTTTCGATACGCTATTGTTCCGCACTTGCGCCAATCCGTCCGATGTGTTTGCGATAGTTGGCGAGAGAGCGCTCGGCCATGGCGATCTGGCACCGTCCGTCTCGGCGGCCGCATTCAAAGACATGCGCATTCGGGCGGAATCCCAAGCCCGTGAGCGGCAAGCCGCACGGACAGGCTTTGCCGAAGTGACATTGGAACTCATTTATGAAGAAATGCCGGAGATCCTCGGCAGCAGGGATACATTCGCGCGGATGGAAGTCGAAGCCGAAGCGGACGTCTGTTACGTGAACCCTCATGTGGCTTCGCTGCTCTATGCCTGCAGCCAAGCGGGTATTCCGGTGGCGCTGCTATCCGATATGTACTTATCTTCCGCGCAGCTCCGCACCATCTTGGCCTCGAGCGGCCTGGATATGAGCTGTGTGGACACGATTCTCGTTTCTTCCGAGGAGAGGGAAGGGAAGTCGTCGGGGCATCTGTTCGCCCGGCTGAAAGCCCTTTTTCCGCACATCGAAGCATCCGCAATCGTACATATCGGCGATAATGTAGCGGCTGACGTGGCCGGTGCAGCGCTAGAAGGGATCAGAGGACTCCATTATCCCGTCATTCCGGAGCATTTCGCCAGCATTCACCATTGGGAGTTCGTCAGGCACGGCGATATGCTTCCGGAGTGGAAGTCGCTGCGCAAGCTGGCTGCGGCATCAGGCGCAGCGGAGAGTCGCGGGGAGAAGGAGCGTCTGTTGTATCAGTTCGGCACGGATGTGATCGGGCCGTTCCTGCACGCCTTATGCGAATGGGTGCTTGATGTTTGCGAGCAGGAGAACATCACCTGTGTGAATCCGCTCATGAGGGAGGCGTACCTGCTTGCGCCTATGCTCGAACACGCTTCCCGGCTGAGAGGAATGGAGCTGCAGGTGAAGCCTGTTTATGTGTCCAGGCAAGCGACGATGATGGCGGGTCTGGAGCGGTTCGGCGAGGCGGAGCTGGCGGCTCTGGCGGGAATCCATGGGCTGAAAGTACACGAGCTGTTCGACGTATTGGGCATTGACGGTCCGCAAGACGACCGGTTGGCGCCTTATCTTCAAGAAACGGTCGAATCTTGCAAGAGGATGACGGCCTCAGTAAGCGGTGAAACAACAGTCTATGCGCTGCTTCAAGAAGCACTGCTGAGCGCCGAGGCGCAAGGACGGATTGAAGCTTCGATTCAGCGGCACCGGGAGCTTTTCATCGGTTATTTGACGCAATCGTTCGGCTCCCCGGAGCGGCTGGCGACCGTCGATATCGGCTTTCAAGGCACGATCCAAAGCGCGCTGGAGAACATTGTCCGCCTCGCAGGGCTGAAGCCGCAGATGCTGCATCTGCTCGCCGTCGGCTCAGGCCGGACGGATGAGCGCCGCATGCAAGGCATGAACATTCGCAGCATGCTGCGTGCAGGCAGCGGCGGCAGCGAGGCCGGCAGGCGGATTGCGAGAACGCCGGCTTTCCTGGAAGAGCTGATGATGGGCGCCTTCGGCTCGACGCTCCGTTATTCCCGGGAGGAAGCGGGGAGCATATCTCCGGTCCTGGCCGAGCTTCATCGATCGGACGAAGAGTATGCGCTCAAGCAAGCTTGCCAGGAAGGGGCGCTGGCGTTCCAAAGCTATTATGCCTACCTGCTCCGGCAAAAAGAGGGGAGGCTGGCAAGGGCGTCCCGGCAGCCTGAAGAGTGGGCGAAGCCGCTGCACCGCGTGCTTGCCATGCCGATGCCGCAGGAAGCGCAGCTGCTCGGTGATTTGACGCATCAGGACAATTACGGCACGGAGTACATCGCCCCGATCTGCGGCGTGGTTGCCGAGGAATGGTACGCGGAGGGGGCGGAAGCTTTCCTGAATGCCTGCAATTACGCCCCGTCCGTGTTGAATGTGAATTGGCCTCAGGGCATGGCGACCCGGCGGTTTCCGTATTACTTGTACCGGTATTACCTGCGGCTCACGGACAGCTTCGGACCGCAGACGATGATGTTCGACCTCATTCATCAAGTGAAAGAGGACGGGGTCCGCTCCTTGACGCTGTACGGCACAGGCGCCATTGCGGAGCAGCTGCTGAAGATGGCATGGTTTCACGGCCTGCACATCCCGTACTGGATAGATCCGGCAGTCTCTCCGGATACGGCGCCTTGGGGAAGGTTCGCGTATACGACCCTGGAGCGAGTGAGCGAGCAGTCGGCACAGCGGGGAGCGGAAGAAGCGATTTTTCTAATTGCGACGCTATCTGAGCTGCAGGCTTACCCCGCCCGCATCAGGCAAGCTTTTGAAGGCACCGGCGTGACGCCTGTTCTGTACGAGCTTCGTCCCACTTAACGAGCGGTACTACATAAACTTAGTACTTTTGGAAAACACTGTGGCGAGATAACCTGAGTTTGAAACCTAAAACAAGGGGGCTAAGCCATGGGAAAACCAGCTGCTTTTCGCAGCAATACAACTTTGCACATACTGATCATTCTCTATGCGGCTTTGTGGATTTGGATGGCTTATGCGCCATACAGCAGGTTCGATTGGATGCTGGAAAATTTGCTGATCTGGGCGACGCTGATCGGTCTTGTCAGCACGTATAAGCGGATGACTTTTTCCAATTTATCTTATGCGTTAATCGCTCTGTTCCTCGCGCTGCATACTGTCGGGGCTCATTACTCATACAATGAAAATCTCGTGGACGTATGGCTCAGATGGCTGCTGCATTCGGAACGCGACAATTACGACCGTTTGGTGCATTTCAGCTTCGGCCTGCTGCTTGCCTATCCGCTGAGAGAGGCTTTGCGAGCTTGGACGCCGCTTGGGCGAAAGTGGCTTTATGTCATGACTTGTGTCATGATTTTGGCATTAGGGGCTTTCTATGAACTCATTGAGATGTGGGTGGCGCTGCTCGTTGCCCCGGAGATCGGGACGCTGTTCCTTGGAACCCAAGGCGACCCGTGGGATACGCACCACGATATGGAGCTGGCGCTCTATGGCGCGATCCTTGCCATGGCGGCGACGGCCGCTGCCTCACGGTTCAGTGAACGAAAAGACTGATATGAACAAGTGGAGGATGATGGCTAATGTCAAATGCCAAAGAACAATTATGTTACGTGGGCTCCTATACGGACGAACAGAGTAAGACCGGAATCTCCTTATACAAGTTTCATCCACAGAACGGGCAGTTGACGCTTCTGGAATCGTATACCGATTTGCCGAACGCTTCTTTCCTCACCTTGAATAAGGACCGGACGGTCCTCTATGCGGTCAGCGAAACGAATACGTATTTGGGGCAATTCGGCGGCTCCTCCGCCGCTTATGCGGTGGAAGAGGGAACCGGCAGGCTGACGAAATTGAACCAGCAGCCGACGGGGGGCGAGTCGCCCTGTTATATTAGCGCCGATGCGACAGGCCGCGCCGTCTTCGCGGCCAACTATTCCAGCGGCAGCGTTACCGCGTACCGGGTCCAAGCGGACGGCGGGCTGAGCGAGCCTGTGCAGCTGCTGAAGCACGAGGGGGCGCTGGGGCCGCGGAAGGACCGCCAGGAGCACCCGCATGCGCATTCGATTGTGGTGGCGCCGGACAATCGGTACGCGATTTCTGCCGATCTGGGCCTCGATCGGCTGCTGGTGTACCGCGTCGACGCGGATAACGGCACCCTTGAGCCGCATAGCGAAGCGGCGGTGAAGCCGGGCGCAGGCCCGCGGCACGTGGTATTCAGCGCGGACAGCCGGCACGTGTACGCGGTGGGTGAGCTGGACAGCACGGTGACGGTGCTGGCCTATGATGCGGGCGCGGGAACGTTGACCGCGCTGCAGAGCATTTCGACGCTGCCGGAGGGCTTCAGCGGCGGGAACACATGTGCGGACATCCATCTCTCGGGGGATGGCCGCCATGTGTATGTTTCCAACCGCGGACACGACAGTATCGCGGTTTATGCGGTTGACGGACATAGCGGCACGCTGTCCGTTGCGGGTTGGCAGGCGACGCTGGGGCGTACGCCGCGGAACTTCGCATTGTCGCCGCTGGGGGATTATTTGCTCGCGGCGAACCAGGACTCGAACAGCATCACGGTGTTCCGCGTGGACGCGGAGACCGGCATGCTGCAGGAGACCGGCCAATCGGCGGCGGTGTCGAAGCCGGTCTGCATTCACTTTCTATAGCAGCGGCATAGCGGCCGCCTAGTCCGTTGACGCGGATGCCGCCGCGTCAGCGTCACCATAGAGCTACGGACCCGGGCGGGTACGGCAGCAAATAGTTGCAAGCCCCTTTGTTCATAAAGGGGCTTTTGCTATGCGAAAAATTAGTTGCGCATGCAACTATTCGGGCGTATATTAAAATAGTGGCAAGTGCAACGATTCGGTTAACAAGGGAAGGAGACAGCATCATGATCGATAGCCGGAATACGATTCCAAGGTGGATTTCGCTTTTGTACCGGTACGGACAAATGTACATCGGCGAGCACCTGAAAGCCTATGAGATCGGCAAGGGGCAGCATATTTTTCTCAATGCGTTGTATAAGGAAGACGGCCTGTCGCAGGAAGAACTGGCAGACTACTTGAAAATTGACAAGGGCACGACGGCGAAAGCGCTGAAGAAATTGGAAGAGCAAGGCTACATAACGCGTACGGTCAGTGAAGAGGACAAGAGACGCAACGAAGTCCATCTAACGGCTAAGGCGCTCGAGATTAAAGACGATGTGCGTAAAGTGCTGACGGATTGGCGGGAACGCCTTACATACGGGCTGTCGGACGAAGAAAAAGAGCTGGCCTTAACCATTTTGGAGAAAATGGGCACCAACGCATCACGATTCTCAAAGGAGGTGTAGATAGGTATGAACATGAGGATGGCGGGCGCCGGCTTCATTGACCGGCATTTCCACGCTTTGACGCATCGCAATTATCGCTATTTGTGGTTAGGGCAGTGCGTTTCGCTTATCGGTACATGGATGCAAAATATCGGGCAGTCGTGGCTTGTTCTCACGATTACCGGATCTCCGCTTAAGCTGGGGATGGTTGCGGCATGCCAGTTTTTGCCCATTCTGTTGTTTTCTTTGTTTGCCGGGGTTGTCGTGGACAGATTTCCGAAGAAAAAAATACTTCTGGTGACGCAATCGGTTTCGATGGTTCTCGCGTTTACATTGGCGGCGCTGGTTTTGACCGACACCGTCAGATATGAATTCATTCTAATTTTGGCCCTGCTGTTGGGGCTCAATAATACGCTCGATTTGCCGACCAGGCAAGCTTTTAACATTGAAATTGTGGGCAAGGAAGATCTCATGAATGCGATTGCCTTGAATTCCACCACCTTTAATATGGCCCGTATCGTCGGACCTTCCATCGGGGCCGTTATGATGGCGTGGCTTGGAGCCGGGTGGTGTTTCCTGCTTAACGGCATCAGCTTTATTGCCGTTATCTACGGCATTATCCATATTCAGACAGCACCTTACGTTCGGAAGAAAACGTCGCGCGAGGGCATTTTGGAGGAAATTAAAGACGGGATCTTATATATCGCCAGGGATCCGTTATTGGCGCAAACGGTCCTGCTGGTGACGGTGATCGGAACGCTTGCTTTTAACTTTAACGTCTTGATTCCCGTGTTTACCCGAAATGTGCTGCAAATGGGGGAGACGACGTATGGAACGCTCATGTCCTGCCTTGGCGTCGGTTCGTTCGCTGGGGCGCTTACGATGTCCTTTCGTAGCAAACAGGGACCGAAGCTGAAAATCAGCATCGTCGCCAGTCTCGTCGTGGCCGGGTGCTTGATTCTAACAGGGCTTAGCACGTCCGTTATCGCTTGCGGCGCTTTGCTTGCCTTGACCGGATTTTTCAATATTACATTCGCAACGAACAGCAACTCGAACTTGCAGATGAATGCCAAGGAAGAGTACCGCGCGCGGGTGATGAGCGTATATTCCCTTGTTTTCGCGGGATCGACGCCGATTGGCAGCTTGTTCGCGGGTTATGTCGCAGACCGTTTCGGTGCGAATGGCGCATTCATCGGGTGCGGCGTGTTAACGGGCATTCTGTGTTTGATCATTATATGGAATTATCGCCGCAAAAAAGGCGGAATTCAGGCTGTAGCTGCGGAATAACCAAATTATGGATTGTCAATTGGTTGTCCATCCTTTACAATATGAGATATATTCATGTCGTTATTGGGGAGGTAATCTTGTGTTGGGATTTTTGAAAAGATGGATGCATTCGCCAAAACATGCGCCAAAGCAAGAGCCTACGAACGCTGTGGATTACAAAACGATGGAAATCGACGTGGTTATCAAGTGCTTTGTGTCTGATAAGGACAAGCCGTTTCGTGTGATTTTTAAAGTAGAGAAGCAGGGTTCCTTCTTTACGAGAGACATTTTCGTCCAAAATGTCGATGCGAAAACGCCCTATGAGCTCGTCTACAACTTTTCTGCGCTCGGCATGAACTACGAAGAATTGAAGAGATTCGGAAGTACGGATTACGCGGAGTATAGCTTTGCTACTCTCGAAGAAGCCAAAAAGGTCAAAGATACGACCGTCGACTACATACGCTTTTTGATCCGCGAACATCAACAAGAGACGCTTGCCAAAATATCATAGGTTTCTGGAAAAGGAAGCAAGCGATGTAATCGCTTGCTTCTTTTTTTGGCGGAGAGGTGCTTGGACCGGGGGAGGGCGTTGCTCAGGTGCGTGCCTATGAGCACTATCCCATTGGCTCAGGGAGCTGGGACTTGGCGTGATGCAGATCTGGGGAATTCGCGGCCTGTTGGGGTGGGGGCGTGTACCTGCCTGGGTGACTGGGCACTGTGGCTCGGGCGGCCTAGCGGCGGGTAAATAGCTAATCACTTCGCAGAAGCTTCCGCTTTGAGCACTATCCCATTGGCTCAGGAAGCCGGGACATGACGTGATGCAGCGGTGGGGAATTCGCGGCCTGTTGGGTTGGGTGCTGTGTACCTGACTGGGTGACTGGGCACTGTTGCTCGAGCGGCCCAGCGGCGGGTGGGTGCAGTGGCCATCGAGCGAACTAGCTGCAGGTGGACGCAGTAGCCAACGAGTCGTCTTGCAGCCGGTGAGCGCTGTGACTTCGTCGAGATCCAGCGGTGAGCGGTGCGGGACTCTCCTGCACCTGTCGTCTTTGATCGCGTCACCAAGGCAGCCCCGGCTAACGGACACCACGGACGCTATTGCCTCGATAATCGCCATGCGTCCGAGCTAACGGACACCAGTGCGCTTATTTTGCCGATTCCGAGGCGAAATCAGGCCGGAACGGGCAAATAACGTCACTGGTGTCCGTTAGAAGCTCAAAGCGGCACAAATCGGAAGAATAAGGGCCGCGGTGTCCGTTAGCCGCTGCAGCATGCCGCTAACGGCAAAAAAAAAAAGCTTAATGAGATAAGTATCTCGTTAAGCTTTATTTCTCTAGCTAATCACTTCGCGGAGGCTTCCGCTTTGTGTTGTTGTACGATTTCTTTCAAACGGTATTGGCGGAGCTTCGTAATTGAAGTGAATTTGGAATCCGCGCCTTTGAGCTCGAAAAACACTTTACCGTCTTGAATTTGGACGATTTTCTTCGTATTCACATAGCAATCCGTATTTACCTTGAAAAAGGTACCGCCCGTCGTTATCTCTGTAATTTCTTCGGTGGTCATACGTTTTTTGATGTGAAAATTTTTCCCATGGAAAGAAACAAGCCCATGTTCTCCGACGCGGAAGTACATAATGTCCTTCTCCAGTACGAAATCCTCATAGCTGTTTCTTGTTTCGAGCGCTACAGTCATTTTTAAAATCCCCCTTTTCAAAATGATAACGCTTACACACAATGAGAACGGTTACATCTTATCATATTTCAAGTGAGAATCCAAGTCTTTTCAATAAAAAATGGATCCCTTTACCAGATAGGGGGGATCCATCGTTACTGTGTCTATACGAGCCTTCCCTCCTCCGGGAAGCAGGAAATGGCTAAGGCTGATTTTTCAGTCTATTTCCTAGGAAATAATTAACACCGTTAATGCTAATGCACCAGTGGTGCCCGCAGTCTAGTCTGGTTCTATTTATTATCTGGAAGCCCGAACGCAAAGTTGCTTACTTGAGGGCTTGGAACTAGTTGCTTGCTTGAAGGCTTGGAACTAGTTGCTTACATTAAAGGCACGGAGCTTATTGTTTATTGGAAAGGTTGGAGCTAGTTGTTACTTCAAGATGGAACTAGTTGCTTATTTGAAAGGTTGGAGCTGTTGCAACTTCAAGGATGGAACTAATTGCTTGCTTAAAAGGTTTGGACTATTACTTGAAGCCAATTCCTACTTAAACCGCTGATGCACGTTGCGCGCCACCCAGACGCCCGCAGCCCCAGCCTGCGCCAAGCCCCGCGTAATGCCAGCGCCGTCTCCGCCGCAGAACAAGCCGCGAATTTCGGTTTCGAAACTTTCGCTCAGCTTCGGACGTGCGGAATAGAACTTCGCTTCGACGCCGTAGAACAGCGTATGCTCGGCAGCGATCCCCGGCGTAACCTTCTCGAGCGCATGAATCATTTCGATCAAGCTTTTCATCGTATTGTACGGGAGGACAAGTCCCAGGTCGCCGGGAACGGCCTCGGCTAACGTCGGCTCAAGGAAGCCTTCGCGAATCCGGTCCGCAGTCGATCGGCGTCCGCGCATGATATCGCCGAATTTCTGAACGATGACGCCGCCGCTCGATAAATCGTTCGCATGTTTGCAAATTTCGCGCGCGTATTCGTTCGGTTTATCGAAAGGCTCCGTGAATTTATGCGAGACGAGCAGTGCGAAGTTCGTATTGCTGGACCCAAGTGCAGGGTCCTTGTACGAGTGGCCGTTGGCCGCCATGACGCCGCTGTGATTCTCAACGACAACATGCCCGGACGGGTTACTGCAGAAGGTCCGGACCCGCGTGCCCACGGATGTGTTGTAGATGAACTTCCCTTCGTACAGATGCTCGTTGATCTCGCGCATGACGACATCGGACGTTTCGACGCGCACGCCTACGTCGACTTGGTTGTTGTACATTTTGAGCCGGCGCTTCTTGAGGATCTGCGTCAGCCAAGCCGAACCGTCTCTGCCCGGCGCGAGCATGACGTGATCGCTATGAAGCTCGGTGCCGTCTTTCAGGCGGATGCCTTGGATGACGTGCTTATCTTCGCGTTTGATCGTCAGTATATCGTCAACCTCGGTTTTGAACTGCATGTCGATGCGGGTTTTCAAATATTCGTAAATAGATTTCAGAATCATCAGGTTTTGTTCGGTGCCCAAATGTCTCACTTGAGCACGAAGCAGCTTCAGTCCGGCTGCATAAGAGCGCTGCTCGATGCTTTTCACGGCTTCCGTCGTCGGGTCCGTTATCATCTCCGTGGCTCCATGCTCCAGATTAATTCGATCCACATACCGGATCAGGTCGAGAACTTTGCTCGGGGCCAAATAATCCGTCATCCAACCGCCGAATTCGGTTGTGATATTGAATTTGCCGTCGCTGTAAGCGCCGGCGCCGCCGAATCCAGCTGTAATCGAGCATGCCGGCAGGCAGCCTGAGAACTCTTTTTTACCTGCAGGCGGCGGGCATAGTTTAATTTTACTTTCCAGGATCGGACAGCTGCGATGATAAATATCATGGCCTTTGTCGACGAGCAAAACTTTAGCGTGAGGGTGAAGCAGTGTCATTTCATAACAGGCAAAAATACCGGCAGGTCCTGCACCGACAACGATAAAATCATAAGCGTTCATTGCGATCTCCTCTGGAACATTCATTTTTGGACGCAAAAAAACCTAGCCACACGGGTATGCGTAAACAAGTACCCGTCGTAGCTAGGAAGTTACGGCTTCCTCTAGAGACCCTTAAGCCAATTCTCAAGGATATACGAACGATCATGACGTATGTGGCTATTTCTTCTTGCCTTGAATATCATAATACGAACATTCGGAGTTGTCAATCAGATAATGTTCGCGAAATTAGATTTATAGCGGCAGGGATACCGTAAATACCGTTTCGCTTTCCGTGGAGCTGACGCGAACGGTTCCGCCGTACTTGTCCACGAGCTGTTTGACGATGCTCAGTCCCAAGCCCGCATGTGCGGCATCCTGCTTTTTGGTGGAGAAACCCGGCTCGAAAATGCGCTCAATCAAGTCGCCGGGAATCGGATCGCCGGCATTCCTGATGTGGAACACGAGCGCATGACCTTGCACTTGGCCTTCCAGGCGAACGAGTTTATCGCGATTCGGGTCCGATACGGAGACGGCATCGAACGCATTATCGATCAGATTGGAGATGATGCGGACCCAATCGGTGGCTTTCACCGTACTCAGCTGCACATCCTTCAAATTGGCGATTTCATGCTCGAATGTTATTTTGCGTTCGACAGCTTGGATGACCTTGGACTGAACGATGGCGCTGATGGCGGGCACATTGATCTGGATAATATCGTTCAGAGCGGTCGTTTCTCCGATGATTTCGGACGTGTACCGGCTCAATTCCTCGTATTGCTGCAGATGGACCAAGGAATGGATGGTCGCCACATGATTGTTGAAATCGTGCCGCTGCTCCTTCATGGAACGGAACAAGGAACCGATATGATCGACGTAGACCCCTTGTACACTTTCAGCCGCCGCTTCGCGATTCCGGTTCATGAAACGAACGCTGAGAATCACGAGGATGAAGGCGATGAGCGCGGTTGAACCGATCAAGAGCAGAAGATTCGTCTGCTGCCGCTTGATGGAATTGCGCACCTGCTCATAATCGGCTGTCAGGCCGATGACGACAGGGATGTCCAGCTGGAGCGGGATGAACATTTTGAGGTACGATTTGCCTTCGATCGTCGCCATCATTTGCTGGGTTTGCTTCGAAGCCAGCGCCGATTGAACGAATTGCCGATCCCGGGGGTCTTGCATCGTATAGGAGCCGAATAAAACTTCCCGGTCGGTGAACCAGGTGTACCCTTCCTTCTTGTACTGCTCCTGCTGTCCGAGAAATATCGGAGGGTTGAAGACGGCGATCTCTGTGGCGCCATGGTCGGTGTAGCCATGAATCATTTCGTCGATAACGGCATCTACGCCCGTTTCCCGCTGATAATCCCGGAAATAGGTATCGTGCACGTATGGATCGACAATATAATTCGTGCGGCCGTCATAGTAGTAACCCCATTTGTCTACGAATTTCGGGTCGGACATGGACGTATTCATCGGGCCTGACCAGTAATGGGGCAATGCCTGGCCGCTCAGGACGTTCGTCTCTTTGGTATCGAGCAGCTGATTGAAAGCTTTGAACCAGTCCCGGCTCCAGTTCTTCGTGCTCATGTTGATTTCTTTGGGTTCGGAGGATTTGTAGCCGATAATGTCGTCGCCGCTGCGTTTCATAAGTGTAATATGATCGATCATGAGCTCTTGACTAAGGTTAACGAGCTCCTCGTTGGTCACCTGCTCAATATCGGGATCGAGCTTATACTGAGCCGCTAATGCCGCTGTACGCAGATTTTGTCCTATCAAATTTTCCACATATCTCTCGCCTGTTTTGGAATGCTTGATGGATATGGCGACATTATTGGCTATCAGTCCCAGCTTGGTTTCCAGCTCGGTTGTCAGCATGCGTTTCGTATAATAGTAGAATACGCTGTCGGTAAGTAGTACAATAATGAGCGAAATCATAAGGATGAAGAGTGATGAGCGCAAGGGAATCTTTGGCTTGAGCTTGGGTTTACTTGTGGTGTTCATGGTGTCCTCCTAGAATGTTCAGCTTACTACAGCTATCATATTACAAATAAAGCAGCAATTGGGGTTGATTTCACTGATAAAGGGAGGCGTTTGTGTGAAAATGACGTTCTTGGGCTGCGGCGACGGCTTCAGTGTCGAGCAGGGACATAACAGCGCGCTGCTGGCGTTCGGCGGCACGAATCTGTGCATCGATTTTCCGGAATCGAATCATGGGGGGCTGCACCAGCTTGGTATGAAGCTGAATGAGGTGGAGCATATTTTCGTCACTCACTTGCATGAGGATCATGTGAACGGCCTGCAGAAGCTGGGGCTGTACCATCGGGTCTATCCCGGCAAGACGAAGCCCAGACTGTACGTGCCGACAGGGCTGCTAAGCGATCTATGGCAGATTATGCGCCATGGGCTGGAGCTGACTACGCGAGGGAAGCGGAGTCTGGAGGACTATTTCGACGTGGTGTGCGTGGAGGACTCGTTCGAAATCGCAGGGGAGCGCTTCGAGCTGGTTCGGACGCAGCATGTGCCGGACATGCTCAGCTACGGGCTGTTGTGCAGACCTTATTTCTACTTTAGCGGGGATACGCGCTTGGACGAGCCGTTTCTTCGTGAAATTGCCGGATCTGTACAAACGATTTTCCATGAGTGTCATATGCAGGACGATCAACTCCCGTCGCACACGTCATTGGACGAGCTGCTGACGCTGCCGGAGTCTATGCAGGAGAAGATGCTGCTGATGCATTATGTCGACGATTATGTGCAGCCGCAAGCGCGCGACCGGTTTCATGAAGGACGGAAGCTGCGCTTGGCGGAGCCTTTGCGGACGTATATGTTCTGAGGGATGAAACGATGTACCCAAGCTTCTCAAAAGCAGAGCCATCTGCTTTTGGGGAGCTTTCTTGGCTTGCGCGGCAGGAACAAAAATCGGCGGTCCGGTCCGCTATGCGTGCAGGTATGGTATTATGGTCGTAAATAAGCAGCATAATTCATAAACAAGGTGGTGCGCTGCATGTCGACTACACCGGTAAAAGTGTTAATCATTGACGATGAACTGCCGCTTCGGCAGGAGCTGAGGTCGATGCCATGGTCTTCCTTCGGGGCGGAGCTTGTGGGAGAAGCCGAGAATGGGGAGGAGGCTCTCGGGCTGTGCGAGTCCCTGAAGCCGAATCTCGTGATATCGGATATAACGATGCCGATTATGGACGGCTTGGAGCTTTTTCGAATTGTCAAAAAAAGAGATCCGCTGATCCAATTTGTGCTGCTAACTTGCCATAGCGATTTCCATTATGCCCAAGAAGCGTTAAAACTGGGAGCGTTAGACTATTTTACAAAGCTTTCGTTCGACGAAGGGGACATGAAAGCAGCGGTCGAGAAGGCACGGGAAGCGATCCGACGCGAGACCGATCTCAGACAATATGAACGGGAACGGAAGCGCCGGGACGCCTCCCAATCGTCCAAGGGGGAAGCGGGCGACAATAAGAAGATTCGGAAGGAAGTTCAGCTTGCGCAAAGATTGATCGAGACGAAGCTGGGAGAACCGATTACACTGACTTCAATCGCCGAGGAGGTGGGGCTGAGCTCGTACTATTTAAGCCGTCTGTTCCGGGAAGAAACCGGAGAATCCTTCAACGATTATGTGACCCGGCTGCGCATGGAGAAGGCTGTTCATCTGCTTCAGTCTACACCGCTGAAAGTGTACGAGGTAGCCGAGCAGGTGGGCATTCCGAGTTACCGCTATTTCTCGCAGCTGTTCCGCAATTGGACCGGCGTTGCGCCAACAGATTATAAAAAGGGCTGATGACAAATTGAAAGCGCTTATCTCATGGTTTGGCCGATGGAGCATGGTGGCCAAACATTTTCTATTCCTATCCATAGGTACGCTTGTGCTGTTAGGCGGGCTTGGCTGGATCAACTTGCGCGAAGCGGAGGATTTGTTCCGGAAGCAGGTCGTGTCGGATGCTCAAATCATCATTGACCGAACGAATTTGTATATGAATGCCTATTTGGATAATGTGCAAAATATTCTTATGCTCATCTCTACTCGGGATGATTTGCTGAACGAAGGGATGGAGAAGGAAGCTGCGGACGTGCTGCGCTCGTATGCGAATATGAACAGGACGCTGTATAAATCGATTTATTTGGTCCGGGCGGACGGCGGCGTCATATCCAATTCACAAACCACGTTCGAGATCGTAGGCAACCCCCAAATTCCGCTGCTGCTTGCCAAAGCCAAGCAAACTTACGGAATGTTCATCACAGAGCCGTACCAATCCCCGATGTCGGGGAAAACGGTGGCATTCGTTCTGCCCATTCCGTCCGGGTCAACGAAGTCGCTCAAAGGGATCGCCGTCGTGGAAATCGATCTCGTCCAGTTGACGAACCTGCTCGCTCAATTCATGAATACCAAAAATCAAACGTTCGCCATTATTACCAATAAACGAAACGTCGTCCACTCATTCGATTCCGGACTTCCTCTCAGCTCCTACCGGCTGCTGCCTTACAATACGTCCGTCTTCCCGCCGGAGCTGGATACCGGCTTCGTGGAGCAAATAGCGGAGCTGCCCCTTGGCGCATCAGAGATTGAAGGGCCGCAAGGCGATTTGGTTGCTGTGAAATCCGGATTGAATAATTTGGGCTGGCATTTCATCGCTTTCTATGAAAATAGCTTTTTCTATCAAAATATACGCAGCTTGTACCGAAATTTCAGCACGGCAGGCGTGTTCTGGATTTTCATCGTCCTGGCCAGCACCTATATGATCAGCCGTTACATTACACTGCCTGTCCGCACGTTGGTTGCGAAGATGGACCGGGTTCGCGATATGGAGGTGCTGCATAGCATCCACGCCACCGGGAACGACGAGATCGGCCGATTGGCGCGAAGCTACAATGCGATGATGGAGCGGATTCATCTGCTTATGCATGAGACGAAGGAAGCGGAGCGCCGCAAGAAGCAATTCGAGCTGAAGATGCTGCAAAGTCAGATCGCACCGCACTTTTTGTACAATACGCTCGCCTGCATCAGCTCTCTGGCCAAGCAGCACAAAATCGTCGAGGTGCGGGAAACGATCAAGGCGCTGGTCGGGCTGCTATCTTTCAGCTTCGATAAAAGTACGGAATTCGTTACGCTGGAGGACGAACTGGAAGGTTTGCGCATGTACGCCTATATTCAGAAGGTCCGCTATGGCGATAAGTTCACGATGGAGATCGATGCCGCACCGGAGACACTCTCCCAAACGATGCTGAAGTTAACGCTGCAGCCGTTAGTGGAGAATGCCATTTTCCACGGGCTGGTTCCGCTCAAGCGGACCGGAACGATTCGGATTCGGACCAAATGCGTAAAGGATAAGCTGGTTATTACGATCAGGGATAACGGACTGGGCATGAACCGGGAGCAGCTCGACAGCTTATTCACGGAGCGTCATAAGGCGCCGAGCAAGCACAGATTTACCGGAATCGGCATTATGAACGTGCACGAGCGAATCGGGCTCCATTTCGGAGCGGGGTACGGGTTATCGATTTTCTCTCTGCCGGAGGTCGGCACGATGATTCGAATTGAACTGCCGGCTGTGGAGCATGCAGGAAAAGAAGAATAAAGCGTTTGCAAAAATTCGAACATTTTTACTGGATCCCTGTATATTTTCCGCTGTAAGCGCTTGCTATACTAAAGTCAACCCGGTGGGAAGCAAGGGATCAGACGGAAAGAGGTGGTCGAATGGAACAGCAAATCGTAGTCGGACAGGAAACGAAAGCCGGGAGCAAGACCAAGGCATCCAGACTTAAATTATCCACCAAGCAGGTTTGGGCATTTCGGGCTTTTTATCTCATGCTGTTGCCCGGCGTTATCTACTATGTGATTTTCAAGTATATACCGATGTATGGCGTCATCATTGCGTTCAAGGATTTTCAAATTTTGGACGGCATTATGGGCAGCGGGTGGGCGGATCCATGGTACAAGCATTTCCAAACGTTTTTCAATTCGCCTTATTTCGGACAGCTGATGGTCAACACGTTCGTCATTAGCATTTACAAGCTGGTGTTCGGGATGGCCCCGCCGATCATTATGGCGCTGCTGCTCAATGAGTGCAGGCTGAAATGGTTTAAAACGGCGGTCCAAACGCTGACCTATATGCCGCATTTCTTATCGTGGGTTATTATTTACGGCATATTAATCGCTTTGCTGTCGCAAAACTCCGGGATCGTCAACCGCTGGATTGAAGATGCGGGAGGGCAGTCGATCGGCTTCATGACATCGATTGATTATTTCCGGACGATTCTGGTCAGCTCCGAGGTTTGGAAAGATCTCGGTTGGGGCGCAATCATTTATTTAGCGGCGATGACGGCGATCGATCCGACCTTGTACGAAGCGGCCCGTGTGGATGGCGCAAGCCGGCTGCGCATGATTTGGCATATTACACTGCCGGGCATTCGGAATGTCATTGTGCTGCTGCTGATTCTGAAGCTGGGCCATATCATGGATGCCGGTTTCGATCAGATCTATATTTTGTATAACATTCAAGTGTATCAAGTTGCGGATATTCTCGACACGTGGGTGTTCCGCACAGGTCTGCAGCAGCTGAACTTCTCGCTGGGGGCGGCCGTCGGATTGTTCAAATCGGTGATCGGACTCGTGCTGGTGCTCGGTTCCAATCATTTGTCCAAGAAATGGGGGGATGGGATATGGTAAGAGGCTGGGAGGACAGGATCGTCAATACGATCGTCGTTGTTGTCCTTGGACTGACGGCATTGGCGGCCATATTACCCCTGATGTATGTCGTGTCGGTATCCATCACGCCGTTCTCCGAGGTGCTCAAGAACGGTGGCTTTATTCTCATCCCTAAATCGATCACGTTCACTGCTTACCACAAGCTGTTCACTGAAACCAATATTCCCCGGGCGTTCTGGATCACGATTTTCATCACAGTCGTTGGTACAATCGTCAACCTGATATTGACTTCTCTAATGGCTTATCCGCTTAGCCGGCGCAATCTTCCGGGCAGAAGCTTCTTCCTTCTTATGGTCGTATTCACGATGCTGTTCAGCGGGGGGCTTATCCCGACGTACTTGATTGTCAAGTCATTAGGACTTCTCGATTCCGTGTGGTCTATGATTTTGCCGAATGCGATTTGGAGCTTTAACATTCTGATTATGAAGAGCTTCTTCGAGAACCTGCCGGAAGAGCTGTTCGAATCCGCTCGGATGGACGGCGCGAAGGAATTTCGGATTTTGTGGCAAATCGTGCTCCCGCTCTCGATTCCGTCGATGCTGACGATCGGCCTGTTCTATATGGTCGGCCATTGGAATGAGTTTTTCCAAGCGATCATGTATGTGACAGACCGTAATTTGTTCCCGTTGCAGGTCATTATTCGCGAAATTCTTATGTTGACCCAACAACCGCTGGAAAATGCAGAAAATATGCTGCCAACCGAAACGATGCAGATGGCATCCGTCGTTGCGGCCAGCTTGCCGATCATTCTCGTGTATCCGTTCATTCAAAAGCATTTCACCAAAGGCATGCTGATGGGCTCTGTCAAAGGTTGACCCCGGCTGCGGAATTCGTCAGGACTGCAGCCTGGTTCGTTCCGCTCTCGGCGACAATAGAAGCAACTTTCATTATCCACAGAAAGAAGGGGTATCAATGAAAAAGAAATTGCTCGTACCAATTCTTCTCGCCATGACATTCGCCGGCGGCACCTTGATTGCCGGATGCGGCGGAACGCCTGCGGCCGACAAGCCGGCTGACAAAGCAGCGGAAAGCAGCAAACCGGCGGCCAGTACCAAGCCTGTCAAGCTCGACATTATCGAAACCGGCAATGGCTTGCCGTCTCCGGATCAGGATATTATTAAGCAGGAGCTGGATAAAGCGCTCAATACGGATCTGAATTTGACTGTATACGCATCCGGCGATGATTACAAAAATCAGCTTAATGTGCGGATGTCTTCTGCCAATTTCCCTGATTTATTCGCTGTAGACCGCCAGCAATTGAAACAGTTCTCCGAGCAAGGATTGCTGCTCGATCTTACGCCTTACTTGGATAAATTGAAACCGGTGCAGGATTTCATCGGGGCTGACAGCTTGAAGAAAGGGATGCTGAACGGCAAAACATACGCCATCGCCAAATCCCCGCAGGTTCCTTACAATACGTATTGGATCCGCCAGGATTGGCTCGATAAGCTGAACTTGAAAATTCCTACGACACCGGAGGAACTGCTGGAGGTTTCGAAAGCATTCACAGAGAAAGATCCTGACGGTAACGGCAAGAAAGATACGTATGGCCTTACAGGCGGTAAGCTCAGCGCATTTGACACCGTATTCGGAGCTTATGGCGTCGGGATGGACGGCGGCACGCCAACCGTATATGTCAAAGATAATAAAGTCGTCAATTCCTTGTATGACCCAGGGATGAAGGATGCGCTTGCGTTCGTGCAGAAAATGATCGCTTCCGGCTCGGTGGATCCTGAGCTTCTAGCCAACACGGGTCTTCAGCATCAGCAGAAGGCGATCAAAGGACAGGCGGGTATCGTCTATTTGGATTGGCCGAATGTGACGAAAGATCAATTCGTCGAGCAGATTAAAGCAGTGAATCCGAATGCCAAATGGGTGCAGGTCGATGCGATTAAAGGACCTGGCGGCAAATATGCCAGCGCCTACGATATTGGCCGGGCGGCTGCGCTATATGCCATTCCGAAGTCGCTCGAGAAAAATCCGGAGAAGCTGCAAAAGGTTATCGATTTGCTCAACTATGTGTCCTCCAAGGATGGCTCCTTGCTGGTGCAGTATGGCGTGAAAGGCAAGCACTATAATCTCGATGGCAATAAAGTGGTTCCGACCGATTTGATGGGCAAAGAAGGCGGATATTTCTGGCTGTATCAGTTCGCCGGCCGTCCGGAAATGGAATATTTGACAGTGAAATTCGGGCCTCAAGCTAAATTTATGGAATTCGCGAGTAAGCAGCCGCATATCGACGGTTTGGCAGGCTTTGTTGATTTGCCGAATGGGTATAACGCTGCCGATGCAGGCCGGTATATTGAGGAGGAGTTCTCTAAATTCATCTATGGCAAACGTCCGCTCAGCGAGTATGACGCTTTCCTCAAAACGCTGGAAGGATCAATGAACTATAAAGCTTATTTGGATGCGGCGGAGAAACGAGTGAAAGAACTCGGATATGTGAAGTAACGGGACGGAAGGAAGGAGCTTGTGCTTCCTTCCCCCTTTTAAACAACTATTTACACGTGTAAATTAAACGGGTATGATGGGATTACATCATAAACTTTATAAAAGGAGCGATTGACCATGACGCAACAAACCTTAGATATTGCCGCATTAACGAAACAATTTCACGAGGATGGGTATCTCATTCTGCGAAACGTATTATCCCAGGAGAAAGTGGACCGGCTGAACGCAGCCATCGACCGAATCGTAGCTGAGGAGCCGGAAACGCTGGCTTACAATATCTATAACAGTGTGGAACGCGACGATGAAATTGCTTCACTCATCGACGAACCGACGCTGCTGCCGCTGATGGTGAATTTGCTGGGTTATAACATTCAACTGCATATCTCGCATTTAACGATTCGGAAGCCGAATCCGAACGATGTGAAGACCGAGTCGCAGAGCTTCATCAACTGGCACCAGGACGGCCCGCACCCGCAATTCCCTAAGCAGAACGGCATTACCTCTACGTACTACATCAAGACTTGCTACATTTTGAGTGATATGTCGCAGCCGGACCGCGGCAATACCAAAGTGATCCCGGGCTCGCATAACAAGCCGTTTCAACCGGAGAGCCAGGACGTTCGGGGCAAGGTGGAAGGCGAGGTTCAAGTATGCGGCAAGCCTGGCGACGTGTTCATTTTCCCGCAAAATCTGTGGCATGCCGGAGCGCCTAACCATTCCGACTTCACGCGCCGCCAACTGTTCCTGGGCTACAGTCCGATCTGGATGAGACCGATCGATTACCGCACCGCATCCGACAGGCTGCTGGCGACTGCATCCCCCTACCGGAAGCAATTGCTGGGTGTTATCGACGATAATCCGTTCAAGTATTATGTTCCGCAGGAATCTATGGTACCATTGAAGGAGCTATATATTCATGACGCTGGACAAAGTGTTTACAAATAACCATGTTGGAGGGGAACGCCTTGCAAGGAGCCAAGCTGGAAGGCAAGATTGCGCTTGTCACCGGAGCTTCCCGCGGACTGGGACGCCATATCGCAGCTGCGCTTGCGGCAGCGGGAGCTCAGGTGGCCGTCAACTATGCGAACAGCATCCAGGATGCGGAGGAAACGGTGCGTATGATCACCGCTGCGGGGGGCACTGCCGCCGCGTTCCGCGCGAACGTCACGAATGAGGCGGAAGTGGCGGAGCTCGTATCGCGTGTGGAGCGGCATTTCGGCAGCCATATCGATATTCTCGTCAATAATGCGACAGGGCCGCAGCCGATGGTATCCATTGAGGAGAGCACCTGGCAAACGTACATGGATCAGCTGGAGTTTTTCGTGAAGGCGCCTTTGCTGCTGACCCAAGCGGTGCTGCCGGGTATGAAGCTTGCGGGAGCGGGAAGTATTATTAACATCGGAAGCGAAGTCGTGCAGATCGGCAACGCCAACTTCTCCAGCTATGTAACTGCTAAGTCCTCGATGGTGGGGATGACGCGTTCCTGGGCCAGCGAATTGGGGCCGCACGGCATCCGCGTCAATCTGATCGCTCCCGGATGGATTCCCGTTGAGCGGCATGCCGGGGCCAACACGGACGGCTACCGCGCAGGCGTGCCGCTGGGGCGGGTCGGAGAGCCGGCGGATATCGCGGCAGCCGTCGTATTCATGGCATCGCCGGAATCGGCCTTTATTACCGGACAATGTCTATCCGTGAACGGAGGCAACACGTTCGGCATTTGATTAATCCTGTTAGGGTGAAGAAGCATGGTAAGCAGGAAAGACGTAGCCGACCGCGCAGGGGTTTCCTCCGCGGTCGTCTCCTATGTATTGAACAATCGGAAGATTGTGAAGGAAGAGACGCGCCAGAAAGTGTTGGAAGCCGTGCGTGAGCTGGGCTACCAGCCGAATCTGCTGGCGCAGAGTTTGAAAACGAAAAAGTCGCGGCAGATCGCCGTCTTGATTAACTATCTCGGCAATCCGTTCGAGGCCGGTCTTCTCATTAGTATCGAACAACAGGCGAAAGACCGGGGCTATTTCGTTTTCTTCCAAACGTACAGCCAAGAGGAAGAGGAGCAGCTGAAGAGCTTGTTCATGGGACGGGTGGACGGAATCCTGCTGCTGGGCCAGTCCTTGCAGCCGCAGTTGGTGGACCACTTCCGGTCGCTGGGTATTCCGGTCGCATCCGTTCTGAAGCCGGATGGGGGAGAACCGCAGATTCCTCATATCGATTTGGACTGGGAAGCGGAGATGGTGAAGCTTGTCCGTCATTTGCAGCAGCAGGGCCACACGCGGATCGGCTTCATGGGCGGCGGAAAGAAGGCGCAGCATTATGGCGTCCGCTGGCAGGCGTTCCTTCATGCGTTGAAGGAAATGGGCTGCGAGTGGCACGCAGAGGATCTGCTGGTTGGCGGCGGCAAGTTTGAGCTGGCCGAACGAGCGCTGACTTCGGCATGGAGCAGCGGCTCGGCCAGATTCAGTGCGCTGGTGTGCGCCAACGATTTGATGGCGGCCGGCTGTCTGGCGGCTTGCCGCGAAGCGGGCGTGCAGGTTCCCGGGCAGCTTGCCATTGCCGGGTGCGAGAACATCCTGATGTCGTCTCAGACTGATCCGCCGCTCACGGTCATTCATTATCCCCGTCCGCAGATGGGGGAAGCCGCCATGAAAATGCTGCTGGACACGATCGAAGGACAAGGGATTCAGCAGCCGTTATTCGCGGGTGAATTGATTGTTCGGGGTTCTACGCAAGGATGAGATAGGCTTGGCTCCGCAAGCTAAATAGGATCATGCGAAAAACCGGCCGAGGCCGGTTTTTTTGTTTTGGGTAAGCGAAGCTTACCCGCGGAGGGGGCTTAGACCGATCGGCTATCAGCTCAGCAATACCGCTAGATCCCCGTGTTCGCACAAACCCCCCGTCTCACCCGCAGCAGCTCCCAAGCGATAATGTATATGATTTTTCGGACGATGTGCTTTCTTTTTATTCAATTTCACCTGGTGCTTGTCGCGGATGCATTTCGCCAGCAGCTTGTATCCATAGACGTGTTCCTCGCCTTCAACGAGCTCAAGCAGCCACTCGTTAATTTGCTCATCGCTAACTTTCTCACCTGTTACTGTAAAAGAGTAGCCTGGAACAGGGCGTCCCCGGCGGTGACATTCTGTTGGATGTTCGGTCTGCCTACAAGTCGCTCTTTTCTTACGTTCGTAGTATGTTGACTCCGATAACCCAAGGATGCGCAGTACAACTGCTGCTGGCTCACCCCGCTTAATGAATGGGTCTGCTACTTCAAATTTTTCTGATAAGCGGGGTTTTTCTTTTTTAATAGTTCTCGGAGGATTTCTATTTCGAGTTCTTTCTCACCAAGAACCTTAACCGCTTTTTCATAGCGCTCCTCCACCTCCTGCAGTCGCCGTGTCACCCGTCACCGCCTGCCGCTAAACCGTTTGATCGCTTCCTCAGTCACCGGCGTGAAGAAGTTAATCAGGTTGCCGTCGGGATCGCGAAATAGCGTAGCACGGTTCCCCCACGGCATCGTAGTGGGTTCCTTGACCCACTCATTGACAATCGGCTTCAAGCGCTCGTATTCCGCGTCAACATCGTGGACGCGGAACTCGATGATGACCGTGCGATTGTCGGCTGCCGCTGCGGAACCAGCGCCGAACAGCTGCACCGTCTGGGAGTGGCCGATCGCCAGCGTACACGATGGCACAATGAGTTCAGCAAAGACGGGCGCGAGGCGCTCCGCCGAAACCCCCATGACTTTCTCATAGAACTCGACGAGACGATCCACGTCGTCGGTAATGATACGTACTGAAGCAAAATTCACGAGATAACATCCTTCCTATAACAAATAATACAATACGTGTCCTATCATTTGGGGCCCAAATACTTTGCATTTAACACCCACTCCTGACTTACTCCAATTATAAAAAAACGCTGCTGACAACAGTGTGTCAGTAGCTATTCGATATCATAATTAAGGTACGGGGAGGGCGCCCAGCGGGCTTTGTACGATCAAGCACATGAAGTTAATTAGAAGCTATTACGCAGTTAATAAGGTTATCAGCCCAAGAGGTTATCTAATAGCTATAGCCTGGCATTGGCCGTAGAGGCCATAATAAATAAATATTAATAAGTTAGGGGGAGAACTATTGTTGCATAGTTGAAATCAGGGGTAGGAAAGTTGCGGCTATGCAGGCTGGACAGATCGAAATCGAATTTTCCAAACTACGACAAAGGAGAATGAAATGGACAAACGATTACAAAGCTGCATCAGCAAACTAATGGTGTTTCTCATGCTGTCCACTACGTTATTAGGTGTAGGCAGCAGCACAGTTCTGGCAATTGATACGACGAATACCAGAAGCTTTGACGTGTGGGATTTCGGTGGAGCAGAAGCTCCTG
Source organism: Paenibacillus sp. MAHUQ-63 (assembly GCF_028765165.1). Classification (GTDB taxonomy): domain Bacteria; phylum Bacillota; class Bacilli; order Paenibacillales; family NBRC-103111; genus Paenibacillus_E. The sequence continues at coordinate 1,367,602 of NZ_JARADB010000003.1, read as the reverse complement.
AGGAAGCCTATGTCAACCAGATCACGGTCAGCCTGCTCAATGGACTAACCGACTATGTTTCCACGGGAGGTTCGCCCGCTAAAGGTGTGTTTAAGGCGAATACACCGTTCGGCGATTTAACTTTATTTACATCCGGCACTCATAACAGACTTTACTATTACGACGGGAGCGCGAACGGTGCATTATCGTATGGCAATCCTACAAGCAAGACCTTTAGCGACGGATATGTGTCCAAAGGTTCTATCTACTCAGCCGGTAACGGGGACGATACCACGAAGTATATCAAGCTCGACAATGTGGTGGCAGGAGATACCATTACGCTTTATGGATTTGTGACGAACGGTACCGGCACGTCCAATGTTAATTTTGATTTGACCAGTACATCGAATGGAACAACGAAAAAAGGCACGGATACCGTGGATCAAAACGGCAAGAAAGTGACGTATTTAGCGAAAGATTCCGGCAGCTTGAAAATTTATTTTACAAATTCCACGGCAAGTGTAAAACCGAATATCGCAAGAATCGTCAGAACGCCCGGCGTTAAGGTAAGCGGCATGCTGAATCTGAATGGATATGCGATTTCGGGGCACTCGCTTGTTTTCCAGAACGAATCAACCGGGGATATTCTCAAGGCAACGCTTGACCCGGACGGGACTTATGAGGCGACTCTGAATGCCGATTATACGTACACGGCTGTTCTGCAAGGCGTCAATTCGGAGTATTCGATTTCCGACACCACGAAAACCTTGATCACTTCGACTGCACAAATTGTAAGCGGTATCAATGATCATCATTTGGATGTAGCCCAAACCCCCATGTCGACAGTAAGTGGCAGCATCGCGGGTTTTGATAGCGGATATAACTTGGATCATTTCAAAATCACATTCAACCCGCCAGAAGGAAGTCTCGCTCCGGCCGTTGAGGCTGATCTCAATAAGGCGAGTATGACGTACTCTGTCGATGTCAGAGCAGGCGTAGCATACTCAACCGTGCTCTCTGGGGTGAACGATTATGAGCTTACGGGCGGAAGCAGCGTCCATACAAGCACGAACATGACGCAAGATATTACGGTTGCCAAGAAAGCGGTTTATATGGCAACGGGTGCTTTCGTAGGGCTGCCGCCGACTGTTGCCGTTTCCAGCATGACATTTACGAATGTGGATGACGGTTATAGCTATCCAGGTACCGTGACCGGCTCGGGCAATGGGATAGACGGGGGATACACAGTTAGCCTTCGAGATGGCGCCTACGCCGTATCGGCCACTAGCACGGATCCCACCTATTCGACGATCGGACATGTCGTGGTGAGCGGAAGCAGCGTAACAAAGAATGTGAAATTTTCGACAACAACGCCACTTTCTGCACTTCCATGGGTCGGCGATCTCTATGTGGGAGACAGCACCAAGGCAAACTATTTCACCACGATCAGGGAAGCGCTTGCGACTGCTGCGCGGATGAATCCGGCAAGTGAAGCGCAGCGAATTACGATCCATATTGCACCCGGCGTCTACCGGGAACAATTGAAAGTGACCACTCCTTATATTAGCTTTGTCAATACAGATCCGAGTAAGGAAGTCAAAATCACCTGGTACTACGGCGTCGGTTATGATTACTACAGTGCAGGACCGGATGGTTCCTATAACGAAGACCGCGCCTTCGACAAATATGCCAAAGGCTACCCAGGCAACTTCAAGTGGGGAGCTACCGTTTTCTTAACGAGCGCCGCCAAAGGGTTTAGAGCCGAAAGCATCGTCTTCGAGAATTCGTTCAATAAATACGTAACGCAGGAGGAGCTGGATGACGGCGTACAAGTGACGACGATCAGCACGCCGACGAATCTTACCGTAAGAACAATGGGGATGGATGCCACTTCCCGAGCAGCAACGGAAAGAGCAGCGGCTGTGGGGGTTGAAGCCGATAATGTAGAATTCTATAACAGCAAATTCCTGTCAAGCCAGGATACCCTGTATACCGGTAATTCCGTAACGAATCAGTATTACAAAGACTGTTTCATAGAGGGGAATACGGACTATATTTTCGGTGATGGCAATGCGGTATTCGATAATTGTATCTTGAACTTTACTGGATATAGCGATACAGGGTCGGGAGGCTACATTACGGCGGCCAAGCCTTCTGCGGCAAGCAATCCGCAATTTTTCGGCTATTTGTTCAAGGGAGCTACGATAACCGGTACACAAGGCAAGATCCAGGCGCCCGGTTATTTCGGAAGACCTTGGGGACAAGAGGCCAAAGTGAAATTTCTGGATACGAGACTTCAAGACAGCTCCTTAATTGCCCCGCAGGGCTGGACGTCGATGAGCAACTCTACGCCGGAGAACGCAAGCTTCTATGAATATAACACGACTTATAACGGTCAGCCGGTGGATACATCATCGAGAAGAGGATATGTGCTTACCGCTGACACCGCCGTTACTAACGTAACTGATTATTTGGGCAGCGATTGGCTGCCGAAGTATTATACCCCAGGCGCGACCGCACCGGTCATTACGGCATTTGCCGGAAACGGAAATGCTACCCTTACATGGACTACCGTCACAGGCGCCACTTACTACACGGTGAAAGGGAGGACGGCGGACAGTACGGTTTATAACATGGTCTACTCGGTGGATAATCCGACTGTTACTTCGTATACATACTCCGGTCTGATGAACGGAACGGCCTATCAGTTTATCGTAACGGCATCCGATAGCTATGGCGGAAGCGTAAATTCAAATGTCGTGACCGTAACACCCGGCGTTTCAGGGACTGCGCCATCCGCACCTTCTATCGAAGCAATAGCGGGGGGAGCTTCGGCAATGCTTACATGGAACGCCGTACCGGGAGCAACATCGTATCAGATTAAAGGCGGTACATCCAGCGGTGTCTATCCAATGGTCCAAACGGTCAACGATGCGACAATAACTTCCTATACCTATTCCGGTTTAACCTATGGAACAACCTACAATTTCGTTGTGACGGCAAGCAACGAGTATGGAGAAAGTGCCGCTTCGAATATCGTAAGCGTAACTCCGGGGAACCATGCAAGAATCAAGCCGGAGGATTTCATGGGTGCGGATGTGGGCAGTCCGGCGCTCGCAGGTTCTTCGAGTTTTGACGATGATACGAATGTATTCACGCTCACCGGTTCAGGTACGGGTATTAATAAAAACGCCACCGGACTCGATCAGTTTTATCTAAAAGCCGTTAAGATCAAAGGTGATTATACGATCAGTGCAAAAGCTGCATTCGTCGGCTATGGACCGGGGATTTACGGCAATCCAGGATTGACGATCAGGGAGAGTCTTGATCCCAACAGTTATCACTTTACACAATTAGAGCAATATGCCAGCACAGCGGTAGGCGGGAGAAAAATGTTCCGGTACAACGGTTCTTCAAATGGCTCCAATAATAACTTCCCGCTTAATGGTACGGCTTATCTGCAATTAACCAAGGTTGGAGATAAAATCACATCGATTATCAGCTCCTCTCCCATCCCTAAGGAGCCCATTGCATCCGATTCCTTGATTATCAGCTCTGCTACTGCTACGAACCTCGGTTTGGACGCCAATGGTAATCCCAAGGAGCTTTACGTAGGCTTGCTGGCTACTTCAGCGAATGCAAGCAAGCGTATTACAGCGACATTTGAAGATGTCCGAATTGTGATGGCGGATGGAACGGTTGCTTTTGATTCGAATGAAGGGAAGCCGGTCGCTCCGAAGAATGTTGCCGCTAAGCCGTATGATGCGAGTGCGCTCATCACATGGGATGCACTGCCAACAGCAACGTCTTATACCGTCAAACAAAGCGCGAATCCGCAGGGGCCTTTTACAATTGCCAAAACAGTTACCGATTCCACCTATCAAGCGGAAATTAAAGGTCTGGCTAACGAACAGACGCATTACTTCGTCGTAACCGCAAGCAATGCAAGCGGGGAGAGCATTCCGTCCGCGATAGTAAGTGTCGTTCCCACGGCTTCCGCTTCCGTGCCCCCTGTCATTACGATGACTTCCGCAGAACCGGCAAGCCAATTGTATAGCGCTTTGCTGCCTATCAGCGGCAAAGTAAACAAACAGAGCACATTAACCATTACGAATAATGGAGTGCCCGTTAAGCTGGCTGGTGAACAAACAAGTCTGCACGTAAAGAAGGATGAACCATTTAACGCCACTTTGATTTTGCTGCCTGGCATGAATGAGATCGAAATCAAAGCGGCTGATGACTACGGTTATGTAACGACAACGAACTATCAGGTTACCTATACGTATAAAGCAACGACGATCAACTTCTATGATGACAACGGACAAGTCGTTACAAAATTGGCGCCAGGTAAGGATATTGTTGTTATGGGGCAGGTTGATAATTTCATTGCTCCCACGAAAGACGCTGTGATGTTTACCGGTCTCTATGATGAGCACAACAACCTGATTAAGTTCATAAGTACGGCGGAGACTGTAGCCAATGGAGATGCTGAGCAATTCGCTGCACGTATGAAGCTTCCTGATGATGTGAGCGGGTATACGTTAAAAGTTTTCATTTGGGATCATGTCGTCCATATGCAACCTGTATCCGATGTAATCGAGCTGAAGTAAGGCTAAATGGGGAGGATACCTACACATGAAAAAGAAACTTATATTGGCTGTGATGTGTGCTGTAGTAGGTTTATCATCACTGCCTATGGAAGGGGCGGTTCAGGCTGAAGGTGCGGCAGCACCTTCAACCATCCCGTCTTTTCCCGGCGCTGAGGGCGGAGGCATGTATACCAGCGGCGGACGCGGCTACGACGTCTACGAAGTTACGAACCTGAATGACTCCGGTCCAGGTTCCTTAAGAGATGCCATCAGCGCGGATAATCGAATGGTTGTGTTCCGTGTATCGGGAACCATTCAGTTAGCAAGTTCTTTGAGCTTTGCGAACAGGAAAAATATCACCGTCGCGGGACAAACGGCACCGGGAGACGGAATCTGCATTGCCGGGTACAATACAGACGTAAGCAATGCTTATAACATCATCATTCGGTACTTGCGGTTCAGACCCGGTGCTGCGAATATCGCGAGTGAACCGGACTCTCTGGGGGGCAGAGGCTCCAACTATGTGATGGTCGATCACGTATCCGCGGGTTGGTCCACGGACGAATCGCTATCTTTTTATGAAAACAACAATATGACCGTTCAATGGAGCTTGATCAGTGAGAGCTTGACTTTATCCGGCCACTATAAAGGGAAGCATGGATATGGCGGCATCTGGGGAGGCAATGCGACTAGCTTCCATCACAATCTGTTCTCCACGCATACGAGCCGGATGGCAAGGGTAGGTAACGGTACTACACCGGGCATTGTGACGATAGCTAACAACGTGATCTATAACTGGGGCTTCAATAACATGTATGGGGGAACAGCTGGCCTAAGCACCAATGTTATCAATAACTATTATAAGCCGGGTCCTTCGACATTCAGTTCGGTGAAAGGGAGAATCGTTAACCCTAGCGACGGGGAGTTCCATGTGAAAGGTAATTTCATGGTTGGCAATCCGACGGCAAGCGCAGATAACAGCAAAGGGATTCAAGACCAGAGTGCGACCGCCCAAATCTCCAGTACGCCATTTACTGACAGTGGGTATACGCTGCTGCAAGTAGAAGATGCTCAAGTTGCCTATGAGAAAGTGATTCGTCAGGTCGGCGCCAACCTGCCCAAACGGGATGCGGTGGATGCCCGAGTCATTCAGGATGTCATCGGCGGCACCGGAAGAATCATCAATCGGGAATATGAAGTAGGCGGATACCCGGAATTGAAAACAGGGGCCGTTCCGGCAGATACGGATCATGACGGTATGCCCGATGCTTGGGAAGATGCGCATAGCTTGAATAAGAATGATGCATCGGACGGCAAGGCCATCACGGCTTCCGGCTACAGCCATCTGGAGGTCTATCTCAACAGCTTGACCGATTTGAATTCACTTCAGGATAATCCGGTAGTCAAGGTGACAACCCCAACCTATAATGCCCGGTATGCTGAAGGCAGCTCCATGGAAATTGATGTGGAGGCGACAGATGCGGATGGCATCACGAAAGTAGAATTTTATAAGAATGATGAGAAGATCGGAGAAGACGCGGAAGCTCCTTATCGTTATACGTTGGATCAAGCTGCTGCAGGTACTTATTATATCTCTGCCAGAGCGTACGATCATCTAGGGAATGCAACCCAATCGACCTCTATGCCGGTGCATGTGAACGGTCCAGAGGTACAGGAGCCTTGGATTTCCACAGATATTGGCAGTACGCCTGTACAAGGAAGCGGAAGCTTGGATGCCTCCGGTACTTTGACGGTTAAGGGCTCGGGTAAAATAACCGGTACAAAGGATAGCTTCCACTTCGTTTACCAGCCCATCAGCGGCAATGCCGCACTGACGGCGAGACTGGATTCGATTGCCCTGTTGGATAATAATGCGATTTCCGGTCTCATGATACGGGAAAGCCTGGATTCCGATGCCGCTGAGGCGATCATCAGTACTTCCATCGTGAAGGCTGACCGAGACGAGAATTTAAATGGCGATAAAGATGACACGTATTATGCGACTTATTTTTCAACCCGAATGAACAAAGGCCAAACAGCCCAAACACTCAATAGCAGTGATTATCCGCAAGATTATTTGCCGGCATTAACGGACCACGTCATGCCCGTCTGGTTGAAAATTGAGCGTGTGGAGAATACGATAATTGCCTACACCTCGAATGATGGTCATGCGTGGAAGGAGCTTGCAAGGAAGGAGGTGGCTATGGGGAAAGAGGCCTATATCGGTTTCGCCGTAGATGCCTCTCAGCCGTCGATCGCTAATATTTATTACAATACGGCCCAATTCTCCAACATCCAGCTCACGAATTCATTTGTCGTGCAGGATATCAAGGTTACTGATTTATGGGGGAATGCACGGACCGGTCTTACGCCAGGATTAAATGCGGTCGCTGAAGTTACAATAAATAAGAATTCTATAGCGGTCCAGGATGCTGTCATTGCGATTCAGCTTTGTGACTCGAACGATCATGTGCTGGGCACTTCCTACGTAAAGTCACAGTTCCATGCCGGGCAAACCAAGACGGTGAAAGCTGGGTTCAGCACCCCGATAGGCGTGGAGGGACTCCAATTAAAAGCATTCGTAGTCAATAGTTTGACAGAGGGCATGAGAATTTCGAATGAAATGTCGGTTCATTAATCGGAGCTCGAAACCTCATTTGAGCTTGTTATGGAATCTAAATTAGGGGCGAAGATATGACAACCAATCGTTTAAGCTGCTTGCGAATGCTGTTGGCCGTGCTGTTATTCTCAACGATGATTCTCCAAGCAAGCCCTGTGAAAGTATTCGCCAACACATCGCTAACCGTTAGTCAGACTTTAGAGAATAATAAAGCGGAATTTAAAGTTGTTGGTGCCGTAACGTCAAATGATGCGGTATCCATATTGGTCATGCAAAAGCAGACGAACTCCGTGGTCTACACGGACCAAGCGGTTCTTGCAAATGGGGAATTCACATTCAGCACCTTGCTGCCAAAGGGTGAATACAGCGGATTTGTTAGCTCCGCGAGCAATGAGAAGGTGATGCTTCAGGACTTCCGTATCGTAAAGGAAGAGAGCATCGTCGGATTTCGGTCGTTGAATCCGATAACAGCAGCCAAAGGCGCGGTCCTCGTATTGCCAAGCTCCGTCGTTGCCGTCTTCGATGATGGAGCCAATCGCGAGATCGGTGTTCAGTGGATGAACGTACCGACAACGGACAGAGACGGTCAGTATACGCTGATCGGTAAAGTGAATGGAAGCAGCCAAACGGTGAGTTTGGCTGTCAAGGTCGGCGATGGCAGTGCCGGCGGCGGCAATAACAATAACAACAACGGCAATAACAGCAATAACGGGAGCGGGCATAACAATACGAACAGCGGCGGTACAACGTCGAATAATGGCTCGACATCAACGGTCAACAGTTCGACGATAACCGTGCCGTCCAAGCTGGATAGCTCAACAGCTGCAGCCAAAGCAGAAGTCGCACAAGAAGCTGTCAACCATGCATTCGCCCAGGCAGCTGCCGATAAGAAAGGCGTCAAAACAGTCATCATCCATCTGGAACCCATTAACGACGCCGAGGCTTACGAACTGTCACTGCCCGCAAGCGTGTTGGTTCAAGGTGGAAGCAAACAAATCATTGCCATTCATACACCTGTGGGAGACATCAAGTTGCCGGGCAATATGGTAAAATCAGCAGGAACGGGTAGTACCACCATTTCCGTTTCGATTAAAGCAGTTGACCTATCAACGATTGTTGATCCGGAAATGAGAGAAGCCATTGGTGACAGGCCAATCGTAGAATTGAATTTGCTAGCTGACGGCAAGGTTATGAGCTGGGAAAACAAGGATGCACCCGTCCAGGTATCCGTCAAGTATACCCCTCGGCCTGAAGAGAATCCTGAACATTTGGTAGTTTGGTATATAGACGGAGCAGGGAAAGCGGTCAAGGTTCCGAATGCCAAATACGATCCGGCAACAGGAACGGTAACCTTCCGTACGTCCCATTTCAGTACATATGCTGTCTCCTATGGAATGAAGACCTTCGACGATGCAGGTATTTACCCTTGGGCACAAGCGCCAATCGAAGTGTTAGCCTCCAAGGGAATCATTAATGGGATCACGGAGTCTGAGTTCCGTCCGGCAGAGAAAATTACAAGAGCGGACTTCGTGCTTCTCCTGATCAAAACGTTGGGGTTAACGGCGGATTTCAGCGACAATTTCAGCGATGTCAGTCCATCCGACTATTATTATGAAGCAGTGGGTATTGCGAAAAAGCTCGGGATCGCGAATGGAACCGGTACGAATACCTTCAATCCCAAGGAAAATATCTCCCGTCAAGATTTGATGGTTCTCAGCGCAAGAGCACTGACGCTCGCAGGCATTTTGACGAGTCAAGGCAAAGCGGATGATATTCAGAGTTTCAGCGATAAAACGGATATAGCTTCGTATGCAGTAGAAGATATCGCGGCCATGGTGAGGGAAGGAATCGTGAGCGGGGACGGAAGCCTGCTCCATCCGCGCGCGAATGCCACCCGTGCCGAGACTGCCGCTATTATGTACAGGATTTTTAATAAGCTTTAAATCAAATAAGAATAGTTCATGTGGCTTAAGCGCCGATAATCCATTCGATTATCGGTGTTTTTGCTTGGACTGCAGATTGGATAGCGTGAAGCAACATTTGAAACGAAGCAGCCAATTTCCTCGCCAACAAGATGTAGTATCACATTGCGTATGGGGGGGAGGACGAACTAGCTAAGCGGGAGCGTAACTGGAATTTCTCCAGTTAATTTCGCGATATCTAGCTTCAACCGGCGTCATAACTGGAAAATCTCCCGCTAATCGCAGTGAAATGGCCGCCATTCGGTCATTTATCGCAGATTTAACGGGAGATGTTCCAGTTATCCAATAGAGCGAGCTATTTTGTTAGCGGAATAACAGGAGTTTTTCCATTTATCGGTTGGTTGCTTGCACGGCGATCCGGAATTCCAGCAAGTCCAGCCGCCGAAAAAGCCCTAACCACGAACAGGGACTACCACCAAAAGGTGCTGGTCCCTGTTTCCATGCTGCATACGAAAGAGCAAAGCTGCAGCATAATTAATGCTTTGCAAACATATTCAGCAGCAGTTGACATCAGCCTTTTTTGACCGATATTCTAAAACGCAAGCATTGATATACATATTGTTCATGCATCTTGAACTCTTCAGGTAAAATACTTGTTTTACAAAAACTTAACGAGATATGTCATTGAATATGTCAGTGACATGAATTAAGCTCAATATAGATCACTGAACTAAGTGTTCTCATAGCAAGATGGCAATACGAATCACACAAGGGAATGATGAACTAGCCGCCAATGCTGCCGTCATGATTTTGATTAGAACGAGGGATAACCAGTAATGAAAAATGCACAGGCGTCAAAGAAATCGAGTCTACTGTACCTGCAAATAGCCGATAAGGCTATAGGCATTATCCAGAGCCGCAGGCTTCAACCGCATGATCCAGTCCCTTCGGAAGGAGAACTTGCGAAGCTGTTCGGTGTTAGCCGGATGACGAGTAAGCTGGCGCTGGAACGGTTGGTCGAGCAGGGGCTGGTGTACCGTTTGCCGAGAAGGGGGACCTTCCTTTCCGAACAAAGGGATGGAGAGCCTAACAACGGCGTGCTTCCGCCAATTAATAAAGCGCTTCCAATAAAAGCGGAGAAGAGTAATCAGGTAGCGCTCATAGTGCCCCATCTATCTGATTACACTTCAAAAATTATTGCGGCAGCGGAGAACGAAGTGCGAAAGCACGATTGTGATCTTATTTTGAAAATAAGCAAGGATAAAGATGATGAGGATCGCTGCCTGCAGAGGCTTGTTGAAGGGGGGATCGACGGCATCATTTTATTTCCTCAGGGGCGCAAGACCTGCAGTGATCAGGTGCTGAGATTGAAATTACAGCAGTTTCCGATTGTGATTATCGATCGTATTTTTCGTGAGGTTCAGATTGATTGCGTGTATCACGATCATTATCAAGGCTCTTACCAGATGACCCAATATTTGATCGAGAAAGGGCACCGTGAAATCGGATACACCTCGAACTCGATAGATAATATCACCAGCAGGGAGGAGAGGTACCAAGGTTATATTCAGGCGCTGCTCGATCATGCGATTCCAGTCAAGAACCAATCTATTCTTTTCAAAAGTGTGCCGTGCAATCCGAGCCGTATTAACGAGAGCGACCCCGAACAGGAACGGTTTATTCAGGAGAATCCGCAGATGACGGCCCTCATGTGCGGGGATGATCATGTGGCCATTTCAACCTTATATACAGCTTTGAGTATGGGGATCTCTGTCCCCGATAAGCTTTCAATTGTTGGGTTCTCCGATATCCATTTATCAGCGTTAACACCGATTCCGCTTACAACGGTCAGACAGGATACCGGGCAGCTTGCCCAATCGGCTCTTAATCTTCTTATGAAGCGCATCCATCATTCGCAGGAGAAACAGATTACCATTAAAATTCAAACGAAGATCGTAGAGAGGAAATCCGTTCTTTAGGATTGACAGAAGGAGTTTATATGAAAATTCATTTTCTTGGAACCGCAGCAGCAGAGGGCTTTCCGAATGCATTTTGCCGGTGTGAGTATTGCCTCAAGGCACGGAAACTCGGGGGAAAAAACATACGCACACGAACATCCGCCATCATTGACGATGTCATCAAATTCGATTATTCGCCAGATTCTTATATGCAGGCGCTTCGAGACAACATTGATATGGGCGCTATCGAGCACCTGCTTGTCACTCATACGCATTCTGATCATTTCAATGCTTATGATTTGGAATGCCGGAGAGCGGGAATTGCTCACGAGCTTCAGAATCCTCTGCATATCTATGGGAATGATGCCGTGATGTACCACACGCGTGTCGCCATCGGCCGCTTTGAAGGAGAAAGGTTTGCATTTCATCTGCTGCGCCCATTCGAGACGATACAGGTAGGTGATGCACTTGTCACACCGCTCCTTGCGGATCATGACCGGATGGAAACCTGTTTGTTGTACGTGGTCGAAAAGGAAGGCAAAAAGCTGCTGTACGGTCATGATTCGGGCTGGTTTCCGGAAGCTACATGGGCATGGTTGAAGGGGAAAAATCTGGATTGCGCCATACTCGACTGCACGCACGGATACACGGGGAATTCCCGCGACCGCAATCATATGTGTATTGAGACGGTGCTGGAGGCTCAGCGTGAGTTCCGGAAAGAGCATATATTGAAAGAGGAAGGGCAGATCGTCGTCACGCACTTCAGCCATAATTCCAAACTGCTTCACGATGAATTTGACGAAATTTTCAAACCCGCCGGGGTCGTGGTGGCCTATGACGGATTGATCCTTAATATTTAGAAATACAGTTGCGAATGTTTATCATGTCTCTTTAACAAATAACCCACCCTATACCTAAAGGAGCGTCATGTAAATGATAAGAAAAATGGTAGGCGTATCTTTGATATCCATCCTGTGTTTAGCGGTAACGGCTTGCGGTGGAGGCAATACGAACGGTAACACGGCAGGGACTGCCGCACCGGCCAGTACACCCTCTGCATCTGCGCCGGCTGCGAAAGAACCGGTCAAGAATGAAAAATTGATCGTATACACCAATGCGAATTCAGATGGCAGAGGCGACTGGTTAATCCAAAAGGCGAAAGAAGCCGGTTTTGAAATCGATATTGTCGGGGCTGGCGGAGCCAACTTAACGAATCGCTTAATAGCCGAGAAAAACAATCCGGTTGCGGACGTCATTTATGGCTTGAACAACATGCTGTATGAAAATTTAAAGAAAGAAAAAGTGCTTGCCAAATATACCCCGGCATGGGCGGGGGAAATTGAAGCGGGCTTGAACGACACAGAAGGATATTACCACGGTTTGGTCAAGCAAGCGATTCTGATTGGCTATAATCCAAAGTCTTATACGCCGGATACAGCACCGAAGGATTGGTCTGATGTGTATAGCAATCCGCAGTTCAAGGGGAAATATGAGACTCCGACTCAGCTGGATCAAATTACGCCGCAGCTCATCGTGGCAAGCATTTTGACCAAATACAAAGACGACAATGGCCAGTACGGAATTTCCAAACAAGGCTGGGATGAAATCAAGAAGCTGTATGACAACGGCGTCCCGGCGGTTAAAGGGGAAGACTTCTATCAGAATATGGTCAACGGGAAAACTCCGATCGGGGCTGTCGTTTCGGGCACTCTGCAGGCAAAAGAGAAACAATATGGGGTTAAAGCGGGAACTGTAAGTCCGAGTGCCGGAGTACCTATGATTGTAGAACATGCGGCCATTGCGAATGGGACCAAGAAGATGGAAACGGCGAAAAGGTTTATCGACTGGATCGGTTCCGCGGACGTGCAAGGACAATTTGCCGCACAGTTCAATGCGATGCCTGCGAATACGAAAGCTGCTGCAAAAGCAAACAAAGACGTACAGGACCTTTATGCTTCGATTAAGCCTATAGCTTTTGATTGGGTTTTTGTTGCAGGAAATCTCGGGAAATGGGTAGAAAAAATTCAATTGGAAATTATGAAATAAGGTTATGAATGATGCAGGCTGCATGATGGGATTTTGCCATGGATGCAGCCTGTTATTAAAAAAATACTTTTTACAGAGGGTAAAGATGATTACATTCCAAGATGTTCAAATTCATTTCGGTGATTTCCATGCCATCAAGAACCTCAATCTCAACATCAGAGAAGGAGAATTTTTTACGTTTCTCGGGCCATCGGGATGCGGGAAAACGACGATTCTCCGGAGTTTGGTCGGTTTTATCAATCCTGCGAGCGGACAGATCCTGTTGAATGACCGGGATATTACCCAAGTGCCGATAGAAAAGCGAGAAATCAGCATGGTCTTTCAAAGCTATGCTCTGTTTCCCACATTAAACGTATACGAAAACATTGCTTTTGGCATGCGGGTGAAGAAATTCTCTAAAGCCGAGGTAGATAAGCAGGTTAGAGAGATTGCCAGAAAAGTCGATTTAAGCGAGGAACAGCTTGTCAAAAAAGTGTCCGAGTTATCGGGTGGTCAGCAGCAGCGTGTCGCTATCGCCAGAGCTCTTGTGCTCAAGCCAAGCATCCTCGCATTGGATGAGCCTTTGTCCAATCTGGACGCCAAGCTGAGAGTGCAGCTGCGTAATGAGTTAAAGGATCTTCAGAAGAAGTTCGGAATCACAACGGTGTATGTAACGCATGACCAGGAAGAAGCCTTGACTTTATCGGATCGAATCGCAGTATTTAACAAGGGAATTGTTGAACAAGTAGGCACACCGCGGGAAATCTACAATGAATCTAAGACGGAATTTGTATGTAACTTTATCGGCGATATTAATCGGATTCAACCAGCGATTATTCATAACTCACCTTTAAAGGATTTAATTGACCCTGATAAGAAATCTTATATCCGAAACGAGAAAATAAGCCTAACACCAATAGCTCCCGATAAAAATGCCGTTCAATTAAAAGGGAAAATTGTGGATCAGGAATTTTATGGCATATATACGAAGTATTCGGTCGAGATTGCAGGCGGCGGGGTCCTGAAGACCGTCGAAACCGAAAAAGGGCATGATCAATACCAAACAGGAGATGAGATTGACATCTTTATGCACGCCAGCGATATTTTGCAGTACTAGGGGGTAACCTTGTTGAACGTACAGAATACTAAAAAAGCACGGCCGTCCGTGGCTTTGTCAACATTGATTTTCTATGCTTTGATAGCATGGTTTGTCATCGCCTTTCTGATTTATCCGAATCTTAATGTTTATTACGAAATCTTTTTTGGTAAGGGAAGTTTTTCATTTGAACCCGTTCAAAAGCTGTTATCCTCCGCCCGTGCCATGAAAAGCTTGTACAACAGCTTTATTTTGGCGGTTTCGCTTATTTTCACGGTAAACCTTGTCGGGATCTTTTTGGTTCTGGTGGTCGAATACTTTGATATCAAAGGCGCAAAAATATTAAGGCTTGGTTATTTTACAACTCTTATCTACAGCGGCGTTGTGTTGGTATCCGGTTACAAATTGATTTACGGTGAAACGGGACTTATGACGAAAGTTTTGGCCTTTGTATTTCCTTCCTTTGATACGAATTGGTTTCACGGCTATTGGGCGGTCCTCTTCGTTATGACGTTCGCCTGTACGTCCAACCATGTCCTTTTTCTAAGCAATGCTATGCGCAAAGTGGATTTCCAAACGATCGAAGCAGCGAAAAACATGGGGGCGTCACCCTTTTATATTCTGAGACGCGTCGTTCTTCCCGTGCTAAAACCAACCATTTATGCGTTGACGATCCTCCTCTTTCTTACAGGTTTGGCGGCAACGTCGGCACCTCTGATTCTGGGGGGGACGGAGTTTCAAACCATTACGCCTATGATTCTTGCCTTCGCGAACAGCACGTATTCCAAAGATTTAGCTGCACTGCTCGCACTCGTTCTCGGTTTGGCAACAATGGTACTGCTTTCAATCATGATCCGATTTGAACGAAAAGGAAATTTCATGTCGGTATCCAAAGTTAAATCCGAGATGGTTAAACAAAAAATTAATCATCAGCTTGCGAATGTGCTTACCCATGCCGCAGCCTATTTGCTCTTTCTGATCTATATCATCCCGGTCATTCTTATTATTGCTTTTTCCTTCACAGATGCCCAAAGTATTGCAAAAGCAACGATTACCTTCAGCAGTTTGACCTTGGACAATTACATCCATGTGTTTTCAAGTCTTTCGGCTTTTAAACCTTATTTGGTAAGTGTCTGCTATGCAGCTGCAGCGTCAGTCGCCGTTGTGGCCTTGGCTTTAATGGCTTCCCGGATATTGCATAAATATAAGAATGCCTGGAGCAGTATGCTGGAATATTCCCTGCTGATCCCGTGGATGCTGCCTTCAACCTTAATTGCAATAGGCCTGATTGTTACCTTTGGTACACCGAGGCTTATTATTGGCAATTACGTGTTGGTCGGATCCGCATGGTTGTTGCTCATTGCCTATGTGATCGTCCACATACCATTTACCCTTCGTATGGTGAAGGCGTCCTTCTTCAGTATTGACAGCAGTCTTGAGGATGCAGCCAAAAATTTGGGTGCCAAATCCTTTTATACGTTCAGAAGGGTACTTCTGCCCATCATTCTTCCCTCTACGCTGGCTGTCCTAGCTTTGAATTTCAACGGGATCTTAGCGGATTATGACCTGACCGTATTCCTGTATCACCCTCTATACCAGCCGTTGGGGATCGTTATCAAAAATAGCACGGACGCAGATGCGGTAGCGGATACCAAAGCGCTGACCCTGGTCTATTCTGTCGTTTTGATGGTTATGTCTACCCTCACTTTATATTTTGTATACGGCAGAAGAAGTAAAGGCTAGTGCTAACAGCGGCCGGATCAAATATGGAACGGTTAAAACCTCCTTAGGGAGGTTTTTTGCTGACCCGAGGCTTTCGGCTCCCCTTCGTTTCGCTGACGAAATTCAAGCAACTTCTTCCGTACAGGCACTTCTAGGCACAAACCCACATAGACTAATACTAGTCTTGAAAGCGGAGGCTTCCGAAGCAGCTAAGATCCGCAAACATTGAAGGGGGTGGCTGGAGTGCCTGGGATTTTCAGTGCAATTGCTGTGTTGATTAAGCAGTTAACGTTACTTGTATCCTATGTCAAAAATAACGCGTTTCCACAACCTTTAACGGAAGAAGAGGAAGAAAAGCATCTTAGACTGATGGCAGAAGGCAACGATCATTCAAGGAATAAGCTGATTGAACACAATTTACGGTTAGTTGCCCATATAGTAAAAAAATTCGATAATACAGGTGAAGATCTCGAGGATCTGATCTCGATCGGCACGATCGGTCTAATCAAAGCGATCGAGTCGTTTTCACCGAACAAGGGGACGAAGCTGGCGACTTTTGCGGCGCGCTGTATCGAGAACGAGATCTTGATGCATCTGCGCTCGCTGAAGAAAACGCGCAAGGACGTATCCTTGCATGATCCCATCGGAACGGACAAAGAGGGGAATGAAATTACGCTCATCGACATCCTCGGTACGGAAGCGGACGATGTCGTGGATAAGGTTCAGCTCAAGATAGAGAAAAGTAAGATCTATCGGAATTTGGATATATTGGATGAACGCGAGAAGGAAGTTGTTGTCGGGCGGTTCGGATTAGAGCTCGGAGGGGAAGAACGGACGCAGCGGGAAATTGCGAAGGAGCTGGGGATTAGCCGCTCTTATGTTTCACGGATTGAGAAGCGGGCGCTCATGAAGCTGTATCATGAGTTTTATAAGGCGAAGCGGTAGGGTTGGTCTGGCGTGTCGGATGAGTCGCATACTTCATTTATTTGGTTTCAGATAATGGAGGCGAAGCGTATGACTTTAATCCAGTTGGAGCATGTGAGCAAGAATTATGCGATGGGCGGAGAAATGATTCGAGCGCTCGACGATGTTTCGTTAGAGATTGACCACGGTGAGTTCGTGGCTATTATGGGGCCGTCAGGGTCGGGGAAGTCGACGTTGATGAACATTTTGGGGTGCTTGGATGTTGCGGATCGTGGGGACTATGTTTTGGATGGGAAGGCGATTAATCGGCTGAAGGATTCTCAGCTGGCTGAAATAAGGAACCGAAAGATCGGCTTCGTCTTCCAGAGCTTTAATTTGCTGCCACGGCTGAACGCGTATGAGAATGTGGAGCTGCCGCTCATTTACCGGGGGATGAGCAGGAAGGAGCGGGAGCCGCTTGTGATGCAGGCGCTGGAAGCCGTTGATTTGGTGGACCGCAGGCGGCATCTGCCGTCCGAGCTGTCCGGCGGGCAGCAGCAGCGGGTGGCGATTGCCCGGACGTTGGCCGGGGATCCGGCGATAATTCTGGCGGATGAGCCGACGGGGGCGTTGGACTCCAAGACCGGGACGGAGATTCTGGGGATTTTCCAGAGATTGAATGAGCAGGGCAGGACGGTTGTGTTGATTACGCACGACCTGGCGATTGCGCAGCAGGCGAAGCGGGTTGTGTATTTCAGGGATGGGAAGTTGAATGAGGTTGGGTAGAGAGGACCGGGACTCCGATGGGGTTCCGGTTTTTGGATTTCGTGAATCTCATTACAATGGATGTACTCTGATGGATTCAATATAACAAAAAAATAAGTCAATAAACAATAAAGCAGGATAATGCGTATTTAGAACAAACAAGGTATACTTAGAATTCTAATAATTGTGCAAAATAAAGTTAGCTGTGTATCAACAATTGAAAGCGATTTCAGATTTGTTTTCTTCTAAGAGGGGTGCTTCTATGTATCAAGTGCTTGTTGCTGAAGATGAATTTTGGATACGGAATCAAGTTATTGAACTTGTGGACAAAACACAGGGTTTCAAAGTAATTGGGGCAGCACAGGATGGGGAAGAGGCCTGGAAGCTAATCAATGAGCAATGGCCGGATATTTTGATTACGGATATTATGATGCCTCAAATGGATGGACTTGCTTTACTAAAAAGAATCTATGAATATAATCTCTCGATTTCACCAATTATTATTAGTGGTTATGATAATTTTTCTTATGCTCAGCAGGCCATACGATTCGGTATATCCGAATATTTACTAAAGCCCCTCTCCAAGGACAAAATCAAAGACGCGCTGGAGCAATCCGTACGCCACATGGAACGAACACATAGGTTCCGTGATTATTTTCTCTCGGTTCATGAGTTTTCACATAAGTTAGATACCATGGAACAAGCGAGTGCTTGGAGAGAACTATCCGAACTAATCAAATCCATTTTAAATATTAAAACGGCTCTTCCAACGGAGAAAACCGGGATGCTCCGCATCCTCTCAGATAAAATGACAGACCAAATGCGCTCGAAAAGTGAGTTGCGGGAAGTTGAAGTTTTCACGATTCATGTGCAGGATAAAGAGTCAGTTCTGAAATATTTTTATGGTCTATTGGAAAACTGGTTCAGAAATGTCGAAAAGTCGCCAGATTCCAATAAGCAACTGATTATCAAAAAGGTTCAAGAATATGTGCAAAAAAACTATATGAACGATATTACGCTCTCTCAGATCGCAGAGATTGCGGATCTCAGTGTGTCGAGGTTTTGTGTGATTTTTAAACAGCAGTATCACGATTCGTTCGTTAATTATGTCAATCAAGTTCGAATTGATAAAGCGAAGCAACTGTTGTTAGAGACGGACTTGAAAATTTATGAAGTGGCCGATATGGTGGGATTTTCCACTCTGCCATATTTCAACCGGTTGTTCAAATCGGTAACCGGACACTCTCCAAACGAATATAAGAGGAGCTTGGGATTATGAGGCGGGGATTAAAGTTCATCCAAAACTCCTCGATCACGGCAAGAATGTTCACGCTTTTCTTTGGCCTTTCCATTCTTGTCGTTGTTTTGATGGCCAGCTTCTCATTTTATTTCTACAATAAAGCTGTTAAGCATGATTTTAAAACGATAACAGGTGAAGCTTCAGAACGACTCAGTTATCATCTTGAATTCTATTTGAAACAAATGGCTCAATCTACTGGCACGATGATCACGAATTCGTTGACTCAGGACTGGTTGGAGGGGGAACGTCCGCTCACCTCCCAGGATGTTAATGATTTGCATAGAGCCTTAGAAATGTATATCTCGTTCAATTTCCGTGAAATTGTTAACCTTTACCTTGTATCGTCGGATAAACGCGTTTTTGCTTTGAATCCGCTCAAAAATAACGATTATTCGCATGAACCTTGGTTTCAGCAGACTCCCACAGGCAAATCGGCAACGATGCCAACCTATCGTACGGATAATGGCCAGCCTGTGATGAGTATGTTAATTCCCGTGTACAGTACGCAGGATGTGAAGTTAATCGGTAATCTGGTCATCGAGTTTTCTTTAGCTGAAGTTAAATCCACCTTCATGAAATCCAATTTAGGTTCTAACGGTTTCTTCTTTATGTTGTCTGACAAAGGTGAAGTGGTTTATTACCCGCAAGAAAGCTGGCTAGGTCAGCCGCTTCAGGAGACGGATTTGGCTGTGCTGGATTTGAGGGATACGGGACGTTCGAGCGTTCAATGGTGGAACGGCCGCAAGTCGCTTGTGGATGTAATAAAGTCTGAACAAACTGGCTGGTATATCGTCGCAATCGTTCCGTATCAAGAAATTGCAAGCGGTTTGAATTCAGCTATCAACTCTTCCATAATCACAGTGATCATCATCATTATCTGCTTGGTTGGAATCATTCCATTAGTGCTCCGTAAATTCATCGAGCCGGTCAAAAAAATGAAGTCGGCGATGGAGCGCGTATCACGAGGTGACTTGTCTATTCGGGTAGATCAAATATCCGATATTAATGAATTCCAAAGTCTCAGTCATAGTTTCAATAAAATGGTTGATCAACTGAATGAGAACATCCAGATGGTAGCTGAGCTGGAAGTGAAAGAAGTGAAACTACAGCTTCACCAACAGGAGGCGACCATTCAAGCACTTCAAAATCAGATTAATCCGCATTTGCTTTACAATACATTAGGGATCATCAGCGGTATTGCTTCAATTGAGGATAGCCCGTTAATCGGGACCATTTCGCAAAACCTTGCGGATATATATCGGTATGCGGCCAGTTTTTCAAATATGGAAGTAACACTTAGCGACGAACTGTCCATTCTCAGAAAATATTTAGACATCATTCATGTCCGATTTCCTAGAAGGTTCGATAGTAAAGTGGTAATTCATGAGAAATACCTGAACTGTAGAATTCTGAAGCTGACCTTGCAGCCCATTGTCGAGAATGCGGTGAAGTATGGTGTCGAAGCTCGTGGCGGAGGCGGCGCGATTATTGTAACAGCGTTCGCTGAGGGACAAGATCTTATTATTGAAATAGCCGATAATGGTCCTGGCATTGATGAAGCGAAGCAAAGAAGTTACCATCAGGAATTTCAAGTCAGTCTGGCTGACGACACGATTCACGGCCGCGAGTCGCTTGGATTACCCAATGTTCATAATCGCATTCGATTGAAGTATGGAGCAGGCTATGGCATTGCTATTCATTCGTTTCCGGGACGGGGGACTGTAACTTCGGTACGGATCCCCTTATTGTCCATCGAAAACGCAAGTGAAAGATAGGTCAACAAATAAAAAAATAGAGTAAGGATAAAGTTTCCCTCGAATTGTATAGTAGGGGATGTGACATACCCCAAAACTGAGGGAGGGCGTTTCCTATTCCAACGGAAGATTTAATTCGTCAACTGACGATAGAGGAGAAAATTAGTTTATTGGCAGGGTCATCCTTTTGGACGACGAGGGAAATCGAAAGACTTCAGCTTCCATCCATTACGCTTACAGATGGTCCCCATGGACTTCGGCTGTCGACAGGCACGGATATGGGCGATATGCTATCGCATACAAAGCCGGCTACAGCGTTTCCGATTGAAGCTGCAATGGCAGCTACATGGAACGAGGCGTTAATTCAAGAGGCAGGGGCGGTTATGGCAGAGGAATGCCAACATTACGATGTCGGCATTTTGTTGGGACCCGGCCTCAACGGAAAGCGTTCTCCGCTAGGCGGGCGCAACTTCGAGTATTTCTCTGAGGATCCTTACTTGACGGGCAAGATGGGAACAGCTTTCGTCATCGGTGTTCAGCAAGGTGGAGTCGGCACCTCGATTAAGCATTTCGTTGCGAACGAACAGGAATCGAACCGTATGGTAGTGAGTTCAGAAGTAGAAGAGCGAGCACTCAGAGAGGTGTACATGCTGCCGTTCGAAATGGTGGTGAAGGATGCCGCTCCTTGGACAGTAATGTGTGCTTATAACCGCGTGAACGGCACGCATATGGCAAATAACGGCCAGTTATTAAACGGAGTCCTGAAGGAAGAATGGAAATTCGACGGCCTCGTTATGTCCGACTGGGGAGCCGTCGTTGATAAGGCGGCATCCGTTCGAGGCGGACTTGATTTGGAGATGCCCGGCCCGGGCACACGTGATGCCGAGGTATTGGAAGCATATCGTCAGGGAAGGATTACGGAGCAGGAGATAAATGAGCATGTTCTACGTATCCTGAACGTTGTGGAGAAGGTACATACACAGAAGAGAAATGTGCCTGTCCTCGATGTCGATGGTCATCATGCAGTGGCGCGCAGGGTTGCGGAAGAAGCGGTTGTTCTTCTGAAGAACGACGAGGGACTACTTCCACTCTCTAAGCAATCCAGAGTAGCGGTGCTGGGACCATTCGCCAAAGAGCCGCGGTTCCAAGGGGGCGGAAGCTCGCATATGAACCCTGCTCGCTTGGATATTCCATTTGAGGAAATTTCCAAGTATGCGCAAGCTTCTTATGCAGCGGGCATGGATGAGACAGATAGCGAGGCGTCAATTGACGAAGCCTGCCGAATTGCCGCGGGACAGGAGGCTGTAATTATTTTCGCAGGGACTACAGAAAGGATTGAGAGTGAAGGTTATGATCGAACCGACCTTAATATTCCAAGCGGTCATACGAGATTAATTGAGGCTGTTTCAAAAGTAAACGCTAACGTCGTCGTCGTAGTAAACAGCGGGTCCGCAACGGATATCGGTGCGTATGACACGATGTGCAAAGCCGTGCTGCAGGCATGGCTGCCTGGTCAAGCGGGCGGAGCCGCAATTGCTAACATCCTTTTCGGTGAGGTTAACCCCTCGGGCAAGTTGTCGGAAACCTTCCCGATGGCTGTTGAGCACAATCCGTCGTACCTCTCTTTTCCAGGCAATGTGAAGCAGGCCGTCTATGCGGAAGGGATATTCGTCGGTTATCGCTATTACGACACAAAGAAGCTTGAGGTTAAATATCCTTTTGGTTATGGACTTTCCTATACAGAATTTGTATATACGAACTTACAACTGTCTGCAAATCGTTTGGGAAGCGGAGATACGCTGAAGGTGAGAGTCGACGTGACGAATACTGGGAGCCGTGCAGGCAAAGAGGTTGTACAGGTCTATGTGCGGGACCTTGTTTCATCCGTGCCTAAGGCTGATAAAGAGCTGAAGGGCTTTGCCAAGCTGGAGCTGGCGCCCGGGGAGACAAGAACGGTGGAACTCGAGCTGAGAGAGCGGGACTTCTCCCATTTCGTCAACCATTTGGGAAGATTCGCCGTTGAATCGGGAGAATTCGAAATTCTAGTAGGCGCATCGTCGCGCGACATCCGTTTGGCACAGCTCGTTCATTTTCAAGCTGCTGAAGACGTACGTGAACCATTGACAATGGAGCATTCGCTGCAAGCGTGGTTGAAGGACGACAGGCACTCCGATAAGGTCAGACATGTTTTGAGTGAAATGAGAATAGAATCCGATAGTCCCATGTATCCTTTATTCCTGGGAATGCCGATACGCACGATTCTGATGTTTCTTCCAGGCTTGGGATTTTCGCAGGAGAAAGCTGACCAGTTGTTTGCCGCATTTGAATCGGAAAGTTTCTCTGATTTAGCATTTATGAAAATATAAACCATTAAGAGGGGGCTGTTACGAGAACAGACCCCTCTTCTCTATGCTATGGGAGCAATAAGATTGGTTAAGAAATAAAAAAATCCGCTAAATCCAAACGTATTTGCCTAGTGTATAGTGTTGTTCGTAATGACTTTAACACCGCTGGAGGGTTGGACATGTCTCACAGGAAAAAGAATATCGTTTTGCTTATGACGGACCAGCATCGGCTCGATCACGTGAGCTATCACGGTTACGGCAAATTGGATACTCCAAACATAGACAGAATAGCGGAAAGCGTCGGTTTTACGAATTGCGTCTCTGTGAATCCGGTCTGCACACCGGCTCGGGCGGCGCTCTTAACAGGCAAGTACACGCACCAAATCGGAATGACCGCGATGTCGGGCGATTTGTCCCTGCAGCATCCGACGTATCCTCGGGCGCTGCAAGAGAACGGTTATCGGACTTACGGCATCGGCAAATTTCACTGGCTGCAGGGATGGAAATTCGGATGCCCGATCGGCCAAGGACATCCGCTGACAAGCATCAAAGAGGACATGAAGCAATTCGGATTCCACGAAGTTTGGGAGGCTTCCGGGAAGCAACTCGTGAGCCGCAATTATTGTGATTATGCAGAGCATCTAGACCGTCAGGGCTTGCTTGAGAAATACCGGGAATTTAATACCCGCAGCGGCATGAATACCAATCTGGCCGAGACGCAGAATTTTACTGGAGAGCCGTTCCCATTCGGCGAGGAGAACTACATGGACATCGTCATCGGCGACCATATTATCAAGGCAATTGAGGATCGTCCGAAAGATCAGCCCTTCTTCCTCTTCGGTTCATTTGTCGGTCCGCATCCGCCGTACGATGCTCCTCAATCGTATCTGGACAAGGTAGCTTATGAGGAAATAGACGATTTCCTGCCGGGCCCGGAAGGTTCGCTTACGGAAGAAACTAAGCAGCGTCTCTTCAAGCTTCGTCGCTCCTACAAAGCAATGATTACGATTATCGATGAGCAGGTGGGGCGCATATTGGCCAAGCTTGAAGAACAGGGCATTTTGGACGAGACGGTCATCCTGTTCACAGCCGATCATGGCGAAATGATGGGGGATCATGGGCGCGCTCAAAAGCAGTCTCCCTACCGTGCATCCGCTGTTGTGCCCACTGCGATTCGCCACCCGGATTATTTGCACGGGATCATTAACGATCTTCCTTGTGAGTTGATTGATCTGACCGCCACGATACTGGATGCTGCAGGCATCGATCCGCAGAAGGCGCTTAGCAAGGATTGGCCAGCCTTCCATGATCGGGTACCATGCTGCTCACTCCTTCCTATCCTTACCGGCGAAAGCGAAAAGATACGAGACTATGCCTTCTCCGAATGCTTCGGAGAGTGGCACATGATCCAATCCTCGGAGTGGAAGTATATTCGATATCTGAGATACGACGATCCGGACCAGGTCCCGGAGCAATTGTATGATCTGCGAGAAGACCCTAACGAGGTTCATAATGTAATTAATAACCCCGCTTATGCGGAGGCGGCCGAATGGTGCCGCAGGAGGAGAGCGTATGTCCTTGATCGAACGCCTCCAGCTCAACTGCAGTGGGCACCGATTATTGGGAGCAGTCGCTAGCGTAAAAAGATAAGACAAGAAACAATAAGATTAAGTAACGAAATGAAAGCAGGCCTTAGCGTATAGTTAGGGTGTGATCTTGATCACCAGATGAGAAAGAGGGGAAAACAAATGAAGAGAAAAATAACTACAATTGCACTGTCATCTGTACTTATCGCAAGTCTTGTCGGATGCGGAAAGGCATCGGATACGCCAAAGCCTGAGGCGGCAGCAGCAAGTAACAATATAAGCAAAAAGTTATCGATCGAGTTAATGGCGTACAGCGCGGCGGGCGGAGGATGGTCAGACACCAATGCGGTCATACAGAAGCTAAAC
Organism: Paenibacillus sp. MAHUQ-63; assembly: GCF_028765165.1. GTDB lineage: Bacteria > Bacillota > Bacilli > Paenibacillales > NBRC-103111 > Paenibacillus_E. Next base: position 1,342,672 of record NZ_JARADB010000003.1, on the reverse strand, counting down.
GAGAAGCTGAATATCGACTTGAAAATCCAATGGGTTCCCCTTGATGCTGTAGCTCAAAAAGAAAACGTGATGGCGGCTTCTAACAGCTTTCCAGACGTGTTCTGGATCCAGCAAAATGAATTTGTTAAATGGCGTGACAAAAATGTATTTATGGATATCAAGCCTTACCTGAACAGCTTTCCGAATCTTGCGAAGAACCTAACACCGGAATCACTGCAACTGAATAATCCGAAGGATAAGTACTTCGGTTTCCCATACTATATCCAAGATACACGCGATTCCATGGTTATTCGCAAAGATTGGCTTGATAAGCTTGGCTTGAAAATGCCAACGACGGTGGATGAATTTGCCCAAGTGGCCAAGGCGTTCGCGACGCAAGACCCGGATGGCAACGGCAAACAGGATACGACGGGGTTATCGTTTGGCTTTGTAAACAATCGGTTTAGTGGTTTGGAGCCGATTCAGGCCGCTTTCGGCCTTGGAAACGAATGGATTCTGAAAGACGGACAATTGGTCAATTACCGGACACAGACCAAGGAGCTTAAGCAATTTGTAACCTATTTGAACAAAATGTATCAAGACGGCAGCTTGGATAAAGACTTCGCAACCAATAAAGCGACCGATCATAAGGACAAGTTCTCATCCGGTAAAATCGGAATCGCGGAATATGTGCCTGGCGAACTGATGACCACTTCGTTCCCGGCTTTGAAGAAGGCACAGCCAACTGCAGAGATCGCCCAAATTATCCCGCCTAAAGGTCCTGACGGCAAGCAAGGATCGCAAACTAATCCAATGACGATGGCCAAAATTGTAATTAATAATGCTATTGATAAAGAGAAACAGCAGCGCATTCTGATGTTGTTGGATTACATGGTATCGGACGAGGGCTACGATTTAATTAAGAATGGGATTGAAGGCATTCATTATAAATCGGACAACGGGAAATATGTGAAACTGGATGCTTACGATAAAGAACGTCCGCAGCTGCTGTCCACTTGGTTTTTCCGCAAATTCGACCCGCTGATTCAAATGCATAAATGGGATGATCAAACGGTTGTTGCGCAGCTTCAAACATGGATTGATAACAATGCGAAATATCCTTGGCCCAATGCTGGCGCGGAGGTGGTTTCCGACGCACAATCCAAGCTCGGCCCAACGGCGGAGCAGAAGTGGATGTCAGCGATTATAAAAATTATTATGGGGCAATCTCCGGTCGAAGCCGTCGAGCAAGCCGCGGCGGAGTATCTCAAAAATGGCGGGGATCAAATCACTAAAGAATACAACGAGCAGTATAAACAGCTTCATCAATAAGATCTGGAGTTGATCAACCAACATGAATATGGAGCGAACATTAAAAGGGAGCAATACGGCGCTTCAGAGGCAAGGTATCAAGCAGCAGCTATTCGGGAACCGGAGTTGGCCGATCTATCTGATGATTCTTCCAGGAGTGCTTTATTTTCTGGTATTCCGTTACATCCCCATGGGAGGTCTGGTCCTGGCTTTTAAGGACTATGACCCCATTACGGGATTTGCCGACAGCCCTTGGGTTGGTTTAGCAAACTTCAAAGAACTGTTTACGGATGCTGATTTCTGGATGATCATGCGCAATACCTTTTTGTTAAGTGCAATTAATTTATTTTTATTTTTTCCAATTCCGATCGTCGTAGCCCTGCTGCTGAATGAAGTCAGAAAGCCATGGGTGAAGAAGATTGTGCAAACCACGATCTATATTCCTCACTTTGTGTCATGGGTGGTTGTAGCCGGGATTACGGTGCTCCTGTTCGCAACTCAGGATGGCGGCATCAATATGTTCTTGGCGCAGCACGGCGTTGCCCGATTCGAGCTTCTGACGGATCCTTCGTATTTCAGAGCGTTATTCTTGTCACAAAACGTTTGGAAGGAAATGGGTTGGAACAGTATCTTGTTCCTTGCTGCGCTAGCCTCTGTAGACCCCGGCCTATACGAAGCGGCGCACGTGGACGGCGCAGGACGCTGGCGGCAAATGTGGCATATCACGCTGCCTAGTCTCAGGAATATTGCAGTCGTCCTATTTATTTTGCGGATTGGGCACGTCATGGACGTAGGCTTCGAGCAAATTTTGTTGCTGCAAAATCCTCTGAATATAGCGGTTTCCGATGTCTTTGACACCTTTGTCTACCGCAACGGGGTACAGCAGGGGGAATTCAGCTATTCGACAGCGGTAGGCTTGTTTAAATCAGTCGTCGGACTTGTGCTTGTCATGACGTTCAATCGTTTGGCGAAGAAATTCGGAGAGGAGGGAGTCTATTAAAATGAAAAAGTCTAACCAATTGTTTGACAGCGTTATCTATCTCTTGATGATTGTCATATTTCTCTTTATCGCTTTTCCGTTTGCCTATATTTTATTTAGCTCCTTTTCCTCGAAGACTGAGTTTTTAACACGCGGATTTTTTATTTTCCCGCATGACTGGACGTTAAACTCCTACGGATACCTGCTGTTAAACGATAATTTCATGCGTTCTTATCAGAATACTTTCGTCATCACCATTTGCGGAACGGCGATCAGCCTGGTGTTTACGATACTAATGGCATATGGCTTGTCCAAAGGCTGGCTGTGGGGACGTAAAACAATGAATATGCTTGTGCTCGTTACAATGATTTTTAACGGCGGATTAATTCCCACCTATCTGGTTGTGCGTCAACTGCACTTGATCGACAGCTATTGGGCGATCTTCCTGACAGGAGCTATTTTTCCTTTTCTATTGATTCTCATGCGAAGCTTTTTCTCGAACATTCCGGTGGAACTGGAAGAAGCGGCTCGAATTGACGGATGCGGAGAGTGGAGGCTGCTCTATAAGATTATTCTTCCTTTGTCGATGCCCTCGCTGGTGACGATCGGCCTTATGTACGGTGTTGCCCGCTGGAACGATTATTTTCAAGCCGTATTGTATTTAAACGATGCGAATAAGTGGCCGATCCAAACGTTCCTGAGGCAGTTCCTGCTCGATTCCGACAGCGGCATGTTGACAAACGTGGGCGGATTCGAATATGGACCTCCCGTTAAAATGGCCGCCGTTATTGCAACAGCATTACCTCTGTTAATTTGCTATCCGTTTTTACAAAAATATTTTAATAAAGGCATGATGGTCGGCTCTGTAAAAGGCTAAGAACTCTATTGCAATTGGAAACCGAAAGGATGGGTCATATGCGAATATTGTTTCTAGATTTGGACTCAACAAGCCCGGATCACCTAGGTTGCTACGGGTATCATCGCAATACGTCACCTAATATTGACAAAATCGCTGCGGAGGGCGTCCGTTTTACGAACTATTATACATCCGACGCGCCTTGTGCTCCCTCAAGGACGGCGCTCATGAGCGGAAAGTTCGGTATTATTAACGGCTTGGTCGGTCATGGCGGAACGGCTGGGGATATGAAGCTTGAGGGCAAGGAGCGCGAGCTGATGGGCAAGCTTTCGCGCGGAGGCTCGCTCCCGACCTACCTCGGGTTAGCGGGAGATATGAACACCGTGCTGATCAGCCCGTTTGCCCAAAGACATTCAACTTTCCATTTCTACGCCGGTTTCAATGAGATTTTGAATACGGGCCGATATGGCAACGAGTCTGCTGAGCATGTCACGCCGGTTGCGCTGGATTGGATCGAGCGCAATGCGAATAAGGATAATTGGTTCTTATACATCAATTATTGGGACCCGCATACGCCTTATCGTGCGCCGATGGATTTCGGCAATCCGTTTGAGAACGAGCCGCTTCCGGCGTGGTTGACGGACGACGTGCTGGAGCGGCATAAGCAAATGGTCGGTTCCCACTGTGCGAATGAGTTGAATATCGATTACCAGAATAAGACCTATGATAACCAGCGGCCTGCTGCATTCCCTCGCCACCCCGGCGAGATTCAAAATATGGATGACATGAGAGAAATGATTGATGGCTACGATTGCGGAATCCGTTATATGGATCAGCACCTGGGACGCCTATTCGCAGCTTTGGAGGAGCAGGGCGTTATGGAAGACTTGATCATCCTCATTTCGGCCGATCACGGCGAGAATATGGGACAATTGGGCATCTATGGCGAGCATGCCACGGCCGATCAAGGCACCTGCCGTATTCCGATGATTATCCGATGGCCAGGAATGAAGCAGGGGCACGTGGACGAAGGTCTTCACTATCACCTGGATTTACTGCCGACCTTTGCTGATATGCTTGGTCAGCCCGCATTCCCAGAATGGAACGGCAGAAGCTACGCCCCTGCATTACAAGACGGCTCCGATTGCGGACGCGAGTTTCTGGTTGTCTCACAGTGCGCGCATGTGGTTCAGCGCAGCGTGCGGTTCGGAGATTGGATCTATATCCGTTCCTATCATGACGGTTTCCATCTCTTTGATGAGGAGATGCTCTATAATCTTGCTGAAGATCCGAAAGAGCAGCATAATGTCGCTGCCGATAATCGCAGCGTTTGTATGGAAGCGGTTTATTATCTCAATCAGTGGCATGACGATATGATGCGCCGAAACAGTGACGCCGTCGATCCGCTGTGGACGGTTATGCAGGAGGGCGGGCCCTTCCACGCGAAAGGCTACTTAAAAGGATACATCAAGCGATTGGAAGAGACGGGTAGGGGTCATCTCGTTCCTGAACTGGTTCGCAGGCATCCGGAAGAGTTTGTGCAGGAGCCGAACGCCTTCCTGGGTCAGCTTCAAGCGAAGATTGGCGCCAGAATGGCGGGGAAATAGGGAGGTGTCTCATATGAATCCGTCAGTGGGCAGACCTAATATTTTATGGATTTCGCTTGAGGATACAAGCCCTAGATTCGGCTGCTACGGCGACGAGCTGGCGCGGACACCGAATATAGATAAGCTTGCGGCGGAGGGGACCCTTTACCGCAACGCCTTTGCAACGGCAGGGGTATGTTCCCCTAGCCGTTCGGCAGTGATTACCGGTATGTATCCGACGGCGATCGGTACACATCATATGCGGACAGAGCACACAAATAAATATACGCCGGAGCTGCCTACGCCTTACTTCGCGGTTCCTCCCGCCAATGTCAAGACATTTACGGAGTATTTACGGGCTGAGGGTTATTACTGCACTAATAATTTCAAAACTGATTATCAATTTGCCTCTCCTCTTACGGCATGGGACGTAGACGGTATGGAGGCACACTGGCGCCACCGTGAGCCTGGACAGCCGTTCTTCGCCGTATTTAATCATATTCTGACACACGAAAGTGCCATGTGGGGCGACCAGATACGTAAGTATTACGGGTTGACTGAAGATTTGACGCCTGTAACCGATCCGGACAAGGTTACCGTTCCTCCGTATATACCGAATACGCCTAAATCGCGTGAAGCACTTGCGAAGCACTATGATTTGATTGAAGAGGCGGATTGTGCAGTGGGTAATCTTCTGCGGCAGCTGGAGGAAGATGGGCTAGCGGATAACACGGTTGTCATCCTGTGGAGCGACCATGGTGAGGGGTTGCCCAGAGCCAAGCGATGGCCTTATGATGCGGGCATCCATGTACCGCTAATCGTTCGTTGGCCAGGTGTTGTAAAAGCTGGAGAAATCAGCGATCAGATGGTTAGTCTGATTGATCTTGGTCCCACGATGTTGTCCATAACGGGCACGCCACTTCCTTATCATCTTCAAGGTCAGCCGTTCCTGGGAGAACGGATGAAGCCTCGAGAGTACATCTTTGCCACCCGTGACCGATACGATGAATCGTATGATATGGTTCGAGCTGTACGAGATAAACGTTTTAAATATATCCGCAACTACTGTCCGCTGAATCCCTACCTCCAATGGATTAAGTTTAGCCATCAACATGCTATGTTTCAAGAATTATGGAGACTGGAGCTTGCAGGTCAGCTTGAGGGAGACGAACGAATCATGATGCAGACCCACCGTCCAGTCGAGGAATTGTACGACTGTGAAAGCGATCCTTACGAGCTTCGCAATCTGGCTGATGATCCCAACTATCGTGAGGAGCTGGAACGGCTGCGAACCGAAATGGATGCATGGCGGGATAAGTATGATGTCTGGGGAGATGTGCCGGAAGAACAGATGGTTAGACAGATGTGGCCGAACGGCGTTCAGCCCCAAACCGCTGCTCCCATCTTCATAGCGATCAATTCGGGAAATCCGGGCATCGAACCAGCCGCTCACTTTGAATATGATGAACCTACGGCCATTCTGCTGCATTCCGCTACTCAAGGAGCTTCCATTGCTTATACGACGGAAGAAGGGTCTGCGCCACGATGGAGGCTATATACAGGACCTATTACATTAACAAATGGCAGAACTTTGATCCGCGCCAAGGCGGTTCGGCTTGGTTATAAGGACAGCGAGGAAGCGGCTGCATCGTATGTAATCGAGAGAAGGAGTTAGAGCCTATGAGAAATGTCATTATGATTTCAACCGATCAGCAGCAAGTCAATGCCATGGGCTGTGTGGATGCCAGCTACTCAACCCCCAATCTTGACAACCTGGTCGAAAGATCCGTCAGATTCACTGCGGCCATCAGCACATCCGCACAGTGTTCCCCGTCACGTTCGACCTGGATGACCGGTAAGTATCCCCATCAGGTAGGCGTTTATCAGATTGGGCATGTGCTTGATCCTAAAGAATGGGGGATCGCTAAGGAATTCAATCGGGCGGGATATGAAACGGTATATTTTGGAAAGTGGCATTTGGGCCTGTCGCCTGGTGCGCACGAGTTCCAAATTACAGATTATCGCACGGACGGGCTGGATTTGGCGGGAGCGAACGAAGACCCGCGGTTTCACAGTCACAAGGATGCGATAACTACCACACAAGCCCTAAATTATTTGGACGATTACGACGGCGCGAAGCCTTTCTTCATGAAGCTGAACTGGTATATGCCGCATCCGAATTCCCCTGTTGATCAGCCGTTCGAGTTGCTCGAGCGTTATGCAGGACAATTTCCGCTTGAAGATATGCCAATTCCACGCAGCTTTTATGAGGACGATTTATCTACCAAACCGCCGTTCCAAAGAGAACGGGCATCCGAAGGGGAGTCTGAACTGACGGAGGCGCTTGTGAGGCGGGATGCCCAGCGGTATCGGGCGATGCTAGTCCTTATGGATATCAATCTGGGACGTTTGATGGATAAGCTCGAGTCGAAGGGCATGTTGGAGAATACGGTCATTCTATTTACAAGTGATCATGGAGACATGCAGGGTGCGCATCGATTGCGTCTGAAAGGCGTTATTCCTTATAAAGAGCTATATAATGTACCGCTGCTGCTCTATTTGCCAGGGGTAACACCGAAACGAAAAGTCATTCCGGACCTCATTTCTACTGCGGCAGTAACGGGGACACTTCTGGACGCAGCCGGGATCCCAGTTCCCGAAGAGTGCGAAGGAGGAACGCTGCTTCCCATTCTGGACCGTGAGGAGCCTCCGGCAGAGGAACGCGTCTTTTTCGAACATTATAAAGCCTATTGGGGACGCCATCCGATGATAGGTGTGCAGACGAAGCAGTGGAAGTATGTCTATTACCTTGAAGATAATTTGGAAGAAATGTACGACCTTCAAACTGACCCCGATGAAATTATCAACATTGCTGGACAACCGACGAATGAGGAAGTGAGAAAAGGGTTGCGCCAGGCCGTTCAAACGTGGTGGGATGCTACAGGCGGATTCACTCGGCAAGCTATTGATGATCCGGAGAGTAACTGGGGGAAAGTAGCCAAAAGGTAGGGAAGCACTAAGGTCACTCAGAGCAATCTGGTTGACCTTTTTAAGTCATTTAGTTGAAAGGAGGATGGTCATGATGGCCAGGGCTTTAATGAATCGACCTTGGGAAATTTTTGGGACTTTTCTGAAAATCGGACCAACCACATTTGGCGGCGGCTATGCCATGATTCCGGTAATACAGCTGCCGTCGATTTCGGTTTTTCAGGTGAGGAGTTGGGAGGCTATACTTGGAAAACTTTCGTTGGCCTCATGATCATCGGAGGTGTAATAGTAGGTGTAATGAAATATAGAATGCACCCAATGGCTGTGATTATACTATAAGGAGAGACCATTTTATGACCGATACAATAACAAAACCATCTTGCTGCTCTGTCTCCAGAAATAACGCTTTGATGAACACCTCCATGGAGCTAAAAAAACCAAAGTTGTTTGGCTCGATGCAAGCTGACAAGAATAATATGATTTATTTGTCTGGCGGAGAGTTTCTTATGGGCACAGATGACAAGGATGGCTTTCCTTCGGATGGAGAAGGACCCGTTCGTTCCGTTACTGTCGATCCGTTTTATATCGATCCATGTACGGTAACAAACCTGGAGTTCAAGAGCTTTGTTGATGCTACCAGTTATGTGACAGATGCGGAGAAGTTTGGATGGTCATTCGTGTTTCATCTGTTTGTTTCTGCGCACGGAGTCAAGATACTGGGCTCTACCGTACAAACACCTTGGTGGCTTGCTGTTGAAGGCGCCTGCTGGAACAGTCCGGAAGGTCCTGGATCAACAATCGAAGACAGACCGGATCATCCGGTTATTCATGTGTCTTGGAACGATGCGATGGCATATTGCCAATGGGCAGGGAAACGGCTCCTAACAGAAGCGGAATGGGAGTTTGCGGCCCGCGGGGGCTTGGTTCAAAAAAGATATCCTTGGGGAGATGTACTAAAGCCGGAGGGCAATCATATGTGCAATATCTGGCAAGGGAAGTTCCCTGTCAAGAACAACGCAAGCGACGGTTTTATCGGAACGGCGCCGGTAAAGACATTCGAGCCGAATGGGTATGGTTTATATCAAATTTCGGGTAACGTTTGGGAATGGTGCTCGGATTGGTTTAGTCCGAATTTTCATGTGAACGGTCCGCGGGTAAACCCTGTCGGTCCATCCAGCGGGTCAAGCCGTGTAATGCGCGGCGGCTCGTATCTATGCCATAAATCATATTGCAACCGTTACCGTTTAGCTGCCCGAAGCAAGAATACCCCGGACAGTTCAACGGGAAACATGGGTTTTCGCTGTGCGGCTGACTTTGTCCAAGTAGATTAAGGAGAATCTACATCGTTTCGTGTCCACAACCTCAAAAAATTCGATAATACAGGTGAAGATCTCGAGAATCTGATCTCGATCGGCACGATCGGTCTAATCAAAGCGATCGAGTCGTTTTCACCGAACAAGGGGACGAAGCTGGCGACTTTTGCGGCGCGCTGTATCGAGAACGAGATCTTGATGCATCTGCGCTCGCTGAAGAAAACGCGCAAGGGCGTATCCTTGCATGATCCCATCGGAACGGACAAAGAGGGGAATGAAATTACGCTCATCGACATCCTCGGTACGGAAGCGGACGATGTCGTGGATAAGGTTCAGCTCAAGATAGAGAAAAGTAAGATTTATCGGAATTTGGATATATTGGATGACCGCGAGAAGGAAGTTGCTGTCGGGCGGTTCGGATTGGAGCTCGGAGGGGAAGAACGGACGCAGCGGGAAATTGCGAAGGAGCTGGACGCTGATGAACATTTTGGGGTGCTTGGATGTTGCGGATCGTGGGGACTATGGATTGAATGATCAGGGCAGGACGATTGTGTTGATTACGCACGACCTGGCGATTGCGCAGCAGGCGAAGCGGGTTGTGTATTTTCGGGATGGGTAGTTGAGCGAGGTAGGGTAGTGAGGGCCGGGACTCCGATGGGGTTCCGGTTTTTGGTTTGCCAAACTACATGGATTTGAGTGTAATTTTGGAAGGAAGCGTGGTGTAATATAACAAAGTAACAAAACTGATAATGGTTCCTACGTCAAAAAGCTAGGAAAAATGGGTGCTATCAGCATTCAGGCTATTGGTATGATCGATGTTATCGATGGCCCGGAAGTATCAGATTCCACAAATACGGTATAAGACATGTTCCGTCATAAACAAAGACCTAACGAGATATCGCTGGGTCTGCTTTTAGTTTTGGTGCTAGTTAATCTTGTCATTGTTGGATAATTTGAAATTCTAATTCAAACTGAATTTTACAGCTACTTCCTTGACAGGGACTGTGCTCAAAATACTCCATATGATCCGGGTATCATTGTAAACAAGTATGTAATTTACTTTACATACCTTTTTTTTTGTAATGGTTACAATAAATTCAGTTCTTAAAAGAGGACTGATAAACATTAAGGAGCCTCTAACAGACAGTAGATGCTGTTGAATTAGGGACTTTAAAAAGTTGGAAAAAGAAAAATATGGTAAGGAGACCTATCATGGAAACATTCGATAAAAAGGAAAGACTATACAAGGAGGTGTCCAAATGAAAGCGATTGTGGTGACGGACGAGGCCGCGGGAACGGCCGGGATGAAGCTGGTGGAGCGGCCGGAGCCGGACGTGGCTAGGCTTGCCAGCCTCTCGGGTGCGAGCTACGGTGATGTCGTTGTTCAGGTTCATGCATCGGGATTCACCTGGGATGAATTGATGTGGCCTTCGACATGGATCGATCGCTTCGGGCGGGACCGGACGCCGTCGATCCCCGGCCACGAAGTGGCCGGAGTGGTCACCGCCCTTAGCTATGGTACAACCGGCTTGTCGGTGGGACAGCGGGTATTCGGGCTTACGGACTGGACGCGCGACGGATCCCTCGCGGAGTATGTAGTCGTCGAGGCCCGAAACCTCGCGCCCTTGCCGAGTGATGTTGACTTCACGGTGGGCGCCGGAGTCGCAATGACGGGCCTGACCGCCTGGCAAGGTCTGTTCGAGCACGGTCACCTCCGAGCTGGACAGAGTGTCCTCGTGCACGGTGCGGCCGGAGCAGTCGGCTCGATGGCGGCACAGCTCGCACGTCAGGCCGGCGCCTACGTTATCGGCACAGGACGTGCTGCCCACCGTCAGACGGCGATCGACTATGGCGTACAGGAGTTCGTTGACCTTGAGAACGACTCGTTGGAAGACGTCGGTGGCGTTGATCTGGTTTTCGATGTCTTCGGCGGCGAGATCGGGAATCGGTCTGCGGGTCTTGTTCGAGCCGGAGGAATGCTGGTGACTGTCGCCGGACCGCCCGAGGTACTGCCCGCCAACGGCAAGGCGGTAGACTTCGTTGTTGTATCCGATCGCGCCCAATTGAGTGAAATCGCCCAGCGAGTGCGTGACGGACGGCTGCGGATGAACATCGGCAAAATCGCTACCCTCGACGATGCCATCGCCGCCTTCAACTCTACCGACCGGGTCAAGGGGAAGACAATCATCCGTGTTCGTCCGTGAGGCACAAGGAAAATGTGCATCCATGTTTGTAGGGTAGTTATCATTTGCACTTAAGTCTTTACATTAATCGATACTTTCTGGTGCAACTCTTCCACTTCGGAAATCACCGCCGGATTCAGTCGATGAAAATCTAAAAATAGGTCAAGGAGTGGTATCATGAAGGATTTGGAGAAAAATTTATTCGCTGCACTGCGTGAACGGCGCTCTATTTATGGAATTAGCAAAGAATCACCAATTTCGGACCAAAGAATCCAAGAAATAATCGAGGAAACCGTTAAACATACACCATCGGCGTTTAACAACCAAACTACCCGCGTTGTTCTGCTCTTGGGTGAACAACATGACAAGTTATGGGATATTACGACCGAAGTTCTCAAAGCAGTCGTTTCTGACGAACAATTTTCTTCTACTCAGGAGAAAATGAACGGATTTCGGAACGGATACGGTACAGTTCTTTTCTTTGAAGATCAGTCAACTGTTGAAAGTTTTATGAAACAATATCCATCTTACCGAGAACATTTTCCGACTTGGTCACAACAAACAAATGGAATGCACCAATTGGTGATCTGGATGGCACTGGAAGCTGAAGGGCTAGGTGTAAACCTACAGCATTACAATCCATTGATTGATGATCGGGTAATAGCAGAATGGAAGCTGCCGGAAAGCTGGAAACTGATTGCTCAAATGCCGTTCGGTAAACCGTCTGCCTCAGCAGGTGAAAAGAAATTTAATCCCGTACAAGAACGTATAAAAGTTTTTAAATAGACTTAACCTTGAGACTGTCTCAATGACAGTCTCTTTATTTAACGGCATAATATCCCATTTTTATAAATAAGGATATCGCATTAACTTCGGCCGATTTCCGAAAGACATGATGAAGCTGTGAACGTCATTCATCATTAAACATATTATTGAGTCTACTGATTCTTCTGAAGGCTTCTGGATCTGCACTTGAAATATTAATAAACGTAAGTGAAATGAGGCATACCACTATGAGTTTTACCGGATTTACACAGCATGATTTTGACACCTTTGCCATAGACAATCTTGATGGCCGGATGGAAGCAATACGTGAACGCATTCAACCAAAATTCAAGGAGCTAGGGGATTCTTTGACGCAAGATCTCTCGAGCTTTGCCGGAACCGAGATGTACTTGCATATCGCCAAACATTTGCGCCGCAAAATTAATCCTCCTGTGGATACCTGGATGGCCATCTGTCCGAACAAACGGGGCTACAAACAAGTCCCACACTTTCAGGTTGGACTGTTTGATGACCGAGTCTTTATATGGCTTGCTTTGATTTACGAGCTGCCGAACAAAAGCAACATAGCCACTGCTTATATGAAGCATCTCGAGCAGATCCGTAAGGAAGTTCCTTCCAACTTCTTCATTTCGTTTGACCATATGAAAAAAGACGTCACACCTGTAGCGGAATTGGACAACAGCGGCTGGACAGAAGCACTGGCTCATTTCCGGGATGTGAAGAAGGCGGAACTACTGATCGGCCGCAACCTACACTTCCAAGATCAGGTGTTGACGAAGCCCGATGAGTTCAAACAACTGGTCACACAAACCTTCGAGAAGCTCATCCTGTTGTATCAGCTGGCTGTAGATGCATCATAGTGAGAATAAAATTTTAAAGATAAAAGGTGAAAAATATGGTGAAGTTTAAGGCATGGGCATTTTTGATCGGGGCTAATCTATTTTGGGCCGGTAATATCATTTTTGGAAAATTGATTGTAGGTGAATTACCTTCTGAATGGACAGTCTTTCTAAGGTGGGTCGTCGGACTAATACTTCTTATTCCTATTGCTCAATTTATTGAGAAGCCTTCATGGGGTCAATTATGGAGGAATAACTGGGTGTTAATCATTTTGCTGGCTGCCTTATCCATCGTACTCTACACCTATCTATCGTATGCTTCATTGCGGTTCACATCTGCGACGAACAGCGCTCTATTTACTACCCTTACTCCTGGCTTGATTATGCTCTTTTCGTTGATTTTCCTAAGAGACAAAGTAAGTGTTTTTCAGTTCTTTGGATTAATCACCTCGTTTATTGGTGTTCTGATTGTGTTGACCAAAGGCAACCTATTGCAGTTGTTTCATACTCAGTTTAACGAGGGCGATGCGATCATGCTATTGGCCGTTTTATGTTGGACTGCTTATTCATTGCTTTTAAAAAAAGCAAGAGGTATTCCACCTGTAACATTGGTAGCGATGATTGCGCTGGTCGGTGCTATTTTGATGATTCCTTTTTTACTTTTCCAGCCGATTCACTCCGACAAAATCACTTCATTGGGGATCGTAGGGGTTATATACATGGGAGTGTTCCCGTCAGTCGGTTCGTTTATCTTTTGGAATCAAGGAGTTAAGATACTAGGTGCGACCAAGGCCGGCATAACGATGAATCTGATTCCTGTCTTTACAGCAATTATTTCGGTTACCTTGGGACATGCTTTGGAGATGTCGCAGATGCTCGGGGGACTCATGACGATTGCCGGTATGTTATTAATTGCAATAAAGCGGAAACAGGTATTACAAATAACCGCTCACGCCTCTCAATAGCTAAGTCCAAAAGAAACAAATTAAAATCCTTAAAGACTGGATGTGCTGTTACAGCACCGATTTAAATTTGACGAACTAAGATTGACCAGTAAGTATTAAAACACTAGTGACTCGCTCTTTATGATTAACCTAGGAGCGGGTTTTCCTTTACATATTTGTTCGTGGTACTTTCGGACATTGCACCTTTGACAACCAAGTCTTATCCACAAGCCTGCTTAGTGGTTTGTGGTACAATTAGCGGGGAATGTTGATCTCGTATTGTGGCACATGGACCGGATATCGTATGATACATGCCTTTCAGCCAAATCATTAACGGGAAAGCATTATCACCATATTTCCTACACCACTAAGGATCAATATGTAAGCAGGTTGACTATATCAAATCATAAAATCAAAAAAAACACTCGTCCTAATACTAATAGGCCGGTGTTTTTTTTGATTTCCAAATTTTTCGCTGACGGAGAAGGGCAATTCACTGTAATTAGAAGAAAGAAGATACTGGGTTCCACATCCTGATATTAAAGTCATTGTAGATTCACATCGAGGCCTGTGCGACTTTCGAATAGTTGAAGCGCCATTCTAATAAACAATTGGACAGCAATCGAAGATTCCTCTAATGAGGATACGGCAAGATGAATTTCACGATGCCACTTCGGATCCAACCTACGAAAAATTACGTTAGAAGGAAGATTCATTGTAGACAGTTCAGACATGATACCAATACCTAATCCTTCTTGGACCATATTCATTGTTGTCATGTAATTATTGAGTACATATTTTATGTTGGGTTGTATTCCGGATTGCTCAAACCAATCCATCACGGGAGGCTTGCAACCGGATTTACAAATAATCAAGGGTTGATCCATGAGATCGCGCGCCTGAATAACAGACTTCGCGGAAAGAGGATGATTTTCCTTAAATACTGTGTATATTTCTTCCCGGTATAAAGGGAATGTTATGAGTTCATCGTGATGGACAGAAGGTACGATAAGTCCAACATCAACGTCTCCGGATTCAAGCATTTCCTTTATTTCAGTAATGGTTCCCTCATGAAGTGTAAATTCTATTTTCGGATACTTCTCTACAATACTTCTTATGATTTTGGGAATGAAGTAGGAAGAGGCTAAGGGAAAAACACCGATCCTTACAATGCCAGTATCAAGTCCTTTTTCACGAGCAATTTCTTGATCAATTCTCTCAAAGTAAGGCAATATCTCTTTGAAAAATCCCAAAATACGTTCCCCGATATCAGTGAAATGAACGCCATAATGACGACGATTGCGGGCAATAAGCTTTACCCCCAATTCAGCTTCAAGTGCTGCCACTGCACGGCTGACTGCAGGCTGCGTCATATAGAGTTCTTTTCCTGCTTTTGTGAAGTTTCTCGTATCAGAAATCTTAACAATTAATTGCATTAGCCCTCTATTCATATCAAAGTTGGTATGCTCCTAATAAGTTATAGTCATTTTATCTACGGTTTGATGTATTGTAATATTTGATTGGGGATCAAACGAATCATTGAGAAATTTCCTATGCGAAAATAATTAATGAAATTTTCAGGTTACTTCATAGATGTAGCAGAATATTTTTTGTGTTTTTTTGATAGGAGGCGCCACATGGACGATGTTTTGCTGGACTCTCAATCTTTGCTTCTTCAGTTATTCAATAAATACAAAGGTGATCAGGAATGGGAGAAAGGCAGGGCACTGTTCGTTTCCATGAATTGCCGTGATCAAGCTACCGCGAATCATTCACTGGTTGTTGCATTTATTGCATACAACTTAACTAGGCACATTCGTCGTACCTCCTGTAATCCAGAACGAATGTTTCTCGCCGGTTTGTTACATGACATAGGAAAATTATCAATGCCGGATGGCATTTTGAAATCATCACATCGTCTGAACATTGAAGAAAGATCTTTGGTTCTGGAACATGTGAAGGTTGGGCATGACACGTTAAAAGAACTTGACTTTGGTTCGGATATCCTTCATTTTTGCTACTCACACCATGAAAGACTTGATGGCAGCGGCTATCCTCAAGGCACGACAAATCAGAGTGAAATTGGGTGTATTGCTGCCATCTCTGATATTTATTCAGCATTAAAGTTACCACGTAGCTACCGCTCAAATTGTCTAAGTGACAAAGAGATTATAGAATTTTTACTTAAAAACGATGACAAACTCAATAGAAATTACACATACAATCTCAAATCTTTTCTCTATAACCGCTCAGAAATCACGAAAGAACGTAAAGTATTTACCGGTAATTCCAAATAGAAGCGATGGTAATTGGGCTCGAGTTCAAGTCAATGACTAAAGAAATTGAATCTCTTAAAGAATCTCACATCATCGATTAGTTGCATAACATTATTGCAGTGAACGGACTTTTTTTAAGGCTTCTGACGGTTCCATACGCATTCTATGGTTTAAATCTGAAGCACCTGCTATTACAGTTCCATTTTTATCAATAATGTATGTGGCTGTGACGGGAAGTTCAAACATAAGGTCACCGTTATATTGATGGAGCTCAATACCAGATCGTTTCTGAACGGCTTGCATGAAGTCAGGCAGCTTGTATTTAAGATTGTAGTTTTCCGCAGTTTTGTTGTTCGCATCGGTAAGGACGAAGAAGCTCAGTTCATGTTTTTCTTTCATGGAAAGCGAATGATCTGGTGTTTGCGGGCTAATGGCAATCAATTGAGCACCGGCAGCTTTAATCTCATTCATGATGCGCTCATAGGCCTTCAATTGCAAATTGCAGTACGGACACCATTCACCCCGATAAAACACAATAATGACGGGGCCCTTGGCTAGTTCTTCAGATAATGTGACAAGTTTGCCCGTAGCATCTTCCAAGGTAAAGTCGGGAGCCTTATCTCCGATATTCAGTCCTTTGCCTGCACCTTGATCTCGAAGGTCCTGAATCAATCTGGCAAATGTAGCCGCTGCATCTGGCGACATATGATGTTGAGCCTGAAATGCATCAAGTTCATCTTTTAAGCTTTTTTCCCATCGAGAAACACTGTCCTGGACCATTAGCGAAATCGATTGTTGAATTGGCGGGAATTCAAATCCAAAGGATGCTGCTTTGGCATTTAATATCTTCCAAGTATAAGGAAACATGGCGTAGGGGGATAAAGTTTGTTCTTCATGTCGGCCTACATGAAACATCGGGGGCATATTCAAGCAGTCCCCTATCTCATAACAGAGTTCTTGGATGCTTAAGTAACCGCTATTCGCCGCATTGATTGGTCCGGCAAAGTCGGATTTGGCTCCGATAAAATGAAGAAATTCGGCCGCATCCCACGCTGTCACATAAGTAATAGGATGTTCGGCTTCCAACACACCGATAGACTTATGTTCAGCAACATGCCTCACATAGTAATCAAAACGGCCTGTATAATCGTCGGTTCCGGATACGACCATGGCTACGCGAACCGCAACGACAGGAAATACCGCATTCCGGAAGAAATAAGCTTCAGCTTGGCGTTTTCCTTCGGCATACTCATATTTCTGAGCGTCTAAATCATAGCTGTATTGTTCCGGCATGAAATCTTCTTCAGTGATTTCGGTATCTTTACTGCTATAAACCGCCATACTTGAGGTTAATACATATCGCTTAACGTGGTCTCTAAACACTTCCAAGGCAATTTTGGCATCTTGGGGATTAAAGCAGATTTGATCGTAGACGACATCATAATTACAATTTCCGAACGCTTCCATCATGGCCTCTTGATTCTTTCGGTCAAACTTTATTCGAGTCACGGCGTCGCCAAAATCATCCGGTGTCTGGCCTCTTGTTGCAATGGTCACATCGTGGCCATCCCCGAGTAATAATTGGACTAAACGGCGACCGAAAAACGTTGTCCCTCCTAAAACGAGTATCTTCATCCATATTCCTCCTTCATGTTTGACTTCTTATTAATTGAGCGAATTTTCTCCTGCCATCGAGGACAAAACTAGTTGGCGGTTTAGTTTACAGATTAACATGCCAACCGAATCGGGATCTGTCATCTAAATTACATTGTTCTGCCGTTTTACACAATTTCAAAAAAATGGAGATTTGTAATCTACTTCACAGAACTCCGCTTTCATTTGGATTTATTATCAAGGTATCAATTCGATATTGGAGGTTTCAGAACAATGAGCAACCCAAATTTAACCGAACAGTTGGAAGCGGCCACTCAGCAGTTTAAGGCCAACTCACCGATTGAAGCGCAGATCAAGATCGGCCAAATGATTGAGGAACTTCAGAAATCGGGGGTCGCTTCCGGGAAGCAACCAGGTGATAAGGCGCCGGACTTTAAATTAACAAACGCAATAGGACAGGATGTCATTTTATTTGAAGAGCTCGCGAAAGGGCCGGTTGTGCTAGTTTTCTATCGCGGCGGATGGTGTCCTTTTTGTAATATGCAATTAAAGGCTTACCAGCAGATATTGCCGGAAATTCAGGCGATAGGCGCGCAGCTTATAGCGATTAGCCCGCAAAAGCCGGATCATTCGTTATCCCTTCAGGAAAAGGAAGGATTGGAATTTCAAGTCCTTAGTGATCCGAACGGCTTGGTAACGGCAAAATACAATCTGCTCTTCGATGTACCTCCGGGAGTAAGAGGACTCATGGAAGGTATCGGACTCGATCTTGCGGAGTACAACGATACTTCACAATGGGTTTTGCCGGTTCCGGCTACTTTCATGATTGATGAGAGTGCCATTATCCGCTCCTCCTATGTCAATCCGAACTTCATGCAGCGTCAAAGTCCTGAGGAAATTTTGCGAGAACTTAAAAAGCTGTAACGTTTTCACCATTCATTTGTAAGCAGAATCATCAATTAACTCTGAATAACCGAGGCTTTAGATTGGATATCGCTTGTATTATCCGTACGGTAATACTGGCATATCCATATAACATGGTGATACTGGAGTAAGTAATATGTCTGAGCTTAGCGACAATCGGTGCATCCTAATATAGAAGCTGCTTGAAATTCTGCATTAACTGTTAGTTAAAAAAGGAGAATATATCATGACAATGACCAAGGAAGAAATTTTGGAAGTTCATCATTTTCGGCATGCAACCAAACAATTCGATCCTAGTAAAACCATTTCCGACGACGACTTTAAATTTATACTGGAAGTGGGCCGGCTCTCGCCCAGCTCGTTCAGCAGTGAGCCCTGGAGATTTGTTGTTGTTCAGAACGAACAGCTTCGGAACAAAATAAAAAACGCTTCGTATGGTGCGGCCAGCAAACTTCCGGAGGCTAGTCATTTCGTCATTATTCTGGCCCGGACCCCGCTGGATATGAGATATGACTCTGCCTACCAGAAGGAGCAGCAATCTAAAGCCGTTCCGGAGGAACGCTTGGCAAGGCATCTTGAAATCTTTGAAGAGTTCCAGAGAAATGATTTCAAGCTCCTAGATCATGAGCGTTTTCTTACTGACTGGGCCATCAAGCAGACTTATATACCGCTTGCGAACATGATGACGGCTGCGGCGCAAATCGGCATTGACTCATGTCCGATCGAAGGCTTTAACATTGAGAAAATCAATCAGCTGTTGAACGAGGAAGAGCTGCTGGAGGACGGACATTTTACAATCTCGGTTATGATTGCCTTCGGTTATCGTAAAAAAGAGCCGGGACCGAGAATACGGCTTCCGTTTGATGATGTTGTGAAGTGGGTCAAATAACATAATATGACGGCATTTGTAGGGTTCGCAAGCATGTCAGAAATGGGTTCAAACTAATCCGGGGACTACCATTTTTGTGTAACTGTGTGAATTTGTCAATGGGTCCAGAATCGGCTGCGGACAAACATTGGGCCTCTGACGCCGGTTGCGTTAAACGCCTTTCTCACATTTACGATGGAGCACTCGGAGATTACCGCAAATCCCATTATAATCTAGGAGGCAGCAAATGACTCAATTATTATATATTACCGCTACTCCCAAGTCGCCGGACCGTTCAGTCGGCCTACAGGTCGGACAGGCGTTTCTTCAAGCTTATCGGGAAGCTCATCCGAACGACGACGTACGGGTGTTTGATGTCTACCAAGAAGCGTTTCAAACGGTCGACGGTGATGTCGTGCGGGCATGGGAGAAATTGAGAAAAGAACGCCTTGACTTCTCCGAGTTGAGTCCCGTGGAACGGCAGAAAGTTAATGCCCTCAACGACATTACCGAAATGGTGATTCGTGCCGATAAATACGTGTTCGTCTCCCCCATGTGGAATTGGGGGATTCCCCCTCGGCTCAAGGCGTTCATCGATGCCTTTGTTATCGTCGGCAAAACGTTCTATTACACGGAACGCGGGCCGGTCGGTCTCCTGCACGACAAAAAAGCGCTGCACATCCAGTCGAGCGGCGGAATTTACTCCGCAGGGCCGGCAGCGGTCATGGATCACAGCCATCCTTATTTGCGCCAGGTGCTCGGCATCGTCGGGATTCGCGACGTACAAGCATTGTATGTGGAAGGCCATGATTTTCAACCGGAACGCGCAAAAGAGATCGTCCAGGCAGCAATGGAACAGGCCGTCAAGATTGCCGCGGCCTGGTAATGAACCGGACGCGAAAAATCCCCTGTCTAGGGGATTTTTTTGTTGATCGCTCCATTGGCGCCAAGCCGCGCTAACTCGTCTTGTTTGCAAAGAAGACTGGATTTAAGAATATGTCAGATAGCTTAACCGGTAGTTAATCAGCAATCTAAAATTGGGTAGACCACCGGAAATCCGGTGGTCTTTGCTTATCAATGTGGAGGGATATTTTCTTCAAGCATTGTAACGTCAAGTTGAACAGATAGACGTGATGCCTTAATGACACCCTCCTTGGCAAGCTCGCTCATCACGTTACTTACCGCTTCGCGGCTAGCACCGGTCATATTGGCAATCTCTTGATGAGAAAGTGGCAGATCGATCAAAGCATATCCGTCTTGAATGACGCCGAATTTGGCGCTCAGTGTGGAAAGGAGATGGAGCACGCGTTCTCTAAGACCATGAAGCGCAAGCTGTTCCAATTGATCTTCTCGCTCCTTTAACCGGTCACTGAGTGCTTTAAGAAATTTGAGCGCGAGCTGAGGCCTATTTAGCATCAAACGTTCGAACTGAGGCTCGGTGATGGTGCAAAGAAGTGACGATTCCATCGTTTCAATATAAACTCGCCTAGTTCCGAACGAGAATGAATTTAACTCTCCAAATATATTTCCTCTTGTGAGAATGCCAAGCGTGAACTGTTTTCCGCTATCGTTCAGTTTATAGAGTCTAAGCTTGCCCTCCTTTACAAAATAGAGTCCCTCGCGCGCGGACTCCGGGGTTTGGACCAATGTGTTTTTTGTAATCCAATTGAAATGATTAATGGTATCTAATTGATCGATCTCTCTTATCTCTTCTCGTGACATTTCTTCAAAAATACTTATTTGTGATAAATACCAGAGCTTGTTCATTGAATTTGTATCCTCCAAATAGTATTAGCCAACGGGAAAAGGATTCTTGATAAGTTGACATGCATCTCCCATGGTTGTTTTGTAAATGGTCATATCATGATCTTCCGCGGGTAATAGACCTACCAGCCTGCGATCAATAACGTAGTTTCTCCTAAACCGAGTTTCTACATTCGTATTCTCCTTTCACGTTTTATTTCTTTTGAATAAGAGAATATTCTCCCAATTGGCAGCTAATTGATAGCTTACTGTCCATGGCAGGCTTCTTGGTTTTTGTAGATTAACATGACAACCGAATAGCTTTCTGTAATTTACTTTACATTATTCTGCTCTTTTCTCGATTTCAAAAATAAAATGAAGAACTGTAAATTGCATTACATAACTAGGATTTTTTTAGAATTACAATCAAGCTATCATTCGATATTGGAGGTATCAGAACAATGAGTAACCCAAATTTATCCGAACAGTTGGAAGCGGCCACTGTGCAGTTTAAGGCCAATTCACCGATTGAAGCACAGATCAGGATCGGTCAAATTCATTATACCAATGAGCAGATGCGTGACTACCTTGAGTACAAAGGGTATGAAGTCGGTGATTCACACGATCTGCAATTAAAAGCTCAAACGTTGAATTTCAGATTTGATGAAGATAAAGAGCTGTGGATTGGTTGATTTTACTCAACCAACCGCGCATTGAAAAATTCAAAAAAAGGAGGTCGTTCTAAATGAAAAAAATGTTATGGGTCATTCTCATGATGTCTACCGGAACTTCCTTTACTTCGCCTTTATTTCCGTTGTATCAGGAGCAGTACCAATTAAGCAGTCTTCAAATCTCCATTTTATTCGCCGTATATGCGGTCTTTCTTCTGCCCTCTTTGCTCATTGTCGGCTCTAGAGGTAGCGGTTGGGGGCTGAAACGGGTTCTTCGTATCAGCATCCTGTTGTCGATCCTGGCCACTCTTCTCTTTATGGCAAGCCAGCAGGCCTGGCTCGTTTACGTGGCGAGAATGCTGGAAGGAGTTGCTTACGGCAGCTTTACGGGCACCGCAGTCGCGTTTTTGCTAAAGCAATCGTCTAAAGAGGAAGCAGGCAAAGCGATTCTGTTATCGGGTATGGCCGTTTCAGTTGGTTTCGGTCTAGGTCCTGCTTTGGCAGGTTTAATCATCCAGTATCTGCATCTGATGCCCCTGCGTACGCCGTTTTGGGTTTTGACCCTTCTGTTACTGAGCGGTTGGGTTGGCTTGGAAACGCTGCAGGACAAGGATTTTCAAGCGCGGAAGGAACACAGTCGAACGGTGCCGGCATCGATCTCACTTGTGGTGCCTACCGACATTAAGCCTCACTTCTGGTCTTTTAGTGCGCTGCCCTTTTTCACGCTATTTACCTTGAACGGAACCGTTCTCTCATTGATTCCTTCGTTTGTAAAAAACGTGATTCATACTTCCAACCTTGCCGTGTCTGGTCTACTGATTCTGTTACTAATGGGAGGTGGTACGATGATGCAAATGCTGCCTTGGTTCAAACAACCGGTTGTACGCCTCCGTATCGGTATCGCTTTATTGGCTTGCGGAGCCTGGCTTGTCGTTCTATCAGGGACGTCGGAAAGCATAAGACTAATGTGGATCGGGGTGATGGTTCAGGCGCTGGGCAGTGGTTGGACGTTCCAGATCAGTCTGCGACTGGCCGGCGAGCTTCCGAATGCATCGGAGCGGGCGAAGGTGATATCGACTTTCTACTTTGCGGGTTACATCGGGTTTATTGTTCCAATCGTGGGCGTTGGTCTACTGAGCTACTTATTTGGCTTGTACGTGTCTCTGATTATCCTGAATGTTCTCGCTTCCCTGGTGGTGATCTATATGTTGGGTTATTCCGTAAGGTTTGCGCGGTTCTATTCCGCTAGAAACGGATCGCATACTCATGCGGAAGGTCTTCCATCCAAGATGAGTTCGCAGGCCTTGCAATCCTGACGGATGAGCGCGGGGGATAATCTCCGTTCTGATTACCTACTTCTCATTTGAACATTAAGAATGAGGTTGTTTATTCTACGAGTCACGAAGAAAAGCGTAAGTTCAAAAGGGAAATTCACCTCAGAACTTGCGCTTTTTGATTATTGATGCCCTTTAGGAAAATTTCTTAGGCGAAACCCATCCGAGAGCACCAGGTTTACTCCCTCTAAACCTTTTGAAGCTGTAGAAGCCTGCCTGAATTCTCGGTTATCCTTATGTTGTTATTCCCTCATGTATAGTAAAGGCGTTCTTTCCATAATATAACACGAAAAATAATGAGCATTGGGAGATTTTGGCCATGAAGGATTTATTTTCAATGAATACAGAGTTTAAAAACCTCGATCAATTATTAAAATTATCCGGAAAATCGAGTGACTTTAAGAAAACAGTTATTTTACTTGGTAAACAAGAAGTGAGTATTTTTTATTTTACTACCCTAATCGATACGAAATGGATGCAGCAACATTTGATTCTTGTGATGCAAAATCGCGCTTTGGATTCCGAAATCAAGGAAATCGAGGATATAAAGGCTTGGATCCCCATTAATGATGTAGAGATTACCGACGAGTTAACAAATATTCAATCCAAATTGCTGAAAGGTTATGCGATCGTTCAACTTCATGAAAATGATCAAAAGTGTGCATTGGTTAATTTAGCCGACAATCATGGAATGCGAGAAAACAATGATACGGAAAACGAGTTTAGCGTCGTCGGCCCTAAAGTCGGTTTCGTAGAGGACCTGGATACAAACATCGGTTTGCTAAGAGCAGAAATCAATATCCCAAACTTGATTATAAAAGAAATTATCCTTGGAACAACTTCAAAAACAAAAGTCGCAATCATTTATATCGATGGGTTGACAAATGAACAGTATATTCAAACTGTTGAGCAAAGGCTTACTGATATTGATTACGATTTCGTGTTTGATTCGTCCTTACTGGACCAAATGATGTCAGATAATTCTTTGACACCATTTCCATTGTTTGTATCCACGGAACGCAGGGACCGAGCGGTGTATTCACTTATTAGCGGGCAAGTCGCGGTCATTAGCGACGGATCACCTTATATTCTGACGGGACCCTCTACATTGTTTGATTTTTTTATTTCCGCGGAAGATTATTATTTGCCATGGATATTAGGTTCTTTTTTTCGATTGATTCGAATCTTAGGTGTTATTTTTTCGTTGTTTGCCACGTCAATGTATGTTGCGATAACCACATTCCATTATGAAGTCATTCCAAAAGATTTGCTTAGCCCCCTTATTTTTTCCAGACAAAACGTTCCATTTCCGCCCTTCTTTGAAGTGCTTTTTTTAGAAATAACCATTGAATTTCTTCGGGAAGCAGGGGCCAGATTACCTACAAAAATTGGCCAAACCTTAGGTATTGTCGGAGGAATTGTTATCGGTCAAGCCGCGGTCCAAGCAGCTTTAACAAGTAATATTTTATTAATTGTTGTCGCGCTATCGGCTTTAGCCTCATTTACGACACCGATATATAAGATGTCAAATGCGATACGATTTTTACGCTTTCCTATCATCATTCTGTCAGCGATATGGGGGGGAATTGGCATATTTATCGGGATCGGTATTTTGTTCGTCCATATTATTCGTTTGAAATCACTAGGCTCTCCTTACGCTGTTCCGATTTTTCCTTTCAGGATTATGTCTTTTAAAGACAGTTTTATACGTTCATCTTTTCAAATTCTGAATAAAAGACCTCAACATTTAAGACCAAAATCTTCAGTTAAGTATTTGCCTAAACCAGTTAAACGGAAAAATGTCTTAGATGAAGAATAAATTATGGAAAGAGGGCCATTATGGATAGGAGAAAAATTTTTCCAATTATTATTTTGTGTGCAGTTTTATCGGCATGTTCCGATCAAAAAATTGTGAATCAGATTTGTCTTGTCCATGCAATTAGCTTTGATACCGTTGCGAATGGCAAAAAAAGCGCTGCTCTAATTTCTCACTTTAAAGAACAGGGAAAAACAGAACTAGACGTTTTACATACGGAATCCAACTCTAATATTGGCGCTCTGCCACGACTAAATACGCGGACAAATGATCCCCTTGAAAGGGGACAGCTAAGGATGATGTTATTCGGAAAAACGAGTGCAGAAAAAGGGATTGGGGCTGAAATCCATCATTTTCTTCGCGATCCTAAAATTTCATCGCGGCTTCAGCTTGGAGTCGTGGATCGGGATGCTTCGGAACTGTTGGAAATCATCAAAAAAACCCATGAACCGTTTTTTTTATCGGATATGATTGAGCAAAACATGAGAAACGGAAATTTACCGATGATGAACCTTCATGTATCCTTGTTTAATTATTATGGTGAAGGACGAGACATGTTTTTACCGTATTTTAAAATAGATCACGGAGAAGTAATAATCGATGGCCTGGCTTTATTTAGAAGTGATCAAAAGATAACTGAAATCAGCATGAAGGACGCTTTCTTATTAAAAATGCTTATTCAGAACTCGAAGAACGGGGACTACAAGGTTCCAGTTGCAGGAAAAACATCAGACAAACAGAGTGAAGATTTTATTTTATTGAGAAGCATGCATTCAAATGTAAACTATATTGTGAACAATGTTAATCCAATCCCTTCTATTTCAATTAGGTTGAAATTGGTGACGGAACTTCAGAATGTCCCGGATTGGGTGGATTTGAGATCAGAAGAGCAGCTTACACAGCTTGAAAAAACGATGGGTTCTTATTTAAAAACAGAAATTGAAAAATTCCTTTCACTATTGAAAGAAAATAAGGTTGATCCAGTCGGCTTTGGCGACTTGGTAAGAAGTCGGTCTATGAATTGGAGTGCCCAAGATTTTGAAAAAATTTATCAAGTAATAAAAACAACTGTAAGTGTTCAAGTTAAAATTGCTAATACTGGTAATGCTTGAACGATGTCTGGAAATTCAGTTTAGTGAGGTGTTTCGTAAATGAAAAATGCTGTTGACGAAAAATACCTAATATCTCCCTTCTTAATTGTTCCTCTAATGTATGTCAGTATGGTCGGGGTCGGAGTTCTGAATTTCCAACGTGAAGTGGCCGAACATGCCGGATATAATGCTTATATCTCTGTTGTTTTAGTGGGGATTAGCATTCATTTAATCTTATGGATGATTTATAAAATTTTAAGTTCTAATCAAGAAGGTCTAGATGTAACTGCAATCAACAAAACATGTTTCGGGAAAAT
This sequence comes from Paenibacillus sp. MAHUQ-63, assembly GCF_028765165.1. Lineage (GTDB taxonomy): Bacteria > Bacillota > Bacilli > Paenibacillales > NBRC-103111 > Paenibacillus_E. The sequence continues at coordinate 1,316,254 of NZ_JARADB010000003.1, read as the reverse complement.
TGCAGGAAACATAATCAATTTCGCAATCGTTCTTTATTTTTTTTTCGGGGCTTATATTGAATTCAAAGCCTATATTGAAGTTATACAAGTCTGGATGTTTCCATCAATGAAAATTTTACCCATAAGCACCCTTTTGGTATCGTTTATATACTATACCGTATCAGGCGGGTTTCGGAGCGTTACAGGACTAAGTTTTTTGGGATTCCTAATGGCACTTATTTTTATTATTCCAGAGAATATGTCAGTTTTGCCGTATACACATCCGTTAAACTTGATGCCTCTTTTTAACCATTCAATAACCGATATATTACTCTCTTCTAAAAGTATGCTATATCAATTCTTGGGATTTGAAGCTCTTCTACTCTTTTACCCATTCATTAAATCACCAGAAAAATCTCAAAAGTGGGCACATTTGATGATATTTTTTGTTACATTATTGTATTTGATGGTAATAATCATAACGTTTATGTATTTCAGTGAAGGGCAGCTGCGCGAAATCACTTGGCCTACGCTTAATATGCTCAAGATAGTTGAAGGACCAGTGTTCCAGAGAATAGAATATCTAGCGATTTCATTGTGGTTGCTTAAAAATTTGTCTGGTATATCTTTAAGCTTGTGGAGTGCATGCCGCGGAATGAAAAACATTTTTCAGATCAAACCGCGTGCGAGCTTGCTTATTTTTCTGCTCGGAATTCTGATACTAGAGTATTTTTTGCAGGATCGCAGTATATTTAGATGGATGTCCAAGTTTTATGCTGACGTCGGACTTTATTTTATTTATGGATATATCCCGATTATGTTCGTTGCAACACAAGTAAGGAAAAAATGGAATAAGGGGTAATCATACAGCTGATAGAAGCCTTAAACGAATGAATAATAGTACACCCAGGTTGTTAAGTAATTACTCAAAAACGGGACAAGGTGGTTGATCATCCTTTGAGAATGATTCGAATGATGGGCCACCGAGGCTCTTTTTCTCATTTCACGAGGCATGCATCTTTTAACCGATGAAAGTCGGGTCGAGGGAGGGGAAAGTTTCGCTAGGAGGCCCTCCTTACGTCGAATTCCGTTCGTATGAAATGCTTAGACGAGTAAAATTCGAGGATAACCGCTATTGTATTTGCCGATTGTAATCTGTTTTACAGATAATCAGAGAATTGAGTGGTAATTTAATAATAGGAATGAACGAAAGTTGTATTAAAAACGCAAGAGGAGGCCTTCTTATGCATTATAAAACGATTATTATCGGTACGGGTCCGGCGGGTCTAACCGCGGCGATCTATCTGGCAAGAGCGAGTGTTGTTCCACTTATTATTGAAGGAATTCAACCCGGCGGCCAATTGACGACAACAACCGAGGTCGATAACTTCCCGGGGTTCCCGGACGGAATTATGGGTCCTGAGCTGATGGATAACATGCGCAAGCAGGCGCTGCGCTTCGGCGCTACGATTCAGTCAGGACGGGTGACGGCAGTGGACTTGTCCAAGCGTCCGTTCACGCTGTTCTTAGAGGACGGCGGTCAATTGACAGCTGACTCGCTTATTATTTCGACAGGCGCATCGGCCAAGAAGCTGGGTATCCCCGGCGAGACCGAGAATATCGGCAGAGGTGTGAGCACCTGTGCAACCTGCGACGGCTTCTTCTTCCGCAATAAGAAAATCATCGTGATTGGCGGCGGAGATACCGCGATGGAGGAGGCGCAATTCCTGACCCGGTTCGCGTCCGAGGTTCGCGTCGTGCATCGCCGCAATGAACTGAAGGCTTCGAAGATCATGCAGGATCACGCGCGCGGCAACGAGAAGGTTGCCTGGAGCCTGAACCGGACACCGCTCGAAGTAACGGCGGGGCCGATGGGCGTCAGCGGACTGAAAGTGCGCAGCAACGAAACGGGCGAAGAGGAGCTGCTGGAAGCCGACGGAATTTTCCTGGCGATCGGCCACACGCCGAATACAGGCTTCTTGGGCGGGCAGCTGCCAACCGATGAGCTCGGTTACCTGCAAGTCATTCCAGGCACATCCCAAACCGCTATCCCTGGCGTGTTCGCCTGCGGCGACGTGCAGGACCGCATTTACCGCCAAGCCATTACGTCGGCTGGCAGCGGTTGTATGGCCGCGTTGGATGCGGAACGGTTCTTGTCCGAGCAGTACGCTTAATATTTTCACATAACTGAATCTCAATCATTCAACCATTCATAAGGGAGGCAAATGCCATGTCAGTTCAACCGATAACAGATGCTACTTTCCAAAATGAGACCGCAGCGGGCACCGTGCTCGTCGATTTCTGGGCGCCTTGGTGCGGACCATGTAAAATGATCGCTCCGGTACTGGACGAATTATCCGCCGAGATCGGCGATAAAGCCAAAATCGTAAAAATCAATGTGGATGACAATCCGGAATCCGCGGCCAAATATAACGTCATGAGTATCCCTACCTTGTTAATATTCAAAGACGGGCAAGTCGTGAACCAACTCGTCGGCGTGCAGCCGAAAGATCGATTGAAGGCCGCTATCGAGCAGGCCTGAGAGTCAGTAAACAACACCCATACACCATATTTCCATTCAAATAGCAGTGTACATGCAGAATTAAAAAAATATACGGTAGGGACATTAGCTCCCGTTTGAAATATATGTTGTGAAATTACTGCATGAATTTCATCGTAACGTGGGTATGATACAATCATTATGGTAATAAATAGCTGTTCGGTCGAAGATGTTCCACTTTGTATTATGCAATGCCTGAGATTGAAGGAGAACTTGAAGGCTTTCAGGATCAAGCCTCAATCGGACTCGTTTTTTTGAAAATGATTCTTCGAAAGACTATTTTATGGAGATCCTCAGTTCGCAATATCCCAAAAATAATGAAAAGGGTGCATGAAGGAATGGAATCACGATTGAATTTAGCACACAAAATCGGTCAAGGGATTTCACCTCAACAGTTCATGGATCACATGCAGATTCGTTCGATGGAACTCAGTAATATCCCGAATACCAAAGATCTGTTTTTCTCCGTTTACGATAATTTCGCATGGACGCATGAAGACAAGAAAGCATTCTATACTGCATTAAACAATCGCTCCGACCTGCACTGTTTGATTCTATGCACGGACTGGTGTCCGGACGTCATCTGGAACGTCCCAATACTGTTTCGAGTGATGGAGCAGTGTCACATTTCGACTGAAGTGTTGCTTATGGAAGAGCATATGGAAACTATGGATCTCTTTCTCACGGATGGAGGGCGGGCACAGCCGATCGCTGTTTTCTTGAATGGGTCCGGTGATGTTCTAGGCAGATGGGGAGCGCGTCCAGCCTATATTCAGGCCGTGATGGAGAGGTTTAAAAAGAACAATCCAAATAAACAGGAACCTGATTATAAGGAGAAATTGAACCAAATATATCGGGAGATCGGCGAGATCTATCATACTGGCAACGAATATCAGGGAGTTATACTTCATGAATTAAAAGATTTGTTTACTACCTTCCCTTCGTGAATTTTTTCCCGATTGATGGGATTAAATGCTTGGATCGAAGAGCCGACATAGCACTGTTTGTATTTCAGTCATTTCATGCAAAAATTATATTTTAATAGTTACAGATCGCCGAGACTGGTGCTCCCCTTTAAAGTTAACAGGTAAACTACAAAGCCTGTTACAGGAAGGAGAGCTTTATTTTGCCTCGAAGACTACGGCCACAAATACTAGCGGTGAAAAAAATGGAAGTTTTTCGGAAGATGATGAAAGTAGTTGGTTAAAACCAAAAAAATGTTTTGTGATTAACTTGGGCATTTTGAAGTGCGACTTAGGTAAAACTAAATAGACTCCCGGGTGCTCTTAGGAAGACGTTTAACAACCAAATCGTAAGAGTGATCGATCATTTCAAAGATATCCGAGACTGGCAAAGAACCCTCGAGATTAATGGTATTCCAGTGCTGTTTGTTCATATGATACCCCGGTCGAACGTCTACATGCTGCTCTCTCAAGTTTTCCGCTGCCACCGGGTCGCATTTTAGGACCAAATACCCTTTTTTCTCATAAATAAGAGCAAATATTTTACCTGCAATTTTTATCGCTACTGGATCAGTTCCCGCACCCAAAGGATAATCTAAGTTCGCTCCTTTTTTGTTTAGACAGTATTCCATGATATTATTATACAAATCGACTCATCTCCCTGGTAAATGAAAACGTATAGTCCACTCCGTTTATCTAAACGGTTGGTAAGCATCTTCAGTATCTTTATTTTATAAAACGAACGTTCCCAATTTTTAATTAGAATCCTTTTATTTATCGAAAGCTGCCGATTCCGCAAGTACACCTTGTTGAGTTATTCGTATGCCAACTACCTTCCAGTGATCGACTGCTTCGCATAGATGATCCGCAAAGGCGTGCCCTCGAACACCGCCTGTCAACCCTTGCTGCCTCAGTCCGGTCCCATTGAATGATCCAGCAAAGACTGCCTGAACTCCGGGGGTCTTTGCATATCAATGTGTAGAGTTTCGGGAATGATTTTCTTCAAGTATTGTAACAGCAAGTTGAATAGACATGCGTGATGTCTTAACTACGCCCTCCTTGGCAAGCTCGCTCATCACGCCACTGACCGCTTCGCGGCTAGCACCGAGCATATTCGCAATTTCTTGATGGGAAAGAGGCAGATCGATCAGGGCATATCCGTCTTGAATGACTCCGAATTTTACGCTCAGTGTGTAAAGGAGATGGAGCACGCGTTCTCTAAGACCATGAAGCGCAAGCTGTTCCAATTGATCCTCGCGCTCCTTTAGCCGGTCACTGAGTGCTGTAAGAAATTTGAACGCGAGCTGAGGTCGATTGATCATCAGCCGTTCGAACTGAGGCTCGGACATGGTGCAAAGAAGCGACGATTCCATCGTTTCAATATAAACTCGCCTAGTTCCGAACGAGAATGAATTTAACTCTCCGAATATATTTCCTCTTGTGAGAATGCCAAGTGTGAACTGTTTTCCGCTGTCGTTCAGTTTATAGAGTCTAAGCTTGCCCTCCTTGACGAAATAAAGTCCCTCGCGCGTGGACTCCGGGGTTTGGACCAATGTGTTTTTTGTGATCCAATTGAAATGATGGATGGTATCTAACTGATCGATCTCTCTCATTTCTTCTCGCGACATTTCTTCAAAAATGCTGATTTGCGATAAATACCAAAGCTTGTTCATTGAATATCGAGCCTCCAAATGAGTGATAGCCAGCGGGATACGGATCCTTGATACCATGGTTGTTTATAAACCAACATAAAAGAGGGGTTTCGTATATTTCAGTTCGGCGATTGGAAGCCAGTCGGCCGCGCATTCCGTTCACGGGTCCGAATAAGTAAGGTTCATCGGTTTCATCTTCTATCTGAAACTTTGCATTGGCAATATCCACATTAGCATGTAAAATTGGATTCCATCAGATCCACTTTTATTTGAAAATCAGCATACCACTTATAGAAATGAGGGAGGCATGTTTTATGCCCCGACGCACGTTGTCAGCAACAAAAACCAAACAAATCTATTCCTTACTGCGCGAACAGATAATTCAAGGTGTTTTTGCAGCCGGTGTTAAACTCCCATCCACGCGGGATTTGGCAAACGAATTCGGAGTATCGCGGGCACTCCTTGTGGACGTGTTTGAACTGCTAATCGCTGAAGGGTACTTGGAGGGCCGTCATGGCTCTGGCAGCTATGTCGTTGATTTAGGCGGAAGTAAACGTCAATTCCCTTCTCAGCTCCAAGAAATCGATTATTCCTGTGAAACGACTGTTCCGGAACCCCCGGCTCGCTTCCAGGGCATTGATTTTCGCCCAAGTTTCCCAGCTTTAGAGCACATCCCTTTCAAGAGATGGAAAGAAACTGCCATTGCCGCATATGCAGATATTCATTCAATAGAATTTGGCTATGACGATGATCCTGCAGGCCATTGGCAACTTCGAGCGAATATTTGTCGGTTTTTACTGCATACCAAGGGGATTAGGTGCTTACCTTCGCAGGTGATCATAACCGCCGGAGCGACTCAAGCCATAGCCTTGCTGTCCCGGCTCTTATTGAAACCGGGGGACGCAGTAGTCGTAGAAGATCCTAGTGCCACCTTCATTCAACAGATTTTTGCATCGACAGGTGCTGATATTATACCAGTTCCGGTAGATGAACATGGCCTGCGCGTTGACGAGATACCGACTCATCGGCTCCCCAAATGTGTGTTTGTTACTCCTTCACATCAATTTCCTTTAGGCAGCATTCTTTCCATTGGACGGCGCTTGCAGCTTATAGATTATGCCCGTCAAAACGGATGTTATATTATCGAAGATGACTACGACAGCGAATTCCGTTATACAGGAATGCCGGTACATGCTCTACGAGAGCTTGACTCGGAACGTATCGTCTATGTCGGGACTTTCAGTAAAAACTTGTTCCCTGCGTTGCGTATTGGTTATATGGTAGTTCCGCATGAACTGATAACTCCTCTTCTTCGTTTAAAGCATCTGACAGACATGCACAGTCCGATCTTACCGCAAATCACTTTGTCAAGATTTATCGCCGAACGCCACCTAGAACACCACATCGCCCATATGAAGCGCATTTACAGCAAAAGACGAAAATGTCTCATCGCCGGTTTGTCCAACATTTTCGGCAACAGCGTGAAAATATCTGGGGATGCCGCAGGACTGCATCTGGTTACGGAAATGGCCGGAAGCGTTTGCGACTCCCAAGTAGTCGCTAAACTTGAGGCACTTCATATTAAAGTATATCCCGTACAAAAATACACAATCACTAAAGGGAAGTACGAAGATCGACTTATTATGGGATTTGGCAATGTGGAAGAAAACAACATTTTCGAGGGAATCAAGGCGATTGCGAGTGTCTTAAGACATATGTCATAAACATACCGATCGAAATTGTTTCCGAATCTACTTCAATTTCATACTTCAAAATACGATGGAGTTCAGTAATTAACATTACAGAACTCCATTTTTTTTTTTTTTAGAACTGTAATCGATCTATCCAATCCATATTTGGAGGTTTCAGAACGATAAGAAGTCAAATGCTACTAAACAGTTGAGTTATTCCGATTGTTATAGAAACCGGGGAATCTTTCAGCATTTTAGGTGCGACAGTAGTGATTCAACAGTATATTAGGTTTCATGTTCTCGATACTTAATACAGTTTTGCCTGTATACCCAATCTCAAAAATAAAAATGGAGAATTGTAAACTACATTACATAACTCCGATATTTTTAAATTTATAATCAAGTTATCATTCGAAATTGGAGGTTTAAGAACATGAGCAACCAAAATTTAACCGAACAGTTGGAAGCAACTGCTCAGCAGTTTAAGGCCAATGCACCGATTGAAGCGCAGATCAAGATCGGTCAAATGATTGAGGAACTTCAGAAATCGGGGATTGCTTCCGGAAAACAACCAGGTGATAAGGCACCGGACTTTAAATTAACAAATGCACTAGGGCGGGATGTCATTTTATTTGAAGAGTTGGCGAAAGGACCGGTAGTGCTGGTCTTCTACCGAGGCGGATGGTGTCCTTATTGCAATATGCAATTAAGGGCATACCAGCAGATATTACCGGAAATCCAGGCCATAGGTGCGCAGCTTATAGCGATTAGCCCACAAAAGCCGGATCATTCGTTATCCCTTCAGGAAAAAGAAGGATTGAAATTTCAAGTCCTTAGCGATCCGAACGGCTTGGTAACGGCCAAGTACAATCTGCTCTTCGATGTTCCGACGGGAGTAAGGGAACTCATGGAAGGTATCGGAGTCGATCTTGCGGAATACAACAATACATCGCAATGGGTTTTGCCGGTTCCGGCTACCTTCATGATTGATGAGAGCGCCATTATTCGTTCCTCCTATGTCAATCCGAATTTCATGCAGCGTCAAAGCCCGGAGGAAATTTTGCGAGAGTTAAAAAAGCTTTAACGTGCGGGGAAAGGGACAAGCTGGAGATCTCATCAAATGCTGACTAATTACCTGCTTTAGTATCTTTAATAGACATAAATCCACAAACTGGTTGTGATGATTACAAGGTCGGTTATCAAAGAGAGTAAAATAGAAGGAAGGTTGATTCCACATGATAAAAACAGAGAGTAAAAAACAAGAAATTTTAAAAGCTTACCAGTTCAGACATGCTTGCAAGGTGTTTGATTCCAACAAAAAGATTTCTGATGAAGATTTTCATTTTATTTTGGAGACAGGAAGATTGTCTCCAAGTTCATTTGGCTTCGAGCCATGGAAGTTTGTCATCATCCAGAATGCAGCTCTTCGGGAAAAATTATCCCCTGCATCTGGCGGCGCCAAGGGACAACTGCCCACTGCCAGCCATTTTGTAGTTATACTGGCCAGAAGAGAAAAAGGCTTACGGCTTGGCTCGGTTCACGTGAACAAAATGTTTAGAGACATACATCATATGCCTGAAGAAGTTGTACAAGATTGGTCCGATTTCTACAAGAACTTCGTGGAAACAGAACTCGAAGATAATGACCGTCTCATCTTTGAATGGTCAATCAGACAAACCTATATAGCATTGGGGAACATGATGACAGCCGCGGCTCAAATTGGTATTGATTCCTGTCCGATCGAAGGTTTTGATAAAAAGCAGGTGACTTCTATTTTACAAAATGAAGGTATCATTGACGGCGACGATTTCGGTGTATCCTGTATGGTCGCTTTCGGATATCGTCAAAAGGATCCCAAACGTCCACAAACAAGACAACATCTCGACGAGATTGTTGAATGGCGATAAATGCATCAGTGGACATGCTTCGTTATCAGATGCTTGTTGAGTTAAAAAAGTGGGGGTTGCTGTGGGTTCGGCAACTCCTTTTTTATGGTGTTTAAAGGTAGGATTTTTTGGGCAACCACAAGCGATTTTCAATAAAAATTAAACAACCTTAGTCCGGCGGAGTACCGGACTAAGGCTGCTTTGTGCTCTTATTTCATTGTTGTCTACTTGACGGGGCGCCATCGGCCTCCCGCCTTGGAAGGACCCAGTTGGGGCGCGGGAAGTGGCAGGTGTAGCCGTTCGGATAGCGATCCAGATAGTCCTGGTGCTCCGGCTCTGCTTCCCAGAAGTCGCCGACAGGCATCACTTCGGTGACGACCTTGCCCGGCCACAGATCCGACGCGTTCACGTCGGCGATCGTCTCCTCCGCCACCTTTTTCTGCTCGTCGCTCGTATAATAGATCGCCGAACGGTAGCTTGTGCCGATATCGTTGCCCTGACGGTTCCGCGTCGTAGGATCGTGAATTTGAAAGAAATACTCCAGGATGCGCCGATAGCTCGTCTCTGCTGTATCGAAGACGATTTCGATCCCTTCCGCATGAGTGCCATGGTTGCGATAGGTCGCGTTCGGAGTGTCACCGCCAGTATAGCCGACGCGAGTCGAGACGACGCCGGGAAGCTTGCGGATTAAGTCCTGCATTCCCCAGAAGCATCCCCCAGCGAGTACTGCGCGCTGATGCATATTAAACCTCCTCAATCTGATCGAGATATTTGTCGTGCCCTCGTTCTCCGTTTCGTCGCGATGGATGAATCGGAGCGACGCGGAATTGATGCAGTAGCGTAGGCCACCTCGATTAGCTAATCGGGAAGATGTGACCGAGATGGCTGTCGCCGTGAGTGGATCTAACCTCGGTCCTTGTCATCTCATAGGACTCGATGCTCCTTGTCTAGCATGTCCCAAATCCGTATTGGAAAATTCATGAACAATTACAGGCAAAAAATAGTAATATCTAGCTAAAAGAAAGGGGCTCCTACTTTGGAATTCTGGAGTCCACAGTGACATTTCCTATCGGAAATATTGCTCCTGAGGGCTCAGTCATTAAATCGACCGCCATTGACCCTGAAGTTGTAGGAGAAGACGGTGTATACCACCATACCGGACGCGCGAAAGTATTTACAACGGAGAAATCGGCAGTTAAAGCGATAAAAGACGGCCGTATTTCGGTGGCGGGGGAGTGTTTACGATGTCGATCGCATTATTGAAGTAGTAAATGCCGGACATACGTATTTGGACATGCTAGAACGCGAGCAGAAAAATAGCGGAGGCGGTAACAGCCATACGGAGCATTTTGGTACATAGCGGCAATAAACCAGAATGGGGCTGTCCCAAAGTCATAGATGACTTTGGGACGTCCTTTCTTCATTCTGTAAAACAAATTGAAAGCTTAATTTTTTTCAACTAGTCTATTTTGTTTGTCCTGAAATTTAAAATTCATAATTGAGCGTCCTCCTGCTGATGGGATTTTGTGCCGCTCATTTACCGGGGGATGATCAGGAAGGAGCGGGAGCCGCTGGTCATGCAGGCGCTGGAGGCCGTTGATTTGGTGGACCGCAGGCGGCATCTGCCGTCCGAGCTGTCCGGCGGGCAGCAGCAGCGGGTGGCGATTGCCCGGACGTTGGCCGGGGATCCGGCGATAATTCTGGCGGATGAGCCGACGGGCGTTGGATTCGAAGACCGGGACGGAGATTCTGGGGATTTTCCAGAGATTGAATGAGCAGGGCAGGACGATTGTGTTGATTACGCACGACCTGGCAATTGCCCAGCAGGCGAAGCGGGTTGTGTATTTCAGGGATTAGCGACAGATACTTGGTGCGGAGGAACAAAAGAATTATCACTCGCTAGTAATGACCTTGAAGAAATAGCTGAGTTGAAAAAAACGAGTAAAATCCTCAATGTTACTGCTATCATTTCTGTGGTGTTGTTTGTAATTATTACGTTACTAATGATATTAAAACGAAACCGGAAAGAAAACGACAACTAAGCTAAAGGAGAACGATAGTGGAAAGTTAAGGGAGCAGTTCGCCGCGGTCGGCAGCGACTCCCTTATGAAGATATTGCAGTTATCGAAATAAGGCTTATGATTATGAGAGTGAAAACATTGAGTTGTTTTGTAAAGAAATCGAAATAATCACAGGAAGAATTCGATTTGATTGTATTTCATTTCCTCCAAGCGTATGAGACAATAGCTCCTCTTATAAAAGCTTATCAAGATAAAAACGACTGAAGTAAATACTTCTGGATATTCGTTTAGTATTAAACTATCGGGACACGATAGCTGAATAAACAAGGAAGGCAGCCGATACAGTTTGGACGGCTGCCTTTTCCTACTCGGCAGGAGGTCGTGCAGAAACTCCATAATAATCATCTTTTAGTAAAGGGTAGGAATTGGGGGGCACGCAACGACATCAATAATTCTTGGATCAATGCCATAAAACATCCAAAACACTCCATTCCACCTATAACCTGAAACTTCACCATACTCTACACGAGTCGGATAAAACCAGAAATTGTCTCCATTCAGAAGCCAGACATATGTGTATTCATATAAACAGTCAACTACATAGGATACCTCAGGTTTTGGGGGAATAAATGCAGGTGGAGGAGATTGCGGTTGTCTCATGTACACCTGCGGTTGTGGGATAAAAAACATTGAATTCCACTTCCTTTTATGAAGTTTAAACTTAACTGTATTTCATGCTATGTGGGTAAATAACTATTTGATTGTACTGGTGCCTAAGACGATGAAGAATTCAATCTATCACATGTAGTCCGTCTTTAATTAAACTATGGAGAAACGATATTGAATAACGAACTTGAACAAGGCTGCATCGGAAACGATGGGTAGCCTTGTTCATTGCTCATGAAATTCATCACAAAACGAGTATGAAAAATCGTTCCTTGATATGTGGACATGTCTTTTCGCCCCAAAGGAATCCGTGACTGTGAGTAGTTGCTTTTTTGCGTCTAAGGCACTCTTTTTCAAATAAACAATTTCGTGAGCCTCAATGCCATCAGTGAGCAGGGTGATAATAATGGCGTCTTGCGGATTCGGTCAACCAGCTTCAATCTGTTCGGTTTGCTCAAATGTAAGAATACGAAATCAACTTCCCTTCCCAAGTCAAAATGATTTTCTGTAAAAGTTTCATGCGGCCTTTCAATATGAAGCAACTATATAAACTTTGCAAAGAAGGGCGAGATTTATGCCAAATTACAAAAATAATAAATATTCTGAAAATAAGCAGGGAATCTCAGATCCATGAAGAATTGGGATGATAACTTTACGATCGAAATTGCGAGGGGGCATCGTGATGAATGATGAGGCGAATTTGAAAAAAGTATTAGGGTTAAAAGATGCGATTGGCATTGCAATTGGTCAAATTATTGGAGCAGGCATCATGTCCATTACAGGGATCGCCATTGGTTTAACCGGAACTGGGGTTCCGCTCGCATTCCTGCTTTCCTCGATTTTTATGCTCATCGTTACGATCCCTCTTGCAGTGCTAGGCTCTGTGCTTCCAACGACAGGGGGCATGTACACCTACACAAGTCGGCTGCTGTCTCCGAACGCGGGGTTTGTTTATCTGCTCTTATTCACGTTCGGTCATTTGACCATAGCGGTGTATGCCATTTCTTTCGCGCAATATTTACAGGGGCTTGTGCCGGAAGCTCCCATTATGCTGATTGCGTTCGTCATGCTCACATTTTTCTATTTGATTAATCTTTTCGGCGTGAAGTTCATGTCATCATTGGGTAAAATGTTGGTCGTGATTAAACTGATATCTCTGCTTGTCTTTATCGCTTGGGGAGTTACAGAGGTGGATTACGCGGTGTTTCAACCTGCTGAGATGATGCCTCATGGCTGGACGGGCTTACTTACGGCAGTAGGAATGACTTCCTTCGCCTCTGGCGGTGCTTATGCGGTTGTTGAACTGGGAGGGGAGATGAAACGTCCTCATCGGGATATTCCGCTTGCGATCCTGATCAGCAGTGGTATCGTCGCGTTGCTGTATATCGGCATTGGCATTGTAGCGACTGGCGTTTTGCCGGTTAGTGAGGTTGCTGGGGAATCACTTACAGATGTTGCGAGGACCATTTTGCCGAATCCGTTGTTTATGTTCTTTATTGTTGGGGGAGCGATGTTCGCATTGGCCTCAACGCTAAACGTGACGTTCTCCTGGGTGACGAGGGGGATGCTCGTTGCATGCCGGGATGGTTGGCTGCCAGCTGCCTTTGGCGCTGTCAATCGCAGATTTGGCACACCGCACTGGCTGCTGACGTTTTACTACATTCTCGGAGTCGTGCCGATTGTGACGGGCGTATCTTTAACGACGATTTCCCAGTTAGGTGTCGGCATCCTGCTTTTTTCCAGCATTTTCCCCGTACTCTCGGCAGTACAGCTTCCGCGCAAGTACCCTGAGCTTTATCGTAAAGCGCCATTCACCATGAAACCTGCCCTTCTGTATATGGTGGTCTCCGTTGCCGTCATTTTGTTGGTCTATCAAGGTTATTTATTGCTCAGCCGGTTATCAGCGCCTTTAATTGTTGGAAACATGGTGCTGTTCATAGCTTTCATCGTATATGTAAAGATTGTAGGGAGACGAAAGTTCGATCCTACGAATGACAAGCATGCTGTGGGGGATAGATCCGAGATTCATTTGTCGCAATAATGGCTTTCAACTCTTTAGTAAACTCTCTGCACGCGATGGACTGATGCCGATTTTTTAATCTAATGGAACAGAAGGACACATCCATGTCCTCTCCGGTAATTTCTAAGGCTACTATGCTGCCGGTGAGAATATAGGGGTCATATTTTAAGCCGAGCTCTGTATAAAAGCCAATTGCAATGCCCTCGGCTATTACACGCTTTGCCGCTTCCGAATTGCCCAACTTGAATAAAATATTCGGTTCCCCGTGCTTTTTGAGCTTCTCAATCAAATAATCGGAGTTTAGAAGGATCGGTTGTTTCGCAAGTTCCTCAATGGAGATGCTTGTCCGGTCAGAAAAGGGCGAATTTTTGCCTACACAGGCCATAACGCGGTTATCCATTAACTTTTCTACGGTTAACTGTTTATTGGTCTCTTCGTACTGCCTCGAAACAGCGATTAAGCCCATATCGACGTTTCCGGAAAGCACCTCTTGCTTGATCTGCTGATAGTCAAGTTCCAGCATTTCCAGCTCTAATCCAGGGTGTTTTTCTTTGAAAATCGCTAGTGCTGGGGGGAGTACGCTTAGGCACAAGCTTGGTACGGATGCAATGGAGAGGAGCCCGGAAAGCTCTTTGGCATGATGGCCGACGGATTCCCGGAGTTCCTCTACTTTGCTAATAATTTCTTCAGCTTTACTTATAATCAGTTTGCCATCATCAGTCGGTACGGCGCCAAAACGCGATCGATTAAAAAGCTTGACACCAAGCTCTTCCTCTAGCGAGACGATCGCTTGGGAGATGTTCGGTTGGGAAACGTGCAGTTTTTCGGCTGCCAATGAAATAGATCCTGTTTGGTTAATCTCGATCAAATACAGTAGTTGTTCGATCCGCATACTTCACCCTGCCCCTGATGGATATATTGGTGTAAATATATCCCATACGGCAAAGGAAGACAATGATAGTGAAGGCCTATTTTAATAGGAAGTTGCAGTCGCTTCAGCGTTCATTTTGTTGTTCTCGCGAATTTGTGCATTATATATGAAGCGGGAGAGCACTACGCTAATTTCATATAAAGCAAACAAGGGCACGGCGACCATCAAGTGGGAGATGAGGTCAGGCGGCGATATAAGGCTTGCCGTGATGACGAGCACAAGATAGGCGTATCTGCGAAATTTGTGCAGCAGCTTCGGATTCAGAAGCTTGATACGCGTCAGAAACATGACGACGATAGGCAATTCGAAGGCGATGGATAAAGGCAGCACGATGTTGAGCATGAAGCTGAAATATTGAGCAACGCCGTAGGTCTGGGTCAATCCAAGATTTTCTGTGATGCGAATCGTGAAAGTCATGCACATGGGGAAGACGACAAAGTAGGCAAAGGAAAGCCCGATCATGAAGCAAAGGAATGTATAAGGAATATAGCGGAGTGTGGCGCTTTGTTCTTCTTTGGTAAGACCTGCCTTCACGAAGCCCCATACTTGGAAAAGAATAAAAGGCAATGTGATCGTAAGCGAAATCACGAAAGCAATCATCATATAGATGCGAATGCCATCCATAGGGGAGAACACGTGCCAGCTCATGCTAGATGCCGGGGGAGTTTCTTTGAAGTATAGAAGAATTTTCTGAGCAGCGAAAAATCCGCCAATCATTGTTAGAACAAGAACAAACAAGACCCGAATAATGCGGGTTCGGAGCTCGGATAAATGGTCCACCAGTGACATCATTTCTTTTATTTGCATAGAAGGCACCTCCAAGTCTCTGTTTGCCTTACGAACCTGCCAACATGCGTTTGAGCTCGACGGTGTGGAAGCCGTTCGTCATTTTTATATGTATATCCATAATCATTTCAATATCTTCGAATGAATATTTGCGAACGCCCCCTTTGCTTCTCTCCGGAAAGATAAGTTTCCGATCTTCGTAGTAGCGAATTTGCCTTTCCGATAATCCGGTCAATTCACTGACCACACCGATTTGGATCACTTTCTTTTGTGTCATCTTCGTCATCATCGTTATCCAACCTCCGTTTATGTTAGTTAAATTAACATGTACGTGACGTAAATATAAGTAAACTCTATCATTCCGGTAAAATTAGATCAAATAATCCATTTTTATCTTGGTATAAGTTTAAATTATGTAATGTAATCTGACATAAACTAATGACGAAACCATTTTTCGTTTGATATGTTTAATGTGCGGTTTATCCAAACATGAACGAGGAGATGGGAGCATGGAGAAGACACCGATTAAAGAAGATCAAATTACACGTAGACAATTTTTGACTACTGTCGGAAAAGTAGGAGGTTCAGCCGCACTTTTTAGTGTTATGGGAACGTTAGGATTGTTATCCCCAGAGACAATGAAAGCTGCCGACTATACGCCTCCTTCAGGCTGGGATCTCACCTCAACGAATCGCAATGGCAAGAAAGTTATCATTTTAGGCGGAGGGATTGCCGGTTTAACTGCTGCCTATGAACTTGGAAACGCGGGGTATCAATGTACCATTTTAGAAGCTAGAGCTCGAGTGGGCGGCAGGGCATGGTCGGTTCGCAGAGGAACGACGGTTGCGGAAATAGGAGGAAGCAAACAAGTCGCACGCTTTGATAATGGCATGTATTTTAACGCTGGACCGATGAGGATCCCGCAGTTTCACGTGACTTTGGACTATGCACGCAAATTTGGTGTCGCGATCGAGCCATTTAACAATGTGAACGAAAGCGGCTACTACTATAACGAAAATGTCGGCGAACTGTCAGGCGTGAAAATTCCGAAGCGCCAAGCGAAAGCGGATGTTAGAGGCTACGTGGCTGAAATGTTGGCTAAAGCAGTGAATCAAAAGGCGCTGGATCTCCCCTTAACAACGGAAGAAAAAGCAAAACTCGTTGCGTATTTGAAATCCGAAGGGGATTTGAATGCGGATCTGTTCTACAAAGGTTCGGAACGGGCCGGGTACACGGAGGAGCCAGGCGGTAAATTCGACTCAGGCGTCCGCAAAGATCCATTCAGCTTAAAAGCTATCATTAATTCCGGTTTTGGACAATTTTTTAGCAGTGAATATTCCTATGATCAGCAAATGATGATGTTCCACCCGGTTGGCGGTATGGATATGATCGCGAAAGCTTTTGAGAAGCGTGTTGGCGATAAAATTGAGTTCCATTCCGAAGTTCAAGAAATTAAGCAATCTTCGGAAGGCGTGCGCATTCTGTATAAGGATTTGAACACGGGCGCAAGCAAAGAGGTTTCAGGCGACTTCTGTATCTGCACCATTCCGCTCCCTGTTCTTAAAGATATTAAGGCTGATTTCTCCGCCGAAATGTCAACGGCTATCTCCAAGATCGCATATGCCTCCGCGGGCAAAATCGGTCTTCAGTTCAAGCGCCGCTTCTGGGAGGAAGATGAGTTTATTTACGGCGGAAGCACGCTCACGAATATGGATATTTCCAGCATCTATTACCCGCCTACCGACTATTTTGCGAAAAAAGGGCTTCTGCTCGGGTACTACGCCTTCGGCGGAAATGCGGATAAACTCGGCAAAATGACACCGGCCCAGCGCGAAGACTACGCGTTAAGCCAAGGCGCCAAAATTCATCCGCAGTATTATAAAGAGTTCGAAGCTTCGTTCTCCGTCGATTGGAAGAAGATCAAGTACAACCTTGGCGGATGGGCTTCGTATACAGCGGATGACCGTAAAAATTATTACCCGACCTTATGCAAGCCGGATGGCCGTATTTATTTGGCTGGGGAGCATATCAGCTACATTACCGCTTGGCAGGCAGGTGCTATTGAGTCTGCAAGAAAAGTAGTCACCGAGATTCATGAGCGCGTCATGAAAGAGTAGACAAAGAGGAGCGATGAACGATGATCTTAACTAAAAAAGTGAAAACAATAGCAGCTGCCACCATAGGTTCATGCCTCATTTGTGTTAGCGCTTATGCTGCGGGAACCGAAAAGACGAACAAATATGCATCAGAGCCGATTAATGAAGTCGAGTTCTATGGAAACCCTTCCTCCTCGATTGCTGCAGGCGTATCCGTCCCTTCGGGATCCTCTTATTTGTTCACAAGCGGAACCGTGCCGCCTGTCATTAATAAAGAAGGCAAAACGGTTTATGAGCGCTATGGGGATACCAAGACGCAAGGTATCGGTATTTTGAAGGAAATTGAGAAGCAATTAATGGAGAAAGGCTTAACGCTTGCCGATGTCGCTTATCTTCGTGTGTATGTAACGGCGGATGCAGCCAAAGACAATAAGTTCGACTTTCAAGGTTGGTTTGATGCCTATGCCCAATTTTTCGGAACGGAAGCGAACCCCGTTAAACCGGCGCGTTCCACGGTTGGCGTTGCAGGTCTCGTCAGCTCTGACTGGCTGATTGAAATCGAAGCTGTGGCGGTATATCCGAAGCATCATAACCAAAACTAATGAAACGGAGTTGATGATCATATGCTGCAAAATATTGGCTTCCCAGGTCTCATGTTAATCTTAGTGGTTGTTCTGGTGTTGTTTGGTCCATCCAAGCTTCCGGAGCTGGGTCGCGCTGTAGGCCGCACGCTGCACGAATTCAAGAGCTCAGCCAGGGAACTAGTTTCCGATGGCAAAGAATCGGCTGACCATATGGAGCCGGATGATAAGCGTCTTGACAAGGCGAAAGCCTAATTGGATGGTTGAATGACACAAACCTGTACCTTTGATTCTCGTTAATACGGTCAATTTGTATAACTCCAATGTGAATAAATGATCGAAAAAAGAGAGGAAGCCCCGGTGCGGGGCTTCTTTTTGTTTGAATGGGAACCAAAGGGCGTTAGTTCAATGAATGCAATTCAATCAGCGTGGGAATTATTAAAGTAATAATTCATTCGATTGGAGAGCTATCATGGGCTACGTGGAGGATTTAAGTAAAATAGTGGGGCATATTCGACTTATACTTGTTGGTGCAGTGCTGCTCTCCGTTGTACGCGATGTAGCAAATCAGAAGATAACAAAATGGCGAACGGTCCGACAGACGGCTCAGGTAAAGTGTTATGGGTCAATAATAACCTGTATGTACTGGTGCGTGTAAAAGACCCTGTGCGGCTTACTGCGGCTGATCGCGGAAGCGCAAAGTGCGCATGATGCGGCAACTGAAGGCACATATCCTGGCCAATATCCATCAGGTTCGAAAGCAACCCTGCAGGCAGCAATCAATGCCGCTCAAGTTGTGGCATCGACTCAGGGAGTAAGCCAGGCTGAAATTGAAGAGGCGATCCTGAGCCTGAATGCGGCACTGCAAAGCTTTAATGATTCAAGAATTAAAGCTATCGATGGAGATTTCAATAACGATAATAAAGTAAGTATTGGTGACCTTGCGATTATTGCTTCTGCTTATGGTAAAAAGAAAGAAGATTCAGATTGGAATCAGTACAAGGCGGTGGATTTGAGTGGCGGCGGCACAATTAACATCGTTGATATCTCGATTCTTGGCTCGTAAAATTCTGAATTAATAACAGGTAAAAAAGAAATGGTGGCCTTAGTTGAAGTTAACTTTGGACCGCCATTTCTTTTTTTTGTGCTTGTTGTGGAAGCCCTAATCCGAGCTATATGAGAATAGATCAATAATCGATGAGGATAAGTCATTGTTTTGAAAAAATTGATATTTTATAATTGCTTTAACGAAACGGAATGAAAACGCTGTCAACAGAAGGCGCATCCTTTAATCTACCGATTGACCTGTTGCGCTCTGACCTGTTGCACTACAGTAGAGGAAATTGCCATTTCGGCATTCCATATATATTTATAGATATCGTAATGTGTCAATAATTACGTTGAATATATCATTAATAAGGGAGTGTTGCATGGTGCAAGTACAAAAAAACAGCCTGACCAGCAGTTCAATAAGAAAATTTCTATATATACTCCCTTTTATGATTTTGCTTGGTATCTTTGCCTATTACCCGCTATATGGTTGGGTTTATGCATTCTTTGACTATACGCCGCCGATTCCGCTATCCCAATCGCCGTTTGTCGGTTTGAAGTGGTTTCATACCTTGGTCGAAAACCAAGTAAAGATCGATCAAACCCTTCAAATACTCAAAAATACATTTGGAATGAGTGGCTTAAATCTGCTATTCTCCTGGCTTCCAATGATTTTTGCCATATTCCTGACGGAGATCAAATCCGTACGGTTCCGAAGGTTTGTACAGACGGTAACAACCTTGCCGAACTTTATCAGCTGGGTATTGGTTTATTCACTGGCATTTTCAATGTTCTCTAGTGAAGGTATAGTTAATGGCCTTTTGAAACAACTTGGATTGATTGATTCCCCGATATTACTTCTTCAAAATTCCGACCATGTTTGGATGATGATGTGGATATGGACAACATGGAAAACGTTGGGTTGGTCAGCCATATTGTATATAGCAGCCATTATGGGCATAGATGATTCGCTATATGAAGCGGCCTATGTAGACGGCGCGACAAGGATGAGGGTAATCTGGCATGTCATATTGCCGAGTATGGTGCCGACCTATTTCGTTTTGTTGATGCTGCAAATTGCGAGTTTTTTGAATAATGGCTTGGAACAATACTTTGTATTTCAAAATGCATTTAACAAGGATTCCATACAGGTTTTAGACTTATACGTGTACAACCTTGCAATGGGAGGCGGCAGCTATTCCGTTTCCGTAGCGATCAGTGTGCTTAAGAGCTTGATTAGTGTTGTACTTCTCTTTTCTGTGAACGGACTATCAAAAAGACTAAGGGGAGAGAGTATTGTATGAGTGATACAGCAGCAGGGCTGGTGCAGAATGATAAAGTGCCTGGCCGCCATCTCACTAGGAAAATCAAAGTCAAGGTCAGTCCAACAGATAAAATGATTACTATTTTAATCTATGTGTTGTTTTCCTTATATGCTTTTGTTTGTGTATACCCATTTTACTCCATCATTATTAATACCATAAGCGCAAACGATATCAGTGCCAAAGGAGATGTTATCTTCTACCCGGTGCAAGTCCAATTCCATAACTACGTGGATGCATTTAAAATACCGGGACTGTTGGATGCAGCCGTTGTATCTGTAGCAAGAACCGTGATCGGAACCGCTTTGACGGTAGGGGCATCCGCCTTTCTGGGATTCATGTTTACCCAGGAGGACATGTGGAAGAGGAAGTTATGGTATCGCTATACCGTTTTAACCATGTTTTTTAATGCCGGGGTTATTCCGTGGTATTTGACAATGAGGTCGTTGCATCTGACTAACAATTTCTTGGCCTATATTCTGCCGACAATCGTAGCGCCATTTTTCATTATTCTTGTAAAGACTTTCGTGGAGTCAACGCCGAAGGAATTGCAGGACGCGGCAAGTATCGATGGTGCCGGGACCATGACCGTTTTTTTCAAAATCATGTTGCCTATTTGTAAACCCATATTAGCTACAGTTGCTATATTCGCAGCGGTGGATCAGTGGAATTCCTTCCAGGACACGTTGTTGTTAGTCACGGAGAGCAAACTTTATAGCTTACAGTTTATTCTTTATAACTATATGAATCAGGCAAGTTCCTTATCCAGCATGGTAAACCTGCAGAATGCCGGTTCGACAGCGATGTCAAGTCTGGCAACGAAGCAAACCACGACTTCCATTCGAATGACGGTGACTGTTATTGTTGTAGCGCCTATTTTGTTGGTATATCCGATTTTCCAAAGGTTTTTTGTCAAGGGGATTATGATCGGTGCAGTGAAAGGATAATTTGCACCGGATTAATAAATTGAAAAATTATGGGGGTTGAGTATGCGTAAACGTGGTAAAGCAATAAAAAAATCGGCGTTGTTATTGTTTGCTAGCCTTTTCATGGTATCGATCGCATTGACCGGCTGTGGAGATGAATCTAGCAATAAGACTGCATCAACGGAACCAAGTAAGTCACCGAACTCCGGTACTCAAGCTGCATCCAAGGCATTAGATCACAGTAAACCGCTGACCATCACTGTTTTTGACAATGCAGCAAATTATCAAGGAGAGCAGAAAGGGTGGTACGGAAAGCTTATTAAGGATAAGTTCAATATCACTCTGAACATTCTTGCTCCGCAGATTGCCGGCGATCAGCTATACAAGACAAGATCGGCAGCAGGTAATTTGGGCGACCTCCTGATCGTCAACAACAATCAGCTGGAAGAATTAATTCCAGCCGGTCTGATTATGGACCTCTCGGATAAGATCAAGAGTACGCCGAACCTGTCCAAATATGTGGACAATCATTTCAAACCTTTCAATGAAGCATTCCAAAAGGTAAATCCTAGTGGCAAGATTTATGCTTTGCCGACCTTTGAGGCTGATACTTCACCAACGACATACTCGGAACAAATCCCTTACTCAAGCCCAATAATGCCATGGGATTATTATAAGGGCGTCGGGGCTCCCAAGCTGAACAATTTGGATGACCTTTTGAATGTACTGAAACAAATGCATGAGAAATATCCGAAGACTCCGGACGGTAAAGCGATCGCTCCAATCACGTTGTGGAAGGATTGGGACAGCAGAGGCACTATGGAAAATGCACGCTGGTTGAGCAATTGGTACGGTTATGAGCAGCCTGAAGGAACCACGACCATGCAGTTGAATGCAAAAGGCGACGTCGTTCCCCTCATCGATGACAACAGTATGTACAAGAAAATTCTGCAATTCTATTTTAAGGCCAATCAGATGGGGTTGGTTGACCCTGACTCGCCGACCCAGGATTGGAACAAAGTATCGGAAAAGCTAACCAACAAGCAGGTATTTCTTTTGTGGTACTCGTGGGAAACAGGGTTCTACAATACGATTGAAAGAGGTAAAAAGGGTGACGGGAATGTTGCTATTCCGATCGCTGACACGCACATCATTCAATCAAGCGATGCCTATTACGGTAACGGAAGAGCGTTTGCTATCGGTTCCAAAGCCAATGATCCCGATCGGATCATGGAATTCATGGATTGGCTGGCCTCTCCTGAAGGCTTGCGCTACTATGTGAACGGATTTGAAGGCTTCAATTACGAAAAGACGGCAGATGGCAAATTTAAGCTGACCGAAGTAGGTCAAACCGCATTCCAGAAAAATACACCTGTTCCGGATCAGTACGGAGGAGGCGGATATCAGGACGGACAAAGCAAGCTCAATACAATGATCATCAGCGATTTTGCCAAAGATCCATTGACAGGGGAGTTTTATAATAGCAATTACTGGGCTGCAACAATTGAAGCGAATAAGACAGCGCTAACGACAGAGTGGCAAAACACCTATAAAGCAGAAAACGCAACGGACTACTACCTGAAAAATAAGATGATCGATATCGTCCCCAATATCAATACAAGTCTGGGCAGCGATTCATCCGAAATTAAAAACAAACGCAGCCAGATTTCTGACTATGTAAAGAATACATCTTGGAAAATGGTATTTGCGAAGAATCAAGCAGAGTTCGATAAACTTTGGGAAATGATGAAGAAAGATGTAATAGGTCTAGGTTGGAATGATGTTTTTGCCTCAGATACGGAAAAAGCACAAAAGATTATTAAAATGCGTGCTGAAGCACTAGCTAAAAAGTAAAAAAACTAATTTTAATGAGTGAGGGATATGTAGGATCTTATATATCCCTTATTCATTTTCTAATTCTAAGGAGGAAGTTTCATGAAGCTGGAATTCGGCAACTATATCCTGATCTCCAAAGAGGGTGGCGTTGAGGTTCAGAAAAATGGCAAGCGGCTCTATTATAACAAGCGGCCGATGTTCGTAACGGTAAAGACCGCCTTTGCCATCAACGAGTTTTACGACCAAGCATACGCCAAAATCACCGCTTACGGTGATAAAATCGTGGCTGAAGGTACGTTAATTGTCCCGACGGGCTCAGAATTCTTTTTCTCTGACGTATATGAAGTGGTCAACACAGGGTTCAAGGTAAGCAGGAACGTCAAGGTGTTGAAAGCGGGAGACGACCTTGGCTTTTCTACCAAGATTTCTTTGACGATTGCGGAATCGGATGACGTTCATGACTATCACTGTTTCGCACCCGGTGTGTGGTATAAGCAGAACGAATTCGCGCCTGATTACGCAATGGGCAAAGACCTGAACAACGAATATTTCTGGCGGATGGAAACCAATTATGCCTTGCCGTTGTTCGCGATGCAACACATCGCTTCAGGAGAAGCTGCGGCTCTCTCTCGCTGGGCTGCGGACGTAACCATGCAGTCTTCGGACATCGTGAGGTCCGAGAATAACACGGACCCGAAGTGTACCATCGGAGCCATTGGAATGAGCAAGCCGGAGAGCAAGACACTGAACTATTTGTATTACGGTTTTGGTGTACGCAAGGCGTTAGAGATAGAGATTGACGGCCTTTCGATCGATTATGTGTATCCGGGCTGCGATGGCGAGATGCCTAGAAAAAATCAATATGAGGGTCTGGACTACAGTCAGAAAACGAAGAGGTTTCAACGCATTAACCATCCCGTAGAGGTTGGCTTTGAACAAAATTACGCCATCGGCATTCAATTTGGCCATTATGGCAGCTTCCAGTCGATGATGAGGGAAATTTGGCGGGACACCTATTCCCGGCTGCGCGACAAGTTATTCGAGGTAGATAATAAACTGCATTTCCATAATTGCATGAATATTCTGACTGAATTTACGCGTCAATACGGGGATTCGTATGGTTTGCCTTTTTCCTGCCAATTACCCAACATGGATATCTCTAGCGTTTCTTTCCAGTTCGGCTTCGTTGGGCAGCAGCCCGGGATCGGATATCAGTTGCTTCGTTATGGTGATAAAGATGGCGTGCCTGAGGCGTTTGAGAAAGGCGTGAATGTAATCGACTTCTGGGTGCGAACGGCTATGACGGATTCGGGCCTGCCGCAAATGTGCTATAACCCGAACATCAACGGATTTGAGCCGTATCCCCACTACATCCGGATGCTGGCCGATGGGATCGAGCCGATCCTGGACGCCTTTCTCTACCTGCGCGGAAAAGGAGACCTGCGACCGTCTTGGCTGGAATTTTGCAGAAAAACGGCCGATTGGCTTGTGCAAATACAGAACGAAGACGGCAGCTATTACCGGGCTTATCATACCGACAGTTCCATCCGTATGGACTCGAAGGCCAATACGCCCAGCGTGATTCGTTTCCTGGTCCAATTCTACCTTGTGTCCGGAGATGAGAGATATAAGGCCGCAGCGATCCGTGCCGGAAATTGGTCTTTTGATTGTAATTACAGAAATATGGAGTATCGGGGTGGTACCTGCGACAACTCCGACATTCAGGATAAAGAGGCTGGCATTTATGCTTTATTCGGATTCCTTGCCCTATACGACCTGACCGGCGAGGAGAAGTGGCTGGAAGGAACGATTGGCGCCGCTGATTATACCGAGACGTGGACCTATGCCTGGTCATTCCCAGTACGCACACTCTGGCCGAAACATCCGTTCAACCACTATTCGATCAGCGGTCAAAGCATTATCACGATCGGAGGGGGGGCCGACGTATATATGGCCGCTTGCTCATACACCTATTACAGGTTGTATGTCATTACAGGTGATGAACATTATCTCGACTTCGCCGAGTTCATCCATAAAAATACCAGGCAGTCGAGCGACGTGGATGGCAGCGCCGGATACGTCATGCCCGGCTTGGGTCATGAAAGCGGCAACTTTACGACTCAAACCCTGCAAAGCCACTACCACTGGCTACCGTGGTGTACCTATGTGGAAGTCGATCCCTCATCGAGGTTGTATGACACCTTCGGAGGTTACGAAATTGCAGATGCGCAAAAGCTCAGTACAGAGGAGCGGGTGAAGAAAAACCGCATCTATGATACCTATACAAGGGGCGTTCTTTCTTGACACATTGACCAGAACAGCGCCGATCAAGCGTCGTTACTTTGCTTCGTTGACTGTTTTCAATCAGTAATATATGCTAATAAATAATTGATGCAATGTTATTTTTTGGATACTGGAGGATCATGATGACCAACATTTTTTATGTTGAGTATGATGCCGCTCACGCAAGCAATTTTGTGTTCGATATCCCAGAGGGCCATCATTGTTGGCTGCTCGTCGTGACCCATACACCTGCCCTGTTTTGGGTTAATGGAGAATTGAAGGAGTACCCAGCGCATAGTGGGGTTCTATTCCATCCTCACCAAAAAATTTATTACCGGGCATGTGCGGAACAGTATAAGAACGACTGGATTCGTTTTGAATCCAAAGAATCATACGTAATGGAAACTTCGCTTCCATTCGGAGTGCCCTTTTCGTTAAATGACCCTGAATATATCCATAAAATTTTCCAACTCCTTGTCAGCGAACACTCTTTTCAAAAAAATTATAAAGAATCATCCATTGACTGCTTACTAAGGATCCTGTTTAACAAGCTTCTGGAATCTTACTTTCAAGAAGTAATTACGCCTCAATACTACAATTTGTTGACGCTTCGGACCGCCATTTATAGTAATCCTAGCCAGGATTGGGCGGTTCCGAGAATGGCCGACTCTATTCGCATCAGTCCTGGGTATTTACAGGCAATTTACAAGAAGACTTTCGGGATTTCTTGTATGGATGACGTGATTACAAGTCGCATCCGCCAGGCTAAGGAATATTTGTTGCATGGTTCACTATCCATCGCGGAGGTCTCTTTACGCTGTGGGTATAACAACGTGGAGCACTTTTGCCGTCAATTCAAGCAGATTACGGGCATTACGCCAAGAAAGTTTCACAAGCAGATGGAAAGTGTGTCTGTTAAGAGTGGGGCTAAAACTTGAAAAGGGGATATTTATCAAGACGGGCGAAGAGATTTTAAATATATTCAAGCGGTTAAACGAGCAAGGAAGGACGGTTGTGTTGATTACGCACGACCTGGCGATTGCGCAGCAGGCGAAGCGGGTTGTGTATTTTCGGGACGGGAAGTTGAGCGAGGTTGGGTAGTGAGGACCGGGACTCCGAACAGAAGAACGTAAATCCTGTGGTGGTGGTGGTTGGTCGTCGTCCTGCAAGGCGTTTACTTTACCTTATATCACTAGCAGAATGAAACTGGATTAAAGCCCATGAGCATGATTTGCTCATGGGCTTTTTCGTGTGAATAAACATGAATCCCATAACTTGTTATTTTACTGGTAGAAGCTCCAAATTTGGTTTAATATATGAAGTATACACAAACAAGTTTAAGAATTTAACACAAGTGAGGGTGTTATGATTTTATTTGACTTCATAGTCAATATTGCTATATTTTCACTGCTTGTCAGTACGCCTCTAGTCATCCGCTCATTTATTCACCAAACGCCGATCAAGTATTTTAGTTTGTGGGCGAGCCTTTATGCTGGGGTTGTTTCGGTTATTCTCGTCATTCTGTCTATCAAGCAGCAGGGGTATTCCTACGATATTAGATATGCGCCCGTTATCCTTGTTTTTGCTTATTTTGGGCCGATCCCTGGGGTGATAACCGGGTTATTCTCGCTGCTTACACGCCTTATTTCGGGCGGTAATTGGGCCCCGGCAATCATTGGTTGGCTGATCAATATGACCATTTTGTGTGTTGTATATAAGTATATGGCTCGCAGCTCAC
The DNA here is from genome assembly GCF_028765165.1 of Paenibacillus sp. MAHUQ-63. Taxonomy (GTDB): domain Bacteria; phylum Bacillota; class Bacilli; order Paenibacillales; family NBRC-103111; genus Paenibacillus_E. The sequence goes on along the minus strand of NZ_JARADB010000003.1, from coordinate 1,289,268 downwards.
AAACCAGAAAAACTGGTTCACTTTTCATGGCTTATGTGGCGGGATATTTGATAACGATTTTATCATTTCATATTTTGTTGAACGAGCCGTTATTTCATTTGCAATATGTCCTGTTTGTCATGTTAGGCGTCATTTTGGGCGGTTTGCTGATTGAATCAAATGATCGACTTTTAAGAATTAATAAGCAAAATAAATATATGGAAGCGACGCTGGAAAAAAGCGAATCGAATTACAAGCTGATCGCTAATCATACTTCTGACTTGATCATGGTTATGGAGCAAAACCATACGGTGAGTTATTTTTCTCCCTCTCATGAACTTGTGTTAGGGTTTGAACACCATGAATTAGAAGGAAATCTATTGTACAGGCTAGTGCACCCGAAGGACTTGGAAATTTTTAATCAAACGATCTCGAAGTTGCTTGGGGGGCAGGAAGGCTATTCATTGGAAATTCGCCTCAAACATAAAGATGGACATTGGAAGGAATTTGAATCGCGCTGCCAGCCCGTCAAAGGTAGCAGTTATGTCATCGTCATCAGCCGCGATATCTCCGAACGCAAGAAAGCGGAAGAAATTCTATTACAGTCAGAAAAGCTTTCAATTGTCGGAGAGCTCGCGGCAGGGATTGCGCATGAAATTCGAAATCCTTTAACGACAATAAAAGGATTCCTACAAGTATACAAAGAAGGAAATTACTCGAGAAAACACAATGATTTGCTGTTATCCGAACTCGAACGGATTGAAGCCATTACCAGCGAGTTTCTTTCATTAGCCAAACCTCAATTGACACAACTTACAGTCACAGACCTGCGTGATCTGGTGGAATACACGACTAAGATTTTATCCCCTGAAGCACTTCTTAAAAATATTGAAATCCAATTGAGTTACGAAGCGACACACTTCCCGATCACCGGGGAAAAGAATCAGTTAAAACAGATGTTTCTGAATATTATCAAGAATGCTATGGAGTCGATGCCGGAAGGCGGAGAGATTCAAATTTGTCTGCGCAAAGACGGGGAGAATCATGGTGTGATATCCATTAAAGATCACGGTTGCGGGATTCCGGAGGAGCTATTGCCGAAGTTAGGGGAGCCTTTTTATAGTTTAAAAGAGAAGGGAACTGGACTTGGTTTAATGATTTGCAAGAAGATTATTAAACAGCATGAAGGAAATATTACCTATTCAAGCAAAATGAATGAAGGGACTTTAGTAGAAATTCGTCTGCCGTTACTTCAAGCATGAATTAACAGATCCTAGCCATATTAATAGATGGGAGGATTGATGTATTTTGCCCACACGTACACACCTTAACAGATCAGTCCTGGTACTTTGCCTGATAGCAGGCATCGTTGATGTGATTGGATATTTGGGACTGGGACATGTATTCACTGCTAATATGACAGGAAATCTTGTGCTAATCGGAATCGCGATTGGACAAGCAAAACCGCTGGCTGTGCTTCGATCAATTCTTGCGTTTATTGGTTTTATCGCTGGTATTGCGCTCGCAACTGTGATTGTGAAGCGAGATCGGGAAGATCAGCTTTGGTCCAGAGGCGCAACGATTGCATTAGGCATCGAAGGTCTTCTGCTATTTATTGCAGCGTTGCTCTCCTATGCGGGAGACAGCGACAGGTATTTATATATACTCATTCTATTATTGAGCGTGGGGATGGGCATGCAAACGACAGTCGCCAGGCATTTGAAAGTGGCTGGGATTTCAACGACCGTTTTGACCAATAACCTCGCGAATGTCATCGAGGATACGATTGCCCATTTTCGCGGAGTCACCCCATTTACTGCAGACGCATGGTTACGCACATGGGCGGTAGAGATCTATTGCCTGGGTGCGGTAATTACCGCTATTTTGGAACCGCACGCGCTATTTGCTTCCATATGGATACCGGTCGGTCTGTTGGTCGGACTTGTGACAATGGCGGCAATTCGCTTCCGTTAAAAATAGTAGAACTCATACAAAAGGAGTATGCATGAAGAAGACAAAATTGCTAGGGCCAAAATCATATTTATTCATTTTTCCTGCGATTGCGCTAGTGATTGTTTCACAATGAATCACCTTTCCGGCCAGCCTTAACTGGCTGCTAGTCTTGTTCTTCATCAAGGAGATAAAACTATGGCAAAAAATAAATTACTACGAATGGACAACGTCCTTATCGTCGTTGACGATCTCGAAGCCGTTAAAGCCTTCTTTCTCCAACTCGGGTTCGAGTTGGAGGGCGAAACGACCGTCGAGGGCTCCTCCGTAGATCGTCTCATTGGCCTTCAGAACGTCCATGCTACCCTCGTGTTTATGCGCACTCCGGACGGCCAAGGACGGATCGAGCTGGACAAGTTCCACACGCCGGATGCGATTAGAACTGGACCGGAGAAGGCTCCGGTGAACGAACTCGGGATTCGCCGCATCATGTTCGCCGTCGATGACATCGATGACGTGGTCGCGCGCCTGCTGGCACATGGCGCCGAACTGGTCGGCGAAGTGGTGCAATATGGGGACACGAATCGACTCGCCTACATCCGCGGTCCCGAAGGCATCATTGTCGGATTGAGCGAGCAGCTCAAGTAATCGAGGGCAGAAGCCTGAAGTATTTACGTTCCATACGTCCCGAATTGCGAACGGATAGGTAGTGTCAACTTTAGACGCCACGACGGTTGCTCTAATTGAATAAATTATTACTCGTGGAAAATCTTGGTTGACAGTATCCGTTACTAGCATGTATGATATGAACAAGTTAATAATTGTGATGGAGACAAGGAGATTCACGTAGATTGCATGTCAACGGGCATGGCAATTTATGTGATTTTTTTTCGCTCTTTTCACCCGTTTCCTCCAAATGAGCGAGACGGAAAATAACGAGTTACCAAAAGCGATACAGGGAAACCGAATGCCCTTAGCGTGAAAATGTAACTTTTTAAAGAGAGGGGTATGCTATTTGATGGTAAATGAAAGCGCTTTAAACCTGGGGACACCTGAAAGTGTATCAGTAAGGAAAAAGAAGTGGGAGGAGAACATATTAGCCTATTTATTTCTTGCACCTTCCTTAGTCTTGTTTGCTACGTTCCTTTTTTATCCGATGGTCAAATCTGTATACCTGAGCATGACGCTTACTGACCCTCGCGGTAGGGTCGTTGAATTTGTCGGGCTTGATAATTTTAGCGATTTACTTGCCTCGGGACAGTTTTATTCGAATTTAAAAGTGACGTTGCTGTTTATCTTGTTTACGGTACCTACTTCAATCGTATGGTCCCTGTTTTTGGCAGCGATCACCCACAACAAACTGCGGGGCATGAAAGTATTCCAGTTCATATTTTCTCTGCCTATCGTAATTTCGGTAGGTACGGGGTCGATTATCTGGTTTTTGCTGTTCCATCCGACAGCAGGCATGCTGAATTACTTTTTAAGCATTGCACATATTGATCCGATCCCTTGGTTAACGAGTCCTTCGTGGGCGCTGGTTTCGATCTCGCTGTTGACGATATGGATGAATATGGGGTTTCTGTTCATTGTGCTGTCCAGCGGTCTTCAAGGGGTCCCAGAAGAAATTTATGAAAGCGCTAAAATTGATGGTTCAAGCCCGACGCGGACATTTATCCAAATCGTTCTGCCGCTTCTGTCGCCCACGATATTTTTTGCCCTTATCGTGTCTGTAATCGGCGCTTTCCAAGCCTTTGGACAAATTCATATTTTGACAAAGGGTGGTCCGATGAATTCAACCAATGTGATCGTTTATTCCATCTATCAGGACGCTTTTGTTAATTTCCGTTTCGGAATCGGCAGTGCACAGGCTTTGGTTCTCTTTGTGATTATCATGATCTTGACTGTGGTGCAGTTTAAAGTTTTGGAAAAGAAGGTGCATTATCAATGATTGCGAAAAGGATCGCACCCACCCTGAATTACTTGCTGCTAATTGTGCTGGCACTTGTCGTTTTGTATCCGCTGTTATTTACGGTATCTTCGTCGTTCATGACAGAGAAGGAAGTTTCTAACTTCCCACCGCCATTATTTCCTTCTCAGTTGTATCTTGAAAACTTCAAGAACGCAATTTCGGGCTTTCCAATCGTGCGCTTTATCCTGAACAGCTTTATTGTATCTTCGGGGATTACGGTAAGTCAGGTTATCACGTCCAGTTTGGCCGCTTACGCTTTTTCGTTCCTGAATTTCAAAGGAAAGAAAGTATTGTTCGCCATCTTTCTTTCGACCATGATGATTCCGTGGGAAGTCACCATTATTCCTAATTATTTGACCATCAAAAATTGGGGATGGATGGACAGTTACCAGGGGCTGATCGTTCCCTTTATGGCTGGGGCCTTCGGAGTTTTCCTGCTTCGCCAGTTTTTCCTTCAGCTACCTAATGAGCTGTTTGATGCGGCAAAAATTGACGGATGCGGACATCTCCGGAATTTTTACTCGATTGTACTTCCGCTATCCCGTCCTGCGCTTTCTACTTTGGCGGTTTATGTCTTTCTTACGCACTGGAACCACTATTTATGGCCTCTATTAATAACAAATAGGGCGTCCATGAGAACGGTGCAAATCGGAGTTTCTATGCTGCAGCATGCTGAAGTTATGTCGTGGAATTTGATTTTGGCGGGAGTTACGATAGTTCTGCTTCCTTCTTTCTTTTTATTGGCTTTAGGTGTGAAACAATTAGTACGTGGAATTACCGCAGGCGCTGTAAAAGGTTAAGCGAGCGATGATCCGTCTGTTACCTAACAGGCTTATCATATATATTTATCTACATTGAGCGAGGAGAGATAGAAACAATGGGGAAAAAAAGATTAACAGGTTTAGTTTTAGCGGCAACAATGGTTTTCCTTTCGGCATGCAGCGTAAATATGGGGGAAAGTACAGAAAGTAAGAAGCCAGAGGCAACGAAATCTGGAGCAGCTGAGGCAAGCGGACCTAAGAAAGTCGTTTTCTGGCATGCGATGGGTGGAGCAAATACGAAAGTTGTTGATCAACTAGTCGCAGATTATAACGCTTCTCAGAATAAAATCAAAGTAGAAGCGGTGTATCAAGGAAGCTACGACGACTTGCTTAGCAAACTGAAAGCGTCGATGGGTACAACAGAAGGCCCCTCGGTTGTCCAAATGTATGAGATCGGGAGCCGCTTCATGATCGATTCCAAAGCAATTACACCGATGCAAAACTTCATTGATTCGGATAAGTGGGATTCTTCACAGCTGGAACCGAACATTGCTGGTTATTATACACTGGGCGGTAAACTTTACTCAATGCCGTTCAACACGTCGAATCCGGTCCTTTATTATAACAAAGATTTGTTTAAAGCAGCCGGTCTTGATCCTGCGAAGCCTCCAAAAACTTTCGAGGAATTGAAAACTGCAGCAGATGCAATTACCAAATCAGGTAAAGCGACGGGGGCAAACTTTGCGATCTATGGTTGGTTCATGGAGCAGCTCTTTGCTAATCAAGGTGCTGAATATGTAAACAACGGAAACGGTCGGACCTCTCTTGCAACCCAATCGCTGGTGAATACGGAGCCAGGTGTGAAGGTACTGACTTGGTGGAAGGATCTTATCGACACCAAAGCGGCTAACAATCTGGGACGCAAAACGGACGATTCCAAAAAAGCATTTTCTGCAGGTCAGGTAGGTATGATTCTGGAATCTACAGCAGCGCTTAAGGGGCTAGTTGACAGTGCAAGCGGTAAATTCGAAGTTGGGACCAGCACCTTACCTAAGCCGGCAGATGCGAAAGAAGGCGGTGTTATTGTCGGCGGAGCCAGCTTGTGGGTTATGAATAACCGCCCAGATGATGAGCAGAAATCCACTTGGGATTTCATCAAATTTTTGACTACACCTAAGGAACAGGCTTACTGGCACGTCAACACGGGATACTTCCCGATTACCAAAAAAGCCTATGACGAAGACATTGTAAAAGAAAACCTGAAAAAGTTCCCTCAGTTCCAGACGGCGATTGATCAACTACACCAAACGAAGTTGAACACGGCAACACAGGGTGCGGTAATGGGTGTATTCCCTGAAGCAAGACAAATTGTTGAAGTCTCAATCGAAGAAGTGCTCAACAACAAGAAGACTCCGAAGGAAGCTTTGGATGCAGCGGAAAAAGAAATCACTTCAAAAATTCAAACATACAACAAAACAGTCAAATAATGATGTGAGAAGGCTCCAGTTCAGTAGCCGGAAAGGAAACAGTTATGCTTATTAACAAACCGATGATTATTGCACACCGTGGGGCTAAAGGAATGGCCCCAGAAAATACGCTCGCTGCTTTCCGGCTTGGGTTAAGCCAGGGATGCGAAGGGATTGAGCTTGACGTTCATTTGACCGCTGATGAGGAAATCGTCGTTTGCCATGATATGACATTAGACCGGACTACAAACGGGAAAGGTCTGATCGTGGAGAAAAGCTTATCGGAAATCAAAACCTATGATGCTGGTCTCTGGATTGGCGACGAGTTCAAAGGGGAGACCGTGCCTACTTTGGACGAAGTCTTTGATCTAGTACCCGAGAGCATTATGATTAACGTGGAAGTAAAATACGCATACGAAGGCAGAATGGAGCGTAAATTAGTTGAATTTCTGCGAAGACGTAAGCGTTTGAATCATGTTATCGTTTCATCTTTTGACCATAAGTGTGTCAGAAGGATCAAACAAATGGATTCGGAAGTCAAGATTGGGCTTTTGTATCAATCCAATTTACTGGATCCAACCGCTTATGCACGAAGTTTTGATGTGGATGTGTACTCGCTTCATCCTTACTTTCAAATGCTGGATGCCGAAGATGTGCTGAAGGCGAAAGAGAACGGGCTTTATGTCTACCCTTATACGGCCAACGAAGAAATAGATCTGCTGAAGTTAACTGATATGGGGGTCTCGGGCATCATTACGGATTTCCCTGGCAGGCTGAAAGCTTTGCTGCAAGACCGGGATTCCCTATAATAACTTTCTATGCGTAAAGCCCCGGTTCCCCGGGGTTTTACTTTTCATTATCTGGAGAAATGGGGACCTGAAATGAGCCTTCTTGTTTTGGAGCGTCAACCCCCAATTGAATTCGACTCCATTTGTTCTGCCTTCCTATTAAAGAAAATCCATTTCCATATAAGTTTACACCATGCAACATTTTCGGTTCAGCCCATATAAAATGGAGGGGATTTTTGCAAATAATTTCATGAATCTGAATACCAGTGTGGCTCTTCCACAAAATATTTACGGGTGCGCCCAAAAATAATCCATTCATCCAGCCTCCCCCATCAGGCTATAATCAGAAATGTAAACGGATTCATTAAGGAGGAGCTACATGTCCAAATTAAAAAAAGCGATGTCATTGCCGGTTATTTTCTCACTCGTTTTTGCAGCCGCAGGCTGCAGCAGTCCGAGTAACAGTGCCAGTTCGAGTGCGACTCCAGCGAGCGGCAGCACGACGGCTCCAACTACACAAAATGCGGGGGAGCAGAGCAGTACCAAAAAGACGAAATTGGTTTTTTGGGACAAATCGGAATATGTGAAGGAATACAATGACTCGCAAAAAGAGAGAGTGGCGCAATTCTCCAAGGAATTCAATGTCGATGTGGAGTATGTCGCGATTCCGCCGGCTGATTTAAAAACGAAGCTGCTTGCGGCAGTGGAAGCGGGGAACCCGCCGGACTTGCTGCTGGCTGACGATTTTGTCGCGAAGCAATTCGTCGGCAACAATCAATTGGTGGAAATTTCGGATATTTTGAAGAAATATGATTTCAGGGAAGATTCCAAGAAATACGCCTATGCATTAGAGGGTTGGTATGAGGTTCCGGTTTATCATAATCCGAACGTTATGTATGTGCGAAAAGATAAAGTAGCCGAAAAGAAGCTTGAGCTTCCGAAAACATGGGATGATGTAAAAAAAGTGGCACTTGCGATAAACGATCCGAAAAATAATTTCTATGGGCTTGGATTCCAGCTTGGAGGCGGCGGAGATTCGAATGGTCGTATCGAAAACTTAATTCGAACGTACGGCACGGATTTGGTAGATAAGGACGGCAAAGTTACGGTCAATACAGCGGAGGCTTTGGAAGCCATCAAATTTGACACCAGCTTCTTCACTGAGAAATTGACGCCGCCAGGCGCGGTAACAGGCGATGATTCATGGAACAATACGGCTTATTTGAACGGTCAAGTAGGAATCATTTTTAACTCCAGCAGCGTGTATGCGGCGATGAGAAAAGAGAAGCCGGAGCTGCTTAACAATACGCAGGTCATGCCTTGGCCAGCTGGTCCAAAGAGACAATTTGGTTCAGGCGGCGGAACCGTGTTCGTCATGTTCAATAAAGGCAAAAACCTTGATAACGCTAAAAAATACATTGATTATTTCTTCAACAAAGATTTCTATGGAAAGCTGATCGAGAAGTTGAATGGATTGGCTGTGCCGGTATTGAACGGATTTGAAAATACGGAATTTTGGCAGAAGCCGGAAAACAAAGGCTGGTTCGACGCCTCAAAAAATATTGTTCCGCTGGGTGACCCGGGACCTCCGGATGCGCGCGCTTCCCAAGTAATCAGCGAATACATTCTTCCTAAGGCCGTTCAAAGCATCGTCGTTAATAATACAGATCCGAAAAAAGCGCTGGATGAAATCGAGAAAAACTACAAGCGAGTTTACGAGAAAAAATAAGAGATGAAATTAAAGGCGTACTTTCCCATAGGAAGGTGAAACCATGCTGCAAACATCCAATCGAAGAAGTGAAATGGTTTTGGGGTATACGTCGGTCATGCCGGTTATCATCGTTATTTTCGTGGTGATCGGCATTCCTTTTATCAATGCGCTATACCTAAGCTTAACCGATAAAACCGTAGGAGCCGAAGCGCATTTTATAGGCTTTGCGAACTATCGCGAAATATTCACAGATCCGGTGTATTGGAAGGTCCTCAAAAATACGTTCATTTACTTTATGACGGATGTGTTCTTTAAACTGGTGATCGGGATGATTTTTGCCTTGACGCTGAATCAGGCGTTTTTCGGCAGATCCATTGTACGGGTGTTGTTCCTTGTACCGTGGGCCATTTCCGGACTGGTGTCGGCGCTGACGTGGAAGTGGATGTACAACGATTCTTACGGAATCATCAATCAATTGCTGCTCGATACAGGTTTGATTGAAAATCCGGTCGCTTGGTTAAGCGGACCTAAAATAGCATTAGTCTCCGTCATTATCGTTAACATTTGGCGAGGGATTCCTTTCTTCTTATTCAGCATCCTGGGTGGTTTGCAGACGATTGACAAGCAGATGTACGAAGCTGCAAAAATTGATGGAGCGGGTCCTATTCGCCAGTTTTTTTCGGTCACGATCCCTTCTATCAGTTCGGTGCTCGTCATTACGACCATGCTATCTTCCATTTGGACGTTTAATGATTTCGAAAATATTTATTTGATTACTGGAGGGGGACCTTTGTATAATTCGGCGGTTATTTCTGTCTATACGTATGAAACCGCCTTTCTCCAAAATGATATGGGCAAATCGCTCAGTGTGGCCGGATCCATCATTCCGATCTTGCTGGTGCTGATGTTCTTTATGACCCGAAAGCTGGCCAAGGAAGATTGAGAGGAGGAGGCAGCGAGGATGAGAGCATCCACCGTACGTGCCGTTCGTAAAAAAGTGTTGATCTATGCAATCGTCGTTATCGGCTTAATTTGGACATTGTTTCCGGTCTATTGGATGGTCAAAACATCGTTCACCCCCGACGCGCTTATGTACGATGCCAAACCTTCCTTGATCCCGACCGAGGTAACCACGAAGCATTATAAGGATCTATTTAGCCAAACGGAGTTTATGACCAACCTGAAAAACAGCTTAATCGTTTCCCTGCTTGCCACGTTGATCTCGCTGCTCATTAGTATTTTCGCTTCTTACAGCCTGACCCGCCTTAAGTTTCGCGGTAGGAAATTTATTACGAGAAGCATTATTATATGCTATCTGATGCCGGCAGCGGTGCTGTTTATCCCGATGTATGTACTGGTCAGCAAGCTCGGCTTTGCAGACAACAAGTATGGTTTGCTGATCATTTATCCGACTTTTATTGTCCCCTATTGCTGCTACATGCTCCTTAGTTACTTCAAAGCCATTCCAGGTTCTTTGGAAGAAGCGGCACTGATCGACGGATGCACACGAATGCAAACGTTATGGAAGATTATTTTCCCCATTGCTGCTCCAGGTATAGCTGTGGTGGCGACCTTCGCCTTCACCATGTCTTGGAATGAGTTCTTGTATGCGCTCGTTGTTACGACGAGTCCAAGCCAGCTGACGGCGATGGTTGGTATTGCAGGTTTTAAATTCTCCGATTCCTTCATTTGGGGATTGCTCATGAGTTCTTCGGTGATCGCATCAATCCCTGCTTTAATTTTGTATCTCGGCGCCCAAACCTTTGTCATCGGCGGACTTACTGACGGAGGCGCTAAATACTAAGCTATAGGGTTCCTGTACGTCAGGTCATCCGGAGTAATCCGGCTGACCTTTTTCTCTATGATTCTCTGAAATATGAGCTTATAATATAGCTATATGAAGCAGTACCACAATACAACATCTCTGGGGGATTTTACATGAATCATAAGAAGCAAAGTCTCTTCTCTTTGTTGATGATTGGTCTTGTATTTTTGTCTGGTTGTGGTAATGGCGATTCCGTCAATCAGGCTCTAGGAGCTGCGAACGAAACGAATAAAGGCGGAGCTTTGACCTTATGGATGTTTAATACGGATATTTATTTGAAGCCGGCTGCCGAAGAGGTAGCCGAAGAGATGAACATTAAGCTGAACTATGAATTTATTAATCCCGAACGGTATAAGACCAAAATCAAAGTAGCTATTTCGGCAAACGAGCTGCCTGATGTATTCTCGCAATACTTAGGTAAATCGGAACGGGAATTAATTCTGAATGCCAATGTGGCGGCTCCGTTAAATGATGTGTTGGCCTCAACAGGGCTGGAATCCAAATTTGCTCAAGGGAGTTTGATTCAATCGGGGAACGGGAGCATTTATTCCGTACCTTACCGTCCCGAGCATTCGCAAGTCGTTGTCTATAATAAGAAGCTTATGGCTAGTCTCGGCATTCAGCCACCGAAAACATGGGATGAACTTCTTGCCGTGATTCATGCTGCGAACCGCAACGGAGTGGTTCCGATCGCCTTAGGCGGCAAAGACCGCTGGCCGGGAGATATCATCTACAATACATTAGTGCTGCGCGAGGATCCGAATGCTTTCAACCGAGCGCTTCAACATGAGATCAAATTCACCGATAAGCCATTTGTAGATGCCGCCGACAAAGTCATTAAGTTGGTGCAGGCAGACGCGTTTCAGCAAGGATTTTTAAATCATAGCGATCTTGAAGCTCGCGATCTGTTTTACAAAGGTAAAGCGCTAATGCTTATCAACGGCTCTTGGATTTTCAATAAAGCCATCTCAAGCTTAGGCGACGATTTGGGATATATCAAGTTTCCCCAGACAGGAGCGGCAGCGGATCCATTCTCTACGAACACCGGGGAGCGAAGCAGCTCGCCTTACGGGCTGTTCGTCAATGTCCATTCCCCGCATTTGCCGCAAGCTAAGGAATTCGCAATCCGGTATTCGCTGAAAATCAATCACGAACTCGTCAAGCTTGGTCAAGCTCCTTATGCAGAATCGGAAGCGAAAACAGAAGGAAAAATCAACGATGCTTATGCGGAGTATGTGAAGGATTTCAAAAACTTCAAATTCATCCAATCGTATTGGTATAGTACAATGACAACGTCTAAAGGGGAAGAGTATCGGGATTTGAACCAGAAATTGTATACGGGAACATTGTCATCTTCGCAGTATACAGAAAGTATGGAGCAAATTATGAGGAAGCCGTAAGCGGAGGGTTCACCGCGATTTTTCTGGAGGGGATAGGTATTAAAGCGCTCCGATATTTTCAAGACATGCCCATTCGCAAAAAAATTCAGCTCATTAATGTGATCATCATTTTACCCAGTATCGTTTTTCTGACCATAACGCTTTATCAAATGACGCTGCATCAAGCAGAGGAGCGGGCTCTTCGCAGCTCGGAACAAAAGATTGGACACATAACGAACACGATTAACACCTTATTTAATGATATTGAAAATTTCTCAAAGCTCTCAATGATCAATAAAACGTACCAATCCGTATTGATGGACACGAATGATGTGAACAGCGAGCTTCAGAAGCTCGACGACATACAATCGATGTATGCAAGCTTGAATTCAATGGTTGAATCCAACCCTTACATTGACTCCGTTGTCATTCAATCGACGAGTGGTGAAAAAGTTTTCTATTCGGACAATATGTCGAATGTGACCGGTTCCTCGATGAATGACTATCCTAAAGAACAGCTGATCGATGCGAAAGGCACAGCAGTCTGGATTGAAACCTTCGAGAGTACGTTTCTTGTGAATGATCAGCATAAGAGCTTACTGTCTATAGGCAGACGAATTATCAATATTGATAATGGGCTCCTCATGGGCTATATCTATATCAACATCGACGAGCGAAAGTTATCCCATATTTACAGCAATGACGACCTAAGGAGCAATATTATGATCGTCAACGCCGAAGGTAAGATCCTTTCGGCTAATGATGCTGATATCGTTTACCAGTCTACGCATGACTTGTTTGGCCGGATGATTGTGGATCGAAACGGCTCAACGATTTTCAATAATGGAAAGACGAATCTGCTTGTTTCTTCTAAAGCTATGGATAAGAACGGGTGGAGAGCCGTCTATGTGGTTCCAACCAAGGAATTGATGAAAGATCAGTGGGAAATCACCTTGTTTATTTTAGGGTTTGGCCTGACAGGATTGCTTTTGGCGCTCATCCTTTCCACTATTTTTTCCAAGTGGCTCACTAATCCGATTATGCAGCTAAGCAGAGCAATGACAGCGGTTGGAGACGGCAAGCTGCATACGCGGACAATTGTTGCTTCGAACGATGAAGTCGGCCGTTTGGCTTATAAATTTAATGAAATGGTAAGCCGGATTCAAGACCTGATGCACACCATTAATCATGAAGAGAAGCAAAAGCGAAAGCTGGAGCTCCAATTATCATATTCGCAGATTAAACCGCATTTTCTATACAACACTTTAGAAATGATTCGATCTATGGCCTTAATGAAACAAGCTCATGATATCGGCAAGGTCGTCAAATCGCTCGGCGATTTTTACCGGATGTCGCTTAATCGAGGGCAAGAGATCATTCCGGTGTCTCAGGAGAGGAAGCATCTCGAAAGCTATCTCTATATCCAAACCATCCGATACCAGCATATGCAGTACAGGATTGAATTCGATAGCAGAATCGAGGGATGCTGGATTCCGAATATGCTGCTGCAGCCGCTTGTGGAAAATGCGATCTACCACGGACTGAGAGAAAAGCAGAATGGCGCTCTCTGTGAGATTACCGGTGGCATGGAAGAGACGAATGGCTTGAAGGTCCTATGTTTCAAGGTGAAGGATAACGGGAACGGCATGAACGAGGAGAAACTCCAGCGAATTTGGCGGCACGAGCCATCCCATCATGGTTTGTCCAGCTTTGGCATCAACAACATACAGGAACGTATCAGGCTTCGTTACGGGCAGCCATTCGGTATCACGATGATCTCGCAACCGGGAGAAGGTGTCGAAGTACAGCTGCGGATTCCTGTTTTCTTCGAAAAATCTGAGCTTGAGGAGAGGCGGTAGCTCTCTATGAACCCGAAATTACGCGTATTGATCGTTGATGATGAATATTATTTCCGTAAGCTTCTGATCAATTTGATTGATTGGGAGGCTCTCGGGTACACCATCGAGCAAGAAGCAGAGAACGGTTCCCAAGCTCTGGAGCTTGCGCGACAAGAGCAATATGATTTGATCCTCGCTGATATTAACATGCCGGGCATGACTGGATTAGATTTCGTAGAAGCATTAAGATCTTCGCATATTGCGACAAAAGTGATATTTATAACAAGCTACGATATATTCGAGTATGCACAGGCTGCGATAACGTTAGGGGCGTCTTACTATTTGCTAAAGCCCGTCGATGAAGATGAGCTTAGCCAAGCTTTAACGGAAATTCGCCAAGAGCATTTACAGGACATGCAATCCTCTCTTAACGTTAAAGATCTGAAGGAACAAGTAGAACGATCGAAGCCCTTGTTAAGAGACCATTTTGTCCGTCAACTTCTGCTTTATGAGCCGTCAGACAGTCCGGAGACGCTGTATCGGCATGCCCAGTATTATGACATTCCGCAGCATGCGCAAGGATATGCCGCCTTTGTCGTCGAAATCGATGAGCTAAATGTTCGTTATACCAAGGAACAAGAGCGGCAGCTGTGGCGATTTGTGGTTAAGAACATTTTACAGGATACCTTCGAAGCGTCGGGTATTTATTGCGCGGTGATCGACGGAGAGGACAAAAAGATTGCAATGTTGGTCGGGCACAGCCATGCTCAGGACCAAGCGTTAATTGAGCTTTGCGACCAAGCCCGCAGCTTCATCGATCAAAGAATGCATCTTGGCGTTACGCTCGCTTTGGGGCAAACGTATGAAAGTTTAAGCCAAGTGCACCTCTCGTATTCGGAGGCGGTGTATGTCTTAAAATATAAATTTACGAAAGGCGGCAACCGGGTTATCACATACGCGCAAAATCAAGAAGAACCGGTAGAAGCCGTCTTCTCTCTTCCAATAGATCGAACGGAATGGATAACGGCCATTCGTAATAAGAATCGGGAAGCGATTGCCGAAAAAATCGACAAAGTTTGTTCAAGACTCGTCATCAGTCAGGCGAGCAAAGAGATCGCTGTATTCGTCTTGATGGAGTGTGTTTCGCTCGGCAGCGCCGTCATTCTGGAACGTGGGGGCACGCTGCCGAGCGGATGGATGACGGACCGTCATCCGTTGTTTAGGCAGATGCATAGCCTGGAAACCATCTCCGGGTTGCAGCAGTGGCTCCAGCTCTTTTTTAAACAAATTGTGTTTACAGAGCTGGATAACTATTTGGCGAATTTCAAAGGTTCCGATATCGTAAGTAAAGCCATTGCGTATATTGAAGAGCACTTTGCCGAGGAGTCGTTGACGTTACAGCAAGCAGCTCGCAGTATATGCGCCAACCCGAGCTATCTAAGCCATATTTTCAAAAAGGAAACAGGAAAATCGTTTACGGAATATTTATCCGATTTGCGGCTGGATCGCGCTATGGAGATGCTGAGAGATGTGCCGCCCGAAGGGCTGGTCTCGCTTAAAATTGTCGACGTCTCGCAAAGCGTAGGCTACTCGGATCCCTACTATTTTAGCAAGTGCTTCAAAAAGAAGTTTCAAATCGTCCCAAGCAAAATCATTCAACCATGACGAACAAAGCCCTTAACTTCCAGGAGGAAGGCAAGGGTTTTTCTTATTGTATGGATTCAAAAAAATTTACGGATGTGCCCAAAAATATTCCATTCAGTCTCAATCCCCGCGTGATTATAATTAAAAACGAGAAGAAATACGTATGTGAGGGGGATGTATAAACCTATGAGTGATTTCAAGCTGAATGGGAAGGTTGCACTCATTACTGGCGGCTGCCAGGGACTTGGGCTGGAGTTCTCTCGTGCGTTAGCGGATGCAGGCGCAAGTGTCGTTGTGACAAGCCGGGATGAGCGCAAAGCGCAATCGGCAGCGGATGCGATTCGCAAGGAAACAGGCAGAGACACGCTGGGGCTTGCCGCAGATGTGACGGACTTTCGGCAAATGGAAGCTATAACTCACACAATCGTGAACACCTTCGGGCGTTTGGATATTTTGATTAATAATGCCGGAGTTAATGTGCGCAAACCGATTCTCGATTATGACGAACAGAGCTGGGATCTTGTTCAGACGACGAATTTGAAAGCGCCTTTTTTGTGCGCCAAAGCGGTCGTTCCGCAAATGATCAAACAAAAATTCGGAAGAATTATAAATATTGCCTCCATGCTGGGGACGGTGGCCCTCCCTGAACGGTCCGCTTATTGCTCCAGCAAAGGCGGATTGATCCAATTGACGAAGGTCATGGCGCTTGAGTGGGCTGAGCATAACATAACGGCCAACGCCGTTTGCCCGGGGCCTTTTGCTACGGACATCAACCAAGCTGTCATTAACAATCCGGATGCAAATCGATTTTTCTTGGATCACCTGCCAATCAAGCGTTGGGGGGAGCCTAAGGAGTTAACAGGGCTGATGGTATATCTGGCCTCAGATCTGTCCAGCTTCATGACGGGCTCGGCGATCGTGATTGACGGCGGTTGGACATCTGAATAAGGATCCAAAAGGAGGCATATGCATATGAGATTCGGACTTACGGCTTACGGAACTGTTTATGCGATGGGCATTCACCCGGCAGCCGACCGGAAACGCATTACGGCGAAAGAGCTGCTGCAGATGGCCGAGTCATACGGGCTTCAGGGCAGCGAAATTCCGTACGATATTTTGCAAAGCACCGATGCCGACGAAGCGGCCGAATATGCACGTGACAAAGGGCTGTTCATAAACGTTGCCACCGGAGGATTTGATCCCGGCCACCTCAAGGATGCGCTGCAGATGGCTGACCGGGTTGGCGCCCTTACGGTGAGAACGGTTGTGGGCGGGGCGAAGTTCGGCGGGGACCGCAGACATATGGTTGGCTCCTGGCAGCCTTTCTTGCAATCTATCCTTCGTTCTTTCCAGGAAGTGATGGATTCTGCAAACCCGGCAGGCGCTAATTTGGCTGTGGAGAACCACCAGGATTTGGCTTCTGAGGAATTGCTTTGGTTATGCGAAAACATCAGTTCGAAGAAATTTGGCATCACGCTCGATACAGGCAATCCGCTGGCCACGGCCGAGGAGCCGGTCGAATTTTTTCGCCGGGTAGCCCCCTATGTGAAGAATGTCCATCTCAAGGAATATGCCATTTATTCCTCCGAAGAAGGATACCGCTTAGTGAGGAAGCCGTTAGGGCAAGGGGTTATCAACTTTCCCGAATTGCTGGGAATTTTTGACGAAGTGAATCCGCAGGTTACGATGTCGGTCGAACACGGTGCTTTGGAAGCGAGGCATGTACGTGTGCTGCAGGAAGATTTCTGGAACGAATACCCGGAACGTTCGGCACGTCAGCTCACTGGCCTGCTGCGGTTTGTCAAGAATCATGCGAGAAATAATGGGGATTGGCAAACACCTTTCGAGAAGGGCGCACCGGCTGATGTCATCGCCGCATACGAGTTGGAAGAATTGAATGCCGGCATAACTTATTTATCGAGCATCATCAAGCGTTATGCATAACGCACTAATCCCATGAGGTGATCAGGATGACATGGATCGATCTGACAGGTAAAAATGCTCTTGTAACCGGTTCCAGCAGAGGTCTTGGAAGGCAATACGCTGTTGATTTAGCGCGTGCGGGCGCTAATGTCATTATTCATGATGTGAATGAAGCGGCAGCGGCGCGCTTTAATGAGGCGCCGTCCGGCAGTGCCGTAGCGCAGGAAATCGCTTCTAAGCATGGCGTGAAGGCACACTTTATCGCGGCGGAATTGTCCGATCCGGAGCAAGTCAAAGCGCTCATAGAGCAATCTATTGCAGCGCTCGGCTCGCTGGATATTTTAGTGAACAATGCCGGGGGAGACATCGGCATGCGTACGCCGCGTCCGGATCCCAATGATGCGTTGGATATTTCTGTGGAGGATATTCGTTCCGTCGTAGATCGTAATTTACTGTCAACCATGTATGCGTGTAAATTCGCAGGTCTCCATATGCGTGAACGCCGCTGCGGTAAAATTGTGAACGTTGGCTCGATTGCCGGTCATCTTCCCGTTCGCGAGGGGATCATTTATGCAGCAGCCAAAATGGGCATCTCGCAATATACGCGCAGTTTAGCTGAGCAGCTGCGGCCGTACGACGTGAACGTTAACTGTATATCTCCAGCTCCGACCTACACAGCTCGTTTTCTGGCGACGCGAACGGTCACAGAGCAAGATGACCGCTCGCGCTTGCAGAAAGTTGCCCAGCCTGAGGATATGTCGGATATCGTAATGTTCCTGTGCGGCCCGCAATCCGATGCGTTAACGGGCGAGACGATTGTTTGTTGGAAATAATGCGTTGAGCGAGGGGGGATTGCGTTGAGCGATGCATGGACATATATTATGGGTCAGGAAGATCACGAAAGCTACCGATTGCAAACCCATGCAGCGGGTCCCCAAGGCTCGCTGCCGTTGACGAGCGACATGCTGCTCAACTGGCCGAGCGGCGATTTGTTCGGCTTGAGCCAGAACGTCGGCATGGGTTGGCAGCCGGACCGTTTGAACGGGAAGCAAGTGCTCATTCTCAGCACACAAGGCGGTTTACGCGCAGAGGACGGTACGCCTATCGCCCTTGGATATCATACCGGCCACTGGGAAGTCGGCCTTCTCACGAAAGAGGCGGCGCTAGAGATTACCGAACTTGGCGGAGTTCCGTTCGCAGGCTATGTGAGCGATCCTTGCGACGGGCGTTCGCAAGGCACGACGGGGATGTTCGATTCGCTGCCGTATCGCAACGATGCCGCTATCGTGTACCGGAGGCTCGTGCGATCCTTGCCGACACGCAGCGGTGTGATCGGCATCGCGACTTGCGACAAAGGGCTTCCTGCTACCATGATCGCTCTTGCCGGTATTCATGATTTGCCGGGCATTATCGTCCCTGGGGGTGTAACTTTGCCCCCCACCAACGGTGAAGATGCCGCCAAGATTCAAACGATTGGCGCCCGCTATTCGCAAGGGCAGATTTCGCTGCAGGAAGCGGCGGATATGGGCTGCCGTACCTGCGCCACCCCAGGCGGCGGCTGTCAGTTCCTTGGAACGGCAGCGACCGCGCAGGTCGTGGCGGAGGCGCTGGGCATGTCTTTACCGCATTCAGCGCTGGCCCCGTCAGGGCAGGCGCTCTGGCGCAATATCGCCAGACAGTCCGCGAGAGCCATCTATTGGATGCAGGCGAAAGGCATCCATATGAGCCATATCCTAACCGATGCGGCCATCAACAACGCAATGGTCGTTCATGCTGCGTTCGGCGGTTCAACCAATTTGCTGCTTCACATCCCGGCAGTTGCCCATGCGGCAAAATGCCGCATCCCGGACGTGACCGATTGGAACCGAATCAACAAAAGTGTGCCGCGCCTCGTAAGCGTGCTGCCGAACGGTCCGGAATATCACCCGACGGTTCGCGTATTTATGGCTGGAGGCGTGCCGGAAGTCATGCTTCACTTAAGGAAGCTGGGGCTGCTTGATGAATCGGTGACAACGGTGGCTGGCGAGAGCCTCGGCGTCCTCTTGGATTGGTGGGAATCCTCGGAGCGGCGTCATCAGATACGCCGGCATTTGAAGGAAACGGACGGTATTGATGCGGATGATATTATTATGAGCTCAGCCAAGGCCAAGAGCAGGGGGCTTACGTCCACAGTGACATTTCCTATCGGAAATATTGCTCCTGAGGGCTCAGTCATTAAATCGACCGCCATTGACCCTGAAGTTGTAGGAGAAGACGGTGTATATCACCATACCGGACGCGCGAAAGTATTTACAACGGAGAAATCGGCAGTTAAAGCGATAAAAGACGGCCGCATTTCCGAAGGCGATATTATGGTGCTAATCGGCAGAGGGCCGTCCGGTACAGGCATGGAAGAGACGTATCAGCTTACCTCGGCATTAAAACATCTGCCCTTCGGCAAATATGTCACATTGCTTACGGATGCCCGGTTTTCCGGCGTATCGACGGGGGCATGCATTGGCCATATAGGTCCTGAAGCGCTGGCGGGCGGACCGATCGGAAAGCTGTGTAACGGGGATTTACTAGAAGTGAAAATCGATATAACCCGGCTGGAAGGAACCGTCCACTTTATCGGTCAAGGAGAAGAGCGTTTTAGTCCTGAGGAGGGAGCTGCCATACTGGCCAAACGTTCGTCCCACCCTGAGCTCTCGCCTGATCCTAAGCTGCCGGATGATACTCGTCTATGGGCAGCGCTGCAAGCGGCAAGCGGGGGGACGTGGCGGGGGAGCGTTTACGATGTCGATCGCATTATTGAAGTACTAAATGCCGGACATACGTATTTGGACATGCTGGAACGCGAGCGGAAAAATAGCGGAGGCGGTAACAGCCATATGGAGCATCTTGGCACATAGCGGCAATAAACCAGAATGTGGCTGTCCCAAAGTCATAGATGAGTTTGGGACTCCTTTCTTCATTTAATATATCCTTGATAATGCTGTTCCTCCTAGTAGAAACTAGCGAAAGTAAAATTAGGCGTTCACTCTATTGGGTGAACGCCTATTATATTTTTATTAATTAAGGAAGCAGAGCTCCATAGTCGTATGAAAGCCAGCTAAGTTTTGCCATCATAGACAAAGGGGCATGAAAAATAGCGATCAAAAATGAGGACATTGATCATAGGCTAAACTGTAGGCGCCCTATTTGTCCTATTCGTACAAGTCCTCGATATTTAACATGACGCCGTTATAGGTAGCATATCCGTAACTCTTAGGCTTGCCGTCAACATCTGGTCCAAATAACAGCTTAGCAGGATTGGATCCAAAAGCTACTCCGAAGGTTGCCCTAAAATTCATTACCCCCTGCTTTTCGCCGGTCAATTGAATGTTCGCTTCATATCGGCTTTCACCTAAATAATTATAATTTGCCTTCTCGTACCCATTGTAGAAATTGACGCCATCATCACTAAAGTTTACATACTGTGTGTCTGAATATCCTGTGAAATTCGGGGAACTATGATTAAGTATAGAAATATATCCAGAATATTTTCCTGCAATTTTCCCTTCTACAGGGGAATCATTAGAATTTAATACAGACAGGTCTTTGATGCCATAAGGAATGTTATCAGTCGTTTTTTTAATAGGTATAGGCTTCCCTGGCTTATAATCCAGAAGATCCACTTTCTGAAGCCTCATTTGTAAATCGTTACTCCCCCTAAAACCCTCCCCCCACATGGCACGTTTTCCGTCCGGATGCCAAGACATTGGGGAGTAGTACACCCAATTTTCATCAGTTGTGAGTTGTACTCCTTGATATCCCGGTTGTTGCATTGAACGGTTAATATCAATTAATACCGGTCCAATGTTGCCATGCCTGAACTTGCGTATACCATCTACTGCATATTGGTATAGAATCCCGTTAGGAACAGCGGAGGTCTTTACGCCGTACGGCCGTGGCAAGAGTCCAAATATGGCGGGGTCTGTATGTTTTGAAAATCTCGTGCTCATTACGATTCCCAAACGTTCATCTGGAGAGAATATAGTTGTTTCATCATATCCAGGTGTTCTTGTGATTTGATTAACATTCCCTGTATTCAAATCCTGCAAAATCGAATCCGTTGTACTAAAATCCCTTGCTCCTGCAATGGATATTGCATTTCCTCCATTTACAAATTGTTTAACTTCACCACCTCGCACTGCAAGTGGAATAATAAATCCCGGATTATTCGGGTCATTTTTAAAACTTTGCACAGAACTAATGATTTGCACGTTTTCGAGAACATAATTATCCTTTTTACGTTCCAAGACACCAATAAGGGATGCAGCATTCCAACCAGGCATGAGTATAGTCCAACTCATATGTTTGTTGTCAGGTGCAATAATTATTTCTGACCAATAGGTTTCTGGATTATCTGTAATGGCCGAAGGGTAAATGATGGGGATTAGGTTGGTTTTGTTGCATTTGTCAATATTAGGTATGCACTCCAGTACATAATCACCCAATAAGACTCGTTTATTATCCTGAAATGGCATATATCGGATGCGCTTTGTCGGTATTACACCAGAATATATAACTTGGAAATCAGTTCCATCATCGTTGAGAACAGCCATATTATAAAAATCGGATATGTTGAGATCGTTATCTGTTTTATAAGACACGAGTACTTTTCCAGAGTATGTATAGGTGCCAGAAAGGTTTTTATTTGCAAAAGATGGTAAGGGGATGGTGCTTATGTTTATTCTTCCGATTTCAGCATTGCTGGTTTCCGATCTAGCAGTGTCGGAGACGCCATCTGAAGCAAATACCGGTGTTACCATTGACAACAAAAGACACAGAATAGTTAAAATGAAAATCAGACCTTTTTTCATAGTTTCGCCTCCAATTTAGTGATTCTATCCCAAATTACAATGAATCTAGCCAGAGAACTTAACTCTTCCTCATTTTGTATCACCACCCTCCTTTTAGTTATGCAGGCATGAAGGACTTGAACATGAGCGTTTGTATCCGCTTACAATTAACAATATATTACTTTCAGTAGAAACCTCAACAGGTCTTTTTTACGTTTTTCCATAGTCATTTTTAAGATAAAATCGAAAAAATCATAAAAATGACGGGGCAGAAACGTACAAATGCCCCTTTGATATATAAAGAGTATTAAAGTATATTTTGTGTAAGCGAATACAAAAGGTGCTGCTTTATATCTGTATTGAAACTCAGGAACAAATGAGTATCCACCTTTTACATAAGTTTCTTCGGTAGCGTCGTTACTTCTAGATATGTACAATAACAAGAGAAGACGCAGCAAAGGAAGGGTCGAATAGGATGGGAAATAGTTGGAGACGACGGGCAATTTTAATAATAAGGAATATGAAGTTCCAAAACAAACTAATGGCAGGCTATCTTCTGGCTTGTCTACTCCCTCTCCTCTGTGTAAGCGCCATTATATTTCACCAATCGGCAGCTAGTCTGGAGAATTCCTCACAAGAATTCGCTGCTTTGTACACGTCACAAATTAAAACTTCCTTAAATGACTTTGTGAAAGAATATGATAAGGTCACGAAGTCGGTTCTGGTCGATAACAAATTGATTTACAGTCTCGGAGATAAACAAAGTTTATCCATGAACGAGTTGGTTAACCAAAGTGTTGCTGTTCAGAGCATGCTGATGAGGGTTACCTTGCTCAAATCGGAAATCAGTACCGTGATGCTGGTCAGCCGAGATGACAGCGTCTATCAATATACGACGGCAACGAGCAGAGTGAATAGGGAAGCACTATTATCCCAGGAGTGGTACAAGCAACTTCGCAATTCAGCCGAGCCGTTTTTTATTACCGGGTTGCATGACCGATCCTATTATGAGGATAAAGGATCAGGAGCCGTCGTGACGGTAGGAAGGGTGTTGTACAGCTCGGGAGGAGCGTATGCGGGCCTCCTTCTCATTGACTTGGA
The DNA here is from genome assembly GCF_028765165.1 of Paenibacillus sp. MAHUQ-63. Lineage (GTDB taxonomy): Bacteria > Bacillota > Bacilli > Paenibacillales > NBRC-103111 > Paenibacillus_E. Next base: position 1,266,111 of record NZ_JARADB010000003.1, on the reverse strand, counting down.
TCCATTCGCATTGCTGCAGCTTGATCACGAATTCGTCTTGGCCCGGGATAAATATGGGATGAGTGTCATCATAAGTAATCGTCAAGGAGAAGTCGTTTATCATTCCGGTGCGGCCAGCGGCCAGTTGTCATGGAAGCAGGTTCTCGAACCCGGCTTCGAAGACTTCAAGAATAATGGAGTCGAAGATCGGATTATTTTATCCGGAAGTACCGATCATGGAAATTTGTTAATTAAAACGGAGATCCCGCGCGCAAAGCTGCTGCAGAAAATTAACCAGATCAAAGGAATGACCGTGATCGTCATTCTATTGAGCAGTCTGATCCTAACGCTCATCTCATTTGGATTAAGCTTTACGATCACAAGACCTATAAAAGCGCTACGTAGAAGCATGAAGCAGGCGGAAGCAGGCCAATATGTGCCCATAGAGAAAGAGCAGGCGGGTGACGAGATCGGAAGTCTGGTACACAGTTACAACAATATGATTTTAACGATTCGCTCCTTGATTAAAGACGTTTATATCGCGGAGATCAAACAGCGCCAAGCCAAATTCATTGCGCTCCAGAATCAGATCAACCCGCATATGCTTTACAATACGCTCGAATCGATTCGTATGAGAGCGCTGGTCAATGATGACGAAGAAGCAGCCGATATGATAGCGATTTTGGCCAGCATGTTTCGGCTTGCTTTAGGCAAGGAAGGCAGCCACCATTCGGTGAAGCATGAATTGGAATATACGGCTAATTATTTGCAGCTTCAAAATATCCGATTTGACAATATGTTTCAACTGAACATCAGAGTGCCCGAGGAGATGCTGAATTGCCATATCATCCCCCTTGTCATTCAGCCTATTGTGGAGAATAGCATCAATCATGGATTCCTGGACTACAGTCGGCAAATGCATATTGACATTGAGGGTGTCTGGACCGAAGAATGGGATATCCTTATCCGGATTACAGACGACGGGAGCGGTATGTCTTTACACAAGCAAGCCCAGCTGTTGACTTCTCTAGAGAATGCACAGTCGGACAAATACAAGCTCGGGGAGATCGATGAGCCAGGAAGTCAAGGGTTAGGCCTCAAAAATATCGCTGAACGCATAAAACTTCAATATGGAGATCGATATTATTTGACGATTCGTTCTGGCGTTGACCGCGGAACGATGGTTGAGATTTTAATCCCCAAGATTCAGGGGGATGTAGGGTGCGAAAATAGAAATGAGGTGCTGTGGGATGAGATTGATCTTGGTGGATGATGAGAAAGGCATTGTAAACGGGCTCAAAAAAATGATCGGTCGCTCTATTCCGGAAGTCGAGGTTGTTGGTGCGGCTTATAACGGTTTGGAAGGGTTCCAATTCATTCAAAAACTGCAGCCGGATATTGTCATTACGGATATTCGAATGCCGCAAGCAGACGGTCTCGACATGATCAAAATGTTGAAGGACGCGGGCAGCCTGACTAAATTCATTATCTTAAGCGGATATGCCGATTTTGAGTACGCTCGAAGAGGCATGCAGCTCGGCGTGCAATTCTATATTAACAAACCTGTGAATGAGAAGCAGCTGCGTGACTGCGTTCATCAGGTTATGGAGTCGATTCATAGGGAGAGGGAGAAGCTTCGAGAGGTTGACGATTTGAAGCAAGAGGTTCACAGCCGGATACAGGAGAACGCATTGCGGGACATTCTTGATCTCGGAAGCGATCTTACGGACCTTGTGGAAGAGCTTCTTCAGATTGCTCAAATCCCAACGGAAGGAACAAGCTTTGCTTGTTTCTTGCTTGAATTTGACGGTAATGTGGATGCCTTGAAGGAATTTGGACTTCAACCCGTCTTTTATCAAATAGACAGTGCCTTGAGTCAATACCGAAAAGTGTACCGGTTTCGTTACACAGGAGCTCAGGTGGCCGTGGTGATTGCTCATGAGGGATCCATCAAGTACGAAGAACTGATCCGGGCGATATCGGTTATGAAGGCAAAAGTATACCAGGAGTTAAACCTATCTATGACCGTAGGAATTGGTGCGCCTAAGAAGCAGGCATTCGAAGTCGGCCTATCCTTTGATGAAGCACGTCATGCATTAAGCTACAAAATTGTCAAGGGAGCCGGTGCCGTGATCCCGTTTCAAGAGATCGTGACTCTGACTGGACGGAGTCACTTTGTTCCTGAAGAGATGATAGCCAAACTGGAGGCTTGTCTCGAAAACATGGACGAAGTGGGTTGCGTGGACATTATCCGAGAGGTTTTTCGTCGGATGGAAGCGCAGGCTGACATAAGTCCGGCAGATCTCCAACTTCATTGCTTAAACATCCTTTTATCGAGCGTACGCAAGATGTCTTTCCAGCAGCTGCAGCAAAACGATTTCCTCAGCCGCCATATCCTGTCTTTAGAGGGCATCTCGCGGTTTCGGACGCTGGAGCATTTGGAGGAATGGATGGTAGAGGTGATCCGGGGAATAATTTCGTTCAAATTGAAGCATAATATTCCTAAGAAAAAGATCATCATCGCCGAGATTAAGGAATACGTTTCGACTCATTACAATGAGCCGATCAGCCTTGCCGATTTGGCCGCAAGATTTTTCATCAGTCCCCATTATTTAAGCCAGTTTTTCAAACAAAAAACGGGGGATACTTATGTGAATTTTTTGGCGGGGATTCGTATCGACAAAGCGAAAGAATTGCTTGAGAATACCGATTTGAAAGTGTACGAGATCAGTCATATGGTAGGCTACTCCGATTCACAGCATTTTGCCCGATTGTTTGAGAGGCTGACAGGGTGCAAACCGAGTGAATACCGTAAAAATCTTCCTAAAATATAAATGTCTTTGCAGATGACAACCATCGCTTAAAACATGTAAAGATTGCAACCATCGGCTAGAAAGCCGAATAGTAGCAATCTTTTTATTTGTCATTAAAAATGCCAACGCTCATTATCTGGATAATCTTGGGGTCAAATGGGCAATCTGGACACTCCAAGAGGAGTGGTTATTAAGTGGACCTTAAAAATGACCTGTTTTTACACATTTTTGACCCGTTGAGAGCTTTTCCACCAGAATGTATAGTAACTGTGTAAGCGAATTCAGCAACTAGATACTGGGGGGAACAAGTTGAAAGCAATGGCTTTACATCGAATGAAGGTATATTGGCCGCTGTATGTCATGGCGATTCCGGGGGTGATTTTTCTCTTAATTTTTAAATATATACCCTTGGCAGGTGCCGTTATCGCCTTTAAGGATTATTCGGTTTTCAAAGGTTTTATTGATAGTCCATGGGTAGGACTCAAACATTTTAAGACCCTGCTTCACCACCCCGACTTCGTCCGGGTGTTTGGCAACACACTGATGCTAGGATTTCTTAAGATTGTTATGGTCTTCCCAGTGCCGGTTCTGTTGGCGCTGATGATCAATGAAATTCGAAGATCTGCGCTGAAGAAAGGAATCCAGACTGCACTCTACATTCCGCACTTTTTGTCTTGGGTGATTGTTGCAGGCATCGTCTTCGACATCTTTTCTACCAGTGGATTGTTCAATATTGTTATGGGGTGGTTTGGTGTTGATCCTGTGCTTGCCATGCAGGAAAGCGCATACTTCAGGCCTATCTACGTGATTACATCTGTTTGGAGAGATGCAGGTTGGGGCACCGTGGTATATATGGCCGCGATCAGCTCTATCGACCCTCAGCTTTATGAATCAGCTATGATTGACGGCGCGTCCAAGTTCAAACAAATTCGACACGTTACGTTACCTCTTCTGCTGCCTACCGTGCTGGTTCTATTCTTATTGGAGATCGGTAACTTCATGGATCTAGGCTTCGATCAAGTTTTTAATCTTCTCACGCCGATGACTTACAACGTTGGAGATATCATCGATACGTATGTGTTCCGAGCAGGCATTCAGCAGGCTCAGTATAGCTTCGCTACCGCGGTAGGCCTGTTTCAATCGGTGATCGGTTTTATTCTTGTATTCATCTTCAATAAGCTATCGAAGAAGTTTTCGGATGGGGGGCTCTGGTAGACATGTTTGAATCGAGAGGGGAAAAAGCATTCGCCGCAGCCATAACGATTATTCTCATCCTGTTGTCAATCATTGCTCTCATACCGCTGCTGTCCGTGATCTCTACATCGTTTAGCTCCAAGAGCGCTGTCGATATGAATCTGGTAACGATTTGGCCGAAGCAATTTACGTTAGCCTCCTGGGGACATATGATCGATCGTCCCGACCTATGGAAGGCGTTCTTCTTAACGCTCGGTTCGACGGTAATCGGCACGATACTTGCGTTGCTGATGACCGCTTTGCTAGCGTACCCGTTATCGAAGACGGAGTTCAGCTGGGGACCCGTCATTATGATCGGAGTGGTGGTCGCGATGATTTTCAAGGCGCCTATTGTTCCTTACTTTCTGACGGTCCGGGGCATCGGGCTTTATAATAACCCGCTGGTCTTGATCGTACCGCACATATTGAATCCATTTAATTTGATCATCATGAGAACTTTCTTTAAGCAATTTCCTAAGGAATTGGAGGAGGCAGCTTTCCTTGAGGGCAGTGGATACTTCCGAATGTTGTTCCAATTCGTTATTCCGCTGTCCAAAGCGGTACTGGCGACACTCGCGCTATTTTACGGTGTCGTGTTATGGAATCAGTTCCAACACCCGCTCTTCTTCTTGCAAAATCCGGATTGGTTCCCGCTGCAGATCAAGATCCGGCAGTTCATCACCGACGATAACGTGATTATGGCGGGGCCCGTTACAATAGGGGATTTGAACTATAACGAACGTACATTGAGAGCTGCGACGGTTATCTTTGCTATTATTCCAGTTGTTTTGGTATATCCTTTCTTGCAGAAGTACTTTGTTAAAGGAGCCATGATTGGTTCTGTAAAAGGGTGAAACGTCATTACCGGTTTATAGGCAAACAGCCTTAAACATATTATTTTGAGGGGGAAATCATACATGAATATTAAAAAGATGGGGTTATTGTCAGTGGTAGGCGCCCTTGCGATTACTGCTGCAGGGTGTAGCGGGAATGCGAACTCATCAGCAAGTCCGTCTTCTTCCGTTCAGAACCAAACCACTAGTGGGAATGAGTCTGTTGATATTGAAGTATGGGGAACCAATGTCGGTTTTAAACCGATCACCAAAGACAGCAAGACGTATGAATTTCTTAAGCAGAAGCTTGGAGTTGGCGTGATTAACCCGTATGTGGAATGGGGGGGAGGCACAAACTACTTAAACCAGTTGAACCTGAAGATCGCAGCCGGCGAAACGCCTGATTTGTTTCTACCTTATGGGGGCACAGAAAGCACCTTGGCTCAAAACGGGGCTATCGCCGATCTGACCGACCTACTGCCCAAATATGCGCCGAATGTGTGGCAAGCTATTCCACAAGATGTTTGGAATGTCGTCAAAGCCAATGACCCTACTGGTCAGGGGAAAGTTTATTATATTCCTTTAGTCGTAGACTACGGAAGATACGCTGGCATGATTCGTCAGGATTGGCTGGATAAGCTGGGCTTACAGATGCCAAAGACACAAGAGGAATATGTCAAAGTACTTGAGGCTTTTCGGGATAAAGATCCCAATGGAAACGGACAGAAGGATGAGCAACCGACCGGCGGGCGTCAAGAGGCGCGATGGATGGACCATCTGTTTGCTATGTACGGCGTAGCCATGCTCGAAGGTTATCCGGATTGGGACTTGTACGACGGTAAACTGACTTATTCTGCGGTAACGCCGAATATGAAGGCTGCTTTGGAATTCGCTGCAAAATTGTATAAAGACGGATTATTGGACAAGGAAACACTTCTGAACGACAAGTCCAAGTGGGAGGGCAAAGTTAACGCGGACAAGGCTGGGAACTACTTTCAATGGGTGGAGACACTTAATCTTAACTTGGATGCATTGCAAAAGAACACTGGTGTGAAGGGCCAGTTCTCTATACTTCCCGTGCCAGAAGTCCAAGGATTTAAGGGCTTTTATACGCAGAAGAGAAGGATTGATCCACAATGGGTTGTTAAGAACAACAAGGACCAGACGAAACTGATGGCTACTTTAAAGCTGCTTAACAATATGTACGATAAGAAGATTTGGAAGGATCTTTACCTTGGTGTAGAAGGAATGCACTATACGATGAAAGATGGAAAAGCCGTCAAGCTTCCGGAGGACAAGAGCACCCAAGAGAATATTGGGCTGTTTAATACGTCATCAAGTCTGGCGACACTTGACTTTACAATGGACATTCTGAAGAGTACCGCATCGGCAGACACTATGTGGGAGATTGATCAAACCGTCAAAAACATGCAAGAAGCTCAGAAATACGCCAAACCTATTGCCGGTGATGGCTTGCCGGCCACCATCTATGAGGGCTTCCCGGACATCAAAAATCGCACCTTGTATATCGAATACGCCAGCAAGATTATTACGGGGCAGTACCCGATCAGCAAATTCGATGAATTTGTAGACAAATGGAACAAGTCAGGCGGCGAAGAAGCAACGAAGCGCGCGAGAGAATGGTATGCGAAATTAAAAAAATAATCGATGAATCAAAAAATATCCGCCTTGCTTCGATTCGAAGACGGGCGGATATTTCAATAATAGGAGGCTAGCATGAGCAATCGACTTAGGGAAGTACTTGATGGTCAAGAACATAATTATATCCTTCCTTTTCTATGGCAGCATGGTGAGGAGGAGCAGGTAATCAGGGAAGAGATTGCCCGTGTTCATGAAGCCGGCATTGGTGCCGTTTGCGTCGAGGCGCGGCCTCATCCGGATTTCCTCGGTCCGAAATGGTGGACGGATATGGACATCATTATGGACGAAGCTCGAAAGCGCCGCATGAAAGTATGGCTGTTGGATGACGATCATTTTCCGACGGGACATGCTGCAGGGAAGGTGAAAGATGCTCCGGAAGAGCTTCATCGCAAGTTTTTGGGAGAGCGTTATATCGATACCGTTGGTCCTGCCCAAGGTACCTCTTTGCTGCTGGATACCCTGCTGATGAGTGGGCTTCGACCTACCTTCTCGCATAGCCGATACGCGAGTGGCATCAATAAGCTGATTTCCGTTGTTGCGGTCCGTCGAAATCCGTCTGATGGCGTACTACTCAGTGAAAGTGTAGATATCACCGACTTTGTGCAAGACGGGATCCTTTATTGGGATATACCTGACGGGTATTGGCGAGTATTTATTATTTCCGAAAATAAGGGGGGCGGCAGCCAGCAACAGGAGGATTATCTGAACCCGTTGGATCGTGATTCCGTTCGTATCCTGCTCGATACGGTTTATGAGGCGGTTTATACTCGATATAAGGATGATTTTGGGGAGACATTTGCCGGATTCTTTTCGGATGAGCCCGGATTTTACAATGATAAGACTACCTTTGACTTCCATTCGAAGCCTGGTAAAAAAGCGGTGCCGCTGCCATGGAGCAGCGAAATGCCGACTCTGCTTGAGGAGGCGCTGGGTGAGGACTACCGTAAGCACCTTTATCTTCTTTGGCATGATGGAGAAAGGTCCAATATCATACGTTATACCTATATGAATACCGTCAGCAAGCTCTACGAGGATAATTTTTGCAATCAAATCGGAGAATGGTGCAGGGCACGAGGGGTAGCATATATCGGACATGTGCTCGAAGACAACAACGTACATGCAAGGCTTGGCCCCGGCCCCGGCCACTTCTTCCGTTCGATGTGGGGACAAGACATGTCGGGCCTCGACGTGGTACTGTGGCAAATCGTCCCCGGGTTCGATGAATTGTCTTACAGCAAGCCGGGTGGAGATACAGACAGCGAATTTTTCCACTACGGTCTCGCGAAGCTTGGCGTATCGCTTGGACACATAGATCCCAAAAAACAAGGAAGAACGATGTGTGAAGTGTATGGGGCTTATGGCTGGGCGGAAGGCTTAAAGCTGATGAAATGGATTACAGACCATATGCTGGTCCGTGGAGTCAACTATTTCGTCCCACATGCGTTTACCCAGAAAGCTCTCGATCCGGATTGTCCTCCGCATCTGTATGCTAACGGTAAAAATCCGCAATATCGTTACTACAAGCATTTAAACCGGTATATGAATCGGATTAGTCATCTGATTTCAGGTGGAAGCCATGTGGCGACTGCGGCTGTTATGTATCATGCCGAAGCCGAATGGTCGGGGGAAGCGATGTTATTTCAGAAGCCCGTAAAGAAATTGATGCAACGTCAGATCGATTGTGAAGTGGTTCCCGTTGATACTCTTCTAAAAGCGGCATTCGTAAAAGACGGCAAGCTTCATGTAAATCTGGAGGCATACGATTGCCTGATCGTGCCCTATGCAGAAGCGCTTCCGGAGGAGATGATTCGGCGTTTGAACCTTCTTGCCGACCAAGGACTAGCCATACGATTTGTTGATGGAATGCCGTTTCGAGCCAGCGAGGGGAGAGAGGTTTCCAGCGAACTGTCTCGTCTTGCCGATCACCAGCATGTAAAGGTTGTAGCTTTAGACAAACTGGCGGAAGAACTTCATGCTGACGGACATTATGATATTAAAGTGGGCCAACACGAACCGTATCTGCGGAACTATCATTATGTGCATGACGGTTTGGATGTATTTATGTTTTTTAACGAACACACGCATCAAATAGTACGCACAGAGATTATTTTACCCATCGAAGGCGATGTTTATGCCTATAATGCTTTCCTGAATCAATTGACTCTTCTGCATACAATCAGGGAGGGAGATGCGACAACGGTGCAGCTTGAGCTTCATCCGTATGAATCCATCGTCCTGCTTCATGGAGCGGCTCTTGCAGAATTTGCTGCGTTCCCGCAGTACAAGACAGGTTCGGAATTTCAGCTGAAGGGAGAATGGACCGTAGCCACCGCTGAGGCTGAACATTATCCTCATTTCAAAGAATGGGGGACCTTGACGTCTTTAACGAATTTGAGCAAGCCTGATGGCCTGCCTCGATTTACGGGCACCTTTCGTTATGAAACGGAATTTGAGTGGAATGAAACAACAAACGATATTCTTTTAGATTTGGGCGAGGTTTATGAAACAGCGGAAGTCTGGCTAAACGGCGTGCAAGCGGGAGTACGCATCTGTCCGCCTTACCGCTTGGAGATCAATGGCCTAATTCGGAGGGGCACAAACAAGTTAGTCATTGAAGTAACGAATACGCTCGCGAAAGATCAGCATGATTTCTTATCGGCCTTCGCGCAGCAGGAACCGAGCGGACTTATCGGGCCTGTTCGGATAAATAGCATCAAAGAGTAAGGTATGGCAACCTATTGAAATAGGCTGAATTATGTCAGCAATACAGCAGTGGCAGCTCGTAAGTGCGCCGTAACTTGACGAAACCAAGCACCCATTTTCTTCTTTAAGAAAATGGGTGTTTTTGAGATATGCTTTCTAGCTTGTTGAGCCGTGCCAACATATCGAGCAATATTGGCCTCTACTTGTCTTGTTTCTCTCATAAGGACGACTGTTTGTTGGCGGGTTGCACACGGATTCCGTTCAGCTTGCGGAACATTATGTAGGAGGGAATAAGAATTACAATCGCTATTACACCTGCAATGCTTTCCGAAGGGTAGTGGCTGGCAATGTTTGACCAGACAGCCGAGATGGCATCAAAAGTAAAACCGGCATACGCCCACTCTTTTAATGTATTAAATTTTGGAACAAGCAACGCGATAATTCCCAGAAATTTTGCGATTCCAAGTATGTTCAAAAAGTACTCCGGATAACCCAACTTCTTGACAATCTCTACAGCTTGGGAAGCATGAGACAAATCTGAAAAAGCAGATATGAAGAAGTATACAGCAACAATGCCCGCAAGAATCCAATTGATGGTTTTAATATTTTTCATTTTAATAGCTCCTCGTTTTGTTTTTTCTTTCACCTTTATGCTATCAAGAAACGGAAGGAGGCAAATCTGCGAAAAGATAGATATTCACATAAGAACGATCATGATTTTTGGTGAAAGTTTACATGCTCTATGCCAAAAGTCATGTTTCCCGGAGTTTAATCCGCTGCCAGAGGCGGATGGAGTTCTTCCCGGGCATGGGTGCTGGTATTCGGACTGAAGCTCTTGGAAGACTCAGCTTCATTTTTATTTCCATCGCGGTATCGATTTGTATTATGCAATCGGTGATTAAGAGGCAGTTTCCTAATAACCCTGATTGATCAAAGGAGTTTGCGAGCAATGGGCGAACTATTAATATAACAAATCGGCTATGAAAGTATGGTGTAGTTTATGTCGATGACAGATAGCCAGTTCGATGAATACTTGGAATTTTGTTATGAACACTTAATGACCAGAAGTCAAGCAAAATTCAATTTAAAAATGATGGTAAAGTAATGCTTGAATTTAGCGTCGTTTTTATTGGTTCATGGTCAAGTAAAAGCAACACTTGGATGTGGGTGTGGGCCAACAACAGCATGACGGATCCAACCAAGGTACAGCCTTCAGTTTTGAAAGAATTAGAGTCCATCACAGGGTTTGGCATCTTTACGAAGGAATCCTTTAACTCAGAGCCGGCTACCTTGAGTTAATGAAGGAAAATAACCGAAGTAGGAAGATATAAAACGGATCGTTAGCGCTCATGATGGCAAATAACCCTCCTAAATTCCTTGGGGAGGTTACCAGATTTTCCCATTTTTGTCATTTGACATAAATTTACCTGAAGCCGACTAAAAAGGCCTTTATAGCTAATGAAAGAACGACCATCACCCCAAATACTGGGGATGATGGTCATTTTTTTATGCGTATCTTTTAGGATGTTCAGAAAAACTACAGTTCTTCAGTGGCCTCGCAGTTGAGCATTTCTTTTTTATTAATCATTTTAACGCCAGAACCTGTTCACATAGGAATTTCCTCGCGAATATACCTAATACGAGGTGAGCCAATTGATTACCGTAAGTCTTTGTATGATTGTTAAAAACGAAGAGGATAGCATCGAGAGATGCCTAAATTCCGTTTGTGATATTGTAGATGAAATTATTATTGTAGATACCGGATCTAACGATCAAACGAAAGCCATTGTGCGAAAATACACGGAACGAATATACGATTTTGTTTGGGTTGATGATTTTGCAGCTGCCCGTAATTATGCATTTAATCAAGCGAGTATGCAATATATTTTTTGGTTAGATGCGGATGACATTCTGATGGAAAAAGATCGCATTATGTTTGCTGCTCTAAAGGAGACACTTGCACCAAGTATTGATTCAGTTACGATGAATTATCATCTAGCATTCGATGAATTTGGTGAATTGACCACCAGCTTAAGACGTAATCGATTAGTAAAAAGAAGCAATCATTTCCAATGGATTGGTGCTGTACATGAGTATCTGGAAGTGTGGGGGGTCATTATAAATAGCGATATAGCCGTTACGCACAGTAGCCTTCATCATGATAACGATAGAAATCTCCGCATATATGAAAATCGTTTAAGCCATGGTGAACAATTTTCACCAAGGGATTTGTATTACTTTGCAAATGAACTTTTAGATCATCGGAGATTCGAAGAGGCGATTAGCTATTATGAAAAGTTTTTAGCCACCGGAAAGGGCTGGGTAGAAGACAATATCTCAGCTTGTGGGAAACTTGCGGATGCCTTCCATAAACTCGGAGATCACCAGAACGAGTTTCACTCTTCTTTAAGATCGTTTCAATTTGGGCCCCCACGTGCTGAGTTTTGTTGTCGAATAGGGTACCACTTTTTGGACCGAAATGACATACAATCATCCATCTTCTGGTACACACTAGCAACCCAATTGGAACTTTCTAATGAAACCTGGGGAGTGGTAAACCCAGTATACTCCACATGGCTACCCCACTTACAGTTATGTGTGTGTTACGACAGAATTGGCAAATACGAGTTAGCATATCAGCAGAATGAAGCTGCGCGTCGTTACCGGCCAAATGATAAGCGTATTATCCAAAACAAGTCATACTTAGAGTCCAAATTAGGTCGAGAATCCAGTGGCAAAGGGGAGACAGGGCGTGTTTAAGAAAATGAAACGAGTGCTCATCGGAAGTCCTGTCCATCAAAAGCCAAATATACTATCCGAATTTTTAACCTCTCTGATTCGGTTAAAACATCGAGATGTGGAATTAGGTTTCTTCTTCATTGATGATAACGTAGATGGTCTCGCTAGTGAGATGCTGCAGCGGTTTTCGTGTGCGAATAAAAAAGTGACGATCTACCGTTCAAACCAGCGAGACAACTACGAGCAAAATGAAACTACACATCATTGGAACGAAAAGCTGATATGGAAGGTTGCAGAATTTAAAAACCGGATCATTCAACATGCAATTAATGAGGAATACGATTATTTATTTTTGATTGATTCTGATTTACTTCTTCATATAGATACGTTGGAATGTCTCATCCAAACTGAAAAGGATATCGTTTCGGAAATCTTTTGGACATCGTGGCAGCCGGATTCTAAGCTCCAACCTCAAGTATGGTTACGTGACGAGTATACACTGTGGGAACAACAGCGTGGTGAGGTATTGAGCGAGGCGGAAATCGTGATTAGATCCGATCGATTTATTTCACAACTGAAGGTACCTGGTGTTTATGAGGTAGGTGGTTTAGGGGCTTGTACGCTTATTAGTCGCCGTGCACTTCTGTCAGGTGTGAATTTTAAACCGATTAACAATGTTTCCTTCTGGGGGGAGGACCGTCATTTCTGCATTCGAGCCGCTGCGCTGGGCTTTTCTTTATATGTGGACACACATTACCCTGCTTACCATATTTATCGAGAAAGTGATTTAGACGGTGTAGAGCACTTCTTCCAAGAATCTGGGGGGAGTCTCAAAATGCGAAACAAATTAACCCTTTCCATGGTGGTCAAAAACGAAAGCAATAGATTTTTAAAAGAAGTGCTTCAGGAGCACCGGCAATATATAGATGCAGCTGTCATCATCGATGATGGAAGTACCGATGATACGGTCAGTGTTTGCCTCGAAACTTTGAAAGGTATCCCTGTTCGATTGGTAAGGAATGAACATTCAAAGTTTCACAATGAAATCAATTTACGGAAGCAGCAGTGGCTAGAAACTCTAGCAACTGAACCGGATTGGATATTAAATCTGGATGCTGATGAAATGTTTGAGCATCGGTTTGCTACAGAAATACATCATCTTATACAGCAGCAGGATGCTGATGTATTTTGTTTCAGGCTTTATGACTTCTGGGATGAAATCCATTATAGAGAAGACGTTATGTGGCAATCACATTTCGCCTATCGCCCATTTTTATTGCGTTACCGTAAAGACTTCGATTATAAATGGAAAGAAACCCCACTGCATTGTGGGAGGTTCCCGGAAAACGTTTTCGAACTTCCCCACAGATTGTCGGAGCTTCGAGTTAAACATTTAGGATGGTCTAAATTTAAGTACCGATTGGCGAAATATCAGAGATATGTGCAGCTCGACCCTGAAGGGACATATGGCTCTAGGGAACAATATGAATCCATTTTGGATGTGAATCCAAATTTGGTTGCTTGGGTCGAAAGAGAAAAGAAGCGGAATCTGGATATCATTCATACATTACCTTTATGGATTCGAGGTGAATCTATAAATGATGACTTAACTATGGCTTTAGCTTGTTTAGAAAGTCTTCGCGGTTCAAAGAATCAACTTGTCGTCATTTATAACCAAGGTTGTATGAAAAATAGCGAGTGGAAAGCCATTTTATCATCATTAGATATTCCGGCTGTTATTCTTGGTGAAGGTGAGAATATAGGTATTGCCCATGCAAGGCAAATTTGTTTCGAGTACATTTGGAAACATTACCCGAATGTTGATTATTTGTCTGAAATCCATGTGGATATGGTCTTTCCTAAAAATTGGTTCATGCCGCTACTTGATTATTTGGATCATTCCGACGAGCCTATGATTTCACCGGGAATTGTGACGAAAGTTGGGGATATGCAGCCAATTGGAGGGCATATAGAAGTTCCTGCACATTTATCGGATTTGTGTTTATTATTGGAGGGGTTGGCTCGAGATGAAATTTATGAAGGGTTTGTTCATCCAGTTATTCATAAAGTGAAGGTATTACATGAGGTTGGGGGATACGATATCAAGTTTTTAAAAGGCAAACAGGGCTACGAGGATGATAGCTTGCTCTTAAGTTATCATTATTATATGGGAACCCGGATGAACTGGAAACCCAAATGCAATCTTCAATCGTGGGTTTATCATGCCACAATGGCTCAACGGATGTCATTAGCTGATAAACATTTGGATTTCTCTTTGAATGAAGAGGGGTTATTTAATCAATATGGGGCTTACGGAATTAAGAAATTAGCGAAGCTTCACTGCATTCAAGAGTCTATCGAAATTCCCTTAATGAAAAGAGCGGATGAAAACATGTCGGATATACAACAAAAAGAGGTGTGGGACCAACTGTGGTCAGGAAATGTTTCGTATGAGTGGGACTCTTTGAGTCAAATCATTTTTGAAGCCATTGTTGAGCGCGTTGAAGGAGGAGTAAAAGGTAAAAGCTTTATCGAGACCGGCTCGGGTACAGGGAAAATTTCTTTGCGTTTTGCAAAAGAAGGCGCTGATGTGACGCTAGTGGATTATTCAGAGAAGGCTCTAAACAATAGCCGCGAAGCATTTCGAAACATAGATGCAACGGGAAGTTTTGTGCAATCCGATGTCCGTAACATGGATGTTTCTGATGGGGATTTTGATATCACCTGGAATGCAGGGGTGTTGGAGCACTTTCCTTTTAATGAGAAAGTGAAAATTTTGAAGGAGATGGCTAGAGTTACGAAACCAGGAGGGATTGTTCTGGTATTTGTTCCTAATGCTAAATGCTTGCCTTACCGTGTGGGTAAAGCTTTCTCTGAAAGTAACGGCACTTGGATGTATGGCGCCGAAGAGCCTGTAATGACCTTAAAAAAAGAATTTGATGAAAGCGGAATTACCTTATTGGAAGAGACGGATATTGGGTTTATGAATAGTTTGGATTTTCTTGATTTTATTCCGGATGCACAGCCTATGAAAAAATGGATTGGGGACTGGTTTGAGGGACTATCAGTTAAGGAGAAGAGTTTGTTTCCTGGTTACTTACTCCTTAGCGTAGGAAGAGTAGATGAGTAAAAACGGGAATAGAGCTATAGTAAAATGGAAGGAGCCTAAACATTTTATTCGCAATTACTATGGTAATATACATGTATTTCTTTTCAGATTGAGAAATTAGTCTATTCCAGTCGACGTTTATCCTCATACTTTGTTTGTATGGAGGTGAGCGGAGATTGACTGTATTTTGTTTAGAAAAAAAAAAGAAATCGAGAAAAGAACGAAAAAAACCGAAAACAAGATTACTTAAACGTTCGCAATTCAAACATAAGAAAAAAAAGAAACCTGGCAAAAGAATATTGATGGAGTATCATAAGCAGAAAAAAAAGAAAAAAACAAGAGTTGAAGTACAATTTAAGTTCAAAAGGGAACGAAAAAAGAAGGTCAGGAATTTAATCTTAATAAGAGGTCCAAGGGGTATACGAGGGCCATGTGGTCTTAAAGGGGCTGCGGGTGAAAAAGGGCCGAAGGGAGCAACGGGGGCAACCGGCCCAACTGGAGCAACGGGGGAAACAGGAGAAGCGGGTGCAACCGGAGCGACTGGAGCAACGGGGGAAACAGGAGAAGCGGGTGCAACCGGAGCGACTGGAGCAACGGGGGAAACAGGAGAAGCGGGTGCAACCGGAGCGACTGGTGCAACAGGTGCGACTGGAGCAAGAGGAGCAAGAGGAACTACAGGTGTAACAGGGGCAACTGGGGTAACGGGTGCAACCGGAGCAACAGGAGCAGTGGGTGCGACTGGAGCAAGAGGAGCAAGAGGAACTACAGGTGTAACAGGGGCAACTGGGGAAACGGGTGCAGCTGGAGCAACGGGGGTAAACGGAGCAACCGGAGCAACGGGTGCAACAGGTGCAACAGGTGCAACAGGTGCGACTGGAGCAAGAGGAGCAAGAGGAGCAAGAGGAACTACAGGTGTAGCAGGGGCAACTGGGGTAACGGGTGCAGCTGGAGTAACGGGTGCAACCGGAGCAACCGGAGCAGCGGGTGAAACTGGAGCAACCGGAGCAACGGGGGCAGATGGGGCAGCCGGAGTAACTGGAGTAACGGGGGTAACCGGAGCAACTGGCGCGACAGGTGCAGTTGGAGCAACCGGAGCAACCGGAGTAACTGGGGCAACTGGGGCAACCGGAGTAACAGGAGCAACGGGTGCAACCGGAGCAACTGGGGCAACGGGGGTAACGGGAGCAACCGGAGAAGCGGGTGCAACCGGAGAAACGGGCGCAACCGGGGCAACGGGTGTAACCGGGGCAACGGGTGTAACCGGAGCAACCGGAGCAACCGGGTCAACTGGTGCAACCGGAGCAACGGGTGCAGCAGGAGCAACAGGAGCAACAGGAGCAACCGGAGTAACTGGGGCAACAGGAGTAACAGGAGCAACGGGTGCAACAGGAGCAACGGGTGAAACGGGAGCAACAGGGGTAACAGGAGCGACTGGAGCAACCGGGGCAACTGGGGTAACGGGTGCAGCTGGAGCAACCGGAGCAACAGGGGCAACCGGAGTAACTGGGGCAACCGGAGCAACTGGTGAAACGGGAGCAACAGGGGTAACAGGAGCGACTGGAGCAACAGGAGCAACCGGAGTAACTGGGGCAACAGGAGTAACGGGAGCAACCGGGGTAACCGGAGCAACTGGCGCGACAGGTGCAGTTGGAGCAACCGGAGCAACAGGGGCAACCGGAGTAACTGGGGCAACCGGAGTAACTGGAGCAACGGGTGCAACAGGAGCAACGGGTGCAACAGGGGCAACGGGTGTAACCGGAGCAACCGGAGCAACGGGGGTAACTGGAGCAACCGGAGCAACGGGGGTAACGGGTGCAACCGGAGCAACGGGAGCAGCGGGGGTAACGGGTGCAACCGGAGCAACTGGTGAAACGGGAGCAACAGGGGTAACTGGTGCAACGGGAGCAACCGGGGCAACTGGGGTAACGGGTGCAGCTGGAGTAACGGGTGCAACCGGAGCAACCGGAGCAACGGGGGTAACGGGTGCAACCGGAGCAACTGGTGAAACGGGAGCAACAGGGGGAACTGGTGCAACGGGAGCAACGGGAGCAACGGGAGCATCGGGGGTAACGGGTGCAACCGGAGCAACCGGGGCAACTGGTGAAACGGGAGCAACAGGGGTAACAGGAGCGACTGGAGCAACCGGGGCAACTGGGGTAACGGGTGCAGCTGGAGTAACGGGTGCAACCGGAGCAACCGGAGCAACGGGGGTAACGGGGGTAACGGGTGCAACCGGAGCAACCGGAGCAACGGGTGCAGCTGGAGTAACGGGTGCAACCGGAGCAACCGGAGCAACGGGGGTAACGGGGGTAACGGGGGTAACGGGGGTAACGGGTGCAACCGGAGCAACCGGAGCAACGGGTGCAACAGGAGCAACTGGGGCAACCGGAGCAACCGGGTCAACCGGAGCAACCGGAGCAACGGGTGCAGCAGGAGTAACCGGGGCAACGGGAGCAACAGGAGCAACAGGAGCAACCGGAGCAACTGGTGAAACGGGAGCAACGGGGGTAACGGGAGCAACCGGAGAAGCGGGTGCAACCGGAGAAACGGGCGCAACCGGGGCAACGGGTGTAACCGGAGCAACCGGAGCAACGGGGGTAACGGGGGTAACGGGGGTAACGGGTGCAACCGGAGCAACGGGAGCAGCGGGGGTAACGGGTGCAACCGGAGCAACTGGTGAAACGGGAGCAACAGGGGTAACTGGTGCAACGGGAGCAACGGGTGCAGCTGGAGTAACGGGTGCAACCGGAGCAACCGGAGCAACGGGTGCAACAGGAGCAACCGGGGCAACGGGTGTAACCGGAGCAACCGGGGCAACTGGGGTAACGGGTGCAGCTGGAGTAACGGGTGCAACCGGAGCAACCGGAGCAACGGGGGTAACGGGTGCAACCGGAGCAACCGGAGCAACCGGAGCAACGGGGGCAACAGGAGCAACTGGGGCAACCGGAGTAACTGGAGCAACCGGGTCAACCGGAGCAACCGGAGCAACGGGTGCAACAGGAGCAACCGGAGCAACGGGGGTAACGGGAGCAACCGGAGAAGCGGGTGCAACCGGAGAAACGGGCGCAACCGGGGCAACGGGTGTAACCGGAGCAACCGGAGCAACGGGGGTAACTGGAGCAACGGGGGTAACGGGAGCAACCGGAGAAGCGGGTGCAACCGGAGCAACTGGAGTAACTGGAGCAACCGGAGCAACCGGAGCAACGGGTGCAACAGGAGCAACCGGAGCAACGGGTGCAACAGGAGCAACCGGAGCAACGGGTGCAACAGGAGCAACTGGTGCAACCGGAGTACCTGGAGCAACCGGGTCAACCGGTGCAACCGGAGCAACGGGTGCAGCAGGAGCAACCGGGGCAACGGGAGCAACAGGAGCAACCGGAGCAACGGGTGCAACCGGAGCAACCGGAGCAACGGGGGTAACGGGAGCAACCGGAGAAGCGGGTGCAACCGGAGCAACTGGAGTACCTGGAGCAACCGGGTCAACCGGTGCAACCGGAGCAACGGGTGCAGCAGGAGCAACCGGGGCAACGGGAGCAACAGGAGCAACCGGAGAAGCGGGTGCAACCGGAGCAACTGGGGCAACCGGGGCAACAGGAGCAACCGGAGAAGCGGGTGCAACCGGAGCAACTGGGGCAACCGGGGCAACGGGAGCAACAGGAGCAACAGGAGCAACCGGAGCAACGGGTGCAACAGGAGCAACCGGAGCAACGGGGGTAACGGGAGCAACCGGAGAAGCGGGTGCAACCGGAGCAACTGGGGCAACCGGAGTAACGGGTGCAACCGGAGCAACCGGAGTAACTGGAGTAACGGGTACAACAGGAGCAACTGGTGAAACGGGTGCAACAGGAGCAACAGGAGCAACGGGTGAAACGGGAGCAACAGGGGTAACTGGGGTAACAGGAGCAACAGGAGTAACTGGAGCAACGGGTGCAACCGGAGCAACGGGTGAAACGGGTGCAACAGGAGCAACCGGAGCAACTGGGGCAACTGGGGCAACAGGAGTAACTGGAGCAACCGGAGTAACTGGGGCAACTGGGGCAACTGGAGTAACTGGAGCAACGGGTGCAACAGGAGCAACAGGAGCAACTGGTGAAACGGGTGCAACCGGAGTAACGGGTGCAACCGGTGTAACAGGAGCAACAGGGGTAACTGGGGTAACCGGAGCGACTGGAGCAACCGGAGCGACTGGAGCAACCGGAGCAATGGGTGCAACCGGAGCAACGGGTGTAACCGGAGCAATAGGGGTAACTGGGGTAACTGGTGTAACAGGAGCGACTGGAGCTACCGGAGCAACGGGTGTAACCGGAGCAACGGGTGTAACCGGTCCAACCGGAGCAACTGGAGTAACTGGAGCAACAGGAGCAACAGGAGCAACCGGAGCAACGGGGGTAACCGGAGCAACGGGTGAAACGGGAGCAACAGGGGTAACAGGGGTAACAGGAGCGACTGGAGCAACTGGAGTAACTGGAGCAACGGGTGCAACCGGAGCAACAGGGGTAACGGGGGTAACCGGAGCAACAGGGGTAACAGGGGTAACAGGAGCAACGGGTGCAACTGGAGCAACTGGAGCAACTGGAGTAACTGGAGTAACTGGAGCAACGGGTGCAACAGGAGCAACTGGTGAAACGGGTGCAACCGGAGCAACGGGTGTAACAGGAGCAACAGGGGTAACAGGAGCGAATGGAGCTACCGGAGCAACGGGTGCAACCGGAGTAACGGGTGTAACAGGAGCAACAGGGGTAACAGGGGTAACAGGAGCGACTGGAGCAACCGGAGCAACGGGTGAAACAGGAGCAACAGGAGCAACAGGAGCAACTGGGGCAACTGGAGTAACTGGAGCAACTGGAGCAACCGGAGCAACGGGTACAACAGGAGTAACTGGAGCAACGGGTGCAACAGGAGTAACCGGAGCAACAGGGGTAACAGGGGTAACAGGGGTAACAGGAGCGACTGGAGCAACGGGTGCAACCGGAGCAACAGGTGCAACCGGAGCAACGGGTGCAACCGGAGCAACAGGGGTAACAGGGGTAACAGGAGCGACTGGAGCAACGGGTGCAACCGGAGCAACCGGAGCAACCGGAGTAACTGGAGCAACCGGAGCAACGGGTGCAACCGGAGCAACTGGAGTAACTGGAGCAACCGGAGCAACGGGTGCAACCGGAGCAACAGGGGTAACAGGGGTAACAGGAGCGACTGGAGCAACTGGAGTAACTGGAGCAACGGGTGCAACCGGAGCAACGGGTGCAATAGGAACAACCGGAGCAACCGGAGCAACTGGAGCAACCGGAGCAACAGGAGCAACCGGAGCAACTGGTGTAACAGGGGTAACAGGAGCGACTGGAGCTACCGGAGCAACAGGAGCAACCGGAGCAACAGGAGCAACCGGAGCAACTGGTGTAACAGGGGTAACAGGAGCGACTGGAGCTACCGGAGCAACAGGAGCGACTGGAGTAACTGGAGCAACGGGTGCAACCGGAGCAACGGGTGCAATAGGAACAACCGGAGCAACCGGAGCAACAGGAGTAACAGGAGCAACAGGAGCAACAGGGGTAACTGGGGTAACAGGAGCGACTGGAGCTACCGGAGCAACGGGGGTAACAGGAGCAACAGGCCCAACGGGAGCAACAGGAGCCACTGGTGCAACCGGTCCAACTGGTATTTCACCAACTTTAGCTTTTGCTGAAAACGCAGGATCAATAAATGTTTTTCCACCATTAAACACAGAAGTAACAGTTGTAAGTGTTACTCAAGGTGTTGTGGTTAACCAGCTGTTAAAAATTGATTATTCTTTATCTATTGAAATAATTACTACTGCGAACTGGTCAGTGCGTTTTGAACTGCGATTATATCGAGATGCAACATTAATTGATACAAGGATTTTTAATGCAAATCAACCAAGTGCAGGGACTCATAGATACCCATTAGCAAGTACCCAGGTAGATGTTGCACCAGCTACTACTACCTCGACGTACTCCGTTAGAGTCATTTTTACGATAGCTACCAACCTTACTTCAAGTACAGCCAATAATCGTGATTTAAACATTATAACATTTACCCCATAACATGCCTGCTTATGGTAATGTGGATTTTAAATACTTGTTTTCTGGCCCGATAAAAGCTGGAGATGACAACAAATGCTTACCTTGCAACTGTTAGCTCAATAAAAGCAGCGGCGGCAAATTTCCTCAAGTCATAGTCCGCCGCTGTTTCTTTTCAATTAAATTTAGCGATCTACTCAAGCTGCGAATCTCGGATGTGCTGGATGAGAAAAGGATGATTCGGGACCCATATCGTTCCACTGCGAGAAGAAAAACTAACAAGACCCTTAATCCCAATTGGCGATGTTTCGGCTAAAGCAATCCGGGAACATCTGGCCGAGTGCGGCGAATATCTCTCCAATGATCCGTTATTCGTTTCTCGAAAAAAGAAAGATGGTGAACCAGCGCCGCTGCATGTTCTTGTCAAACGACAGGTGCAACAACAATTACGCAGTTCGCTACTCAAATGATAATTTTTCAACTAACAGGGAACTTTAGTTCAAAAGTAAGGGAGTAGATTGCCACGGCCGGCAGCTGCTCCCTGTTTTATTGAAGTAACGGGCAGGATAACGCGGCTAAATGTTGAATTTCCTGGAAGGAGTAAATAACCAGAGGTGAGGTATGATAGCAGGAAAAACTATATACGACTCATTGGCGAATATTGAATGGCATGAACAAAACCCAATTTTAAACAATCTGGTTATTTCAGGAGCTGAACTGACGTTTGTCCCGCTTTCACCGGGGTTTGAGGCAGATGTGGTTAAGATCACAAAAGGGGAAGAGCATTTTGTACTGAAGGTGTGGAACAAACACTCGAAACCCGACGTCCTACGTCAATATTGCCTTTTGAAAGCTCTTCGTCGTCAAGGAATCAGTGTATCCGAGCCGATCGGCTATGGGCGGACCAAAACTGGGGACAGTGTGCTGCTGACCCTCTATCATGGTACTGCTGTGACGAAGGTGAACCCGAGCATTTTTAAGAAAATTGCTGCTGCCTTTGCCGACATTCACCGGCTATCTCCGGAAGGATTGGAGGGTAGGGCGCTAGCTAGGTATGATTTTGTTGAGTATTTCTTCCAGGGGATCGAGGCGTTTCCGGCGATGAAAGAGGAACTGATCCGGCTCGTCGCTTCCGCGGATATGAAAATGGACAGGTTGATTCACGGCGATTTCAATTTAGGGAATATTCTAGAAGAGAATGGACAATACACAGTGATCGACTGGACGAACGGGCAATTAGGGGATCCTAGATACGATCTGTCATGGGCTTGTCTGCTTCTGCGTATCTATTTGAGCGAGAGCAAAAGCCTTACGTTTTTATACAAATATCAAGAGGAAATGCCCCTGGCGACGGCGGAGTTGGGGATCTTTGAAGCGCTTGCCTGCCTGAGGTGGCTGTTGCTTGACCGAATTGCTGGAGTGCCCAAACACGCGGATACGATGAAGAAGGTAAGAAAAATCGTCAGGGATAATCGATTTTTAAATGAGCGTTTGCTTGTGTAAGGGCAGTTCCCTCTCGATTGAAGTTGATGTTGCATTGATTTAAATCATTCCGCTAACTATGAACGATAGTGCATAAACAAGGGATAGATCGCCTCGCCAGGTAGCTGTCCCTTGTTTCATTGAAGTAACGGGCAGATTAACGCAACTACCAAGTAATGGAATCGTATAGAGTTTTAACGAAGAGGAAGTGAGGGGGAATTTAGTGGGAAAACCTAAATTACTTACATCTATAATGGTGGGACTCTTTTTCTCTGTTTTATGGTTAATGCTTGGAATTCCAATGTACATTAATTCATTAGCAGCACATTTTGGAATGAAATACTTGATTTGTTTTGTTTGGGCAATACCTCTTCTTTCAGTTGTTTTTGTTGCAATTTTTAAAAAGAACTTTGGGTATATGGCTTCGACAATTTACTTTTTTATTGGAACAATATTTCTTTCTTTAATAGCCCCAGGTTATTTTTGAATAAAGCAATTGCTTTAAGCTAAAGGGCAAGATAATCTACGACATCAACAGCAAGAATGAATTTAGTATAACTCTCAGAATAAGGGAGAATAAACATTGACTAATAAAAGCTCCCATAATTGCAATCTAAATATTTGGTATTATCTACCCGACGAAATATGGAATAAAATTTCTAATTTATATGAAAGTATGCCAGGATGGATAGGGTATAAAAATGGAGTTCCTTATTGGTTTGGACAAGAAGATAATGACATATTTATTTATGCTTCAGTCGAACCAAGTGGATTATCATTCTTTGCACAGCTGAATGATAGCGACTGGAATTCTTGGATTGAAAGTTTTAAATCGGAAGCAACAAAAGTATTAGGTTTTAATGTTGGTGAACCCGAGGATGGATTTTTGTAAAATGAGATTCAGTGGCATCCGACAGAGTTCATTACGCTATCGGGAGACGATAGTGCAAAAACAAGGGACAGATCGCCGCGATTGTAAATCGATTAATATAATTCCGAAAAGAGTGGTAAGCATGAAGACATATATCAATTGGAGATATACGATCATCATCTTCAAAAATGTGATGAAAGGAGCGTGATAAATTAATAAGAAAAAGGAGCAGAACGAAATGATACAAAACAGAAAAGCAACCGATAATGACTATGATATTATTATAAATCTTTGGGAAAGATCGGTAATGGCCACTCATCATTTTTTGAATTTTAAGGATAAAGAGGAAATCAAAAAAGAATTACCCATGTATTTTCCTCATCTTGATGTACGTCTCTGGTATATCGAAGACTCTATCATTGGATTTACCGCCATCAATGAAAATCACTTGGAAGCACTATTTCTCGATCCCGATAAAATTGGCAAAGGGTATGGGAAACAAATTATGCAAATATGCATCAATGGTTTTGGGATCACGTCCGTTGATGTGAATAAACAAAATGAGAATGCGACAAGGTTTTACTTAAAAAGCGGCTTCGGAATAATCGGTGAAGATTTGACGGATGGAGCAGGCCGCCCTTACCCCATTTTACATTTGAAATACAATGAACAGCAGAAGTAATTCTTCTGTCCAGGCTGTCGAGAAATCGACAGCCTTTTAAATAACTATTGAATATCTTTTTTGACAGCACACAGAAGTTTAATGATTTATCCATTCCATATCAAGCGATTGGCATGTAGATAAAGAGGCGAAAGAAAGACTTTACAGGCATATCAAATATGCCAAAAAAGCATTGCCTAAAATAATTACATTTCTGAGTTCATCGATCCGAATGACCACCCGGAGCGGTGATTGCCGTGCCATCAATCAATCCGGGCAGTAATGTTGCATCCAGATCTGTACCATTCGCTACGGAGATAGCTGCAATAAGTCAGAAGGGGTTGGGAATCGGCGCAAAGTGGCGGTATGCGTTAGGTATTCAACGTAGGAAAGAGTCATAAACTGATTGTCACCGTTGCGAGGACTCAAATGTTGCTTTGTGGATAAAATTCGTGGAATAACTACAACTGTATTTGGGCTTGTCGAATCGATCATGCAGTCTTGGCATCTTCTTGTCAGCGGATAGGCTGGGAAGGAAATTGCTTCTGTTAAAGTCTTATAGTGTGCAACAGGAGGTTAAGCTTAATAGATCCAATAGTTGAAGTATGCCCATTAGAGCATTTGATTAAGGGACTCAGTAAAACAAATCAGATTAAGATAGCCGTTGCATTGGACGTAGCCAAGAATGATTTGAAAAGAAGAGGTTCAGCTATCGGAGAACGATAGTTGAAAGAAGAGAGTAGATCGCCGCAAGCGGTGGCTAGTTCTTTTATCTTTAACGTCATTTTTAATAGACATTAAATGCTTTCCTCTCGGAGATCGATTTATTAATACTGAAACTGGGGTTGATAATGGTGAGCAAAAAAGGGCGTGTAATTTACATAACAATTTTAGGACTAGTTATACTATTTTGCTTTTTTCCTTCTCCTTCAGCAAATATTGAAGTAAGAAAACACATCTTACTTACTGGACATCCGTTACTTGCAGTTACAACCGAATTGGAAAATAAAGAAAAAAGGGGATCCGAAGGATACTTATTCTATGCTAGTGATCTAAGTTCGAGTTATATTTAAGTTAAACAAACAAGATTAGGCTGGATTGTCGATAAATCAGGGGTAGCTCCTTAACCTAACGGGCAGCATTCCTATTATGAGGAAATACGAGATTTGAGAAATAAAAAGACTCCTTGGTATGATGTTTAGGGATCCCTGATGCTGGCCAGCGTCGGATCCAAAAACAAAACCAAAGGAGACTACAACATGCATTCTACTCAAAATGAACGAATTAATCAAATCACTTTTTCTACCTTAATTATCGGAGTCGACATCGCAAAGTTTAGACATGTGGCGCGAGCTCAAGACTTCCGCGGGGTCGAGTTCGGGAAGCCACTCACGTTTGAAAATAATCGAGAAGGCTTTGAATTATTTGTGAGCTGGTTTAGGAAGATTGCGGCGGAGCAAGGGCTCAAGGACGTTATAGTTGGTATGGAACCAACGGGTCACTACTGGCTAAACCTAGCCCATTTTCTTGAAGAAGAGCAAGTAAAATACGGCGTAGTGAACCCACTATACGTAAAGAAAAGTAAAGAATTAGATGACAATTCCCCAACAAAGAATGACATTAAGGACGCAAAAGTTATCGCACAGTTGGTCAAAGACGGGAGATACGCTGTACCGAGCCTTCCTCAAGGTGTTTATGGCGAACTGAGGGAAGCCATGAAAATTCGCGAGCACCTGACAACTGACCTTTGTGTTGTACAATTACGTGTCCATAATTGGCTAGATCGGTATTTTCCAGAGTTTCTGACGGTATTTAAGGACTGGGAGTGCAAGTCTGCCATCCAGATGCTAAGCCTCAATCTACTGCCATATGAGCTTGTTTCTGTGCCAGACGAGACGTTGCTGCAGCATTTAAGGGAGGCTGCAAAGCGTGGGCTTGGTCTAGGTCGAATACAGAGTCTAAAGGCAGCAGCCGGCTGTTCTGTTGGTATCAAGCAAGGTTCTGAGCTGGCTAAAATGGAGCTAAAGTTGTTGCTAACACAGTACGAATGGCTTAAGAACAAGCTTGAGGAATTGGAAGTAAAGTTAGATGAACTGCTAGCGCAGATCCCTCATGTGAAGCAAATATTGGCCATAAAAGGAATTGGCCGGGATACGATCGCTGGCTTTTTAGCAGAGGTAGGAGACATTGACCAGTACCGTCATCCAAAACAGATCACAAAGCTTGCTGGACTGAATTTGAAAACAAATTCATCCGGCACACATATAGGACAAACCAGGATCACAAAGAGAGGCAGGAAACGCCTTCGTGCTCTGCTCTTTAGAGTGATAATGCCGCTAGTCGCTAAAAATGCAGCCTTTCGAACCCTACACGAGTATTACACGAAACGGCCTGTGAATCCATTAAAGAAGATGCAGTCTCTCATCGCGTTATGTAACAAACTCATACGCATTCTTTTCGGTATCTTGCAGAAGTGCCATGAGTTTAGTGAAGAGAAGATGATTCAGGATATCCCTCGATTTACGGAGATACCACAAGCAGCTTAATGATCGCTTTTTATGTTGATGACCAAAGCACAGCAAGATAACAAGAAGCACGGATGAGTCGGAAAGGCACTAAACTTACGGACAAAGATCCTGTCGGGCAGCATATCTGACCTCCACCTCATGGACAGGTTGAATGAAGGAATGAGGGAGCGTAGACTCTGCGAGATGTGGGAGGGTTGACCACCATGAGTACATGTGGAGATCCAAAAGTGCAACCATACATTACCATACCATCCGTTTTTTACAACAGATGGTTTAGGCAGAGAGTCTTTTGCCCTTCAGCATATCCATAAATTTCTTCCTCTACAACTTCATACCATTGAATGTTGTCTGCTAAAAAGTATTTAAAGGTCAAAAGCTGAGAAAACGAGAGTATTTGAGAGCAAAGCGTTTCTCTATAGAGGGAGTTTAGTTCCAATATATGGTACAATAATTTTCAATCAACGAGCAACACGAATAGAAAGCTTTTGCAATCGTCCTATTCTTACTAATGTCTTGAATTTTGGAGGGAAAACTTGAAAAAAGAAAATATCTTATTGCCAATTTCAATTATTATTCTCGGAGGATGCTTAATTTTATCAGGTTGGGTAGTATCTAATGGATTGAAAAGCCAAGAACATTTAGAAAAACCACTAAAAACCACTACTCAAACAAAAGCACTAATGACTTCTGATGATGCAGCACAATACATGGGAATTTCTTTAGAAGATTTTGATTACCTTATTAAGAGTCAAACCGAGTTAAAATCAGGAATTAGCACTTACGACACATATAGGTTCATTCCTTTTATCGACATAGGTAATCAAAAATACTTTAATAAAGTCGAGATAGATAAATGGATTGAATACAATATGCTTAATAAATAAAGTCTTAAGAGACCTGCCAATAAAATAACCGCATTTTGGACAATGCGGTTATTTTATTGTCCAGAATCAACACTGTACTTTAAACATAGATAGTTTTGTAAAAAAGATATTTTTTAAAAGGGGCGTATCCATTGAATGAACAATTATACAAAAGTGTGATTGAGCTATCGGGAGACGATAGTGCAAATACAAGGGACAGATCGCCGCGACAGGCTTCTTGCGGCCTGATGCTTGGCGAGGCGTCAAGAGCCATGAGCTGATCCGACGAGCCCGGATAGGGTACTACGGGTCGATCACGTTTATCGACCACCAGCTTGGCCGGCTGTTCGGCACTTTGAAGAAGCAACGATTATTTGACTCCACGCTGTTCGTCTTTCTATCTGAGGTGATATGCTGGGAGATCATCACCTGTGGCGCAAAACCTATGCTTACGAAGGTTCGGCACGGATTCCGCTAATCATCAAGCCGCCTGCGCAGGACGGACGCCCTGTGAAGACCGTCTCGAGGGCAGTGGCCATCCAGGATATCATGCCGACGATCCTCGATATGCTGGGGCTGGCTATTCCCGCCACCGTAGACGGCATCAGTATGAAAGGTTTATTGCAAGGAAAGCCCGCGAACACGCGCGAATTCGTTCACGGTGAACATTCGACGTGTTACTCGGAGGAGCAGGAGATGCAGTACATTACGGACGGAAGGTTCAAATACATCTGGTTCCCGCTCCTCGGGACGGAACAGTTCTTTGATCTGCGCACCGATCTCAGCGAAAGCGCTGATCTGGCAGACCACCCTGAATGGCAGGAGGAAGTAGCTGTGTGGCGTCGACTTCTCGTCGAGGTGTTGGAGCAGCGAAATCTAGGGCTGACCGACGGCGGCAAGCTAGTGTCTCAGGCAGGCAAGCCATTCATCATTTCACCGCACTATCAGACGCGGCTGGAGTCATCCTCTTTTGACTGGCATCGTTGGGAAAGTCGATAGTTCTCTACAATTGCCGCAACGCTAAGGCATGATCGAACAACAGTCTATAAAACATATTAATCCCACTTGTATAATTGGTATAATTCATGTAAG
Organism: Paenibacillus sp. MAHUQ-63; assembly: GCF_028765165.1. Lineage (GTDB taxonomy): Bacteria > Bacillota > Bacilli > Paenibacillales > NBRC-103111 > Paenibacillus_E. Next base: position 1,237,505 of record NZ_JARADB010000003.1, on the reverse strand, counting down.
ATGTGAGAATACATGATGTCGGCCAATTGGATATCCAAAGGCTCCCAAACACAAGTTTACCGTACTCGTTTCGCGTGCGATATCTCTTGTTTCGGGAGCCTTTTCTAATTTCAACAAACGGGGAGGTATCGCTATGAGCAATGCACATCGTCAACTTCATTTAAATTTGTTCGTTTCCCCGATGGGGCACCACGAAGCAGCATGGAGACACCCGGAGACGAATCTAGATCAGTTGCTTGATTTCACTTTTTACCAACGCTTAGCTGCTAAAGCGGAGGCAGCAAAGCTTGATTCACTGTTCTTTGCGGATCGCGTAGCGACCAGTCCGAATGCCGTCCGATACGGGGCAATCGGCGGATACGAACCGCTGACGCTCCTCTCCGCACTTGCTGTGGTCACCAAGCGAATCGGTCTGATAGCGACTGTGTCCACGAGCTTCAATGAGCCGTTCAATCTGGCTCGAAGATTTGCTTCACTCGACCATCTCAGCCGTGGCCGCGCCGGATGGAACATCATTACGTCAGGAACAGATGCGGAAGCGCAAAATTTCAACTATGAGCAAATCCCGGAACACGCTGCGCGCTATGATCGGGCACGGGAGTTTCTGGACGTAGCAACCCTATTATGGGATAGTTGGGAAGACGATGCCCTTATCAGAGACAAGGAAACCGGTATATATGCGGATAGCTCCAAGGTTCATGAGCTTAATCATAAAGGCGAACATTTCTCCGTGAAGGGGCCGCTCAACATATCCCGTGGACCTCAGGGGCGACCGCTGCTTGTTCAAGCTGGTTCTTCGCAGAATGGCAGACAGTTCGCTTCGGAATATGCGGAAGCGATATTCACGGCTCAGCAAACCTTCGAAGAAGCGGAGTCCTTCTATAGAGATATGAAACAACGGGCGGTTCAATTGAAGCGTTTACCGGAGCACATTGTCATCTTGCCGGGAATTTGCCCAATTATCGGACGCACGGAAGATGAAGCCAGAGAGAAGGAAGCGAAGCTCGTGGAGCTTTCCAATCCTGCCTACAGCTTAATGATGCTATCCAATCGGGTCGGCTTTGATCTGACCGGTTATCCACTAGACTGCCCGGTGCCGCAATTGCCGGTTCAAGAAGTGAGAGGCCATCAGAGTCGCGCGAATTTGATTGTCGAGATGGCACATCGTGAGAATCTGACACTTCGTCAGTTACTGCAGCGTCTGGCCGGAGGTCGCGGTCACCAGACGATAGCCGGTACACCACAGCAAATTGCCGATATCATAGAGCATTGGTTTCAGAACGGGGCTGCTGACGGCTTCAATATTATGCCGCAGCTGATGGCCGGAGGACTAGAGGAATTCCTGGATCTAGTTGTTCCTGAACTCCAGCGCAGAGGACTGTTCCGAACGGAGTACAGGGGAACCACCCTTCGCGATCACTACGAGCTTCCTTATCCTAATAATCGGTTTGCCAAGGGACCGCATTCAACGATAGAAACGGAATGGTATAGCGCATGAACGAAAGCACCCTAGTTGGGTGCTTTTTGATTTATACCCACATGGATTGGATAAGTTTTGACGATGGCAGCTGTTATCTTTGACAACGGAAAGATAACCTTGCTAAATTTTATAATTCCAATTGATTAACTATGAATTGTCCTTTATGATAACATATAACAAATTCAAGACAAGGAACATAATTCCAGTAAATGTCCGATATCGGACATTATTAGCCAAAATGTCAAGTATTCTGTGTAAGGGGGAGATGTGCATGAATGTTATACGATCAGATAGACGTATTTATAAGACAAGACAACATATTACCAGCGCATTCTTGTCGCTTTGTGAGAGGAAGGCGTTCGGGACCATTGTCGTGAGGGATATTACAGATGCTGCGGATATTAGCCGATCCACCTTTTATACCCATTATCAAGACAAGTACGATCTTCTAGAACAAATCATGAAAGATGAGCTTGCCGAAATTTCAGATTTGTACGAAAGCAATAAATCGCAAATATTGGGCTATATGCCGCATCACGAAGTTCCCGACCCCTACTTCCTGCTGCTATTCGAGCACATGTCCGTGAATGCACACATGTATCGCGTACTGTTATTTCATTTGCCCGATTCGTGCTTTGGCGACCGTATGATTGAAGCGGTCCAGCATACGATAGGTCAGCGGATCGACAGCAATCGAATGGATCAGAAGCAGCCTATTCCATTGGATATTTTATTGGGAAGCATGGCCACTTGGATCGTAGGGATTGTCCTGAGCTGGTTTAAACAAGGGATGATTTATTCTCCTAATTATATGGCCATTCAATTAAGCAGAATAGCTTCAATGGGTTTTTATCAAGCGATGAGCTTAAAGGTGTGCAATTGAATGAATTCTGTTTGTTTTGCTGAAATAACTGGTCAATCATATCTAATTTGTCCGAAAAGCTTCATTCTACTTGTTTTTGTTTGTTGACCTTGCTTTGCTCAATGGATAAGATAAAACTAATACCTGAGTTAATTCATCGGAATTATTGAAATTCAGCGAAGGTAGGAGTGAGCACGTGAGAGGCGAAAGATTTATTAAAAGTTTACAAGATGGTCGAACGGTATGGCTAAATGGCAGTAAAGTCACCCAGCTCGAAACGCACCCGGCTTTTCGCGGAACATTACTGACGATACGCAGTCTTTTTGATTCGCTTGACGATCCAGAGCTTCGAGATCAGGTTGGTTATCGGATCAAGGGGAGGGAAGCTTACGTTCACAGTTCCTTTCTTGTTCCCTATACGCCTGATCAGCTCGCGCGGAGAAGTCAATCCTTCGCCTTTTGGTCCAAAGCATGCAACGGTATGATGAGCAGGCTCTCTGATTATGCCCGTTCATTCATAACCGGCTGGTATGCTGCGCGCAACGAACTGGATCGGTTGGAGCCTGGATTTGCGCAAAAAATTACAGCATACTATGAATCGGCCAGGGACAACGATCTGTTTTTGACGACAGCCATTATTGATCCGCAAATCGACAGATCGAGCGGATTAGACGATAGCCGAATCGCATCGCGTTTCCTGCATGTGGTTAAGGAGACTAGCGAGGGCATTGTCGTCAGAGGAGCCAAGATGATTGCGACTGGTGCTCCGTATACGCATGACTTCGTTATTTTCTCTTTCCTCAAATTAGAACAAGCTCATCGCGAGCATGCCCATGTCCTCATTGTGCCAGCGAATTCTGCAGGTCTTCATATCGTTTGCCGGCAGTCGTATGCAAGCGATAAAGCACATGATTATCCGCTTAGCGCCAGATATGACGAGATGGATGCCGTTTTGTTCTTCGACGATGTCTTGATTCCGTGGGAACGTGTACTCATGTTCGGCGACGCCGAAAAAGTGATGGCGTTAAGGGCGAACACAACGGCAAACGCACTGGCTTTTCATCAAAATGTCGTGCGTTATATTGCGAAGCTTGAATTTATAACGGGTGTCACGTTTGCTGTTGCAGAAGCGATTGGTGTAGGCGGATTTCTCCACATTCAAGAAAAGCTAGGCGAATTATTAACGCAAATCGATACGATCAAAGCGCTTGTCATTGCCTCTGAAACGCAAGCCAAATTTGATGAGAACGGTGTGTTGATTCCGGAGTTATCCTACATAAACACAGCCAGAAATATTGGAACAAGGTTCTATCCGCGTGCTGTTGAAATTTTACAGCAGATTGGTGGTGGAGGATTTGTTCAAGTCCCCTCCAGTATCGAAGATTTCTATGGCACAATTTCTGAGCTAATGAGCGAATATTTCGAGGGAGCCACAGTCAGCGCCGAGAAAAAGGTTCAATTGTTCAAACTTGCATGGGATCTGGTGGGAAGCCCGCTTGGATCCAGACACGAGCTGTATGAGAGATTTTATGCCGGCGACCCTGTGCGGGGATTTGCCAACCAGTATTTGACGCACGATAAAGAAAGTTTGACCGCTCCAATTTGGCAGCTGATTAAAGATTCCGCCAAGCGGGGAGCTGTAAACGGAAGTTAGTGTATGCCTAACTGTCAGCCGGACAACCGGAGACCTTTTGCCCAATGTGGCTATCGGTCTCCTTTTTATTTATAAGAAAGGATGGAAATGAAAATGGAAGTTTTTTGGTTTATACCGACACATGGCGATGGACGCTATTTGGGAACAGGCGAGGGAGCAAGAGAGGTGGATTTGGATTATGCCACCCAGATTGCCAAGGCAGCTGATACGCTTGGATTCAGCGGCGTTTTGCTGCCAACCGGAAGATCATGCGAGGATGCTTGGGTAACAGCTTCCGCGCTAATCCCAGCTACTAAGCGGTTAAAGTTTCTCGTAGCCCTGCGGCCAGGACTTATGTCACCGACGCTATCGGCCAGGATGGCGGCCACTTTCGACAGGCTTTCCCAAGGAAGACTGCTTATTAATATCGTCTCCGGCGGAGATACCTCTGAAGCAAGAGGCGATGGGCTTTTGCTGGATCATGATACACGCTATGAGCTTACCGATGAATATCTGACGATCTGGAGACAGCTTATGCAGGGACAACAAGTTAATTTCGATGGGGATCATATCACGGTGGAGCAGGCGAAAATTTTATATCCGCCCATTCAAGCGCCGTATCCGCCGTTATATTTTGGAGGCTCATCGCCGATTGCGCAACAAATCGCTGCAGATCATGTTGATGTCTATCTAACATGGGGAGAGACTCCCCCACAAGTTAAAGAGAAAGTGGAAGCCGTTCGAGAGCTCGCTGCGAAGCAAGGAAGGAAAGTTCGCTTCGGGATAAGGCTTCATGTCATTGTCCGGGAAACGGAAGCAGAAGCTTGGGCTGCCGCAAACCGTTTAATTTCCAACTTGGATGACTCAACAATTGCCAAAGCGCAAGCAGCTTTCGCAAAAATGGATTCCGTCGGACAACGGCGGATGTCAGAGCTGCATGGAGGAGATCGCAGTAAGCTGGAAATCAGCCCTAATCTCTGGGCGGGTGTCGGCCTCGTCAGAGGGGGAGCAGGAACGGCATTGGTCGGAGATCCGGATACCATTGCCGAGCGCATGTTGGAGTATCGCGAGCTGGGCATTGAAACGTTTATTATGTCCGGATATCCTCACTTGGAAGAAGCCTTCCGGGTCGAAGAACTGTTATTTCCGAAGCTTCCGCTTAGTAAGAGAGAAGCACCGAAAGAAAAGTATGCGTTCGTAAGTCCATTCGGCGAGATGGTGGCAAATGATATTTTGCCTAATGAGGAGAACCGGTCAGTCGCATCCTCTTGAATGCTGTAGTACCGCAAAGATCAGGAATAAGGAGGAGCAGTATGGGAATTACGGAAGGATTGTGGGGAAGCGGCCCATCGGGTAACTACACGAGTCTGGCTCAGCATTTCCGGCCAGCCTTTCAACGAATTCGCGAAGGGGCTGTTCATCGGGAGCTGGACCGTAAACTTCTGTTCGAAGAAATTGGGTGGCTAAGGGAGTGTGGATTCGGGGCACTCCGTTTATCGCAGGAGGAAGGCGGGTTCGGTGCTACGCTTCCGGAATTGTTTAGTCTGTTGATTGAATTGTCAGAAGCGGATTCCAATTTGACGCAAGCTCTGCGGATTCATTTCGGGTTCGTGGAAAGGATATTGCACTTGCCGGATGGAGAACGAAGGCAGCGATGGTTAAGACGCATCGCGAACGGCGCGATCGTTGGGAATGCTCTAACAGAGATCGGAGATAACAAGGTGGGTAGCTACGCAACCACCTTATCCGAGACAGAGGATCGCTTGCTTTTGAATGGAACCAAATTTTATTCAACAGGAACACTTTATGCCGATTGGATCGTCGTTAGTGCGACGTTTGATGAAGACGACATTGTGTCGGCTATGGTGCCGGCTGCCGCAGAAGGGGTCGACATCGTCGATGATTGGGCAGGCTTCGGACAAACGCTGACCGGCAGCGGCACGACGAGGTTCGTGGATACACCGGTCGAGAGAGAGGATGTATTTCCCCGAGAAACATATACGAAGTATGGCACGGCATTCGCTCAAATGGTTCATCTTTCCACACTGGCAGGCATAGCGAGGGCGGCGGCAAGGGATGTTGCGGCAGCGGTCGCCGAACGGCGGAGAACATATTCGCACGCATCAGCGGCCAGGGCAGGCGATGATCCACAGGTGCTGCAAGTTGCGGGGCGCGTGCACAGTCAGGCGTACGCTGTTGGCGCGATCGTACTGAAGGCGGCTGAGGCCGTGCAGCGAGCATGCGATGCTCAGTCGTTGGATGATACCGGGTACGCCGATCATGCGAACGTCGAAGCGGAGGTGGAAGTGGCTCAAGCGCAGACGGTCGTCGCGAAGCTGACACTTGAGGCCACGGCAGCCATTTTCGATGCGCTTGGCGCCTCGGCCACAGCTCGATCGAAGGGGCTTGATCGTTATTGGCGGAACGCCCGGACGATCGCTTCACATAATCCCTTGATTTATAAAGAACGAATTGTCGGCGATTACGCTGTTAACGGGACGCGCCCGCCATTCGCATGGCAAACCGGAATAGGTGTACCCTTGAGCACCGACCAGACAACTGTGGACAACGACGTTCGGCTGATGCCGCAGTCCTAGTCTCTTTTTCAACATACAAATTTCAGATCAAAGGAGTGGTAAAAACAAGATGAAAAAACTAAGCCTACTCACCACAATGTTCGTTATCCTTGCCCTCACGTTCCTTCTTGCAGCTTGCTCGAAGACGGACACGGCCGGCACGAACACTGCGGCTCAGCCTGATGCAGGCTCGAAAGCTGCTGCAACAGCGAATCCAGAGGATAAAGTGATTCACCATGTCATGAGTGATGCCGGGTTCAACGGCGAGATTGTCAAAATTTTAAAAGCCGAATTAGCGAAGGACGGCTATACGCTTGACCACGTTATCGTGAATGACATTATTCAACCTAATAAAATTGTTAACGACGGCCAAGCCGATACGAATTCGTTCCAGCATGAGGCGTATTTTGATCAATTCGTGAAAGACCAAGGTCTCAAGAACGTCTCGAGAGCTTTTTACACAACCTTCACCCCTTCAGGCTTGTACTCGAAGAAATACAAGTCTTTCAAAGAGGTTCCAGACGGCGCCCTTATCGGTATTCCCGTCGATCCTGCCAACAACGGACGTGCGCTATTCATGCTTCGCGATCTGGGGCTCTTGAAATTGAAAGACGGCGTGGATGTCATTCATGCGACGCTTAAAGATATTACGGATAATCCCCATAAGTATAAATTTAAGGAAGTCGATCAATTGATGCTGCAGAGGACGCTAGACGACGTAGATGTAGGCTTCCTGTTTGCCGGTACCGCGGTTCAGATTGGTTATAAACCGAAACAGGACGCTCTGGCATTGGAGACGGGGAAAGACCTGCCTTATAAAGGCATTGTGGCAGTGAATAACAAGCTGATAGGCACTCCTAAAGTCAAAGCGCTGCAAAAAGCTTATGAGAGCCAGGCTGTCAAAGATTTTTATAAGGAAAAATACGGAGACGCCATTGAATTATTGGATGGTTTGAACAAATAACGAAGGGGAGTGCGTGTCATGATCACCCTGCAAAATATAAGCAAAACGTTCACAACGGCCGGAGGACCGCTACATGCGGTATCCTCCGCTTCACTCCAAATTGAGCAAGGCGATATTTATGGATTGATCGGGTTCAGCGGAGCGGGCAAATCGACGCTGCTGCGAACGATTAACCTGCTGGAGCGGCCGGACGAAGGCAGTGTCCTTGTCGACGGCGAGGAATTGACGAAGCTGACGCTGCGGGAGCTGCGAAAGAAAAGGCTTTCGATCGGCATGATCTTTCAGCATTTCAATTTGCTTAACAATCTGACTGTGTATGACAATGTGAGCTTCCCGCTTGAAATTGCCAAGGTGCCAAAGGCCGAACGGCAGAAACGCATCGAGAGCTGCCTCGAAACCGTCGGCTTATCCGACAAGGCCAAGGCGTACCCGGCCAAGCTGAGCGGAGGGCAGAAGCAACGGGTCGCGATCGCGAGAGCGCTGGCTAACAATCCGAAGATTTTGTTGTGCGACGAGCCGACTTCTTCCGTCGATCCGCAGACGACAGGCAGCATTTTGGCAGCGCTGAAGGAAATTAACCGCAAGCTCGGCATTACTATCGTCATCGTCACGCATGAGATGAACGTTGTGAAAGCAATTTGCAGTAAAGTGGCGGTCATGGAGCATGGGAAAATTGTGGAGAAATTTGATTTGAGCGAGAAAAATATCGTGCCGCAATCCAACATCGCACAGTATTTGTTCAACAACGAGATTTCGTTGGAAAGGGAACTGGAGGCCCACTATGTTTGATAACATCGCGACTGCTTGGCCTGAGCTTATTCAAGCGTTGCTTGAGACGCTTTACATGCTGATTTTGACCATTCCAATTGCCGTCGCCATCGGCACGCCGCTTGGGACGATTTTGTTCCTGACTCGGCCGGATTCCTTCCTGAAATGGCCGAAATTCTACCTCATTCTTAACGGATTCGTTAACCTGATACGTTCGTTTCCTTTTCTTATTCTAATGATCGCCATCATTCCGTTTACTCGGCTTGTCGTCGGTACGGCGCTTGGCACCACAGCAGCCACCGTGCCAATGATTATTAATGCTGTACCCTATTTTGCCAGATTTATTGAGCAAATTTTGCTCGATGTCAATCGAGGTGTGGTTGAAGCAGCTGAGTCGATGGGGGCAAACAAATTCCAGATCGTTTGGAAGGTTTTATACACGGAAGCCCGTTCCGGTATTGCGAACGCCGTTACGATTGTCACCGTGAGCTTCCTTTCCTATTCAACGGTTGCAGGACTTGTCGGTGGCGGGGGGATCGGTGACTTCGCCATCCGCTACGGATATTACCGGTATCAAACCGATGTGATGTTCGTTACGATCGTCATTATGGTGTTGTTTGTACAGGTTTTTCAATTCACAGGAAATTATATTGTACGCAAATTGGATAAACGATTGTAAGCAAGGGGGAATCAGCATGCCTAAGAAAATCCACCTGAATGCCTTCGAAATGAACTGCGTCGGGCATATTGCGCACGGCTTATGGCGGCATCCCGATAGCAACCGGCATCGCTACACAGATATCCGTTATTGGACGGAGCTGGCGGAATTGCTGGAACGAGGGAAGTTTGACGCCTTATTTTTGGCTGATGTCGTCGGGGTATACGATGTCTATAAACAAGGACCGGAGACGGCGATTCGTGAGGCCGTGCAAATTCCTTGCAACGACCCGTTCCTCGTCATCCCGCCAATGGCGCTTGCCACCAAGCATCTGGCCTTCGCTGTCACCTTTTCTACAACCTACGAGAAGCCATTCGGTCATGCGAGACGGATGTCGACGCTAGATCACTTAACGAAGGGCAGAATCGCTTGGAACGTCGTGACTTCTTACTTGCCTAGCGCTGCACGTAATTTCGGTTTGGATCAGATGATCAAACATGATGACCGTTACGAGATTGCGGAGGAGTATTTGGATGTTTCCTATAAGCTTTGGGAAGGCAGCTGGGAAGATGATGCGGTCATTCGTGATGTCGAAAACGGCGTCTACACGGACCCGGACAAAGTGCATCTCATTAATCATGAAGGCAAATTTTTTAAAGTTCCCGGACCGCACTTAAGCGAACCTTCCATCCAGCGGACGCCCGTTATTTATCAGGCGGGCAGCTCATCTCGCGGTCGCACGTTTGCAGCGAAGCATGCGGAAGCCGTCTTTCTTGGCGGGGGGAACATTCAGGCGCTGAAACGGTATGCCCAGGATATTCGTGCACAAGCAGCGGCCTTTGGCCGTAACCCGGAACATATTAAACTGATGACCGGTTTACTGGCTATTGTAGGACGTACACAAGAGGAAGCGTGGACGAAGTTCGAAAGCTTTCAAAAGCTGTATAGTTTGGAAGGCGTGCTGGCTCATTACGGCGGGGGAAGCGGTTTCGATTTATCTGCGTACGACCCGGAAGACGTACTGGCTTACACAGAAACGGATCATGGGCAGACGGCTGCCGCACAATTCACGAAGGATAGCCCGCGTCCGAAGAAAGTCCGTGAAGTCATGGAAACGTTAGGGACGTTTGGCGGACGGGGACTGTTCGTCGTCGGGACGCCGGAAGAGGTAGCCGATAAGATGCAATTCTGGATAGAAGAGACGGGGATCGACGGGTTTAACGTCACGCAGATCGTCTCGCCGGACACACTGCGGGATTTTGTGGAGCTTGTCATTCCTGAACTGCAGCGCAGAAGATTGTTTCGGGAAGAATATGAGGAATCGACGCTTCGTGAACGTTTGTTTGGGTCCGGCGTTCAGAGATTGCCTGAAGATCATCCGGGCGCCGTCTACCGTAAACAGCCTACTTTGACCTAATAGGAGGATAAGTATGTCAATAAATATAGATGCTATACGCCAGGCGGCGCCTGCCGTTCCGAGTGCCATTGAGCTTGCCTATGCGCTAGGAGAGCTGCCATTCGATTTGCGGCGAAGAGGCATCCCGGTCCTGCGGGACTCTGGATCCGGCAGTCTTCGCCTAAAGTTGGAGGCAGAGAACGCATATGATCTCCGAATGGAGCAAGCGGCGGTTGTGCTTCAGAGGTTCGCCTTAGGCGATGACATCCGCATGATCGGACTTCAGCTTCAGGAACGGCGCCATGTCATTCTCGTGCCTTCGGCATCGCCGCTGCGAACAATAGCCGATTTAAAGGGGGTCAAACTAGGGATAGCTGTGAACCATAACCCAGATAACAGCATTCGGACACTCGATGCGGCAAAGACTGTAAACGTTGCGCTGCATAAGGCGGGAATCCCGACAGGAGGTCCGAAGTGGGTGGAAATTCATCACGACCGTGCATCGGACGGACCCCCCGCCGGGAGGAGAGATCTCACTGCTCTGCTGAACAAAGAAGTGGCTGCCGTATATACCGATGAGATCCTATCCGCAGAGTCTCGACAATTGCTGGGGATTCGTGAGCTGGAAGGCTTCTTCTCCCATTCTGCTGAACTGTCCGTTCTGACTGTCTCAGCAGGATGGATTCGAGAGCGTCCTCAGGAGGTCGAGCGCTTGCTCGCCCATTTATCCTTGGCCTCTGTCTGGGCAGTCGAGAATCGCACCGAAGCGCATCGTTTCGCAGCTAGGCAGCTTGGCGTGTCCGAGAATGCGATCCCTTTTATTTTCTCCGAGCGGCTGCATCTGCAGTTCGGAATAAGCGTTACGGACGATAAGTGGAGCAGGCTCGTTAATCTCAAGAAGGAGATGCAAGAGAATGGAAGTCTGAAAGGCGAGTTCTCTCTGGATGAAACGCTGGCTTTGACAACCATACATAACGCGCAATTACTAGCAGATAACGGAGAAGTGGAGCCTCCACAGAGGGAGCCGCTTTCGCAATTTGCGGAGCGCGATCTGCCGCGCTCCTTTTTCGATGAGAGACGCCCGGCTCACTTGCTTCAAGGCGACGAGGATGCATTGGCTGCGGCACGCTTGTTCGCGGAGGAAATCCGGCCCGGAGCCTCAGCTCGGGACCGCGGACGCAAGCTGCCTCTGCAAGAGGTGCAGCGTTTGGCGGAGCTTGGCTTGCTTGGACTCGTCGTGCCGAAGGCGTATGGCGGACCGGGTGTATCCACCCGAACGCTCGTGGATATCTTTAAAATCATTTCACACGCAGACGGCTCCATTGGTCAAATTCCGCAAAACCACCACTTTTTTGTGAAAACGATAGAGTTGATTGGAAGTGAGGAGCAGAAAAACTTTTTCTTTCGAGAGGTTTTGAATGGCGCCCAGTTTGGGAACGGTTTAGCGGAACGCAGCAGCAAGGGGGCCAGAAAGATTGCGACAACCATTCGCAAACGGGAAGGAGAGGATGGCTTCGAATTAAACGGCAATAAGTATTATTCGACGGGGGCGCTCTATTCGCACTGGATTCCTGTTACTGCACTAAATGAGGACGAACAAAGGATGACCGCTTTCGTCCCGAGACATGCGCCAGGAGTTACTGTGCTTGACGATTGGTCCGGGATCGGCCAGCGGACGACGGCGAGCGGCAGTGTTGTGCTTCGCAATGTGAGAGTGCCGGACAACTATTTGCTGCCCCACTACCAAATATTCGAGGGTCCCCAATATTTCTCTCCATTCGGGCAGATCATGCATGCCGCGATTGACATCGGGATTGCGCAGGCAGCTTTGGAGGACGCAGCCTCTTTCGTTCGCGATCATACGCGTCCGACTTACGGGAGCGGCTTGGCGCGCGCAAGCGAGGAACCTGACCTCATCCGCCGGTTTGGCGAGCTCGGCATTCGCCTTCAAGCGGCGGAAGCCTTGCTGGACCGGGCCGCGGATGCAATCGATCATGCGCGCGAGGTGTTGAATACGGAAACCGCCGGCCGGGCTGCATTGACGGTTGATTCAGCCAAATGGCTCATAACGGAAACCGCGATCGAGATCACCAACGCACTTTTCGAAGTTGCGGGTACTTCTTCCATGGATCGCAAATATAATTACGACCGCCATTGGCGCAACATTCGCATTCATACGCTGCACGATCCGGCTCGACTAAAACTGCATCACGTCGGAAAGTGGTTTCTTCATGGGGTTTACCATGAATACAAAATATAATGGTGACGGAGCAAGGAGGGAAACCGCGGGCTATGGGAAAGCGAATCATTATGAACGCATTCGATATGAACAGCGCGATGCACAATTCACACGGGTTATGGAAACATCCGGACAATGAAAGACATCGCTATACGGACTTGGCATACTGGGCGGAGATGGCCCGTCTGCTTGAACGCGGAAAGTTTGACGCGCTGTTTCTTGCAGATGTCGTCGGCATCTATGATGTTTATAAGACGAGCCGCGATCCGGCGATCAGAGATGCCGTTCAAGTGCCGTTAAACGATCCGGCACTCATTGTTCCGGCGATGGCGAGTGTCACGGAGAATCTGAGCTTTGCCGTAACGGTGACGACAACGTATGAGCATCCATATGCACATGCCAGACGATTCACTACACTCGATCATCTGACTCGTGGCAGGATCGCTTGGAATATCGTGACTTCCTATCTGCCGAATGCAGCTTTGAATCACGGTCTGGATAAAATGATTATGCACGACGACCGGTATGAGTTGGCCGATGAATTTCTGGAAGTCGCCTATAAGCTGTGGGAAGGCAGCTGGGAAGATGACGCAGTGGTGCGAGATACGGAACGGGGCGTATACTCGGAACCTGGCAAGGTACACCTTATTAATCACGAAGGCCGGTTCTTTCGTGTACCGGGGCCTCATCTAAGCGAGCCCTCCTTGCAGCGTACCCCTGTGCTTTATCAAGCGGGAAGCTCAGAAAGAGGGCGGGCGTTCGCAGCTAAGCATGCGGAATGCGTTTTTGTAGGCGGCAACTCAAAGGAATCGCTTAAAGCCAACATTCAAGACATAAGGAACCAAGCAGAGCAACTAGGCAGGGATCCGCAGCGTATCAAAATGTTTACCGGTTTGAACGTCATCGTCGGAGACACACAGGAGGAAGCCGAAGCGAAGCTGCAGGAATACGCCGGCTTGTGGAGCCCGGAAGCGGCTCTTGCACAATTCGGCGGTTCTAGCGGATATGACTTATCCGCCTATGATCCTGATTCATATTTGGCATACAGAGCGACGGACCATGGCCAGAGTCGGGCTGCCCAATTTACCAAGCATGTCCAGAATCGTCTTACCGTTAAGGAAGTAATGGAACGTATCGGGACGTTGGATAACCGGCAAGGGCGGTTGCTCGTGGGAACGCCAGGTCAAATCGCCGATTACATGCAAGAGCAGGTCGAGGAGACGGGACTGGACGGTTTTAATCTCGCGCATCTGATTACGCCAGGGAGCTTGCGAGAATTTGTTGATCAAGTCGTACCCGAGCTGCAGCGCCGGGGCGTCTACCAATCCGAGTATGAACAGGGTACACTGAGGGAGAAGCTGTTCGGAGCGGGAAACCGCTCGCTCCCGGCTGATCACCCTGCAGCGCAGTACAGGAAAAGCATTGAACATACGAATTAGCACGAAGGAGGCAAGCGGATTAGATGAGGTATAAAACGGTTGGAAAAACGGGTATACAAGTTTCGGAACTTTGCTTCGGAACGATGTCCTTTGGCGGCAACGCTGACAGGGAAACCTCCAAACAATTGTTCCACCGCTGTTTGGATAAAGGCATTAACTTCTTCGATACGGCCGACGTCTACAGCGGCGGGGCGGCAGAGCAAATCTTGGGGGAGCTCATCGAAGGTAAGCGTGACGAGTTGGTTCTTACGTCCAAGGTGGGCTTCCCGTTCGGCACCGACCCCAATGCACGCGGAGCTTCGCGGAGACATTTGTTCCTATCGGTAGAACAAAGCTTGAAGCGGCTCCGTACGGACCGCATTGAATTTTATTTCATTCACCGATTTGATTCGCTGACCTCGATCGAGGAAACTGTGCGAGCTTTGGACGACTTGCGCCGTCAAGGGAAAATCTTGTATCCCGCCGTCAGTAATTGGGCTGCTTGGCAGATTGCGAAGGCGCTCGGCATTTCAGCCAAAGAAGGGTTGGCGGGCTTTGAACTGATTCAGCCTATGTACAATCTCGTCAAGCGGCAAGCCGAAGTCGAGATTTTGCCGTTGGCGGAAGCCGAGAAGCTTGGGGTTATCAGTTACAGCCCGCTTGGCGGGGGACTGTTGACAGGAAAGTACGGAATAGGCAAAAGGCCATCTTCCGGCAGGCTTGTGGAACAGAGCAACTATACGAAGCGTTACGGTGACGATACTTATTATGATATTGCTGATAGATTCGCAGTCTATTCCCGTGAGAAGGGTGTTCATCCTGCTACATTGGCTGTTGCTTGGGTTCTTAGCAACCCGGCGATTACGTCGCCGATTATAGGTGCACGCAGCGTGGAACAGTTAGAGCCATCTCTGGCTGCGGTGGATCTGGACTTCACGAAGGAATGGCGGAATGAAATTACAGCGTTATCGATCGATCCTCCACTAGCAACCGATCGAAGCGAAGAGGCATCAGGAGGCAGGTAAATCGCAGCGCGCTTTACTACGAACGATTAACGCAGGAAAATGGAAACAAACAAATACACATTTGAGCAGATTCAAAGGAATTTGGATGCGCTGCCCGCATCTTTTGCATGAATTCAGTGAAAAACTATCCTCAAGAGGATAGTTTTTTTCTCATAAAAGATGATTAATAATAAATCTATTGAAAATCTTATTATTCCAAGTATAATACTAGGTATAAGAGTTGATTTTGTATTTTGGCTTGAAATAAGTTGTGGAACAATCCGGATAGCTTTGATATGATGAATGAAAAGCTTTTCATGACTTATTTGACAGGTGAATGAGATGAAATCAACGATTAAAGATGTAGCCAGAATGGCGAACGTCTCTATAAGTACTGTTTCCAGAGTTTTAAATAATCCTGATATTGTGGCGAAAGACAAGCGCGATAACATTCTGGATGCGATCAAACAATTGAATTACACACCAAATGCCTTGGCTCGCGGATTAATTCACAAGCGTACTCAGACTTTAGGTGTCCTGATTCCTGATATCTCCAATTTGTTTTATGCTGAGCTAATCAAAGGGATGGAAGATGCCGCGCATCAGAGCGGCAATAATTTGATTATCTGCAACACCGATAATAATCAGGATCGGAAGAACTCCAGCTTCAAGGTATTAAGCGAGAAACAGATCGACGGTATCGTCTTAACCAGTGAGCCGGTCTATCCAGACAGCTATGAGATGTTCAAGCAACTAGGTGTACCGATTGTTCTGGCGGCTACCCATAGCTTGGAGTATGAGATACCTTCCGTGAAGGTCAACGATGAGCTGGCGGCATTTGATGCAGCTGAATATCTGATCCGCAGAGGGCACCGTCAGATTGGCATGATCAGCGGTTCAATGCTGGATCCAATCTCAGGACTTCCAAGGATTCAAGGATTTCTCAGGGCCTTGCGGGCACATGGCATTGATCTTGATCCGGAGAAATGTATTGAGCATGGAAACTATCATTTTAATGACGGGTACGAGGCTATGAAGAGATTACATAAGAAATTTCCAGGAATGACCGCTGTATTCGCAACTAGTGATGAGCGTGCTATCGGGTGTATCTCTTATCTGCATGAAAACAAAATCAAAGTGCCTGACGACATATCGGTTATCGGGTTTGATAACACCAGGATAGCCGGGATGTCTTTTCCGAAATTGACGGCTGTTGCTCAGCCTCTGCATGAAATGGGACAATTCGTTATCCGTAAGCTGGATCGTTTAATTAATGGAGAGTCCTTGGAAGAGCTGAGAACCTATATGGCACATTGGATTGTAGAACGGGAAACCGTATGTGATTTAAAGAAGTAAATCATGATTTTCAGGTTGGGGATTCAGTTTGAACTGAATCTCAGCATTTTCTGAAAAGCTTTTCAGAGATTTGGAAGGCAAGTAACTTATTCATTAGGAGGTTATAAATATGTTGAAAAAAGTAACGAATACGGTTCTTTTATTGTCGCTCAGTGTGGCCATTAGCGCCTGCGGAAGCAGCACACCTGGCAATCAATCCGATTCCTCCAAAGATCAACCGAAGGAAACTAATAAAGCGGCAGAATCGCAAACACCTACGAATGAAAAAGTGAAAATCATTTTTAGCCAAGGTGCTGATCAAACAGAGGGCACCAAGAAGCTGATCGCCGCATTCCAAGCGAAGCACCCGAATATTGAGGTAGAGGTTCGAGAGTTTCCGAATGATTCCTCGCAAATGCATGATCAGCTTGTCACGATATTGGGTGGAAAATCTGCCGAGGTGGATGTAGTCAATCTTGACGTCGTGTGGCCTGCGGAATTTGCACAGGCAGGGTTTCTACTGCCGCTCGATCGCTTCATTCAAGAAGATAAAATTGAAACGAGCAAATATTTAAAAGGCGGCATTGATGCGGGATATTTTAACGGCCAGCAGTGGGCGCTCCCTCGATATAATAACGCAGGGTTATTATACTACCGGAAAGATATCGTGAAAGAAGTGCCCAAAACATGGGACGACTTGTTAAAGCAGGCCGATCAGCTCAAAGGTCAAGGCGGCACGAAATATGGCTTTGTCACTCAGGGGAAGCAATATGAAGGTTTAGCTGTAGGCTTCACCGAGCTTGTAGCTGCATATGGCGGGAAAATTATTGATGAGAAAGGTAATGTAGCAGTGAATAGTCCGGAGACGCTCAAAGGATTGAAAAAACTTGTTGAAATTGCCAAGTCACCTACAGTTCCCTCGAACCTGAATACGTTCACTGAAAAAGAAACCTTAAATGCCTTCATTGAGGGCAGTGCGGTGTTTGCCCGCCATTGGCCGGCCTTGTATGCACAGGCAAACGATCCGAAGGTTTCTAAAGTAGTAGGAAACGTAGGGATTGCTCCACTGCCCGCGGGTGATGCCAAATCTGCAGCTGCACTAGGCGGATGGCTGGCTGCAATTAACAAGTATTCCAAGCATCCTAAGGAAGCATGGGAATTTTTGAAATTCGCTGTCAGCGCCGAAGGGGAGAAGATCATTGCGGTAAACAGCACGCAAACGCCAACCTATTTGCCCCTGTTTGATGATGCCGACGTGCAAAAGGCAAGCCCGTTATTTGCCAATCGTGATTTCGTCAATGGTCTAGGAAGTGCGATCCCGCGTACGATAACACCTCAATACGCCAAAATCTCTGGTGTGATTCAAGTAGAGGTATCTAAGGCTATCGCGGGCGAGCAGACGCCGGAACAGACGCTTGCCAATTTGGAAACCCAAATTAAACAAGCCGTTGGGAAATAACACACACGGAAGAGTGGGGTCTTACTGTATAGGTCGGCCCCTTCTTATCCTTTCGTTACCGCACGATGTGACTAAGGCAGGTGAGAACCCGGATGTTCAACAGCAGCAAAAACAGTAAAAAAACAAAAGAAGCCCGACTTGCTTATGTATTGATCTTGCCAGCTGCCTTATTGATAGCGGCAATCGCGATATGGCCTGTGCTGCGCTCTGTGTGGATCAGTTTATACGATATCCGCTTGAATGACCCAACGCGAAGTGAAATTCATACCACATATGCACTAGATATGGAGAAGTATACGCAGACCTTTCCCATTTTGCTAAGAACGATCGACAAAGAAGCCGAAGCAAGTACTGAAATACATACGCAGCTGGAGCCGCTAAAGCAGAAAGTGAACCAGATTAGAGAGGAACTTGAGGCGGATCCAGAGCTAAAAGCCAAGTATGAGCAAATTGACAGGCTTTTGTTTGATTTCAAGCCGGTTCCGGATGAATTGAAATACGTAGATCTGAATAATCAAAAGGCAGAGCGGATTCAAGCAGAGCTGGTCGATTTGCACGATCGTTTGGCACAACTTAAGGAAACTGGTGCGCTTCAACGCCCTGATGACCCCATTGGTTTAACCAATGCCCTTCAAGACGCATTCATGAAGCCGAACTTTGTTGGCTTGGCACATTACAAACGTTTCATGACAGATTCACGGCTCTGGCATGCGCTTGGAAATACTTCGCTTTTCACTGTATATGCGGTATCGATGGAGATGCTTTTCGGCCTGCTGATTGCTCTTCTCATCAATCGGTCGTTCCGCGGGAGAGGACTTGTACGGGCAGCTGTCTTAATTCCATGGGCGACACCAACCGCTATATCAGCGATGATCTGGCATTTCCTCTATGATGGACAGAATGGCGTCGTAGCTAAATTTTTTGCCGAAATCGGTGTGATTTCGGATATGAGTACGCTGCTTTCCACCAAACAAGGAGCACTTTTCTCTATTGTACTGGCTGATACATGGAAAACGGCACCTTTCGTTGCTTTACTGCTGCTTGCAGGCCTTCAGACGATCTCAAGCTCATTATACGAAGCTGCACAAATGGACGGGGCGAATAAGTGGGGGCAGTTCGTTCATATTACGTTACCCTCCCTTAAAACGACGTTCCTTGTCGCGCTCATGTTCCGTACGCTGGATGCGTTCCGTGTCTTTGACCTCATCTATGTGTTAACCGGAGGCGGACCGGCCAATGCTACGGAGTCGTTATCCATTTATGCCTACAAAACGATGTTTTCCGAGTTAGACTTTGGTGCAGGATCCGCACTGGCCGTCATTGTATTCATATGCATCGCTGTCATCTGTACCATTTATGTGAAAATATTGGGCGGTGACGTAGTTAGCAAACGCGGGGGGTAGAGCTAAATGACTAGAAGAGCGGGCCTGCCTTTTTACGCGGGCTTAATGGTTTTTGTAGGTATCGTTATTTTTCCATTTTTGTGGGTTTTTATCGCTTCTGTGAAACAGCCTCAGTTTTTATATGGTGTACATGCTTTCGATATATTTGTACCGGGTTATACGTTAGACAACTATATTCGAGTCTTTGTCAATCACCCGTTTGGGCGATTTTTGTTGAATAGCTTTGCTGTTGCCGGATTGAGCATGCTGTTTAGTTTATGCATCGCTTCGTTCGCCGCATATGCCATTGCTCGGCTTCATTTTTTCGGAAAATCCGTGTTTCTCGGCTTGTTATTAGCGGTATCCATGTTTCCTCAAATAGCAACCATCTCGCCTATATTTTTATTCATGCAAGCTACGGGCTTACGCAACACGTACTTAGGCTTAATTATCCCCTATACGACTTTTGCGCTGCCGTTATCTATTTGGTATATGACATCCTTTTTCACTAAAATTCCCTATGAGCTCGATGAAGCTGCTAAGGTGGACGGGGCCTCCATCCTGCAAACCTTTTGGAGAATCCTGCTTCCCTTGGCGTCTCCGGGACTTTTCACGACTGCTATCATTGTGTTCGTAGATGCTTGGCACGAATTCTTCTTTTCGTTAACGATCAATACGAAGGAAAGTATGATGACTGTGCCCGTCGGTATTGCCATGTTTCAGGGGGAGTTCACCTTCCCATGGGGAGAAATCTCAGCAGCTGCGATTGTCGTAACCGTACCGATTGTCCTCATGGTCCTGCTATTCCAGCGGCGCATCATCTCGGGTTTAACATCGGGCGCAGTAAAAGAATAACGACCCACAAAAAACAAAACACATGAAGGAGAGTAATCATGGAAAAACCGAATATTTTATTGATGATTTCACATGATACAGGCAGATACTTAGGCTGTTACGGTAAAACGGTAGAGACGCCAAATTTGGATGAACTGGCGAAAAAAGGCGTGCGCTTCGACCAATATTTTTGCCCGGCACCTCAGTGCAGTCCTAGTAGGGGAAGTATCATTACCGGATTGTACCCGCATAACCACGGGATGATTGGCTTGGCTCACCTTGGGTTTTCTATGAATCCTGATGTGGCTACGCTGCCCAAAGAGCTTCACAAACACGGATACGAAACCGCATTAATCGGCTTCAGCCATGAAACGATTGATGAACCGGATAGCAGACTCACTTCCTCGACCTATAAATTAGGATACGAACATGTATTGCCGGTTCCGGGTGATAGAGGGCCTGATGTGGCAAAGCGAGTGGTCCAATATTTAGAGGAAAAAGCAGCGTGTCAGGATATGCAACCTTTCTTTGCATCCGTCGGATTTTTTGAAACACACCGGGATTTCGATGAATATGAAGCAATCGCAGATCCGGTCGAGGAAGTAGTGCCTCCGCCTTATTTGCCTGACACACCTCAAGTCCGAGAGGATTTTGCGCTTCTACACGGATCGGTGAAAGTACTGGATCAAAGTATTGGGCAAATTCTAAGAGGGTTGAAGGATACGGGACTAAGCAAAAATACGCTGGTTATTTATACAACCGATCATGGCATTGCATTCCCAAGAGCAAAAGGCACTTTGATGGATGCAGGTTTGGAAACGGCCTTAGTCATGTACTATCCTGATCGTATTGAAGGTGGTAAGGTTGTTGATCAACTCTTATGTAATGTAGATTTAATGCCGACTCTTCTTGAATTCGCTGGAGCAGACGCACCGCAAGGCACCGATGGCAGCAGCTTTCTTTCTATCTTGGAGCAGGATGCAAGAAACGTACCGACTCGGGATCATTTCTTCTCGGAGCTCACGTGGCATGACCTGTATCACCCGATGAGGAGTATACGGACTGAGAAGTATAAATATATCCGAAATTTCGAGGATGGCCCGTCCGTTTATTTGCCGCTGGATATTCACCGGAGTCTCTCCGGGATTGTCGTAAGAGAACAATATTATGTCCCTAATGTTCCAGAGGAGCTGTATGATCTGGAGAAGGATCCGTTGGAAACGAGTAATTTGGTAGGTTTACCTGAGTATGAGGTCGTTCTTGAAGAGCTCAGATTAAAAGTTAGTGATTGGATGAAGGTTACGAAAGATCCGCTTTTGCAAGATGAGGTTGCGGGAATTGCAGCACCGGAATGGAAGGAACAGGTCGAAAATGGCTCCGCATACGCGTATAAAAAAAGGTCTAACTAAAATATAGTATAGTAATAACCCAAGATGAATAACCAAAAAGGGCGCTGAAATGCTGATATTCGGCTTGCCCCTTTTGGTTATTTTCGTTTATTGCAATAACGAAAATTTTCAAAAGTGAGAGCTGAGAGCATCTGCAGCGGTAAATGGCACACATTGATCGGCTGCCTTTTCCATCTACCAGGTGGTATGATGGAGTTGGGGGAGTCTACTGTGGAGACAGCTCAAAGAGAAGTTTATGAACAAACAGGACTCCAGGTAAGTATTCTTAAATTGATTGATGTTTTCTCAGAAAGAGAAAATTTTATAAAAACTCCCAATGGGGATGAATTTTACGTTGTTGTTACAGCTTATTGGACAAAACAATTTAGTGGTAATTTGAAAATTAATGATGCAGAATCCATGAGTTTGGAGTTTAAATAGGTATTGAAAAACTTCCTGAGAACATGCCGAGAAGTCACAGAGAAATAATAAATAATTACATAGCTTCGTTGAGCTAACGAAGAACTATAGCTTAATAACAGAAGGGGGTGCCGCTTGGCAGCCCTTTGCTCAATTAACGGCAGAGTTAAAAGGAAGGGGTGGTTTAATGAATGATATTGTGATTAGAGAAATAAATGAGTTTTTTCAGAAATTGAATTTCATGAAGGTTAATATCAATGGAAAAATTGTTTTCGAACATAAAAACGGATTCTATATGCTTACTAAAGGTGGAAATCACAGTTATTTTCTTGAATATGCAAAAACTGTTCAAGAAGCCCACAATAATTTTTATGAGGATGTAGAAGCATATTCTATAAAAGCTACTTCTGAAGATGAAATTATTAGAATTATTAAATGTGATATTGAAAAATGCATTCTTGATGATTGAACTAACGGCGAACTATAGCGTAATGACTAGGGAGCAGATCGCCACGCGGCAACTGCTCCCTGGTCGTGTTAAGCTAAAGGGCAGGATAATTGAATAGTTCATAATCGATTTCTCTCTGTTATATACTGAATTGGGGTGATAAAATGGGTGAAAATGGTGCAATTAAAATTCTTGCTTCTATGAGCGAAAACGATTTGGAATGGCTGAAAGAACAGTGGTTACAGTGGGGCGATGGAACCATGATAACCAAAGGGAAGAAGCATCATATTCAAGACTTGGATGCATTCATAGCCTGGGTCGATGATATACGAGTCGGTGCAGCTCCATACCGACTAGGTATAGATGATTGCGAGTTAATGAGTATTAATGCTACTGTACAAGGCATAGGTGTTGGGAGTAAATTACTTTCTACTGTGGAACAGACGGTAAAGCAATCGGGAAGAAATCGCATTTGGCTTATAACAACAAATGATAATGTGGATGCGTTAAAATTTTATCAACGACGTGGGTATCGAATAAAAACTATAAATCAAAACGCAGTTGACGAGGCTAGGAAACTGAAGCCAGCAATCCCCAAAGTGGGTTATTACGATATACCGATCCATGACGAAATTGAACTCGAAAAAATACTATGATTATTAAGCTATCGTAAGAACGATAGCTTAATAAGGCACCGCGGCAGCCGGCCATGATCGGCTGCCTTTTCCACGCTAACGGGCAGGATACTTCCAATATGTGTTAATATATAACTGTGTGTATTGAGGACCGAAATGAGGGATCGAAATGAAGTTTTATATAGCATCCAGTCTCAAAAACATACAAAACGTGCGTCATGTCGCTGATAATTTGAAAGCACGTGGTTTTCAACATACTTACGACTGGACAATACATTCGAATATAGACTCCATCACTAAACTCCGTAAAATTGGCCAAGAAGAAGTTTCAGGGGTTTTAGCTGCAGATGTTGTAATTGTCATGCTCCCAGCAGGCAAAGGGAGTCATGTCGAGTTAGGAATTGCTCTGGGAGCAGGAAAGAAAATCTTTTTATACTCCTCGACTAATGAACTAAATGAAATCGGAAACACATGTACTTTTTATCATGTAGATTCAGTTGAACAGAGGATTGGTTCCCTAGATGACTTGATAAATTCAGTCTGTCTTGAATACCAGTGCCATTGAGCTATGGGGAGAACATTAGTTCAACGCATCTAGGGCAACAGATTACTGTGCCAGGCAGTATTTATCACCCATTTCCATATTGGAGGCTTACAAATGATAAATGGAATTGAGGCATTCATTGTCGGAAGTGTTGATAACTTAGGAGCAGGACGTTGGAAAATAGCAGGGCGTGCTTGTGAAGTTATATGTGTAGGAGATATCTTAAGGTATGATTTAAGAAGTACTGCTGGTAATAACAAATTACAAGTTTTATCAGTAACATCCTACAATAAGGAACTGTCTACTATATACAAAATGATGACTGGATCTATATTGGTGAGTGGAGCCAAAGAAGATAATTTAGAAAGTGTAAAAATGTTGTTTTTGAGGGGTGTTGATAATGTATAAGTTCGTAAAAATGTTAGCATCCATATTAATTTTTGGGTCTATTTATTATATTGTGTTAAAAATAATACGTTTCCTAATTTTGGATCACCTAAATTTACGATTACAAGTTCAGAGTATAGTAGAGATATTTAGTTTATTTGTTATTGCAATTGCATCACTTATTCTAACAGTGACAATGTTAAGATATTTACTTCGTCAAAATCGAAATAATTAGTGTATTACTTCAAGCGTTACGCTAACGCAGAACGATAGTTCAACGAATAACAGGTTACTGTGATGAACGGTAGCCTGTTCCGCCATTGGGGAGTAATCTGCAATGGATATTTTGGAATGAGGTGATGAAGTGAGTTCTGTGGATTATTGTCGCCTTAATGGTAAAGAAGTTCATTATAATAGTATAAAAGAAATTACACCTCAGGGGCTATACTACATTGATGAAGGGGTTACACACTTTATTGATTTTATCGAGTGCAGAAGAAATTTTGTGAATTATGTGAATTCATCTAATGACTTTAATATAACGGATTTAAAAGAAATTGAATCGAAATGTGTTGCTTGGCGTTGTATGTTACAAATTGAATTTTTTAGTGAACCAAAAATAAAGATAATAATTCCATATAAAAAAACGCTTTGGGAGAGAATTTCTAAGCAAAACTCTCGTAAGTGTTCACGAATTTATTTAGGCTTACTAAATCGAATAAGAGACAATGGATGGTCAACTTTTGACTTGAGTTAGATGATGAGTCCCTAAACTAACGAGGAACTATAGTTGAGCAATCAGGGAGCAGATCGCCGCAGGCCGGCAAATGCTCCCTTTTTCATTGAACCAATGGGCAGTATTCGTCAATCGATTGCAGGTGAAATAGTAGTCTTAGCCGAATAATGAGAATATAACGTTGAACAAGTTGAAGGGTAGAATTATGATCAAAACGATAAGATTTATTTTTGCGGTTTGCATAATAACACTATTAGTGGGGTGTCAAAGTAGCGTGTCAGAAGATAGTTATTTTAATGATAGTGCTGATCGTCAGAACTTAGACTCCCTAGAAAAATCAGGAGTTGATCTTGCCCAAAAGCATAATGTCGATTTTCAAATCGCTATTAGAGATGAAATATCGGGTGAAAAAGTGAAACAAATGATGATGGGTAAAAATTTCGCGTGTTCTTTAGAAAAGGATTTTGAAGGCCATCAATGGACATGTACATGTTCACAAGAGATGCCATTAGAGTTGAATGCAATTGTAGAAATTCAAAAGATGATTAATAAAGAGGCCAAAAAATATGGTGGTTATTCTGATGGTTGGGGTGTTATGGTAAAACCATCTACTTCTTCTTAAAATAAGGAAGTAAACTGACGGGCGAACAAGGCTTTCTGTATGGTAGTACGTTACGCTGACGGGGAACTATAGCTCAATAAGACATCAGGACAGCGGGTCGTGATGATCGACTTCGTTTCCTGAACGATAGGAGGGTAAGAGTTTAGTGGATAGCACATCGATTCTTATAGAGTTTCTCTTAAAGAAATACATATCCGAAAAGATATCGACATTGAAAGTAATTGAACAACTGTCAGACGAAGATATCTTATGGACGCCCACCCCTGATAGTAACAGCATTGCCAATTTAGTGGCACACATTTGGGGAACAGTACATCAACGAATTGAAACTGCATTCTTTAATGTTCCAGATACAAGAGACAGAGATAAGGAATTTGATCGTGGTCTACAGCTGTCGAAAGCTCAAGCTTTGGAGCTCATTTCGAAATCTTTTGACCGCATCATTATGGTTCTGGAAAAAATAAGAGCGAAACCTGAACTTTTACTTGAACAACCTTATTTGAGCTTATCTCCACTGACGAATAGCGGAGTTGATAACCAAGCTACTGCCCTCGAAATGCTTCTGCATCAATTTAGACATTTGCCGGGTCACACAGCACAAATTACTTACATCGCCAAAATGAGGAAGGGGCATTTACTGTGCTAATATGCCTTAAATGATCATTTTTCGAAGCTCAATCATTGCGCTAACGGGGAACGATAGTCGAATAAAGAAATCTCGGCAGCCTGTCATTACGATGGGCTGCTGTTTCCGTGCTAACGGTCAGCAGGGAGTTTAGCGTTGGGGGCACTCTTCGATTAGGATTGACAGGCTAACATATTACGCTAAAGGATATTAATTATATTCAATGCGAGTGTTTGTTGATTTTTCACAAAATATGGAAGATAAAATATCCTCTTGAAGTATAATAATTACAGGATACTTTGGAGGTGAGCAAATGAGATTAAGTGTATTTCTTTTGTTAATTACTTTTATACTAACAGCTTGCACTGTAGATCCGCTGAAAGATAATGTAACAAAACAGGATATTAATATAATTAACTCCGTTGAAGGTATGAATGTTTACAGTCACCGTTATGATAACATGGATCGTGGTCATCATGAGTTCGATGGCTTCGATATTGTAGTCGATCAAACGTATTACAAATCAAATGATATTCAAAGAGGGGAAATCGTATTTTATAAAAATCCAAAGTTGGATAACTCCAAAATTAATTTGAGCGAGAATGAAATTTCAAGAATTATCGCCTTGCCTGGAGAGAAAATCCGCATTGATAAGGGTCAGATTTATATAGACAGAAGAAAACTTGATACCTTTTACGGGCAAGCACACAGACTTGGAATGAACATTGAAAAATTGCAGGAGGCAGCAAATCAATCTGATTTAGCCGATAGCATTCGTAATAATTTTAGTGATAATGCTAACGATATTTTAAAAAGCAAGGAAACAAATTTGAAAGAGATAAAGGTCCCTGACGAGCACTATTTTATCGTTGGCGACGATTGGTTTCGTAGTGCGGACAGCAGACATTTTGGAACAATCCCAAAAGATAATATACTGGGTATGGTTCTTGGTGTGGTGAAGAAATGAAGAAGGACATTTTTCGCGTACATCGAATAATACCTTACCTTTTTTCCAAGTTATCCGGAGCAGGCATTGCAACTTTTCTTTTCATTTTATTCATGTTCGTGAACACAGGTTTTGATATGTATAAAACTGTTGAGGATATTTTTCAGTTGAAACTTTTGCAGTTTTTCTATTTATATGGGATTGCCTGTTCCTTAGTGATTGACCTTATCGCATGGCTCATACCGAGGTTGGACAAATTAGGAAAAGCATTGCTATATGTCATTGCAGGATATGTCATTTTTATGGTAAATGGGTTCAACGCGCTTACGTTATTTGCTGGTACTGTAGGTGCTTTCTCTGCTCTCATTTTTTATGTTGGGACACAATGGTCGAAGCTGAAATCACCTGTTAAATACTCCTTTTCCATCGCTTTTCCGCTGCTGCTTGTCGTCGTTCTCAACATCGATTTAACTGTGAAGAATGGATGGACCGATAAAAGAACTAGTACATCTTTCGAAGCTAACTTTACCTATTTCAATGGAAAACATGAGATTCCAGTGGTAGTTCGAGAAGGTGAGACATTGTCATACTCAGTGGAGATTACGAATGCAGAACGAGGCGGCTACGGATATTCTCTTCTTGATGAAAATGGTAAAAATATCGGAGCACGAGAGAACATCAATGGTAGGCTAAAGTACAATGTGACAATAAAAAAGACTGCCCAATATCGGTTCGTTGTGGAAGGAAACGGTCTGCAAGGAGCGATAAAGGTGGAGTGGGCGATAGAGTAAAGAATATCGGGCACGGGCTTATGCTAAAGGGGAACGTTAGTTTAAAGATGTAATCAAATTGAAATATTATTTTCATTCTGTCTTAATGAATTAAGCCTATACTAAGAATCAAGACCCCCTTTAAAATATATAACTTAGACTCGCGGCCCGTTGCTGTGGGTCTCTTTTTTTATTAATGTAAGGGGGAGATTAGCGTGGTGGAGGAGTGCTTTTCATCAAAATGAATTTGTTTGGATGGTGAAAGGGTTATAGCACTTTAACGTCTCGTCTAAACGAATGCTATAGAAGTCGTTAATGGCATCGATCTTCATGGCAGAGAAATGGAGAATTTTCTAGTATATAGAATTTAAATTTGAGAAATATTGATTCTATACCTTTACATGGAGTTTACTCCATGAGTTAAGATGCGAAATAGAATTGAAACGTAACAATTTAACATGTACTAGAAGGGAGGACCACAATGGAGTATACATTTTCAATCGCAGAAATTTCCCAAAAGACGAATCTGAGTTATGATACGATTCGTTATTATGGCAAACTCGGACTTCTGCCGCCGACAAAGTTGAATGAACACGGTAGACGGGAATATGGATCAGTTCATCTTGAACGGTTACTATTTATCACGCATCTCAAGCGAACTGGCATGCCACTAAAGGAAATCGAGAAATATATGACCTTGGCAACTACTAAACAATATGTAAATTGTTATCGTATACTCTGTGCACATAAGCTAGATATCGAATTGCAGTTGAAGGAAATTCAAGAATCTTTAAGTGTTGTGAATTATAAAATTGAGCATTTTAATGAATTAATGAAGCAGCTAAAGCTAGGAGGCGAATGAAATGAATCAAAATAGAGACTATACAAAGACATTACAAAAACCAATATTATCAGGTTTTGGTTGGGATACAACAGCGCGGGAAGTCCTTGTCGGTCAAGATTTGACTGGAATGATTGCTATTGTAACCGGCGGTTACTCCGGTGTCGGGCTTGAAACGACCAGAGCTTTAGCAGAAGCAGGAGCGACAGTTATTGTCCCGGCCCGCACGCCAGAGAAAGCTCGCGCTTCAATTATCGGAATTCCACGTGCTGAACTGGAGGAACTGGATTTAATCGATCCCGATTCGATCGACGCATTTGCGAACCGATTCCTGGCATCCGGCCGGCAGTTGGATATTCTGATTAATAACGCTGGGATCATGGCTCCGCCACTCGTACGCGATTCTCGCGGCTTTGAATCTCAATTCGCAACAAATCATTTAGGTCACTTTCAGTTGACGTTAAGATTGTGGCCAGCGTTGAGGAAGGCCGGGAAAGCGCGGGTTGTTTCCGTGTCCTCCACAGGCGTACGCTTCGGTGGCGTTGATTTTGATGACCCAAACTTCGAGAAGCGAGAATACGACAAATGGAAGGCATACGGCCAGTCGAAATCAGCGAATGCACTCTTTGCCGTCGCTTTGGACAAACGGGGAGAAGCTTATGGTATCCGCGCATTTTCGGTACACCCAGGCAGAATAATGACCGACTTAGTCCGGTATATGTCTGAAGAGGAGAAAGCAGCTGCTTCTGGGGAATTGAAGACGGCGGAGCAAGGAGCAGCTACGAGTGTATGGTGTGCAACAAGTCCTCAACTCGAAGATAAAGGTGGGGTGTACTGCTTGGACGTCGATATTGCTGAAGTCATTGAAGTGGAAGGTACCCAAGGACTCAATCAAAAACTATCGGGCGTGCTGCCTTGGGCAGTTGACCCGATATTAGCGGAGCAACTTTGGAAGTTGAGTGAGCAATTAACTTCAGTAAAGTTTTCTGAAGTAGAATAAAATAAACGGAAGATGGATCTAACTTCATTCTATCCGAGTTTGCGCATGAAAATAGTCATACGCAAGCACACACAAAAAATAACCTTCGCTTATGTGGCGATGGTTATTTTTTGTGTGGATCTTGATAAAGGGGTAACAGAAGCCCGATGGGTAATGAGATAGAGTTCTTGTCATTTAAGACATTATGTTCTTGTCATCATTCGACAAATGCAATCCCTTACTGGACGTGGGTTTTCAGAATACATGTTCACAAAAAAGTATCGAGAGTGAAGAAGCTGCGAAAAATGCAGCTCCTCTTTTCATGAAAGAGCAGGATTCTGTGATTAAATGAATAATTTGAATATAAACCTGCATTCTTATAGTAGGTTACAGGTTCCTAAACGCGAATTTATTCTAAAATTTTTCATGGTGGGCAATTGATTTAATACATGTGGCACAGTGATGTAACTTAATCTAGGACTTCTGAAAGGGGCCTTATATGAATTATATCCCGGATGAATACTGGTTTCTTTTTGAACATTCGCCAGGTGGAGTCTCCATTGCAACGGATCCACATTGCACCAAAATTAAACATAACAAAAAAGCTTCGCGTATGCTGCGCATTCAAGCAGGCGAGGTTTTTTCCCATTCTTCAATTGTACCTCCCAAGGTAAATGTATTTCGGGATGGGATTGAGCTCGAAGCTCAAGAAATGCCTATGCAAAGAACAGCAAGGTTAAAAGAAGAGGTCGAAAATGAAGTGTTGGAGTTTGTCTGGGAAGATGGTCATAAATCGATATCAGTGTGGAATACTACGCCAATTTATGACGAAGCAGGAGTAGTGATAGGCGTGCTAGCCACTTCCGAAGATATCTCGCACTTCGTACTGAAAGAGCGGGAAGTCCGATTGAATAAAGAACATCTTGAGAGGATAGTCAGTGAAAAAATTGAGGAACATACCCGGCTTCGCAATGAAGTTGAACGACTGGACCGTCTAAGTTTAGTTGCACAAATGGCCGCTAGTATCAGTCACGAGGTAAGGAACCCAATTACAACAGTGAGAGGTTTTTTGCAGCTGACTATGAAGCAAAATAATTTTGTGAATTTCCAAAAATATTATGAGTTAATTATCAGTGAGTTAGATCGGGCAAATGAAATTATCGGAAATTTCTTATCCCTGTCTAAGAAGAACAATTACATTGATCGAGAAGAGCGTGATTTATCGGAAATCTTTCATGCTGTATTGCCATTATTGGAAGCAGATGCACTGATGATGGGCAAGAAGATCATGTTTATTGAGAAGCAGGTTCCCCTCCTTTGGATAAATACGAAAGAAATACAGCAAGTGCTCATTAATCTCGTAAGGAACGGTCTTGAGGCTTCAGTAGTTGGTTCTAGTGTGACGGTCGAATTGTTTGAAGATCAAAATCATGTAGGGTTTATGGTTAAGGACGAGGCAGGAGGTATTCCTGCGAAAATTCTTGAGCAACTTGGCAGTCCATTCCTGACAACCAAAGCGAACGGCACAGGTCTAGGATTATCGATCTGTTATGATATCGCGAGAAGGCATGAAGCTGAACTCAAAGTGGAGACGGACCATATAGGATCCACCTTTATTTTCTCATTTTACAAAACTTAGAATAGAGGTATCACTCTCGACTAACACAAAGAATAAGGTCTAATTATACGAGAGCATCCGATATTTCAGTTTTCCAACCACATACTGTTTGTAATATGTGGAAAACCTATATTTGGGATAAAATTTTAAAGGAGGTACGATCATGCGTGGTACCTAAGCTTGACCTCACAATAATGGTGCTCGGTGCATTAGGACTTGCTTTGACAACAGCTTTCTCCATGAGAATCCTTAATAAAGTTGACTCCCTGAGAAATAAAGGGTCCCAGTAATTGGGGCCTTTTAGATTTTTAGGTGGAAATACTTAAGTAATGTGAAAGCAGCGAATTTGACCGGCATCCTCTTTAAGCTGTAGGGAAGCATAAGAGAAGTACAAATGGGTAGAATTAAACAATGGAATCTAATGCGGTTGAGGCGAAAACGTATGCATGCTGGTTTAGCAATTCTAAGTATAATAACAGCCCTGTGGTGGTCGAAGAGAAGCGATTGGAAGAGATATCACTCAACTATGCTTTATATGACCTCAGGCGCATTTTTGTATGAATTTTTGACGAAAGATCAAACGATGTGGAAGTTTCATCCTGATTTTTTGTACAATCACACGGTAACGGTAGTTGTTTACGCGGTACTTACGATGCCTCTAAACATCCTTCTTTTTCTAAGCACACTTCCCGAGAACGGTTTTTGGAAGAAATCTCGTCATATTGCCTTATGGATTACGATTTATGCTTCGATGGAATGGGTAATGGTTCATACCGGCCGAATAACATATCAAAACAATTGGAACCTTTTCTACTCGATTTTGTTCGATATTATGATGTTCCCGATGATGATCTTGCACAGCCGTAGGCCTGGAATAGCATATCTGCTCTCGATTGTAATCGTTTGCTTCCTGATGTACGCGTTCAGGGTGCATTTAGATTAAACAATTGAGCCTGATCCTGCGCGAATATCCGTCTGTAAGTCGGCAATATTGAACTACAGAATCTGTAGTAAATGAAGCAGGCACGTTCCCTACTGAGACCGTGCCTTTTTGTGCTGCCGGAAGCTCGGCTCTTAGGACCTTAAATTGATTGTAGACGTCACTAAGTGGGCAAAATCATTATACAGGCGGGAACAATCCATGCCATAGAATATCTATAATTTGTTTGGCAGCCTCATCTTCGCGGGGGAACATTTTGTTACCTTCACCATCACGTGCGTGTCCCATCATAAGCAAGGACGTGTAAGCACGTGCGATGACACGCGCATCGACAGGGCCAATCTCGCCGGATGCGGAGGATTTATTGAATTCGGTTACCAATGCATCCAAGAGGGCTTGTTCCGATTTGCGCATCGTGTTCATTTGTTCTTCGGTGAGAATCGCTTCCATCTTCCGCATGAAGGAATGAAGATAGAAATCGATCGCCTTCAGATGCGCTTCAGTGATATCAAGCAATCTGTCACGCAGAGAAGCAGGCTGGTTCAAACGCATTAATGTGGCTTTTCGCACATTCTCCATGAGCTGAATCATAGAGGCGTTCAGTTAGTAGTCTGATAAGGGATTCGTCAATTGCTTTGACTTCATCATTGTATTCGTTCGGTATCAATTTCAGTTCAGACCAAGCCATCATTTTTCCTCCTTAATTCCAATTGTTTTCGTTTTCTAATTATAACAATAACGATGCAGGAATAGAAAAAGCAGCGTCGAGGGACCGGTAGTGCGTTTTGTAAATACAGATTTGGTAGTGCCCAAAAAGGACCCGCAATTGCGGATCCTTTTTGGGTTTTTCTGTTATGGTTAGGCATGTGCCGGCTTATGCTTTGTTCCCGTTCCTGCTGTGCGGTCAGCGTCGCCTTTTTTATGTGTGAACAGCTTGCGCAGGTAGGGCATCAGGTAGTAGTCTAAACCGAATCTGCCGGTATTTGCTCCGGCCATGAACAGGATCCCGCCGATAAGAATGAACCAAGGGTTCGTGCTTACGGTACCCGCGAACATGAACATGAAGTTCATGAGAAGTCCGAAGAATGCTGCGGCTGTAGTCAAAGCACCGAGAATCAAACCAAGACCAACTAAGAATTCGCCTAGGGGAATTGCATAGTTAATTATTTTAACATTCGGCAGGGCAAAATGTTGAATGAATGCGGTGAAGGTCGGATAAACAAGTTCATTGGTTGCTTTGTCGATCACCGGCTTAGCGATCGCGTTATTTAAGAATCCATCTGCAGTAAATCCGCCGGTTAACTTTTGCCACCCGTGAGTGAGCCATTCATATCCCATATACAAACGTATGAAAAGTAGGATACCTGCTGCATATTTATTTTCTCTAAGCCATTTACCTAACATGATAATCATCTCCTCATTTTAAGTGGTGAATTTTTTCACAAGATCAGCTAAAAAATTTTATCTAATTCAGCCAAGAACGGGATCGTTTTTGTGTTTTCATGTGACATCTCCCTTTCGATTACAATGTTTACTTCCTTTCTACACCTTTAATATACCATGCAGTAAAGTTTGAATATGTGATTAAAATCACAAGGTGCAAATTATTTTGATTGTAATTGAATCCGTGTTCTCCTTTTTTGAGAGGGAAAAGTACGCCTCAGCCCGCAGAGTACTGCCCTGTACATGGCAGTACTCTGCGGGCTGAGTAGGAAGGTTGCCGGGTTTTGGCATGGAGTGAGGGTAAGCTCCTTATTGGTGCACTTTGCGGTAATCGCCGGGGGTCACGCCGACCGTCTTCTTAAACGTCCGGATAAAGGACATCGGGTACAGGTAGCCTACCTTGCCCGATATCTCCTGAATCGGGAGATCGGTGTTGCACAGCATGTCTTTGGCATGCTCTATGCGTACTTGGCACAGGTAGACGACGAATTTTTCACCGAACTCTTCTTTAAACAGAGTGCTTAAACTTGAGGTGTTCATATTGAACTGCTCGCCCAGCATGGCGAGGGACAAGTCAGGATTGTCGAAATGGGTTTCGATAAATGCTCTGACGCGTCGGACGACGGCGTAATTGCCTTTCTCTTCGCGCATGCTTTTCATGAGGCTGGCACAGGCGGTTAGACGTTCCAGATAGAACGATTCCAATTCGTACAGCGTCTCAAGCGAGTCAATGCTCGCTTCCCATTTGGATCGGAACTCGGTGTTCCACAACTCCTGGTACTCAGGCGGCAGCTCCATCATTTCTCTTTGGAAAAAGTAGTTCATATAGGTGAGGACGCCGTCAATCTCTTCCTTGGGCAGAAGCAAGGAGCGGAGTCCGTTAAAGAGCAGGATCAGCTGCTCCTGCCAGCCGCCGTTGCCGACGCGGAAGGATTGCGCGATAGTCCTTACGTATTGCAAATAGACAAACAAGTCATCGTGAGACAGAACTTCAATTTCCCAATGCCCGATCACGCGGTTGATACCTAGTGCCGATTTGTAGCTGAGCGCTTTGCTCGCCGTTTCATAAGATTGGGAGATGGCGCCGGCCTCGGTGACAGCCGTTCCGATTCCGAATGTGACAGTGAGCTTCAAATTCTCGAACAGCCATAAGCGAATTTGTTCGGACTGCGCCAGAATGCGGCTGCGGGCTTGCAGCGGTTGTTCTTCATCATGTTCAAAATAGATGACGCAAAGGCGGTGGTTCGTCATCCATTCCTGCCAGATGCGCAGCGAGTTCGCTTTGGCGGTTTCGTCTACGACCTTGGTCAGGATGTATTTGAACAAGGTTTGGTCTTGATGGGAATATTGATGGATAAACTCTGCATATTTGTCAATTTCAATAATGCTGACCGATGCGCCTTTCCGTATCCCGTCGTTCCATTCGCTCAATTCTTCCCGCCAAGCCTCGTTATTCAGTGGGCCGTCGCCTTCCACGAGCTGCTGAAACAGCCGTAACCGGCGGTAACGTTCGTTCTCCTGCGCTCGGTGCTCGTAGCCCTGATTGGCTTCAATCATATTGCTGAGCGTAAAATCGATATAACTGAGCTCGTCTGTAGACGGCTCTTGGATGGTTGCATGCTTGTGCTGTTGGTTGTATTTCTGAATACGGGACATCATCGTAATAATCGGTTTATAGTTTTTCCGGGAAATGTAGATGATCCACCAGATACTGAACAGCAGGCCAAGGAAGCCTACAATGAGCCAACCGCTGGTCATGTAGTGGTACAGAATGCCGAACTGCTTAACTTTTAAGCCGCTGTGATAGGTCCAGCCTGTGTAGGCGGAAGTAAGCACTGTGTCATCTTGATGGGATGTGTTACTGCCTTGATGAAATAAGTCGTCCCCTTTTTGATCGGTAACAGAGATGTAGTTCACTTCGGATTGGCCGAAATTTTTCAAATACGACTTGACGGCTTCGACTTTCACATTTACAACCAGCAGCGCGATGCCTTTGCCGCTTAACGGAATGCCTTTGGCAATGGAGACGACGATCTCCTTCTCATTGCTATCCTTAAAGATACGGAATGTGCGGAGGCTGCTCCAGCTGTTCGGACGCGCAGTCAGATTGGCATCAATAAAAGCGCGGTCCGCAAACTGTTCGATGTCGAGCTTCGTTTTGTCGGTCACGATCGCGCCGTCTCCGGCCCGATAGATGTAAACTGAATCGATCAACGAATTCGTGTTGAGCATGCTTTCCAGCAGCTGCGACAAATCAATGATGAATTCCGGCGAGCTTTCCATGCCGGCAAAATAAGTCAGTTTATTGTTGCGCGAAACGGTTTCGATCATCATCAGCTCTATGGAGCGGAGAGAGGAGTCGATGTTGTTTTGCAAATTTTGCGCGTAGACCCGGCTTGATTTGGCAGCTTCTTTCTGAGAGAGCTCGCTTAGCTGTACAACCCCTATGAAGACAAAGAGACACACAATTAAAATTAAGACGGGCAAATACGAGAGGAGTAAGCGATGAAACCAATTTCTGCTCATGTATGCACACTCCTTCGATTAGCGCCGTCTTCATTTTACCGTATGCTTATTTCTTGAGGTATTTGTAAAAATCCTTCGTGTAAATGACACCGTTATTTTTGTAGTCATTATAGGCTTTGGCTTGGAATTCGTCAATTTTTTTGCCGCCTGCTTTGTCCCAAGCATCCTTGGCGTCCTTCAACGCTTGTTCCGTTGTGTAGCTGCCGTTAACAACCGCCTTGGTAATGATATTTGTAATGGTGGTGGTTACGGTGTTGTTGATCACCACAAGATCGTCCGGCAGCGTTACAGGCAGTGTCAGATCATAGTATAAAGGACGTTCCGGCGAGATGTAAGCATCGCGGCCTTGGGCGATGAGTTCAGCGTATTTCTTGTCGGTCGGCTTGCTCATATTGAGCGTAGTATTCGTGAATTCGGCGCATTTGCCGAATTTATACGTTTGGCTAAGCATGGAGAAGTCGGCGTTCCATACAAGCTCTTTTTTGTTCTTCTCGAGGTCGATTGGTTTCGGGCAGCCGGTGGCCGCATCTTTTTGATAGTGAACGCCTTCCAAACCGTACTGCAGCGTAGTGGCAGTGGAATCGCTCATGAGCCAGTCAACGTATTTGACGACGGCTTCGACATTTTTGGTAGTGGCGTTGATCGCCGCATCGAATTGGAACGGCACTGGGCCAGCCGGCGAGAATTGGCCGAATTCCGATTTAGGCAGCGGAATCACAGCGACGTCTGCATTCGGATTGTTTTTCATCAAGGTGTCGAAGATGCCGTAGCCTTTGGTGCCTTCCAGATTATCGCTGAAGTACATGCCCAGCTTGCCATTAACCCAATCCTGCTGCGCTTTTGCGCCGGTTTTGTCCGCAAAGATATCTTTATCTAGCGCGCCTGCGTCATAGAGTCGTTTCTTGAGTTCAGTGGAAGCTTGGAGACGGTCCCAGGAACGAACATACTGATCACCCTGCAAATGATACATCCACGAAGGTGAAGTTATCCCAAAGCCAAAGAGTTGATCGAGGTCCAGTGAGATGGCCCCAAGACCCAGCGTATCCTTTTTGCCATTGCCGTCCGGATCTTGCTCCGTGAACGCTTTGGCAACCTGGTACAAATCTTCCATCGTTGTCGGGGATTTCAGATTCAGCTTGGTCAGCCAGTCTTTACGAATCATGAGGTAATGGTTCGTAGAAGTCGGCAACAAGCGGCCGAAGAAAAAAGTTTTGCCGTTATAGGATGTCAGTGTTTTAATGATCGGATTGTCTTTCAAAAATTGCTTATACGTTGTGGAATATTTCTCAATGGCATCGTCGAGCGGAATGATTTGCCCTTTGGCTGCAAGATCCTTCATATAAGCATTGGAGTATTCCAAAATAAGATCAGGCGCGTCGCCGGAAGCGAACAAGACGTTCCATTTTTCGGTGGAGTTCGTCCTTGGCACTGGCACGAATTCGACGTCAACCGGCGCATGTTCATTGATCCATTTGGTCCAGCGGTTATCTGTAATTTTACCTTCGCCTTCCGGGACGTTATTGCGATCGTAGATGGACACTTTAATTTTCGGCTTTGGCCCTGGGGTAGCCGTTGCATTGGCGGAAGAGGTAGAAGCTGCTGCGGAGGGACTTGCCGCTTCATCGGATGTGCCGCCGCAAGCCGTGAGCAGCATACTGCCTGTAAACATAAGCGCTAGAGATGTTGCGGCGGTTTTGTTGAGTATTGTTTTCATTGTGTAGAACACTCCCCTTGTCATATTGTCGCATACTTCGGAATTTTTTCACAAGGTCTAACTCGGAATTGTGCGATCACCACCCTGGTGAAATCTGGAGGTTATTAGCCTTTCACAGCGCCGATCATAACGCCTTTCACAAAATAACGCTGGAGGAACGGGTAAACGATCAGCATGGGAATCGTCATGACGATAATGCCGGCGGCTTTAACGCCTTCCGGTGTTAGCTGCATGGCAAGATCTTGCTGTACGTTGGACATTTCCTGCATAAGGCTTGAGTTTTGAATCATTTGCTGGATGAGCACGGCCAGGTTATGCTTGCCGGAATCGTTGATGTATATGAGTACGCTCATAAACGAGTTCCAGTGGCCGACTGCGTAGAATAAAGAGAGCGCTGCCAGAACAGGAGTCGAAAGCGGCAGGACGATCCGTGTAAGGAGCATCCATTCTGAACAACCGTCGATACGCGAAGCCTCTTCGAGCTCTTCCGGCATGCTCTCAAAAAAGCTTCTCAGCACCATCATGTTCCAGACGCTGACGAGGCCAGGCAGCCAAAGCGCCCAGTAGGAGTTGATGAGTCCAAGGCTCTTGAGGAGCAGATAGTTCGGAATCAGTCCTGCACCAAAAAGCATCGTAAAAATAATGCCGAACGAATAGACTCTGCGTCCGATGAAATAACGCTTGGACAGAGGATAAGCCGCTAAAATGCTGGCGAACATGTTGAGTGCCGTCCCAACGACTGTAATCACGAAACTATTGTATAGAGCTTCCACGACCGGAGTCTCTATCAAAAGCGCTTCATAGCCGCTCCATTCCAGATTCACAGGCCAGAAGGCGACAGAGCCCGAAGCGATGGCATGTTTATCACTGAGGGAAACGGCTGCGATATGAATAATCGGAAGCAGACAGCTGAGGCCGATAAGCGTTAGTAACACATAGTTGATTCCATAGAATATTTTTTCCCCGGCGGTGTGCTTCATGATGATTCCTCCTTACCATAAGCCTTGACCGAAACGTCTGGCGATCCGGTTGGCAAAGATGACTAGCGCAAGGCCGACAAGCGATTCGAACAGGCCCATGGCGGTAGCGAGACTGAACTGCGCTTGCTGAATACCCGTTTTGTACATAAAGGTAGAGATGACTTCGGAAATTTCCGCAACGGTATCATTTTGCAGCACGTAGACTTGGTCGAAGCCGACTTCCATCAGATGGCCGATTTTGAGAATCAGCATGATAATCGCTGTCGGAATGATTCCCGGAACGGTGATCCGGATCAGCTGCTGCCATTTGTTTGCGCCGTCCATGCTGGCAGCTTCGTACAAGCTTTGATCGATAGAAGTGAGGGCGGCCAAGTAGATAATCGCTGCCCAGCCTACTTCTTTCCACACGCCGGCGGACAGGAAAATCGTCACCCATGACGCGTCCTTATAGAGGAACGGATAGGTGAAACCGAACAAGCTGTCGAGTACGTGGTTGATGGCGCCTGTGCTCTGCGAAAAGACCGTAACGACGATTCCGCCGACAATGACCCAGTTGAGGAAATGCGGCAAGTACACGAATGTTTGCACAACGCGTTTGAACCACATTCTCCGGACTTCATTCAGCAGCAGGGCCAAAATAATGGGCATCGGAAAGCCGATGAGAATGCTGAGTCCGCTGAGACGCAGGGTGTTCCAGATAATGTTCGTCATCTGTTTCGTAGAGAAGATGAGTTCGAACATGCTTAGTCCTGCCCACGGACTGCCCCAGATGCCTTTGATGAACGTGTACTTTTTGAAAGCAATGATCAGACCTGTCATAGGGTAGTACTTGAAGATCAGGAAATATAGGATGATCGGCAAGAACATGATGTAGAGCGGAATATTTTGCTTGAGCACCCGTTTCGTATATTTTCTTTGGCCCATCGAATTCATTGCTGCTGCCACTTCCTCTCCGTTGAAGCTATCGTATATCAGGCATGCTTACGTGCTCAATATACATGATTTTGTTCGGTTAACATGCGGCGTAACCCGCATAACGACGCAGTTTATCGGCTACATGGCCCCCAGAAGCCGGGGCTGCCCTTGAGCTTCGCCAGCGCCTCCATGTAGTAGTAGTCGCCGTAGATGAGCGGTCGGTTTACGTTCTGATTCATGGGCAGATTGCCGGTACCGTGAAGAAGAATCGCTTCTTCGGAATCATCCGCCTGGTAAAGACTGTAGAGGGATGAAAGGATGGACAGCGCTTGCTCACGGTAGTAGCCGCCCTTGTCGCCGCCAACGATGTCGGCCAAGTCCAGAAGACCGGACGCCGTAATGGCGGCTGCGCTGGAATCCCGCGGCGCTCCGTCATTGGACGGCAGCCGGAAATCCCAGTAAGGGACGCGGTCCTCCGGGAGATTCGCCAGGAAAAAGGCGGCGGCGCTTTCGGCGGCATCGAGGAATTCCCGGCTTCTCGAATGCCGGTAGCCTAACGTCCAGCCATAGATGCCCCATGCGGAGCCGCGTGCCCATGCGGACCCCTCGGCGTAGCCTTGTCCGCCAAGTGCGCCGATCCGCTCGCCGGTCTGAGGATCGAAGCAGACGACGTGGTGAACCGAGCCGTCGACGCGCAGGAATTGCTTCGCTGCCGTCTGCGTATGGGCGATTGCGATATGACGGAAGCGGGGATCGTTCGTCTGTTCCGACGCCCAGTATAATAGAGGCACGTTCATTAGGCAGTCGATGATGGCCCAGCCGGTCCGCTCCGGCTGATTCCAAGCGCGGATGAAATTGCCTTGTCTGTTAAAACGGCCGGCAAGATGGCTAGCCGCAAGCATTCCTCTGCGGTGAGAGTCGCCGCTTCCCGTGACCTGCCATTGCGCAAGCGAGCTCAGAGTCCACATAAAGCCAATGTCATGGCTCAGCATGGAGTAATCCTGCAGCAGCGCATCTAATTGGGCTTCACAGTCCTCTGCGATTGTGCGGAGCTCTTCATCACGATGCTCGCGGTAGACGAGCCACAAAAGCCCTGTCCAAAAGCCGGCAGTCCAGTACACTGGCGGCACGAATTGGTATTCGCCGGCGTGTGAGCCGTGCGGAAATCTGGCGCCGATGCGGAGGCTGGCTTTTTTTATTTTATGAACCCCCGCCGTCCATGCTTGTTTCGTCCATTCCGGTGTCGTATGCATATGATCTCACTCCTTCTCTTGGTGCGTTCGGCAGCGCCGGTCTCTGTGGAGGCGGCAGTTGCTGCGGAAACAAGTCTAGCTTACAGCTGTGAAGGGGAATGGCTCAATATACATGTTTTTGCTGCTTATACGCAATCCGAATATCCGCACAGCGCGGGGGCTGTTAACTGATCGAAATCATGTATATTGTTCTAGCGCCTGGCAGCCGAGTAAGATGAGCTTAATTTATGGAGAAAGGAAGTGACGAAGATTCATCAAACATTCCCAACTTAGTGCCAGACATCAGAAGTCAGCTTCAAGCGACGGAAAGTTAGGCCAACAAATCGAGCTTTAAGAAAGGAGCCTTTTATGTTAATGAGTAAATTTCGTTTATTGAAAGCGCTTATATTGGTTCTGGCTATGGTAGTCCATGTAGCGGCATTGCCAAGCCAACCTGTCTATGCGGCGGATGAGTACGACACATTGCGTGCGAAAATTTATGATTTTACGACCGGAGGCACGACCTACGATATAGCGGATCCGGACATCAGCGTTAAAATCGCCAATATTACGAATCTTGCTCAAACGAACTGGGATACGATGAATAAGAGTGCCGGAAGGACTTACCTATGGAGTGATTTGGCAACGACCACGGAATCGGAGCATGTTTCCCAAAGCTATCAACGCTTAGAAGCGATGACGCTTGCTTATGTAACAAGAGGTTCGACGCTTCAAAACAACGCCACTTTGCGGGCGGATATCATTAGTGCCATGGATTGGATGTATACCAACAGATATAATACCAGCATTCCAAAAAGAGGTTATGACAATTGGTTTGACTGGCAGGTCACCTCACCGCTTGTGATTAATAACATCACGATTTGGTTATACGACAGTTTAACAGCAGCGCAGATTAGCAATTGGCATGCTGTCATCGATTATCAAGCGCTGGCATGGGGGGCCGGATTAACCGGGGCCAATCGTGTATGGGCTTGCTACATTAAAATCACGAGCGGGATTATCGTCAAGAACAACGCCAAAATAATAGAGGGCAGAGACCAGCTTAGCTCGGTCTTTGATTATGTGACTTCCGGAGAAGGGGTCTACAGCGACGGTTCCTTTCTTCAACACACCGCTCTCATTCCCTATAACGGGGGATATGGCACCGCTTTGCTCGATAATTTGACAAAGTTGATGTATGTCGTAGCTGGGTCCTCTTGGGATATCGTAGATCCGGATGTGAGTAACATATATCAATGGATTTATACGGCTTTTGAACCGCTATATTATAATAACTCCATGTTTGATAATGTCAGAGGAAGAGGTATTGCTGGATTTAGAGACGATGATAAAGGATTAACTTCTATAAAAGCGATTGGGCCTGCCGTGGTTCGGATGGCACTGTCCGCACCGAATGCCAACGATCGGGCAGCCTATAAATCGATGGTCAAAAAGTGGCTGCTGGAGGCCACTTCGCCTACGAAGTATGCGGATTTGGTTATGATGAGCGACATCGTACAAGCTAAGCAAATCGAGGGTGATGCATCCGTAATACCAAGAGCGCCTCTGATTATGAACAAACAATACCCGAATATGGCTAGAGTTGTACACCATAGACCGGGATTTGCATTTGGCGTCAGCATGTCTTCCAATAAAATCGGAAATTATGAGCTTATCAATGGTGTCAATTTAAGAGGTTGGCATACCGGGGACGGGATGACCTATCTGTATAATTCGGATTTGGAGCAATATAAAGATTCCTTCTGGCCGACGGTCAACAGCTATCGCATGCCGGGTACGACCGTTAATCAGAATACGACAGCTGCTGCTAATGTCAAAAATCCGAATAGTTGGGTCGGGGGCACAGAGGTTGCAGGCTTGTACGGAGCAACAGGCATGCAATACACGGCCAATGGCTACAATCTCACAGCGAAGAAATCCTGGTTTATGTTTGATGATGAAATTGTAAATCTTGGCGCCGGTATTACGTCTACGGATAATAAAGTTGTCGAAACTATTGTTGATAACCGCAAGCTGAACAGTAGTGGAAACAATGCGCTCACGGTCAACGGTGCAGCTAAATCCACAGCACTCGGATGGAGCGAGACGATGAATGGCATAAATCGCATCCATTTGGCCGGAAGTGTAACCGGTTCGGATGTCGGCTACTATTTCCCTGCAACAACAACGATTAAGGGATTGCGTGAAGCGCGAACAGACCAATGGTCGAGCATCAACCAATACAATCTTGGTCCCGAGTATACGACGAATTTTACACGTAACTACATGAATCTATGGTTCGATCATGGGACGAATCCGACGAACTCAGGGTATGCGTATGT
Source organism: Paenibacillus sp. MAHUQ-63 (assembly GCF_028765165.1). Lineage (GTDB taxonomy): Bacteria > Bacillota > Bacilli > Paenibacillales > NBRC-103111 > Paenibacillus_E. Next base: position 1,194,446 of record NZ_JARADB010000003.1, on the reverse strand, counting down.
ACTGCTGCCGAACAAAACGAGTGGAGAAGTGGATACGTATGCGGCTAACCCGGACATCACAGTCGTTGAGAATTCAGGCGATGCACAGGCTGTGAAGGAAAACTCATTGGGCGTGCTGGGTATTAACTTCTGGAATGATGCGGTAAAAACCGTGAGCGGTATTACAAGCAACAAAAAGGCGTCCGTCATGGTACGTACGAGCGAGAACGGAACTGAAGTTTCCGTATCCGACCCAACATTGGCCAATACAGGCACCATTCAAGTTACACTTACGCAAAATCTCGGACCGGTGGCTTACAAGGACTCCCGGATTACAGTCAGCACAAGCAACGGCACGACTACCCTCACCGTTAATGTGAACGGCGCCGGCGGGAAAAGTATTAAGGCGTTTTTTGCAACGCCTATTGCCGGCCAGGTTACCGGCTACACGGTGAACGAAGATTTTGACAGTATGATGCCGGGGGCGCTGACCGGGCAAAATGGCTGGATCTATAATAACGGCGGCGTGGCGCAGAATACCGTTGTTGTGCAGCCGGAGAACAGCAATAACACGGAAAAATCGTTGAAAATAACGACAGCCTCAACAAGCGGAAGTGCTGAAGCGTTTCGTCTCTTTCATGCGCCTCAAGGCGGCTACATTACTGCAGAGGCTACCGTAACGGCTGACGACAGCAATTGGAAAAATGCCTTAATCATAGCGGACAGCTTAACTGCCAATAACAATGCGGCTCAATTGGTTATGCAAAGCGGCAAAATTTGGGGTTATAACGGTTCTGTCAAAACCGATGTTATGACGGGAATAACCAATGGTCAGCCTTATCGTCTAAAAGTAGTAATCAATACATCTACAAAAAAATATGATGTATACGTTAACGATGCGCTGCTCGCCACGAACTGGGACTACCGATACGCGGGAGCGAACACGCTCGACAAGTTCTCGGCCTCTATCGCCGGCAACGCCAGCTCGATGAGTGTGGACGATGTGAAAGTTTCGTATAAGCCGCTTACGCTAACCTCCCTCATCGACGAGAACTTTGATGGCCTCACGCTCGGCAATCTAAATGGGCAAGGCAGTTGGGTGTTCGATAACGGCGGTGTTGCGGGGAATACCGGGGTTGTACAGATGGTGAGCGGATCGGCTGCGAACAAGGCTGTCAAATTGACAACAACGTCCCCCTCCGGCAAAGCCGAGGCGTATCAAGTATTTACAGCACCGGAAGGCAGCACTGTCATCGCAGAAGCGACCGTAACCGCCGATGACAACAATGGAAGAACGCCTTGATCGTCGCAGATAGCAGCGTCGCTTCGAACAGCAGTGCAGCCCATCTCATTATGCAGAACGGCAGAATCTGGGGCTATAACGGTAGTACCCAAACGAACGTGTTGACTTCGATCACGAACGGAGAACCATACCGTCTTAAAGTGGTGATCGACACAGCAATGAAAAAGTTTGATGTTTATGTAAACGGCGAGCTGCGAGGCTCCCAGTGGAACTATCGTTACTCCGGGTTGACCAAGGTCGACAAACTGAGCACATCAATCGGCGGCAACGCCAGCTCGATGAGCGTAGATGATGCCAAAGTGAGCTATAATCCATAAGGCTGGCAGATAGGCTCCCCTTCTCAATGAAGAGGAGCTTTTTTGCATGTTCATCCAGCAAAGAAATGTAGATTGATGAGGCCGATCGAAATCGGTATGTTAAGGTTTAGTATGAAGGTGACATGCGAAGAGACGGGAAAACCTCCATTTGTTATTGTTTACCGTTGCAAGTTCAATTTAAGTGCCGCTCTTCGCCTAAGGACACATGTAATTAGCTCCCCCCGCCAGTTAGATCAACCAGAAACTGAAATCAACTTCACTAAAAACGTCGGCGTGAAACGGTGACCGCGTTACGCTAACGGGCAGCATACTTCGAATTTATTGATCTTCTTTATGTTCTGGCAGGCCGTGGTGCTGTGACTCGGAGCAGAATGAAACGGACTAGCGTAACACGCTAGTCCGTTTCAGTTTGTTCATTTTTCTCCTTTTTGATATGCTTTCGCTCTACATGGGCCACTCCCCATTGATGTAAGGTTTCCAAAATCGGAGACAGGCTCATGCCGTATTCCGTGATGGAGTATTCTACTTTAGGCGGTATTTGCGGATAAATGACTCGTTTAACGATTTCTTCTTCTTCCAATTCGCGCAGATGGAGCGTAAGCATCCTTTGAGTGATATCGGGCAGCAATCTTCTTAGCTCATTGAACCGCAAAGGTTTACCTTGAAGCAAATGATAAAGGATAATCGGCTTCCATTTGCCGACGATCGAATCCAGCGCCACAACGAATTGACATTGGACAGGATTTTTTTGCATACGTAGGCCTCCAATACAGTACCTTTTTTAATACTATAGCACATTAATGTGCGTACTTAAAATAAGTAAGTATATATAATATGATTATCCTTGAAAGTATAATTATTCTAATTACAGAAGGGAAGTTTTGATTCATGGCAAGCGTATTGTACATCACCGCACACCCTCTCGATCCCCAATCATCGTATAGCCTCGCTGTAGGCAAAGAGTTTATCGAAGCGTACCGCGAGGCAAATCCGAAAGATGAAGTTGTTCATTTGGATCTCTACAAAGAGAATATTCCACAATTTGATGCTGATGTTTTAAGAGGTTGGGAAAAGCTTCGGTCGGGTTCATCTTTCGATCAACTGACTGATGCTGAGAAGTCAAAAGTGGCTCGTCTTGAGGCGGTTGTTGATCAATTCGTGGCTGCAGATAAGTATGTATATGTTTCCCCGATGTGGAATTTCATGATCCCACCGGTTTTGAAAGCATACACTGATGCGACTTCAATTCCGGGTAAGACTTTTAGATATACTGAAAACGGCCCTGAAGGTCTGTTGAACGGTAAGAAAGCCTTACACATTCAAGCTAGTGGTTCTGTTTATTCGGAAGGTCCTTTTGCTCCACTTGAAATGGGATACAACTATCTGAATAAGGTGTTACAGTTCTATGGGATTCAATCTATTGAGGCAATTTTTGTAGAAGGAACGGCATTAAAATCACAAGAGCAAGCTCCAGCTATTAAAGAAAAAGCAATTGCACATGCTAAGGAAGTTGCCAAACGTTTCTAATAGGGGGATCGTTCTCAAACCGGAATCCCTAAGAGCAAATCACCAAAAGTGAAGTAATGCTTCGAAACTGATTCCGGTTACTTTCGGGGAGCCCCCATTATCTACAGGAAACCAGGTTGCGTATATTTCCTAAAAATAAAAAGTCTGAGGCTGCCGGCAATGCACGGCAGCCTTTCGTTCACCTAACGGGAGTTTGGAGTCAGGAAAGTGAATGGGGACTACCGAAGAACTTATCATCATATCAGGCGATGGTCACTTGTGGATTGCTTTAGATTACCGCAATTGCAACGATGAACCTCCAGTAAAATATATTGAGAGTGATGGTGGATTCACTATTGAGCTGGCTAATAACTTCAACTCATTTCTAACGGGTTTATGTAATTGGGAATATGAAGATTAAAAGATTTATTTTTTGTGCTAACGGGGAACGATAGCTGAATAGTGCGCCTAGCAAAGCTAGGCACAACTAGTTGGTGAAAGTCCAACCGAGGTAGGGACCAAGCCACCTCGTAGCTAGCAGGCATCTGGTGGGGAGATCCTAAGGATGAAGCCCTGTGAAAACCCCCAACTGGGGTGAAGCAAAACTGCAGGCTGTAACATAAAGTGAATCCTGCCGCATCGACATATCGAACCCGAAGGGGACAAGAGGGAGCCGAACCCCGTATTCTACGGTGAAGGCCACGGAACGCGTGAAGAACTTGGAAAAGCAGCGCGGAAGAATCCTCCGGTGTATGGGGAACAGCATGTAGTAACAGTTGTGTCTGGAACTAGGGAGACCCTACCTCGCACGACAGCGTCGTAAAGCGCGAACCTATAAGCCCGGAGGGTGAAGTGGTAAGCGGCGAGAAGGGAGTCGGAGAGGGTGGTAGTACCTATGAACGCAGGACAACATAACCTGCGGGAGGAAAGCACCCTTACTTTGTTTATGGGTAACAATGGAGGTAAGAGCGAGTGAATGCAGTGAAATCTGCTAACTACACCAAAGTCAAAGTTCAAGAACTCCAAAGGACCCTCTACCTTGCGGCTAAGGCAAGTAACAAGCGCAGATTTCATGCTCTGTACGACAAAGTGTACCGGACAGATGTCATGTGGGAAGCATGGAAAAGGGTCAAAGCAAATCGAGGAAGCGCCGGTATCGACGGTGTGACTATTCAGCACATTGTACAGGAGTATGGAGAAGAGCGATTCGTGATGGAAGTACAACGCCAGCTAGTGGAAAACCTCTACCGTCCTAAGCCGGTTCGGAGGAAGGATATACCGAAGGGCGATGGTAAAACACGTCCGCTCGGAATACCCATCATTCAAGATAGACTGGTACAAATGGCAACGAAAATCGTCCTTGAGGCAATATTCGAGACGGATTTCAAGGATTGCTCGTTTGGGTTCCGACCGAAGCGAAGCGCGAAACAGGCGATCGAGCGAATACACAAGACAGTGAACTATGGGAGAGTGTACTGGGTGGTTGATGTAGACATCGCCGGTTACTTTAACAATATCCCACATGACAAATTGCTCAAACTCGTGGAACAACGGGTGAGTGACCGAAGAGTGTTGAAACTTATTCGACAGTGGTTGAAAGCCGGTGTCATGGAAGATGGACAGGTTCATAACACGGAGATCGGAAGCCCATCTCGATACGCTATGGGAAAAGCAATTTTCCCATATTGGTACATTGGTGCGATATGCGGATGATCTAGTTATCTTATGTAAAAATAAACCCCACGCTATGGAAGCCATTCAGGTGCTTAAGGCAGTTTTCAGGAAGCTGGAATTGACAATGAACACAGATAAGTCCAAGCTTGTTAACCTGTGGCTGGATAAAGAGGGATTCGACTTTCTCGGATTCCATCAACGCCGCATGCCGAAATTATTTAAGTCAGGGAAATTCTATGACCTGCGAAGTATTCCATCCAAAAAGGCGATGAAGAAGATGCGTGACAAAGTAAAGGAAGTAACAGCGCCACGTGCGCGACTTTACTGGTCGCCAAAGCAAATGGTAGACAAGCTCAATCCCATTATAGAAGGATGGAAGAACTATTATGGTAGTGTAGATCCTGGCATGTCGAACAAATTTCTATTAAAAGTGGACTGGCATATTATTCGTAGACTGACACTGTACTGGAACAAAAAGCACAAGCGAAACCAACTGCATCCGAGGAGGGTCGCCGAGGTATTTGTCCGTATGGGCTTGAAACAAGTAAGCGCTTGGGGCAGCTATACTGCCCAAGGTGAAGAACATCGGAAAGCCGTATGCGGGAAAACCGCTCGTACGGTTTGATGAGGGAGGACTGGGAAACCAGTCCCCTACTCTACAAGACACCGCGGCAGCCGGCCATAATGATCGGCTGCCTTTTCCACGCTAACGAGCAGGTTAGTTGCAACGACGATGTTATACTTGGATTAGTAATTAAGTTGACCATAGCTGCAGCCGTGCTTCCAGTATCTTAGTCATCTGTTCGACCATCTCTTCTGGCGTATACGGCATGGATTCGACGATCCACCACTCAATCAACCCCGTAACGGAAATGGATAAGAATTGCGCCATCACATCTCGATGGATACCTGTTTCAAGATTCATGTAGTTCACCACCACGGTAATATTTCCCTTAATGAACTGTGTCATACGATGTCTGAAAGTTGGAATGCCTTTGTTGGTCATCAACACGCGGTAGATCGATGCATGTTCCTTCAGATACGTGAACGCACGAATTAGCTGCTCCCGGGATAGTTCAGTGGCTACTCCTTCCTCCTGTAAACAGCTGTCAACAAGCATCATCAGATAAGTCTCCACGCTCTGTTCTAGCAGGTCATATTTGTCTGTGAAATGCAAATAGACTGTTCCGCGGTTGACATTGGCCCGATCCGCAATCCCTTGAATGGTGATCTTCTCAAAATCCTGCTCCTCCAACAACCCGATGAACGCTTGCATAATCATTTGTCTTGATCGCTCGATGCGTCGATCCATGTTTTTCCCCTCATTCTTGAACATATCCAGCTTTCGTTGTTCATTTCTCAACAAAAGCAGTTACGATTAGCCATTGCGCTTGCTTTAGTTCCAATGATACCTTGATTGTAGTACACAGGTGTTATATATTCAACATCTGTTAATTGCATGGGGAGGGGACTATATTGAACATACTTGTGTACGGAGCAGGTGTGCAGGGAAGCTATTTAGCGCACGTCCTAGTACGGGGCGGTCATGATGTGACCGTGTTGGCAAGAGGAAAGCGAGCGGAGGAACTGGAAAAGAAAGGAGTGGTCATCCGGCATTACTTTCAGCGCAAGACAACCTTCGATCCGGTTCGTGTGATTCGTACCCTTGAGCCGGGTGACTTGTATGACTTGATCTTCGTCATGATGAAATATTCGGACTTTGGGGCTGTGCTGTCGATCCTCGCGAACAACGATAGCCGCAATATTATACTGGTTGGCAACAATATGGATACCTATGCTATGCAGGACTATTTGAAGGTTGGACGGTCACCCAAGCAGGTCGCATTTGGATTCCAGACTACCGCTGGTACTCGTGCCGATGGGCAAGTCATTTGCATCCGTGGCGGCCACGGGCAGATGGTCATCGGGGGATTGAACGGCCCCATTCCGTTCCGCTCCCTGCTGGAGCAGGCATTCAAGCGAACCAAGTACAAGCTCAACTATCATGATCAGATCGATGCCTGGCTTAAAAATCACATGGTGTTAGTCGTGCCCATGAACATGGTCATTCTGTTCCATGGCTTCCAAATGAAACAGGTTGTTCGTGACGGCAAGAGATTGCGTCAGTTGGTGGCGGCTATGAGGGAGGGCTTTCACGTACTGGATTCATTGGGTTACCCGCTGACCCCGGTGGGTCAAGCATCTTGGATTATCAGGTATCCACGCTTAGTTCGCTGGGCCCTAATGCTTTTCTTCTTGCTCCCGGTTAGTCGGTTGATTGATGGGACGGATGTGGAGCTTAATGCGTTGAATTACACATTCGCCGAGTTGAGGACCAGGTCGGATGTGCCTATGCCGAACTGGGATGCTTTGGAGGCGGAGCGGATTATCCAATCGTAGTTGCTGCGATTTGCTCCCCCGCTATTGGAGGAGGAATCGAATAGATACAAGATGTTAATTAGAAAAAATTCGTGATGCTCAAAGAAAAGAAAAGAAAAGTATACCGATTCGAAGTCAGCCCCTAAAAAACACGATTTAACTATCGGGAACGTTAGTGGAAAGTTAAGGGAGCAGTTCGCCGCGGCCGGCAGCAGTTCTCTTCATTAAACTAAAGGGCAATATAGTAGAGCAAATCACATATGGTTTTTTTGAAGTGTTTCTTATGCTAAATTTGAACCGATTGCAGAAGGATAGAAAGGAGAAAGATTATGAATAGTAGGTTGCTTGAAGTATTTATATCTATTGTGCTTGGCTTCTTTTCAGGAATATTACTAAGTGGTAACGGGATACATATTGAAGAAAGCGGCATTCATATTTTACTCGGATGCATCTTCTGGATAAACGTCTTCATGTATTTAAGAAGTAAATAAACGTTGTTGAATTAACGAAAGAACGTTAGTTCAAGTGTACCCGTCATCTTTTGTCGTGCTATCACCAAAACAGTTTTATCTTTGAGCAATATATTAGGTTTTTTAATTTGGAATGCGCGATGGGGTGGTTTTTATATACTCCAATATTCAAGCGAAAATTTTAAGTGATGCTGAAATAAATTGAGTGCCTACCCACTTAAGATAAGAAACAAGCCCCTTATTATTGGGGGCTTGATGATAAGTAGCAAATTTTATATTATAGCGAATAGACTACTTTTCATGGAATTCAACAAATTCCTTTATTCATGCTCTTGCTCAGAAATATTTGTGGAACCAGTAGTCTGAGCTTGTGTAGCTTTAGCTGAGGTGGCTGCTTGATTACTAGCTGGTTGAGATTGTGATACTGCATTACTAGCTGAGGTGGCAGATTGATTACTAGCTGATTGAGACTGTGATACTGCATTACTAGCTTGATTATTTGCTTGATTTGATTGTTGGGTAGCCATTTGTGACTCCTTTTTAAATATTTATTTGAACTGGAAAACAGCACATATTTAATATTCACAACAAGTTACTCATTTATTATCATTTCCCATCATTTGTGTTGATTCAATGTTTAGCAACTTCGGCGGTAACGATTATAACTGAATGGAAAGAAAAGGCTTTTAGGCATATAGAATTAGGAAATGGATTAGAGCTTTGGAAAGAAGCAGGTATAATTTCGTTATTAAGAAGAAAGTTAGCTCTCAGTAACTTCAAGAAGAAATTGTTGCAAACAAAATGCATACTTGATACAAGTCCAATTAACGAAGAAGATCTCAGGGAAGACCGATTTGATCCGCAGAATCAAAATTATTATGTTTATGAAATCACTTTTTCTTCTGGTAAAAAGTTAGTTGGCAATACAGCACATAAGGAACAATGAGCAATGTTTTTTGAACAAAATCCATTGAAATAGAATAATCTTGAGAAAATAGTGTCCCAGAACTTAAAGCTTTACGAAATATAAGGGTTAGAATCAAACGTGAATATATGTCACATGCCTCGTTGAACTAACTGTGAAGATAACGTAATAAGCAAGGGGCTGGTCAAGTTCTGTTTATTGATAACAGCGCAGTGATTCAGGAACAAGCGGCTGTGAGGACTCGTTTATACGAGGGCTACGAACTAAAGAGGTGTTAGGGGGAACAACACGATCACATGATGCAGAACTCGAATTACAAACGTGAATGCGGACGAGGAGGAGTCGACTAATGGGTGAGAAGATGCACGACGACGAAATAGAAATTGATGAGGCTCTCGTTCGCCGACTACTTGTCGCCCAGTTTCCCCACTGGGCAGGACTGTCCCTGCGACGAATCGAGCCTGCTGGCACAGAGAACGCCGTCTTTAGGCTAGGCGACGAATTTTCTGTTCGGCTCTCGCGGCGGGAGGGGCCTTCGACACCAGATAGGCGCGAGTTTATTTGGCTGCCTAAGCTGGCGCCATTGGTTCCACTTGAAATCCCCGTACCTATCGCTCAGGGACAACCGAATATTGAATATCCGTGGTTTTGGGAGATCCATACGTGGGTTGAAGGCGAGACTGTACCGATAGAGGAGATTGATGCGATTCAGGTTGCGCGTGATCTTGCGGCGTTCGTTGGAACGCTGCAACAACTCGATCCATCGGGCGGGCCGCCGGGCCGCGGCATTCCTTTAGCTCAACTGGATGAGGAGTTCCGCTACTGGCTGGCGCGGTTCGATGGCGATCCCTCGGTGTCTGCTGTGTGGGAATCGGCGCTTGCTGCGCCTACGTGGAAAGGCCCGCCGGTTTGGCATCACGGTGATCTTGACGCGCGTAACTGGCTCGTGCGAAATAAAACGTATCACCGGTGTGATCGATTGGGCTACAATGGGCATTGGCGATCCTGCATGCGATGTCATGGTCGCTTGGAAGTTACACTCGCCGGCGGCCCGTGATGCGTTCCGTGAATATCTTCCGACGGACGACGCTACGTGGGCAAGAGCCCGCGGATGGGTCGTTTCTCAGGCAGTGGGCGTACTGGCTTACTACACGCCGGAAAACAATCCAGTTCTGTATCATGAGGCGAGATCCTGGCTCGATCTAGTACTATCAGAGTAATACTTGATTAAGAAAAGAATCAGTAACTTCTAACGCTCATTGAACTATCGAGGAACTATAGCTTAATAAAACACCGCGGCAGCCGGCCATGACGATCGGCTGCTTTTTCCACGCTAACGGGCAGAATAGTTCCAAATCGATGAATGAAAAAGTTTCTATTCGTTCAACTTAACGGAGAATATTACAATAGCGACTTGATACGCTTCAATTGGAACGATCGTTTCCTAAAGTATTGACAGTGAGTCTTATTTGAGATAGCATACGTAACAGGGGATGATGAGTAATGTCCAGACTAAAAACATTTCAGATAGAAGAGACAATCGATAAGGCAATTGATGTTTTTCGAGAAAAAGGTTACCAGGGTACATCCATGCAGGATTTGGTCAGTGCATTGTCTCTAAATCGGAGCAGCATATACCAGACATTCCGAAGTAAAGAAGACTTGTATTTAGTGGCACTTGATCGCTATGGGGAGAAAACGAGCGACATTACTGCCATCTTATATGAACCTGGTACTTGTAAAGAAGTGCTATTGAGGTTTTTCAATAAATTGTTTGAACATAATAGTGTTAGAACTTGCTTACTAATCTATGCATCCTTGGAAATGAGTGAGCATCCTGAAGTTCGAGCAAGAGTTAGTACGAATAACAACTTAAGAGAAAGAGCTTTCTTTCAATTACTTACACGCGGGCTTGCCAATGGCGAAATAAAAGGTAAACCCAATTTACGTGATCTTTCTCAATACCTTGTAAACGTTACGAATGGAATAACCATCACCTCCGCGTCTGCAGATCGAAAAACATTGGATACCATTTTAGAGACCTCCCTTTATTTTTTACGATAATTTTTTTTGTTCTGAATTGGAACGATCATTCCCCTAAGATCACATGTAAATCACATTAAAAGGAGACTAAATATCATGAATTCATATTTCTTAAATGGAAAAACGGCATTTGTTACGGGCGGTTCTCGCGGTATTGGGGCACAGATTGTTAAAAGGTTGGTTAAAGACGGCGCGGCTGTAGCGTTCACGTATGCCAATTCAGCTGAGAAAGCTGATGAATTGGTTAAGAGCATTGAGGCAAATGGTGGGAGAGCTCTGGCCATTAGAGCCAATAGTGAAAATGCCGACTCGGTGAAGTCAGCCGTTGCCGAAGCGATTAAAACTTTCGGTCATTTAAATATACTGGTTAATAATGCAGGGATCCTTGATGTTAAACCATATGACCAATTTACAATGGAAGAGTTCGACCGCACGGTTGCTGTTAATGTTAGAGCAGTTTTTGCTGCCGTTCAAGCAGCCGGTCCCCAAATGCAGAGTGGTGACAGAATCATTACGATAGGCAGTGTAAATGCTGACGTAAGCGGTTTTCCCGGAATGAGTTTATATAGCATGTCCAAAGCCGCAGTCGCCGCTATGACTCGCGGTCTTGCCAGGGATCTAGCACCGCAAGGGGTAACAGTTAATAATATTCAGCCTGGTCCGGTTGATACCGATATGAATCCTGCTGAAGGCTCTATGGCATCCATGTTAAAGAATATGATGGCTCTTGACCGCTATGGTACAGCAAATGACATCGCTAGCCTGGTTATGTTCTTATCCAGCCCGGAAGCAAGCTATATTACCGGTGCGTCGCTTGATATTAACGGAGGCTTTATGATTTAACCTTTGGAGGTAAGGGTATGCGTAGCTTACACTTATTTTTATTTTCGCTTTGAAAAGGATAGGATAAGGGAAAGCTGAACCATACCACAAGTAGGCGAAAATCAGATAAATAAAGATCAGGTCCAAGACACCCGCGTGTCCTGGACTTGATTTTTATCCAGCCTCCCGCCGCGTTTAACCCCTTTCCGCGAAATCAGGGTACTGTCCCTTGTCCCGCGAGCAACCCTTTGTGCTTTCCGATTGGTATGATTAATATTCAATTGGTGGCGGATAATTGGGCAACTGTAGTTTTTTAAAAATCGGCTTGACCTGGAGCATACTCCAGGGATTAAAGTTAGGATGAACAGCAACATTGTATCCTTGTTAGGAGGTCTTCAAACTGTTACCTGGACAGACCTTTACCATTGCCGAAGCCGCGGAAATGACCAGACTTAGTGTTGATACGCTTCGCTATTACGAGAAAATTGGACTGGTCACTTCTCCACAACGCGGTCCCGGCGGGCAACGAATGTACAGAAGTGAAGATGTGGGGAAGATCCAATTTGTTACTTATCTCAAGCGAACGAACATGCCACTTAAAAAAATCCTAGCCTACGTTCAATTCTATAACGAACAGGATGAAGACTCTTGCTATGCATTGCTCGATGAACATCGTGCGTCAATCGAGTGGCAGTTGACCGAACTGAACACAACACTTCAGTTGATCGAGTACAAGCTTGAACATTTTCAGGAAGTTAAAGACGGAAAAGAAAAGGAAGGTGCATTATGATGGATAAAGCAAATTTGGAAAGGAAACCTCAGTGGCCGCTCAATACCGGTTACGGACCGCGTACCACTGCAGAGGAAGTGATCGGTAATCTCGACTTGAATGGAAAAACGGCTATTGTCACGGGCGGTTATGCCGATCTCGGACTTGAAGTTTCCCGAGTGCTTGCCAAGGCTGGCGCTCGTATTATCGTCCCAGCGAGATCGCTGCAAAAAGCGGAAGCCGCTGTAGCATCTATTCCGGGAGTGGAACTGGCGGAATTGGATCTGGCTGATCCCGCCTCCATTGATCGGTTTGCCCATTCGTTCGTAAGATCTGGGCGTCCGTTGCACATCTTGGTGAACTGTGCCGGTATTATGGCTACTTCGGAGCAACGCGATGGTAGAGGGTACGAATTGCAGTTCGCCACAAACCATTTGGGACACTTTCAGCTTACGGCAAGGCTGTGGCCAGCGTTGGAACGTGCAAATGGCGCGCGTGTCGTCTCTGTTTCTTCAGGCGGACACCGATTGGGTGGCATCAACTTCGAAGATCCGAATTTTTGGAGCCAGCCCTACGATAAATGGAAGGCATACGGGCAATCGAAAACAGCGAATGCACTCTTTGCTCAAGAGTTGGATAAGAAGGGGGCCGCTCACCATGTACGGGCTTTCTCGGTTCACCCCGGCACCATTGTAACCGATCTGTCTCGCCATTTGTCCGATGACGAGATGAAGGCCATGGGGGCGCTTGACGAACTGGGACAGCGTACTTTTACTAAAATGACGTCAGATCATAAGACGATTCCTGAAGGAGCGGCCACGATCGTTTGGTGTGCCGTAAGTAAGCAGTTGTACGGCAAGGGGGGCGTTTATTGTCAGAATGTTGACATTGCTCCACCGGTGCCCAAGGACCGAATCCATGAGCCCGGCATACCCGGTGTATGCCCGTGGGCAATGGACATTCAAGCAGCCGAGCGGCTCTGGCAACTGAGTGAGAAACTGACGGGGGCCTCATTTCAAATCTGAATTGTCATTCTGAGCATCACGCGTCGGAGGATTGTAGATTTATCAAGGCATGCTTCGTCGCTTTAAACCCCTATTCCCGCTGTGAAGGACGCCTAATCAAGGTGTCCTTCATTTCACTCTATAGATGGCACGCTGAATCGTATCACATTTATGTGGTAAATCGTAGAAGGTTGATTAAGCTAACTGGTGCAAAAATAAGGGACAGATCGCCGCGATAGGCAGCTGTCCCTTGTTTCATTGAAGTAAAGGGCAGAAGAGTTGAATTGAAGTCTACGTATCGACTTAATTCCCCTGTTTCTTCACCTTCTGCTAATTCCAATTCTAACGATGGCTTATCGGTTTTCCTTGCGCTCCGTTCGATATAGCTTCCCATGTCTCCCAAGTGGCTAAACGATCGGCATAGGTTCCGCGCACCAACGGCAAGACCCCAGCGCCTACCGCAAACCGCAGAGGTGGGTCCTCGGCGTCTACGATTTGAAGAATCGCTTCAGCCGTCGCCTTCGGATCGCCTCGTTCTTCGGTCGATAAACGAATGGACACCCGATTTCGAAGTTCAGCGTAGGCTTCCAATGCCTGTGATGTCTTCATGGACAAGGGGCTTCCAAAGTCGGTAGCAAAGGCGCCCGGCTCGAGCAACGTGACCTTAATGCCGAAGCCCTTAACCTCTTGAGCGAGGCTATCGTGCAGTGCTTCGACGGCCCATTTGGAAGCGCAATAGAAGCCAATGAGCGGCGCCGCAACAATACCCATAGCGCTTGAGACGCCTAGAATGTGCCCGCTGCCCTGTAGTCGAAGCAGAGGTAGGGCAGCTTGGATGACACGAAGCGTGCCAAAGTAATTGGCGTCAAATAGTTCGCGGACGTCGGATTCGTCAGCCTCCTCAGTCGTGCCAACCAACGTGTAACCGGCATTGTTTAGGACGACGTCCAGCCTGCCGAAATGCGCGTGAGCCTGCTGAACGACAAGCTCGACCTGACGGGAATCCGTTACATCGAGCGCTAGGGGGAGAACAGCGTCTCCAAAACGTTCCTTAAGATCGACGATGCTTTCCGGTGTACGAGCGGTCGCGGCAACCTTATCCCCGCGAGAGAGTGCGGCCTCGGCCCAAATGCGCCCTAATCCGCGAGAGGCTCCTGTAATGAACCAGATTTTTTTTTCCATTGTATTCTCCTCCAATACAGATCCTGTGTGTAGTTTCGTTCCTCTCTAATGTTACGGCTTATTAGCTTGATACGGAATTTCAAATATGTTAGCATGGCATTAACTTATGGTTTATACAAAAGGAGAGTCTTTCCTGAATGATTGAGCAACTGAAGACTTTTGTTCAAGTGGCGGAGTCCGGAAGCTTCTCTAAGGCAGCTGAAAAGCTTTTTATTTCTTCAACCGCTGTGATGAAGCAAATGAATTTGTTGGAAAAGCAAGCCGGAGTCCCACTTTTTATCCGTACCAACCACGGTGTCAGGCTCACAAAAGCAGGAATATCTTTTATTAAAGATGCAGAATTTATGCTGCAGTATTTTCAAGAATCTCTTATCCGTATGCATCAGTCCGCACAGAACAATCGGCATATTGTTCGGGTGGGCACCTCTATGCTTAACCCCTGTAATGTTTTGATTGATTTGTGGAATGGAATTAGCAACCTATACCCGCAATTCGGAATAAACATCGTACATTTCGAAGATGACGCACATACACTCCCAACCACTTACCGCATGATTGGCCAATCACTCGATATCATTGCGGGGCCATTTCTTACAGATAACTTGAAGAATTACTACCGTTTGCTTGAACTTGGAAGTTATCGCGTTTGCTTTGCCGTATCTCGGCAACATAGGCTAGCTTCAAGAAAAACACTCTCTGTCAAAGATTTGCATGGGGAAAGATTGGCTGTAGTGAACGGTGGGGAAAGTGCCGTCATTCATGACATACGTGATTTCCTGAAAATGAATCATCCTCAAATACGAATTAAGGATGTTCCGCGTCTCTATGATCTTGATGTGTTTAATCGCTGCGAGGAAAGTAATACGGTTATGCTAACATTGGAGGCCTGGGCAGATATTCATCCATCCCTGGTGACGATCCCTAGTGATTTAGATTTCGAGGTTCCATATGGTTTGATATATCCATTACATCCATCCAAGGAAGTTGATCAATTCTTAGAAATCATAAAAGAAATGCCAGGTAATGTTATACCTAAGGTTGAGTGATGTCGAGGCGCACAGTGTACTAACGGGACACGATAGCTGTGCATGAACATTAACAGGCAACCGCATATCAATAAGAAGGAGTGACGAAAGTATGGTTCATGTAAAAGATATTTTATCCGATCAGTTATTAGCAAATGCTAATGACCCTAGTTGGTATCTACCATTTTCAGACGCAGTTAAAAATTTGTCAGAGGAAGTAGCGTTTTGGAAACCTAATGAAGATAGTAATAGTATCGCTGAGATTGTGCAGCATTTAATTTATTGGAATGAGACTTGGCAAACTAGGTACGAGAAATCTCATGTCAATGCTGTACCTTCCATAGGAAATAATAATAAAAGTTTTATAGTTCCCAAAGATCAAAATTTCACTGACTTAAAAGAACGATTATTAGAGGTTCTATTAAAATGGCAAGGTCTACTTACTGAAGAAAAAGTTGAAAGTGATGTGAATGGTTTCCCAATGGCTGCCAAGTGGTGGGAGATACTCGGAAATGTGTCAACTCATAATGCATATCACATTGGTCAAATCTGTTATATTCGAAAGCTACATAAGAGCTGGAAAGTCTAAACGACCCAGTTGAATTTACGTGGTCACGCATTTTTGATTATAAGTTCTTTATTTATGCCGTTCAAAATCAAACGGTGGGGTGATAGACGGGTCTATCTGTAGCTTAAATTGAGTTGGGGACATTAATGCATAGCGCCGGAACATATTGGAAAGGTAGAATTCATTTTTAAAGCCAACAGCCATGGCGATTTCTCTTAGGGATAGATTAGTTTCCTTAATTAATCTTTTTGTTTGTCGTATTCGGATAACGTTTAACTTTTCAATTAAAGTAAGTCCTGTTTCCCGTTTATACATCCTCGACAGGTTGCGATAGCTCACATGTAACGCATTGGCAACATCATGGACTTTAAATTCTGTGGCATAATATTTTTCTAGGTAGAGGTCTGTTTGTTGAACGAGAAGGAAATTCACATTATGTTTCAATTCAACTTTATTGGTTTGTTCGGGACGCCAGGCTTCATATATATTGCTGAGCCAATGGATTAAGGTAGCTTGTATGGTTGACATACTCATATCACGATTTAGTTTCAGCAGCGGTATGTTGTGCTCTGCGCCAAAAGCAATTGCTTTAGGTTGTGAAAAGCATCGAATCCACTCATTTCCGCAGCTGGTGGCTGCATGATTGGAATTAGCTTCAAGCAGTTGAAGCTGCCAGCGTAAGCAAAAGCCATCCTCCACTTCCTTAATTTCATGGTAGTGACCATGCATTTGGCCAGGTGGAATTAAGTAGGATTGACCTGCTTCAATACGGAAGGGAACACCGTTTAATGTCGTTATCGTGCTACCCTTCATGACATAATTAAACTCAAACCATGGATGGCGATGTTCTTCACAGGTCCAATCCGGTTCATGATAAGCGGGTAATGCATCTAGAAGCACAAATGACATATCGTTAAAGGTAATAGGCTGCATGATGCATTTTTGCAGAGCACGCAGCTGTTCTGCATAGCTTTCAATCAGAATAGACATAGGGACCGGATACTCCTTGAGGGAATTGGTTTATCTTTCTATTGTACCGCATCCCGGCAAGGTAATAGTACCCTATTGACTACATCTCTAATAAATTTAATTCCCTAACCGGCTGAGTCGCATCATCTGGGATCATAAAGGTTAAGATCTCGCATTTACCAAAGGTAGCTGTCCATCTGCGGTTTAAGAAAGGGATTTCAATTGTTGTATCTGTCTTGAAGCCAGAGGACTCATAGCAGCGCAGCACATAGCCATTGCCGTCCTCCGCTTTCTTGAATACTGTAGCTATGATTCCATCGTTGGAAATATGAATCCCGTCCATCTTTTGCGGCAGTGAACCGTGATGGTACGTTTCGATGATCGTGATTGGCGGTACATTGAGCTCATAGGCTTTCTTCACGATACTTGCCTCTTGCCATGTACCTTCATGGGGCACCATGGTGTATTTGAATTGTTGAATCCCTTGATCCATATATTCACATAAATCGTCCCGCGAACCATGATGGTAGCCAAAGTGGTCGGCAAAGATGGCTCCGCGTGCGACGGTCATACGAAGGATATGTTCATTGACATCATAGGCGTATTTACTGTCATTGAGCAATGCAAATCCGTATTGCGGTTTGCTCCCATCGGCATTAGCTTCGCTTATATCTACCCACTGCTGACCAGGCTTTTCCTCTCCATCTCCCGGTCTGACCATGTAACCATATGGAATTTCATAAGTTGCCTCAGGCTGTTGAGCGTTGATTGGAAATGCAAACTTAAGCATTTTATGCTTTTCCCGCCAGTCAAGCTGCACCTTTACTTCAATATCAGCACGGTCGTGATAAAGGAAGAAGTCTTGCTGCAGCACGGACTGATTATATCGACTGGTTATACGTATTCCTGCCCGCAGCGGGCCCTGCTCTAGAATTCGAAACCTCGCGTCGGTGAACTGACCTATGAGGTTTGGAAACGCTCGAAGTTCGTGGCTCCAGGTATCTGAATCGTATTCATCGATGATTTGGGCGACAACCCCTTTGACGTTGAAGATATCGAGTTCAAGGCGTTTGTCCCAAAGCTTGACGATGCTGCCGTTATGGGGATCAAATTCAACACGGATAAAGTCGTTTTCCAAAAGTGTGGAGCTTACTGTAAGTGCAGCAGTCTGCAGCGCCTTTTCCTGGGTTTTCTTTTTAGAAATCCAGTAAACGCGGTAACCCATAGCCGGGATACGGCCAATGAACATACTACCCCACTTGTCATTCTTTCCGTTTGTACGTGAAGCACGGATCGTTTGGCTCGCGATAGGTTTCTGAGTTTCATCCGTTATGCTTGTGAGCTCAGTTGTAAGATAAATCGGAGCATTTACTTCCCATGACAAGGGATTAAAGACAACTAGTGGGATGCCTAAATCCGCTTGCTCCCAGAGCATCCAATCGTTTTCTTTGCTTAATGACTTTACTTCGGGCAGCATCGTATCAATCGACCACGAAATTTTCTGCAGCGCTGCATTAAGCGCAACAGCTGATATATTCAGTGCTTCCCCATAGGATTCGCGTGAGTCCTCGTAAGCTTCTTTAATGCTGCAGCCGCCCATTATATCATGAAACTGGTTGAACATTACAAGCTGCCAGGCGTGTTGAAGTTTTTCTTGCGGGTAAGGGAGAGCAAGGATATGATGGGTCAACGCTGAGAATTTTTCTGCTGTCAATAAGCGGTGCTCTGCCTTGCGGTTGTAAGCTTTCGTTTCTGAATGGGCTGAATAACAGCCTATGGCGTGCAACTGCAGATCCTCTTTCAGAGTAGGGATATCCAAATTCTGCTGCTCTACGTCAGCAAAGAATGCGTTCGGGGAACTGAACACGAGTTTGTCCTCTCCGTACTTCTTCTGCAGTTCTTCCAATTTAAGAAGTGCGGCAATTGTCGGACCGCCTCCATGGTTTCCTACACCATAGAAAGACATAACAGGATTCCCTTCATTCTCAGACAAATCCATATGCTTAAGGATTCGTTCTTCCATTCGCAATGGCCCTTGGTCTGTATAGCCGGTCGGCAAGCGGAACGTCATAACGCGAGTGCCATCCTCGCTTTCCCACCAGAAAAGACTATTCACGAGATCTTTCTCTTTTATATTCGGGCGCTGAAACACATAGTAATCAAGCCCGCTTTTTTTCAAAATTTGCGGCAGCATGCCATGATGGCCGAAAGAATCGACATTATAGCCAACATTGGCCATGACGCCGAATTTTTCAAGGAAGTATCTTTGACTGTACAGGCCTTGTCTGGCAAACGATTCTCCAGAAGGAAGATTGCAATCGGGTTGAATCCACCAGCCTCCGACGATGACCCATCTGCCTTCAGCAACACGCTGCTGGATTTCCGTAAACATTTCAGGCGCATTTTCCTCAATCCACTGATAATAGGCTGCGCAAGCACAGGTAAAGATGAAATCAGGGAATTCCTTGATTCTATCAAGTGCAGACCGGAAGGTTGCCTTAATCTCTGCATAACCTTCCTGCCATTGCCATAGCCACACAGGATCCAAATGAGCGTTTCCGATAAGATGTAATTGTGTCTTCTTTTCCAATAATTACCCCTACTCTCCTCAGTTTGTTTTATCGCGTCTTTTCATTTTCAATGTAACGGATTTGGAGATTGATAAGAATGTGAAATAATGACTTTCGTTTATAAAATTATGCCAACTGTATTTTGTTTAGATCCTCCATTAACACCCATTTGGTTGATAATTGACCATATTTCTACATGAATCCTATCTAACCTCTGTTTTTATATGAAATGTAAGCGCACTCAATGCCATTAACAAAGCTTCGGACAAGAAATAGACTTTGTCATGAAGTTTCTAAAAAAGACAACTTGAAAGGGTGAAAAAGGTGGAAATTGTAATATTAGATGGACATACCCTGAATCCAGGAGACTTAAGCCGGGAGGAACTGCAGGTAATGGGGGAGGTTACGGTATATGAACGAACTCCCGCAGAGTTAATCGTGGAACGATCAAAAGGTGCGGATGTCCTGTTCACGAATAAAACGCCACTTTCATCAGATACGATTGACCAGCTTCCTGATCTTCGTTATATCGGTGTACTATTCCAATAAAAAGCTATTACACGCCAGTAACAGGCGAGGTGTAATAGCTTTTTTTTCAAGATGTGGACGTATTCATAAATGATACAAGGTGGAGAAATGAAACAAAGCCAAGAGAGGAGCTAAAATGAAACGAACAATACGAAAGTGGGTGTTAATTTAGCGCGAAAGAAGTGTTATATTTTGAAAAATGTTAATGAAATTAGGAGGTGAAAGCGATGGGGAAAGAGATTATTAATGGTGTCTGGAGCACGATGATTACGCCTTTCAATGAAAAGAATGAAATTGACTATCCTGCCTTAGGGGATTTGGTGGAATGGTATATCGCTCATGGAGTAGACGGATTGTTCGCCGTTTGTTTATCAAGTGAAATGTTCTATTTATCGCGGCAGGAAAGAAGTGAATTGACCCAATTTATTGTAGACAAAGCATCGGGCCGGCTACCGGTTATAGCATCGGGGCACGTTTCTGATTCTCATGAAGAGCAGGTAGAGGAAATTCTTGCGATCGCCGCTGCCGGAGCGGATGCCGTCGTCCTGGTTACTAACCGGTTAGCTCGGGAAGATGAATCTGATCATGTTTGGAAAGCTAATCTGGAACGATTGCTCGAGAAGCTGCCTCGAGACATTTCACTCGGTTTCTATGAATGCCCTTATCCATATAAAAGGGAGCTCTCACCAGCTTTGCTGGAATGGTGCGCAGGGACAGAACGGTTTCTGTTTCTGAAAGACACCAGCTGTTCACTTCCTCTAATCAAGGCCAAATTGAAAGCGGTAGAAGGAAGTCAACTTAAAATTTTTAATGCGAATGCAACAACGCTGCTTGATTCGTTAAAGGCAGGAGCTGCAGGCTTTAGCGGGATCATGGCTAACTTTCATCCAGAACTTTACGTCTGGCTGTGCCGTAATTGGTTTACCCAGCCTGTAGAAGCGCAAAGGTTGATGAACTTTATCGGAATGGCCTCTTCGCATGAAGGACAGCCTTATCCGATTAATGCCAAATATTTCATGAGCTTGGATGGTGTTGGTATTGGACTTTATTCACGCTCAAGGAAGTTTGAGGACCTCAACGAGACCGGAAAGCAAATGGTCGAGCAGTTTTATGCAGTGTCCAAAGAATACTCCGAACAGTACAAATAGTTTTGTGAAGGAAGATCACGGATTTAACTAAATTAGATAATAAAATGAATATGAACGGAGTTGTCTCCAATGACATATTTGAATTTGATACAAGCCACTGTCGTATATGCCAAGGATGCTGAGGGTGCGGAAGCTAAGGCGGTCGATGTCCTGATTGAAGAATTAGCCAAACGAACGGGAATTATGCTGAAGCGCTCTCACAGTTACCCGGATGGAAACGTTCCATATATTGCAATCGGGACGCTTGAATCGTTTGATCGAATAGGTCCGATCCAGCTTCATGAGGGCATTCCTGCTCTATCACCGGAAGGGTATGCTCTGAGAACAGTGTCTGAAGCTACACTCCAAGCTGTTTTCGTTATCGGTGCAGATGCCCGTGGCGTTCTCTACGGTACGGGAAAACTTTTGCGTTCATTGCACTGGGGAGACAATGTCATACAGCTGGATAGTGAGCTCAACCTAAGCCAAGCTCCCAGCTTTCCAATCCGAGGACATCAGCTTGGGTACAGACCTAAGAACAATGCCTATGATGCCTGGAATGTGGAGCAGTTTGACCAATATATCCGAGATTTAGCCATTTTCGGCGCCAACAGCATTGAAATAATGCCGCCTAGAACCGATGATGACGCCAGAGGGCCAGTGATGAAGGTCGAACCGATGGAAATGATGATTCGGCTATCGGAAGTCATTCATTCTTATGGTCTCGACACATGGATCTGGTACCCAAACCTCGGAAAGGATTTCTCGGATCCGAAAATAGTTGAAGCGGAATTGGCCGAACGCGAACAAATATTCAGCAAGGTTCCCCATATTCAACACGTCTTCATTCCGGGTAGTGATCCTGGCGATTTGGATCCTGAACCGCTGTTCGTCTGGTGCGAAAAAGTTGCGGAACTTCTGCACACCTATCACCCGGATGCTCAGATTTGGTTATCATCGCAGGTCATGAATGCGGATCCTTCCGCATGGAAGAAGGAGTTCTATGAGCAACTGAGCAAGGAGCCGGATTGGCTTGGCGGCATCGTGTTTGGCCCTCATGTGGATGAAACTCTGCCCGAGTTAAGGAAGATCGTTCCGCAGAAATATCCGATTCGCCGTTATGAAGACATCACGCATAATTTCCATTGTCAATATCCAGTAACTGATTGGGATTTGCCATTTGCACTAACCCTAGGCAGGGAAAGCACGAATCCGCGTCCTTTGGCACAAAAACAAATCCATAATGTATTCGCCTCTTACGCTGTAGGCAATATTTCATATTCGGAAGGCATTAATGACGATGTGAACAAATTCGTATGGAGCGATCAGGATTGGAATCCACAGATACCGGTGGTAGAAACGTTACGAGATTACGGCAGGTGGTTTATCGGCTATGAGCAAGCGGATGGAGTAGCACAAGGACTGCTGGCACTGGAGGACAACTGGGTTGGTCCACTCCTGGCGAACGGAGGAGTGGAAGTGACCTTGCTGCAGTGGCAGCAAATGGAAAGGGAAGCACCCCAGAACGTACTGAACAATTACCGTTTTCAGATGGGATTGCTTCGGGCTTACTACGATGCGTACACAAAGCGTAGACTTGTCTATGAAACTGAGCTGGAATATAGAGCCATGGATGCGTTGCGGGAAGTGGAGCTAACGGGAGCATTGGATGCTGCGAACCAGGTTGAACAAATCCTTGCCCGGGCTGTATCCGAACCCGTTGCACAGGATTATCGCAGAAGATGCGATGAATTGGCAGACCGCTTATTTGAGAATATTGGGTATCAGCTTACTGTGACACGGCATTTCGCGATTGCTCAGGATCGCGGTGCATTCATAGATGCAATCAACTATCCCTTGAACGATTCCCGTTGGCTGCGCATCCGATGCGCCATGATCCATGAGGCGAAGGATGAAGCAGCGCGATTGGCGATTATTGATGATATTCTGAATCGGACGAATCCCGGACCTGGTGGCTTTTATGATAATTTGGGATCGTACCGCAGCAACCGCCGTATCGATCCGGGGCAGGGTTGGTCCAACGATCCCGGTTATTTGGCCTCGCCAAGAACCGCTCATGCCGTTTATTTACTAGCACCCGGTCGTGCAGAGGAAATAGAAAAGGAGCTTGGCGGCATACCATTAGCTTGGATCAATCATGTGAATGTGATGCTCGACACCCCGATCATCATCCGTTATGAGAACCTTGACCCATCGGCAGATTATCAATTGAAAGTGGCCTATGTGGGGGAAATTGGGGTGGAAGCGCACAAAGCTGTTCAAGTGAAATTGACAGCGAATGATTCCTTCATCGTTTATGAGAATCTGCCAGTAAATGGATCAACAGTTACTATTCATGAATCATATATCCCAAAAGAGATAATAAGCAAGGGGAAACTGAAGCTAAACTTCCTCCGTGTTAAAGGCACCAAACGGATGAATATTGGAGAGATTTGGCTAACCCCTATAAAGTAAACGACAACTTAAAAAAAGCTATTTACACTTCATATATAGGCGAGTGAAATAGCTTTTTTTTGCAAAATGGGAGGTAGCCATAAATGATACAAGGTGGAAAAATGAAACATAAACAATACAGGAGGCAAAATGAAACGAAAAGTGCGAAAGTGGGTGTTAATTTAATGCTAAGGAAGTGATATATTTTGAAAACGCTAACTTTTTTTAAAAAAGGAGGAGATCTGATTTGAATTTTCATAACACAGCCGTTGGCAAAACAATGAGAAAAAGGATCGCGGAAAACAAGTATTTATACATTATGATGTTTTTACCCGTTGTTTACTTTATCCTGTTCAAGTACGTTCCGATGCTTGGCATTGTGATAGCATTCCAAGATTATAATTTTGTGAAAGGCATCTTTCATAGCGAGTGGGTTGGTTTCGCAAATTTTCGCGAATTTTTAACTGACTCTTATTTTTGGAAACTTGTACGGAATACAGTTGTGATCAATCTATATATGCTCATTTTTGCTTTCCCTGCTCCAATTATACTAGCTCTAGTCATAAACGAAATCAAATTTCTACGGTTTAAAAAACTCGTACAAACAATCAGTTATCTCCCGCATTTTTTATCAACTGTCATTGTATGCGGTATGGTCGTTAATTTAATGTCCAATGGAGGATTAATCAATCAGCTGTTAGGGAGCTTTGGAAAAGAACCTATCCCATTTTTGATGGATGCGAGTTGGTTTCGCAGTATTTATGTAAGCTCGGAAATCTGGCAGGGCATAGGTTGGGGCTCGATCATTTATTTAGCTGCCCTTACTTCTGTTGACCCCCAGCAGTACGAGGCTGCTAAGATGGATGGAGCCAATCGTTGGCAGCAAATTTGGAACATTACAATTCCTGGGATCATTCCTGTTGTGACAATTATGTTTCTACTTAGCTTGGGGAACATTATGACAATCGGCTTTGAAAAAATACTGCTCTTATATACCGGACCTACCTATGAAACAGCAGATGTGATTTCTACCTATGTATATAGACGCGGATTGCTTTCCAGCGACTTCAGTTATGGTACAGCGGTTGAACTTTTCCAATCGGTAATCGCCTTAGTATTTATTACTTCAGCGAACAAAATTTCCCGAAAAGTCGGTGAAACCAGTTTATGGTAATTCGGAAAATAGAATTCGGTTCTTTTTGTTTTAATGCCATCATTTATTTGATGATAATCATCATGCTTTTCACCTTTTTATATCCCCTATATTATGTCGTTATCGTATCTCTCAGTGATGGGCTTAGCGTCATGAGGGGAGATATCAGGTGGTTACCCATCGGAATCAACTTTGAAGCCTACCGCGCCGTACTGGACAATCCTTTGGTCCTTCGTGCCTATGGTAATACGATCTTATACACTGTAGTCGGAACTTTCATCAATGTAATGATGACCGCACTATGCGCCTACCCCTTATCCCGAAACCGGTTTTATGGAAGAAATGTTTTTACCGTATTCATTATTATTACCATGTTATTCCACGGAGGTTTGATCCCCAATTATCTCGTTGTTTATCGTTTGCATATGTTGAATTCCATCTGGGCGATCGTAATTCCTGCGGCAATCAATGTTTGGAACATGATCATCATGAGAACGTTCTTTCAGAACATCCCGAACGAGATTTACGAGTCGGCTCATATGGATGGTGCGCACGATATGAAGATCTTCTTGCGAATCGTACTTCCGCTTTCCATGCCGGTCATCGCAACCATGTGCATGTTTTATGCAGTTGCCCATTGGAACAGCTTCTTTCCGGCAACGCTTTACCTGAGTGACTCTAAACTGTATCCTATCCAGGTTATTGTGCGCAATTATGTGATTGACGGGCTGGTCAGTAGCGGCAGCAATGCTGAGAGTGATTCGAAAACGATCGTGACCAGCATGAAATATGCATTTATTTTTATTACTCTTCTACCGATTCTTGCTGTATATCCGTTTATTCAAAAATATTTTGTCAAAGGCGTTATGGTTGGATCGCTAAAAGGATAGTTTTTTAGCCTTGAAAGGAGTGATGGCGCTTCATTAATAAAGGGGATTTTAGGAAATTGAAAGTTTGGGAAGAAAATAGTATTCTAGGAGGGTATCAATTGGCTAATCCAAAAAGCAAAACAGCGATCATCTTATCCATGGTTTTGGTTCTTGTTTTGGTTATTTCGGCATGTTCGAGCAATACGGTAAATAAGAACGCGGATGAACCGAAGAAAACAGAACCCGGCATTGCTCAAACTAGCGGTAAACTGCTGGACGCTCCCTTAACCATTAAAGTACTATATGGTGAAATTAACACCAAATCGCCAGTATTTGATGCTGTATTTGAGAAGACAAATGTCAGATTGGACTTTGAGCTTGCACCAGCTAACTTGGATCAAAGGTTGCAAACCATCTTCGCTACGAATACTTTACCGGATATAATGAAGGTGGCTAATGGCAATCAACTTTTTGCCAGTGCAGCAAAAGACGGGCTGCTGCTTAATATTAGCGATTATATGCAATATGCGCCGAACCTCGCTAAATTAATAAAGGATAACCCGGCTATCAACAATAACAAAGTGGACGGTAAATTTTACTCCTTCCCGCAATTGGGAAATTGGAGACTCCAGCTTGCTGGTGCGCCTATGATCCGAGTAGATTTAATTGAAAAGCTGGGAATGCCAATGCCTAAGACTTTCGATGACTTATATAAGGTTTTGAAGAAGTTCAAAGAAGCATATCCGGATTCGATTCCCTATACAGGCAGAGAGAACGCTAAGAAGCTGCTAAATGAAATATCCTTTGCAATGGGCTCAGGAAACCGGATGTACTACGACCCGGCGATTAAAGGCGGTAGTTGGTCTTATGGGCAGGCTCACCCTGAATTTAAACCGGTGCTGGAGTTCCTCAACAAACTTTATAATGAAAAGCTGCTAGATCCCGATTATGCGGTGAATACCGGTGACCAAATGAAAGAAAAGCTGGCTTCGGGTAAAGCGTTATTCTATTGGGACAATAACTCCTTTGGTGTCAATTTTAATCAGGCTTTGAAAGCGGTTAACCCAAATGCGAAATTCGATCTGCTGCCTCCACTGCAGTACGGGCAGGCAAAGCCAAGGGCGTCTATGTATGTTAAGGATTGGCTGCATCACTATGTAATCAGTGCAAAAGTAAAGGATCCTGAGAAAGTTGTTAAATTCATGGATTGGATGTATAGCCCTGAAGGCACACGCTTACTGAACTATGGTATTGAGGGTGTACACTATACGGTGGTAAATGGCCAGCCAATGATGAAGGAAGATATTGTAAAGAAGTATGCAGATACAAAAGATCCTTATCGTTTCATGCAGAAGGATATCGCTGTTGGATTTGAGGCTTTCGATCCGAATGTAGATGAACACCCGATGGCTCAAGTATCCCATCCGGATTTAATCCGTTGGGCTTCTCAAATGACAGAAGCGAATGGATATGTCCAAGTACGCAGTGTTCCTCCATTTACAAAGGAAGAAAGTGAAAAGTTAAAAAAATTAACTGTCAAGGTGGATACTTTGGTAGATCAGGAAATGGATAAATTTATTATCGGCGTTCGTCCATTGTCTGACTACGATAAGTTTATGAAGAGTATGGCAGACAATGGCGTAGCGGAAATTGAAAAAATTTACAATGATGCTTACATTCGCGCTAATACACCATAACACCTGAAGGAGGGGGAGGTTCAATGATGATCAAAAATAGAATTAAATTGTTCATTCCGTTGAACCGCCTTTTTTTTCGCATTCTAGGTTATTTCTTATCCCTTCTAGTCCCTATATTAATTATAGGGACAGTTTTTTATTTCAACTCAACAAACCGAATACAAGAAAACTATACGCAAAAAGTAGAAATGAATTTACGTTCATCTATTGACACAATAGAGATTTATTTGCGTACGATTCAAGATTCAAGCGCAAACTTTTTCTCAGAGAATAAAGATCTGCTGCGTCCGTATGACGAATACAGTCTATCTGACAGAGTACGTATTCCAGAAATCCCTGCAACGTTAGGGCGCATTTCTAGTAACCTCGGTGTGCTTGTTGATTTTATATTTGCTTACGCAGATACGGATAAAGTCTATCTTCCGGAAGGACTTAACGATTTCAACTTTTTCTTCGATCAATATTATCATATGAATGCTTACGATAAAAAGTATTGGGATAATAAGCTTATGAGCGGGGCTTTCCTTGAAATTCTGGATGTTACATCCCGAGTTAGTCAAAGTACTTCGCATGCGAGAAAGGTGATCCCATTCGTTTTCACAAACACGAGCAGCGGAAATAAGGTTGTTCTGGTGACGACTGTGCCAACGGATATGATTCTGAAGACGATTCAGAACCATGCAGTGATGGATGCGACTCAAGTGCTAGTCACGGATAACCGCAATCGTGTAATAGTGAGCAGTGATCAGAATTTGAGTGATCCTTCTGTTATTGAGCAACTGCACAAAATTTTCAATTCAACGGCAATGTCTCACAGTGAAGCCATGATTGGCAATAAAAAGGTTGTCGTAAGCCGCATCATTTCAGAGAGTTATGGGTGGAATTATTATTCCGTCACACCTGCCAATGAATTCAACAAGGATACCAGTTATTTCGTTGCATCCATCATGGTAATCTGTTTTACCCTTATTCTAATCGGTATTATTTTTTCTTTTATCTTTGCCTATAACCTGTACAGCCCTATAAAAAGGTTTCGTGATATCCTCAGCGATACAAATGAAATCACGGATGAAGTCAATAATGAAACGGGCAAATACAATGAGTTCGATTATATCGGCAAGAGGATTAATAGCTTGATCGAGCGTAATCATAAAATCCAAAGCAAGCTGGAAACGCAATCTGCTGAATATCTCAAGGAGTGCTTGATCAATTTATTCCGTGGTATGAAGTCGAAGAATGGGCAAGAGGAAATTTGGAAGATGCTAAGAAATGACATGATGTTTCTGAAACCAATGTATCAGTGCTTCGCCATCCGTTTCTACTTCAAAGAGCCATTTTATAACGAGGTTCAAGATGTGGATAGAATGAATATTTTGAGCAAGATGGGAAACTTGATAGGGGGATTGCTGCGTTCTTATGTAGATGTCTATTTGCTTGAGGAAAAAGAAAACCTCTACATCGGCATATTTAATTTAAATGACCGCGAGGAAACCAATCAATTGAAGAAAGCCTTGCAGAAAATAATCGATACCTTCCAATATGATTCACGGTATTGCCTTATACGCATCGGGATCGGTAAGGAGTATCAGGATGTGTTGGGAATCTCCCAATCCTATTCGGACGCAATGAACGCCTTGGAATCCAGCGATGTGAAAGCTGATTTTCAGATCATCGATGCGGGAACGCTTTCGGATGAGCTTATGCATGTTTCCTATTCCTTTTCGGATGAAAACAGCATAATTAACTGTTTAAAGGCAGGAGATAAGGAAAATCTGCAAATAAAAGTCGAAGAGATTATAAAGAAAAACAAAGAGAAGCATTTGCCGCGTCATCTTATAACAAATTTGCTTAAAGAAATGTATAATACGGGCTGCAGGTTTTTAATTGAGCGTGGTTTAATCCCACATAATATAGCCGGAAACGAAACTCTATTCAAAGGCGATGACAACGAAGAGAAAAAGGTTAATCTACTCCTGTTTTTCGATACAATTATTGAACAGACTACGTCACGAAATCGTGACACATCTAATGAGATCAGCTCGGTAATTATCAAGTATATCGAGGAGAATTATCACAGTGATCTGGGCTTAGAGAAAATTGCGGAGGGCATGGGCGTTTCCGCCAAGTATATCTCACGGATTTTCAAAGAAAAGACAGGCATTAATCTTGTCGGCTATATAAGCTGGTACCGAATTTCAAAAGCGAAGGAGCTGCTCGTAGAAACAGATCTGACGATTAATGAAATTGTGGATCGGGTAGGTATTTACAGCAGAACGACTTTTATTCGGTTGTTCAAAAAATACGAAGGCACAACGCCTAATCTGTTTCGTAATTCCAACAGGAATAATAAGGCTTTGTGATGACAACAAACATAAGGAGCACAGGCATAGCCTGCGCTCCTTTCTCTTGAAATCAAATATGGATACGGTTATCTGCGTTCTCTAACCGATCGCCTAGCCTTTGTTTAATTTCGTTGATGTCGCGAGACATTTGGGCTGTGAAAGCAGTCATGTCAGAAGCGTGGACGAAGAGGTTCATTCCTTCTTGTCCCCAAGCGATTTCTTGCTCTACACCCCAAAAGTAATGGATACCGGCAGCTACATTAGCAGCTCTTGCCTTACGGATGATCGTGCTGACAGCTTCCTTAAACACGGGGTGGTCGTATTGTTCGGGTACATTCAGGCTGCAGGATAAATCATGCGGACCGATTAATACTCCGTCCAGCTGAGGAACCTGCAGGATTTCATCTAGTGCCTCGAGAGCGGGTCCGCTCTCGATATTAACAATCAGAATGTTGCCTGAATTAAACTCTTCCAGATAGGATTTCAGTGGTTCCACCGGTTTGTCTGTTTCACTTAAAATATTGCCTAATTTCTTCCCTTTGATAGGCCGAAGTTTAACGGCTCCGCGAAGCGCCTGCACTTGCTCCGGTGTTTCAATATAGGGGGCTACAATTCCTGCGGCTCCTGCATCCATAGCTTTACTTGCTTCGTAGGGATCCGGCGATGGTATGCGTACGATTGGCGCGAGCCCAGACGCTGTATAGGCCCTGCACATCCAGGAGAGCATATCCCGGTCGATAGACATGTGCTCCGTATCGATAAATACGAAGTCGAGATTCAATTTTTTTACTTCGGTAGGCCAGCGGGGCGATGTCGAAACGATCAGTGTCCCATATACTCTTTGTCCATTGTGGAGATGATTCTGCAATTCTTTATTATTCATAGGGATTCTCCTCTCTTCTTACCTTTTTACTTTAATTACTGCCTTTTTTATGAGTGTTGGCTGCTCGTCGTATAAGCAGGGCATGTGCGCATCTTGGGGGAAAAATATGGCGAAGGCACCCTCATGAACTACCAAATCCTGTCCTTTTCCTTCCAAAACCATGTAGTCTTTTTCCGCCAGAAAATCTTCCGTTTGATGCAAATCCTCTACAAATGCATACCCCATCCGTTCTGAGCCTTGCACCATATACTGGATATCGATGTAGCGATTATGGGCTTCCCAGAATTGAGTTTCCTCGCTTTTTGTTTGATACTCCTGAAGCAGCAGAAAAATATCATCACCCTCAATGTCATACTTGCCAGGCTGCATGGTAATGAGTGGGGCTTCCTTTAAATATTTAAAGGCTCTATTGAATTTAGGGTGCAGGTCTTTGTACAAATGACTATGATCCAGTCGGTCGATGATCAAACGAATTCCCCATTTCCCTTTTTTCTTAACAATTTCAGGTTAACTTAACCAAATAGGAAATGAAACGTCCACTTTCGGAAAGGCTGTTTCAATTTGGGCAGTATATTGTTTTAATTAATAAAATTTTGTTCCATTTTGATAGGCTAGTTCCATCGCGACGGACAACCCAGCATAATCGCCAACTTGTTCACCTAATCCGGACGGAATGACTTCGCAAATATTCAAGGAAATGGATAATGCTTCTTGCCGCAGCACGTTCATTATTATAGGCTCAAGAAGTCCTTGCTGGCGGCCGTAGATGCTGCCAATCACGATCCGCTCTGGGTTGAGCAGGTCAATTAGCATGGCCAAGCCTTGACCTAATTGTTGACCTACCAGATCGAAAACATGCAAAGCGGTTTGATCTCCTGCTTGCGCAGCTTCACCTGCTTTTTGTGCGGTGACTTCCGCCAAATCATTCCATGTTCTGCAGTAAGAGGGGCCTTGTCCTTGTCGTAACGCGGTTGCTGCCATGTTTTTCGCAATTTGTGCGATTCCACCGCCACTGCAAAAGCCTTCGAAAGAGCCCGCTTTACCATATCCGATCGGACCATCCGCTTTTAAACGGATATGCCCGACTTCTCCAGCCATATCATTCGTTCCGCTATATAGCTGTCCGTTCAGAATCAATCCTGCTCCCATACCTGTGCCAAAAGTAAGAAAGATCATGTTCTTACAGCCCTTCCCAGCCCCCCAATGCCACTCTGCCAATGCACAAGCGTTTGCATCGTTTTGCAAGCTGACTGGAATGCCGAACCGTTCTTGAAAAGGAGTAATGATATCAATTTGATCCCAACCTGGCAGATTCGGCGGCGAGAGAATAAGCCCCTTCCGACTGTCTAACGGACCACCGCAGCTAACGCCTATTGCTGCAATTTTTTCTTTCGGATACTTGGGAAGCAAAATTTCCAAAGAGGAAATGATTTGTTGGATAGCAGCTTCTGGATTCAATGGTGTGGGAAAACGTAATTTTTCCATAATGTTCATTTTGCCTTGCTTCACAGCACCTAAACTGACTGCGCATTTTGTTCCGCCAATATCGATTGCAGCTAATACTGTCATGAGGGGAAGAACACCTCCTCCAGCATAATGCACAGCGCATGATATATGGGCAGATGCCTCTCTTGGATGTGAGGGGTTCGTTCCGATGGCACGCAGATCGAAACATCGCACAACGCTCTCATTTTGCCACCGTTAAATCCTGTGAAACCGATCGTTTTCATCCCCTGCAGCTTAGCGACTTGTAAAGCTCGAAGCACATTTACTGAGTTGCCGGAAGTACTAAACCCGATCAAAACATCTCCCGGGCGACCATATCCATAGACCTGCTGAGCAAAAATCATTTCCGAAGCTACATCATTTGCATAAGCGGTTAAAAAAGAGGAATGGCTGACTAGGGAAATCGCCGGTAAAGCACCTTGGAGTTTCGTTGCAATCGAAGTGCCTTCTCCAGGAAATTCAGATTCAAATCGTTCAATTGTGGATGCTTGAAGCGGACGTTTGGACATAAACCCCTTCATTAATTCTCCCACAACATGCTCACAATCTGCCGCACTACCGCCATTACCGCATAATAGTAGCTTCCCGCCTTGGCTGAAGGAGACTCGCATCAGCTCAAATGCCGCTTCTATCACCGGTATACATGCTTCTAAGTCCGGGTAGCGAGTCGTTGTCATTTTCAATACTTCGTTCATTTAAATACCTCCATGTGATGACTTGCATCCATCTCCGTCAAAATATTAAAGATCTCTTTACTTTCTATTATAAAGCCGACCTGTTTGCATACGAATAAACAAAAGTGTCAATCACATATAGGATAATGCCAAGGTCATCCGCGAAGAATGATAGCCAATTTTGAGGAATGGTGACAACGCGAACTGGAAACAGAATAGGATGTGGAGACTGGAACAACTACAACGGGCCGGATAGTTACAAATAAAGGAAAAATTTCTATTGCAGAGAATAACTTTATAATATGGGGGTACTCGCATGTGGATATCAAATGAAGTAAAGCGTGGGTTTCCACCAGATTTTAAAGTAAGGTATAGATTTTTTACGAAAGAAGAAGGAGGTAGGAAAATACTTCCCAGACAAGGATATAGAAGTGATTTTGCTTTAGAAGGGGATTTTTTAGAGACAGGGATTGAGTTGAGAGTCATCCACCCTGAGTTCGAAGATGAGAACGGAGAAATAATTATTAATGAGACATGTTCAGTTTTAGAATCGGGGACCGCTAGAATGTGGATAATGTTTCCTAAAGCACGAGAGGAAAGACATATTCATGATATTAAAGTAGGACTTAAAGGATATTTCATGGAGGGACCAAACCGTGTTGCTGAAGCCGAAATTATAGAAATTATCGGTCTATTTACAAACCCTAGAACTGAATAGAGATAGCTTTAAAGTTCTGATAACGGAAACGATAGTTTGACTTCAAAATACGCAAAAAGGAGAGTGAAATTTTATGTGCAGATATGCGATATATGGGCCATACAAAGGCATTTTTGCATGTTTTAATTGTAGAAAGGTATTTAAACAAGTATCTGATCTTGAACTTAGTGGCACGGAGATTGGAAATAGACAATATAAATGTCCCCAATGCAGCGATATCATGAACGATATGGGGCATGATTTCAAGGCACCAAAACAAGATGATAAAAAGCAATGGGCAAAGGTAGAACTGTTATATAAAAGTGGCTTTGCTTACCATTCTTGCGGATACAATGGGCCAGGTTATCGGCCAGCAAAATTATCAGAAGTGGAAGAGTTCGTAAACAGAAATAAAATATTTAAGTCAGCTGGTGAGGCTTTACTACAAAAATTATCGGTTAAAAATTAATGCCATGGCCAGCCTTTGTTATTTTTGAGTAACTATGTAACATCCAGAAGTAGTTTAATCAAAACTGGACTCATTTGCTGAACTAACGGGGTACGTTAGTTAACCCAGACAGGGAGCAGATCGCCGCGCCGGCAGTTGTTCCCTGTTTTCGTTACTACAACTTTTCGGTATTTTTCAGAGATGGTTGAGGAGGAAGCAATTGAACAGGTTTGACTCCGTAGATAGCAGGAGATTGCGGCCATTCACGTTCAAGCTCATCCGGTTCCTTGCTCCCAAAAAGCGCCTAAATTAACCGTTACAACTTCAATAACCTCTTCCACCATTGACTCCAGCGTACGAGTTTGAATCTCCCTGCTCCACTGCAGGGCCGACCCGAATATGCCCCAACTGACCACAAGAGCCGTAGCTTCCCGCTTTTCTTGCAGGCCGTTCTGTTTAGGCCCCGATTTTAGCCATTGGAGCAGGAGACGATACAATTCCTTTTGCATGGCGTTCTCCAGCAGCGGCTCAAATTGCTTGTCTCCCGGCGTGAGGTACTGTCGAAATCGGACTAGAAATTGAAAGACGCTCTGAACAAGGATATACAAATTATCCGGACTGAAGGCTGCATCGTCCGGCAGTCTTTTTTGGAGAATAAGTTGAAACTTCTCTGTCATCCAATAAGCGAGAAAAGCGAATTTGTCTTCATAATGGGCATAGAAGGTTGCGCGGTTGACGGCCGCTCGATTCGCAATGTCGTGAACAGAAATGGAATAGATGTTTCTCTTTTCGTCAAGCAGATCGTTAAAGGCTTGAATAAACAACTGGCGGGTTCTCTTTACACGGGGGTCGCTAGGATTTACCGGCATGCTATACCACTCTTTCTTCGGATCTCAAAAACAAACAAAACGGCGATAGTGTTGGGAACGCAACGAAACCGGCCTTTTGCTGATTGTTGACTGGGCTCCAACCCTTTATCTTTTACTTATGCGATATATGGTTACACAAATCCGTATAGTTAGCAAATTTTTTTGTAGAGAAGAAGGGTGAGAGTAACATGCTGATCGTTACTGGAGCGAATGGGAGGTTAGGCAGGGGCGTGGTCGAGCAGCTGCTGAAACGCCTCCCGGCTGAGCAGATTGGTGTCAGTATTCGGGATGTGAGCCAGGCGCAAGATTTAAAAGAGCGCGGCGTACGTGTTCGTCATGGCGATTTCATTGAGGCGGAGAGCTTGCTGAATGCTTTTGAAGGCGCGTCACAAGTTCTCCTTGTTTCAACCGGTATTTTGGGAGATGCGGGGATCCGTCAGCACCAAACCGCAATTGAAACAGCAATGAAATCCGGCGCCGGACGGGTTCTGTACACGAGTCATATGGGCTCTTCTTCGACGTCGTATTTTCCGCCTATGGTTCACCATGGAGCGACAGAAGATTTGCTTAAAGAGTCGGGTATGCGCCACACGTCTCTTCGCAACGGTTTTTACGCCTCTTCATTAGTTGGATTACTAGGCGATGCCGTCAAAACGGGCGAGTTGATTGTTCCCGAGGACGGTCCGATTGCCTGGACAACGCATTCGGATTTGGCTGAAGCTACTGCAGTGATCTTAACCGAGAAGAACTGGGATGGTCCATCTCCGAATCTAACGGCCTCTGAAGCGATTGATATGGAGGGGGTTGCGGCAATGGTATCGGATATCATCGGCCGGCCTATTTATCGTAAGGTCGTAACGGACGAAGCGTATCGAGCGCATCTGACTGCACAAGGTTTTCCGGAAGCGCGCATTGCAATCACCTTGGGTTTATTCCGTGCCAGCCGTAACGGGGACTTTGCGCAAACGAGTAACGCCTTAGCTGACCTGATCAGGCGACCTCCGTTGACGTTAAAAGACTTTTTAAAAGTGTCTTTACCTCTATAGACGTGCTGTGAAACTGTTTCCGGTTTATCCGTGCAACGAAAGGGCCATCCCTCTAGGGTGGCCCTAAAATGCCGTTACAGAAGTACTATAGATGAAAAGTGAGATCATTACGCAAACGGGGAACTATAGTTCAACCAAAACAGGGAGCAGACCACCGCGGTACTGCTAGCTGCCTTATTGATAAGTTTGGTGCAGGATAGTTACCGTTAAAGGGTGAATAATTCTAACTGTAAGTTCACGATTCCAGGGGGGAGCATTATGCAAAGTAGATTAGAACAAGACATTATTACAACGGCAGAAAGTTTCGCAACTAATTTTTCTGATAAAGGAAATTTTGATTATAGTGTGCAAAGTTTACGAAAACTTGACGACATTTTAGAAGAGTTAGGCGAGTATCAAATAGATGATGATACTCTAGATTCTGTTTCTTCAATGGCTGGAAGTTACATATTTGAAGTGGCAAGAAGGAATTATGGCGGACAGTACATTTGGGTACAAGAGAGAGAGCAGCCTGTGTTGGTTACTGGAGAGCCTGAATATTCAATTTCTATATTTGCATTCGATAAAGTTAGAGGCAGAATTCGGAATGGTAAAGAAGATGATATACCATATTATTTCGATGGCTATATCGAGGCAGTTGAAAAAGGTAAGAATACAGGGTACAGAGCTACAATAGTTTAAAGTAACTCTTCATCGGATCTTACGTCTAAAGGTTAAAATGATTAAGTGAAGGTTGATGCCTATAAAGTCAGTAGTAACTAACGAGAGAATAAGTGTTTAATAAGTAATAGGCAGCCAGGAACATTGGTTTTGTTCCTGGATACCTTGTTATTATTTTACAATTGGAATGTTAGCATAAATGTGATTTACCAATTTAAGATGTTATTTTGACCGCAATATACAGGAAAGCGACAAGGTGTTTATCTTTAGACACAATAGAATAACCGTCGCCTTATAAGGTTACGGTTCATCGATATATTCTTCTTCATTCGGCATGCTGCTCAAAAGGTTATCGTCTGTTCTTTTCTGATCTTTCTCGGTGTCGCAGTTAACAATACACTTCATAATTTCTTCGGAATTGTCTTGAATGTTCGTGTACTCAACCATGGATGTCCCCCCTTTCATCGAAATATATTTTCCAATAACAAGGAAATTATTCGAGTCGTGATTTGGATGCTTTCATTGACCGAGGAAAGATAGCGCAACATACAGGGAGCAGACTGCCGCTGGTATGTTCCCTGTTTTCATACAATAGGTTTATTATGTTTTGGCGTATTCCCCACCGGCTCCATTTCACGGTGGGGATTTTTCTATTTATAAAAATCACTTGCATAGCGAATACGTGTTCGGTATATAATATAAAACACAAACACATGTTCCTATTTCGAGGTGATTAAATGAGTGTCATGACAAATGTTGAGACTGACGAGGATGTTCAATTAATCAAAGAATTTACATTGTTCCCCATTTTGCTTGATATGATAGCAAGGGATTCTGAAGAGCTCAAGATTCACAAAGGTAAAATTATTTACGGTCATATTCTGTTTTATTTGAAAGAGGTTGAGAACGTAATTTATCCTGAGATTCAAAATATTAAAAGTTCGATGAAGAAACGTGACATTAAAGTGTTGAACACATCAACGACGGCATTAGGAATTCATGTTGAATATAAAGTTCGCGGATACGTTCACCATTTTCAATGTTAAGAAGCTTGATCAAGGCTGAACTGATGACCACCTTAATGAGAATGCGGAGGTCGTTGTAAATGGTAATGAGAGAAAAAAGTGATCGTACGATCTACCTCTCGGATTGCCAATCTTTTTACGCAAGCGTCGAAAAGGCTTCTCATCCAGGCTTAGATTATCTCCCGGTTGTCGTGGCTGGGGATCCGGCTAGAAGATCAGGTATTATTTTGGCTGCCTGCCCAATTGCCAAGAGCTTTGGAATTAGCACAGCGCAGCGGCTTGGAGAAGCGCTTCAGTTATGTCCCAACGTGATTGTCATGCGGCCGCACATGCAACGCTATATTGATGTATCTCTTGCAATTACGGATATTTACAAAGAGTACACGGACCTTGTGGAAGTATTTTCGATTGATGAACAGTTTTTGGACGTGACAGGCTCGCTGAATCATTTTCGGTGTACGCCAGAAGAACTGGCAGTCATGATTCAAAAGAAGGTCGCAGCGTCAATGAATGTACGCATTCGTGTTGGCATCGGCCCTACGAAAATCCTTGCTAAACAAGCAACGGATAATTTCGCGAAGAAAAACCCGAGGGGTATTTTTACGCTTGGTAAAGAAGATGTAGAACGTGTCTTATGGCCTTTAAGTGTAGATAAAATGTATGGAGTTGGGTCGCGGATGACCAGACATTTTGTGGCTCTTGGCATGACAACGATCGGCCATGTCGCTCAAACACCGCTGCACTTGCTTAAACAGAAGTTTCGTTCGCGCTTTGGTAAACAATCGGACATTCAAGCAGAGGTTATGTGGCGTACAGCAAATGGTCTGGATGACAGTCCAGTCACTCCTGGAACGTTTAACGTAGCCCCTAAATCAATCGGTCACGGAATGACCTTGCCGCGGGATTACACAACGGCAGAAGAAGTTGATATTGTGCTTTTAGAATTAACGGAAGAAGTTTGCCGCGATGCGCGAGCGAAGGGATATACGAGTGGAACCGTTCATGTATTCTGCATGTGCTCACCCTACGATGCGCCTACAGGCTTTAGTCAACAACGAAAAATGCCCTTTACAACGAACAATACGTTAAAAGTTTTCAAGTCCGTTCGGGAGATTTTTCATCGTAACTGGAATGGGCATCCGGTTCGAAAGGTTGGTGTAACGCTAGGAACACTTGAGGACGAGGAAGTTACACAGCTGGATCTTTTTGAGGATTTAACTAAGCTAAGGAAACTGGATGGCGTTCTGGATGGGATTAAAGACCGTTTTGGCAATACGGCAATTATACGCGCTTCGAGTTTGATGAAAGCCGGTCTAGCCGCAGATCGAGCCGGCAAAATAGGAGGTCACTACAAATGAGTAAGAAGTTAGAGCTTAACGGACTTTGGGAGTCCAGTCGGATGATGCTTCCTCAACATAAAGAGGCGGCGATCAGGAAGCGAAAAGAGGCTCAGCGCTTATCACAACCAATACGTGACGAGCAGGAGATACAGAACATATCAGCGGTTCTAAGTCTTTCTCAGATGTATAAGAAACCAGTTACGTTAACTTTATATGGGGAATATAGGAACCGCTCTATCGTCGGAATTGTCGGTCGCAGTAAGCATGGCGAATTTCGGTTGGATTTACTCGAACCGCAGGATGGGCCTGAGGGTTGGGAATGGGTGGCATACAGAGATGTTTTGAGGGCTGAATTAAATCAAGCTTGGATAGAAGATGAATGAAATGTAAGGCCGACCTTCATGAATCAGTCACGGTAGATTACGCACGACCTGGCGATTGCGCAGCAGGCGAAGCGGGTTGCATATTTTCGGGATGGGAGGCTGAGCGAGGTAGGGTAGTGAGGGCCGGGACTCCGTTGGGGTTCCGGTTTTGTTGTTTAGCGAAAATCAATAAATTGATTTTATGTTAACCTACGAACGGCAGCATTCCTATTATGAGGGTGGATGCCCCAAAGTCTTTTTTGAGTTCAGGACACCCCCATAATCATTCAACCTATACCAATTCCCGAAAACTTCGAATATCGCGCAATAAATTCTTCATACACACCTTCCGGCAGTTTCAACAGATCTCCTGTTACCTTCATGTGTTCCTGTAGATGGCCTAGCAGCATTAGTACCCGTTCTTGTTGCGAGGGTAGAAATGCAAGATTGTTTCGTTCCTGTGGATCTCCGGCCACATCATATAACTCAAGGTAGATTTCATCCTTAAACATGTCTACGATCAGCTTGTGGTCGCCTTCAATCACACAGCGTTGAAAATTCCCTCGCGCGCCGTTGCCGTCGAATTGGATAAAGATGCGTTCGCGGTAGGCAGCCTGCCCCTGAAGAAGCGGCAGTAAGGAAACGCCAGCGACGCCATTGGGTACCGTTATCCCTGCATACTCGCAGATCGTCGGTATAAGATCTACCGCGCTCACGAGTTCATCCACATCGTGCGGTTCCGTCTGCGACACTGCCGGGAATTTCAACATCAACGGCGTACGCACGGACTCTTCGTACATGCACATTTTTTGCCATAAGGAGTGGGAACCAAGCATTTCCCCATGATCGCTGGTAAAAATAAGCAAGGTATCGTCATAAATGCCCTGCGTCTTCAGCTCCTCAACGATACGGCCGACGCAATCGTCCAGCAGCCGGACAAGCCCGGCGTACACGGTCCAGACCCGGTGCCAGTCCTCACGTGTATACC
Source organism: Paenibacillus sp. MAHUQ-63 (assembly GCF_028765165.1). Classification (GTDB taxonomy): domain Bacteria; phylum Bacillota; class Bacilli; order Paenibacillales; family NBRC-103111; genus Paenibacillus_E. Next base: position 1,154,273 of record NZ_JARADB010000003.1, on the reverse strand, counting down.
GGGTGCCGACAGCACCGGTTAAATTGTAAAGCTGCAACGGCGATTGACCCGGTGCCCATTCCCCGACATTCTCGGGCAGCGGGAGATCATCCTGCTTGAACATGGAATACCAAGGCTCCGGGATCTCGAGCGGAGGATGGGGAGCGAGGAACATGGCGCTCAAGAAGAGCGGCTTCGTTCGATCCCTCCGTTTCAAGGCCTCCAGCGTATCTTTCAAAATAAATCCGTCAAAGAAGGGCTCGAAACCTTCTTCGTAACAGCCGGTGGCCGGAATGGAATACTTGACCGCACGGGTCGTTGTGCCGCCAGCCATTTCCGGCACAATACCTTGGAACGCCGATCCGCCAGGTGTACGGATACCTCGTTCCTTTAAATATCGGGCATACCGCCCCTCGAGCGGCAGCCAGTGAATACGTGACCCTTCCGCCCGATCAAACCGGTCTTCGGTCAGCAAATGCTGCTTGCCCGTGTGCCAGGCATCCCATTCTTTTTCAAGAAGCTGATAGAGATTCGGAGTACCGCGTTGCACATAACCGTGAACCGCATCTTCCTCCTCCCACGGATTAATCAAGCAACCGGTTTGATTCGGATACCTTCCTGTAAAGAATGAACCGCGGGCAGGTACACAGAGGGGAGACGCACAATAAGCCCGGTTGAATCGGACACTATCCTGTGATAGGTTGTGAATATTCGGCGTGACATGCGCCGAGATGAAATCTGCGCGCAATTGATCCGCCATGATGACGACGATATGCGGCTTTGGCCGTTGAGTCATAGTAGATCATCTCCTGTTCGTAGAATCGCCATACATGGCGTTCTATCTCCACTCTACGAGTGAGCCGGAAACGCTGTCAATGCGCGCAAAGCGGATATGGCAAATGGGCGATATATACAGAATCAGGCCATGCAAAAAGTCGGATTTGGATGATGCATCGATGATTTCGAGGATTTCTTAAGCCATGGTGGCTAGCTAAGATAAATTGTGTAATCGCTCTTACACGGAGCCACAAAAGGGAGGGTCAACTTCACATGCCACATCGAAAACAATCCGGATTAAGCGGCAAGCAAAAGGCAAGTTTGCTTCTAACCTGTACATTGGTAGGAAGCTTGTTAACGGGATGTGCGAATCAAGGGTCTACAACTGAAAGCGTTTCAACACCACAAGGTACGAGCGAAGGGAAGATCAGCTTCAAATACTGGTCACCGCTGAATCCTAATGCGGCTGCTGTTGTCAAAAATTTAGGCGAGGTTGAGATGTATAAAGAATTGGAGAAACGCACGGGTGTTCACGCGGACTTCTCCCACCCGCCGCAAGGGAATGAGAAAGAACAGTTTAACCTGCTGATCGCTTCCAAAGATTTGCCGGATCTTATGGAATACAACTGGCTGGCATATCCCGGCGGCCCGGAGAAGGCCATTAATGATAAGGTTATTATCAAATTAAACGATCTGGTCGATAAGTTCGCGCCGAACCTCAAGAAATATTTGAACGACAATCCGCAGGTAGCGAAGCAAGTGAAGACAGACAGCGGGACCATGTATGTCATACCATCGCTTGGCATCGGTAAGGTGAATACGTTCTCTGGACCACTGGTCCGGAAGGATTGGCTCGATGAGCTGGGACTGGCTGTTCCGGAAACATTGGACGAGTGGACGAAGGTGCTGCGCGAATTTAAAAGCAAAAAAGGCGTAGCAGCTCCTTATACGACTTATATCGATAAAGCGGATGCCAATAAAACGAATGATTTTATCGCGGGAGCTTTCGGCATCGGACGTGACTTCTACCTAGATAACGGTAAAGTGAAATACGGGCCGTTGGAGCCGGCTTATAAGGAGTACCTGCAATTCCTCCGCAGCTGGTATAAAGAAGGGTTAATCGATCCGGACTTCGGCGCCAACGATAAGAAAACGATCGACGCGAAGATGACATCCGGTAAGTCAGGCGCGGTATTTGGCTTTGCGGGCAGCTCTATCGGCGTATATTTGAAAGGCGGATCTGAGAAGGATCCGAAATATGATCTGGCAGCCGCCCAGTATCCTGTTCTGAAAAAAGGAGATCAACCGAGTTTTGTCAATAAGCAGGTGGCCTACCGACCGGATGGCAGCGTAGCGGTCTCCGCATCGAACAAGCATCCGGAGGAAGCGGTCAAGTGGCTCGATTACATGTTCAGCGAAGAAGGCCACATGCTGGAGAGCTTCGGTGTAGAGGGGCAAACCTACAAATTGGAGAACGGCTATCCGAAATATACCGATCTCATTCTGAAAAATCCGGATAAGCTTGCGATCTCCCTGGCACTGACGAAATTCACGCGCGCCAACTATCCGTCACCGGGGTTTGTCAACGATGACCGCTATTTGGAACAGTTCTACGAGTTGAAGCAGCAAAAAGAATCCATTCAAGTATGGGGCAAATTCGAGAATAACGCAGATAAAGTGAAGATGCCGCTTGGATACGCCATGTTGATGCTGCTTACCTTCCACAATGACAGCAATAAGGTGGATGTTAACTGGTATTCTACCGACAAGAACCAGTTGTTCCGCGAGCGAAATCAATTCACTTTGGAGATGGACTATGTAAAAAATGATGTAGAGGCACCCGAAACGACTGCAGTGATTACGCCTTCTCAGCCGGATGGCACTAACGGATGGTATGTACATCCAGTGACGGTTTCATTAGACGCCTACGATAATTTGTCCGGTGTATCCGGCATAGAGTATAGCTATGACGGCGGCAATACGTGGTTGGCTTACTCGGCACCCGTTACGGTCAGCTTGGATGGAAACTATGTACTTGCATACCGTTCGAAGGATCAGGCAGGTAACTTGGAAGCAACGAAGACAACCAGCTTTAAGCTGGACGCCACTGCACCTGAAGTCGCCGTAACAGGTGTTGTTTACGGAAGCCACAGTGATGCAGGCGATATCGCACCTGTCGTTATCCTCAAGGACAATCTGTCAGGAGTGGCCGACAGCAAGACGCAAGCAACATTGGATGGAATGCCATATCAACCCGGGGAGAGCATGGAACTGTATGAGCTGCCGCTTGGCACGCATACGCTAGTTGTGAATGGTAGCGACTTGGCGGGGAATACGGGTAGCCAAGCGGTGGTTTTCCAGACCTATGCAAGCATAGAGGGATTGAAGAAACTGGTAACGCGCTTTGCAGCAAGCGAGTGGATTGATAACGGAGGAATAGCTAACAGCCTGCAGAAGAAGCTGGAACATGGAGAGTTGCAATCCTTTATTCATGAGGTAAACGCACAAAGCGGAAAGCATATTGATGTTGAGGCAGCGGGTTACTTGCTGCGCGACGCGCAGGCGTTATTTCTTAAATAACAAGAAGTAGGCTTTTACGCTAAGCCTGTTACGCCGGGTAAATCAGCAATGGATATACGGCGATTACCGCCAATCTCGAAACTAACGCCTCGTCCGATAACCGGACGAGGCGTTTTTTTCATCAATGAACCAATCTCATTAAATTAAATTCGGAATCCCCCTTTTTTAGAGAAACGGAGTACGGTAAACTCAACTTCTCTGATAGCCTATGAAGTGGTGAAGCTCATAAAGGATGCGCATGCAACACAAGTCTGATGTCATACTTAGTATTTGCTGCTAAGACGCTGGAGTAATAGCACCCCGGGCTTCATAGATAATCTATAACCTCCGAACAATACGTAAACACCTTCGACATGACTTCTCTTTCGAAATCATTTTTCACATAAAAAACAGTGACGTTTCCAATCTAGAATTCGAAGCGTTCCGTCAATATCTCCAGAAAGCGCATCATGAATTGCTGTCTCTTTCAAATGTCAAGACGAGTTGCCCTTAAAAAAATAAAGATGAGTCGTAAAAAATGAAGATTTACAGTCAGCTCAGTTTAGAAATATATTGAGGATAGGAAGAAGGGCTGCTGAATCCAATTGATGTTTAATTAAGCTGAAAGAGGTGCCTCCAACCATATGGCTGAGCGTAGAATAAAATCTGTACCTAACCCTGTGCTGCCGGGGGATCATCCCGATCCCTCGGTTGTGCGGGTTGGGGAGGATTATTATGTCGTTTCCTCAACATTCCAATATTTCCCTGGGGTCATGGTACACCATTCCCGTGATCTCATAAACTGGCGGCCGATCGGGCACGTTATCACCCGAAGGAGCCAGATCGATCTGACCGGAGTCCCCGATTCTCACGGTGTATTCGCTCCCGATATTTCTTATGCGGACGGGAAGTTTTGGGTGGTCGTTCCTTTTTTCCATGGTCAGCCGCGATGCACGAATTTGCTGTTTACGGCTGACCGGCCGGAGGGACCTTATTCGGATGGCATTGTATTAAACCATCATTTCATAGACCCGTCGATCTTTCATGACGACGACGGAAGACGATATCTCGCCTTCGGCGGAGGCTGGCTACAGGAGCTTAAAGCCGACGGAACCCGCCTGATCGGGGAAGCCCGCCAGGTGTGGCCGGGTACCGGAGGCAGCACGCCGGAGGCGCCGCACATCGTCAAACGCAACGGCTATTACTATTTGATGCTGGCGGAAGGAGGAACCTCTTTCGGACATAAGGTAACGTTGGCACGCAGCCATTCCATTTGGGGACCGTATGAGTCTTGTCCGCACAATCCGGTTCTATCCCAGCCAGATCCGGCGAAGCCTCTGCAGAAGGCAGGGCATGGCAAGCTGGTAGCGGATTCCCTTGGGAACTGGTGGATGCTCCATCTCGCCGGCCGTCCGCTGACGCCGGGCGGAGCAACCCCCTTAGGCCGCGAGACATTTCTCGAGCATGTACGCTGGACGGACAACGGTTGGTTTGAAGTTGGAGACGGCGGCCGTCCGCAGGAGCGTGTGGAGGTTCTGATTGAGGGGGGGCAAGCCCCTGATTTGACCGAGGAGAAGACGGACTGCTTTAACGAAAAGGAGCTGTCTCCGGTCTGGGAGTGGGTGCGCTATCCGCTGGAAGGGGGCTATACGCTTAAGGGGAACGGACTAGAGCTGGAATGCCAAGCGTATCCCTTATATGTTCCAGGCTCCACCTTGATCTTAACCCGCCGTTGGGAGCATTTCGGGTTTGAGGCGCTAACCCGGCTATCCTTGGCGCCGCGATCTTTAGGTGAAGAAGCGGGGCTGATTCTCTATCGCGATATGGATGCCATGCTGCTGATGAGTGTCCGCAATGGGATCGGCCAAACCTCGGGACAGAAATTCGACACGAATAGGATGCATGAGAGGCAGGAGGCAGACGGTCTTTATTTACAGCTGGACCGTTCGGAGAAGTGCTTCCGCAATGTGCTTTATCAGCGCAAGCTTGATTTGGAGCCAGGAGCGGATTTGTGGCTGAAAGCAAGGCTGGACGCTCAGCATTTCACCTTCGCGTACTCTACGGACGGTGTATCGTTTACAGAGCTGGACGTTACCGTGCCGGCCGAATTTTTATATCCGGAGAATTATGCCCGATATAAGTGCTATACGGCTCCTCGTGTGGGGATCTTTGCAATGGGCGTACTGTTTCAACCCAGCGGCAAAGCGACGTTTAAACAGTTTGAATATCGCGGAAATTCGTGAGCTCCCATTCTGAAAGCGCTTTACACCCTTTGGCCATTCCACTAGTATTGTTAGTGAGGGTAATAAATAGAAGGCATGGGGGGTCAAACTGTCAATGCTTCCTCAAAGCTTAAAGCTGTTTAAACAGAGAAGCGTTTTTATCCGACTGTTGATTTTATTTAATGTCTTTGTGCTCTTTACGATTTTGGCATTCGGTTACGCTTCCTATAGCAAGTCGTCCGCGCTGCTGACCGACGAGGTCGTGGAATCCAACAACAGGTATATTGAGCAGGCACGGGATAACGTCGATCATGCCTTAAGTACGATGGACAACCTAACCTATCAGGTTTCGCTGCAGCCATCGATTCGACGGGCACTTTATTTATCGGAAAAGACGTGGGATCTGGACCAACTTCTATTTATGGATAATATTGATTATTTGAAAAGCATTAAGCTAGCTAATCCGCTGCTTGCCGATATTTGGATCCAGTTCTACCGGTACCCGGTAGTGCTGAATAATATCTCCAAGTATAACACGGAGTACTTTTACCAGGAGATACTTCAAACGGATGCTTCTTCCGAATGGAGGGAACCGCGGAAGGAGCATATCGGCTTTACATACGTTGGACGCCAGCAAGCATCGAGCTATGGAGTAACCTCCAATTTGCTTACGTTTGCTCGGACTGCGCCCTTAAACGACCTGTCTCCGATGGGCATCTTATACATCAATGTAAAGGCGGAAGACTTCTCCAAGATGATCCAACGGGTCAGCGACCCTTATCCAGCGTTTATTTACACAATGGACAAGGCGGGAAATGTGGTATTCGGCAGCCCCATGCGGCACGGGCAGGAAGACCTGTTCAACACGATTAGGAACGAACTTTCGGATAAATTCAAAAATATGGAAGCAGAAGAAGGACATGTTCAGGCAGAAGTCTCCGGCCAGAAATATGAAATCGTATTCACCTCATCGCAAGTCAGCGATTGGAAATACATCAGTGTCGTCCCTACTGCGTTTATTACGGAGAAGGTTAGCCGCTTCAGACAGTTTACAATTATGGCTGCTCTGCTGTGCCTTGTGATCGGGGGGATCCTGTCTTACGGGCTGACCAACCGGATTTACCGGCCCATACATAAAATCGTCGACTACATCCAGCAGTTCGATCGAAAGCAGCCGGAGGGAGGCCGAAAACCGGAAAATGAGCTGGAGTTCATCAATCGCATCATTAATTTCGTGTATTATGAGAATTCTAGCCTACGGAATGCATTTCACCGCAACCTTCCGGCTCTGCAGCATAAAGTGCTCAACGATCTGCTCGAGAACGGGATCTCCTCCGGAGAGCTCGAGAGGCTGTCCGAGGAATTCGAGCTGCCTTTTGCCTTCGATTCCTACCAGGTGATCGTTTTTGAGCTCGGAGATTTCACGCTCACGGACACGGGCAGCTCCGCTATAGAAGAAATGATCCGCGCGATTGATAACCCCGATGGTTACGGACCATTCTGCTCGTATGCAGTCAAAACGATCCGGAAACGAAGCGATATGCTCGTATCCATTCTGAATATAGACCGGAACAGCCCTGAGCTGGGGACCGTATATGAATTTATCCATAGGGTGACCGAAGGGCTGCAGATGTCTTATTCTCGGTCCATCACGGTGGGGGTGGGGAAGCTCTACGCCCGGGCAGACGATATTCCGTCCTCTTATGCCGAGGCACTGCGCGCTTTGCAATATAAAATCGTGCAAGGAGAAGGCACTGTTATTTTTGTAGAAGAAGTTGGCGGCCGGCTGGCCGGTAAGCCGATTTATTCGTTGGAAACGGAGAAGCATCTCGTCAATCTTGTCAAAACGGGAAATCGATCGGGCTGGAGCGAGCTTCTGGAGACATTGTGGGAAGAACACTTGGATAGCAGGAGTCTAACCCCGGAGATGATCCGCAACCTGTTTCATGCTCTTGCAGGAACGGCGGTGCGAACCGTGTATGAAGTACACTCGTCGATGGAAGAGATCTTCGGGGCCGGATTCGACTTGTACCAGCAGCTCGACCAGCAGCCCGGGCTACACAAGAAGAAGGAATGCATGGAAGAGGCGTTCGGCCAAATCAGCGGCTGGATCCTTCAACGGAAACAGGGCCAATCTTCGCATATGTTTACCCGGATCAAGGCGTATGTGGAACAGAATTACGCTCAAAATTTATCACTGACCGTGCTTGGGGATGCACTCGGGCTGTCGCCGTCGTACTTAAGCAGCATTTTCAAAGAAATTACAGGCATGAACTGTGTAGACTACATCAATTCCAAAAGAGTGGAGGAGGCCAAAGCTCTCCTTAGCCGCAGCGGTGATACGATTACCGATATTTCGGACCAGGTTGGCTTCACCAACTCCAATACGTTTATACGGGTTTTTAAGAAATACGAGGGGGTAACTCCCGGCCAGTTTAGACAAATGCAGCAGAGTTAATATCGTGATAATGGCTGTCCGGGCGCCGGGCGGCTTTTTAGAGATATAAGAATTTATATGTTTTGGGGTGACTGAGAGGTTACCCTTTATTTATTGGCGGGCTGCTTGGGCGAGAACGGGGAATTGGGCCGAGGGAAATACAATGCGCTAAATCAGCGAATACGGCGTGTTTGGCGAGTGAAGCGGAACTACGATGCGCTAATGCTCCTGATACGGCCCGGAAACCGGCCTACACCGCGAAATAAAGGCCTGTAGTTCCGCACCGCGGCCTAAATGCCCGTTTTTGAGTAGAATAACGCATCGTATTTCCGCTAGGTGGGCCCAAGAGCCAAGGGGAAATACAATGCGCTATATGAACGAAACCTGCAACAACTAGTACGCAGTGCCTTATTTCAGCATCACCAAAGTGAGCCTGTCAAGTACTCTTCTTTACAGACGGTCTGTCTTGTCATACTTGATCCTGGGTCCGGTTGATCATGCCGGACCCTTGCCTTACGGTCTGACTATGAATCCAATAAAAAAGAGATCGTCATCATGGAAATATGTAGACGAATCGAAAGAAATATCGATGTACGAAAGGAATGAAAACGTATACATTTATAGCGTAAAACGAATTCACGAAAGGAGGACCGTGCCTATGGATAAACAGAGCAGTGCTATCGCCACTACTTCTCCAGGGCTAAGCGTTCCTAAAGCGGCCAACTGGAAGAAGACATTCAAGAAAGCACTACCATACTATCTGATGTTTCTGGCACCGCTGATTTATTATGTGGTATTTCGGTACGTCCCCGTGTTTATGGCGCTGACCATTTCGTTTATGGACTACAACGTATATAAGGGGATACTGGCGAGTCACTTCGCCGGCTTCAAGCATTTCATCGATTTTTTCCATTCGGTCTATTTCTGGAGGCTACTTAGAAATACCTTGATGATCAACCTGCTTAACCTGGTGTTTGTGTTTCCCGCCCCAATTATTTTTGCTCTGCTGCTGAATGAGGTTCGCAATTCGATGATCAAACGGACGGTGCAGACGATCAGTTATTTACCCCATTTTGTGTCCACTGTCATCGTGGCCAGTATGGCGGTTACCTTCCTGTCGCCTACGGTCGGCTTGGTGAACAATATGCTTGTCCAAATGGGCTACGAACGGATCAGCTTTTTGTTGAAGCCCGGGTATTTCTGGGGCATTTACACCGGGATCGACCTATGGAAAACGATGGGCTGGTCGGCGATACTGTATTTTGCGGCACTCACCGGCATTAATACGGAGCTATATGAGGCGGCGAGAGTAGACGGTGCAAGCCGATGGAGACAGACATGGCATATTACACTGCCCGGCATTTTGCCGACAATTATTATCTTGTTCCTCTTGAAAATAGGGCACATGCTGGAGGTCGGGTACGATCTGATCGTTTTGCTCTATAATCCGAACACCTACGTAACAGCTGACGTCATCGGCTCTTATGTGTACCGCCGGGGGATATTGGAAACCAACTACAGCTTTGCAGCCGCAGTGGGCTTGTTCCAATCCGTGATGGGCCTGATTCTGATTGTAGCGGCCAACCGATTTGCACGAAAGGTTTCGGAAACGAGTCTTTGGTAGGAGGAAAATGAGATGTCTTCAATGCGAGTAATGCCGGGAAGGCTGCTGTTCAACATCATCAATATGGTCGTATTGTCGGTTGTGGCTGTAATTACGTTATATCCTTTCCTTTACGTTCTGGCAGCTTCGCTAAGTGACCAGCTGTTTATCCAGCAGGGGCGAATCGGCATTATCCCGATGGGGCTTCAATTCGAGGCTTACAGGCGGGTGCTTGAATTTCCGATGCTAGCGCGTTCTTACTTGAATACGGTGACCTATACGGTAGTCGGAACGGCCATCAGTCTCGTTCTGACAATCTGCGCTTCCTATCCGCTGTCCAGGCGAGATTTACCCGGTCGGAACGTGCTGACGGCATTGGTGCTTCTGCCGATGTTGTTCAGCGGTGGGCTCATCCCGACCTTTCTAGTCGTCAATGCCTTAGGCATGAGAGACACCATTTGGGCTATCGTTATTCCATCGGCGATTGCATCGTTCTATGTGTTTGTCCAGCGGACATTCTTCGAACAGATTCCGGCCGAGCTGGAGGATGCCGCCAAGATCGACGGCTGCTCCTACCTCCAAACCTTGATCCGCATCGTCCTGCCGCTGTCTGTGCCGAGTCTGGTGACCATCGGACTATTCTACGCGGTGAACGAGTGGAACAGCTTCTTCCCGGCCATGATCTATCTCAATGACGAAGCTAAGTTTCCGGTGCAAATTTTGCTGCGGGATATCGTCATCCAGAATCAGACGGATCAAGTGATGGTCGATGTTTACGACGATAAGAATCTGATAAGTGAGTCAATCAAATACGCTACCCTGGTGGTTGCGACGCTGCCGATCCTAGTTGTTTACCCGTTCATCCAGAAGTATTTCGTACAGGGATCGATGATCGGTTCCGTGAAGGGCTGAACTTGTACCGTTTTCTCATTACATCACGGGATCCCCGTCCCATGATCATACTTTTGAGAATTGTAAAGGAGGTTCACAGAGATGAAACGAAAAAAAATGATCAAAGGCGTTTCTACTACAGTAGCGCTATCTGTACTGCTCACAGCTTGCCAAACCGGGGGCACACCCGAGCCGACGAAAGACGCAGTTGCTAAGGTTTCCGAGCCGGCGGCCGCCCAGAAAGACCCGAATGCGAAAATTGTAGACAAAAAGACAGAAATCAGCGTCTATATGAGACCTAGACCGGAATCAGTCGAGTCCAACGACCTCCCTTGGATGAAACCGATCGTGGAGAAGACCAACGTTTATTTCAAGTGGGTCAAGGCCCCGAACGAAACGAAGGATTACATCGAGAAGTTCAATTTGACACTCGCGGGAGGCAATCTTCCGGATTTGATGGAAGCTACCCCGGATTTGCTCAATAAGGGCGGTGAAAATGGCATCTTCGAGCCGCTCAATAAGCTGATTGATCAATATATGCCGAATTTTAAAAAGGTTATGGATGCAGATCCGAAAATTATGAAAGAGATCAAATCAGATGATGGAAATATTTATTTCTTTCCCCAAATCTCAGCGGTCAAGACGATTAATCTGAACATCTTCCGGCAGGACTGGCTAGATAAGCTGGGGCTTAAGGCGCCGACCACAACCGAAGAGATGTATCAGGTCCTGAAGGCTTTTAAAGAGAAGGATCCGAACGGTAATGGGAAGAACGATGAGATTCCGTTTACGACCCGCAACAAAACAAAAGGATTACTTCCGTTCTTTGAGCCGTTCGGGGTGTCGCTGGAGGAGGACTTCTACGCAGATAACGGCAAAGTGAAGTATACGTTCACGAATCCTCAGTTGAAGGAGGCTCTAACCTACGTCTCAAAGCTGTATAAGGAAGGGCTGATCGACAAGGAGTACGTCACCAATGACCAGAAGGTGTGGGAATCCCGCTTTACCAACCAGGTGTCGGGACTGACTTTCGATTCCTTCCCCCGAATTGAATATTTAGAGAAGCTAGTCGGAAAAGCGAATCCCAATACGGTGATGACCGGTACCATTCCGCTGAAGGGACCGTCCGGAGCGGAACCCTATACCAAGAGCCAGCAAACCTTGATTAAGAACGGCTTCGCGCTTAGCTCCAAATCAAAATATAAAGTAGAAATCGCTAAGATGCAGGACTGGTTCTATAGTCCGGAAGGCCAATTGGCAATGAACTTCGGCAAGCTCGGAGAAACATACACGATGGAGAACAACCAGCCCAAATATACGGATGCGATCATGAAGGACGCGAATAACTCCCCGTTAATCAAAATGTACGAGCTGGGCCACAGAGAGTTTGCTTATCAGTGGGATATCCGTTACGAGAACGCCATGGTGACTCCAAAGATCGAGAAAATCCGCGATTCGATTACACCGTTTATTAAGGACAAATTTCCAGTTTCCCTGTCGTTCAATCAGGAGGAACGTGATGTGCTGAACTCGAAGTACACGGAGATTACAACGTATAAGGATGAAATGATCAACAAATTTATTATGGGGACGGAGCCACTGGATAAGTTCGACGACTTCGTCGCACACATCAACTCAATGGGATTGGACAATGTGCTGAAAATACAGCAGGCAGCCTATGACCGTTACGCGAAAAGATAAGCGTTAAAAAACTGACTGTCCTACTGAAGAAAATCTTAGAGGAATCTTCCTCTAAGATTTTTTTTAGATCGTACATTCTCAGACATATATATGCTAACCTTAATCTACTGCCGCATGAGCTTGTTTCTGTGCCGGACGAGACGTTGCTGCAGCATTGAAGAGAAGCTGCAGAGTTACGGCATTTTTCTTCTTCGACCGCTTCCAATCGGCCGCTTTTTAGGAGGAAATTCGTGTTGACATGTTCCTATTTATGCTCTATTATCAATTTAAGAAAGCGCATACAATTAAATGTAATCCATTACATTTCCATCAAAGAAGAGGTGAATCCTTAAATGGAGAAGACTACGATGGATGATGTGGCTAAGAGAGCTAACGTATCCGTAGCAACCGTTTCAAGGGTTTACTCTAACCCCGATAAGGTATCCCCCAAGAACCGCCAGAAGGTATACGAGGCTATTAAGGAGCTGGACTACCAGCCGAATGTTTTGGCACGGAATCTAAGAAGACTGCAGACCAATACCTTTCTGGTGGTTGTTCCTAATATCGTGAATACTTTTTTTACATCCATACTTAAGACTATTCAAGCAACTGCGATTGAAAGCGGTTACCAAGTGCTGTTGGGAGACACGAACAGATCTCCGGATCTCGAAGAGAGTTACATCCGCCTGCTTAAGCAAAGGATGGTCGACGGAGTGATCCTGCTGTTTCCCCGAATGGAAACAGCAGCCTTAGAAGCTATAGCGGAAGAGTATCCGGTTGTTATAGTAGGACGCAAGGTGTCTAATCCTGATATTCCTTTTGTGACCAACGACAACGCTGTGAGCACCCGGGCGGCAACCGAGCATATCATTAAGCTGGGCCACCGCAGAATCGGCTATTTAGCCGGAACGCTTAATCTTGAAATAAGCTCCGAGCGGTTAAAGGGCTTCCGACAGGCTATGGAGCAGAACGGTTTGGAGACGGATGAAGCTTTAATCCGTGAAGGAGATTTTTATCTGGATGCAGGGTACTCATTAGCTCTAGAGATGCTGTCTTCGCCCAACCGTCCTACAGCGGTTATCGCAGCCAGCGACGAGATGGCTATTGGCGCCATGAGGGCTGCTAAAGAATTAGGCATTTCAGTACCTTCACAGCTGGCAGTTATGGGGTTTGATGATATTAGGATGGCTTCTATATGCGAGCCGCCTTTATCAACGATTGCCCAACCAAAAGAAGAGTTCGGAAAAATATCTACGCAGCTGTTAATAGCATTACTGCAAGGGAGGCTGCAGTCGAAAAGTCATATTTTTATCAGTGATGAGTTAATTATTCGACAATCCTGCGGCGCTGAGCTAAGGTAATCAAACTTTTAGCTAAATGTAATCGATTACATTTCTTTTTGTAATCGATTACAAAATTTTTGTATTGAGAGGGGGGATGGCTCGCCGGCTACTTTTGTTAAAACGTTGTTTTATAATATCAAACTAATTTAAAACATTATCAGGAGGGTTGTCACACATGAAAAAGACAGTAGCATTGTTGAGCGTCCTATCCCTTTTAACTTTAGCGGCATGCAGTAACGCACCGGCTCCGGCGGCTTCCGGTACAAAACCGGCCGATCCGAAGCCAGCGGACACAAAGACGGCGAGCGGAGAAAAGAAAACTCTTGAGTTCTGGTATATCGATCCGGGTGACAAAGAAAAAGTATATCTGGAAGCGGTAGAGCGTTTCAAAAAGAAGCATCCGGATGTTGAAGTGAAGACGCTGCAAACGCCAAATGATACCTATAAACAAAAATTCGCTGTAGCCATGTCCGGTGGCACGCCTCCTGATGTGTTCCATTCTTGGGGCGGTGGCTGGCTGAAGGAATTTGTGAACCAAGGGAATGTTCTTGATATTTCCGGCAAATTTGACGCTAACACCTTCAGCAAGCAAGCTCTCGATAATGCAACGTTTGACAGCAAGGTTTACGGGCTGCCCTTGGGACTTTCCATTGCGCAAATCTTCTACAATAAAGACATCTTTGCCAAGTATAATTTGAAGCCTCCTGTTACATGGGAAGAGTTCATGACCGTTATTGATACGCTGAAGGCAAATAAAGTGATCCCGTTAGCATTAGCTAACCAACCGAAGTGGCCTGGAGCTTATTATTTGATGTATCTTGCCGATCGCGAAGCAGGCTCTGATTTGTTTAACGGTGCTTTGGCCCGGACCGGAAAAGGCTTTGATGACCCCGGCTATGTTAAAGCAGGCCAATATATTCAAGAACTGGTGAAGAAGGAAGCCTTCAACAAAGGCTTTAACGGGCTTCCATATGACGCCGGCCAATCCCGTCAAATTCTTTATACCGAGCAGGCTGCTATGATGCTAATGTCCAACTCCCTGGTGAACAATGTACGTACAGAAGCACCTGCTTTCGAGAAAAAGCTGGACTTCTTTAACTTCCCGGCTCTGCCGGGCGGAAAAGGCGACCAATCCAGTCTACAAGGCTCCACAGCGCCTGTATGGTCAGTTGCTAAGAAATCGAAAAATCCTGAATTGGCCATCGAATTGATCAAGGAATTGGCCAGCGTAGAAACAGCACAAGCTTATTCCGACCGTACGGGCTCTGTTGTTGCTGTGAAAGGCGTTGAATACAAGGATCCGTACGCAAAGAGATTAGCTGATATGGTCAATGTAGCCAAAACGATCTTCTGGCCGTATGACCAAACGCTTCCGGCTGACCTTGCCGAATTGCATAAAGACACAACACAAGCCTTGTTCGGGTTGTCGACGACTCCAGAGGCAGCCGCTAAACAAATGGAAGAAAAAGCGAAGCAAGTATTGAAAAAATAATAGCAGGGAGGGGAGGTGACGAATCTCCCTCCCCTTATTCTCATCAACTATGAAAGGCGTGGGATCCTTGCAGAAAATTAGTGAAGCTAATCCAATAACTGCTCCGGTAATAAAAGGAAAAACCAAGCATTTTGAAAAACTGATTACGATCTGGTTGTTTCTGACGCCTGCGCTGCTTATTTATGCCGTCTACATTTTATATCCCATCGTGGGAACGCTCAACTACAGTCTTTACGACTGGAAGGGCGGAGCGGAAAAAACATTTATCGGACTTGATAATTACTTCAGACTTTTAGCGGATTCTGTATTTTGGCATTCTCTGTGGAACAACATTAAAGTCATATTGGCTTCCGTATTCTTGCAAATTCCATTGGGCTTGATCATGGCGTTAATGCTGTTTGCCCCTATAAAAGGAAGACGGTTTTTTCAAACGATCTATTTTATGCCCTTTTTGATGTCGACTGTTGCGATTGGCTTGCTGTGGGTGTTCATGTTTGATCCCCTAAACGGTGCAGTCAACCGATTAATTAGCTTGTTCGGGTTTGAGTATGTAGCTTGGTTAAGCGAGGAAAAAACCGCAATGACCGCAATCCTTATCGTTACCGTATGGCAATACGCGCCTTTTTACATGATTTTGTTCAAAGCAGCTATTGTCGGGATTCCGGAGGATTTGTACGAGGCGGCAAGCATTGACGGCGCTAACGCCGTTAAACGGTTTATGCATATCACCTTTCCGCTGCTTGTCCCGACGATCGTCACTTCATCTACCTTGGCGATTGTAGGCTCCCTGAAATCATTTGATATCTTCTACATCATGACGGGTGGCGGCCCTAATAACAGTACAGAGCTGCTCGGTACCTACATGTATAAGCAAGCGTTCATTCACTTTAATATGGGCTACGGCAGCTCGATTGCCTTTATGATGTTTTTGCTGGCCTTTATAGCCGCCGGAATTATTCAAGCCTTGGAAGCAAGCCGGAAGAAGAGGGGGATGTTCTAGATGGTATCAACAATAAAGGCAATCCCTTTGTATGTCATAGCACTTCTTCTGCTGGTATTTACAGGGTACCCGTTTTTATACATGGTGCTGACTTCATTTAAGACGCAAGAAGAGTTTTTTATGAATCCTTTTTCCTTATTCACATCGGTGCAGTTTGGAAACTACATACTGGCTTTTCAAAAAGGACTCGGCAGCTACCTGTTCAACAGTATCGTGGTAACTGTGGTATCGGTTGTGCTGATTGTGCTCATTTCTGCGTTGGCCAGCTATCCGCTCAGCCGCTTGAAATTTCGGGGTAATAAACTATTGTTCCTGTTATTTATATCCGGAATGATGCTGCCGATCCACTCTACCTTGATTCCGATTTTTATATTGACCAAAAACATGGGCTTGGGCGACTCCATTCCTGCCCTGTTTGGCCCATACGTTGCCTTTAGCCTGCCGATTTCGATCTTTATTCTGTCACAGTTTATGGCCGAATTGCCGCGCGAGGTGGAAGAAGCGGCGGAGATCGACGGCTGCAGTCACCAGCGTATTTTTTGGAATGTGGTACTACCGATGCTGACACCTGCATTAGCTACCATCGTCATCTATAATTTTATTCATATTTGGACGGAATTTATCTTTGCGCTGGTCTTGATTACGAGTCCGGAAAATATGACGCTGCCGCTCGGTATGCAAAAGTTCTACGGTGAATTCACCGTAAACGTTCCGGCGTTGATGGCCGGCTTGACATTAGCAAGCTTACCGCTGCTTCTGATTTATTTTATGGCCCAGGAGAAAATCGTTACAGGCTTGGCCGGCGGAGCAGTGAAATAAGGCTCTGGATACAGAGAGGAGAGATTGCTTTGAAGAGAATGGGCTTAGGCTTACAAATGTATACGCTTCGCGACGAAACGGCCAAGGATTTTAAGGGCGTGCTCCGCAAAGTAGCTGCTATGGGATATGAGGGAGTAGAATTTGCAGGTTATTTCAATGTGCCGGCAGAAGAGATGAAGGGTCTTCTGGATGAACTGAATTTGAAGCCGATTGGAAGCCATGTACGCTATCATCTGCTTCAAGACAACCTCGAAAATGAGCTGGCTTACTTAAAAACGATCGGCGGACAATATATCATCTGCCCAAGTATTGCGCCGGAGGATAGAAAAGATTGGCAGCGGCATTTTGAATTCTTCAAAAGCGTTGCCGAGCAAGCGCGAAAACAAGGTCTGCAATTTGCCTATCATAATCATGCATTTGAATTCGAGAACAAAATTGGGGAGCAATTTGTATTTGATGCTTTGTACGATACACTTCCCCCATCCGAAGCAAAAGTGGAAATGGACCTCGGTTGGGTGCAGTTCATCGGCCAAGACCCTCTGGCATACATCGCCAAATATTCGGGCCGTCTTCCTTTGTTACATTTAAAGGATTTCCGACATGCCCCGGACGGCACAATTGATACGTTGGAATTAGGAAGAGGCATTATCCGCTTGCCGGATGTTATAGAAGCCGCTTCCGAGGCGGATGTCGATTGGCTGATCGTCGAGCAGGATAAATGTGAAAATCCTTCGCTGGAAGCAGTTGCAGAAAGCATGAATTGGTTGAAGGAAAATTATCTATCGCGAGTGTAGCCTTGCATGGAAATAGTGGGTATCGTCAGAGGACTAAATATCAATTTGAAAATTATACTTGAATACGGTTAAGACGATCCCCCGGCAATTACCAGGGAATCGTCCTGTGTCACATTTTTATGGCGGTTCAGCTGTTGAAGTAGTGCCCCTGTTCGAGATCCTGGATCAGTGCGGGATGCACTGGCCGCCATCCCAAACGTTCCTGAGTCAGTGCGCTCGAAGTCGGGTTGTCGGCTGGCGCGGCGAAGGAAAGCCAGCCGAAGTGGGCGTCCGCTTCTTCGCGGGGAATGCTGACCACCGGCAGGTTCAGGTGGCGACCAATGACGCCGGCGATATCAAGGAAGGGCACACCCTCATCGCCGACGCCGTGCAGCCGCGAGCCTGCCGGTGCGGCTTCCACCGCCAACCGGAACAGGCGCGCCGCATCAAGGCGATGCACGGCCGGCCAGCGGTTGGACCCGTCGCCGATGTAGGCAGAGACACCTTTGGCGCGGGCAATGTCAATAAGGGCCGGGACGAAGCCATGATCGCCCGGGCCGTGCACGGACGGCGCAAGACGGACGATCGATGATCGCACCCCACGACTTGCCAGCGCCATCGTCGCCTTCTCGGAGTGCCGTGGTGTAGTCGGGATCGGCGCGTCTTCTTCTGTCCCAAGACGTCCCGGCGTGAGCATGAGCGTCCCCGAGGTGACTACGAATGGTTTGTCAGAGCCCTCAAGCGCTGCTCCTATCGCCTCGATCGCCAGCCTATCGGTCTCTGCAGCGGCTGCATAGTCCGCGAAGTCGTGAATGAAGGCCAGGTGAATAACGCCGTCCGCCGCAGCGGCGCCGTCGCGCAGGCTGTCGAGGTCGTCGAGAGCACCACGGTATACCTCCGCTCCGGCGGCCGTCAGCGACACAGCTGCCTTGTCTGAGCGGGCAAGGCCGACAACTTGATGTCCAGCATCGATCAGTTCGCGGACGACCGCAGATCCGATGAATCCGGTTGCTCCGGTGACAAAAATACGCATAATGAATTCCTCCTAAAATGAAAAATTATTGCTTACATGTGCAATGATAAAGTATAGAGTGCACTCGATAGCAATACAGTCAAATCACTGCTATAATAAAAAATATGGAAAACAAATTTTCGAGCAAACAAGTTTCTGAAGAGACGGGATTAAGCATCCACACATTGCGATACTATGAGCAAATGGGGCTAATTGACGGTATAGAACGGGACGAAAATGGATATCGTCAATATTCAGAATCCGATATCGCATGGTTTCAAGTTTTAAGTTACTTTCGAACGATGGGGATGCCCATTCGGGAGATGCAGCAGTTTATCGACTTGCAAAATAGTGAAGTCTCTCAAATAACAGCACGACGAGAATTTATGGAAGCTTATCGCCGGAAAGTTATCGATCAAATGAAGGAACTGGAAGAGTCGCTGAAGAAAATCGATCTTAAAATCAGTTTTTTCAAAAACCTAGAGGACTTAGATAAACTGCAAGAGGACGGATAATAAAACAGCCATCCTAACGTGTTAAGATCTCCGTTGAGCATTAACAAAGATCTCAAACCATATAGCTACTATGGGGGAACTTTCTAATGTCTGTAAGTTCCTGTTACAAGGCAATTTTGTTTACTTCTTATCGATTTAATCTGTTCGTTTCACTCTCGAGAAAGTAATTGTATAGTGCTGGTATGTCGACTTCTTGCTGAAATAGGAATTTATGCGGAGGATGCGGCTAATATTTAAATTAAGCATGGATGGCTGGAACGGCCACCTCATGTTGTTAATCGTATTGAGCAAATTGACAGAATTGAATATGACGACGAGAAACTAATGAAGAAAGATAAGTAGGCGATGGATAATAACCATCGCTTGTTGTCGTTGTACGGTTAAATGACCTTGTTGAGTTCTAACCTAACTTAAAAAACAAACGGATGAATTTTCTTCTTGTTAATGTGAAACCATAATTATACAGTTCTTAATGCGCTGGAGGATCTGCGGAAAATTTCAGAAAAGGGCGAGGAGAGGGAAAATGAACGTGACACATGAAGTCGGATTATCATCCACTGAAATCGCTTGGTTATGGTCGGTTTATATCAATGAGAGCATGTCTATTTGTTTAATCAAACATCTGCAAAAGTACAATGGACATAAAGACGTTGAAGTCCTGCTGCAAAGAACAATGGATTTATCCGAAAAGCACATGGAGGAAATCAAGAATATTTTTTCAAAAGAAAACTTCCCTATTCCGAGGGGGTTTTCGGAAAATGATGTGGACCTTACGGCTCCAGCGTTGTTTTTTGATTTATTTTCCGTAAGCTATGTGTATGGCATGAGTCGAGTAGGTTTGGTGACCTATGGAAAGATCGTTTCTAACGTGGCTCGTGAAGATGTTCGATTATTTTTTACGAAGTGTCTTCAATCGACGCTTGAATTATACAATATTTCAATCGAACTAATGCTCCATAAAGGAATATACGATCGACCGCCGATGATTCCTTATCCGGATCATATCGAGTTTATTAGGAACAAGGAAACCTTTATTTCGAAGTGGTTGGAGAAACAACGTCCCCTTAATGTAATTGAAATTTCGGAGATGTTTTTTAATATTGAGCGAAACTACTTCGGATTGCTTCTATTGACCGGATTAATTCAGGTTGCCAAAGATGAAAAGGTTAAGCAACATCTGGTTAAGGGGAAGCAGTTGGCTCAAAAACAGATTGAGTTTTTGAATAAGACCTTTATTAATGATGATCTTCTTGGGACTATAATGGTTAATTCCGAAGTAACTACATCTACAGTTTCGCCGTTTTCCGATAGGTTGATTATGTTTTTGATTACAACGCTTAACACACAAGGGGCAGCTTATATTGGACATGCATTATCGACGTCTTCCAGAGTTGATCTAGTCTCAGAGTATTCCAAATTAATCCCGGAAATTATGAAGTATGGAAAAGAAGGAATGGATATCATGATTGAGTACGAATGGCTGGAAGAGCCTCCGCACGCGCCTGATCGAAGAGGACTCGCGCGGATTTAATGTAGCATCCTTAAAAATCTTTAGCATCACACGGCGTCGAATTATGGATTTACCAAGCTACGGTTCGCTTACATAGTGTTAATCCACAAAATGAAAAAGAGCTCTGCTACACAAGTAGCAGGCTCTTTTTTGTATGCGCGCCCGGCATGGGCGTTTAAGACTTAATTGAAAGTTTTTCCCAATTTTCTCGCAGAGCATTTAGAGGGATTTTGAAAAAAATGTCGAATACCTGTTTCATCATTTTTAAAGGGGGGATGCCTGTGCTTAAAAGGACCTTGATCGTCTGTCTTATTGGCTTGATTTCTTTTTCGCTAATTCCGCTATCCATCGTCATGGATAAAGAAAAACAGCAGAAAGGTTTAATGGTTCGGGATGGAGTAATGGACCTCTCTGCGTGGAATTATGAACAGAATAAGCGAATCAAGCTGGATGGTGAATGGGAATTTTATTGGAATCGATTGTTAACCTCTGACGATTTCAACCAAGCAGGAACACACAAGCCCTCTACGACGGATTTTATCAAGGTGCCCTCTCAGTGGAATGGCAAAATAGTCAATGGCCAGCCCTTGCCCGCTTTTGGTTTTGCCACTTACCGAATGGTGCTGAAAAACGTGCCTTTCAACGGAACATTTGCTTTGAAAAAGTCGAACATACGTTTTTCAAGCGCGGTTTATGCAAACGGGCACATGCTCTTCGCGGATGGAAAACCGTCGCAGGAAGCAGCGGGTTACCGACCGGGGAATATTCCGCAAATCGGCTTTTTTTCTTCCGATAAGGGAGACGTTGAAATTATCGTCCAGGTTGCCAATTATGATTATGTAAATGGAGGCATTCCGGTATCCATCTATTTTGGTGAACAAGCCGCGATGAATGAGCTTCAGCAGAAGAGCGCGGCGCATCAATTCAGTACCTTCGCTATTCTCCTCACGCTTGCGTTTATTTTCTTCATCTGCTTTGTAACGGCAGCGTTATATCGCAAAAAAGACTATACATTGCTGGTTTTTGCTGTAATTTGTTTGCTTTACGCAATTTATAACGGCTTGCTCGGAGAACGACCTCTCATAGTATATTTGCCTGGAATTTCATTCGAAGTTTTATTTAAGATGAAGGACATCTGTTCATTTGCTTGCATGATTATGTTAGCTATCTTTTTCTATCAACTGCAAAAAAGCATTATTTCGCTAAAGTTTACTCAAGCCGTAACCATCGTATTAAGCTGCTATCTGGTTATGATAGCGTTCCTTCCTATTCGCGCTTATATGGTCATCCAACCGTATATGATCGCTTTGTATGAGTTGATGATTATTTGGCTGCTTTTGAGAATTGCCTTACTACATATCAAGAGTGCCGAAACCGATCGCTTTAAATCTTTTCTGCTGTTCATGGCGATTCTCGCGATTAATTTGTATTCCATAGACATTATCCTGTTTGCCTTTTCTTTTAAAGAAAATCTATGGCTAGGGCAATTTTATATCGTTGTGTTCAACATCATTCTGATCTTTATGATTGCTCTCCGTTTTTTTGAGGCCTATCATACGATAGATGAAATGAAAAATCAGCTTCTCCAATTAGACAAAATTAAGGATGATTTTCTGTCCAATACTTCCCATGAGCTGAAGACGCCATTAAATGCCATAGTGAGCATTACTGATACCCTTATTAAGGGAGTTGAGGGGCCGGTTAACGAAAAACAAGCGCATAATCTCACCATTGTGATGGAAAGCGGAAGAAGATTATCCTATCTTGTAAACGAGCTCCTCGATTATTCAAAAATGAAACATGGAGATATTTCGTTATATAAAAGCGGCATAGATCTGAAAGCTGTCGTCGATTCGGTCATCGGGATTCACTTGTTTCTGCTGGGAGGAAAGCAGATAACGCTTGCCAACCGGATCTCAGAGAATATTCCTGAGGTATATGCGGATGGCAACCGTCTGATCCAAATTATGCACAATCTGATTGGCAATGCGATCAAATTCACCGAGCAAGGCGTGGTAGACGTAAGTGCCAAAGTTATCCGTGATAGGGTTGAGGTTCGTGTAAAAGATACGGGTATCGGGATTACAGAGCCTATGCAGGATCGTATTTTTAAGGCTTTTGAACAGGCGGATGCTTCCGAAACGAAAAATTATGGCGGAACCGGTCTTGGATTAAGCATAACGAAGAAGCTGGTGGAGCTTCACGACGGAGAAATTCATGTGGAATCCAATCCCGGGCAAGGATCGGTTTTTATTTTTACGCTTCCGATATCGGGCACGGTTTCGAGAAAAATGAAGGGACAAGCGGATGAGAAGGAACCGCTGCAAAAGGATGTGAGCATCGCTTATTCGGAGTATCCCCTATATGTCGAAGGGGAAAAAGACGAATCTATTCTGGTGGTGGATGATGAATTCGGCAATCTTCAATCCATGATCAATTTGCTGAAGCTGGAGGGGTATTCCACCCTTGCTGTGAATCGAGGGCAAATGGCGCTGGATGAACTTTCAAAAAAACGGGAATTTTTTCTGGTTATACTGGATATCATGATGCCTGACATGTCCGGCTACGGGGTGCTGAAAGCGATTCGAGAGAGGTTCTCTTCCTCTGAACTGCCGGTACTGATGCTGACGGCTAAAGATAGGGTTGACGATATGATCTTGTCGCTGGAAAATGGTGCAAACGATTTTGTTGGGAAACCGTTTGAAGCGGAGGAGTTAATGGCGCGACTCCGAAGTCTCATCCGACTGAAAGCTTCCGTGAAAAACGCAAAGGACGCTGAAATTGCATTTTTGCGTTCCCAGATCAAACCTCATTTCCTGTACAACGCCCTAAATTCAATTGCCGCACTTTGCCCGGATGAGCCTCTGAAGGCGGAGGAGCTGACGCTGCAGCTTTCGCAGTATTTGAGAGGCAGCTTTGATTTCAAGCAACTGGATTCGCTTACGACCATAGAAAATGAATTGAATCTGGTACAAGCATATATCAACATTGAGAAGGCGCGGTTTGGCGACAGGTTGAATGTGGAATATGATGTGGATGTGAATCGGAATATTCTGATTCCCCCGCTGATTTTGCAGCCGTTGGTGGAAAATGCCATTAGACATGGCCTGATGTCCATTCTAAGGGGAGGAAACGTACAAATATCCGTGAAAAAGGAAGCGGACACCGTGATCAGCTTTGCCGTAGAGGACAATGGATGCGGTATGACAGAAAAAAAACGGCAGGAAATACTGGAATCGGATGATCAAAAGGAAGGCGTAGGGCTGTGGAACATTAGTCGGCGCCTGAAGCTTCTTTACGGAAAGAGCCTCCGTATAGAAAGCACGGAAGGAATGGGCACGAAGGTATCCTTTGAGATTCCTGCTAAGCCGATTAAGCAGATTGGAGGCTAAAGCATGCTGCGAGCCATTATCGTGGATGATGAAGAATTATCGGTGAAACGAATGAAGAAGATACTATCCGAGAACGGAGACATCGAAATATGCCAGACGTTTCTAAACCCGTTGGAAGCTTATGAATTTGTGAAGGCGAATACGATACATATCGCATTTCTAGATATTTCCATGCCGGAAATTAACGGTATGAAGCTTTCCAGTCTGCTGCTTCAGCTCGATGAATCTATAGACGTGGTTTTCGTAACCGGTTATGACAATTATGCAGTTCAAGCGTTCGATATGAGCGCGCTGGATTATCTGCTGAAGCCTGTAACCACCGAGCGTTTGTCAAAAACGTTGGACAAAATCAGAAAAAAACATCGGGGTGCGGCTTCCGGATCTTCCATAGAGGTTCTTCTGTTCAATGGATTGAAGATATACCGGCGGGATCAGAATAAAGAGCCATTAAAGCTGAGGAGTCCTAAAACGGAAGAACTGTTTACTTTTCTTGTTTGCAAGGGAACAGTCAGTCGGGAAGAAATTATCGATACGTTATGGAGTGACTTGGAACCTGAAAAAGCATGGAAAAATTTGAATTCGACCCTGTACTATATTCGAAAAGCGATCAGCGAGAACAAGATGGGGAATTTTATTATAGCAGGCAAAAACGAAATCCGGATTGAAGAGAGCGGCATTTATTGCGATTTGTATGAATTCGAACGGTTGCTGCGGCAAATCAGAGTGTCCTCTGAAAACAGCGCAGATCTGCTTGAACAAGCGGAAACGCTATATACGGGGCCGTTTTTGAAAGGAAAGGCATACGAATGGGCGAGCGAAAAGACCCGCCGGCTTGAACAAAATTATATCGAATTGCTGGAGGCCGCCGCAAGATTCCATATGAAGCGAAACGAGCCGCAAAGATCGTTGCATTACTTTTGCGAAATTTTGAAATTAGATTTGATTAGAGAGGATATCAATCATGAGGTAATCCGTTTGTACGCAGCGATGGGGAGGAAGAATGAGGCGTTTCGACAATATCGCAAGCTGGAGGAGATGCTGCTGCAAGAGCTTGGAACGAAGCCTGATCCCCGAATCCGGGATTTTATCGTTAGTTTGACGCAATAGAAACAAGCAGAATGAAGAGCCTTCGGAATTGATCGGGATTCCAAGGCTCTTTGTTGTTTATTCTTTGTTTATTGTGATTTTGTATAATAAACCTGATTTTTGTCGAAAAGGGGGAACGATAGCTGTGAATCATCAAAGAAAAGCCAAACAATGGTTGTGGAAGCTGTACATATTGAGCGTGGCGCTGTTTATTGCATGTACATGTATGTTAGAAATCCCGGTATATGCAGCGGAGACATGGAGTCAATTTGTCCGGACTGGGCCGGTCATCAGTTCAAACCCGGGAGGTTTTACCATTCCAAAAGGAGTGACGGTAGACAGCAGCGGAAATGTGTATGTGGCCGATTCTGGCAACCATCGCATACAGAAGCTGACCCTATCGACGAATACATGGAGCGAGTGGAAAAAGGTCGGCGGCGGCGCTGGGACCGGTTTGGGTGAGTTTAGTGGTCCAAGTGCAGTGGCGGTAGATAGCAGCGGGAATGTGTACGTAGCCGATTCTGGCAACCATCGCATACAGAAGCTGACCCTATCGACGAATACATGGAGCGAATGGAAAAAGGTCGGCGGCGGCAGCGGACTCGGTTTGGGCGAGTTTAACAATCCAAGAGGAGTGGCGGTAGACAGCAGCGGGAATGTGTACGTGGCCGATAGTAGCAACCATCGCATACAGAAGCTGACCCTATCGACGAATACATGGAGCGTGTGGAAAAAGCCCAGCGCCGGCGCAGTCGCAGGAAGCGGCTTGGGCGAGTTTAATTTTCCTAATGGAGTGGCGGTAGACAGCAGCGGGAACGTGTATGTGGGTGATACTTTCAACAATCGTATACAGAAGCTGACCAAATCCACGAATACATGGAGCGAGTGGAAAAGTAGCGGCGGCGGCGCAGGAACCGGCTTGGGCGAGTTTAATACTCCAAGAGGAGTGGCGGTAGACAACAGCGGGAATATCTTTGTGGCCGATTCTGGCAACCATCGCATCCAGAAGCTGACCGCAGCCAACGATACATGGAGCGAGTGGGTGAAGAGCGGCGGCGGAACAGGAAGCGACTTGGGCGAGTTTACTAATCCAAATGGAGTGGCGGTAGACAGTAGTGGGAACGTATATGTAGCCGATGACATTAATCGCATACAGAAGCTGAACGCAGCCAACCATACATGGATTCAGTGGTCTGTATTAGGGCCTGTTAACGGGATTAGTCCGGGCGAGTTTGCTCTTCCAAGAGGAGTGGCGGTAGACAGCAGCGGGAATGTGTACGTGGCCGATACCTCCAACCATCGCATCCAGAAGCTGACCTTATCGACGAATACATGGAGCGAGTGGAAAAAGGTCGGCGGCGGCGCAGGAAGCGGATTGGGCGAGTTTAGTAATCCTTATGGAGTGGCGGTAGACAGCAGCGGGAACGTGTATGTGGCCGATTCCGGCAACCATCGCATCCAGAAGCTGACCCAATCCACGAATACATGGAGCGAGTGGGGGAAGAGCGGCGGCTTAGGAACCAGCTTGGGCGAGTTTAACACTCCAATGGGAGTGGCGGTAGACAGCAGCGGGAACGTGTATGTGGGTGATCGTAACAACCATCGCATCCAGAAGCTGACCCTATCGACGAATACATGGAGCGAGTGGAAGAAGGTCGGCGGCGGCGCAGGAAGCGGATTGGGTGAGTTTACTGGTCCAAGTGCAGTGGCGGTAGACAGCAGCGGGAATGTGTACGTGGCCGATACTTCCAACCATCGCATCCAGAAGCTGACCCTATCGACGAATACATGGAGCGAGTGGAAAAAGATCGGCGGCGGCACTGGAACCAGCTTGGGCGAGTTTAATAGTCCTTATGGAGTGGCGGTAGACAGCAGCGGGAATGTGTATGTGGCCGATAGTTCCAACCATCGCATCCAGAAGCTGACCCTATCGACGAATACATGGGGAGAGTGGAAAAAGGTCGGCGGCGGCACTGGAACCAACTTGGGCGAGTTTAGTGGTCCCTATGGAGTGGCGGTAGACAGCAGTGGGAATGTATATGTGGCCGATACTTCCAACCATCGCATACAGAAGCTGGATATACCTGCATCCGCGATCACTGACTTTGCAAGCACAGCGAAGACGAGCACAACGGCATCGTTCAGTTGGACAGCAGCCAGCGGAGCGACGGGGATCATCATCGAGCAGTCGCCAGCCGGAGCGAATACATGGACAACGGCCACGATCGGCGCGATTGCAACCAGTTCGACGACCGCGACGGTAACGGGGCTCAGCGCGGCCACCGCATATGATTTCCGGTTAGTGGTCACCGGCGGGGCGAACGCAGGCAACTCGAACACGGTGAGCGTCATGACCGATTATGCACCAACGTACACGATAGCAGAGATAGCCGATCAAACGGCAACGGCACTGACGGCAGGTTACAGTTCGGGCGCTCAGGACACGAAAACGATCACGATTACGACAACCGGCACCGGGGATTTGACGAACGTAGCCACAGCGTTAAGCGGAACCAATGCGACCGACTTTGTAATTACGCAGCCGGGAGCGACGACTCTGAACAGCGGAACGACGTCGACGACGTTTACGGTGAAAGCAAAGGACGGCCTGGCAGCAGGCACGTACACCGCAACGGTGACGATATATGCGGACAACATGACGAACGTAACATTTACGGTTACACAGACTGTGAATCCGGCGCCCGTGGCACCGTCGATCACAAGTCAGCCGGTCAACAAGACAGTGACAGAGGGGCAGACTGCAACGTTCAGTGTAACCGCCAGCGGCGACGCGCCGCTTAGCTACCAGTGGAAGAAAGACGGCAATGCGCTGACAGACGGCGGAAACATCAGCGGAGCCACGGCGGCGAGCCTAAGCATCACAAACGCGCAATCGGGCGATGCGGGCAGCTATACCGTCGCGGTCACCAATGCAGCGGGGAATGCGACAAGCAACGCGGCAACTCTGACGGTGAATCCGGCGCCCGTGGCACCGTCGATCACAAGTCAGTCAGGGAACAAGACAGTGACAGAGGGGCAGACTGCAACGTTCAGTGTAACCGCCAGCGGCGACGCGCCGCTTAGCTACCAGTGGAAGAAAGACGGCAATGCGCTGACAGACGGCGGAAACATCAGCGGAGCC
>NZ_JARADB010000003.1:479209-1125942 GCF_028765165.1 Paenibacillus sp. MAHUQ-63 | reverse complement strand
CACGGCGGCGACCCTGAGCATCGCAAACGCGCAATCGGGCGATGCGGGCAGCTATACCGTCGTGGTCACCAATGCAGCGGGGAATGCGTCAAGCAATGCGGCAACTCTGACGGTGAATCCGGCGCCCGTGGCACCGTCGATCACAAGTCAGCCGGTCAACAAGACAGTGACAGAGGGGCAGACTGCAACGTTCAGTGTAACCGCCAGCGGCGACGCGCCGCTTAGCTACCGGTGGAAGAAAGACGGCAATGAGCTGACAGACAGCGGAAACATCAGCGGAGCCACGACGGCGAGCCTAAGCATCACAAACGCGCAATCGGGCGATGCGGGCAGCTATACCGTCGTGGTCACCAATGCAGCGGGGAATGCGTCAAGCAATGCGGCAACTCTGACGGTGAATCCGGCGCCCGTGGCACCGTCGATCACAAGTCAGCCGGTCAACAAGACAGTGACAGAGGGGCAGACTGCAACGTTCAGTGTAACCGCCAGCGGCGACGCGCCGTTTAGCTACCAGTGGAAGAAAGACGGCAATGAGCTGACAGACAGCGGAAACATCAGCGGAGCCACGACGGCGAGCCTAAGCATCACAAACGCGCAATCGGGCGATGCGGGCAGCTATACCGTCGTGGTCACCAATGCAGCGGGGAATGCGTCAAGCAATGCGGCAACTCTGACGGTGAATCCGCTGACCAATGCGGCAACGCCGGGCATTGATACGCAGCCGACGGGTGCAACGGTAAACGAAGGCGACAGCAGCCCGACCTTGAGCGTAGCAGCTAGCGTAAGCGACGGCGGAATGCTGACCTACCAGTGGTATAGCAATACGACGAACAGCACGAGCGGCGGCACAGCTGTCAGCGGTGCAACAAGCTCAACCTATGCCGCACCGACGACAACGGCAGGCACGACCTACTATTATGTTATCGTGACCAACACGAACAACAGCGTGAACGGCACGAAGACGGCAACGACAACGAGCAACATCGCTGCGGTCGCGGTGAATATCGCGCCTACCTATACGATTGCTGCTATTACTAATCAAACGTTAACTGCACTTACTCAAGGTTACGCTTCGGGTACCCAAGAGACAAAAACCATCGATGTAACAAATACCGGCACGAGCGATTTGTCGAATCTGTCGGCAAACATTAGCGGCATTCATGCTAGCGATTTTGTGATTACGCAACCAAGTTCGACGTTAATGAGCGGAGCGACCGCGACAAGCTTTACGGTTAAAGCGAAAGACGGCTTGCCAGCCGGCACATATACAGCAACGTTAACGTTATCGGCAACCCATATGACGGATGTGACGTTTACAGTGACACAAACTGTGAACTTGCCGAACGCTCTCCCGAATCCGCAAAACCTTGTGGCTACCGGAGGAGACCGTAAGGTTACACTAAATTGGAATACGGTAACGGGAGCGACGTATTACAACATTTATATGGCGACTGCTTCAAGTCAGTTTAGTAACGCTACAGTTGTTACCGTCACTTCCTCTACCTACAATGTACAAAACTTGCTAAACGGCACGGCCTATTTCTTTATGGTGAAAGCAGGTAACTCGGGAGGCTTGAGCGGGGAATCGAATCAGGCAAACGCTACTCCTGCAACTGTTCCGGCAGCACCAACGAATGTTTCGGCAATATATGGAAACGGAGAAGCCACCGTTACCTTTATGGCTCCAACCGACAACGGAGGAAGTGCGATTACAGGGTATGAAGTAACAGCTTCATCAGGGAATGTAGCCGTAACAGGAGCAGCAAGCCCGATTGTTATTACAGGTTTGACGAATGGAACGAGCTATACGTTTACGGTGAAAGCGATCAATGGTATAGGAAAAAGTGCACCCTCCGCTGAATCGAATGCGGTCATTCCGCAAACGCCATTCAGTGACAGCACGAGCGATAGCGATACGCCATCCGCGCCTAGTACTCCAACGACACCGGAGAAAACGAATACTGATGTAGATATACTTGTCAACGGTAAAGCGGAGAATGCGGGAACTGCAACGACAACCCAACGAAACGGTCAAACCATAACAACAGTGTTTGTTGATCAGAAAAAACTGGAGGACAAGCTTGCGACGGAAGGTCAAAATGCTGTGGTTGTGATTCCAGTAAACAATAAATCCGATATGGTCATTGGCTCACTGAACGGTCAGATGGTGAAAAACATGGAGGACGAGCAAGCTGTTCTTGAGATTAAAACTGATCGTGCGACCTATACAATTCCAGCGCAACAAATCAATATTAACACCATATCCGAACAAGTCGGCAAGTCGGTAGCCTTGCAAGACATCGAGGTACAAATCGAAATCGCCGTACCCACAACAGATATGGTGAACGTTGTTGAGAACGCGGCAGCCAAGGGAACGTTCACATTGGTCGCACCGCCGCTAAACTTTACGGTGAGAGGCACCTACGGAGATAAGACTATCGAAGTATCGAAGTTTAATGCCTATGTGAAACGAACTATTGCGCTTCCAGATGTTGTTGACCCCAGCAAGATTACCACAGGGATTGTTGTTGAGCCGGACGGAACCGTTCGTCATGTACCGACCAAGATTGTCGTGATTGATGGCAAATACTACGCACAAATCAACAGCTTGACGAATAGCACGTATTCTGTCGTCTGGCATCCGCTCGAATTTAGTGATGTGGCGAACCATTGGGCAAAACAAGCAGTGGGCGACATGGGATCGCGGATGGTCATTGATGGTACTGGCAATGGTATGTTCAGTCCGGACCGCGATATTACCCGCGCTGAGTTTGCAGCCATCATTGTTCGCGGATTGGGACTCAAGCTGGAGAATGGAGCAACACCATTCTCGGATGTGAAATCGACAGATTGGTATAGCAGTGTTGTCAATACTGCTTATGCGTACCACTTGATCAGCGGTTTTGAAGACGGCACTTTCCGCCCCATGGACAGGATTACGCGGGAACAGGCGATGGTTGTCCTCTCCAAAGCGATGGCGATCACTAGCCTGAAAGCCAAGCTTTCTGTTCAATCGACAGACGCAATACTTCGTCCTTATGGAGATATGGCAGCAGTATCTGCATGGGCGCTGAGCAGCGTCGCGGACAATGTACAGGCTGGCATTGTATCAGGTAGAAGTGGCAATGAGCTTGCACCAAAGGATTACATTACTAGAGCTGAGGTTGCCACAATTATTCAGGGAATTTTGCAAAAATCCGGCCTGATTTAAGCCGGGGGACGATAGCAGACGCTAATGGAACGACTCCGTTTGCTACGGTTAGCAGCCTCCCCAAACAATCTAAGCATCACTCGACGGCGGGTTTTTGCTAGCCACGGTTCACTTACATAAACCCCTGTCCGGTTAGGTGGACAGGGGTTTAGTTTGCTCAACGATTGAGTCTTTGGTTGTGATCGAAAAACTTGCAACGGGACACGATAGCTCAATGGAGACACCGCGGCAGCCGGCCATGTCATGGTCGGCTGCCGTTTCCATGCTACGGGCAAGATGCACATGGGCGGCTGTTTGGTGGCTTCAAAAGGTACTGGATGCAGGGAGTAGCATCCCCATATATCCCTCCGGATCCCACAGGTTCTTGTGAAATTTCATGTGAACAAATGTGTCGCTGTCTCATAATCCGTTTGAATGCGGATTTAATTAAATAACAAAAATCGTACAGAAAGACCTAAAGATTCTTAAGGCTTGGAGTGGAGGAATCAAAGTACAGTGAAAGCATCCATGGAGCAAAGATTTTAGTGGAAATGAAAGCGGTTTATTTTTGGGCGATCATTCCCTGTCAGTAAAAGCTCCACATAAAATTCCAAAAGGAGGAATTTATTGCAATGAGGAGGATTGGGTTGTTTGCTGTGCCCCTGGCGGCGGTACTGATCGTAATGATGTTGACAAATATCGCCTATGCGGATGTGTCATCCCATTATCTAAACCCGTTGATGAAAGGAGCCGACCCCACCATTGAGCGGCAGGAGGATGGATACTATTATTCCGCTGCAGGCGATGGCAATGTTGTATTGAAACGGCATGAAACCATTCTTGGCGTTTCCACCGCCAAGAGTAAAGAAGTATGGAAGTTACCTGAGAACCTGGAATTTATATGGGGGCCTGATGCACACAGAATCGATGGCAAATGGTACATCTATTTTGCTTCCGGTCCGAAGAATAGTGATAAAGCGGGGCGCTTTGCTTATGGTCATCCCAGCTCCTATGTTCTGGAGAATAGCTCGTCCGACCCATTTGAAGGGACCTGGGAACTGAAGGGAACATATGATAATGGAGACGGACTTACACCCCAACAGGGGTTGCTGAATACGCAAAGCTATGGTCTGCCTACCGGCTTTGTAACCATCAATGGACAGAGGTATCTTACCTATACCAAATATTTCTATTATATAGATCCAAAAACGGGAAACGAGAGATTTGATGAATGTCCCACAATAGTCAAGATGAAAAACCCGTGGACATTGGAAGGCGAAGAGTTTACATTAGCCAGGCCGACCTACGACTGGGAGAAGTATGTTGATAATGTTAATGAAGGCGCAGCCGTGGTGGAGCGGAATGGTAAAGTTTATTTTGCCTATTCCGCGAGCAGCTACACGCATGATAACTATGCGGTGGGCCTGTCCTGGGCCGATTTGGCCCAAAGTGTGGAGAATGAAGCGGCATGGAATAAATATCCCGAGCCGATCATGAAACGATCGGATGAAAACGGTTCTTATTCGACTGGCTCGCCGTTATTTCTGAAATCAGAAGACGGCACAGAGGACTGGATTACATACCATGGCATACCGACCCATAGTCAAGGCGGCAAGAACAGAGAGGTTCGCGCCCAGCGGATCAATTGGGACGACAATGACTTCATCAATCTGGGCATCCCTTCTAACCCCGGCACCGTGCTTAGCCGCCCCTCCGGGGAGGAGAAGAGCGAAGTCTATGAAGCGGAAGATGCGCAATTATCAGGGGCTGCAAGAGCAACAATGAACAGCATCTATGCCTCGTCTGGCCGCTATGCCCGGTACAGCAATGGCAATGAAAGCGACTATGTAGAGTTTACAGTCAACACGAATACAGGGGGGATTTATTCACTGGACTTCCGCTACAACAACAATACGACAGAACCGATCACCATGACACTGGACGTGAACCAGGAGGCTCCTACCGCGCTTGTATTCCCGTCTAATGCCGGACCGGAGAACAAGCTGAACTTCGACTTACAAACCGTTCACAACATCCGGCTGAATGAAGGTAGCAACATCGTACGTCTTTCCGGCAAAAGCGCATTGGGGCTGGACGCTATCATTGCCAAGAAAAGCGTGTTGTATGAAGCGGAGGACGCAGAGTTGTCCGGCGGCACGGGAATTGCTCAAGATCATACGGGATATAGCGGTTCAGGCTTTGTCACAGGGTTTACGGAGCCGAATGCGGCGATCAGTTTTACTGTAAACACGCCTCACGCGGGTAGCTATTCGGTTAAGCTGGCTTATGGCACTGGAACTGATGACGATCGAACCTTGACCATGTATGTGAATGGCGTCAAGATCAAACAAGCGAATTTCTTCGGTTTGAAGGAATGGAACAAATGGGCCGACAGATATGACAATGTATTCCTGAAAGAGGGAAGCAATGTCATTACCTATAAGTATGACAACAGTGATACGGCGAATGTCAATCTGGATTATATCACCGTTACCGAAGCGGCGACCTGGACGTATGAGGCGGAATCCGCTAAAACGACAGGCGGGACGGATTCCGGGATCGTTCATGCCCAAGATGGGAATACGGGAATCGGCTATGTGAGCGGTCTGTCCCAATTGAACTCGTCCGTGGAATTCTCAGTTGATGCCGAGTATGCGGCCTCCTATGATCTCAAGCTGCGTTACGCCACAGAACAAGGCGGCAAAACATTGTCACTGGAGGTGAACGGCACGCCTGTGCAGGACTTGGTCCTTCCCTACTCCGGAGGCGCCAAGGTATGGAAGGAACAGATTGTAACTGTTCCCCTGAGCAAAGGGAAAAACAGCATCACCTATAAGAGTACAACCGGAGATTCAGGTGTCATCCATATCGATCATATTCATTTGAATAAGCGTACGCCATGGAAATATCAGGCAGAGGAAGCAGCCCTCTCAGGCACGGTGGGTATCGGAAGAGACCGTCTATGGTTTGAAGGCAACGGGTATGTCGGCTTATTCCAGAAAAAAGGGGATTCTATCAGGTTTGAAGTGAATGTCCCCAATACAGCGGCCTATACGTCAACCTTGCGCTATTCGGGGGTAGAGTCGTCGAATCGTACTATGACCATGTATGTGAACGGCAAACGTGTCAAGCAAGTTTCCTTTCCGCCAACAGCGAATTGGGATACCTGGATGGATGCGACCGAGACGGTCAATCTGGAAGCCGGGAAGAATAGCATTGAATTCCGCCGTGAGGATGGGGATACCGGACAGCTCAATATTGACAGTTTGATCCTGGATAAATTCAGCGGGGGATTCATGAGTACTACGGCCAGGGAACTTACCCCCGAGAAGATGGTGAAGATCCAGCCGAAGCATAGCGGCAAGGCGCTGAGTGTGGCAGGTGAGAAGTACAATCAGGGAGCGGCTGTTATCCAATATTCCAATGGCGATACCAATAGTCAATTGGCACGATTCCTGGATCTGGGAACAGGATATTACCGGATCCTAGTTATGCGTGGCGCACGCTTCCTCGATATCAAGCCTGATTCGGATATGCAAGAACTTATTCTAAATCAGACTATTGAAGCTGCCCCCACTCCCTCCGATACTGAACAATGGCGTTTGGAAAAGGATGGCGATTATTACAAAGTGATCAACAAAAGCAATGGAAAGGTGATTACGGTAAATGAAGCGTCCAAAGGAAATAACGCTGTTATGCGGTTAGCCGATGATGAGGGGAAAGACAACCAGCGGTTTAAGATAGAGCTTCGCAACCTTTATGATACTACATTCCACGCGGTATCAGACATTACTACTGTCCCGGCGGCAGCGAAGGCAGGGCAGGAACTGACTCTCTTCGGAACAGTCTCACCGGATTGGGCCACACGTAAAGTTATCTCCTGGAGCATCAAGGATGCCGGGCAAACAAGAGCTACCCTGGATGGGAATGTGCTGTCCGCCACAAGAGCGGGAACGGTCATTGTCACCGCTACGATTGAAGAAGGAAGCGACATCGGTGTGAACTACTCCAAGGACTTCACCATTACCGTCTTCAAGAAGGATGCGGATGTTAGTCCTGAAAAGGCTACCTATGATCTTTATGTTCCCGGGGATGTAAGCACCGGCATCTTATGGAATGAAGCCAAGTCTGTGACCGGGGTGGTATACGCAGCAACAGTAACAGGTGCCGTATACAGTGGCACACTGGGAACAGACGGTTATACAGTTAGCGGGGATATATTGACCATCAAGCGCGAGGCTATGGCCGGATTGGGGTTGAGGAGCGGCGATAAGGCGGACTTCTCTGTCCTGTTTGATCGGGGGAATCCGGCTGTGCTCAGTGTCAATGTGGTGGATAGCTATGCTTCGGCTAACCATAGTATTACAGTGGCAACCAAGGGACACGGCACTGCTAGCGCCAGTGTATCGTCAGCGGTCAAGGATACGGCCATTAGCTTAACCGCTACACCAGATCCCGGTTATCTCTTCAAGGGCTGGCAGGTGAATAGTCCCAGTAGACTGAATGTGACTGGCAATACCTTCATCATGCCAGACGAGGCGGTGATGATCACGGCGATATTCGGAACGCCATCCTACAGCGTGACCTATAACGGTAACGGCGCGGCAAGCGGCCTTGTGCCGATAGATGACAGCAGCTATGAGCAGGGCGTCACAGTATCAGTCTATGGCAACACCGGTAATCTGAAGAAGCCGGGCTATGTCTTTGCCGGCTGGAATGTACGGGCGGATGGCAGCGGAGCCAGCTACACGGAAGGCCAGGTATTCACAATAAGTGGGGCGGATCTGACCCTGTATGCACAATGGTCGGTTAAAAATTCGGATGGTTCTTCTGGAGGAGGTTCGTTTGATGGGGATTCTTCCAATGGCAGTTCACCATCAAAACCAACGAGCGAAGGGGTTATTTCTGCGAATAGCAGCAAATTTGCGGTTCCAGCAGATAAGAATGGCGAATTCGGCATAGGTAATGAGATTAAGATCGAGATCCCTGCCGGAGCTTCCCGAAAGGAATTCCAGCTTATCATCAGCAGGATAACAGACACACAAAAGCTGCTTGCAGACAAAGATGTGCTGGTCAGTCCGGTGTTCGAGATTTGGAAGGATTTTTCAGGGGATTTCGATAAGGAGATCACTTTGTCCATTACTTTCGATCCAACCCGAATAAAGAAGGGTCAAAAGCCGACTGTATTCTCCTATGACGAAGCGCGAAGAAACTGGAGGGAAATAGGGGGACAAGTCAGTGAGACCACTTCTATTACCGTGAAGGTGAACTACGTTGCCAAGTTTGCAGTATTCGGCGCTGATCAGGCACCAAGCCTGATCGCTCCGAAACCGACGGCCAGCTTGAGTGACTTGGCGGCACACTGGGCGGAGGCCGATGTCAAACAAGCGATTGATCTAGGGATCGTCAGCGGTTATCCGGACGGTACGTTCAAGCCGGATCGAACCGTAACGCGCGCCGAGTTTGCCGCCATGCTCATCAATGCGCTCAAGCTGCAAGGGAACACCCTCTACAGCGCACCGCTAACGTTCACCGATAAGGAGAAAATCGGCGCATGGGCGCTGAATGCCGTGGCGCAAGCGGTGCAAGGAGGGATCATTTCCGGTTACGAGGATGGTTCCTTCCGCCCGGATGCTGAGATTACCCGCAGTGAGATGGCTAAGATGATTGCCAACGCCCTGGACCAGTCAGGCGAAATGGTTACAACAACAGGGTTTACGGATGACACGGCTATTCCTGACTGGGCGAGGGGTGCCGTTGCGGCCTTGAGCAACCGGGGCATTATTGAAGGCGAGGGAGGAAACCGATTCGCTCCCGGCAATCAAGCAACAAGAGCAGAGGCGATTAGAGTGTTGCTGAACATGCTGCGCAGCTCATCAGGGCTGAAGGGTGGTGCCTCTACAGTTCGTACTGCGGGTAATCTATTGGCTTTACCAGGTGAGCATGAACGGAAGGCCATTGGCAACAGGATGATATGATTCCAAGGAGGATTGTACATGGTCAAAAAAAAATTCAGACATCTGCTGCTTTGTCTTGCAGTACTGCTGATGCTGCCGCAATGGAGCGGAATGGCTGCGGCGGCAGAACCGAAGACAGCTAAGACGGATTCGACGTTTGTGCAGGAGGGAAAGAATGTGTCGGATTTCTACAATGTAATCATGCAGACAGGAGCCGATCCCTGGGTTTACAAGCACACAGACGGCTATTATTACAACGTATTTGCCAATTCCAGTGGCATCATGATCCGCAGAGCGAAAACTATCACCGGCATTGAGGCAGGCGAGAGGAGCCTGGCCTGGACGCCGGTTAAGGGCACCATGTACAGCTCCAATGTTTGGGCGCCTGAAATGCACTATCTCAAGGATACAGACGGCAAATCCAAATGGTATATTTACTTTGCGGCTGACAACGGAACTAATGCAAACCACCGCATGTACGTGCTGGAGAACGATAGTGAAAATCCGTTAACAGGCACCTGGGAGTTCAAAGGGAAGATTACTGATTCTACCGACCGGTGGGCGATTGACGGCACTGTGCTGACTGTAAATGAGAAACACTATTTCATCTGGTCCGGTTGGGAAGAAACGGACGGAAGCTTCCAGAATTTATATATTGCGCAGATGAGTGACCCACGGACTATCCGTTCAGAACGGGTATTGCTCTCGACGTCTGAATATGATTGGGAATCATCCCCGGCCAGAATCAATGAAGGTCCGGAAGTCACGATTAAGGGCGACACGATCAATCTGGTCTATTCTGC
Organism: Paenibacillus sp. MAHUQ-63; assembly: GCF_028765165.1. Classification (GTDB taxonomy): domain Bacteria; phylum Bacillota; class Bacilli; order Paenibacillales; family NBRC-103111; genus Paenibacillus_E. Next base: position 1,115,992 of record NZ_JARADB010000003.1, on the reverse strand, counting down.
AAACGGAAGCTGGACAGACAGTTATTGCCTCGGGCTGATCACGGCCAAGATCGGCGACGATTTGATGAATCCCGACTCCTGGGAGAAAAAAGACACGCCGATCTTCACCAGCGCCAATGGCGTTTACGGCCCTGGCCACCACAGCATCGTCACGTCTCCTGATGGCACAGAGGACTGGATCGTCTACCATGCCGCCCGCTGGTCGGGATCGGGATGGACCCGCAAAGTCCACACACAGAAATTTACTTGGAAAGCAGACAATACGCCGAACCTGGGAGAGCCCGCCGATCCGAACACACCGATTGCCAAGCCTTCGGGTGAGCCGGTGCGGAAGCGCTATGAAGCGGAAAACGCGCTGTTGGTGAAAGCTCCGGGCGGTGAAACTTCTCCCGCTGTCCGGTTAGAAAGCACTGCTTCCGGCGGGATGAAGGTCGCCAATATCAAGAACGCCAACGATTATGCCCAGTTTACCGTAAACGTGCCGGAGGCGGGATTTTATATGCTGTCCGTGCGCAATGCCAACGGCTCACCTAATGCGGCCGATGCCTCCCATATCTTGTCGGTCAATGGGAGCTCCGGCGTCAATTTGAACATCGTCTATTCCGGCCTGAATCGTTGGGGGCTCTCCACGGCGAAAGTCTATCTTAGAGAAGGCAACAATATCCTCCGCTTCTCGAAGGGGAACAACCTTGCCGAAATCGACAGCATGGATATCTTTAAACTGGATGCATCGGAAATGTTATTCGATGCCCCGGGGTACACCTTGGGGTTAGGTGAAACCCGCAGCTTGCCCCTGTATACCGTAACAGGCACTACCTATACCCCTGTTGACACAGGAGCAATCTTCAGTTCTTCCGATACGAAGGTCGCCGTTATTGACGGAGGCGTTAGGGTTAAGGCTGTAAGTGCGGGCAGTGCAACAATCACCGCCACATATAACGGAAAAACGGCCACAGCCACGGTTACCGTTGCTGCGCAGCCTAAAGCTGTGCAGTCCGTTGCCATCAGCGGATTGGACAGCGTCCTGACCAGCGGGCAGACAAGCGGGTCATTGCAGGTAACGGCACGCTATAACAACTATGAGGTTCAGAATGTGACAGCGGCTGCCCAATTTACCAGCAGCGATCCTGGGGTGGCCAGGATGGAGTCGGATTCTGTGATCCAATCGGTATATGCGATTAAACCTGGCACAGCGCTTCTTACAGCCGAATATAACGGCAAGAAAGCAGCGCTCAACTTGACTGTTATTGCCGCTTCCGATGCGGTTCAGATTGCCACCGTAGTCAAGACTCCTTCCGGAGTGGCTCCTAAACTGCCTAGCGTTGTTGATGTTGTCTACAACAGCCAGTCGAAGAAGGCCGAGGTTGCTAGTTGGGAACTGGAGGGGCTTGATTTCAGCTCGCTTGGCACTGTTCAGGTGCCTGTCACCCTGAAGTTGGATGGCCGTGATGTTCCTTCCACCATTGCCGTAAACGTTATTCCGGGATGGGGCCTTGACGAGATTGTGAATCAACTCCGCAACAAGCTGGCCAACTTCTCTTATCCTTTGGGCGATGGGCTGGGCAACTATAGCCAATCCAAGTATGATTCCTTCGTGGCCGAAGTCAATAAGGCGGAAGAGATGGCCATAAACGCCGATCTGAGCAAAGAACAGTTTGACGAGGAACTGGATAAGCTTGCTCAAGCGGAAGCAGCTTTGTTAAGTTCGCTGAACAGCATTCAGGACGGCGTTATCTATAACGCTTACCGGGATTTCTCCGGCGATACGGTTGGCAAGTACCCTTATGGCATTACCACCGAAGATCTGACCAATGGGGCTAGCGCCACTGTACAGGAAGAGGCCGGTAATAAATTCCTCCGGCTGACCACAACCGCTGCTTCGGGCAAGGCAAACTTGTTTTTGCCGTATGCAGGCGAGGTAAAGGCTGAGGCGGACCAGCGCATCGTCATTGAATATCGCGCCAGACTAAACACCAGCTTCCAGTACGCCAATGGCGCCATGATGCGAAATGACAGCGGTACGGGCAATTATTCCATGGTCACGGCTTTTGATACGGGTAAAATTATAGTCCAGAACGGACCGTCTACGAAGGTCAAAGTCAAAGACTTTCAGTACAATACATGGTACAAAATCAAAATGGTGGCAAACGGGGACGCCAAGACTTATACCGTCTATATAGACGATGTTGAGGTGGCTGCTGACTACAACTTCCGCCATACAGGCGGCGAGAAGCTGACCGGCCAGCGTTTCGGCGTCGATGGCTATGCCAACGCCTCCATCGATTTTGATGATTTTAAAGCGATGGTTACCGGCGGACCGAAGGCTGCGCCAGAGGGGCTCAAGCACACCGATGAATCAGCGGTTGGCGCCAATGATGGACGCATCACCGGGGTCACCTCCTCCATGGAATGGTCCTCCGACAATGGGAGCACCTGGTTAAGTGCCGAAGGGGATTCCATCGCAAATCTCTCACCCGGGACGTATTGGGTTCGTTACTCTGAGACTGCTACCCATAAAGCCAGTCCTCATGTGGTCTTGACCATTACGGTCTTTACTCAGCCGGTGCATGTCACCGGGGTGAGCCTGAATCAGACCACCGCTCATCTGTATACCAACCATGGGGATTCGACTGTCCAGCTTACCGCAAATGTGGAGCCCGCTGATGCAGCGGACAAAACCTTGATCTGGACCACTTCCAATCCGATTGTAGCTACCGTGAATGAACACGGTCTTGTGACGGTTCGTACCTCTGGTAAAGCCATTATTACGGTAACTACTGAAGACGGCGGCTTCACAGCTTCTTGTGTGGTAACTGTGGGTGTATATGATAACGACAGCGGTGAAAGCGGCGGAGATCTCCAAATTGGCGGCAGCAATCCGGTCGTCCCAACTACGCCGTCTACTGGGGTCACAAACGGGGATGGCAGCACGACGACCAGCATCACCGATCAGACAACCGGTACGGTGACGGAGACTACGGTCTGGCCGAACGGCGACCGTGAAGTTGTAACGAAAGAACGTAATGGTACAATTACCGAAGTCGTCACCAAGCAGAATGGAAGCAAGCGTGAGACCGTGAGCAAGCCCGATGGAAGCAGCCGCTCTGTCACCACGGATCCGCAGGGAGTCAAGGTTGAAACTGACAAGACTTCTCTTGGGGGAGTAACTGCGACTGTCCATCTGCCAGAAGGCGTAGCACAAGCGCGGGTCACAATTCCGTTCAAGAATGCTTCTGTTTCCACGGTGGCTTATAAGGTTCGGGATAACGGAACAAAGGAAGTGATCGGAACGGTTGTCACCAAAGCCGGATTGAGCTTTACAGCCAAGGGCAATATGACGGTGAAACTGATCGATAATAGGATTGTTTTCCAGGATGTGCCCAATAGCCACTTGGCTGCGGAGGCGATTGCCTTCGTAGCAAGCCGTGGATGGCTGCTCGGAACGGAGCAAGGTGTCTTTGCTCCCGATGTATCCTTGAGTCGCGCCATGTTATATACCGTGCTGGCCCGTTTGCATGGCGTTGAGACCGAAGGCGGTGAAAATTGGTACAGCAAGGCGAAAGACTGGGCTACAACATCCAGGATCAGCGATGGCAGTAGCCCTGAAGCTTCCATTACACGCGAACAACTGGTTACTGTCCTGTACCGTTACGCCGGAAAGCCGGTTGCAAGCGGCAATAGCCAGAGCTTTGCGGACAGCGGCGAAGTGTCCGCCTGGGCAAATGATGCCATCGATTGGGCTGTATCGGCAGGTATTCTTAACGGCAAACCAGGAAACCTTCTGGAGCCTACAAGTGTCGTCTCCCGGGCGGAAGTATCCGCCATGCTCACGCGCTTTATAGCTTGGCGCAGCAACTAAAAGTTGAGTGGACAACAGGTAAAAACCAAGGAGCCAAGCAGGAAGATCCGCTCGGCTTCTTGTTTTTTTTGCCGCAGATTTAGTGCTGTTCTGCAAAGAGGGATTACGAATGAGGATGCTGCCCATTTCGGGGAGACTTCTGCTCGTTGGAAGGAGAAACAAAAATCGCACAGAAAGACCTAAAGATTCTTAAGGCTCGGAATAGACGAACCGCGGTACATTATAAGCATATCATCCAACAAACACTTTCAGCAGGAAAGAAGGGGGAGCCATGAAAACAACACCTGCTGCCGTAGGAACGGATAGAGCACCGGCAGCCAAAGAGGTTTTTTACCAGACAAAGCGGTTTCGGCAAAATATTCCGCTACTTGTCATGCTTATACCTGGAGTGCTTTATTATCTGATATTCCGTTACTTCCCTATGGGCGGTCTTGTGATCGCTTTTAAGAACTACAATTTTCACGATGGCATATGGTCAAGTCCATGGGTGGGGTTGAAATATTTCGAGATTTTATTTCAGTCCCGCGTTACGCTGCAAATTATCTGGAATACCCTTACCCTGAGCGTTCTGAACCTGATCTTCGGGTTCCCTGCGCCGATTATTATCGCCATTGCCTTGAATGAGGTCCGGAAGAGTTGGCTGAAGCGCTGGATTCAAACCATTATTTATTTGCCTCATTTTTTGTCCTGGGTTATCGTTGCAGGCATTATCCTGACCTTGTTCTCCATCGACGGCGGCACCATCAACAAGCTGCTGGGTCAATGGGGGATGGAACCGGTGCCTTTCCTGTACCGCTCAAACTCATGGATCGCCATCTTTATCGGCTCCGGCATGTGGAAGGAGATGGGCTTCGGAGCTATTATCTATCTCGCGGCTCTCTCCGGCATTGACCCCAGCTTGTATGAATCCGCAGGGCTTGACGGTGCAGGAAAGCTTAGGCAAATTTGGCATATCACCCTGCCGGGCATCCGCTCTACGATTATCCTACTGCTGATTCTTGGGATGGGCCGTCTGATGGAAGTAGGGTTTGACCAGGTTTACAATTTGCAGAATCCCACTGTCTTGCAGAATGCGGAAGTCATCAGCACCTATGTGTACAAAGTGGGACTGCAGCAGGCGCAGTTTGGCCTGACTACAGCCATGGGCTTGTTTGAATCCTTTGTCGGCCTGGTGCTTGTGCTGTCTGCCAATGCATTGGCCCGTAAATTTGATCAGGGATTATTCTGAAGAAAGGAGGGAATTCCTCTTGAGGGAATCTACAGGCGGAAAAATTTTTGTAAGCTTTATTCACGTAGTATTGATCATTATTTCGCTCACCTGCATCCTACCTTTCCTGCATCTGATTGCGCTCTCCGTAAGCTCGGGGCATGCGGTTGACTTGGGTCGGGTTTGGTTCTGGCCGGTGGGGCTTGATTTCACCGTTTACAGATACTTTTTTGAGAATACACCGGCCTTGCGCGCCTTTACCAACAGCGTGATCATTACGTTATGCGGAACGGCCTTGAGCATGCTGGCCACAGTGCTGACGGCTTATCCCTTATCCCGTCGTTACCTCTATGCTCGCAAGCCGATCACAACCGCCGCATTGTTCACTATGCTCTTTAGCGGAGGCATGATCCCGACTTATCTGGTCATGAATAGCCTACATTTAACCAATACGTACTGGTCTCTCTGGCTTGGCGGGCTGATTAGCACCTATAATATGCTGATTATGAAAAGCTATTTTGAGAGCACCCCGGGAGAAGTGGTGGATTCCGCCCAGATTGACGGCTGCGGCGAGGTCCAGCTGCTGCTGCGCATCATATTGCCCTTGTCTCTTCCCATGCTGGCTACGCTGACGTTATTCTACGGGGTGGGCTACTGGAACATGTTCATGAGCGTTATTCTTTATATCAGTAAGACGAATTTGCAAAATCTTACTGTTATCGTTCAGGGGATGCTGCAAATTCAGGGGAACTTTAATATGTCGGCCATGGATATGATGCAGCAGCAGGAAATGGTATCCGAAAAGCTGAAAGCAGTTGGGGTTATGGTTATGGTTGTGCCCATGCTGGTGGTATACCCGTTCCTGCAGAAGTATTTTGTCAAAGGTATTATGCTTGGCTCTATCAAAGGTTAGCGGCAATAACGAAATCAATCATAGATTGAGGGGGATTCCACATGGTTAGACAAACATCAGCACCAAGAATGAAGATCACGTTGGCACTGGGACTGTCGGCGGTTATGGCAGCAGGGGCAGTTGGTTGCAGTCAAAAGGAAGAGGGGACAAAGGGACAAGCAGAAGGGAAAGCGACAATTACCGTTTCCAACTATGACAGGGGCAATATTCCCGCAGCGGAGGGGACGGTTGAGGAGAATCGCTGGACCAAGTGGATCAATGAACATTCTCCCGTTACGGCTAAGTATGTGCCAGTGGCCCGGGCGGAGTCAGTCAAGAAGCTGAATGTGCTGTTCGCATCGGGCAGTGCGCCGGATATTGTCAATGATTTTGATACGGGGTTCCGGAATTCCCTGTACCAGCAGAAGCAATTGATGCCTCTGGACGATTACTTGCAATATGCGCCTGAATACCAGAAGCTGCTGGAAAAGTACCCGCAGCTTCGCAAAATAGGCACCAAGCCGGACGGCAAGCTTTACGAGATCGGTAAAATTAACGAGCCCCATCTGCAGAGTGTAGCCTTTATCCGGATGGATTGGCTGAAAAAGCTGAAGCTGGAGGTTCCGAAGACCACCGACGAATTGCTTGTCGTTCTGAAAGCATTCGTTGAGCAGGACCCTGACGGCAACGGCAAGAAGGATACTTATGGAACCAACATGAGCTACACCTCGGACGGCATGGTGGATTCCATGTTCGGCTCGTACGGCTGGAAAATCTCCAATGATGACAAAATTATCAGGACTTGGGAAAATACGCTGGAGTCTCTTAAATTCAAGAAAAGGTTATTTGAGGAAGGGCTTATCGATAAGGATTACCTGGCGGACAAGAATGGGGCCAAAGCCAAGCAGGATTATCTGAACGGAAAAATAGGCGTTTATCTCCCTCCTGTTGTAAGCAACTGGTTTGAAAGTACGGTAACGGACCTCCAAACGCTCCGCAAGGTTGTTCCGGAGGCGGAGATTGCGCCGATGGCGCAGCCTAAGTCTCCCATGGGGCAATTCGTTCATCATGTGGTCAATCCGGTTCAGATGACCACGGTGATCAATGCTGATGCCAAAAATCCCAAGGCGGCAATGGAATATATTAATTTCATGATCAAGCCGGAGAACGGTCTGATTCTGAAAAAAGGAGTGGAGGGAGAACATTGGAAAAAAGGTGCGGACGGCTTTCCTAAGGTCATTGATCCTGCGAAGAATGCCAAGGAACTGGACTGGGCCATGGACTACACCATGTTCTACTCGATCCCCGAGAATCCGCTTCTGATTTCCACCACTGCGTTCGACGTGAGTGATCCTATTCAGAAGGCAGGTCTAGAAATGTTGAAGAAAGCTGACGAGTTTCTGCTTAATCCCGAGGCCCAGTATCCCGCGCTAAGTCACTACGAACATATGCCTAACCTGCCGAGCGATTTGGTTGTGATCAATACCAATGTCGACAAGGAAATGAAGGACATCTATACCAAAGGCATTATCGGCGGGGTCAAATATACCCCTGAGCAGGCCGTTGCAGATGCCAAAGCTGCCTGGGAGAGAGGCGGCGGCAAACAGATTGAGGAATTCATGAATACCTGGTACAAAGAAAATAAGGACAGAGCCTTCCTGGGTAAGGATATCCTGGAGATGGTCCGCTCCCAACACAAGTAAGGGTTGAAGGGCCAAGAATAGTAGGGTGAATGCGGACTTGGTTCGGCAAAGGCTGGGCCAAGTTTGCTTTCGGAACATTTTAAATGAGAAGGAGTATATGAATCATGACAAATGAGATGCTGCTTCAAAAAATCGAACTGGTAGTGGACAAGCTTATGAATCTGGGCGGTAGCGACTATGAAAAGGATAAAACCGTGGTCCAGGCCGATACAAGGAAAGGAATTGTCCAACGGGATTTCGGAATTGAAGAATGGGACTGGCCACAAGGTGTTGGTCTTTATGGTCTGTACAAGCTGCAGAAGTATTACAATGATCACCGGTATATGGCGTTTTTTCAGAACTGGTATTCCCGCAATTTGGAGGTGGGACTGCCGTCAAAAAACATTAATACGACCGCCCCTTATTTGGCTCTGGTTCTGCTCCTGGATCAATATGAGCCTTCCAACCAGCTGGAAAAACTATGCCGGGATCACGCGGATTGGCTCGTTCATGAGCTGCCCAAAACCAAAGAGGGCGGCTTCCAGCATACAGTCACTGCCATTGGTAACCGGGATGGAATCCACTTGCATAATGGGCAGTTATGGATTGATACGCTCTTTATGGCGGTTCTGTTTCTAAACCAGGCTGGGCGAAAGTTCAATCGGCCGGAGTGGGAGCAAGAAGCCGTACACCAGATTCTGCTCCATATTAAGTACTTGTTCGACAAACATACCGGACTGTTCTTCCACGGCTGGAGTTTCGAGCGCAATGATAATTTCGGCAGTATCTTCTGGTGCCGTGGCAATTCCTGGTTCACCTACGGCCTTGTGGATTACCTGGACACTTGTCAGGATACGATTAACCCGGGCGTCCGTCAATTTCTGGTTGATACGTATAAAGCTCAGATCAATGCTCTCGTTCCGCTCCAGGCCGCTTCCGGTCTCTGGAACACAGTCCTGCAAGACACAACCAGCTATGAAGAGGTATCCGGATCGGCCGCAATTGCTGCGGGTATCTTAAAAGGCATAAAAGCCGGTATTCTGGATTCCTCCTATCAGGCTGTTGCAGACAAGGCCATCCAGGCAGTTTGTCAAAATATCAGCGGGGATGGAACCGTGCTGAATGTGTCGGCTGGAACCGGTATGGGAATGGATAAAGATCATTATAAAAATATTACCATCATGCCGATGGCATACGGGCAGTCCCTTGCTCTTATTGCCTTATATGAAGCTTTAACATAATACGGGTAAACCGGACCGGAGCGTGACGCGCTTTCTTCCTACGTAGACAGGTAAAATGAAAACCTTGTTTGCTTGGAAGGAAGCGTTTTATAATACAATATGAAATTCAAGGGGGAGGGGAGCCGACTGCATCCCACAAGCTGGCCGGGGAATATAGCCGGAAAAATTAAGGGCAGCTTTAAGATCAAACTGATCGTGCTGCTCTCGTGTATGGTAACTCTTGCCTTTGCCTTGGCAGGCTGGATGGTTTACCGGTCAAATATCCAGTTAATGGAGGGGGAAATCAGCAGGCAGTTCTCCATCGCCAACGAACAGGCTTTGGCCCGACTGGAGGTGTCCTTCCAGGAAATCAACCGGGTATCCCAATCCATTATCCTGAATCCGAACATCGAACTGTTCCTTAAGGAGAACACCGTTCCGGTAAGCGATTCTTACACCCAATTCAAGAACCGTAAGTATGTGGAAGAGCAGTTGAATATGCTGCTGGTGGATGCTCCGTCTATCCGTTCCGTGTTCTTATACAATGAAAATGGGGAAATGACGGTTCTCTCTAAAGTCGGTGCGTCGGGAGAGCCGGGAACGGATGACTTGAACAGGATGATGGAAAAGCTGAAGCCCCATCGGGGGAATATGGTCTGGGGCCGGGCCGAGGCGGCCAGCACCATTGATCCCGACGGACGCAGAACGGTTCTGGTTGCTGCTAGACGGATGCTTAATGAGAAGCTGATCCCGTATGGCACCATGGTATTGGTGATGGAGGAAAGCCTGGTATCCAAGGTGCTGCGGGATCTTACGGAGAACGGTACAGGCAAGGTGTTGCTGCTGGAGCCTATGGGCGGTATACTCTACTCCAATACCGACCAGAGCGAGATGGAGCAACTCCTGCAACTGACTGAAGCAAGTTATCCCCGTTATGTCAAAATGAATGGCATCTCCTATCTGTTTGTCCGCCACGAGCTGATTCCGGCAGGATTTACCCTATATGGAGGGGCTTCCTTGCAAGAGATACAGAGGAAAAATAAAGACATCATTCAGGTATTGGCATTTGCCGGAATCGGCGTGATCCTGCTGAGTGCACTGCTTATTACGATTTCCACCCGGACGCTCCTGACTCCGCTGGCCCATCTGATGCAGGGACTGCGATTGCTGCGTTCCGGCGATTTCACGGTCCGGGTCAGAGTGGATTCCGGCGATGAGTTGGGCTACATCGGGGACAGCTTCAACAGCATGGCGGAGCAAGTGAGCGAGCTGATCAATAAGGTATATTTGGCGCAAATCAGCCAGAGGGAATCGGAGCTGAAGGCCATCCAGGCACAGCTGAACCCTCATTATCTGCACAACCTGTTCAACGAGCTGTATTGGAAGCTGTACAGCGACGACCAAGAGGAGGCGGCGCTTCTGATCAACGCCATCTCGGAGATGTTGAAGTATTCCCTTAAATCTGTTCAGACGGATACGACTCTTGGCGAAGAGCTGCATCAGATCCGCAATTACATCAAGATCCAGACAGAGCTGTTCACCGGCGAGATTGAAACCATTATTCAAGCTGAGGAGTCTCTGCTGAATCTGCGGATGATGCGATCCCTCTTGCTGCCGGTGGTGGAAAATGTTTTTGTGCACGCTTTCCGTGATATGGAGAGTGACCGAGTGCTGCGGATTAAAGCGTTCCTATTTCATGAGGCGCTGCATATCGAGGTAGCCGATAATGGATGTGGCATGGATAAAGAAACCCAGAGAATTCTGACAGAAGCGGAGGCTGATCTGCCGGACGGCAATAAGACGGGAATCGGCTACAAAAGTGTGTTGCGGCGCATTCAACTGGTATACGGACCCGCTTATGGAGTGGAAATTACCAGCAGTAAAGGAAAAGGAACGGTTGTTCACATGACGCTTCCTATTAAGTCCGGGACACTGGGGAGTCATGAGGAGGGAACGGATGAAGGGTAAGATGTTTATTGCAGAGGACCAGCCTAACTTCCGTAAGGGGCTGCGGAGGCTGGTGGGCAAGCGGTCTGCCGAGTGGGTGGTGACGGGGGAAGCGGGAAATGGCCGGGACGCCTTGTTAATGATGGAGAAATGTGTCCCGGATCTCTTGTTGACCGATATCCGGATGCCCCATATCGATGGTCTGCGGCTGGCAGAGGAAATCAGAAGCCGCGGTTGGCTAACGAAAATTGTGATTGTAACCGGATTCAAGGATTTCTCATATGCCCAGTCCGCCGTCAAGTTCGGGGTGCTGGACTTTATCACGAAGCCTTGTGTGGAAACGGATATCTTAAGCGTACTCGACCGGATTTATGTGCAGTTGATTGAAGAAAGCCAGTCCCAGCTCTTGGTGGAGGGCTGGAAGCGCCAGCATGAAGACAGCGAGCTACGCTCGGCGATCATGGGTATGCCCTGCAACGGTGAAGAGGTGGAGGCTCTGCTGAAACGGATGAAGCAATGCGAGCTGCATTTTCTCCGTATTCCTACCTATTTCCCACCGGATAAGCATTATTCAGACCAGGATGTGCCACTTTTGCAGTTTGCTTTCGCCAATATAGCCGGGGAGCACTTGAATAAATGGTTTCCTGGCGGCTTTCGGTTGTTTCCCTTGAACGCTTCGGAGTGGGCTTTATTGGTGGACCTGAGTGCATCCCGGCCGGATACATCCTCCTCATGGCTGCAGTTACTCGCCGATTCGGTCCATCATTATCTGAGGTTGGCTCTTGAATGCATCGGTCAAGGGCTGTGCGCTAGTACGGAGGAATTACATCAGGGCTACAGGCGGTATTGCCGGGAAGGGGATAGGGATCACGGTTCTGCCAATGATTCACTGCTCAACCAGACAGCGCTATACGAGAAGGAGAAGGAAATTGTAACCTGGCTAATGTCGGAGGATAACAGTCTGCTAAGCCGGGAGATGCAGGGGCAAGCCGTCCGGATTAGCTGTTTACCCCCGCAAACCGCAAAGATCGAAGCGCTGCTGCTGGCTGCTGCCATTCTCCGGCTGGTGCAGGTCCAGTTTCCCGAATGGCAAATGGCCGTTCGCCCTATAGAGTGGGATTCTGTCTACAAATGTGCGACGCCGGAGGAAATTGCAGAATGGCTGAAGGGATACATCCATGAATTCCTGCAGTCCCACAATAACTGGCTTGCTAGCAAGAATAATAATCCGGTCAAGCAGGCCATTCGGTTTATTGAAGAATCATATATGGGAGTATGCGGCTTGGCTGAGGTTGCAGCCCATGTCCATCTGAACCCCAGCTATTTCAGCAATCTGTTTAAAAAGGAAACCGGTGAAAGTGTAACCGTCTATGTCCAGAACTTGCGCGTACAGAAAGCGAAGCTTCTGCTGAAAAGCACAGAAATGAGAATATTCGAAATTTCTGAGGCCACCGGATTCAACGATTCTAATTATTTCACACATATGTTCAACAAAATAGCGGGAGTCTCCCCCAAGGAATACCGCAAGCAGATGGCCGGCCAGTGACTAAAATGAAGTCATTCACACCACCAATCAAAAAACACACTCGTTCCCAATAGGCGGTGTGTTTTTGATTTTGAAATTGATAACAATGTCGTCAAGAGTAATTGAGATTGAACTATCGGGGAACGAGAGTTCAATGAACAAGGAGCAGTTCAACTGAACTGCTCCTTGTTTTTTTATTAAACTTAAGATTCCTATAGAAACGCTATATCTAATTCGAAGCTGGTTGAATCATGAATCGGTGTCCACCTTATTTGGTAAGACTCAAGATAAATTGAGCAAAAGGACAGATTGCCGTTGAAAAAGTAACGAATTGTCAGAAAAGAGCAATCTCAGTTCTAAAACCCATATTAAAAGAGCACAAAGGAAAGAAAATAGCAATTCGAGGACTTAGAATTTGAAGAAGTAAAAAGAATGAGGAATGATGACGTAAGATGAAAATACAGCCAGAAGAAATAAAAGATGCGAGTTTGTACAATTAAACGAATCTAACATGTCAAACAAGTTCAGTCTCCAAATCATCGTTTAATCTCGTTTTTCTCCTGACTGAATCAATGGAATGACGTTTGATGCTTCAGGGCTTGCCACAAGGCTTTTATCCTCGAATCGAGTTGAAAGAACGACAAGGGTCGTTGAAAACCCAAATGTGTTGCAAGCTTCAAGGAAGGTTTCCAACGTTTCGCCTGTTTCTGTTACAACCTTCAACAAGTAATTATACTCTCCACTGGTTCTATAGAAATCGACGATTTCAGGGGCCGCTTCGCTGAAGGTTTCGAATTCCTTGCAGTTATTTGACTTGAACAGTACAAATGCTGTTGTATACTTACCTAGCTTGGAAGGGGAAATCTCCGCACGATAACCCGTTATGACCTCCCGTTCCTCCAATTTCCGAAGCCTTTCGGTTACAGCCGGTTGCGACATGGCAATCATTCGACTCATCTCTGAAACCGTAATTCTGGCATTATCATGAAGAATGGACAGTATCTTTAAATCGATGTGGTCCATAAACAGATCACCTCAGTTTTATAAAGTTTGAATTCGAAACACCTATAGAAATGAGGTTTTAAGCCCCAAACTCCTTAATCTTCTTATTTAAATTGTAGAGCAGATCCCATAAAATGTCACTATAAACCAAAAGGGAGACTGAGAACAATGACAATAACTAAAACGAGCAGCACGGAGGGGTTAAACTATTTTACGACCGGAGATGGAGTTCGGGTTGCTTATCGGATTGATGGATTGGTCGACAAGCCAGTACTCGTGCTTGCGAACTCCATCGCGACCTCAATGAACATGTGGGATGGACAAATCCGTGAGCTTTCAAAGAATTTCCGCGTTCTTCGTTATGACTATCGGGGACATGGAGACTCGGATACGCCTGACGGTCCGTATTCGTTGGACAGATTGGGACAAGATGTAATCGAGCTGCTCGACGCGCTGCAAATCGAACGAGTGCATTTCCTCGGGCTTTCGCTTGGCGGCGCCGTTGCTCAATGGCTAGGTATATACGCTCCGGAGCGGATTGACCGGCTCATTCTAAGCAATACTTCCTCTTACCTAGGGCCAGCCGAGCAATGGGAGGACTTGATCACCTCAGTCCTGAAGCCTGGGAAACTTCCTGAATTCGCCGATATGTTCATGAAGAACTGGTTCCCTTCGCATATGCTGGTGTCGGAGACCTCGCTCGTAACTTCGTTTCGCGAGATGGTGCTTGCTACTCGTCCACAGGGAATTGCAGGAAGCTGGGCTGCTATCCGCGACATGGATATGCGCCAGACTGCCGCGCTAATCAGCAGTCCGACCTTGGTTATCGCAGGGCAGAATGATACGGTGACGCTTCCCGAACATAGTGAATTAATCGCCAAGACCGTACCTGATGCGAGATTGCTCATATTGCCCACAGTTCATCTATCAAATGTTGAGCATCAAACCGCATTCCTCAGTGCCGTGCTCGAGTTCCTGCAAGTAAAATAAAACAGGGAGCCGATTGCCGATGCAGTCCTGTTTCATTGAAATAATCGGGAGGATCGTTTAATCGCTTCATTAACGGAGATAAAGCAGTTCGTGTGCCGTTTCATATCGATTTTAGAGGTTTACAAGGTCCCATAACAGTGTATTATATAGACGACTTATTTCCATTTTTTAATTGGAAGTGAGCCGTTTTTCTTTAATCTCATACATAGTGCTAACGATTTATAGAACTCAAAAGAGCAATCGCGGGTGGACTTAGTTTGTATATTTATGCTATGAATAAACGTATACATTCTTCCCGTAGGAGATACATATGCCAATTCGATTTTCCAGTTATTTAACCAAAATCTTATTGCACAATTTGTTAATCATGACGATTCCTATCGTATTTCTAGGTGTGGTTTCTTATTATAAGAGCTCTGGGCTTGTCAAAGAAAAAATGAACCTGGGCAGCAAGACGATTCTCGAGCAAACGCAAATGCAGACGGAGCAGTTGATCAAATCGGTCGATAGCGCTCTTACTCAGTTTGCTGTCTCGGAATTGGTTATTCAGTCAATGGATATATCCTTTACCATCAATAAATATAATGAGGTCAAGTCAATAACGAATGAGATGAATAATCTGCAATCGTACGAAACGAGAATTCGAAGAATTGAAATGGTGAATATTCGAGAAAACTGGTATATCGCTCAAGGGGGAATCGTTTCTTTAGATGAAACCTCGAAGAGGGATCAATTAAAACAGGAATTCAGCTCCTTTCAGAATAGCGGCTGGTCTATTTTGAAAGCGGAACCAGGGGCGGTCGGAAGCTTGCGTATTGTCAAAAAACTGCCGTTACTTTCCAGTAACCCCAAGGGCTTTCTTGCAGCCGATATATCATTAAATGAACTTACAAGACTCATCACACGTAAAAATGAACTGGGCAGCATCGCCATATTGAATGAGAAGTTTCAACTTCTGACGCCTGCTGATGATTCCATTGCTCAAGTTATCGCGGCATCGAAAGCACCGATCTCCTCGGCGGAATCTTCGGGGCAGTTGAACGGTTTTTTTTACAGCAGTGATGAGAAGTACGGAGTGACCTATTCCAAGTCGACTTATAATGGGTGGATCTATGTTTCAGTCGTACCGACGAGCGATATTACGGCAGGAACAGGTGTCATTGCGAAAATAACGATAGCAACTTGCACCGCTGTGTTTATTCTTACGCTGCTCATTTCGATCATAGGCTCTAGACGCATGTACTCACCTATCGGCAAAATGTATAAGCTGCTAAGTAAGCAGGATGAGCATGGGGGGCCAAGCGGCAGTCTCAACGAGGTGGAGCATATGAGCAAACAGATTCTGAATATGGTGCAGACACAATCGCAAATTACAAATCAATTACGCGTGCAGTCCACGCAGTTGAACGAATATTTTATTATTCAGTTGTTGGAGGGCACATTAAGCCGGCAGGAGATTGAAGAAAAGCTCCAATCATTTGGTTTGGCGGAATATGATCAATTCCTTGCACTCACCGTCCAAATTGATACTCTGACAGGCACTAGATTCGAGTCCAAAGATTACGATCTGATCTTATTCGCAATTCAAAATATGATCGCCGAGGTTGTGCCGGTAGAACGCCGCCTGAATCCGGTGCTGCTCAATCGCTCCGTGGTGCTTGTTCTAGCCAATTCCTCCATGAGGGATTCTCTCGACCTGGCGAACGAAGGCCGAGAATATGCCAAATCCATTCAGGAAGCGGTAAAGCTCTATCTGGAGCTGGATTCCAGCGTCGGGGTTAGCCGAGTGTTCAGTGATTTAAAGGATGCGCCTACCGCTTATCATGAAGGTCTGGAAGCGCTCGATTACCGGATCCGCGCAGGAAGCGGGGTCGTCCTGCATATTGAAGATTTGAGGACAACGGCGTCACCGACATATATCTTTCCCAAAGATATGGAGAATCAACTCTTAGAGGCCATCCGCTTGGCAGACCAACAGAAGGCGCAAGAGCTCGTGCATGCACTGGTGACGGAAGTGATGCTGGTGCAAGATTACAGCTACAGGGAGTGTCAATTGACGTTGGTCGGTGTACTGCTGGAGCTGTTAAAGTTCGCACAGCAGCATGAACTTGATATTAGCGGAAGAGCTTCTTCACAGGAGAAGCCGGCAGTCGATCAATTTTTTGAGCTGAAATCGCCTCAAGAAATTGAAGCGTTTTTCTGTCAAGAGTTGGTGGAGCCATTGATTCAGGAATTGGAAACTAAGCGCAAGCGCCAGTTTAATAGCATTTCCGAGACCCTTAAGCAAATCATCCATGAACAATACCATACGGATTTAACACTTGAGTCATGCGCTTCAATCATGAACTTCAGCCCGGATTATTTAAGGCAAGTATTTCGCAAACACATCGGTATCACCTTCAGTGATTATTTGAACGCGTATCGCCTTGAAATGGCCAAGCAAATGCTGACCGAAACGGATATGACGATTACCGAAGTTGCCGAGAGGCTGGGCTACAAGAACCCGCAAAATTTTATCCGCTCATTCCGCAAGACGGAAGGGACGACTCCTGGGAAATATCGGGAGGAAGATCGTCTTCATCAAAGAGAAAACAAACCTTTTCAAAAGTGATTCGGTGAACGACGAAATTTTAGGTACGGAGGCGTTCGATCAAGAACGGGTTACCTAGGAGGAGGAAGGATGAATCTTTATCCAAAAGCAGGGAAACCCGCAATTGCGCTGGTTCTTATTTGTATCATAATCACGTGTGTAGCGACCGGCTGCGGGAATGTTGCCACTACATCTGACTCAGCGCAAGATGCAAGCAAGCCGTTTCATCTTTCAATGATGACATGGTTCGAGTCCGCTGAGCCGCCGAAGGAAGATAACGTGCTTGTGCATGAATTAGAGAAAAGAACGAATACCAAGCTCGATATTACATGGGTCGGCCTAAATTATAGCGAAAAGCTTAACGTGACCATTGCATCGGATCAATTACCGATGGTCACTCTGGTCATAGATACGAAAAGCCCTGTGATTATTAATGCTGTCCGCTCTAATTTGTTCTGGGACCTGACTCCTTATCTGCAGGATTACTCCAATCTGAGTCATCTAGATGGAAAATTGCTGTACAATTCTTCGATCGATGGCAAAACGTATGGGATTTACCGCCCGCGTTATACGGCACGGTACGGATTGTTCTACCGTCAAGATTGGTTAGAGAAGCTCGGTCTTAAGGAGCCGACGACCATGGACGAGCTGTATGAGATGCTGAAAGCTTTCACGACAGGGGACCCGGACGGGAACGGCAAGCAGGACACCTATGGTTTCGCCACTTCAACAACAGGGGCCGGTTCCGGGCTGTTTAACGGTGTATACCCGTTTGAAATTATGAGAGGCGCGCCGAACGGTTGGGGGTTGATCGATGGTAAGATGGTTCCCTCCTTTATGACTCAGGAATACCTGGACAATCTTAAGTTCTTGAGAAGATTATACGATGAGAAAATCATCAACCAGGACTTCGCCTCGTCGCCCAATACAAAACCCGAAGATGAATTCGTTAAAGGCAGAGTGGGCATCCGTTCTTCGGCACTTGAAAACTTTACGCTGCCCTATCTGAACACAGATTTGTTGCAAGCTAATCCAAACGCCAAGGTCGGTGTCATTACACGCATCCAAGGACAGAAGGGAATCCGTGTTCAAGCCGGCAGCGGCATTAACGGCATGTATATGATTTCCAAAAATGCGGTTAAAACAGAAGCTGATTTGAAGAGAGTACTGGCGTTTCTAAATGAATTGAACAGTGACGAGATGATCACGATGTTTAATTATGGCATAGAAGGGAGTCATTACACCGTACGGGATGGCATGAAGACAATCGACCCGACCAGGGCGAATAAAGAGGTCTACCCGGTACGTCATCTCGGTATGTCGCTGCCTGTTACGAATAATGGAACGCCATTAGCGAAAACAGTGGAGCAAATG
Source organism: Paenibacillus sp. MAHUQ-63 (assembly GCF_028765165.1). Taxonomy (GTDB): domain Bacteria; phylum Bacillota; class Bacilli; order Paenibacillales; family NBRC-103111; genus Paenibacillus_E. The sequence goes on along the minus strand of NZ_JARADB010000003.1, from coordinate 1,097,704 downwards.
CTTAAGGACAATGTGCCCTATGGTGTGGCGGATCCTACGACACCGCTGATCTCGAATACCTTCACGGAGCGCGGCAAAACAGTAACTAAAATTATAGACGATGCCAGGGTCAAGTTCATCATGGGTGATATCGATGAGAAAGGATGGCAGGCAGCGAAAGAAGAATGGAAGCAGCAAGGCGGTGACCGGATCATGGAAGAATTCACAGTAGAGTATTACAAATATCATCACAAGTAAATTTAGTTACATAAAAATAGCCAAGCATGAGCTGCTCATGCCTGGCTATTTTTATTGCAATATCTTCCAACAGAAGGCACCTTCGCTCATGATTATCCGCTATGTTCGCTAATGATTATCGTAAACTGCTTCGGGTAGGAGCATGTACGTAATCGTGCATTGGCGGTATTGTGAGATTTGTAATTGAAAACGGCATTGAGGCGGTGAACATCACATCATGGAACTAAAAGGTAACTAAACAATTCTAAACTATTTATGAGTTATTCGCAGGAATCAAAGGCTAAATAAACAAATTATAGGTGTATCACTTTACGGTATTGTGTGTTTATTATTTTGTTTAGTAAATTGTTCTAAACATTTTCTATTGACTACACTTTCTTATTGATGATAATATCGACCTGTAAACAGTAGGGAGGTGGCATGTTTTACGTGGTTGAGCCAATTTGGACAAGGACCAAAAACAAGAGGTATCTTGAAATCTAAAGTCATAAATGACAACGCTTTCATTAACTAAAGTTTACTAAACGAGTTTATGAGGAGGCAGATGATTGTGATTTTGACAAAGAAGAGTGTATGGGTTAGTACCATGGCAGCTTTCATGATGTTTACAGCCGCTTGCAGCGGTGGAAGCAAACAAACGGAAACGACATCGACTACGCCGGGTGGAGAAGTGCCTGCGGTATCCGGGGAAAAAGTGGAGCTTCGGATGATGTGGTGGGGTTCGCAGGTGCGCCATGATGCGACGCTAAAAGTCATTGATTTGTTCCAAAAGAAGTATCCCAACATATCGATCAAGCCGGAATACATGAGCGACGGTTATTGGGATAAGCTGAACACGGTACTCGCCGGCGGCAACGCGGCCGATTTGATTCAGGTAGGGAATAACTACCCCGACTATGTCAAGCGCGGGGCATTTCTTGATATAAGTTCCTACTACGGCAAAGAGTTGAAGCTGGACAGCTTCGACCAGAGCATTATTGATTCCGGCAAAATGGATAGTAAGCTATACGCGGTAAGTCTGGGCTCTAACGCGCTTGGTGTTATATACAATAAAACGCTTCTGAATGGAGCGGGAATCGAAGCTCCGAAGGACAGCTGGACTTGGGACGAGTTCGCTGCATACGGCAAGCAAGTGAAGGATAAGCTGGGCATTTTCGGTTTTGTTGACGGCTCCGATTCCACGCACATGGTGAATTACTATGCACGCCAGAGAGGCGGCGCCGTGTACAAGGATGACGGGAAAATCCATTTCACAAAAGAGCAAGTGGTTGAATACTTCACGATGTGGGATCAATTCCGCAAGGGCGGCATCATGCCGAACGGCGAGCAGACTGCCGGCTACAAGGAATCCCCTGACAACTCCCGATTCGTCGAGGGTAAAGCGGCAATGAAAGTTATTTGGTCCAACCAGTTAACCGCCTACCAGAAAGCAATGAAGGACGAAATCGGCATCGCGTTGCTGCCGTCTGGCGGAACGGCCAAAGGCTTATGGCTGCAGCCAAGCCAGTTTATGTCCATTAACGCCAAATCGAAGCATCCGAAGGAAGCGGCTATGTTTATCGACTTCATGGTAACGGATCCGGATGCTACCCTCATTTTGGGGAGTGAGCGCGGGGTTCCGGGATCTTCTAAGGTGCGTACTGCGTTAAAGGAAAAAAGTAATGAAACGGATAAGAGAATGTACGATTATATCGACCTTGCTGTCAAAAACAGCCGCGAAATGGATAGAGAACTGCCCAATATTGCGGAATGGCAAAGCGAGTTAACGATTCAATCTCAGAAGCTGGCATTCGGGCAAACAACGGTTGAAAAAGCAGCTCAGGCAGTTGTGGACTCCGCTTCCAAATCGGCTGCTAAAATGAAGTAAGCTGAGTATCCGACTAGCCGGCGTATTGCTTGCCGCTGGCTAGCTTATTCACAAATTTGGATGGAATGGAGGCGGCACTTTGAAACAAACTGCATTAGAACAAACCCCAATGGTTGCCGGCCAGGTTAAAAAGTCTTATCTAAGAAAAATGTGGGAGAAGAACGCCGTCCCGTACTTGTTTTTGCTTCCGTGGCTCGTCGGTTTTTTTGCGCTTACCGTAGGCCCGATGATCAGCTCGGTATATCTTTCTTTTACTTCCTATGACGTATTGTCTCCTGCGAAGTGGATTGGCTTGGATAACTATGAGAAAATGTTCATCGACGATCCTCGGCTGGTCAAATCACTAGGGGTAACCTTCACCTACGTACTTACCTCGGTACCTGTCCGATTGGCATTCGCCCTGTTAGTCGCGCTGCTGCTGAACAAGGGCTTGCGAGGCGTTGGATTTTACAGAACCGTCTACTATATCCCTTCACTTCTCGGAGGAAGTGTAGCAATTGCGGTTCTTTGGCGCAAAATTTTCGGAGGCAACGGTATAGTGAATGCCTTCCTGCTCGACGTATTCGGCTGGCAGGCGCCGGACTGGATCGCCAACCCGAAATTTGCGCTGTACTCGATCGTCGCATTAGCTGCTTGGCAGTTCGGTTCATCGATGATTATTTTTCTGGCGGGCCTTAAGCAAATCCCAACAGAACTATACGAAGCAGCGCAGGTAGATGGAGCGCCGATCGTGCAGCAGTTTTTGAAAATCACGATCCCCTTGCTTACACCGGTTATTTTCTTCAATCTGGTTATGGGGATTATCGGCGCGTTCCAGGCGTTTACATCTTCTTTCATCATAAGCGCCGGCACAGGCGGTCCAATCGATTCAACACTTTTTTATACACTGTATTTGTACCTGAAGGGCTTTTCTTTCTATGAAATGGGATACGCATCTGCAATGGCGTGGCTGCTCCTTGTGATTATCGCTATTTTTACCGCATTGACTTTCGGTTCGTCCAAGTACTGGGTCAACTATCAGGATGGGGGGAAATGAGATGGCACAGCGCCTTAATTTGCAAAAGCTGATCATTCATATTTTTATTGTGGCGTTTGCAGTACTCATGCTCTACCCCATCGGCTGGTTGATAAGCAGCTCGTTCAAGCCGGAAAACGTCATTTTTACGGATTTGCGCATTTGGCCGTCCGAAGTAACTTTTGACAACTACATCAAAGGCTGGAATGGCATAGGCGGCAATAAATTCAGCGTATTTTTCTTCAACTCTTTCCTCGTGGCTATTCTGTCTGTCATAGGTAATCTCCTATCTTGCGCATTTGCCGCTTATGCTTTCGGAAGGCTCAATTTCACGTTGAAAAAACTTTGGTTCGCGCTCATGCTGGTCACAATTATGCTTCCGCATCATGTCACGATTATTCCCCAATACATTTTGTTCAAAAAGCTGGATTGGGTCGATACGTATCTTCCTCTGATCGTGCCCAAATTTCTCGCCACCGAGGCCTTCTTCATTTTTTTGATGGTACAGTTTGTGCGTGGCTTACCACGGGAGCTTGATGAGTCTGCGACCATAGATGGCTGCGGTCAAATTCAGATCTTCTGGCGCATCATTATGCCTCTAGCCAAACCGGCGCTTATCACCACTGCGCTCTTCACATTCATTGGGTCGTGGGACGACTTCTTTAGTCATATGCTCTATCTCAGTTCCTCCGAACTGTTCACGGTCCCGCTCGGCCTCAGATTGTTCATGGATTCGACAGGCGAATCTTCTTTCGGTTCGCTGTTTGCCATGTCAGCCCTGTCGCTGCTGCCTTGTTTGATTATTTTCTTCTCGATGCAGCGATATTTCGTCGATGGCATCGCGACTTCAGGCGTAAAAGGTTAGAACATCATTATCTAGGAGGGGTTACATTTGTTAGTAGGACAACTGCAAGAGAGTGTGGAACGTTGGGGGATATACGAGCTATCGCTCCGTGGGCCTGAGAACGGCAATCCGTTCAAGGATAACCAGCTGCAGGCGATCTTCCGCCACAAAAACAGATCGGTACGAATTCAGGGATTTTACGACGGTGAAGGTGTTTATCGCATCCGCTTTATGCCGGATACGATCGGAGAGTGGGCATTTGAAACGGAAAGCGATGCTGCAGAGTTGAACGGAAAGGTTGGAAGTTTTGTCTGCACACCGCCGGCAAAGGGGAATCATGGTCCAGTGCGGGTGCGCGATGAATTTCATTTCGTTTACGAAGACGGCGAGCGTTATCTGCCTTTCGGTACGACCAGTTATGCTTGGATCCATCAGACGAATGAATTGCAGCAGGAAACTCTCGAGACGCTTGCGCAATCGCCGTTCAATAAAATCCGCATGTGTGTGTTTCCGAAGAATTACAGCTACAATGCAACGGAGCCGGACGTGTTTCCTTTTGTCGGCGACAGCAAGGAAAACTTCGACCACACGCGCTTCGAGCCCGCTTTTTTTCACAAGCTGGAGCGTCATTTGACCTCCTTGCAAAAGCTCGGCATCGAAGCGGATCTCATTCTGTTTCACCCTTACGACAAGGGACGATGGGGCTTTGATTCGCTTGATGCGGAGACCGATGCTTATTATCTGCGTTATGTCGTAGCGAGGTTGGCTTCATTCCGTAACGTCTGGTGGTCCCTCGCCAACGAGTACGATTTCATGCGCGAGAAACAGATGGATGATTGGGACCGGCTGTTCCGTATTTTGCAGGAGGAAGACCCTTACCAGCATTTGCGGTCGATACATAACGGAACGCGGATGTATGATCCATCCAGCATCATCATGTACGATCACGGCAAACCGTGGGTGACGCACTGCAGCATTCAGCACTGGGATTTGTCGTTCACCCAAGAGTGGAGTAAGCTCTACCGCAAGCCCGTCATTGTTGACGAATGCTGTTATGAAGGCAACGTGCAGCATCGTTGGGGCAACTTGACCGCCGAAGAGATGGTGCGAAGGTGCTGGGACGGGGTAGCCCGCGGGGGCTATGTTACCCACGGGGAAACGTATGTGCACCCTGAGATGATCATCTGGTGGGCTAAAGGCGGAAAGCTGTATGGGGACAGCCCGTCACGAATTGCCTTTTTGCGCAGCGTCCTCGAACAAGCGCCGGTTGACCTTAGACCGTTACCGGTGCGTGATGTACCCACAATCGGTATAGATGGACACTATTATTTGTACTATTTTGGGATTCATCGGCCGGCCCATCGAGTCATCGATTTGCCTGAAGATGGCCAGTTTATGATTGAATGGATGGATACGTGGGAGATGAGCGTAACGAGGCTGGAAGGAGTCTTTTCCGGAAAGACCGAGATCGCGCTTCCTGGTAAGACCTATATAGCAGTAAGGATAACTCGAGTGTAACTTATTTAACGGCCATCAACGGCGATGAAGGGCTGCAAGGACGAGGCCGTACGGATGATTAAAGAACATTTTGAGAAGAAGCATAAGAGCGGACCGTCAGGGCGATATTCCCTGACGGTTTTTTCTTGATCTGCGGCGTGGGGCGGCGTGGCTCTCTCGTTGAGGGAGCCGAGCTTGCTTGGTCAGCCGCAAAGCGTAACTGGAATTTCTCCCGTTATTCGCGAGAAAATTAGCCCAGTTGTACGAATAAAGGGAATTACCTCCCGCTGAAATCCGCGTCATGTAAGGGTTTTCATGTTTCGAATAAAGAAGTTAAATGAGTACGATAGCCTGTAACGAGATTGATAACGTATCATCGAGATAGAAACCAATCACTTTTCAGTCAGGAGGAAGTCGAGTGACGCAACCTTTGGAAGCACAGATACAAAGAGCTCAAGTTAGCTCGTTGAAACGATCACAGCTTGTACGGGATCTCTTAAGAGATCGATGGATGTATGTACTTTTGTTTCCTGGGATCTTGTATTTTGTCGTATTTAAATATGTACCCATGCTTGGTCTCGTCATGGCGTTTCAGGACTACAAGCCTTTTACCGGATTTATAAACAGTCCCTGGGTCGGCTTTAAACATTTTGAGCGGTTTTTTCTGGAGCCCCAATTCTGGTCGCTTTTTCGAAATACTTTACTGCTAGCCATTTATAATTTAGTCTTCTTTTTTCCGCTTCCGATCCTACTAGCCCTCATGATTAATGAAGCGAGAAGAGAAGTGTTCAAACGAGTTGTCCAAACATTGCTCTATTTGCCGCATTTCATATCGTGGGTCGTCGCGGTCGGTATATTTTATGTGCTATTTACGACAGAGGGCGGCGTCGCGAATGAATTGCTTGTGCACTTTGGGTTTGAGAAAATTCCGTTTATGCTAAGCGAGGAATGGTTCAGACCGATGATCATCGGTCAGTCGATCTGGAAAGAGGCAGGCTGGGGGACGATTATCTTTTTGGCCGCTTTATCCGGGGTAGATTTGCAATTATATGAAGCCGCTCGGATGGATGGGGCCGGCCGGTGGCGTCAGCTCTGGCACATCACGATTCCTGCTATCCGCAGCACGATTGTGATCCTGTTTATTCTAAGATTGGGAAGCTTCCTGGATACAGGTTTTGAGCATATCTTTCTAATGTTGAACTCTATGAACCGGGAAGTCGGCGAAGTGTTCGATACCTATGTGTATATGAAGGGTTTAACACAGGCTCAGTATAGTTACAGTGCTGCAGTTGGTTTGTTCAAATCGTTGGTTGGGCTCGTACTTGTGCTAGGTGCGAATCGATTGGCGAAGAAATTCGGCGAAGAAGGCGTGTACTAACTATAGTTATGGGTAGCTCTTAGGAGGTTGAGATCAACAATGCCAACGAATGACAAGACATTCAGCAATAAAATGTTCGATTGGGTTAACTATGCGCTATTGACTCTCGTTTCTTTAATCACTATTATTCCATTTGTCTATATTGTTTCGGTTTCGTTCGCAGCACCATCCGAGGTTGTCAAAGGCGGGCTGCTGCTGATCCCTACTGAATTTACGCTTAGCGCGTATAAATACATCTTTTCAACGGACACGATGATTAGAAGTATTGGAGTATCGATTTATGTAACCGTTTTAGGAACATTGATCAATTTGATACTGACTTCATTCACAGCGTATCCATTGGCTCGGGCCACCTTGCGCGGCCGTAGAGCGTTCATGCTATTGATTCTCATTACGATGCTTTTCAGCGGCGGTATGATCCCGACTTACTTCGTCGTTAAATCAGTTGGACTGATCAATTCCTATTGGTCTCTTATGATTCCAACAGCCATCAGTGCGTTTAACTTAGTTGTTCTGAAAAACTTCTTTCAGCAGATTCCGGATGGGTTGGAAGATGCTGCGAGAATTGACGGCTGCAATGATATCGGTACGTTGTTCAGAATTGTTCTGCCCTTATCGATGCCGGCGATGGCGACATTCGGACTGTTTTACGCGGTAGGACATTGGAATACGTTCTTCCACGCGGTCATTTATATCAACGATTCTGAGAAATGGCCCGTACAGGTGGTGCTAAGGCAAATTGTGCTCATGTCTCAGGATAAAATCGGAGATTCGGCCTCGCAGTCCGATCCAACGGATTATTTGCCTCAAACGATTCGTATGGCGTCGATTGTGGTTGCGACAATCCCGATCGTTCTCGTCTATCCATTCTTGCAGAAGCATTTCGCGAAAGGCGTTTTCTTAGGCTCGGTAAAGGGATAACCTATAAAAGGTTTGTCTTTGCGAATATACCATATGATTCATAATTAGGGAGGGTTAAGGATGATTGGAAAAGGGTATATGGCTTTACTTTGCTCCATCGCGTTGACAACAGGAACTCTTGCAGGATGCGGTAACAGCACAGATCCGAAGCAAGAGGACAAAGCGGCGGCGGATAAAACGCCTCTAACAGTGACCATCGCTACGCCGCAAGTCGGAGAGGCGCCTAAAAAAGGCAGCGATATTGAGCAGGCGATAGAGAAATATACGAATGCCAAAATCGATATTCAATGGATTCCGGATGCTGCTTTTGAAGACAAGAAGAACATCATGATTGCTTCTAACGAAATGCCCAAAGCTTTTAAAGTGAAAGCTAACGCTTCCACGCTGAATGCCATCCAGTCCGGCTTGTTCTGGGAAATTGGTCCGTTATTGAAGGATTACAAAAATTTATCGGAACTTAGCCCGATGTATTACGACAACATCAAAGTGGACGGCAAACTGTATGGGCTTCCGTTATACCGTGATATTGGGCGTGCCGGAATCATTTATCGCAAAGACTGGTTTAGTGCGCTTGGCCTAAAGCCTCCCGTTACCCTGGATGATTGGTACAATATGGCTAAAGCAGTTGCAGAAAAAGATCCGGATAAGAACGGCCAAGCGGATACTTACGGCTTATTTCTAGATAAAAACTATAACGATCCAGCCACGAGCGCCAGCTTTATGACTCGGCTTTCCGTTCCGAATGGAGCACCTAATAAGTGGGGGGTTGAGAATGGTAAAATCGTAGCTGAATTTATGACAAAGCCATATATGGATTCGTTGAAGTTATTAAAACGTATGTATGCTGAGAAATTAATTAATCAGGATTTCTCCATCGTGCAATCGGCTGATTCCGATAATAAATGGAATGCGGGTAAAGTGGGCATCCGTGTTAACACGGTAGCAACGGCTGCACAGCTTTCTTCGGACAACGTACTGAAGTCTACCCCAACGGCAGTTGTCGATGTCGTGCCATTTGAAGGCCCATCCGGACTTAAGGTGCCCGCTGAGTCTGGAAACAACGGCTTCTTCCTGTTCCCCAAATCAAGTGTGAAAACAGAAGCGGAGTTGAAGCTGTTGTTAGGCTTCTTCGATAAGCTGCTTGATGCTGAAATGTCAACGTTGTTGACGAGGGGAATTGAAGGTAAACACTTCACTAAGACAGAGGACGGCAAAGGTCAATTTAAAGATTTGACGTTGTTCAACCTTGAAGTTAAACCATACCGTGACAGCTTGCCTTCGTTTGAAACAGCAGGTAAAGGTATACCTTTGAAGCAATCCGAGCTACAGGCAAAAGGTTCGAAAATAGCGCAAGACAATCTGAAAAATGCCGTGCCGAACGTAGCTTTGACGTATTATTCCAAGACATACACGGAGAAAGGCGTGGAGCTGGATAACATGATTCGCGATGCCCAAACCAAATACATTATGGGGAAAATCGATGACGCCGGCTGGCAGACAGAGGTTGATAAATGGTTGAAAGCAGGCGGCGAGAAGGTAATCGCTGAGTACACGGCCGAATACGCCAAACAGAAGAAATAAGGTTCCATACACCAAGAAGTAATGATTCAGTCGCCGTCCGATTATTAACAGTCGGGCGGCTGGTTTGGTATACTAGGGTCGTTGAAACGAAAGTAAACAGAAGTGAGGAATTCATTTGCCCACCTATTTATATCGCATGATCCTATTCGCCATGGTGCTGGTAGCTATTCCAGTCACAACAATCGGAATGATTTCTTATCATATTTCTTCGAAGGACATTGAGCAGAAGGTTAGAGAAAGTAACGCCCAGATTTTGCTGCAGAACCAGATGAGAATTGAGCAAGTTTTGAAGAATGTGGAAATGGGTGCCGTGCAATATATAAATTCACCGCTGATATCGGACAATCTGTACAAGGATTTGAATCAGGATGATTTCCAGACAATTACAGACCTTGCCAAAGGTTTATATAACTTGCACTCTTTATCCGCAGTAGCGGACACCCATCTCCTTAATCTGGATAATGACTGGATGATTGGTAATCTAGGTTTTACTGGCACGGAGGAATATTCAGATAAAGAGCTATTGAAAGATTATGCAAGGAATCCCAAAAATTTATTCTGGCTTGCTGATGAACATGGCATTCGGTTGGTTGTAAAACTTCCGATGATCGCACCCTCCACATCCCCGAAGGCTCTGTTGATTATTGAGATGTCGAAGACGGAACTGGAAAAAGGGTTAGCCCAAACGAAGCAGCTGGGAGATATCTATGTCCTGAACGAAGAGCACACTCCTTTCTTGAGTCATGAAGGAGCGAGCTTCCATACAGATGCGGTAATGGCGCCATTGAAAACAGTGAAGGATGCAAACGGGTACTTCGAAGGGAAAGCTACGGCTGTGAATTATCGGGTATCTTCGAATAATTGGACCTATGTTTCCGTTGTTTCCATTGACCAAGTAACAATGGAATCCAAGAAAATTGCATTCGTTACAATAAATGTCTGCCTTATTGTCTTTATCGTGATTTCAGCTGCTGCCTTCTACGGGAGCAGACGGATGTATTCTCCGATCCGCCGGTTGTTTCAAACGATGGAACAATTCGGCGGTGAAACCGCAGAATCCCGCAGGAAAGATGAATTTGCTTATATCGAAGAAAGATTTAATACGCTTTTCCGAACAAGGAAGCAATTTCAACAGCAGCTTCAAGGTCAAATGGGACAGATGAAAGAGTTCATCCTATTGAAGCTGTTCATGGGTCAGGTTACGGAGAGCGAATTTGCTTTCAAGTGTGATACCTATGGCTTCGCGGAAAAAGGGAGACCTCTGGGTGTGATTGCGCTGCAGATCGATTCTCTTCAGGATACGAGATATATGGAAAGCGATAAGGAACTGCTGCTATTTGCTATCCAAAACATCGTCAGCGAGCTTTTACCGGCCAATCGGTTGCTGGGATCCTTATTGCTGGATCAGTCGCAGGTATCTCTGCTTACGGGTGATTCGGAAGACCCGCAAGAACTTCAACGGAGTTTTCATCAGGCTGCAGAGGAAATTAAGTCCAAGGTTCACGAGCTGCTTCAGCTGAAGGTGAGTATCGGGATTAGCCGGGTCTTTACGAGATATTCGGATGCCACGAATGCGCATACAGAGGCTTTAGAAGCGCTGAAGAGAAGGATCCGTCTCGGGAGTGATATCATCATTCATTATGATGATATCGAGTCGGTTCAAGAGAACAGCAAACATCTGGCAGCATCCCTGAATTACTTGAAGGATTATTTGGTCAACGCATTAAAAACAGGTGATGCAACCGCCGCCTTCGAACACTTTGATCAATATATTGCGTCGATCATGGAAAGAGAGATCCGATTTAACGATTTCCAATTCGTGATGGTTGAGCTGATCTCGGAGATTCATAGTCATGTCCAGCAGCAGGGCGGAATGTTAGAAAGCTTAATCAACACCAAGTCGGTGCTCCAGACTTTCATGAAACTAAACACGGTAGAAGAGATTACGTTATGGTTTAAGACGGAAATGCTGCCACCCGCTCTTGCTTTCTTCAAAGGGCGCGCGGATTCGCAATATATCAATCTCGCGCATCAAATGGTCGAAATGATCCATAACGGATATGAACAGGACATTTCCCTTGAATCGTGTGCCGCGCAGCTCAAATATCATCCTGTTTATGTAAGCCGTGTTTTCAAGAAGGAAACAGGTGTTACTTTTATTGACTACTTAACGAATTATCGGGTTAACATGGCAAAAAAGTGGCTGAAAGAGACGGATATGAAGATCTCGGAAATTGCAGAGCGTCTTACTTATACCAATTCGACTGGCTTCATCCGGACATTTCGAAAGCTGACCGGAATGACACCTGGGCAATATCGAGACAGCTAAATGAATCATTATCATGTTGGGAGAGGTGTCGTATATGAACTATCAAATGCTGGATCAAATAAGAGACCAATATTTAGAGGGTGAAGGGAAATGGTTTTCCTTGCGGTGGCATTATATAGAGAATTGCATTCTCAAATCGTATATGGACAGCTATAAGCAAACCGGGAAAGAAGAATATTATCTGTTTGTCAAAAATTTCATCGATCGCCTATATGATGAGAAGGGCAGCATCCCTGCCATTGATGTGCGTTATTATAGTATTGATCAGGTTAGACCGGCGACCATTCTCTTTGACTTATACAAGAAAGAGAAAGATCCCAAATATAAGCAAGTGCTTGACTTGATTTATGATCAACTGAAGACATATCCAAGAACAAAGTCAGGCAGCTTCTGGCATAAAGAAAATTATCCTCACCAAATTTGGCTGGATGGACTTTACATGGGGCAACCGTTTTATGTACAGTACATCAAGGAGTTTGAGGAAAATAAGAATTATTCGGATACTATGCATCAGTTTATGAACGTTAGGAAGTTTATTTTTAACGAAGAGAACCGCTTGTACTATCATGCTTACGACGAGAGCAGAGAGATGTTTTGGTGCGACAAAACGACAGGGATGTCTCCGAACGTGTGGGGTCGCGCCGTAGGCTGGTTTGTGATGGCATTGGTTGATGTGCTTGAACTTCTGGAAGATGTACAGGTTGATAGTGAGCCATTGAAATTGATTTTGCATGAAACATTAGACGGTATGCTGCCTTACCAGCATAGCGGGGGGATGTGGTATCAGGTTGTCGATATGGGGGATCGCCCGGGGAATTATTTGGAATCCAGCGGAACTTTGATGCTTGCATATGCCATGCTGAAAGGTTCACGCCTTGGCTATCTTGCTGAAGAGTACGCCGATTGCGGCAAATCTGCATTTCATGGCACAACCCAGCGATATCTCCGCGAGGAGAATGGTGAAGTGCTGCTTGGCGGGATCTGCAGAAGTGCGGGGCTTGGCACAAACCCTGATACCGGTAAGGTGCGCGATGGAAGCTTCAAGTATTACACAGAGAATGAAATCATTGTGAGTAATAATGGACATGGCGTTGCGCCACTGCTTATGGCCTATACCGAGGTTCTGCTCTCGGAGCTGTAATACATGAAACCGCCTTACACAATTCGTGGTAGGGCGGTTATTTATTGCAGTCCGCTCTTTTCATTTCAACCCGCTCATCTTTCGCTCCCAATAATCTTTACAAAGCGCGATTAATTCTTTCGCCGCTTGATTCAGATAGCTGTCTCTTTTATAGCTTGCGGCAATTTCCCACACCGGATGCTGACGTAGGGAGAAGTAGGAGACATTCGGCCGGGAGCCGGCATAACTGATTGGAAGGACTGAACAACAGATGCCCTCGGCGACCATTTCTAATAAAGTTTGACAGCTTCGGGTTTCCAATAATATGGGAGGAGAAATATCCTCTTCGGCCAAGAGATCGTCATAAATTTCCCTTAATGTGGAACCTCTCCGCATGACGGCGAATGAATCCTCGATAAAGAGCTTAAGGCTGATTTCAGGAAGCGGCTCCCCGAGGCGGCCTCCCAAATGCGCGAGTGGGTGGGTACCGGGAATACATAAGATGATCTCCTCAGAACAGATCGGGATATACGCATCTTTCGTTTTTTGAGCCTGCTGAAGCGTGACAAAGCCGATGTCCAAATGACTTAGGGATATGGCCTGTTGCTGCTCTTTGACGGTCATTTCAAGGGGCTCGATCCGTACTTTGGGATATTTATTATAAAAACCCGGATAAATGGCTGCAAACATGTCGGTACCTCTTTCCGGAGTTAAACCGATCTTCAGGGTTCCTTCCTTGATCGCAAGCAGGTCATTGATTTTGTTGTAGGTCTCTTTCTTGATCAGTAGGATACGCTTGGCGTTCTCAACATAGATGGCACCGGCCTGAGTCAGATGCCAATTATTTCTGGAACGTACGAAGAGCTGCGTACCCAGCTCATTCTCAAGCTTCAGGAGCTGCTGATTTAGAGCGGATTGCGTAATGAACAGTTTCTCCGCAGCCCTGGTAATGTTGTTGTCTTCGGCAATTTGGATCATGTACTCCAGCTGCTTCAACTCCATGTACGATCCCTCCCTAACTCTTAAATTTATTTAGAGAAAACGAATTTTAATCACTTTTACTTTTCGATAGTTCTAGATTACTATAAGTTCAATTCAGGAACAAGTGCTTATGCGAGGGGGTTATCCATGTGACTGTTCAACGTGTTGAAAGCGAAAAGCCGCTGTACATCCAGGTGAATCCGAAAGATAATATGGCGATTGTTGCCAATGCAGGAGGACTGCGGGAAGGAACGGTATTTCCCTGCGGCCTCGAGCTCCTGCAAGATGTTCCGCAGGGGCATAAGGTGGCTCTTGCTGATCTAAATCCGGATGAGGCTATCATCCGTTATGGAGAGGTCATCGGGTATGCGATGAAAGGGATAACGAGGGGGAGCCGGATCGACGAGTCATTGGTGAGAATGCCGACTCCTCCTCAATTGGCGGAGCTCCCTTTAGCAGGCAACTTACCGGAAACTATTCCTCCGTTGGATGGTTATACGTTTGAGGGGTACTTGAACGAGGATGGAAGTGTTGGGACCAAAAATATTCTAGGCATCACGACGAGTGTGCAGTGCGTAGCCGGTGTGTTGAACTTCGCAGTAAGGCAAATTAAAGAAGAGCTGCTTCCCCGCTTTCCGAACGTCGAAGATGTGATCGCACTGACCCATACCTACGGCTGCGGAGTGGCGATTAACGCGCCTGACGCCATCATTCCGATACGCACAATTCAAAATCTCGCGCAAAATCCGAACTTCGGCGGTGAACTCATGGTCGTCGGGCTGGGATGTGAAAAGCTGCTTCCCGAACGGATAGCGCCAGGAGGCGCCTCCGATCAGATCGTAACCCTGCAGGAGAGCCACGGGTTTATGCCAATGGTCAGATCGATCATGGCGATGGCGGAGGAGCGCCTTGACCGATTGAACCGCCGGGAGCGCATGACTTGTCCGGCATCCTCGCTGGTGGTTGGCTTGCAATGCGGGGGAAGCGATGCATTCTCGGGAGTTACAGCGAATCCGGCTGTCGGATACGCCGCTGATTTACTTGTACGTGCCGGAGCTACGGTGTTGTTCTCGGAAGTGACGGAGGTCAGGGACGCCATTCACTTGTTAACACCTCGCGCAGTTAATGAGGATGTCGGGCGGGCTTTAATCCGTGAGATGGATTGGTATGATGATTACTTGCAGCGCGGCAGCGCGGATCGCAGCGCGAATACGACACCCGGGAATAAAAGAGGCGGCTTAGTCAACATCGTCGAGAAGTCGCTCGGATCTATCGTCAAATCGGGTACGAGTCCGATTGCCGGTGTCCTGTCTCCTGGCGAAAGAGCAACCCAGAAGGGGCTGCTGTTCGCAGCGACGCCTGCCAGCGATTTCGTATGCGGCACATTGCAGCTTGCTTCCGGCATCAATGTACAGGTGTTTACTACGGGAAGAGGCACTCCTTATGGATTGGCCGCCGCTCCGGTCATCAAAGTGTCGACGAGAACCGCGTTAGCCGAGCAATGGCATGATCTGATCGATCTGAATGCGGGAACCATTGCGACCGGTGAGGCGACCATCGAAGAAGTGGGCTGGGAGCTGTTCCATCTCATTCTGGATGTCGCGAGCGGGAAGAAGCGAACCTGGGCAGACCATTGGGGACTGCACAATGACCTCGCTTTATTTAACCCGGGACCCGTCACCTGATCATAATCATTAGAGGAGGAGTGTTGTCATGGATACAGGTTGGATTCGCGGGGTCATACCGCCCATCGTTACTCCGGTGGATGCGGAAGAATGCGTGGAGGTGCAAGGCTTGCGCCGGGTTGTAGAGCATGTAATCAAGGGCGGAGTTCATGGCATTTTATCGCTGGGCAGCAATGGGGAGTTCTATGGTCTTGATCATGAACAGCAGGAGCTGGCGGTTCGTGTAACCCTTGATCAAGCGGGAGGCCGAGTGCCTGTGTACATGGGGATCGGTGCCATCACGACCAAGGAATGCGTCAAACTGGCGCGAATGGGAGAGGATTCGGGGGTACAAGCGATCACCATTCTGCCTCCGATGTTTCTGACGCCGAACGAGGATGAGCTCTATCGGCATTTCCGAACCATTGCGGACGCAACCTCGCTCCCTGTGCTTCTCTACAATAACCCGGATCGGGTAGGTAACAATATTACCGTTCGATTGATGGAACGGCTGGCCGATATTCCGAATATCGTCGGGGTGAAGGATAGCAGCGGCGATATGACGTTAACTGCCGAGTACATTCGCAGGACCAGAGAGAAAGGCTTCAAGGTTATGGCTGGCCGTGACGTGATGATCCTTGGCTCTCTGGCGTACGGTGCCGTCGGCTGCGTTGCTTCCACGGCCAATATCGTACCGGACCTTGTGGTGGATATTTATAATAAGTTTATGTCCGGCGATTTGCCGGCGGCGCGCGAAGCTCAGTTCAAGCTGGCTCCGCTGCGGATGGCGTTCAATCTGGCCAGCTTCCCGGTCGTCACGAAGGAAGCAATGAATTTGCTTGGCCTGGAGGTAGGCAGCTCGATTCTGCCGAATACGGCTGCTACCGAAGAGAACCGCAAGAAACTCAGAGCTATTTTGACGGAAATGGGAGCCATCTAGACGGGAGATAGGAGGAACTTTCGATGAAGGTCGGATTTATTGGACTCGGTATTATGGGGAAGCCGATGAGCCTAAATTTAGTAAAAGCCGGTTATGAGCTGGTCGTTCTGGCAACGAACAAGGGTGCGGCGGAGCTCGTCGCATTGGGTGCAATGTCGGCTGATTCGCCTAAGGCCGTAGCGGAGCAATCGGATGTGGTGATCACGATGCTGCCGAATTCTCCACAGGTGAAGGAAGTGGCATTAGGCCCGAACGGTATTATCGAAGGGGCCAAGCCCGGCACCGTCCTGATTGATATGAGCTCGATTGCTCCTCTGACGAGTCAAGAGATTGCACAGCGACTAGGCGAGAAGGGAATAGAAATGCTGGATGCACCCGTCAGCGGCGGAGAGCCCAAGGCGATTGAAGGGACACTGTCGGTCATGGCGGGGGGCAAGCAGGAGATTTTCGACCAATGTTATGAGATTATGAAAGCGATGGCTGCCTCTGTGGTGCGCACCGGCGATATTGGGGCGGGCAACGTAACGAAGCTGGCGAATCAAATTATCGTGGCTCTGGGCATCGCAGCGATGTCCGAGGCATTCGTCCTAGCGAGCAAAGTCGGTGTTCAGCCGGAGTTGGTTTATCAGGCGATCCGAGGGGGACTTGCCGGCAGTACGGTGCTGGATGCCAAAGCTCCGCTGGTGATGGACCGCCAATTCGACCCAGGATTCCGGATCAATCTTCATATAAAGGACCTGCTCAACGTTCTCGAGACCTCTCATGAGGTCGGCGTTCCACTGCCGCTCACTGCTTCCGTTATGGAGATGATGCAGGCACTCAAGGTAGACGGATTGGGCGATTGTGATCACGGAAGCCTCATTCGATATTACGAGAAGCTTGCGAAGGTAGAAGTGAGCAGATGATGTTCAGAGTTGTTGAACAGGATGGAGACAAGCCTTGCTGATTATTGAAGCACCCGGTGAAGGAACGGTCGAAGCGCTTGTGAGCGATGCCGGAGGAGAATTGCTATCGGCGTCGGGATGGGAAGTTGAGCGAGGTAGGGTAGTGAGGGCCGGGACTCCGTAGGGGTTCCGGTTTTTGGTTTGCAGAATAATGGTGGAGGGCTGAAGGGGCATCACTAATCATTATATTACTATTGATGGTGGGATCGCATGAGGGGAGGAACTGCCCTTTTTTCATTGTCATAAATCCAATGTCCTGAATACAATGTTACAGCTATTGCCTAGCCTTATGAACATAAAAGAAAGGATGACAATAGATAACCATGAAAAGAACATACAAAGTCAACGAGATCGCCAGTAAAATTGGAAAAACACGGGCAACTGTAGTGGAATGGTCCAATCAATTTCGCGAATTTCTTCCGATCATAACGGCGGGCGGAGCCCTAAAGTACTCGGAAGAAGCTATTGAAATGTTTCAATTCATTTCTAAAATGAAGGAAGCTAATAAGTCAGTAAAGCTAATTAAAGAGGACTTACAAGAAATGCGCGAGAAGGCTGTTACCACACTGAATAAGGAAAGGAAATCTTCGCCACCGGAAACAAAATCCTTGCTGCCGACAAACCCATCTGTTCCAGACTCCCCAATACCTCTTCCTGCCAACAATTCCATCTCGGAGTTAAGTAAAGAAACAATGAACCTGCGACAATTGGTACAGCACCTTAGACAAAAAACGGAAACGAATAAAACGCCCGAGAAAGTAAAGGATGCTATCGACGATCGGAATCAAAAGGTGAGTATATCATCTGTTTCAGGCGTTAGTGCTTTATCACCTGGGGAGGTTACAGAGGTATCAGAGGAAGATCTGAAAGGTGTTATACTTACGTCAGTAAAGGAGCTGCTTAGTCAACAATACGAAGCTGTTTCCAAGGATGTATGGGAGCTGCGCAAACGTTATAATGCCCATTTTGAGGAAGTGGCGGGATTGAGCAGCGTATTCCAGGTTCTCGATAGAAAGGTAGCTGAGCTGTTCCAACAGGACATAACAAGCGAGGTTATTGCAACAATTGATTTACTGAACACTCAATTGGAGGATGCCTCATTAGAAGTAAAGGGATTGCACAACACGATCCAAACCATTCAACAGAAGATAAAAGTTTCGGAGCAAGAGCTTAAGGCTGAAATACTTATCGCCACAAAGGAATTACTTGACCAACAATCTGAAAACGTTATGCAGGGTGTAAAGGAACTGCGTAATGTGATTCAGTCTCACAGTAATAAGGTGAATGAAGCGTTGGAACAGAAGCTCCGTAGTGAGATGAAAGCTGTTTCAGAATCACTGATCCAACGAAATGACGCCTTATCTGACAAAGTAACCGAGCTGCGCAGCTTAATTCAAACAGCAGACTTACAAACCAAATGCACGGACGGAATTGCTGAAGAAGTTTCTGAAATGCGTGATGCGCTCCATTTGCTCACCCAAATCGTAAATGAGGAGTTAGAACAGAAGCTCAAAAGTAATATGACTAAAAAAGAAGAAGCACTAAACAAAAAATATGACGATATCCTTTTAAAACTGACAACACAGCAACAAGTACTCGACAGAATTGCTAAATTTTTAGGCTTTCAGGTCACGAATTAATCCTCCATCAGGCATAATTAATAGTGCTTTCCAGCAACTGGAAGGCACTATTATTTGTGCTTTTGCTGTCTCAGGCTGACTCGGTCTCAAGTGCTGGTTTGGGCCGGCAATAACTTAAGTGTAGTTATTCGTCCATTCATAGGCAGGGAGGGTTGAATATACTAACTTGGATTACAGGAATGGCAAAGTAAAAAGCACGTGATTCCCGAATCGTTTCAACCATACCACGAAGGAGGTCCTCAATGAAAAAAATTCTCCAGCAGGTAGCTAAAAAGGCCGTTAAAACGAATCGGAAACAAAAGCTGCGTAAGAGAATCCGCAGGAAAAATGGGATCAAAATGAAACGAACGCGGAGAACAATAAAATTCCGCAAGCGTCTGCTGCGAAAAGTAAGGAAACGTAGGGGAAGAAGAACAACTATACGACACACACCTCCAGCGAAGCAGCCTCTACCTGCCCCTATAGACGTGCCGTTAGTTTATGAACCTGTGGATGTTCCGCAAGCTACTTTATTAGAGACGAAGCCAAGACTTACGGTCATCACGCCGATATTGAATGAGGAAAAGTTCCTTCCGCTGTTTCTAGAAAGTGTTGCTTCCTACGCGGATGAAATTCTTATCTTAGATGTAGGTAGCACTGACGCCAGTATAAGAATAATCAATGATTGGGAAAAGCGCGCGAATATTCGGCTGTTCCATATGAAGCAGACGGGGTTGCCCTACTCCGATGATTGGAACGAGTCAGTTGTAAGGAATTTCCTTGTCGACCAAGCTGTTGGAGATTGGATTATGGCGATCGATGCCGATGAGATGATGGATGACGGCTTCCGTGATGCCTTGCCTCGTCTGATGGCCCAGAAAGAATCGGATGCGATCTCATTTCCGTGGGTACAATTCTGGATGAATCCTAAAACAATAAGAATAAATGCAGCGAATGACAATCACTGGTCTGTCAATAAATACCTCATGTGGCGCAATCATATTGGTATTCGATACGACGATGCGAAAAATCACTGCAAATTGCAGCTGTTCGGACGTTACATGTGGGAAATTCCCAATAAGGCCGAGCAAATTCCAGTCTACCATTACCATTATGCTTTCGCTTCCTGGGTTAAAGCAAACGATAACCGTCGTCGGGATGTCGATCAATTCTTAGGGAAACCGACGAATCGGATCGAATATGACATTTTGACGAAGCCTTTTACCGGGAAACATCCAGCAATTATGAAAAGATATTTTGCTGAAAAGAAAGAGAAAGGAAATATGAACGGTTCGAAGCGATGAGAAAACCTCTCTCCAGGCCATTCAAATTACATTCAATTGTAAAAAAAAAAGTGACTGAAAGTCGAAACCTTCAGTCACTTTTTTTGATTTTACCCGGAGCTATAAAGCTAACTTTATACATTCCAAGGCTCTTGATCTGGAGTAGTAAGTCTCCACGTACTGTTTACATTGTTCGGCTTTGTGCTCTAATAGACTGTTATTGTGGTATAACCGGATGATTTCTTCGGCGAATTCCTGAGGAGTGTTCTTGGGTTCAATCGATTGCCTGATATTCTGCAGTCCTTCGATCCCCGTACTAGTAGTAACTAACGGTGTCTGATGGCACATTGCTTCTATCGTTTTACCTTTCACGCCTGCTCCATAGCGAAGAGGAATAACGGCAATTTTAATGTTTCCATACAGCTCTTTAAGCTCATGGTCGGATACAAATCCTTTGACAATAATCCGATCCGATTGTAATCCTAGTACCTCCTGCGTAGGATGGGACCCGACGATGAACAATTGGATATCAGGAATGGATTGCTGCACGATAGGCAGGATATCACGGCAAAACCATAAAATACCGTCAGCGTTAGGAGTATGTTTGAAGCCGCCAACAAAGAGCAGACCGGAGCGTTCATTCCATGCCTTTATTTTCGGAACCGTTTGGTCAAAGTAATATGCCGGAAGCCATAGGGTACTTTTATTTGGAAAGTTCCCATCGATAATTCGTTTTTCCGAGTCACTGCAGGTCAGGATGGTATCTGCTTTGGTGAACAAGTCGAACTCCAGTCTTCTGATGTACTCTGACTCTTGAAGCAACCCGCGGTTTTTGTCCAGTCCGAACCGCTTCAGCTCACGGACGTAATGCAAGTCATGGCCATAGTACAGGATTTTAGCGCGGGTGTGGGCTTTGATTAGATCGATATATTTATGTGAAATATTAGGCCGGTTCAACAGGATATAATCAATGTAATCCTTGTGCTTAACGATCCAATACTCGTAATATCCGCGATCCTGTGTTCCGTAGATGATCTCGATACCGAGCTGTTCGAGTTCAGAGCCATAGGGTTCCAGTTTGGTGAAGTTGTCTGGAATAAACTTTACATTTAAGCCCATATCCACAAGCAGTTTCAGATACATAAACGTCGTTCGGCTGCCCGCATCTTGGTCGAAACTTGGAACACCGTAGTCAATGACCAAAATGGTTTTCTTATCCTTCGAGCGTTCCCTTGCCCAAAAGAGGTGTTCACCGTCGGCAAGATGATCCCGCTCGAGTACTTCCGCCCATTTTTCTCTAAATTTCTGTTGGTTAATCACCTGATATTTTTTAATTCCTGAGTTGAGGTCTGTGCCGTGGGATATTCCCTCGTAGTGCACGACAACAGATTTGGGTTGGAAAACGACCTTGTATCCGAGTTGTCTTGCTTGGAAGGCAATGTCCACATCCTCTGAGTAAGCAGGTGCGAAAAGCACGTCAAAACCGCCCATTTGATTCCATAAGTCCTTACGAATCATTAGCGATGCCCCGGAGATATAATCCACTTCCTTGACATAGTTGTACTCATGTTTGTTCGGGTTATCTAGACGACCGTAATTCCTTGCAAACCCGTTTTTAAAGACGATACCTCCGGCTTCCTGAAGTCTTCCGTCCGGATAGATCAACTTAGAGCCTACGATTCCGATATTTGGGTCATTTTCAGGTAAAGACAGCAGATGCTCCAACCAACCGGGAGTCACTTGGGTATCGTTATTTAAAAATAATACATACTTTCCTCTGGAGATCTCTGCCCCATGATTGCAGTTATGAAGAAATCCCCTCTTCACCTTATTACGGATGACAGTGACATGTTTGACGAATTGTCTGATATGAACTGTTAAGTCGTCTGAAATATCATCCACCACGATGATCTCGTAAGGGATTCCGCGGGTGTTCTCAACGATGGACACCAAGCATGGATAGGTAAAATCCCATTTGTTGTAAACAGGAATAATAATGCTGACCAATGGCTGGTCCCAGACCGGTACCAACAGCTTATTAATGTGTGGTAATCCTTTACGAATCCGACTACGTTTCAAGCGCCGGATCCGTTTGCGTTTATTAAGCTTCCCAACTTTCCCAGCTGACCGTTTTTTCCAACGGGCACGTGCGGATTTTCCACGTTTGAGCAACAGCCCCCGGCCAGCCGCTGTTTGTTTGCGTGTGCGAAGCTTACGTACGAGTGCAGACATAGCTGTCTTTCTCTTCTTTCTCCTAGCCGCTAGTTTCACCAAAACACCTCCTGGACGTATTTCATTATCACATACCTATACTATTCCCTCTGTAAAAGGTGTGAATGGGACAAACGTTTATTTCCAAATAGCAAGGAGGGTGGAAAATTTCCCGCCTTTACCATGCGTCCATACAAGTTGTCTTATCCGCACATATGCTGAATTGGTATAAGCAGATTGGACAATAAATGAACGGAGGAATCACATGATCATTAGATCTAAAGCTCCTTTAAGATTGGGGCTAGCCGGAGGAGGAACAGACGTCTCCCCTTATTGCGACTTATTCGGAGGATGCGTACTGAATGTGACGATTGATTTGTACGCCTATTGTACGATTGAGGCCAACGATGACGGTAAGCTTACTTTCGTCGCTTCGGATCTCAAAGAAGAGTTCCATTCGGACGCTCGTCGGGAGCTGGAGTTGGATGGTTGTCTAAGCTTGCATAAAGGCGTGTATAACCGGATTGTCAAACAGTTTATGCAAGACAAGCCGCTCTCTTTTCGGATGACAACCTATTCTGACGCTCCCGCAGGATCCGGTCTAGGTTCATCATCCACGATGGTGGTTGCCATGCTGAAAGCCTTCGTGGAATGGCTTAATCTGCCGCTCGGGGAATATGAAATTGCTCAGCTTGCCTATGAAATCGAACGTATTGATGTCGGTTGGGCCGGAGGAAGGCAGGATCAATATGCGGCCACCTTCGGCGGCTTCAACTTTATTGAGTTTCACGAGAATAATCGGGTTATTGTGAATCCGCTTCGGGTGAAAAACTGGATAATAAGTGAATTGGAAAGTTCGATGATTTTATATTACACAGGAGCATCAAGAGAATCTGCCGTGATCATTGACGAACAAGTGCGCAATACACTGGAGAAGAACCAATCGGCCCTGGAAGCGACCCATGAATTGAAAGCGGAGGCTTATGCCATAAAGGAATGTATATTAAAAGGTGAAATTAAAAAGTTTGCCGAGCACCTGGAGAAATCATGGAATGCCAAAAAAAAGATGGCCGCCTCTATAACGAACGATCGGATTGACTTCATATACAATTCGGCTATTACAGCCGGTGCCTATGCAGGCAAGGTATCCGGAGCCGGAGGAGGCGGATTTATGATGTTCATCGTGGATCCCGTCAAACGCATACAGGTCGTTCATCGACTGAACGAATTAGGGGGTAAAGTGTTTCAAGTCCATTTTACAAAGAACGGAACGCAAGGATGGAGGGCATAAATTTGAAGGCATATATGAGGAGCCATATATTACAGTCGATTGAGATTAAAAGAGCGATTGCTAAAGATAGTGCTTTATTGAGTTTAATAGAACAGGCAGCTAGAAAAATGATTGAGGTTTACCGAAAGGGAAATAAAATCATAATCGGCGGCAATGGAGGAAGTGCAGCAGATGCTCAGCATATTGCTGGCGAATTTGTCAGCCGTTTTTATTTCGATCGTCCTGGCCTGCCGTGCATCGCACTTACAACGGATACCTCCGTGCTTACTGCAATCGGAAACGACTACGGATATGAACAGTTGTTTGCACGACAAATTCAAGCTCTCGGCCAAACAGGAGACTTATTTATTGGCATTTCCACATCCGGCAACTCTCCCAATGTTTTGAGAGGTTTAGAAATGTCCCGAACTATGGGGATCACGACCATTGGTTTAACCGGTGAAACTGGAGGCAGCATGGCAGCTCTATGCGATATATGTATTCGTATCCCATCCCTAGAAACCCCCAGAATCCAAGAAGCGCACATTCTGATTGGCCATATTTTATGTGCAATAGTCGAAGAATCCATATTTGGCAAAGGATTTTAAGCATATGGAAGCAGTCATTTTAGCTGGCGGACTCGGGACTCGTTTGCGTGAGGTTATCTGGGATGTACCAAAACCGATGGCTCCCGTAGGGGGCAAACCGTTTCTTCGTTACATTATTGAACGATTGGAGATGCAAGGGGTTCGCAGTGTGGTACTCGCGGTAGGCTACAAACATGAAATCATAAGTTCCTATTTCGGCCACCGCTGCGGAGAAATAAGAATCGCATATTCGGTGGAAGAAGAACCGCTAGGAACCGGAGGGGCCCTTAAGAAGGCGATGGATCAGATCTCCGGCGAGCAGGTGCTGTTATTAAACGGAGACACGATGTTCCAAGTCGATATCCGGCAGCTGGTACAGTATCATCAAGACCGCGCTGCCGACTTGACGCTTTCACTTAAACCAATGAAGCGGTTTGACCGGTACGGTACCGTTATCGTAAGTTCGGACTATCGGGTTTATAGCTTTCAAGAGAAACGGATGTGTGAATCCGGCTTGATTAATGGTGGTGTATACGTAGCTCGTACCGATTTATGGGATCCATTCAAGCTCTCTGGCAAATTCTCATTTGAACAATTTCTAGAAAATCCCGGAGTACAGAAGCTTAACATGTATGGCTTCCCGAGTGAAGGATATTTTATCGATATCGGTATTCCGGAAGACTATGAACGAGCAAAATCCGAGCTTGTCACCGCAGGTGGAAACGCATGAGGCCGAAAGCGCTATTGCTCGATAGAGATGGTGTAATTAACATTGACAAATCGTATGTTTACAAAGTAGAGGATTTCGAGTTTAACGAGGGTATCTTCGAGAACCTTTTACGTTTTCAGCGAGCGGGGTTTTTGCTCATCATTGTGACCAATCAAGCAGGTATTGGGCGGGGATATTACACGGAGAAGGACTTTTGGGAGTTAACGGCATGGATGGTGAAGCAATTCGAGGCGCATGGTATCCGGATGGCCAAAGTATATTTTTGTCCCTATCATCCGGTACACGGCATCGGAGAATACAAACAAGACGCATTCTGTCGAAAGCCGAATCCGGGGATGATTTTACAAGCAATGCGGGAGTTCCAGCTGGATCTAGCCTCATCGGTGTTAATCGGTGATAAAGAGAGTGACATCGAAGCGGGTTTGCGGGCGGGAATCGGGACCACAATCTTGATTCGCGGCTGTGATGGAAGTTCGACTACTAAGGCTACGTTTACTGTAAGGCATATAGGAGAAGTCGCTGAGCATTTTTTTGAAAAATGCAAATAAAAACATTTTCATCATGAATACGCCATGAAAGGACCGTTACATCATCAGGCTGCCGAGTAATTCGGCAGCTTGTATTATTATTGTGCTGTCGGGTGACAAGAACATGGTTACATTAGAAATAGGTCTGATTATTACATCCAATTAACCGAATTTTTCTATAGGATTTGGTTTCATAATGGGATAATCTAAGAGGAGGCACTGACGATATTGTGGTCAGTGTCTCTTTGTACTCAACCTAAAGGAGTTGGCACCGTGCTTACTGACCGATTTCGCCCGATATCCTTCAAGGATATGAAGATTAAGCATAAGCTAATCGTCGTCATGATGCTCTTAATTATCTTATTTTGCAGCTTATTGGCAATGATCCAAATAAGGGGAACATTCAAGGGGAATGTTGGATTTTATGTACAAGACTGGAAGTGCTTGCCTGACGGCAGCTCTTTTTTGTTTATATATAGGGAATTTTACGTTGCTTCGTGTCCACAATGTCAAAAAGTATCGTCGCTACTTTTAAATTTTATATACCAATATTGATATAAGTGGTTGCGGGGCGGAGTTATTTTGACTATAGTCCAAGATAGGAAGATGGATAACGAAGCAAGGAGTGCGTGAAATGAAATCAGCCAGAATGTTGTACGCAAATTTAAGTTTGAGAGTACGATTAACTGCATCTTACATCGCACTGATCGTCGTTTCAATGACTGTTTTGGGCGTAGGTTATTATGTGAAGAGTTCGGAAGTTATTTTAAAGAATGCAAGCGGAACTTATTTGGGATTAGTGAAAAGCAGCAATCAATCCTTGGATGCGAAGTTTGCGAGCGTCGAGCAGAGCGCGATCAACATGCATCTGGATGAAGATCTATTCGAATTGTTTAACACGACCGATTTGCAAAAGAAATATCTCGATTATGAAAACGATAGAAAAGTAACCAGGGTCCTGCAGAAATATTTTCCAACATCGGAAGATGTATATTCGGTCAATTTGGCAACGAAAAATTACACATTTGGAGGGAATCCCAATTTCTGGATCCCGAAAAAAGATTTCTCCGCTTCTGATATTTACCAGATTGGGATGAGCTCCATAGATCGCACTTTATGGGTACCAACGTATAATTTACTTGAAAAATTTTACGCCTCCTCTGCGGTATCCAGCACGAAGGACCAGTATGTATTTACAGCCACCAGGCTGATTAACTTATCGCATGTCTCTAATAACTTGCTGCGGTCTATGGATAAAGCTGCAGAAAGGCCGATTCTTCTCGTTAATTTTCAGGAATCCATGATTAGCAGAGCTTTTAAGGAAAGTCTCGTTGTGAAGGATTCTTATTACTACGTCATGACTAAAAACCAAGAGGTCGTTTCAACGTCTAATCGTGCCGATTCTGGGCTTGTTAGCCAGGCATGGATCAACAGTGCCATCGCGAGAAAGAGCGGTACCGAATTTATACAAGTCGATGGGAAAAAGATGGTCGTCTGTTTTGATGTGATTGCGACAACAGGCTGGTTGTCTGCTGTATTTATCCCGTATGACAATCTATTAAAAACGATGCCCAATATGTTCAGTTATACGCTTTACTCCACCCTATTGGTTATCGGCTTATCTATTTTCCTAGCCTCATTCTTTTCAAGCCGAATTACCATGCCGCTTAAGAAGTTGATGTGGGGAATTAAACAGATTGGGGAAGGGAATTTCAATACGAGGATTGAAACTTACGGCACTAGCGAAGTCAATCTCATCATCCATAAATTTAATCAAATGAATGATAAGATCCAGGTATTGATCGAGGAGAATTATGAGACTCATCTAAAGGAGATGGAGGCTGAGTTGAAGGCTCTTAATTTCCAATTCAATCCGCATTTTCTTTATAATACGCTCAACATTATCAATTATTTAGCGATCGAAAATAAGCAGACAGTGATCAGCAATATGCTGGTGGAGCTATCAGAGATGCTGGAATATACGGCTAAAAAGTCAGGTGAAGTGGCTTTCAGCGAAGATGTGAAATATTTGCAAAACTACGATTATATTATGAGGCAGCGGTTTGAAGATAAATTTCAAATCGATTATCAGATCGATCCGGACTTATACCGTTACACGGTGCCCAAATTTTTCTTGCAGCCCTTCATGGAGAATGCACTGATCCATGCTTTGGAGGATAAGGAAACAGGCGGGTGGATCCGGGTAAGCGGGCGGATTGAAGATACAACCAGAGTGTTTACCATTGAAGACAACGGGAAAGGCATGGATCCGGATACGCTTATGAACGTGCTGGCGACCCTGGACGATCCCGTCAGCATGAGCAAATCGATCGGTATTGCTAATGTGAACAAGCGGGTTAAGCTCATCTATGGCACTCAGTACGGTGTAAGAATCGAATCTCAAGGTAATAAAGGTACTAGAATAACCATTACTTTACCTCTACCAATTACCTCATAATGATAGGAAAATAGACCTTCCACCGTTACGACGGTGGATTTTTTCAAAATGAAAATCATTAATGTAAGGGTTTTCGGTACAAAAGTCCACCTTTTTACGTTTTTTAGAGTAGGATCGAATGAATGATCACGATATGATGAAAGCGTAAACAAGATTACGTTCATGGAGGGGTTTAAATGAAAGAAGGAAAAAAAGGGCTGCTAACCGTCACTGGTTTACTCACTGTCTCCCTGCTTGCGGGATGTTCCGCAGATGGACCGACGAACGCAAGCGAGACTGCCGGGAACAATGGCCAGGGTGCCCAAAAGGAAGTGGAAATTTCCTACTGGAGACCGCAGGCGAGCGGACCGGAAGACGATTTCTACGTGAGACGAGTGGATGAGTTCAATAAGGCATACCAAGGGAAAATCAAGCTGAAAATGGAGCCGATTACAAGAGGCAACTCATTTGCCTATGAAGATAAAATTAATGCGGCTGTAGCTTCTCATACACTTCCGGACGTGCTTTCCATGGACGGTCCGAATGTCGCGAACTATGCAGCGTCTCAGATCGTCATCCCTCTGGATGACTATTATACCAAGGACGATCTGAACGACTTCGTTCCGTCCATCATTCAGCAGGGGACCTATAAAGATAAATTTTATGCCGCTGGCCTAGCCGAATCTTCTGTTGTTTTGTTCTACAACAAGAAGATTATGAAGCAGTACGGCATTGAACCTCCCACGAATATCAAGGATGCCTGGACTTGGGATCAGTGGTACGACGTGATGAAGAAGACAGCGCAGAACGATGTATTCGGCACGAACATGATTAATGACAAAGGCGAATGGATGACGTACGCTTTCGAGCAAATGTGGATTTCAGCAGGAACGGACATTGTGAATAAAGAAGGCACAACAGCGGTGGGATGGGTGAACAGCGATAAGGGACTCGCAGCTGCTAACTTCCTGCAAAAGCTGGCCAAAGAAAAATTGTTTAACATCGATCCGAAGCCTACCGAGTTCGAAGAAGGCAAGGCAGCGACCAAGTTGGGCGGACCGTGGAACATTCCAGGCTTCAAGAATTATCCGAATTTGGAATGGGGGATTACCTATTTCCCTCGGAAAGCTGACGGCATCGTAACTTCTCCATCAGGCAGTTGGGCTATCGGCGTATCTACCGACAGCAAGCATCCGAAGGAAGCGGCGGAAGTGGTGAAGTGGATGACGAATAAAGACAGCTCCGCGCAGCTGGCCAAGGCTATCAGCATGCCGGCCAGCAGGAAATCGGCTTATGACAGTCTGCCGGAATATAACGATCTTCCTCTGCGGATCATTAAGGAGCAGGTGACGACGGTATCCCATGCAAGACCTGTAACGCCGGCCTATCCAGTGCTGACGCAAAAGTTCGCTGAAGCGTTAACAGACATTATGATGGGAGCCGATGTGAAGAAATCGTTGGATAACGTAGCTTCTTCTTATGATGAAGAATATAAGCGGAACTTTAACAACTAATCCTAGGCAGGATAACGCGGAAAGCGGCATCAGGATATGCTCGATTATTATCCTGTTGCCGTTCCACGCGGTCATTTGAAAGGTATTGGAAGTTCTTGGATTTACCGGAAAGGAGTGATGAGTGATCCATGCAGAACATTCGTACACAAATTCATACAAGCACAAAGTCTAAAGTGACATCCATCGGTCTTCAGAAGCGAAGAGAGTCTATCACGGGGGTAACCTTTATTCTGCCTGCCGTGGTTCTGCTGATTGCGTTCCTGCTGCTGCCTTTTTTGCTGGCGGTGGTGTTCGGATTCACCAAATTCAACTTATTGCGGCCAGATCAGATTAAATTTAGCGGTTTGGATAATTACATGATCCTTTTTAAGGATAAGCTCTTTTATAAATCGTTGTATAACACGATGTATTTCACGGTCGTCGTCGTTCCTATCCAATCAGCGGTAGCGCTGCTGCTGGCCTTGTTAGTCAACAATCAACTTAAGCTGCGAAATGTATTTCGAATTGCTTACTTCAGCCCGGTTATTACCTCCATGACGGTCATCGCTATTTTGTGGATTTCCCTGTATAACCCGAATGAGGGATTGATCAATTCCACCTTGCATCTGTTCGGCATACCGAAGCAGCCCTTCTTGCGAAGCGCGGATCAGGCGATGAATGCCATCATTATCATGTCTGTATGGCAAGCTGCGGGATATCAGATGATGATTTTTCTTGCGGGCCTTCAGAGTATTCCGAAAGATTTGTATGAAGCCTCCGCCATGGATGGCGCGAATAAGTTCCAACAGCTCAAATTCATTACGATTCCAAGCTTGTACAATGTCATTGTATTCGTTCTGACGATTACGACGATTCAAGCGGTGAAGCTGTTCACGCAACCTTATGTGATGACGAACGGCGGACCGGAGAATTCGACCAGAACGCTTGCGCTGCTCATTTACCAGCAAGGGTTCCAATTCAGGAATGCGGGTTATGCATCGGCCGTATCCGTGATTTTCTTCCTGATTGTAGTCGTGATTTCTTTTTCTATGAAGAAATTTTTGAAAGACAGATGATATTCGGAAGGAGATGAGCTCATGGCTGATCGCAAGATTAAAATTTTCATCTACGCAGCTAATAGTATCGTGTCGCTGCTCTTTATTATTCCCCTGCTCTGGATGGTCGTTTCATCACTCAAACCGGAAAATCAAATTTTCGCGGATCTAGGCTCGATCAAGTCTTTACTTCCTACGAATATAACATTTGATAACTATATAAAAGCTTTCAACCGGATTCCTATGATGAAATATTTATTTAACAGTTTGTTCTATGTCACGGTTATCGGCATAAGCGGCTTAGGGGTAAATTCGCTCTGCGGATATGCGCTGGCCAAGCTCAATTTTAAAGGGAAAAGCGTTGTTCTTACTGCCATTATTGCGCTGATGATCGTCCCGTTTGAAAGTATTGTGATGCCGCTCTACTTCGTTGTCAACGGCTTGAGCTGGGTGAACACCTGGATGGCGCTCATCGTTCCGTTCATTGCGAACTGCTTTAGCATTTTCATGTTTCGCCAGTTTTTTATGGATATCCCGAACGAACTGCTGGAATCGGCGGCGATGGATGGCTCCTCGCCTTTGAAGACGTTTCTGAAAATTGTCGTTCCGCTCTCGGGACCCGTCTTTACTACGGTTTTCATTCTGGACTTTATTTCCCATTGGGGGGATTTTATGTGGCCTATTCTCGTGACCACAGGCGAATCCTTGAGGAACATACAGCTCGGCATCCAAACGTTCTTTACACTCCCGCCTATTTTCTACGGACAAATCATGGCGACGCTTACGTTCACCACCTTGCCCATTGTCCTCATTTTTTTGCTTCTCCAAAAGTACTATGTACAGGGGATCACCAGCACCGGAATTAAAGGATAACTTGCCGCGTTGATGTAAGAGTATCGTTTCGCAAGTTACGACCAGCCTTTTCCCACCCCCTAAATGAGAGAGCTCTATTGAGTTAACAAGAAACGCGCTTGGGCGTTGATGTGATGCCGCCGAAGCCGGGTAACGGCTTAATTTAGAAAGAATTGAGGGAAGCATATGTCTACAGATTTATATAGACCCAGGTTTCATTTTACTCCGCAGCACAACTGGATGAACGATCCGAACGGTCTTGTTTATTTTGAGGGAGAGTACCACTTGTTCTACCAGTATCATCCCCACGGAATGACATGGGGACCCATGCATTGGGGGCATGCCGTTAGCAAGGACTTAGTTTCTTGGGAGCATCTGCCGATCGCATTGGAACCGGATGAGCATGGTCAAATATTTTCCGGAAGCGCGGTGGTGGATTGGCACGATACGACAGGGTTCTTCGGGGGAACGCCGGGGCTAGTCGCGATTTTCACCCATCATGATAAAGAGCCGGGCAGCGAGCTGGCACGGGAACGTCAAAGCTTGGCATACAGCACGGATTCCGGGAGAACCTGGAGTAAGTACAGCGGTAATCCCGTGCTTGCCGATTCGCGATTCCCGGATTTTCGCGATCCGAAGGTGTTCTGGCACAGGCCGACAAGCCGCTGGATCATGGTTCTCGCCTCCGGGCAGACGGTAAGCATCTACCATTCTCCCAACCTGAAGGATTGGAGCTTTGCCAGTCAGTTCGGAGAGGGAGAGGGGGATCATAGCGGCGTATGGGAATGTCCCGACTTATTCGAGCTGCCGGTGGATGGCGACCCATCCATAACGAAGTGGATCATGTTCGTCAGCATCGGCAATTCCCCAGAATATGCCGAAGGTTCCAGAACGCAGTATTTTGTCGGAGAATTCGACGGTACTGCCTTCAAGAACGATGCTGAGCCGGGGGCGGTGCAATGGTTGGATGCCGGCCGGGACAACTACGCTGGAGTCAGCTGGTCGGACATTCCCGGACAGGACGGACGCCGCATTTATATCGGTTGGATGAGCAACTGGAAGTACGCCAATCTGACACCGACAGAAGGATGGCGCAGCACGATGACCTTGCCTCGAACGCTCGAACTGGCTAGCAGCGGGAATCAAGTAGTGTTGATTCAAAAGCCGGTCGCCGAGCTGCAGCGGTTGAAAGAAGAAGCTTATACGTGGCAGAACATAGAGATAGAGCCGGGAACCAATCTGCTATCTGCGGTTTCCATGTCTTTTTATGAATTGGAAGCGGAATTTGAACTGCAAACGGCCTCGGAATTCGGATTCAAGATCCGCGCGTCGGAATCGTACGAAACCGTTGTGGGATACGTTCCGGCAAAACGGGAGGTCTTCGTGGATCGGTCCCGGTCGGGAAATACTGGTTTTCATGCCGATTTCCCCGGCAGACATGTGGTGCAGGTATTGCCGAGGCATGGTAGAATCAAGCTGATTGTATGGGTGGATGCTTGCTCTGTTGAGGTGTTCGCCGGTGGAGGCGCAACTGTCATTACGGATCTGGTCTTTCCGGCAGAAGGTCAGAGCGGCGTTGAAGTGTACGCGGTTCAGGGAACGGTAAAGCTCGTCTCACTTTCACTGTCACCAGTGGCGAGCAAATAGGCACAAAGGGCAGGTGGCTTGTATGCAGAACATATTGGTTGTAGATGATGAGGCCATACAACGCAGAGTGCTGGCCAAGATGATCAGGGAAGCTAGACCTCATTGTCATGTGCTGGAAGCCAAGAACGGGAAAGACGCTTTGGAAGTCATTCGCACGAATCCAATCGATATCGTGTTTACGGATATTAAAATGCCGGTACTGGATGGGTTGGAGATGATTGAGCAGATGAATGCGTCCGCCCATCCGGTTAAGGTTATCATTCTTAGCGGCTACCGGCATTTCGAATACGCGCAGAAGGCCATTCGGTTGGGTGCTTTCGATTACTTGGTCAAGCCGATTAAAGAAAAGAGCATCACCCACATTCTGGACAAAGCTGAGGGCAGTATTACAAGAGAGAAAACGAATCAACTTGAAAAAGAACAAATTAAACAGCAACTGGATCAGACGTTGTCGGTTTATTGGGAACAGCTTCTGAACGATTGGATAACGGAAGGTGTGTCTGAAACGAAGGGGGCGGAAATTCGCAGACAATTTTCACTTGAAGCTCAGGGTATTGTTGTGACGGCCAAAATTGAAGGAGACGGGATTCCAGCAACGTCATGGGACAGTGGAAGTTGCATGAAAAGCGCACTGCTTGAGCAAATGGAGTCCGCAGTTGTAAACAGTGGGGCGTCCGTATCCTTCTACTCCCGAGAGGATAAGAGACTGCTGCTCACGGTGCTAACCTTTCCCAATCTATCGGCATGCAACATGGCAGAATTGGAAAGCGTGTTGAAGGAGTTCGCATTCCAAGGCTCGCAGCAATTCGGCATCTCCCTCACCATTGGTGTCGGTCAGATGTGCAGCCATGTATTCGAAGAAGCAAAGCAATCATGCGAAGAGGCGCTGACGGCTGCTTCTTTTCGTTATTTTCTGCATGATAGGACGGTTTTTCCGTATTCGGAGATCAGCCGGCTTATTCGCTCCGTACACTATAATTTTGGCAAAGAAGAAGAGTTGTTCAAGGAATCGATCCGAAAAGGGTTAATTGGACAGCTGATGAATCAGGTGGATGAATGGTTCACCGGGATACTCCAGGGCGGGCTTCCTCAACCGGAGCAGTGGATTAGGATCGTCCAGCGGATGATATCCAGTGTTGCCGTAGTCATGAGGGATTTTGTCTCTGAACAGGACTACAAGGACATTGTGATGGGAGCCGAAAGCCAACTTTTTGTAAGCGGCAATTACGAAATATGCAAAGAAGGCTTCATGAACCTGCTGCTAAATTGGATGGATATGATTCAGAAGAGCCGATCTAGGAAGCATGAGTCTGTCGTAGAGGCGTGTCTACAATATGTGGAGGCGCATTATATGGAAGATTTGTCTCTAGATACAGTAGCGGCAAGTTTGTTCTTTAGCCCGAACTATTTGACGCTCATGTTCAAACAGCATTTGGGGACAACTTTTAGCAAATATTTATCCGAGTTCCGGATGAAGAAGGCGCTAGAACTGCTGCAAAATAGTGATTTGAGAGTGTACGAGATCGCCCCGCGCACCGGATTTAAGGATGATAAATATTTTTATAGGGTGTTTAAAAACAAGTTCGGGATAACGCCTGATGAATATCGCAGAAACAATCATTTGCAGCACATGTCAAACTTTTGATATGTTTTGCAGTCTTTTTTATCATGGACGTAGCTTGTGATTGCAAGAGAACGAGGAGGAATATCATGAGAACGATGTATACGATAGGCGAAGCGCTGATCGATTTTATTCCTGCTGAAACAGGCGTAGCGCTCAAAGAGGTTAGCAGCTTCGGCAAAGCGGCGGGAGGCGCTCCGGCCAATGTAGCCTGCACCGTGGCCAAACTGGGGGGGCGAAGCTTTTTTATCGGGAAGCTGGGGGAGGATGCCTTCGGTGATTTTCTGGTTGATACTATGAACCAGGTGGGTGTAGACACGCGCTATTTGTCGCGAACGTCTCAAGCGAATACCGCTCTTGCCTTTGTCAGCCTGCAGGCTGACGGCAGCCGTGACTTCTCCTTCTACCGCAAGCCGAGCGCGGACATGCTATTGGATGAGATCGATATCGATGCCTGCAGTTTCGACAGCGGTAGCATGCTTCATTACTGTTCCGTGGATTTGATTGAAGCACCGGTCAAATATGCGCACATTCGCGCCATTGAAGCAGTAAAGAGCAAGGATGGGTTCATTAGCTTTGACCCTAATGTTAGGCTACCTTTATGGAACAGCCCGGAAGAGTGCCGCCGGACAATTCTGGAGTTCATCCCTCGCAGTCATTTGATTAAGATCAGCGATGAGGAATTAACATTTATTACGGGGATTGAGGATGAAACACAAGCGATTGCCTCTTTATTTAGGGGTGATGTAACAAGCGTGCTGTTTACACGCGGTTCGAAGGGCGCATCGTGGTTCACAGCAGTCGGCAGTGTGTCCGTATCGGGACATGCTGTTAAAGCGGTGGATACAACCGGAGCAGGTGATTCGTTCATCGGGGCGCTGCTGTACCAGCTGAGCCTAGCTTCTGGCGATATTCGCAGTCTTGCGGAAGTGGATATGAAGAACATGCTTGCCTTCGCTAATGCGGCGGCAGCTTTGACCACGACAAGGCGTGGAGCGATTCCTTCTTTGCCCGCCTTGGATGAAGTTGTCCAGTTTAGGAACGGAGAATAGAAAAGCTGTCGAAGGAAACCTATGGAAGATTGAATTAGATCATTCGCAGGAATTCTAGCGGGTTAACACGTATTGAAATATGCTAAGCCGATCAACAGCCGTCGCTGTGAGCGGCTTTTCAATTCATGAGATGGTACAGATCACAAATCATTGAGCTAACGTTGAACGATAGTGCAAAAACAAGGGACAGATCGCCGACACAGGCAACTGTCCCTTGTTTCATTGAAACGATCGAGAGGCTCCCCTTCAGCTACGAATTGATAGGATTACTCGGTCTGTTTCCACCGGGAAGCCTCTCACGCTAGTTATGCTAGAGGGTAGGACATGCATTCCGGTATGTCCGTTAGCGTCACGATTCTCGTGTTCAATCCATTCCTAACCCCATGATCGTAATGCCTTCTGCATTAAACACTTCATCACTGTTCCGAGACAAATCTGTCTTAAACCAAGCTGGATTGGGAGAGATTTGTACGAAAAAACTCCGCGAGCTTCGAAACCGAAATCGTTACGTACTGGTCTTTGTCGTAAGTATCGACATGGGTGGTGCCATCTATCCAGAACAGTTCCTTTGGCTCTTTTGCGTTCGCGATGGCTTCGGTCGTCATCCACGACGTGACCGCTTGATTTCCGGCGATCATGAGGAGCGGACGAGGAGATATCTGGTCAATGAACCGGAACGCTTCAAAATAGGCGATTCGGTCTATACTGTTCCAGGTAAAGAACTTAGCCGAGCGTGGGTGCTGCGCACGGTCGGTGCAGTAGTATTCCCATCCCTCGAAGGCGTGCAAATCACCTATTGCGCGAGCTTGGTCTTCGGTCTCAGGGAAGATCGGAAACACGCCGATTCCTTCTCCGCGGGCTTCCGAAGTACGAGCCTGCGCCGCAGCATCGAGCATGCTCCTGAAAACGGCAGGGTCCTGCTTGCCGTCACTTCCTTTACGGAATTGAAGATGGATGTCTGCCGCGCTAACAGTGGCAACGGCCTTAATGCGGTGATCGGTAACCGTAGCCGGAATAACGTAACCGCCGGAGGCGCAGATGCCAAGCGCGCCGATGCGCTCCGGGTCGACCTCGTTGCGTGTACTAAGGAACGAGACGGCGGCTTTGAAGTCCTCCACTCTATGGGCGGGATCCTCCAACCCCCTTGGCACGCCTCCGCTTTCTCCCTGATAGGCTGCATCAAAGGTAAGTGTAATGAGGCCTTGTTCGGCAAGCCGTTTGGCGTAGAGTCCAGCGCTCTGCTCCTTTACGGCGGTCCCGGGATGGCCGACGACGATCGCAGGGCGTGGACCGCCAGCTACTCCTTTTGGGGTGTATAGATGGCCGGCGATCTTTACTCCAGCACTCTCGAAGGTGACGTCCATTTTCATATAATTTTGCATTTTTAATTCCTCCAATTTATTTTGTTTGATCTTGCGAATTATCACTCAGCGTAAACTCCATAGTGGTGTGCGCCCAATGGCAGCGTCCCCCTTTTTTATAAATTGACACTTGTTCATTAATGTATATTGATACATTTTCGAACATGTATATAATTATATTCAGGTACGGAAGAACCACAATTGTTAGATCAACGCAATTTGTTAATTAGTGAACAAAGGTTTGAACATTGTTTATTATTTCTTGAAAGTCAGGTGAATTTGATGTCTAAAGTGGATCGAAGAATAGGTAAAACGCAGGAAGCAATCAAAAACGCGGTTATAGATTTGATGTCTGAAAAGAATTTCGACGAGATTACGATTCGAGACATATCCGACAGGGCCAATGTGAGTAGGGGGACCATTTACCTTCATTATTTAGACAAATATGATTTACTAGATAAGCTTGTTGAGTCGCATATCAATGAGCTCCGCGAAATTTGCATAATGGGAGCAGATCTAGACTATTTTAGCGGCTCACCGCTATGGACCGAATATTTCGAACGGAATTATTCTTTCTTTTCGTTCATGCTAGCGAGTAAAGGAGCTCCTTTCTTTCGCACAAGGTTCCTTGACTTTCTTATCGAACAATTTAAGCAAGAGGTAGACGTCGCCGAAGGGAAAAACCAGGGATTAAAAGATGAGTTAATTGTGAGGTTTGTAGCATCCGCATTCGTCGGGGTTGTGGAGTGGTGGTTTACTAATAATAAGCCGATCCCGCATCATGTCTTAGCTGAACATCTCGGGTTATTGTT
The DNA here is from genome assembly GCF_028765165.1 of Paenibacillus sp. MAHUQ-63. Taxonomy (GTDB): domain Bacteria; phylum Bacillota; class Bacilli; order Paenibacillales; family NBRC-103111; genus Paenibacillus_E. Next base: position 1,059,829 of record NZ_JARADB010000003.1, on the reverse strand, counting down.
TGAGAGGAATTTGTAAGCTAACAGAACGTTAGTTTAAAGATGTAATCAAATTGAAATATTATTTTCATTCTGTCTTAATGAATTAAGCCTATAGAGCAGGTTATCAGAAACTATTCACGGTTCGAGCCATAGACTCGGAGGGCACACCTGTATTTCGCGATAGCTCAAAGGTCATTTTCCATGTTGCCGGGCCGGCGGAAATTATCGCGGTAGATAATGGAGATCTTTGTTCAAGTGAGTCTTACGACACGAATTGGATGCATATGTACCGAGGCTGTGTCAGCACGGTCATCCGATTGACGGGGGAAACAGGACGTGTAGTGTTGTCGGCATCCTCTGAGGGAATGTATTCGGCTCAGTCGGTCATTGAGGTTGTTTAGAGGCCATCTGTTCAGAAAGGAGAACGTATGAAGCTTTCGGTATGTATGGATTCGCTATTCAAAGGATGGGATCTAGGGGATGCATTGCAGGTAGTTCAAGCCAATGGGATCGGGGCCTTTGAGTTCTGGAATTGGAAAACGAAGGACATCGGCAGGCTTGAAGCTGAAATGAAAAGCCGCTCGCTCACACTCTCAGCATTCTGCACGAATGGCGGTACGCTTGTATCCAAGGAGGCTCACCGAGCCTATGTGGAAGGGATCAAGGATGCGGCCCAGATCTCAAAGCGCTTGGGATGTTCCACGCTAATCACGACAGCAGGTGCTGAGCAGCCGGGTGTGGAGCGTGAGAGCCAGCTTGAACATATTGTAGCTGGCTTGCGCTGGCCGCACCTATCGTGGAAGATGCAGGCATTACCCTGGTGCTGAAGCCGCTGAATACACGAATCGATCATCCCGGTCACTTTCTATCACATTCCGACGATGCTGGAGCGGCTCCCGGATATCGGACATATTCATGCTGCCGGATACCCTGGTCGCCATGAACTGCAAATCGGTGATATAGCGTATGAAGACGTGTTTGCAGAGCTGCGCTCTGCAGGATATACGGACTACGTCGGTCTGGAGTATGTGCCTTCGATCGAGCATGATTTAGGCTTGGCATATGCGAAGGGACTATGTAACGGTTTCAACACTTAGTTTTGATTGTGTAACAAGACTGGAAGAGCATGCCTGACGGCGGCACTTTTTTTTGTTCTATGAAGGATTTCATTCCTTTTCAACGATTTTCGTAACAGGCGAAGCGGGTTGGTGTATTTTCGGAGAGAAATTACGCTATGTTTGCGCTTACAAAATGACAACAACAGGTAAGTAAAGTAAAGAGTTGCACATTGCTGGCTTCTTTTATGGATTTTATAATGAGTACATAACACAGCAGCATCGCTGTGAGGGATTATAAAACCAGGAACTGGGGGATGTTCATGAAACAAAGAAAGCATAAAGTGAAAGCGTTATCCATTTCGTTCTTAGTCATTTCTACTTTCTTAGCTGCATGCAGTAACCAGGATGAACCGGCGGCCGGACAGAAAGAGGCTGCAAAAGATGCGGTAAGCACGGCGGGGACAAGCGATGTGAAAGCTACAAATGCGGACCCACTTGGCAAGTATGATCCGCCAATCGATGTATCTTTCGTGCGTAATCTCAGTGATGTTGTAGAAAATAATGTACTAGGTGTGCTTAAAGGTGAAACGTTCGAGGATAACCGCTGGAGTCGTTTATATAAGGATCAGTTGGGCATCAATATTAAAAACAGTTGGGTCGTCAAGGGGAACGATACCTCGGAGCAATATGTACAAAAGTTAAATGTAACGTTAGCTTCCGGTGATTTGCCTGACGTTATTCCTGTCAATGCAACGCAATTGAAGCAATTAGCTGACTCTGAACAAATTGAAGATATGACGGCCTTGTACGAGAAGTACGCTTCTCCGTTAACCAAACAAATTTTATCGCAGGAGGGCAGCAGTCCATTCGATGCAGTTACCATTGACGGCAAATTGATGGCGATCCCACAGGTCGATTCTTCACTCGAACGCGCGATGTTTATTTGGATTCGTACGGATTGGCTGCAGAAAGTAGGCTTACAGCCTCCGAAAACAATGGCTGATGTGCAGGCGATATCCAAAGCATTTGCAGAAAACGATCCGGATGGCAATGGAAAAAAAGATACATTTGGGCTCGGTTTAACCAAAACCTTATGGGGCGGAGCCATGGGATTGGAAGGATTCATGGCCGGCTACAAGGCGTATCCGAATATGTGGTTGACGGATGCATCCGGTAAGCTGGTTTATGGAGGCATTCAGCCAGAAGTCAAGAAAGCGCTTCAATCGCTTCAGATCATGTTCAAAAACGGTGAATTGGACCAAGAGTTCGGTACCAAGGATGGAGGCAAAGTATCCGAGCAAATCGCCTCCGGAAAGATTGGGATGGAATACGGCGAACAGTGGAATTCCATCTGGCCATTGCAATTAAACAAGAACAATGAGCCTAATTCACAATGGCGCGCATTTCCGATTGTTTCAGAATCCGGCGATACGCCGAAGGTTCCTCTGAAATTCAGTACGACCAAATTCTTCGCGGTTAAAAAGGGGTTCAAGCATCCTGAAGCAGTCATCAAATTGTTTAATCTTCATCTGGAGAAAAACTTCGGCGCAACGGCGGAGTTTGACAAATATTACGCACCTCCGGAAGCGGAAAGCGTGTGGCAGCTGTCTCCGGTCACACCAGCTCCGGTTAAAAAGAACGTAGAAGCATTTAGAGCGATCGATGCAGCCCGTAAAGCTGGAGATTTCTCCTCTTTGAAAGGGGAAGCCAAAACCATTCAAAGTAAACTGGATGCCTATAAGTCAGCAACGAAGGAAGGATTCGCATTATGGGGTTGGGAGCGGATTTACGGTCCGGAAGGCTCCGAGGGGATCGTTGATCAGTACGATAAAAACAATCAGTTCCTGATGGATAAATTTGTCGGAGCACCTACACCTACAATGGTTGAACGTAAGTCAACTTTGGAAAAGTTAATGAATGAAACGTACACCAAAATCATTATGGGCGGATCTGTCGATGAATTTGACAAATTTGTGAAAGATTGGGCCAAATTAGGCGGAGATCAGATTACGAAAGAAGTAAATGACTGGTATGTGAAAACGAAGAAGTAGCATTGGGCAGAGGAGGAGTGATCTTCCTTCCTCTGCTTATTTTGCTTCAACGGATGGAGGATGGTTATGGGAACCAGGAAAATATGGAGAGAGCTTCCGTTGCATCTAATGATATTACCGGGACTGGTACTGATTATTCTATTCTCCTATGTCCCCATGGCAGGAATTATTATTGCTTTTCAGAAGTTCATTCCTGCCAAAGGTCTTTTCGGTAATCAGCGGTGGATCGGTTTGGATAATTTCAACTATGTCATGAACCTGCCTAGCTTTAATCAGGTTTTGTGGAATACCCTTTTTATTTCGAGTCTTAAGCTTATTCTAGGCTTAATCGTACCGATTATCTTTGCCATTCTTCTCAACGAATTGAAGAATGAAGTCATCAAAAGAAGTGTACAAACGACAATTTATTTACCTTATTTCCTCTCGTGGGTCGTTCTTGGCGGTATACTCATCGATATTTTATCTCCCTCCAGCGGTATTGTTAACCAACTGCTGGATGCACTCGGACTTAAGAGAATATTTTTCCTTGGGGACAATCATTGGTTTCCATTTACGCTGGTGTCATCCGATATCTGGAAAAACTTTGGCTATGGAACCATCGTTTATTTAGCGGCTATAACCGGCATAGATCCTGGCTTATACGAATCTGCTACGATTGATGGTGCTAACCGTTGGCATAAGATTTGGCATATTACCCTTCCCGGCATGCGCATGGTCATCGTTCTGTTATCTGTTCTAAGCCTTGGGCAGCTGCTGAATGCGGGATTCGATCAAGTGTTTAACTTGTATAGTCCGCAAGTGTACCAAAGCGGCGATATTCTGGATACTTTTGTGTATCGGATCGGTCTATTAGATGCTCAATACGGTGTTGCAACTGCTGTTGGATTATTTAAATCATTGGTATCGCTTATCCTGATATCGGGCTCTTATTTTGTCGCTTATCGATTTGCGAAATATCGAATTTTCTAAGAGGAGGGAAAACGATGATACAGCCATCAACAAGATCTGCGTCCGACGCATATATGCGGGTATCTGCGAGTCGTAAGCGGCTCGAATGGTTTTCCGTTCTGAATACGACCTTTCTCATACTGGTATCGTTAATATGTGTACTGCCGTTAGTCCATATTGTCGCCGTTTCGTTTAGTTCAAGTACTGCTGCAGCAGCAGGTTATGTGAAATTGTGGCCGGTTGATTTTACATTGGCCTCCTATACGTATACAGCCAGCCGGGAAGCGTTCTGGCAATCCATGCTGGTGTCTTTGGAGCGTATTGCAATCGGTACACCACTGAATTTGATTTTAACCATTCTGGTTGCCTTTCCGTTATCCAAAGAAACGAAGGCGTTTCGCCTGCGTATGGTTTACGCTTGGGTTTTCTTTTTAACGATGCTTTTCCATGGGGGCTTGATTCCTTGGTACTCTACACTTAAAGAGTACCATCTTCTCGATACGATTTGGGCGCTAGTCCTGCCGGGGGCCGTTCCTGTTTTCAGTATTGTCTTATTGCTGAACTTTTTTCGCGAGGTGCCGAAGGAGCTCGAGGAGGCGGCTGTCATGGACGGTGCCAGCTACTGGACAACGCTGTGGAAAATCTACGTGCCGATATCCAAACCCGCTCTTGCGACGCTAGCTTTATTCTCAATGGTGGAGCATTGGAACAGTTGGTTTGACGGACTTCTCCTTATGGGGGACCCTAGTCATTACCCGCTGCAAAGCTATATTCAGACGATTGTGATTCAACAAAATTTAACGAACCTGTCTCGCGACGAGGCGATGAATTTGGCGCTCATTTCCGATCGGACGCTGAAAGCATCGCAGATATTCCTAGGATCCCTTCCTATTATTTTGGCGTACCCATTCCTGCAAAAGTATTTTGTTAAGGGGATTGTACTTGGCAGTGTCAAAGGTTGAAGGGGGGCTTGTTCCTAACGAAAATGTTTACGAAGCTTATAGGGTTCAGGCTATAATGGAAGAAAAAAGTTGGGGGCTCGTGCCTTGATCAACCGTCAACCGTTCTCTATACGAAATACGATTTTCCTTCGGCTTCTCAGTACTTTTTTGCTTATTATGCTGCCGATCCTGATCTTTGGTGTCTATCTTTATCACTGGATTGTGCAAACGGCAAGCGAAGACATCTCCAAAACGGCGGTATCCCAGCTAACCTTCTATATAACCGATCTTGAAAAAGAGGTTGAACGGATGAAGCTGCTGCAGTATAGCGTAATTGAGGATGAGGATCTCAACGAACTGACGTTGACTTGGGATACGATGGATGTTTTTAAACGTACGGAGAAAATAAACTCGCTTCGAAAACGGCTCTACGCGATTCAAAATAGCAGTCCATATATTAAAAATGTAAGTGCTCATATTTATCCGTTATCCAAAACGATTTCTTCCGCAAATGGCCCAAGTGAATTTAATACTGAACGGTATAATGGCTTACGTTCGGAATTAAGCAGCAGGAATAACCAGATTGTTGAATGGAAGGGCGGATTATTTCTAAGTGCGGCAAAGCCAAGTGTGACCATGGGGAACCAACCGCTGTTTATTATTGAAATCGAACTGGATCAAGAGAGATTACAGGAGGCGCTAAGCCAATTCAATACATATCCCGGCAGCGGAACTCTGCTGACAACGAACAAATCCGGTGTCATACTCTCGAGCGGATCATTAAAGCACTTAGAGCCGGATGTCACGGCAACCATTGAGCAAATGAGAGAAGCCCCCCATCAAAGCACGGAAACGTTCACCATTTCGGGGAACCGCTATTATACCGCAATTGCAAGCTCTGGTTATTTGAATATGTCTATCTACCGGCTTATTCCCGAACAGATGATTAAGAAGCCGTTGGACAAATTTTATATATGGGCCTGGTTATTTATTCTCGTTGCTTTTGTCATCATTGCGATTTATGCGTTCTCCACGTATAAATTTATTCACAAACCATTGTTAACACTTGTAAAAAGCTTTCGGCGTATGGAGAATGGGGATCTTGACGTTAACATTCACCATGAGTCTAAGGATGAGCTTGGGTACTTGTATGGCAGGTTTAACCAGATGGTCACCAATCTTCGTTCTTTGATCGATCAAGTCTACAAGCAGAAAATTATGACGCAACGGGCGGAGCTGAAGCAGCTCCAGTCGCAAATTAATCCACATTTTCTATATAACAGCTTCTTTATTCTGAGGACGATGGCAAAGATTGGAGACGTTGAACGAATCGGACAGTTCGCAACGCAATTAGGCGAGTATTTCCAGTTCGTGACGCGGAATGCTTCTGACGAAGTATTGTTGAGACAAGAAATTCACCATGCGAGGATGTACACGGAGATTCAGGAATTACGCTTCTCGCGGCGTATCCGTGTGCAATTCGACGCTCTCCCGCCGGAAATCGAACAGAAGTCAGTGCCGCGTTTAATTGTGCAGCCCATCATTGAAAATGCGTTTGAACACAGCTTGGAAAGAATGAAACGCAGCGGATGTGTTGTCATACGATTCGAAGTGGCAGAGTCTGAAATCCGCATAGTGGTGGAAGATAACGGTGAAAGTTTGACGGACGAAGCTTTGCAGCATATATCGGATACCTTGGATAACGATAATGAACAAACGGAGACGACAGGTTTGGTGAATATTCATCGCCGGGTGAAGATCACATACGGTGAGAAATACGGTCTGCGAATAAGCCGAAGCGATCTCGGGGGATTGCAAGCAACCATCTGCATTCCCTTAAAGGGGGGTGACGTTCATGATTAGAATGTTGATCGTTGATGATGAGGAAGTTATTACAGACGGGCTGTTCGATGTCTTTAGCCAACTGAATCTGAATCTTGATTTGTATAAAGCCTATTCCGGTGAAGAAGCGCTGGATTGGATGAATACGACGAGAGTGGACATTGTGTTATCCGATATCCGCATGCCCGGCATGGACGGTCTAGAGCTAATGAGAAACATACGAAGCAGCTGGCAGCATTGCAAAATCATCTTTTTGACCGGCTATAATGACTTTGATTATGTCTACCAGGCGATTCAAACTCCCGGAGTCAGCTATCTCCTGAAAAGTGAAGAATACGATGTGATTATCCAAGCGGTAACCGATGCCATATATGAATTGGAGAATAGTTTAAAGTTTCATGATCTCATCAAGCGATCGAGTGAGAAACTTAGCACACTCGAGACGCTTGCTCAAGGGAACTATTTCCGTTATTTGCTTCAGGGGACGCGAGAAGCGGAGGCTTTGGAAACTGACTTCCGTAAATTAGGTATTGCTCTTGACCCCGTTATGCCCGTCCTCGTAGCGGTTGGTGACTTGCAGCGTACGAACATGCACAACTCCTTTGCCGAAAATCAGGAAGCGGCGCTGGCAGTCAAGTTCCTTGCAGAGAAATTTCTGGCTGAACGCACCGATAGTCTTGGCATCATCGATCATTACGGCAGCCTCGTCTGGCTCGTTCAACCGAAGCATGCCGGTGGAGCGATTGAGGCGTATACGCGGACGGTATCCTTTCTGGAAGGACAGTTCGAGCTTTTACAGCGTGCTTGTCATGAATCTCTGGGAATCACGTTTGCCATTACGCTCAGCTCAGATCCATGTGATTGGAAGCGGCTTTCCGAGATATACGATCGAATGAGAGGTGAGCAGCATTGGCGAGCGGGGGACGGCTCCCAGATGATACAAACGGTCAACTTGGACACGATTGAAACATCGGCCAATTCTAGGACGCTGAGAGATAAGGCGGATTCATTGGCGATTTATCTTGAAAATGGAAATAGAGAGGGATTTCTCCAATTGTTCAAGGAACTTACGGAAACGGCCTTTGACGAACGCGGAAACGGGGGACCGTTTGCCTTGGAGTTGTATTATACGATTGCTCTCTTCTTCTTGTCCTACGTTAATCGTTGGGAGCTGCATGATCGAGTTGGCACAACCGGGCTCATGCAAAGAGATAGACATTCGTCCTGGCAAGATAGTTTCGACTTTTTAAAACAGACCGCGGTGTCCTTGTTCGATCTCCGACTGAGTGTAGAACGTAACAGAGCAGCTGAGGTGATAGAGAAGGTACGCTCGTATATTGAGGAGCACCTTGGCGAGGACTTGTCTCTCGTCCGTTTGGCCAGCGTGATTCACTTCAATCCATCCTATTTATCGCGGCTTTTTAAACAGGAAAGTGGAGTCAATTTATCCGAGTATATTGATGAAATTAGAATAGAGAAAGCCAAAATGCTGCTCAAGAGGGACGAGCTGAAGATTGCGGAGGTAGGTGCGCAGGTCGGATATGAAACCCCGCACTCGTTTACTCGTTTTTTCAAGAAATCTACCGGCGTGACACCTGTGGAATATCGGGAGACTGCCAGGAAATAAGAGCAATCACTTGGGCTGCTTTGGGCTCATAAGGAGAGAATGCGGCGATGGGGAATGTGACGATAACGAATCCGGTCATCTGGGCGGATGTTCCGGACCCATGTGTGATTAGAGTGGGAACCGCTTACTATATGGTGAGCACAAGCATGCATGCGATGCCCGGATGCCCGATTATGAAGTCCGAGAATTTGATGGATTGGAGAATCGTCAATTACGTTTATGATACTTTAGAGGATAACGATGCGCACAATTTGCTGGACGGGAAAGGCATTTATGGCAAAGGGGCGTGGGCTGTAAGTTTACGTCATCATAGTGGCATGTTCTATGTGTGCTTCTCGAGTAATGATATGAACCGGTTTTACATTTACAGGACGGCAGATATCGAGAACGGGGAGTGGGAACGCTCTGTAATCGCAGGGGTCCATCATGATCCGAGTCTGCTATTTGATGAAGGCCGCGTTTATGTCATTCACGGCAACGGGAGTATTCGTATTACAGAGTTAATGTCGGATGTGAGGACGGTAAAAGCTGACGGCATCCATCAACGGCTCTTCGAGACGGAGCGAGAGGGGATCGGGCTGCGGTGCGAGGGATGCCATGCGTATAAGCTGAACGGTTATTATTACTTGTTCTTCATTGAGTGGCCTAATACCGGCAAACGGCGACGCAGACAGCTTTGTTATCGGTCACGAGAGCTTCTGGGTCCTTATGAACATAAAGTCATTCTCGATGACGACATGGGCTATCGCAATCATGGTATTGCACAAGGAGGGATTGTCGACACGCCGGCTCATGAGTGGTATGCCGTATTATTCCAAGATCATGATGCGGTAGGAAGAGTTCCTGTTGTAATGCCGGTTTCTTGGGTGGACGATTGGCCTGTCATTGGGATGAATGGAAAGGCGCCAATGACATTTGAAGCGCAATTGCCAAGTTCAGTCCCATCTACTATGGTCATAAGCGATGAGTTCGACTATGCGTCCAATCAATTGGCGCTAAATTGGCAGTGGAATCATAATCCGGATAACCTGCTATGGTCGGTGACCGCGCGGCGAGGCTGGTTGCGTTTAGTGGCGGGGAATATAACCCGCAGTGTCTTATTAGCCCGCAATACATTGACGCAGCGGACGGAAGGACCCGGGTGTATCGGAATGACGGTGATGGATGTAACCCACATGAGGCCGGGAGACCACGCGGGGATGGTTGCGCTCCAAAACCACTTTGGAACCGTCGGCATTCAAGTAGATGCGAACGGCAGCCGCTATGTTGAGATGTGTATCAACCAAGGCGACGGCCTAGAAGAAACGGTCGAGCGGCTTCCCTATGATGATAACCTTATTTATTTGAAAATTCACTTCGCTTTTGAAAATAGCATGGATACGGCCAGCTTTTACTATTCAGCAAACGGTGAAGCATGGAAACAAATCGGAAGCCCGCTTAAAATGAAGTATACGCTGGACCATTTTATGGGATACCGGATGGGGTTGTTTAATTACGCTTCCAGATATGTTGGCGGGCATGCTGACTTTGATTTTTTTCGATATACAAGGGTGGATGGAGTCCCTCTATAGGCCTGTTGAGAACGATCTAATCAGGACTTTTTTACTTTGTAATGGAAACCGATCAATAACAATGGAAGCGCCAAACAAATGGTGAAATCGAGGTATGGCCAGTAATTGGTCACCAAGTCGCTGAAGTAGGTAATATCTGGGAAAGAGACAAGGGATGAGACGACTAGGATCATGCCGATCGGCAGGCTTGCCACTTTCGGGTCGCTCAGTTTTGTCAAATTGGCAATCCCATACATCAGGGCATAATAATTAAGAACCGTCTTGAAATAGGTTGTAACAATCCACATAATCGCAAGCATGGCCTCGATCCGTTCCAAAAAATTGCCGATGCTGATTTTTTTCGCCAGCGAATATGCAGGGTAAATCTGGTTAGCCGTAACGGGGGCTCCGAGCACGGCAATCGTCAGCACGATCATAATTTCTAGTGTAATCCCTCCGATAAGCGTCCCCACCAACATACTTTTCTGAATCCGCTTGACATTATTAACAGAAGGCAGGATAACTAGGAAACTGACGAGTTCAACGAATGGAAACGTAGTGGTCGTAATCGAGCCGTAGACGATCGTTTTCCATTTCGTATGCAAGACAGGGTAGAGATTTTCCCAGTCGATGGCCGGCATTAAACAGAGAGCCAGAACACAATACATAAGAAGGAAATAGGGAAAAAGAAGTTCCCCCAAACGAGCGATAGTCTCGATCCCAAGACGAGCTCCTAAGATAACGACTCCAAGAAATAAAAGGATTATCGAGTGAATGGGGGTTTCGGGCATGATTTGTACCGTCATAAAATCGCCCATCTCCCTTATCTGAGCAGAAACCATTATAAAGAAATAGTAGGTAAGCAGCAGAGCGATGCACATCCCACCCCATTTGCCAAGCAGCTTAGAACTGTATTGATACACGTTTAATCCAGGATTCTGCTTGCCTAACCAGGCAAACATCATTGCGAAGAGCAGGCCAATCAGTAAGCCCGCCAAACCGGAAATCCACGCATCTTCTTTGGCGATCATAGCTGGGATCGACGGCAGAACCAGAATGGAATCGCCAATCGTATAGAGCGTTACGAGAACGGCCAGCTGCCGATTATTGATTTTTACTTGGTCCTGCATCATCATCACCTGCCAATCGTTCTATATTTATTGCGAATCCACGTGAGTGCGAGGAGGAATAAGGGGAGACCGACCTGGAAAGGGAGATGGAGATAGGTCGGAACGGTTTTTAATCCTATTTCGATATGCTCGACGAAGTTGTCCGCCATTGTGATGGAGCAAATAAACATTTGCAGCCCCAGGGACCATGCGAGCTCTTTTCTTCTTTCGAGTTGGAATAGCTCAATCAACCCTGCGAAACAGGCATACAGGAAGGTTGTAATTTTAAAAAATACCCCTATGATCAACGTGATGATTGCTATCACTTCCAGTCTTTCGATAAATCCTCCTAATCTAATCTTGCCTAATGTTTTCAGCAAGGGAAACGTAGAGTTCTCCGCACCGAATACCGATAAAACACTGATATTGACTGCAATGATGAAGCTCAGAATCAGACCGCTTATCACAATGGAAACAAGTCCGATCTTTCGAGCCAATAAAGTATTGTTCAAGTGAGGAAGGAGCATCGAAAAGACGATGGTTTCCCCGAAAGGAAAAGTCAAGGTAAGTGGGAACGCCGTTGCAAGCACTGGTTTCCAGCCGTTCTCCAAAGAGGGCTTCAGATTCTCCCAATGAATGACGTCCGATGCGGCAAGAAGAACAGCCGCCAGCAAGCCCAACATGGAAATAAATGTAAGGAGCAGTTCTCCAACCCTCCCGATTGTTTCGATCCCGAGTAAGCAAGCGTACACGACAGGGATGACCATCGTCAAAAGGGCGATAGGCATTGGCGTCAGAGGTAGAATGGAGCTTAGCAGCAAATCACCGAAATCCCTCAATACTCGTGAAGCAATGTAGAGAAAATAACCCAAATACAAGCAAGCGACCGCTGTTCCTATTTTTTTGCCTAAAAGGATCTGTAAATAACCGACCAGAGAGTGATGAGCATGAACCCGGAATAAGTGCTCGTATATGAGAAACAGGATTAGGCCTGCCAACATCCCGATGAGAATAGCCAGCCATGCGTCTTGTTTGGCTTGCATGCCCAATCCCACGACAACGGCACTGCCCATTTCGAATAACAGCATCAGCGCAACGAGTTCCGCACCATTGATTTTCACCTTATCCAAACGTTCCGCTCCTTTCTCCTTTGTTATTGTTCGAGCAAGGTTTTAACCACTTCATAAACAGGTTTGTAAACGATGATAATCAATCGAGAAGGGTTCGGCAGCTTGAAATTCGTTGCAAACTCAATGATGCTTAAAGCGGTGCCGGCAAGCAGCATCAGATAGAAGACAATAAGGTCTTTCTTCTGCTGCGTTCTTCTCAATGCCGGTGCTTCAACAACCAGGCAGGCTAACGATGCGGTGCATATCCCAGCTACTATGATCCACAAATTGGCTCACTCCTTCATTTGCTGAAAGATGGAGTTCGTCACGGTTCCCACTCTGCGAATTTGGAAGTCCGATTTCACCTGTACAGCCGTTTTCGGGAATTCATCTTCCCAATTTTTCTTGACCAGATCCCAATCTTTAGGGTTTGATCGTCTTATTGTATCCCCGAACCCGAAAATATCGGATTTGTAGGTTGTCTGAGCCACGGCAAGGGTATGTTTCACGATTTTCTGTATTCGTTCATTGGCTATTTTCTCTAATTGATCAATTGTTTCTGGCTTCTTAAGATCAGCTGCACATTGTACCTCACCGATATTTCCTTCACTGTGGATCTCGATTGTAATTTCCGGATGACCTTCCACAACCCTGCCTGTCATTTTGGTTTTGGATCGAATGGTCTCCAAATTCATTACACCTCCTTCGGGACAGGTAATCGGACCAACGGTCGAGTCCACCTTATCGGTTATGTAGGAATATCCCTTGCTGTCTGTTTCATCTAACCATCCGATCAATTTATCCTTCTTGAAAACAGCCAAACCGGCATACCTGATTCTTGCATTAGGTTCTGTAATAGCGATGTTTTTAACGGTTTTCGTCATGGTTCCGACCATTCTGACTGTGGTAAGCACGGGATTTCTCCCCTCTCGGACCAGATCGTTAAGGACTTTATCAAGTGTAATAGTCGTTGTAGGGGCCCATACTTTTCCGGATTCAGTTAACGAAGTGAACAACTTATTGGACGGGACTTCTTCGATAGGTGTCAGCACCTTCAAGATGTCTTCAGCCGGCGAACCCATGGCGACAACGATGAAAAAATCCGTCCTCATCTCATGATTCCTAGATAGAAAGTCCAGAACCGGAGCAAAACCTTCTTTCGCCAAGTTTTCTCCCAGAATGAGAACACGGAGATGGGATAAGTAGAGCCTCCGGGGACTTTCTTCGGTAATTCTTCTTAAAGCTTCATAAGTGGTTTTGCCTGAGGACTGATATACGGTCACGGGAGCCTGGCCGCCGCTTCCCTGTTTGGAGGCAACTTCTCGGGGCACGACAACTTGAGCGGTAATACGGTAACCGTCACCGAGTTTATCGATCCCCAGCCCCATATTGATAGCAAGTTCATTCATTTCTCTGCGATTCCAGCAGCCTGAGAGCATCACCGCGAAGCATGCAGTCAGCGAAATAAATAACAGCTTACGTTTGAGCATACGATTTCCTCCTTAACGTCAGACGGAACCTCTGGATTTCGGATGAGGAGCCGGTTCTTCCCGGATCGTATTTGTTTGGTTGATTAAACGCGGTCGCTTGCGCTGCATCCAACGAGGCAGCCTGAAGAGAGCGTCATCCTGATCACTTGGAATGAACGGAGCAAATGGACTCATATAGGGAACACCAAAGGAACGCAAGCTGCACATATGCAAAAGCAAGGTTAAGGTACCGATCGTAACGCCGTACAGGCCGAAGGATGCGGCTAAACCCATCAGGATAAACCGCAGCATACGTATCGTAATGGATATGTTATAAGAAGGAAGGACGAAGCTGGAAATTGCCGTAATTGCAACAACGATGACCATAGCTGCTGAAACAATTCCTGCTTCCACTGCCGCTTGCCCGATAACCAGGGAACCTACGATGGAGATCGCTTGTCCAACGGTTTTGGGCATGCGGATACCGGCTTCCCGCAATATCTCAAATGTTATTTCCATCATTAAGGCTTCAATAAAAGCGGGGAATGGGACCCCCTCCCGCTGTGCTGCCAAGCTCATAAGCAGCCTGGTTGGCAGCATTTCCTGATGAAATGTTGTGATGGCGATATAGAGTGAAGGAGCACTAAGAGCAATAAAAAGAGCGAAGATTCGAATGAAACGGATTAAGGTGCTGATATCTGCCCGCTGATAATGATCCTCCGCTGCTTGATAGAATTGGACGAATAATGCGGGGACCAGAAGAACGAAAGGAGTGCCGTCCACCAAGATCGCGACGCGTCCTTCCAGAAGTCCTGCAGCGATCACATCCGGCCGCTCCGAATTGAATACAGTCGGAAATGGCGTCCACTTCTTATCTTCGATCATTTCCTCGATATAACTGCTCTCAAGAATGCCGTCTATCTGAATCCTTCCGAGACGGGAGCGAACCTCTTCCACAATTTTGTCATTAGCTAAACCATGAATATACATGATCGCAACGTTTGTTTTGGTATATTGACCGAGCGATATGCTTTCCAGCCAGAGGTTCCGGTCTTTGATCTTTCGGCGAAGTAAAGAGGTATTGGTCCGCAGATTCTCCGTGAAGGCTTCTTTCGGCCCGCGTACGACGGATTGTGCGCTTGACTCACTGACGCCTCGATCCTCCCACTGGCTCATGTTGATCGATAAGGCCTGGGATATGCCTTCAATAAGCAAGATGACCTGGCCGGACAGGAGAAAATGGATTAACGCTTCATGATCCTGAACATCCTTAATCGCTCCCACCGTGAGGACCTGTTCCTTGAGTCCAGAGAATAAAGTGTCATCCGAATAGCAAAGCAGGTCCACTTCCCGTGGGCCAATATGATTCATTAGAGGCGTAATGACGAATTCTTGAACCGAATTCTTATCCGTTAAGCCATCCGTATAAAGAAGGCATACCTGGATTTGTCCGTCAGGGCCTGCACGAAATGTTCTGGAGACAATATCATCGCTATTTCCTGTTGACTCGAGAATATAGCTCAAGTTTTCTGTAATTGAATCGGACAAGGGCTGTGTCATCGGGGAATCGTCCTCAATTGGATATTATTCGTGTTATAATCCCCTATATTATCCATTTTATTCCTAGGACTCTAAGTGTCGCTTTCAAAAACCATGTCCGAAAATGGCCAGACCTTTTCGCGCAGCATGGTATAATAAAACCAGGTCAGGAAAGGGGTGATTAGATGACGGATAACAAAGATGCTCTGTATGCAGCGTTCAAGGCAAAAGACGCACGTTTCGACGGACGTTTTTTTGTAGGCGTATCGTCAACGGGAATTTATTGCCGCCCTGTATGCAAGGCCAAGCAACCGAAGCCGGAAAACTGCACGTTTTATGGAACTGCAGCGGCAGCGGAGCAGGCGGGATACCGCCCATGCCTATTATGCAGGCCGGAGCTTGCTCCCGGCACTTCAATCACCGACGCTACCGCTAATTTAGTTTATCGGGCAGCAAGAATGTTGGAAGAAAGCAGCGGCAGCGGGCAAAGTTTAGCGGAATTAGCCGGGCGACTTGGTTGTACGGACCGACATTTGCGGCGCGTTTTTGCAGCAGAGTATCACGTGTCGCCGATTCAGTATTTGCAAACCTGCAGATTGCTCCTTGCCAAAAACCTGCTCACAGACACAGATTTGTCGGTACTGGAAGTTGCGATGGCGGCGGGCTTTGGCAGCTTGCGCCGTTTCAACGGCCTTTTTAAAAAACAGTATAAGCTTTCGCCCACGGCCTTACGAAAACGGAATGCAGAAGAAAAAAAGCATAAAGACAACATAACTTTATCATTAAGCTACCGTCCGCCTTATCTTTGGGACGAAATGCTGCATCTTCTGGCCGGACGCACAATAGCTGGAATTGAAGCAGTAAAAAACGGCGAATACATGCGTACCGTTCATATGGTAAACGCTGATGGAAAGCCTATCTATGGTTGGGTGCGGGTGGGGCATGATCCTAAAAGGCATGCATTGAGCGTAACCGTAAGCGATACTTTACTGCCTGTACTGCCGCAAGTACTTGCACGGATCCGACATCTGTTTGACTTGTATTGCGACCCGGGTGCGGTGCACGAAACACTTCGGGTAATGAACGATATACAACCCGGTCTTTGTGTTCTGGGAGCCCGCGTGCCGGGGTGCTTCAATGCGTTTGAAATGGCAGTGCAGGCGGTGCTGGGACAGCAAATTACCGTGAAAGCGGCAAGCACATTGGCATCCAGAATTGTCCAAACTTACGGCATGCCGATCCAAACCTCGATTGAGGAATTGACCCACATTTTTCCTTTACCCGAAGATCTATTGTCTTTAGAAGGAGCGATTGAAGATCGCTTCGGCGTATTAGGTGTTACCGCTGTACGGTCAAACACGATTTATGAACTGGCACGAGCATTCGTACAGGGGGAAATTGATTTTGACCTCCCAGCCCAGCCGGAGGAAGAGATGACGAAGCTGATGGCGATTCGCGGAATCGGAAGCTGGACAGCGCAGTACATCGCTATGCGTGCAATGGAATGGCCGGACGCATTCCTTGAGACAGATGCGGGTCCCTACACCTCAGAGGAATTACTGAAAATGGCGGAAGCATGGCGGCCGTGGCGCAGTTATGCCACTATCAACCTTTGGAACGCGCAATAAGGAGGCAGGAAGATGTATTATCAGACAACCTACCCGTCACCACTAGGAATCATTACACTCGCATCGGATGGAAGCGGCCTTGTTGGGACATGGATTGAGGGGCAAAAGTATCACGGGGCAACTATACCTGAAGGGGCGATCGTGTGTGGTGACCTGCCGATATTCGATACCGTAAAAAAATGGCTGAACCAATACTTTGCGGGCGAGAAGCCCGACATTTCAGCATTGCCGCTCCGTCCCATTGGCAGCGGGTTCCGTCAAGAGGTATGGAGCATTCTATGTGAAATCCCATACGGCGAGGTGATCACCTACGGCGACATTGCAAAAAAAATGGCGGAAAGGATGAACAAGGAAAGCATGTCAAGCCAAGCGGTTGGAGGAGCTGTTGGGCATAACCCAATTTCAATCCTCATTCCCTGCCATCGGGTTGTAGGTTCAAACGGCAGCTTGACGGGGTACGCCGGGGGTGTTCATAAAAAGGTGAAATTGCTTGAGTTGGAGGGTGCCGATATGTCGGGGCTGTATGTGCCTACAAGAGGTACAGCCCTTTGATGTTGATAAGACGGCTTATAGCTATTCAAGCAGCCTTATATAATCTTCATGCTTACTCGCTGTTTCCCTGTACGTGCGGGGAGACATGCCCATCATTTTGTGAAACACCTTGCCGAAATAGCCGGCATCGTGAAAGCCGCAACGAGACGCGATTTCCTTAATCGTAAGATGGGGATTTTGCAGCAGCTCGGCGGCTTTTTCTATTCGTCGATTACGCAGATAATCCATGGTACTGACATGATAATACAGGGGAAACATTTTGCATAAATAGTATTTGTTGAGTCCGGCAACCTCAGCCAATTGATCTAAGGAAAGGTCCGAACCGTAATGATGATCGATATGTCCTGCAACCGTACGGTAAGCAGCCGGTATGTCCTGAAAGGCAACGGCCTCTCTGCTGTGAAGAAATCGCTGAAGAGACAGCAGCCATTCATAGATGCGCAGTGAAAGATCGAACCGGTCACCTATTTGTTTACGGTTTACATCCTCGTATAATTGCCAGAGCAATGTAATCGGCGCAGCTTCCGGATGGATAGCGAGGATGCTGCTGTCCAGCCCCATCACCTCTTGACGCAGGTTCTCCCCCTTGATGCCCTCGAAACGAATCCATATAAATTCCCATTGCTCCGCTGCCGCCGGGTTAAACCAGTAGGCGTGGTCACTGGGGATTTGGACCCATAGAGCCTGATGCCTGCCTACCTCCATTTGTTCCTCGCCGATTCGCAGCATACCAGCACCTTTAAGCGTATATTGAAAAATGAAGCCGGCTCCTTCGCGTTTCATTCCATCCCACTGATAATTCTCATCGTGTGTGATTTCATGACCGATGGACACGAGTTTAAATAGGTTGTTATCTTCGGTGGACGTATATCGAAACCCAAATGATCTATCCACAATTTTTTACCACTCCTTTTCAAAATGTTCCTATTTTTCGTTCCTTGTAAAGGAGATATACTCGATTTATTGGAAAATATTTTACCACATTGGGGTGTGTTTCTCTATGTTGAAATCGAAGTGGTTGAAGGATGGCTACGTCGTAATCGAGGGGTCGCAAGTAAAAGCCGGTAACGCAGCTATTGAACGCGTATGGGCTTTTGAAGATGGAGGACTGCTAAGCAGGTCTATCTATGATAAAAAGAATCAAATCGAATGGTTGTCTCCTGCCGGCAGAAAACCGATGTTTCAATTCCCATGGCTATCATCTGCTGCAAAAGTAACGGACGCTCGGGTTAATGCTTATGAAGACGATGATCATGGCATCTCCAAGCCGTATTTGCGGGCGGATGTGGACATGAACTTGGATCATGGCGACGGAGGTTTGGTTGTCCGTCTAACGATTAAAATATACCCGGGGGCCTCTTTTATTCGTCACGAATTTACGGTACGATCCGGTTATCGGGCATCCGTTCGCGAGATTGAAGCCGCTCCTTCATTCATAGCCTGGATACAGCCGGATCGCAAGCCGAATGAGGATGCTGCAGGAGATGAGCTTCAATTAGATGACAATAATCAAGACCGTGGGAGAGCCGGGGGAGACTATTGCGACTTGCTGCCCCTTCAGCATTTGCATTGTCGGTGGGAAACGGTAAGCTTCCGTGATCAAACCGATACCCATAATAATCTGATTAGCAAAGATAATGGCTTGATGTATGTGAATGAACAGCTCGGTTTACGCGGCAACCTGCTTAGGCTCCAATCGACGCTTCACGACGGCGGATTACTGATGATGAAGGAAGGTCCTACTCCGTTAGGGGATTTACAGCCGGCGTGTATGGATTTTTATTTTCACGGTAAAAGCCTTTCCGTCCAAGGCTCAGGCATCACGCAGGAGGATGTGGCGTCAGGGGAACCTGTAACGAGTTACGGAACCATGGTCGGGGTTTATGATGGCAATGGTTATAACAGCCTACGGCTCTTGAATGATTACCACAGAAATCTTCGACAGTATAGGCCGGAGAGAGACAGCTTTCTGATGAGCAATACATGGGGCGACCGTTCCAAAGACAGCGCATTGCATGAAGGCTTCCTATTGAAAGAACTGCAGGCAGCTTCTAATCTCGGTCTTACCATGATGCAAATCGATGACGGCTGGCAAAAAGGGATCACCTGCAATTCCGTGAATGCCGTGTCTGGAGGCGGGCTTTGGAGCGATTATTACAGTGGCGATGGGGAATTCTGGCAAGTCCATCCTGAACGTTTTCCTAATGGATTGTCACCGATTGTGGCAGCGGCTGATGAACGGGGGGTTAAGCTCGGATTATGGTTTTCACCGGACTCTTCCGATCATTACGTCAATTGGGAGAAGGACGTTGCCACTTTGCTCCAGCTGCATGACAAGTATGGGATCGCGGCCTTTAAATTAGATGGCATAGACATTCGATCCAAGCTTGGAGAAACGAGACTGCTGAATATGATGCGTCAGGTCGTAAAAGCCACGGGAGGCGAGGTGGTACTTAATATTGATGCGACGGCGCAACAACGGTTGGGGTATTTCGGACAAACCCATTATGGAACGATATTCCTGGAAAATCGTTATACGGATTGGGGCAATTATTATCCGCATTGGACGCTGCGCAATTTGTGGTTGCTAATGCCGTACATCTCTGCAGACAGATTGCAAATGGAGTACTTGAATGTCTCGCGGAATAGAGATAAGTATATGGAGGATCCCTTAGCTCCTTATCATAGCGGACAGGCATATGCTTTTATGGTTGCCGCCTTTACCAATGCTTTGGCCTGGATGGAGACATCAGGGTTGGATGCCTTGCAGTCGGCTTCGTTAGCCAAAGTGATTGAAGCCGTCAAGCCTCATCATCCCGCCATATTGGGAGGGCATGTTCTACCCCTAGGCGAGGAGCCGTCGGGGACTTCCTGGACGGGGCTTCAAAGTATAACAGATCCGTATAGCGGATATTTGCTTATCATTCGGGAGAAACATCAGGCCTCGCAGGATGCGATGGAGCTTTGGGGCGTAGAGCGTAGTGCCACGCTTAGCCTTAAGGAGATCATTCGCATGGAGGAGAAGGATGTCGTCATGGCGAACCAAAGTGAAGAAATTGTGCAGGTACAGGCGGACGCGAGCGGTAAATATCCTTTCGTTCTTTCGGCGCCCTTCTCGTTTGTGCTCTATCGCTATCAGCTCACAGAGTAAGTAGTCTTCAATCTGAGCACCGATAGACCCAACTAATTCCCGGCTGCCATAGTCTAACCTCTTAGAGTGTGCAAGAAAATAATCTAGTTGGAATTCCAAGGGAGGACCAGAATGAAAAACGTAATCATTAGCAATGTTCAGCTAGTTGCGGAGAATCGGATTGTACGCGAGGCTGAAGTTTGGATCCAAGATGGGTACATCCAAATGATAAAGGAAGCAAGTGATTATCCGGAAGACCCCTTTAAGTCGGATTATGAGCAGTTGGATGGAAAAGGACACCTGTTAATCCCCGGAATGATAGACGTGCATATTCATGGAGCTAACGGATTTGACATGATGGATGGAACGGAGGAGAGTATTCAAGCGGTTTCACGCGCTTGCGCTTCAACGGGATGCACGTCATTCTTAGTAACGTCTGTAACATCAACATTAGAGGATTTGTATGCGATGATTCGCAGCGTGAAGAAGGTAATAGGGCATGAAGCCGGAGCCAAAATCGCTGGTATTCATTTGGAGGGACCCTACCTGAATCCGAAACGGAAAGGCATGCAGAATGAGAAGTATCTCCGACATCCGGATCTAGAGGAAATGCGCAAAATCTTGGATGAAGCGGACGGTCTTATTAAAATGGTTACGCTCGCACCCGAGCTGCCGGGCGGCATGGAGCTTATCTCCTTTCTGAAGGATCAAGGAATCGTTATTGCCTTGGCTCATTCCGACGCTACCTATGAAGAGGCCAAGTCGGCCTTTGCTGCGGGAGCCAGTCATGTGACGCATTGTTTCAACGGAATGCGCCCGATTCATCACCGCGATCCGGGATTGATCGTGGCTGCCTTCGAAGAGCAGCATGTCAGTCTTCAAGCCATCGTAGATAGGGTGCACCTGCATCCCGCGATTATCCGGCTTATGCATCGTATCAAGGGACCGTCGGGGATGGTATTGATCACCGATGCACTTCAAGCGATGGGACTCGGGGATGGGACATACCGTTTTGGCGGTCATGAGGTCATGGTATCGGAAGGCGTCGCTCGCCTGAAAGACGGAACGTTGGCCTCAAGCACGGTGACGATGAATGAAGCATTACACCATACCGTTCAGACAGGTATTCCGCTTGTTGATGCTGTGCAAATGGCTGCTGCCTCACCAGCTGAAATTCTAGGCTTATGCCAAATTGGATCAATCAAGCCGGGATATTTCGCTAATTTGGTTCTATTGAACGAGAAGTATGAGGTTCAATGGACGATGATTGAAGGGCGGATCATTTAAATTGATTTTTTCTGAACGACATTGAAGGCAGTATTTTTTCCATCATTGACATAAATGATTCCGGGAATGATCCGATCAGAAGAAGCACCTCGCGGAAGAATCCACGAACACCGAGCACTATTTGTGCACCATCGGGATGACCGAGGCGCAGCTTCAAGCGCTGAAGGCGCGCAGGGTCGGCTAAGGAAGACGGGAATTGAATGAATAAGGAGCTAAGCGGCTTGTTTGCGCTTAGCTCCTTTTTTAAGAAGAATGGAGCCGATTACTAACAGAGGATGTATTCCAGGTGAATCATCGACATGTGGTATTTACGATCGATGAAGGGCTGTGGAATGTTCTTTTATTTCATAGAAAAATGTTGAAAGAGTTCATGGACGAGGCCGTACGGATGATTAAAGAACATTTTGAGAAGAAGCATAAGATCGGACCGTCAGGGCGATATTCCCTGGCGGTTTTTTCTTGATCTGCGGCGTGGCGTGGCTCTCTCGTTGAGGGAGCCGAGCTTGCTTGGTCAGCCGCAAAGCGTAACTGGAATTTCTCCCGTTATTCGCGAGAAAATTAGCCCAGTCGTACGAATAAAGGGAACTCCTCCCGTTAATTCATCCCTATTTCGCGTAAAGGCTGAGAGTACGCGCTGAATAACGGGAGGAATTCCTGTTATTCAGCATTCGAGGATCCGCCAGGCTGCATGTAACAGGAGAAATTCCCGCTATGGGCGGGACTCTCGGTAGAGGCTTGGCTCTCTAGGAGGAGCCGAGCTTGCTTATGCAGCAGGCTGTGGGCAAGGGACTGCAGCTTGAACAAACCGAAAAAAACACATACCACCGTAATAAACTCCATGGTGCGTTTCCAATATCAGGAATAGAGTGGAGGTATCCCGAGGGATAGATAACGCTCATGAAGGGGAGATGCCGCTTATTCGTACAATCCGCTGGAATTAGGTTTTAGAAGCTATTACAAGGAGGCTCTCTCTAGGATGCTCACACAGCAGGTTCTGAAGAAAGTTGTTAGCTCTATACTTGCAATTGCTATTATGCTTACGCTATTGAATCCTCTCGGTCTCACTGTAACCAAAGCTTACGCCATGCCGGGAGACGAGTTAGGTTTATTCGAAGTGAACGTAAATAAGCCGGTAAATGCGATAGTTGACGTACCGAATGCAGCCATTGGGATCTCATTGCCCTATGGTGCTTCTTATCAAATGCTAAACGTAACAACAAATCCGGGCGTTACGGCCGCTGTTTACAGAAGTGATGAAACGACAGTCATTCCTTTTGCCGTAAGCAATATCAATCCAGGTGATGCCAAACTGGATCAATTCTCGCCGAATGGAACATCGTTGTACTATTTGGTGCTAACCGATATAAATGACAGCAGCAGCAGCCGGAAGTATACCATTACGGTTACTGTAGATATGGAGCTGCCGACGTCAATTGCAAACGCTATGGGACCTAATGACAAATATTCTCCGCTGAATATCAAAGCAGGCGAGCATGCATGGGACGTGCTGGGTGCTTCCAAAATCGGATTCGGCAGTACGACAGGTTCTATTGAGGGCCCTGGAAAAGCCTCATCTTACAGCGGGAAAGATTGGTTCGAATCGGTTTACGACCGCTCAGGCGACTATCCGGCGGCACAGACGGTTCCTGACTCCTGGCTGGGGGATAATATGTACCTGCAGCCAATCGGCAAAACGGATATGAATGCGCTAACGAAGTACGGAATTGAAAATACCGCCGGTCTGGATAAGCTTGGCTCGGATATATTACGCTTCCATGAATTTGCGCCTTTCAAAACTCCGGAAGGGGTGAGCCGGGACGACGGTGACCGCGGTGCGGTAAACAGCGACCGTCAGCGGCTCGAAATTAAGAGCAACACCAGCTCATCGAATATCGACGCCAACAGTGTGGGGGGGGACATCATGACCCATCATTGGAAGCTGATGCTCCCTTCGGAAACGATCAAGTATCAGATGGATGCCGCGCAGAAGGAAGCTGGTGACTTTATCGCGCCGCGTCGGTTCTTCCACATCTTCCAATTGAAGGCTATTGAAGGGAATGAGGCCGGGCAGCCGGTGACGACCCTTACTGTGGTTTCGGTTGATGGCAAAGGATACTTGGAATTTAGAAACAATCCCGACGGGGAAGCGGCAGACCGGATCAAGCCGCTGTTCACAATCCCGCTGGAACAGGTCGTGGACCGCTGGCTGGATATGGAGGTTACGATTCTAAGCGCCGATAA
This sequence comes from Paenibacillus sp. MAHUQ-63, assembly GCF_028765165.1. Classification (GTDB taxonomy): domain Bacteria; phylum Bacillota; class Bacilli; order Paenibacillales; family NBRC-103111; genus Paenibacillus_E. The sequence continues at coordinate 1,035,769 of NZ_JARADB010000003.1, read as the reverse complement.
AGGCTATGTATATGGCAAGCTTGTCGATGTGGCGACGAATGCCGTGCTTTCGAGCGGGGGCATGACGGCTGAAACGTTGAGACGCCCCGAGGTTCTGAACCCGGTTACGGGTAAAAAGGAACGCGCCGATTTGCCTGCCGTAGCAGGCCAGCAGAACCGTTCCAAATGGGGGCTATACCGCGGTATGTACAACACGGTGAACGAATCGGTTTATGCCGATGAATTTCAGGCCGCCACGATGTATTTGTCCGATATTTACTTAATTAAAAGGGATGCATCGACGTATGTGTTCCCTGACGGCTGGAACCCGAACAGCCAGCCTAAGGATATCGTAGCATGGGCAAGGCCTAACGTTGTTTCCGGGGTGCCGGGCACCGTGTTCGACAACTTGGATTTGCCTGCACAGCTGGATGTGACGCTGAGCACGGGCAAAATCGAAAAGGTGAATGTTATATGGAGTCCTGAGGGCTATAGTTCAGAGGGAACGGGGAACTACAGAATCTATGGAGAATTTAACGGTACAGGCATCATGAATACCGCAAACATTCGGCCATATGTCGATGTCAATATTTCCGGAATCAAAAACTGGGCGGTAGCTCCCGGCGCGGAAATCAAGGTAGTTTCCCAAAGCGGAGGCTCAAAGAATAATTTTATCGATGGTCAGCCGGATACGTCTTGGCAGGCGCATAGCTCATTGGCAAAGACGGAAGGGTACCAGTACTGGGCTGCCGTCAAACTGGAAAAGAAAATCAAGATTAGCCAAATTCAGCTCGAATGGACCAGCAACAGCAAGTTCCTAAAGAATTACCAGCTATATTATACCAATGATGCTGCGGCATATGACGAGCTGATGGAAGGCACCACGTTGTCGGCCACCTCGTCAGCTACCAGGAAGCCGCTGTTAACCGAGCACGGGTCCGCTTGGACGATGATTCCCGGTGCCGGGAAAGCGACGGATTTGAGCAATAACGAAAAGGCCGATCTTACGCTGAACGAATCGGTGGATGCCCAATACGTGCTGCTTGTTGCCGATCTTACGCTAGATAATAATGCCGGCGGCATTAAAAGCAATGTGTTTAACATTATCGGGACGCCGGTTACTATTCCTACGGCGCCTGGTCCGATAAATCTATTGGATCCATCACGCTTTACACCGCAAGCAGGCGTGAACCTTAAGGTAAGCTCGGAGCATCCGGAGCATCCGGGTACAGACGCTTTGAAATCGGGTGGAGCCGGTTATTGGCGGAATTCCAGTTCCAACGTGTACAAGGAGAACTATGCGCCTTCTTCCTTGGCGTTAAGCCTTGACTTGGGGACTCCCAAGACGGTGGATAAGCTGTATCTGGAGATTCCTAATGCCATAGCCAATATTCAAAAGAATGCGACCAGATTCGAAGTCTATTACTCCAATGATCCTCAGTCTTGGGCTAGCGCGCCAACAGCTTCGGATACGGCCAACCATTACGACTGGGAAGGCAACGGCTGGAGGTTGGCAGGAGGAACAGAAACCGAAGGCATGTGGTCCAATGTAACTTACAACGGTCGGCAGTGGGGGTTCGATACCAAATCATTCTTATACCCGTTCACAGCCCGGTATGTGATGATCAACACGGTATTGGTCGGTCCCCGTGACCGCCGAGCCGACGAGAATCTTTCGGCCATGGGGCTGTCCGGATTGGCTATTTATGGAAAAGATCCAATTTCGAACGCAACGACGCTTACACCGTCCAAAGCTGTCTATAGCACATGGGATCAAACCGAGCCAATTAGCACTACGGTAAGCCTAGCCGGCGGGCAGACGGTTAAGGAAATAACCGATAGCCAAGGCAAAAAGCTTATTTTAAATACGGATTACAGGCTAACAGGCAATACAGTTAGTCTCGAGCCTTCATTCCTTGCCAAGCTGCCGCTGGGTACGAATGAGCTGATAATTCATTTCAATAACGGCTCCCCGTCTGTCTTTGCACTGGATGTGACGGCACGCGGGCACGGAGAGAACAGCAAGACCATCAAGATGAACGCCATTGGCGGAGTTTCGCCTTATAATGTTCTAGGCGGAGCCATGGGCACCGACGAACCGGTGGAAGGCGTGACCAAGAGGATTCGAGATGCTTATCACGCATATTATGGCGATCGTCCTGAGGCGACACTGGCGGATGATCATATTCAGAACGTTTGGGACAGCACCCTGCAGAGAAATGTGTTCAAGGTCATGGCCCAAGGCAGAGGCTTGAATAATGAATTCGAGGATAAAGTGCGTGACGGCGAATACGCTCACAAAGGTGTCTTTGACTGGGAAAAGGGCTATGTGGTCGGAGGCGCGGCCATCAACGACAGACAAAGAATCGAAATTCGTCCAAGCGAAGATTCGACCAAGGATTTTACGGCCTATGAGGGCGACATCGTTGCTTATCAATGGCTGTGGAATATTCCTGATGGAAACCAGTGGAACCAGCCTAACTTCAGACATATTTTCCAACTCAAAGCTACGAATGCCCAAGCTGCCGATACATTGGCGGGCGGTAACAGTGCCGGTGAGAACGGGGCTTATATTCTGGCCATGTCGATTACAGGCAAAGACACTAGAGAGCTTATCATAAATCATAACCGGTATGATGGCGATAAGACGCTGTTGAGAATTCCGTTAAAAGAAATCGGCAGCCACTGGATTAAGGTCGAGCTTAACGCATTGATTTCCGATTCCGGATGGTTGACGATTAAAATTACGGATACGGTTACCGGGAAGGTCTATACCTTCGACAGTCCGGACGTGTATCAAGTGTTTCCGAAACAAGGGGAAGGCGATGGTGTCAAAGACCTATGGAGAAGACCGGAAAGAACTGTCAAGGTCGGCAGTTCGAATGTCAATTTCGAGACTGAATATCCAGCCGCCTTCGATCAATATTTGCGTCCGAAGTGGGGGATTTACCGCAGTTCTAACGGAACGACCAACTCTGCCTATGACGCCGAGCTTCAGCTTGCCGATATCACGATATCCAAGCTGGCATCGGGTGTATCGTCCGCCAACCTCGCGCGGAATAAAAAAGCGTACAACGTAGGTTCGACGGAAGGTGCCAACGCGCTTCAGCTTGCATCCGTTCATGCCAATGTCTACGGCAATGCAAATAAACTGACCAACGGTGTCCTGGAAGACCCGATTGTAAGGGATGTTACGAACATTACCAGCCTGGATCAACTTGGAAATTACGTTTGGCTCGGTACGGACGGAGCTAGAAAGGGCAGCTTTGTGCTTGATCTCGGCCAAGCCATGGATTTCAGCCAAATCAGACTGTTCGCCAAATCCACCAGGCTGAAAGGCGCCATCGTCTCTGTATCCGATGATTTCAGCGACCATAACTCGGCTGCCGAATTGGATGCCATGACGTTCAAACAAACAGATCTCCGGACTACAGAAGGCTATACCTATGCAACAGGCAATCTGGATGGCGGAAATGAGACGACGGATGCATCCTATCCGATTAATCTTGGAAGAACCTATCATTCCCGATATATCAAGATTACGGTAGAGAACGCATCGGGCGGCCATACAGGCACGGATCTAACAGGACCTCCACGGCTAACCCAGGTTCAAGTGTTCAACGCGCCGATGCCTCCGCAGAATCTGAAAATAGCAGGCGACGGTTCGTCCGCCGTTCTAAAGTGGGATGCCAACGACCAGAGCGAAGGCTACACGGTGTATAACGGCCAAGCAATCGTGGCTGAATTGCCGGCAGGCTCGACTGGCTTTGTCTTACCGGCTGAATTATCCGGCGCAACCTCTATCTCGGTGAGATCCAAGGGGACGGACCCGTATTCCCGCAAATTTATGATATCGGCTCCAGCTTTCCCGGTGCTTTCGGCAGTCAATCCTGGATCGGGCGATTCCAAGGATACCCCGGCTTCACCGGGATCGGCAACGGCACCTGCACCGTCGAATAGCACCAATACGAATCCGGGCCGTATCGATCTTGCTAAGGACGCCATAGTAACGAAAGAGACAGCAGCCGATGGAAGTACGGTCATCAAAGTCGTCGTGGATCCGCAAAAACTGGAGAAAGCATTAGCTAATCCCGCTGTTCTTATCGAGGTGAAGGGTACCGACCCGGCCGTTCATGTGGAATTGTCAGGCAATGCCCTTCTCCAAGCGATCGATAAACAAAGCCATTTGATTATTCAAATGAACGGGATCCGCTACGAGCTTCCTGTTACTCTGTTCGCGGATATTCAGAAGGACTCCGTCGTAAACGTCTCGATAAAGAAAGTAACCGGCAAGGCTGCAGCCGATGTGAACGGAGCGGTGAAGAGCCAGAATGCGAAGCAGGTGATTGCGGATCCGATCGAATTTACAATCACCGTTAACGGTTCAGAAATGCTGGATTTCGGCGGCGTTTATGTTGACCGCACCATGATGTTGGACCAAGCAGCTATTAATCCTGCCTATCTAACCGCCGTATGGGTAGATTCGCACAACCAGCTGCATTTTGTACCGGCTGTCATAATGACAAAGGACGGTTCCACCGAAATAACGATTCGTTCGCCGCACAACAGCGTATATACCGTCATCCAATCGGAGAAGTCGTTCAGCGATCTGCAAGGGCATTGGGCCCAAGCGGATATCGAGCTGCTTGCGAATAAATGGATACTTAACGGTATGACCGATCGTCAATTTGTTCCGGAAGCTAACGTAACGCGTGCTGAGTTTGCGGCTATGCTGGTTCGTTCGCTTGGCTTGGCGGAAACAAAGGATAACACGTTCCAGGATGTCCCAGCCGCCGATTGGTTCGCTGGAGCCGTAGGCGCAGCGTATAAAGCTGGATTGATTAATGGCTATGAAGACGGTACCTTCCAACCCAACGCACTTATTACGCGCGAACAAATGATTACGATGATGATGCGTGCGATGAAAGCCGGAGGTAAGGACATTCAGGCAGACCGCTCGGCATTGAGTAGATTTGCTGATCATACGGTAATAGGAGAATGGTCGAAGGATGCCGTTTCTCAAGCCCTGAAAGCCGGCCTTATCCAAGGCATGCCAGACACGGAATTCGCGGCGCTTGAGCCTGCTACTCGCGCACAAGCTGCTGTGATGTTGAGACGTGCGCTGCAGTCGCTGCAATTTATCAACTGATTGACCAACGACCGCCCCCGGGTTTCCGGAGGGCGGTTTTTGGATTCCATAAAAGTGTAAAAAATCACAACCCCTCTAAAGTTTTGCCATCCCACAAATGGCGTTAGTTTTCTATACTTGTAGCGTGTGCATGACGGGGAGGAGGAGCAGGAATGAAATTTAGTAACGGGAAAGTTAGCGGGATCCAAATCGCTTATATCGGCGGAGGCTCCATGTACTGGGCGAAAAATCTGATTGCCGATCTGGCTCTGGACGATCAGCTGTCTGGTACGGTCAGGTTGTATGACCTCGATTATGACAAAGCTCGAAATAATGAAAAGCTGGGTAACTCGGTTTCGGACTATGCGGAAGCGAAATCCAAATGGACATATCAAGCGTACCCGACGCTCAGAGAGTCGCTTACCGGTTGCGATTTTGTATTTATTTCGATTCTTCCTGGAACGTTCCGGGAAATGGCATCGGATGTTCATGAGCCAGAGAGATACGGCATCTATCAAGCTGTTGGCGATACAACCGGACCCGGAGGTCTAGTTAGAGCGCTGCGTACGATCCCGATGTATGTGGAAATTGCCCAGGCCATTGAACGTTATTCTCCGGATGCCTGGGTGTTCAATTACACGAATCCGATGACGCTCTGTACCAGGACCCTCTATGAAGTGTTCCCGAAGATCAAAGCGTTGGGCTGCTGCCATGAAATCTTCGGCACGCAGGGCTTGCTGATTCGCATGCTGCGCGATATGGAAGGGATCGAAGGCGTGCACCGGGATGATGTGAAGGTTAATGTGCTTGGCATTAATCATTTTACATGGATCAATCAAGCGACATATCAAAATTTGGACTTGATGCCGATGTACCGGCAATTCGCAGACAAGTATTACGAATCGGGCTTTGAGCATAACAAAGACGCTTGGATGTCGAATCCGTATACAGGTGCCAACCGGGTGAAATTCGACTTGTTCCGGCGCTTTGGCGTTATTGCGGCAGCGGGTGACCGGCATCTGGCCGAATTCATGCCGCCCTGGTATTTGAAGGATCCGGAGACAGTCCGAACCTGGAAGTTCGGACTTACGACGGTTCACAGCCGCGTAGAGAAGCATAAGGCAACAGAGCTTTACTACGGTAAGCTTCTAAGCGGGGCAGAGAAGCTGCAATTGAAGCCGTCGGGAGAGGAAGAGGTCCGGCAGCTCAAAGGGCTGATCGGGTTGCAGACATTCATTACGAACGTCAATGTTCCGAATCAGGGGCAAATGCAAAATATTCCGATAGGAGCGGTCGTGGAGACGAACGCCGTGTTCTCTGCGAACAGCTTGCGCCCGGTTCATGCGGGTGCGCTTCCGGCGGCAGTGAACAATCTGGTGCTGGGGCATACGGTGAATCAGGAGCTCATTCTGCAAGCGGCACTTCAAAAAGACAAAGCGTTAGCGTTCCATGCGTTTGTGAACGATCCGCTTATGACTATCGATGTGCGGCAGGCTGAGGAACTGTTCGACCTCATGCTGCATAACACGAAAGACTATTTGCCGGGATGGAACATCTGACGGAGGCAAAGTATAGACCCTAACGACAAAGAGGTGCGGCAATGGGAATTGTTTATGATCCGGATTCACAAATCTTCCATTTACAGGGGAAGTCAAGCAGCTATATCATGCAGCTCGTTAAATCCAAATACCTCGCTCATGTCCATTGGGGAAGTCGGGTACGGGGAAGCCGCCTTGGTGCTCATCTTGCGATGAGACGCCGGTGCTCGTTCTCGCCGTCCACTGATCCTGACGATCTGACGCTGTCGCTCGATACGCTGCCGCAAGAATTTCCTGCGTACGGCGGAAGCGATTTCCGCGTTCCCGCCTATCAGGTTCAGCTGGAAGACGGTTCAACGGTCAGCGAACTGGTCTATGAGTCCCACCGGATTTACGACGGCAAACCGCAGCTGGAAGGCTTGCCTGCGACATACACGGAGCATGCCGACGAAGCGGAAAGCCTTGATATCTTGCTGACCGATGCGGCAATCGGGCTAACGGCCGTACTTACTTATACGGTTTTCCGTGATTTCGATGCGATTTCCCGGTCCGTTCGTTTCATCAACACAAGTGAGCGGCCCTTGAAGCTGCTCCGTGCGTTCAGCTTCGGGATTGATTTCCCGCATGCGGACTTCGATATGCTTCACTTATCCGGTACTTGGGCCCGCGAGCGCCATATCGTTAGACGCCCGATTACAGCCGGCGGTTCGGTCATTGAGAGCCGCAGGGGGAGCAGCAGTCATTCGCTCAACCCGTTCATGGCGCTGCTATCGAAGCAGGCGGACGAAGACACGGGTGAGGCTTATGGCTTCAGCCTTGTATACAGCGGCAGCTTCGCCGCCCATGCGGAGGTCGATCCTTACGGAACGACCCGTGTCGTGATGGGGATCAACCCGTTTGATTTCACCTGGCTGCTGGAGGCGGGGCAGCCATTCCAAACGCCGGAGGCTGTTCTCGTCTATTCGTCAGAAGGTCTCGGCGGCATGTCGCGCACCTATCACAAGCTGTATCGCACGAGGCTTTGCCGTGGCATATACCGCGATCGTGACCGCCCGATTCTCATTAACAACTGGGAAGCCACTTATTTCAACTTCGACGCGGATACAATAGAGGCGCTGGCCAAGGTAGGGAAGGAGCTGGGGATAGAGCTCCTTGTGCTCGACGACGGCTGGTTCGGCAAGCGAGACAATGACCGCAGCTCGCTGGGCGACTGGTTCGTCGACCGCGGCAAACTGCCTGCAGGCATGCCTGATTTGGCCGCCCGGGTGAATCGGCAAGCGCTGGCCTTCGGGCTGTGGTTCGAGCCGGAGATGATATCCCCGGACAGCGAATTGTACCGCGCCCATCCCGACTGGTGTCTCCATGTGGCGGGACGCCGCAGAACGGAAGCGAGACATCAGTTGGTGCTCGATTATTCCCGGCAAGATGTGAGGGCGTACATCGTCAAGGTCATGACAGATCTATTGGCAGGCTGTCCGATCGCTTATGTCAAATGGGACATGAACCGCAATCTGACGGAAATCGGCTCGGCGCATATTCCTCCGGAGCGGCAGCGTGAGACGGCACACCGCTATATGCTGGGTGTGTATGAAGTCATGGAGCGGATCACCTCCGCATTCCCGGGCGTGCTGTTCGAGAGCTGCTCCGGCGGCGGCGGAAGGTTCGATCCGGGCATGCTGTACTACATGCCCCAAACGTGGACCAGCGACAATACAGATGCTGTGGAACGATTAAAGATTCAATACGGAACAAGCATGGTCTATCCGATCAGCACCATGGGTGCCCATGTCTCCGCTGTCCCTAATCATCAAGTGCACCGTACGACCCCTATAGATATACGGGGACATGTGGCCATGTCGGGCAATTTGGGCTATGAGCTGGATTTGACCGTTTTGACAGAGGCAGAGAAAGAGGCTGTCAAACGCCAGGTTGCTCTGTACAAACAGCTGCGCCCGCTCATTCAGTTCGGAGACTTTTACCGCCTGATGAGTCCGTTCCAAGATACAAAGGCAGCCTGGATGTTCGTTTCGGAGGATAAGAAGCAGGCGCTGGTTGCCTATTTCCAAGTGCTGGGGGAACCTAATGCACCTCTGAAGAAGCTGAGATTGAAGGGGCTGGAGGCAGCCGCCGATTATCGTGTATACGATGCGGATGCGCCGGATGAAGCAGCGTTCTGCTTCGGCGGCGACGAGCTTATGCATATCGGACTGCAGTTACCGGTTTGGAAAGGTGATTTCCGGAGCCGACTATATCGAATACAAATGGAGGAATGAGCATGAGGAAGCTGCGTTTGAGCGAGTTGAGCAATGTCACTAGCGGTCATATTTTAAAGGATGTATTGCCTGGGCAATATTTGTCTTCCGGCGGTCTTGCCTTCGCCAAGCAAGGAGAACGGAGCCATACGAATGACGGGCCGGACGGCAGAGACTACCATATTCACGGGGATTGCGAAGCCTTCATCATTATGCAGGGAACCGGGACGATGGAGATTAACGGGGAGCATATCCCAATCGCTACAGGGGACATTGTGATCGTTGAGCCGGGAGAGGACCATCATATGAACTCAAGTGAAGAAGATCCCATTGTAACGGTATGGTGCCATGCAGGTCCTCTGCGTCATAAAAACCAACAGCAGCAGGGGGATACTGTATGAACAAGGTCATAGCTACGGAGACGCACACGTTTCACTTGACCGTAGAGGAGCAGGGCTTCCGAGTTTCACTTTCCGCAGATAAGCTCGGGGACGGCCGCGATCTGATCCTGCTTCGCTTGGAAGCGGATGAAGCGCTAACGCCTTCTTCGCTGACACTGCGCTGGTCGCATCCCGCCTGTGACATTCAAGGCAGCTGGCATCCGGCACATGACCGGAACAAAAGCTTCAAAGCCGACTGGATGCGCGGTTTCCGTTCGAATGCGGCGGCATCCGCGCCGGTTCACGCGTTATTCAACAGCCAGGGCAGCAACCGGCTCACTTTTGCCTATTCCGATGCGCTCAATACCGTTCACTATGCGGGAGCGATCAGCGAAGAGACGGCTGAATTCCACTGCAAGGTTCAATTGTTTGTTGAAGAGACGGCGCCTTTTCAGACCTATGAAGCCAAGCTTCTCGTGGATACCAGAGATGTTCCCTATTATGAAAGCTTGCGCGGTGTAGGGGAATGGTGGAGCCGGATGCCGGAATATACACCGGCGTTCGTCCCTCACTCTGCCAAAGAACCGATGTATTCCACGTGGTACAGCATGCACCAGCGCGTGACGGATGAGCACATTGAGCAGCAGTGCCTCCTCGCGAAAAAGCTTGGGATGGAGGCCGTTATCGTCGACGACGGGTGGCAGACGGAAGATCATCGCAGGGGATATGCCTACTGCGGCGATTGGGAAGCTTATGACGGGAAATTCCCCGATATGAAACGGCATGTGGATGCTGTTCACACCTTGGGTATGAAATTTATTTTGTGGTATTCCGTGCCCTTCATCGGTAAATACAGTAAGGCGTGGGACCGTTTCAAAGATAAGATCCTGCGGTATAACGACAATCACGGCGCTGCCGTGCTCGATCCGAGATTCCCGGATGTCAGAGAATACATCATTCAGAAATATGAAGAGGCCGTGACCGCATGGGGCTTGGACGGCTTTAAGCTTGATTTCATCGATACATTCTATTCGCCGGAGCAGCAGCTCCCCTCACAAGCAGAAGGCAAAGATTATGAATCGATCCCGGCGGCGGTCGACCGTCTCCTGACGGACTCCATCGGCAGGCTGCGGGAACTCAACCCGGACATCATGATTGAATTCCGCCAAATGTATGTCGGCCCGGCCATGCGGAAGTACGGAAATATGTTCCGGGCGTCGGATTGCCCGAACGATAGCACCCAGAACCGGGTGCGGACGATCGATATCCGGCTCATTTGCGGGGATACGGCCGCTCATGCCGATATGATCATGTGGCATCCGGAAGAACCGGTGGAAAGTGCGGCGCTGCAGCTCATCAACTGTTTGTTCTCCGTTCCGCAAGTGTCGGTCCTGCTGGATAAGCTGCCGGACGATCATTTGGCGATGCTTGCCCACTACCTTGTTTTCTGGAAGGAGCATCGCGCATTGCTGCTGGACGGCTCAATGGAACCGATGAACCCTGAGCTTTTGTACCCGCTTGTCCGGTCTGTGAAAGGAGATCAGGGGATTGTCGTCACGTATTATGACAGCGTGGTTCCTCTTCCAACGACCGGCTCCGTGCGGAAGTGGATCGTGGTCAACGGAAGAAGGCAAAATGGAATGATTTTAGACGTATCCGGCAAGCCGACCGCGGCATGCAGAGTGATCGTCCAAACATGCACGGGAGATATTGTGGAAGATTCGTCCGTTCAACTGGCAGCAGGACTGCATAAGCTTGACGTTCCCGCCTCAGGCATGGCCACCCTTTACCTTTTATAGCTCATATTTCTTACTTCATTAGGAGGCTGTAAGCATGAATTATATGGCAAATGAACATCGGTATTCGAAGATGTCTTACTCCCGAACGGGGCAAAGCGGGCTTAAGCTTCCCCCGATCTCGCTAGGATTATGGCACAATTTCGGAGGCAGAGATACCTTCGAGAACAGCAGAGCTCTGGCGCGCCATGCGTTTGATTTGGGGATTACGCATTACGATTTGGCGAACAACTACGGACCTCCTGCAGGCTCTGCAGAAGAAACGTTCGGGCAAATTATGAGCAAGGATTTGCATCCGTACCGCGACGAGTTGATCATCGCCTCCAAAGCGGGGTACCGGATGTGGGAAGGACCCTACGGTGAACGGGGTTCCCGGAAAAGCATGCTAGCCAGTCTCGACCAAAGCTTGAGACGGATGGGGTTGGATTACGTGGATATTTTCTACTCCCATCGCTTCGATGCCGAAACGCCGCTTGAAGAAACGATGGGTGCTTTGGATCAAGCTGTCCGGCAGGGGAAAGCGCTATATGTCGGCGTTTCGAATTATAACGTGGAGCAAACGGAGCAAGCCACTCGCATATTGAAAAGCTTGGGGACCCCCTTTGTCATCCACCAAGTGCATTATTCCATGTTCGAGAGACGCTTGGAGCAGGGACTGCAAGAGCTCCTGGCCCGTGAAGGCATCGGGTCGATCGCGTATAGCCCGTTAGCCAGGGGGCTGCTTACAGACCGTTATTTGGAACATATTCCGGCTGATTCGCGCGCTGCCGGAGGCAGCGTTTTTCTTAAACCGGAAGATATTACTGAGGAGAAGATCGCCAAGTCAAGAAGATTACATGTTCTGGCGCAGGAACGCGGTCAAAGTCTGGCTCAGATGGCTCTGGCATGGGTGCTGCGCAACGGGCAAGTTACCTCAGCATTGATCGGGGCAAGTAAAGTGAAGCAATTGGATGACAATGTGGCCGCATTGCAGCAAACCTATTTCTCGGAAGAAGAGCTGGCGCTCATCGATCAAATTCTCGCCGGTAAGGAGGCTTGAAGGTATGGAGCTGCAAGCTAGCAAGGAAACGTTTGCCAAGCGGATTATGCAAATGTCCGTACTGGATACGCACACCCACCTTGTAGGTGACCGTCTGGCTGCCAGGGATTTCTGGGAGGTCGCCCATTATTTCTGGCTGCACCGTGAGATGCAGGCGGCAGGCTATTCGGCAGCCCCCATGGAACTCCCGGAGGATGAACGCATTGCGGCGTTCCTCGAGGCTTACCATGGAACGCGGAATACGCTCATGAACATGGCGTTTACCCATATTTTCAGTGATCTTTATGGTATCACGATCAGCGACGAGGACTCGGTGCGGGAGGCGGATGCTGCCGTAAGGCAGTCCAACCTTAATGCCGGCTGGGCACAGGAAGTAGCCGACCGGATGCAAGCGCAGCAGTTTGTCGTGAACATTGCTGAGCATGCGGAGTTTCAAGGCATGAAACGGAATGCCATTCTCATCCCGCGTATCGACGGCAAGCTGGGTGCATGGGTCAAGGAGATCGAATCCTCGCCTGACCCGGCCTCTGCTTTTGCACAAACATGCCGGAACCTGGCGCACCTGTTCGACAGCTATCAAGCGGATGGCATTCAAGGCATCATGACGACTCTGCCGAGATACGAGGCCAGCGCCCACCGCAAGGTCGTCATCGGCCAGGGCAGCACCAAAGATGACATCCTGATGATGATGCTTCACGAAGTAGGAGCGGCAGCCGAGAAGAGGGGGCTGCTTGTGCAGCTGTTTCTCGGCGTGGAACGCTCCTGGTGCGGAACCGCTGTTCCTGCTAACGATCCCGCACGCATCCTAAAGTTGTCCGCCTTGTTCGAAGCCTATGGCTGTCCGTTCGAACTCGTTGTAGCTTCCGAAATGAACAATCTGGATATCGTGCAGGCGGCATGGAATTTCCCGAATGTGCACGTCGGAGGGCATTGGTGGTTCAACTTCCGCGCGAGCACCTACCGTGACAGCATGCAGTATCGTTTGGAGGCGCTTCCTGCGATGAAAAGCTCGCTTATCGTTTCCGATGCCCGCTGCATCGAGTGGAGCTATGGCAAAATTACCGTCATAAAACGGCTCGTTAGCGAATTTCTGTGGAATCAAATTGAAGCAGGCTGGATTGATCATGCCCTGGCACTGCGTATTGCTGAAGATTGGTTGTATCGAAGTGCAGCGAAGCGCTATGGTGTAGAGTCCTGACAGAGGCTCTCTCCATGGCTGTCGATCGTAAAAAAACACATATCTCGATAAGTTACACCATCCCTGAGTGCTTATAACTCTTGTAAGATAGAGAAGTACACAAACTGCTGCAGGCATGAAGGGGAGGAGAACATGGCAAGTAAAATTCAGCCATCCGATCGAACGGTTTACGAATTCTCATCGCAGAGTCAGAAATGGGCTTTTATGCGAAAGCATTGGCCGATTTACGTGATTTCGTTGCCGGGAATTATATATTTCTTGCTTTTTAAATATATCCCGTTATTCGGATCCGTTATTGCTTTTCAAAACTACAACATTTTCAGAGGGATCAAGGGAAGCCCTTGGGTCGGTCTCGAAAATTTCCATCGCATGTTCCAGTACACGGAGTTTTTGCAGATTTTAAAAAATACGATCTTGATCGGCATCTATGATTTGGTCTTTGCCTTTCCGGTGCCCATTATTTTGGCCCTGCTCATTAACGAGCTGCGGATGCTGACCTACAAAAGAATTGTGCAAACCGTCGTCTATATGCCGCACTTTCTATCATGGGTTATCGTTGGCGGGGTTGTCGTCGGCGTGTTGTCGCCGTCTACCGGGATCGTCAATCATCTCCTCGGATTATTCGGAATTGACCCGATTTACTTCCTGGGAGAGAACGAGTACATTCGTACGATTCTGATCTCCTCCGGCATTTGGAAGGACAGCGGTTGGGGCACGATCATTTACTTGGCTGCTATTGCAGGCATTAACCCCGATCTGTACGAAGCCGCCCAAATCGATGGGGCCAGCCGAATTCGGCAGGTGTTTGCCATCACCATACCAACGATTCTGCCTACGATTGTGATTCTGTTCTTGCTTCACATCGGAAACTTTCTCGACTTTGGCTTCGAACGCGTCTTCGTCTTCCTGAACCCGCTTAACAACGAGAATGGGGAAATTATCGATACGTTCGTCTACCGCGCGGGACTCGTCGATCGACAGTACAGCTATACGACCGCTATTGGGTTGTTCAAATCGGTGGTAGGTTTAGCTTTAATCATGATTAGCAACACGTTCAGTAAAAAGATGACCGGTGAAGGCTTGTATTAGTAGCCTGAAAGAAAGGAGGCAGCTCGCGATGATCATGACTAGAGGCCATAAAATATTTAATATTTTCAATATTATACTGCTCGCAGCACTCGGTTTAAGTATGGTACTACCGCTCATCCATATCATAGCTCAATCCTTGAGCAACAACGTCGCCATTAACGCAGGGCAAGTATCGTTGTGGCCGGTTGGCTTCACACTTGGCAGCTATAAGCTGATCCTGCAGGATCCGACGATTTGGCTGGGGTTCCGGAACAGCATCGTCCTTACCGTTTTCGGTACGCTCATCAATTTATTTATGACGACGACGCTGGCTTATCCGTTATCCAGACCTGAATATTTGTTCCGTAAAACGATTCTGATCATGGTGCTATTCACGCTCATTTTCAGTGCACCGTTGATTCCGAACTATTTGCTAGTGAAACAGCTTGGACTTCTTAATACGCTGTGGGCCTTAATGCTCCCAATGGCCATCAGCGCGTTTAATTTATTCGTCATGCGGTCGTTTTTCCTGAACCTGCCTATTGAGCTGCTGGATTCAGCCAGAATGGATGGCTGCGGTGAGTTTCGCATCTTGTGGAATATTGTCCTTCCGCTTTCCAAACCGGCACTTGCCACCATGGGCATTATGTACGCAGTCGGACATTGGAATCGCTATGCGGAAGCCGTCTTCTATATTGACAACCGGAATTGGATTCCGCTCCAGGTTCGTCTGCGGGAAATTGTATTTACCGATCAGTTTGGCCAATCGGACGTATCGTCGGAGCTGATGCTCTTCCTGTCACCGGAAGGAATTAAAATGGCGGTCATTGTTGTTGCTACGGTACCGATCCTGCTCGTATATCCGTTCTTGCAGAAGCATTTTATTCAAGGTATGATGGTCGGATCTGTCAAGTCTTAACCTATCGGTGTACCAATCGTATAAAATGACATACCTCCTTAAATTTATACATTCAGAAAAAATATGACAGTCGCTATGATAAGGATGAAATCGCTTGCAATCAATGTGGAAAGAAGGGGTTATATGAAAAAAACGATCTCTCTCACTCTGGCTGTCATCATGGCGGCCTCCGCACTCACCGCCTGTTCGTCCGAAGGAAAGGTAGCGGAACAAGCTTCCTCGCAGCCGTCCGCCGGCGCCAAGAAAGAACCGGTCAAGTTCTCAATCCTGTTCCCGACGACGGTAAGTACAGGCTATCATACCCGTGTGCCGGATTTGAACAAGGACAAATGGGTGCTGAAGCTTGAGGAATTGACCAACACGGATTTGGATGTCAAGGTGATGGAGGATGCCAAGTTCGGCGTCATGTTCGCAAGCAACGATATTCCGGATGTGGTCGGCAGCATTGGCGGTCCTGGCAGCAAATCGATGTCCGGTTCCGTCGAGAACGGTGTTTTCATGCCGCTCGATGATCTGCTGAAGCAGTATGCCCCAAATTTGCTTAAGAGCGTTCCGAAAGCAGCTTGGGACAGCGTTTCATATAACGGAAAAATATATGGTATTCCGGAATATTTGAGCAATCCATCGCGCCGCTCTACGTACATACGCACCGACCTTCTGGAGAAAGCCGGCCTTCAGCCTCCGAAAACGGTGGATGAATTCCTGAATGTGCTGCGGGCGTTCAAGAAGCTGGGCGTCGAGAGTCCGTATCAAATGCGTGAAAACTTCAAGTACGCTGACGTTGTTCTCGGGGCATACGATGTGTTGCCGTATAAGGACCAGTTTGAGCTGGTGAACGGCCAGGTTGTTCCGAAATTTTTCGATGTGGAAAATGTACAGAAAGCACTCACAACGTTCAAAACGATGTACGACGAGGGTCTGATTCCGAAAGAGTTCGCGACGGTCTCTTCCACCGATTTCACCAAAAGTATTGAATCAGGCAAGGCGGGCATTTGGTCGCAGAACGCTTCGGGGCTGCCGGGCTACCGCACGAAGATTCAGCAAGCCGTTCCCGGCTCGAAGGTCGATATTATCGACTCGCCGAAGGGACCTGAGGGCAAAGGCGGATACTTCTATTACGCACCGGTGATCCGGACGTTCTTCATTAACAAGAATGTGAAGCAGGAAACGGCAGCCGGCATCGTGAAAATGTTCGAGTGGATGATTTCGCCGGAGGCCGAAAACTTCTTCACCTTCGGTATCGAAGGAGACACGTACACGAAAGACAGCTCCGGTAATATTAACTATAAGTTCCCGACGACGAAGGAAGAGACGGATGAGGAAGGCTTCCGCAGCGGAACCTTATGGGCTGTGCATGATTCCACTTACAACAAACCGAGATTAATGCTCAATGAAGACGGCAAAGCTACGTTGAAAGCATTTGATACGGTGCTGACGAAGGAAGGGCTGCCAGGAATCGGGTTCTATCCGGATCTGAGCACGTTCTCTAAATTCCCGGATCTAGCGGCACCGCAGCCCGACGTAGGTCCGAAAATCATCATCGATCACATGATCAAAATGATCTATGGCAAAGAGCCGATTTCCGATTGGCCGAAAGTCATCGAAGAATATAAAGCCAAAGGCGGCAACGAAATTATTAAAGAAGCAACCGATCGTTGGAACAAAAAGCAGGGCGCCATCATGATCGATATCAAATAAGAAGGTCATTTTATTGGGAGAGTACCCTTTTTGCAGATCAATCTGCTGCTGGATACTCTCTTCTTTTGATAAATATACAAGATTTACAAGGAGGTAGTTTGCACGTGAAAGCCATATTGGTTGGGTTGGGTTCCGCAGGGTATAGCTGGTATAAAAGGCTTCGTGCTCAAGGGTTGTTAGCGGCCGTTGTGGAGGTGGACCCGGCCATGAAGGAGAAAATGCAGGATGATCCGTATCCCTTCTATACATCGCTGAAGGAGGCCTTGGAGCAGGTACCTGCGGATTTCCTGGTCAATGTGACCTCTCCGATGATGCACACGGCGGTGAATCAAGCGGCATTTGACCATCAACTGGCGGTCTTGTGCGAGAAGCCGATTTCCTTCGACTATCGGGAATCGGTAGAGGTCGTAGCGAGGGCACAGCGGGAGAAGATCCCTTTCATGATTGCCGAGAACTACCGGAGAATGCCGTATATCCGTAAAGTGAAGCAGCTTCTGGACGAAGGGGTTATCGGCACCTTGTCTTCCATGGACGTGCAGTTTTACAGATACCATCACGTAAGCCGGAAGTATACGGTTAGCATTTTAGACGACATCGGTGTTCATCATTTTGATTTATTGCGTTATTTCAGCGGATATGAAGGCGTATCCGTTCAGGCCAAGTTATACAATCCGAACAACGCTTGGCTCGAAGAAGGGGCAGTAATTAATGCTTATGCGTTCCTTGAAATGGAGAACGGCATCACAGCGTCCTATCAAGCATCGATTTCATCAAGAGGAACGGAAACGCCATGGAGCGGCAACTGGAGAATTGAGGGTACTGAAGGGGCCATTGAGGTTGTGGATAAGGAAATCCGTGTCATTCGGAACGGAGAGACGAAGCTAGTCAACGATTATAGCGGTGTGGATGAAACGGATACTTTGGCGGAGTTTCTGCGTTCTCTTCAGGAGGGACGCGAAGCCGAAACAAGCGGCAGAGATTATTTGAAGACGCAGGCCCTTGTGCATTATGCCAAGCTGGCAAGCGAATCCGGTCAAGCTCAAATGATTCAGGTTCCGACACTATAGCGAAATGGAGATTGAAGCATGACAAGTGCAAATTGGGAACAGAATGCGCCGGGTGTTTGGCGCTTGACGATACAACAGCCTCAGGGGATCACTCCCCTATCTTGGATGGGCGTCTCGCCTAACAACGAAGCTTTGCAGCTAATGCCTCAGGTTCAACCGCCTTTCGGCTGGGACTGTGTCCATCTGGAGGAAGCAAACGGAAGTATCATCCTTTCCTTCCCGCTGAACCCTACGGAGAAGCTCTATGGCACGGGCCTTCAGCTTCTGCGGATGAACCAGCGGGGCAGAACGCGGTATTTGCGTGTCAACAGCGATCCGAAACAGGATACCGGCGAAACGCATGCGCCCGTTCCCTTCTATGTAAGCGATCAGGGGTATGGTGTCTGGGTGGATACGTCCCGCATCGTGACGATGTATTGCGGCTCCACCTTGAAGCAGAAGGATACGCATCACGAACACATTCGCGACCGGAATACGGATCGCGGCTGGAAGGCGACGCCGGTTGCCTCCCGGGTGGAAATCCGCCTGCCGGCTGAAGGCGCAGCTGTCTATGTGATCGGAGGTCCGACGCTGGCCGATGTGGTGGCCAGATATAATTTGTTATGCGGTGGCGGTGTCCTGCCGCCTAAGTGGGGGCTTGGCTTCTGGCATCGCGTCCCGACGCTGTACACCGATAAGTTAGTGCTGGAAGAGGCCGCTCGGTTCCGGCTTCACGATATCCCCTGCGATGTGATCGGACTGGAACCGGGGTGGCACAGCCGCAGCTATCCGGTCAGCTACGAATGGGAGAAGGCGCGGTTTCCCGACCCTGCGGGCTTTGTGAAACAGCTGGGGGATCAAGGCTTCCGCGTCAATCTCTGGGAGCATCCGTACGTCTCGCCGGAGAGCGAGTTGTATGCGGCGCTGCAGCCGCTCTCCGGCAGCCATACGGTATGGGGAGGGCTTGCCCCGGATTATTCGCTGCCGGAGGCAGCGGACTTATACAAGAACCAGCACGGCGATCAGCATGTGAATATCGGTGTGTCCGGATATAAGCTGGATGAATGCGACGGCAGTGAATTAACCAATAATTCCTGGATGTTCCCGGCACACGCCCAATTCCCCTCCGGCATGGACGGGGAGCAGATGAGGCAGATGTATGGCTTGATGTTTCAGAAAATGACGGCGGATCTCTTCCGCAGCCGAAACCGCCGGACGTACGGGCTGGTTCGGGCTTCGAATGCAGCGGCATCTACAATGCCGTATGTGCTGTACTCCGATTTGTATGATCACAAGCAATTCATCCGCGCTCTGTGCAGCTCTTCTTTCAGCGGCTTGCTGTGGACGCCGGAGGTTCGCCGGGCGAGGAATGCTGAAGATTGGGTAAGGCGCATGCAGACGGTATGCTTCTCCCCGCTGGCCATGCTGAATGCCTGGGGAGACGGTACTAAGCCGTGGTCGTTCCCCGAAGTGGAAGCGATTGTCCGGCATTACATCAAGCTGCGGATGAGGCTGCTGCCTTATTTGTACACGGCGTTCGCCGTCTACCGAGAGAAGGGGATTCCGCCGTTCCGGGCGATGCCTTTCGTCATGTCGCCGGCGGAAATTGCTGCGGCTGAGGCAAGCGGCGCCAACGACGAGACTCAGCAGCTGAACACTACGGATGCAGCCTACGGGAAGAAGGTCGTGAAGGAATGGGACGATCAGTACATGATCGGCGACCTGCTGCTGGCGGCTCCGCTGGTGGAAGGCGAGACGGAGCGCGAAGTGCTGCTGCCAGCCGGCATCTGGTACGGACTGGAGACCGGGGAGCGGTACACCGGTGGCAGCGTCATCCGCGTTCGGGCCGGCTTGGAAACCATGCCTATTTTTGTGAGAAGCGGCTCCGTTATTCCTACGATGGCTCCTCTGCCGCACGTTCCGGCTTCAGGGGCTTTCGGCGAGATCGAATTCGTGCATTTCGGAGACGAGCCGGGTACGGGACTGCTCTACGAGGATGATGGCGACACCTTTGATTATGAGAAGGGGATCTGCACCTGGTGGCAAGCGTCGGTTACGCATGATGAAGAAGGCCATTATGCCGGTACAATCGAGGGGAACGGGGCGTTGCCGGCTTCGTTGCCGGCTATCGGATGGAGATTCGCGCAAACTCGTTTGGAAGACTAAGGAAACCATGCGGATTTATTGGTTGATGAACCTGATGCACTGAGTTATCATAATTGGACTAGAGCACTTAGCAGCATAAGGGGGTCTGGACATGCATGTACTGATCGTAGACGATGAACCGGTTATTCGCAGAGGCATGGTGAAGATGGCGGAGCTGTACACCCCCGCCTTCACCAAAGTTCAGACGGCTGAGAACGGCGAAGCGGCTTTGGAGCTTATTCGGGTATCGGAGCCGGACCTCGTGCTGACCGATGTTCGGATGCCCAAAATGGATGGACTCGAGTTATGCCGAATTATTCATGAGGACTTTCCTCATATCAAGACGGTGGTTATATCCGGCTACAATGATTTTGAATATGCGCAGAAGAGTATGAATTACGGTGTCAGACATTATCTGCTGAAACCGGCTACGAAATCCGATCTGCACGACATGCTGGACCAGTTGATCAAGAAGCCTGCCAGCAGCTATATGCCGCCCTCGCGGTACATCGAGTGGATCGATCAGATGGAGGAGCAGATCTGGGCTCTGCAAACGGAGGAGATCGCCGGCCTGATCGTGCGTTGGCGCGAATACTGCTTGTCTGCGAAATTGTCGTTAGCTCAGCTCAAAGAGCTGTTCAACGATTGTCATGCGATGCTTGTGAAACGCTTCCATTCCCGTAATTACTCACCAGCCGGCTTCTCCGCTCATCAGCAGGCAGGTACGGTGAAAGAAGCGCTGGATGCGTTCGAGAAAAGTCTTCTGCACATGATTAACGAGCTTCATGCCGTCCGGAGCGGCAATTTCAAGGATCCGATGGAGGAGGCTAAAGCGTATATCGACAGCAGGCTGTCCGAGGATATCTCGCTGGACGAAGTGGCGGCTATGGTGGGACTGACGCCGACGTATTTCAGCTCGCTTTTCAAAAAAATTACCCAAGAGACCTTTGTTCAATACCGGATTAACAAGCGGATGGGAAAAGCGAAAGAAATGCTGGAGATTCCGCATGTGCGAATTGTTGACGTTGCCGCCGAGGTCGGGTATGACGACTATCCGCATTTCACGAAAACGTTCAAGAAAATAGTCGGCGTCTCCCCGTCCGAGTACCGCGCCAGATTGGGTATTAAATGAAAATCAGAGGCTTTACGAAGAAAATATTCGTATATTTCCTAATCGTGATTATCGTTTCACTGAGCTGCGTCGGTTTTTTTTCGTACATTATTACGTCGGGTGAGCTGGAAGACATGGTCGAGAACCAGATGAATCAGATTGTCGGAAACGCGGTTCATCATACGGATCTATATTTGAATGACTATGAACGTTCCATCGTTTCGCTGCTGACGAACAGGCAGATCATGGAGTTCATTGACCTGCCCGCCACAAGAGAAGAGTACGATTATTACACCTATCGGAAAACGATCCGGGAATTTAGTGTCGACCCGTTATTCATACGGAATCCCAAATTGGCAGCCGTCTACTTAATTAGCGATAAGAAGAATGCCGTTTACTATTATAACAATGTCACTGAGATGTCCTTCGGTGCCGAGGATGTTCAAAGACAACGGGAATATTTCCTTGCGAACACGACTGCGGATGGGAAGTTAAGCATTCTCAACCACACGATTATTGAAGGTCAGGATAATCAAATGCTGACGCTGGTCCGACGTATTCGCGGCTATACTTCCCCGGAGCTATCCGGCTTGCTCGCGATTGAGATGCGTTCAGCGGATCTGTCCGCGCTGTGGAAAGGCATTGATCTAGGAAAGTACGGGTATCTGTTTATCATTGATGATAAAGGACGCTTCATTTATCACCCTGACGGGCGTAAAGTCGGCTCGGATGTGCCGCAGGCGTTCTTCCAGAAGCTCAACCAAGCCGGCTCAAGTTCCTTTACGGATAACAGCGAGGGAGATGAACGAAGATATGTGGCCCGCCAATCGGATTATTCCGATTGGCAGCTTGTCGTTTCCATGCCGGTACGCGAGCTGCGCAAGCCGCTTTCGAACATTCGTTCGACCACGCTGGTCGTTGGTCTTTTTACATTGGTCTTGGCGATCCTGCTGGCTTACAGGTTCGGTAAATCTATTGCCAAGCCGATTCAAACCCTGAAAACAGGCATGCGTGAGACGGAGAAAGGGAATTGGGCTACCATACCTCTCCCGCCTCATCGGGATGAGATTGTTGAGCTCATGGTCCGATACAACCAGATGGTGAAGAGGCTCTCTGATGCTGTGGACCGCGTCGTCCAAGTGGAGCTGAGCAATACTGAAATCAAGATGGAGCGCCAAAAAGCCGAGTTTCAATCGCTGCAGCTGCAAATCAATCCGCATTTTATGTACAACACGTTGGAGACAATCGTATGTTACGCCACCATTCAAGACTCCGAGGAAATCTCTGAAATTGTAAAGGCGCTTGCTTATATGCTGCGATATTCCGTCCAGACAAATCTCGAAGAAATTACTGTGGCCAACGAGTTAAAGCATGTCCTGTATTATTTGGTCGTGTTGAAGCATCGCATCGGCCGGGATTTCGAAATCGATGTCGCTATCCGCCCGGAATATCTGCTGCATGTTATGGTTCGCCTGACGCTGCAGCCGCTCGTTGAGAACGTTTTCCAGCATGCATTCCCGGACGGCTTGGAGGATTACCATTTTGTGCGGATTGACGGAGGTGTCAGCGAAGGGATTTTCTGGATTTCCGTTGAGGATAACGGAGCGGGCATGTCAGAGGTGCAGCTAGCGCAGCTGCAAGAGAAACTGAACGCCAACAGGCTGGCGGACGGCGAAGCGGATGAGGCGGGGAAAAAAGGCGGAATCGGTGTTTTGAACGTCCACCGCAGAATTCAAATGGTTTATGGCGAGCAGTACGGTCTTAGAATTGAAAGCAAGTTTGAACGAGGAACGAAGATGACGATGGTGATGCCGGCATTGCCGGATCAAGCTATTTAGTCACCTAGTCGACAGTATCGAAATCGAGGGTGGATGGCGGTAGCGTGATTCGAATTGTGAAATCTATCGATTAAGAAACGGGCTATCACGCATTGTGTTAGCCCGTTTCTTTTTATTTGTGAGAACAATATTTTTCAGAATACTGCAAGTTACAAAAGAAAATGGATCCCCAGGATCCGATCTCGATCGGCACGATCGGTCAGAATCGTCCGGAGATAAATACTTCTTCAATAGATTCCTAATATTTTCCTAATGGACTTAGGCTAATATCTTATTACAAGTAGTTACTTAATTAACTTTCGAAATAAGATATAGAACGGAGAATGATATTATGGAATCTATTCTTCAAGAAAAAATTGAAACCTTAAGAACTGAAATGATAAATCAAGTTTTAATAAACGGGAGTCTTACACATGAGAAAGTAGTTTCGGTAAGTCAGCTTTTGGATAGATACATTTTGCTATATCAAAAATTTATATTAAAGCAAGCAAAATTGAAGTGTATTTGTTGACCGGATATGAAAAAGACCCTCATTGCAGTTTCATTGCATCGACGGTGGATGCCTGCGTAAAACGGGCCTCTCTCTTATCCGCGAACCTGCCAAGTTCCAGGAAGACAAGTCAGGCGTCAAGACGACCGGGTTTCTGTTCTCTCCGCCGAAGGAGTCCAAGAACGGCGTCATCTATGCGCCGACAGGTCCGGGGCTCTGCATGGATGTGGCGACATTGAACGGGTTACTGCGCAAAGCTTTGCAGGTTTGATACAGCGCTAGATGAGGGCCGGGACTCCGATGGGGTTCCGGTTTTTTGATGTAGGGTTAAAGTGAATCTTGAATCCGGTTAATCGATCTTGAAAACGGTTAATGGGAAGCAATTAGGGCTGTGGTATAATGACATTCGAGCTTTCTAAGCAACGACCTTTGAGAGGGAGATCTTGAATGAGTAAAGATCAAGGTTTATTTGGCAAATGGATGAAGAGAAAGAGCGTGTTTGTTACCCTCCTCCTTTCATTTATCTTCGTTTTTATGATTCCGGTTATGATCGGCAGTGTGGTTTATTTGAAAATAGAAGATATCATGGTGCGCAATGCCTACAGAGCCAACTCTGTCATGCTGGAACAATTGAAGTATGTGGTGAACAGCAAAACACAGGAAGTGGACTTTCTAATGAGGCAGATCGCTTTTCACCCGAAGCAGCAGCTGTTGATGCAGCAGGGAGAGGAATCTTCATCCAGCGATGTTTATGCCTTCATTGAATTTATGAAAGAACTGACTCGTTATAAAGCCTATAACACATTTATCGAAGACATGTACGTGTATTTCGGCAATACGGATACGGTTCTAACGGCTTCAATGAAGACGGATGCCTTCACATTGTTCGATAACATATACAAATACAATGATATGACCTTTGACGACTACCGCAGTAAGATTCTTTTGGGCAACCACAACAAAACGTACATGCATACTGTCCTATCTACGAGCAATCTGAAGTCGGAAAACATGATTACGTTTGTCCAATCGCTTCCATTCGGAGAATATAACCGGCGCGCAGGCAGCCTGGTTATTCTAATTAACGAAGATGAGATAAGGAATCTCCTGAAGGAGGTGGAGGGACTGCATCAAGGCGCGGTCTATGTACTGAATAAGGAGAAAGAGCTGCTGATTGGGCCCTCTGACGGCAAGGTGCCCTACGATCAATTCAAGGAGATGATTACTGGCGAGAAGGGAGAGCTTCTTACTACCGTAAACAAGGAAGAGATGTATATATCGTATACAACATCCTCTGAGAATGATTGGATCTACCTGTCGGCCTTCCCCAAAAGCCTCGTGTTGAAGCAAGTCGATCAAGTCAAAGCCTGGAGTCTTGTTGCGGTAGCGATCTGTCTCCTGCTGGGCATATTTCTTTGTGTTTATTTAACACGAAGACATTACTCCCCCATCCGAGAGTTGGTCACCATGATATCTCGAGGCCGTACAGAGCCATCGGTTGAACCGGATAATGAGCTCAAGCTCATACGTGAAACTGTAGAGTCTTTATTCGGCAAAGAGAATGAGCTGGAGGATAAGCTGGCCCATCAGCTGCCGATGATCCGCTCACATTTCTTATCCAGACTGATTCGTGGACAGGTCGATACCTCAACGATTACGGTTCATGATTTGGATTTGCTGAATCTGCAATTTCAATATGAATGGTTTGCTACGATGATTATCGATATTGAGGACAGCGCCCGATTCATGAAGGAAGATACGGAGCGGGAGTGGATTTTGCTTCGTTTTATTGTGATTAATTTAAGTAACGAACTCTTAGACGGTAACGGCTATGAATTCGAGGAGGAGAAGAATCGAATCGTCGTGTTGTTCAATTTCAATCATGAATCAGCTGAAACCCGGCAGCGTATCGATGAGTTCGGGTCACGACTGTTGAATGTGATGCGGGAACGTTTTAAAGTCCGGATCTCTTTGGGCATTAGCGGGAGACACGAGGGGATCGGCTCGGTGACGAAGTGCTACGACGAGGCCATGTTAGCCCTGAGTTATAAGATAATTAGGGGGTCACAAGATATCCTCTATTATGATGAAGTCAAAACTAAGGATTCGATATTCTATCGTTTCCCCAAGGATCTGGAGGTTCAATTAACCAATTACACCAAACATGGTGACCATCAGAATACAGAGAGGCTGCTGAACAGTCTGTATGAATTGAATGTTAACCATAACCAATTGTCACCGGAGATGGGGCGGTGGTTTTTCCTTGATTTGCAAAGCATTCTGTTCAAGCTTATGGAAGCCCTGCGTATTGACTACAGTCAAATCTCCCATTGGCACATGGATCCGAATCAAGTGTGGGCAGAGTCCGGCACGATGGATCAAGCATTTGAGAAGATAAAGTCCACTTACTTGGAAGTATGCGGGCTGGTTAAAGAGGATAGAAGCGATCATGGTGAGCTTTTATACCGTAAAATCATTGCTTTTATTGAAGAAGAGTATGGCAACAACAATCTGGGCTTGGCTATGATCGCGGATTATCTGCACCTTAGCCCTATCTACATTTCCTCCTTCTATAAGAAACATTGCGGTGAGAACATCACCGATACCATCACTCAAATGCGTGTTGAACATGCCAAGCGGCTGTTGGCTGAGGGCTTAACGGTACAAGAGGTTGCCTTACAAGTCGGGTATGCCAGCAACATTGTTTTGACCAAGGTATTTAAGAAAGTCGAGGGCATTACGCCAGGGAAATACCGTGAGCAATTGGAAAATGCGAAGATGAGTTAAGCCATATTGAGAATGGATAAGTCGAGATGTTAAGGAGAGATAACTTATATAAAATCCATATTCTTTAACCGTCAAGCCGGTTCGGTTATTGTAGCAGCAAGGGCCAGAACATCCTTCAGATCGGCAGGCTCCTAACGTAGACAATCAAGGAGGGCTTAGCAGGTGAACAAAGCAGATGGCAAGAAAGCGACAAGGATTGCACTAACAACGATCTTGACGGCAGCAATCGTGGCAGGTTGTACGTCGAACCCGTCGACAGAAGGAGGGGCTTCTCCGAAACCCAATACATCCTCCGCCTCATCCGAGTACCCGAAAGCATTCAGCTACTGGGTGGAGCTGGATGGAGATTCCGCGATCTCATTGAAGAATTTCAACGAGAATGCGGCATATAAGGAGATGGAGAAAATCACCGGCACTAAGGTCGATTTCAAACATCCGACTGGAGGCGGTACGCAAATTCAGGAGCAATTTAATCTCATGGTGGCATCCAGGAATTTGACGGACGTCATTCAAACGAACTGGTTCAATGTGGCTCGCGGTCCGCAAAGTGCAATTGATGATGGAACGATTATTCGATTGAACGATTTGATTGACCGACATGCACCGAACTTCAAGAAATACTTGTCGGAGCATCCGGATGTCGCCAGCATGATTAAAACCGATAAAGGCGATATTTATGCCTTCCCGTTCATTCGCGGAGATGACAAGATTAAGGTTTATTACGGTCCTGTCATCCGCAAGGATTGGCTGGATAAAGTAGGGCTAGGAATGCCAACAACGATTGACGAGTGGGAAAAGGTGATGATCGCCTTCCGCGACAAAGACCCGAACGGGAACGGCAAGAAGGACGAAATCCCTTTCCTGCTGGAGGTATCGACGGTACGGAATGAGCTGCTGAACGCTGTGATCGGGGCTTGGGGGATTCTAGATAAGTTTTATCAGAAGGATGGAAAGATTTATTATGGCGAAATGCAGCCTGAATTCAAGGATTTCCTGACAACCATGCGCAGGTGGTATAAGGACGGACTCATTGATAAAGATTTCGCCGCTGTCGACGGCAAGCTCAAGGATGCCAAAACATCCAACAACCAATTGGGTATCCTATACGGCTATTCCAGCGGTACAATCGGTAAATTTACAGACTTGATGAAAGATACCGTTCCCGGGTTCAAAATGGCGGCGCTGCCGCATCCTACCCTCAAACAGGGAGATACGCCGGCTGCGGGCATGATTAGTCCGACGTACCCTGGCGAACACTCGGTTGCTATAACAACAGCAGCGAAGGAACCGGAGAAGATCGTCAAGTGGCTGGATTATGCCTATGGACAAGACGGGAATATGCTCTTCAACTTCGGGATTAAAGGGCAAAGCTATGAGGTGGTCAACGGGAAGCCGGTGTTCACGGATACGATTAAGGCGAACCCGAATAAGCTCACCTTCAAGCAAGCGCAGGCGCAATTCATGCGTTCTCAGTATGGCGGACCCTTCATTCAGGATGTAGAGTCCTTCCTCCAGCAAATGAAGTACCCGGAGCAGCTGGACTCTCTGGAGATATGGTCCAAAGCGAAGAATCAGCTGCAGCTGCCGCTAATGACGTTGACGGCAGATGAAAGCAAGAAGCTCGCCTCCATTATGAATGACATCAATACCTTCTCCGATGAAATGATTGTGAAGTTTATTATGGGGGAAGAGCCCATTGATAATTTCCCTCAATATGTAGAGAAGCTGAAGAAGTTCGACATTGAAGAGGCAATTCGAATCCAGCAGAGCGCATTCGAACGCTATTCCAAGCGATAAGAAACAACGAGCCGGAACGGATCGATTCCGGCTTTCTTTGTCATCCCATTTTTTCAAATAACGATTGCCAGAAGGAGGATGTCACTTGCAAATATTCGTTATCAAGCTGCTCAAGGATCTCCGAACGAATAGAACGATTTACTTCATGCTGCTGCCTGTATTGGCGTATTATCTTATTTTCCAATATGGCCCTATGTATGGCCTGCAGATCGCATTCAAGGATTTTATTCCGGCCAAGGGATTCATCGGGAGTCCTTGGGTAGGCTTCAAACATTTCGAAGAATTCTTCGGAAGCGTATATTTTGGACGGATACTCAAAAATACACTGCTGCTTAGCTTATACAGCCTGGTCTTCTTCTTCCCGGCAGGTATCATCTTCGCCTTGCTGCTAAATGAAATTAAGGGCCATGTGTTTCGAAGAGCAGTTCAAACCATTTCGTACATGCCGCATTTTATCTCCATGGTGGTCATTGTAGGCATGATGTTCGACTTTCTGGCACGGGACGGCATGATCAACCACCTCTTGGAGCTGATTGGATTGGAGCCCATCTCCTTTATGCGTACCCCTGGCTGGTTCAGAACGACATACATCTCCTCGGATATTTGGCAAAATATCGGGTGGAGCTCCATCGTATATCTGGCAGCCATCAGCAGCATCAACCCCTCACTGTATGAGGCTGCGCGAATGGATGGTGCCAGCAGGTGGAGGCAAATATGGCATGTTACTCTTCCTGGCATCATGCCAACGGTTACCATTATGTTCATCTTATTCATCGGTAAGTTCATGACGGTCGGTTTCGAGAAGATCATCCTCATGTATAATCCGGTCATCTATGAAACGGCCGATGTGATTCAAACCTTTGTGTACCGGAAAGGGATCCTGGAAGCGAACTACAGCTATAGCGCTGCTGTAGGTTTATTCAATGCAGCGATCAGCTTTACTTTGCTAATTGTAGCGAACATGACGGCCAAAAGGCTTGGGGATACCAAATTGTGGTAAGGGGGAATCGAAATGCTTATGAAGCGTTCCTTAGGGGAACATGTCTTTGATCTGAGCAATACTGTTGTAATGGTCCTCATTTCTTTAATGACCTTGTATCCCTTGATCTACGTGCTTTTTTCATCCTTAAGCGACCCGCAGTATGTCGTACAGAACCGCGGCTTGCTGCTGTACCCGCATGGTTGGAATCTTGATGCTTACCGGATGGTTTTTCGAAATCCGAATATATTGACCGGGTTTGGCAATACATTTTTTTACGTAATCGTAGGTACAGGCCTGAATATTTTGTTGACGTCATTGGGGGCTTACGCGTTATCCCGCAAACAGGTCATGCTGAAGAATCCGGTTATGTTTCTCATCGTGTTCACCATGTTTTTCGAAGGAGGATTAATTCCGCTTTATCTATTGATGAGAAATCTCGACCTGCTGGACACTCGCTTGGCCATCATACTGCCGTCAGCGGTTAGTGCCTTTAATTTGATTATTATGCGCACCGCCTTTCAATCTGTCCCGGAAAGTCTTGAGGAATCGGCGAGAATGGACGGAGCCGGCGACTGGACCATTCTGTTCCGTATCGTGCTCCCGCTGTCCATGCCGGTCGTTGCCGTTATGATTTTGTTCTACGGCGTGTCCCATTGGAATTCATGGTTTTATGCGACGATATTTCTGCAGACAAGAGACTATTTTCCGCTGCAGGTGATCCTAAGGGAAATTTTAATTAGTAACGATACGAACGCCATGTCTGTCGGCGTCGGAACCTCCGATCAGATGGCAATTGGAGAGACCATCAAATACGCGACTATTATCATAGCAACCGTACCGATTTTATTTCTATATCCGTTCCTGCAAAAATATTTCGTAAAAGGCGTCATGATCGGAGCGATTAAGGAGTAAGGCAAATTTGGAGGAGGAACAGATATGCTGCGTTTATTCAAGACCAATAAGATTCGCAAGGTGATTGAAATGGAAGGGGATTGGGATTTCCAGCCATGGCTGGCGGAGGAAGCTGTTCCGCAAACCTATAGCTATCGGCTCCCCGTTCCGGGATGTTGGGAGATGCATCCGGCATTTCAAACTTATCGGGGAAAAGGCATCTACCGGAGATATGTGGACATTGCAGAGAAGTCATCGATCCGGTTCAATTTTAAAGGAGTCAGTCATACGGCAACGATTCTGTTTAACGGTATGGAGGTAGGCTCGCATTACAATGCGTATACACCATTTTACACCGATGTGATTCATGATGTGGAACCAGGCCGCCATGAGCTTATCGTCATCGTTGACAATTCATTTCACGAGCAGTCTAAGCTTCATTTTGCGAATGATTACTACACGTATGGGGGGATTATTCGTCCGGTTGGACTGGAAGTTGTATCTCCTGTGTTCATAGAGCGCATCCAATTCACACCACGGTTTCAAGATGGCGTATGGGGAGGGGCAATCACCGTCACCGTCAAGAATAGCGGGACACGCGATGCCGAGGCCGTAATTCGCGGGGGACTAGCAGGAATCCAATTCGTCCTGGGCAAGACCTGCATCGAAGCCGGTGCAACAGCTGCTATTCATGGTACCGTCGTTTGTCCGAATGCGGAGCCATGGTCTAACACGAACCCCGTCTTGTATCTCCTGGATGCGGAATTATATATCGATGGAGAGATCGTTCCTTCCGATGATTTAATCGAAAGGGTAGGCTTCCGCAAAGTAACCGCGTTGAACGGAAAAATTCAACTCAATGACAAAGATATCGTACTCAAGGGCTTTAATCGTCATGAGGATCATCCGATGGTCGGAGCGGCTTTTCCTTACCCATTAATTGTTCAGGATATGGAACTCATGATGGCAGCAGGGTCGAACGCGGTGCGTACAAGTCATTATCCGAATGACGAGCGTTTCCTGGATTTATGCGACGAAAGGGGAATGATGGTCTGGGAGGAAAATCATGCCCGCGGCTTCCAATTGGAGCATATGCTGAGCCCGGGTTGTCAGGAACAGTGCCTTGCCTGCAACGAGGAGATGGTGCTCAGCCATTACAATCATCCGAGCATTATCATCTGGGGGATTCTGAACGAATGCGCGAGTCACACGCCTGAAGGACGGGAGCTTTATAAAGAACAGCTTACACAAATACGGGAGATGGACGGCTCGCGCCCTCTCACCTATGCGACACACCATCGGGAGAAGGACCTGTGCCTGGATCTGGTTGATATTGTTTCGTACAACTTGTACCCTCAGTGGTATACGAACGAGGATCCCTCTGTGCTCTGCGACCAGGCAAGAAGTTGGGCAGATGCTGGGGGAGGGCTTGGCAAGCCGATGATCATGAGTGAATTCGGAGGCGACGGTTACTATGGGCTTCGCGATTCCACCAGGGTCAGAGGGACGGAAGAGCGGCATGCCGATATCATAGAAAGTAACCTGGCGGCGTATATGCAGAAGCCTTATGTTTCAGGCATGTTCATCTGGCAGTTCTGCGATTGCCGTGTTGTGGAGGACACGGGCTGGCTGCTGTCCCGTGCAGGGACACAGAATAGTAAAGGCATCGTGGACAGGTACCGCAGACCGAAGCTGGCCTTCGAGGTGGTCAAAAAATATTTTCGTAGTACAAGTCGTATAGAATAAGATGCAGCGAAGCGGCACATCTAAAGACGGGGAGCGCTTCGGCACACCCCGTCTTCAACAATAATCCGCTTAAAGCTCATGAAGCTTTAACACCCGGCTATTTCCTTACATTCGCCATCTGCTTCAAGAGCTGCTGCGATAGAGCGGCGTTCTCCCTGATGATGTTCATCAGCTCATGCGGATCCTCCTGAAGATCGTACAATTCGTCGATATCGTTATGATTTTGAATCAACTTATATCTTCCGTCGAAAATCATGCGGGTATTCGTTAACTCGCTAAATTGGAAAGGTTTATGCTGAACGGCCTCTCCTTTTAATAACGGAACTAACGATACGCCATCCAAGCTGCTCTTCTTGTACTCGACACCGGCGAAGTCCAAAATGGTTGGATGCAAATCCATCAATTCGGCCAGCGCGCTGCTTGTCTCCACTTTCGTCGCCCTCGGGTCCGCAATGATGAGCGGAATTCGCAAGGCACCCTCGTACATCGTGCTTTTCTGGAATAACCCGTGATCTCCCATCATCTCTCCGTGGTCCGCGCAAAAAATGATAACCGTTTGATCGGACAATCCCTTTTGCTCCAAGGTGTCTAAGATGTTCCCCACCCAATCGTCGATCAACTTGATGGCAGCGCCATAGTGCCGCTTAACTTGATGCAGCTCGCTTTCCGTCATTCCGGCTGTGTGCTTCTTGGCTTTCTTCTTGATCCATTCCGGCTTATTGGCATGATCGTCCTCAATGGAAGGGGGAAACGTCTGGTCGGGAAATGCATCCACATACGAGGCCGGAGCATCCCACGGATCGTGCGGTCCAACGAAGCTCACGAATAAATGCCAAGGAGCTTCTCCGGAAACCTGCTCCAGAAACTCGCAAGATTTACGTCCTATGTAACTATCATGAAAATGCTCCGCTGGAAGTGGGGATGGCCAAGCATGATAATATTTCCACTCAGCGAAGCGTTTGCGGTAATCTTCAACGAAATCGGATAAACGTCCCTGATCCCGTAAGTAGCTTTGGAATGAGCCGGCGATATGGTCGTCCTGATCAGGTTTAATGTCAAATGACATTAAACCGTTTCTGCGAAAAGCTGCATTCATCTTCCCTTCGGTTTCATGCGGATCTGTAAACCCAAGCTGATACATGATGGGAAGGTCACCGTTCATGCCATAGAAATGATCTCCTTTGTGAAGATCGCTTTTGCCTATAATCGCAACACGATACCCTGCTTGTCGAAGGGCTTGGTAATAGGTTGGCTGTTCTATCGGATAGTTGACGAAATTCTCAAGGTTCCCTAAGCGATGAGGATATAAGCCTGCGGCTAAGGAACAGCGGCTTGGCCCGCATACAGGACTGTTGCAGCTGGCTTGCTCGAAACGGACTCCTCTTGCGGCGATACGGTCGATATTCTACGGCTGTCCAGCCAGAATATAAAAGAGGGCGATCTGCTGACAGTATCAGTGGACATACGAAATGTAGGCAAGCGTACCGGGAAAGAAGTCGTGCAAGTGTATGTGAGCGACATCTTGGCTTCCATCCCCAAAGCGGTTAAAGAACTGAAAGGATTCTCGAAGATCGAGCTTGCCCCCGGCAAAACGAAGTCCGTTGAAATTGAATTGAAGGATAGCGACTTCTCCCATTACGTCGAGCATCTGGGTAAGTTCGCCGTAGAGTCGGGCGAGTTTCAGATTCTTGTCGGATCCTCCTCCCGTGATATTCGACTTCGTGAAAGTGTCGTATGCTGCAGAAGACGTCAAGGAACCCTTGACAATGCTCCACTCGCTGCAGACCTGGTTGAAAGACGATCGTCATGCAGATAAAGTGAAGCACATCTTGCTGCAGATGAAGGTGGATGAGCATAATCCGCTTTATCCGATCTTTCTTGGCATGCCAATCAAGACGATTCTGGGCTTCCTGTCATCCTTAGGTTACTCCCAAGAAGATACAGACCAAATCATTAAACGGTTTGGCACAACTCCTGAATTGGAGTAACAACTGTAAACATGGCATGACTTTCTTTCTGGAGGTTTTTTCTATATGGCAAATAAACCATCATGCTGCTCAGCTTCACGCCAAGCCTCCTTAGAGGTTTCTGCTGCGCTTGCGTCGCCAACCTCTCCCATAGCAAGGCAGCCCTCCGACCCGAAGGAAGGAATGATTCTGCTGGAAGGCGGTACCTTCCTCATGGGGACGGATGACCAGGAAGGCTTTCCCTCTGATGGGGAGGGGCCGATCCGCCATGTAACCGTCAGTCCCTTTTATGTATCACCCTATACGGTCACCAACGCAGAATATGAACGATTCGTTGATGCAACGGGATATCGAACGGATGCGGAGAAGTTTGGCTGGTCCTATGTTTTCCATCTGTTGGTTTCTGCGGAAACGGCAGCTAAATTCGCCCAGGCGGCGCAAGCAACTCCATGGTGGTGGAATGTGGAAGGAGCCTTTTGGAGGCAGCCGGAAGGTCCGGATTCCTCGATTGACGAGCGGATGGATCATCCGGTTGTACACATCTCTTGGACCGATGCGGAAGCATACTGCAGATGGGCCGGCAAGCGACTTCTGACGGAGGCGGAATGGGAGTTTGCAGCGCGCGGCGGTCTCGTACAGAAGAAATATCCCTGGGGAGATCTTCTGAAGCCGGAAGGTCAGCACATGTGCAATATTTGGCAGGGGAAGTTCCCTGTGAAAAATAATGCGGGCGACGGCTACATCGGAACGGCGCCGGTGCATGCTTATCATCCCAACGGTTATGGCCTATATCAAGTTTCCGGGAATGTCTGGGAGTGGTGCTCGGATTGGTTCAGCCGAGATGATCATCTGCGAGCGAATCCGGTGGACCCGAAGGGTCCGCCAGCCGGGAAAGCCAAGGTTATGCGTGGCGGCTCCTACCTATGTCATAAATCGTATTGCAACCGCTACCGTGTAGCGGCAAGATCGGCCAATACACCGGATAGTTCAACCGGGAATATGGGATTCCGGTGTGCCGCCGATTGGGAGATTTCATAGACCTGAGATATCAGGTCTTTTTGTTTTACCCAAATGAGAAATGTCCTTACTACAGCCATATTTTAGTAGAGAAAATCCACTCATTCATGTCATGTAAACCTTGTAAAGCGGGTGCTCTTCTAGCTTTGACGATTCGTACATAAAATGATGTAAACACCCAATTTAATTCAAATCGATGGGAGAGATAATGAAATGGACTCTATGCTTACTCCTAACTCTGGAAAATGCCCGTTCTCACACGGCAGTGCTACTAGTCACAAAGCTAGCGGTACGTCGAATAGGGACTGGTGGCCAAATCAGTTGAACGTGAACATCCTTCATCAGCATGACCGCAAATCGAATCCTATGGGTGAAAGCTTTGATTACGCAGAGGAATTTAAAAAGTTAGATTACCAGGCTCTTAAACAGGATCTGCGCGAATTAATGACAAACAGTCAAGATTGGTGGCCGGCTGACTATGGACATTATGGTCCATTCTTTATACGTATGGCTTGGCACTCCGCGGGCACTTACCGTACGGGGGATGGACGCGGCGGAGCTGGAACCGGGACACAGCGGTTTGCTCCACTTAACAGTTGGCCTGACAACGGTAACCTGGATAAAGCCCGACGCTTGCTGTGGCCGATTAAGCAAAAATACGGCAACAAGATTTCTTGGGCGGACTTGTTCATTCTAACAGGTAATGTCGCGATCGAATCGATGGGCGGCAAAACATTCGGTTTCGGCGGAGGACGCGCGGATGTTTGGCATCCGGAAGAAGATATCTACTGGGGCGCTGAAACGGAATGGCTGGGGGATAAGCGTTACTCTGGCGACCGCGATCTTGATAATCCGCTTGCCGCCGTTCAGATGGGTCTTATCTATGTGAACCCGGAAGGTCCGAACGGCAAACCGGATCCGGTTGCGAGCGGGCGAGACATCCGCGAAACGTTCAAACGGATGGGAATGGACGATGAGGAAACCGTCGCACTCGTGGCCGGTGGACATACGTTTGGCAAGGCACATGGTGCAGGGGATGCTGCGCTCGTTGGGGCAGAGCCGGAGGGTGCGGCAATTGAAGCGCAAGGCTTGGGTTGGTTAAGCACGCATGGCTCCGGCAAAGGTCGTGATACCATCACCAGCGGTATAGAGGGTGCTTGGACTCCGAATCCGACCCAGTGGGATAATGGTTTCTTTGAGATGCTGTTCGGATACCAATGGGAGCTTACGAAGAGCCCGGCAGGCGCCTATCAGTGGGCTCCGACAGCTCCGGCCAAGGAGCACCTGGCACCGGACGCGGAAGATTCATCCGTCCGTGTTTCGACCATCATGACCACTGCGGATATGGCATTGAGAATGGATCCTACATACGAAAAGATTTCTCGCCGTTTCTATGAGAACCCGGAAGAGTTTGCAGATGCATTTGCCCGTGCCTGGTTCAAGCTCACGCACCGTGACATGGGGCCTCGTGCAAGATATCTGGGCCCGGAAGTGCCTGAAGAAGTCTTGATCTGGCAAGATCCCGTACCTGCCGTTCATTATGCTTTAACGGATGCGGAAATTGAAGATTTGAAATCGAAAATTCTGGCTTCCGGACTTACAGTCAGTGAGCTGGTAACGACAGCTTGGGCTTCCGCCAGCACTTTCCGCGGCTCTGATATGCGTGGCGGCGCGAACGGTGCCCGCATCCGGCTTGCACCGCAGAAGGACTGGGAAGTGAATCAGCCGGAACAACTTACCAAAGTGCTTACCATTTTAGAGGGGATTCAAGAAGACCTGGATAAAAAAATAAGCATGGCTGATTTGATTGTATTAGGCGGCAGCGCGGCAGTGGAAAAAGCGGCACGAGATGCAGGGTTCCCGGTAACGGTTTCTTTTGCTGCCGGACGCGGCGATGCAACTCAAGAGCAAACCGATGTTGAGAGCTTCGCAGTGCTGGAGCCGGTCGCTGATGGTTTCCGCAACTATCAAAAGAAACAATATGCTGTAAGCGCTGCAGAGCTGCTAGTAGACAAGGCGCATCTGCTTAACCTTACAGCACCGGAAATGACCGTGCTCATTGGCGGCCTGCGTGTATTGGGAACAAATGTCGGCGGTACCAAGCACGGCGTATTCACGGATCGCGTAGGCATCCTCACGAACGACTTTTTTGTTAACTTGCTGGATATGGGCGTTCAATGGAAGCCTGCGGACGGAGGCGTATATGAAGGACGCGATCGCAAGACAGGCCAAGTCGTGCGTACGGCAACTACAGTTGACCTCGTATTTGGTTCAAATTCTGTTCTGCGCGCCATTGCAGAGGTTTATGCTCAAGACGATAACAAAGAGAAGTTCGTGCGGGACTTCGTTGCCGCATGGGTCAAGGTTATGAACGCGGATCGTTTCGATCTTAAATAACGACATCAATGGAAAGCAAAAAGCAGTATTTGTGGCTAAATACTGCTTTTTGCTTTCGTTTTGTAAAGTGAACCTCTATGGTTTAAGATTCTAATTTCATTAACTCTGCTTGTAACGATTGTATGCAGCAGTACATTTCTTTCTGATCATGCTTA
The DNA here is from genome assembly GCF_028765165.1 of Paenibacillus sp. MAHUQ-63. Classification (GTDB taxonomy): domain Bacteria; phylum Bacillota; class Bacilli; order Paenibacillales; family NBRC-103111; genus Paenibacillus_E. The sequence continues at coordinate 998,405 of NZ_JARADB010000003.1, read as the reverse complement.
TTACCAAAGCGTCGCAAAATTAGCTGCGGCCATTTTTTTCTTCACATATGGCATCAAATTCCGAAGAAGCAAGCAAACATCTAGTATCTTCTTCGCAGCAGCCGTTTTCTGTATGTATCTGTCTTGGCACAATTCGAACGTATAGATGACGTTATCTCGCTTTTTTCCTAATACTAAAGATTCTATTTATTTTTAAATTTTCAAGCGGGTAATCTTCTTTTCTTTGAAGATACATGAATAAGTTTGTGATCCACTTTGAAATAGCGAATACCAACAAATAATTAAGGAAGATATAGAAAAAATTCATCCCATTATAAAGTTTCATAAGGTTAAAAGTCACCAAAGCTGGTTTGAATAGGAAGGAGGCGAGAAAAGAATAAGCTGTAGCGTACAAGTAATAATTCTTGTTTCTGTTTAAAGTCCATTGGTAAAGCAGCATTGCTGAAACGGGAATTAAGGCGGCATCTAAGGCTACGCTTGAAGATAAAAAGGGAACTGCTTTGTACGGATAATCGATAAATCCATTCGTTGCCGTAACGGCATCCGAATAATGAACCCATACATGAATGTTGAGTCCAAAGAATCCGATAAGAAATACCTTTTTTCTATCAATGAAGAAATATAGGACAACTAACGGAAAGATGATAAAGAACAAAAGAAGCCAAAATTGCCACGTATTTAAATTCGAGTATGTGCCCCAATATGCTGTTGTAGCCTGTGCAAGCTTCTCGTGAAGTTTGTGGATTTGCTCAAATTTATTGGCTTGATCAGTAGGCAATTTCATTTCCTCCTTTCGTTTTACTTAATTTAACCAAAAGGTTTTGGATGTATGCTATGGAGCTTCCACGCGACGAGCAGAATAAGTGAAGGATGCGGCCTTAACGTTATTTGGGTACATCGTAGTTGTTAAGGGAAAGATAGGCCAAATGAAATCCTTAAAGGAGGCAGGCTGGGCATGGACTTATCCTGGCATTTGGTCTGGAAGTGTATACTTCTTGTCTTAACAGGCATTCTGCTGCTGCGTTTATCAGGTCGCAAATCAATCGCGCAAATGAACGTTGCGACGACCGTCATTATGATTTCCATTGGGGAGTTGATTGCTCAAGGGATTATCGAGAATACCGTTTGGCGGGCTATCGCCGCGGTCGCTTTGTTTCTAGCCACCCTGGTCATACTGGAATTTTTGGAGATTCGATTCGGCAAATTTCAAAATCTAATCACGGGAGAGGCGGTTGTCATCATTCGTGAAGGCCAATTGGATATGCAAGCGCTGAAGAAGCTCCGCATTACAGTCAACCAACTGGAGATGCGGCTTCGCCAACTGGGGATCTCCAGCATAGCAGATATCAAGCATGGAGCTATTGAGACGAACGGCGAGCTAGGCTATGAGCTTCAAGAGGCGGCAAAGCCTGTCACTAAGCGTGATCTGGAGGTATTGCTGAAACAGCTCGGAAACAAGTAACAGGCGGAAGAGCAAGCCGGCTATTTCTTTGGATTAAGGAGCTGTGATACCATTATGTTATGATATCATTTAAATTCTTTCAGAAAAGAGAACCTAAGCGATGGACAAAATTAACAGGTCGAAAGTTGAAGCCGAACTTCAGGCCTTCATTGGGACTGATGTTTATATTCACAGCGAAGCCACTTCATTCGTATTCGTGCGCAATTTTAAGGTTCAGGTGACCCATGCCTTTATAGCGGGCGAAGGGCCATTTCGTACCGGACTCCGATTTGATGGGCATGGCTGGCTTCGAATGGAGGCGCTCACGCATTATGAGATTGATGCGAACGGTCGTCTTTTGTTAGCCGGTTACGATGACAGAGGCCGGATGAATGTTGCCCTGCACGTAGGAAAGGAGCCGTTCCCAGAATGAACCCTACCCATCAAGCACCATCGAAAAAGCTGCTCGCGGTGTTTGCTCATCCCGACGATGAGTCGTTTATTTGTGGAGGTACCCTCGCTAAATATGCGGGCAGAGAGGTTGACATAACGCTCGTAAGTGCAACACGGGGAGAAATGGGCCGGCGCATGGGCAACCCGCCTTATCTCAACCGTGAATCCATGGCGGCTGCCCGTGAAACGGAACTGCGGAATGCCTGCGACTGCTTAGGAATCAGACAGCTCCTTTTTTTGGATATCCGCGACAAGACGGTTGAGTTCGCCGATGAAAATAGTTTGACAGCACGCATTGCGGCTCTCATTGACGAAATTGATCCCGATGTCGTGCTTACGTTTCACGAAAAGCTTGGCGGACATCCGGATCATTGTGCCATTGGGAAGGCGACGACGGCGGCTTTTCAAAGAACAGGACAGCGGGGAGCCTTATATTACATTACGTTCGGTGACGCGATGGAGCGTCCGGAACGGTTCGGGTATTCCCGTCAGGATGTTGTCAAAATCGATGTGCATGCTCACCTGGATGCCAAGCTTGCCGCGTTTCGTGCCCACCGGTGCCAAACCGAAATCGACGAATGGGTATGGCTGCCCGACCAAGAGGCAAAAGCAAGATTCGGTAAATACGAATATTTCCTGAAAGCGGATGTGGCGTCTTCGTCCCTACTTCGCGATGATTTGTTTATGCGTTAAATCATGTCTCATCGAACAGACGTCACCGCGGCGCATTCGTGTTCATTGGAGGAATAAACCTATTCTTCATTATCCACAATAAGGGTACACCTTAGAGCTATCTAATGGGATTTGAAAGAAGTAAGGAGCCTAGCCAATGATGAAGAAATTAATGACCCCGAGTTCCTTTGTTTGTTTGAGTATAGCGACAGCTTTTTCTTTTCCAATGTACTTCGCGCTTAAGAGAAGATGAATGATGAGCGTACCCCACTGGCTCTTACGGCCGGCGGGGATTTTTTTATTTTCATTAGTAATGGCTGGAGTCAGCTTTACGGACCAAGCCTATGGCACCACGAACAATTAAAAAAGTGGTAATTAAGGTGATAAGCGTTATAAAGGCGTTCCAGTGTTTGTACTCAATCAATTCCGTATGTTTCTCCGCCCAAATTTCCAGCAATGTTACAGGAATACTGTACAAAAGGGATTGGACAAAGATGCTTTTTAAATTCGAGTATTGTGTAGTTATATTATAAAAGACACAGAGGGTAGGAAAAACGAGAAAGTCAAATACGATGTTCGTATGGAAAGCCTTAGGAAAGAAGCGAACGGGATAATCTAATAAACCTGCTGCAATGATAAAACAATCGGCAATAGCTGTAATCACCGACTTCAATAAAAAAATAATAAGCCAGTCTTTAAGAGGGCTTCTTAACATCCAGAAGAACATGGAGCCAAAGCATAGGATGGTAACCGTCCACAGTATGAAATATTCCATTGCAGCCTCCCCAAATAAAGGAAAAATTGTTTTTGTTAATATGTTAGGTTCTTCATAAAACCAGGAATTATGCTTAGAGATTCATTTTCTTCCGTGCCCTTTCCCGCATCACTCTTAGTCGGATAAGGGGAAATCATCAGGAAGCTCTACAGGGGGATCAATAAATCGTTCGACAAATTGCGACAATTTTTGTAAAATTGTATAAGGAAGGATTTGCGTTGAGGAGGTTTCAAATTGACGGCCCTAAGTACAATACAAGACTTGATCAGCAATTTTGCCATCGTGACGGCCTATTTGTTTCTTGCGAATCAAGTGATTTTCAAGTATACAAATTTGGATTCACGCGCTGCTCCTTATATAAAGCTTAAAATGGGAGTCGTGGCAGGAATATTGGGTATCATACTCATGATTTTCACTGTACATATGAATGGCACGATCTTAGACTTTCGACACTTAGCGATTATCATTTCGGCCATCCATGGCGGTATCTATTCTTCCGTGATCACAGGAATGATTATTTTTCTAATGCGTATGTTCGCCTATGGAGATGTAAGCACTTCTACGGTCATTGCTTCGCTTAATTCGATTGTTATTGCTGTGGGTGTAGGGCTTATATGTATGAAACAGCGTTCCTTCTGGAGAAAGTGGATCTATTCGTTATTTATAAGTATTTTGTTCACGGGAATCGTGTTCATCCTGAACTTAGGAGCCAATGGCATTGTTCCAATGCTAACTTTTACCTTTATGATGACTGTCGGCGGCCTACTTGCAGGCTATTTGACGAATTTCTTAGTAAAAGCCAAAGCACAGTTTCAAAGATTTGAACAGGAAGCCACCACCGATTTCCTCACAGGACTAAACAATCATAGAAGTTTTGATGAAAAATTTAATGACCTCTTGCAATCTGCAGAAGATAAAAGTGAATGCCTGTCCATCTTATTGGTCGATATTGACTATTTCAAGAAGATTAACGATACCTACGGGCATGCGAACGGCGATGCCGTATTACAGCAATTAGGGGACGTCTTAACACGGTCATCACGTACTTTTGACACGATCTCCCGGATTGGCGGTGAAGAATTCTCCTTGTTACTATATGATACCCCCCACAAACATGCCCTTATCATTGCCGAAAGAATCCGGATGTCTGTTAATAAACATAAGTTCATGCTGAATGATGGGAGTGAAATATCAATCACTGTATCCATTGGCGCTGCGACCTTCCCGGATACGAAACGGGAGGAGTTGATCGAACAAGCGGATAGGGCCCTTTATCATGCCAAAAGGAACGGCAGGAACCTCGTTTGCTCCAATCAGGCTGAATCATGATAACCATGATGATGATGAAGATTGAGGTGGGGAATCCTCCTACAAAAACGAGAAGTCCCTGCTTGGAGAAGCAGGGACTTCGGTTTACTTAGGCTGGTTATTCAAATAGGGGCGAGGATCAATGTAGTTCATTTGATTGCCGGTAATGCCTGCTGCGACGGCAAAATGCAGATGAGGCCCCGTGGACTGGCCGTCATTCCCTACAACGGCAATAACTTGCCCCCGGCGTACTTCTTGACCTACGGACACGTAGATCCCATCTCCATACATATGGCCGTAAACACTCATCAAACCATTGGGATGCTGAATGACAACCCAGTTACCGAATCCGTTGGCTTTGCCGGCGTAGAGTACAATTCCATGATCAACTGCGGCAATGGAAGTCCCGATAGGGGCTCCGATATCAATTCCGGCATGGAACTCCCCGCCGCGGGAGCCAAAATCCGAGGTTATGGTATGAGAATCAGGGACCGGCCACTCCCAATTACCGTCGCTCTGAATTTCTTTCTCCAGAGCAGCCTTCAGTTGCTCTTGAACATCTGGAGCAATCTGGGAATCGACGCTCGACAAATCTTCTACATCCTTTTTGGCACTGTCCACCTCACTCAGGCTTTGCTGCTGCAGTTGCTTTAATAAAGCAAGACGTTCAGCGAGCTTTTTTTCTTGTTCGGCTTTCGCGGCGTTTAGCGTATGTTGCTGGGCGGCTAGTAAGGATTGCTTCTGCTCCAGTTCTTCCTCCATCTTCTTCAAATTTGTTTTATCATCCATTTTTGTTTCGATAATTTGCTTATCTTGACTAAGCAGCAACATTAACATCTGCATCCGATTCATAAAATCGCTAAAACTTGAAGAACCTAAAAGTACATCCATATAAGAAATCGAAAGGTTTCCACTCGTATACAAATAAGTCAGCCGATTTTTCAACAACTTGTCGCGGGCATCAATATCCTTCTGAACGTCAGCCATTTCCTTCTGCAGCGCAATGTTTTGGCTGTTCAATTTGTCGATCTCAGGCTGCAGTTCATTTGACAATTTATCATATTCAAAGACTTGCCGGTTAATCGTTGTAAGCTGACCTTCAATCTCAGACTGTTGATCATTAAGGTCGTGGATAACTTGTAAACGTTGATTATAAGCTGCGATTATATCTTGGTTTTGGGCACTCTGTTCCGTCCTATCTGCTGCATGAACCCAATTGACATTTGAGAATAAGATCAGCATGGCTGCTATAAGAACAAGTTGCTTGGATCTCATCCTATCATCCCTTCCAGCATAAATCTATGAAGTCGGTTTAGATGAAATAGTTGAAATGACAACACATATAAAATTTTAAGACTTATAGATTAAGATGTCATTGGTATGTTGTTCCTTACAAGTACATGGAACGGATACGAAAGTAAAGACTCCCAATTCGGGAGTCTTTTTTATTGGGGAGCAAGCGACAGTGTAATGAGCATGTGGAAAACGATCTAACCATTTCTCCTGAATACCCCATGGAAGGGATATGGCTGTGATGCTCTTGAACCGTCCTCAACAAGCGCTCTATTCCTAGATATGAAGATCAATCTAGCCATCTCGCCGACGCTCTGCTAATATGGATAGTATCATGCGGCAGGAAAGTTCTGGATGTAAAAAAACGAAGAACACTTGTAAAAAACGATCTTTTAACGGGTTGGTGGACCAGGGGGTGAAACGAGTATGGAGCCACTCACATATAACTTGAATCGCCTGGCGCTGCAGATTCATGTTGTTCTTGATAAAGTAACCTATCCCGGGTGGGAAGATATGCGCAATCTGGTGAACGTGCACAGCTTGTATTGGATTCATGAGGGAGAAGGGACTTTCCTCACGAATACGGAACACAGTGTGCAAGCCGGAATGCTGGCTTACTTAAAGCCCGGTCTCGAAATGTCCATGCGATCGGAGCCCCATGCTCCGCTTCGGATGACGATGGTGCTTTTCGACTGCGCGGAAATCGGGTACGATGCGGTCTGGAAGAATGTGACGCCGGTTGAGAGACTTGGGCTTCCCTTCCTAAGTCAATTCAGTCCATCGCAAAGTGAGGAATTAGGACCGTTGTTTCGCGAGATTCACCAGGAATGGTCTCCTGGTGTTGCGGCCGGAGCGCTCGTTTCTCAGGCCAAACTGCAGATCCTGCTTCATAAGCTTCATCAGATCGAGCAGCCGGACTGGAGCTTGGCTGAAACGGGAGCCATCGCCGCTTTTGAGCAAATCAAAAAGCATCTGGAGAATGGCTATACGGAAAATCAGCGCATTGAGCGTCTAGCCGATGCCTACAAGATTTCGGCATCCTATCTGCGCAAACTGTTTATCAAGTATACGGGCATGGGCCCCAAGGAGTATCATAACCATTTGCGCAACCAACAGGCGTGCCGCTATCTCATATTTACGGATTACCCGATTAAGGAAATTGCCAAGCTGTGCGGGTATTATGAGGAGTACCATTTCAGCAAAATGTTCAAATTGCTGAACGGTGTCTCGCCAAGTAGTTACAGAACCAGTCAAAGGAGTGGAGAATAGCTGTATGATCGAAGCTAACGATAATAAGAATGCCGCAGTTCAACTGGAATACCTCGGTAGAGGGTTGGTTGCAGCAGCGACATCGGAAGGTGTATTTCTCAGCTGGAGATTGCTTGGGAATGAAGTGACAGGTCATAGCGATAAGGGACTGACCGGTACTGATTTTAATCTGTACCGGGATGGTATCCTCCTCACGGCTGTTCGTGACAGCACGAATTATTTGGATCGAAGCGGGACGCTTGCTTCCGTATATGTTGTTTGTGCCGTCGTAAACGGACAGGAAGTCGACCGGAGTGAAGATGTCGTTCCATGGGAGAGCCCCTACTATGAATTGCCACTACGTAAACCTGCTGACGGCATGACGCCAACCGGCCAGACCTATACGTACGCGGCCAATGATATGAGTGTTGGCGATGTAGACGGTGACGGCGAGTATGAGTATTTCGTCAAATGGGACCCATCCAATTCTAAGGATGTATCGCACTCCGGCTACACGGGTCCCGTATATATCGACTGCTATAAGTTAGACGGAACGCTGCTCTACCGGATCGACCTCGGTGTGAACATCCGTGCAGGCGCGCATTATACGCAGTTTCTGGTCTATGATTTTGACGGGGACGGGAAAGCGGAGCTGATGTTCAAGACCGCACCGGGTACGAAGATCATCCGGTACGATCGGGAGGGAAGGCCGTCCTCCGAAGCGTATATCACTATGCCCTCGGAGGATATAGCTGCAGGGTACAGCCATCAGGACGACTACCGAATGAGCAGCAGGGACTACTACGAGCATATCGTCCGGATGTTTATGCGCTGGGACAAACATGAAGAGGTCGTTGCCGGGCACTGGCCGTCCACACTGGAAGCCTGCTTCGGAATCGATAACCGCTACCGTTACCCGCTGTCCAGGGAGGACGCGGAGCGGCTTGCCGATCACTTCATCGACGTGTACGCCCCCAGCCGGAGCGGACGCAATAGCTTGCGGTCTTTTGAGGGCTTTATTCTTGAGGGGCCTGAATATATAACCGTGTTTCACGGAGAGACAGGTGAGGAACTCGAGACGATTCCCTATAAGCCTGGGCGGCATGATGACGGTCTGATGTGGGGAGATTATGCGTGGAACCGCATTGAGCCTGGCAATCGTGTCGACCGTTTCCTCGCCGGTGTGGCCTATCTGGACGGTAGGAAGCCGTATGCAATCTTCGCCCGCGGATACTATACACGTGCTGCCGTCGTATCTTACTCGTGGGATGGTGCGCATCTGAAGGAGCACTGGGTCGTCGACAGCGGCTGGATGACGATGAATAATCCATTCCATAACACACTTCGTCTGGAAGATGGAAGAGACGAGCACTTCGGCAGTCTGGCCAAGCAGGGGGCGCATTCGCTTAGCATTGCCGATGTTGACGGGGATGGCTGTCACGAAATTATTTATGGCGCCGCTACTATCGACCATGATGGCACGATCCTGTACAGCTCCCGCGCCGTGATGCCTCCTGAGAGCAAAGCGCCCGGCCGCATCGTCAAGCTCGGCCATGGCGATGCCCTGCACGTAGCGAATATTGATCCGGACCGGGAGGGGCTGGAGATCTTCATGGTCCACGAAAGCGGCGAATGGGGGCCCTACGGGTACACGCTGCGCGATGCCGCGACAGGCGAGATCTTGTTCGGCGGCTTCGCTGCCGATGATGTGGGGCGCGGGATGGTCGGCCAGGTGGATCCGGCGCAGCGCGGCCTTCAAGTATGGTGCAGCGAGGGCTATGAAGGGGATGAAGCTTTCGGCTTGATGACGTGCCGGGGGGAGCAGATATCCAAGCAGGTGCCGGGCACGAACATGAACATCAGGTGGTCGGCCGATATGACAACCCAGGTCGTCAGCGGCAGATTCGCTGAGCCTGTTGCTATTGAAGACTGGAGACGGGGCAAGCTCCTGACAGCAGAAGGAACGTCTTCCAACAATGGAACCAAGGGGAATCCGTGCCTCGTCGCGGATGTCTTCGGAGATTGGAGAGAAGAGCTGCTGGTACGCACCTCGGATAGCTCGGCTATTCGGATCTACCTGAGCACGGAGATAACAGACCGCAAAATGTATACATTGATGCACGACGCGCAATACAGAACCGGTATCGCATGGCAGAATGTTGTGTACAATCAGCCTTGCTACACCAGCTTCTATTTTGCCTCAGACATGGATTGGGCGAAGATGCCGATTCCGAATCTGCACTTGCCGAAAGCTAGTCAGTAATCGAATAATAATAAATTTGATGACAGACAGGAGTTAGATGCAATGATAAAAGGTTTTGGCGGCGTATTTTGGAGAACGAAGAATCTTGAAGTTGTGAAAAAATGGTACAGCGAAGTGCTAAAGATTGAAATAGATAATTGGAATGGGACTGTAATAAAACCCCAAGCAGGCAATGAGACGATCTTTTCTTTCTTCACCGAGGATGACAATTATTTTCCAACGGAACAACAAGTGATGCTAAATTTCCAAGTACATAGTCTGGACGAGACGATGAAGCATCTTGCCCATATGGGGGTACCGCTAGCAAAGGACAAAGAAAGCAGTGATTTTGGTTCGTTTATTTGGATTAAAGACCCTGAAGGTCGACTGGTTGAGCTTTGGGAGAAATAAGAAATAAGGAAAAAGGAAACTGCGCTCAGCCCGGTTTCCTTTTTTTTGCGCCCAAATGTTATAGGTGTTGTAATATGGCGAAAATAGTACCTTGACAGTCACAGTAATTTATCTTATCATTCAGATATGGAAGTGATTGGAAGAGCGAGAACAAGATCACATCTGACCTGCAGCGTGGACATACGGATACGCGATACGATGATTTAGGGCTTTCGTCCGAAGCGGACTGTTACGGTTACGAGATTGTTAAGGAGGGAAATGAAATGAGAAAGATGACAACGGGACACAGAAGCAGCGGCTTCTCCGCAGCAGGGCTGCGCAAAATGCGCGACGTGCTGGCACGGCATGTCGAGTCCGGGAAAATTCCTGGGCTCGTCGCCTTGGTCAGCCGGTACGGCGAGACGCACGTCGAAGCGATCGGTACGATGCGCCATGAAGGGGGTGCGCCGATGCGCCGGGACACGATCTTCCGAATGGCGTCCACCTCCAAGCCGGTCTCGGTCGCGCCGGTCATGATCCTGCTCGACGAGTGCAGGCTGCGGCTGGATGATCTGGTACAGACGTGGCTGCCCGAACTCGCCGACAGGCGGGTGCTGAAACGGGCCGACGGTCCGCTGGACGACACCGTGCCGGCGCGGCGGCCGATCACCGTACGGGACCTGTTGACCTCCACGTTCGGGCTCGGTATGGATATGACGTCGCTCGGCACTCCGATCATGGGGGCGATCTTCGAGCAGGGGCTCACGCCCGATCTGCCGGAACCGATGCCCGAGCCGGATGAGTGGATGCGCCGCCTAGGCACCCTTCCGCTGATGCACCAGCCCGGGGAGCGCTGGCAGTACCATATCAGCAGCGATCTGCTGGGCGTGCTTGTCGCCAGGGTCACGGGCCAGTCATTTGAGTCGTTCCTGCACGAACGCATCTTGGAGCCGCTGGGCATGAAGGACACCGGGTTCCACGTGCCCGCCGACAAGATCGACCGGCTGCCGCCGCTCTACGCCCCTAGCCCCCAGACCGGAGAATTCATCGTATGGGACGAAGCCGAGGGGGGACGCCACAGCCAGAGTCCGGCGTTCCAGGGCGGCGGCGGCGGACTTTCCTCCACCGTCGACGACTACAATGCCTACTTCCGGATGCTGCTGAATCACGGGATGCACGGGAATGAACGGATTCTGTCCCGGCCCGCCGTCCAGCTGATGACCACCAACCGCCTTACGCCCGAGCAGCAAGCCGCCCGAACCGCCATGGCCAGCAACAACGTCCATGTGTCATTCGGCCAAGGGCAGCACGGCGGCTGGGGATTCGGGATGGCCGTCCGCACCTACCGTGGCGACTACGCGCCCGTCGGCCAGTTCGGCTGGGACGGCGGAAGCGGCACCACGACCTATGCCGACCCGGTCAACCAGCTCACCGGCATGCTGCTCACCCAGGTCGGGATGTCAACCCCGGATTCCGCGCGGTTGATCCACGACTTCTGGACCACGGTCTATCAGGCCATCGAAGATTGATCCCGAGCTCCGCTTCGCTTCGCCGTTCGTTTCAAGGCCGATGACTGTCATCGGCCTTTTTGGCAGCTTTGCATACACCCTGAATTTATTAAGTTCGCTCGAAATACTGGGAGTGATTACAATTACGGATTTCAGCTAAATTGGAGGATGACAGATGTCACGGAGATCGCGTCTTCGGAGAAGCATTTTATTTTTATTTACAGCTTTATGCTTGAGCGCCCCTCGGGTTTACGCGGAGAGCGACGTTCGTATCATTTCTGTTTATTTAGGGGATGAGAGGCTAACTTTTGAGCAAGAACCTGTCTTAGAAGAGGGAGTAACCTTAGTTCCATTTCGAACGATCTTTGAAAAGCTCGGGTATACGGTGAACTGGAACGCAGCCACTCAAACCATATCGGCAGAGCGCGGCGGCAGCCAGATCAGCTTAGTGATTGGCAGCTCTCTCGCTGCGGCCAACCATATGGCTTTTTATCTGGAACAAGCGCCAATGATTGTGAACGGCAATTCACTCGTACCTCTCAGGTTTGTTGCTGAGGCATCAGGCGCCGCCGTGACTTGGGATCAAGCAACCTATCAAGTGAAGCTATTCATTGACCAAACCGAAACTGCCGAGTTGAAAATCAAACGAGCCGTAGAAAGTTATGCATATTCAAAAAGCGCCCACGATTTCATTGAGGCGATCACAAGAAGTGACGGTACAAAGAACAATGGATATCAAGTGGACACGATGACTTGGGATGAGAAGAGAAAGGAAGCCGTCGTTCAGTACACGCTGGACTTTTGGATTAGTCATCCCAAACTGTTAAATGACAAAGACGTCAATAGTGAATCTATGGATATCATCGTTAAAATCAAACAAAAATTAATTTCGGACGAGTATGGCCATTGGTACCTCTCACCGAATCTCCGCGATAGGGAATACCTGGTAATCCCAAAGTGAAATAGGATCGAACATATGACTAGTGGAACTCTCCGTTCCGAACCCGTTGTGGAAGTTTTAACTTGGGCGAGATGAGTCACGCAAGGGAAATTGAATCCTCTATTTCCGGTGGAAACGGTATTTTAGCGGGCTAAGCGGAAATACGGTTCGCTATTATACAATTCTACTGCATTTTCAGCATATGCAGAGGCGAATAAGACACCGTATTTCCGCTTGATCGTCGGAATATGCCCATTTTGTCCGAATAGGGGATTAGATTTCCCTTTCAACTGAGATCTCCCCGCTGCAGCCGGTTACGAGCCCGTTTACTGTGTGTAGATACCTCAGAATAGGCTTGAAACGATGTAAGGGACCTTCGACTTCCCTCTACACCTCCTCCCTCCTTTAGATGAATGTGCGGAGGCAGCTAGTTTGACATTTATAGATACCTCAGAATAGGTTTGAAACGATGTATGAGACCTTCGATTTCGGACGTGTATGGCAATTGGTACCTCTCACCGAATCTCCGCCATAGGGGATACCTGGTAATTCCAAAGTGAAATAAGATCGAACATATGACAAGTGGAGCTCGCCATTTCGAACCCGTTGTGGAAGTTTTAGCTAGGGCGAGATGAGTCACGCAAGGGAAATTGAATCCTCTATTTCCGGCGGAAACGGTATTTTAGCGGGCTAAGCGGAAATACGGTTCGCTATTATACAGTTCTACTGCATTTTCAGCCTATCCGGAGGCGAATAAGACACCGTATTTCCGCTTGATCGTCGGAATATGCCCATTTTGTCCGAATAGGGGATTTGATTTCCCTTTCAACTGAGATCTCGCTGCAGCCGCTTACGAGCCCGTTTACTGTGTGTACATACCTCAGAATAGGCTTGAAACGATGTATGGGACCTTCGATTTCGGACGAGTATGGCAATTGGTACCTCTCACCGAATCTCCGCGATAGGGGATACCTGGTAATCCCAAAGTGAAATAGGATCGAACATATGACAAGTGGAGCTCGCCATTCCGAACCCGTTGTGGAAGTTTTGGCTAGGGCGAGATGAGTCACGCTAGGGAAATTGAATCCTCTATTTCCGGCGGAAACGGTATTTTAGCGGGCTAAGAGGAAATACGGTTCGCTATTATACAGTTCTACTCCATTTTCAGCCTATCCAGAGGCGAATAAGACACCGTATTTCCGCTTGATCGTCGGAATATGCCCATTCTGTCCGAATAGGGGATTAGATTTCCCTTTCAACTGAGATCTCCCCGCTGCAGCCGGTTACGAGCCCGTTTACTGTGTGTAGATACCTCAGAATAGGCTTGAAACGATGTATGGGACCTTCGATTTCCCCCTGCACCTCCTCCCTCCTTTAGATGAATGTGCGGAGGCAGCTAGTTTGAAATGTGTAGATACCTCAGAATAGGCTTGAAACGGTGCATGAGACCTTTCGACTTCCCTCAGCACCTCCTCCCCTCCTTTAGTTGAATGTGCGGGGGCAGCTAGTTTGACATTTGTAGATACATCAGGATAGGCGTGAAACGATGTATGAGACCTTCGATTTCGGACGAGTATGGCACTTGGTACCTCTCGAACATATGACAAGTGGAACTCGCCATTCCGAACCCGTTTGTGAGATGATAGTATACATAAAGGATTGGTAACTATCATTAGGAGGAAATCGTATGCCGAAAATTTTGATGTGTTTTCCCGGAGGGAGGCACAAAGCGCTGACGCTCAGTTATGATGACGGACGAATCGCGGATCGGCGATTAGTAGACTTATTTAACCGTTATGGACTCAAGGGGACTTTCCATATCAATTCCGGACTATTCGGAACGCCGGACCGATTAGGTGCCGATGAGATCCAATCGCTCTATGCAGGTCATGAAGTGTCGGCGCATACACTGTCGCATCCGACGATCGCTCGCTGTCCGAATGAGCAGATCATCCATGAGATCGTAGAAGACAGACGCAATCTGGAGCGAATTGTCGGCTATACGGTGAGAGGGATGTCGTATCCGAACGGCTCTTATAACCGTAGAATCAAAGAAATGCTGCCGGGACTAGGCATTGAATATGCGAGAGTCGTTGCCTCTACAAGGCAGTTCGGTATGCCGGACGACTTCCTGGAGTGGCAGCCGACATGCCATCATAACCATGATCTGATGAAGGTCGCGGAATCATTCGCCGGCTTGCATAAAAAGCAATATTTGTACCTGATGTATGTGTGGGGACACAGCTATGAATTCGATAACGATAATAACTGGGAGCTTATGGAGGAGTTTGGCGCTTATATAGGAGGCAACCCGGATATCTGGTACTGTACGAATATGGAGCTTGTTGATTATGTCAAAGCTTTCGAAGGGCTGAAGTTTGCAGCGGGCTTGGACTTCGTCTACAATCCTACAGCGTTAAGCGTATGGCTTAGCGTGGATGGAGAGATCGTTCAAGTGAAAAGCGGGGAGCAGATTCAGCTCTGATGAATCTTGCTGAAGCGGAGGAAGAGACGGGGAGCGAACCCGTCTTTTTTTGCTGCCCTTGGCAATCTTGACAGATTCATTGAGGGTATCGGACAATAAACGCAGGTCAATGCTATGATGACTTATCGCAAGAGGGAGAAATCTATATGTACAAAGTGATGATCGTCGATGACGAGACATGGATTCGCAAAGGTCTGAAAGCGCAAATCGAATGGGAGAGGCTCCTGCTCGTCCCGGATTCGGAGGCGTCTGACGGCTTAGAAGCGCTTCAGATCGCGCAGGACCGGATGCCGGACATTCTCATCACGGACGTCAGGATGCCCGAGATGAGCGGATTGATGCTGGCCGAGAGCATGCTCGCAGGGAACCCGGGCTTGAAAGTCTTAATTGTAAGCGGTTACAGTGATTTTGAGTACGCGAAGGCGGCGCTTCAGCTTGAGGCCGTCAGCTACATCCTAAAGCCGATCGACCCGGTGGAGCTCAATGAGATGCTTGGGAAGGCTGTCGATAAACTTAACGCGGAAGCGGTTGAGAAGCGGCTAGCCCAACACCTGACAGGCTCGCTGGAGAAGCATACCGCCGACCTGTGCCATGGAACGGCAGGTTCGGCGACGGCAGCCTCGTTCCTGGATGCACTGCAGCTCCGGGGGATGCACGGCAAGTGCATAGCGTCTGTGCTGTTTCATTATGATGATGCGCAGTACGACGCCAGTACGATGTCGGCGCTCCTCGAGCAGACGCTGCTGTCGCTCCCTTCGGGCAGTAAGCAATGCTTCATTTGGGAGCGTGGCTATTCGCGGCTTGCTGCTGCGGTGCTGGCGAACGATCGATGGAGGCTGCATGACTTTGTTCGCAACACACTGATGGGGTTGCAGAGGTCGAACATTAGCGGCGTGTGGGCGACGGTGGGGAATCCGGCAGCATTGAATGAGCCGCTAGGGTTCAGACGGTCGTATCAAGAAGCACTTGCGATGTCGGAGAGGTATGGCCTTCAACGGAAGGAAACTTTGATTACGTACACGCAAGAAGAAGAGGAGCCTATCCAGCATTCCTATCCCTTTCAACTCCAGAGAAAGCTGCACGAAGCCATACTCCGGCTTGATAAGTCTGGTTCCGCTGCCACGGTCCGCGAGATAGAAGATTATTACCGGTTGACGGAAGGGGCGACGCTAAAACACGCGCGCCGGTTCCTCCTATCCGTTGTCTCCGATACGGTTCGGAATCTACTTGCCGAACAAACCGCCTTCCATGGCGGCTTAATCGACCGTGGATTTGATTTCTGTCTGAACATTGACACCTATGAGGATCTGGGCCGCATGATGGGCTGGCTCAGCCGGTACTTGGAAGAGGTTGCCGCCGCAATGGCGAGCGCGAACCAACGGGACGTGCACCGAAGCGTGCTGGCGGCAGCCGATTATATCCGTGAGCATTATGCCGAAGAGCTTAGTCTCAACTCTGTTTCAACCAGATATTTCGTTACTTCGAATTACTTCAGCACAGTCTTCAAGGAAGTGATCGGCGAGAACTTTCTGGAATTCCTGACCCGCATCCGAATGGAGGAGGCCAAGGCGCTGCTTACGGCATCCGAGCTCAAAATCGGCCAGATCGGCGAAAAGGTAGGCTATGCCGACAGCCGTTACTTTAGCAAGCTGTTTAAGAAGCATACAGGACGAATGCCAACCGAATTCCGGCAGCTGCGTCCCGATGATGGAGACGGAAGATGAAGCGGACGTTGTTCTTTCGCAGGAGCATTCAGTCGAAAATGCTGCTCAGCTTTATGGCTGTCAGTCTCGTGCCGCTCGCACTGCTCGGGTGGGTGTCGTATACCTGGTACGCCGGGCTTGTCGAGCAACGGATGTCGGATTTCAACACGAAGCTGGTCCGGGCATTCACGAACGATATCGATCAGTTTTTGCAGCAGGTGGATCAGTTCTCATATACCGCGTATCAAGACAACTTCCAGAGGCTATGGAAGGACTCGTTGGAAGCGAAAGCTTTTGGCAAAATACGCAATGAAATAGAGATGAACGAGCTCTTCCTCAGGCAGGAGGAATTCTACAACTTTCGGGGCATCATTCGGTCTGTGACGCTGCTGGATTCGCAGGGAGCCGTGTTTTACGAGAACAAATTGACGGTCAAGTCGGGGTATCGATTCAGCGAGGAGCCTTGGTTCGCCGCATTGCGAAACGGAGGTACCAGCAGCCGTCTAGTCGGGCCGTATCAAAGCCAGCCGTGGCTTCCGGAAGACCTCATGCAGCCGGAAACGGCCGATGTTGAGGACTACAAATTAACATATGTACGCAAAGTGCTTGATCTTGAGCAGCCGCAGAACGTACTGGGCTATATTATGGTTCATTTCAGCCTTAAGGAGGTTCGCAAATATCTCGACCCGCTCGTGCTTAACGATGCCGGCGAGATGGTCATTGCCGACCGAAGCGGCAGCATTGTTTACGACTCCAACCCCGAACGGATCGGTGAAGAGATCGCGGCCAGCATGAGGCTGAAGGAAGGCGGAGAAAGCTACAAAATCATTCGTGAAGACGGGGGGAGGTTTCTTGTAACGTCCACGCCGCTGCGTTCTGTGGAGTGGGATATCTACATGAAAAATAATCTGGAAGTGCTGCTTTCTGACAGCCGGGATATGCGCACAATTACGTTCATATTCGTGGCCGCCAGCTTCGGTCTCGCATTGATCGCAGCGCATGTCCTCTCGATCAGTTTGGTAACCCCAATTAAACGGTTAAAGAACGCCATGGTTAAGGTGAGCCAAGGGTATCTGGGTGTGCAGGCAGGCAAACTCTCTCACGACGAGATCGGTGAATTAGGCCGGTATTTCAATGAGATGATTGCCCAAATCAAGTACTTGATCGAGCAAGTGTACCAAGCTGAGCTGCACGAGAGGGAAGCTAAGCTTACCGCGCTTCAAGCGCAAATTAATCCTCATTTCCTATACAACACCTTGGAGACTATCAATAGCATCGCCGCTGTCGAAGGTGTCCCCAAAGTGAGCGAGATCGCAAGAGCACTGTCCGACATGTTCCGGTACAGTACCAAGACGGGCGGGTTGAAGGTGTCCGTCGCCGAAGAAATCAGGCACATACGCAATTATTTGCGTATCGTGTCAATCCGCTTCGAGGATAAGCTGTCATTCTCGGTGGATATTCCAGAGGCGCTGCAGTCGTTCCAGATGATTAAACTTGTGTTTCAACCCATCGTGGAGAACGCCGTATTTCACGGAGTCGAGACGAAGCGAGGACGAGGAGAAGTCCACATCAAAGCCAGGCAAGACAACAACGATCTCGTCTTTGTCATCCGTGACAACGGGGGAGGCATGTCCGACGCCCAGCTTACGGAGCTGCGCAGACGGCTCAAGGATTTGTCACCGCAAGAACCCGCTGATGCGGGGAAGGTCGGGCTTAAGAATGTGCATGACCGTATCCGATTTTATTACGGCGATGCGTACGGCATTTCGATTGAGAGCGAGCAAGGGAGCGGGACACAGGTAACTGTACGCATCCCGGTCGTTCAAGCGTAAGAAAATACACAACATCGCGTAAATCTGTCTCCTTGTTGCTCATCCGTCCTTTTTCTATAATGAAGCCAATGAAGCTTCAGTGTGGAAAGGGGACTTTTTTTCATGGCAGAACGCGCTCACATCCGAAGCTCCGGTAGTGCCCGGGGGTTATGGTACCGCATTTGGAAATTCAGAATGGCTTATTTGTTCTTGGTGCCTACCCTGTTACTGCTCGGATCCATTAAATATATGCCTTTCTTCACGGCGATCGTCGAATCCATGTTCGATTGGAACGGCGTGAACGTGAATGAGTTTGTCGGCTTGGCGAATTACCGCGAGCTGCTAACGGATCCGAAAATTGCGGTCGCCTTTGCAAACGTATTCAAAATTTCCTTCTTCACGGTTGCCGTCAATTTGACGCTGCCGATGCTGGTGGCCGTGCTTGTATTCCGAATCCGGAACGTCAAGCTGCAGAACTTCCTTAAGGTCGGATTCATCGTTCCGTTGGTCGTCCCGATGATGGTGTTGATTCTGCTGTGGCGTTGGCTGTATGCAGGAGACTTCGGATTAATCAATCAATTGCTGGACGTTGCCGGTTTGGGATCGCTTAAGCATTCCTGGCTCGGCGATCCCGCGACGGCTCTGTGGGCGATTCTGTTCGTCGGGTTTCCGTGGGTGGCGGGTTTGCCCTTCCTGCTGTACCTCGCCGGATTGCAGAGCATCTCGGAAGAGCTGTTCGAGGTGTCACAGATGGAAGGTGTCGGACCGTTTCGCCGGTTCTTCGCCATCGAGCTTCCCTTGCTGGGCAGTCAGATCAAACTTGTTCTCTTGTACGGCTTGATCCATGCGTTCCAGGTTTTTGAGGCACCTTACGTACTTACGAACGGAGGCCCGGGCATTACGACCATAACGCCGGCCCTGCACATCTATGATCAAGCTTTTAATTACGGGCGTTTCGGCTATGCATCGACGATCGGGGTTGCGATGTTTGCTGTTCTCATCGTGTTGACGTTGATCATCCAGACCTACTTCAAGACCCCGGACAAACTCGACTAGGAGGTGTAGGATGAATCGACGAAGTATTGGCGTCAATATAGCAGCCTTCACGATCTTCGCTGTATCCATGTACCCATTTCTCATCATGCTGGTATCCTCCTTGAAGTACCAGATGCAAATTTACGAAAACCCTTGGTTTTTCTCGGCTCCGTTTCATTTTACCAACTACACAATTGCATTTGAGCAGATTTCCCGGCCGATCTGGCATTCGATCCAAGTGACGGCGATTGGCATCACGGTGACGGTTTTCGCCTCTTCGACAGCAGCTTATGCGTTCGCGAGACATGAATTTCCGATGAAGGGGTTTATCTATAGCATGATTCTCATGCTGCTCATGATCCCCGGTTTCGTCATTCTAGTCCCTCAGTTCATCAATATAAAGAATATGGGCCTGTATAACACCATTCTCGGTCAGGCTCTGCCGCCGGCCGCGAGCTATACGGCGATGGGAATCCTGCTGATGCGTACTTTCTTTGAAGGGCTGTCTAAGAGTCTATATGAAGCGGCGGAGATTGAGGGAGCGAAGGATTCGCGGATATTTACCCAGATTGTCCTGCCGCTCTCCAAGCCGATTCTCGCCACCGTGGCCATTATGTCAGGCCTTCAGATCTGGAACAACTTCGTCTGGTCTCTGGTTGTAACCACCGGTGACAGCGTCATGCCGGTTATTCTTGCGATTACGACCGTCCAGAGCGGTGTTAATGAAGGAGACGGCGTCAAACTGGCGGGTTATATCATTGCCTCGCTACCGCTTCTGTTACTGTTCTTTGCGGCTACCAAACCGTTCATCTCCGGTCTTACGCAAGGTGCTGTGAAAGGGTAATGATAGATTCCGATTCGGAGTGACGTCCTTCGAAAAGGTCTATATAAAGAGGTACAAAAACGGGAGGTTACAATGCGATGAAGAAATCGAGAAAACAGGGGCTGCTGCTGCTCTGCTTGCTGTTGATGCTTTCAATTGTGATGTCGGCCTGCGGGAATGAGGGAGCGGGAGACCAATCCGGAGGATCAAAAAAAGGGGTCAAACTTCGTTTGGCTTACTGGGGCGCGGAATTCGCTCAAGCGCAGAAGGTGGAACAGACCTATAAGAAGATCTTTGACGATTACAAAGCGAAAACAGGCCACGAAGTCGAGTTCGTCTTCATCCCGGATAATAACTACCGCACATGGATGGTCACCCAGCAAGCCGCAGGCAGCATGCCGGAGGTCGTTGCGACCCGGATGGCTTGGGTATGGGAGGACTATGCGAAGAAACAAGTCATCGATTTATCCCCGTACATGGAGAAGGAATCAGCATACAATCCGGGTAAGCCGTGGAAACAAACGTTCCTGCCTTCGTTCTACAAAGACAGTATTAATCCGGCGAACGGCATTCTGAACTCAGCCCCCGCCTTCACCGCGATGATTCGTATTCTGTACAACAAAGACTTGTTCGCCAAAGCCGGAATCGATAAAGCACCGCAGACGTGGCCGGAATTTATTGAAGTATCCAAGAAATTGAAGCAAGCGGGCATTACACCGATCGCGATGTCCGGACAATCCAACAGCCATATCAGCTGGTTCCTGACGTCGATCTTCGGGCAGCTGGACGAACAGCTCCGCCTTAAGATGGACACGGATGGCGATAATATGGTCATTAAGAACGAACTTGCCCGCGCGACGGACGCAGGCTTGATCGATTACACGAAATATCCGTTCCGGGACGGCATCGAGCTGTTCAAAGATTTCTCCCAATACTGGAACTCCGACTTCAATGGGATCGACGAGAAGACCGCCGAGCAGATGTGGTTGACCGGGAAGACGGCGATGCTCATCTTCAACTCCTCGCAGCTTTCGGTTGTGGAAGAAATGCAGGGGCGGAAATTCGAATATGGCGGCTTTCCGATCCCTTACATCACGAAGAAGCAATTCCCTGAAGCCATGGAGAAGTCCGTCATGCTCGGCGGTGCTGCGAACGAATCATGGGCGGTATCCACCTCTGCCAAAGACGACAAGCTGGCTGCCTCTATCGACCTGATCCAGTACCTCACATCGCCGGAAGTCCAAGGCTACTTGGCCGATAAACTCAGCTATCTGCCAACGATCACCAACGCCAACCTGCCGGAGAAGCTGAAAGGCTTCGTGATGCAGAATGAGGACATTCGGCGCGCCAATTACACAGGTCCGGCAACCATTAAGGAATTCTCCGACTTTTTGATCAAATCGATGCAATTATACTTAGGCGGTTCGGTCAGCACAGACAAATTGACGCAAGAGCTCAACGCCGAATGGCGCAAAGGCATGGATACGGCTAAGAAGACGAACGATTGGACCAAAGACAATAACTATGGGATGAAGAAACCATGAGGATGAAACAACCGAACATTCTATTGATGATGTGCGACCAGCTGCGAGCCGATTCGATCGGCGCCTACGGCAACGGGATCGTCCGTACACCCCATCTCGACCGTCTAGCACAGCGCGGGCTGGTTTACCAAAGGGCGTATTCGTCTTGTCCTGTATGTGTGCCTGCCCGTTATACGATCCGGACCGGCAGGGAGCCTTATAACACCGGTTACTACGACAATGGCGGTTTCCAGCCGCCGACAGGTCAACCTGCCAACCATGAGGAACGGTGCGGGGCTTATTTGCCTCGCACCATGGCCCAATTGGGCTATCGCACCTTCGGCGTAGGCAAGTTCCACACGGATCCGTGGGACGAAGAGCTCGGCTACGAGGTGCAGTTGCGCAGCGAGGAGCTGTTCGATACGCCGGAGCAGGAAGCCGGTGACGACTATGCCCGCTATATTCGGGAGCGTCATCCCGAATATGCTCACATTGACCAGCTGCATGGGGAGCGCACGGACATGTATTACATGCCGCAAGTCAGCCCGCTGCCCGCCAGGCTGACGGTGGAGGCGTGGGTTGCGGACCAAGCCGTGGAGCTCATTAACAACCATACGGATCATCGTCCGTATTTCGGATTCGTCTCCTTCATCGGACCGCATCCCCCGCTTGCCCCGCCGGTACCCTTCAACAGGATGTATAACCCCGATGCGATGCCGAACCCTGTTCGCGGAGACCGGGATGTAGACTTCATGGATGAACAGCTGCCGTGGATGAATCATTTGATCTGGGCTGAGGACATTGACGATCCCCGTGCACGTGCCCTGAAGGCCCGATATTATGGGGAGATCACGTATATCGACCAATGTGTCGGCCGCATTCTCGATGCGGTTGAAAGCCGGGGGGATGCCGACAATACGCTGATCGTCTTCTTCAGCGATCATGGCGATCATATGGGGGATCACCATGCCTGGCAGAAGGAAAGCTTCTTCGAAGCTTCGGCACGGGTACCGTTCTTCCTCAGTTGGCCCGAGCGGATCACCAGCCACGGAAAACGGGATGACCTCGTATGTTTGACGGATCTTTTCGCGATCGCCACCCATGCCGCCGGCAGGACGGAAACCCGGGATGGAGTCGACGTGCTGGGGATATTGAAAGGGGTGTCATCACCTAGGGAGTACCTGTTCGGCTGGTACGGTCAGCCAGGGAAGCCGACTTTTAAATTGATGGTGCGCCATGCTGATTGGAAGTATATCTACATGTCCAACGGGGGACGCGAGCAATTGTTTCACCTTGGAGAAGATCCGCAGGAGCTAGTAGAGCTAAGCGGCCGCCATCCTGATATCGCTGCCGATCTGCGGAGAGTTGCAGCCGAGGAGGCAGCCCGGCATCCGGCGCTCGCTCCGGCGATGTCGGGCAGCAGCCTGCGGAGCTACCCGTTCGCCGAGAGGCCGCTTACTCGGATCAGGCAGTTCAACCTGGCGCGGGGCGTGTCTGACTTTGATGTGAACTGAAGCATAGACATAAAACAGAGGCAGCCCAGGACTATATTTTCCGGTCCAAGGCTGCCTCTATTTACATTATTTTTATTTAAAATCGCCCAGCAAATAATTGTAGAAGGGTTCGTCCACCCAGAACTTATAAGAGTCGACGTTCAAGCCGGCGTTGATTTTCTTGAGGCCCGTAACAACTTCCTCAGATTTATCGCTAAGGGAGAAGGACTGTGCATAATAATGGCCTTTCGTGACTTTATTGTTAGCAATCACTTTATAGTCTTTCACATCGGTCAAGGAATAGTAGAGCGGCTGCCACCAAGATGAATATAGGAGTCCTGTCTGATCATCGCTGTTCTTTTTGGCATATTGGAAAATGATCTGTTGGAACTTGTTCTTTTGCTCCGCATTATCGAATTCGAATTCAATGTCGTATTCCTTGGCATAGGCTATGAAATTGCCGTTCTCGATTTGGACGACTTGATAATCATCGGATTGTGTCGGCTCGCCCCATTCTTTCAAATAGATGAATGCTGACGTTTTGGGCTCCAGCTGTACTTTGGCCTGGATGTTCTCGCTGCGCAGCAATCCGATTAACTGAATCGCGTGCGTAATGTCAGAATGTCCGTAGGTGAGTGAAAGCTTCGGCTCAAAGTTTGCATCGAAACGAGAATCCTTCAAGTTATAGCCGGTAACAAGATTCTTCTTCAAAGCTTCATCGAAGACAGACCGCAGCTCGGTTGATGAAATTAGATCCTCCGTATGCCAGGCATCGTTTATTTTACGGAAAATATCATCATCGGAAGTCGTTCCAAGATAATGCTTGTATTGTCCCTTGAACGTAAGAATCTTACCAAGCAGTTCGTTTGCGAAGCTTTCGCTAGCCGCCGCATCAGCTTCAAAGCCGGAAGAGACAAGACCGGTATCAATTGCGGCAGCCAGCTCTTGTGCGGCTTGCAGCGTTAGCTGATTGTTTTGTTCGTAGTCGATATGTACTTTAGCCAGAGCCTCTTTGATTTTATCCTTGGGATAAGTATAAGCAAGTTCCTTCAAGCCGGAGGCTTTTAAGGCGATGAAGGTCGCCTGCAGTTGGGTAAGCGGCAGATCCCCCTGGAGCTTGCCTGCGGATAAAATCCCTTTCTCGTGCAAAGCAAGCGCTGCTTCGTAATAAGGACTTTCCTTTGGCACGTCTGTGAATACAGGGGTTTGATCCTTCGCTTTCGCTTCCGCTTTTAAGATGCGATTCACTGCGATAATGAAATCACCTTTGGACAAGGCGTTGGACAAGGTGATGGCATACTGGTCATTCAAAAACTGCTTGTAAGAGACGGCCGAATCGCTCGCTGCCACCGCACTGCTTATTGGGTTTACTGCGGATAAGAGGACAGCTGTTAGAATGGCGATCTGCAAGGGCTTGCGGGATTTCAATGATTTCAATGATTTCATAAGAATGAAACACCTCCGTGTACTAATTCATATAGGAATAGTATGTTTTATTGAAATATATCAGTTAAGCGTATAGTCGTCAATAAATTAATGTTGGATCGGGTCAAGGTGTGATTTTTTTATCGTGCAATATGACTTTTTGCATCATAGCGGACAAATGAATCAAGCCCAAATAGCGGATAAACGGTGCTTTCAACGCCAATTTGGATATTCAAATGCGCAAAAATGGTATGCTATGCTCCTCGTGTAAGACAAACCAATGGCATGGGAGGCTTTTTTCGATGAAATAAAAACTGGGGACGATATATCGGCGAAACGTATTCACACGCAATGAGACAGGCATTAAAGGGTAGTTTTTGAACAATATGAAAGGACGTGACCCCGTTTGAAGAAGATGAAAGAATTAACCCTCTTATTGTCTATTATGTTAATCGTCAGCATGTTTAGTTCTGTAGCTGCAGATGCGGCGGCACCGCAGGGCATTAGCCATTCTAACATGATGCCTGTCGACAAAATTGCTAATCATGGTTCCACGATGGTAGAACTGCCGGATGGCACGCTTTTCTCTGTCTGGTTTAACGGAAACGGAGAAAGAGATGGGAATTTGACCAAACTGATCGGTTCCCGTTCGAAAGATGGCGGGACAACTTGGACAGAACCATTTGTTGTTTATGATACATGGGATTTCCCGGATAACAATCCGGTTCTTTTCGTCGATAGCCAACAGCGGCTATGGTTGTTCTACGGCGTCATCTACAATGGCCAGTGGGTATCTACGCAAACAAAATTTATGTATGCCGACATGGGCAACTATGAGTACGCCGCCCGCAATGGCGGTAATGCGAAGTGGCACTATCCGCAGCCCTTATACACCAATGTCGGTGAGGGCATGTTTGGCGAAGGCAAATACGTGAATGGCCAGTGGACCTATGGCATCAAGGGCGCTGAAATTAAGTTTGTTAATCCCAATTCCGTGACTGCCGCAACGTATCTGGACCCGTCACAATATGTCCCGGTAACGACGCGGTTTGGCGGCGCTACTCGTTATATTACAGACTCTTTTGTTGTTCAGATGAGAAATAAATATGAGGCGTACGTTGCGTATTTGAAATCCGCCAAGCCTTACGACGATGTCTATGCGGGGAGAACAGATGAAATCATCACCATGCTGACCACGGGAGTCTCCGTTAAAGAACCTTCAATTATGAAAAATTCGATTGAGCGTTCTTCCGGTGCAGACAACGATGTGAATACATGGGGACCTATATACCGCAGATTGGGCTGGCAAACGAAAAATAAACCGATTGAAGTCACACTTGCAGATGGCGTAACCAAACGATTAATTTTGCCGTTATATTCAGACTCATTGGCAAACTCCGTTTGCGCCTATACCGACGATCACGGCATCACCTGGAAATTCAGCGATCCTATAGTCGGATCCGGTACGATTCAAGGGTCGCTGATTCAAAAGCAGGACGGCACGATTCGCGGTTATTTCCGAAGCGGTAAGTTAGACGGCCGCAACGGGCGCATGGCTTGGCACACGACATATTCGGAATCTGCCGATTACGGAGCTACGTGGAGTGTTCCGAAAGTCGATCCTTATTTGAAAAACGATGGCGGATTTGAACTTTCCAAGCTTCCGAATGGCGACTGGTTGTTAGCCTCCAATCAAGAAACCTCACGCAGCGCAGTTAAGCCTAAACAAGACGGAAATAGAAATTCTTTCAGTTTATTGCTTTCTTCCGATGAAGGATTGACTTGGAAGCCAATCATGGTGAAGGATGGCATGAATAATGGCGAGAGCTATGAATATCCGTCGGTTGTCGTTGACCGGGCCGGGAACGCTTTGATGAACTATACATACAAAATGCCTGCATCCGGCGGTGAGGACAGAACGATTGGCTTCTCCAGAATCGCCAGCAGCGAGATTGGGATGCTGTTCGATTCTGTGCTGACTGCAACTTACGGCGCTGGAAGTTCACTGTCTATGGATAGTGTTACCATGTTGCCGTCAATGGAACTGAAAGTAGGAGACACTTCTCAGCTGACCTACAATCTAACGGTAGGCGGACAATCGTCTTATGCGTCGGTCGATACGCTAACATTGACTTCAGACATGCCTGCTGTAGCTGTGACGAACCCCGCGACCGGGATTGTCCAAGCCATGGCGCCGGGAACTGCAATGATTACCGCAGTAAGCAACCGGTATGGAACTATTTGCAAATTCATCGTTAAGGTCACCCAATGAAAGGAGTCATGCAGATGAACAGGAAATTCAAGTTACTAACTTCACTGTCTGTTTGTATAGCGATCTCTGCAACCAGTATAGTTCCAGCCTTTGCTGCTGCGGGAACATTCAACTTATCCGATCGAGCTGTAAGTATTTTCAATCCCATCAAGGATAACGGCGCTACAGGCGACCACGTACACGGCAGCAGCATTGCTGAATTGCCAAGCGGAGAATTGCTGTGCGTCTGGTTTCAGGGGAATGGCGAACGGGATGCGACGACAACACGGATTATGGGAGCACGTTCCACGGATGGCGGAAAAACGTGGATGAAGCCGTTCACCGTAACCGACGCGCAAGATATTGCGGATATTAATCCTGTCGTTTATGTGGATTCCGGGGACCGGCTCTGGTTTTTCTGGTACCCCGTATTGGCGGGCAGATGGCAAACTTCGCAGCCTCGATATGCTTATGCCGAGAAGGGCAGCTATGAGCTTGAAGAGGTTGGCAACAAAGCGCCGAATTGGACATTTTCTGAGAATGTTGGCATTAAGCTTGGTAAAAATATAGGCGTCGTCGTCAATCCGAACAGTGCGGATGATCATATAAGTCTGTCGCTCGATGACAGAGCCGGAGCAGCATCCAGACCGTCTTGGGCCACAGCACCGGTTGTAGCGCGCCAAGAGTTGGCCAAAGGCTTCGTGAATACGGTGAAAGCCAAGCTTGATGAGCAAAAGGAGTATTTGTTCAAACCGGTTGCAGATGGCGGAGCAGGTATGAGCCGTCGAGTAAATGGAGCCGAATTTGACGGTTTAGTCACACAGACGATGCAATTGATCGGCGGCGACCCAACGAAATATCTGTATGCGCCGACAGTAGCGGACACCATGACGGAGCCTCGTTCAGGTTATCCGTACGCCCGCCGACTCGGTTGGCAAACCAAGGATAAGCCGTTCGCGGTAGATTTAGGCAACGGCAAAGTTCGTTTGCTGCTGCCCCTGTATTCAGACATGCTGGAAATGAGCATAATGGCTTTCACGGAGTACGATCCATCCCAACCTCTTGCGGATAACTCGATTCGCTGGGAGATGAGCGAACCGATCGTAGGTATCGCCAATATCCAGGCCACGATGGCTCAAAGAACAGACGGCACGATTGTGGCTTATATGCGTGACAACGGTCCAAGACCTTATCGTGTCGTGGCTTCCGAGTCCAAAGACAAGGGCTTGACATGGTCAACGGTCAAGGATGTTCCTGAACTGCAGGATCCGGGTGTAGGGCACGATCTGCTGCAGCTGAAGAGCGGCAATTGGGCCTTCGTTCACGTAGATACGGAATCGAACCGGAACACGTTGGCCGTCGCCCTCTCGGACGATGAAGGGAAAACGTGGACATACCGAAGGCATCTTGCCCTGGATACTAGAAGCAGTACGGGAAGCTACCATTATCCGGCGATCACGCAAGGAGATAACGGGGATATCCTGATCAGCTTCAGCCGGTTCTTCTCTCCGCTTGATAAGGACTCTGCCAATCAATCCTTAGGCAGCTTTAAAAATATTACCTTCGCCCGAATTACCGAGGATTGGATTAAGCAGGGCGATGATGTAAACGTTATCAGGGAATATGAAAGCATCGACCGTGAAATTGCGGTTCCTGCATCTTTCAACATCCAGACGGCATCCGATCACGCGATTAAAGCCCTGTTCCCATCTACAATTAAAGCTTATACCTCCTATAAGCCGGGGGCAGCGAATGCTGATCTTCCTTCCGTGGATTTGCCGGTGAATTGGGATGTTGCGGCTATTAAAGCGAATTATAAACTTAATTCTCTCATTAGCAACTTTACCGGCGTCGTGGATGAAACCAAGCTTCCGCAGGGTGTAACAAGCGATATGCTGCCGTTCTTCAAAGCACCGTTGAGCGTATATCTCTATCAGGATCCCAACGCGGTTGCGGCTCAAAGCATAGCGTTAAATCTGACCCAGCTTGCTCTGTTCAAGGGACAATCTGAAGAACTGATTGCGACGGTATCCCCAAGCGATACAACGAATAAGACGGTCCTATGGAGTTCAAGCGACCCCAATATTGCTACTGTAGACCCGGATGGTATTGTTACGGCCGTTCATAAAGGCACTGCTGTCATCACAGCGCAAACACTTGACGGCAGCTTTACCAAGACAGCGAATGTAGAGGTCAGAATTCCTGCTGCAAGCGTTATTGTCACACCGGCTGAGATGACGCTGCAAAGAGGTCAGTCCAGCACGTTGGCTGCAGCAATTGCGCCGGAAGATTCCAATATTCAATCCATCCATTGGAGCTCAAGCGATGAGAATGTGGCTTCGGTGAGCGAGAAGGGCGAGGTTACAGCCAAAAGTGTCGGTACCGCCATCATGACGGCAAAAGTGATTGACGGAAGCAACATAGCCTCCGGAACGGCAATCGTCAAAGTGCTGGGAAGCAGCGGCGGCAGCAACGGTGGAGGTGGAGGCAGCAGCAGCGGCAGCGGCAGTTCAACAACGCCACCCGTAGTGCCGCCTGTAACTCAGCAACCTCCTGTCGATCCACCGACGAAGCAGCCTGACACAACTCCAAAGCCTGTATTTACAGATGTAAAGGATAACTATTTATGGGCTCAAGAAGCCATCGAAGCGTTGGCAAGCAAAGGCATCGTCAACGGAACCTCGGAGCAGTCCTTCTCACCTGAGAAAAATATAGCAAGGGCTGATATTTTATTGATGGTTGTAAGAGCTTTAGGACTGAAAGCGGAATTCGGCAGCAACTTCGATGATGTGAATCAAGACGATTATTATTATGAAGCTCTGGGAATAGCGAAAGCTCTAGGAATTACAGAAGGGGTTGGCGGTAACAAGTTTAACCCGCTTGAGGAAATTAGCAGACAGGATTTGATGGTGCTTATTTCCAGAGCTCTTGAAAAGGCAGGAAAGTTATCGCTGCAAGGTAACCGTGACGATTTAAAGGCCTTTAAGGATGCATCTGGCATTGCAGAATATGCCCAAGAAAGCGTCGCTGCCCTTGTGAAAGCGGGAATCGTCGAGGGGAGTGACAACAGGATTCATCCGGAAGGCAAAGCAACAAGAGCAGAAGTGGCGACCATCGTTTACAGGGTTTTGAAATGGCTGAAATAATATGACTTACATGTCAGGGGCTATTCAGGGAACTATGGTTTGCTATGAACTATGGTTTGCTATTTCCTTGAATAGCCGCAATTTACGTTTTTCTTCAAATAGTGAACTTCAGTTCCGCTATCGGCACGATTGCTAGTAGACCGTCGGGAGGAACCGTTTCCTGGCGGTTTTTTCTAAGAACCGACGAAGCAGCCTGCCTTCGATACCGTGCATGATGGCTATTTGCATCATGGCGGAGAAATGAATCATTGCTCCATAAGTGGAAAAACGGCACGTTAAACGCCTATTTGGACGTTCATATGTGCGAAAATGGTGTGCTATGATCCTCGTGTAAGGCAATCCAATTATATGGGAGGATTCATTCGATGAAATCAAAAAAGGGGATTATGGCAGTAACGGGTACAATGCTGCTGCTATCAAGTGTGCTTAGCGGCTGCGGAAGCAGTTCAACGACTTCAACGGACAATTCTTCGACTCCGGCAGCTGCGGCCGGTGCGGCAAGCCCAGCAGGATCCGCCCAACAACCGCTATCGTTGACTTGGATGAGGTACGAACATCCTTCGCAAGCTATTGTGGCGAATTCCAAAGCCGTTCAAGAAATTGCCAAGCGTAAAAATGTAAAACTGAATCTCCAAAGTGTCCCTCAAAGCAACTACGATGATAAAAAGAAAACGTTGATCGCAACGAACACCTTGCCGGATGTGATGCTGGTCAAACAGGACGATATTCAGAACTTCGCCGATACGGGAACCTTCCTTGATTTGACGCCTTATTTGGACAAAATGCCCAATCTGAAGAAAGTCATCTCCCAGCAGCCGGAGATCAATAAAAACAAAATTGACGGGAAGCTCTATGGATTCCCTCTTGTAGCCAATTGGCAGGGCGTAGGCGGCCAGCTATCGATGATCCGTACGGATGTGCTTGACAAGTTAGGTTTGAAGAAGCCGACAACGTATGATGAATTATACCAAGTGATGAAGAAAATGAAAGAAGCGAATCCGGATTCCTATCCGTTCACTGCCCGTGCGGCCAATGGACTGACAGGCACAGAGAATTTGATCAATCCCATTTCATTCGCATTTGGAAGCGGATACACAACGTTCAATGGTACGAAGGTTTACTATGAGCCGAAAGAAAAAAAATACAAATTCGGGCCGCTGATGCCAGAATTTAAAGAAGCAATTACATGGTTGAATAAATTGTACAAGGAAAAGCTGCTGGATCCGGATTATGCGACGGCGACTTCGCAAATTTGGCAAGAAAAGCTCAACTCGGGCAAGTCGTTCTATTTCCAAGATAATAATGGTTTCGCCAGCACGTTTAACATTAATCTGCAGAAGAAGGATCCGAACGCTAAGTTCGATATGTTGGATACCATGACAACGCCGAGCGGCACAAAGCGTAACCTGATCTACGCACTTGGCCATTTGTCGGAATCGTATGTGATTAATGCCAAAGTCAAGAATCCGGAGCAAGTCGTACAATTCATGGATTGGTTCTATTCCCAAGAGGGAATCGAGGTGACCAACTTCGGGATCAAAGGGGAGGACTTCACAGGCGAAAACGGCGATTACAAATTGACTGACGCTGTCGTGAATAAGTATAAGGACAGACAGCCGAGCGCGTTCTATGCGCTGCAATCGGAGTATGGCACAGGCTACCTCGGACTTGCTCTGAATAACGACGATCATGCGGGATTACCGTTCAACACCAAGGAATGGGTGGAATGGAATACGAAAGCCTCCAAAGGTTTGGCTGCCGGCGAAAATGTTCAATTCGTTAACGACCCGCCATTTACAAAGGAAGAGCGTGAGAAGCTGAAACAAATCCGTACCCAGCTTGACGCTTACCTGGCTCAAAACATGGATAAATTCATCGTGACAGACGGTGCGCTCAATGATTGGGATAACTTCGTCAAACAACTCAAAGCTAAAGGTGCCGAGGATATCGTCAAAATCTATAACGATGCTTTGGCCCGTGTGAAATAAGGCTCAATGTTCAGTCTAAGCTAGAAGAGGGCAGGCTGCTAAGGCATACCCGGCAGTCTGCCCCTTGATGATCCGGAAAGGAGTGGAGATATTTGACACCAGCTGTTGAGATTAAAAAAAATATTCGCAAGAGCATGCCGCTGTATCTCATGTTTTCATTGCCTTTTGCTTATTTTGTTATTTTCCATTATGCACCCATGGTTGGGAATTTGATGGCATTTGAAGATTATTCGATCGTCAAAGGTTTCTTCCATAGCCCGTGGGCAGGGACGAAGTATTTCCGCCAATTTCTGACGGATCCGTATTTTTGGCAAGTGGTTCGCAATACCGTGCTGATCAACTTGTATTCTCTCATTTTCTATTTCCCTTCCTCTCTCATATTCGCTTTATTGTTAAACGAGCTGCAGCAAAAAGTGTTCAAAAAGTTTATTCAAAGCATCACTTATATTCCGCATTTCTTGTCCACCGTTGTCGTCGTAGGCATGCTGGTTAACTTTCTCTCCATCGATGGGCTCATTAACGAAGTCGTGAAGCTTTTTGGCGGGGAAGCCAAGACCTTCATGTCCATGCCTCAGTGGTTCCGGACCATATATGTCGGCTCTGAAATCTGGCAGGGAATTGGCTGGAACTCGATCATTTATTTGGCGGCATTGACCACGATCGACCCGCAGCTCTATGAGGCGGCAACGATGGACGGGGCTAACCGCTGGCGTAAACTGCTGCACATTACACTGCCCGGGATTTCAACCGTTGTTACGATTATGCTGCTTTTAACTTTGGGCAAAATGCTCTCGGTCGGATTTGAGAAAATTTTATTGCTGTACAGCGGTCCCACCTATGAAACCGCGGATGTGATCCAAACCTTTGTTTATCGCAGAGGGCTGATTGACAGTGACTTCAGCTTCGCTGCGGCTGTGGGCATTTTCCAATCGGTATTGGCGTTTGCGCTTGTCATTTCAGCGAACCAAATATCCAAAAAAATCAACGGATCCAGGTTGTTCTAGCAGGAGGGATTGAAATGCGAGCTCGTAACTTTTCTATATTCGATACGGTGAACCTCATTTTTATGCTGGTTATGATCTTTATTACGCTATACCCGCTTTATTATATGGGAATTATATCCATCAGTTCCGGATCGTCGGCTAGCAGCGGTGAAGTGTTTTGGCGGCCTATCGATATTAATTTTAAAGCCTACAGCGTTATTTTTAATGATCCTGCTATTGTGCGCTCCTACCTCAATACCATTTTCTATACGGCCTCCGGAGTGCTGATCAATTTGGTGATGACGGCTCTCTGCGCGTACCCTTTGTCGCGTAAGCATATGTATGGACGTTCCATGCTTGCTCTGTTTGTCGTCTTCACCATGTTCTTCGACGGTGGTCTGATCCCGCGGTATATGGTGGTTCATGCGTTAGGGATGGTCAATACGATCTGGGCCATATTAATTCCGACTGCGATCAATGTTTTCAATATGATTCTGATGAGAACATTTTTTGAAGATATTCCAGAAGCGCTGCACGAGTCTGCGATTATGGACGGCGCCGGAGAATTTCGAGTTTTCACCAAAATTGTGCTGCCGCTTTCTTTGCCGGTCATGGCGACTATGTTTCTGTTCTACGCAGTGGCGCACTGGAACAGCTTCTTCCCTGCACTTATTTACTTAAACGAGAAGAATCTATATCCGATGCAAATCATCCTGCGGAATATCGTCATCTCGGGAGATATGGCTACGCAATCGGCGCAGCTTGGCGCAGCGGAGGCAGGGTTGGCCGTCATGACGGAAAATATCAAGTACGCCTGCGTATTCGTTGCCATCCTGCCCGTGCTTGCCATATACCCGTTCGTGCAAAAATACTTCGTACAAGGAGCAATGCTGGGCTCCGTCAAAGGTTAAGGTTTGCTCATAGCACAGTGTGATTTTATCGAGATGAAATCGATCCGGGAAAGAGAGATGTCGAATGAAAATTAATAACCCAGATGGCGTATGGCCAACCATGATTACCTTATATAAGGAGTCGGGAGACATTGACTTTGATGCGATGGAACGAATGATTGATTGGTTTATTCAAAATAAGGTTGATGGATTATTCGCTGTATGCCAGTCAAGCGAAATGTTCTTTCTGAGTTTGGAAGAGCGTGTGAAGCTTGCTGCATTCGTTGTCGAGAAGGCGGCAGGGCGCGTCCCGGTCATTGCTTCGGGGCACATCTCGGATTCGCTGGAAGACCAGGTCCGGGAATTGACGGCGATATCGGAGACAGGCGTCGAAGCCGTCATCTTAATCTCGAACCGGATGGCGGCGCAGGAGGAGTCCGATGACGTGTGGAAGTCTAACGCCCAGCGGCTGCTGGATCAACTGCCGGAGCATGTCGCGCTTGGCATCTATGAGTGTCCTTTTCCATATAAAAGACTGCTATCCCCCTCTGAATTGAAATGGTGCGCGGATACCGGCCGATTTTTCTTTTTGAAGGATACTTCGTGTGACGTAGAGTTGATCAAAGAAAAGCTGGCAGTCATTCAAGGAACTCCTTTGAAGCTTTACAATGCGAACACAGCTACGCTTCTCGAATCATTGAAATTAGGAGTCAACGGTTATAGTGGAGTTATGGCGAACTTCCATCCGGATCTGTATGTATGGTTTTTGCACAATTGGGAGACGAAGCCTGAGGAAGCTGAATACTTATTGAGCATACTGGCTGTAGCGTCATTCATTGAGCGCCAGCTATATCCCGTTAACGCCAAATATGCTCAAATGATGGATGGGATCGCCAAGAGTTACTATTCACGGGCAAGAAATCACGAGGAATTTACAGCCACGAACCGGCTGGAGGTCGAGCATCTTTACCGTTTATCCAAACAGTTGTCCCAACAATTTCCGGCTGCATCGGCGCCGTATGCAGGGGATTGAGCAATAGTCAAACGAGGAGCATGTTTGAGCTGTAAACGTTCCGCATTTTCGGTCTAGTTCGCAGATAGGAAACGTAGGCGTGCAAGAGCCCTGCGTTTCTTTTGTTTTACAATTTCAAATTTTTTCCTGCTCGGCAACAAATGAATGAACAGGATTTTAAGTTCCCTTGGCGAAATTAACATAAATCAGAGTGAATGCGTTTCCAATTGAGTCGCATGGTAAATGGGGGATTAATCTTGAGCTGGAAGAATCTTAAGCAATCTTTGAATAAAAACAGACTATTCTTTAAGATTCTGCTGTATTTCTTCTCCTTGTTGATTCCAATTGTGATTATTGGAGTTATCGCTTACTATAACGCGGACCAATTAATTAAGAAGGATGTTTCAGAGAAGTTAACGGATAATTTGATCGCCTCCTCCAAAACAGTGGATATTTATTTAGGTATGGCGCAGGCCACCAATAATAATTTGCTGCTCAGCGATACGCTTCAGCAAAATTTACGGCCTTATCCGTTACTGACAGATGAAGAGAAAATTAAGATGCCGTCAATTGTAAAATCAATCGCCGGCAATCGGAATACAATCAGCCATTTTGTAGATAATATCTTCTTGTTCATTGACGACCAGCGCGTTTATTTGAGTGACGGTATTGTTGACTTTGATGTCTTCTTTGATAAATTTTATAAATTTAATGGGTACAATAAAGATTTTTGGCGCAAACGTTTATCTCAGAGCAGCCTATTCGAGCTGCTGACGCCTACGACAGTCATCAATGCCAATATGAATTCGAACCGCGATGTGATCCCGAGCATTACGACCCAATATTTGAATGGGCATTTGGCCACGATGGTAACGACAATTTCGATCCCGACCATTATGACAACCTTACAGAACAATTCGATCTACTCGGCCACCCAATATGTCGTGTTGGATAAAAATAACCAAACGATTCTGCAAAGCAGCGGGCTGGATAAAAAGGTTCTCGATCAAATCACAGCTAGTTCCTCAGCGGATCAGCGCGGTAACAAATGGGCGATTCAAATAGGCGACGAGCAGCATTGGATCGCTCAAGCCGTCTCGGAGTATGGTTGGAGATATCTGTCCATAACTCCTGTGAGCTCTTTTAATCAGGAATCCTCTAATATTTTCAGTTTGATTATCTGGATTTGCCTAAGTTTAATCATCATCAGCATCGTGTTCTCTTTCCTATTTAGTGTTCGCCTATATAATCCGATCAAAAATATTAAAGATATTTTACAAAAAACGGAAACCCCTGAGGAATGGGGCCATGTAACGGACCGCAGCGGTGAGCTTCAGCGGATCGGAGACAGTATCAATCATTTGGTTCAGCAGAATATGAATGCGAGTGTGAAGATAAGCACCTATTCGGACGAAATCCTTGAGCAGTTTTTCAAAAACTTAATTAAAGGGTTTCGCGTGGGGCAGGCCAATACGGTGCACCAAGTGTTAAATGAACTGGATTTTCATTCAGGTAGTTATCTATGCTGCTGTTTTATGTTTATGTTCAGGGATAAATTTTATCATGATATCTTGGAAGCAGACCGATTGCTAATATTGGAGAAAATGAAAAATGTTCTGTCGGGCACGATGAGAAAGTATGTGAACTGTTATTTGCTGGAATATGAGCCTTACTTATATGTCAGTATGGTCAATCTGAAAGATGAGGAAGACCGCAAAAAATTGTACCAGTCTTTGGAGATGATACAACGGACCTTCGCTTACGACATGATGTATTGTGAATTAGTGATTGGTTTAGGCAAAAAATACGAGAAGATTGATGACTTGTCGAAGTCGTATAGCGATGCGGTTACTGCTATTGATAAACGGACTGATGCGTCTACAA
Organism: Paenibacillus sp. MAHUQ-63; assembly: GCF_028765165.1. GTDB lineage: Bacteria > Bacillota > Bacilli > Paenibacillales > NBRC-103111 > Paenibacillus_E. The sequence goes on along the minus strand of NZ_JARADB010000003.1, from coordinate 961,683 downwards.
TGGCTATTCTGGATGCGACCGATCTTGTTATTGATCAGAACTATTACTATTCATTTCTCGAGCAGAACAAAATTGTAAACGGACTGAAATCAGGCGATATGGATGCCTTGAAAGTAGAAGTGGAAGAAATTATTGCTTTGAATAAAACGAGAGGCGTCTCTTATCATTATCTTGGTGCTCTGCTAGTGGAGTTATTTCAAACAGGTAACCGTTACATGAAGGAAAAGAGACTTAATGTCTACGATCTCCTTGATGCAGATGAATATGCTTCCTTGGATCATAAGGAGCTTTTACCCAATGAGTTTGATGGCAGACTGCAAATGATTTTTGAATTCTACGAGAAAATTATTGCAGCGACATTAGATAAGCCTGAAAGCAAATCAGGTGTTGTCGTTTCGTTGATTACGACTTATATCGAGAAGCATTATGAAAAAGATTTATACCTAGAGGTGATTGCTAACGAGATAGGCTTATCCGCCAAGTATGTATCGAGAATGTTTAAAGAGGCGACAGGGACGAATATTTCCGACTACATCAGCCTGATTCGAATTGAAAAAGCCAAGGAATTATTAGCGAACAGCGATATGAAAATTAGCGATATTTCCACACAGATCGGTATCTTTAGCCGTACGACCTTTCTGCGCTTATTCAAGAAATACGAAGGGATTTCACCGAACGAATACCGTAGTGCACATGGATTGAAGCAGAAATAGGTGGCGGATAGCCTGTAGAATGAAATGGCTGAGCAAATGCAGGTTCGTGAGGGGGACAACATGGTTAAAAAGATAAACTTACTAACCGTTTGCTGCTCACTGGCGGTAGCCGGAAGCTTACTGGCAGGCTGCAGCAGCTTAGTTAAGTCTATGGCTGCGGCGGACACTTCATCGGCAGCAGCTAAACTGAGAACGCTTTCTTGGATGAGATATGAGCATTCATCACAAGCGTTAGAAGCGAATTCGCTCGTTGTTCAAGAAATTCAAAAAAGAAAACATGTAAAGATTGATTTGCAAAGTGTCCCCCAGAGTAATTATGAGGATAAGAAGAAAACATTAATCGCGACGAACTCGATCCCGGATGTCATCATGGTGAATCAGAATGATCTTTCGAATTACGCAGATTCCGGTATTTTTCTAGACCTGACACCTTATCTGGATAAAATGCCTAATTTCCAAAAGATCGTGAATGAGAAGCCTGAAATCAACAAGACCAAAGTCGATGGCAAGCTGTATGGCTTTCCTCTTGTAACCAAGTGGAGCGCCCAATCCGGTCTGCTTCCTATGATGCGTACAGATCTGCTCAGCAAGCTGAACTTAAAAACCCCCACCACCTATGAGGAGCTCTATCAGGTGCTCAAAAAGCTTAAGGAAGCCTATCCGGATTCCTATCCTTTCACTAGCCGGGCAGCGAACGGCAAAACCGGAACGGAAAATTTGATCAATCCGATTGCCTTTGGATTTGGCAGTGGTTTTACCAATATTACGGGAACGAAAATTTATTTCGAGCCGTCTGCCAATCAATATAAATTCGGCCCATTCGCGCCGGAGTTTAAAGAGGCTATTACTTATCTGCATAAGCTCTACAAAGAAAAACTGCTGGATCCGGATTATGCGGTAGCCACTTCACAGATCTGGCAGGAGAAGTTAAGCGCGGGCAAGTCGTTCTTTTTCCAAGATAACAATGGATTCGGAGCCAACTTTAATAAAGTTCTTCAGTCTAAGGATGCGAATGCCAAGTTCGATATGCTGCCGGTATTGGCCAGTGATAAAGGGGTTAAACGGAATAACATTTATCAACAAGATCATCTGGGTGAGATGTATGCCGTTAGCTCAAAAGTGAAGAATCCCGAGGAAGTTATAAGGCTGATAGACTGGATGTATGGAGAAGAGGGGACGAATCTTACAAGCTTTGGAGTCGAGAATGTGGACTACACACTGGTGAACGGCGAGTATACGATGTCTGAAGCGACGAAAGTGAAGTTTATGAATAAACAAGATCCGTTTCGTGCGATGCAGTCTGCACTCGGGACCGGCTATCTAGGTTTAGCGCTTCATTCTGACGATCATCCTCTCCTTCATTCTTCTGCCCCTGAATTAATGAAGTGGTCTGACAAGGCTCTGCAGGATCTTGCTGACGGTATTAACTATAAGGAAGTTAATGATCCGCCATTTAATCAAGAAGAAAGAGAACTGCTCAGGCGGATCCGCACCCAATTAGATGCCTATGTCACTCAGCATATGGACAGATTTATTGTGAGTGAGGGGGCCTTGACGGAATGGGATACTTTCATCCAAGCGTGCAAGGACAAAGGGGCCGTAGAGCTTGAGACTATTTATAATCGTGCGCTAGCGAGAGTTAATCAATAACAGGCGGAGGGATAAACGCAATGGGGAAAAAGTATGCAATCGGCGTTGACTATGGTACGGGGTCAGGACGCGCAGTTTTAGTTGATCTGAGCAATGGAGAAGAGGTTGCTGATCATGTTACACCGTATGCACACAATGTTATTGATGTAGCATTGCCGGGATCGGGTGTCAGATTGGGACACGATTGGGCCTTGCAGCATCCTGGTGATTACCTCGAGGTTCTGAAGCAATCCATACCTGCGGTACTGAACCAGTCGAACGTCGATTCTTCCGATGTAGTGGGAATCGGCATTGATTTCACGGCCTGTACGATACTGCCTGTAGATGAGAAGTGCCATCCGTTATGTTTCTACCCGGAGTTTAAGGACATGCCTCACAGCTGGGTCAAGCTATGGAAACATCATGCGGCCCAGCAAGAGGCCGATCGGATTAATGCTGCAGCTCTGGCTAACGGTGAAGATTTCCTTCCCAGATATGGCGGGAAAATTTCGTCGGAGTGGATGCTGGCTAAGGTATGGCAAATTTTGAATGAAGCGCCAGAGCTGTATGAGCGAACGGACCAATTCCTGGAAGCAGCCGATTGGGTTACTGCAATAATGACCGGGACTATTGCAAGAAACAGCTGCACAGCCGGGTATAAGTCGTTGTGGCACAAGCAAGACGGTTATCCGAGTCCGGCATTTCTTCAACAACTGGATCCGCGGCTGGAAACGCTCTATACGACGAAGCTGCGCGGACATGTGTTTCCGCTCGGAACCAAGGCCGGCGAACTGACCGCCGAGATGGCGGCAGCTCTCGGTCTCAAGCCAGGGACTGCCGTTGCGGTCGGTAATATAGATGCCCACGCAGCCGTGCCTGCAGTAGGTGTTGTAACGCCTGGCAAACTCGTCATGGCAATGGGAACTTCGGTCTGCCATTTGGTTCTTCATGCTGAAGAGAAGCAGGTTGAAGGCATGTGCGGTGTCGTAGAAGACGGAATCATACCGGGGTATTTTGGTTATGAAGCAGGACAAGCGGCCGTTGGCGATATTTTCGCTTGGTATGTGGAGCAGGGGGTACCCGCTTACGTGCATGAAGCGGCACATCACCGGGGAGTGAGCGTTCATCAATGGCTGGAGGAGCAGGCCGCCCAATACCAACCGGCTGAGACAGGGCTTATGGCGCTTGACTGGTGGAACGGGAACCGTTCCGTATTGGTTGACACGGATCTGACAGGCGTGATTCTGGGACTTCATTTGTTGACGAAGCCTGAGGAGATTTATCGAGCTTTACTGGAAGCAACCGCATTCGGGACAAGGAAGATTATCGATGCCTTCCAGAAGAGCGGTGTCCAAATCGAGGAGCTTTACGCATGTGGCGGTTTACCCCAGCGAAATCGATTGCTCATGCAGATTTATGCCGACGTTACCAATCGTGAAATCAAGGTGGCGGCCTCGAAACATACACCGGCACTTGGTGCAGCGATGTTCGGCGCCGTGGCAGCCGGGGAAGCAAGAGGCGGCTATCGCACGATTGTCGAAGCTGCAGAACATATGGCGCGCGTTCGAGAAGAGACTTTCAAACCAATACCGGCAAACGTCCGGATATATAACCAGCTGTATGAAGAGTATTGCCTGCTGCACGATTACTTTGGCAGCGGCGTTAATGATGTGATGAAGAGATTGAAACAATTGAAGGTTCGTTCTCGCAGCGATGGTTAAATAAGCTTATCTTCGCTTGACCCTAACACTGAGGGCAGGGTTTATAATGGAATTATTCTCAGGCAGAAAGAGAAGCGCCAGTGAAAATTCGCTATTAGAAAGGGCGAGAGATGGGTTATGGATATTACCCTTCAAGAAGAAATCATGATTAAGGCTCTCCGTGAAGCTGCACTGCCTCCATTATACGTGCTTATACGAATTAGAAATGAGATTTCTAATGACATTGTCAATGTTGAAGAGGGCCGCAGAGTTGAAGTCGTAGAAACTTTAGAAAAATACATCGCCCCCCTATGGGAAGATTATCACGACGGGAAGAAATCATAAGCTTAAGAGGTGTTGAATCTATTTTTGGGAGCTGCCGGACGTTGGACCCGGCAGCTTTTGTTGCGTTACCAGACCATAGAATCTTCAACGGTTGGAAACAAAAGCCTCCTGAAATGTGAACAACTTATGAAGATACATGCCGTATACCTTGACACGCCTAGACTACTTAGATAGTATTAATGACAATGATAATTATTCTCATTTTATCGAGGGGGCTTTAACACATCATGCATGCATCACAAGTTTACCGACTCCGCACTTGGAGAAGTTCGCTGCTCGGACTCGTCACAGCGTGCGTCCTCCTTGTTGCCGGTTGCGGACAATCGGCCGCGACGGACAACAAGGCCGCTGCGCCTGCGCCAACAACCGCAGCAGCGTCTAACGCGCCCGCTGAATATACGGTCAAGCACGCGATGGGAGAGGCCAAAATCTCCGGTACGCCGAAGAGAATCGTCGTCCTCACCAACGAGGGTACGGAAGCTGTCTTAAGCTTGGGCGTCAAACCGGTTGGGGCCGTGAAATCTTTTACGAGTACAGGGGAATGGTACGACCATATTAAAAAAGACATGGAAGGCGTGCAAATCGTCGGGGATGAGAATCAGCCGAACCTGGAGCTTATCGCGTCCTTGAAGCCGGACCTCATTCTGGGTAACAAATTGCGGCAAGAAAAGGTATATCAGCAATTATCGGCTATCGCGCCAACGGTCTTCTCCGAGAAGCTTATGGGCGACTGGCAAGTGAACTACCGATTGTATGCAGAAGCGATGAACAAGAAAGCCGAAGGCGATAAAATAATCGGCGACTTCGAGAACCGCATCACGGCGTTCAAACAAAAAGCCGGCGATAAGCTGAACACGAAGGTATCGATCGTGCGATTCATGCCGGGCAAGGTCCGGATCTATATGAAGGACACCTTCTCCGGCGTCGTATTGAAGAAGCTCGGTTTACAGCGTCCGGCTCCACAAGATCAGGAGAAGTTCGCGGACGATGTGCAGAAAGAGCGCATCCCGGATATGAACGGCGACATCCTGTTCTACTTCACCTATGATAACGATAAAGGAGAAGGCAACAAAATTGAGGAAGAATGGTTGAAGGATCCGCTTTGGAAAAATCTCGAGGTTGTCCAAAAAGGCAATGTTCACAAAGTGAGTGACGCGGTCTGGAATACAGCCGGCGGAATCCGCGCGGCTAACCTGCTGCTGGACGACCTGGAAGGCTATTTCCTCCAGAAATAAGAAAAATCAAGGCTCGGACATTAATGTCCGAGCCTTTGTTGTTCGGATTTCATGATCCCTTTTTGCGGTACACTCTTTCCGGACGTCCGACGAGGCCGTAGGAAAGATCCGCGAACACTTCGCCCGAGGAAACCAGATGCTCCAAATAACGGCGTCCTGTCGAGCGGCTGACGCCAATTTCTTTGGCAATTTGCTCGGCGGTCATGCCGTCGGCTGCCGTGGAAATCGCTTGAACGATTTTGACCAGCGTCAATTTGTCGATCCCTTTGGGGAGGAATGAAGCCTCGGAGCGGGGCTCCTTTTTGCCCGAACCGGCCAATAGGCGATCGACATCCCCTTGATTGATGGTGCTGCTGCTATTCAATCGATTCAGCTCGCGGTGAAAATCCAGATAACGCAGCAGCGTCTCCTGCAGCCGGTTGAAAATGAGCGGTTTCATAATATAGTCGAACGCTCCGCCGCGAACGGCTTCCTTGATGGTCTCGACTTCCTTGGCCGCGGTGATCATAATGACGTCGCTATCCCGGTAATGCTGGCGGATATATGAGAGCATATCCAATCCGCTGGCACCTGGGAAATAAACATCAAGGAGGACGAGGTCTGGCCGCAAGATGTCCAGCTGCTCTTTGGCCTGGACGTCGTCCGTAGCGATTCCGACTACGCGAAAGCCTTCCACCTTCTCAATGAATCGGCGATTAATTTCGGCGATTTTCACATCGTCCTCGATTATTAAAACTTCAATGGCTGGTTGTTGGCGGTCCGGGATCATCGATATGACTCCTTACTGAGGGATTGGGATGTTTCGGTATGGCGACGGTGAAGATGGTGCCCCCTGCGGGATTTCTATGATAAGTGATATAGCCGTTCAGCTTGTGTACGGCGTGCTGGACTAATGCCAGACCTATGCCCCGATGTTCACCAGCCTTGGTCGAGAATCCTTTGGTGAACACGAACCCGCCTACGTCGTCAGAAATGCCGACACCGCGGTCCTCGCATTCAATAATCAAATCATCGCCGAGATCGGTTAAAAATAATTTGACCTGCGGGCTAGCAGGTTCCCCGCCTGCAAGTACGGCTTCCATGGCATTGTCCACCAAATTCCCGATAATCGTGACGAGCAGGTTTCGATCGATAGCCGGAGGAATATCCGCGAACGAACTTTCGTGGTCGAGCTCGAACTTCAGCTTAAGCTCTTGCGCATGATTGAATTTGCCGATCAGTAGTCCCCCAATCATTGGATCAGGAATTTCCTGCATAATGAATTGTACCCAATTCTGATGTAAATCCGATTCCTTGGAGATGAGGTCGACGGCCTCTTGGTACGATTCCAGCTGGATAAGCCCGGAAATGACATAAAGTTTATTGGAAAATTCATGCGTCTGAGCACGCAGCGCTTCGGCGAAGCGTTTCACCTGCGAGAGCTCCTCGGCGAGACGATAGAGATCGGACTTGCTTCGAAAGCTGGAGACGGCACCTGTGACGCCATGCTTCTTGCTCACGATCGGCACCCGGTTCACGATGACGTCATGGTCTCCGATCAGCATTTCATGGTCGAATTCGGCTTCCCCCGTTCGTACCACCTCATACAGACGAGTGTTGGGGATGACGTCTTCAATGTGTCTGCCTGTAATTTTGGCGGTGGCGGGCAGTTCCAGAAGCTGCAAGGCATAGCGGTTCGCCATCGTAATGATGCCGTCGCGATTGATGGCGATAATGCCTTCGCGGATGGTTTGCAGAATAGCCTGCTTCTCCGTGTAGAGTTCGCCAATTTCCTTGGGCTCCAGGCCATGAATAGAGCTTCTGACGTTGCGCGCAATAAGGACGGAGCCAATAAGTCCAACAACCAGTACGATGAGAGAGATTAGTTCAATTCGCGATTGGTATGCGGTGGTAATGGTGGCAATGTCCTTGGTCAGGAAGCCAACGGATACGATACCGATTACGGCGCCGCGGTCATCGAGAACGGGAGCTTTCCCGCGGAGGGAGGGACCTAGGGAACCAACGGCTTTGGAAATAATCGAGTGTCCCTCCAGCACAGGACCGTTGTCGCCGCCGACCATTTCATGGCCGATTCGCTCGGGAAGCGGATGTGAATAGCGAATGCCTTCGCGATTCCCTACAACGATGTACTCAGCATCGATTTTCTCACGGACACTCTCGGCGATAGGCTGGATGATCCGGGGAGGATCGGCCGTTTGAAAGGCATGACGAATGTCGGGCATACTGGCAACGGTTTCTGCGACCTTGAGCGCCCGTGTTCCGATCTGGTCTTCAAGGGCACTTGTCATGATGTAATAAAAGATGCTGCCTAAACTGACAATGACCAAGAACAGGAGTGAGCAAATGACTAAAATTAGCTTCGTTTGCAGTTTCATTGCCGAGTAGGCCCTCCTTTTTTGCTTGTATTGTATCATAAAGCGCTATCATTTTGATGGTTATAGGGTGTCCGAATCCGTGAACAATATGAACAAAATGCTCAAATTAGCTTTAATACAACTAATCGTCAGAAACTTCCCAAGAAGCGCTAACGAATGGTATTCTGAAAACGCTTCAAAGAAAGCGCATACAAAAAACGAAAACCGGAGGGGTTCATTTTGATAAAACAATTGGTGTTAGCTTCGTGGAAAGTAACGGCTGTGAGTCTTCTTGCCGTCAGTCTGGCCGCTTGCGGCAGCAACATGGCCAAACCGGCGGCATCGACCGCAGCGGCGGATAAAAGCAAGGAATCTACGGCGCCGGCAGCGGCGAAATCCAATTATCCGGAGAAAGCGGTAAGCATCATCGCTCCTTCCGGTGCAGGCGGCGGTTGGGACATGACGGCTCGGACCATCGCCAAAGTATTAACGGAAACGAAAGCCATCGATAAGCCGGTTACCGTCGAGAACAAACCGGGCGGCGGCGGCGCCGTATTCATGGCGGAATACGCGACGAAAGACGTGAAAGACAATTACAAGCTGTTCGTCAGTTCACCTCCGATCCTGATTAATCATCTGAAGAAAGAAGGCAATACGCCGTACGGCTACAACGATACGACGCCTTTGGCCCAGCTCACGAAAGACTATGGTGCGGTTGCCGTAGCGGCAAATTCCAAATATAAAGATTTGAAATCGCTGCTCGACGACATGAAGGCGGATCCAACGAAGCTTACGGTAGCCGGCGGTTCGGCGCCCGGATCGATGGATCATCTCGTTTCGATTCTGCCGGCGTTCAAATATGGCATTGACCCGAAGAAGGTCAAATACGTGTCCTATGACGGCGGCGGAGAAGCCGTTACCGCGCTGCTCGGCGGCAACGCCGATGTATTGGGAACGGATGCTTCCTCCCTGGATCAATATGTGAAAGCAGGGAAGATCCGCATCCTTGCAGTAGCCGCGCCGTCCAGGCTCGGCGGCAGCCTGAAGGACGTTCCAACGATGAAAGAACAGGGCGTCGATGCGGAGTTCATGATCTGGCGCGGTTTCTTCGGACCGAAGAACATGAGTGCGGATGCCAAAGGCTACTGGGAAGCGACGATTGCGAAAATGGTAGAGTCCGATGCTTGGAAAAAAGAAGTGCAGGCGAACAACTGGGAAACGGATTATAAGAAAGCGGATGATTTCAAAGCTTATTTGAGCCAGCAAGAAGCCCAGCTTAAAGACATGCTGACAGCGCTCGGCATGCAGAAATAAAAAGACAAGGGAGAAGAGGCCTCTTCTCCCTTGCCCTTAGGATTGGAGGCAGCGAGATGAGTACGACGTTTGACCGTTATGCCGGCATTGCTTTTTTCGCCATCGGCTTGGCATTTGTTATTGGATCTTTAGGCATTTCCACTAGCGCTTACGGCAGTCATGTAGGGGCCAATATTTTTCCTATGATTCTAGGATCATTCTTGTCATTGATGAGCATTCGTCTCATTTATGAGACTTTCCGCAAGCAGCGTGCTGAGAAACGTGAAGAAAGTTTGGATTACAAAAGATTCGGTATCATTTTTATCGCGGCTGTCTTATATGCCTTATTCCTTGAAGATATCGGCTTCGTCATTTCCACATTCCTGTTCCTGATGATCGGGTTCCAAACGATGCAAAAGGGGAGAGTTGGAATTTCCTTCGTCATTGCCGCCTGTTTCTCTTATGGCGTTTATTATTTATACGTCCATGTGCTCGATGGATCGCTCCCCGGGTTTCCGACATGGTTAGGGGGCGCTTAATATGAGTACGGTTGATTATGTATTACACGGACTAAGTACGGCCATGCAGTGGCATAATGTCATGTTCGTCTTCCTTGGTGTTTTGATTGGCACCGTCGTCGGGGTGCTTCCCGGCATCGGTCCGATGAGCGGCGTTGCCCTGTTGATCCCGATCACGGCAACGATGACGGCGGGCTTAAGCCCGGAGGAAGCGGCCACGAGTTCCATCATTTTGTTGGCAGGCGTGTATTACGGAGCGATGTACGGGGGTTCGACGACTTCGATCCTTCTGAACACGCCGGGGGAGTCATCGTCTGTCGTCACAACGCTGGACGGTTACCAAATGGCGAAGCAAGGCAGAGCCGGAGCAGCGCTTGCGATATCGGCAATCGGTTCCTTCGCAGCCGGGATTATTTCGTTAATCGGGTTGATCTTCTTGGCGCGTCCCTTATCGGCAGTAGCCATCAAATTCGGACCGGCCGAATATTTCTCCCTCATGGTGCTCGGCCTGCTTGCCATTAGCGGACTAGCCGGCAAATCCATGGTGAAAGCGCTCATGATGACGGCTTTCGGGCTATTGCTGGCGACGATCGGCATCGACAGCGTTTCGGGCGTGGAACGATTCACCTTCGGCGTTCCCGAGCTGTATCAGGGCCTGGAGTTCCTAACCGTGGCCGTGGGTACCTTCGCCGTCGGAGAAGTATTCAAGACGATTCTCCAGCGCGAAGGCAATGACGGCGAGTTGGCCAAAATCAATCGCATTCTGCCGACGAAGCAGGATTTGAAAGATAGCGCGGCACCGATCGCACGCGGTTCCGTGCTCGGCTTCTTCATCGGTTTGCTTCCTGGCGCAGGCGCTATTCTGGCTTCGTTCTTCGCCTATATTGTGGAGAAGAAGATTAGTAAAAATCCTGAGAAATTCGGCAAAGGAGCCATCGAAGGCGTAGCCTCGCCGGAATCTGCGAACAATGCCGCCTCCGGTGGCGCGATGATTCCGCTGTTAACGCTGGGCATTCCATCCTCCGGCACCACGGCGATTCTGATGGGGGCTTTCATTATGTACAATGTACAGCCAGGTCCTTTATTATTCCAGGATCACCCGCAGCTTGCGTGGGGCGTCATCGCCAGCATGTTCGTCGGCAATCTGATGCTGTTGATTCTTAATATGCCTTTGGTCAAAGTGTTTGCCAAGGTTATTGAAACTCCAACGAAATATTTAATTCCGTTGATTATCGTTTTCTCCGTATTTGGCGTATACGCCGTTCAGTATTCGACGTTCGATCTGATGCTCATCATGGGCTGCGGTCTTGTCGGTTACTTCCTGGCTAAGAATGATTACCCGCTGGCGCCGCTAGTCCTCGGTCTTATTCTCGGTCCAATGATGGAAAACAATATGCGAAGAGCGCTGACCATCTCCAACGGCGATTTCATGATCTTCCTGCAAAAGCCGGTTTCGCTCGTTTTCCTGATCATCGGACTTCTGTGGATCTGCATTCCGCTGATCATGAAATGGAGAGGCAAAAATGTTCTTGTGAACGAGGAAGGATAAAAGCTCCCGTCAGCCTCTGATCAAGTCAGTTACGCTCCAACGATCAGGGGTTGGCATTGGAGAGTAAACGGCCATGGATATTCTGTTCTTAATCTTACTGAATGTAATCGTCCCCGTTTTTTTACTTATTGGTGCCGGCGTGCTGATGCACCGTGTCTTTCACTTTGAGATGAACACGCTCTCCAAGCTCAATGCTTATTTCCTGCTGCCGGCTGTTAGCTTTACCAACATTTATGAAAGTAAATTTGAAGCGGCTCTTCTATTTCAGATCGTGGGCTTCCTGTTGCTGCAAAGCGCGATGCTTATCTTGATGAGCAAGATGACGGCCAAATTAGCCAATTTTGATAAAGGGCTGTCTTCGAGCTTTGCCAACAGCGTTGTCCTTAGCAATTCCGGCAATTTTGGACTTCCCGTCTCGCAGCTTGTTTTTCACAATAGTCCTCTTGGGCTATCCGTGCAAATTGTCGTATCGATTTATCAGAACATGCTGACGAATACGTACGGTCTAATGAACGCGGCATCGGCGCAAAGCCAGGGGCAGAAGCTGCTCAAAGAGCTGATGAGAAATCCGATGATCTATGCATTCATTCTGGGCATGGTTATGCATGCTCTCGCGGTTCCCATACCCGGATTTATCTGGAATCCCTTGCAGAACGTCGCTAATGCGTTTCTTGCGATTGCACTGGTGACATTGGGGGCACAATCCGCATACATGCAATTCAAGCACTTCAGTCCGGCACTTCTCTTCAGCTTGCTGGGCAGACTCATCGTTTCACCGGTAATTGCACTAGGATTTATATGGCTTCTCCAATTGGAAGGTCCGGCGGCGCAAGCCTTGTTCATTGCCAGCAGCTTTCCAACGTCCAGGAATAGCGCCGCATTCGCCTTGGAGTACGGGAATCATCCGGAGTACGCGGCGCAAGCCGTCTTGCTATCCACCTTGCTGAGCAGCGTGACGGTAACCGGAGTTGTCTTTATGGCTAAAATCTTATTCTAACATCAACAACGTGCAGCGGACTGCTGCGTAATCGTACGAAACACTGGAGGCTTGCTATGAATCGGACAATGGGTGGTAAAAACATTATTTTACGCGTGGAACTGCAGACGGAGCAGATCCACTTCGGGCAATTGATTACGGTCATTACGGAAAACGGCGGGGACGTTATCGCGATTGACGTCATCCAAACCGGTCCGAATTGGACGGTTCGCGACATTACGGTATCCGCAACGGAGCAAGCCCAGCTGGACAAAATAACAGCCAGGATGAAAGATCTGGCCGGCGTGCGGCTCGTTCATGTGTCGGATCGCACCTTTCTGCTCCACCTCGGCGGTAAAATCGAGATGAAGCCCAAGGCGCCCATTCAGAACAGGGACGATCTCTCCCGGGTGTACACACCGGATGTTGCCAGAGTTTGCATGGCCATCCATGAAAATGCCGATAATGCCTATAAGCTTACGATTAAACGCAATACGGTCGCCGTCGTTTCCGACGGCAGCGCCGTCCTCGGGCTCGGCAATATCGGGCCTTACGCCGCGATGCCGGTTATGGAGGGCAAAGCCATGCTGTTCAAGCAGTTTGCGGACGTTGACGCGATCCCTATTTGCTTGAGCACTCAGAGCACCGATGAAATCGTCGCGACAATCAAGCATCTGTCGCCGGGCTTCGGCGGCATCAACCTGGAGGATATTTCCTCACCGCGGTGCTTTGAGATTGAAGAGCGGCTGCGCAATGAATTGGACATCCCTGTGTTTCACGACGACCAGCACGGTACGGCCGTTGTCTTATACGCCGGGCTTATCAACGCCTTGAAGGTTGTCGGCAAACGGATTCAGGACGCCAAGGTCGTCATCTGCGGGATCGGTGCAGCAGGTATTGCCTGCTCCAACATTTTGCTTGCTGCAGGCGTGAAAGAGCTGATCGGGGTTGACCGGGAAGGTGCATTGGTTCGTACTGCGGATTACACGAATCCGATGTGGAATGGGTACGCGGAACGGACAAACCCAAACTTGCGCGAAGGTTCCCTGCATGAAGTGATCGATGGGGCTGATGTGTTCATCGGCTTATCTGCCGGGGGCGTGCTGAAGCGGCGGGATGTGGAGCGGATGTCGGAGAACCCGATCGTATTCGTGATGGCGAACCCTACGCCTGAGATTCAACCGGACGAAATCGAAGATATAGCCGGCGTTATTGCTACGGGCCGTTCGGACTTCCCTAACCAAATTAATAACGTACTTTGTTTTCCGGGCATTTTCCGTGCGGCACTGGACTGTCAGGCTGCCGCGATCAACGAGGAGATGAAGCTTGCGGCTTCCGCAGCGATCGCTTCCGTCGTCACGCAGCAGGAATTGAACAAGCTTTATATTATCCCGAGCGTATTTAATCAGGAGGTTGTGAGACGAATTCGAGAAGCTGTCATTCAAGCCGCCATTCAGACGGGGGTGGCACGGCGTATCCCGCGAGAGTTCCGGCAGACGGAACCGTCGGGTACGAACATGGCTTTCCGCTAAACATCCTAAAGCGCTGCTGTCACAGGTTTTCTGTGGCAGCTTTTTTATTGTACCATTCGGACCGTCCGATTTTGCTCAGGTTGCATTTCATTACAATTCACCAAGCGGGTTAGTATAGGGCTGACAATTCTGATAATACTAAGGTAAAGGCTCTTGGAGGTACTCATAACAATGGCATCGAAAGCGGAATCAATCAGCGCATCAGAGTTAGGGACACTTTGGCTGACTTATCAGCAAAAAACGCTCATTCTTAGGATCCTGGAATATTTCATGGAGAAAACAGATGATCCCGAAGCAAGAAATATTATGGGAGGCTTATGGCAGGATCTGAGTCATTATGTGGACAAAATTGTTGATTTATTTGACACGCAAGGGATCGTCGTGCCCGTAGGCTTTTCCAAGGGGGATGTCAATTTAGAAGCACCGAAACTGTTTGATAATGGATTCGATATTATGCTTCTTCGGGTCTTAAAAGAAATAAGCATGGGGATGTACACACTGAATTTAAATATGGCTTATCAGGGGGTCGTGATGGATATTTATGAGGGATTAACTGCTGTTACTCAGAATGTCTATAAACGATCAACGGAGTATTTGCTTAAAAAGGGGATTCTCACTACGCCGCCCAAAGTAACGCTGCCTCATGCCAATGGGTTTGTTGAGAGTGAAGACTATCTGAGCGGCTTTCATCTCTTTGGCAGCAAAAGAGCCTTGAATACCATTGAAGTAGGCATTCTTCATCATGGGATCGAGACAAACAATATTGGCTTACAGCTCATTTCAGGCTTTGCCCAATGTGCGAATACCGCCGAAATAAGGGAATATTTCGCAAAAGGAATGGAACTTGCCAAGAAGCAAATAAAAACCTTTGAAGATATTCTCCTTGAGAGCGACATTCAGTTCTCGGCCACTTCCGGGAGCACGGTAACAACTTCAACCTTGGCCCCCTTTTCAGAGAAGCTCATGATGTTTTGTATTCACCTGCTGAATACGTTCGGGATGGTGAGCTGCAGCTTCGGAACCATTTTTACATTACGAAATGACTTGAGCTTGAAATCAGGATTAATCACCAAAGATGTCTATGTATATACCCGTGAAGGAATTAAGTTGATGATTAAACACGGTTGGCTGGAGGAACCGCCGCAAATGGAGGACCGCAGACAGTTGATTAAGCAGTAATATTAAGCAAAGAAGAGATCACTATGACAAAAGACGAACTTGAGAAGATGTTGTGGAGTATCGCTTTGCCGGGTTTCCCTCAACTTTTGGATGGCAAATTTGCAAAAGGGGTTCTATTCATTGGATTAGAAATATTAATCAATGTTCAATCCAATTTCAATACCGCTATCATGTTAAGTTTTCAAGGGAAGATGGAGCAAGCAACCCAGCAAACTAATTATCAATGGTTAATGTTTTATCCTTGTCTGTACTTTTTTGCTATGTGGGATGCTTACAGAGAGGCTCTAGGCGAAAAAAGACCGTTCATATTTTTGCCGTTCGCTTTCTGCGCATACTTTGTTACGGTCGGATTGATGTACTCTTCAACGTTTCGTATCAAGAATGTGCTGCTTGGTCCAATATGGCTCCCGATACTTTGCGTTCCGCTGGGGATATGCTCGGGACTTATTCTTATGAAAGTATTTGAGCGTTTGATCAAGAATGGATAACTACGCCAGACCAGACGATTATAGCTGAAAGCCAGGTTCAGATCCCATTGACCTGGCTTTTTTGTCATTTTATTTTTTTGATTTTTTATCCTGTTGACAGAAATAAATCATCGTCATATAGTTTAAATTATTGAATTAAATAATTTTAGAATAAATAATATTAGCGTATATGATAGGGGGATATAACCATGGAAATTGGAGTCGATACATTTGTCGAAACAACGCCCGATGTTCATACGGGTGAGACGATCAGTCATGCGCAGCGAATTCGTGAGGTCGTTGAGGAGATGGTCCTCGCCGATCAGGTGGGGTTGGATGTATTCGGTGTCGGCGAGCATCACCGCAAGGAATTTGGGGATTCGGCGACTGCGGTTATTCTAGCGGCTGGGGCGGCCATGACCCAAAGGATACGTTTAACGAGCTCGGTAACGGTGCTCTCTGCTGTCGATCCCGTACGTTTATTCCAGCAATTCGCCACACTAGACGGCATTTCCAACGGACGTGCGGAAATTATCGCGGGTAGAGGCTCTATGGTCGATGCGTTCCCTTTGTTTGGCTACGATCTCCAAGATTATGAAGAACTGTTCGAGGAGAAGCTGGAATTATTATTGCAATTAAGGGATTCGGAGAAAGTGACTTGGAGAGGGGGACATCGGCCGGCTTTTACCAACCTCGGTGTGTATCCGCGTCCGGTACAGCCCTCATTACCGATTTGGCTTGGCAGCGGAGGGAATGCGGAATCCGTCATACGAGCTGGTTTACTTGGACTGCCTCTTGTTCTGGCGATCATTGGCGGGAGTCCCCTGCAATTCGCCCCATTAGTGCCGCTTTACAAGAAGGCGGCTGCTCAAGCAGGTCATGATGTATCCAAATTACCAATAGCCGTACACTCCCTGGGCTTCGTTGCAGAGAGCACTTCGCTTGCGGTGGACAAGTATTTCCCTCCGACGCAGGCATCGTTTAATTATTTTGGCAAAGAACGCGGTTGGAGACCCTATACCCGGTCAGGCTTCGACGCCTCGCGCAGTTTAGACGGCGCGCTCTATGTAGGCGACCCGGAAACCGTCGCCAACAAAATCCTCTATATGCGCGAACAGTTAGGGTTCTCGCGATTCTTCCTGCATCTTCCCGTCGGCACGATGCCGCATGAGGAAGTGATGAGGGCCATTGAGCTGCTGGGAACGGAAGTCGCCCCGCGAGTCCGCGAAGAGGTGGCAAGATTGAAAGCTGAGTAAGGTATGCCGAGAGGATAAGGATAAACACGATCGACGGCCGTTGTGTGCTGCTGTCCAACGGGCAGGATAATCCGGGGGCGTTATGGAATATATGGGGTGGCATGCAGGAACTGTTAAATCATGCACATGAGGAGGAGTAACCGTGATTCATTCGTTCATACCTCAGCATTATTTCAACACGTTAGGCAGTCATCCGCCAATCATGACAATTCGCGACGGGGATACGGTCATTACGACGACCGTCGATGCGAGAGGCTGGGACGACAAGGGGGAAAGTGCGGCAGCCCGCGGAAATCCGATGACCGGGCCTTTCTATGTAGAAGGAGCGATGCCCGGCGATACGCTGGCGGTTCGATTCGATTCCATCACACCGAACCGCGATTGGGCTTGGACAACGAACATGCTTGCTCCCGGAGTCGTCGACCCCTCGTTTGCCGCTGCGCTGCCGGCATCGGATATCGTACGCTGGACGGTGGATGTGCAGCAGGGCGTTGCTTATCTGGAGGATCCGACGCCGGGACTGGCTGAATGGAAGCTGCCTTTGCGGCCTTTTCTAGGTTGCTTCGGTGTGGCGCCTGCCAACGGGCAGTTCATCACAACGGCGACGAGCGGTATGTACGGGGGGAACATGGACTACAAAGGCCTGGTGGCAGGCACGACAGTCTATTTACCGGTATCGGTTGAAGGCGGCTTGTTTTATTTGGGTGACGGACATGCCTTGCAAGGTGACGGCGAGATCATCGGGACAGGTCTCGAAATCTCCATGAATGTCCAGTTCACACTCAGCGTACGGAAAGGTACGCCGATCAGTTGGCCGCGGGGGGAAACCGACACGCATTGGTTCTGTATCGGCAATGCCCGGCCGCTCGACCAGGCGCTTCAACATGCGACGACCGAGATGTTCCGGCTGCTGCAGGCAGATTGCGGCTTAACGCCTTCGGAAGCCAGTCTGCTGCTGGGCCAGGCCGTTGAATATGAAATCGCCAATATGTTCAACCCCGCTTACAGCGTCGTCTGCAAGGTGCCGAAATCCGTCATACCCGTACCGAACTAAGTCATACGTTAACTTTTTATGCAAACGGAGCTCCGCCAATGAAGCGGACTCCGTTTTTTTATATACCAAATTATTTCGTACAGCGCGTTAAAAGAGATGCTCTATTGTATTTGCTCTTACTGCTGTCATTGGCCTATATCATGTATGTCGCTATCGGGATCTGGGAAATTCATGCATACATATTGGGCGAATTTTACATATTAATTATTAGTCATATAGGAATGAGAAGTAGATGTGTCGATCAATCCAGTAAACGGTTCGAAGTTTATATGACAAGGAGCGCGGCATGGATAAAACAGATCACTTGAACGAGCTCAACCAATGGATCGGCGTCATTAGCCATAATTATATTTTAATTATTGTTGCGGCCATTATTTTCTTTGCTTGCAAATCGCTGCTTGGCTACCTGACTTACCGGAAATTTACACGACAACTGAATGAGATCAAGCAGCTCATTGCCGATAGGGGGAAGGAAGGCAGCTAGCGAGCATCCGGATGCCTGTCTCAATGGCTTCAACCGTTAATCCACCGAATCCTAGCATGATATAGGAGTTGCTCTCGGGCGGGGGACTATGCCAAAACCTGACCGGAGCATAAACTTTGACCCCCTTCTGCCCGGCTTTCTCGATGAGTTCGGAAGCTGTTATGCCACTAAGTCGCAATAGGATATGCAAACCCGATCGCTCCCCCACAATAGTGACGCCGGTACCCATAACGTGTTGAATACATCTAAGCAGAGCTTGATGCTTTCTTTGATACATCTTGCGCATTCGCCGAATGTGTCTCTCGAATTCACCGGTCTGCATGAAGCGGGCCATAGCCCGCTGAATGATAGGAGAGGCAGATTGGGAATACGCCGCGAACTTGCTTGAATATTCGACCAAGAGCGAAGGGGGAAGCACGATATAACTTAACCGGCATGAAGGCAGGAATGATTTGGAGAACGTACCCAAATAAATAACACGCTCCTCTTCGTCCAGGGATTTTAACGAAGGAATGGGTTGACCCTGGTAACGAAATTCGCCGTCATAATCATCCTCGATGATGTATCCCCCCGTTTGATAGGCCCACTTTAGCAATTTCAACCTTTTCGAAATGCTCAGAACCATACCGACCGGAAACTGGTGGGAAGGCGTTACATATACGGCTTGCGCCACACTCGATTGCAGCTGCTCCACGGACAATCCATCCTTCTCGAGCGCAATTGGCTCAATATGGCATCCCTGATCCTCAAAGACGGATCGAACCCCGCTGTATCCCGGTTCCTCCATGGCCACGGTTAGTTCCCTTAGCGCTAGAAGCTGACAGATCAACGCGATAGAGGCCTGTGTTCCGGCCGTTATAATGATCTGTTCCGGCGTAGAGCGGACACCTCGGGATTGCAGCAAATAGTTGGCAATTTCCCTCCGCAAAACCAACTCGCCTTGATTCTCCGTATACTGAAACATCCAGTCATTCTCTTGATCGAGCACATCCGACAAACATTTCTTCCACTGCTTCATGGGGAATTTCTCAACATCGACATTCCCGTATTCGAAATCCACCATGGTGCCGCTGGGCGGCTGACATGCCGCGATCGCGGGGCGTTCGGCCGCACTCGGATGCAGGAGGGGTTGCTCGATGCTTGCAACCCAGATGCCGCTTTTGGGGATACTTTCGAGGTATCCCTCTGATTGCAATTGTTGATAAGCCGCTTCAATGGTGTTCCGGCTAACCTTGAGATGGACGGTGAGCTGGCGAATGGACGGCATTTTCATACCTGGCACGAATCGGCTTTCTTCGATTTCTTTCTTAATCCAATGATATAATTGGCTGTATAGCGGCTCTGGCAATTCTTTATGCAAGAACGGGGTGAATTCCACGGTAACCTCCATCTGTCCCTATTCATTTTTCTGATTCTGGATCTTTTCTCATGTACAGAACTTTTCTACAATGATTTTATCATTTATTTAGAAGGATGGGATGGAAACATGCAGAAAGTTCGCCTAGAAAAATTGGTGTGTACAGATGAAATGCGCATTGAGCAATTCCTAAGCAGCGCACGGACAGGGTATCTTGGATTAACGGATGGGGTTACGCCCTATGTGGTGCCTTTAAATTATGTCTGGATGAATGGAGCCGTATATATTCATGGAGCAGCGCAAGGAAGAAAAGTGGAGATGATTCATGCCAATCCCAACTGCTGTTTCACCGTATCTGAAGATTACGGAACCATGGTAAGTCCTATCCCCGCCAAAACGGATACAGCTTACATGAGCGTGATGCTATTCGGGGCACTCGAGAAGGTGACGGATCTCCAAGAAGCTACCGCGGCCATGCAAGGCATGTTGGATAAGTACGTTCCGGGGTATTACGAGCAAAACCTTGCACAGTCCCATGTCGAGAGGTACCGCTCATCGCTGGGAAGCTATACCGCAGTATACAAGCTTATTCCCAGCGCACGAACCGCCAAAGAAAATCAAATGGATCCGAATTTGTCTTACTACCCAGGCAGGAAGGTAGAGATGGATATCTAATCTTATAAATGACCGTGCTTTGATAACGTATGTATCCACCAGACGAGAGGAGAGGCGATCATGCTCCAAGGAACGGATCTTATGCAAAAGGCGCCGCTCTCATTGCGATTGTTTTTTGGATTAAAGCTTGTCTTCGAATTGGTCCTGACAAGTGTTTATTATTATGAGAATTCGATTGCGATTTTTTGGCGATTCAGTTTTTTAGTCTTTTCTTTGGGGGTATTCTTGGCAGTTAGTTTGTTCTACACCAAAATGAACAAGCGGAGAAATTGGCTTTTTCACCTGCTCATCATCGATTTCTTAGTATCAGCTTCTTATGGCTATGTCTATGTGAGCGGAGATCTCCCCAATCACTTGTTTGTCGGCATTACGGCACTGGCCATTCTGATGTTTCTGAAGAAGATCCGCATCCTCATCGCAGCGTGTATCTTGTTGCTTATCGTCTATCTTGTTACAATGGGCAGTATTGATTGGTACTTGTATCAGCATCTGGATAAAAACAGCTATTTTATTACGTGTTCCTTTATTGTTTTCGCCGGGATCGTGAGCTCTTTGATTAATTTCTATCAAGGTGCGCGCAAGGAAACGGTGCAGTTGTATGAACAATTGAAGCAATCCCATGAGCGGCTGCAGATATACGCCCTCAAGGCGGAAGAGTTGGCGGCGGCGAGAGAAAGAGTAAGAATTGCACGCGATATTCACGATACGGTGGGGCATAAATTAACGGCATTGCTGGTTCAAATGCAAGTGGCTCGCAAGCTCAACCAAGCGGACCCTCCGCGCAGCGAGCAAGCCTACCTGATGTGCGAGGAGCTAGTCAGGTCCTCTTTGCAAGAATTACGTCTTTCCGTAAGGGCGATCCGTGATGAACCTGTACAGTCCACTTCGTTCGAGGAGCGTCTTCGGGTGCTTGCCGAAGAGTTCACCCAATTCGCCAACGTACATACCGTGCTTGAAGTGGAGGGAGAGCCTGTCACTCTCCCTGCCGATCTGCAGCTAACTGCTTATCGAATTGTACAAGAATCTCTCACGAACGCCCAAAAACATGGACAGGCCAAACATGCCTACATCATGTTAACTTACTCCGAAGCGGCATTTACCTTATGCATTCGGAACGACGGGGAGCTGCCTCACGAGCTCAAACCGGGATTCGGGTTAATGAATCTGCAGGAGAGGGTGCGGGAGTGGCACGGCGATGTGCATTTTCGGACGGATCAGAGAACGGGATTCACGGTTGAAGTGCAATTCCCTTATTCTGTAACAGAAATGGAGCGAGTATGGATTGAAGAAGATATTAATCGTTGACGATCAACGTCTGATGAGAGAAGGACTTGCGACCATCATCGGGTTGGAACCGGATATGGAAGTGGTGGGAACGGCCGTGGACGGGAGAGACGCCTATGCCAAGACAGCCGAGTGGCTGCCGGATGTGGTGCTGATGGACATTCGAATGCCCGGCATGGACGGGGTCGAAGGGGCGGAGTTAATTCTCAAGTATTTTCCGGAGACCAAAGTATTGATTCTGACCACCTTCGACGATGCCGAGCTCATTATGAAGGCGCTGGAGAAAGGCGTTCATGGCTACTTATTAAAGGATATGCCATCAGAGGCGATCGTAAGCGCCATCCAAACGGTATATAATGGCGGGACCGTTTTTCAACACGAGATTACGGCAGTGCTGCTGCAAGAGATCAAGAAAATGACGGAAGTGAATCCGGGCAAGGTCCATTCGGCTCAGCGCACCGAGCCTGACGAGCTTAGGCATTTAACGGACCGGGAGAGAGAGGTATTGGCTCTGCTCGGTCAAGGACTCAATAATAAAGAAATGGCGGACTTGCTTTTTGTTACGGAAGGCACAGTGAAGAATCACGTTTCGAACCTGATTGCGAAGCTTGGGCTGCGCGATAGAACGCAAGCGGCGTTATTCTCCGTTCATCATCTGAGCTGATGAAGAGGGCATGACTTTTGGCATAGAGCATGAATGATATCATGCTTTAGCGATCAAAGGTCGTGCCCTTTTTGCTGTGAATTCATGACTTTCCACAGGTTTGCTTGCGATTCATTCTTGTTACAATCCAAGTAACGAAAAACAAAAGGAGGATAGACGTGAAAAAATCGACGGTGCGTTTCGTCCTTGTGGCTGTTCTTCTTACGTTAGTGGTTGGAACTTTCTATGAAGTCAATTGTTTTCTGAACTATTAAGGGATACCCGGGTGTATACGACTCCCTTATGTACCGTGGAGGTGAAAGGATCATGAAGCTAACAAACCGCAATTTTATGGTGTTATCCGTCACGCTGCTTGGCTTACTTGGCTATTCCTTATTCAGTGCCAGTCACAAAAAGGATATCGTCAAAGCGCAAGCTGCGGTGATGACGAATGAAGTTTCGAACACGCCTTATGAAACGGCGACTTTCGCAGGCGGCTGCTTCTGGTTGATGGAAGAGGTGTTCGAGAAGCTTGACGGTGTGTTAAGTGTTGAAAATGGCTATACGGGAGGTCATACGGAGAATCCCACGTATGAAGAAGTAGGCTCCGGCAGGACAGGACATCTCGAAGCGGTGGAAGTTCGTTATAATCCGGATCAAATTTCGTATGACAACCTGCTGCAAGTTTTCTGGCGAAACGTTGATCCTACGGATGCTAACGGTCAGTTCGCCAACCGCGGCAGCGAATATCAATCCGTCTTGTTCTATATGAACAATGAACAGCAAGCGTTGGCGGAGGCATCCAGAGATGCGTTAGCGGCTTCAGCAAGGTTCGGTAAACCGATTGTAACGAAAATTGAGCCTGCCACGACGTTTTACAAGGCGGAAGAAGAGCATCAAAACTTTTATAAGAAGAACCCGATCGCTTTCAAAATTAATCTGCTCGGTTCCGGCCGCGAGGCAAGCTTAGATCCAATCTGGGGGAGTGACAGGATCGTGAACATGCAGCAAGATGGGGACAAGGAAGCTAAGCTCCAAACACTGACCAAGCTCCAATATGAAGTCACTCAACATGGAAGGGACGAAGAGCCGTTTCACAACGAGTACTGGGACAACCACGAAGAGGGCATTTATGTGGATATCGTGTCCGGCGAGCCGCTGTTCAGTTCCAAGGACAAATTCGATGCAGGTGTGGGTTGGCCGAATTTCACCAAACCGCTGGAGCCCAACAATCTGGTTGTGACGCATAGCGGCGGCTTCTTGTCTGTCGCTCCTGAGGTTAGAAGCAAGAAGGCTGATTCCTTCTTGGGTCACAAGTTCAATAACGGACCCCAACCGGCGGGCGTTCGATACTGTATAAATTCTGCATCGTTACAGTTTATCCCCAAGCAAGCGCTCGAAGACCAAGGCTACGGTGCATATGCCAAGCTGTTTGACTAATCACCCGATTCATTCGGTTTCCATATATACGCGGGCAAGAACATCATCCTACTAATATCATTCTGGAGGGCTAACTATGAGAGAACCATTCGTATTCCATTCGTTTAACAAACAACATGACGCTTTTATTGACCTGGTAAGCAAATGTCCCGCCGAGTTACGCCAAGTTGTGCCTGCAGGCTTTGAAACAAATCTTCTATGGCATGTCGGGCATGTGCTTGTCGTGACGGAGTTCCACGTGTTCGCTCTTGCGGACCTGCCGCAAGTTATCCCGGCTACTTATCAAAATATGTTCGCTTACCGGACCAAAGCTTCGGATTGGACCGAAGAGCCGCCAACCTGGGATATACTTATCGCGCAATTAAAAGAACAGCGTTATTTGATCAATGAGACGTTGAGAGGGAAATTGGAAGTGCCTGTGAAAGAGAACTTTCTGAAAGCGGACAACCGGGGAGAGCTCCTGCTTGCAACCTCCGAGCATTTGGCCACGCATATTGGTGTCGCGTCCGCTATGATCCAGCTTCTGCAAGAAGTCAACCGATCTGCCAGTAGGAATTGAACGCACAACTTAAGTTCCGCCATGAAGAGGCTGCCGCGAGCAGCCTCTTTTTATTTTCGAGCCGCAGACAAGTCAGAAAGGAGAACATGCGGATGCCATCGAAATAGGTAATCAAAGCGATGAGGCAAGAAGCACGCAATTCAAGTTGAAAGCGGTGGGATGCATGATACATAAGGGAATGCGGCATGCTGCAGGTGTGGACGACGATGAATAAAATCATGATGCAGACGTCTTTGTTTTATGCGCTGATCTATATGAGTACCGGTGCTTTCTTCTCCTACATCAGTGTGTATTATACGGAGATCGGGCTTGGGAATTTCGAGGTGGGGATCCTGACCTCAGTCGGCGCCGTTATCGGCTTGATTGCACAACCGCTATGGGGAATTATAAGTGACCGTTCAAGGTACAAAAACAACGTGCTTGTATGCTGCATTCTGCTGGCCGCGCTATCGGTCTGGCTCGTACAGTGGTCCGGCATCTCGTTCGGGCTGCTGCTGCTCGCCATGGTCGTGTTCAGCTTCTTCCAAGTGGCGATTAACCCGCTAAGCGATGCCATTACGCTGGAGCTTTCCTCGAAAGGAATCGTCAAGTTTTCCGGAGTGCGTACATTCGGCTCCGTTGGGTATGCGGTCATGTCCGTATTGGCGGGTTGGATGTTCGCCCGGAATATTCACAGCATCTTTATCGTAACTTCCGTCGTGATGTTCGTTTCGTTCGTCATATCGCTGCTATTGCCCAAGGTCGAAGGCCATCAGAACGGCAAGAAGAAGGTCAAGGTGACAGAACTGTTCAAACATCGGCCCCTTATGGTGCTGTATGCGTATGCTTTCATCCTGTCTTCGACGTTAGGGTTCTTCTTCTCGTTTCATGCGATCTATAGTCAGGAGCAAGGCGTCAGTATGGAGATCATTGGTCTGGGAATTGCGATCGGTTCGATCAGTCAGTTTCCGTTCATGATTTGGTTCGATTGGATTTTCCGGCGCTTCGGTATGGTCAACATCCTGCTGTTTTCGGGCTTGATTCATGTGATCCGCTGGCTGCTATATGCAACGGCACTGACGCCGCAGACGGTTGTGATCATGTGGGCGCTCCACGGCGGGACGTATATTCTGTTTTACTTGTGCCTCTCGCATTATGTGAACGAGCATGTGATGAAAGAACTGAAGGCAACGGGCCTGATGTTCAATTCGATTATCTTGTTAGGTGCGGGCAAAATTGTCGGCGCCGTGCTGGGCGGATGGTATTCGTCCAGATTTGGCTTCGCCTCGGCGTTCATATTATGCACGGCGCTTAGTTTGGCGGCGACTGCAGCCTTCTGGTGGGTGAGCTTGCGAACCCCGCTGCTGCGGACGTTCGCCAAGGAACGGCACGCACCGTCCGAGAGCGTCTGAGCAGGGCAACACAAGATCATAAGCGGCAGTCCGGGACTAGGTTTTCGTCCTGGGCTGTCGTTTTCTTTTTTTTGCCGTACGTACAGTGGTTTTCGAAAGTTGCGATTAAAAGAGGTTGACGTGACACCGAATGGTGTCGTATAATCAATATGACACTGGATGGTGTCCAATTATAAATCGTCATTTGGCACGTTAAAATAGGAGGAGATCATGAATGAGTAAGATGATCGGTACGGAAACAATCGCGAGAGTAGAAGCAAGACCCGGAGGAAGAAGCATCGGTTATTGGATCGTCACTTCACTGCTGGCAGCATCTATGACGATAAGCGGTATCGGGCAGCTGATGCAGTTAGAGGGGAACCTGGAGCTAGTGGCCAAACTTGAATACCCCGTGTATGTCTTGACGATCCTTGGGATTTGGAAAGTGCTGGGCTCCATCGCTCTCGTCGTGCCGGGTTTCCCGCGGCTCAAAGAATGGGCTTATGCCGGAATCTTCTTCGTCATGACCGGTGCGGCTTTCTCTCATGTGTTTGCTGCCGACTACGGGTTTCCACTTATCCTTCCGCTTTGCTATGCGGCCCTGAATATGGTCTCGTGGGCTTTACGTCCGGAGAACCGCAAGCTTTAAAATGTGTCGGACCAACCGGACTTCCGTTGACGAATACAACATAGTTGTGTAAGATAAAACTACGCTTAATTTCCGGAATCTAACAATTTCGGGAAGCGGGGGAACCAATTTTTTGGGGCGAATCTTTATGTAGGGAACCATCTTTCCCGAGCCCGGCAGCTAACCTCGTCAGCAGTGGATGGGTCAATGATTTACTATGCAAATAATTGCATGTTGACCCGCATGACGGGTCTTTTTATTTGACTAGACCTGTCGTTGAAGGACTAGACCGTACGTTTACGGTTTGCGCCTTCATGCGGGTCTATTTTATTTGTCTACATACGCCCATCCATAGCCATCATGCCGCAAAGGAGGTAATGGGGAATCCGTAATCCCGACAGATCGTTAGTCAGAATCTGAATTTCGAGGAGGATCATCTATGGCACAGCCGAAATATATTACCGATATTGAGAAAATCACGGAAATTCCTGAACAGGAACGAAGGAAGCTGAAAGCAATAACGGAAAAGTTCGTATTTCGTGTGAATGATTATTACTTGAATTTGATTAATTGGTCGGACCCGAATGATCCGATTAAGAAGCTGATCATTCCGAATGAGGGAGAGCTTCAGGAGTACGGACGCTGGGATGCATCCGATGAAGATACCAACTATGTGGTTCCCGGCTGTCAGCATAAATATAGGACGACGGCATTATTGCTGGTTTCTGAGGTGTGTGGAGCTTACTGCCGATATTGCTTCCGCAAAAGACTGTTTCGGCATGATGTGAATGAAGCGATGGCGAATGTCGATCCGGGTATTGCCTATATTCAAGGCCGCCCCGAGATTAACAATGTATTGTTGACCGGTGGAGACAGCTTAATACTCGCGACATCCAAACTAAAGAACATCGTAGAGCGATTGCGTGAAATCGATCATGTGAAGATAGTGCGGCTAGGCTCCAAAATTCCTGTTTTTAACCCAATGCGAATATACGAAGATGATGCCTTGCTTGAACTTATTAAATCCTATTCTACTGTTGATAAACGAATCTATGTGATGGCTCATATCAATCATCCCAGAGAAATTACGAATGAAGCCAAGAAAGCCTTCGATGCCTTACATAATGCCGGTGCAATCGTAGTGAATCAGACGCCGATCCTTAAAGGAATTAATGATGATCCATCCGTGCTCGCGGAGTTACTTGATAAGTTATCGTGGGCTGGCGTTACGCCTTATTACTTCTTTGTTAATCGTCCGGTTGCCGGTAACCGGGAGTTCGTATTGCCTTTAGAGAAGGTTTATCGGTTGGTCGAAGCAGCCAAATCATTAACATCGGGTCTTGGCAAAAGAGTGAGGTTGTCTATGAGCCATACCTCGGGCAAGATTGAGATTCTTGCGATCGAAGGCGGCAAGGCCTACTTGAAATACCATCAATCGCGCGATGAGCAGTATGGGAAGTTCATGATACTCGATTGTCCCCCCGATGCCGCCTGGTTCGATGATTTGCCAGGCAGTGAGAACCTGTGGAAGAAGCCGAGGAAGCTGGCGGAAGACATTATTTCCGTTAATGATCTTCCGGATTTGCCTTGCCGATAAATGTTGAGAGGAGTCCTTCCCTGGAGGGACTCCTCTATTTTGTATGAGAGCTAGCCTCCACCTTCGACACTTCAATTCGGCTTGAGCGGAAATAGGATACGCTATTTCCAACAATCAGGTGGATTTGAGGAGTCAGAAGGAAATACAAGCCTTTATTTCACCAATTCTCCTCTCTTCGGGTAGGAAATCTGCGAAATAACGGATCGTATTTCCCTATCCGTCCCCGACAGGCGGTTTGGGGGCAAAATAACGCACTGTATTTCCGCTTTCGCTGCTTAACCGCGATTAATCGCATCTATCGTCAGACCTCACTTCAGCGGACGGATCCCAACCGCTTCGGCAAGCTTGCTTGCGGATACCGGGTCCGGTCGAATTTCTAGCGTACAAGTCCCTTACAGAGGGGAGGAGGGCGCAGTAATAATAAGGAAGGACCAACCTACGCATAATAGCGGAAAAGGGTTATTTAGGGGGCCTTCATGTTTCACTATTGGCTGGTTCTGCTGGGAATCGCAGTTGCAATCGCGTATGTGGCGGATAAAATAAAACAACCGTATCCAACTTTACTTGTCGTTGCAGGACTTCTGTTAGGCCTATTCCCTATCGAGGCTCTTCACGAAATCAAAACGTTCGTGGTTTCCGATCATGTCTTTCAGACGGCCGTGATTCTGATTTTCTTATCGGCTCTGATCGGAGATGCTGCGCTCAAACTGCCTTTTGGTGAAATCGTAGACCATAAGCGTTCGATACTGCTGCTTGCTTTGTTAGGAACCTTTCTGACCTTTGTTCTGATAACAGCGCTGTCATCTTGGTTATTAGGTCTTGATTTGCAAAAAGCGCTCGTCTTTGGTGTGTTGATGGCGGCGACAGACCCTGTTTCCGTTTTAACGATTTTCAAATCAATGGGCTTAAACCAGAAGTTATCGATCATTGTGGAGGGAGAGAGCTTGGCGAATGACGGTGTAGCGGTTGTTCTTTTTAAAATAGCCCTAGGGACAACCGTACTGACCATGTCAGGCGTACTGCACGGCTCATTGGAGTTTGTTAAGATTATTCTAGGGGGTGTAACAATCGGCGTTGCAACAGGTTATATCGTCTCGAAAATCACCTCCAGTATTGATAATTACCTTGTGGAGATCGGCCTCTCCATCATCCTCTTCTATGGCGCCTTCGAGTTGGCGGAAATGTTTCATTTCTCCGGGGTTATAGCGGTTGTATTTGCAGGGCTTTTGCTTGGCACCTATGGCAGGAACACGGGAATGTCGGACTTAACGCATGACAAGATGGATTCTTTCTGGGAAACAATTGCGTTTATCGCCAATGCATTGATTTTCCTGATGGTGGGGCTTGAGATTTCAAATATTCATTTCGCCGAGAAATGGGTTGAAATTAGCGGCAGTATTCTGATTGTCCTTGCAGCGAGGTTCATAGCTGTATATGTAAGTCTTATTTTTGACCAAGAAGTCCCGCGGATCTGGAAACCGGTCATTGCCTGGGGAGGGTTAAAAGGCTCATTGTCCATTGCGTTGATATTGGGCATTTCCCCCAACTTTGAAGGGCGCGATTTGCTGTTAGCTATGACGTTCAGTAATGTCGTGTTCTCGCTGCTGGTTCAAGGGACAACGATCGGCCGACTTGTTAAGAAACTCAACGTGACCTAATACGAATGTACATAGACCACTTTAAGATCGGATGATCTTAGAGTGGTTCTTCTATGCGCATTATTTGTATTTCCAAGGTAAATATTACAAGTAAGTCCGGATGAAAGGAAGATTTGAGAAGATGGTGCTTTATATTTCGATAGGTATTATTCTGATATTCGTACTTTGGGGGGCTTTTGCTCCTGTACAGCTTGCTGCAACAGCAACTTCGATGTTTGACCTGTCCATAAAAAATTGCGGTTGGTTTTTTTTAATTTCAACGTTTGCTTTTTTAGTTTTCGCTTTTTATTTGGCCTTTAGCAAATATGGCCGGATCCGGCTGGGGAAGGACGATGACGAGCCAGAATATTCAACCGTCTCTTGGTTTGCTATGTTATTCAGTGCAGGAATGGGGATAGGTCTTGTATTTTGGGGAGTTGCGGAGCCGTTATCGCATTATTTATCTCCACCTGAAGGAGCAACCGGAGCTACTACGGAAGCAGCCCGATTGGCCATGCGTTATTCGTTCTTTCATTGGGGGGTTCATCCTTGGGCGATCTATACCCTCATCTCGCTAGCTATTGCCTATTTTCAGTTCAGGAAAGATAAACAGGGTCTCATCAGCTCTGCATTTTCACCTTTACTTGGGAAATTAGCAGAGGGAGGTGTCGGAGCTTTAATCGATACACTTGCGATTATTGCTACAGCATTCGGCGTAGCTACGTCACTTGGGCTTGGAGCCCTTCAAATAAACGGCGGGTTGAATCATATGTTGGGAATATCAATAAATCCCATGGTTCAAGTGATTATAATAGCCGTGGTAACTGTCTTATTTTTAATTTCTGCCACGACGGGGCTGGATAAAGGAATCCGACTGATAAGCAACATCAATCTGCTCATTGCCGTATTACTCATGGCATTCGTCTTTGTTGTCGGCCCCACTTCCTTTATCTTGGATCTGTTTACTTCGACACTAGGAGGGTATCTGCAAAATCTTGTGTATATGAGTTTGAGAATGACACCTTTTACACAAGGCTCCTGGGTAGGCGTTTGGACCTTATTCTATTGGGCATGGTGGATTGCTTGGGGGCCTTTCGTTGGAACCTTTATTGCCCGAGTATCCAAAGGCAGAACGATTAAGGAGTTCGTTCTAGGCGTTCTTTTGGTACCAAGCCTCTTTAGCTTCATCTGGTTTTCGGTTTTTGGGGGGACGGGGCTGCATATCGAGTTGTTTGATCATTATCCAATCGCTGCCGCGGCTGAGAAGGATGTCACATCCGCCTTGTTCTTAACGCTGGAGCAATTGCCCTTAGGTCATATCATAGCCTTTATGGCTACTTTATTGATTATCACTTTCTTTGTTACATCAGCGGACTCGGCTACTTTCGTTCTCGGTATGCTATCTACGAAAGGGAATCCCAATCCTTCGAACAAAGTTAAAATTGTCTGGGGACTCCTACAATCGTCTATCGCTATTGTGCTGTTGATTAGCGGTGGCTTAAGCGGACTGCAAACCGCATCGATTGTTGCAGCAGTTCCCTTCGCCATCATTATTATCGGGATGTGCATATCCTTAATGATCGCGCTCAGGCAAGATGAAAAAACATTAAGAAGCAGAGACCAAAGGCGTATGAAGAAATTAGATGAGCTTCTAAGCAAGCAAAATGAAATTTAACGCCTGTGGTTAAAAAAAACGCCCAGTCGAGTTAAATTCACGCATGCGCTGACTGAGCGCAAATGGAAAGTTCATAAGGAACTCCCGCTTATAGGAAGTAACGAATGTAAATATAAATACTGGCTAAACCAACAGACAAGATCATGAGCGGGAAGCCGTATTTCATAAATGTAACGAACTTAATCGGGTGGCCTTCCTTGCCCGACAAGCCTGCTACGATCAGGTTGGCGCTCGCCCCGATCAGGGTACCGTTGCCGCCCAGACATGCGCCAAGTGCGAGACTCCACCATAGTGGTTCAAGGTTATCTACGCCCATATTGCCCATCTCCTGGATCATTGGAATCATCGTAGCGACGAAGGGAATGTTGTCCAGAAAGGCCGATGCAATCGCGCTGAGCCATAGGATGAGCATGGAGGTCGCGACGGGGTCCCCTCCGGTCAGTTCAATGGCGTGAGCGGCTAATCGGGTGATGACGCCGGTTTCCACAAGGCCGGAGACCAGGACGAACAACCCGACGAAGAAGAAAATCGTGGTCCACTCTACTTTGGTAAACGCATTTTCCATGGCATGTTCACCGGTTAGCAGAAGCAGGATGAACGCGCCTGTCAAGGCAACAGTGGCGGACTCCAAATGTAACATTTGATGCAGGAAGAAGCCGACAATTGTAAGCGCTAAGACGGAAACACTTTTCAATAGCAAGGGCTTATTCGTGATGACTTCTTTTTCGTCTAATTCCAGAATACCCCTTCGCAGCTCCGGCGTAGTCTGAATTTGCTTGCGAAACAGGAGCACGAATAGGGGAAGCATACAGGCCATAATAACCACAACGATAGGTGTAAGGTTATAGATGAAGGCCATGAAGGTTAACTCTTTCACCGCGCTCCCGATCATGATGTTCGGCGGATCCCCGATTAATGTCGCGGTCCCCCCAATGTTGGATGCTAAGATTTGTGTGATTAAGTAAGGTACCGGATTTACACGCAGTTGCCGGGTAATGCTGAATGTAACGGGCACCATCAAAAGCACGGTCGTCACGTTGTCTAGAAAGGCGGATCCAACCGCAGTAATGAGCACGAGTGCCACCATAATGCGCACGGGATCGCCTTTCGCCTTTTTGGCCGAGAGAAGAGCGATATATTTGAAAAGTCCGGTTTCAGCGGTAATGCTTACGATGATCATCATCCCGATCAGAAGTCCTAAGGTATTAAAATCAATATGATGCAAAGCCTCTTCCTGATTGACAATGCCGAGGACGACCATAAGGACGCCGCCGAGCATAGCGATGATCGTACGATGGATTTTCTCGGCAATGATCATGCCGTAAGTGACTAGAAAGATACCAATAGCTAGAATTGCTTGCTGTTCCATAATTCCTCCTATATGTTGGTTTTGGGTTGGCTTACAACGGGCGATCTCCTTTCTCTGCACAAAAAAAGAGCCCAATCAAGGGCTCGGCATGGCCAAAAAAGACCAAAAGGAGCCCTTGGTGACAGGCTCCTCCAACTTACAGTATTTATGCAATTGATTCATGATATGAACGGCGCGATTCAAACATTCGCCGCGTTATTAATTTACAATGATGCCGCGATCGTGTCAAGTCATTCATCCATTTTTGAAGCCTTGGGAAACTTCCAGGGCTTTTTATTTTGGGTTTGAACCTTGGACCTAAGTCCTATACGGAGAGTTTAGGTAATATATGTATTTTTATTAAATTAATGACTTATATGTGGCTATTTCTATAAAAACCATCATATATCTAATACTTTTCTAATAAAAGAATGAGAGAATACCGATATAGCTTGTACAACCATCGACAAAATTCAACAAAAGGTAGGTATTAAGGAGGGTGGCATAGGAACTACCTTGTAGGGCTGTTTGGTGGATATTTAGGAAAAGGGGAATAAACGTTGAATCAACGTCGGAATGCCGGATGGGCGAAGTTATTGATTGCTGCGTTATTGTTGCAGTATATACCTTTCTTGCACGGTGGGTCGAGTGTGGCTCAAGCGAACGGCAGCGACTCCGTGATGCTGAATACATACGCTGGGACTAGCACCGTGCTGCAAAATACATATGGGCCCTCAACCCAAATTACGGACTACACATGGAAGAGGGTAACAACGAATCTGGCTCCCGCTGCCAGACAAGCGGCATCCATGGTCTTTGACGAGAATGCCGAGAATGTGGTCATGTTCGGGGGCCAAGGCAACAATGGGCCGCTCGATGAGACATGGATTTGGGACAGCTATGAGAAAAATTGGCAGGAAATGAGGAATCTTCCTACTTCTCCACCCAGCCGCAAAGGGGCTGCCATGGCTTTTGATCCAGCCACAGGCAAAGTGCTTCTGTTCGGAGGCGAAGGCCAGTCCGGTGTGCTGGGGGATACATGGCTGTGGGACGGTTTGGCTGCCAAATGGCAGCAGGTAACGGGGCTTGCGGCTTCCCCGTCAGCTCGAGGCGGCGCGCAGCTTGCCTTTGACGGCGAACAGCTGGTGCTGTTCGGCGGATATACGGGCAGCGGCAGCTCGAAGACGCCGATAGGCGAGACTTGGCTGTGGAATGGTACCGATTGGACACAGGCTAGTCCTGCCGCGTCGCCGCCACCTGCCTATAGCGGGCAGATGGCTTATGACGGCACGACGGCTGTGCTGTACGGCGGAAACGCCGGCACGGTGACGAAAGATTACACGAGCGAAGGTACGAAAGTAACGAAGTCGATCACGCACGATGACAGCTCTCCATTATTGTGGAAGTGGGACCGTGAAGCCAAGTCGTGGACTTCGACGAATGGTCCAGAGGCTTACGGGCGTTGGGGGCAAGCAATGGCTTATGACGGGCGCCGTGTTCTCTTTTTTGGCGGAGAACGCGACTATGTCCATAATTACAATAACGAATTGGTTGAAAATTTGAAGCTGCCATCGAGCACGTACCCTCCGACAAGGGGGAGTATGGCTTATGGTTGGTCAAAAGGCAAATGGGAATACGCGCCATTGAAAGTATCCACTGGAACGATGTACAAGAGCAATGTGGATAAGGATGGCAAGGTATATGAGGTCCAAGGGGTTCCCAATCAGCTGCCATTTCCGTTAAGCTATGCCAACATGGCTTTTGACGGCAAAAATTTCGTCATGTTCGGCGGGAGCCGCGATCAAATTAGTATTATGGACAAAGTGTTCGGCTCCGTCGTCGATCATGTTGCAGCCGGTTTGATGAACGAAACTTGGCTGTATGGCTATACGCCGCCGACAGTGCCGGGTGTCAAGTTGACGGTGGATCCGATCCTGAAGTTTGATCCGCAGCATACGGATGATACCGTTAGCGTAGTTGGCAATGTCTATGATGACGGGACACGGAC
This sequence comes from Paenibacillus sp. MAHUQ-63, assembly GCF_028765165.1. Classification (GTDB taxonomy): domain Bacteria; phylum Bacillota; class Bacilli; order Paenibacillales; family NBRC-103111; genus Paenibacillus_E. The sequence continues at coordinate 927,178 of NZ_JARADB010000003.1, read as the reverse complement.
AATTAAAGCGCAAGGAGTAGAGTACCGTACGTACTCCGAGGATGGTGTCGGTGAATGGGTTCAAGTACCTTATACAGCTACAGCAACAGCTGCGACTGCGGCTCCGGATGAGGAAGTAGGGACAAGCTCCTTCACGGTTATTTTGAAGGGTCTGACGTGGCATCAAGAATACGAAACCCGCGGCTATGCGGTGAATGATGTTGGTAAAGGTTATACGGAAATAAAACGTTTCATTCTGAAAGATGATCCAAACCTGGAAAAGCCGGATGTTGTTTATGATCGTGTAGGGGCTTCGGTTCTCCATGTGAAGGACAAGAAGCGATTGGTTGCGGTAGGGACAGGTATTCCTAATTTATATCGTAAGCCTTTAGAAGACATTCATTATTATTTGCAGAGCAAGGATGGTACCCAATATTCTCTTAAAACCAATGTTATTAATGAACGTCAATTGGAACTGACGTGGAAGGCTGATCTGCCTCCGGGAAAATATGATGTACACCTGGACCATACTTTCTATGGTAATTACGTATTCACAGACGGCCTAATGATTACGGCATTAGACTTCTACAAACCAAGAAACTTCGCCAGAGTCGATATACCAAGTACGTCTGCCAGCAACGAGGTGAACAGTCTTGGTCTGCAAGGCCCGTTCACGGAAGATCCGTCAGCGCCTAACGTCTATGTGCTGAACGACTCTTCCGAACCGGTAGTTATCAATGAATCGGTTATGTTCAAGGGCACCAGCCTTGTCGTGAATAAAGCGGCTTCCCCAGCCACGATAACCGGCAATGGCCGGCTATACGTCAATGGCGGCGGAGAGTTAGGGGCGAACTTGTCCTATACGATTCAAGACGGGCCGTTCACCATCACGTCCGACAATTTCTCTTTCCCTTTGAGCAGCTCGGAAGCGGCGGACTATTTGAATATTGATATGCCCGTCAAAGCAAGCTCGCTTATTTTCACGAAGGACGGCCTGCGACTGACCGGCGATCTGGAGCTCGGCTTGCAGGTAGGGAATCAGAAGGTCAAGGAAACGGTACCTGTCGATGCCCTGAAATACCGCAATAACCGGTTTGATTTGTCAGGAAGCTATGTCATGAAGAATGGCTTTAAGATTGGTCCGATCAATGCCAGCAATACGAAATTCGTTGTCGACAGCCGCATTCCTTATGTCGGCGTTCAGGGAACCGGCACCTTGCCGGATACAGATTTAAGCTTTGATTTGAATATGAAGACCAAACAGGGCCGTTTGGATGGCGTCAGCTTCGGCATGTACAAGAAAGTGAAGCTTGCGTCTACTGGGCTGCAAGTCAATTATCTGTTTGGCAATGTAACCAATCTTGCGGAGAAATCCCAGCTTCCGCAGAAGTTCAGTGTCACCGGCTCGGTGAACGATGTAATTGTGCCTGAATTGAAACATCCGCAAGTGGATTACAAGTTCAATTTGACCGGTACCGATTCCATTGATATGGATCTGACTACCTATGGTTTTAACGCCACCGGAACGGAATACTACTACTGGCTGCCAGTGAAGAACATGAACATGCAGACGGTTGTGAATCCAGCAACTGCCGGAATCAAAGGGTTTTCGGCACCGGGCTATTCCACGAAAGGTGACATTAACCTTTTTGAGGTAGTAAAAGGCGCTATCGGTACGTACTCCTTCAATAAAAAAGGCTATAACGGCGTTATCAAAGGAACGGTTTATGTGCCTAAAGGGATTCCGCGCATTGGCGGAGCGACGGTGAACAACGTTGTGCTTAGTGTGAATGAGACCGGTATTTACGGTACTTTCAGACATAACGGTGTAGGCGCTAATCTCAAGTATACGTTCGATAACAATACGATTCTGTTTGAAGTGGAAGCGGAACCGCCTAAGAAATCTTGGTGGGAAAAAGGTCTGGACTTCATGAATAATGTTTCCGATTTCATGGATGCAGCAGAGCCTTGGCTGGACATTGCCGAAGAGTTGTTGTTAAGGAAGTCGGATTCCGGCCGTGAGGTCAGCATCGCTTCGGCGAATCCGCTGAAGCGGGTCTTTGAACTGAAGCCGGTTAGCTTGTCGATCCAACCGGAGGAGCCGGTGCATACCGATGCCAAAGCGCGCATTGTAGACGGACAGCTTACATCGCTGGATCGAACGCCGTTAATCACAACCGGAACCAATGCTGCGAACGGCAAAATGACAGCCTCTTTTGCGGTGGAGCGTACTATCGACGCACTAATGGTTCTAACAGGTGATCAACGGGCTGCCGTTCTGAAAGCTGCGCCTTCCGGTACAAGCTTTGAACAAATCGTACGCCCGGAAGCAAGTTATGACGCTGCGACCAATACAACCTATATGCGCCTATCGTTGTTCGCGGGGAACTGGAACCTGACAACAAGCGGCAGCAGTCTCATCCAAGTGAATGAACTGTTGTTTGCCAACGAATCGCTGAAATTGATCGAATTGGCACAGCTATGGTCGAAGACGCCGGAGCGCTCGGTAACATCACTGACGATGAAGGAGCGCGGCAGCTACGTACTGAAAGTTGGCGAAGCGCAGGGCGACGTCATTGTGTATAAGCCGGACGGACGGCCTTACAGTCTGCACACGGAGCAGAAAGAACCGGATTGGAACGCTCTCCGCGATGCGAACGGCAATGTGTATACATTGTTGGATGCGGTCGAGGCTGGAACCTGGATGATTAGTGCAGGTACGAGCCCAACGGCACAATTAAGCGGCGTACCGGCATTAACGAAGATGAACGATGTCATGCAATGGGTACAGGAGCAAGCTTATCCTACCGTTTTCGATATGACCCCGACAGATAATGGTCAGGCGATTGTTGAAATTTATGGAGCGAATGAGCAGACCAAGCTGTATGGGCCAAGCGGCGAGCTTTATCCCCTGCAGGCTGATCCGAATTTGCCTGGTATGAATGTCCTGTATGATGAGTCTCAGCATAAGAAAATGATTTTCTTAACCGGAATCAACTTGACCGGACAGTGGAAAGTCGTCAGCAGCAGCTTTACTGACGTTGTTGCCTACAAGTCAACAAGGAAGTTTAAATCCATTAAGCCATTGACAATGGGAGGCCGTTACGGCAAGTACTTCGAATTGCCGGAGAAGGGCGATTATATGCTGGCGGTCAGCGGTGGCAATACCGATACCTTGCTTACAGCGCCAGACGGTTCGACGTATGCCCTGAATTTTGATGCTCCTGACGGCAACGCCTACTTGCAGCCCGCATCAGACCGGGTTTCCAGTGCAAGCCCTGGCGGAGATCCCGTTGACCAAACGAAGATTGCCACGCCGAATCCGGTAACCGACGGCAGGGATACGCTTTACGTTTCCCTCTTGAACGCACCGGCGGGCAAATGGCTGGTTAAGAACGCGAATCAAGTTGATTTGCAAATTCAGAAATTAATGCCTCAACCTGAGATGAAGGCTTCCGTATCGGCTGTAGCCGGTGTGGAGAATCGCATTCAAGTCACATGGGCGATGAAGAATATGTCGCCGGATACGCAAGTAACCTTGATGCTGACGGACAGCACGGATCAGTTGATTGGCGAAGTGATCCAGAGCGGCTTGCCGGCTTCCGGCAGCCAAGCCATTGACATTCCGGGTTCCATGATGCCGGGAACCTATCATCTAACCGCAGCCGGCGTGAGTGCGGACCAAGCACCATTGTACGCGATTGCGGATGGAAGCGTAGAAGTGACGGCGCCTGCTACGCTGAACAAACCCGAGCAGCCGGAGGTGCTTGCAACGGGGAATGGTGACATCTCGCTGCGCTTTGCTTCAATCGCAGGGAATGTGGAAGCATATCGCATCTGGGTTGGTGAAAGTGCGAAGGGCAATGCCGTTCCGATGATGGATCTAGAGCCTCAAGCGGGGAATGAGCAGAGTGCTGTGATTTCCGGTTTACGTGCAGGTGCTGCTTACGATATTTCGGTCTCCGCGATCGGTCACGAGCAAGGACGTATCGTGCTGAGTCCACAGTCAGCAAGTGTGACGACAGAACTGCCAATTCCGCAGCCGGCAGCACTGGCAGTGACGCTGGACGGCGGCTCGCATGCCGTTGCTGAAGAAGCCTATACCGCCTATGACGGGAATGCAGAGACATTGCTGCTTACAGCAGCAGAGCAAGCTTCCTTGAAGGTAACGGCTGATCAGAAGGCAGCTGTTACGCTGGTTGTGAACGGCCAGCAGCTTGACAGCCAACAAGTGTCGGCAGGGGGAACTTCAACGTTTGTTTTGCAAGATCTTCTTCAAGTTGCTGCCTTGAAAGAGCGGGAATATAACCTGCTGATTGAAGCAGTCAATGAGCGCGGGGACCGCAGTACGGCCTACCGCAAGTTGTTTATCGACCGCACCGGACCGATGTTGATCGCCTCCGGAGGGAACGATGCGCAAGGCAAACCGATTTCGCTCAATGGCTTGGTTATTGAGGACAGCAGGTTGTATATAACCGGTCAAACAGACGCGGGAGCTCAGCTTGTCGTTAACGGGATTACGGTCCCATTGGATGACAGAGGAAATTTCCATTACTACGCGCCATTGAATTGGGAAGCAACGACGGACCGGGTACCGTTCTCGATGACGGCAACGGACCGGACTGGCAACCGAACGGAGTATGGCTTTGAAGTCTTGCGAGGTGTGCCAGGTGCGATTCCGGCAACCCCTAGCGACCTTGCCGCATTGACGACAGGAAACGCTGAGATGTATGCTCCTTATCAATTCGGCACAATGTCTTATGAAGCTTTGGCTTATTCGGATCATGTCCGCGTATATGCAGTACCGATGGCCGTTGCTTCTGAAGTAACGATCGATGGGAAATCGGTTCCTGATAGCGGTTATGTCGATATCGCCGTACCTGCTGCAGGGAAGACAGTGTCCATCAAAGTTCATTCCGAGAGCGCAGGAGATAAATTCTACTCGCTGAAACTCGATGGCACAGGCTCCAACGATGCCTTATTGCGTACATTGAAGCTTCATAACGCGACGGCTTCGCAAGCGGGAGATGAGCTTCCGGCCCAAGCCTTCACAGGAACGGAAGAAAGCTATGCCGTCTATGTTGACAACAGCGTGGACAGCGTAACCCTGACGCCCGGTGCTTGGACGGCAGGATCCGGCATTCAAGTGAAGGGTCAAGCCGTTCAGAGCGGACAAGCGTCTCAATCGATCCAACTGCAAGTTGGCGAGAATCTTATCCCAGTTGCGGTTACGTCTCCGGACGGATCGGCAACCAGACAATATCAAGTATCCGTATTCCGGGAGCTTAACGGCAATGCGCTGCTGCAAAGTTTGGGGCTTGCCACAGAAGGGGCAGAGCTGTTAGCTGATTTTAACGCGGCAGTGAGCCATTACGAGGTGTTAGTACCTCATGCTACGGGAACGTTCAAGCTTCTTCCGATTCCGGATGGTTCAGGCGCTGCAGTAAGTATCAATGGCCAACCCGTAACAGGCGGCTCGATCGCATCGCTGCCGTTCACGAAGGATGAACAAACCTTTGCTATTGAAGTAACAGCTCAAGACGGTACTGCACGCTCGTACACGGTTACTGTGCTGCGCAAGCAATCATTGCCGAAGAATCCGCCTTTATTGGCAAGCTTACAGGTAAACACGCTCTTGGATAGTGCCTTTACGCCTTACAAGCTTAAATATGGAACGATTTCAACAACGGAGAATGCGAATGTCCAAATAACGGTAATGACCAATGATCCGCAAGCAACTGTAACGGTACAGAATGTAACGCAAAAAGGCGGCGGCACCTTCTCACCAGCGGTCGGGATCGGAAAAAATACGATTATCGTGAGCGTGGAATCCGCTGACCTTATGTCCTCACAGACGTATTCCATCGATGTAACCCGTATCGAAGAATCCAGTACAGGTCCTGCTATTCGCCAAACGACGATTGCAGGAGGCACAGGCGGCTGGACTTTCGAAACGTCCATCGTACGGACCGTATCGGCGGACGGCAAATCCCTGGATACGGTGAAAGTTGATTCTGCGTCTGCACAGACGATCCTGGAGAAAGCTGCGCAGAACAAAGATCATGTGGCTCGCATCTATGTAACCGACTTGGCTGACGATCCTGCAGACGAGCGGATTGTGAGCTTGGATGCTAAATCGATAAGCATGCTTTCCGATGGGGGCATGTCGCTGCAGGTGATGCTGCCCGATGCGCAGATCGCGATACCGGCAGCTTCCCTCCGGCAGATGGGCCAAGACGGGAAAGACGCTTACTTCCGAATTGTTCCCGTTCGTGCGGATGCCGAACGCAGCGAAGTGACAACGCGTGTTCAATCGGCCGAGCTTGTGCTCAAAGCTGCTGGCGGCCATACGGTCTCCGTGATCGGCCAGCCGCTTAAGATTGAAACCAACTACACGGGTTACCAAACGGAAATCGTGTTCCCGTTGAATAACTTAAGCCTGCCGGAGAATGCAGCAGCGGCCAAACAAATTCTAGACGAGCTGGCTGTATACATCGAACATAGCGACGGCGAAAAGGTGCTAACGCACGGAGAGATCCGTTATGATGCGGAAGGCAAACCAGTCGGTATCGCTATTGAAATCAATAAGTTCAGTACCTTTACCATTATCCAGACCCATGGAGCAGGCTCGCTTGCACCTTACTTATCCGGGTACCCGGACGGGACGTTCAAGCCAGCACAAGCAATTACACGTGCGGAGCTGGCAACGATTCTGAATCGTATCGGCGCGGTCAAAGCCAATAGCGCATCCGTATCGGCACAGCCTGCCGGCTATCCGGATGTTGCCAAAGGGCATTGGGCGGAAGAAGCCATTGCGAACATGCAGCGCTCAGGCTTGATGCTTGGCGATGACGCCGGATTCCGTCCGGATGACGCGATTACCCGCGCCGAGATAGCCAGCATTGCTGCAAGGCTGCTTCCGGCGGACGCGGCTGGCGGCTCTGTAGCTGTCGAGTACAGCGACACGCAGAAGCATTGGGCTTTCGAAGCGATCAGGCAAGCCTCGCAAGCAGGCATTTTGCAAGGCTATGCCGACGGCACCTTCCTGCCGGATCATAAGCTGAATCGTGCGGAAGCGGTGACGGTGTTGAACCGGATGTTCAAACGACCGACAGCGGACGTAAAAGTTCCAAGCTGGCCGGATGTACCGCTGGAGCATTGGGCTCTGCGTGAAATTGAATCGGCCTCGGGCACCGTGCAAGTGTTGTCGGATGGCAGCGTGTATGTGGTACCTAATCATTAATGAATAAAAAAAGCCCATGAGCCTTTATAAGCTCATGGGCTTTTCGCATGTCCTCAAGGGGAGATAACCGAATAAATTGTCGATAAAATAACCTATATTGTTCGACGAATATTACATATACTGGATTATTATTTGTTTTTACCAGGCCCATTGGCCTAAAAAACCAGGTGATTGTCCTGGTTTTTACATATTTTTCACATTTCGATCACACTTCTATCATCAATGTCAAATATGGTGAGAGAGAGTATTTGCCCAAATGAAATGAAGCAGACGGAGGTTTCCATCCCATGAGGAAGTACAGTTCACTCAAGAGTACCACAATCATCGCAGTCGTTACCGCGATAACCGTCACCATAGCGGGCTGCAGCACGCCGGCAAGCACCGCTAAACCAGGGGCTAACGGCAGATCGGGAACACGCCAGATGACAGTAGAAACACAAGTTGTTAAATTGTCGGACATCGGTGGCGGGCAAATATTTACGGGCTCGATCACGCCAACATTCACGACGAATCTTTCTTCCAAAGTGAATGGCCGCATTACTTCTCTTGATGTTAACATCGGGGATAAAGTGGAGGTTGGACAAGCTTTAGCGCACATTGATACAACTTCGCTGCAGCAATCCGTCGAGCAGACCAAGAGCGAACTTGCTTTGAGTCAAGTGCAGTACAACAAAGTTGTGAATGATCAAGCGAATAGCTTAGCTATGGCACAGAAAACGCTAGCCGTTCAGCAAGCCGCTTATGAGAAAACGATTAATGACCAGAAGAATGCGGTAGCTCTGGCGCAAACGCAATTAAACAATGCGATTACAGCACAGCAAAACTCCATTGAAACGGCCAAACAAGGGGTCTCTTCTGCGCAGGCAGGCTTCAGCAAGGCACAAGCCGATGCGGCTACGGCCGTGACTGTCGCCCAGGCGAACTTGAACTCCCAATTGGACAGCTTATTAACAACACAGAATAATAATATAGATTCTTCACAACTGAGCGTTCAGCAAGCGGTTGCAGCCTATAATACAGCACTTCAATCCGGTAAGGACGTGGACAGTGCATTCGCCAAGCTGCAAACGGCCCAGCTTGCGCTGCAGCAGGCGCAGCAGGCGCAATACAAAGATACGCAGTCGGCGCAGCAGTCGTTGACGAACCTGCAGAATGCGTTGTTGACTGCACAAAGCTCGCAATCCGTGCAAGTGGCTCAGGAGACTCTAAACTCAGCGCTTCTAACACTTGCTAACACGCAGGCGACAGCTGCAGCTCAGCTGGATCTCAGCCGTACCCAACTAGCGCAAACACAATCCGCGCAGGATCTTTCCAAGAACAGTGCGGAGGCTGCGCTTGAGCAATCCAAGCAGTCGCTGAAAGCCGCCCAGTCAACGGATGCCTTGCAAGTCAGCGCAGCCCAGCTTCAGCAAGCTCAAACCAAGTTGGCTATATTAAGCGAACAGCTGCAAGACGGTGTGTTAACGAGCCCGGTTTCAGGGATCGTCAGTGCCATTATGGTGCCTGTCGGACAGAATACGGGACAAGCTGCCGTCATGTCGATTGCTACGGTAGATCCGTTATTGGCAACCGTCAACGTATCTGAAGCCTCCATCGGTAAAATTAAAACCGGCCTGCCCATGTCGGTGAAAATTCCTACTTTGAACAAATCGTTTGACGGAACGGTGTATGCCGTTCATCCCACCATGGATGCAACCTCCAAATCTTTTCTGGTAGACATTAAAATTAAAGATGATAAACATGAAATATTACCCGGCATGTTTGCAGAATCTTCTCTCAAGAGCGAAGGAAAACAATCCATTGTTGTGCCGGCAGATGCCGTTCTCAGTCAACCAAGCGGTAACGCGGTATACATCGTGAAAGACGGGAAAGCGTCGAAGGTGCTTGTGAAAATCGGTGTGATGACCAGTTCGTCCTTTGAAATTACGAGCGGTCTGAAGGTCGGAGACGAGCTTGTGGTGAAAGGGCAAGAGCTGCTCTCCGATAATGTTCCGGTGCAGATTACGCAACCCGGGCAAGGGAATGGTGCAGTCAAAGGACAGGGCCAAGCCGGTCAAGGCCAAGGTCAAGGTCAAAGTCAAGGCCAAGGCCAAGGCCAAGGTCAAGGCAGGAGCGGCGGCCAAGGGCAGGGCGGACCGAATGGCCAGGGCCAAGGTCAGGGCCAGAATGGAGCCCAAGGACCAAGCAGAAGCGGCGGCCAAGGACCAAATGGGCAAGGCACCCAAGGTAAGGGAGCGGACCCGTCAGGGGCCAAGCCAAGCGGCAATGGCGCTGGCGCTGATGCAGCTGCTCCGAAAGCGGGGGCTGGACAGTGAAATTAGCTAATTTCTCCGTTCATCGCCCGGTCACCATTTTGATGATCATGATCTCGCTCGTGATCGTGGGCTCGATTGCGATTCCGCTTTTACCCGTGGATCTATATCCGAATCTGGAAGTGCCGTCGGCAACCGTATCGGTCTCTTGGAGCGGTGCATCGCCAGGCCAGATCGAACAGCAAATTACCAAACCGATTGAGAATGCGATGGCTACCGTTACAGGCGTAACGAGCATATCCTCTAACTCTCGAACAGGCTCGGGTAACGTGACCTTGCAATTTAATTACGGCACGAACATTGATCAGGCAACCCTAACCATGAGGGACAAGTTAGATCGTGTGCGAAGGCAGCTTCCATCGGATGCAGATGCCCCCGTCGTTTCACGCGTAGATCCGAACAGCACACCGATCATGACATTAGCCCTGTATGGCAAGACGGATCTGGTCACCCTGCGTGATATAGCCGACAATATTGTGAGTCCGGATGTTCAGCGTTCGGATGGTGTCGCATCGGTTGGCGTCACCGGCGGGCGCGTCAGACAAATTCAAATCCTTGTAGAGCCGAGCCGACTGCAGCAATACAATATCTCTTTCAGCACCTTGGTGTCAGCGCTCGGGAATGATAACTCTTCAACCGATGCCGGACTTGTCAATAAAGGAAGCCAATTGGTGCCCTTACATATTGACGGGGAATTTAAGTCAACGGCTGATATCGGCAAAGTACAAGTGCAGCTGGGGCGCGGACAAACGATTGCGCTAAGCGAGCTCGGCACAATTATAGATACCTATCAAGATGTTACGCTAGAAGCGCGTAAAGACGGAGAAGCCAGCGTATCCCTCTCTGTACTCAAGCAATCGGACGGTAACACGGTGTCCGTGTCCAGCAACATCCAGAAGTCGCTTCAGGATATTCAAGCCAAGCTTCCTGAAGGCGTACATATCGCCGTATTGAATGACTCCGCCAAGTTCATTCGAGATTCCTTACGTACCGTTGTAGAGCATACTTTGCTCGGTGGCGTTTTCTCGGTCATCATCTTGCTCTTCTTTCTGCGAAGCGTAAGGGCGACGATTATTATCGGCGTCGTGATCCCGATTTCAATCATAAGCACATTCAGTATGATGTACTTCGGTCATCAAACGATTAATACCATCACACTTGGCGGGCTGGCGCTTGGTCTCGGTTCACTCGTAGACTTCGCGGTCGTTGTCTTGGAAAGTATTTTCCGTAAACGGCATGAAGGCTTGTCTCCTGAGGAAGCGGCCAAAGTGGGCACGGCCGAGGTGGGCACGGCGGTGATGGCTTCGGCGTTGGCACAGATAGCGGTTTTTGCGCCGACGGCGTTCATCAGCGGCTTAGTGAAACAATTCTTCTGGCCGATGGCGCTTGTGGTTTGTTTTTCTCATATCGCGGCATGGTTTGCAGCCGTCACTTTGGTGCCGATGCTAGCGGCCAAAATTTTGCGCCGCAAGGTCGATGAAGAGCTGCCGGCCGGCAGAACCTTCAATCCTTTCATTTTGTTCGGCAGAGGGATGCAGTTTATCACCCAAGTGTACAGCAGGCTGCTCCGGTGGTCCTTGCTTCATCGATGGGTCATTATTTCCCTGACTGTGCTTCTCTTCGCTGCCAGCGTGTACTCGGTTCGATTCGTAGGCAGTGAATTAACGCCTAAGACCGATCAAGGACAAGTCAATTTGAATATTAATCTCCCGCAGGGGACGGACTTTGCCGTGACGAATCAAGTGGCTGCTACGCTCGAGACGAGATTGAAGGATGTGTCGGAAATTGACACCGTCTTTACTTCAGTCGGGTCGGCAGGCGGCGGAGCCTTTCAGTCAGCGGCAACGAATACGGGCAGTATTCAAATCAGGTTAAAACCGCTCAGTGAAAGGACGAAGAGCACCGATCAAGTTGCGGAACAAATTCGGACGCTTACAACGGGCTTTGCGGGAGCGCAAATTGGTGTGAGTGTGCCGTCGGGTGTCCGGTTACCGGGTCTCGGCGGTGGCGGCAACTTTGGCGGCGGTGATATTTCCGTTAATTTATCCGGACCGGATTTGGCGGTCTTACAGAAGCTTGGCGATCTCGTCGCACAGGAAATCACTTCCGTAGAAGGCACACGCAATGTGCAAAATACGCTGGACCGTTCGATCCCCCAATTTAACTTAACGATTGATCGTGATGCTGCAGCCCATTACGGCGTTTCCTTAAGAGACGTGATGACGGCTTTGCGAACGGCTTATCAGGGAAGCGTGGCTACACAGTTCAAAACCGCCAGTTCGCAAATTGCTGTTCTGGTGAAATATCCGAATGATTTTACGAACAAGCTCGAGAACTTCAACAATGTGACGATTAATACGGCAAGCGGCACGATTGTGCCTGTCAGCCTTATAGCCAAAGTGGAACCGGGTACAGGTCCGGCGCAAATTCGCCGCCAAGATCAGAACCGTGTGGCAACGGTGCAGGCGTCCATATTCGGCGCTTCTGCCGGTGAGGTATCGGCCTTGGTCAAGGAGAAGATTGATGCGATTCAACCGCCTGACGGCTATCAGGTGACGATGGGCGGCCAGCAGGCTAGCCAGAATGATTCCTTTAAGAGCCTGTACTTGGTTCTTATTCTATCCGTTGCCTTGGTTTATATGGTTATGGCGAGTCAATTTGAATCCTTATATGGCCCGTTCATCATCATGTTCGCTCTGCCGCCGACTTTTATCGGCGCTATATTGGGGCTTCTGGTCACACATCGAACGATTAACATGAATTCCATCATCGGGATGATTATGCTCGTGGGCATTGTCGTGAATAATGCCATCGTGTTAATTGATTATACGAATCAATTGCGTGCCAAAGGAATGCCGCTGTTCGATGCTTTAATAGAAGCGGGGAAAGTGCGCTTGCGGCCTATTCTGATGACTACAGCGACTACCGTCCTTGCGATGCTGCCGCTCGTTATCGGGTTTGGGGAAGGAGCGGAGACACAGGCTTCGATGGCAACCGTTGTAGCCTTTGGTTTGACCTTATCCACACTAATCACCTTAGTCTTGGTTCCTGTTGTATACACTTTGTTGGATAGCTGGAAAAATGGCATCACGCGCAGATTTAAACGCAAATCTGCCGTTATCCAGGAGCTAGGCAGTCCATCTTCTTCATAGCGATTAGAACCCTCAGTACGTGTTAACGAAGATAGCTTTCCTCATGGAAAAGCTTTAAGGAGAAGGAACATGAAAACAGTGCAACGTAACGTTATTTTCTGGCTCCTAGGTTTTTTGCTTTTTAGTTCCTTTACAGCTTTCTCGGTATTTCCCGGGAAAGCTTTCGGGGAAACGAACACGCCGATGGCCGGAACGTCCGGGTTGAAGCCTGCTTCGATACAGGAAATACGGGGCGGCAAAGGTTTCACGGTTATTTTGAAGAAAGACGGTACGGTCTGGACATGGGGAAATAATCTGCGCGGTAAACTGGGATCCGGCCTGAGTAACCGCAATCAAGCGACACCCGTAAGCGGGTTGTCCGGTATTACCGCCATTGCGGTTGGTTCGTCTCACTCCTTAGCGCTCAAATCGGACGGCACCGTCTGGTCCTGGGGGGAGAACACATTCGGCCAGTTGGGCGATGGCTCGACGATCGACCGGTCAACGCCTGTTCAGGTGTCTGGTCTGACCCATGTCACTGCGATTTCTGCAGGCAATTTCCACTCTGTTGCAATTAAAGACGATGGCACCGCTTGGAGTTGGGGAGACAATACGTACGGCCAATTAGGCGACGGTACGAATAATAGCACGAATAAGCCTGTCCAAGTAACGGGAAACATCGTATCGGTTAAAGCGGTGGCGAGCGGTGCTTACCACACCTTGGCGCTTGACCAGGACGGCATTGTATGGGCTTGGGGCGATAATTTCTTCGGCGAGCTTGGCTATGGCTATGACCAGAACCGTTTGAATACGCCCATAATGGCTACGAACTCCAACTGGCATATTACCCAGATCGCCGCCGGATTCGACTTCTCCTTAGCGCTTAAGGACGACGGCACCTTATTAACTTGGGGACTGATCGATTCGGATCCAGCCACTATGTATAGCGCGATTACGACCAATACGCAGGATATTCATAAGTTTCCCGTTCTGATCACCGGGTTGGATCACGTCGCTCAAATAACGGCTGGAAGCTCGCACGCCATTGCTTTAAAGGATGATGGCAGTGTCTATACGTGGGGGAACAATACCTCCGGGCAGCTGGGCGTAGGAACCGGATATGACGGGAAAACGTGGAACCGCGTATTCCCTAGCCATGTCAGTGATCTGCCCGAAATTGCCGGAATCGGGGCAGGCTCTAATTTCACCTTCGCGATCGACCAAGAGGGCATGCTCTGGGCATGGGGGAACAACAGTTACAGCCAACTCGGTGACAAGACGCTGAACAACCAAGCCGCACCGGTGCAAACCCAGGTGAACGAATGGCTGAATCCGCCAGTGGTAAAGCCTGGTGAAGGAACGGTTCTAATGAAAGCTCCCAAAGTACAGAACCTTACGGCGAGTGAAAGTGATACATTTCTTATCCAAAATAACAGGCTGTACGGTTGGGGCAGTAATACGTTCGGCCAATTGGGAGACGGAACTCATACCTCCGCCATCTCTCCGAAAGCCTTAAGTATGGACGGCATTGCGGCGATTGAAAGCGGGGATACGCACATAGTTGCCGTCAAACAGGATGAAACCCTCTGGACGTGGGGACAGAATTTCTTCGGTCAGTTAGGCGACGGAACGACGACACCGGGCGCTTCCCCCGTTCAAGTGAAGGCATTGAATGGTGTTGTAGCCGCAGCAGCAGGCAGTAACCATACGCTTGCTCTGCTGAATAATGGTTCCGTGTGGAGTTTCGGAGACAATACATTTGGGCAATTGGGGCATGACGCCGCAGCTTCTTCCAACCAGGTCATTCAGCTTTCTAATATTATCGCCATCGCGGCTGGAGCCAATTTCAACTTGGCTTTAGAGAATACCGGGAAAATATGGGCCTGGGGAGATAATACGAGCGGACAGCTCGGAGACGGGACGCTTGCCAGTAAGCAGCAGCCTGTGCAAATTTCCGATATCGCCGGCGTTATCGCAATCCGTGCAGGGAAGAACTTCGCCCTTGCCCTGAAGGATGATGGCACCGTATGGGCATGGGGGTATAACGCCTTCGGACAATTAGGCAACGGAACGACGGCCAACCAATTGAAGCCGGTTCAAGTCGCTTCCCTGCCTGCCATGAAATCGATATCCGCAGGCTCTTACCATAGTTTGGCGATCGCCAGGAACGGGAGTGTATGGGCTTGGGGCCAGAACCTTTTCGGTCAATTAGGGGATGGTACTAAGAGCAATTCCAATAAACCGGTACAAGTCAAAGGGATTGCCCAAGCCGATGCCGCTGCCGCAGGCGGTACGCATAGCGTGGTGAAAGGCATGGACGGCGCGATCTGGACGTGGGGCGGCAACTACACGGGCCAGCTGGGGAACAATTCCTTAGCCAATCGCAACTTGCCGGCTGTCGTGACCGGACTGGGCGCTTCGTACAATGATTTGGAAGGGCATTGGGCGAAGGAACAGATTTTGCAAGCAGCGGAAAAAGGGATCGTGAATGGCTATAGCGATGGCAGCTTCCTGCCAGACCGCCAGATTACCAGAGGGGAATTTGTGAAGCTTGCCGCTGCGGCTCTGCATCTGCCTGCTGCTTCAGACAATGCGGTCTGGTATCAACCGTATATCGATGCATTGCAAAAAGCGGGCATTCTCCAAGCGGGGGACCTGCAGCAGGGCTGGGATCTTCCCATTACACGCCAGGAGATTGCCGCTGTTGCCCTTCGTGCGGTGAGCCCGGACTTGCATAAAGCGAACACGGTACTTGATCCGGGCTTTGTGATGAGCGAGGCGGTCGGCAAAGGTATTTTGCAAGGTTTAAGCGATGGAAAGCTGGCGCCGGACGAGGCAACGACGAGAGCGCAAGCGGTAGTTGTTATTGAGCGAATCGGCAGCGTTCTGCAAGGTATGACGCTGCCGGTAGATCCGCTGGCTGTAGAGCAAAGTCAACGGTAAACAAACGGATAGAACAATAGGCTGCCGCGGGCAGCCTATTGTTTATATCCGTTTGTTTGCTAGTATGAGAAAGAACTCTCGGCTAGGTCGCCTCCTCCCGATAGACCAATGCTTTCTTCTCCCAAGCTTTGCTTCTCCAACGCAATAACAGAAGCAGCCCCCTCAATCCTTCGTCCATGATGAACACGCCCCACATCCCGACCAACCCGTACCCCAGATGAACGCCAATCCAATAGGTCAGCGGGACGCTGAGTCCCAATATGGAAGCAGCCCCAATAACGAGAATGAACCGCGCATCGCCGGCTGCCCGGAGCGCTTCGCCGATCACAATGTTCAAGCAGCGTACCGGCTCCAGCAAGAAACCGAATGTCAGCAGAAAAGTGCCTAATGCAATGATACCGGCGTTATCGGTGAACAAACCGATCAACTGCTTGCCGAATATGACGGTCAATGTAACCGCGGTAAGGGAGAGCAGTAGGCTCAGGAGCAGGCTGCGGAACAACTGCCTGTAGGCTTCCTCCTTTTCGCCTGCGCCTACCAGCCGGCCTATGATAATTTGGGTTCCCCGGCCTAAGGAAACGGCCAGTACGATAATGAACGTCATGATATTCTGCGTATAGATGCGGGTCGATAACATTTCAGCGCCCAGCTGAGTGATGAAATAGGTCGTCAGCAGTTGGCTGATGGAATAAACGAGCTGGCTCCCGGCTGTAGGAATACCGATCGTCAATATTTTTTTCATATCGGCGAATCTTGCATTATAGAAGTCGCTGAAGGATAAGTTCAAACGAACGATCTTTTTTAATAAAAGAACATAGATAATCAATCCGAGCGACTGGCTGCACACGGCCGATATGGCGACACCCGGAATCCCCAGCTTAGGAAAGCCGAAGGGACCGTAAATAAACAAAATGCTGCCGGTTAAATTCAGAAGGTTAACGCCGAGGCTGACCGCCATCGTATATCGGGTGTAACCATGCACTTGCGTTATGGCTGCAATAGTCAAATTCACCGCTTGAATGAATAAGGCGCCGCCAACGATAGATAGGAAGATGCGCGCCTGCTCGAGTGTGCCTGCTTCCAAGCCGAAGGGCTGGAGCAATTGCTTACTGAAGCACACGATACACAGGCTGATGATGAAACCGAACAGGCAATTCAGCGAGATGGCACCGGCGGCGAACTGCTTGACATCGCGGATTTTATTCGCACCCAAGTATTGCGAGATGACAATGGCCGAACCGGTTGAAATCACTTGCAGCAGCAGGAATAAAAAAATAATGAGTTGATTGCTGACGCCTACCGCTGCAACGGCTTCATCCGATACATGGCTCACGATGAAAGTATCCGATGTTCGCATGAACACTTGCAGGGAAGATTCGATGAATAAAGGCCATGTAATGGCAAACAGACTCAGCTTTTTCGGATTCGTCATGGTCATGGGGGAAGAACTCCTTCTGCATTACCCGCTGCGTAGATTACATACTGATCTCCTCTTATCTTGGGGCATTGTGAAATCGTTTTCTATGCGAAACTTGGGCAAATGATTGCTTATATTGACTCCAATTTTCGAAGAAACATCGGTAGCGAATGGTGAATATGCAAGTTTTACATTGACAAGTTTCGAAGCAGAGTGTTACTATACTAAATACCTAGTAAACTTATTGGAATATATACAATTACTTATCTGACCGG
This sequence comes from Paenibacillus sp. MAHUQ-63, assembly GCF_028765165.1. GTDB lineage: Bacteria > Bacillota > Bacilli > Paenibacillales > NBRC-103111 > Paenibacillus_E. The sequence continues at coordinate 909,878 of NZ_JARADB010000003.1, read as the reverse complement.
AAAACCGGAAGCGTGGATGCTGCATCCATGCTTTTTTTCATCTATTCATTAATGAAGGAGTGAATGAGACATGCTGCAAATTAACATTACTTACAATGAGGCTGCTGTGCCCGTTCATTTGATCGGAACGACGGCCAAGCTAATTCCAGCCCTCTTATCAGCTTTGAAGCTCAACAAAATTACATTGGCCTCTATTCAGCAGCCGCCTCTGTACATTGATCTTTTTAACTCGGAGGCGATTGTATATTCAAGCGAAGGAAATAAATGCCGGATCCCTATTTTCTAATAGGGGCCTCTCAACGGAGCTGAGCTCTTTAAACAAGGAAGGCAGGTACAGGCTGGATGCAGATCAAGCTTTTTCAAGAATACGAGAGATATGAGAATCAGGTTTGGGCGCAGCGATCCTCGCATGGACAACATAATCTGTTTGAGGAGCATGGGCACGACTTTATTGAATTGGTTTATGTCGTACAGGGCGGGGGCAGGCATAGGATCCAAGGGATCGACTATGAATTGCGGACAGGGGATGTCTTTATCATTATGCCGGGGGAAAGTCACGACTTCCCGGATGTCAAGGATTTCAGTCTGGAAATCGTCAATTGTCTGTTTCGCCGTGAAGCCATCGCTTCCATGCTGCCAACGAATGAGGAGGCCTTGCTCGAGCTGCCATATATTCTTCCCTTCTATAAGGCTAACGAGCGCTTCCCGAAGAAGCTATCCTTATCGTCCATTGACTCTACAGATGTGCTGGATCAACTGGAAACCATTATTCGGGAGCAAAAGAGGAATGAGGCCGGGGCCAACCTGATCGTCTCGCATTTGTTAATCCACCTCATGATTCGTCTGTCGAGAATAGCCAATCGTCCGAACCCGATCGATATGAACAAGCCTTTCATGATCGGACACGAAATATTGGCCCGCAATGTCAACACCTACCTCGAAAACAATTTCGAACAGAAAATCACAACAGATATGCTGGCCGGCAGGTTTACGATAAGCCCAAGGCATTTGCACCGTATCTTCCGTCAACAAACCGGCAAAAGCATTACGGAAACTCTCCAATTGATCCGCATCGAACGAGCCAAGCAAATGCTAACCGAAACTAGCAGGAGCATCGACTCCATCGCTTCGTTTGTCGGCTTCAGCGATCCCTCTCATTTTAACCGGCTGTTCGTTAGAATAGCAGGCAGTACGCCGAGCGGATACCGCAAGCAAGCGCGGAAAGACGCATATTATCCGAAATCGGGAAGGATATAGTCCTTCCTGTTTTTTTTATTTTTTTGGCATGATTAGCAAGATATCTGTCCTTATTGAACAAAATGGATGCCGGCTTTTAGGATAATATAAACGTATAAATAATACAAAACCTAGCAGAATACTATGTTTTGTTGATAGGAGATGGATAACATGCAATTTAACGGACAGAAGCCACTGAAAATGAGGATTGTTCCGGTCCTTGCGCTAATGGCATTAGCGTTAACGGCTTGCGGAGGCCCCGCGTCTTCAACGGCCGGCAAAGATCAGGCGAAGAGCGCAGCCGGCGGATCGGCACAGTCGGGTCCCGTCGAGGTCAGCATCATGACCATTACGCCAAGCACCCCTCCGGCCGCAGACGATAACGTACTGAAGCGTGAGATTGAAAAATTAACCCATTCCAAGTTGAACATCCAATGGATATCTAACAATGTTTATAATGACAAGTTGAACATTACGCTGGCTTCAGGGCAAATAGCCGATCTGACCTATATTAGCGATCCGTTTAATCCATCCTTTCGAAGCTTGGTCAGACAAGGGGCTATCTGGGATCTTACACCCTATCTGAAGGATTACCCGAACTTGAAGAACGGGGTTCCCGATGTAGCGTGGGAGCTGACCAAGCTAGAGGATGGGAAAAATTACGGCATTCCCAGAGGACGTGACGCTAACGATGTCTCTTTCCTCATTCTGCGCAAGGATTGGCTCGATAAGCTAGGGCTGAAGCCGCCGGCAACGACGGATGAGCTCTATGGGGTGCTGAAAGCATTCGCTGAACAAGACCCTGATGGGAACGGCAAAAAGGACACGTTCGGGCTTTCCACGGATATGGATACTTTGACGGGGACGTTTCAGGGCATCTTCACCGGAGTAACCGGATCGTGGAAGGAAGCCGCAGGCAAGCTGACCTATGCGCCGTTTCTGCCGGAAACGAGAAATTCAATTGAATACTTGGCAAAGCTGTATAAAGAAAAGATTTTGCCGGAGGATCAATTATCTTTGAAAATCACGCAAATACGGGACCTCTACAAGGGGAACAGAGCCGGGGCCGTTATTGACAAGACGGGTACGGGACCCAAAATTTTTGCGCCGGATCTCAAAAAAATAGTTCCTGCGTATAAGGAAGCAGACTTTTACCCGCTGGCATCTATTAACGGTTATGTGCCTAAGGGGACTGGCTTCAATGGAATTCTTGCCATACCGAAGTCGGTGCCGGAAGAGAAGCTGAAGAGCATTCTCAAGCTTGTCGACACCTGGTTAACGACAGAGGTATCATCCGTCCAGCGCTTTGGCATAGAGGGCGTTCATTACCAAGTGAAAGACGGCGTGAAGGTTACGATTCCGGAGAAGCTGCAAGCGGACAATGCTTCGGACTTCAATCAGATCGTGAATTCGATCGATCCTGCATTAAACCCTCCTCCAGCGAATCAGCAGTTGAAGGATTTGGAAGATTTGAGGGCCAAGGTGGATGCCGAACGCGTCAAAGTAAGCGTACCGGATATTGGCGTAGGACTGTATTCGCCGGCAGCTGAGAAGCTGCTCCCTGATTTGGAGAAGCGGATCGCCGACCTCAAAGCCAAAATTATTATTGGTCAGGAGCCTTTATCCTCATGGGACGCTTTGGTTAAAAAGACGGAAAGCGATCCGCAGTTTATTAAAGCGACCGAAGAAATATCAAGCGCGTACCAGAAGCGAAGCGGAAAATAGAGGGAGGCTAGTCGATCATGGAGCAAACGGGACTGCGATACGAAACCCAATACGCACATCGGGCCCGTCCCGGCAAAGCTAACAAGCAATCCTATATCCGGAAATTAATCCGCGATGTTCGCCACAATCCGTATCTTTATTTGCTGGCCTTGCCGGGCATGGTGTTCTTCCTCTTTTTCAAATACGTTCCGATGTGGGGGGTCATCATTGCCTTTCAGGACTATTCACCATTTGCGGGAATTTCGGGAAGTTCATGGGTAGGTCTGGAGCATTTCCGCACATTTTTTGCCACACCGGACTTCGGGACATTGCTCCGGAATACGCTGGCTATTAATTTGCTCAATTTATTGTTCTTTTTCCCGCTCCCGCTCCTCCTGGCAATCATGTTGAACGAGCTGCAAAGCATGATTTATAAACGGCTTGTTCAAACGGTGCTGTATTTACCGCACTTCTTGTCCTGGGTCATCATCGCCAGCTTGACTTTCACGCTGTTCGCCAAGGGAGAAGGCCTTGTCAATCATCTCCTCGAAGCGATGGGGAGAGAGCGAATCGGCTTCTTAACCAATCCGGATTTCTTCTGGGTGATAGTGACCTTGCAGTCGATGTGGAAAGAAGCGGGATGGGGGACGATCGTTTTCCTGGCTGCGATAGCCGGGATCGATCCTCAAATCTACGAAGCGGCACGCATGGACGGAGCCGGAAGGCTCAGACAGATCTGGCACGTAACGCTGCCTGCTCTGCGAGGTGTCGTCGTCATTCTCTTGATTCTCCGGCTGGGCGATATCATGGATGTAGGGTTTGAACAAATCTTCCTGATGTATAACGGTGCGGTTTCGCAGGTTGCGGAAGTATTCGATACGTACGTATACCGAACCGGTATTCAGCGCGGGCAGTTCAGTTACAGTACGGCTGTCGGGTTATTCAAATCATTGATAGGACTTATCCTTGTCCTGATCTCCAACCATATAGCCAAGAGGCTGGGACAGGGTGGAATTTATTAGGAAAGGGGGATATCTGTTCCGTGAGAAGGATTAAAGCTGGATGGGGAGACAGAACGTTACAAATTCTCAATGCCATGGCACTTGGAGCCATGGCGCTGGTCACATGCTTTCCCTTCTATTACGTACTGATCGTATCGTTGTCGGAGCCCTCTGAATTTCTTCAGCGGCGCTGGATGCTTTTTCCGAACCATTGGAGTTTGGACTCCTATTACTATTTGCTGTCGGCCAAGGCTTTCGTTCGCTCGGTCAGCAATAGTGCTTTCTTAGCTGTCGTCGGTACGGCGCTGTCGCTAGTCGTAACCTCCATGCTCGCATACGCTCTCTCTCGCCGAAGAATGCGTGGAAGAAGGAAGGTGCTGGTGCTCGTTCTGATTACCATACTGTTCAGTCCAGGCATAATTCCAGCCTATATGCTCGTCCGTCAAATAGGGCTAATTAACAGCATATGGTCGCTGATCATACCGGCGCTGGCTAATGGCTGGAGCGTACTGCTTATGAAGGCATTCTTTGAACAGATACCGGCAGAGCTGGATGAGTCCGCATCGATAGACGGCAGCAACGAGCTCAGAACATGGTTTACGATCATCCTGCCGCTCTCGATGCCGGCACTGGCCGCTTTTGGCTTGTTTTATGCAGTCGGCTATTGGAATCAGTTCTTTTCGGCACTCATCTATTTGAATGACCCCAGCAAGTGGCCGATTCAAGTGCTGCTGCAAAATATGTTGATCAGTGCAAGCAATACCGATCTCGAAGCTTTCGATGTTTCCACGCAGCCGCCGCCTTCGGAAATGTTAAAAATGGCGGCGGTTATGGTGGCGACGGTACCGATTCTGATCGTATACCCTTTCTTGCAAAAGCATTTTGCCAAGGGAGCGATGATCGGTTCTATCAAAGGTTGATGACCTGGAGGAAAGAGGAAATACAATGTCTCATCATAGACCCAATATTATCTTTCTGATGACGGACCAGCAGCGTTGGGACTGCATCGGAAAATTCAACGAGCATATTTACACACCTACACTGGATAAATTAGCGGAGAACGGCATTGTATTCAGCCAGGCGGTTTGCCAAGCGCCGATGTGCGTCCCCAGCCGCAGCTCCATGATGTTCGGCTTGTATCCTTCGCAGCTCGGCGTGCGGACGAATCACGGCGGGCTTTATGACGAAGATCAATTGCCGGCGCTGCCCCTGGCGGAGCTGCTTCGTCGGGAGGGCTATCAGACGGCCGGCTTCGGCAAAACCCATTGGAACCATGGGCTGCGAAACGCCAATCCGCCGACTCGCGGCTTCGAAGTACGGGCGGTGGGCTTGTCACGGGATAGCGGCCATTATGAAGAGGGGGCCGTCATGATGGGAGACGACGATCCCGAAGGGCTTCAGGCTTATTCCGAGGAAACGCGTCACTATGGGAGCGGGGAAGAGAATGCGCTGGGCTATATCGGCTGTACCAGCCAAGTGCCGATGCACCGGCATCGGGACGGTTGGGTTGCGGAGCAGTGCAAAAGCTTCATCGCGAACGGGATCGATTCCTCGAGACCGCTATTCCTGTATCTGTCTTTCCTTAAACCGCATGCAGGATTCAATGTGCCCAAGGAATTCGAGGATTGGTACCGGCTGGAGGATATCCCTGACATAGAACAACCCCCTTGGGAGACGGAACCGGATACCCATGTATCGGAGCCGGATGTTCCTGGCAGCACATACTGGGAGAGGAGGAAAGTATGGGAAGGCATGAGCCGTATGGAGCGGAGAAGAACCACACTGCGTTACTGGGCGAATTGCTCTTGGCTGGACCACTACTTCGGGCAGGTCCTGGAGGGGCTTGAAGCCAAGGGCATTCTGGATAATGCCTTGATTGTTTTCGTTTCCGATCACGGGGAGATGCTGGGTGAACGGCAATTCCGCTTCAGCAAATACTGCTTGTATGAGAGCAGCGTCAGGGTCCCGATGATGCTTGCCGGCAGTTGGGTACCCGAAGCGAAGCGGGGGACGGTCGATGAACGTCCGGCAGAGCTCATCGATCTTGTGCCGACACTGGCGAGGGCGGCGGGTGCGGAGAGCAATCCACTGCTTCCCGGGCTGGACCTGCTCGGCGATCAACAACGGGTGGGAGCCTTCTGCGAGTTCCATCGCAAGACGGAGAGCGGGTTGTTCGCCGCTCCGGCTTTCATGTGGCGCAAGCAGGACTGGAAGCTGATTCTGTATTTGCCGGGAACTCTGCAGGATGCCGTGACCAGGATCGATGAGCTTAAAGGGGAATTATACCACCTGAAGGAGGATCCCCACGAATGGCATAACGGATTCCAGGATGAACGCTGGCACGCAATTCGGGAACGAATGACCGCAGAACTCCTTATGCATCTGATGTGCGCTTGGACACGCGGGCCTTTCTTCTATGATAACCAAGGTGTGAAAGCGTTGGGGCATTGATTTTGACAACCTTATAGTGGACATATAGTGAAACCATCGTTGCAGGAACCGGGCGATGGTTTTTGGCATTCGTTCATGCGTAGCTTAGGGAATGAACGAAATATCGAGAAATGCTCACGTTCGGCAAAGTTAGGAAAACGATTTAGTGTATCGATTTCCTGTTGACAATCGTGAAGTTTGTGTTTTAGAATGAGGGAAGAAATCGATTTACTAAATCGATTAACCTCATGAAACTCACCGCAAATCAACTGTTTGAAGCAACCCGTCTCATCCTCCATCCTCAGAATTCTCACAACGCAGCAAGCTATGAAGATTGATCTAAGCTATTTCAGGAACCAAGCAGGGCAACGGTTAAAGGAATAGTGCGGATACAAGGGTTATCCAAAAAGGAGGGCTTTACATGAAGAAAATGAAAGCGCTTTTATTTATTCCTCTACTTGCTTCTTTCGGGCTGACAGCATGCAGCAGCGGCTCCGCTCCAGCCGGTACGACCTCGTCTGCGGCGCCAGCCCAGACGGCGGCTCCGGCCCAGACGGCAGCGGCAGCCAACAAGAGCGAAGAGAAGGTATCCATCCGCTTCGCGTGGTGGGGGGATGGGAAGCGGCACGAGAAGTATAACGCCATCGCGGACATGTATGAGAAGCAGCATCCGAACGTCAAAATCGTGAGGGAGTTCGGTTCCTTTAATGATTATTGGGATAAAATGGCTACCCAAACGGCGGGCGGGAACATGCCGGATGTCGTGGGCATGCATGCGACTTATGTGGCGGATTACGCACGCCGCAATACGCTGCTTGATTTGGGCTCATTCGTTCAGGACGGCACCATCAATCTGAAGGACTTTCCGGAAGCGGTGCAGGCGGCCGGCAAAGTGAACGGGAAAACGCTAATGGTTGCGCAGGGCGTGACGATGACCGGTTGGGAATACAATACGGCGATGTTTGATAAATTAGGCGTCAAATATCCTGATTACAACTGGACGTGGGACGACTTCACCGCGAAGGTGACGGAGCTTCAACAAGCGATCAAAGAGCCCGGTGTCTGGGCGGCAGGCGACAACAGCAGCGATATCACAGGCCTTCAGGTTTTTGCCCGCCAGAGAGGGAAGGAGCTGTTTACAGGGGAAGGCAAATTGGGGATCAGCCAAGACGATATGGTCGCATGGTTCACGATCTGGGATAAGCTTCGCCGAATCAAAGCGATACCGGATGCGGCTACAACCGAGCAGTATTCAACGGTATCGCTTGACCAAGGCTTATTCGTTAAAGGGAAGCTTGCCCTGACGGTATTCCCGTTCAATCAGATCCCGCTGTACCAGAACTATATCAAAGATGGTGAGGTTCGCGCGCTTCGGAGGCCGTCTGATCCGAAGGGCAAGGAAGGCGAATTCGTCGAAGGCGCTTACTTAGCCGTCTCGGCCAACTCCAAGCAGGCCAAAACAGCCGCAAGCTTCATCGATTTCTTCGTTAACAACGAGGAAGCCGAGAAGGTGTTTAAATTGGAGCAGGGCGCTCTCGGTTCGACCAAGGGGAATGAAACAATCAAGCCGCTGCTGACTCCAGCCGAGCAAAGAACAACGGATGCGATTCAGACGAGCCTTAAGACGGCAGGTCAGCTTCCGCTTCCGCCTGCAGGCCAAGGCGCCGTTCGTTCCCTGCTGCTCGAGACTGCACAGTCGGTTGCGTTCGGCAAAAGCACCGTTGATCAGGGAGCCAAGGATTTTATCGCCAAAGCAACCGCTATATTGAATAAATAAATGATCGCATTCATTCTTGCGGCCGGATGTTAACGGCATACAGGCGCATCCGGCCGCAACCTTGGGAGTGAAGTCATGACGGCTATTAAGACGTTCTTGAGAAACAACTGGATCGGTTATTTATTTTTGACGCCTTGGCTGATCGGATTGATTGGTTTAAGTGCATTCCCTATGGGGTTCTCGCTGTACTTGGCATTTACCAAGTATGATTTGTTCTCACAGCCGCAATGGATAGGCTTCGGCAATTTCAGCGATATGTTTCACGACAAGAAATACATGGAAAGCATTCGAGTGACAACCGGTTACGTCCTCTTGGCCGTGCCGCTTGCTCTGTCATTTGCCCTTTCCGTTGCGCTGCTATTGAACAAAGGGATACGCGGTTTACGCATATACCGGGCCATCTATTATGTCCCGTCATTATTTGGGGGCAGTGTAGCCATTGCTTTGCTATGGCGGCAAATTTTTGGCGGGGAAGGATTGATTAACAAGATTCTGCATGTTTTCGGGATGGAAGGCATGAACTGGATCGCTACCCCGAGCACGGCGCTCTACACGTTGATCGTATTGTCAACCTGGCAATTCGGCTCCGCCATGGTCATTTTCTTAGCCGGCTTAAAGCAAATTCCGGTCGATTTATATGAATCGGCGACAATCGATGGGGCAGGCGGGTTCAGGCAATTCCGGAGTATTACGTTCCCCATGCTGACTCCAATTCTATTTTTCAACCTTGTCATGCAGATCATTCACGCGTTTCAGGCTTTCACGCCTGCTTTTATCGTAAGCGGCGGCACCGGCGGTCCGTTGAATTCCACCTTATTCTATACCTTGTATCTGTACCAGAAAGGGTTTGCCCAATTCGATATGGGCTATGCTGCGGCTATGGCATGGATGCTCCTCGCTACCATTGCGTTTGTCACATCGCTGCTTTTCGTTACATCGAAAAAATGGGTCTATTATCAAGAATAGAGGTGATCCCTTTGGTTAAGCGCAGAACCTCCCGATATGTCCTCCATGCCTGTATTATAGCGGGTTGCGTCATTATGATTTATCCGCTGTTATGGATGCTCGTAAGCTCCTTCAAAGAGAATACGGAGATTTTTACGAATACGTCGCTGATTCCGGATAAAATCACATTGGATAACTATAAACAAGGCTGGACCGGATTATCCGGAGTGACGTTCGGCCATTTTTTTCTCAATACCTTCTTCCTGGTAGCCATGTGCATCATCGGAAATCTGATCTCCAGCTCGATGGCGGCTTACGCTTTCGGCCGGCTGCATTTCTTTCTCAAAAAAGCGCTGTTCGCCATCATGCTGATGACGTTGATGCTGCCTTTTCACGTCACTGTCATCCCGCAGTATATCATGTTTAATAAATTCGGCTGGATCAATACGTATCTGCCGTTAATTTTGCCGAAATTCCTCGGCGTTGAAGCTTTCTTCATCTTCTTAATCGTACAATTCATCCGTTCTCTGCCCCGGGAATTGGATCAGGCGGCTGAGATCGACGGGTGCGGCCCGATCAAGATGTATTGGTATCTAATCATCCCGCTCACGGTTCCAGCCTTAATGACAACTTCGATCTTTACGTTCATCTGGACCTGGAACGATTTCTTCAGCCAGCTGCTGTATATCAGCGATATCCGCTTATTTCCGATTGCTTTGGCGCTTCGAATGTTTACCGATTCCATGGGGGATAACTCATGGGGGGCACTGTTTGCGATGTCCATCCTGTCCCTTGTCCCTGTATTTGCGATGTTCATCTTCTTCCAAAGATATCTGATAGAAGGCATTTCGACAGGCGGATTGAAAGGCTAGAAGCTTGTGTTTAAACAAGCATGGCGACAGATTTTTATTCCTTGAAGATGCTGCTGTACACCATTTTCGAGGATGAAAATATAAATCCAGGCAATGGAGAGTGAGCAAATGAGCAAGGATCAAATGTCCAAAGAGGAAAAGCAGGAATTGTTGGCGCTTTACCAAGATTTACGTGTGGCCGACGTCCGCGATGGCATGGATTGGAACATGATGCATCATTATGGTACCGTACACCACGAAATCCGTCCGCTTTACCGTACAAGAGCGGTTGGAATTGCGCAAACCTCCAGATACATTCCTTATCAGGGGGAAATCCCGAAGATGACGCCGGACGAATATACGGAGTGGGCCAAATGGTACTATGCCAACATTACGAATAATAAAGGGATGAAAGCTTCCGAGCCGGGCGACTTCGTCGTGATTGACCAGAGCGGTGTGGATGTAGGCATTCTGGGCTCCAATAATGCCCTGCAATATTTCTCCCAAGGAGCGGTTGGCTTCATCACGAACGGCGGTGTTCGCGATACGGACGAATTGATTCTTCAGGAGGTTCCGGTTTGGTCCAAGTTCGTCTCTCAGAAAATGAATCAGGGACGTGTCCAATTCGATGCGAACGATGTGCCGGTTCAGATCGGCGGCGTCGTTGTGCATCCGGGGGATGTGATCGTGGCCGACGGCGACGGCGTCATCGTCGTACCGAGGAAAATAGCTGTAGAGGTAGCGAAGTACGCGCACCAGGAATTGAAGAACGATAAGGCAGGCAGACGCCGCATCTACGAAGCGATGAATAGGGAACTGGATCATACCGTCATTTGAACATAAAAAACGAGCGAAGGGATGAATGAACATGGATGACAGAGAGAAGATTTTGGAGCTATATCAAGATCTAAGGGTTGCCGATGTCCGCGATGGCATGGATTGGAACATGATGCATCATTATGGGTCCGTCCATTATGAGATTCGTCCGCTGTTCAGAACCCGTGTGGTCGGGATTGCCCGGACAGCCCGATATGTCCCTTATGAAGAAGCCGTGCCTAGCATGACACCTGAAGAATATACGAAGTGGGCGAGTTGGTACTATAAGGAAGTATGCTACGACCCATGGCATAAGAGCATCACGAAGGGCGATTTCATGGTTATTGACCAAAATGGCGTCGACGTGGGCATCCTGGGCTCCAATAATACATTAGGCGGGATGAAAGACGGGATCGTCGGTTATTTGACCAACGGCGGTGTGAGGGATACGGATGAGTGCATCCTGCAGGGAGTGCCCGTGTGGTCCAAATTCATATCGCAGAAAATGGATCAAGGGCGCATCCGCTTCGACGCGCTCGATGTGCCGGTCAATATCGGCGGTGTTGTCGTACGAACCGGCGACGTTGTCGTAGCGGACGGCGACGGCGTTATCGTTGTTCCTCGCAAGCTTGCCTATGAAGTGGCCAAATATGCGCATCAAGAATTGAAGAACGACAAGGCGGGACGCAAAAGAATCTATGAGGCAATGGGCAAGGCGTTGGATCATACGGTTATTTAAGAACAAAGAGCTGAACCGAAGGTTCTTTGTACCAAGCGGATATTCACCTGCCGATCTGACCATCGGGCAAGGAAATATCCGCCTTTTATTGTACAGAGCAATCTGGTATATTTATTAGATGAAAACGTTGCTATATGCAGCGTATACACGGAATGAAATGAGGAATTTCATTGAAAGTAACCATCGATGATGTGGCTAAAATGGCCGGAGTATCCAAAACAACGGTCTCACGAATCCTCAACGGGAACTATTCGCAAGCGACGGAAGAAACCAAAGAGCGGGTTCTTAAGATCATTCGCGATCTGAACTATCGTCCGAACCCGATGGCACGGGGATTAAAGCAGATGAGGACGAACATTATCGGCATTGTTCTATCCAATTTAAGCAACCCGTTCTGGTCCCGGGTGTTGGAAGGTGTTGAGGATACGTGCCGGCTGTCAGGGTATAGTCTCATGGTCTGCAACTCCAATGAAGATTCCGAACGTGAAGCAGGTTTGATCGAAGGCTTGCAGATGCGCCAGGTGGATGGCATCATTGTCAATCCGACTGTCAACAATAAAGAGTTATATACCGAAATCGTACAGAAGAAGTATCCTCTTCTCGTCATTAACCGCCGCATATCGGACTTGGATGTTGACGACGTTGTTGTAGATAATATGCAGGGCGCCCGGCTGGCTGTCGAACATTTCATCCAGATGGGCAGACGGAGGCCGGTCTGCTTCGTCTACGAGCCGGAAGGCATCAGCACATGGCAGGAGCGCATCCTCGGCTTCCAAGAAGCGATGAGGGACAATGGGCTTGAAGTCACGGAGCAATCGGTCATTCGCGTCGAGAATGCAGCCGGTAGGGCCAAGAAGAGCGCGTTGGATTTCTTTAGGCAAGAGCCGGATGCAGATGCCATTTTTTCCACGAATAATATGATGACGCTCGAAATTCTGGAGGGCTTGAAGGAGCTTGGCATCGAAGTTCCGGGGCGGATCGCCTTAATCGGATACGATGAGACGGTTTGGGCCAAGCATCTCAATCCGCCGTTAACGACGATCGAGCAGCCGGCTTATGAGATGGGCAGGATTGCAGCCAAGAACCTGATCCAGAGAATCGGCTCCAAGACCGTGCGCAAACCGAAGCATGTCGTGTTGAAGCCGAATTTGATCGCTAGAAGCTCGAGCGGTAATCATTCCAGTTCCTAGAACCATGATTAGCGGATAGAACCGGCAGCTTGCATTCCCGCAAGACCGCTATTGCCTGTTACGCATATTCAAGCATATTCACCACATAGAAGCAGCCCATAAAGACCCGACGGATAGTTTCCGCCGGGTCTTTTTTTTGCCGAAATCGCTTGCCGAATTGAAATAAACATGTTAAATTTTACTTGTAAATCGATTTCCTAAAACGATAAACCTAAGAAGCAACGGAATTGTACTTCCTATTTATCCAAACGAACGAACTCAAACAAATTCTCAAGGAGTGTGCTATGATGCCCAATTTAGGTTTTCGTATTCTGCAGCGGTCCGAGCGCCCGAGCTCATCTTTGCTTCATCAGTTCCAAGATGTCGTTACCCCGCATATCAGTGATAATTTAAATCGCTTACATGCTATATGCTCAGGGCTGCGTCCTTATCACCAGGCAGGCAGCAGGCTCGTGGGCGCCGCTTTGACCGTGAAGACTAGACCCGGTGACAATCTCATGGTACACAAGGCGATCGACTTGGCGGAGCCTGGAGACGTTATCGTCGTTGATGCCGGCGGTGATACGACGAATGCGATCGTTGGTGAAATTATGCTTCGTCTAGCGCAGAAGAAGCAGATCGCCGGCTTCGTCATAGACGGCGCGATTCGTGATACGGCGGCCTTTGGTAACGACACGTTCCCCGTTTACGCAAGAGGGATCACTCACCGTGGACCCTATAAAGACGGTCCTGGAGAAATTAACGTCCCTGTTTCTGTCGGCGGGATGGTTATTGAGCCGGGCGACATTATCGTTGGCGACGAGGACGGTTTGGCCGTCGTTCCGCTGAGAGAAGCGGAAGGCTTGCTGAAGCTCATTCGCGAACAGCAGGTACGCGAGCAGCTTATTTTACAGTCCATCGAGGAGGGTACGGTGAACCGCGATTGGGTGGATCAAACGTTACAACAGAAGGGTTGTGAAGGGCTATGAGCTTGCCGCTTACGTATGATTGGGAGAAATTGCAGTCCTTCTGCAGGGACGTATTCATTCGCGCCGGCGTGCCTGAAGGCCGTGCCTCTATCGTCTCGGAGTCCTTGATTCAAGCGGATCTTCGCGGAGTCGAATCGCATGGCGTCGTGCGAACGGGCATCTATCTGAAGCGTGTGGAAAAAGGGATGATGGATCCTCAGGCTGAACCGGAGATTGTATCCGAGCATGGCAGCACCGCCCTGATCGACGGGCGTAACAACTTCGGCTCTGTCGTGGGCAGCTACGCTCTGGATATCGCAATGGCGCGAGCTAAGCAGTACGGTGCTGCTATCGTGGGGGTGAAGGGCTCCAATCACTTCGGTACGGGAGCTTATTATGCGCAGAAGGCGATTGAACAAGATTTGATTCTGCTCGTGATGTCGAACGCCTCCCAGACGATGCCGCCGACAGGGGGAGTTCGCCCGTTCATCGGCACCAATCCGCTATGTATCGGGGTTCCGGCGGGTGAAGAGAATCCCTTCATTCTGGACATGGCCACGAGCGTTGTAGCCCGAGGCAAAATTATCATGGCGGCACAGAAGGGGGAAGCGATTCCCCTGGGCTGGGCCATCGATAAAGAGGGCCGCCCGACGACGGATGCGGAGGCTGCCTTGGAAGGCTCCGTGCTGCCGGTCGGAGGTCCGAAGGGCTACGCGATTTCGATGTTCATCGATATTTTATCAGGGGTTCTAACGGGAGCCGGCTATGGGCAGTACGTGAACAACATGTATGAGAATTGGGATGAACCGCAGAATGTAGGCCACTTTTTCATAGCTGTAGATATCAGCCGTTTCCTTCCGCTTGAGCTGTTCAAACAAAGGGTGGACCTGTATATCCGCCAAATAAAAAGTGAACCGAAAGCGCCCGGCGTGACGGAGATTATGGTTCCCGGGGATATGGAGCGGAGACAGACGGAAGCCCGCAAGCGGGAAGGCATCCTCCTTCCGCCCAAAGTAGCCGCCGAGCTCAATGAAATCGGCATGAAATACGGCTTGCGGCTCGACGAAGCCGCTCTGCTTAACCTTCCGGTCGGCGAAGGCGCCGCCGATTAGCAACTAGCCAAACATAACCCACATAATCCAAACAAGGCCGCCTAACAATCTTGTCCGGTCTCCGCTACAATAAGGATGTAAGCGGTACCGTATACAGAAGAACGAGGGAGGCCGAATCATGAAACGCAAATGGCTAACGTTATCGATGGCAGCATTGCTGCTAGTAACTTCCGCAGGCTGTGGCACTGGAGAGAGCAAGGATGCTGCACAAGGCGGAAGTGCAGCAGGAGAGGCGGCGGGGAAGTCGACATCTCCGATTAAACCGAAGCCGGAGCTGAAGGGGAAAATTCGAATCGGGTATGTCGGCCTGAACGATCAAACCGCGCCGGATCCCCTCACGGGGGAAATGGTCTACGGGGCAGACGAGCTGAAGAAACGGCTCAAGCAGGATTATCCCAACATCGACTTCGAGGTTGTGACTTACCCGTACAAGGATCATCAGGCCAAAGCGAAAGCGCTGGTCGAATCGCGCCAAATCGATGTTTCCATAGAGTCGGACAGTAAATTCATGTGGAACCAGGGATTGAGCGAGGACCTGACGCCGTTCCTGGAAAAAGATAAGGAATGGAGCAAAGACTTGTATTTATCGCCGACGCTCCTGACCGGACCATTAGAAGTGGATCAGAATGGGAAGACGGTTAATAATGCACTGCCGATCGCCGTAGACGGCTCGGGGATTTACTTTGACAAGACGATATTCGCTGATTACGGAGTTCCGCCTCTATCTGAGAATCCGACCTGGGATGAAGTGCTCGAGAAGGCGAAGAAGCTGACGGGCAAAAATCCCAAAACAGGCGAGCAAACCTTCGGCATATACACCCGGATTCCCGGCGACCAGGCCGGCTACGCAGTCTCTATTATCGCCAATACATTCGGAGCGGACATGGGCAAAATGGGCAACAAGGAATATCTCAACCAAGTCACGCTGAACAGCGAGGGCATGATCAAAGCGGTTGAGTATTACAAATCACTGATGCCTTATACCCCTCCGGGCATGATGCAGGGGCAAGGTGCCGAGAAGTGGTCCACACCGAAGAATAATATTGCCATGTACATTAATCTGCCGGCGATCCAGCTGCAGAAATTCAAATCGCTCAAAATGCTCGACAAGTACGATGTGGCCATGATTCCCAAAGGGCCTCAAGGAACCGGCGGTTTCCTCGGCGGCATTCGCGTACAGATGGTCAAGAACACGCAAGACAAAGACCTTGCTTGGGAAATCGTCAAGTGGATGTCTGTCGGTAACGGCCAGCGCTTCCTCTGGGAAACGAAGAACACGATGCCGGTTTCGACGAAATCGCTTGGACCGGACTATAAGCCGGATGGCAACGACGAGAAGATGTTCAAGATGGTAAGCCAAGCGCAGTACATGTCGCCAATCTGGTTCACGACAGCGAAATTTGCACTGACACGCGGCATGGAGAAGGTGCTGCTGAAAAGTACACCGGCTAAAGAAGCACTGGATACCGCACAAAAAGAGGTCCTGGATGAATTCGCCAAGAACAAAGCTGCTGATCAGAAGTAACCCGTTCACTTACCGTAAAGCCGTTATAAGGAGGGTTCATCCATGAAACCGACGAGATACGGGAGTGCGGTCACAGATGCGAGGCAGGCTCTTCAGGCTTCCAAGCGGAGCTCTCCAGCCATGGGTCAATTCGTGAAGGAATGTACCTGGTACCTTTATCTGCTTCCGACCGTAGGCGTACTTGCATTGATCAGCTACTACCCGATGGTCAAAACATTACTTCTCAGCTTCTACGTTTCGAATGACGGAAGTCTGGATAATTTCGCCGGGTTGTTTAACTACAGGCACCTTCTGACAGATCCGAACTTCTTCCTGGCTATCTATAACACCTTGTACATGGGATTGTTCGGACTACTGCTTGGGCTGCCGTTGTCGTTCCTGCTGGCTGCTCTGATCAACCGGGCTGTGTACGGGAAAGGACTGCTTAAGGTCATTTACTTCTTGCCGAATGTGACTTCAGCGGTAGCCGTCGTGCTGGTGTTCAAGGTCCTGTTCTTCCCCGACCAGTCAGGTACGGTCAATTATGTACTCTCCTGGTTCGGCATCGAGGCGAAGCCATGGGTGAATGATCCGACGCTGATCAAATGGGTTGTCATTGCATTAGCGCTGTGGCAGTCGGTCGGCTTTAATATCTTGATCTGGATGGCGGGCTTGCAGTCGATTTCCAAAGATTATTACGAAGCGGCAAGGGTGGACGGCGCCTCGCGCTGGGAGGAAATGAAGTATATCACGATACCTGGCGTCAAACCCATTCTGTGGTTCTTATTAATCACAGGCGTGATCGGCGCCTTCCAGCGATTCGATGATGTGTATACGTTCGGCGGGGCTTCCGGCAGTCCGCTCCGCTCACTGCAAACCATCGTTCTCTTCTTCTATGAAGAAACGATGGAGAAGTCCCAGTACGGGTACGGTTCAGCGGCTTCGGTCGCACTGTTCCTCATGATTCTGATCATCACCATCATCAATCTGAAGATCTCCCGGAGATCGGAACGATGAAAGGAGGCAGGTTCGAATGACAAGACGCAATCAAGCGTTGGAAATGGTCCGGCTGCTCGTACTTTCGGCGCTGGCCGTGGTCTTTCTCTATCCGTTCGTGCTTATGATAGGCATCTCGCTGGACGTGAATGCGAATTTCGGGCTCAGCTTCCCGCCCCGCATCGTTCCGGAAGAGTTCGGGTGGAAGAACTTCTCATTGATTTTCAAATCCTTGCCGATTGGCACGTACTATCTCAATTCGCTTATTATAGTTGCCGGTTCCGTGGCAGGTCATATCGCGGGCGCCACGCTAGCAGGGTATGCCCTGGCCAAAGGGGAGTTCAGGGGGAAGAAAATATGGCTCCTCCTTATTCTCACCGCTATGATGGTGCCTGATCAAGTTATCGTATTTACACGATTTCTAGTGTTCAATCAGCTGCATCTGATCAATTCCTTCGTTGGGGTTATTCTTCCGACACTCGCGTATCCGTTCGGCGTCTTCCTCGTGAAGCAGTTTATGGATTCGCTGCCGAATGAGTTGGGGGAAGCCGCCAAAATGGATGGAGCTCATCATTTTAAGATCTTCATGCGCATTTATTTGCCGCTAACGGCACCGATCATCGCGACTTTGTCGATCATTACGGTGATGCATAAGTGGAACGAGCTGCTTTGGCCGCTTCTCATGTTATCGAAGAGCAGCATGTTCACCGTCTCCATCGGCGTGGCGAATTTTACGCTAGGGCCGAACGGAACCTATATCGGGAGCAGCCTTGCCCTTGCAACTTTAACCATTATCCCGATGGTTGTCTTGTTCCTTATCCTGCAGCGTTATGTCATTGAAAGTGTGGCATCGAGCGGTTTGAAGCTTTGATCCGAATCGCTCTTGGATATAGCTTGCCAATGTAACAACCAAATCCATTGTTGAGGTGAATGAAAATGATCGAATTGACCAAAGAAGAAAAGCAAAAATTGATGGAAGTATACCGTAAGCTGCGCGTTGCAGACGTGCGTGACGGCATGGATTGGAACATGATGCATTTCGTGGGCAGTATCTACACAGATACGATCAAGCCTCTCTTCCGCACAAACTTCTGCGGCTTTGCCAAAACGGTTCAATTCGTGCCGACAAACCGCACGATCCCTACGATGGATCCGGAAGCTTATACGAAATTCTCCAATCACTGGTACGGCAACGTTGCCACCTATCATTGGGGTAAGGAAATCGGCGAAGACGATGTGCTTGTGCTTGACGCCAGCGATACGAACGTCGGCATTATCGGCTCCAATAACGGCTTGGAATACAAAAGCCAAGGCTGTCGTGGCATCATCACGAATGGCGGAGCGCGCGATACGGATGAGCTGATCCTGAATCAAGTGCCGGTATTCTCCCGTTATGTGTCACAAACGATGGTGCAAGGGCGCGTTGAGTTCCAGGCCAAAGATATCCCGGTTAACATTAACGGCCAGCTCGTGCGGCCGAACGATATCATCGTAGCGGACGGCGACGGCATCGTAGTTGTGCCTATTGAAAAAGCGTGGGAAGTTGCCAAATATGCCACTCAGGAAATGGAAGCGGATAAGAAGAGCCGCCGCAAGCTGTACGATAAAATGGGCATATCCGTCGATGCGTCCGTTGCCGGCTACTAAGTACGAAAATCCCGGTTACGCCGGGGTTTTTCCTTATTCCATCATTACATTCACATCCAAGGGGGAAATCACGATGAATCCGCTAGATATGCGTCAAATTGCCTTTCTCGGGCTGGGCGCGATGGGTTTGCCGATGGCCAAAAACTTGGCGAGAGCAGGCTTTAAGCTGCATGTAGCCGTTCACCGAGACCCGGCTCCCGCAGATGAGCTCCGCAGGCTCGGGGCCGAGGTGCACGCTTCCCCGGCGGAGGCGATTGCCGCTGCCGGCGCGGTCATTAGCATATTGCCGGAGGACCGGCAAATGCGGCAGGTGCTGCTCGCTAGCGAGGTGCTGGCCGAGGTGCGCGAAGACCAATTGCTGATGGAGATGACATCCGGATCTCCAGGCGCGATGAAGGAGGTTGCGGAGGCTTATGCTGCCAGAGGGGCGTTGGTTTTGGACGCTCCCGTCAGCGGAGGCACGATCGGGGCGGAGAAGGGAACGCTCACGGTGATGGTTGGAGGCAGCGAGGAGGCGTTGGAGCTGGCACAGCCCATCCTTGGCGCGATCGCCCAAACGGTGCACTCCGTCGGTGCGATCGGCGCAGGCAAGGCGGTGAAGGCAATCAACCAGATGCTCGCCGCCGTGCATATGCTGGCTGCCTCCGAGGCAATCGCATTAGCGGAGAAGCTGGATGTGGACTTGGCCGCCTTGCAGAAAGTGATTGGCAGCAGCTCCGGCGGGTCCTGGATGTTCGCGAACAAAGCCCAGGCAATTGCTGAGCATAATTTCCAGCCGGGCTTTAAGCTTCATCTCATGAAGAAGGACATCGGTATTGCCCTTCAGGAAGCGGCCGGTCAGCCGATGCCGGTGACTTCACATGCATTTCAGCTGTATGAAATGGCTGCCAAGGAAAGCGGTGAGCTGGATTTTGCGGCGGTGAGCCGTATAGTCAGAGGGTGACGGTCAGAAGGTGATCCCAAGGGTCATCCCTGCCCACGCCTTGTTCAGGAAATAGCGGGACGCAGGCAATTCTAAAGGGAAAGGAGCAGCTTCGTTGAATTCTATAGTTAGCAACGCGATCGTCCGAAATCAAGTATCCATTGCAGGAGGGAACAAGAGTATGTTGACAGCATTAATCGTAGATGATGAACCGTTGATGCGGATGGGTATTCAGAAGGCGATAAATTGGAGCAGCTATGGAATCGGCGAAATTCAAACGGCCCCGAACGGAAGAATTGCCCTGCAGATGGTCGAGGAGCGGCAGCCGGACTTGCTGCTGACAGACGTCCGGATGCCGGGATTAGACGGTTTGGAGCTGTCGCGAGCCGTTAAAGAACGATGGCCAGCTATCAAAATCGTCATTATTTCAGGCTATGATGAATTCAGCTATGCCAAGAAGTCCATTGCGATCGGAGTGACGGACTATCTGCTCAAGCCGATTGACAGCAAATCGCTGGGACAAACGATCGACAAAGTGACGCAAGAAATTGTTGACGAACGGGGTAAGCTTCGTGAGCAGGAGCAACTGTCACACCTTCTGCAGCAATCGGTCGGCATAGCCAGACAGAAAGTGCTGAAGGAGCTGTTGTTCGGTGAATCCGGTGAGAAAGAGCTTAAGCGTTATGAGCATGTGGTCGGCTTAAATGATTCCATTTGCGGCAGAAATGCCGTTGCCCTGGTGAAAATCAATTCGTTCAAAGAGAAAAGCACCCTGTTCCGGGATGGCGGATTGCTTCATTATGCCGTACAAAATATTCTCGAAGAACTGCTTCGGACAGAGGGGACCGGCGAGCTTGTCGATCTTCGTCCCGGAAGTCTCGTGTTAGTTATAAATCAAGATGAGAGCGATTACAAAAAGATGGAGGAATTTGTAGTCAAGGCGCAAGCGGCAGTGCTGGAATATTTGCGCGTGCCGACCACCTGGGGCTTCGGCAGTATCGCTTCCGGCCTTCAGGGGCTGCGCCGGTCTTATCGCGATGCCGACCGCGCGTTGAAATTACGCTGGCTGTACCCGGCCAAACGGATCTTCGCTTTCACGGGTGAGGAAGCGGGCAAAGCCTTCTCAGGTAACGATATCATTCAGACGATCATGCAGTCGCTGCAGTTGGGCAGTACGAAGGCGATGCTTGACGAAATGGAGAAATTGAAGGTTCGTTTTGCCAAAGACTGCATGTACGATCCGGAGAGCATCGAAGCTTTTTATTTGAAGCTGGCGGAATCACTGGAAATGCTGCTGAAGGAACGGAGCCGTGAAATCCAGACGGATTTGCATGAGCGGGTGCGTGAAGTCTTGTACTTGTCCGATACGCTGAATGAAGCCGTGATAAGCTTGGAAGCTTTATTTCAGGAATCCGTGCACACCCTACATCAGCATTTGCCCAAACCGTACAGTAAAGTCATTCGCGATGTGATCGAGTTTCTTCATCTGCATTACAAGGATGATATATCGCTTGCTGACGCAGCGAACCGAGTGTTCTTAAACCGCAGCTATCTCAGCTATTTATTCGTTCAAGAAACGGGAAGCAACTTCTCCGATTTTCTGGCTGTACTGCGGCTTGAGAAGGCGAAGGAGTTACTTGCCGGAGGCGGCATGAAGAACTATGAGGTTGCGGAAGCGGTAGGCTACAAGGATTTTCGCCACTTCGGGCAGATGTTTAAGAAGCATACGGGGATGACGCCTGGTGAATTCAGGAAGCTTGCGCCATGAAAAAGGTGCGTTTGAATTTATTCACCAAGCTGATGCTATCTTTTCTAAGTCTGGTCGTACTGCCTTTGACGGTCGTCAGTTATTTTGCCTACAGTGTAGCGACGCATATTATCAACAATAACTTGAGCCGTTCGATCCAGCAAACCGTTCATCAGCTTTCCATCAACTCGGAAGTCATTTTGGAGGATGCCGAGAAGGCGGCCAATACGGCTTTCTACGACTCTTTCAACCTGCCTAACCCGATCAAAAAGCAAATTGAAGCGTATCCGTATGCCTCCGATTATGAAAAAAGCCAAATCAGCCGAAGCGTTGAAGATGAGATGAATAAATATACGATTTACCGTAACGATATTAACGGCATGTATTTCATCGATACGAACGGAACCTATTTCTCCTCGGCCAATCAACTAAGAGAGAAGCCGAATTTCACTGATTTTCCATGGTTTCAGGCATTTAGCCAATCCGATTCGGCGGATGCCAAGTGGTCGCCTTCCCACAAAGTAAGCGGGTATACGATTAGCTCGAATGCCAATGTAGTCACTTTCCTGAAGAAAGTTCGCAACTCATACGGCCGGCAAATCGGTATCCTGTGGATGGACGTCAATGAGAGAACCTTAGAGAACATCTATACAACCGGCCGTGTGGCTCCGAACGGATACACGATGATTCTGGATGATGTGAACAACGTAATCTCCATCAGCGACAAATTGCTTGTTACCCAGCAGCTGGAAGCGGCGAAGAGCGCGCTGTTCAAGCCTGTGTTCGCGGAGGATAACGGCTACTATTTCACCGATGAACCCGATGTTCGAAAGCTGGTCGCGTTCGCTACGATCCATACAACGGGATGGAAAATAATTACAGTTGTTCCTGCCAACGAATTGTTCGTCGATGCATCCAGAGTCAAAAATATTATATTGATCTCCGTCTGTATCATGACGGTGATGAGCACCATTATCGCTTACTTGCTAAGCCAGCGCATCACACGGCCCATTTCCAACTTGATCCGGCTCATGGAGAAGGTGGCGGAAGGCAACATGTCAGTCCGCGCCAGAGTGGACAATTCGGATGAAATTGGAAAGCTCAACAAGCATTTCAATATTATGATCGGCGACATTCAGAACTTGATCTCAACGGTATTCGTCTCTAATTTGAAGCAAAAAGAAGCTGAACTGGCGTCGCTGGAAGCGCAAATTAACCCGCACTTTCTGTATAACACGCTGCAGTCCATCAAATGGCTGTCGGACATTCATCAAGCTCCTGATATTGGGGAGATGGCGGTCAGTCTGGCGAAAATTTTCCGTTTTAGTATCAAGGGCGCGCCTATTGTCAGCCTCTATGAGGAGCTACAGCATGTCAAAGATTACATCAGCATCCAGAAGTTCCGGTATGGAGACCGCTTCGAGCTCGAAACCCGTATTCCTGAGGAGACGTTAAATTACCAGATTCCGAAGCTTATCATTCAGCCGCTGGTGGAGAACGCCATCTTTCACGGGATTGAGATGAAGGAAGAGCAAGGAACGATTACGATCTGGGCGGCTGTCGATGAGCAAGCGCTTCATATCGGTGTGGAGGATGACGGAGCGGAGATCAGCGATGAGAAATTGGCGGCTATTCGCAGCACTTTGCACAAGCATGCCGGACAATATGCCGAGCCGAAGAAGAGTCTTGGCTTGAAGAACATTCACGATCGTTTGCAAATGCTGTACGGAACTGAATACGGTCTCCATGTAGACCGGAGGCCGGACCGGGGATTTAGCGTGGTAGCCTCGCTGCCCAAAAATATGGATTGAACATAAAGGAGGAAATAAGATGATCAACCGGATATTCCGATATGAGCTGCCGACGGCCATAGAGTTCGGCCATGGAGCTGCGAAGACATTGCCACGCCATGTTCGTGAGCTTGGCGGAAGCAAGGTGCTTATCGTCAGTGATCCCGGCGTCCTTAAAGCAGGCGGCGTCGACCGGCTAACAGCACCGTTAAGTGAAGAAGAAATTCCATATGTCATCTACTCGGACATTGAACCCGATCCGAATATTGAATCGGTTGCAGCGGCAACGGAGCTGGCCCAATCCGAAGGCTGCGACCTGGTTGTCGGCATTGGCGGCGGAAGCTCGCTCGATACGGCGAAGGCTGTCGGCTTGATGCTAGGCAACGAAGGCAACATTCGCGACTATGTAGGCATCAACAAAGTGCCGCGCAAAGGAGCTCCAGTCATTGCGGTTCCAACGACTGCAGGGACCGGTAGTGAGCTTACGATTTGGTCGGTGCTTTCCGACAAGAAAGCGAAGGTCAAGCTGAGCGTGGGCAGCCCGTATAATTGTCCGTCATTGGCATTATGCGATCCGGAACTGACGGTCTCTTTACCGGCTGCGCTCACGGCTTCCACGGGAATGGACGCTTTGACGCACGCATTGGAATCCTACGTTAATAAAGCAACACAGCCGATATCCGAGGGCATGTCGATCCAGGCGATGAAGATGATTGCCCGCAGTCTGCGGACCGCCGTCGTCCAAGGAGAGAATTTGCAAGCGCGGCACGATATGCTGCTTGCCAGTCTGATCGCGGCCATGGCGTTCAATCCGACGCGTCTCGGGCTTTCGCATGCGCTTGCTATTCCGCTGGGCGCACATTTCAAAATTCCACACGGTGTCGTTAACGCGATCCTGCTGCCTGAAGTTATGGCCTTCAATCTGATTGGAAATTTGGAGAAATTCAAGGAAATTGCCGTCATTTTCGGTGAGAAGACCGACGATCTTTCCTTGCGGGAGGGTGCAGAGCTGTCAGTTGCTGCGATTCGCCGGTTGAAAGCGGATATCGGCATTACACAGACGCTTTCGGATTATGGCGTAACGGAGGAGGCACTGGATATGATTGCCGAAGAAGCGATGCAATCGGGCAACGTGCCGGTTAATCCTGTGAAACCGACCCATGAAGATCTCAAACAGCTATGCCGCGCCGCAATGTCCAAGTCCACTACCGTTACGGTCAGGTAACGAAAGGAGCGAATGCGTGATGTCAGAGCATGAAATGCTTAGTTGGCTGCAGGAAGCGGCCGGTAAAAACTATGGCAACTACATAAACGGCGAGTGGACGCCTGC
This sequence comes from Paenibacillus sp. MAHUQ-63, assembly GCF_028765165.1. GTDB lineage: Bacteria > Bacillota > Bacilli > Paenibacillales > NBRC-103111 > Paenibacillus_E. Next base: position 885,194 of record NZ_JARADB010000003.1, on the reverse strand, counting down.
AGAGGGAGGACGTTCATTCCCTATCTTTCACGCTGCAGAGCGCGAAAGGGTACTCGGGCGCTTCGCCGATTCCGACGCCGCAGACGTGAACAGAGCCGTTGAGGCGGCGGATGCCGCCTCCTCAAGCTGGTCCGCGGTGCCGGGCCCGGAGCGGGGGCAGATGCTGCTGCGGTTCGCAGACCTGCTGGAGCTTGACCGCGACGAGCTGGCTTATCGCTTGTCTGCCGAGCAGGGCAAGACGATCGCCGAATCCCGTGGCGAAGTGGCCCGGGCGGCGAAGGAAGCGCGGTTTGCCGCCGGCGAAGCCTCGCGGATCTTGGGCGAAACAGCTCCAAGCGAACGCCGGAATGTCAGCAATACGGTTGTCCGTTATCCGATTGGCGTCGTTGCGGCCATTGCCCCATGGAATTTCCCGGTAGTTACCCCGGTTCGCAAGATCGCTCCCGCACTGGCCTACGGCTGTACCGTCGTGTTCAAGCCTGCTTCTGCAACGCCTTGGGCGTCGGCAAGGCTCATGGAGCTGTTCACAGAAGCCGGAGTTCCGAGCGGAGTCGTGAACATGGTGACAGGCGGAGGCTCCCGCGTGGGAGATCCGCTTACGAAGCATCGCCGTGTCAAAGGGATCAGCTTCACGGGATCTACGGAGCTCGGCTTGCGCATTCAACAGATAGCTGCCGAGCGTTTGGTGCGCACGCAGCTGGAGCTCGGCGGTAAGAATGCCGCCGCGGTATTGAACTATGCGGACCTTGCGGGCGCAGCGAAGCAGATCGTATCTGCAGCATTTGCTTGCTCCGGTCAGCGGTGCACATCCATCAGCCGGGTAGTGGTACTTAAATCGCAGGCACAGCAACTCACAGCGGCATTGCTGGAGGAAGTGAAGGGGCTGCGCGTAGGCCCGGCCTGGGAACCAGGCATTCATATGGGCCCGCTCGTGAACCAAGATCAGCTGGAATCCGTGCAGCGTTACGTCCGACTGGGCAAGGAAGAGGGAGCGGAGCTGCTGTATGGCGGCGCTGTGCTCAGCGGCGGAACGTACCAAACGGGCGCTTACATGGAGCCGGCATTGTTCGTGAAGGTAACCGAAGACATGACGATTGCCCGCGAGGAAATTTTCGGTCCGGTGCTTTCGGTCATTGAAGCCGATACGAAGGAAGACGCATTGCGGATCGCCAATGGGACCGAGTATGGCCTGGCCGCATCGGTATTCACGGATGAATTGAACGATGCGAATGCGTTCGCCGCACGTCTCGAAGCCGGGATGGTACACATTAATCATGGTACGGCAAGCGAAGCGCATATGCCGTTCGGCGGCGTGAAGCTGTCCGGCTTTGGGGCTTTCTCCATCGGCAGTACCAATCAGCAGTTCTACACGGAAAATAAAGTCATTTATACGCAGTACTGATCAAGAGGTGAAAGCATGCACATCGTAGTGCTTGACGGGTATACGCTCAATCCCGGGGATTTGAGCTGGGCAGAGCTGGAGAGGCTGGGAACGATGACGGTGTACGATCGCACGCCGCCGGAGCTCGTTAAGGAACGCATTCAAGGAGCGGACATCGTGTTAACGAACAAAACGCCGCTTACCAAAGAGGCATTTACCGGTCTAAACCGACTGAAATATATCGGGGTTTTGGCGACTGGTTACAATGTTGTTGATGTCGAAGCGGCTGCCGCCCAAGGCATTTGCGTGACCAACGTGCCGAAATATGGGACGGATTCCGTGGCTCAATTCGTATTTGCTCTGATTCTGGAGCTATGTCACAGGGTAGGCCAACATGGGGAAAGCGTGCGTTCAGGCGGATGGGCGGAATCGCCGGACTTCAGCTATACGCTTGGCAGGCAGATCGCTTTGGCGGGGAAAACAATCGGCATTGTCGGCTATGGGCGAATTGGCAAACAGGTCTCCCGTTTGGCTCAGGCGTTCGGGATGCGCGTCCTGGTTGCCGGCAGAGAAGGCCGATTGCCGGAAGCAGGGGAAGAAGGCGTGGAACGGGTACCGCTGGAGCAGCTGCTCGCCGCTTCGGACTTCGTAAGCCTGCACTGCCCGCTCACCCCCGAGACGGAAGGGCTGCTGAATTCGGTGAGGATCGCCCTGATGAAGCCTTCCGCTTTCCTCATCAATACATCGCGAGGGGGCTTGTTGGCCGAGCGCCATGTGGCTGAAGCGCTGAACGCGGGGGCGATTGCTGGAGCCGCCTTGGATGTACTCACCATAGAACCGCCAGGCAAGGACAATCCGCTCGTGCATGCCAGGAACTGCATCGTAACGCCGCATATGGCATGGGCCACCTTCGAGGCCAGGAGCCGGTTGATGGACATCGCTGTAGGGAATGTGGCCGCTTATTTACAGGGGAATGCCAGGAATGAGGTTAATCCTGCTTAGGACTAAGGCGGTGAAATGGAATCATGACGGATCGATTGAGGAAGTGAGGCCTCATTCGAGTGGACTGCTTGCTCTTACGGCAGATCAAGTGCTGTGCACTTGCCTGCTGCCGGCTCGGTACGTATTTATGCGGACTTTCTTGTACAAGAAGGTCCGCTTTTTTATGCTTTGCGGTATATGATAAACTTAGAGAACAATAACTAAGGAGGGCTAGCGATGGCGCGTGTATTATTTATTAACGCCGGATCAGAGGGGCATATCAATCCTACGATTGGCGTTGTGCAGGAGCTTGTTTCGCGTGGAGAAGAAGTCGTATATTTCGCTATAGAAGCATATCGCGAGCGTTTGGAGAAGGCGGGAGCTTCCGTACGTACATTTGACGAAACTAAATTTATTAAAGCTTTTCTGTCAGGCGGAAGAAACTATGCACTTGAAAGAATCAACGGTCTATTACATACGGCAGACATCGTCATACCTAGCGTTCTTGACCAGATCCAAGATGAACATTTCGATTACATGATCCATGATTCCATGTTCGGTTGCGGACGCATCCTTGCTCAAATCCTTAAGCTTCCTGCTATCAACTCTTGTACATCCTTTGCACAGACGCAAGAAGCATTCGATTCCATGTTAGAGCGATTTAAAGCGGAAGTCCCAGCGGAAATCGTTACACCTATCTATGATCAATTTCAGAGCCTTGCGGGAAGGATTAGCGATCGATACGCTGTGGAGATTCAAACGCCTTACGAGGTGTTCTGTAACCCGGCGCCGCTTACAATCGTCTATACAACAAGGGAGTTCCAGCCTGATGGGCAAGCGTTCGACCAATCTTACACATTTGTCGGCCCCTCTATCGCTCCACGAGTGCATGAAAGCATCGACTTACCTGCAATCCAAGGCAAGAAATGCATTTACATTTCGCTGGGGACCGTCTTTAACCAAGCTGTTGAGTTCTATAAGCTTTGTATGGAGGCTTTCGGAAATACGGAACATTCCATTGTCATGTCGGTTGGGAATAGAACTCCCATTACCGATCTTGGAGAAATTCCACCCAATTTCATCGTCCGAAATTATGTTCCGCAGACAGATGTCCTGCAGAACGCTGCTTTATTTATTACGCATGGCGGAATGAACAGTACCCATGAAGGTCTCTATTATGGGGTTCCTCTCATCGTCATCCCGCAAAGCGCGGACCAGCCGATCATAGCGGGGCGGGTTGCCGGCATCGGTGCAGGCATTCGCTTGCACATGCAGAGCTTGACGGCGAATCAGCTGCGGGAAGCTGCAGAGCGTGTGTTGAATGACGCCTTTTTCAAAGAAGCGGTTTTCATGATGAAGGAAACCTTTCAGAAGTCAGGCGGGTACCGGCAAGCGGTCGATGAGATTTTCCAATTCACAAGTCAGTACCGGATTTAAAATCAGAAGCAGGTCGCAGCCGGGCCTTTTTTGTTATGATAAAAATGCAATCAACTGCTCGTGCGTGAGCTGCAGCTTCTTCGGCCAAGGTTTACGGGTTAGCAGGGAGTTATCATATCTATCGGGAATGACGGAGTGAAAAGTATCCTGCTTCAATACCTCGCATACCGCATCGTGATAACCCCATCGTGTCAACAGTTTCCTCGTGAATTCGGCATGATTCATAGAATCAGCAGTGCCGAGGTGGTAGATGCCCGTCAGCTCATGCTCCATCAAATAGATAAGTTGCAAGGCCAAATGATGGTCCGTGTTTCTGGTGGAATATAAATTGCTATAGAGCTTGATAGGCTCACCGGTCTGGAGCTGTTGTCGCAACTCGTTCGTTCGAGGCGTATCCCGGCCATAAAGTGCCGGAATCCGCGCGATGATTAACTTGTCTGCCAGCAGCTCGGCCAATACTTTTTCACATTCCGCTTTAAATCGTCCATAATCGCTTGCAGCCGAGGGAAGATCCTCTTCATAATGCGGGGAATCGATACTGGCATCAAAGACATTCGAGGTTGAACACAACACCATTCGACCGCCTGCATGTCTCAAGTAGTCAGCAGTTCTCACATGGAACTGAAGCTGCTTCGCATAATCACCGCGCAATGCCATTACGACGAAATCGGGCTTCACTTCATGTAGAAAGGTGTCCAGTAAATCCAGATCAGCGATTGCAAGCTGAATCGAACGATCGGAAGGTAAAAATGATGGTATATTCGAATGATAGCTTCCATAGACATCATGGTGCTTAACGGCAAGATCCTTCGTTAATGCTTTTCCGACGGTTCCGCTTACTCCGAAAATGATTGTTTTCATATTTGGATGAGTCTCCTTTGTGTGGAAATATTTTTACGTAAAAATATTTTATTTCGTGGAGCGGGGATTGTCAACGCGGGTTTTGAAATAAAAATGTTGGATGACAAATTGGTTTTGAAATGACAAATAAAGTTTTGAAATTACAAATGAAGTTTTGAAAAGACAAACAAAGTTTTGAAATAAAAAAGCGTTCACTCATTAACTCTGGGTGAACGTTTTTTTGCTGAGTTAAAGCGTATGATTAACAACAATTTAGTTGCAATGGGGCATTAAGCTAACGGGCAGTTATACGCAACAAAACCTTATCCATATCTGCAGAAAAAGGACTTGACTTTAACGCTAGTGTCATACTTTATGATGAAACTAATCATTACAAAGAAGGGAGTTCATGATTTGAAAATAAGTAAAATCGCTAAACTAACCGGGATCAGTGCCAGATCCGTACGGTATTATTAGCAGAAAGGATTACTCACGGTTTCTTGTCATGCCAATAATTAACGTGAGTTTGATGATTCTATTGTTGATCTGATAAATACGATTCAACTGTATCTTGATTTAGGTTTAACAACGGATCAGATCAAGGATATTTTATATTGTAAGAATTACAGGATTCCGGAAACGGACTACATGAGGTTCAGCCAACAAAACGCGGATTTCGTACGTTAAGCGGCCCGTAAAATAATTGAATATAGTTTTGTTCCTGCAACCATACTGAGAAGGAGGATTAACATGATTTACGATTGTGCAATCATTGGCGGGGGCCCGGCTGGACTCAATGCAGCATTAGTTCTAGGCAGGGCAAGGAGAAACGTAGCTTTGTTCGATCATAACAAGCCACGAAATGCCGTTACGCATGCTTCACATGGTTTTCTTACACGCGATGGTGTTACACCAGCAGAATTTCGGCGTGTCGCATACGAGGAGGTGCTGAAGTATCCGTCAGTAGAGCATCATCCCGTTGAAGTTACGGATATTCGCAAGCTTAATGCAGGATTTTTAATATCTACACACGAGGGGGAACAAATTCAAGCTCGCAAGCTATTGTTCGCTTCAGGCCTGCAAGAAACATTGCCAGATATCCCAGGTGTCAGGAATTTATATGGAAAAAGCCTCTTTTACTGTCCATATTGTGACGGCTGGGAACTCAGGGACAAATCGTTATTTGTGTTGTGGGATCATCCCCGCGTGTTCCAACATGCAAAGTTGCTCTATAATTGGAGTCGCGATCTTATCGTCTGTACCAATGGCCCTGGCATTCTGACTAATGAACAAAAGCAAATATTAGCTTCCCGTGACATCGTTGTCTCTGAACAATCTGTATCTGCTTTTCATGGTAGTGATGGCAAGTTGCGGCTAGTGGAGTTCACGGACGGATCTAGAATAGAGAGAACAGGCGGATTCATTGCACCTAAGTGGGTCCCACGGGCTGGTTTTCAACAAGAACTTGGTTATGCGGTAAACGATCTAGGTGGAATCCTAACCGATGGAATGGGAAAAAGCACGGTACCTGGTTTATTTGCAGCTGGGGAAGTGACCACTGGATTCCCCTCACAACTCATCGTGGCTGCTGCGGCTGGCAGTATTGCTGCCGCCAGCATTAATCTGGAATTGACAGAAGAAGCCTTTAGTTCCTGAAGGGCTTGACGGTCTCACCGATGAAAGGAAATAGGAGGAGATATGAATGATTTATTATAATTTTTGGAAAGGCATCCGAGTACAATCCAATATTGTTGGAGTAAGGACGCAGATGGTAATAAACTTCCATTTCAAATAGTGAAATACAGTAATGGCCATCCGTTTTCTGGAACTACGACATATTCAACTTTAGGTTTGAGTAATGACACGTTAAAATCATCTGTTTCAGGAAAACAAATTCGACAAGAATTAGTTTTTGTTTCGGATTCAACGTTTGGAGATAAAAATATTCCCGGAATCATCCAACAAGTTGGTTTAAAGGCGTTAAACAATAAAATGGCGTACTTAAGAGGGGACGTAATTGGCCCATATGGTTCTTTATTTGATAATTCAAGATTAGAAGCATTGTATGTTACACTTCCTATTTATTTTCCAAATTCGTTTCATACATTTTTCGGGAATGACAACTTTCCAATTGTTATGTCATGGTTAGTTCCAATCACATTAGAGGAAGCAAATTTTGCGAAATTAAATGGGTGGGATAAGTTTGAAGATATGCTTGAGGAGGCAAACCCTGATTTGATTGATTTCAATCGCAAGGGCTTACTCTAATTCATTCATATAGATAAGAAGCTTGATTCAAGGAAAAGCATTGAACTAATAGAACGTTAGTTCAAAAGTAGGGAGTAGATTGCCGCGGCCGGCAACTGCTCCCTGTTTTATTGAAGTAACTTCCAGATTAACGTAGCTTCAGATTAAACTTATGATATGGTTCACCGGACATTATCAAAACACCAAACATCATCTAAACACAACAAGATGTTTATAAGATAGCGAATAGGCCACTCCGAATTCTGGAGTGGCTCTTTCATCTGTTAGTTCAACTATTCCGTAGGAAAGGATGTGTACCTTACTTATTCGCTATCCATCTTTTCGTTCTTAACCATTTTAGCTACACGCCCAAATTGTACATAATAAAATGCGACGATCACAACGACCAGAATGGCTAATACCAGGAAAATGTTGCTATATACGAAAGTAGTGCTATTTTGAGGTATCGGATTTAAGCGAACGGTCGATGTGCCGAAATCCAGTACCTTGCCGAGTGCAGCTGTAGATGCAGCCGTAGAAATAAAAGTGATCATGGAGAACAGTCCCATTCCTATTCCTATATGCTCTTTTGATAGCGTTCGTGAAACGGTGTTCGACATTGCAATTTGCATGAACGATTGACCAAGGACACCGAAAATAAGAAAGATCGCAATAAAGACTGGCGACATGCCAACGACTGAAGACAAACAAATGAAACCGATCATAAGAAGTGCTGCTGCTATATACATAAGAAACGGATTTCCCTTTTCATCAGCTAACTTGCCGCCCCGTCGCCCCAAAAGCGCTGCCACTAGGGATGACGGCAACATAACCATTCCGATGAAAACCGGTGACAAATGGTTTACAGAAGAAAGCAGCTGAGGTGTAATGAATGGAATAGCAAAGCTAATCCCGATCATTACGAAAGTAATAATTAGACCGAATGAAAACGGTTTGTTTCGAAATATAGCCGGGTTTATGAACGGCGCTGAAGCATAGCGAATACGTACTAAGAAGAAAATGAAAAAAATAGCACCCGCGACAGCTAGCCATATATTCCCTTTTGTTAAAGCCAATAACAGAACGGCTACAGTGCCCGCCAAAAGCGATCCGCCAATAAAATCCATTTTTCTGGCGACTCCCTTTTCATCATCTAAATATTTCCGATACATTGGCAACGTAAGCAGCGATAAAAGCGAAATCACAAATAAAGCCCGCCAGTTCCACGTACTGCTCACCACCCCGGCAATGATCGGACCGAGTGCCAAACCGAGTGCATACCCGATTGCGACGGTACCCAGCGCACGACCGCGCCTTTCGGGTGAAAAGTAACGAACCGGCACGATCATTGCAACCGCCGGAATGACCGATGCACCGGCCGCCTGTACAATTCGTCCCACTATTACCATCCAATATTGAATAGCCACTAAGCCTACAACAGACCCAATTGCAAAAAGTAGCAGACCAAACGTCAACAAATTCTTCAAGCTGTATCTGTCTGTCAATTTCCCGTAAGTTACCGAGCCAATTGCATATACAATCATATAGCCCGTGATGATCCAGCTCGCTTGCGATGGCGAAAGTTGGAACTGTTTGCTGATAGCCGGAAGTACAACATTAAACATGGTTGCATTCATAACGGAGATAATGAGTGTAAAGACAAGAATGCCCAGCAATAGCTCTCCGGCAGTTTTTTGAATGCGATGATTTATTTGCATTGGGACGCCTCATTTCTATAGGACAAAACAGCATTGCTAAGCAACGCTCCTGAATGCCTGTGATGATAAATTTATCACTCCGTGAAACTGGAAGTATTTCTTTGCCGCAACAGCAAAGAAATGCCTCTAAGTACTGGCAGCAAAGAAATACTTCAATAACTCTGCCGGGGTTGTTGCTCTACACCACAACACAGAGAAGTTCTCATAATTAGGGTAAATTGATTTTGCGCCCACAGCCGCAAATGATCTAACGCCTCAAAATTCTATCGGCTGGTGGCACAGGTTACTTGATTTCCCCTGTTGCCACGAGGATGGCTCTCCCCAGCGTATGGCTCAGCATAGTGAATCCTAAGAGAGCCGGCGTGGCTTTAGGGTCGACGCCGATGTTCTCGACATCCAGTGCATGAACGACAAAATAATACCGATGCGGACCGTGTCCCGCTGGAGGCGCCGCACCGATAAACCGTTCGAGTCGCACATCGTTAGGCAGTTGCAAGGCGCCTTGCGGCAAACCGCTACCATGCTCGTCGCCTGCGCCGGCCGGCAGTTCGGTGACGCTGGCAGGGATGTTGATGACGGCCCAGTGCCATAAGCCCGATCCGGTCGGGGCATCCGGGTCATACGCGGTTACGGCGAAACTCTTCGTCCCTTCGGGCGCACCCGACCATTTCAAATGGGGAGAAAGATCTTGGCCGCCTTCCACCCCTGACATCCCCGAGAATTGCTGTGGCGGTAGAGGAAGGCCCTCCGCAATGTCGTTACTCGTCACCTGAAAGACTGCGACTTCCGGTAATTTGGCAAATGGGTTGTTGCTCACAGTAAACTACCTCCTTTTTTTAATACAAAATCGATTATATTCAAAAGAATCGATTTTGTAAATGATAATCGTTTAATGTTCCCATTGTCGAATTTAATCTTTGCTTTTTATTGATTTAGGTGTAAACTATTTAAACGTGTTTAATCCCGATGTGCATGAAGGATGGTGCCGGCTTCATGGCCAAAAGAAATGGTTCGTCCACATTAAGCGAAAATGTCACGAAAAAACTGCAGTCTGATATTCTGTCCGGACAATATGAACCGGGCTCTCCATTAACCGTTTCGGAATTAGCCAAAGGTTTCGATGTCTCGGTTGCTGTCGTTCGGGAAGCATTGACCCGGTTGGCAAGCCAAGGCCTTGTCTTGCAAAACCCGAATCACGGATTTTCAGTGAAGACGGTGTCGGAAGAAGAACTGAATAGCATCATAGAAGCGCGGTCGATCAATGAATCCGCAGCATTACGCCTGTCCATCGCCCATGGCGATCTCACATGGGAATCCAATGTCATCGCCGTTCACCACAAATTATCGCAAACGGCCGAGTACAAGGAAGTGAATCAAAAGCTTGCCGTTCGCGAAGAGTGGTCTGACATCCACCGTCAATTTCATTACGAACTTATCGCCGCATGTCCAAATCCGGTTCTATTGGATATCTGCAAACGCCTTTGGGATTTGAGCGAATTTTATCGACATTGGTCGTTCCAACAGCAGCCGACTCGCGATGGCCGCGACGAGCATAAGGCTTTAGCGGATGCCGTTCTTAGCCGCGACAGCGATCGTGCCGTCGAGCTCTTTAGAGCACACATCCAACTAACAGCGGATAACCTATTTGACAACCGATAGGTAGTTTATGCTACAAATCGCCACCTTTACAAAAATCCGTTGAGGCCATCCTAAACTGGAAATAGAACGAACGGCATTTAGTCGCCAAAAGGAAAGGTGCAGCAGAATGGTATCGGGGATATAATACAAGAGTTTGTAAGGTAGAATGGGATTATGAATACGTAAAATAGGAGTGCTCAAGCACGGTGTTAGTAATCAATCATTCTTTAAGCTAACGAAGAACGATAGTTAAGTGGGACAGCGACAGTTTGAGACTTAGTTGAACAAATACAGCGGCAGTCTAAAAGACTTTATTTTCAAGTCTTGGTCCGCCGCTGTTCAAGTCGGTGGTCCTGGTCCGGTGGACCATCCAGCGGCAACTCACAAAATAGTTTATGACGCGAAAACATTCGTAGAAGTATTTGAAAAAGCGGGGTTTGAAGTATCATTACTGGAATATTGTGATGAAGAGGGAGATTTTCATTAAACTTACTGGAATGAAGTGGATGGAAAGATAGGAAGATCCTTTCGGTTTGATACAAGGAATTCTATCGAAGGACTTGGAATGGTTTCCATTATTATAGACGCAAAAAAGCCATTGATAATAAAAAATAAGCTCTGAGTGTTTCTTGCATCATCTATGAGGGGGCAAGATTTTTAACTAACGGACAATATAGCTTAATATGACGCTACTGCCGGATTGAACGGTGACCACGTTGTGCTAAAGGGCAGTTTTCTTCAGTTGTTCTTAATTGTAGTTTAGGTTTTAGAGAACAAGAAGGTTTAGATGTTAGAGACTAGAAGTTGATTCATCGGGCATCACAATTCAGTTAGTACTGTTTGTAAGAAAACTACACAGTCCGTCGACTACTTGTACAACAGCCACGATGTATATTGATATATAAACGACCAAACGGCAGCCGGGAATTAATCATTCGGCTGCCGTTTGGCTTCAATATATCGCTTCGTTCAGTCACGGGCGTAATCCGCCGATAGTGTAACCGCCATCTACGAGTATGCTCTGACCAGTAACAAAACGAGCGTCGTCGGAGAGAAGCCAGACCACGACATCCGCCACGTCTTCGGATTGGCCCACCCGCTGTAAGGGAGTTTGCTTGACGAAGGGACGCGCCGTAGTCTCGTCGCTTAGAACCTCCTGCGACATCGGGGTTGCAATCATTCCAGGACTGACATTGTTAACCCGAATGTTGCTAGGACCAACCTCCAACGCCACGGTTCTCATCATTGCATCGAGTGCTCCCTTGGAGGCTGCGTAGCCTGAAGTACCCGGCATTGCCCCATGCGCCGTCCACGAAGAAGTGTTAACGATCGAGCCCCGGAATCCACGGTCGAGCATTGCTTCGATCTCGTATTTTAGACAGGCGAACACACCACGCAGATTGACCGACATCAGAGTATCGAAATCTTCAAAGGATAGTTTGTGTACAGGTGAGAAAGCACCAAGAATGCCGGCGTTGTTCCAAGCCATATCCAGACTTCCAAACACATCCAGCGTCTTGTTTACAAGCGCTTCGACCTGACGAGGATCGGCAACATCAGTCTGAACAGCGAGGGCCCTACCTCCCTGAGAGACAATTTCTTCATAAACTTCTTGAAGCTCTTTCGTTCGTCGACCCGCTATGACGACATTGGCGCCTTCCCTGCCGAGCCTTAGCGCTGCAGCACGGCCCATCCCGGTGCCGCCTCCAGTGACAATCGCTGTCTGGCCCTCAAATCTCTTTATGTCTTCCGCTTTCCCCATTGCAATCATTCCCTTCACATATTGGATGCCGTCGGCTATTTCATTATATTTAAGTTAGTAATATACTTAAAGTACGCAAATTAATAATACCAAGTAACAAAAATAATACTATGCAGAGGGATAACGGGATGGCAAATGCTCCAGAAAAAAAGTGTCCAGTCGAAACGACGATTGATGTTATTGGTGGGAAGTGGAAAGGGGTGATTCTTTATCACTTAATGAGCGGAACGAAGCGGTTCGGTGAGCTTCGCAGAATTTACCCTCAGGTCACGCATCATATTCTTACCTTACAACTGCGGGAACTCGAACGTGAAGGAATCATAGAGCGCAAAACGTACAATCAGGTGCCGCCAAAGGTAGAATACTCGCTAACCGAATTTGGTAAAACCTTGAACCCAATTATTTTGCTGATGAAAGAATGGGGAGAGCTTTACAATGAAGGAGCAAGCCGGCATCCTCATTCCTCGGACGATTGACCTCGCATTCCCGCCAAAAGGGAAAGCCCCTTACGCTTGACTATCAGCGGAAGGGGCCGGGGTTACTGTCCCAATGCAGCCACGAACAATCCCTTTCTCAATTTTCATGACCGTCAAGGTAACCAATCATAAAGAAGAGTTAGCTCATTGAGCTAACGGGGAACGATAGCGTGGTTTTGTAATTAGTCGAATTAGTGGAGGAAATGCATTTGAACTTAGAGAATCAGGAAATGCTTTTCAGTATTTTCCACGATGGTGGTATAGAAGAGATTAGGGATACCTTCGATGGGATTGAATTTACCGTTGATATAATGTATCTCGCCGAACGAATAAAGCCTCAGTTTAGAGGCTTTATCGTAAAACTTATTAATCCTGCTGAGTTGTACTTAGAAGACGTTGACACTAATGTTATAATTAAAGACTTTAATGAACTAAACAAAATCGATATTGAAATCTTGAAGACAGATATTAGTGAGGATAAGGTAAAGGTATTTTGCAGTCTAAGCGGAGGGCAGTCCTTCGGGTATCTTAACGTTAAGGCAAGTGAAATTAATATTTATGACCCTGAGCGTAATTCGATTTCACTTGAAGATTTAAAAACAATTTGCAAAAATTATTGGGATGACTTTAGACAACGCGGCTGATTATTCAACTAATGCAGGAACGATAGTGCATTTACAAGGGACAGATTGCCGCGATAGGTAACAAACCCTTGTTTCATTGAAGTAACGAGGAACTATAGCTTAGTAAAGACATCGCGGCGGCCGGTCATGACGATCGGCGGCCTTTTCCCCGCTAACGGGCAGTTATGTTCAATGAAGTTATGGGAATTATGAAAAAAGTGAACCATAAATGTTGCTCACTAATTCCCTGTATTTTTGATTGCAACCTAACTACTTGTTCTTTCGTTTAAACAATAAACGTCGTTATAAAGACTGGAGGGTTGGATTTGAAGAGATTTCTATTGTTTTTCTTGATGGCTCTAGTGCTCATGGGCTCAGTTGGTTGTTCTGGTGCTCAGTCAAATGGTTCAAAACAGCCAATAGGCAAGGAACTTGAGGGAGAGCAACCGCCTAAGGCTGAGATTCAGATTGGTAACCGAATGTATGAGACAAAACTCGGCACATATTGCTGGCAATCAAAAAATCAAGGAAGATGTGTGGATACAATTGGTCCAGTTGAACTCTTAAAAGGCGAGAATCCAGTTTCAGTACAGCCTGGTGAAGTTATTAAGTTCGTTATGAATTATGAGCCGCAACCGAACAAATACCATGTCGAGCAAATCAATGAAGGTAAACTTACAGAAGTTGTGGTGAAAGAAAGTAGTTTTCATGCACCTACACAAAAAGGAACTTATTTTTATTCATACGGAGTATGGTGGATGGATGAACATGTAGAGAACCAATCTCGTGGTGATGCTTTTTATTATTTCGTCCTAAAAGTTATTTAGATGGATTAAGCTAACGGGGAACTATAGCTTAATAAAGACACCATGGCAGCCGGCATCAGTTGACAAATGCGAGCGAGCGCCTTATTATTTGTTATGTTGTTTTGCTTTAGTTTGAGGAATCAACAATACATTCGTATAACCCCATGAAATACAGGGTGGGGGTCTCTACAGGAAGCCTTAACTTCCTTGCTACGAATATCGAATCGAGTTTCAACGATTCTATATTCGATAGTAAGGAAGTTTTTTTGTTTCCAATATATTAGTAGAGGAACCCAAGGAAGGAATCATAACGATGAAATACAGATTATTGGTTTTGTTAGGCGCGGTCTGTTACGGCATTCTATCGACAATCGTTACAAAGGCATACGCAAAAGGTTATACGCTCGGAGAAATCGTGGGAAGTCAATTGTTGACGGGGTTCGTATTGGCTTGGACTCTTGTTCTATTCATAAAATGGAAGGGAAGATGGAGCGGAAACGTTAAGACGACGTCTTCATCCACGACGACTGCCACGAAGTTTTCGTGGAGGCATCGAGTCATCCTGATGGTCGCTGGTGTGCCAACAGCAGTAACAGGTTTGTTGTATTACCAATCCCTGCGATATATTCCCAATTCGCTAGCCATTCTGTTGCTATTCCAATTCACATGGATGGGGGTTTTAATCAATTCAGTCGAACAGAGGAGGCGTCCGAACGGCATCGTGTTGATCACGCTGATCGTCCTGTTTGGAGGCACATGGCTAGCGGCCGGCATACTTGATCAAGGCTTGTCTGAGTTTAACTGGAAGGGAGTCATATTTGGCTTTATGTCCGCGATAAGCTACTCGTTGTTTATTCTGTTCAGTGGCAAAGCTGTGCCTTCCATGCATCCGATATACCGAAGCGCCTGGATGGTTACAGGCGGGATGTTATTTGTATTTCTCTTGTTCCCACCCAGCTTCCTGTTCAACCACGCGCTATTGGAGGGATTGCTTCCGTTCGGGGTACTGCTCGGCTTGTTTGGCGCGTTCTTGCCTCCAGTATTGTTCGCGGTAGGGGTTCCGAAAATTGGAGAAGGTTTGACAGGCATCCTCGGTGCCGCCGAGTTGCCTGTCGCGGTTATGCTGTCATCCATCGTTCTACACGAGCACGTAAGCTTGCTCCAATGGGCTGGGGTCTTGTTGGTACTGCTTGCGGTGGCGTTTCCCGAGCTGATGAAGCGAACGAGATGGGCCGGTCGCAAAGATACCGTATCCGGTTGAAACAAAAGGCGCAACCGGCTAAATATTGTAATATGCTTTAATTGATCATTTTTTCAAAAATTGATCATTGCGCTAACGGAGAACGTTAGTGAAAAGCGGAGCGGCGTATTATTCCCAGCTGATCATCTCCCCCTGGCTGCTTAGAGGCTAACAAAGAAGACGCTTATTTCAGCGCCTTTTTTTTTTCAATATTTCTGGTAGGAATTTATAATTTCGACAAGAGTATTGATACAAGTATTCCTAAAATTGATATCCATATGAAAACTGATTTATATATACTTTTGATAATCGAGTCCTGACTTTTCAAATCATTACCATGGTTCTCATGCATGGCTAAATCGATGTTTCCCATAGGATTAGAAGAACCTTTAGAGCCTACTCCTTTAAAAAGCAAGGTTAATATAAGCAGAATTATAGAACCCATAAAAAGATAATCAGAGATTTGTTGCATTTTTATTTACCACCGCCTTATTAACAATATTAGCACATTTTAACAATAACATGCTAAGCAATTTGTAACTTAATCGTATTTCTAACGTAAAAGTCTCGAAATTTAACTTCATTGAAGTAACGGGCAGATTACTTTAGTTACAACATTAACCTTCGGGAAAACACAAGCTCTACTGCGATGCCCAACCGATACATTCTTATCTAATCAAAACTTTACCTATACCCTTGGCAAGGCAGCATGTTACCATATTACTGTTGTCCGAAAATTCACCAGTACCGGGGGTATTTTAATATATGAGCATTAACTTACAAGATTGGATTCAGGAAGCCGATTTGGTGAGCATGCAAAAGGCAATGTCTTCGGGTGAATGTACATCCGAAGCCCTCGTCCTTGCATATATCGAACGCATTCATAGGTATAATCCTCTGATCAATGCCGTATTAGAGATCAATCCAGATGCTCTTGTAATAGCAAGGAATCTTGACCTTGAGCGAAATACAACAGGTAGTAGGGGGCCGCTGCACGGAATTCCAATCCTGCTAAAGGATAACATCGATACGTACGACCGGATGCATACGAGCGCTGGTTCAATCGCATTGGCTGAGTCGTTTGCTCCTGAAGATGCGTTCGTAGCCGCAAAGCTCCGGGCTGCTGGCGCTGTTCTTCTAGGTAAGGCCAATATGACCGAGTGGTCGAACTTTATGTCCTATCGTATGCCAGCTGGATACAGTTCCAGAGGAGGATATGTGTTGAATCCATATGGACCTGGCAAGCTCTTCGTCAGCGGATCAAGTTCAGGATCGGCTGCAGCCGTAGCGGCGAACCTGACAGCAGCAGCGATCGGAACAGAAACCGCAGGTTCGATTATTGGGCCGGCCAGCCAACAATTTCTCGTCGGAATAAAACCTACTGTAGGGCTTGCGAGCCGCAGCGGAATTATCCCAATCTCTATAAGTCAGGATACGCCAGGACCGATTTCAAAGACAGTCACTGATGCAGCGATTCTACTTGGGGCAATCGTCGGGATTGACGAAAACGATAAGGCAACTTGGACTAGCACACATCGTACTTTTCATGACTACACAACTTATCTAGACCGAGACTTTCTGTGTAAAACTCGAATTGGGATTCCTAGACATTACTATCGGTCGTTGGATGAAGAAAGACTTTCCATCATGGAATCCGCCATTAATGTTCTGCGTGAGCAAGGTGCTACAGTTATCGATCCTGTGGACCTCCATTTGGAACAGCATCCATGGAACAATGATGTTATCTGCTACGAATTCAAAACAGGCCTGAATCGCTATTTATCAAAGTTGAACTCGGATCTGCCCGTACATTCTCTTCAAGATCTGATAGCTTATAATCAGAAACACGCTGCATCCGCATTGAAGTTTGGCCAAGATAATCTGATTCGTTCGGAACAAAATACGCTAAACGAAACAACATATCAACTTAAACGACAAGAATATAACCATCCGGCTGTAACGCAAGGGATTGACTATGTACTCGATCAACACGGCTTAGATGCTTTAATGTTACCCGGTGACGTTGATGGCATGTACATTGCTGCCCGGTTAGGGTATCCCCTTATTACGGTGCCCGCCGGTTATTCAGCAAAAGGAACAATTGATGCTGATGGCGATTCGACGCAGGGGCCATTTGGTGTTGTCTTTTCCGGGAGGGCTTTAAGTGAGCCCACGCTAATCAGCATCGCCTATAGTTTTGAGCAGGCAACACTAATCCGTCGTCAACCAGAAATGGGCTAAGCTAACGGGTGACGTTAGTTCAACAAGTCTTATGATTTGTAATTCTATTTAATTTGTCAGAAGTACTTCAAAACTAATTTGTTATTCAAACAATTCACCTTAAAATCCATTTCAAAACTTTATTTGTCATTTTATTCTTCGTGGAGGGTCTAACATGGGCATTAGGAATTATCTGATTGAAGGCGTTTCCGGCGCCGGCAAAACTACGGTCTGCAACGAATTGCAGCGGCGCGGCTACCATGCTATTCATGGTGACCGTGAATTGGCCTATCAAGGCGACCCGGAAACTGGCACCCCGACGGATGGCTTTAAACCCGAACACCACATTTGGCGTGTAGATAAAGTAGAAGCTTTGGTCGCCAATCAAGATGAGGCGGCAACATTTTTCTGTGGCGGCTCGCGGAATTTTCCCAAATTCATTGATCTCTTCGACAGCGTGTTTATCCTTGAGGTCGACCTGGAGACCTGTCTCCGGCGGATTGATGAGCGAGTGGCACTGGACCCAACCGACTGGGGTGGCAGACCAGAGGAACGGGAAATCAGTCGGCGCTTGCATCAAACGAGAGAAGGCGTTCCCCAGAACGGGATTCTAATCGACGCCACCCCACCGATCGCGCACGTCGTTGACGAAATCCTCCATCATATCGATGCCAATGAACGGTAACTCTTATCCCAGCCTGAGCTAACTTCATATCCGCAGGAAATACTGGACTTACCGTTCCGGAAAAGTATATACTGTACCTACGGAAACGGAGGGAGTACCATGGGACGCCACAAAGAGTTTGATAAAGAAGCGGTGCTTCATAAAGCGATGCTCGTTTTTTGGAAGAAGGGCTACGAAGCGGCAAGCATTCCCGATTTGCTGGAAGCTATGGATCTTAGCAGATCAAGTCTGTACGAAACGTTCGGGGACAAACAATCGCTTTATATCGAGGCGATCAACTGGTACAAGAAGTGGAAGCAAGCCAAGCGGGACATCCTCGTCAATGCGACATCCGCAAAATCGGGAATCCGGCAGTACTTCGAGATACATATCGATTCCGCCTTGGACGGCGAGTCGCCGAAGGGCTGTCTCATTACTAATGCAGCAGTCGGCATGGATTCGCCAGATGAGCCCCTGAATGCGTTGATCAGGGAGCGGTTTGACGAGTTGGAGCAATCCTTCTACGAGCTGCTGCGCAAAGGTCAGGAGACGGGGGAAATTATGCCTGAGAAAGATATCAATACTTTATCTTATCTGCTCTCAAACCTGAATCACAGTATAAATATCGTTGCGAAGGTGCAGGGGGACCGCAGCAAGATGCAGCAGATGGTAGACATGGTGATGGAAATGCTATAAAACATTTTTTTTTTGCCCATTTCGGAACGAATGTTCCGGAAAAATTTCTGGTGAGCAAAGGGGACTTTCTATGCATTCAGCTTCCATTCCAACGGAAAAATTGGTTTCGCCATCGCTGATTTTTATCCTGGCAGCCGCTTGCGGCATTATAGCGGCAAATCTTTATTATGCTCAACCATTGATAGGCTCGATCGGTTCGACCATCGGGCTCTCCTCCGGGAATGCCGCACTCATCGTTACGTTGACTCAATTCGGCTACGGGATCGGCTTGTTATTTATCGTACCGTTGGGAGACATCCTGGAAAATCGTAAGTTGATCCTTTCATCATTGCTCCTTACAGCCGCCGTTTTGATAATTGCCGCTGTAATCAAAAGCGCCATCCTGTTCCTCACCGCTTCACTCGTGATCGGAGTAGGTTCCGTAGCGGCCCAAATTCTTGTGCCGTATGCGGCTCATCTTTCGCCTGAAGCCGTGCGCGGTCGCAATGTGGGCAACGTCATGAGCGGGTTGCTTCTGTGGATTATGCTCGCGCGTCCCGTTTCAAGCTTGGTGGCGGAGTATATGGGCTGGCGCGCCATCTATTTCATCTCTGCAGCATTGATCTTCGCGCTGGCACTTGTATTGGCAAAGTCACTACCCGCAAGGAGGCCTTCGACTGCTACAACTTACCCGGCGCTGCTGCACTCCATGCTGTATCTGCTGAAGGCGACACCGGCATTACGCCGGAGGGCAATTTATCATGCTTGTGTATTCGGAACGTTCAGTTTGTTTTGGACTACAGTTCCATTGGTATTGACAAGTCCGCCGTTCCATTTCACCCAGAAGGAGGTCGCTCTGTTCGCATTAGTCGGGGTAACGGGGGCAATTGTGGCGCCTGCGGCGGGCCGAATGGCAGACCGCGGATGGGTTCGCCCGGCTACGGGATGGGCATTAGCGATCGTCATCATTTCCGGGCTGCTTCCCTTGCTGGTTCCATCAAGTTCTGCATTTGCAGTTCCCATTCTCGTAGTTGCGGCGATTTTGCTAGACATGGGGGTTTCCGCCAACATGGTTCTCGGGCAGCGGGTGATTTTCTCTTTAGGAGCGGAATTCCGCAGCAGGCTTAACGGTTTATATATGGCTATTTTCTTTTTAGGGGGCGCTATCGGCTCAGCGGCAGGGGGATGGGCTTACGCAGCGGGGGGCTGGGAGGCGGCACTGCTGATCGGAATCGCCTTACCGGCCATCGCCATGGCGTATTATACGACGGAGTTTGCGAGATTAAGGAAGGAAAATCTCATTGGCTGAGGATCACAGTTGGGTAATCCGCACGTTCTAAGTTAACTGGATACTCTAGCTCAATGACGATACTGCGGCTTGCCGGCCAACGAACGGCTGCCGTTTTTTTCGGCTAACGGGAGGATAGCCGAATAGTTTCAAGAATAATTCAATAAAGGATTATGAAAGGATGAGGATTCATGGAAGTAAATGTGTTAGAGCGTTTACCAAATCCGGTAAACTTAAAAAAGCTAAGCAACATTAAATATTATTCTTTGTCAAGATGAATGGCTTCGTTACCATAGCTTTGTTCAAGATTGGGATGAGGGTGTTTGTATGGCGAAAATAAATAATGGAGCAGGTGATCATCTAATTATGTTGTTTTCCCCTGAAGGCTCCATAATGAAAGGTTTCGACCATGAATCTGAATTAAGTCCATATGCACAAGATGAACATAAAGTAATGCAAGGGATTTATGATGACGTTCCAAAGGAATTATTATCTTTACTTGAAGACGATGCAATTGAAAAAGACGATGTGACTTTTTGTATTTGGCGTAAAAACAACGACACTAACTGGCACAAGGGAAAAGTTGAGATTTCACAAGGTGAGAGCGATGGTTCTGATTTTTTATTGGGCTGTATATGCCATACACCAGAGGATTTTGTAGAGTTTGCTATGGGTTATTTTGAATTATCACCATCATTAGATGTTGTTGCAAAAATTTACGATGATTTCCCGATTACGGAAGAGATGATCAATATCTTGAATCCCGACTGTGATGTAAAGGAAGTTCTTCAAGAATTAGAGTTATTACGCTGATATACAAATCTGGAATATCAGAAAACGTTTTAGTTGCGTATCAGAATGCAGTTATGTCTTTATTAGGCGGCCGATATCAGATTAGCTTTTCATATCGGCCGCCACTGAAGCTAAATAGAGTGTATCCTTGGTCCGTTTTGGTTCCGGCAGCTGGCAAACATCATCTAGGAGACATAATGCTGCAATAACTTATTGGATTTTGGATGCAACATACGCAAGATCACTAATATCGATCTTATTATCGTTGTTCATATCAGCAATCCTGGCTGCCGCCCAGTCTGTGCTAGTGGAATCCTTACCGTAATAGTAAGCAACCATCGCAAGATCGCCTACATTGATGCTTCCATCCTTGTTGAGGTCTGCAGACTTCATAACTGCTGCTTTGAAGGCATCAACTGCACTGTTCAGTGCTGTTACGGCATTGTCAACCTGGGACTGTGTTGCACTCTGATTGTCTTTTACAGCTTTTGCTGCAGTGAGGGCTGCACCGAATGCATCCTTGGCTGCCTGTGAGTATTGACCAGCGGCTGTACCAACGACTGCTGCGTCATACAAGCTCTGTGCATTCGTAATGGCTGATGTCAAAGCTGTCTTATCTACAACCACTTCAATACTGCTTACTGAAATGCTCTTACTGCCAAGTGCCGCCTGAATTACGGTTCCCTCTGGAGCCACACCAAGCTTTGTCAGAGTAGCTGCAATCGTTCCGTTTGTATTCTGAACACCAGCTTTTACTTTGAAGGTTAGATTTAGAACCGGCGTAGTGTCTCCGGATATTCCCCCTCCGGTATTGGCGGTAATGAGTCTAACTTTCCCGGCAGTGGCTTTATCCTCTATCACGATCTGAATGTTGTTGTTTGCGCTTGCCGCACTCACATAATCAAATACGTTGGAATCATAAGACATGGTAATGTCCTGGGCATAAACACTTTGTGTTACGTTGTTCAGGCTAACTCCTACTGTAAAGCTGCTTCCAGGGTTCACACTGCTGTCTCCTGAGAGTGCAGTAGTGGGTACTTTCGCTGCAATCACTCTGGCACCTGCCCAATCACCATGATCATATGCGTTCCCATCCCCACCATCGGTTACGACCAGTTTGAGAATCTGTGCTCCTTTTATATTTATATTCGCAGTTACAGTAGGGCTAGTTGCTGTCATGAGTCCGCTTTCCCACAGCTTTACCCCATCTCCAAAAACCTGAAACGTAACACTGCCCTGGTTGACCTCATCATCAATTCCTACATCAGAAATAAAAGATTCATATTTACCGTTTAAATTGTAAGTGATTTCACTTCGTGAATTTGTACCCAAGCCTTTGTTATACTGGACACCATTAAGGGTTATTTTTTTTCCGTCATTTGTACCATTGTTTCCAACCGACATATCCTTCTCTACCGGTCCCCATCCATTTGTTGATGAGACCCATGCTAAGTCACTTAAATACGCACTGCCGTCAGAAAAATTTACTACAACTTTTAAACTTTCTTGCTGCTGCCTTGTAATACTCCCGTCTAAGTAGTTCAATGTGATACCAATATCTTGTGACCCTACTGAAGTAGAAGGAGCAGCAATATTCCAGCTAGCCGTTACCGATTCTCCAATTGCAATGTTATTAAATCTGTTGGCGGATGTTGGCGCTACTGTCCAACCATTAGGAACTTGTAAACTTACAGATGCGTCTTGAATATTCTTGACACCACTATTGTAAATAGTAATTGAGTAACTAACAGTTTTACCCGCCTCTAAATTAGCATTTGAAGCCGCAGGTGTAATATCCAGTGAAGCAGGCACATCAGCTAATGCTGCCGGCGTTATTCTGAACATTGCAGTACCGTGAGAAGGTACATCAGCGCTGATTGTTCCAAAAGATCCCTTGCTCTGATGCGACCATAAGTCTCTAACTAGGTATCCTTCTGAAGAGGGAAGTCCTATATCGGCAGCTGTTAAACGAATTTTCGTTGCTTGTGCCCCTCTATTTAACAATGCGACTGCTTTGTCACCATTCGCAAGTGGTTTCACAAGCACTTCGGTATCTCCATTGTCAATAATTTTAGCAGCTTGAACTCCAAGCGGGTCCTGATTTACAGCAATTACTTCTTTATTCATTAAAATATCTTTAGTGGCTTGTGACATACTTCTGAGATCATTCCCGGCAATAAGTGGCGACGCTAGCATGCTCCACAAGCTGAACTGTGAACGGTATTCTTCTGTAGTCGCACCACCATTACCTATTTCAAGCATATCCGGGTCATTCCAGCCGCCAGGTCCTGCGCTGGTATTATGAGTGACAGCTGTATCATAAGCATTAATGATCCCGTTATACCAATTAGTCCCTTTTTCCCATGCATCCCCAATATCCTGGCCAGTGCGCCACAAATTACCGATTTGCGGTCCCCACTCCCATGGTGATTGCTCCCCCCAGTTGCAAATACTATAAACAATTCCTCTTCCGGAATTGTTTAGTGCTTTCCCGAATTCACCGTACCAAGTTGCCGCATTAGGTTTCGGACCGGAGTTTAATAATTTCGCATCTGGATCAACATAACACCAATCCACTTTGACATAGTCAACCCCCCATTCAGCATACGTTTGCGCATCTATATCGTAGTAACCTCGACTGCCCGGACGCCCTGCACAAGTCTTATAACCAACATCCGTATACAGTCCAAGTTTTAAACCTTTCGAGTGGATATAATCAGCAAGAGCTTTCATTCCATTTGGGAACCGTACGGGGTCAACCACAATTTTACCCGTTGTTGCATCTCTAGAAGTTTGCCAACAATCGTCGATATTCACATATTGATATCCGGCATCCTTCATACCACTTGAAACCATAGCGTCAGCCATTTCTTTAACCAAGCTTTCACTAACATTGCAACCAAATTTGTTCCAGGTGTTCCATCCCATTGGTGGTGTCTTAGCAAGACCATTCTCTGAAGCTTCTGCTGGAATACTTGGAGTAAAGAAATACATGCTGACCATAATTAAAAGTGTAACAATCAGCCAAGCTCTTCTCATGTTTTTTCAACCTCCATGGTATTTAGATAAAATAAGTTTAGGCTGAATACTACAAAACTGTTTGCGCTTTCAAAACATAGATCAAAGACGGTAAGGGTTGAGAAGGAACTTCTACGGTTTCCCTTAATCGAATTGTTCTTGATCAGTGTCATAGTAGAAATACCTTATAAAACGTCTAATGAAAATCCTTATCAGGTAGTCATTTGCTATACGGCAGAAGGTGGAAAATTGGAGAAAGTAGTGAACGGTAGAAGTGAGGACCATTTTATTCCGGCTGGGAGGTAACAAGAGCAGAGTTCGTAAAGTTCCATTGCTGCACAGAAGCTCGGCAACGTGCAAGGCAAGACGGCAGCATCGGTGTAAACGAGCAAATCAGTCGCGAAGATATGGTGATGATTATTTAACGGGCTTTAAAGATTATTAGTTCTACAACTGTACAGGCAAATGGTGCAATCCTTGATCAGGATCTAATCTCGGCATACGCCAAGGATGCCGTACGGGCTGCAAAACAGTCAAAGCTAATGGAGGGAGTAACAGGGGTACTTCGAACCAAAGGGAAATGCGACGAGAGCACGAGATGCTAAAGTCATTTATAGATTTTTATCAAATAATGAAATGAAATTTCAGTGAAGATTTGGCGGTTCATACATTGAATGATCCTCCACAGCAAAAACCTTTCTTCAGGACAAGGCAGCACTAATCAGTCTCCGGATGCCGCCGTCTTTAAACTATTGTTCAAAATCCTATGTATGATAACGGCTGATTCGCTCTTACCGCCGTATCATGTTTTGTTTACACCCCTTTCAGTCATTTGTAATTACCAAAATTACTGTGTTGTGATAATTACTGTGTTCAGTTTAACTTAAACGCAATCATTTCAGAATGTAATTTTTTTTTAGAAAAGTGAAGATTTTTATGTATTGACTTGCTAGCACGTATTCGATTGTTGAAAAGATATACACTTTCTATAAAAACACTCGGGAATTTATTTAAAAGTTCCAAATTTATTCTAAAGGGCAGAGGACGAACAAGGCTGTGTCTGTCATGCATACGTTTTTTTTGCAGAAAAACGAACGAATGTTCGTTTTTGAATGTAACCCAGTTTTATCCAAGGAGAAATGAATAATAACGAAATTAAAAAAAGAAAACTTATTACTACAAACTAACGGGGAACTTTATGCTGAGGAGACTATATGGAATCAAAAAAGGTCTCGAATTTCATACGAATGCACTATTTCCCAAAGAATTTTTTCCAGTTTTATCCGTATAAGATGTTGTGTGGAAAGTGTTTTTCTTCCGCGACTATAATAGGAAAGCGAATTGGAGGTGTAGACCTGAGAAAGGTATCTGTCTTGTTAACCGCTACAATTCTTATGTCTTCCATGTTGTGCTGGGGAACTGCAAATGCTAATTCACACGATTCGTCACCCCAAAAAATAACACTATTTGAAAATACAAAGCTCTATCGTTCTCCGGATGCTCATTCAGATCCTATCGCAACGCTTTCTCCACAAACGGTACAGGTAATCGGAACAGAACCCGGGTGGATAATGAAAGATAATCCTTGGTTTATGATCAATACCTGGCTGGGGGTTGAGTGGATCCAGCCTAATCTCGGCTATCCCGGAGAAGAATTACCGTTAAACAAGGAAATAGCGCTCACGGGGGATGAAGACTTATACGATTATCCGCTGTCCGGGTACAGAAATGGGGGGACGATCTCCCCCCAGACGGTTGATGCCATATCTATCTTGGGTCCTTGGTTGAAAATTAAATCGTGGTTAGGCGATAAGTGGATTAATCCTAAGCATATGGTTAAATACGATGTACATCCGAATACAGGGATTCTTGATATGAACGGGATCACCCCAATTTTTGCGCTTCCGAAATCCGACAGTAATGTCGTCGGCGAGTTGTCTCCACAGCAGCTGGTTTATTTTGAGAGAGCCGATAACTGGTATCACGTCAATACCTGGTTGGGCACCCAATGGGTAAACCCGAGAATCTCATTGCCCATCAACAAAGTAGAAAGCAATAAAAGCATTTCCTTAACCGCTGCTGCCCGAATCTATAAGTATCCTAGCCATGAGACCAAAATGCTGGGAATGCTTGCTCCGCAAGATATTACGGCCTTCGAACAGGTGGACGGATGGTATCATATCCACACGACTTGGGTTGGGGATGGCTGGATTTATCCAGATGTAGATCCTCAAACATATATGCCACCGACCTTCTTTCCCTCTGTTCAATTGGAGGGTGAATGGGAATTTCATCAGCTTGATCCAGGGACACGGGTAAATAATTATCCAATTGACCCTTATATCTATATTGATGGACAGAATACGATTGACAACGGGTTTAAACTAGGTACACCAATAAAGCTCCGGCTAATGTTAATCAATCTTAGCGATTCTTCACTCACCCTAAAAAGCCCATTGACATCTGAAATAGAGATATACCGTCTAACCGTTGATGGGAAGCAACTGGTTTGGAGTGGTCAGATTCCACCATTATCCGGTGTTATTCCTGGGAAATGGGGGGCTGAGGAAATTACGTTCCAGCCATGGAACCAGAAGGATGCGGACGGTAAACAAGTTGCCCCGGGGGACTATTTTGTGCAACTCAAGTCGCCCCTTAATATTACGTTTACGGCTGACGGGAAGGATGCCTTGGAAACTTACAAGGCTGGAGGCAGAGAGCAAGCGGTAAATCATTTTACAATTGAATAACGAAATTATAAGAATGTTAGAAGCCAATGCATAAAATATGGGATATAGGTATAGGTTGTTAAGTCGAAGTGGAATCGGATTTGAATGAGGATTGTGATGCTCTCTCATAATTGCATTAATTGGGGCGCCTAAGTTGCATGTACTGTGGCTTTTTCATTGAATGACCTCAAGTTTTTGTCAAAATTAGATGACAAGAACTTGAGGTCATTCCCGATTTAGACAAGAACATTATGACATTCCCGAAACGGGAGACTATAGTTGAACCAGAACAGGTAGCAGTCTGCCGCGCAGCTGGTCCATGTTTTCATCGAGGATGATTAACGCAGAACGATAGTTAACCGGACGTCAGTCCTTTCAATTTGCCGAAGAGCTCTGTGCTCTATGAGAGATTGGTAAAACGCATTTATAGGATGAAGAAATATGCTATGCCGCATACATAAAAACAAGTCGACCATCTCGTTGGTCGACTACTACTTGTATTATTGTGCGGTCAGGATCTGGGGACCTTCAGCGGTGATAGCGATCGTATGCTCGTATTGGGCGGCGAGCTTGCGGTCCAGCGTCCGCGCAGTCCAGCCATCTGCATCGATTGTCATATAGTAGGTTCCTTCGGTGATCATAGGCTCGATCGTGAAAACCATACCTTCCTTCATGCGAAGGCCCTTGCCGGGCTTGCCGACATGCATATAGTTCGGATCCTCGTGCAGGTCCCGTCCGATACCATGCGCGAGAAGGTCGCGCACGACGCCGAAGCCGTTCGATTCGGCATGCCGCTGGATCACGCTCGTTACGTCGCCTAGCCGATTGCCGGGCTGCGCCTGCACGATGCCGAGGTCAAGGCACTCCTTCGTGACGCGCATTAGCTTCTCGGCCGTCGGTGAGATCTTCCCGACCGCATAGCTCCAGGCCGAATCGCCGAGCCAGCCGTCGAGTTCTGCGACCGTGTCGATCGTCACGATATCACCTTCCTCAAGTGGCTTATCGCTAGGAAAGCCATGTGCGATCACATCGTTGACGGAGGCACAGGTCGCATAAGGATATCCCTTATAGCCCTTCGTGTAAGGCTTGGCGCCGTGCTTCAAGATAATATCCTCGAAGATGCGCTCAATCTCGTTCGTCGTGATGCCCGGTTGGATGAGCGGGGCAATTGTGCGATGGCATTCGGCTACCACTTGACATGCCTTCCGGATGGCTTCGATTTCATGCTTGCTTTTTAAGATGACCATGTTCGTATCAGGGCTCCTTTGTAATGGCTTGCATTGCGAGCAGGGCAATTCGATCAACGTCCAGCTCGGAAGTGCCTGCATAGTAGTGCAGCCCACAACAGCCAACCAGCACGGCAAGCATATGGTCGACACTGTCGTCTTCGCGTTGGGCGATCGATTGGAGCGGTACATACAGCTTTTCCATGAATCGTCTCTTGGTGGCGGACCGATCCTTCTCAGGCAAGCCTGCAAAATGCTCCGACGCCATCTTGTAGACGAGATATGTGCGGGCGTCCAACCGCCACAGTCCGAGCAGTGTCTTGCAGTATGTCAACAGCTGCCTGTCATCCGATTTGCCGCCGCAGATGTTTGCCCATTCTGCCAAGGCTTGCTCGCATCGTTCGAAGCCGCTGCCCAGCAAATCATCTATTAATAAATGTCGGTTGGGGTAGTAATGGTATACAGTCCCGTAACCGAGCTCAGCCTCGCGGGCGACATCGCGAATATCAAAGCTCCCGCCTGTACGGAAGTAGGTGCGCGCGGCGGCGTCTAGGATCTGTTCACTGCGCTGCATGCGAATAAGCTCATTTTGTTCTTTGGTACGGGGACACATAAGTGCGAGAACCTCCTTGTATAGACCTGCAAATTTGTCGATATAAAAATAATAACATCCTTAGCGGGGATATGCAAACCTTACTATCATTAATGAATAACTTCAATACAATTGTATTCACAGAATATGTGTGGAGATGATGCAAAGCTTAGTCTATTCTGCGCGCCGCAAATAGTACTTAATCAAAGACCGTGGCATTCATTTTCTTTTTGCTTTTCTGTCACACTTTACATCCCTTGCCCGTCATACAGGTAAAATTTGAAAGGGATGATGAGCGATGCAAAAGGTTGATGTGGTCGTGGTTGGTGGAGGGATTGCGGGTTTAACCGCAGCAATTTACGCAGCCATAGCCGGGAAACAAACGGTGCTCATTGAAAAACAGAATCGCTTAGGCGGCCGAGCCATCTCCAATAAGAAAAAAGGAGCTTACTTCAATTTAGGTGCGCATTCCTTGTATAAGGGAGATGCGTACGACACTTTCCAGGAATTGGGACTGGCGTTGCAAGGAAAGCGGCCTTCATCGTTCGCTTATGGCGTTTGGAAAGGGAAATTGAACACCTTGCCTTCGGATTTGAAATCCTTGTTTACGACCCCGTTGTTGTCCTGGAAAGGAAAGATGGAGTTTGCTTCCTGTCTTATGAAAGTTAAAAAAGCGGATACTCGTCAATTTGACCGGATCAGTATCCGTGAATGGGTAGAAGGGAATTTGCGAGATCCCATGGTACGCAATATCTTTTATTCGTTACTTCGTGCCGCCAGTTATGTGGTCGGGCCGGATTTGCCAGCCGCGGGTCCTGTATTGAAACAGCTGCAGAATGCCCTTAAAGGCGCGTTGTACCTGGATCGTGGCTGGGGCGAATTGATCGAGGAAATGCGGAAAAAGGCATCCGACCTTGGAGTTCAGTTATTAATAAACACCAAAGTCTCGTCCATCGATACCCGCGGTGGGATCGTGCGGCAGGTTCTCTTTGAAGACGGGACGAAAATCGATACGCACCATGTTATCCTTGCCACATCGCCTACTATTGCCAATGAGTTGGTGCCCTTTGCAGAAAAAACCGCCATTCATACATGGAAAGAACAAGCGATTGAGGTCACAGCGGCTTGCCTGGATGTGGCCTTGAAACGACTTCCCAAGCCTAAGCAACAATTTGCTTACGGGATAGATCAAACCATACTTCTTAGCAATTATTCGCGTGCGGCTTACCTAAGCGACGATAGTGCGCAAGTCATATCGCTCATTAAGTATCAAGGGAAAGAACCGGACCCGGATAAAGATTTGCAAGAACTGGAGGGTGTGCTGGATTTGATGCAGCCGGGATGGCGGGAAGAATTGATTGTCAAGCAATACCTTCCTAAAATGACGGTTTGTCACGATTTTATGCATATGAAACGACGTGAGAATCCCGGACCCGCTGTCCCGGAAGTACAAGGATTATATGTTGCAGGAGAATGGGCATCGCACGGTGAAGTATTGGTTGATGCTGCAACGGCAAGCGCCAAAAGAGCCATACAACAGATGCTCTCACTTGAGAGTAAGGAGAGGAATTCCTTTAATGAGCACAGAGGAATTATATAAACGTCATAAAACGGAGCTATTTTCGTTAGCCTATCGAATGCTCGGCAGCGTCATGGATGCGGAAGATATCGTACAAGATGCTTTTTTGAGTTATGACGGGATATACGACGCCGGGACAATCCGTAACGAAAGGGCATTTCTATACAAAATCGTAACGAATCGTTGTCTTGATCTTCTACGCTCGTCAGCCAAAAAACGGGAAATGTACGTCGGTCCATGGCTTCCGGAGCCCCTGATCGAAAAAGGGGCTTCGGACAACGATCCATCTTATAGATATTTGCGGTCGGAATCGATTTCCACGGCTTATCTTCTGCTTCTGCAGCAATTGAGTGCAACGGAAAGGGCGGTTTTTCTTCTTCGGGAGATTTTTCATTATTCGTTTGAAGAGATTGCCGATATCGTCGGGAAAAGCAGTGCGAATTGCCGGCAAATTTTCCACCGCGCCAAAAAAAGCATCCATTTCGACCCGGACCAACAACCGTCGGTTTCCATTGCGGAGGATAGGATAAAAGAGTTTGTGAATTCGCTGTTGCAAGGAAATACGACGAAGCTTCTTGAACTGGTTAGTGAGAATGTTGTTCTCTACTCGGACGGCGGAGGCAAAGTAAGCGCGGCACAAGTGCCTGTTGTCGGGTTTGAGCAAGTGATGAAGCTTCATCAACATGTGATCAACATGCATGCGGGTAAATTTGCGTACTCGTTCCTCATGGTGAATGGGCTCCCCGGAATCCGTATTCGTTTGGATGAAGGGATTCAATATGTTTATTCTTTTGCTTATCGAGATCATAAGATCGAAGCGATTTATACTGTCGCAAATCCGGAAAAGTTAAGACATCTATAGTGATTGGTTGATTAAGCTAACGGGAGACGATAGTTAAACACTAAAGGGCAGCCGCGTGGCAGCCCTTCGCCCCGTTAACGGGCAGATTAATTGAGTTCTTCTCTTGGACGTGCTATTGGAACAAGTCTACCTTTATTAAATAATATTTTTAGCTGATCCGAACTAGAGGTAGAATCTAACTTAACTATAACAGAGCAACCTACCATCCACTCACACCCTTGATTTTCGAGATTACTAAATACATATGTATGATCAGGGTCATAATGCTTTGAATAATTCATTGCTTGTTTCTTGTAGTCCCAGTAGTCCCAAAAAGATAAATTATGTTTTTTGTAAAATACATAAGAACTAGATAAGATAACAATTATTAATAATGTAATCATTGTAATTGTAACGTGTGTTGATTTTTGCATCTCGTATTTTAAATTTACTATTACCAAGATAATAAAAATGAGCCCCAAAATAAAATAAATCATAGCAGATCACCTGATTCATGGAATTTTTCCAATACCAAATTTAAGATTACCATAGAAATTCCATAATAAGGTATTTGATTAACAATAAGTGTTGATGGTATTAAGCTAAAGGGCAGGATTGTTTAAGATTAATCGCGCTGAACCGTATCATAAGTAGGGCGAAGTTCAGGTTCATTTTGAGATCGGAGCAGAACATAGGGCTAGGGTCGATGTTATTCGTACTCTTGTATAACCGGTCTGTCTGGTTGCGGTTATAAGTGACATTCGGCTCTCAATTCAATACGCTCAAGCGAACCGCTATAAAGCTATGCAATTTGGTTTTCGCAACAGACGGGAAGTCGTTTCCTCAACAAAGCGTCCATTGGATGGAGGAAGTGGAAATGGAAATAGAAAACATGAACAAGCAGTAGCATACCGTTGCTTGTTCGTGTAATTGTACGCCATAGTTTCATTCTTTGCTTGTGACGGATTGTATGCCATTCGCAGACTGACTTCGAATCGAGAACGATAATATAGCCGGAAGGAGTGCGATTGCAACACCAATTGCGCCAGCCACGCCGATTGACTGTAAGGAGAAGCTTTCCACCACAATACCGCCAATGGCAGCTCCGACAGCAATTCCCAACTGGATGAAGGATGTATTCAAGCTAAGAAGGATTCCCGCTGCGCTTGGTGCCAAGCTAATCATATAAACTTGTTGAATGGGACCCGTAGACCAAGCAAAAAACGACCATAACAGCAGCAACGGAAAGACAGCTATTGATGTATGGGCAAAGAGGGACATAAGGATCAAAATAGCAGCGTGGATCATTAAGCTTCCATTCAGCGTACGCGGAATACCTAATTTATCCGCACCATAACCTCCAGCCTGGGCGCCCAGCAAACTTGCTATACCGAATGAAAATAGCGCGATGCTCACCATCCCATTGCTCATACCCGTAATGTTCATCAGAAATGGTGTAATAAACGTGTAAATGATCGTATAACCGACCATCCAAAAGAAGCTAATCGACAAGGTTAATAATAGCTGCGGCCTTTTCAACAGGGCGAGTTGTTCTTTAAGAGGCACATTTGCCTCTCCTTGCGACTTTGGCAACGCCATTAAAATGACCAGCATCGCGATAAAACTAAGAAGGCCGATTCCATAAAAAATCATTTTCCAGTCGTAGGTGCTGGCAATGACTCTTCCCACAGGAACGCCTAAAATAAGCGATAGATTAAATCCCATCATGATAGTTGCTATGGCGGTGCCTTGTTTTCCAGGTCCGGCAATTTGAGCAGAAACAGTTAAGGCAACCACGGTAAAGACACCTGTACTAAGAGCTAAGATCACTCTCGCACCAACAAGCATCGGATAGCCCGTCGAGACCACCGTAATTAAATTCCCTATAAAAAAGAGCGCCAGAGCAGCCAGCATAAGTGTTCTCCGGCTTAGTTTAGAGGTAGCCGCAATAAGAATCGGAGTACCCACCGCGTAAGATATGGAATAAACCGAAATGAGTTGGCCGGCAGCAGCAATGGTTACTCCTACATCTTTGGAAACCAGATCCAATATCCCGGCAATTACAAATTCCGAAGTTCCCACTAAAAAACTTATAATCGCTAAAATATAAACTTTCCACGATTTAATCATTTGATTATTCTCCTTTATAATTCTATATATCTAAATATACAGAAATGATAACGATGAAGGATTGCAATTTCTTAACATCTTACTTTCTTTAATGCCTAGCTAGCTCCTTGCGAACAAGGGGGGCGACATCCGTTCCAAATCGTTCGATCGTTCTTAACAAATCACGATGCGGAAGCGTACTAAAGTCAACGTACAAAAGAAAACGAGTCAAGCCCAGTTGTTTGGTTACACGCACGATCTTTTCTGCTACATATTCTGAATCTCCAACATAAAGAGCGCCGCGAGGGCTCAGTGCTTCCTCATATACACTTCGTGTATAAGTCGCCCAACCGCGTTCCCTTCCAATTTGATTCATTTGTTCGGCCATAATGGGATAATACTTTTCTCTGGCTGCTGCAAACGAGTTGGCAATAAAACCATGCGAATGACAGGCGATTTGCAATTGATTAGGATCGTGCCCTGCTTGTTGGGCTGCTTTAAGATATAACTGCACTAAGGGAGCGAAACGCTCCGGCAAGCCGCCTATAATGGAGAAAATGACAGGAAGACCAAGCTGACCGGCACGAATGGCCGACCCCGGACTGCCGCCAGTAGCAATCCATACAGGAAGCGGGAATTGTTGCGCTCGCGGGTATACGCCCATATTGTGCAGCGGTGCACGGTGCTTGCCACTCCATGTTACGTTCTCTGAAGATCGTATTTTGAGTAAAAGCTCCAATTTCTCATCGAATAATTCCTCATAATTTTGCAGGTTATATCCGAAGAGCGGAAAAGATTCGACAAAAGAACCGCGTCCGGCCATGATCTCGGCCCGCCCATTTGTTAAGTTATCCAGGGTGGCGAAATCCTGATAAACACGGACTGGATCCGACGAAGACAATACCGTAACGGCACTGGACAACCGAATATGGTTTGTAGTAGCTGCAGCCGAGGCCAAAATGATTGCCGGCGATGAGCTTGTGTAGTCCATGCGATGATGTTCACCGATCGCATAGACATCAAGACCGGCCTGATCAGCCAGCTGAATTTCTTCCATCGCTTGTCGCAGTCGTTCGCCTGGCAGAACGCCCCCTCCTTTGGGGTTCGTGTGAAGAAATGTAGAGATTCCAAGTTCCAATGGCACGCGATTTTCCAAAATGGTTTCCCCCTTATCTTTTCTATAATTCTAAATATATAGAATCGATGCTCAAAAAATTTACGCCAGTAAATATGGCGCAAACTTCATTGCCACTTCTTGATCAACGCTGTAGTGAATAAACGAACCGTTCTTTTGCGACTGGATTAAACCCGATTCCGTCAGCTGCTTGAGATGATGGGATAACGTTGAACCGGCTACGTGTCCAAGCTGTTCACCGATCGCGGTAACGCATTGATTCTTTTGCTTTATTAGCATTAAGGCAATTTTTAGTCGTGTAGGCTCACCTAGAGCCTTGTATACTTTGACAGCTTGCACCAGATCGTGATCGACATCAGCCATTAAATTCTCCTTTCCGCAATCATTTCTATATTTATGGAATTATAGAAATGATATTACCACCTATTGACTGCGGTGTAAAGTAAAAATTTGATTTGGCTGTTTGTCAATCGTCTGTAGCGCTTCGGCATAGCTATACGATTGCCGAAGCGACGAGGTCAGAGGGATTTTACAGCTAAATATGGACCTGACCGTGGCCAACCAGATTATGGCTTAACCATCAAGCAATAAGCTTAAGAAGACTTAAAGTACACTTTAAGGCAAGCGTAATTTTAATACAATCACTTGTTGCGTAACGTCGACACATTGCTGGCCAAGCACCGGTATTAATTGAATGAGTCTGCCAAAGTGAGTAGGCATAGCGAAGTCTGGCTTCCATATTCCAAATCGGATCAAATGGCTAACTCGGCTAACGGAAACGTTAGTTCAAAATAAGGGAGCAGATTGTCGCGGCCGGCAGCTGTTCCTTTTTTGAGCTAAAGGGCAGGCTAGTTACAATAATGAAAATGATGAATTGTGGCGCTTAATCGATTTAGGATGGAACATTCGATACTTAAAGTTAACCAAACCGTTACTAGTAGAAGCACTGTTGATCAAAGCTGTCTTTCCTATATAAACATTCATAATCTCATTCTCCTTTTCCGGAAAAGATAAACTTCGACACTGCATTATTGAATTGAAAAGGACATATGTCTGCTTATCAGTTATTTGTTACAATACATTCATGAGGTGGAATACAGTCCTCGGCGAGCCAAGTTAGCCTTGAAAGCCGCCAAGGTGTCAAAATTTTTACGTAATAGGGGGAAGAAGCGCAGATGACCCATCCTTACCGACCCTTGCATGCTCCCCAATTGCAGCCGCAGTTGCATATCCTCTCGCACAACTTCCGGGAGTTTGCGCCGAGCCGTCGCCTGGCGTCGCATGTAGCAGCCTATTGGACAGTGGATTTCCTGCCGGTACCGGGAAATCCGGGACATCGAGTCATTCCCGATGGCTGCGTCGATATTATAGTGGACCTGTTGGCTTCATCAAGCAGGCAGGCTGCTTATGTCGTAGGGCTAACGACACAAGTCGAAGTTTTGCAATTTGCTAAAGCACGCTCGGTATGGGGCATCCGGCTGTATTCGGAGTCGGCCCGCACGATCCTGAAGTCTCCTATATCGACATTAACGGCAAATCGTGTGTTTTTGGAGGATCTCTGGGGACAAGAGGCTCTGGATTGGGTCGAAAAGCTACTGACTGCCCAATCGTTACCAGACAGGATCGAGGTCGTAGAGCAGCAATTGGGCCGAATACTGGCTGCGAACGAGGCACCTGCTCCCACTTTGATCTACCAGAGCATGCAGTATATATACGAGGTCAAAGGTAATCTTTCCGTAACGGATTTGGCGGATAAAGTGAACTTCAGTGAGAGGCATCTGCGAAGGGTCTTTGAACTGGAGCTTGGCCTCAGCCCGAAGGAGATGCTCGGCATCGTCCGCTTTCAAAGCGTGCTGGAGGAATTGTACAACGGAGACTATTTCAACATGACGGATTTGGCGCTTCAACACGGGTACTACGATCAGTCGCACTTCGCTGGCGTTTTTAAGCGATATTACGGACTTCCACTCAAACGGCTGACCAAGCAGGAGTGAGGAAGTCCGTTTTTTACTATTTTGCAATGAGGGACAATTACTATAATGGGAGTGAAAATCAAGCAAGGCGAGGGGAGCAGCAGAGCATGAAGGTAAAGTTGAAACGAGTCGCGATTTATGTAGAAGAGATGAAGAGGGCGTTGGATTTTTATCGCGTGTTGGGACTGACTATTCCAGACGGCGCCGACGAAGCGCATCACGTAGACGTGGAGCAAGAAGGAATTGTGTTTGCATTCGATATGGTGGAATCGGTAAAGCGTGTTTTTGAAGGCTGGGAAGATCCTGTCGGCTACCGGACAGAGCTCGCCTTTCAGTTCTCCAGCAACGAAGCGCTGGACGACGTGTACCGTCAGTTGACGACGCTTGGGTATGACGGCTTCCTCGAGCCGCGAGATACACCGTGGGGAGAGCGATATGCGATCATAAAGGACCCCGATAACAATTTAATCAGTCTCGTCGCTTAGCGAAGAGAAGGAATGCGCCATTAAACAACAAGCAGAAGGGAAGCACTGTCGCCAGTGTATCTTCGCCTTTAGGAACAGGGAGTAGGCTTAGGCCGCCGCGGCGATGCTCTTTTTTTCATTAAACGACGGGGAACTTTAGTTCAATTAATAAAGCTGCAGCCGGATCTGAGGATCTGCTGCAGCTTTTGTTGAAGTAAAGGGCAGAATAATTCCAATATGCGGTATTATAAATGGTGAATAACAAGCACTGGAGGACATCTTAATTGAAAAAAATTATTATAATAATTCTTTTATTAGCGACCATTATGGGGATATCGTTCTATTACATCTTCACTCAAGCCAAAGATGCGTTTACCATTGATTCCTCACATGAAATGAGGGAATCGGCAGCTACTGAGTTAGTTAGTACCGAACAAAAGTATGGATTTAGGCTAGTCAACGTAAGTGATAAAAAAATAAAACTCTTAAATATCGAATTACAGGGCTTTGTAGGCATCACGTTAAACAATCTCACAATTGACGGAGAACCATTCATACCCCAATTAATACCCAGTCACAGATATTATATGAGTAATGGTGATTGGTCTACCAACAGCCAGGGTGTAAATATTGAATATCTCGCAAAAATTATGAATGAATCGATAAATAACCCCGAAAGTGTGAAAATAACGTATTCATACATGGGAGTTAAGCATAGACAGATAGTAAGAATGCCTGGAACGTCATTACGCTAAGTCACAGGAATTCCTTGATTTCCCAGTAGTAAATCCTGAATAAAGTGTTATGCTTAACGGGAGTCGTGGAACAGACGCCCTGGCTTTAAAAAAGCATGGAATCAGGTCAGGGGATGCATACCTTGGCTTTTTTTATTTTTGTGACTTTTGGCATATCGTGACCCACGAGTACCATTGTTTACGAAAATATTTGCAATTTGCGTTGTTGCATATGCAGGCGGAGAACTATATCAATCAAGACATGACGGCAGCCAGCTAGATAATGATATGCTCCCCTTACGGTAGACAGGTGAAAAAATAAAACCTGTTTGTTGTAAGGGGAGCTTTTTCATGGCTAGAGGAAAATATAACGCGCTAGAGAAACTCAATATACTTGAGGAAGTGTCAAGGGGAGAGATTGGCTCTCTAGCTGCTGCTAAGAAATATGAGATTAACAAAACAACTTTGATGAAATGGCAGCGCCGCTACAAGCTGTATGGATCTGAAGGTCTGAAGAGCCGTACACATAACCAAAGTTACAGCGCTGAACTTAAAACTCCAAGCGGTGAAGGATTATCTTGAAGGAGAATTATCTCAGTACCAGATCATTGAGAAATACAAGATAGCTAGTACGAGACAACTTTCCGACTAGATTAAGAAGTATAATGGTCATAGCAGCTTAAAAGCCTATAAAGGGGAAGCAAAAGCTATGACAAAGGGTCGTACTACAACGTGGCGGAACGGATAGAGATTGTTCAGTATTGCCTGACCAATCAGCATGACTATCAAAAAACAGCGGGACAATTCCAAGTCTCCTACCAACAAGTGTATCAATGGGTAAAGAAGTTTGCCGATGGTGGCCAGGATGCGTTAAAGGATGGCCGGGGCAGAAAGAAAGCCCCTGAAGAGTTAACGGAGGCTGAGCAACAGAAACTCAAGATGAAGCAGATGGAGTACGAAATTGAGCGCTACAAGCAAAATTAAACGGCCTTAGTTCGATGGAATTCAGGAACAGGGCCGCCTAACTGTTTTTATTATTTGTACTGTCTACTTGACGGGGGGCTGTTCATAATCGGTTGCCGTTTTCTCAGCTAATAGTTCAAATTAGAGAGAATGAATAATATAGAAGATGCTTTACCTTAAGTACGATGGCAGAATCCAATCAATCATTTCTACACGATTGTCCGTTTCTAATTGTTCTTATCCCCCATACCTTGTGTTGAGGGGGTGATGAAAGATGGCAAATCCAGTTTTCATTGGTTCCAATTGTCTCGCTAAAATAGGAAATCAATTTTTTTTAATAGCAGAAATTGAAGCTAAAGTACCAGGTGTTGAGATTGACCCGTTATTTGCTATTAGATCGACTGCACAACAAGCGCGCCGTCTCATACGTGCTGGTGTAATGCGCTGTAAAATTCAAAATACTACTCCGAGACCGACTCGAGGTAAAGAAGTTGAGCTGAAGGGTGTTTTATTTGCGAATGGGCAAATATTTTCTGTATTTGATATTGAAAATTCTACCGATGAAGCGGTGCTTGTAAGAATCAACGTGGCTCAGGCACAGAAACTAATAAGTAAAGGGGCACGCATTATTAAAGTTATTCGGCGTCCTTTTACTTAAAAAAGTAATCCTAAGACAGGTCAAAGATTATACACGCGGCGAAGCCACTCTTGTCAAAAGTGGCTTCTTTTCTTTGATAACTTGGCTAACGGAGAACGATAACCCAATAACCCATACATTATGAGGATGCCGGCGCAAATGGCAGCCTTTCGTTCACCTAACGAGCAGTAATCCTCAAATTAAGTTAAAATGAATTGGACCGTTCTAAGTGAAAATGGAGGATTGTTTGTGAAACAAACCCGTCATGAGGCAGCCATTGAGCATCTGAAGATAGCTATTTTTTCCGAAAGAAATTCACAATGTAGAGAAGCAATAAATAATTTGGATTATCATTTTATAAAGGCCAATGATGTTCAAGTTTTAAAAGATAATTATTTTAAATTAATGGACATTACCTTACGAAATAAAATACTTGGAGTTTTAATGCTTAATGAGATTGGACTAAAGCAATTTTTTTGGAGGCATATAAAAAAGAACGATACTTGGATATGAAGTTGAAAGCAGTTCGTGGCTTAGCGAATTACGCAACAGAAACTGAAGTTGAGCAAATCATGGAACACTTCTTGAAGCTGTTAATGAAACGACCAGAGAATACACCTTACAACTATCAAGAATATGAATTTATCCGTTCTTCCTGTGGACTCCCGTATTTAATAAAAAATTACGGATATTCTTGTTTTGAATAAGCTCTTAAACAAGAGGAGAAACAGAATAATGAGATGCCAGAAGCATTTAAGGGTCATTATACTTTTGATGAAGACGGTAATCTCATAGAGCTAAGAAATCCAGATGAAGTAAAAGCGATGATGAGTAATTTCTTTTGTTCAAATACATAGCTGAACGAATGATTGCGCTAACGGAGAACGATAGTTCAATTATGGGAATCACAGGCACCGGCAACGATTGGCTGCTGTTACCCGTTGGAGTAATTAGAGTTAAGTTCATACAAAGTGACTTGCCATGGCCAAGATATACAATCACCTGTAAATTTTATTTTAGATATTGTAATGATTCAAAGAATTGAGGCGTTTAAACGTGAAAGAAAACAATGTCAGGGAAATTCGAGAAACTGATTATCATGATATTTATTTGCTAAATCAAGACTTTAACCCGAATCTACGTGTATTTACGGAAGAGAGAGTAAGAGCGAAGATTGAAATCATTACAAAGAAAACTAAAGATATCATCTTTGTTTACGAACAAGACACTGAGGTAATAGGATATATTCATGGAAGCCCGTATGAGTTACTTTTTTCCGACTCTTTATTAAACGTTCTGGGTTTTGTTGTTAAAGAAAGTTACAGGAATCAGGGTATAGGCAGTATCTTGATTGATCGCCTGGAACAGTGGGGGAAGGACAGTGGATATTCTGGAATAAAACTGTTATCCCACCCAAGTCGAATTCATGCTCACAGGTTCTATGAGAGACGAGGCTATATGTTTACAAAGGATCAAAAGAATTATATAAAAAAACTCGAAGACTAAACTAACGGGACACGTTAGTTCAACGATCTAGAGCAGAATGCTGCCTGCGCAACTGCTCCTTCTGTCTTTAAGCTAGCGGGCAGGATAACGACAGTAAGAAAGCGATATCTATGATGAGTAAAATTTCCATCATTTTTGGGTCTTAGAAGGAGAAGAGAAATGGCAGAGATTCTTTTATTGCACCACGCATTGGGACTGACAAAGGGTATTAAAGCTTTCGCCGACAAGCTCAGAGGGGCGGGTCACACTGTTCATGTTCCTGACCTTTTCAGCGGTCATTTGTTTACCACTATCGAGGATGGCATGGCCTATGTCAAGGAGATCGGCTTCGAAGAGATAACCGAGCGAGGTATACGTGTGGCTAGTGAGTTTCCACGTGAGATCGTCTACGCGGGGTTTTCGCTCGGTGTGGTTGCGGCCCAGAAGCTCGCTCAGACTCGTGAAGGCGCTCGTGGTGCATTGTTGTTTTACTCTTGCGTTCCGACCTCGATGTTCGGATCTCCCTGGCCGGCGGAACTGCCAGTGCAGATTCACGGCATGGACGCAGATCCCAATTTCGTTGATGAGGGCGACATTGAGGCGGCACGCGAGCTCGTGACGACGGTCGATCACGCCGAACTCTTTTTGTACCCGGGAAATCAACACTTGTTCGCAGATAGCAGTTTGCCGTCATTTGACATTGACGCGACAACGCTGCTGTTGCAGCGTGTACTCGAATTCCTCCGGCATTTGGATGCCTGAGCGTTTGTTTAGGAACAGTTGCTTTCATGCGGGTAGCCAGTTAAGCTAACTGGGAACGATAGTTCAGCGATCCAGGAGCAGTTTGCCGCCGCGGCAACTGCTCCTTCTGTCATTAAGCTAAAGGGCAGATTAATTTAAAAATACCCATTATGATTAATCTAATTTATCTCCAAACTTCTTTCCGAATTCCTCCATTAGATCAATAATTGGAATCAATTGCTCCCCTTTTGATGTTAATGAATACTCAACACGCGGTGGCACCTCGGGATAAACTTTGCGATTAATTAAGCCATCCGCTTCTAATTCTCGAAGTTGTTTTGTTAGAGACCCTTGCGAAATTCCCCATAAAAGAGTCTTGATTTCATTGTATCGATGCGGTTTAAACTTTAAAAACCAAAGAATCAGATACTTCCAACGTCCTGAAAGCAGGTTTTGGGTATAGGCAATGCCATATATTTCTCTGTGATCCTTCTTACATTCTTCATTAAATCCATCTTTGTTTATTCTAGACACTCGTTACCACCTCATTCTGCTGTTAGGTACAAAAATAAGTACTATGTCATTATTTATTGCCCTCTTCAAAAAACTGAGTAACGTATATATAGTAGTGCATGTATACAAATTACTCAATCGGGTCAATTTTAATGGAAATAGGAGGAATGAAAATGAGATTTGGAATTATAGGTGCAGGACCAATTGGATCTAATATTGCGAACAAATTGGTTGAGAATGGACATGATGTCAAGATTGCAGATGCTCGTGGAATTGAACGCTTGGAAGGAAAAAAACTCACAGGAACACCTGTGATCGTAGAAGATGTAATTAAAAATATTGATGTTCTTATAACATCTATCCCTTTCCACGCACTGCCAAGCATTCGTAACGTTGTAGATAAAGTTGGGGAGGAAGTTGTTGTTGTCGACACTTCAAATTATTATCCTCAATTGAGCGGTAAAATTGAGGAAATTGAGAACGGAATGGTAGAAAGTGTTTGGGTATCCAATCATTTAGGTAGACCTATCATTAAAGCTTTCAACAATTTTCTAGCCTATACGTTAGAACATCATGGAACTCCCGAAGGAACTC
Source organism: Paenibacillus sp. MAHUQ-63 (assembly GCF_028765165.1). Lineage (GTDB taxonomy): Bacteria > Bacillota > Bacilli > Paenibacillales > NBRC-103111 > Paenibacillus_E. The sequence goes on along the minus strand of NZ_JARADB010000003.1, from coordinate 843,073 downwards.
ATGGACGCATTGCTATAGCGATTGCTGGTGATAACCTGTCCCATAAACAAATAATCATGGGTGTCGCAAATGATCTAGGCTTCGACGCCGTAGATAGTGGTTCTTTAAGCGATTCGTGGAGACAACAGCCAGGAACCCCTGCGTACTGCACAGAACTTACAAAAGAGGAATTAGCCATAGCATTAAATAAAGCGAATAAAGAAAAAGCTCCATTTCTGCGTGATAAGGTGATGGAAAAGCTGTCAACTTCTCAAGGTGCGGTTTCAATTCAAGATGTTATTAAAGCAAATAGAGAAATATACAATTATTAAGTTAGAAGCCCTTATTGAGGAATTGACATTCAACTAATGGGACACGATAGTTAAACAATGAAGTGCTGCCGCGTGGCAGCACTTTGCCCATTAACGGGTGGATTTGTTAGACTCTGGAACATAAATGGGACAACATAGTTTTAGATTATAGAGGTGAATTGAGAATTGAATTGTTTGACATTATACTGGGATCATTGCATTCGTAGATATATCAGGGGGTTTTTGAACATTATGGGATTAGTTTAATGTCATTCAAACGTGACAGTAAACTATTCCCTTTATCCGTTTTTGACAGTAAAATAGTACCTTTAACTGCGGCGGATCATTATTGATATTTCCACTTTTCGTTGAGAATACTGAATTAATTTATTATCGCTGTTACATGTTCCCAATTTGGGTGATGACCCATAAAATAGGGTAGCATCGAAACCCAAGGAGTGAATGATTTGCTTACATTGGAAATTGCCAAACAACTGCTCGCGGTTGCGGAACAGAAAGCCCGTCAAATGGGACTCGCCTTCGATATTGCAATCGTCGACGCCGGGGCTAACTTGGTCGCCTTCCACCGGATGGATCATGCCCGGATCGCCGGGATCGAAATCTCCAAGGGGAAGGCCTGGACGAGTGTAGCCATGCAAATGCCCACGGCTAACTTAGCTCAGTCGGCGCTCCCCGGCGGTCAACACTATGGGGTCAACACGACGAACCAAGGAAGGGTCACCATCTTAGGAGGCGGCATCCCACTCGTCCGTGAAGGTATGATCGTTGGCGGCATCGGCGTCGCCGGGGGTACCATGGCGCAAGACATGGAAGTGGCCAATGCCGCCGTTCATGCCTTCGCCGCTATGCATGCTAATCCTCCCAAGGGTACCGCCCGGACGTTTTGGTAAACCCGTAGTAGGAATAGAATAGCAGTACAAAAGAGAAGTTCGTCTACCCGGCGGCTTCTCTTTTGCTAGTCTGTGACGGGGGAGGATGGTATGATCGAATAATGAAATGGATCGGTGGTCTTAATACCAACAAAGTAATGTATAGCGACATCAAACTGGGATCATTGAATAACCTTTTGCGTAACCCCATCGTACCGAGGCGCTCGTTTTTTTACAAAGCTGAAATTTATCCATCTACAGGAATCTAACGGGACACGATAGCTTCATCTCATCTGGCAGCTGTCACTGAGGATAGCCTGTTGAAGTAATAGGCAGATTCAACAACAGAACGTCCAATCGGGTGGGGGAGCGGCCGCATATCCTTTATAGGAAAAATAACCGAAAGGATGAGATGGCTATGCGCAGAAACATTTCCGGCTGCCCACTCCCAAAACCGATAACTCTGGCGGCTCGACTTGCCCCGTTTGTCGGCAAGATCGTTACAGTCGTTACTCCCGGTTTAATCCGGACAACAGGAGTGTTATCAAACAACTCAGCGAGTGGTTTCACAGTGGGGTCCTTGCGGGTGCCGTTTGCAACATCATTCTATATCTTGCTGCCGGTGCGGGGGAGGCCACTCCTGCCGTTCAATGTGAATGCGAGGGCTGAGGATCTGGGCGAAATCGGAGGGCAGCTTGTGCAAGTCGGTCGCAACTTCGTAGAGTTAATACAGTCACGCGGCAGTGTGTCCACGTTGTTTCCGCTGAATTTGTTTACAGAGGTCCAATGTGAGCCTATCGGTGATGAGTAAGTTGAACGGCGCTTGCCTAAGGCAGGCGCCGTTTTTTATGGCGATTTGATTAAACTTCATTCACCTTTAAGTAACCGGATAAAAGTTATTACTAACTTATTTGCACGACGTTCGCACACTGATCTTAGTGCGGTAATGGATCCAATCGTGTATTATCGTTGACTGACGTCACTACGCTAACGGTCAGATTACGTTAATGAATTATGTTTAATTCAGAGCTATTATATGGTTTGCAAAAAGATACCCATACACCAAACACTTTTTTCTAAGTGTCCAGTGTATGGGTACCATTTTATCTCTCTTCTTTGCAATTAAATAGGGAGTTTAGACGGGTCAAAACCTTGAGGGAATATTTCTTCAAAGTGATCTTTTTTCTCGTATAGGTTATACCAAGTATCTGCAATGAGCTCTGGGTCTCCAGGAGTTCCGGGTTGAGTCATGGTTCCGATGGAGAGATGACCGACAAATACACCTTTTTCTTTCAACTCATTGTGCAGGTTTGGAGCATAATTACGTATACCGGACAATACAATTCCGACATTCCCGGGATTTCACAAAGGAAGCACGGAGGACCGAATTCGTTCCCCTTAAGGGCTAAGACCCATCCGCTAAACGCGATCGGTCTCCACACCTTGGACAAGTATAGCGAAGGATTGTAAGGGTAGTGACCCGTAGAGTCATGGGAGGGTGAACGCCAAGGGATTAGTGGAGTATGCGTGCAGTAGAAGATAATTGGGGAATATTTCCTGATAGTCCTCTATTTCCGCATGCCCAGCCCGCCACCTCAACCGGGTTCAACTGTGCTCTACCCTAAGATTGATCAGATCAAAGGTGATGAAGTCCTGCGAATGAGTGAGTATATGTGAGATAAACCCTTAAAACCGAGGGACGGGGAACGATAGCTGAATAGAGATACCACGGCAGCCTAAACTGCAGGTCAAAGTCGTGAGAATCCGTAAGGTGCTGCCGGAGGACGGCGTCCAGATGACGGAGTTCATCCGTGCGGCACCGGTTAGTCCGATGGATCTCATTCATACGATAAATGGCGTTATGGCAAGCATTACGAATGAGGCGGTGAAATCGATCGTCTCTTTCTGTATGAACAAGGCAGGGGAGAAGCTGAGCCATTATCCGGCCGCCAAAACGCATCATCATGCGTATTTCGCAGGTCTTGAGTATCACATTGTGCGCATGCTGGAAATCGGCGAGTTCATTTGCAAGCAGCGTTCGTTCCTGATCCGAATCTGATTAAAGCGGGCATCATTCTGCACGATATCGCTAAGCCGGAAGAGATGATCGCCCAGTTGGGCATCGTCGCGGAATACAGCGTGCAGGGCAAGCTGCTTGGCCATATCTCGATGGCGTCGAACTGGATCACGGAAGCGGCTCTGCACCATGGGCTGGATCTGCAGTCCGACGTGGTGATCGGACTGCAGCACATCATGCTGTCCCATCACAACTTGCCGGAGTGGGGGAGCCCGGTGCCGCCGCAGATTCCGGAGGCCGTCGCCCTGCTTATATCGACTCGATGGATGCGAAGTGCAGATGGTTGAGGATGTGTTGCAGGTAACGCCGGAGACGGATGCTTGGACGTCGATGATTCGCGGATTGGAAAATAAGGCAATGTATCGTTTGAACTTATAGTTGGAAGCCGCCAGGAGAGCCTGGCGGCTTTTTTTATGCTCTGGTGCAAGCTACAACTCCAACCCCGTCCCCTGCTTGAAGCGCTTGATCACAACCTGCGTATTCACGCGAACGACCCCGTTCAGCTTGTAAATATGCCGGTACAGAAAATCCTCCAGCGCCGCATCGTCCTTCAGCAGAGCATGCATGTGCAGGGAGCTGGTTCCGGTCATCTGATAAATCGAGATGACGTTGGCGTCCTCCGCAAGCGCGTTCCCTACCTCTTCGGCAAAGCGCGGCTCCACCTCGACTTCGAAAAAGGCGCTGACCACTTTGCCCAGCTTCGTCGCATTCAGACGAATCGTGAAGTTCTCGATGACCTCGTTGTCGATGAGATTCTCGACTCTTTTCTGAATGGCAACGCGTGAGAGATTGAGCATTTTACCGATTTTGGCATAGGAGAGCCGGCCGTTTTCATGCAGCAGTTTAATGATTTCCTGATCGACTTGATCGAGGTGAGGTAGGTCCACGATGTAACAACTCCTTACATAGAAAATATATACACTTGGTTACAAAACCGTGAAAACAATGAAATTTGAGCGGCGGTTGGTAAGAATTCTCGAAACTGTTAATCAATTATTCTGTAAAAGTGCCATAAACGTTACGACTTGTATTGTTTTCATTTACAAACCGGTTTGACGGCGATGGATTGTCGCTTCTATAATCATGTTAATTAACATAACACATAAGAATAAATTTTTGAACAATGTAATAAAAAATAACATATGGAAAGACGGTGGTAAACGGATGAGCGCCAAACTGATTTACAATGGCACGATTTTGACGATGAATGCGGCTAATCAAATTTTTCAGAAGGGCTATGTGTATATCGAACACGATGTGATTGTCGAGGTGGGAGCCTGGTCTCCGGACGACCGTCTCGACCGCTTGAAATCGCAAGCCGACTACCGATATGACGCTGCAGGCAAAGTTGTCATTCCGGGCATCGTCAATGGTCATACCCATCTGTTCCAAACGTTCATGAGAGGCGTGTCCGACCATTCCCCGCTAGCCCAGTGGCTGAAAGAGATCATCTGGCCGATGAGTCTGGCGATGGAGCCGGAGGATTTTTATTTGGCCGCATTAATCGGCTGTATAGAGAATCTGAAGTCAGGCGCCACCTACATCATGGATCATCACTACATTCATACGTTTCCGGAAAATGATGCCGGCGTGCTGCGGGCGATGGCGGACTCCGGCATTCGCGGGCATCTGGCCAGAGGCGGCTCCGATATGTCCGGTGAGGTTCGGCTGCGGGAGACCGAGGAGCAAATATTCGGCGGCACGGACCGCTTGCTGGACGAATGGGAAGGAGCCGCTTCCGGCAGAATCAGCATTGCGCTAGGCCCGCTCAATCTCTATGGCTGCTCCCGTGGCTATTTGGAGCGGGCGGCGGTGTTCAGCCGGGACCGCAAGCTCATTACCCACGTGCACGTAGCGGAAACGAGCGAGCAGATCGAGAACACGATGGCCCGGTACGGATTGCGCAATCTGGAGCTGCTGAACGAAGTCGGACTTCTCGGCAGCCAAACCCAGGTCGTGCACGGGGTATGGCTCGATGACGGCGAGCTGGAGCTGATCCGGGACAAGGGCGCTTCCGTCATCCATTGTCCGGTGTCCAACATGTATTTAGCTTCCGGTGTAGCCCGAGTTCCCGCCATGCAGCGCATGGGCATTAATGTCGCCCTAGGGACGGACGGCCCCGGCAGCAACAACTGTCAGGACAATCTGGAGGTGCTGAAATTTACCGCTTGCCTGCACAAAGTGAATGAGCTGGACGCGACGCTGCTGCCGCCGATGGACGTGCTGCGCATGGCCACGGTTAACGGCTCCAAAGCGGTGGGCCGAAGCGCGGACCTGGGCAGCCTCGAGCCTGGCAAGAAGGCGGATGTCGTGACCGTCGATATGATGAAGGCGCACATTAGTCCAGTACACCGGGCCTCTTCGGCGCTTGTGTACAATGCGAACGGCAACGACGTCGATCTCGTTATCGTCGGCGGTCAGGTGGTTGTCGAGCATGGGCGCTGCACGCAGGTCGATGAAAGGGAGATTTTGCAGAGAGCGCAGGCAAGAGTCGATACGCTGCGCGCCAAGCTGGCGGGATCGTATCCGATTTTCGCGCTGATCGATTAATTTCTTACTAATAGAGGAGGATGATTTGTTATGGTCTTACAACGTCTGCATGATCCGGTACTTGAAAATGATTGGCACGCGGTACACCTGGCCTCCGAGCTGAAGGATCAGCCGGTGGGGGTTATTATTTTAGGCGAAAGAGTCGCCATCTACCGCTCCAGCCAAGGCGTCCACGCCATACAGGATCTGTGCATTCACCGGGGAGCTATGCTTTCCAAGGGTTGGGTGCAAAATGATGTGCTCGTATGCCCTTACCATGGGTGGCAGTACGATTCATCCGGTCAATGCGTATGCATTCCGGCGCAGCCGAGGGGCGAGAAAATTCCGCCAAGAGCGAAAGCGCAGCTGTACCACTGTCAGGAAAAGTACGGCTTCATCTGGGTGTGTATCGGCGAGCCCGCGGCGCCATTGCCTCATTTTGAGGAGTTCGCCAACCCGGATTACCGTCCTCTGCCATGCGGTCCCTACAAGGTGGCGGCAGCGGGAACGAGGGTCATCGAAAATTTCACGGATTTCGCCCATTTAATGTTCGTTCATCAAAATTTGCTCGGACACCCCGATTATGCGGAGCTGCCTGATTTCCAGGTGGTGAAGGAGAAGGAACGGATATATATCGAGAACATTCCGATCTTCCAGCCTGTCGCCCACTCAGGTTCGGATAAAAGCGAAGGAACGACTTATGTGTATATGAAAGAAGTTTACCGTCCGTTATCGGCGCGTTTGTCCAAGGCGGACCCGAGCAACGGCCAGACGCTCTGGATCATGCTGACCGTGCTGCCCGTTGCGGCGGAAGCATGCATCGTTCATATGATCGTATCCCGCAACTATGCGTTCGATGTGGATGACGCCAATTTCATTCGATTCCAGGATACGGTGTTCGATCAGGATGCCAAGGTCATCGAAACGCAGAAGCCCGAGCTGCTTCCGTTGGATCTTCAAGTGGAGCTCAACCACAGAGTAGACCGTTTCTCCATTGCATACCGCCGTTGGCTGCGCGAGTTGGGGGTTAAAGTGGGAATTATTTAGAAAACGATTAATGTTCGTGTTTATATCATATATAATGCGTTATTTACATATAAATCTTGAAAAAGTAATAAGAAGACGTACTTTTATTGTGATTAAACACAAAACGTTAGCATCTTCGTTGACGGTCGCCGGCGTTCGATTCTATAGTTGACTAAAGACGCAAGGACTTTGCAGAAATAACCAATATGGAGGGGATGTTCATATGAAATTATTGAAAGTTTCGAATCCGTCAGCCGCCAAGCGCCCGGTATTCCTGTCCGTCAGCTTCATCCTGATTTCCAGTCTGCTCGCAGCCTGCGGAAGCGGAAGCGCCCCAGTTTCATCGCCGGCCGCAGCGCCGACCGCAGCACCGGTCACGGCATCGGCAGCATCGGCCGCCCCATCCACGGCGCCTAAGGCGGCTGTGCCTGCAACGCTCGTGCTCAATTGGTTCGCCGAGCCGGAACACGGCGGGAATTTTGCGGCGCTGGCCAAAGGATATTACAAGGAAGCGGGCTTCGATATGACGCTGATGCCGGGCGGACCGCAGGTGTCTTCGACACAAATCGTAGCTTCAGGCAAAGCGCAGTTCGGGATGGCCAACGGAGATGACATTCTGGTTGCCAGACAGGAAGGCATTCCGATCGTCGCGATTGCAACCTCCATGCAGAAGAGTCCGCAAGCGTTGTTCTACCACAAAGATTCGGGCGTGAAGGATTTCGCCGATCTGAACGGGCGCAAAGTATATGTGGCCTCTACAGCGAGCTTCTGGCAGTTCATGAAGAAGAAATACAAGCTGGACACCGCCCAGGAAATGAAATATACAGGTCAATTAGTGAATTTCGTTAGCGATAAAACAGCGCTCACCCAAGGATACGTAACGAGCGAACCGTTTACGCTGGAGCAGCAAAAGGTTGAATACGGCACGCTGCTCAATGCCGATTCCGGGTACAACATCTATGCGGGCGTCTACTTCACAACGGAGAAAATGATCGCCGAGCATCCGGACCAGGTGAAAGCCTTTGTCGAGGCGACAGTCAAAGGCTGGGATTACTACAAGGATCACTCCGATGAGATCAACCCGAGCATCCAGGAGAAGAACCCGGATATGGGCCTTGATATGATGAAATTCAGCGCTGCCAAAGAAATGGATTTCGTCTTCGGAGGCGATGCGGTGGCCAAAGGTACGGGCATCATGACCAAGGAGCGATGGGAAGAGGTTCAAAAGCAATTAGTCGATGTAGGCGTTTTGAAATCGGCAGAAAGCATTGACAAGGTGTTTACGACACAATTTTTACCTAAAAAATAAGAAAAGCCAGGGAGGGGACGCCGTTGACAGCTGTAGCGAATGTGGATTTCGTGAATGTTCGATTGCCCATGGAGGATGAGAGGCAGCTGTATCGCCTGTCGATACGAGACGGGGTATGGACGCAGATCATTCGGCAGGATGGAGCCGCATCCCCTCCCGAAGCCGTCTCGCTAGACAATATGAAGCAGTTCCAGGGAAAGGCGGGGATGTTTGAGGTCATCGACCTTGAAGGCAAAATGCTGCTTCCCGGCTTCGTCGACGCTCACATGCATCTGGACAAAGCGTTCTCGCTCGCTTCGGTGGGGAATCGCAGCGGCACGCTGGAAGAAGCGGTGCTCAATTATTCGCAGGCATCGCCTGCTTTCACGAAGCAGGACATCAAAGCCAGAATCATGCGTTCGGCGATGCAGGCCTTATCCTTCGGAACTACGCATATTCGTACGCATCTCGATTTCAACCTGCGCGTATCCCGGGAAGTTGCCTTGCGAACCATTGAGGCTGCGCTGGAAGCGAAGGAAGCTCTCGCTTCCTATGTGACGATTCAGTTGTTTCCGATGTGTCCCTACAACTTCATGAGCTTGGATGCGGAGGCGATTGAAGAAGCTTTGAGAATGGGCGTGGACGGCATCGGCGGAGCGCCGCATTTGTCGATCACACCGAAGGAAGATATCGATTACGTGTTCAAATTGGCGGAGAAATATGACGTGCCGGTCGATCTTCACTGCGATGAGACGGATAATCCGGCGATGCGCACCGTTCTGCATATCGCGGAGAGGACGAAGTCGCAAGGGTACGAAGGACGGGTCACCGTCGACCATTTATGCGCGCTGGCTTCTATGACGGATGCCGACGCTCACGGCATTATCAACCGGATGGCCGATGCCCGTCTGAAGGCTGTTTCCCTGCCGGCCGTCAATTTGTATTTGCAGGGCCGGCATGACAGCTTCCCGGTGCGGCGTGGTGTAACGAGGCTGAAGGAAATATGGGAGGCGGGGATTCCGATAGCCGTCGCTTCCGACAATATACATGATCCGTTTCATCCGTTCGGAAGAGGGGATCTGCTGCAAATCGCCTTAATCGGCTCCTATGCCGCACATATGGGGAGGCCGGACGACCTGCGAACGCTGCTGCGGATGATCACCGACGTTCCCGCCCAGGTGCTGGGATTGACCGGCACCGGCATACAGGCAGGCCATGAAGCAAGCTTCGTCATTCTGGACGGAAGTACGCCGGAAGAGATCTTTACGATGCTGCCGGAGCGCAGGTGGGTGTACAGCCGGGGGCGTTGGGTGCGCATAGCCGCAGCCAAAGCGGAGTGGCAGGACAGTCAGCTAGCCCGATATTGGCAAGAGGCCGCCGAGAAAGTATCCTTCCACCAACATGAATTTGTGAAAGGGTGAAGCAAACTCCCATGGCTAACCTGCTCGTTATTTATTACAGTGCTTTCGGTCATGTCTGGCAGATGGCGCATGCTGCAGCCGACGGTGCCGGACGGTCAGGCGCGCATCGCGTCCGGATCGTCCGCATTCTCGAAATGGCATCCCCGGCGAACCGGGTCATTCGGCGGGAAAAGGACGAACCGGCCAATTCGGCGGTATTGTCCCGCCAATTCCGTTTGACTGACCGGTATACCAAATATGAAGCTGCACAATCGCTGCAGCAGCATATCCCTTATGCAACGAATGACGATCTGCGCTGGGCGGACGGGATTCTCTGGGGCTTTCCCACGTACTACGGCTCGATGCCGGCGCAAGTGAAGCTGTTTCTGGAGCTGGCGGGCGAGCTGTGTGTGGAAGGCGCCTTAGAAGGGAAGCCCGCAGGCATTTTCAATTCTACGGCTTCGATTCATACGGGGCATGAAGCGGCTATTTTAACGTCCATGGTGCCTTTATTTCATTTCGGCATGATTTTCGTCGGGCTCCCGTATTCCGAGAATCCGGAATATTTGACGGCGGACGCTATCGGCTGCTCGCCCTATGGAGCCTCCACACTCGCGGGACCCGACAGCTCGCTGACGCCTGACCCGAGGGAGCTGGTCATGGCAGCTCGTCTGGGAGAGCGGGTTGCGGACGTAGCCGAGGCTTTGCGGCTGTTTCGGGAGAGCGGAATTTCCGGTAAAACGGAGGAAGGTTGACCATGAAGATCCGTTCTTGCAGCCCGAGACTGGATCTTTTTCATACATGTAAGGGAGGTGCTTGGGTTGTCATTTCAACGTTATACAGGCAAAGCGTGGGACCGGCATTTTTTCCCCCGGTTAAGCAGAGTGGAGGTTGCCGGGCTGCCCAAAGACGACGCCTTGCTCGTCTTGCCGGTGGGGGCTGTCGAGCAGCACGGTCCGCACATGCCGGTGTTTACCGACACGTTAATTTCGGAAGTGTTGCTGACCAGCGCGTTTGAGCAGCTCCCCATGGACGCGAACATTTGGCTGCTGCCGGCCATTCCATACGGGAAGAGCACGGAGCATCTTGGGGCTCCGGGGACGATCACCTTGTCCGCAACGACGTTGATGGCCGTCGTGCTCGATATCGCCAAGAGCCTTGCCGTCAGCGGCTTTCAGAAGCTTGCGCTCGTGAACACGCACGGAGGCAACGCCGATCTGCTCAATATGATGAGCAGGGAGATCCGCATGGAGACCGGCCTGGCTGTATTCAGGCTGGATCCGGGCGGTCTTGGAGGAGCCGACGAGTGGATTACGCCGCTGGAGAAGCAGGCCGGGATTCATGCCGGTGACATGGAGACGTCGCTGGTGATGTCGGCGATTCCGCACTGGGTGCATATGGAAGCGGCACCGGCCGAATATCCGAATTATCCCGGCTCCCGGTACCTGATGCTCCGGCAGAAAGCCTTCGCCTGGGTGATGGACGATCTGTCCCATTCCGGTATTTCCGGAGATGCGACACAAGCCTCCTGTGAGAAAGGTTATGCCATGACGGCGGCTTACGGAGAAATGATCGCCGAAGCTTTGCTTGAATTTCAAGCGTTTGATATGAAGTCGTTGAAGCAGGCTCTTGTCCAAAACCAATAGTAGGAGATGATTGATATGGTCATGAATTCCCCGCTCATTCATAATCCAAGCAGCCTCGGAGTCAAACGGGCTTTTGTCAGCATGGAAGGCTTGTCCAAAACCTATCCGAACGGGACGATTGCGCTCCAAGATGTGAATCTAAGCATCCAGGAAGGGGAATTTCTCTGCTTCGTCGGTCCATCCGGCTGCGGCAAATCAACGATATTCAAAATGATTACTGGGCTGGCCAAACCGAGCAGCGGGAAGCTGGATGTGTTCGGAACGACGCCGAAGGAAGCGCGCAAGCAAAGCGATATCGCTTTTGTTTTCCAGGATCACACGCTGCTGCCGTGGTCGACGGTGGAGGCAAACGTGCGATTGCCTCTGGAGTTGCGTGGCGTCGACAAGAAGACGCAGAAGGAAGAGACGCAGCGCGTGCTTGAGCTCGTCGGCTTGAAGGACTATATGAAGGTGCTGCCCAGACAGCTGTCCGGCGGTATGAAGATGCGCGTCTCCATTGCCCGGGCGCTGATCTCCAGGCCGAAGCTGCTGCTCATGGATGAGCCGTTCGGCGCATTGGACGAAATCACACGCCAAACGCTGCAAATGGAGCTGCTTAACATTTGGCGGCAGGATAAATCGATGACGGTGCTGTTCGTTACGCACAATGTATTCGAATCGGTGTTCCTGTCGACGAGTGTCGTCGTTATGACACCGCGTCCCGGGAAAATATCGGCCCGGATCGATATTCCGGTCCCTTTTCCGAGAGATGAAAGCTTCCGCACGACGTCGCAATTCAGCGATCTGGTACGGGAGGTATCGGCGGCGCTGGATCATTAAAACCGGAGGTGAGGGAGATGGCGATGCAAATCGAATGGCAGCGAACGATGCAGGAGCTTCTGGGAGAAGACATCGTGCATGTGGACGGGGAAACGCGAGAGAAGCTCTCGAAGGATTATTACTGGTATTCCCCTGTGCTTAACCGGCAATTACAGCATATACCTAGGGCCGATGCCGTGGCCATACCTCGCAGTGAAGCGGAAGTGGCGGACATTGTGGCCTTCGGCTACCGCCACAATATTCCGGTAACGGTTCGCGGAGCGGGTACGGGTAACTACGGTCAGGCGGTTCCGCTGCAGGGAGGCATCGTGCTTGATCTAAGCCGCTTGGACGAAATTATCGAGATCGGCCCCGGCTATGCCAGGCTGCAGTGCGGCGTCCGGTTAGGCGTGATCGACAAAAAAACGCGAGAAGCCGGTCAGGAGATCCGCATTTATCCGAGTACCTACGTGAAAGCGACCGTTGGCGGCTTCGTCAGCGGCGGCTCCGGCGGAATCGGCTCGATCACGCATGGCAATTTGTGGGACGGCAATGTGCTGGAAGCCGTTATCTACACCATGGAGGAGCAGCCTCGGCGTCTGGTCGTTCAAGGCCGGGAATTGTTCAATTACATTCACAATTATGGTACGACCGGCATTCTGACGGAGGTGACGATTCCGCTCTCTCCGCGTACGGAGTGGGCGCAAGCGATCGTACAGTTCGCTACGCTGCAGCAGTCGATGCGGTTCGGAGAGGCTCTGGCGAGAGAGGAGTCGGTTCCCAAGCGTTTGATTGCGCCGATGGAATGGCCGATTCCCTCTTATTTCGTTCCCTTCGCCAAAGTGATCCGGCCCGGCATGGCCGCAGTAATGCTGGAGTTTGCGGAGGACAGCAGGGCGGCAGTTGAAGCTTTGGCCGGCCAATATGGCGGACACATCGGACATTACATCGCAGCGGAGCAGTACCGTAAAACGATCGGTGTATCGGATTTCACATGGAATCACACGACCTTGTGGGCCATGAAGACCGATGCGTCCATGACCTATTTGCAAGCCGGCTTCGAATTGGACCGTTATCTCGAACAAATAGAGCTCTTAAAAGCGAAGTTCGGCGATGAGATGTACTTGCATTTCGAGTGGGTGCGCAGCGGGGGCGAGATTACGCCTAATGCGCTTCCTGTCGTGCGATTCCATAGCGAGGAGCGTTTGTACGAAATGATTGCATACTGCGAATCCATCGGCGTCCGCATCTTCGATCCTCATACCTGGGTGCTCGAGCAAGGCGGACGAGGTGAAGTCGGCGGCATGGAGCGCAGGAAGCGCGAGAACGATCCCAGGGGGCTGCTGAATCCGGGGAAATTAAGGATGAGCCTGAACCTTAACTAGAAGGGAGATACGATCATGGCTGTAGATTCAAAATATGTGCAAATGCTGCCCGACGAAATATTTCCTGCCCGTGAGCGGGCGGCTTGGGCGAACCGGATGGACGGCGGCGTCTCCCCTGGGGAACGCTTCCTGTTTTTGTTCAAACACCTGCTGCCTCCGCTAGTCGCCTTCGTCGTATTCATCGGCGGCTGGGAGCTTATCGCCTATCTGGTCAAGGCGCCGGTCTATCTGGTGCCGAAACCTTCCGATATCGTGGCGGCAGCCATCGAAAACGAGCATTCGTTATGGGTATCCGTCCGAACGACGACGATGGAAGCTGTGCTTGGCTTCTTTCTCAGCATTATTATGGGCGTAGCGGGGGCGATTCTGCTGGCCAGCTCCAAATGGATTGAGAAAAGCGTGTATCCGTACGCCATTATTTTGCAGACGATTCCGATCGTTGCCGTTGCACCGTTGATCGTCATCTGGTTCGATGCAGGTATGAATGCCATCGTCATCATCACATTCCTGATCGGCTTTTTCCCGATGCTGTCGAACACCTTGATCGGACTGAACTCGACGGATCAAAATATGAGCAATTTGTTTTATCTCTACAATGCCAATGCGTTTCAAACGATGTGGCGGCTGCGCATTCCCGCTGCGCTGCCGTACATGATTGCCGGACTGAAAATTTCCTGCACGCTGTCCGTCGTCGGAGCCATTGTCGGCGAATATATCGCCGGGATCGGCGGGGGCCATGGCGGGCTGGGCTATGCGATTACGTATGCCGCCGCCAGGTTGAAGACCGCTTATTTGTTCGCTTGCGGGCTCTCCGCATCCGCTCTCGGCATTTTCTTCTTTCTCTTGGTCAATGCCTTCGCCAAATGGGTGTTAAGCTCCTGGCATGAATCCGAGATGAAAAAGGAAGGCTAATCGAAACAACGTGGGAAGAAGGTGAAGCCGATGCTGGATATGATTGTTCGTAAGGCTCGGATCCTCGATGATCCGGAGAACCGGGGCGTTGTCGATGTCGGTGTGAAAGACGGCCGGATTGCTGTCATCGGACAGGTGGACGATCAGGCGGAGAGGGAGATCGATGCCAGCGGGCATGTACTGCTTCCGCCTTTCGTGGAGTCGCACATCCATTTGGACACCGTCCTCACGGCCGGGGAACCGGCATGGAACGAAAGCGGCACTTTGTTCGAGGGCATCAGGCTGTGGCAGAAGCGCAAAGCGATGCTCACGCACGAGGACGTTCTGCGGCGAGCGGAGCAGGTGCTTCGGCAGCTCATGGCCGCTGGCGTTCTTCATGTCCGCACGCAGACGGACATATCCGATCCGCACCTGACGGCGCTGCGGGCGCTGCTCGATTTGCGCGAACGGATGAAGCCGCACATGCATGTGCAGGTTATCGCGTTCCCGCAAGATGGCATCCGGGCTTGCCCGGATAATGAGCGCAGGCTGGAGCAGGCGCTGGCGCTCGGCGCGGACGGCGTCGGCGCTGTGCCCCATCTTGAGCCTACGCGCGAGGAAGGGCTGGCTTCGCTCGATATCGTGTTCCAGCTGGCGGAGAAGCATGGCGGTTTCGTTCATATTTTCTGCGATGAAACGGACGATGCCGGCTCCACCTTCCTGGAAAGCACGGCCCATCTCGCCATACGTTACGGCCTGCGCGAGCGTGTAACCGCAGCGCATGCGAACGCTACGGCCTATTACGGTGAGGCCTACTTTCAGAAGGTGCTGGCTCTGACGGCTCGCTCCGGTATCCATATCGTATGCTGCCCGCTCATTAACAGTGCGATGCAGGGGCGGTACGACGCGTACCCGCGAGGCCGAGGCATCGCCAGGATCAAAGAATTGCGGGCGGCCGGCGTGAATGTCAGTCTGGCGCATGACGACATACAGACACCTTTCTATCCGCTGGGCACGGGCAACCTGCTCTCTGCCGCCCATATGGCGGCTCATCTCGCGCATATGACCGGGCGCGAAGAAGTGGCCGCGCTCGTGCGCATGGTCACGTCCGGCGCAGCGAAGGTGCTGCAGCTCCGGGATTACGGGCTGGCGCCCGGCCTGCCGGCCTCCTTCGTGCTGCTGCCCGGGCGCGATGCCTTCGATTTGGTGCGCGAGCAGCCGCTGAGCCGGTATGTGGTCAGTCACGGCCGCATCGCAGCGGAAACGGAGCCCGCACGAACCCTTGTATATGACCTTTAATAACCGCCTCCTGGTTACGTTGAACAGGGGGGTATTTTTTGTTCTACTAATGTTTACTAGGTAAAAGAAGGAAAGGTGATCTGAATGTTAATGGCAATGTTCAAAGTTGTAAGTTTTGTCGGGGGAGATGAAGATGTGAAGCGGTTCATTCAGACGTGCAGGATAGGGCTAGTTATTGTCATATTATCTAGTGTATGGACAGGTTCCCGAGCCCAAGCAAAACGAACAATCTCTTGATTTGAAAATGATTCCAGAATGGAGCCTGATGTGGTAGCTATCTTCCCGTGTCAGAAGATAAAAATAGAGTTAGTTCATTCTAAATTAATAACTTATTTAGCTGCTATTTTTAATGAAAAAAGACAACCTTCTCACCGAAGGAGTCGGGTGACAAGAACTTTATCTCATTCCCGCGGAAAGCAGGCAGAGAGTTCAATAAGAGGGAAATAATACTTGTTGTTGATGTTGACTTGTGTGTGATTTTAACTTTTAAGATTGCATGATAATTCCGAGAAGGTGGAGTTATTTTTAAAGACTTGATTTGTAGAGAAATCTTAGTACAATAGTTTTATGACTACTCAAAATACTATGCATGACGAGCTCAGAGTCAAAATATTTAAAGCATTAGCTGATGAAACCAGATTAGACATCATACGAGCTTTATACGCCAGTAAGAAGGAGATGAATTGTGGAGAAGTAGGAGACATTCGCGATACTTCGAAATCGAATACTTCGTACCACTTACGTACTTTAAAGGAGGCGAAATTGATAAAAGTACGAAAAGAAGCTCAAGCGAAGTATATGAGTATCGAATTAGAGACATTTCAAACATACCTACCTGGATTTCTGGATACGTTGTAGAAGGAAATTTCTTTTTTCTTCATTTGTTCAATAATATTTGAACTATAGAACTAAATGAGAAGGGCGAAAGGTGATTAATCATGTTTAAATTAACAACCTTGTTTTTCCTCATCATGTTTGTAATCGGTACAGATACGTTTTTGATTTCTCCGCTTATCCCCACGCTACAATCTTTATTTCATATTCCGACCGAGTATTCGGGTTGGATGGTAGGATCTTATGCTTTAGGTTATGCCCTATTTGCGCTAATTGCCGGACCGCTTTCCGATGGTCGGGACCGCAAAAAGGTCATGCTTTTCGGCATGGTTTGTTTCTCGGTTTCAACTATGTTGTGCGGCTTAGCCACAGGTTTTTGGTCGATGTTCTTATTCCGCTTTTTAGCCGGTGTTAGCGCTGCATTCACAGCGCCTCAAGTTTGGGCCATGATCCCTGCTCTGTTCCCAGTACAAAAAATCGCCAAAGTATCAGGAATCGTCATGGCAGGCTTGGCTGCCTCCCAAGCGTTCGGTATCCCTATCGGGAGTCTGCTTGCCTCAACCCATTGGTCTTATCCTTTTTTTACAATCGGGATATGTGCGTTATTGGTGGCGGTATTCATCTTCTATGCTTTGCCTGAAATGAAACCGAATCAAGATCCAAAGGCCAAAACTTCGATTTTCAGCAGATACCTCCCACTATTGAATAGTCGAACTGCTAGAAGGGCTTTCCTCGCACATTTCTTATTTCAATGCGGATTCTTTGCAGCCTTTTCGTTCATTGGAAAATGGGTGGCAGATCGCTTTCATCTTTCCATTGATCAAGCGGGGTACGTGATGTTTTTTCTTGGTCTCGGGAATATAGTTGGCAGCATAGGCGGTGCCTACGTCATCAAAGCGCTAAACCGTTTTAATACACTGGTTGTGGGCTTTTTTGTCTCAATCATATGTTTTATTGTTTTGCCTCACTTGCCATCGGTTACGGCTTTCGAAAGTGTTTACTTTTTCATATTCGTGAACATGGGGATCACTTTTCCATTAATATTGGGCTTGCTGAATTCATTAAATCCAGCCATCCGCGGCACGATCTCCAGCTTAGCAAATTCGATCATGTACGCTGCGACAACGTTCGGTTCTTGGATTGCAGGCCTGATTTACGCGGCTTTTAACGGTTTTTCTGCAGTAGGCATTTTTGCGGCTATTTGCTTTGCCGGTTCGTTGTTATCTTTTATTTTCAGCGGTATTTTAGCAAGGGAAGCGAAAACAAAGAAGGAGTTTGCCTCATAAATGCATAGAAGAAATTCATCTGGATATTTCCATTTTGATTGAAAAGTAGGAGAAACGGAGTTTCGTAGCCTTTTCCACCATAGCTTCCGAATATCTCAAATAAACAACATTCTTCTCAGCGTTATTGAACTAACGGGACACGATAGTTACATAGACTTCTAACAAGGCTGCCGCTAGAACATAGAGTGGCAGCCTTCTCGCTAATAAGAATGTTATACTATAGTTGAATAATAGCGTTCTAAGGGGGATTGTTATGCTATTTCGTGAACAGGGCAAAATGGGGATAAGTATTCCTGTTATAGGCCAAGGTACATGGAAATTTGGTGAGGATAAAGATCGGGAGTTAGAAGAAATTGAAGCCTTACGTTTCGGAATAGCAAATGGGCTAAAGTTAATTGATACTGCTGAAGAATATGCTAATGGCGGAGCAGAAAAAGTTGTAGGCAAGGCAATACAAGACATAAGAAAAGAAGTCTTCCTTGTGACTAAGGTTTCTGCTAGGAATTGTTCCTACAAAGGTGTTCTAAACGCTGCTGAGGCAAGTCTGGATCGTTTAAAGACAAGTCATATCGATATGTATTTACAGCACTGGCCGAGTGATCAGTACGATGTTTCAGAAACAATGGGGGCAATGGTTGAACTAGTGAACAAGGGGTTTGTTAAATATGTTGGGGTGAGCAATTTCTCAATTAATTTAATGGAACGGGCCCAATTCCATTTAGGTAAAGTACCATTGGTTTGTAATCAAGTTGGATACCATTTGAATGATAGAAGTATTGAGAGTGACGTTTTGCCCTTTGCTAAGGAGAATGGGCTTACGATTATGGGATATTCACCATTTGGATATGCACCAGGTGTATTTGGTATGAAGGGTTTCCCTAGGGTCGGATCACAGGAAAGAAACGTATTAGATTCAATAGGGGTAAAATACAATAAGACTGCTCATCAAGTAGCATTAAATTGGGTGTTAAGGCAGGAAGGATTAGTTTCAATCCCCAAAGCGTCGAATAAGGAACATATTATAGATAATCTAAATGCATTGAACTGGGAGTTAGAAAAAGAAGATCTTGAACAGATAGAGTTTCACTTCCCATTCGGCGGAATAAGTTAAGCTAACAGGGAACTATAGCTTAATACTGACTAGAACCAGGCAGCCAATATGAACCGGCGGCCTTTTCCCCGCTAACGGGCAGGATAGTCAAAAAGCTTTCGCGAATACCCTACATATGGATTTACTGTATACAAAATAAGTACCAATCTAGGTACACGGAGGGGAAATATGCTATACGGACAACGAGTAACATTAAGGCGTGTTGTTGAAGAAGATTGGGAAAAGCGATATGAATGGCTGTCCGATCCTGTAGTTAACCGAACGTTACCATCAGGAAGTGGTATGCCCCTAACACCGGAAGTGGTCAGAGAACGTACACGGAAGTACGCGCAAACAGATCTATCATCTGTCTATTTTACCATAATAAAAGAAGACGGCATCCCGATTGGCAATACCCAATTGTTTAATATCCACCCTTGGTCCAAGCATGCTGAATTTGGTATTTGGATTGGGGACAAAATGGTATGGGGGCAAGGTTATGCTACAGAAGTGACAGGTGTTGTCCTGGATTTTGCATTCGAGCGTTTAAACCTTCATAAAGTGTATTTGACGGTAGATGCTGATAATCCTGGTGCTATTCGGAGTTATGAAAAGGCTGGTTTCAATAAGGATGGCATACTAAGAGACGAAGTCTATAAAAATGGTCAATATGTCGATCGTATAATGATGAGTATTTTGAAGCATGAATACTTAAAACTATCTAGTGGTTCCAAACAACAATGCATATAGGAAAACCATTCTGGAAGAAACTACGAAAGATAGCGTGCTTTCCTTTCTCGAAAAATTGAATGTTTAGCTAACTGGGAACTATAGTTGAAGCTGCCGGCACTATCGGCAGCTTCGTTACGTTAGCGGGCAGATTTCTTCAATAATATCAATCAATATCTGTGTTAAAATTATGGAGAACAACTACCGCTAGAAGACAGAATTTCACAGAACAAGAACTCATAGGATGCGAAATATTTGAAGATAACTTACGAGATAAAGACGTTTGAGGATTTCAATAAAATACCTTTGATCTCAAAAGTCGAAATTAAGGGACTTAATTTACAAGCAGAGGAGAGAGAGAAATGACTGGAAGCATAGGAACTGATATATATATTCGTAATGAACGAGAGGCGGAAATTGCGCAACGTTCTGATCGATTAGCCGCTCGCTTCGCGAGTCGTTCGGCACATCATGATGCAGAGGGAAGCTTTCCGTTCGCCAATTTCGCGGATCTTCGTGAAGCAGGCTACTTGCAGTTGACAGTGCCGCGAGCTTACGGCGGAGAGGAAGCGTCGCTGTACGAATTGGTACTTGCCCAGGAACGACTCGCGCGAGGCGATGGTTCAACAACGCTTGCGGTGGGCTGGCACGTTGGTTTGCTGCATCAGCTACGCTTTACGAATGCTTGGCCGGAAACGTTGTACGCACGTTTTTGCCGAGAATCGGTAGAAACAGGTGCATTAATTAATCATTTGGCGACGGAACGGGCAACAGGGAGTCCGAGTCGAGGGGGAAGACCGGAAACGAAGGCTGTTGCCACCGAGGGCGGATGGCTGCTGAGTGGACGCAAAACCTACAGTACGCTGAGTCCGATACTCACATGTTTTACTGTTTCGGCGGCGATTGAGGGCACGGAGGAAACCGGGGAGTTTTTTGTGCGTTACGGATCTGGCGTACGTGTAGAAGAAACATGGAACACACTTGGTATGCGCGCTACGGGGAGCCACGATGTGGTGCTTGAAGACGTATTCGTGCCAGACGATCAGCTTGTTCATCGTTCGGGAGCACCACGCGAGGAGCGCAGACCGGACGACGGTGGCTGGCTATTGCATATTCCCGCTTGTTATATCGGGATTGCACATGCGGCTAGAAGCTTTGCGATTAACTTCGCGCAGCAGTATCGACCGAACAGCTTGACCACACCGATAGCTGAATTACCGAATATTCGGCGTCAAATTGGCGAAATGGAAATCGCGCTTGTAACGGCTCGCATGGTGCTTTACTCGGTTGCCGATCGCTGGGACCGGGAACCTAAGCAGCGCAAAGCGCTAAAGCCGGAGCTGGGCTTGGCCAAACATGTGGCCACGAATCAAGCTATCTCGATTGTAGATACAGCGATGCGTATCGTCGGTGCTGCGAGTTTGTCACGCAGTTTACCATTGGAGCGGATGTACCGCGACGTGCGGGCAGGACTGCATAATCCGCCGATGGACGACATCGTGGTTAACGGATTGGCGCAGAGAGCTTTGGATGAAGTGAAACTTACGAATACATAAAAGCCGGTGGTGAGGGGATGTAAATGAAGCCATCTTTCTTCCACGCCATTGCCAAATCGTCGAGGCATTCCAAGGAATCAGAGCTACGATCGGCTGCCGTTTCCATGCTAACGGGCAGGTTGATGGAATAATATGTATGGTACGATGGTGTTCTGGAGGTGTATTCATGCAAAAGGCAATTGTAGTTCATTATTATAACGATAAAAAGAATAACTTAAGTGATTTAAATCAGCTTTTACAAGAGGGATGGAAGGTTGTATCTCAGAGTGCTATGTCAGGTGGTGAGATGGGTGCAACAGTTTATTCACTTGTTATATTAGAGAAAAATTAGGAAACAATGTTCGGGATTCATTGAAGAAACGGAGAACGATAGTGCAAAAACAAGGGACAGATCGCCGCGACAGGTAGCTGTCCCTTGTTTCATTGAAGTAACGGGCAGATTAACGTAACTCCCTATTTGAGGAAACGTATAGATTAGGAGATGTACTCAAGCGACATCGGATGGAGGGGGAATAATTGAACAAGTATGTGTTTCACATGATTACCAGTGTAATTTGTATTTTGATACCCGTGGTAGGGCTTTTATATGGTTTGTGGGATGCCCATCAACCAAAAATAGGACCTGTAGGAGATGGAAAACCGAATTATCCCACTATACCTCAGTTAATACCTATTGTATCTTGTTTCATCCTTGGAGTGGCAAATTTACCACTGGCGATAGTGCGGTATAGACAAAACAAAAAGTCTAGTGAAGAGTAGTTATTGTTAATCTATCGGGAAACGTTAGCATAATTACCAAGGAGCAGATCGCCGTAACATTTTGAATATGGAAAAGCTAAGAATTCTACCTCTGCAGATTCTGGGAAAGAAATTGACTTAACTGCTTTGTTAAAAAACAAATAACTCATTAAACTAGCGGTGATAAATTTGATAGTAAAAATTGATGGTTATTTCGAAAATGCATTTCT
This sequence comes from Paenibacillus sp. MAHUQ-63, assembly GCF_028765165.1. Lineage (GTDB taxonomy): Bacteria > Bacillota > Bacilli > Paenibacillales > NBRC-103111 > Paenibacillus_E. The sequence continues at coordinate 821,091 of NZ_JARADB010000003.1, read as the reverse complement.
GATCGGCAAGACATGTTCTATTTCGGATGTTCCAATTTGCGTGCCATTGCACAGATCAATCTATGTAAAGATAAAGAAGCCTTCGATGATTTTTATAAAATACTTTTAAGGGTATGTCGATTTACTTGTATACAGTTCGTCGATTAAATAGAAGCGAGAATGAATGCTCCAAACTCACGATAGAGGAGAAATGAAAATGAAATTTCTGTGTTTGGGTTACTTGGATTCAGATAAAATGGATGCCCGACCAAAGGATGAGATTGACGCTATAATGAACGAATGTCCGCCCCACCTGAAGAATTTATACAAGAGCGGGCAAGTGATTATCGATGCAGGTCTCGCACCCGAAGCGAAATGCTTGCGGCGGGCGAATGGGAAAGTGATGGTTATGGACGGTCCCTTTATCGAAACGAAGGAGATGATTGGCAGTGCTTTTCTCATAGAAGCACGGGACATAGAGGAAGCGATTCAGATTGCTTCCTTACACCCAGCCGTGCAAGTGACTTCGGGCGAGCAATTTGGATGGGGGATTGAGATCCGTCCGATTCACTATTTTGATTCGAGAGATTAGACTCAACTGTTTTATGGAAAAGATCGTTCACTGTATGAAAGTAAGGGCCATTCCGCAAGGAGTGGCCTTAAAAACTTGCCGTTAAATTCAGTTAGAAACCCGCACCATCAAGGAGAAGACGCTCTTGTATCAACTTTAAGCAATCAGACGAACAGGGGGAGAGGACGAAGCATATATCGGCGATGAATTTTTAATGGCGTTTGTATCTGTTGTGATGTAAGATATTTCCTGAGACCACCTTGCAATGCATATCGATTGCAGGTAGATGCGTTTCCTCAAGGCGAGCTATGAAGGTTGTCGTCGGCAGCGTATTTTAATCCAACTCTATGAGGAGAGATGATGATGTACACGAGCGTAAATGCATTTCTAGAAGATAGTAGGCAAGAGGCAGAGCTGACATTGAAAGTATTGGACAAGCTGACGGACGATTCGCTGATGCAAGCCGTTTCGGAGGCTCAGCCACGGACGTTAGGCGAACTGGCCTGGCATCTGGTGGGCAGCTACGGCGCTTTTCTGAGAGCGGCAAGTCTGCAGATGGAAGGTCCGGACCTTTCGAAGCAGCCAGCTTCCGCAGCCGAAATCACCAAGACTTATCGCAAGGTTTATGACATAGTCTCGTCGGCGTTGAAGGAGCAATGGACGGACGCCAAGCTGCTGGAGAAGTTGGTCCTGTTCGGCTTTATCGAGACGACATACGGCGGTGTGCTGCAAATATTGATCCGCCATCAAATCCATCACCGTGGTCAGATGACGATTCTGATGCGTCAAGCGGGACTTGCGGCTCCGGGCATCTACGGACCGAACGAAGAGGAAACCGCGGCCATGCGCGCAGCCCGCGCGAACAATTAATGAAATATATTGAAGAGGCAGTGCCGACACGGCGTCTGCCTCTTTGCTCCGCTAGCGAGGAACGATAATGCAAAAACAAGGGACAGCCAGCTGGCCGCGACAGACACACCGAATCAATCTTGCATGGGTTGGTGTGATCCGTTATAATCGTTGTATTCAAGTGTCAAAGGAGATTGAGCCTCATGAAAAGAATCATGTTGAATCAACTTCATCATCACAAAAGGCGTTAGCACACCTGTAAAAAATCCAGGGTGGGCTAACGCTTTTCGCGTTGGCCTCCCTGCGGCATATCGAGCGCGCAGGACCATGAGGTCCTGCGCGTTTTTTATTTTATCAAAAAATTGAAAGGATTGATTCTTGTGCAAAATGTAAAAGGTACCTATGATTTTTTTGGAAAGGAACAATCGCTTAGAAAAAAAGTTCAATCCACACTTCAAGAAGTGTTTGAACTGTATGATTTTGATGGGATGGATTCCACTATACTAAACGAGCTCGATCTTTTGGCATCGAAGTATTCAGGCGGCGATGAAATACTAAAGGAAATGTACCAAATAACAGATCAAGGTATGCGAAATCTTGGACTTCGATATGACCTCACTATTCCTTTTGCAAAAGTGATCGCATTAAATCCAGGTATTGAGCTTCCTTATAAGAGGTACGAAATTGGTAAGGTATTTCGAGATGGACCTGTTAAGAGAGGTCGTTTACGTGAATTTTTGCAGTGTGATGTTGATGTAGTTGGAATTGCAGGACCTGAGGCAGAAGCTGAGTTAATGCAGTTAGCAGTTGAGGTTTTCAAAAGGTTGGAGATACCGATTACTCTCAAGTGGAACAATAGACGTTTTTTGAGTGAAGTTCTTGAATCAATTGGTGTCCCTTCCAGTGAAAAGCAATCTGTTATGTTGACACTCGATAAAATTGAAAAAGTTGGGAATGTCGGGGTAATAAATGAGCTTGTTAGCAAAGGTTTAGATTCCCAAGTAATCAATGCAATAAAAGGATTAATCGAATTAGGCAATCCAACTTTTGAGATGGTGTCATATAAATATGGAATCCAAGAAACCCCCGGGTCACTAGAAGTCCAGTATCTGCAGAATATCATCCAGAATTTGGGGTTAGAGCAAATATGCAAGTTTGATCCCTATCTATCTCGTGGATTATCTTTTTATACAGGAACTGTTTATGAGATCTTCGACGCTTCTGGCTCTTTTACTTCAAGCTTAGGCGGTGGTGGCCGTTATGATGCCATTATTGGACAGTTAATCGGTAGGGACGATATTCAATATCCAACAGTAGGCATTTCTTTTGGAATGGAATCAATCATGGAGATGCTTAAGAATCGCCCAGTTCAACTACCAGTCCCTTTAGTCTTAGTAATTCCTATTGGGGAAACGGTTCCAGAAGTGCTTAAAACAGCTGCTAAATTGCGAGCAAATGGTTTGCGTACAAGTATAGACACAAGTGGAAGAAAGTTAAGAAAATCACTTGCAGCAGCCTCTTCTAAGGGGATTCGATATGTGATTCTGATAGGTGAAAATGAAGAAAAACTTGGGAAACTTTGTTTGAAGGACATGGACGAACAGAAGGAAATATTGCTGAGTATTCAGGAGGTCATTGACTTAATCTCCTCAAGTATCACGATTGTGGATTAAAATTCTATGGGGCTTAATTGTAAACTAAATCAATAATGTAAAGCTAAAGATTGTCCTACTGAAATGTTCATTAACATTAATGAAAACACATTATCTGCTGCCAGGAAGTCCAGCTGGAGGACTGAACCTTAGTTGACAATGGATTGAACGAAAGAGTTTTAGGATTGTTAGGATGGGCCGAATAGTAATACCTTTGGTTGTAACTTAATAATAATAATCAAATGGACGAACTTATTTTTGGAGTGTTCCTTATTCTAAATTTGCAGCTTAGCTGCTGGTTCCGTATTTACTTTGGTCTTGCTTTGCCACTCTTTTAGCCTGGACCATCTATAAGCTTAATGCTTAAATGAAGATGCCCGAAATGATGCTCCAACTGCCTATAAAGTAGAACTGATGGTATGCTAACACATAGGAGGGCTACAATCTCATGTCTGATACGATATTGTATCGGGAAATTAAAGAAAGTGATCAGCGCGTGTTTCCTCTAGCTTGGTATGCTGTCGGTTGGTCGAAGGAGCTGAGTTCGAAGCCGATAAAGCGTAGGCTTCTAGGTAAGGATGTCGTGTTGTATCGAGACAGTGCTGGAGCATTGCAAGCGATACATGCCTATTGCCCGCACCGAGGGGCGGATTTATCCCTTGGATCCTGTCGCGGAGGGCAGTTGAGGTGTGCTTACCACGCTTGGACATTCGATGCCGACGGGCGTTGTATCGATATTCCGGCTCACCCGGGGCGGGCGATTCCGGAATTCGCCCATACGGTTGTATACCCCGCCATAGAACGGGCAGGACTGCTATGGGTGTACCCGCAAGCAAAAGGGGATAAGTCTCAGGAGCTGCTGTTGGAGCCCCAGTTGTTCGCCGAACTGAATGACCCCACGTTTAAATGGGCCGCATACGACGCTAAATGGAATGCGCATTTGACGAGAGTGATCGAAAGCGTCATCGACGTAGCCCATGTTCCCATCGTTCACCGCAAGACGATTGGCAAAAACTCTTCCGTGGAAATCCGTATTTCGTTCGAAACTGAAGGGGACGACATCCTTGTCAGCAATGGAGGGGCTCAGTTGAAATATCGCTTCCCCCAGCAATGGATTCTGACCCCGATCCAGGAAGCAAAAAATAAATTCATCAATTACATCACGTTCACCCCAATTGAAGAGGAAATAACCGCCATATACGGGTATGCAGGCCGTAATTTTGCAACGTTCGTGCCGGGGATGAACTATTTATTTTCCAAATACAGCTCTAGGGTTCTTGAGGAAGACCGAGACATTGTCGAAAGTCAGCATCCTCGGCCAATCCCGGAGGCGTTACGCATGGAGGCGCATGTGCCGGCTGATGGTCCGCAGGTTAGGTTCCGGCAGCGGTGGTATAAGTTTCTGGCTGGCAACGAACCCCGGATTTATGTTTAGTGGGGGTCTCCTCACGAAAAGAAAATTTTACTTAACTTTCTTACTATAAAAAACCAAAATGTGGTTCAATAAGTTGAAACACGTAAGTTAGCATTTCAAGGAGGATTATATGAAGACCACCATCTATATGGTTAGGCATGCCGAATCACCATACACTGAAGGAACCGAAAGAACAAGAGGACTTACCACTAAGGGCAAAGGCGATGTTGAAAAAGTTACAGAAAATCTTAAAGAAGAAGGTATAGATGTTATTATATCTAGCCCTTATAACCGAGCAATCCTGAGTATTGAGGGACTGGCACAGCACTTAGAATTAGACATCAAAACGTTTGAAGATCTCAGGGAAAGGGATTTTGCAGGTGAAATGATTGAAAATGGTGAGTTAATGTCAGTTATTAGAGAGAAATTTTATGAGTTTGATTATTCTTTACCGGGAGGGGAGTCTAATTCTGATTGCCAGAATAGATCGATTTCAGTGATAAAAAACATATTGAAAGAACACTCTGGGAAAAAGATAGCTATTGGAACACATGGACTTGTCATGACTTTGATGATGAATTATTATGATTCAAGTTATGGTTTGGATTTTTTAAATCAATTAAAGAAACCAGATATTTATAAATTAAGCTTTGAAAATTTAGAATTAAAAGAAGTAATTAGACTGTGGAATGAGGATATTGGGTTAAGCTAGCGCGACACGACAGTTGAATATCAAAAAGGAGTGAATTTGGCGGATAAGTGGTTCTTAGGAAGCAGAAAAGATGACTAGAAAAGATCGTCCGGAAAAATACCGGACGATCTTTCTGCAATCACGCATTACCTTCTAAGCTGAGGGATATACCCGTCCCAAACAACCTCTCCCAACGGATACCGTCATCGCTTACGGCGCATCCGATCTGCTGGGGCCAATTATTAGAGGCCCCGGCATAGAACATGATCAGCTTGCCTTCCCGCTTGCACATGGCGGCGGCTTCGATACACTCGCCCTCCCATGGCAGCTCGGGCTTCAGGATCGTACCGTCGCACGCCTGGGTCCAAGCCTCACGGCCGAAGTCCGAGTCGAGCGGGGCTGTGGCCGCTTGCTTTTTTATTTATGATATACATCGGTTCAGCGGGTACGGCGGGAACTGTACCAAGCCATTCCAGAGAGGACAGTCGAGATTATCGACAGTATGACAGCGAAGGCGGCACCGCCCCGCCCGTTACCGGAACCAATATCGCCAGGAGTGTGACTAAAGTGCGGCCCAGCGATGAAATAGGCAATCAATGCCAACACGACGGCCACGATGGTCCCAATTCGCCAATTCCCTTTGCCGGAACGATCAGAGGCACGGACCAAGGACCACCAGCTGATGACCAAACTGCCCAACCCCATTACTACCGTAACGATAATCTTGATTCGTGCGGGGGTAAAACCGTAGACCTGTTCAGCTGAGGCAATTGTTGGCACAAATAGAAGTGCACAAAGGATTACGATCGAAACAAGTTTTAATTTCACGCTTATTCTCCTTCCACTGACATTACTTGCGCCCTCCAAAAAGCACGTTCTCAAGAGAGGCAGAACAATCGTCAAATTATTTGTTACGAAGAGAGCGGGTCCAAGCCGTACCAGCAAGCAGCAAGCCGATTAGGCCGATCGCGATCGCTATGATCGCTCCAGCACGTCCGTTGCCAGTGTTGAAACCGCCAGGGGTAACGGCTAGATGAAATGCAGAGAGAAGCACACAAAACAGACTCAACACAATGGACATAACAGACGACCATTTTCCAGTGGCCAAACGACCGGTTGGACGGGCGAGAGTGATCCCAGCAGCAACTGCGCTGCATAACCCAATCAACGCAGCCGCGATCGTCAAGAGCCGCCCGGGGGTGATAGTGCCATAACCAACACCAGTCCCTTCAGCAAAGGCGATCGTCGGGACAACTAGTAGAAATACAGAAAGAATTGCGAATGAAACAAGTTTAACTTTCATGATGATTTCTCTCCTTTCACAGCCAGTTTACACAACAAATGTCGAGAACTTATGCAGATCTTCCTCTCTTTGTGTGGATTTCTTTAAGAATCTACCAAATCACGGTATAATTTCGGTAAGTGATATAACTCTCGTCAATAGAATAAGTCTATAAGGAATGATGTGATGGGAATGGAGCCGAAATTGTTGCTAGTTGAAGACGAGCAGGGCATGCTGGAGGAGATTCAGACCTATTTGCAACGAGAAGGGTTCCGGGTATTGACCGCCCGTACGGGCAGGGAGGCACTTATCATAGCCCGGTCTGAACGGCCTGATCTCGTGGTTCTTGATTGGATGCTCCCGGAGATAAGCGGAATTGACGTGTGCCGCGAAATCAGGCAAACCTCACATTGCGGCATTATTATGGTCACAGCGCGATCGGATGAATCGGATAAAATTGTCGGTTTGGAAATTGGCGCGGATGATTATTTGACGAAGCCGTTCAGCTTGCGTGAGCTCACTTCGCGCATTCGGGCTTTACTTCGCCGCTTACGCGGACCTGAAGACAAAGACAGGGCGATGTTCTTGGAAAGAGACAACTTGTTTATTTCCGAAGCTAAGTGCCAGGTATTTAAAGACGGTCAGGAAATCCAATTAACACCTACTGAATTCAAAATTCTGTTCACACTGGCGAGTCGTCCTGGCATTGTCTTTAGCCGTTTGCAATTATTAAATGCTGCTATGGAGAATGAGTACATGGGATACGAAAGAACCATGGATTCCCATATCCGGAATCTTCGCCGCAAACTGGGGGACGATCCTGCTAGTCCACAATATATTCAAACGGTATATGGCTTCGGCTACCGATTCGGTGAACGCTCATGAAGATGACGGTCCGTATGAAAATATTTGCCTATATGGGACTGCTCGTGCTTATTGTAAGCATCACTTTCTCCCTTACAACGCAAGTATACACAGGCGGTTTGATCGATCAATTTAAAAGGGAACAAATCGATGCCAATTATTTGAATGCCACGCCCGAAGAGCAAATCGAAGTCTTTAAATCTTATATCCTTGAAAATATGCGGTTGAGTGCACTGCTTAATGTCACACACGGCGTGCGCTTGTTCTTTTTTGTTGCAATTGGGTTGTTCTTCAATTTTTGGATATCGGGTGTGCTGACCCTCCCGCTCAAAAAGCTTATAGCCGCCATAGAGCGGGTTGCACAGGGCGACCTGAACGTCAAAGTACCAATAGACACGAAAGATGAGTATGGGAAAGTCGCCCGAACGTTCAATGATATGACATTTCGTCTGCACGAAGCCGAGGAAGCCCGCAGAAGATTGGTGGCTGATGTTGCTCACGAGCTTCGTACGCCGCTTTCCATTATGCAGCTAAAATTGGAAAATGCCCAACAGGCCGGTCCATACATTCCTTCTGAAACGCTGCTTAGACTGCATGACGAAGTGATCCGCTTGAGCCTGCTGGTGGAGGATCTACATGTTTTGTCATTGGCTGAAGCGGGCCGGTTAACCTTGGATCGCAAACCGCTCGATCTAACGGATAGACTTGAACAAATCGTGGATGATGTGAAAATGGAGGCTGAAGAGAACGGACTGGCAATCTGCCTCTCGTCGAGCACGAGGCCAGTGATAGTTATGGTTGATGTGAGACGGATCACCCAGGTATTTATCAATCTACTGACCAATGCAATCCGTTACACGCCGGAAGGCGGAAAGATTTCGGTCGTTATTGAAGATAATGTCATGGACCAGAATGCGGTCTATGCATGTGTCTCTATAATGGACACCGGCATCGGAATTCCCGCGGAAGAGCTTCCTCACCTGTTCGATCGTTTTTATCGCGTGGAAAAGGCCCGTTCGCGTCATACAGGCGGAACGGGGCTGGGATTATCTATCGTTCATCAATTTGTAAGAGCCCACGGCGGTTTCATTCGCGTTGCGAGTCAGCATGATGCAGGTACTACATTTATCGTTTATCTGCCTAAAGGGAATGATATTTAAATCGTTATAACCCGGCGCAACCTTGATGGTGATACAGTATAGAAGAAATTGCTGGGCTTAATAGCTCTTATTGATGGAGGCAGTATGACGCGAACGAACCAGAAGTACTGCAGGCACTAATGAAATCAAAAAGAAACCAAGGGCGAGAAGCGGAAGTATAGACCATTCCAAGATCGAGGAGCCGAGAATCGTCTGCGTGCCGATCGCTGTTAATCCAAGTAAATAGGCGCCGCCCGTAATATGGATAGGTTTGCTGGGAACCGTAGTTGTTAGCGATGAGCGCTTTGTCAGCCACGCAACCAACGGCAATGCTTGAAGAGCGTGGAAACCGAGGCCATGCAGCCAAATGATGTTCCCATGCAGGCCGACGGTTCGGCCCTGATTGACGGATATCCAGATTCCGGCCGCAAACGAGAACATTACGGCTATCATCGCATAGCGGATGCTAAGCACGAGTTCGGGACGGAGCTTGTAAGCTTTTTTCCGGAAATATTGAATCGCCAGAAACAAATAGAACAGCACCAGTAGCAGCGCTACAAAGGCGAAGATAGAACCGACCCCTTGATCGAAGGCTGTACCGTTCTTCACAAATCTCGGGTTGACGCCGCGAAAATTTTGGACCGTTTCGGCAAAGTAGGAATACAGAGCAAGCACGATGTAAGACCAGCGAAAGACCGTTCTGCTTTTCGTTCCTAATGCAGAAAACGGACTAATCGCTGCCGTCGATAAAATAAAGATGCCGAGTGCAGCATTAAACGAGATTGCTTTGGAGACATCCCCATGCGGAGCTATCTCTGCACCATGAAATATGACCCATACCCCGCAAATCCCTGCCAGCAGAAAACCGAGCAATCCGGTAATCACCAGCCATTTCTCCCCTTCAAAAACCCTCACTTTCGGCTTCGTTCCCCAAGTTTGATTTATCAATTCCGAACACCCTTTCATAAAAGATTTATTACCTTCACTTTACAGGCAGAATATGGTACGACGTAACAGACTTGGGAATGAAACAAAGTTAGACTCAAGTTATAGCTTTATACTGGACTTAAGTCTTAATGACATGCTTGTAAGCGACGAAATAGAAAAGGCCAACCCGCAAAAGGTTGGCCTTAGTTATATCGACTGAAACGGTGAACCGTATTCGCAACTTATAATGTTCGGTTAAATTTCTCAACGATATGGTCGATGATTGGATGTATGTTGGCGTCATCGACGATGGACATCTTATCCGCTTTGAATAGTTGAATCTTCTTAAATTGATAATAATCATGTAAAACTTGTTGAATGGATATTTGATTATAGAGTAAGTACTTCACTTGAATGATTTCACGAAGCAAAATATCATCTTGCAGTAAAATGAATTTCTCATTTATCGGGTTGAAAATACCTTTGTCTTTTCCGTATTGATAAAACTTCAGTGTTTGCTGCTCACGCTTATTCAAAGTTCCTTTCAGCAAATCGTATAAATCCGGATAAGCTGCTTGAAGATCTTTTAAAAAAACATCCGTAATCTTGCCGACAAGCGATAAGGATTGTTCAAACAATTGCTGAAACCAGGTGCCGAATGAGGTATCGTCATTTTCCAACTTGGGATCTTCAAGCTCGTTAATATAATCGACAAAAACTCGAACGACGCCTTCGATGACTTCTTCTTTGGAAGAAAAGTGCTTGTACATCGTGGCTCTGCTAACATCCATATATTTGGCGATATCATCCATCCTTAAGCTTTGAAAGCCATCTTTCATGACAGACGTAATTAGCTTCTTAAGTAATTTAATCTTCGTTCCATCTGGTTGATGTACTGGTTTATTCATTGTTTTGCCTCCCTGCGAACTCTCCTTCTATTATACATGAAAAATCTGAACGATAAACATTAAAAATAAAAAAGACGTTATATATTTATTTAGTCTAAAAATGGTGAGACAGAGCAGACGAGAATCTGCACTGTCTTATAATTTGTTTTATGGCGATACAAAATGAACGGAATGTTTATAATAGACGAAATGTATGTTTTTTGTATATAATGAATCATGTCGACGATGCATTTCTAACTATGTGGGAACGAGGAGGAGAAATATGTAGATAATGAAAACAATGGAATCATCATTTGAATTTGAAGAAAGAAAGGACAAATAAGTATGAAAACAAGCGCGAGAATAGCTTTGTTATTCTTGGCAGTTACGGCTTCATTCGCACCCATGCTGGCAGCTCCTGCAATCAAATTATTAAAACTTGATTTCCCGGATACCAGTTCCCTGCTCATTCAATGGGTAGTCACTTTATCTTCTTTATTTATTTTGCCTACGTTACTATTCGCCAGTACTTTGGCCAAAAAATTTTCCAGGAAAAGCATACTTATTGTGGGTTTAATGCTTTATATCATTGGAGGAATCGGACCTTCATTCGTTAACTCCATTCCTTTGATCCTGGTTTTCCGGGCTATTCTTGGATTGAGTATCGGATTAATTTCACCAACCTTTAATGCCCTCATTGCTGAGAATTTTCAAGGTGATGAACGCACCAAAATGAACGGCTGGGTTACAGCTATAAATGGAATCGGAGGAGCTATTTTTCTATCGATCGGTGGCTTTGTTGCCTCATTCGGCTGGAGAAGCGTTTTCTTAAGCTATTCCTACGCGATTATCTTGCTGATCTTGGTTATTTGCTTTATTCCGAAATTTCCGCCCGTCCAAGTTCAAAGCACGGTAAACACTTCAGTGGCGAAGATTCCTGCATTTTTTTATGTAGTTGCCATGTTAAGTGGGCTGCATGTCCTGCTTTATTTTACGATTCCAACCAGCATGTCTTTATATTTAGCGGAAATAGGTGTCGGTACGGCTTCGAGTGTCGGTTATTTTTCTGCCCTATCCTTGTTTAGTATTTTTCTTGCTGGACTTGCGTTTCCCATGCTTACTCGGGTATTCCATCGCTATATGGTTGCATTTGGAATCATGTTGTATAGTCTAGGATTTTTAGTCGAAAGCTACGCACAGAATATATGGATGATTGCTTTTGCTGTCTTTTTGCTAGGCTTTGCGCAAGGATTCTTCTTCCCGATGTCTTTCACGAAAACAGCTCAAATGGTATCGAAAGAGCGACTCACAATGGCAATTTCGATCTTATTGGCCAGTATTTATACGTTCCAGTTTATTTGTCCGCTTTTCATGAATGTTGTGCCATCGTTGTTTGGATTCAAATCTACAAGAGAAACATTTTTACTTATTTCCATCGTTTTAGGTGCATCTGCCTTGATATCGATTCTATTAGCCAAAAGAGTACAGACACCGCAAGCTGCGGAGCTGAGAAACAATTAATGCGTACCACATTGAAGCAATAATCAAAAAATATGATTGGCCGGAGAGGGAGGATATATATATGCGCAAAATTAATCGAATTTATATTAACGGGGAATTTGTTCAACCACTGGGGACAGACGAACAGGTACTAATTAATCCTTCGAACAAAGAAGTTATCGGAAAAGTCATTCTTGGAAATGAAGAAGACGCGAAGAAAGCTATCGCAGCTGCTAAAGAAGCTTACAAGACATTCAGACATACATCCGTTCAGGAACGTCTTGAAATCCTTGGGCGGTTGCACGACGCAATCATGGCTAACATGGACAGCATGGTTGAAGCCAATATCGAAGAATATGGCGCTCCGAGGAGAATGGCGGTCGGCAGAGTGAAACTTGCAGCCAGCAACTTCTTGAATACGAAGGAAGCCTTAGAGAAATTTGAGTTCACGCGCTATATTGCCTCAGCCAAAATCGTATCTGAGCCAATTGGTGTAATTGGGATTATCACTCCATGGAATGCAAGTTATTCTCAAATTACAGCGAAGTTATCTGCGGCGATTGCGGCGGGGTGTACGGCTGTCATTAAGCCAAGCGAGCTTAGCGCCATTCAGACGGATGAGATCGTCGAAGCTTTCCACCAGGCAGGTGTGCCCAAAGGGGTGATTAATATCGTGAATGGGTACGGACACACGGTTGGAGCCGAGTTGACACGTCACCCGGATGTTGCCATGATTAACTTTACAGGTTCAACTCGTGTTGGGAAAGAGATCCGCCGTGGCGCCGTCGATACCATGAAACGAGTCACGCTGGAGCTTGGCGGCAAGTCGCCAATTATCGTCTTGGACGATGCGGATTTTGCAAAAGCGATACCGATTGCCGTAAACCAAGCTCTTACTAACAACGGTCAAGCTTGTATCGCCGGTTCTCGCCTTCTTGTTCCAGAGCACCGCCTTGAAGAGGTTAAGCAATTGGCAAAAGCGGCGCTGGAAGCCGCGAAAGTCGGCCTGCCTTCACATGAAGATACTGCGCTCGGTCCGATTATTACAGAAAAACAATATCAGAATGTGCAGAGATATATTCAAATCGGTTTGGACGAAGGCGCCGAACTGGTCACCGGCGGGCTTGGTCATCCCGAGGGTCTGGAGAGCGGATATTTCGTGAAGCCAACGCTTTTCGCGAATGTAACGCAAGAAATGACGATTGCGAAAGAAGAAATTTTTGGACCGGTACAAGCGATTCTCACTTATAAAACAGAAGAAGAAGCTGTTGAGATGGCCAATCATACGGCCTACGGCCTCTCTGCCTATATTCACTCCGGAAATTTGGAGAAAGCGAATGAGCTTGCTTCCCAAATTGAGGCGGGAACCATCCTCATTAACGGGGCCGTTCACGAAATGAAAGCGCCGTTCGGCGGGTATAAGCAATCGGGAATTGGACGGGAATATGGGGAATATGGTATAGAAGAGTGTTTGGAAACGAAAACAATTACAGGCCATGGCGTAAGTAACTAAATTGAAATTGGGTAAGTTTAAAGAAGTGAAGCTTCTAAGGGGCACTCGAAAAGCGAGAGGCTCCTTTTTTGTTGCGAATGAACCCGCAATCGTTTACAGCTTCGACAAACTGCGATACTCTATGAGTAATGAAAGGCGGAGACTAGTTGAAGGCGCTTATGCCGTAGCCTATTAGTCTGTGTCGTGACACGTTGAAACGAATACGGATGAGCCGTACATGAAAGGCAATACCGGGAAAGGAGCTCTATAGATGACAACCTACTGCAAACGTTGCGTCAGCGACGAGGATTTGGCCAAAGTCAGTTTATTTGCTGTTGAGAACAGACGTGAATTGCATCCTTCTTATGGTACTTTGGACATGGTCTCCCTATTATGTTCTCATATTACGCAGGGCCATTTGATTGCTATCATGGATTCAGACGATAACGTGCTGGGGATGATGACTTATTATCAAGGCACGCCTGAGAAAGATTTCGCCGATCAGGAAATCGCCTTCGTAAATTTTGCTATTATGGACAAAGCACACCGGGGGACACGCCTATTTGTGAAAGGACTCTATTACATGGTTGAACTGATCGCCGAAGCGCATCCGAATGTTCAGGAACTCAGATTCAACGCTTTATCGGAGAATACATACATATGCAAACTTTATTCCAAATTTGCCAATATAAGCCATACGCAAGAGAGTCCACTTGGAGAAGAGACTGTGTTTTGTGTCAAAATTCACCAAATAAGGACTACCTTAACCCGACTTTTCAAGGTATAATGTAGGTAATAAATACTACTTAATGCGAAATGGAGGATCACACAATGTTTTTGCCACCACCAAATATCGACAAAAAAACTGGCGGTAAATTGGGAAGATTCGCTATTCTCAATGATACCTTGAGAGCAATTCCACAAGTACAGCCGCAACCTGCTAAGTAATGTCCTATCTATGCCGACCGTGTACGACGGAACTGGATTATGAGATTTACGTGAAGTTCTTGCTCCGGCACTATGCCGATCTGAACATGTCGTATGCATTTGCCGTTCAACTTAGTTTTGTGAGCAGTCCACTTATGTTCGGTAAGGCGATGTTGATCCTCTCGGAAGAGGATTACGAGGTTGTCGGAGCTGCCGGTTTCGTCTATGGAACCGGTCTTAACGGCTATGAGGATCGGCACATCTGTCAAGTGGAGGTCGCGTACCTGCGTCCGGAATACCGACGTTCGACCTTGTTTGTGCAAGGTCTTGTGGCGCTTCTAGACATGATCAAAGCCGGCAGTCCGGATGTGGAGAAGGTTCAGTTTTGGGTAGAGGAGGTGCAATCGGAGACGGAAAGGCTCTTCTCGAAATGGAGTGCGTTACCGGGTTCCGAAAAGCTTCTCGTGAACGGGCTGGTGTGTCACCAGTTGCCGTTTCGTCAGCTGGAGGACTACGGCCGCAGGTTCAAGCGGCGGTACCGGACGGACAAATGAACATGCACAATGTAGGCGCTGATTACAATGATCAGTGCCTTTTTTGTTGTGACGAAGCGGGGACGAGCAGTTGGGAAGGCAAGTAGACACTGATTAGATGATATTGAATTAATAGGACACGATAGTGTGAAAACAAGGGACAGAATGCCGAGGCAGGCAGCTGTCCCTTGTTTCATTAAGTAACGGGCAGATACACGCAACTATCATTATGTTTATAACGTCTATTTCAGTATTTACCATATTGGAGGCTTACAAATGATGAATGGAATTGAGGCATTCATTGTCGGAAGTGTTGATAACTTAGGGGCAGGACGTTGGAACATAGCAGGGCGTGCTTGTGAAGTTATTTACGCAGGAGATATCTTAAGGTATGATTTAATAAGTACTGATGGTAATAACAAATTACAAGTCTTATAAGTAACATCCTACAATATGGAACTGTATACTCTATATAAAATGATGACTGGATCTATATTGGTGAGTGCAACCATAGAAGATAAATTAGAAAGTGTAAAAATGTTGTATAGATAGGAGATAATTATCTGAAATTGTTACGATCCTCGGCGGCCTCATTAAGCTATTGGCGTTTAAAAAAAATCTAATTGAGCTTTGTATTTCGAAACTTTATATATGGATATCGCGTCTATCACTTTGTTGGGAAATATTGGTATGTGTATGTAAAGGAGTGAAGTTAGAAAATGAAGATGAATATAGTTTTATCATTGGTGGTAATACTTGTCACAATTACAGGTTGCTTTAGCAAGGAAAGTAAGAACGCTGAAACATCACCACTTCAGACAGCACTTACAACCTCATCGTCAGATTTTAAATTGTCAGACAGAGAACATGAGGTGTATAGCAACTTTCAAAAAGACTTAAATGAACAGCATTTGAAAGTATTAGAACCAATTAGTATTGCAAAGTTATATGTTCAAGCCAGATTGGACAATAAAAATGAGGTTGCATATGAACTATATACAGATAAAAGCGGGTATGTTCAATGGTCAAAGGAAGAGGATAAAAAAATCCCGAGTTCCGATAGAGGAACAAAAGAACAAATTCTTAAAACATTTCGTAATATTGAAAACGGGGGATTCGTACAATTAAGCGATTTTGAAGGGTATATTGAGTATCAGTCAAGTGAAGATGCACAAAGCAAATCGGGATTTAAAATGATTAAAGATGATGATGGTATTTGGAATGTTTCATTTACGCCTATTCAATAGACGAGCAACGCAAGGCTGTCGGTTGATCGGTGGCCTTTATGACCTAACGGGTGGAGATCCTATGATGAAATATATATTTGTCTTTCTAATTGTATTGGCCAGCGCGACAGGTTGCGTGGGAGAGGAATCTCCACGAGCGACTAGTCCCGCCATATCGGTACTGCCGAGTACAGGCTCCGATTCGTTTAAACCGTATACCGATCATGTGCCACCGAATCCAGAAGTAATGGATTTAGAGGAGCGTAAAGCATTATCACCGTTAGGCAAAGAGGTAGTGGCTTTATTGGATGATTATGTGTATGTGTTTAACAACCGTATTCCGCAAAAGGACGGAGATAAGTTCGAGGCAGTGGATACGGCGGGCTCTGTACGGTTTACGGAGGGAGAAACATTAAAGCTGAGGGCAACGGATCAGATCCGGGCGGATGGTCCCGTAGTCATCATTAATGCTTATGCTGAACTACGCCATCAAGCGAACGATCCGAATCCATTTTGGATTGGAAAGCAGCAATTCCGGTTTCAAATTGTAGATGAGAAGTTGAAATTGGGATATTGGAACGAATCAGCCTCATAATCCTCTATGGGGTGCACGGAAGTAAAATTATTATATGAATGTATTCGTAAGGAAGGGGGCATCGTTGATTTCGATTGGTGTACGCGACTTCCATGATTTTGAAAAATACATTGATGCATTATTACAACGCCGAAGTGAAATTGAGCAAGAGCGCAAGTATTCAATTAACAGGACACGATAGTGATTAGCAGCGCGGCAGCCGGTCAGGGAACGGCTGCTTTTTTCTTTGAACTAAAGAGTGGGATAGTTCCAATACTTGGTAGAGAAGAAAATGGTAAAATAGATCGAGAATATTACTGAGAAAGAGAAGAACAACTTCTTGAATGTTACTTATGAGGAGATCACCAAGAAAGGCGTTGGTGTACTAAATGAGGATGCTATTATAATGCATCCGAAAGCAAATTTGTATGGAGCTTTGGATGGTGTATTCAGGATGATGGTGTGGAGTTCATACGACAGGGGATTGCATGATTCTAGCCGTCTATGCTAATGAAGTGGTTCGCCCATTTACTTGGAGACAAGTTTCTCACTTAGAAGCACCGGCATTCGCTAAATGGCAGGAAGGAATAACGAAAGGCCTAAAAACCCAGAAAGAGCTTCATGAAACCGTTATTGATACAATAAGAAAGAACCAATATGGCGCTAATTCAGATGGTGGTTACGGGGTTTTAAATGAGTCAAAATAAAGTAGAGATTTTAATGTAAAAACCATTGGGGGGAAAGTGTTGTCAGTTAACCGACTTGAGAGAATTCGATCGAAAGAAAAACAGTATCACGATGATTGTTATGAAAATTCTATACTTTTTCAGCATGGTTCTTGGCTGCATAAACCCGTAAAAACGATTCTAGATTTATTCGAAGGATTGGATGAGAAAAATGACTTGCGGATACTGGATCTAGGATGCGGCGTCGGAAGAAACAGTATTCCCTTAGCCCAAAGGCTCACGAATGCTGGCGGGAAAGTTGTCTGTGTGGATTTGCTTCAATCTGCTATAAGAAATCTTGAGAATTATGGTAAGCAATACGAGGTTATCGATAGAATTGAAACAGTTATTTCTGATATTAGTGATTTCAACATTTTACCTAATTCCTATGATTATTTATTTTCAGTATCAGCGTTAGAGCATTTGGATTCTAAGGTAACTTTCGATAGGGTACTAACAAAAATGATAGAGGGAACAAGAGAACAAGGGATTCATTGTTTGATTATTAATTCGAACATTAGTGAAACTGTTATAGGAACAGGTGCACAGATAGATCCTATGTTCGAATTACTGTTCGATACAGATGAGTTAGTTAGCAAACTCCAAATGTTGTATAAGAATTGGCGAGTGTTGAAACAAACTGTTAAGGGTTACGAAATTGAAATTATTAGAGACGGTAAAGAAGTGTTACTGAAAAGTGACGTTGTAACCTGGGCAGTACAAGATAGCCGTAGGTGTAATTGAAGAGCAATACCCGCTCTTATGGTTATAAACACGATTGGTTAAAATGGTATGATGGGAGTGATTTTAAACGTGGGGGAGCGGCGTTCGCTATGAACTATACAATATTCATTATAGAAGATGATACCTCGATAAGCCGTCTGCTGAAAGAGCATATTGAGAAATATGGACTTTCGGCAAGCGTGGCGGAGAATTTTGAAAGCATCATGGAACAATTTCATCTCATCAAGCCTCATCTCGTCCTGCTGGACGTTAACTTGCCCAAGTTTGACGGGTTTTATTGGTGCAGGCGGATCAGGGAAACTTCCAAGGTCCCCATCCTATTCATATCGGCGAGAGAAAGCGGGCTGGATCAAGTGAGAGCTCTTGAGAACGGTGCCGACGATTACATCACGAAGCCATTCTCCTACGAGGTCGTCATGGCCAAAATAAACAGCCAAATCAGACGAGTCTTTGGAGACTATGCTCATGCGGCCGGCGAGCGGGTCATCGAACTGGACGGTTTACAATTATACCCGGAACGATTAGAGCTGGTGTTTCAAGGCAAGACGGCCGTTCTGACCAAGAAAGAAGCGATCCTGCTCGAAAGCTTGATTCAAACCTACCCTCGGGTAGTGAACAGGAACTATCTCTTGGAACAAATGTGGGATCACGCTGATTTTGTGGAAGAGAACACGCTCAACGTCAATGTCACCAGGCTAAGAAAAAAATTGCAGGATCTTGCTATCGAGCATGGGATCGAAACGGTTAGAGGCTTGGGCTACAAATTAAACAAGAGCTGGTAGAAGGCGGTGGCATATGCGTTTGTTTTTAGATGAGCATAAGGGTTATATCGCTGTTTACTATTTATCGGTGATGTTAACCACTTTTTACTGCGTTCTTGCAAGCGATTTTCGATTGGCAGATGTTTTGTACGCATTCTTATTCAATTCTTTCATTCTTCTTGTATGCTTAGGCTGGAAATATGTGAAGACTAAAGATGTCTATGCCTTATTGCACCGTAGTTTCCAATCTATCGAGGAGTCCTCTGTGGATCAAGGCGATTCATTTTGGGGGCGCCAGATTTCCGCGCTTTTCAAGCAGCAATACCGTTTATATGAAGAGAACATACAGCAAATCAACAAGAACCATCAAGAACACTTAACTTTCATCAATCAATGGGTGCATCAGATGAAAACACCGCTTTCGGTCATCAGGCTTGAGCTGGAAGCAAGCAGAGCGCCTTATGTGCACAGCATGAGCGAAGAAGTTTATAAAATGGAAAAAGGCCTCAATATGGCCTTATATTATGCGCGACTCGATGCGTTTGAAAGAGATTTTGTAATCGAGAAGGTCCGTTTGAAGCCGTTAATTGTAGATAGCATCAGCCAGGAGAAAAAGCTGTTCATTAAAAATCAAATCCTGCCGAAAGCAGATGTGGATGACAGCATTGAGGTATATACCGATGCCAAATGGATAAAATTTGTGATCGAGCAACTGATAATCAACGGCATCAAGTATTCCAGCGGTAAGGGCAAATATTTGACAGTATCCGCTTATAAGACAGACGAGCATAGTGTGCTGGAAGTCACGGATGAGGGCATTGGTATCCATCCGAAGGATATCAAAAGAGTTTTCCACCCTTTCTTCACCGGGGAAAATGGAAGGATTATGGGAGAATCGACGGGAATGGGGCTGTATCTTGCCAAGAAGATATGCGACAACCTCCATCATCCCATTCATATTCAGTCCGAAGTGAACCGGGGGACGAAAGTCACCATTCTTTTTGATCATATCCAAGCGAATCATAGCTAGTACCTTCTGAAGAACGTGCCTTGCTTCTCGTGCATGTTCTTTTTGCATCCTTCGAACCTTACAACAATGTAAGCTTCGAGTAAGCAAGATGAATCGCTCATAGGGAGGCGGCGAGGTAAAGTGTAGATAGATGAAAGTTATCATACAAAGGAGTCGTCGCAATGGACATGTTAACAGTCAGTCATGTTAGTAAAACCTATGGCAAAGAAGTGCTGCATCATGCTTTAAATCAAATCAGTTTTTCCGTTGAACCCGGGGAATTTGTGGGCGTCATGGGACCATCGGGCAGCGGCAAAACGACATTGTTAAATATGATTTCGACGGTCGACCAGCCCACAGCAGGAGACATTCTAATTAAAGGCCTCAATCCGTTACAGTTGAAGGGAGATCAATTAGCGCTTTTTAGACGCAGGGAGCTTGGCTTTGTCTTTCAAGATTTTAACCTGCTGGATACGTTAACCATCGGGGAGAACGTGGTTTTGCCCCTTACGTTGGACCGGATCCCGGTGATGGAGCAGGAAAGTAGACTGAACGCTATTGCCAAAACACTGCGTATTGATCACCTGCTGGGCAAAAGAACCTATGAAGTTTCCGGAGGCGAAGCACAGCGAACGGCGATTGCTAGAGCCATCATTCATCATCCTTCTCTCCTCCTGGCCGATGAACCAACCGGAAATTTGGATTCCAAATCAGCAAGAACCGTCATGGAGCTGTTTGAGAAGGTCAATAAGGAACAGCAGCTGACCACAATGATGGTAACTCATGACGCTATGGCAGCCAGCTATTGCGATCGGGTCATCTTCATTAAAGACGGCACGATCTACAATGAAATTCACAGCGGTGGGAGCAGGGTGCAGTTCTATCAACGAATTCTGGATGTGCTTTCGCTTTTAGGAGGAGCTTCGCATGGAGTTTAAGCAGTTCGCGGCGAGAAATGTTCTACGCAACGGAAAGGCATATTTCGCTTATTTCTTAAGTACGTTGATCTCCGTTACCTTATTTTTCTCTCTGACTACGTTTATTTTGCATCCCGATAAAGGGACATTCAAATCCTATATTCAAGTATCTCTTATGGGAGCTGAAATAACTGCTTACTTATTTTTGTTTTTCTTTGTCTTTTATTCCATCAGCGTATTATTGAAAAAGCGGTACAAGGAGTTCGGCACCCTATATATGCTCGGCATGTCGAGGAAACAGCTTCTCAAGATGATCGCCATAGAAAATATGATCATCAGCGCCGCGGCAGCCATCGGCGGCATCTTAACAGGTTTGGTTTTCTCCAAACTGTTCCTGATCATCATCGAGAAGCTGCTGAGGCTTTCTTCCTTGCCGTTTTATTTCCCGGGAAAAGCGATGCTAATCACGCTCGGATGCTTCCTGCTGCTCGGTGTATTCGTCTCTTTCTTCACATCTTGGATCGTGAAGGACCAAGATATTTTACGTCTGCTTAAAGCAACGAGGGCTCCTAAGAGCATTCCCAAGTTTTCCAAAGGGATCGCGGTCTTCGGCTTCCTTCTGCTGATTGGCGGATATGCCTTATCCTTGGTTCCGATCAAGGAGAATCTGGAGAAATTCATTTTAATTATTATCGGCATGGTCGTCATAGCAACGTATTTGTTATTCTCGCAGTCCAGCGTTTACGCGATCGCATTATTAAAAAAGAACAGGTTCTTTTATTTACGAAACACGAATCTAATCTGGGTATCCAATCTGTTCTATCGAATACGTGACAATACCCGCATGTTTTTCATCATTACGATCACATCGACAGCTGCTATTATCTTGAGCGGCGCTTCCTATGTCTTTTGGGCGAATACCTTCAATCAAATCGAAGAGCGGTATCCGCTGGCTTTCACTTATCAAACGCTAGGTAGTCATCCTTCCGCTGCAGAAGAAATCCGCTGGATTGAAGAACAGCTGCAGCAGCATCGTTTTCCCTATGAAAAAATAGTGATAGATACGAAATATGTTTCCCAAGAGGACGCGGCGGCATTACCGGTAATCAAAGCAAGCGTTTATAATCAACTCTCCAAGCCATTAAACTTGAAAACCGTTGCTCTTCGGGAGCAAGAAGCAGTCATCATCGTTCCACCCGAGGAAAACGTCGGCGTTAATCATTTAGTCATCAAGGGAAACAGCATCCCTATAACGGAAGAAATACGAGCAAAGCTGTTTCAAGATCAATTTCATGCGATATATGTTGTTTCCGATAGTTCATTTGATCGACTTGTATCTTCGGAAGAAGTTCAGCCCCAGTATCTGTTTGACGTAAAAGATTGGTCTAGCACTTATGTCGTCTATGATGAATATGAGAAGAAGTATGGAGATAACCAGAGAGTGTTATTTGTGTCCAAATCTCATGTTTATGAAACGGAAAAAAGAGCTTACGGCACGATGATGTTCTTATCCGTATTCTTAGGCACCATCTTCTTCGTGGCCTCAGGCAGCTTCATTTACAACAAATTTTATATGGATCAGGAAACGGACAAACAGAAGTATAAACAATTGCACAAAATCGGTGTAACGTGGAAAGAAATGAGAAGAATGGTTTCGATAGAAATCGGCGTACTGTTCTTGTTCCCGTACATCGTGGCATCGGTTCATGCCGCCGTTGCGCTAGGAACTCTGCAGAGGCTGTTTAAGCTGGAAGTCGGCGCCGCCGCGGTTACCGTGATGGGCATCTTCCTGCTCCTTCAGATCGGTTATTTCTTATTCATTAGAAGGAATTACTTGACTGTGATCAGAAAGCATTTAAGCTTCAGTTGAAGCGGGTATAAACTCCACAGCAGCAGCCGTCATGATGCGGTTGCTTTTTTCTTTGAAATCGAAGTGCGATGAATAATCTTTCAGATAGCTATTGACAATTATCTTTAAATCAGTTATCTTTAAATTAAGATAAACGAAATTAAGATATCGACTTCGAGGAGGTAAAGAACATGATTCCAATTTTGAACCGAATTAATGAACTAAGCAGAATTGAGCGCAGCACAGGCCTATCTGATACCGAGAAATTGGAACAGGCAGAAATCCGGACGCAGTATTTACAGATTTTACGCGGGCAACTATTCTCGACGCTGTTGGGAGTCTCTGTAATGGATGAGTTAGGGAACGATGTGACGCCGAAAAAGCTTATTGCCCAAAAAATAGCTAATACTCAATAATTCACGCCACATATCTTAATTTTAAGAATGTTGAAATAGAGATAACTTGGTGGTTGGCATCCTGCCAGGTTAACAGCGGCGGTACGCTTATCTAAAGTTACCTCACACGAACTATGGAAAGTATTGTATGATTATTTTGAGATTGAATTCTGGAGGTTGTTTGATGTCTAAAAGGATAGGGATTATTGTAGGAAGTTTGAGAGAAAACTCGTTCAACCGAATGATAGCAAATACGATACCGGACCTTGTAGATTCCGCAGCATATGAAAACATATCGATTGCTAATTTACCTTTGTATAACGCGGATTTGGATCATGGGGACGGGCCGGATTCAGTTAGGCATTTTCGCGAGGCATTACAGAAGACAGATGGTCTTCTCATAGTTAGCCCAGAGTATAATTCAGGCATACCGGGTGTATTGAAGAATGCACTGGACTGGGCATCGACACCAACCAAAACGGCTGTCTTAATTCATAAACCTGTAGGTGTGATAGGCGCAACACCTGGCGCCAAAGGGACGATTCTTTCGCAGCAGCAAATCAGGCAAACGTTGGATGCCACCTTGTCCTATGTGATGCCAGCTCAGAAAATGTATATTTCGCAAATCACAGATAAGATTGATTCAACTACCCGCAAGCTCACAGATGAAACGACTCGCAAATATGTGCAGCGGTACGTTCAATCATTTGTGCAATGGATGGATCAGGTACAACGGCTGAATGAGCAGTAAGATTAACTAATCTAACATATATGGAGGCTATTATGAGTAAAATTGCGATTTTTGGATTTGGACGTATCGGAAGACAGCTCCTTCGGGCAGCTCTGCAACAAAATTTGTTTACACCCTATTCGATATCAGATATTAAAGACGAATCTACGCTTGCCGCACTTTTTGAAGTGGATACGAATTACAAGCGTTGGCATGAGCAAGTATCTGCACATGAAGGTGCAATCGTCATCGGCGACCGTGAGATCCGGTTCTTAAATTCGGCCAGCGAGTTACCCAATTGGGGTGAGCTTGGCGTTGAGCTGGTCATTGATTGTACCGGACGAGCCGTTACGCGAGCCGTAGCCGAACTGCACTTGGAGCGAGGGGCCAAAAGGGTGCTTGTCAGCGGTCCGAGCAAAACCTTAGACGATTGCGACGCCGTCTTACTGAAAGGAATCAACTTAGAAAGCTTCGATCCGGAAAAGCATAAAATCATAAGCATGGCGAGTTGTACGACCAATGCGCTTGCACCGGTTGTCAAATTGGTCAGAGAAAACTTTGGCATTAAATATGGATTATTCTCCACGGTGCACTCGTATACGAACACGCAATCGTTAACGGATCAGCCGATGAAGGATCGCCGCGATTCATGGGCCGCCGCCGAGAACATCATTCCGTCGTCCTCAGGTGCAGCCAAAGCGCTGAAATTCATTTGGAACGACCTGCAAATCACAGGCAAAGCCTATCGGATTCCGACCCGTACGGGAAGCATCGCGGAGCTTAATTTGATAACGGAACAGCCGTGCACGGTTCAAGAGATTAACGATATGTTCCGAAAAGCGGCAAGAGAAGGCGAATTGAAAGGTGTTCTTGATGTATTGGAAGGGGAATGGGCTTCGTCCCGTATTGTAGCGGATCCACATTCTTCGATTATTGACTTGCCATTGACCCAAGTACAAGGTGAACTATTGTCCGTCGCTACTTGGTATGACAACGAATGGGGTTATGCTTCTCGGTTAGCTGAGGTAGCTGCTTATCTTGTCGCAAAATCATAAGCTGGACAATGGATGACGAAACGGATGCATCTAAGATCGTATGCGCGGAGCCGAAAGTGGCAGCCCATACATGCTTGGGTGCATCTTTTTCGTCTATACTCGGCTTGAACAAAAAAAGCATGCTCCCCTTACGACAGGTGAGTTATAAATAACCTTTCGCATAAGGGAAGCATACAATCGTTGATTAAGCCAAGGAACCTATAAGAGCGTATTCAAGCAGACCGCACCGATTTCGCGTACCCGGATCTTGAACACTTCCGTTCCAGTCGTACGCGCGATGAGTTCCCGGTATTCCGCTACCGCCGCATGTGGCAGAACGGCGAGAATGACGCCGGCGAACCCGCCGCCGTGTACTCTGCAAGCACCATCGCCTAACCGGTCGATGAAACGTTCGGTAATGGCGAGCGTAAGCGCAATCCCCTGTTCGCGCGACACCGATTCTTGGTAGATGTTCTGCAGCCATTTCCACGAGGAATTCCCTGAGGCGGTAATATACTTCAGCACGTTCTGCCACTCGCCCGCCTGAATTGCCTCTACCTGCCGCCCTACGCGGTCATTTTCATCCAGGAAGTGGAGCGCCCGCAGTACCGCGCGATCTCCGGCAGTTTCACGGAGTTCCGCGAGCCGGCCGTAGATCATCTCTGCCGTCAAATCGCGACATACCTCTACGCCGAAGGCTTGCGCCACCGCCCGCATCTCGTTCGGAATCGATGCATAGTCCTTCGTCAGGTCAGCATGATTACCGCCGGTGCTGACGATGACAAGGCTGTAGCCTGCAGCTTCGAAAGTACCTGGAATACGCTCGATCTGAGGCTCTGTCGGCTCCTTAAAGTCGATTGTGATCATACCGCCGTGCGAGCAGGCCATCTGGTCTAGCATTCCTGACGGCTTGTTCCAATAAAGATTCTCGGCATGCTTGCCGATGCGCGACATCATGACCGCATCCATCTCTCCGTTGTTATAAAAGGTACTTAGTATCTGGCAGACCAGAACTTCGAAAGATGCAGAGGAGCTGAGACCTGATGCCGGAAGCACGTTACTGCTGACGTATGCATTGAATCCGCCGATTCGGTACCCGTGCTGCTGGAAGCCGTGTACGATACCGCGAATCAAAGCAGCCGTCCCGCCCTCGCCTGACTGAGGCTCTAGATCATTTAGATGGATGACTGACATGCCTGGATACCCTTCGGAAACGACGGTAATCACTCCGGTGTCCACGGCTGCTGCAGCCGCAATCGTATCTAACTGAATACTAGCCGCCAGCACCTTTCCATTGTTATGGTCCGTATGATTGCCGCCTATCTCGGTGCGACCCGGAGCACTGAAGTATTTCAAGGACTCTGTACTTCCATATTGGGTACTGTATCCTTCCTTACACCTCCTGTACCTGTCGATCTGTCCCTCTCGTTCTTCGCTACCGTACATCTGGTCCAGTAGCTGTTGGGCCTGAGCCGAATGAAAAAGCTGCTCGAATTGATCGTTCATCGTGAATGTTCCTCCTAGTTCTAACAGTTTGTGTTAGTAGTTATCATGTCCATTGTACCGGAAGGCAGCGCTCACAGGTAGCATATTTATGAAAGTCATCGGAGGCACGTACATCTAAAAACGCCGGTAACCTTAAGCAGGTGACCGGCGTTTCCTTATTAGCGTTTCGGCATTTTGCTCTGATCCATGTACAGCAGGTTCCAGCGGTGACCGTCCAGGTCGGCAAATCCTGCACCGTACATCCAGCCGTCCGTTTCGCTCGGCTTGCCAAAGATGCTTCCTCCGGCAAACTCTACTTTTTGAATGAAGGCATCTACTTGTTCTCGGCTTTCAGCGCCAATTGAAAATATGACTTCTGCGCTATGGGAAGTATCTGCGATTTTTGAACCTGTAAATTTCTCGAACGCCGCATCCGGGAACAGCAGAATCGTTGTTTGGCCGATGGCAAGCTTGGCTCTCTCGTTACCAAAACTCACTGCATGTAATCCAATCTCATTGAAAAAGGCAGTTGACCTCTCAACATCTTTGACCGGCAGGTTAATCCAAATCTCCTGTGACATTGCGGTAGCCTCCTGGAATATAATCTCAATGGAAAATAATCTCAACTACACCTATTATACTCTACTTCTGGCAGCAGAAGCGAATCTTGTATAGGGGGCTTGGATGCGGCGTCTGCTGGATTTCGCGTCGGCTACGAAACGGTCAAACGGGCAAACGGACAGGATTACGTGATATCGTGTTGAACTTGTATGGCATAACCAATAGAGATATTAAGGCATTGAGAGAACCACGAAACGGTGAACGATTAATGATATTGTTAGACCTATACCTATAGATTTAATTTAGGAGGTTAATTAGGCGTGGGAATATTCGATAGGTTCAGGAAAAAAACGGAAAAGAAGGATAGTCTAAAAGAGATCATTTCTAAATTAGGCTGTGAGTGTCAAATTATTCGAGAAAACGATGTTCAAAGAATTATGACTAAGTACCAGCAAGCTCTAATTAAGGGAGAAGACGAAGGATATACGCCTCTAATAATTATTCCTTCTGAGATTATGATTGAAATCGTTGATACCATGACTGATAAGTATCGTAGAGAATCAATCATAGCCAAGGCGAATGATATTGATGCAATAGAATTATTAAAGAAACGAATTGATGAAGTCATGCCTGAGGAGGAAGAGTACGACATCATTGGTGAGTTTTCTATAGAGGAACAGATGAATGATTTTATGTCAATCGAAAATGTGGGTAATCAGACTATAATGATTGCAAAAATCCCTACAATTAAACCTTGGGAAGTGGCCGCTTGGATACCGATGGGCGGATTTAATTCTTGTCCTTTACCAGAGGAGCAAGTTGCAGTGTTCAAATACTGGTATGAAAAATATGGAGCCAGACCAGGATTAGTCACTCATGATGTTTGGGAATTACTTGTTGAGAAACCGCCTAAAACACAGGAAGAATCAGAATTTCTAGCTTGGGAACAATTTGGGTTTTGTGGTGACATTGTTTGGCAAGGGGTGGGAACAGTAAATTCTCTAGCAGGATCACTTATTAATTCCCCACGATGGTATTTTTGGTGGGACTAAGAACATTGTTAATACACTGACGGTAAACTTTAGTTCATAACATTGATAAAGGGGCAATAGGATACAAACGCAGAAGGCTCCTCTTTCAGATCGTCTCTAAAGAGGAGCCAGTATAGGTGAATCTCACGTTTGTGAGTGCTCGGAACCGGGTGGAATGAATAGCGGAGGTATTTTAATCCAGCCGCGAGTTCGCATTAATTGTTTTAATTTAGCCCCCAGCATGACTTTTTCGGCCTGGAATTGAAGGAACATGATGCCAAAATCCGTGCGAATCGATTCTGCATTGGCACTTGCCGCACGGATAATCAAACTGGCTATTTTTAAAGATAACTCATTGGCCAGCACTTCATCCTTCAATTTCACACCAAGCGGGACACTGTTAGGATCCGAGTTGGGCATATCTTCATGAGCAGGCGGTAAAGTTATTCCTTCTTTCAGCATGAAGGTATAGAGCTGTTCCCGTTGACTTTTGTTGAGTTCCAAATCTTGTTTCAGCATGTTTTGAAGTTCCGTGTCATTCGTGGTATTCATACCGGATTGAACCGTTACTTTGGCCAATTCAAGTCCCGCCAAGTAAAACCAACAAGCCATGACCTCTCCTACATGAAGGGGTTGAGGCTTTTTTTCATCCGTTAGCGATTTAATCGTATCGATGGCTGATTCCAATATATTAGTCATTGATTCAACTCCTGATATGTAATGATGTCGAAAGTTATTTTTTGCAAGGAAAGGTTTTTTTATTCAATTCTCTTACAAGCTGAAACATGCTAATATAAGAATGTTTTAATGGAGGACAATGAAGGAGCGTTAACCCATGATCATCAAATTCATTCGTTTACGGTAATGTAAGGTGCAGCTCACATAACCCAGCTTTTTTTTACAAAAATGGCTAGGGCTTATTTGACTGTGCCTTTTTTCATTCACCTAATACGAATGAAAGGGTGCTTTTTGTGTTCGAAAAAAGTAAAAAGTTGATGAGCGCTGGTAAAATTGAAAGCTTTCAAGAGATATTTATTTGCCCCTTATGTAAAAAACAGATGCAAATGATCCATTTACGAAGTCTAGTTTGCAGCAATCAGCACTGTTTTGATATAGCAAAACAAGGATATATGAACCTGCTGTCCCGAGCCAGTAATACAAAGTATGATCAAAAAATTTTTGAAGACAGAAGGGTGATCAGCAAAAGGGGTTTATTTAATCCCTTACATGCTGCGGTAAGTGACATTATTAGGAGTCAACTCCCGAGCTATGAACCTATAAGCATACTGGATGCAGGTTGTGGGGAAGGCACTCACTTAAATAACATACTAATAGAAATAAAGCGGAAAAAACTAAACCCGCTATTGGCTGTAGGAATTGATATTTCAAAAGAGGGGATTCGTTTGGCTGCAGCCGAATATTCGGATGTGATTTGGTGTGTCGCGGACATTGCGAACTCCCCATTTGCAAATCAGCAATTCAAATTCATTCTAAACATTCTTTCACCGGCAAATTATTCAGAATTCCAGAGATTGATGACGGATCATGGTTTGGTGATTAAAGTCGTCCCTGAACGGGATTATCTGAAAGAACTAAGAGAAATCTTCTATCAGGGATCCGATAAACAGGTTTATTCAAATTCACTTACAATTCGTCATTTCAGCGAGCAGTTCAAGTTGTTAGATGTTGCAAGCATTCGCTATCAAGTAAACTTGAGTGGGCCCTTAATCGAACCTTTGCTCGGCATGACGCCGTTATCCTGGGGGACTTCCAAGGAGCGCATAGAAAAAATCGCACGGATGAATCTGAAACAAGTTACTATGGACTTTAAAATTTTGATTGGAAAGAGATAGAGCTCAAATGCATACAAAGAAACGGCAGTTGACAAGACTGCCGTTATTTAATTTGAACGATCAATACCCGCCGTTCATTTTCTTCAATAGATCGATGATTTCCTCCGGTTCCATCCGCTTCATGAAATCCGGATCGACGTAGGCGCGACGCACGATATGCTCCTTATCGATGATCAACGTCGCCGGAACCGGCAGTATCCAACGGTCTGTGTTATTGAACCCGGTGAGATCCCGTCCAAGCTTTTGATAGGTGTGCTGAAGATAAACGGGCAATTCAAACAAAAGGTTGTAGCTTTCGGCGACAAGGCCGTTCGGATCGCTTAGCACCTGGAAGGTCAGCTCCTCTTTCTCCTTCTGGGATAGCGTGTTATCAGAGCTTTGCGGAGAGACGGCAATCAGCCTGCCGCCGTACTTCTCCATCTCAGGCAGTAATTGCTGGTAGGCTCTGAGCTGAATATTGCAGAACGGACACCAGCTGCCGCGGTAGAAGGCCAGGACAACCGGCCCTTGGGCAAGCTCGTCATACAGGGTGATTGGTTCGCCGAGCGGATTGGTCAACGTGAAATTCGGAGCTTGGGCCCCTTCCTTCAGGCCGAAATCGATACCGGATTGCTGCTGCTCCTTCACGAGCCGTAAAATATCAGCCTGAACCTCTGCAAGTACTCTTGTCATAAAGCCCGCTTTTTGCTGATCCAATTGTTCTTGAAGCGTCATGGCACAACTCTCCTTTTTTGTGGACATTAGAGACGTGACAACACCCATATAAACATATTAGCAAAAGATACCATGTGGTATCTTTTTTGATTTTATCACATCCCGAGCGGAAGGCAAGAGTGTAATCCTAAATTTTGTTATAATGATTAAACAGAATCTCACTCGTAGGGGAGGATATATGAAAAAAGGGGAAAAAACACGGGAACATATCATCATGAAATCCGCGCAGCTTTTTAACCAACAAGGATACGCCGGTTCGTCATTAAACGATATTATCGCCGCTACCGGGATCCAGAAGGGAGGAATCTATCGCCACTTCAGCAGCAAAGACGAAATTGCCCTGGAAGCCTATCAGTATGCCGCCAGTGTTGTAGGCAGGAGTTTAGCCGAAGCGATTAGTAAAGAGGAGTCCGCAGCGGGCCGACTGCTCGCATTCTTCCGTGTATATGAGGATGTTGTGAACAATCCCCCATTCATAGGCGGTTGCCCCTTACAGAACACAGCCGTAGAGAGTGACGATACACATCCCACATTGCGTCAAAGAGCCCAACACGGTCTACACGATGCTTTGGACATGATGAAGCGGATCATTAATGAAGGGATACAAACAGGGGAATTCAAAGAAAACCTAGATATGGACGCATTAGCCTCGTTTGCCTTTTCGTTATTGGAAGGCGGCATTATGCTCAGCAAGCTGGAAGGAGACAACAGGTACATGAAAATGAATATGGTCAGTTTCTCTTCCTACCTGGAGCAATTCTGCTCGAAGATCCATTGAACAACCCGGTTGCCCTCACCATTTTATTTGTTTGATTAGCTGGATGATCTCTTCTTGTTCCTTACCGCTCATTTGCCAGGTCCGGATTTCATTGATAATTTTCTCCAAATTGGTATAACCTTTAGCCAAACCGTTTAAGCGTGCAGCCAAGGTGGCATTCGTCAGTTCTTCATCGGTGGGAAGGATCGTTCTCAGTTTTTCAACCGCAGCTGGATACCGTTTCAAATAATATTTCTGATGTCGATCTTCGGCAGGATAAAAAACGGTAAAAGGAGCAATCTCGGTGTCCAGTATTCCTTGGCCTTGTTCCTCGATGCTTCTCTTGACCTCCTGGATGACATCGTTCTGTGTGGAATCTCGAAATAATATCAAGGATCTATACTGTCGGCCTTTGTAATCGTTGATATTCAATGGATTATGGTTGCTCCAGAACACATTCAACAGGGTCTCCAAACTTACGATACCAGAATCGAAATCCATTTCGACCATTTCGCTATGGTCTCCTAGATGCCGGTAAGTCGGATGATCCGTCGTCCCTCCGGCAAAGCCTACACGCGTTCTTATGATGCCGGTTAATTGTCCGAACAAAGCGTCAGGGCTCCAGAAGCAACCCATACCCAATGTTAAAGTTTGAATTGTGCCATCATTCATCTTGGCCACCTCCATATTCATCATACCATTTGGAAGCTCGATAATGAAAACGGAGAAAACAGCTTGCTTAGAAAACCCAAACTAAAGGAGAATGACATGCCAAAAAACTATCAAAGCCTCATTGACGATAAGATCTTCTTCGGCGGCGCTGCGGACGTTGCAGACATGGTGAAAAACGAAAACGTGGAAGTGATTGTAGATCTACGCGGCGAAGCGACGGAATGTGCGGATCCAAACGCTAACGTAGAATGGATTAAAGTCCCGCTGGGAGACAATGCACAAGGTCCCCAAGATGAATGGTTCCAGAAAGCGATTAACCATGTGGTTGAAGCCTACAAAAGCGGTAAGAAGGTTGGCTTTCACTGCGGCGGCGGCGGCCGGGCCGGCGCGGTGGCTGCTGGAACCCTCATCACTTTAGGTATAGCGAATACCCTTGACGAAGCTGAGGCCATGGCAAAAAGCATACGTCCAAAAGTAAATATTAAGCCTCCGCAGCGTGAAGCTCTAGAGAAAATATTTGACGGGAATTGATCATTTTCTTGGGAGAAGAGGCCATCCCGCAAGGGTGGAGGTTCTGCATTTGGATGATTATGCTATAATGGGCTTGAATCGGGAGACAAGGGAGGAACCAATGATGAAGCTTATCGACTTAAGCGTGCCGATTAGCCCGCGTATCCGCGAGCCTTTACCGGCGAAGATCGAGTATTCGAACCATGAGGCCGGGGCACAGCAAGCGGCGGCGGCACTTGGGCTTAAGCAGGAGGATTTTCCGGAAAGTAAAGCGTGGGCGACGGAAACGGTAACCCTGAATACGCATGCGGGTACTCATATCGACGCACCATGGCACTACTGGCCAACTTCGGAAGGGAAAGAGGCAAGAACCATTGACGAACTGCCGTTAGAATGGTTTTATTCCGACGGGGTCGTGCTCGATTTCAGCACGAAGCCGCCGGGTTACGAGATTACGACGGATGACTTGAAAGCCGAGCTGAAACGGATCGCGTACACGTTGAAACCGTACGATATTGTTCTCATCCGGAGCGATGCGGACAAGCGGTTGTATCACGAGCATTATGCGTTCCTTCACGCCGGTGTATCGGCCGAAGCTACGCTTTGGCTGCTGGATCAAGGCATCAAGGTAGTCGGTACGGACGGCTGGGGCTGGGACATCCCGCTCAACCTGCAAGCGGAAGCTTACAAGAAGCAGCCAAGGGAAGGTGTCCTGTGGGCCGCACATTATGTCGGTAAGGACCGGGAATATTGCCAGATCGAGAAACTGGCCAATTTGGAAAAAATTCCGAAGCCGTTCGGCTTCAAAGTATGCTGCTTTCCGGTCAAAGTGGAAAAGGCGAGTGCGGGCTGGTCACGCCCGGTCGCAATCGTAGAGGAATGAATTTGTTATGAAAAAACCAGCAAACCCTTGAGTTTGCTGGTTTCTTGTAATTCATATTACAGTGTTAAATAATGATCATGGATGTATGAAACCAGTTTCCCAATCAATTGACCTTTGAACGAATCAGGCACTGATTCGCCGCTAGGATTCGTGTACGTATAGAAGTTAGTTTCAATTTGATATGTAAAACCAAGATTTTTCAGGAAGTCCTGAACCTCAACCGGCAGCTGATCGGATCCTGTTTTTTGCTTGTAGTAATCTGTAACACCAACATTTATATCGACGTCACCTTTTCCTGTAAGAATAACGAAGATATCTGTAGGAGTTTGAGTGATCCATTGTCCTTTTGAGAAAAGAGATATACGGGCTTTGGCTAATGAATCAATTCCATTCAGATTAACACCGAATATTTCATTAATCATCCTTCTGCTTTCCGATCCGGAAATTTCTTTGCCAAAGGATTGAAGGAATTTGTCCATAACGGCGACTTTGGCCATAGACATGATTTTGGCATCGAGTTCTGTAGATGAAGGATCAATATGCAACGATTTACGGACGCCCTCCATGATGTCTGCAGGGTAGCTAGCCATGATATTTCCTTCCCCATTCGCGGAGATGGTATCCAGACTTATGTTGAAAATATCATCTACAGCTTTTCTTATGACTTTCCCTTTTGCTTTATTGTGTTTGGATGCAAGGTAGATATCCATGATTTCTGTTTTTGACATTGTGTTAATCTGACGATCCATCTCTGTCGAATTTGGCTTAGCGCCTAAATAGATTCTAACTGCCTTCATCACTTCAAACGGGTATTTGTAGATCGGTTGATCGGCAGAAACTGAGGATGTTCTCTGGTTTCTCTGGAGGGACGAATTCGCTGAAACGGTTTGGGTGAAGGTTGGAACTGCCGCCAGAATGACTGCAAACGCAAGTACTGCCGCCTTTAGCATATTTCCTGCTTTGTTTTTCATATCAGTTCTCCTAACTGAAAGCTTATATGTGTTACTACCACAATTCATGGTACCTCAATATTGAATGGAGAGCAAAATAAAGAGATTGATAGGCACAACCCGATCATCTTGCTTTTTACCAATCTAGAAGGAGAAAGAAATGAACATCAGAAAACTGAATTCGAACGAAAATTATCCAATGGAATTGTTATTATTAGCGGACCCATCCCGAAAGCTCGTAGAGGAATATGTCAAAAGAGGGGAGTGTGTTGTAGCCGAAGAGGATAACCGAATAATTGGTACTTATGTGCTTTTACCTACAAGACCTGCCACGGTTGAATTGGTGAACGTTGCGGTTACGGAAGATAGGCAAGGACAAGGTCTAGGGAAGCAGTTAGTCTTACATGCCGTTCATGCAGCCAAGGAGAGAGGATATCAAACAATTGAAATTGGCACAGGGAATTCTGGCATTGGACAATTAGCCCTCTATCAAAAGTGTGGCTTTAGAATTATTGGTGTGGATGTGGACTTTTTCATTAGACACTACGAAGAAGAGATCTATGAGAACGGAATTCCGTGTAGGGATATGATTCGATTATCTCAAGACTTATAAGTTTATAAAGCAAAGGCAGCCGAACAGACCGGTTGCCTTTTTTGGAGTGTAATCCTGCAGTTAGCGAAAGCTTTTGTAGTCAACTGGGGAAGAGAGCTGGATATGTGTAGACGATTTGCCATAGGGCATGGCATTGTCGATAAAAGCTTCCAAAGTTTGTACCGATTCGGTGACAAGTTTAACAAGGTAGCTGTATTGTCCCGCAAGTCGATGACATTCCATCACTTCTGGATGCTCCTTACAGAATTCTGCGAAAGCTTTGCAGCGTTCCGTCTCAAATAAAATGTAAGCTGTTACCCGTTTATTAAAGGCTTCCGCAGATAGCTTCGCCCGATAGGCTTCGATGACGCCACGATCCTCAAGCTTTTTGACGCGTTCAGCAGTCGCTGGGGCTGTGAGGCCAACGCGCTGGCCTAGCTCCGTCATCGAAATGCGCGCGTTCATCTGAAGTTCCAACACAATTTTAAGGTCAACCTGGTCCATGAGGGCCTCCTTTATTTTAATAAGTATATCCTCGCAAATTCCTTGCTTTCATAAGTCGATTCATTAAAACACATTCATATCCTTGTGTAAATGAGCTGATCTTTTCGGTAGAATGATTGCATTAACTTACGGAGGTAGCAAAACTGTGACGATGAGCTTGATAGCACCAAAAACACCCTTACTCATGATTGATGTACAGAAAGCATTTGACGACCCCAAATGGGGGGAACGAAATAATAAGGATGCAGAGGATAATATGAAGGTATTGCTGAAAGCTTGGAGATCTTCAGGGAGACCCGTCATGTTCGTTCAGCACGTATCGCCAATAGAATCATCGCTTTTTTATCACAATCAACCAACTTGCCAATTCAAAACGGGGATCGAGCCGATGGGTGGAGAGCACATTTTCCTTAAGAACGTGAACAGTTCATTCATTGGCACTAATCTAGAGCAAGTACTTAGGCAGATGGCGTGTGAGCAAATAGTGATCGTAGGGCTAACGACGAATCATTGTGTGGAAACGACAACCCGTATGGCCGGCAATTTAGGATTTAATCCTATCCTTGTCGAAGATGCTTGTGCGACATTCGGTCGCAGCGGAC
Organism: Paenibacillus sp. MAHUQ-63; assembly: GCF_028765165.1. Taxonomy (GTDB): domain Bacteria; phylum Bacillota; class Bacilli; order Paenibacillales; family NBRC-103111; genus Paenibacillus_E. The sequence continues at coordinate 785,306 of NZ_JARADB010000003.1, read as the reverse complement.
CTGATGGAACCTATCACACGCCAGAGAACATTCACGAGATGACTCTAGTGAACTTGCATGAAGAGTTCGCACAGATTAGTACAACCAAAGATGTACTTGCGATCATAGATTATCACGAATCATATGGATAAAATTCATGGCAGAAGCAGATAATGGCTCGTTTCTGCGCGTGCAGATTGCAATCGAATTGATGAGGTTGATTCCATCGACATGAACCCGGCATAGCTGTCCGCGCTCAACATGTTCACGTACAACTAATGACGAGACGAAGCTTGCGCCGTAACCCGCGATAACGGCCGTTATCGCTTCATATAGCCCGTTGAATTGCAAAGAGATCGTCGGCGTGCAGGAATTGTAGGTCCGGCAGAGAGATAATAATCGTTCTCTCGTCGAACTCCCCTCCTCACGCATGACAAAGGGTTCTTTCATCATCTCGGACAGAGAAACCCGCTGGTTGGCATAGCGATGAGCAGGTGCGACGACAAACCACAGCTCGTCCTGAAACAATTCTTCGGACTGAATCGTATCCGGGTATACCTCGGGGATTCCCCCGTAAATGGCGATATCCACGTGCGCATGCAACAGCTGCTTCAGAGCATCCGTTGAATTCGTCGTGGTAATCATCATTTCAACCAGCTCGTATTGTTGTTTGAAATTGGCGATCCAGACAGGCAGCAGGAAATGAGCGGGCAAATAGGTTGCGGCTATCCGAATGCAGCCCTTGACCCCGTTGCGGTAATCCTGGGAGAACTGTTCAATTTGTTGTTCGACGGCAAAAAGCCGTTTCGCCAGATTAGCAATCTCGCTCCCGGCTTCGGTTAAGGCTACGCCTCTGCCTTGAGGTTCCAGCAGTGTGAGACGCAGCTCTTTCTCGAATTTTTTGATTTGGGCGGTAATGGCAGGCTGGCTTATATTCAGCTCTTTGGAGGCGCGTGTCACGCTTCCGGTCGTAGCGATGACATGAAACAAGCGTAAGGCATGGAGGTTCATTGCGATCTTCCCCTGTCTCTGCGACTTATACAAATAATATATAAATAGTCGTTAATCTTATATTATATTTATGATTATAACTCCTCTATACTGATAGCAGAAGTACAAAAGAAGAGGAGACGTGATCGGAATGAATCAAGCCAACGTATGGGAACATGTAGACCAGTATATTACTCAGCAATTGATTCCGCAGGATAATATTCTGGAGTCCGTTCTGCGAAGCAATCAACAGGCAGGATTGCCGCCTTATGACGTTACGCCGAATCAAGGGAAATTTCTCAACCTGTTGGTTCGCATGCATGGCTCCAAACGGATCTTGGAGATCGGTACTTTGGGCGGATACAGTACAATATGGTTAGCCCGAGCGCTGCCTGCCGGGGGCCAGTTGGTCACCTTGGAGCTGGATCCGCATCATGCCGAGGTGGCGCGGGCCAATCTGGCGCTCGCTTCGTTGAATGAACTTGTCGAGCTTCGGGTCGGCGATGCGTTGGAACAATTGGCACGGATGAAAGACGAGGGCGTCGCTCCTTTTGATTTCATTTTCATAGATGCCGATAAGCCTAATAATCCTAACTATTTGCAATGGGCGCTTCATTTCTCGCATCCCGGTACGGTCATTCTTGGCGATAATGTCATTCGTGATGGTGAAATCATTAACGAACATACGGAGGATCCGCGTGTGAAGGGGGTAAGAGCGTTTTATGAATTGCTGGCCGATGAGCCGCGGATCACGGCAACCGCCATTCAGACTGTCGGAAGTAAAGGATATGACGGGTTCGTCATGGGGATCGTGACAAGCGCGTAAACGAAACGATCAAATTTGTTGCGGCATCATGTATAATTCGTTAATTCAATGGCCATACTATCATTTATTGCGTTATGAATGGAACGGGAAGCAAGACTGATTTACCGGATAATGTTCGTTATATAAAGTGTATCCATTGTGGAATTGAAAATGAAATGAAGTATCGCCTGCAATTTGTTGAGTTCTCCTTTCAGGTAAAACGCAAGCAAGAAGCTGAAATTGATGGTTTCAGCTTCTTTTTTTTGTCATGACATTCGGAAATCGAGCGGTTTTTGAATGGCTGAAGGTAAATGCAAGCATGATTCAGATAAAATCACGAACGATTGTCTTGATAAATTCGAGAAATCTCTGTATTATGAATATAGTTGCCCCACATACTTGTTTATTATTTGTGTTTGAAGGTGATATCATGTCCTTGCCGGATGATTCGAATGAATTTAAGAAGAAGCTATGTCACCTGTATAACGAGATATCCAAGGAATTATTCGGTTTTGGCACAACGCTGCTCAAGGTATCGATAGAACAGAACATCATTACCTTTCATGCCAAGCATCGCCGTTCACCGCGCTCTACTGCTTTGGAGGGCGAGGCCCCGACGCTGAAGCACGAGGTCGACTTCTATATGTCCTCGATCTATAAGAAGCGAATCCGGGAAAGGCTGGAGCAGGAACTCGGTTTGTCCATGGAGGCGGTTTTAAGAGACTATGATCCACCGACTCAATGGGCTATAACGAACATTATTCTCAAACCAGCGAAATAGTCAGATGTCGGTTATTCTCTTTTGATCTATCTTAAGAGCCAACCGGTTCATATCCTTAGACAGATGTCTCTTTACATTGTTTACGATGGAAAGTGCTCTTGTTAGAAGTTTTTCTTCTACCAAGGGCACTTTTCTGTTTTTTTATAGCTATAGCTGGGAACAAGGCGGATAGATCTGCCGATGACAAGGGTAGAATATTAGTAAAATTTTACACGGGATTTACGCATCAAACTATATATGAACAAGAAATTGGGAGGTTGTTGAAGATGAAACAAAAAATGCTTCGAGGTTTGATTTCTTTATCAGTAGTAGGTTTGGCGTTGACGGGGTGCGGAACTGCGCCTTCGCAAGAACAAGGGGGAGCCAGTACGTCAGCGGCATCGCCTGCTGGAGCAGCCAAAGGGGAGCCTACGCAATTGGTTATTTCTACTTGGGGGTTCTCGGATGATTTCTTCAAGAAAGAAGTCTACGCACCGTTTGAGAAAGAACATAATGTGAAGATTGTCCTGGAGATCGGGAATAACTCCGAACGTTTGAATAAAGTGAAACAAGGCACTTCCAAAGTGGATCTTATCTATTTATCCGATTATTATGCCCAACAAGGGATTGAAGCGGGATTGTTCGAGAAAATCGACCGCAGCCGCATTCCGAATTTAAAAGATATCTACGATATCGCCAAAGCTCCGCTCGGAGAGGACTACGGTCCGGCTTATACGGTAGGCCGTTTGGGGATTGCCTACAGCCCCAAAGCAGCGGGCAAAGAGATCAAGTCGTGGAGCGACCTGTGGAGTCCTGAACTCGCGAAGAAGCTGACGATGCCTAACATTACGTCCACGACGGGGCCGATGGTCCTGGATGCGGCATCTTTGGTAGCCGGGAACACGACGTTCAATGAGGATCAAGCTTTCGCCAAAGTGAAAGAATTGAACAAAAGCGTCGTGAAGTATTACGGCCAAACGTCCGAATTCGTCAATATGTTCTCCCAAGGTGAAATTGCCGCCGGCCCGATTATGGAAATGTACGTGAAGGATCTGAAGGCGGCCGTGCCGGATACGAAGTTCATCTCCCCGACCGAAGGGGCCTATGCCATCATGAATACGGTCAACGTAGTCAAAGGAAGCGCGAATAAGCAGCTGGCGGAAGATTTCATCAACTGGCACTTGAGCAAGGAAGTTCAGGAGAAATCGGCGAAGGCCAAAGTGGATTCACCGGTGAACACGACGCTTCAACTCTCGGCTGAAGATGCGCAAGGGATTACTTACGGCGCCGATGTCGTGAGCGGGCTGCACAAATTGGATATGAAATTCGTCAATCAGCATCTCAAATCGTGGATTGACCGCTGGAACAAAGAAGTCGCTCAATAAATACATGCACACAAGGGTATATGAACAGGATATACCCTTGTTTTTTCAAATGGACTAGAAGGGGGCACAGTCATGAAAAAAAAGGTCATCCTCGATGTGGATACGGGAATCGACGATGCGTTAGGCATTCTGCTCGCCGTCCGCAGCGGAGAGATGGATGTGCTTGGGATCACGACGGTGAACGGCAACGTCTCATTGGACCAAGCAACGAAGAATACTTGCAAGATCCTGCAGCTGCTTGGCATGGAGCATGAGATCCCGGTTATCAAAGGAGCGAACAAGCCTTTGATGCGGGGAACTTTTTTCGAGCATCGCGTTCATGGTCATGACGGGCTTGGCGGCGCATTAAGCGATATGCCGGTTCATATACAGGCTGCAGAAGGGCATGCCGTTGATTTCATCATCGACCAAGTGAAGCGCCATCCGGGAGAAGTCACGCTGGTCATGACAGCACCGTTAACGAATCTGGCTTTGGCTGTTATGAAGTATCCTGAACTCGTTCATCAGGTACAGGAAGTCATCGTGATGGGCGGCGTCGTCCAAGGCTTCGGCAATGTAACCCCTACGGCGGAATTCAATATGTACGTCGATCCGGAAGCCGCCAAGATCGTCTGCCAAGCGGGTTTCCCGGCGTTAACGCTCGTTGGGTTGGATGTAACCCGGAAAGCGCTGCTGACAGAGGAGCATATCCGCCAGCTCGGGGACTCGCCGATTGGCCGGTATGTCAAAGAAAGCACAGCGGCGTATATGGAGCGTTACTATGAACGCAACGGAGTTAGAGCTTGTGCCTTGCACGACCCGCTTGCTGTCGGGGTGGCACTGAATAAAGGGCTGGTTACAACCAAACAGTATTATGTTGATGTTGAAACGCGAAGCGAGCTCTGCGACGGGCAAACGGTCTGCGATTTCCAAGGCCGTCTGGCGCGAGAAGCTAATGTTCATGTGTGTTTAGAGGTATCGGCCGACGAATTTCTCCAACTTTTCATCCGCACGCTGCGTGCTTAGCGAACCTTAGGAACAGGAGTAAGCTGCATGAAAAAAACGTACTTATATTTGCTTTTGCTGCCGGGACTTTTGTTCCTGACGGTATTCATGGTAGTCCCGATCCTTCTGACGATAGGTTCAACTTTTTTTGACAAAGGGTCATTTACGTTCGGTGGCTACATGAATTTCTTCAAAGACCCTTATTTTCTTAAGATCGTGTTGACGACGCTGCGTGTCAGCCTCGTAACCACGCTGCTTTGTATCTTGCTGGGCTTTCCGGTCGCTTATTACATTTCTAAGCAGAGTCCGAGAATGAAGGCGGTTCTGCTGGCCTTAGCGATATTTCCGCTGTTGACGAGCTCTGTGGTCAGGTCGTTCAGCTGGATGATCATTTTGGGAAAAAAAGGATTGCTTAATAATGTGCTGCTTGCCATCGGTCTCATTCAAGAGCCGCTTGATATTTTGTACACGCCGGCAGCGATGATGATCGGTCTGATCCATTTGTTCCTGCCGCTCATTCTGATTACGCTGGTCGGCGTTCTTGAGAATATTGATCCGGATCTGATCAAAGCGGCGGAGAGCTTGGGCGCTAACCGGTTCACGGCCTTCGTCAAAGTCATCGTGCCGCTCAGCGTGCCGGGCCTAATCATAGGCAGTATTCTTGTTTTTGTCGGAAGCTTGACGGCGTACACGACGCCTGCATTGCTCGGAGGCAAGCAGCGGGTCATCTCCACCTTCCTCTATCAGAATGCGATTACGCTCAACGATTGGTATCTTGCTTCCGTCATCGCCGTCATTATGATCGTGATTACCTTCGTCGTCATCGCACTGATGAACAAGCTGGCGACCAAATTAAATCCGAAGGGGTAGTAATATGCGGGAAAAGAATCGAGGACTGGCCTTATTTACGTTTCTTGTCTATGTATTCTTGCTCGGGCCGCTCGTTATTATAGCTTTTGCTTCATTCGAGCCGGGAAGCGTATTGAAATTTCCGCCGACAGGATTCTCGTTGAAGTGGTACCGCAACATTCTGGAAGTCAAGATGTTCATGACGACCGCGGTCACCTCTGTCATCGTATCGCTGATCGGCAATCTGTTCGCTCTGCTGCTTGGCATTCCGGCCGCCTATGCGTTAAGCCGGTTTTCGTTTAAGGGGAAAGAGGCGCTCAATGCCGTTTTTATTTCTCCCGTGCTTATTCCGGGTATCGTGCTGGGGTTCACGATGCTGAAGTATTTGATCGTCACTTATCACCTTCCCATCTATGCAGCCTTGCTGATCGGGCACACGGTGATTATGCTACCTTTCATTATTAGAGTCATTGCCTCGAGCTTGGCGAATTTCGATTTTGCCATTGAAGAAGCGGCATTAAGTCTGGGCTCCGGCCAATTGAAAACTTTTTTCACAGTCGTTCTGCCGAACATCAAATCCGGTATTATTGCGGCGATTCTGATTGCCTTCCTGGAATCGTTTAATAATGTCGACATCTCGGTCTTCATGACAGGGCCGGGGGTCAGCACGCTGCCTATCCAAATGCTGACCTATGTGGAGAATCATTTTGACCCGACGATTGCCGCTATTTCGGTCCTGCTCATGATCTTCACCGCGGTACTTATGTTCATCATTGAACGGTTGATGGGATTATCCTACTTCACCAAACGATAACGGAGGGTTACATCCATGGCATTGCTTACGCTGGAGAATATTTCTGTAGCCTATGATCAGCAATATATTTTGAAGGACTTCAACTTGCAAGTAGACAAAGGAAACTTGATTTCGCTGCTAGGGCCAAGCGGTTGCGGCAAAACGACGACGTTACGGCTCATCGCCGGATTCCTGGAAGCTAAGGCCGGCAAATTCGCTTTAAACGGCAAAGATTACACACGCATCCCTGTTAACAAGCGCAATTTCGGCTTCGTTTTCCAGAGCTACGCCTTGTTTCCGCACTTGTCGATTTATGATAATGTCGCCTTCGGCCTTCGCCTTCGGAAGGTGAGCGGCGCCGAGCTGGATCGTCGTGTCCGGAAGATTCTGGATGTCGTCAGCTTGTCCGGATTCGAGAAGCGTTATCCGAAAGAGCTCTCGGGAGGCCAAAGACAGCGGGTAGCCATCGCCAGAGCACTAGTCATCGAGCCCGAGCTGCTGCTCTTCGACGAGCCCCTAAGCAACCTGGACGCCAATCTGCGCATCAACATGCGGGTCGAGATCCGGCGGATCCAGCAGGAGCTGGGGATCACCACGGTTTATGTTTCCCATGATCAAGAGGAATGTTTCTCGATCTCGGATCAAGTTGCCATTATGAATAAAGGGATTATCGAGCAATTAGGCGCACCGGCGACGATTTTCAAATATCCGAAAACGGAGTTCGTTGCCAGATTCATCGGGTTTACGAATTTCATCACCTTTGATACAAGATTTGATACCAACGAACATATCGCCTTGAAGGTGAAAGAACGCATGTTCACGGTAACGAAGGATGCCGGTAAAGGCGAGCAGCTTGGCCTGAAAGGGGCTATTCGCCCGGACGACGTGGGGATCGGACTGCCTGCCGAAATCGAGGATGGGCCGAATCGCTTGACGGGCCGTGTGAAGGTGAGCACCTTCTTGGGGAGAAGCTATCAATATGTCGTTGAAACGCCGCTGGGAGATTTCACCGTGAATAAAGAGATGGAAACTCCGTATGCGAACGGTCAAGAGGTAGGGCTTCATTTTCCAAGCGAGAAATTGGTATTAGTTGAGTAGTGTACTTGGAGGTTAAGACATATGCAAGTAGATTTGCTGATCGAGAATGTACAGATATACAATAGCTACTTCAAGACATTCATTAAGGGCAACGCCGCCTTGCTGGATGGCAAGTTTCTATATATCGGGAAGAATGGCGCGGACACGTTCGAAGCGGCCGAAACCGTAGATGGGGACGGGCGTTACATGATCCCCGGTCTCATTGATATCCATCTGCATATTGAAAGTACGATGGTCACGCCGGAGACGTTCTCCTACGGTCTCATTCGCAACGGTGTGACGACGATCGTGCCGGAGCCTCATGAGATCGCCAACGTGTTCGGTCTTGACGGGGTTAAGGAATTCATCAAGGCCAGCAAGAATTGCACGGCGGATATGTTCTATGCCATTCCAAGCTCGGTACCGGCCACTTCGATGGAAACGACCGGGGGCTCGATCGAGATTGCGGATCTGGATGAGCTGCTGCGGACGGAGCGAATTATTTGTTTGGGCGAGATTATGAATTATGTTGACGTGATCACGGATCCGGACTGCAAAACGAACCAAATTCTGCGCCATATTCGTAAGAATTATCCTCATCTCATTATTGAGGGGCATGTGCCGAAATTATTGGATCTGGATTTGCACCGGATGATCTACAGCGGGGTCGATTCCGACCATACGCACCAGACGATTGAGGGCATGGAGGCCCGGATCGCGGCAGGTATGTTCATTGAGATTCAGGAGAAATCCATGACGCCTGAAGTGATGGCGTATTTGATGGAGCATGAGGTGTCCGAGCATTACTGCTTTGTAACCGACGATGTGATGGCAGATTCGTTCGAGCGGAGGGGGCACTTGAACCATATTGTCTGTAAAGCGATCCGGATGGGCATGAAACCGGAGCATGCGATTTATGCCAGTACGCTGTCGCCGGCCAAAAGAATGCGAATGTATGACCGCGGCGTAATTGCGCCGGGCAAAATCGGTGACTTTCAATTAGTAACCGATCTTGATCATTTGACGATCGATCAAGTCTTCAAGAACGGACGCAAGGTCTATGATGTTCAGGAGGCGTACACGTATACGGCAAGCTCTCCAGCTTTTCCTGCGCATTATTATGAGAGCGTCCATATGCCGCTGTTAACGGAAGCCGATTTCGCTGTCAAGGCGGAAGCGGCGGATGGCCGTTATGCTTGCCGCGCCATGATGGTGAAGAACGGATCAACGTTCACGGAAGAACAGCACGTTGAGGTGGATGTTCACGCGGGGGAGCTCCGCTGGCAGGAAAGCGGCAAGGGACTTATTGCTACATTCGAACGGTATGGGAAAAACGGCAACCGCGCTTACGGTTTGATTGGCGGCGATACGATTAAGCGCGGCGCAGTGGCGACGACCTATTCCCACGATAATCATAATTTGCTCGTTGTCGGACACAATGCCCGCGATATGATGATCGCCGCCAATGAAGTGATTCGCAATCAAGGGGGCTTCAGCGTCGTAGAGGATGGCAAAGTGATCGCCGGTCTGAAGCTGCCGGTTGGCGGGATTCTGACCGAAGCGCCGCTCGAAGAGGTTGCGTCGGAAGTGGAACAATTGCGGAAAGCGATGGAGTCGTTAGGCTATAGCCATTATAATCCGATCATGTCCATCAGCACGCATTCACTGCCTGTCAGTCCGGCTTTGAAAATCACCGACTTCGGCTTAATCGACGTGAATCAGGGGGCTGTCGTGCCTCTCCTTATCAATCGTATATAATCCAGCAGGAAGCCGCTGCGTCAATCGCGGCTTTTTGCGTTGAATCCGGATGAACTCTATAACAATCTGACCGGTAACTATGAACCTATGCCTACTAAGGCGGGGTATCCCCAAGAATCACGATTTACGTTAGGCATATCCCCCGAATATGCGATTGATTCCACAGGCAATATACTTATTTATGATAGAATCAGCGCGAACTTAAGGAAAATTAAGGTGTTCGAGCCATAAAAATAAACCTTCCGAAAGGAAGGTTTATTTCTATGGGTATGCCCAAGATTACTTAGCATTCTCCGTATATTTCTTGAAATTGTCAAGAAACGCCTGCCAGCCTGCTTGCTGCTGCTCGACGGGATGCGTTCCTTCCGCTTCAAACTCTTCAACAATTCTGGTGTCATTACCTTGCGCAGTAAAATGAATGGTCACTTGTCTGCCATCTCCGAGCGTGTACACAAGCAATTCGTTTGTTTTCACTTCATCATACACACCGCCAAAATCAAAGCCAAAGCTGCCATCCTTAGCTTCCATTCGGGTTAGGAATTTACCGCCAGCCCTTAAATCATTTTCAGCGTTCGGCGCATGCCAGTCATCGGAAGCGAAAGACCATTGCGTAATGTGCTGCGGTTCCGTCCAATTGGCCCATACTTTCTCAACCGGTGCATGGACTGTGGTTTCAACCGTTATTGTCACTTTGTTACCTGTTTCCATTATCCTACCGCCTCACTATAGAGATTTGGACTTCTGACTAATTATACCATTACCAGGATGGGAATCGAAAGTTTTACAATAATAATAACAATAACGAAATCGGTTGGATACGCAAGACAGCCCTTCCGCCATGAATGACGAAAGGGCTGTCTAGTCATATCTAACATCAACCTCGGACCAATGGCTCGATGATGTAAGTAGATGTCGTTTCGGGTGAAGCGTCATGTTTGCCGTGTACGACCCATCCATAGGAAAGCACAGCTTTCAATCCGTCGCGCTCCTTCTCGGTAAGATGAGCCACGACGGATTCGCGACTTGGCTCCAGGTTTAGTTCGGCTTCATGCCCGTAAGCGAGCAGCAGCCAGCTGGCGATGCCGCGAAGTGTATTGTATTTGATTCGGTACCCATGCCGGACGGCATGTTCGAAGGCAGCCGAATCGCTGCCCGCCAGCTCGGTTAAGCGCGTATAGTCGAATTTGAATTTGCTGTCGTCTGTGGGGAGCTCGCCGTCACGGACCCGGCGAAGCAGCTCATCGGCCTGCCAACCTAGACTCTTAAGCGACTCCAGGATAAGCGCATCCCATTGGGACAGTTTAACCAGGTTTGTTTCGGAAGAGGACATCCTTAATCGCTCCTATCTGCGAGTACGATGCAAGAAAGAGACTGCTACGTCATTTTTCAGAATGAGGCAGTCTTTTTTGCATGCGGTTTACTTGCTAGTTTTATATTTGCTCAGGAACTCTTTCGCTTTAGCCGGATCGGCTTTGACTTCCAAGCCCGTTTTGACTAGCGGACTCAACGTCGATACGGCTTTGAACTTATTGTTTTTGTAATAAGCCAGGAACTCGTCTTGATTCAGAGAGTACAGCAAGGCTCTGCGCAAGTCGGCACTCTTCGCCACTTCGCGATTCTTGGTGTTGAACAACAGGTAAGACACAGCGTTACTAGGAATCGTTTGGAGCGAAAGCTTGCTATCGGCTTTCACAACGTCGAATTTAATCTCGGACACGCCGTAGAACAGATGAATCTCACCGCTCCTTAGCGCCGACAGGGAGCTTTCCGCGTCTTTAATGAAGCGAACTTTAATCGAGTCTACTTTGGGCTCGTATTTCGTGCCTTTCATGTATCCCGGGTTTTTGTAGAAGACAGCCTCATAATCGTTTTTATAGGACAGGATATAAGGACCGCTTGTATACAACTTATTATTGTATTTGGCGCCTTCGGTAACGGTTACCTGGTCGCCGTAAGAGATATCTTTATTCACGTCGTATTTCGCCACATCGTACGTATTAATGCTTTGGACTTGCTTCTTCGAGACGATACCCGCCGATTGGTGGGCGAGATAGTTCAATACTTGCGGGAAGGGCTCCGTCGTTGTCAGCTTAACGATCTGATACTTGCCTTCCTTATTGCTGGCCTTGGCTTTGTCGGAGACCAATGACGAAATTTTCGCATCAAGGCCTTTTTCCAATGCGGATTTGACCGTGTCAGAACTGCCTGACACTTTGACGGTTTCGAGAACGGCGGGGTCCGTTACAAGCTCAACGTTTTTGATATGTTCATGTAAAGTGAAGGTGCGGTGATTCGGAACGGAATTTTTGTCCTTAGCGCGATTCAGTGAGAAGATGACATCTTCTCCGCCTACGCGTTCGCCGGAATCGGCCGCGAGCTTGTCCTTAATCTCGGCGAATCGAATATCGTCCCGCAGGATGAAATAATAGTCGGAATTGCCTTCGGCGATTGCAAAGTTATACGACAGGGAACCTTCGGGGGTCAGCTTGTCGTCGTCTGCTAAGTTCAGCAAGCGCACGTACATGTTCGTGTTGATAATATTAATGGAGCCATCGTTAGCCTTAATCGGGTCAAGGGACGTTAATGAAGGAAGCGATGATTGCAATATGATAGGATCCTTGGCACGTTTGGAGGTATCCTTGAAGTCCAGCTCCTCCCATGGAAGGGAACGTGATTTCGAGAGGCGTACAGACTCTTTCTTTAGAATATCCTGATTAAACGCCTGGGCTTTGAGCGAGTTGTAGAGCGGCGCGATATAGGCTTTGTCAAAAACGAGCTGCTGCTCGAATTTCTTGTATGTTTCCGCGTACTGTTCCGGTGTCTGCGCTGCGGCTTGATCGATAAATTTGTCGATCTCGGGATCGCTCATGATGCTGTAGTCGCCGCCAGTTTTGAAGAGGGAACGCACCGCATAGTCCGGATTGCCGGTTACGGTAGTCCAGCTGGACAGGGCGATATCGAAATTGCCTGCGTCCTGCTGGGCTTTGAACGTGCCGTAATCCGGTTGGATGTTCAGTTTGACGTTGAAGCCGTTCTTGGTCAGTTGATCGCGGACGATGTTAAGGTCAGTCTCATTCGCGCTCGTGCCCAACAGCTCAATATCAACGGGAGTGTTGCTGACGGCAGCGTTCTCACTTCCTGGTGCTGGCGTTGCGGCAGCCTCATTCTTGGTTGTGAGGCTGCATCCGCTTAGCAGCATAGTGGCGCTGAGGATAACGGGGAAGATAATCTTACTTTTCTTAATCATGGAACTTGCCCTCCTATTAATATCTAATATATGAACGTACATTCATACCGAAATCCTGCATGTTTCGTAACGTAGCGGCTATGGAGTAAGAATGGAAATTCCTGAAGCATAACTTTAGTCCAGCTTGGGATCAAGCGCATCGCGTAATCCGTCTCCTAGAAAGTTGAAGGACAGCACCAACGCAATGATGGCAAGGCCGGGATATATGGCCGTATAGGCATGTGTTTCGAGATAGGAACTGCCTACTTTCAAAATATTGCCCCACTCCGGGATATGCGGTTCAACGCCTAGCCCGAGATAGCTCAAGGAGCTCGTTGAGATGACAGCTCCGCCGACAGTCAACGTGGACTTGACAATCATCGGCGCAATGGCGTTCGGTACGATATGCCTGAGAAGGATAGTCAGATCTCCTGCACCGAAGGCGCGTGCAGCCTGCACATACTCAAGCGATGAGACGAGCAGTACGGTAGCTCGCATCGTTCGGGCATACGTAGGGATGGCCCCTATGCTCAGCGCAAGGATGAGATTGACCGTACTGGCGCCGAAAGCGGCGATGATCGCAATGGCCAGCAGGATGCCGGGAATGGCGTACAGAACATCGAGCGCCCGCATGATGAGATTGTCCGTATGGCGTCCATAGTAACCGGATACCGCCCCCAATGCCCCGCCGACGATGACGGGGATCAACGTGGAGAGGATGCCGACGAAGAGCGAGATGCGAGCGCCGAATACGATCCGGGAGAACAAGCAGCGTCCGAAATTGTCTGTCCCTAGCGGATAAGCCAGGCTTGGAGCTTGTAAGATCGCCCCGTAATTATTGTCGATGGCGATTCCATAATCGAACGTCAAGTAGCTGCACAAGGAGATAGCCAGGAGAAAGCCAATGAACCACAAGCCCAGCATTGAGGTGGTGCTGCGGGACAGCCGGTCGATGACCTCATTCAGCTTCGATTCTGACGTACCATCCGTATTCCGAAGCTTGGCTATCAACAGGACACCGAGCGTCAGCGCGAACAAATTACCGGTTACGGAGGTCACCAACAGCAGGGCGGTGACTATCCACATCCACTTGGGCAAGATCTTATTTTCTGCGTATTTGGCGACTAGCAGCAGGGCAATCAATTGAACGGCTCCGGCCGCCAGCAGAAGAGACATACCGGGCACGAATAAGTTGGATACATATGGCTTAAAGACGTTCAATGCCGATACGGCGCAAACGAATACGGTCGTCAACAGCGCGTAGACCGCGAGTGTGTAAGCTGAGCTCTTTTGGCGCTTGATAAGCTGAAAGGCAGCCGTTACGACAAAGATATTGACGGTCAGCAAACTGGTTAGCAGCACATAGCCAGTTAGGCGGGTGGTGCGGCGCAGCTCTCCGTGGCGGATCAAGTCTCTGCGGATCAGAGCCATTGTACCCAGTTGGAGCAGCGCGAAGAGCAAATAGGCAGCAAAGGCAGCGAAGACGACAGGCTTCACGAACGATGCTTCGCCCCCCTGCAAGCTGTTCATGAGCAGTACCAAGGCCATAACCAACGAAGCTATTCCGGCGAAGCCGGCTTGCCCGTATTCGGCACAGGAACGTAGTCTGAAGTGCATGTGTTGTTTCGATAGAGTGGGTTGTCGGATCATGCGGCTCACCTGCTAATATTGTTTCATTTTGGAACGTATTCTTGGATCGATGAAAGCGTACAAAATATCAATGATAACGTTGACGATCGAGATCGTGATGGCGGTATAGATGACCCCGCCCATAATGCTTGGGATATCAGGGATGAACTGCTTGTCTACGATATAGCTTCCAAGCCCGCTGATATTGAAAACCTTCTCCGTCACGGCAGCTCCTCCGAGCATTCCGCCGAACTGAAGTCCGATGACTGTAATGATAGGGATCAGGGCATTGCCGACAGCGTGCTTCCACAGCACTTGCCTGCGCGACAGTCCTTTGGCCTTCGCCGTCGTAATGTAATCCTCGTGAATGACCTCAAGTATAGAAGAGCGGGTCATTCGGGCGACAGCTGCCGTAAGACCGGTTCCCAATACGATAATCGGCAGGATCATTGTCAACGCGTTCTGCGGATTATATGTAGCGGGCAGCCAATGCAGCTTGATAGAGAAATTCAGAATCAGAATCAGTCCTTGCCAGAAGTTCGGGATCGATAGTCCGATCAGAGCGAGAAGCATGAACGTGTAGTCCAAGAATGAATTAGGCCGTGTAGCTGAAATGAGCCCAATGGGCAGTGCGATCAATACGGCTGCGACCGTCGAGATGACGGTCAGCGTCAGTGTCACGGGAAACTTCGAAGCGATGGAAGTGGTGACCACTTCATTGCCTGCGAATGACTTGCCCAGATCGAAAGTCAGTATACCCCGGAACGTATCCCAGAGCTGAATGAGATAGGGCTGGTCCAGTCCGTATACCTTGTTGAATGCGGCAATCTGCTCAGCGGTAGCGGTCTCCCCAATAATGTTGGCGGCTGGATTCATCGGCGATACATAGAGAATGGTGAAGACGAGAAAAGCGACTCCGAAAATAACAAAGACGGTCATCCAAAGACGCTCGATTGTATATTTTAGATAAGGGTTGCTATAGATGAACATCAGCGCATACATAAGGAAGCCAAGGATAACCGATATCGTGAGAAACACAGGGTGTCGGATTAACCGGACAAACGTATCCGCATAAGTGACCGGCGTTTGGTCCTCTCGATTGGACCCGGCTGTGAGCTCGCTTAATAAGGCTTCCTTGAATGTGGCCGACGCAATCCGGTCAGCATCCCGTTCCAGCTTCTCCGGCATAACGGCTTGTCCGAAAAATTGATGCTTGCGTACAAGCTGTTCCTTCGTCTCCGTGAGCAGCTTGTCCCTGCAGCCGGATGCAATCCATTCCCGCTCTAACTTATCCAGCGCATTCTTATACCTACTCTCCTTCTTGCGGCGGAGGTAGACGAGATAGATGACTGGATGCAAGGGAGCTCCGGTCAGCAGGAGCAAGATGCGGTAAGTTGGATGCAATAGCATTTTGATGAAGATGTTCCCGAGTCGGTCGACTAAACGGGAATCCATTGGGACAGTGTGCCCGCTCAAGTTTGTGTGCTCCTTTTATTGGTTAGTTTTATATTGCATTATTCCGATCGATATAGTAGATTTTAAATTGAGCAATCAAAGTTGTCAATAACACTTGAAATATTATTTCTTTCTGTATGATTTTGATAAACTTATATTTTTGCAAGTGACTCAGATCAATAGAATGATTTTGCCAATTATTCATAAGACAAAGGTGATCCTATGAAGTCAATCTTAGAAGTAAACAACTTATCTGTTTCGTTCTATGCCAGGGATAAAGAAGTTGAAGCCGTTCGCCATGTAAGCTTCTCGGTACATGAAGGCGAAACGCTGGGCATCGTAGGGGAATCCGGCAGCGGGAAAAGCGTTACGGCACGTACGATTATGCGGTTGTTGCCCGCGCCTCCTTCAAAGGTGAAGAACGGGAAGGTTCTGTTCAAAGGAGAGAATCTGGCGGATAAGACGGATTCGGAGATGGAGGAGATTCGCGGACGTGATATCGGCATGATCTTCCAGGATCCGATGTCCTCCTTGAACCCGACGATGCGCATTGGACGGCAGATTGAGGAGAGTCTGATTAAGCACAGGGGGCTCGGCAAGGAGCAGGCGCATCGGGATGCGGTCGAGATGCTGAAGCTGGTCGGCATTCCTGACGCAGAAGCCCGCTATTTCCAGTATCCGCATGAATTTTCCGGCGGGATGCGCCAGCGGGTGATGATCGCAATTGCTCTTGCTTGCCGGCCGTCACTGCTTATCGCCGACGAACCGACGACTTCTCTGGATGTCACTATTCAATCGCAAATTTTGCACCAGATGAAGGAAATTCAGCGCAAGCTCGGTACATCGATTATTTTAATTACCCATGATCTGGGGGTGGTTGCCGGAATGTGCGACCGTGTTGTCGTTATGAAGGACGGTGAGGTCGTCGAGACCGGCACGACGCAGGAAATTTTCTCTTCGCCGAAACATCCATATACGGTTCGTCTGCTGCAGGCATTGCCCCGGCTTGATGAGAAGAAGAAGGCCAAGCCAGTCTCCGCTGTCAGCCGTTCAATCAATAACCTTCCCCTGCTGGAAGTCCGGTCGCTCAGACAACACTTCAATTTGGGCAAAGGACAGATTATTCGAGCAGTCAACGATATCAGCTTCGATATCCGCGCAGGGGAGACACTTGGCGTCGTCGGTGAATCCGGCAGCGGCAAATCCACCACCGGGCGGACCATTCTGAGATTGCATGAGGCGACGGGCGGAGAGGTGCTGTACAAAGGCATCCCGATCAATCGGCTGTCCCGCAGCGAGATGAAGACGATGCGGCGTTACATGCAGATGATCTTTCAGGACCCCTATGCATCGCTCAATCCCCGGCTGCGCATTGCCGATATTATCGGCGAAGCATTGGACCTTCATCGGATGACCACCGGCAAGCTGGAGCGGCAGCGAAGGATCGAGGAGCTGCTGGACATGGTCGGTCTCAGCGCATCGCATGCTATGCGCTACCCGCACGAGTTCTCGGGCGGTCAGCGGCAACGAATCGGCATCGCCCGCACATTGGCTGTCGAGCCCGAGTTTATCGTCTGCGACGAGCCGTTGTCAGCACTCGACGTCTCCATTCAAGCCCAGATCGTCAAGCTGCTGGAGGAACTGCAGCAGCGGCTGGGGCTGACGTATTTGTTCATCGCTCACGATCTGTCGATGGTTAAGCATATCAGCGACCGTGTGGCTGTTATGTATAAAGGGAAGATCGTCGAGCTGGCGGAGAGCGAAGAGCTGTACGCAAACCCGCTGCATCCATATACCAAGTCGCTGCTGGCTGCGATTCCGGTGCCAGATCCAGCGGTGGAGTCCCGCAAGAAGTTCGTGCCGCCTATCGATCCTACGACTCAGGATCCGTACGGGCTGGAACGGTCGCGGTTCGTGGAAGTGAAGACCGGGCATTGGCTGGCGGTAAGCGAGTAACGGAGAATAGAAGTATGAATGATGCAGAGCAGCCGATATGGCTGCTTTTTTTAATCGTGGTGACCGAAAGCGCGGATGAGAATCAAATCATAATGCAGCAACATTTTATCGTAATTCAGCCAAACATAAAACGGTCAGGTTTTGTTAAGCTATCTTTTAATCCATATAACAAATGTTGACAAGGAGAGACTATGAGAAACCTGGAAGCGGCGAATAAGAAACTTAGATTATGGTACCGGAAGCCGGCCAAGCAGTGGACGGAGGCATTGCCGGTAGGCAACGGTCGTTTAGGCGGCATGATTTTCGGCCAGGTCATGGAGGAGAAGATCCAGTTAAACGAGGATTCCATCTGGTATGGCGGGCCCAAGGTGGGAGAGAATCCGGACGCGCTGGAGAACCTCCCGCATATTCGCAAGCTGCTATTCGATGGTGATGTAGAGCAAGCGACTTATCTAGCGAGGATGTCCATGTTCTCATCGCCCAAATATTATAATCCGTATCAGCCGCTTGGGGAGATGAAGCTGTTTTTCAACATTAGGCAAGGAGAGGTCCACTCTTACTTGCGTGAATTGGACCTGCAGACAGGGATAACCCGGGTTCTTTACCATGTTGGCGATACGGCTTACACCAGGGAAATCTTCGCAAGCTACCCGGACCAGGTGATGGCCATTCATATGACCTGCAGCAAGCCGGGCGGGCTTACGTTCTGTGTGAATTTGAACCGGCGTCCTTATGAGGGAGATAGCTATGCACGGTCCTCAGACAGCATTGTGATGAACGGCGAATGCGGCAAGGACGGAGTTGCCTTCAGCGGCGTGCTTAGAGCCAAGTCTCCGGATGGCGTGATCAAGACGATCGGCGACTTTATTTCCGTGGAAGGCGCCTCCGAAGTGACGCTGCTATTTGCGGCCAACAGTACATTCCGGGAGGCCGATCCGGCAGCAGCCTGCTTGCGCCAGCTGGAGGAAGCGGATGCGTACACTTATGCCGAGCTGAAACAGAGGCACTCCGCGGATTACCGGTCGCTGTTCGAACGCGTCGAATTCAGCTTGTCGTCACCGGAAGAGGAGCAGCTACTGGCAACCGACGAGCTCATGCAAGCGGCAGCGGAGGGAAGGCCGAAGCAAAGCGAGCGGTTGACGGAACTATATTTCCAGTATGGCCGTTATCTGACCATTGCCAGTTCCCGTCCCGGAAGTCTCCCTTCCAACCTGCAAGGGATATGGAATGACAGCTTCACGCCCCCATGGGAGTCTAAGTATACGATTAATATTAATACACAAATGAATTATTGGCCGGTTGAGGTCTGTGGTCTGTCGGAATGCCATGAACCGCTGTTTGGGCTGGTGGAAAGAATGCGAGTCCCAGGAAGAGTAACGGCGAAGAAGCTGTACGGCTGCGGAGGTTTCGTGGCGCACCATAATACGAATATATGGGGGGAGACCCGGCCTGAGGGTATTCTCGCCACCAGCGTCCTGTGGCCGATGGGGGCGGCATGGTTAAGCATGCATCTGTGGGAGCATTATGCGTATACGTTGGATTTGACCTTTCTGCAGGAGCGGGCTTATCCTGTGTTAAAAGAAGCGGCGGAGTTCTTCATGGACTATTTGACGGAAGCCCCGGATGGAACCTATGTGACAGGGCCTTCGATTTCTCCGGAGAACAGCTATATATTGCCGAACGGAGTGAAAGGTACTCTGTGCATGGGCCCGTCCATGGATACGCAGATCGTCCGCGCCTTGTTCGAAGCTTGCATCGCAAGCAGCGGGCTGTTGTCGTGCGACGAAGACTTTCGCAGCCAATTGACGGAGCGAATGGCTAAGCTTCCGCAGCCGCGAATCGGAGCGAACGGCCAGTTATTGGAATGGCTCGAGGATTATGCGGAATTCGAACCCGGCCACCGGCATATCTCGCACCTGTTTGCGCTGCATCCCGGAACACAGATTGACATCCATGCGACGCCGGAGCTTGCGGAAGCCGCTATGGTGACGCTGCGAAACAGACTGGCGAACGGAGGCGGCCATACGGGATGGAGCTGTGCGTGGATCATCAACATGTTCGCACGGCTCGGGGATGGCGGCTCGGCGCTCGCCTATCTGTCGAATCTGTTCGAGAAATCCACATACCCGAATTTATTCGACGCACATCCGCCATTCCAGATTGACGGGAATTTCGGGGCGGTAGCGGGCATTGCAGAGATGCTGCTCCAGAGCCACATGGGCGAGCTTAATCTGCTGCCGGCCCTGCCTGACGAGTGGAAGTCCGGCCGTATCAAGGGCATTAGAGCGCGAGGCGGCTATGTTGTTGATCTGGTTTGGGACGAAGGGCAATTAAGCGAAGCGGCGATACAAGCATCTAGGAGTGGTGTCTGTACGGTTCGCAGCACCGTCCCTATCGTCGTGATGTTGGATGAACAGGAGGTCGCCCGGTCCGGCAAGGATCCGTTAACAAGCTTCCAAGTGCAGGGGGGACATACGTACCGGCTCCTCAAGTGTTAATACAAACACAACATCAGTGGTAAAAAACACATTCCTGATCGTCCCCAGCGAGGGTAAGATGTAGATATCCGATTCCGTTGGATAATTACGATAAAGAATGGGGCAGAAACGAATGAGAAAAGGGATGGTTGTTACATTAACCCTGGTTCTGGCAGCTGGCGCGCTGATGGGGTGCGGGAGCGGAGATCCGAAACCGCAGGCGGGCCAGGCAGCCAAGAAAGAAGACGTACAGAAATTTTCCATGTCCATGAGCACCAGCGGATTCAAATATGCCGAGCAAACGCCAGATGTGAATAAGGAGAAATGGGTGAAAAAGCTGGAGGAACTGACGAACGTTGATCTCGATCTTCGGATGATTCCTCTGAAAGATTTCGACCAGAAGATGTCTCTGATGTTCGCTTCCAACGATATTCCGGATGTCGTGCAAAATGTCGGTGGCGCTACGACGAAGGGGATGTCAGGATCGGTGGAAGCCGGGGTCTTCATGCCATTGGACGATTTATTGAAGCAGTATGCTCCAAACATCATGAAAGCGGTGCCAAAGGAAGCGTGGCAAGAGACCAGCTATAACGGTCAAATCTACGGGATTCCATCGTGGCTCTCCAATCCGTCCCGCCGTGCCACCTTCATTCGAACAGATTTACTTGCCAAAACAGGACTTCCCGCACCAAAAACAGTGGATGAATTTCTGAATGTGATGAGAGCGCTCAAAGCCAACGGGGTTGAGAATCCGTACCAAATGCGTGAGAATTTCAAGTATGCCGATACGATTCTCGGCGCGTTCGACGTGCTCCCTGCGCAATTCGAAGTGAAGGGTGAGCAAGTCGTTCCGAAATTTTTCGATGTGGAGAATATGACCAAGGCGCTTCAGACGTTCAAGACGATGTTTGACGAAGGCTTGATTCCCAAGGATTTCGCCTCCATCAGTTCAACCGATTATAACAAAAACATCGAAGCGGGCAAGGTCGGTATGTGGTCGGCGAATGCTCAAAGCTTGTCCAATTATCGCAACAAATTGAAGAACCTGGTGCCGGATGGGAAAATTGAAATTATTTCATCCCCTCGCGGTCCGGAGAACTTCGGCGGACATCTGCTTTACTCCAGTATCGGTACGTCCTATTACATTAATAATAAGGTCTCGAAGGAGAAAGCGATCGGGATTATTCAATTCTTCGAATGGATGCTGACGCCGGAAGCCGAGAAATATTTCTCCTTCGGCATCGAAGGCGATACGTATACGACCGAGAATGGCCAAATCAAATTTACGCCTCCAACGGCTACTGCTGCCATTGAGGAAGATCAATTCCGCGGGATGTTCTGGTTCGTGCATGATGTCGTCTACAACAAAGCCAAAGAAGAGATGTCCGCGGACGGGCGCGATATGATCAAGTACCTGGACACGGTCGTCTCCAAGGAGGGCTTAGGCACGATCCGTTTCGTACCGCAGCTTGAATCGTTCTCGAAGTATCCGGACGCAGCCCCTGCGGGCGACGATGTAGGACCGAAACTTATCCTCGAGCATATGGTTAAGATGATTTACGGCAAAGAGCCGATCTCCGATTGGCCGAAAGTGATTGAAGAGTATAAGAATAAAGGCGGCAATGATATTATAAAAGAAGCTACGGAGCGTTATAAGAAAGGCAATGGCGCTATCGTTTCCAAAAATGTAAATTAAGATGGTCAGTTCACAGGAAAAAAGGAATTGTTCCCGCAAGCGGTGGACAAGTCCCTTTTTTCTTTGGAGCGGAGGCGGAGGCTTGGGCAGCATGAGACTGTTAATCGTAGATGATGAACCTGTAATTCGCAACGGCCTGATGATGATGGCGCAAAGCTATACGCACAAGTTTCAACACATTGAAACTTCGGTCAATGGTGTGGACGCACTGGAGTACATTATGCAGTTTGAACCGGACCTGCTTGTGACGGATATCCGAATGCCCAAGATGGACGGCTTGGAGCTTTGCCGTAACGTTTATGAGAATTACCCGCATATTATGATGGTCGTTGTGTCGGGCTACAGCGATTTCGATTACGCGCAGAAGTGCCTGTCATACGGAGTCAAACACTATTTGCTTAAGCCGGTTACACCGCCGGATCTGCATGATGTATTCGACAGTATGATGAAATCGCAATCGCAAGGGTATATTCCGGTTACACGCTATGTGGACTGGGTTGAACGGATCGAACACAGTATCTGGCTGCTTCAGGAAGACGAGCTGCGGAAAATTATGGAGGAGTGGAAAGAATCCGGCTCCCATTTGACTGCGGCTCAGCTGAAGAGTCAACTGCTGGATACGGCAGCGCTGCTGCAGAAACAGTTCCAAGAGAAGAACCGGCAGCTCAGCACCGAGATGACGGAAGCCTTCGAAGCGTCTTCCAAGGCGGAGCTTTATCAAGAATTCGAGGATCGGCTGCAAACTGTGATGTCGGATATTTTGGTTATGCGCCGGGGCAATTTCAAAGATCCCATGGAGGAAGCCAAATCTTACATCGATAATCATCTGTCCGTCGATATTTCTCTCAAGGAAGTGGCGGATCGGGTAGGGATTACACCGAATTATTTCAGCACCTTGTTCAAAAAGATGACGAATGAAACCTTCGTCAGTTACCGGATTCATAAACGTATGAACAAAGCTCGCGAGCTGCTGGCGGTTCCACACCTGCGAACCGTGGACATTGCGGCAGAGGTAGGATTCGAGGATTACCCCCATTTCACCAAAACCTTCAAGAAAATCTTCGGTATTTCACCATCGGATTACCGGGATACGCTCGGCATGAAATGAAGAGATTGAATTTATACCCTAAATTGTTTCTGTCCTATTTGGTTGTGATTCTGATTTCTTTGACCAGCGTCGGCGTTTTCTCCTACTGGAGCTCCTCCAACGAACTGGATCAAATCGTGGAGAAGCAGCTGGCACAGGTGGTAGGCAATGCCGCTCACCATACGGATCTGTATATTCGGAGCTATGAGAGGTCGATGGTGTCATTATTGAGCAGCAATGATGTAAAGAGGTTCATCGACCTCCCTGAAGGTGAGAACGGATACCCTTATTATGAGCTGCGCAAGCTGATTAAAGAGCTTATTATTGAACCGGCGTTCGCCCGTAACCCGGAAATTTCCAATATTTATATGATCTCCTTCCATAACAATGCGATGTATTTCTATAATGATTCCGTTGGCGGCTCGTTCAACAAGCTGGAAGCTCAACAACAGCTGGAATTTCTCAAAGCCAATACGGATCCGAGTGGAAGCCTGAGCGTGCTGAACTACAGCATTGTGACCGGACAACCCAATATCTCGCTGGTCCGGCAGATTCGCGGACTTTCCTCGACGGAACCCCGAGGCATTCTGGTGGTGGAATTGCGGGCGGCCGAGCTGTCCGAGCTGTGGAAGGGCATTGATCTGGGGGAGAACGGCTACTTCTTCATCTCCGATGAGAACGGCAAGTATGTGTATCACCCGGAGACGGAGCGAACGGCCACGAAGCTGCCCGAAGAGATACGCAGCCAGGTGCTGGAGGCAGGCTCGCATGCCTTCACGGCGATTCTGGACGGCAAGCCGCAAATGTTCATGAGCAAGCGCTCCACATATGGCGATTGGCGGCTGGTTGTCGCCATGTCGGTGGCGGAGCTGCGCAAACCGAGCGATACGATTCGGACGACGACGATCGTTGTCGGGTGCTTTACGCTCGGTATTGCGCTGTGGATCGCATTCCGGTTCGGCCGGTCGATCACGGGGCCGATACGCTTGCTGCGAGGTGCAATGCGCCAGACGGAGCAAGGGAACTGGGTGCAAATTCCGCTTCCGGAGCACCGGGATGAGGTTACGGAGCTGATGAGCCGTTATAATCTCATGGTGACCCGCCTTTCGGAGCTTATCAATCAGGTCTATCAAGCCGAGTTAAGCGATCAGAAGAGTCAGATGGAGCGCCAGAAGGCGGAGCTGCAGTCTTTGCAGCTGCAAATAAATCCGCATTTCCTGTACAATACGCTGGAAACGATCGTCTGTTATGCAGTCATCCGGGATTCCAAAGAAATATATGAAATCGTCAAGGCGCTTGCCTATATGCTGCGTTATTCGGTACAGACGAATTTGGAAGAGATCACCGTCACGAACGAATTAAAGCATGTTATGTTCTACCTCGTCGTTCTTAAGCATCGTATCGGCAGGGAGTTCGATATCGATGTCCGGATTCATCCGGATTATTTGCTGTACAACATGGTTCGGTTAACGCTGCAGCCGCTGATCGAGAACGCTTTCCAACATGCTTTCGCAGACGGCGTGGAGGATTATCATTATATTCGCATCGACGCAGGGGAGGATGAAGATAAGTTCTGGGTTAGCGTGGAGGATAACGGACTCGGTATCAACGAGGCCAGGCTGGAGGAGCTGCGTGAGAAGCTGCACACGAACCAGCTCGCGGATAAAGAGAAGGACGCTGCCACAGGCATCGGCGGCATTGGCATGGTGAATGTCCACCGGAGAATTCAGATGGTGTTCGGCGAACAGTACGGCTTGCAGATCGAGAGTCAAGTGGACAAGGGGACCAAGCTGATCATGGTCATGCCTACCTTGGCCAGGGGTAATTGATTGTAGGGAAGGACCGCCATGCTGCGGTTCTTTTTTTATGCCTGGATTGTTGAAAAACACACCTGGAATTGAAGTTTCTCCATGGTTTCACCTGGATGCCCATAGTATGATGAGACCATCAAATTCCGATGGAGAGAAAGGAAAGAACATCATGGCGTCCAAAACAGAATCAGCCGGCCAGCCGGTGTACACATTTGCATCTCGAAAAGCGAAAAGAGCCTTTGTCATGAAACACTGGCCTTTATATGTCATTTCGATTCCGGGGCTTATTTATTTTGTCATATTCAAATATATTCCCTTGCTCGGCTCGTCAATTGCTTTCCAGAATTACAATATCTTCAAAGGCTTAACAGGCAGCCCGTGGGTAGGCTTCGAACACTTTCGACGGATGTTCGCTTATGATGAGTTTCTCATCATTCTCAAGAACACGATATTGCTCGGCGTTTATGATTTGCTCTTTGCTTTTCCCGTGCCGATCATCTTAGCTCTGTTGTTAAATGAAATCCGGTTCAATGGGTACAAAAGAGTTCTGCAGACGGTCATCTACATGCCGCATTTCCTTTCCTGGGTCATTGTCGGCGGGATTGTCATCGGGATCCTGTCGCCAACGACCGGCATTATCAACCACATCCTGGGCTTGTTTCATATTGAGCCTATTTATTTCCTCGGTGAGAACAGCTATATTCGTTCGATTCTGATTACCTCAGGCATATGGAAGGATAGCGGTTGGGGAACGATTATTTATTTGGCGGCTATTGCGGGGATTAATCCGGATCTCTATGAAGCGGCTGAAATCGATGGGGCAGGCAGGTTCCGCCAGGTGCTGTCGATAACGCTGCCGTCGATTATGCCGACAATAACGATCTTGTTCTTATTGCACATCGGAAGCTTCCTCGACTTCGGGTTCGAAAGAGTCTATGTCTTCTTAAACTCGCTGAACAGTGAGAACGGCCAAATTCTGGATACTTATGTTTATCGCGCAGGTCTGATAGATCGCCAATACAGCTATACGACAGCGATCGGACTCTTCAAATCCGTGATCGGCTTATTGCTCATCATGCTTGGCAATGCTTGGAGTAAAAGAGCGACCGGCAGCGGCTTGTACTAATTTAGTTCGATGATGAAGGAGGACAATAGAAGTGATTCTCACCAAAGGACAGCGTGCTTTCCAGCTATGCAATATGATCATCCTGCTCGTCATCGGCCTTACGATGTTTCTGCCGCTCTTGAATGTCATCTCGCAATCCTTCAGCGATGCGGCTGCCATTAACAGCGGGGCCGTAGGGCTATGGCCAGTGGGCTTTACGCTGGAGAATTATCATATGATCTTGAAGGACCCCTCGATATGGGTCTCATTCCGAAACAGCGTCGTGATCACGGTATTCGGGACGCTCATGAATTTGGCGGCGACGGCAAGCTTGGCTTATCCATTGTCCCGTGCCGAATATATTTACAGGAAGCCGGCGCTTATTCTTGTGCTGTTCACGATGATTTTCCACGCTCCGCTCATTCCGAATTATTTGCTCCTCAAAAATTTGCATATGCTCGATACGCTGTGGGTATTGATCATTCCGGGCGCCATCAGCGCCTACAACTTGTTCGTCATGCGTTCCTTCTTCATGACGCTGCCGGCGGAAATGTTCGATTCCGCCAAAATGGACGGCTGCGGCGAGTTTCGTATGATCTCGAGCGTCGTTCTCCCGCTGTCCAAGCCGGTGATGGCTACGATGGCCATCATGTACGCAGTGGGGAACTGGAACATGTATTCGCAAGCCATTTACTACATCAGCAGCAGATCGCTGATTCCCCTGCAGGTACGGCTTCGCGAAATCGTGATTACGGACAACTTGGGCTCGGCAGACGTCTCCTCCGAATTGCTGCTGTCCGTCTCGCCCGAAGGGCTGAAAATGGCGGTGATCGTTGTGGCGACGATCCCGATTATGCTGGTCTATCCGTTTCTTCAGAAGCACTTTATCAAAGGAATGATGGTCGGATCGATTAAATCGTAACCGAGGGCGGCCCTACTCTATGGGCGCTCGAACTTCCGGTAGGAGCGCGGCGAGACGCCGGACAGCTTTTTGAACACTTTGCCGAAATGGGAGAAGCTCTCGAATCCGCAGTGCTCCGATACGTGCAGGATGCTCCAGTCCGTCTCCCGCAGCAAGCGCTCCGCCTCTCTCACCCGAGTAATATTGACATATTCGGTGAAGCCGAAGCCTGTCATTTGTTTGAAAACACGGCTCAGATGGCTTTTGCTGATAAAGAACTGTTTGGCTATGAGGTGCAGCTGGAGGGAGTCTCCGAAGTGCAGGTTGATATGACGAATAATATCCGTCACTTTGTGCCGGACCGGCGAAAGCTCGTCATCCCGCTCGCTCTGCCGCTTCAGCATGTAGCGGGAGGTGAATAGCAGGAGCTCCACGGCTACGTTCCGGATGTGCAGTTGATAACCCGGCGGCTGTTCGTTCAGCTCGTTCAACAGGGACGCAAGCAGTGCTTCTACATGCATCTTCTCCTGGAGGTTCAATCGGATTAGCGGATTGCCAAGTGCGAAGGGGGCCAGGAGCAGCTCCTTCTCCGCGGATTGATAACCGGCGAAGAAGGACGGCGAGTAGTATAACACAATCCGCTCATGGTTGGGTTCGCGCAGGTCGGACGTCTTGTGAAGGGCGTTAGAGTCGACAAGCACCATATCGCCGGCTTGTACCCGGTAGGCGGAGTCTTTGATGAAATAGTTGCGCTCCCCCTGAAACAGATAGTACAATTCATGTTCGATATGGTAATGGTTGTTTTCCATCGCGTAATAGCCGGTTCTACGGTCGAATTCGATTCGTAACGGGTCGTCTTCCGAGCCGAACCGCAGCATGTCAGGAAGAAACGGTGTTGTCATGGCAGACTCCTTTGTAACAAGAGCTAGGTCTATTTATTATAGCAAAATAAACGGATTTTGAGACGGGGATGCGAGCATAAGAAGAGAAGACAATTGTATATGGCGCTATAACTGAACAAGTCCCCCGTAACCCGGCGGGGCTTATTTCAGGTTGTGCCGAACCTCGCAAAAGCCCGTTGCAGCAGGGGTTTCGGAAATCGGTTTATGTTCTGAAATTAGTTTGTTGTGTGGAAATAAGCAGTCCGCGTATAGTGTGATTACCAACTTAGCGACAGAGAGAAGGAAGGGATGCACGTGGACCAGAGCGTAGCACAGACGAAGCCGACATCCGTCCGGACAGCCGAGAGGCGCCGGAGGGCAGCGGAGTTTCTGAAAGATTACCAATTGTATGTATTGCTTATTCTTCCTATTGCGTATTTCATTGTATTCAAGTATGTCCCGATGTACGGGGCGGCCATTGCCTTTCAGGATTATAGTATTTTCCAAGGGGTGACAGGCAGCGAGTGGGTCGGGTTCGATCATTTCCGCGAGCTGTTCGCCATGAGCCAGTTTTACCAGGTTGTGCGAAATACGCTCTTGCTGAACTTCCTGGATTTGTTCTTTTCATTTCCGGCTCCCATTATTTTAGCGCTGCTGCTCAATGAGCTGAGGGTGATCTGGTTCAAAAAAGTGGCGCAAACGATTCTGTATCTGCCTCACTTTATTTCATGGATCATTATCGGCGGTCTCGTGTATCAAATGTTTGCCACGAAGGGCGGTCTCGTTAATAATCTGATACAAGACATCGGATTGCCGGCCTTTCCGTTCTTGACCGAGAAGAACCACTGGCTGCTCGTCTATCTCGGAACCGGAATCTGGCAGAGCGCCGGTTGGGGAACCATCATTTATTTGGCGGCGTTAACCGGCATTAACAAGGAACTGTACGAAGCGGCCGAGGTGGACGGTGCGGGAAGATGGAAGAGAGTGTGGCATATCACGCTGCCCGGCATCCGGTCGACCATTGTCGTAATGCTGATTATGCAGCTTGGCCATATTATGACCATCGGCTTCGAGCGGCCGTTCGTCATGGGCAATCCGCTCGTGATGGATTATGCGGAAGTGATCTCTACCTTCGTGTATAAAGCAGGTCTGCAATCGGCGCAGTTCTCGCTGGCCACCGCCATGGGCTTGTTCCAAGCGCTGGTCGGACTGATCTTCGTCATCCTGGCCAATACGATTGCCAAACGATTCGGAGAGCAAGGATTATGGTAGGAGGAACCTCAATGAACTCAACACTATTGCGCAAATCGAGGAAGTTCCGGCTGACGGACGCCGTGATCGTCCTGACGATCGGGGTGGCGCTGCTCATCTGCCTGCTCCCGTTCCTGCATATCATCTCGATCTCGTTAAGCTCCAAGCATGCGATCTTATCGGATCTCGTGACCATTTTCCCGGTGGAGCTGGACTTTCACGCCTATCAGATCGTTTTCACGGATACAAGGATGCTATGGTCGATGGGGCTTACGATCGTGCTGACGGTTACTTACACGGTCGTGAGCATGGTCATGAGCATATGCGCCGCATATCCGTTAACGAAAGAGCGTTTGAAGGGCAGGAAGGCATTCACGCTGCTTATCGTCTTCACGATGTTCTTCAGCGGCGGATTAATTCCCGATTACCTGCTCGTGAAGCAGCTCGGGCTGCTCGACAATCTGGCGTCGCTCATCGTACCGGGAATGATCTCCGCATTTAATCTGATCATTCTGCGTTCGTTCTTCTCCTCGGTACCGGCCAGCCTGGAAGAGTCGGCCTATTTGGACGGGAGCTCTCACATCGGGACGCTCATCCGCATCGTGCTGCCGCTGTCGCTGCCGGCGCTCGCGACGCTCAGCTTGTTCTATGCCGTATCCAGATGGAACGGCTTCATGGATGCGCTCTTCTACATCACCCATGCGGAAATGTATCCGATCCAGCTCAAGCTGTATCAGGTCGTGATGAACAGCATGGTGACGGATTTGACGGCGCAGGAAGGCGCTTCACAGATCGAGTCCGTCCCGGAGAGCATCAAGGCGGCCAGCATCATGTTCGCCACCACGCCGATCCTGATCGTGTATCCGTGGCTGCAGCGGTATTTTGTGTCCGGCATTATGATCGGAGCGGTGAAGGGGTAGCCGGCCATGTGCCGGAATAGACGAAACTCGGTTACCACCTCTGTCAGGTCGAGGTTAACATATACGATATATCTTCATTGTGAAAGGGGTTAGAGTTCTATGAAAACAAAGCAACGCAAATGGTTGGGAGCTTCCACGGCCCTGCTGGTACTGACCGGCATGCTGTCCGCTTGCTCCAGCGCTTCTAACGAGTCTTCGTCCGGGGCAGCCGCAACAAGCGGCGCAAGCAAAGAGACCGTGACCTTGAAGGTCGAAATGTTCGACAGGGGGAACGCGCCTGCAGGCGCAGGGTCCGTGGATAATAATTTCTGGACGCAATGGATTCAGAAAAACTTCGGTGATCCGAACAACATCAAGATGCAGTTCGTTCCGGTCCCGCGCAACCAAGAGGTGGATAAGCTCAACGTGCTGATGGCATCCGGCGATGCGCCGGACATTGTGTTCACTTACGATACGAACACGATTAACAATTATGTCAAGAACGGCGGTTTGACGGATCTTGGCAAGCTGCTGGACGAGAATGGGCCGAATTTGAAGAAGTTCCTTGGCCAGGAAGTGCTGAATTACGGTATATTTAGCGGCAAGCAGTACACCCTTCCTGCGAAGCGGCCGCTGCAATATGCGCATACCTCCTATATTCGCAAGGATTGGTTAGATAAGCTGGGCATGCCGGTGCCCAAAACGACGGACGAATTTTACCAAGCATTGAAAGCGTTTAAAGAGAAAGATCCCGGGCAAACCGGGGGTAAAGTGATCCCTTACGATTTCAGCGCGATGAACGGCACGAACATAAGTTCTCCGGGGCTTCTCATCAGCTCGTTCGTCAAGAAAATATCGGAGGAAGATTTCTACGCGACGCCAGAGCTGCTGAAGCCAGGCTACAAGGATGGCGTTCAATTCCTGAATAAGTTGAACCAGGAGGGCTTGATCAATCCGGACTTCGCGCTTGACAAAGACGGCAAAAATTTCGAGAAGGATGTTTCCAACGGTTTGGTCGGCGCTTTCAGTGCGCTCGCTGCCCATCCGAACTTAATGGGAACCGGCAACGTCTTCGATTCGCTCAAGAAGAATGTGCCGGGCGCCGAATATGTGGGGATGGATCCGTTCACGAATGAGGAAGGCAAACGTCCCAAAGCGATTTACGATCCGATCGGCGCCTACCTGATGATTCCGAAATCAAGCAAGCATGCAGCCGAAGCGATCAAATATTTGGACTGGATGTCTAAGCCGGAGGTCTTATTCACGCTGCAGAACGGGATTGAAGGCCAGCATTATACGCTTGAGAACGGATACCCCAAAGCGATTACAACGGATGAAGCGAAGAAAACGTTCTATAACAACACCGATATCGCGATGATAAGCAACGGGAAGGACTTCGGGGCGCCGGACAAAAATATCGAGGCCGCATCCATTCAATTCCCGAACTACAAAGAGCTGGCGAAACAAACCATCATCAACGCTTTGAATGACGGCTACACCAATCCGCGTTTCGATCGTCCGATCGATGCCGAGATCAAGAACAGCAAAACGCTGGGTGACAAAGCACAGGAAGCGGTCGTCAAGAGTGTACTGGCGAAACCGGAGGATTTCAGCAAAACCTTCGACAGCATTGCCGCAGAATATTTGAAAATTGGCGGTCAAGCCGTTATCGATGAGAAAAGAGCCGCTTATAAAGAAATGAAGAAAAAATAAGAACAGGAACGACCGGCTCCCTGACGCAATAGGGGGTTGGTCGTTTGCTAATTTGGAAGCGCACTCATGCTCATACGATTGTGTTATAGTAAGGTAACTACAAATGCTGCTAACCAGGGTGAGTAAACGATGAAAAGTAACACGTATATCAAACGCATGATGTTTTCGTATCTTCCCATACTGTTCCTTACGATTTCGATCCTCATTTCGATTTTCGTTACGATCATCAATGAGCTCAATGTGCGCAACGCCATACAGGCCAACAAAGTGACGACGGAATATATCAGCAACATGATCGATAATTCCCTGAAAACCATCGATGCCGATGCCAGGAAAGTGATTGAGACGAATGCGGAGCTGCAGGCATTCCTGGATACGCCTTCCGACCGGCTGCTCAGTTATGCAGCATCCAACATTTTGAGCGAAATGATGGTTCAGCACAATTTTATCGATTCCATTTATTTTTATCGAACCAAAGATAGCAAGGTGCTCGATCAAAGCACGATTCGCTCGATTGACGAATTCCCGGACCGTGCGTATATTCTGGAGTTGTTAAAGCAACCGTATCCTGTGAATTGGTCCTCGCCACGCGTTAAAAACGGGAGCAACAAGACGAATCTTAAAGTGATCACGCTGGGAAGAAAAGTGCCGCTGGATACGGGCAGTCTCGGCTACATGATCATTAATGTCAATCTGGAGGCGATTGGCAAATTCGTCGACGGGATGATTGACCGCACGGTAACGAACGCGCAAATTTACGATGCAGGGCATCAGCCTTTTTTCCCGGACATCGCCTTCGATTCCCAGGATCAAAGCGTCCATGCCGCAGTCACTTCCGATTACTCGGGCTGGACTTATCAGACCGGGATTAAAGGCGGCCGGCTGTACAGCATTTTACTTCACGGCAATGCGGTATGGATTGTTGCGGTATTAGGCGCCATCGCCTTAGCCATCGGTTCCACCTTTTATGTCACCCGCCGGAGTTATCGGCCGATCGAAGCGATATTGCACCGGATCGACCGGTTCTCGCACTCCTTCATGTCGCACGACCTGAAGAGCGATAAGAACGAATTTGCTTTCATCGATCATGCGATCGAGCGGCTCATTACGAATAATATGGCTTTTCAGGAGAAGCAGGTGGAGCATCTGGCGATCCGCAGGCAGCAATTTCTGCAAAATCTGCTCAATGGCGAATATGCGGAAGATCAGGAAGTGTGGAGGCTGGAAAGCGAGCATTATGGGATTCAGCCTGATACCCGCTTTATCGTCGCACTGCTCGAAATCGATCATTATGTCCAGTTCGGGACGACCTATAATCAGAAAGACCAATCGCTGTTCAAATTCGTCATCAGCAGTGTGGCCGTGGAGTTCGCCGAACAGAATCAGCAGCAGGTGATGATGGAATGGATCTCCAAAAACAGGCTGGTTCTGCTCCATATCTCGCACGAGGATCAGGACCCCGAGCACCATCTGTTGAAATTGGCGGAGCATATTCGTTCCTGGATCGAGGCGCATCTTGATTTTACCGTTACCTTTGGGGTTGGCGGCGTTGCTGAGGATGTCGCGTTGATTCGCCGTTCCTATCAAGAGGCCGGCAGAGCAGTCAACCGGAAAGTAACGCTGGGAATTAATCAAATCATCGATACGGTGGAGGACAATGAGACATTATCGGACGAATGGTTCACTTATCTTCAGCTCATCCAAACCGTCGTACGGCAGATTCGCATGTCGGAGGCCGGATGGCCGGACGCGTTCGCCAAGCTGTTCCACGAAATGCGGGTTCAACGCTTGCAAAGAGAAGATATCGAACGGCTTCTGCAATATTTCGTCTTCCAGATGGAGCGCGAATTGGAAGGCATTCAACCGGAAATGGACGCCTACTGGAAGAACGGCTTGAAATTAGAATTGATGCAAGGCCTGGAGCATTCGGAGACGCTTCAACAAATCGAGACTTGCTTCCGCCTCGTGTTAGAGCAAATGGCCGTGCGATTGTCCGAGCTTTCCCAGAACCGCAGGCATCACGCCTTGATGAGAGAAATTCGCAGCTATGTGGCGGAGAACTTCACAGACCCCAACCTTTCCTTGACCTTGTTGAGCGACCGTTTTCAAATCAATTCCAAGTATTTGAGCCAGTTGTTCAAGGAGGAGCTCGGTGAAAATTTCAGCGATCTGTTAATTTCGCTGCGGATGGAATTCGCCAAGAAACTGCTGGTCGAGACGATGGAAACCGTGCAGGACATCTCTGTCCGGGTCGGATATACGAATTCGATATCGTTCAGCCGGATCTTCAAGAAGTGTGTCGGCCTGTCGCCAGGTCAGTTCCGGGAATCCCAATTGTCCTAGATGAGAGCAATAAATGCGGGGTTTGCTGCTTTTCAGTTATAAATGCGGAGAATTCCATCCAATATTATGTTATTTTTGATAGTGACGCTATAGGAGGAATAGATCATATGCGAAAATTCGAATGTAATGAAAACGAAGTCAAAGAACTTATAGACCGTGTAGTCCGCAGAACGATGAACATGGATTTCACTTGGAACTGGTCCTGCGGGGTGGCTTATTACGGAATCGGCAAAGCTTGGGAAGTAACGGGAAACCAAGATTATATCGACTTTCTCGTCAAATGGGTGGACGAGTATTTGGAGCTCGGGCTGCCGCCAATGATGGTGAATAGCTGTGCCATGGGACATACGATGCTGACTCTGCATGAAGCAACAGGCGACTCCAAGTACCTCGATCTGGCGCTGATGAAAGCCGAGTATTTGCGCAAGGATGCCATTCGGTTCGGGGAGGGCGTTTTCCAGCATACGGTTTCCTCCAAGAACGATTTCCCGGAGCAGGCGTGGGCGGATACGTTGTTCATGGCAGCCTATTTCTTGCTGCGACTAGGGTTTAAGCTTGACAAAAAAGAATATATCGACGATGCGCTCAATCAATTTTATTGGCATGAAGAATACTTGCAGGACACGAAGACGAATCTGTTCTATCATGCCTGGGATAATGTCAGACAAGATCATCTGTCCGCGATTTATTGGGGCAGAGCCAACGCATGGGCCGCTTATACGATGGCACAAGCTTACAAAATGTTGAATCCGTTCATGCCGATGTGGATGCAGATCGGGGGAGCGCTCGGCGACCAATTAAGCGCTCTGGTCAGGCTGCAATCCCCGAACGGGCTGTGGCGTACGGTACTGAATGACGAAACGTCCTATGAAGAAACCTCAGCTTCCGCCGGTATTGCCGCCGCACTGGTTAGCTATGGACATCCGATGCATCAAAACTATATGGCCAAAGCGTACGAAGGCATTCTGGCCAATATCGACGAAGACGGATCCGTCCGGAATGTGTCCGCAGGTACGGCGGTCATGTATTCCGTTGACGATTACAAGGTGATCTCCAAGAAGAGAGTGCAAGGGTGGGGCCAAGGATTGACCCTGGCTTATCTGGTCGCACTGATTCAGAATAAGGAAATTGTCAATAAAATTTAAATGAACGTGGAAGACCGCTGGTCAAGACCCCAAATTGTAGACATTGAAAAAAAGCCCTATACGGCAAGCTGGTGCCGATACTCTATCGGTGTCAGCTTGTTTAGCTTTAATTGGAATGCGTTCTTCATTATAAAATTGGATAAAAGCCTCAATTCGTTGTCGAGCTTCTTCAATCGAACGGATATATGGGTAGAGCGCTTCTGCTTTGAGATGCGAGAAGAAGCTTTCCATAACGGCGTTGTCTAAACAATTGCCGCGACGCGACATGCTGATTTGGGCGCCAACCGTAGTCTCCTGTTCACGGGGGGCACATTAATATTCCCTGACGGTTTTTCCTAGTCAGCCGCAGGGCGTAAGTGGAATTTCTCCCGTTATTCGCGTGAAAATTAGCCCAGTTGTACGAATAAAGGGAATTCCTCCCGTTAATTTATCCCCATTTCGCGTAAAGGCTGCGAGTTAGGGCTGAATAACGGGAGGAATTCCTGTTATTCAGCATTCAAGGATCCGCCAGGCTGCATGTAACAGGAGAAATTCCCGCTATGGGCGGGACTCTCGGTAGAGGCTTGGCTCTCTTGGAGGAGCCGAGCTTTCTTGTCGCTGCGGCTCATTTTAGAACCTGACATACGCTTGCGTATGTGCCAGGAGGTAGGCTCGTTCCATGAAGTCACTTCCATCCTTGCCGGTAATGAAAGTAAGCTTCGTTTTGCCGGCAGCATCCAGGAGTGCCGACTCCATGAACTCGGATCTCTCGGGTCCGAGCGCCTCATACCTGCGTTGAACATAGTCCAGGCTATCCGGCAGGTTCAGACCTTTCAAACGCTGAAACTGAGAAGCCCACATCGTGAAATCGCCTCTCAAGCTGCTGCAGGGAATCGCGAATTCTCTTAAGCCGACGACTCCGAGAGTGGTGGTAATTGCCATGAGCCCGCAAAGCTGCGATTGGTCTCCCAGCTGCCGCTTGGCTGCAAGCTCGCTGTCATATCGAAATAGTTCGATTC
This sequence comes from Paenibacillus sp. MAHUQ-63, assembly GCF_028765165.1. GTDB lineage: Bacteria > Bacillota > Bacilli > Paenibacillales > NBRC-103111 > Paenibacillus_E. Next base: position 749,353 of record NZ_JARADB010000003.1, on the reverse strand, counting down.
GAATAATTCTGTAAGCCCCTAATGAGTCGAGACCGTTCGCCGGATCAGACCATTCTCGGCTATCTTGCCGCTGGGGATGAATATCCCGCTCGCGGGGTGTGTGTTCTTTCATCGTGATCGACATGGGATCCCTCCTGCAAACAAGTTGGATGATAAAGCAAAAAAGACCTTCTCCGGAAGCAGAGAAAGGTCTTAAGCATACAATGTCAGATCCTCGCTCTTATCTCCCGGATTCGCTATACGTAGCGTCTCCGCAAGAATTAGCACCGTGCACGCCTTCGTGTTACGAAGGTCTGTCGGTTGCCGGGCTTCATCGGGCTAGTCCCTCCACCTGCTCTTGATAAGAAAATTCAACATATTCAATTGTTTTTATCTTACTATAAAAGGCCTTGTTGTCAAGGGAATTTCCATCATGCCTGTACACGAGAATGTCAAAGAACAAGAGACGAGTCAATGCCGTTACCGGCATTGGCTCGTTTTTTTTGCATGACAGCCGCCTGAACGTAAAATATTTACAAAAAATAAAAGTAAACTTGTAAATAAATTTTACACTTGTTCATTATCATTACAGGAGATGGCGTCACATCAAATTTGATAGAAGGTAGGAGAGAACTCATGCGATTAGTACTAATGGGAGATCTACATTATCACGAGGTTGATGAAGCAATTCCAGGATGGTTGGAAGCCCGTAACGATTTCTATCAAACCTTTTTGAGACGATTTATGGAAGTGGAAGGGGATGCTCATATTTCTTTGGGCGATCTCACCAATTACGGACATTCCTCGGAACTGAATGAAGTCTACGAGATCTTACGCAATGGCGGCAGAACGTTTTACCATGCTCTAGGGAACCACGATCTATATGCGTCAACGAGAAACGAAGTGCTCGCAATCAGCGGACAAGCCCGCTATCATGTCGTTAAGACGGAAGTGGCTGACCTCGTGTTTCTGGATACGGCCAAAGAGATGGATTTCGAGGATTGGGGAGGCTGGGTTGACGAAGAGCAGCTGAACTGGTTCGAAGAGGTCATCCAAGCATCCGGAACGAAGCCGGTATTAGTTTTTGCCCATCACCCGGTACATAAGACGACGACGAATTCGGATAAGGATAAGGGCTCCATTCATCCGGACATCGATATGTGGAAGGTGCTGAGCAAGAAAGAAGGAGTCGGCATTTATTTCAACGGCCATACGCATATCGATTCGATCGTGAATCAGCAGAACTGGACGTTCGTTCAGCTGTCGGCGTGTCTTGACCAGCACGGTTTGCGGGTTGTGGAGATCGACCGGGATGAAATTCGCATTAGTGCTGTAGATGTAGCGGACGCGGCCCTCACAGACAATGTCGAGATGCTGTACAACAACATGAAGCACTTCAGACACAACCCTCTTGCTCGCGGCCAAGAATCGGATCGGGCATGTACGGTTTCCCTGCGGCTGGCAGCGGAACACAAATAGCGGTTTCGGTTCGAACACAGGCGTTTACCAGGAGGTCTGATGGATGAAGAAGCTTAAGAACGATGAAGGCGAGCTGTTTTTCCAACGGTTAAGCGCACACCGTATGGTGGCCTCGATCAAGGAGCCGAAGCAGATCGAACTTGCTTTATCGCTCAGAAACCAACTTAGCGGCGTATTTCTGCTTACCGGGCACATTGGGGTCATCAAAGGGTACGTGGATGTGTTCAAAAGTCATCAGCTGCCGGTCTTCCTGCATTTGGAGAAAATAGGCGGTTTAAGCACGGACGCCTACGGCATGGACTACTTGGCCAAAGTGATCAAACCGACCGGGATTATTACGACGAAGACGAATGTCGTCAAAACAGCGAAAAAAATGGGGCTGCTCGCCATTCAGCGCTTTTTCCTCGTAGATACCGAAGGGTTGGAGAACATAGCCAAGAGCCTGACCCAAATCGAGCCCGATATCATCGAAGTGATGCCGGCGCGAATTCCGGAGATGATCCGGGAGATCAAGAAGTTCACCTCCCTGCCGATCATTACCGGCGGTTTGCTGTTCGAACGAAGCCATGCCATGGAAGATTTCAAATATGGAGCCACCGCCGTATCTTCTTCCAAGTCGGAGTTATGGCGTGAATCTTTTGCCCCGGATGAGAAGAAGCTTCGCAGCATTGTGTGAACCGTAGGCACAGACCGGAAATTTTCAAAAAATTCATAGTCATTTAACACACGGATAATACTCAGCCATTATGATGAATGCAGACAAGTAAATACAAAATGGTTGGAGTAGTGGAGAAGCCTGATTAGCGGCCGACAGCATGTCGGCGGTTGATTTAGGCTTCTTTTTTGCTGGGTGCATTCAAAAATTGGGAGGGAATCAACCATGTTAAACAAGAAATTCGTATCCATCGTGACGCTTAGTTCCGTACTCATGCTGTCCGCTTGCGGTGCAGGCGGTGCAGGCGACAAGGCCGCTTCGGGCGCAGCCAGTACGTCCGCGTCCTCGGACAAGAAAATTGTGATCAAATACTGGACAGCTAACGGCGGGAAAATTGAAGAAGCGAAGCAAAACCTGGTGAAAAAGTTCAATGAGTCGCAGAACAAAATTGAGGTGCAGCAAGCGAACCAAGGGAATTACGACGATCTGCACGCGAAGGTGCAAGCGGCTTTTGCCGCCGGCAACGCGCCTGCCGTGTTCGACCTGGAGATTGCCTCCACGGGGATTTTCTCCCGCTCAGGCATGCTCGTGGATTTGACCCCCATGGCGACCAGGGATGATGCCGAACTGAATTTGAAAGATTTTATTCCGGGACTTATGGGGAACGCCTACGTGGATGGCAAGCTGTACGGTATTCCGTTCATGCGAAGCACGCCGATCTTCTACAAAAATGTGACGATGCTCAAGGATGCCGGCCTGGATCCTGCCGGTCCCAAGAACTGGACGGAGCTCGAGCAATATTCGCGGGTGTTGAAAGCCAAAGGCAAGACACCTCTGACGATGGCGGTCGGCGTCTGGGAATACGAGGCGCTTGTTGCGCAAAGCGGCGGCAAGGTGCTGAGCGAGGACGGGAAGAAAGCGGCGTTCAACTCTCCGGAAGGCGTTGCTCCTGTGGAGTTCTGGAAGAAGATGTCCGATGACGGCCTTATCAAATTCACGGTAGGCAAGACAGCAGGCGCTGACGCCGAGAAGGATTGGACCAATCAGATTTCCGCTTTCAAAATCGGATCTACAGCAGGCGTCTCGGCAAGCCTGGAAGTGGCGAAAGGCAACAATTTCGAGATGGCGACCGACTTCATGCCGGCCAATAAATCTTATGGCGTTCCGACCGGGGGATGCCAGCTGGCTATCACGTCCAAACTTAGCGAAGCAGAGAAAGAAGCCACTTGGCAATTCGTGAAGTTCATGACCAACAAGGAAAATACGATCTATCAACATAAGTATGTGGGATACTTGCCGAACCGTCTGTCCGCGCTGCAAAGCGAAGAGGTACAAAGCTATTACAAACAGTTCCCTCAATACAAAGTAGCTTCCGACCAATTGCAGTATGCCGTGCTTCGCCCTAACGCCAATGCGTATTCCGAGGTATCGAAGACGATTATCGACGCTATGACGAAAGCCATCCTCGAGAAGGGTGTCAAGCCGCAGGATGCGATGAACGAAGCTGCGGAGAAAGCGAACAAATTGCTCAGCAAATAATAACCCGGACCGGGACAGGGACAGGGACAGGGAGTTCCGGTTCCGTCCGGCAGAGAGGTGCCGGCTTCCCGACATGGACGCAAGCGGAAGCCGGCAGGCTCTCAATTCATCTAGAAGAAAGGCTGATCTCACCAGTGGAATGGTTCTCTGACATTAAAGTAATCATCTTCGATATGGATGGAACGCTGTATCAAGAAGACACCTTCATGGATCGTTATATCCGTTATTTGCTGGAAGGAACCGAATGGGAAGCGGAAACGGACAAGGCCGTTACGGCCTCAAGAAACATTTTATCCGGTACTCACAACGTACGGTTAGGCCAATTCTTTCATCGAACGGACCGAGTGGCGCTTGCCCATCGGGCCGGCAGGTTGATTCAAGGTTTTACGCCGGAAGGCGAGGAGCTGGACGGAGAGCAGTTCGCAGCGAAGTATGCGTCCTTATCGATTCATGATTCGAATCTGATCTACATGGGGGACCCATGGGTCATCGTTGGGGCGCTGCGCCATAGGTACGATATTCCCGAACAGAAAATGAAACAGGCTTTTGTGCAAGTGCGCGAAGAGATGCTCCTTAAGCCTTATCAATTCGGGCTTCATCACGAGCTCTTTGCAGCCATCCAGCATGTCACTGCTGTAGACCGCAAAGTATTAATGACCAATACGTACGAAAAATCCGGGATCGACTTTTTGCATTATATGCAAATACACCATATGTTCGACGAAATCTACTGTGGTGCAGATAAACCGTTTGGCATACAAACCTACATCCAGTCGCTCCTTGAACAGGGAGTCCGCGCGCATGAAATTTTATCGATCGGAGATAATCCTTGGAACGACTTATACCCGGTTCATGAAGCCGGCGGCAGAACTTGCTTTATCTCGCCATACCGGAGCGGGGACGAACGGCAATGGGATATTCGCCTGCATCGGTTGGAGGAGCTGGCCCAGCTGATGCGTGCGATTCAGAACGAAAAGGAGATGGGCGTATGGCAAGGATCCAACTAGTCAATATCGGCAAAAAGTATAAAGAAGAAACGATTATCAGCGGTTTGAATCTGACGATTAAAGACGGCTCGTTCACCGTTCTCGTCGGTCCGTCCGGCTGCGGCAAATCCACCACCTTGCGCATGATTGCGGGTCTTGAGAAGGAGAGCGAGGGGCAGATCTGGATCGGCGACAAATGTGTGAATGAAACGCAGCCCGGACTGCGTGACGTGGCGATGGTCTTCCAGAACTATGCGCTGTATCCGACGATGACGGTGCGCGAGAATATCGAATTCGGGCTCAAGAACAGGAAGGTGCCGAAGCCGGAACGCGAAGCGTTGATCCGGGATATTTGCGAAATCGTAGCCTTGACGCCTCATCTGGATAAAAAGCCGCAGCAATTATCCGGAGGACAGCGTCAACGGGTGGCGCTTGCCCGGGCGATGGTCAAGAAGCCGAAAGTGTTTATTCTGGACGAACCGCTCTCCAACCTGGATGCGAAGCTGCGCAACCAGATGAGAACGGAGCTGATCCAGCTTCATAAAAGGCTGGGCACCACGTTCGTTTATGTCACCCATGATCAAGTGGAAGCCATGTCGATGGGCGATGAGATCGTCGTCATGAACAAAGGGGTGATACAACAGTCGGATTCTCCGCTGAAGCTTTATCATGATCCGGATAATGTATTCACGGCGCAGTTCATCGGCACGCCGGCTATGAATATTTTTCCATTCGCCGACGTTCAAGGATTAAAGGTGGGGGCTTCCGCATCGATCGGTTATATCGGCTTCCGGGCCGAGCATGTCGTGATGCCGCCGAATCGTCCTGAAGACGGATGGGTGATTCATGGGGAAATCCTGACAAGAGAAAGTCTGGGAGCAGAAAATATTTATCAGATTCAGTCCCGTATGGGTACTTTCTTCGTTAAGGCGTTCTTGTCCACGCTGCAAACGGAAGATCATATCCAAGTCGTCGTTCCTTACGATAAACTGTACTATTTCGGTCATGACGGCCAAAGAATTCGCGATATAGAAGGCGGCGGTGTATAAGATGACAATGTGGGAGAGACTGCGTCCGTACGCGATGGTTACACCCGCGATTACTGTGTTTTCCCTGTTTTTTATATATCCGATCCTTTATATGATGTACCTGAGCATGTACGATTGGAATTTCATCAGTCCAACGAAAAACTTCGTCGGCCTGCAGAATTTTACCGATCTTCTGTCGGAAAAAGAATTTATTCAAGTGATATCGAATTCAACGATTTACACGATTTTAACGGTCACGTGCATCACGGGTCTCTCGCTGCTGTTAGCGCTCTGGTTAAATAAATCCGGCTTGTTTCCCAGCTTCGTCCAGGGTGCGATCTTCAGTCCGCATATCGTCTCTTGGGTATCCATCTCCATGATCTGGGCTTGGGTCATGGATCCGCAGTACGGCTTATTGAACTGGTTCATCGGTTTGTTCGGCTTCGGGAAGCTGGCTTGGCTCTCCTCGCAGAATACGTCTCTGATCTCGCTCGTCATCGTTGCGGTCTGGAAAGGGCTTGGCTACAACACACTGGTGTTCATTGCCGGCTTGCAAAGCATTCCCAAGGATATCTATGAAGCGGCTGCGCTTGACCGTTCCAAGCCTTGGACAACGTTCTACCGGCTGATACTTCCCATGTTGTCGCCGACGATCTTCTTCCTCGTGATCATCAACATGATCGGTTCGTTTCAGGTGTTCGAGACCATTGCGATTATGACGCAGGGTGGACCGGTCAATTCCACGAATACGCTCGTCTATTATATTTATGAGTATGGGTTCCGCTTCTTCAAGATCGGTTATGCTTCTGCGGCAGGCGTCATCTTACTGTTCATTGTCGGTGTGCTGACGATCATTTACTTCAAAATGATGTCCAAGCGCGTTCATTATCAATAGAAAGAAGGGAAACCCGTGAAAGCCGAGCAGACCATTCAACATTCCGATCGCAGCTTGATCTATGTCAAAAGCAAAGAAGAGATCTTATCGAGAACCCTGCATTACGCCCTGCGCGTCATCAGTGTGATCGGTATGATTGCCTTAGTGCTTGTGTTCGCCATGCCTTTTGTCTGGATGTTATCGACATCTCTCAAAACGCTCCCTGAAACGATGATTTTCCCGCCGAACTGGATTCCCAAAGATTTCATCTGGAGTAATTATGCCAAAGCTTGGGGCTCCGGCCCGTTCCTGCATTATATTAAGAACAGCTTCATCATATCGATCGGCATTCTCATCCTGCAGATGCTGACGATTATTCCGGCGGCCTACGCCTTCGCGCGTTATAAATTTATAGGCTCCGGCGTTTTGTTCGGCCTCGTGATGGTGACTCTGATGATTCCGTCGCAATTGATTTTCCTGCCTGTTTATTTGCAGCTGAGCGCCTGGAAGCTGCTGAATACGCATCTCGCTCTGATTCTACCTTTCGCATCCAGCGCCTTCGGTATTTTCCTTCTGCGGCAGTCGTTCAAGCAGGTGCAGGAGGAATTGATTGAAGCTGCGCGGCTGGATAGCGCTAAGGAGTGGCAAATTATTATGAAGCTCATGGTGCCTATGGCTAAGCCGGTACTCGCGACCTTCGCGCTGTTCAGCTTCATCGCCCACTGGAACGATTACTTCTGGCCGCTCGTCATGACGACGGATGAAACGGCGAGAACGCTGCCTCTGGGAATTGCCAAAATCCGCGAGGAAGAAGGCGTAGCCAACTGGAACGTGCTGATGGCCGGGAACATGATTCTGGTCACGCCGATTCTGATCGCATTCTTTTTCGCGCAGAGACATATTATTCGGGCATTTGTTTATACAGGGGTTAAATAAATAATCCTTGCTGTTGGAGGGAATGTTGATGAGAAGAGGCCTCGGTTCGGGGTCTCTTTTATTTGCCGCCGGTTTGTAATACTTTATCAAAAAATGTAGACAAATCTCCAAAAAAATATGTATTATTTGGTCTTAATATGATAATGTAGGTTAATATATAAATTCGGGGTGAAGAGCATGCAAACTACTGATGTCCAAAAAGTGCCAGCAACATACTCAAGAACAAATCCGTTTCAAGCGAAAGTGATCAAGAATGTCAACCTCAACGGTGCCGGTTCGAACAAAGAAACGAGACATCTCGAACTGTCGCTGCAAGGATCCGATCTTTCCTATCTGCCAGGCTATGCGCTGGGCATTCTCCCGCAGAATGATCCTGAGCTCGTGAGCGCTCTGATTGAAGTCATGAAGTGGGACGCAAGCACACCGGTTGCAGTGGGGAAAGAAGGCGAGACACTTCCCCTGCAGGAAGCATTGACGACGCACTTCGAAATTACGCTGCTTTCCAAGAAGATTGTACAATCAGCCGTGGCTTTCACGGATAACCAAGAGCTGCACAACCTGTTGTTGGCGGAGAATGCCAATCAGCTGAAAGAATATACGAATGGACGCGATCTGCTTGATCTATTGCGCGATTATGGTCCGTGGAAAGCTTCGGCGCAGGATATCGTCTCTCTTTTAAGAAAAATGACGCCGCGGCTCTATTCCATTGCCAGCAGCATCGCCGCTCATCCGGAGGAAGTGCATCTGACGATCGGTGCGGTTCGTTACACGGCTCATGGGCGTGAGCGCAAAGGCGTTTGTTCCGTTTTGGTTGCCGAACGCATCCAAGAAGGCGATACGCTTCCTGTATTTGTTCAAGCGAACAAACATTTCCATCTGCCGGAGTCCCCGGATCAAGCGATTATTATGGTGGGACCGGGTACAGGGATTGCACCGTTCCGTTCCTTCATCGAAGAGCGCGCTGTGACCAAAGCGACAGGCCAATCCTGGCTGTTCTTTGGAGACCAGCATGCGGCAACGGATTTCCTGTACCAAGAAGAGTTGGAGCAATACCAGAAAGACGGGGTTTTGTCGAAAATTGACGTAGCCTTCTCGCGTGACAGCGAGCAGAAAGTTTATGTCCAACACAAAATGCTCGAGAACAGCCAGGAGTTATTCGCATGGTTGGACAAAGGAGCTTACTTCTACGTTTGCGGCGATAAACTGAACATGGCTAAAGATGTTCATCATGCGCTTCTGGAGGTTATTGAGAAAGAAGGCAGCATGACTCGCGAAGAAGCCGAAGCGTATCTAAACGGTATGCAAGAGCAAGGACGTTACCAACGTGATGTTTATTAATAGATAGGTTCGAGAATGAGAAAGTGACTTCAATCCGCGTGCGGCGGTTGGAGTCACTTTTTTTGCGAAAGGATGCTTGACTTCCTAACGGGAGGATTCAATCTCTGCCCATCTTCTTTGGAGAGCGGTCAGGTCATCGATGAAATAACGCATTAAATTGGGGCGCCTCCTGACGGCTAACGGATGGTACGTAAAGCCGATGGGAAGCCCCTGGAACTCGTGCCAGCTCCCGCGAAGTTCCTTCACCGTGGCATTCTCCTGCCCTGGAAATACGGATTCGGCCACAACGTTCCCGAATCCAAACAATAGACGTGGCTTCTTCTTCAAGAGCTGCGTCTGCAGATGAGGCGAACAAGCTTCTCTAGCCGCAGGCTTATTATAAGCGCGGATGGGTCTGCATTTCAGCAAATACGTCACATAGACGGAATCAATGTTCAAGCCGGCTAAGCTCATGCCGTGCTGCAGCGTTTCGCGTGTACCGCATAGAAACGAATTGCCTTGCCGATCCTCCCGGGCTCCCGGATTATCCAGAATGAACAGGATGGGAGCGTCCGGATTGCCTTCCCCCCAAATGACACGACTCCGCTGGTTGGATAGCTCACATCGTTCGCAATGCTGGGCATTAACCGGTGCCGCTTCTTCGGGCAGGATCACATAAGGGGTATCCACTTGCTGTGACATGGCGATCTCCTTTCTTCGATAAAAATGAATTTCCCCCCCATGCATCATCAGATTGCCTATCACGGCATAACGTTATTATCGATTAGAATAAGCATATCCATCCCTCAGGGATAATATCGCCATAGGATTGAAGGGAGCAGTCACATGTTGTGGACAGTGGAGAAATTGCAGGCGCGAATTCTTGAACTTGAACCTTACCGCTATCGCGGCGAAAGGGCTATAGATACGATTCGAATCAAACGCGACGCCGAAGGAGCGATTGGCGCTTACCCGGCGGAAGACGGCGAATGGAGCGGCATTCAGATCGGAGACCGTTGGAAAGGGCGCGATGTGTATTATTGGTTAGCCGCCGATCCGCAGATTCCGGCAGAGTGGCAGGGTAAGAAAGTGCTTGGCCGGTTCAAGCTGGGGCAAACCGGTGACGGAACGAACAGCGGGTTTGAATCGCTTCTTTATGTGAATGGCGCGCCGTTCCAAGGCGTGGATTCCAATCATGAGGAAGTCTTCTTCCCCGACGAGCTGATTGGATCCGTTGTACAGCTTCGCTTCCGTTTATGGTCCGGGCTGGGCGGTTATCAGAGCTACCGTGAAATGGAAAGCCAGCTGGAACGGGTGTCCTTGTGCTGGCTGGACGAAGCTTGCGACGATCTTTATTACACGGCGAGAGCTTTGCTGGAGACGGTTCGGATCTTGGAGGAAAGCCGTCCTGAACGGCACGCGCTGCTGACTATGCTGGATCAGGCTTTCCTGTTGCTCGATTGGTCGAGGCCGGGAAGCGACGGCTTCTACAGCTCCGTGGCGATGGCGCAGGAACAGCTGAGCCGCACGCTCGCTTCCATGCCCAAGCTGCATGCGGTTGTCGTCCAATGCATCGGGCACACGCATATCGATGTCGCGTGGCTCTGGCAGCTGAAGCATACGCGGGAGAAGGCGGCGAGATCGTTCTCGACGGTACTGCGTTTGATGGAGATGTACCCGGAGTACGTATTCTTGCAAACACAGCCGCAGCTGTATGCGTACATCAAGGAAGATTATCCGCAAATTTATGAAAGCATCAAGGAACGGGTGCGGGAAGGCCGTTGGGAAGCGGGCGGCGCGATGTGGTTGGAGGCGGACTGCAACCTGGCTTCCGGGGAATCGTTGGTCAGACAGCTTCTGTACGGAACCCGTTTCTTCCGGGAAGAATTCGGCGTTGAATGCAAGTACCTGTGGCTGCCGGATGTATTCGGCTACAGCTGGGCGCTGCCGCAAATTTTGCGCAAAGCGGGCATCGAATCGTTCATGACGACCAAAATCAGCTGGAACCAATATAACCGCATGCCGCACGATACCTTCATGTGGCGGGGGATTGACGGAACGGAAGTGCTGACCCATTTCATTACGACGCCGGATCCCGGATCGAGCGAAGGGGCCTTTTACTATACGTATAATGGGAAAGTGACGCCGGCTTCGGTACAAGGTATCTGGGACGCGTACCGCGATAAGTCGCTGAATTCGTCTCTGCTCCTTGCCTATGGGTTCGGCGACGGCGGAGGCGGCGTCAACCGGGAAATGCTGGAGATGCGGCGCCGATTAGACCAAATCCCCGGCATTCCGGCCGTGAAGACGGGGCGCGCCGACGAATATTTCCGCGAGCTGCAGCAGCGGGTGGCAAGCACCGATTCCTACGTGCACACATGGGACGGCGAGCTGTATTTGGAGCTGCACCGCGGTACGTATACAAGTCAAGCTTACAATAAGCTGATGAATCGCAAGCTGGAGCTGCTGTACAGGGAAACGGAATGGCTGCAAGTGTTGAGCGGCGTTGCGAACGCGGCCGCGCATGCGGCAAGCGGCGAAAGCTCTCAGCTTCTGCATAAAGGCTGGACTATTATTCTGCGAAACCAATTCCATGACATCATCCCCGGCTCGTCGATTCGTGAGGTTTATGAGGACAGCAGGGTCGAGTATGGCGAAGCGCTTGCCCTCGGAGAGCAAGTGCGGAACCAATCCCTTGCTTACTTGACAGATGGTGGACAGGGCGGGGACCGGGAAGTGACGGTGTTCAACAGCGCTTCCTGGGAACAGACGGATATCGTTCGCTTACCCCAAGGGGACGCTGCCGCTCATGAGGTCTGGTTGGATGCCCGGAATCGTCCGCTGGAGACACAGTTGGTGGATGGAGAACGATGGGTGAAAGTAGCGGAGATCCCTTCGATGGGCTACGCGGTGATTCATCCGGCGGAAGCCGCGGATAGCCATGCGCCTGCGCCGAAGGCTGATGCCGATGTATTCCATTCGAAGGAGCGTGGTTTGGTCACGCCTTTCTATGAAATCGAATGGAATGCGAACGGTCAGCTCGAACGGCTCTATGACCGGCTGGCGAAGCGGGACATCCTCGCAGAGGGGCAGACCGGCAACCGGCTGGAGGTGTTCGAGGATAAGCCGAAAGGCCGGCACGAGGCATGGGACATCGACATTTTCTACACGGAGAAAAAGCGCGAAGTGACCCAGGTGACCCGCATGGAAGTGACGAACATCGGGGCTCTGGCCGCGATCGTCCGCTTCGAATGGGCGTATATGGATTCGACCATTATTCAAGATATGATCGTCTACGCGCACAGCCGACGAATAGATTTCAAAACGCATGTTCATTGGAACGAGCAGCGCCAGCTGTTGAAGGCGGCATTCCCGGTGCGAATCCGGGCGACGGAAGCGACGTACGATATCCAATTCGGCAATGTGAAGCGCCCTACGCATTGGAATACAAGCTGGGATTACGCGCGCTTCGAGACGGTCGGCCATCAGTGGGCCGATCTGTCGGAACGCGGGTACGGGGTCAGCCTCTTGAACGATTGCAAGTACGGCTATGACATCAAAGACAACGTGATGCGGCTGACGCTGATCAAGTCCGCCATGGTGCCGGATCCTACGGCCGATATCGGTGAACATCATTTCACCTATTCGCTGTTCCCGCATGCCGGCGATTGGTATGACGGGCGAACGGTGCAAGCCGCATGGTCCTTGAATAACCCGCTGACGAGCACCGGCGGTAAGCGTGCCGATGCCGAAGCGTCATTCAGCTTATTCCGTCTGTCCTGCGATCATGTCATGATCGACGCGGTGAAAGAAGCGGAGGATGGCGGCGGCGTCATCTTGCGGATTCACGAGTTCGCAGGCATCAGCGGGCAGCTGGAGATCGCGAGCGATGCCCGGATCGCATCCTGGCAGGAATGCGATCTGCTCGAACGTCCGCAGGGCGGGAAGTTGGTGAGCGCTCAGCTAGGCGTTCCTATGAAGCCTTATGAGATCAAGACTTTTATTGTCCATTTCCAATAAATTGTAGCGTCAGCAAGGCCGCAAATTCCTTTGCGGCCTGTTTGCTTTCGGTATTTATTGACAGGCGGTTGACCGGCTGTCGAAGACAGTTGAATTGTCACACGGACACAGTTGAATTACCACTCCCGCATCGCCGCGAGCTTGTAATATGCTTAGACTACTAGTTTAAGTATAAGGAGAAGATGTCATATGCGCAGAAGGGGTTCCCTGTTCAATTCCTATGTTTTTATTTTGCCAAGTCTGTTTCTAACTTTGGCGCTAGGCATATACCCGCTTATATGGGCGTTTCGTTATATGTTCTACGATTACCAGGGGTACGGTGAAGAGAAATTTATCGGTATCGATAATTTCACAAGATTGCTGCGTGATACGGAGTATTGGCACTCCGTGTACAACACGCTCATATATGCAGGCGGCAAATTGATTATCGTCCTGCCGCTTTCCCTCATCCTTGCCGTCATTCTGAATCGCGGCATCCGGGGCAAAGTGCTGCTCCGCGCCGTGTATTTCATGCCGACCATTATCAGTACTTCCGTCATGGCGATCGTCTTTTTCACGATATTCAATTCGTATAACGGCCTGCTCAATCAATTTCTATTGAAGTATGGCTTAACCTCCAAAGCGATCGATTGGCTCGGACCGGATTATGCGATGTTAACCGTTATTATTATGGCCGTCTGGGGCGCCATCGGTAACTATATGCTTCTGTTCATTGCCGGACTGCAAGGAATTCCGGACGATCTGTACGAAAGCGCCTCGATTGACGGAGCGAATGTCGTGCAGAAGTTCTGGTACATTACGATTCCGATGCTCGGACCGGTTCTGCAAATGATCGTGATGCTCGCCATCATCAACTCCCTGAAAGGCTATGAGAGCATTATGGTCATGACCGAGGGCGGACCTTTCGGTAAAACCGATGTCATGTACCTGTACGTGTACAAGCTGTTCTTCCCGGTTTCGGCGGCTTCTCCGACAGTCCAGCAGATCGGATACGGCAGCGCCGCAGGCTTCGTAACGGCTCTCATCGTCGGGGTCATTACCATTGCGTACTTCGCGATGTCCAAACGTTTGAATCAGGATTAACAAGGGAGGGTATACAATGATTACTAGCATGAACTCCGGCGGTTTCCGAGGCGGCCGTTTCATCGGGCATGGCATCAAATGGATATTTTTGATAGCGGTAGCCTTTTTCACGATATTTCCGATTATTATGGCGATCTTGGGTTCGGTCAAAACGAATGCGGAGCTGACGACGGGAGCTACCATCCTGCCTACCGTCTGGCAATTTTCCAACTACGCCACAGCCTGGAAGCAGGCTAATTTTGCCCAGTTTACATGGAACAGCCTCTTTATCAGCATCATCGTAACGATCGGAACGCTGCTAGTGGCTACGATGTCGGCTTATGCCGTGGATCGAACGCAGTTTCCTGGCAAAAGGCTTTACGTAGCTCTGCAGGCCAGCACGATGTTCATTTCCATTGGCGCCGTTGTTTTGATGCCTCAGTTCAATCTCATGGTGAAGCTCGGTTTAAATAAATCGCTATGGGGTGTTATCCTTATTCTCATCAGCTCGCATGCCGTGATCTATTTCATGCTGATCGGCTTCTTCAAGGCCATTCCCAAAGATCTGGACGAGGCGGCATACATCGACGGCTGCAATTTCTTCACGGTCTATTGGCGGATTATTCTCCCGCTTCTGCGCCCGGCATTGGGCGTTACCGCGTTGTTCACGTTCCGCGGCGCATGGAATGAGTATATTTTGCCCCTCGTCTTCACGATGACGAACCCGAAGCTGCAAACGTTGACGGTCGGCTTGGCGAATTTGCGCTACGGCATTGGCGCAGCAGCGGAGGCGCAGCTTATGATGGCCGGCGCTTGTCTGTCCTTCCTGCCCATTCTGGTCGTCTATGTGCTTGCGAACAAGTCGTTCATCCAGGTAACGGCCGGAAGTGTGAAAGGTTAAATTGATACAGAAACATACAAAACAGTTATTTTCCCCCACCTGGAAAGTTGATTTGTCCTTCACGGTTCAGCCGGATATCGAGTTATCATGAAAACAGTTACATGAGATGTGCATCACATTCCAGGAAGAGATAACAGGAGGGTTTCACGACATGAGTAAAAAGATCGTATTGAACGCACTGCTTGGAGTTACGTTGGTGGCTTCACTTGCGGCATGCGGCAGCCAAACCGATTCATCCGCTGCCAAAACGGGTGCGAGTGCCGCCCCTGCGGCAAGCGGACAGAAGACGAAGCTGAGCTATTGGACGATTGACCGTCACGATGCCGATTATATGAAAGAAGTCATCAAGAAGTTCAATGAGACGAACAAGGACAACATCGAGGTTGAGATGACGGTCATGGCCGATAACTTCAACCAATCGGTCGATATTGCTTTCGCCAGCAAGCAGGCGCCGGATATTCTTCGGACGAACGATTTCCCCGGCTTCGTGAAGAAAGGGTATCTCTTGCCGCTGAACGATATGATGACAGACGAAATGAAGAAACGGTATAATAATTTACTTGTAGAAGAAAGCAATATGGTCGATGGCAAAATTTACTCGCTTCCGAACACAGGGCAATACTGGCGGTTAATCTATAACGTCGATCTGTTCAAAAAAGCCGGCATCACCGAACCGCCGAAAACGATTCAGGAAATGGTTGAGGATGCCAAGAAAATTACGGAAGCCGGCAAAGACATCGGTGCTTACGGCTTCGCGGAAAACTTCAAAAATCCAAGCTCGGCCTTCTCGCGGATTGCCAATCCGATCGGTTCGCTCAGCGGTACTTCCGTAGTCGACGGTTACAATTACAAAACAGGCCAGTTCGATTTTGCGGCGTATAAGCCGATTGTCGATGCACTTCGGCAGATGAAGCAGGACGGCAGCATGCTGCCTGGCGTTGAATCGCTCGATATCGATCCGCTTCGCGCCCAATTCGCGGCTGGTAAGATCGGTATGTACTTCAACCACTCCGGCGAACCTGCCGTGTACCAAAGCCAATTCCCGACCAAAATTAACTGGAGCGCGGCACTGCCTCCAACGATTGACGGGAAACTGACAGGGACTGTGAACCTGGCCAATGCGGGTAACTATATCGGCATTAGCGCCAACACGCCGAACAAAGACAAAGCGTGGAAATTCATGGAGTACATTTATAACCTGAGCTTCCAGAAGGAATATCACGAGAAGGGTCTCGGGATCTCGATTGTGCCGGACGTTAACGCAGCGGCCCAGAAGCCGGCTATGCCGGGAATCGAAGGTTTCTTGCCGACGAAGTATGACGCTCTATATGCACCTTCACCAAGCGGTGTCGTAGAGACGAAGGTGGAAGGCACGAAATTAGGCAACGTCGTGATTAAATACATGCTCGAAGGCGGAGATTTGGACAAAATTTTGAGTGATTTGACTACCCGCTATAATACGGCATTGGAGAAAGCGCGTGCTGCGGGCGAGACCAAGATGAAGGCGGATCCGAATTTCGATCCGAACAAATTGCAGGGCAGCCTCGCGAAATAGGGGCAAAGTTTAATGGATACAATAGGAATGGGGCGCGCGGCCGAAAGCAGCGCGCTCTTCCTTATTATTGTGCGGAGAAGGGGGAGTCAGCTTGCATACATGGTTTTACCGGCTTTCGCTCCGCCGGCGGTTATGGATCTCGGTGTTGATGTTGACCGTCATCTCCATTTCAATAACGGGGATGATGTCTTATTGGATCGCCTTTCGATCGACAGAAAGCGAAGCGTTCATATCCAGCCAGAATACGTTGAATAAAACGGCGCGCGTGTTTGACGAGAAGCTCAGGCACATTATCGTGACCACCTCGTCGATGATGCTCAGCGATCCGTTCAGGAACGCGATGGAGGATGTCTTATCGAATAATTCGGCCTCCTACTATACACGGCTCTCTTCTTTGCAAACGCCGCTTGGGCAAATGAAACTGATCGAGCCCTCTATTCAATCCGTATTGATCTACACACCGGTTGGCGAAATGTATGCTACGAACGATTTGCGGAACGGGCAGGTGCGCTTCAAGGAGACGATCTTTGCCCGCTATCTGAATACAACCGACCGCGTCGTGTGGGTGGAAGACCATGAAGATCCTCTTTTCCAGGGGAAACAGAGGGTAATTTCGCTGGTGATGAAGCCCGTCACAGAGGCGGATGTCCGGGATGTGTACGTGGTGGTGAACGTGAATCAGGAGTTAATCGGCGGGGTTATCACGGATGACCTGCTGGATCCATCCCAAAATTATTATCTCATCACGAGAGATGGGGATACCGTACTTCCGTTAAGCAGTCAAAAAGCGCTGTTTCAAAGCGATCCCGATTTCATAAGCCAGCTGCAGCACGAGGATCGCGGTTTCTTCAAATATGACATCGCCGGCAGCAACTACCTCGTCAATTATTCGCGGCTCACGCTTGCGGACAATTGGATGATGGTCAGTGTGCAGAAGCAGTCGGATTTGCTCCATCAGGTGAATCGGATCAAAACGATTACGCTCTTGATCATGCTGTGCTGCGCCGTATTGGCTTTCGTGCTATCCAATGTCATGTCGAGCTTCCTGCTGAAGCCGCTGCATAAGCTGCAAGGGTTGATGAAGAAGGTTGAGCAAAATCAACTCGACGTGCGTTTTACGAGCAAATATGAGGATGAAGTGACGCAGGTCGGGTTGAAATTCAACCGGATGCTCGAGGAAATTGCTTCGCTCATTGAGGATGTGAAGGACGCCGAGTACGAGAAGCGCAAGATGGAGGTGAAAGCTCTCCAGGCGCAGATCGACCCGCATTTTCTGTATAACACGTTAAACACGATCATTTGGAAGTCGGAAACGTCGCAGAACCGGGATGTAACGGAAATGATTACGTCGCTGTCCTTAATGTTCCAGTTCGGTCTGAATGGCGGTAACGAGATGACGACTTTGGCCCGGGAAATCGATCATGTAAGGCAATATTTGATGCTGCAGCAGCAGTGTTACGAGGATCTGTTCGATTATACGATTAAGCTCGAAGATGAGTCTTTGCTGGAGGTTCCCGTTTTGAAAATTATTTTGCAGCCTTTGGTGGAGAATTCCATCCTGCACGGTTTTCAAAGTATTGAAGGGATGGGGAACATTCGGATTTCGATTTGGAGAACCGAAGACGAACTGCATCTTCAAGTGGAGGATAACGGGGAAGGCATGGATGTGCTGTCCGTTGATACGGATATGCGAAGGGAGCACTCGGCACCCAAAAGCTACGCGCTTCGCAATGTATATGGACGGTTGAAGCTATACTACGGCAACCAAGCGGACATCCGGCTTAGCAGCGAACCTTTCGTCTCCACCACGGTGAAACTAACTATACCATTGACAGGCGAGTGATGAAGCAGTGACGACCGAACTTAGAATGTGCGTAATCGACGATATCAAGACCGTGGTGCAGGGCATCGCGAATCAAATCAATTGGGAGACTTACGGCATTCGTATTACGGGCACGGCCAGCAATGGCGAGCAGGGGATCGAATTGATCCGGGAGACGGAGCCCCACATTGTACTGACGGATATTCGCATGCCGAAAAAAGACGGGCTGGAGATGACCCGGCAAGTGCTGGATATGTTTCCGCGAACCAAAATTGTGTTCCTCAGCGGTTATACCGACTTCGATTATGCGCAAGAAGCGCTGCGTTTGGGCGCATTCGACTATATCGTTAAGCCGTACACGCCTCAGAAAATTATCGATGTGGTGCTCAAGGCCAAACAGGCGGTTGAGGATGAAATGTCCGAGAAGCAGCGCTATCGTGAAATGGAAAGAAAGCTGAGGGAAAGCTTGCCGTATTTAAGGCAGGAATACTTCCAGCTGCTGCTGCAATTCCCTACGACGCCGGAACAAGCGCAGAGACGCTGGGATTTCTTGAACATCGCGCTTGAGCGGGAACGATTCATCGTCATGCTGATGGAAATCGATCAGTTTACCGAACAGACGGATGCGCTTCCGGTCCAGGAGGTGGAGCTGATCCGGTTCACGGTCCAGAACATTTTGGAAGAAAGCTTGACGGAGCATACCAAGGGATTCGTATTCCGCGATCACACGAACCGATTTGTCGCCATATTCAATCCGCCGGAACATATCAGCGTAGAAGCCATTGCAGAGAAATGCCGTGAGAACGTCAATCACTATTCCCGCTATACCATTTCGATAGGACTTGGAGAAGAAGTGCAGGAGATCCACCGGATCTCCTACTCCTACTCCCAAGCATTCGCGGCCCTCTCCTATAACTTCTATACGGGCGGCAATACCGTGTACAGCTACCGCCATATGAGTCCCGTCCCCCAATCGCTGCCCCGTTACTCTCCCGAGAAGGAGAAAGAGCTGTTCTATTGCATCAGGTCCGGGAACCTGCAGAAGGCGAGCGGTATCGTGGACGAACTGTTCGAGGAAACCGTCAATGCGTCGATGCCTCCGGCTCCGGAGGTCGTGAAGGGAATGTGCGACGAGCTCGCCTTCCTCATCAATCGGGTGTTCTCGGAGAAATTGACGCGCGAAGAGATGGAAGGGATCGAACGGCAGCTGTATCATATCACGAACCTTTCCTCGTACAAGCTGAAGGAGCTGCAGGATAACATCAAGGAGATGTGCAGGATCGGCTGCGAAATCATTCAGAAGCGCCATGTTGAAGATGTGAACCAGGTCGTAGAGCAGGTCATCGCCCATATCCGGCAAAACGTGGCCTCCAATATGACGGTCAATGATTATGCCAAGCTCGTCTATTTGAGCGGCAGTTACTTTGCCAATCTGTTCAAGAAAGTAACCGGGATGACCGTAACCCAATTCGTCACCTCCGAGCGCATGGAACAAACGAAAGCCATGCTCCTCGAAGGCAAGCAGGTGCAGGAGATCGCCCAAGCTCTCGGGTACGAGGACAGAAGGCATTTCAGCGAACTGTTCAAAAAGCATACCGGCATGACACCGTCTGAATTTAAGCAGCTGTACACAAATTGAAGTTCAAATCTAGCAAATGAGGTGCAAGTCATGCGTCATAAGTTTTCTTATGTGCCCCCGAAGAACGGGTATCCCGAATGGAATAACAACCCGGAAATATTCCAATTGAACCGAATGCAGGCTCACGCGACGTTAATGCCGTTCGCGACGTTGGAAGAAGCGCTGAAGGGGGACAGAAGCGGCTCGAACTATACGGCTTCGCTGAACGGCTTATGGAAATTCAGCTTCGCCGAGAACCCGGACAAGCGGATCGTCCCTTTCTACGAAGCCGGCTTCGATACGAGCGGTTGGGACGACATTCAAGTGCCGGGGCATTGGCAGCTGCAGGGCTACGATTATCCGCAGTATACGAATGTCAGGTATCCATGGGAAGGGAAAGAGGATATTAAGCCTCCGTTCGCCCCGACGAAGTATAATCCCGTCGGTTCTTATGCGCGAACGTTCACTGTACCGGAAGCTTGGCATGGCCAGCCAGTTTATATCAGCTTCCAGGGGGTGGAATCCGCCTTCTACGTCTGGGTGAACGGCGAAATGGTCGGTTACAGCGAAGATTCCTTTACTCCGGCGGAGTTCGATCTCACCCCTTATCTGCTTGACGGCGAGAACAAGCTGGCTGTTGAAGTCTATCGCTGGAGCGATGCCAGTTGGCTGGAGGATCAGGACTTTTGGCGGATGAGCGGCATTTTCCGCGACGTCTTCCTGTACAGCACGCCGAAAGCGCATGTGTATGATTTCCGTGTCGTTGCCGATCTGGATGACGCATACCGGCACGGCCATTTGCACATCCAAGCGACGGTGACGAATGCGTTCGGCGAGCGTCTGGGAAGCCACACGCTGGAAGCCAGCCTGTATGACAAGGCGGGGAACCGCGTACTGGCGCCGCTGACGGCGGACGTCGAGTTGAACGACGGACAAGAACGGCAGCTGCAGTTAGGCGCAAGCGTGGAGAACCCGCTGAAGTGGACCGCCGAGACGCCGAATCTGTACACGCTGGTACTGGCGCTGAAGGATCGTTCGGGGGAGCTCGTTGAAGCGGTGAGCTGCCGCGTCGGGTTCCGCAGGTTCGAGCTGGCCGACGGCTTAATGAAAATCAACGGCAAGCGCATCCTGTTCAAAGGCGTGAATCGCCATGAGTTTAACTGCGAGACCGGCCGCGCCATCGGGTATGACGATATGGTGCGCGATATTCAGCTGATGAAAGCTTATAACATCAATGCCGTCCGCACTTCCCATTATCCGAACCATCCGCTGTGGTACGATTTGTGTGACGAATATGGCCTCTATGTGATCGATGAAACGAATCTGGAGACACACGGCAGCTGGTCCAATTTCCAGGAAGAGGAAGGATGGACCGTCCCGGCGAGTAAGCCGGAATGGACGGCTAATGTCCTCGACAGGGCGAATTCGATGCTTCAGCGGGATAAAAACCATCCGTCCATTGTCATCTGGTCGTTAGGCAATGAATCCTGGGGCGGGGACAATTTCATCCGCATGCACGATTTCTTCCGATCCAATGATCCGACCCGTCTCGTTCATTACGAAGGCGTCACGCGCTGCCGCAAATCGGACGCGGCTTCCGATATGGAAAGCCAGATGTATACGCCGCCGCACAAAGTTGAGGAGTATGCGCGCTCCAACCCGAAGAAGCCTTTCATCCTGTGTGAATACAGCCATGCCATGGGCAATTCCAGCGGGAATCTTGTCAAATATACCGATTTGTTTGATCAATATCCGATTCTACAGGGAGGCTTTATCTGGGATTGGATCGACCAGGCTATTCGTACGACAACTCCGGAAGGCACCGCGTATTTGGCTTATGGCGGAGATTTCGGCGATACACCGAACGACGGCACTTTTTGCGGGAACGGTCTTTTGTTCGCAGATCGCCGGGTAACCCCCAAATTGTACGAAGTGAAAAAATGTTATCAGAACGTCAAGCTCGAGGCGGTTGATTTACAGCAAGGGCGGATTCGCGTTACGAACAATTATTTGTTTACGAACCTGATCGATTATGATTGTAAGTGGGAAGTGGCGAGAAACGGCTTGCCGATCCAGGAAGGGGATGCCGCACTGGCTGCAGAAGCAGGAGATGCTGTAGAAATTATAATTCCTTATGAACAGCCTGCCGATATGCGCGACGGTGAAGAGTGCACATTGACCGTAAGACTGGTGGAGAAAGCCGAGCAGGCGTGGGCGCCTGCAGGTCACGAGGTGGCGTTCGAACAGTACGTGCTCCCTGTTAAGACGCGTCCGGCACAACAAGCGGTCTCTCATCCCCTCCGGACGGAAGAGACGGAAGCCGCATTTATGGCATTCGGAGCGGATTTCCGTGTGACTTTCAGCAAGCTGACAGGCGATATGACTTCTTACCGTTATCAAGGCGTCGAGCTGATGAAAGAGTCGCCGAGGCCTAACTTCTGGCGGGCAAGCATCGACAACGATAAAGGGAACAAGCTCCCTGAACGCAGCGCCGCTTGGAGGGAAGCCGGACAAGAGCGCCAACTGCATGACATGCATATTCAGACCTATGCACATAAGGTTGAAATCGCGGTATCGTATCTGCTGCCGACGACACGCAGTTCATTGTGTCACTTGCAATATACCGTGTTGGGCAACGGCGAGATTCGCATTCGCGAAGAGCTGCAGCCAGGCCATAACCTGCCGGAAATTCCGGAGATCGGGATGATGTTCCAGCTTGACGGCAGCCTGGAGAACCTGAAGTGGTACGGCAAAGGCCCGCATGAGAATCATTGGGATCGCGCCGAAAGTGCAAGGTTAGGTATTTATGAGGGGAAAGTAGCTGACCAATACGTGCCGTATTTGCGCCCTCAGGAATGCGGGAACAAAACGGAGGTGCGATGGGCGGAACTCACCCGTGCCGACGGCATCGGATTGCGGATCGAAGGCGCCCCGGCCGTGGAACTGAACGCGCTGCCGTATACGCCGGCTGAATTGGAAGCGCACGATCATCTGTACAAGCTGCCTCTCAGCGACAAAGTCTCTTTGCGCGTGAACTACCGGCAGATGGGGGTTGGCGGCGACGACAGCTGGTTGTCGAAGACGCATCCTGAGTTTACGCTTTACGCAAACCGCAGCTATGCATACAGCTTCACGCTGAAAGGGATTATTCAATAATTCGTTGGGGGAATGAGCAGTGGCACTGAAAGCATCCATGATTGTAGACAAAGACTTCATTCTGGCAGAGGTTGATCCGAGAATATACGGTTCTTTCATTGAACACCTGGGCCGTGCGGTGTATGGAGGGATCTATGAGCCCTCCCATCCAACGGCTGACGAGCGGGGTTTCCGCAGAGATGCTTTGGAGGTCATTCGGCGGCTGCAAGTCCCCATCATTCGGTATCCCGGAGGGAATTTCGTCTCCGGCTACAATTGGGAGGATGGCGTCGGTCCGCAATCGGAGCGCAAGCGCAAGCTGGAGCTGGCTTGGTGGACGACGGAAACCAATCAGGTCGGAACGAATGAATTCGCCCAGTGGGCCAAGCTTGCCGGCACAGAGGTCATGATGGCGGTTAATCTCGGTACCCGTGGCGTGGATGCTGCGCGGAATCTGGTGGAGTACTGCAACCATCCATCCGGCTCTTATTGGAGCGACCTGCGCATTTCTCACGGCTACAAGGAGCCTCACAAATTCAAAACCTGGTGCTTGGGCAACGAGATGGACGGCCCTTGGCAAATCGGCGCCAAGACAGCAGTCGAGTACGGCCGGTTAGCCAATGAAACGGCGAAAGTGATGCGGTGGGTGGACCCGAATCTGGAGCTTGTCGCTTGCGGGAGCTCCAGCAGCGGGATGCCGACCTTCGCGGATTGGGAAGCAACCGTTCTGGATCTGACGTATGATCAAGTCGATTATTTGTCCCTGCATACGTACTACAACAATAATGCGAACGAATCGGACAATTTTCTTGCCCGTTCGATGGATATGGATCAATTCATCGGGACTGTAGCTTCCATCTGCGATTATGTCAAAGCCAAGAAGCGGAGTAAAAAGAAGCTGTATCTTTCCTTGGACGAATGGAATGTATGGAATTCGATCGGCACCAGCCGGGCGGATGAGCGCTGGCAGGTGGCGCCGCCCGAATTCGAGGATACGTATACCCTTGAGGACGCTCTTGTGGTAGGCTGCTGCTTAATTACGATGCTCAAGCATGCGGACCGGGTGAAAATGGCTTGTTTGGCTCAGTTGATCAATGTCATTGCGCCTATTATGACCGAGAACGGAGGACCTCTCTGGCTGCAAACGACGTATTATCCGTACCTCCATGCTTCCCTATACGGCAGAGGGAAAGTGCTGCACCCTGTCATCCGCTCGCCCAAGTACGACTCCAAAGATTATACGGACGTACCGTATTTGGAAGCCATTAGCGTCTATAACGAGGAGCAAAATCAAATTACGGTTTTCGCCGTGAACCGGCATCTTCAAGATACGCTGGACCTGGATATTAATCTTCGCAGCTTCGGTAAAGTCAGACTGGTCGAGCATTTGGTGCTTGAGCATGACAATCTGAAAGCGACCAATACCAAGGGACATCCGGACCAGGTTATCCCGCATAATCGCGGGAGCGCAAGATGCGAGGACGGACATATTCATGCCCGCCTGTCCAAAGCTTCCTGGAACGTAATTCGATTGGAAGTTATCCGTGCATAGGTAAAACAAACAAGGTCAATGATGTCGATTGACCTTGTTTGATTATTCGTATGTTTATCCGGATATGGACTCCATAAGAATGGCCAGTCTACCGCCGGCTACTTCAATGCTGCAGTGCCCGTTGGCATCCGGAGGATGAAGGGATTTGTCATGGAGGCTCCATACCGGAGAACGGGATGGAACGGAATACGCTTGTGCATGTTCCGCTCCGTTCACAAGCAGGAGGAACAATACTTGCTCGTCCCGGAGCACCTTGTACATCCTGCAATCTGATGATTCGGGATCAACCGGACTATCAAGTACGGTAACGGTCAGCCCCGACGATGCACCCGATCTCGGATAAAGCAAGGCCAAATAATCGTTGCCGTTATCGCCGCTTATTCGAAAATGTTCCTGCGCCGCTAACGGATAACCGCCGGATACAGCTCCCAAATCCGTAGCTGCCGAAAGGCTGTCCGGCTGCAGGAAGGTGACTTCCAGTTTCATATCATTCAAGCCGTGTGCCGTGATGCGATTCCCCTGTACCTCCGACGAGGAGCTCATCGTATGCAGATTCCAGACGCTGCTTCTCTGGCTGCGGATATGATCCCAGACGATATAGACGTCGGCGCCGGCTTTCACATAAGCGAAGTGGCGGCGGTAGGCTTCGGCATTCACATCCGGGATGAAGCTGCGGACATAATCCAGCTGCTCCGAGAAGACGACCTCCTCGCAAATGCTCTGAAACGGTCCGTTCTGCACAGTGCCCGCCTCGTCCGTGAACTGAACCACGTTATGCGCATGGCCGTTCACATACCAGTGACGGTCTCCGTTGTAATATCCGCCCGTTCCGGGATCCAGGGTCAGAGGGGTGCCGTTGGCCCATAGGGAGAAATGGCCTTCATCATGATGAGCATGATAGGTGAGCGGGGATGTCTCGAAAATAGCATAGTTCTCCCGGTTCCACTTACCGAAATGCTGCCGGAAGATGACATACCCGATCCCCTCATAATGAACGGATGCCAGATCCGGCGCTTCCTGCGCAAGCTCCGGCTGCGGATAGAGAAGCGCGAGCAGTGTGCAGGGATGTGCACCCGTATCCCGGACCACGCCGCCGCCATGCTGCCAAGTCCACATCATCTCCCGGCTTAGCCGCGAATCCGAATTCGCGTAGAAAGGGGCGGCATAGGCGAACAATCGGAACCACTGGTCATCTACCGTCGAATCGCCGACAGCAGGAGATAGGAGGGCGGATGCCCGTCCCGGACCGCCATGAACGGCATCCTTCGGGGTCACCGTGCCGATTAAGAACCGGTACATGTTCTTGACCTTGTCGCGGGACCAATAATTAATCCCCCTTAGACGCTGCAGCAGCGTGAAAAATAGAAAGTAGCGGTGCAGCACAGCGCCGTGGTAGCGGATATTTTCCGGCCATGCGCCGTCCCGATCGACCACATGGTCCAGCTGCCAATCGACGACGGCGCAGGCATGCGCCAGATAAGCGTCCGCCTGCTCCTCCTCGGGGAAGACCAAGGCATAGATGCCGAGGCACGTGGCGCGGTCCGCATTCCAGTTGCTGCGCTTGCCTCCCTTCTCATCCGCAAACTGCTCCAGATCGAACCGGTAATAGCCGGTATCCATCATCAGTCCGGCCATGTAACGGAAGTGCGACCGGATTCCGGCGTCTTCCTCCTGCGGAATGACCCCGGAATCCGCGATCTGGTCATAGATGACCGAGAGCACCGCGATGCCCCGTCCGATATGGACCGCTCCGTAGTTATCATCCACATGCCAGCCTGTCGCCTTGAATATATCCATGCCTTGGCACATATCCGGCAGCATGTACAGGAGCTTCCGCTTGGCTCGCTCCGCATATGCCGCATCCCCCGTCACCATATAGACATTGGCATCCGCTCCGGCTGTCTCCAGCAGGGCGGCCCAGATCGTAGGCGTCTTGCGGTTAAATGGCGGCGATGTAAGCTTCATGGTCATGGGCAGCCCTGCGGCATCCAGAAACTCGACTTCCACGAACACGCCTAAGGATAAAGGTTCGTCCAAGCGAAGCATCTTCTGAATGCTGTAATGCTCCAGAGCACGTACGGGAACCGCTTCAGCATAAGCCAAAGTAACCCAGTCGTCATGGGTGGTGTTCTCCGCACAGAAGATGTGCCCTTGTCCGGGGGCCTCGGATGGTTGGAGGAAAGCCGAGCTAGAAGAGGCACGCGACGTAACGGACCACCCGGCTAGCCCTTGCGCGAAACCGCCGTTCGACAGCGGAATCGAAAGTCCCCGTTCCGAATGAGTCAGCTGCAGCCGTTTGATTCGGGCTTCGCCCTTCCCCCGAATATGGATAGCGATCCGGATCCATCCGGCGTTCGCCGGTGTTCGGAAGACGAACGGATCCGTTCGGAAAGCGCCTCTCAGGTGAATAGGCAAAGACTTCTCCGTTCTTGCGTAGGCATCGGATAGCATCACCTGACGCTCATATTCCTCCCGCAGCTCCGGCTGTGCGGCAATCCTGCTGCGGATGCTCGCCAACTGCCCGGCCTCATAGCAGGCGAAAGGGCGTTTGACCGTCTTCCTCGTAGTGTGGCTTCTCATGTGTATGGACCTCCCGATCACGTTGATTCACTTTCGTTTCTACCAATATAGCATCAGCTTGTGAGCGAGAGAGAGGGACAAATCCCGGATGGAAGTGGGGGAAAGCAACTGAAAAGTTCACGCCAATTAGTTAGAACTCAGCCCAAACCAAAAAGCATGCTGCAAATCCAGCATGCTTATCTGTGATGGCTTTCTAACTTTCGGGTTACCGGAATATACTGTCAGGCACGTAATAAATTTTTTGGGTATTTGTTTTATTCACGGGGTCAGTAACGATGGTAAAGTAGACGTTGCTGTTCTTCGTCTGTACGCCTTCGATCTCATGCGTTCCCACATTTGTAATACGGACAAGCGTCTTGAATGCGCCGGTGTTGGACATCATCGCAATCTGCGGCGTTTCGGTTTCCGCTCCGCCGGACGTATAGATTTCCGTACTGCCTAACAGATCGGCGCCTTGGAAAGATTCGTTCGGTCTGACGATCGCAGTGCCCGACTGCGTAAAGTTGGTCACGCACGCGCTCATCGCCGCCGCACTGTCCATGCGGACCTGCTCGTTGGCGTCAAGCAGTTGGTTCAAGGCGACCGTGTCATAAATGGACCATGTGACGTCGCCGTTCTTCGTTTGCACACGGAAAACCGTATGCGTGCTGTTGCCGCCGGCGTCCACACGGTACGTCTCGCCTAAGCTCGTGCCGGTCTTATTGGCATAATTCATATAAGTGAAGCGGTGAAGATCCGTATAATCATAGGTCGCACCGGCTGCGTATTGAAGTCTGGCTACTTGAAGCGACCAGTAATTCGTTGTATCGGGGTCTGCTTTGGAGCTGAAGTAGAAATAATTAATGTCGTTGTAGGTGTACATATCCAGCGTTTGGCAGTGCCCCGCATTGGTGACGGTCATTTCATCAACGTAGTTGGCGTCGGTTCCGTTAATGAGCAATCTGGACAGATAGCAGGTGCCCCCGGACCGCTGGGTTACGTAAAGATACGTTGACGCAATATAGGCTTTTTGAACGGCCACGTTGTGTTTAAGGCCTTTGAGGTTATAAGCGAGCGTTGCCGAAGCGTTGACGGTTTTCTGAGGTGTTGCTGCGAACGCGGGCATAACGGACATTCCCCCAATCAGGATGGAGAGAACAACAGAGAAGAGAAGTTTCAATCGCCATTTCATAAGGCTCAATGCTTGAACTCGAAACATTCGAATACCTCCTTTGGTGGGCAATTCTTTACGACTGATCCTATGCTGCATGCTGTTTGGCCGTAAGCTGCGAACGGCACCTCCTCCTGTCGGACGAGTCCGGTGAACACAATAAAACCCGAGCAATAAGATCAGCTCGTTAACGAGCCAATCCAATTGTTCGGGTTTCTCAAGGACTCCAACCGTCACCTTAGTATTTACTTAGGGGTGTATCGCAACGCGAATGGTCGCGATTACAAATTCATGCTATCAGTTTGAATTCTGAAAGTCAAGCGATTCGGTCGTCACGAGGGACCTGGACCCGCTGGCAGATACCCATGCCTTAGCAGCGAGCGATCGAGCGGCCGGCTCCTCGGCTTTGAGCCTCGCAGGGCGGGATACCTGAACACCGGTTATCGGGCGAACCAGACTTTAGATCTGCCGACAAGGAAGATAGCGGCTAGCCCCCAGGCCCACACGATGACTTCGACGAACCATAACGGCAGCATCTCGGCTTGATACAGGCCGGCAAAAAAATCGATACACGCATGGATCAGAACCGCATACAGCAAGTACACGATCTTGCGCGTCCGAACGCCATACAGAACGATCAAAGATAAGGCCATCTGGATACTTATCGCCGGAATGCGCTCGAACGCCCCAAGCCAGTATTCAACCTGCGTTGTTTGCAGCATTTTGTCTTTCAGGGCTTGGAAGAGCGCTATTTGCTCGGACGTCGCTTCGGTGCCGAAGGACTGCTCGAATACACCGGCGTTCATCATGGTAGCAAGCACGATACCGACGATACCCAGCAAGACGCCAATCAGCAGCACCTCCATGCCGCCGTGTCCGATCCCGAACGCAATGCCGTCTTTGCGCTCCTGGCGCTTTCGCAGAAGGAGCGAGAACCCGACCCAACGTCCGGCATTTTCGAAAATACCTGCGGCAAGACCGCCGTAGACGGCCATGAGCCAAGGGTTGGCCAGCCATTGCGCTGTGGTGCGGTTGCCTGAGAACATGTAAGCATGCAGCAGTTGTTCCAGAACCTGCGAGAATACAAGGAAGACAACGATGCCGGCACCGACCGCACGGAAAGAGATTTGAAGCGTTCGCTTGTAGTAAAGGAGCAGAAAAAGAATGAGTGCAATTCCAATAATGACTTGAACGATCATTGCCATGATCGAGCCTTGATGGACCATGTCCTTCACTCCTTGTTCTATGTATTTGCCGCCCAATAAGGGGGCTCGCTTCACGATCTGAATGAAATCCCATGAAGTGTGATATTGATATGATATCACTTTTGGAAATAACTTCAAGTTATTTTTTGAGATGTTGGACACAAAGGCAAAAGAAAATGACCGGTCAAGCGGGGAGCGCTTGCCGGTCATTTTCTATCTATTCATATGAATGGCCGTGAAGCGGAGCAATGTGCGGAAGCAGCTGCTGCACGTCGGTCCTGTCGAATTGGCCGTCACCGGTCACATCAAGCTGACCATAAGGGGATATCAAGTATTGGATGATTTCATTCACCTGGATGCCGTCCTGCGAGTGGTCGAATGATTGGATTCTATAGAGCGCCTGCTCCAGTGCGGTTCCATACACATGTGAAAACCGAATCGGCGCATTCGTCTCGCCGTTCGAGCCGGTCACCGCGCCGGCTAGGATATTGAACAAGAGTTGGTCCGTCGGATTCGGCTGCTCGCTGATCGTCAAGTTGACCTCGGCAGCACCTTCGGCGTATACAATTCCCGTTACGGTGAGCGGGGTATTCCCATTGTAGATTTGATAATAGGTCACATCCGTCACCGCGTTAAGCAGCGGGTCTGAGAACGTCAGCTTGACCTGCGTTCCTTCCATTTCCCAACGTTCGAGTATTGGTGCATATGCCCGGGACACATAGATGGTATAGAGACGTGTCGTTATCCCATCCTCCGCGGTGACCAGGACACGGATCACATTCGGAGTATCCGGCAGTAAATATAACGGATCGCTGTCCGTTCCGGATTGCACGGGTGAATATTCCCCGTTATTCAAGCTGACCCGGATCGAAGCATCCGGATTGTCCGCCGACAGCACGGGGCGCACCGTCAATGAAGAAGCCGATTGTCCGACAGTAATGGAATACGCCGACGTTTGCTCGGCGAATTGGAGATTGCCCGAGGATGCGGTTAGACCGCTCAAAGAGTTCCCCGAAGGGGTTCTGCGTTTTACGGTAATCGTGTACTGCTTCCTGATGCTCGTATCTTCCGCCCAAACTTCCACCAGAATCGTATTCGTTCCCTCCTCCAAGGGAAGACTCATGCCGTACCCGCTAGTTACGGGGATGAAGTTGGGATTGGTTATGTTCTTCATTCGGATATAAGCCCCTGCCGGATCAACAGCCGTAGGCGTGACGGTTATGCTAGAGGTGGAATAACTAACGTCCGCCATTGTATAATCCGGCTTGTCGCTGGAGAACTGCTCGTTTAAGTTACCTGGAGATACGGTTAAATTGCTTAGATGCGCTTCATTGTTCAACCGTTTCACCGTTATGGTGTAAACCTTGGAAGAGCCGTCTTGTGCTGTTACTTTCACAGAAATCACATTGCTGCCCACTTCCAGAGGCAATGGCGAGCTTGGAGAACCGCTGCTTACAGCGGCATAGGCTGCTTCGTTAGCTTTGACTTCCACCGTCGCATTCGGATGCGAAACCGTAGGCGTTAAAATGATTTGGTCAGCTGCATATGCCAGTTCGGGCAAATAATAGGCCGTTTGAGCGGGCTGAAAGGGATACGTCAACTCGTAATCCGTCACGGCCAGCATGCTTAAATTCGAATTCGTGCTCGGGGCTGAACGAGTGACATCAACCGTATAGGTCATGCTCTGAGTCGTGTCTTGCGAGCGAGTAACAACCGTAATGGTATTGCTGCCAACATCCAATGGGATCGGAGCGGTTGCCGTTCCGCTGGATACAGCGATACCGTTTACTTCCATCGTGGCAGCCTGGTCCTTCAGTACGCTTGTCAGAGCGACATGGCTGGTCGAATAAGGAACCGTCGCCGAGTAGGACGTGCCGGCGGATTGGAAGGGAGGGCTCAGTGTGCCTTGATCTAGGGATAGCGTGAATAATTCGGCATCGTCCGCCTGCGGATAGTAGATGTGAATGGTGTACGTTTTGGTTGTCGTACCGTCCGTTGCCGTCACTTGCACCTGCATCGTATTATCACCGCGATTGGTAGAGAGGTAGCCGGTAGAGACGTTGTAACCGATCGGTGTCCAAGCGCTGCCATTCATCGAGTAGGCGATTGAAGCAGAAGAATTGGATGAAATGAATGCCGTGTAATAGTTCGGATCCGTGCTGCGCATGCGCACCCAATATTCCGTAACGCCGGAAGAAAAGCCCGGCGACAGGCTTCCCGAGCCTTGATAAATACTTTGTAAATCCGCATTGGAATCACCGTTCGCTCGCGCCTGCCAAGGAATGACGAGCATAACGATGATGAGTGTCAAACTTGTTATCAACCATCTTGCAGCTTTCACAAATTCCCTCCTGATCGTTCAGTTTCTGTTTGGCGAATAATGTTGTTTATTGTCTAATTATAGCATAGAAACGGGTAATTTTTGGTAGAAATTTTGAAGGAGAGGAGACCGCCCGCGACCCGCAGGCGTCGTAACCGGCGTTGCCCTCATGAACAAGAGCGATAGGCTGGCATGTCGTGGCCTTGCGCTCTGTTGCTGCAGCGCAGCTTCTAGGCAACCCTGTTTGTTCCTACGCAAAGATGCTCGCCCCACATATACCTTGTTCATACTTAATGCTAATGGTTATAATGGGTTAACTACCCATGTTAAGGAGTCGTCTGTCATGGAAAATGCGAATCGGATTCTCATCGGCGTGCTTGGATCGCAAGATTTGGTTAACCAGGTGCTGCATGTCATTACCTCGTCATTTCCTTCCCTTCATCCGGTTGCCCGGATTTGTTCGGAGGAAGAAGCGCCGGCTGCGGCGGAGGCTCTGCTGGATCAGGTCGAGGCGCTGCTCGTTACCGGACCGGCTTTGTACCGGAGAGTCAAAGACCAGGTGATCACGCACCTGCCGGTACACGCGGTTCCGTTAACGGATACGGGCTTCATCAGTGCGCTGTACCGGCTCCAGAAGCGGGTGCAGCCCGGGCGAAGCGAGGCGGCGTACAGCATCGACTCGTTCTCCACTTCGGCTGTCGGGCGCATCGCCGCAGACATTGGGGAATCGCCCGGCGCTTTTCGCGTTTATGACGGTCCGCC
The DNA here is from genome assembly GCF_028765165.1 of Paenibacillus sp. MAHUQ-63. GTDB lineage: Bacteria > Bacillota > Bacilli > Paenibacillales > NBRC-103111 > Paenibacillus_E. The sequence continues at coordinate 716,878 of NZ_JARADB010000003.1, read as the reverse complement.
TTATCCGCCGGCAGAGGAGCTGGTCCGTTATCATGCGGAGGCTTTCCTAAGCGGTGTGTCGCAGGGAGCTTTGACGACGGAGAGCGAGGTTGCCGCCAAGCTTGGCGAGCGGGGAATTCCATGCGAATGGATTAAGCCGACGGATCAAAATATAACCGTTGTCCTGGAGCGCGCACTGCTCTCCACGGAAACAAGGCGCAGCAAGGAAGCGCAAATTCTGGTCGGCATGCTGAATGTGGACGACTTCGGCAGAAGGCTCCGGTTCAAAGGATCCGAGCATGATATTCAGCGCTTTAAGCTGGACATTCATCGGATGCTGATCGACTATGTCGAATCGCTGGACGGCTATTTGACCCCTCTTGGCGGGGATGAGTATTTGTTTTTTACGACTCGGGGCATCTTTGAGCGGGAAACCGTCGGTTACAAAACGGTTCCTCTGGCCCGGGAGATTTGGAAGTCGCTCGGGCTGTCGTTAAGCATGGGCATCGGCTTTGGACGCAGTGCGAATGAGGCGGGGACGCATGCCCGCTTGGCGCTGCGCCGCTGCAAGGAGGCCGGCGGCAACACTTGTTTCATCGTGCGCGAGGACAAAACGCTGATCGGTCCGCTGGAGATGGCGGACTCGCTGAGCCGCGATTTGTCGATGACGGATCCCGCGCTGCTGCGGAAAGCCGAAGAAGCGGGGATGACTTCCGCTTACTTGAGCAGGCTGCTGGCTACGGTCGCGCGAACGAGCAAGCTGGAATACGAGGTGCACGATTTGGCGGCGATTCTCGGCATTACCGTTCGCAGCACGCACCGGCTGCTGCTGCAGTGGATGGATCATGACCTTATCACGATAGCGGGATCGGTCAAAGTGCCCAAAGGCCGGCCCAAGCAGCTGTTCCGGCTGTCCTTTCTGGAGGACGTGTGACGGGTCGCACCTATGCGAAGTTTCGGGAGGGGCTTGTTGTTGTGCCCCTGAAATCGCACGCATTCTAACGGTCACAGGAGCCGTTATTCTCATGAAAGCCGAGGTGTGCTGATTCTAACGGACACCCAAGGCTTTATTTGCCGATTTCGCAGCCAAAATCGAGTGAAAACAGGCGAATAACGGCACTGGTGTCCGTTAGAATTCCCAACAGTCGCAAGATCATCGAATAACGGCCGCTGTGTCCGTTAGCTAGTCTACTAGTGTGCCGTCACCCGCCAAGAGTGCCTTATCCCCGCCGGTATCCGAATTTCCACCCAAAGTAGCTTATCGCGCCAGTATATAGATTCTGGCATGGCAGCTGCCTGCTCCATAAGCCGTTAGTTCATGCAGCACGCATTCTAACGGACACGGGAGCCGTTATTCTCGTGAAAACCGTGGTGTGCCGATTCTAACGGACACCCAAGGCTTTATTTGCCGATTTCGCAGCCAAAATCGAGTGAAAACAGGTGAATAGCGGCACTAGTGTCCGTTAGAATTCCCAAATGTCGCAAGATCATCGAATAACGGCCGCTGTGTCCGTTAGCTAGTTTACTAGTGTGCCGTCACCCGCCAAGAGTGCCTTATCCCCGCCGGTATCCGAATTTCCACCCAAAGTAGCTTATCGCGCCAGTATTCTGTTCCGCCCCGTGTGCCAACACCCGCCAATAGTGCCGTCACCCGCTAGTATCCAATCGCCGCAAATAGTGTCGTACCCCACCAGTAACCAGTCTACCAAGAGTCCATTTAAAGACAATTAAAAGATTTGTCTTTTATATAAAACCCACTGTATACTTGCCTCATTACCACCAATTGGTTATGACGAGAGGGGAATGCAAGGATGCGAACACTGCAGGAACTGGACGAAGTTATGGCGAAGCCGTCGCCGGCATTAATCGCTTTTATGCAGGAGCTGCAAGGGGATATCATGCTGCTGGGCGTCGGCGGGAAAATGGGGCCGAGTCTCGCCAAGCTGGCGATGAACGCCATTGCGGCAGCAGGCGTGAACAAAACCGTATACGGCGTATCGCGCTTCTCGGAACCCGGATTAAAAGACGAGCTGCAGGCGCTAGGCGTTCAGACCATTGCCTGCGATCTGCTTGACGATCAAGCGCTGCAGGAGCTGCCCGAAGTCCGGAATGTTATCTATATGGCCGGAACGAAGTTCGGAACGACGGGCAAGGAACATTTCACCTGGACCATGAACGCGTATTTGCCGGGACGCGTTGCCGAGAAATTCCGCGACTCGCGCATCGTTGTCTTCTCGACAGGCAATGTGTACCCCTTCACGCCCGTCGCTTACGGCGGCGCTCATGAAGGCGTAGCCCCGGCCCCGGTCGGCGAATACGGCCAATCATGTCTGGGGCGTGAGCGCGTGTTCGAGCACTTTAGTCACAAGAATGGCACTCCAGTGCTGATATACCGGCTCAATTATGCCATTGACTTGCGGTACGGCGTGCTGCTAGAAATCGCCAAATCTATTCGAGATGGACGCGCTATCGACCTATCCATGGGCCATTTCAACTGCATATGGCAAGGAGATGCCAATGAGATTGCGCTTCGATCCCTGGATGCGGCGCAGAGCCCGGCCAATTTCTTGAACGTCACCGGACCGGAAACGATTTCGGTTAAATATGCAGCCCAGCAGCTCGGCCTCAGACTAGGCATCGAGCCTGTATTCAAAGGCGAAGAGTCGTCTACGGCGCTCCTGAGTAACGCGTCCAAGAACATGCAGCTCCACGGATATCCGCGGGTCTCGCTTCTGCAAATGTTCGACTGGGTGGCGGAATGGGTGCAGCACGGCGGAGCGACCATCAATAAGCCGACGCATTTTCAGGAAAGAGAGGGGAAATTCTGATGGCGACGACTCGGCGGGAGCTAACCGTGCAGCAGGAAGCTGCGCTTCATGACGGTCTGGTTATTCCGGCACATCCGCTTGCATTGGGGGCCGACAGGCTGCTGGACGAACGAAGCCAACGGGCGTTGACCCGTTATTATATCGCGAGCGGGGCAGGCGGCATCGCCGTAGGGGTTCATTCCACGCAATTTGAAATTCGCGATCCGAAGCATCGTTTGCTGGAGAAGGTGCTGGGCATGGCGGCTGAAGAAGTGAAACGAGCTGCATTGGCGAGACCTTTTATCCAAGTAGCGGGCATTTGCGGCCCTACGGAGCAGGCGTTGTACGAAGCGGATTTGGCGGTGGGGCTGGGCTACGACGCAGGCCTGCTGTCGATGGGCGGTCTCGGCGGGTGGAGCGAGGCTCAAATTCTAGAGCGCACGGCGAGGGTCGCAGAGCGCATGCCGGTAATCGGCTTTTACTTGCAGCCGTCGGTCGGGGGCAAGGTGTTCAGTTTTGATTTCTGGCAAGCGTTTGCCAATATTCCCGGCATCATCGCGATCAAAATCGCGCCGTTCAATCGCTATCAGACGATTGATGTGGCCCGTGCCGTCTGCTATTCGGACCGTCGCGACAAAATCGCGCTGTACACAGGCAACGACGATAATATCGTGAATGACTTGCTAACCGTATTCCGATTCCAGGTCGACGGCCAGCCGGTTGAGAAAAGAATTGCCGGAGGCTTGCTAGGTCATTGGGCGGTTTGGACGAAAAAAGCGGTAGAGCTGCTGGATGAGATCAAACAAGCGAGGAAAAACGAACGGATAGCGCTGGATTGGTTCACGCGCAACATCGAAGTTACGGATACGAACGCGGCTTTCTTTGATCCGGCTCACGCGTTCGCGGGCTGCATCCCCGGCATTCATGAGGTGCTGCGGCGTCAGGGACTGATGCAAGGCACGTGGTGCCTCAATCCGCATGAACAGCTGTCCCCGGGGCAAGTGGAAGAGATCGACCGGATGTATCGCGACTACCCGCATTTGAACGATGATGCCTTCGTGCAAACCCATTTGGCTAACTGGTTGTCCGAATAGACGAGGTTGCTCCTGCTGCTGCAGGGGCTTTTTTTTCTGTCTAACACACGGATCCCTTCTTTCATACTTTGTTTATGGATAATAATGGCTGTTGTCGAAATTTGGAGGAATGCGCTTCCTATACATAGAAACTCTAACACTCGATATAAATACCTTCAGATATTAATAAGGAAGCGTGTGAGTATGTCACTTCGCCGTAAATTCATGCTGTATGTTGGAGTTGTCGCCCTCGTGCTGATGGGGATCCTCTATACCATTTCCGACAGAATGATGCTTCGTAACTATTTGATGATGGAGCGGGAATACTCCCTTGAAGGGATGAAAAGGGCGCTGATCGCTTTATCGGACGAGTATACGAATCTTGGAGCTATGACCATCAATTATTCAGGCTGGGACGAAACGTATCAATTTATCCAAAAGGAAACGCCCTCCGATATGAACGATCCTTATTTGGCAGCCAATTATCCGGATGCTCTGTTTACTTCCAGCCGGCTCAACCTTGCGGTGCTGTTGAATAATCAGAAGCAAGTCTATTTTGCCAAAGCGTATGATTTCGGCGGGAATAGGAGACTGCCAAATACGGATACATACATACAAACTTTACAGAAAGAATATGCTTCTTTCCTAACCCATTCGGATATCAATTCGCGCAAAGAAGGCTTGGTCGTGATTGACCATAAGCCGATGATTGCCGCTTCCTATCCGATCTTGACGAGCGATAACGCGGGACCTGTCCGCGGGGCGCTGCTGTTTGCCCGGTTCCTGGACGACAGTTACATCCAGTATATTTCGGCCAAAGCGGATATTCCCTTGACGTACACATTAGTGGAACCTTTGTTCAAAGTTCCTTCTTCTAGTACGACCGTGAACATCCGGATGTATCAGAACATTCCATTTTGGACGGCAACCGAAGGGGATGCAATGAAGAGCTATGCTTTATTAAGCGACATTGAGGGCAAACCTGCTGTTTTACTGGCTTATTCAGTTCCAAGAGAGCTCTATATGCAAGCGCGCAAAAACACGCAGTTTTTTTTGATTTTCCTTACCTTATCCGGAATTGCCCTATTCATCGTTGCAATGGCTCTGTTGGAACACAATATATTCATTCGACTCAGCCGGGTGATCGGCGGTATGAAAAAGATTGAAATGGACAAGGATTTTTCCATCCGCATACGGGTCTCCGGCAACGATGAAATTTCGCAGCTTGAGAAGTCTATGAATCATATGATGTCGTCCTTGGAGCATGCGCAATCGGAAATTCAGTATCAAGCCCATCACGATGTGTTGACAGGCTTGGCGAACCGCAAAGCGTTCTATCTTCAGCTTGAGCAGCTGATTGGCACTTCTAAGGGGACAAGTTCGCAGTTCGCTGTGCTGTTCATTGATTTGGACGGTTTCAAAACAATTAATGATACGATGGGGCATAGTGTCGGTGACTTGCTTCTAATTCAAGTTGCTCGGCGCCTGAGGGCTTGCGTGAAGGATAGCGAAAGGCTGTGCCGCTTGGGCGGCGACGAGTTCTGCATCATTTCGGTTTCCACGGAAATCGAGCAGCTGGCGGCCGGTTTGAAGGAGTGTCTGCACAACCCGTTCCTGATACAGGGCCAACATGTCGTTATTTCTGCCAGTATTGGAATTAGTCTATATCCAGATCATGGAACTACGGCCGAGCAATTGCTGAAGCAATCCGATACGGCCATGCTGGACGTGAAGGAATCCGGCAAGAACAATTACCAATGGTATTCCGCGGCGTTCGAATCGCCGCGGGCCCGCAAATCGCTGCTCGAAAGGCAGCTGAAGAGTGCGCTGGAGCTTGGAGAGTTTCGGCTGGTTTACCAGCCGAAGTGGGAACCGGAGCGCAAAAAAATAACGGGAGCAGAGGCGCTGCTGCGTTGGAATAACCCGGTACTTGGGCAGGTATCTCCTGCTGAATTTATCCCGATTGTGGAATCGTCCGGCATGATTCATGAAGTCGGTGAATGGATCATGCGTGAGGCTTGCCGGCAGTTCAAGAGATGGGAGCATGAGCAGCAGCATGTATGCATACGGATCGCGATCAACATTTCCGGCGCCCAACTGCTTCACCCCCACTTTCTGGCGTGTATCCAGAATGTGTTTGAAGAAGAGGGGGTACAGCCGTTTCATTTTGAATTGGAGGTAACGGAGAGCGTGGCCATCGGTATGGTCGAGCGCGTGATCGATGTGTTCGGCAAGCTGCGGTCCATGGGCTTTCTTATTTCGCTCGATGATTTCGGGGCGGGTTATTCTTCCATGAAATATTTGTGCATGCTGCCCGTACAATGCATGAAATTGGACAAAACATTAATCGATCGCGTGAATCACGACGAACGCAGTCAAGTGATTGTTTCTACGCTTATCCTGATGGCGCATCAGCTCGGGCTGTTTGTCGTCGCTGAGGGCGTCGAGCAGCCGGAGCAGCTTCAACTGCTGCAAAGGTATCATTGCGATCAAATTCAGGGCTATCTGATCAGCAGGCCGCTTGAAGCGGATCAATTGATGAAGATGCTGGTCGGCGCCTCCCATGCATAGAATTCCATTTTTAGATAACATTATGGAATAGATGATTGGATGGGGTGATCAACTTGCGGCAAAATCTGATCAAACAGATTCTTGTTTTCGTGTTGATAGCTCCTTTGCTTGGAGGCTGCTGGGACCGGTTGGAAATCGAAGATCGTGCCGTCGTTCTGGCGATCGGGATCGATGAGGCGAAGCCTGGCGATGAGAAGGAGAGCAGCAATGCTACGCATATCCGGAAACAGGATGAAGGCGCGAATAGGGATCTCATTCGAATAACGGTGCAAATTGCCGTTCCGGGACGCATTCCATTAGGAACGGGCAGCGATGGCGGCAATCCGTCCAAACAGAAACCGGTTTGGGTGCTGGGCAGCGTCGGCCATACGGTTGATGATGCGCTGATGAATCTCCAGCAGCAGCTTTCGCATCGTTTATTTTACGGACATTTGCGGGTTATTGTACTCTCGGAAGCCGTAGCCAAGAGGGGAATTCAGAACGAGAACGATTTCTTTCGCCGGCAGCCGCAAGTTCGAAGAACGGTCTGGATGGTCGTATCCAAAGGGCTTGCGATTGATATATTGAACGCCACACCGCAATTAGAGCGAGTTCCTACTTTGTATTTGTTGGCGACTTTGGAGCATGCAAGAGAAATGGGGAAGCTGCCGAACATTTTCCTGGGTGTGTTTTTAAGTGCCAGTTCGGCCAAAGGCCAGGAAGGAATAATTCCTTATTTGGAACTTAAGAAGGAATCGAATATCGAAATCGCCGGGCTGGCTTATTTCAGGAACGACAAAATGGTAGGCTCCTCAACGGCGCTGCAAATCGGCCAGTATATGGCGGTCAAAGAGATTAACCCAAGCGGATATAGCATTCTTCAACAAATGCCCGACTCCGAAACTTTGGTCGTTTACCAAACCACGCACCGGAAATCCAAAATAACGACGAAGATCAGGAACGGTAAGGTACATGCGATCATCAAATGCCAAGTCGAAGGGAATTTAAAGGAAAAGTCGAACGAAGAAATACTTATCACGAAGGAAAATATGAAGAAGCTGGAGGAAAAAATTAAAAAGGACGCAGAGTCGGGGATTCGAGCGTTCATCCAGCAAACACAGCACGATGGCTGCGATATTTTTGGCTTCGGAGAATATGTACGCGCCAAGCAGTCTGCATACTGGAATAAGCAAATCAGAACGAAGGAAGCCTGGGAAGCGGCTTATAAAGAAATGTCCTTCGAAGTCTCGATGGAGACCAAGATCAGAAGGATCGGAACGAAAACCAAGTAGGCAGTTCATTTGCCGCTGCGAATTGGAAAGCCCGCCAAGTAATGGCGGGCTTTTCTATGCTATTTCGCAAAAAATGAAGCTCGATTCATGAAAATTTCCTGAATGCTTTCAATGATGGGTCCATTCTCCTCCGATTTGCGTTTCGCCTCGATCCACTCGGGATCTTGCCGGAAGGCGTCCCACTGCCGCTGACGTTCGTCCTTGTCCGTATATTCCAATACATAATACAGCTTCGAAAGCCCTGTTTGATCGATCCAGAACTCGGTGACGTTCATCCCCAGCCGTTCAAAAATCCGGAGTGTATGCTCGCTGAACCGTTGTTGAATGGCCTCCATTTTACCCTCATGCATCGTATAAATGCGCAGTTCATATAGCAACGTCATTCCCTCGCTTTCGTTCTTACTGAATAGTAGGAGTGCTCGTTCTCACAGTAGCATGAAGTTGAAGGAGAAGGCAAGACGGTGCCGGGAAAAAGTGCCGATGACGCAAATAAACGCAACGCGGCGAATATCTATGGATATAAAGGGGGAACACGTCCATGACTTTTGACGGAAATCGCTATCGGACAGAACAGCCGATTCAAACGATGATGAACGGGATGTTGGCGAGGGGGACGGATCTGACCCTCGGGCGGGAGGTTCTTCTCTATACCTATCAAGAAACCGATGAGTTGGCGCATCATGAAGCTTTGCGCTGGCTGGCCAAAGCGTGCCGGATATCCGGTGCGCACCTCATGCGCATGGTTGAGGCGGGAGCGGAGGCAGGTCATATAATCGTTGTTCTGCAGGCGGAAACAGGAAGTCCGCTGCAGGAACGGTTAATCGATCTGGATATTACCGGCCGGAAGGCGCTTGAATATGTCCGCGAGCTCGCCAAAGGCATTCGGGAAAGCCGCCGCAACCGGCTGCCGGAATGCTCCGTCGATGCAGGTAATTTGTGGCTGGATCATAGCGGCCGGATGCGGATCCTGAATTACTGGTCGGAAGGCAAGCACGGCCGGCGCGGTGTCCCGGGATTGGCGCTGCTGCTATACCAGCTGGGCGCCAGAACGGATATCCCGACATCATCGCTCAGCGCCTACGCCTTCGAGATGAACCGGCTGTTTGCGGATATGCCGGTTGAGACGCGGGAACGTGCTGTGACGCTAGCCTGCAGGGCGTATGAAGGAGAATGCACGCTGGCCGATTTCCAAGCGGAGCTGGAAGCTTTGCTCGGCAGCCGCGAGGTGAAGAAGCCGGAGAGTGTGGTGGCGGCACCAGAAGGGAAGCGACCGGAGCCGGCGCCGCAGCCGCAGCCGCAGCCGCAGCCGCAGCCGCGCGCCCGCACTGCCGCGGCCAGCAAGAAGGCTGCTGACCGCTCAGCGTTACGGCTGCGCAGCCGGCAGCTTCTCGCCGGCGCCGGCTTCTGTGCGCTGATCGTGCTGCTCTGGCTAACGCTGCGACCGGGCCCGGCCTCTGTGAGCGGCGGCAATCCGCAGCCTTCCTTATCGGCGAATCGCGTGCCGGCGTCTCAGCTGCCGGCAGCAACGGCTGCGCCGTCGGCTGCGCAATCGGCCGCACCGACAGCCGCTCCGCCGGCTAATCCGACATCCCAGCCCGCGGCTGTGCAGACGGATGCGCCTCCAACCGACGGAGGCGTTCAAGTGCAAGCGGGCGTCGTCCCGGATTTGATCGCCCATACGAGGGAAGACGCTGAACGGATGGCGAAAGCCGCCGGGCTGCGCTACCAATTTTTCCTGGAGGCGAATGCCGCCGCCAAAGGGATTGTTTTCAAGCAGGACCTCACGCCGGGAGCTGCCGTCCGCCAGGGCGACCGCATCACGTTCTGGGTGAGCAAAGGGTTGTGAATATGATCAAAGCCGCTGAGCTGGAGATAATCGCTTTAGCGGCTTTTTTTGTTTGCGCGGGCGAATTGTGAGAATCTATATGAATTTTCGAATAGATTCATCGGGGTAAGAGGAAAAAAACGCAAATGTATACTATTTTTCATATAGATTTATATGATATTGCCCTCGCAACGCGAAATGTATATGAATTTTCGACCACAATGGTCTTCAAGGCGGCCGGGGTTCGTATTTTGCAGCACTCGCTAACAGCCAGCGAGGCCCTTATTGGTTGAGGGAGGCTTTGCGCAGCGGACACCAGTGCCCTTATATACGCAGGGGCCAACCCCCGTCTCTTTGTCCACCGGAAGCAGCCGGCATGTTGGTGGTTCTGTTCCATGATGTGCTTGACACATCCGCAAAGATGAAATAGGATTTAAATAAACATTTATGAGCATTAAATTAATCTAAATGAACATTCCGTATTCAAAAGCAAACAAAGCATTTGAAAGCTAGCTTATCTAGGGGGGATCGCCGATTGTTATCGCAAGACTCAATTTGGTATATTAGCGATTGGTCACTGACTTTCCGAATGATCTTATCCGTCGTACTCGGGGGGCTAATCGGTCTGGAGCGCGAGTGGAGCAATCATGCAGCGGGACTGCGCACGCATATTCTCGTCTGCGTCGGCTCCACGACGATCATGCTTTTGTCGGTTTACGGGTTCAACGAATTCGTTAACGAAGCGAATGTAAGGATCGATCCCGCCCGCTTGGCAGCGCAGGTGATCAGTGGCATCGGCTTCCTGGGCGCGGGTGCGATTATGCGCACGGGGGCAACGGTTTCAGGGCTGACGACAGCGGCTTCGATCTGGGTAGTCGCCGCCATCGGATTGTCTGTCGGTGCCGGATTTTATTACGTTTCGATTATGGCGGCTGTGCTCGTCTTGTTTAGCTTGTTTGTTCTCAATCATTGGGAGAAGTATTGGATGAGGAAACGGCGGAGCAAGGAATACGTGATCTGGGTAACGAGCAATACGGCGAAGTTAAATCATCTTTTTGATAAATTGGCGGAGCTGCAGGTGCAAATTCGTCATCTGCAAGTGATGAACGGTGAGGAAAGATCGGAGAGAGTGCGCGTTGTACCGGATCCGGAAACTTCCCTGAAACTTATCGTAACGGCTCGTAACGAAAAGCTGCTTGCAGATATAACAGATGCGTTAAATTCCCTCGAGGGTGTTCTCGCTATTGTTCCGAGCGTTCAACCTAATTACCTGGGAAATAATCCGTATGAACATGCATGGAAATCATCCTTACATTCCAAATGAATCAACCAGGGGGCAAGGTGCTTTTTCAATATGTATGAAAAAGAAAAGAAGTATGACAACCAGTGAACGACCTCAAGCCATGAGGCCAGGCGTTCACGGTGTAGTCATGCTTCTTTTTGCTGTAAATCAGTCCTGCAAGTCAGTAACAAAGCATGAAATACGCATAAAATTAATGCTTGACGCCGAATAAATCGTCGATATATACTCTAATCAAGCAATAACGAGCATTAATGAACTTATTAATGCATAAAATGAACATTAAAGAGCTTGAGAGATGAAGTTGGGAGGAATCGTACGTGGAACAGGCTGAAGGAAAACCGAATTACGTCCAATCTCGTGTGTACCGCCTCACCAAGCCCCATGTGGTGGAAGAGAAGGTTCTTGAGAAGGAAGTTCATGATTGGGAGGTCGTTGTGGAACCGTCGCTGGGCAGCGTCTGTCATGCAGATTTGCGCTATTACAGCGGTCAACGGCGAGCGGAAGCATTGGAACGCAAGCTCCCTATGGCGCTCATCCATGAGGGGATCGGAATCGTGAAGGCGAGCGCATCGCCGAATGTGAAAGTTGGCGAGCGGGTTGTTATCGTTCCGAATATTCAGGGTTATCTGCTGGATGGGGCGGACCGCCAGAGCTGCTGCGAATCGTGCAGAAGCGGCAAAGGAATGAACTATTGCGAACGCGGGCGCTTCTTGGGGAGCGGGACGGACGGCATCATGCAGAGCCGGCTGGTCATCCCGGCCGCAAGCGCGATCCCGATTCCCGATGAAGTGCCGGATGAGATTGCCGTGTTGACGGAGCTCAGTTCCGTATCCTATCAAGCGCTCAGCCATATTGCGGAGACGCTGAAGGAGGCGCGCGTTGTCGTGTTCGGAGACGGTCCGGTCGGATATTTGGCGGCGGCGATGCTTCATCATGTTTATGGAGTAAGCCAAGACCGGCTGACGGTGTTCGGCGCCGTTCCGGAGAAGCTGGCGCAGTTCGAATTTGCAACCTGCAGGCTGGTGCAGGATTACGACTTCTCCCAAGGCGGCAAATATGATGTCGCATTGGAATGCACCGGGGGCAAATTCTCAGAAAGCGCCATTAATCAAGCGATTGATGTTTTGAATCCCGGAGGTCATCTTATCCTAATGGGAGTCACCGAAGACAGGGTGCCCATTAATACGCGCGACGTTCTGGAGAAAGGCATCACAATGCGAGGCAGCAGCCGGAGCTCCATCCCTGATTTCATTCCCGTGCTGGAAGCGATGAAAGATGTGCGGTGCCAGGCGACTTTGAGAAAACTGCTGCCGAATGAACGGAAGTCAATCCAATCCTCTGAAGATTTCTCGCACGCCATGGAGTTTGCAGAAGCTAACAGGGGGTGGCAGAAGGTTTTATTGGACATCAAGTGGTGAATGGAAGCTCAGAAGCAGAAGCAATTCGAGTAATGACAAAAATAATGAATTGAAGTAAACTTATCTAAGCACAAAAGAAAGCGTTTACCACATAATTTTGAACATTATCGCGCAGGTATTACTCACGGACCCTAGTGGAAGGAGGATTCATTTGAACAAGATGAGGCTTTGGAGCAAGCTTCGCCCCTATGTTATGATTGCGCCGGCTATGGCAGGCATCTTAGTATTTGTGATTTACCCTATCTTGTATCTAGTGTACTTGAGCTTTTTCAAGTACAACATGCTGAACAAGGCGAAGAGCCGATTCATCGGACTGGATAATTTCGCCGAGATCTTCACGCGAGAAGACTTTTACAAGTCGTTGTGGAATACGTGCTTGTATACGGTCGGGGTCGTCGTGCTGACGTTGGCCTTATCCCTGATTATTGCCGTCTGGTTAAGCCATAGCAGCAAGTTTAATTCTCTCATCCAAGTCGGGATATTTACGCCTCATATTATTTCGATCGTCTCCATTGCGCTCGTTTGGCTTTGGATGATGGAGCCGAGTGTCGGCTATCTCAATTACATGTTGAAAGCGCTCGGTCTGCCTCCGTCTCAGTGGCTGCAGAGCTCGAGAACGGCGCTTGTCTCGGTTATTCTCGTTTCGGTATGGCACAGCATCGGCTATTATGCATTGATTATTATTGCGGCTATCCGGGGAATATCGAAGGAGATCCTTGAAGCGGCAGCCATTGACAACGCCAGTAAATTTCGTGTGCTTTTCTCCATCACGATTCCGATGATTTCGCCGCAGCTTTTTTTTATCCTGATTATTATGACGATCGGTTCCTTCAAGGTTTTTGATACGGTCCGAATTATGACAGGCGGCGGTCCTAATAAAGCTACCAACACGCTGGTCTACTACATTTATGAGTTCCGCACAACGAATATCGGGTATGCTTCAGCGACGGGTGTGGTATTGATGGCGGCAATTGGGCTATTGACCGTGCTGTACTTCCGATTACTGTCCAAAAAAGTCCATTATTCCTAATGGCAACTAGAGGATGAAAAAGGAGAGTCCGATTTGCCATGAAGCGAACCTTAAGCTTTATATTCAAAATTGCGCTTCTGCTCATTTTTATATTCCCGTTTCTATGGATGATATCGACCTCGCTTCAGTCTTACGATGAAATCATGACGTTCCCGCCGACGATGGTTCCGGCCATGCCGCAGTGGAACAATTTCTCGGACGCCATGGGCGCAGGGCCGTTCCTCACTTATACGAGGAACTCGGTCATCGTGACCGTTTCTGTCATCATCCTGCAAGTGATCGTGATGATTCCAGCCGCATATGCCTTTGCCAAGTACAATTTCCGCGGAAAAACCATCTTGTTCGGCATGGTGCTGCTGGCTTTCATGATTCCCGGCCAGGTTACATTCATTCCGGTCTATTTGATGCTGGCGGAGTGGGGGATGATCAAGACGCTGCTGCCGCAAATCCTACCATTCATGTCCAATGCATTCGGGATTTTCCTGCTGCGCCAATATTTCATGCAAGCGCCTGAGGAGATTATCGAGGCGGCCAGAATGGATAATGCCAGCGAGTTCCGGATTATGTGGAACATTCTGACGCCTATGGCGCTGCCCGCACTCGCGACGATCGTGTTGTTCAGTTTCGTCAGCCATTGGAACGATTACTTTTGGCCGCTCGTCATGACTGACTCCACCAGCGTTCGACCGCTGACCATCGGTATTTCCATGCTGAAGGAAACCGAGGGTGTCAGCAACTGGAATATTCTAATGGCTGCCAATGTTGTGCTGGTCATTCCTATTCTGATTGTATATGCGTTCTGTTCGAAATACATTGTCAAAGCGTTCGTCTACTCCGGCATTAAATAACTTGATTTAGGTATGACAATCTAATCCAAATGATGGAGGGGTAAGTACATGAAGAACAAATTTGGTAAATTAGTGGTATCCGCAGTCGCAATCACAAGCTTGCTTGCAGGATGTTCGTCCGGCGGAAGCGGCGGTTCTGAAGGGTCGGCGGCTCCGGGAACGGCTCCAGCTCCGGCGGCGAAGACTTCGTCCGAACCGGCCAAAGGCAAGGTTACGCTTCAATTCTGGCACTCTCTTGGCGGCAAAACAGGCGAATACATGACGGCGATGATCGATCGCTTCAATGCTTCCCATCCGAACATCGAAGTGGTCGGAACGTTTCAAGGCAATTATGATGAAACCGCTACCAAATTGCAGCAATCTATTGCAGCTAATACCGCACCGGATGTGACGATGCTGGAACGGGCTTATGTCGAGCAGTTTGCGGACGCCGACGTTTTGCAGGATCTCAATTCCTATATGAAAAATTCGAAGCTGAGCGCTGACGATTTCGTTCCTGGCTTGATGGGGCATTCCACATTTAACAATAAATTGGTATCCTTGCCGCTCAACCGCTCTACGCCAATTTTCTATATCAATAAGGATATGCTGGATGAGAAAGGGCTTGCCGTTCCGACAACATGGGACGAATTGAAGAAAGTGGCCAACGCGCTTGTGGTCAAGGAAGGCAGCGAGTACAAACGTTATGGCTTGACGATGGTTCACGATTCGTGGTATCCAATCGCTTTCATCACGCAAGCAGGCGGCAAATTTTTCAATGACCAAACAACCTCGCTCGGATTCATCGATAACGGCATCGGCAACAAAGTGTTCAGCTACTTGAAAGATATGCAAAGTACAGGAGCCTTGTACTACCCGCCTTCACAAAACTCCGGAAGCATCGTCAATCAGATGTTTACGGACGGGAAAGTCGGCATGATGTTTCAGTCCACAGGGGTCATGGGCTCGCTATCCAATGTCAAGTTCAAGATGGTAACCGCTTTCATGCCGAAGGATAAAGTAAACGCCGAGCCTACAGGCGGAGCCAATATTGCGATGACGTCCGGCTCCAAGAACAAGAATGCGGCATGGGAATTCATCAATTGGGTAGAAACCGATCCGCAAGGCGGCTTACAGTTCATCATCGATACCGGCTATCTGCCATTCACTAAGAAAATGGTTGAGACGAAACAGCTCCAGGATCTATGGACGAAAGAACCGAACCGCAAAGTCGCTTACGATCAACTGCAATTCGCGACCGATACGAACAAGAGTGTCGTATGGCCGGAAGTGATGAAAGAGTTCCATTCGGTGATGCAAGCGATTATGTACGACAGCAAGGATATCAATACTTCATTGGATGCTTTCAAGAAGGAATCGGAACGTATCTTGAAATCCAAATAATCGGAGGGACATATCCATGAAAGCCAAGTTGACGGGCAAGCAGGCCATTCAATGGCAGGCGCACCAAAATTCGAATTCGGAAGCGCCTGAGAACACGATGGCAGCGATGAATTACGCTTGGGAGCTGGGAGGGATTCCGGAGATCGATATCCGGCAAACGGCCGATGGCGTCATCATCGGTATGCATGATGCGACGCCGAAACGAACGACGGCTGTTCCCGAGGCTGAGCAAGACAGGCTGATCTCCGAACTTACGTTCGGGCAGATACGCCAGTGGGACGCCGGCGTCAAATTCGGGGAGCGGTTCCGCATGGAAAAGGTCCCTTCGCTGAACGAAGTATTGGCGGTTCTATCGCAGCACCCCGAGCGTCAGCTCTATCTGGACTTCAAACAGGTGGATCTGGAGGTGCTGGCTGCACAGATTCGGGAATCTGGCACAGCCGGACAAATTATTTTCGCTCACAACGATCATGAGAATTGCAAGACGATCAAACGGTTGATTCCCGGCATTCGCACGATGCTGTGGATTCCTGCGCGCTTCCCGGAAGCGGCCGTGAGCAAGTTCGCGGAGGTCCGCCAAACCGGGTTTGATTCGCTCGATATCGTTCAGCTTCATCTGCCGGACTTGGAGGACCTGGAGGACCTGGAGGAGCATCGGTCTTGGCGGTATAAACTGCCGAAGGCGTTCCTCGAGGAGGCACTCGGGCATTTGAGCGCTGCGGGGCTTCAATTGGAAGTGCTTCCGTTCCAATTGGAACGGAAAGATTTATTCGAATTGCTGGACATGGGGATTCGGCGTTATGCGGTTGACGAGCCGAGTGTGTTCGTTGAGCTGGTGAAGCAATATTTGGATTGCGAAGGAGAGGTCGAATAAGCCGATGAAAACAAATATGTGGATTGCAGGCATCGTGGCGTTGACACTGCTGGGATCTATCCATGGAACGGCAAGCGCGAAGCCTGCCAAATGGAATGCCAAAATGTTCGATTTGTCCGTTCAGGGGACGGAACTCATCCGGGACAAAACGCTGCAAAACGGAACCGTTCTGCAATCGTTTGCTTTCGATAACGTCAATGGGCACACGTATACCGTTCAATTGATGGCGGGCGGGCTAACGCTTCCGGGCGAAGCTGCACCTGTAAGCGGAGCGAACCGCAGCCTGAACGGCGACCTGGCGCTGACGCAGCTGGACGCCGACGGCAACAAAACCGGCTACATGTATTTGAAAGGATTCGGCCATGGCGTGCAGATCGGCCTCGAGACGGAGGACGGCGTCCCCTATCTATGGACGGAAACCAATTCCGTAGCGGAAGGAAAGGATGGCTGGGGGACGGTCATCACCAGATTCAAGTTCGAGAACGGTAAAATCTTGACCCCTCAGTCGCCGGAGCTTCAGAAGCATGTGCTCGTCCAGGGGGCGGACCGGACAACCGTCAATATCGATGCGGCGAACGAGTTGCTGACGATGCGGTACCGGAAGGACGGCGTATTTCACTTCGGCGTATACGCGTTGGAGGATGTCAAGCGGAACCGGTATGAACCGATTGCGGATGTAGTCCAGCCAAGTGTCGGCACGTTCCAGGGATTCGCCTCTTACGGACAATATTTGTACTTGTTGGAAGGCAGTTCATACGGCTCTTCCGGATCGGTTGAACCTGTCGGGAATACGTACATTACCACCGTGGATTTCAATACGGGCGAGGTTGTCGATAAACAGCTGATCACAGCGGGCAGCGATTTGTCCTTCAGAGAGCCGGAGGGGCTGGCCGTTCGTATACCTGACGTCAAGCATCCGCAGAAAGCGGAGCTCAGCGTAGGCTTTGCATCGGCGTTCACCCCCCTGCGGTTAGCCAACATGTTCACATTCGACCGTCTGCTTCCGGGTGAAGCGATACAGAACCGCGACGAGCCCAAGGCGGAATAGTGAAAAGTCGTAAGTTTTACTTGACCTTATAAAAAACTTATAATAATGTATAAGCAAAATTGAGCGGAAACGATCTATTTTGAACTTATGAGGGGTAGAATTGCGCAAAGAAGGAGGTGCCCTGTGCTAGCGGCTGAACGGAAATTTCGAATCGTCGAATATGTAAAAATTCATCGTGTTGCCACCATCGCCGAATTGGCGCAGGAATTTAACGTTCATGAGGCGACGATCCGCAGAGATCTCGAGGAGATCGAGCAGAAAGGGCTGGCCAAGAGGACGCATGGCGGCGTGACGATCGATCAATGGACGAATAATGAGCCGTCTTTCAACGAAAGAGCTGCCCACCACTTGGATCAGAAGGACCGGATCGGCAAAATGGCGGCAAGTCTCGTCGAGGATGGGGAACATATCATTATCGATTCCGGGACGACAACCTTGCATATTGCCAAGAATCTGGTTCAGCGCTCCAACATTACCGTCGTCACGAATGATATGAATGTTGCGACAGAGCTGAGAGACGCTCCCGGCATCAAAGTGATCGTTACCGGCGGCGAGCTTTATCCTTCCAGCTATATGCTAAACGGCATGTTCACCGATCATGTGCTCGGATCTCTGCATGTGCAGAAGGCGTTCATCGGCATACCGGTCATTCATCCCAAATATGGCCTTATGCATCCGGAAGCGCAGCTTGTGCCGACGAAGAAGGGGATGATCGAGGCTGCGGAGAAAATCATCGTCGTAGCGGACGACAGCAAAATCGGCAAAGTCTCCCTGCATACCGTCGCTCCGTGTACGTCCATCAATACCCTGATCACAGGCAGCGGGATTTCGGAGAGTGCGGTCCGGCAATTTCGCGATAGCGGAATGGATGTCATTACGGTTTGATTCATAAACAAGGCCCCTCTGTCGCGGCAGAGGGGCCTTGTTTAATTGTGCCGTAACGGACACCATGGCCGCTATTCGGGTGAAACCGGCCGTGTTTCAAATGTAACGGACACCGGAGCTCTTATTTGCCGGCTTTTATGGCAAAACGACGCCCGAATGGGCGATTAGCGGCTCCCGTGTCCGTTAGAATCTCATGCCGGCCTCGAACTGCCGAATAAGGTCCGCTGTGTCCGTTAGCCGGCCGGCCGAGGCGCGGCGGCTGCAGTGCGGCTTGGCAAGCGGCGGCACTGCGCCCGGCAGTAGCTACAAATTCGTTTGCTGCGCCAAGCTCATCTCCACACACATGAGAATAAAGGCGCCTGCGCCGTGCAAATCATTCTCGCTGGTAGGCCGAGCGATGTAGTGGGCGTAGTCTCCAATCCCTGTGCCGATGCAGATTTGGCCGATGACGACGTTGCCGTTCTCATCGAACTTCAACGTATCGATAACGCCTTGATAGCCTTTCCAGGCATATTGCAAATAGTTGACGTCGAGGTAGCCGAACCGCACGGCTTTGGCAATGGCATGTACGTAAAGAGCCGTACAGGAGTTTTCCAGCCAATTATCGGCCCGGTCGCCTTTGTCGACGACTTGATACCATAGGCCCGTGTCGGCATCTTGGTATTTCGTCAAGGCGATAAGCAGGTCTTGCAGGATGCTGACCAACTGCGCTTTGTCCTTATGGTTCTCGGGAAGGTATTCGAACATTTCCAGCAAGGCGACAGGATACCAGCCGATTGCGCGTCCCCAGAATTCCGGTGCCAACCCCGTCTCGGGGTCAGCCCACGAAGCCGCTTTGGTCTCGTCCCAACCGTGGTACAGCAATCCGGTCTTAGGGTCCTTCGTATGCTGCTCCATCAGAATCGCTTGGAACGTCATCATGTCGAAATATTCGCTTTCGCCGAACGTCTGGCCGAATTGGACGGCAATCGGGCCGGCCATATACAGACCGTCCAGCCACATTTGATTCGGATAATGCTCCTTATGCCAGAACCCGCCGGACGGATTTGTTTTCCAAGACTTGAGTAACGGCACCAGCGTATACAAAGCTTTTTTATACCGCTCGTCTCCCGTCTGCTCATACAGGTTATAGAGAAGTACACCGGGCTGGATATCGTCCAGCTCATCGGGCTTGTATTTTTTGATGCTGCCGTCGGCAAGGACTTGGCTGTCCACCCACCGCTTCAGATAGTCATAGTATTTCTCTTTCTTCGTTTCCTTCCAGCATTTCTCCATCCCTGAGAGGAACACACCCTGGTGATAGTGAAAACGGTCCGGCGGAAGCTGTTCCGGTTCGAATTTTGTCATGAGCGCCTCGCACGCTTTTTCCGCCCATTCTAGCGGAGTGAAAGCTTCGCGACCGATATTCTCGATTTTAAGATTGGATTGAGAAGAATTCATTTTGTACTCTCCTTTTCACTTGTATAAACCTTATCTTAGCAGAGGAATATGTACATTTTTTGCTTAAAACTCGGATTTCTTCTTATATCTTGCAGGATTTATGGAGAGGCGTATAATGGGTGACAAGAGAGTGGGGAGGCGGAATTCGATGGGGAGTTTCCAATACAATAATGAAGACAGCACCTTCTCGGTCTCTCACCGGAAGGCGTTAAGCCACCATATGCCGATCAGTCATTTTCACAGCACCTTCGAAATCTACTATTTGATGTCCGGCAATCGGGCATTTTTCATAAAAGACAGGACGCTGGTCATGAACGAGGGGGATGTCATTATTATTTCTCCGAATATTCTCCATCGGACGACCAATGCAGAGATGCCCGAGCACGAGCGGCTCATTGTTAATATTCATGAGCAATATATGGCTGCCGTCAATCCCGCTTACCGGGACATTCTGCAGCCGCTGTTCGAGAACGAGTACATCATCGTCAAATGTCCTCTGCATGACCGGCATACCCTTGAGGCGCTTGCCCGCACGATCATGCAGGAAATCCAGGACAGCAGGTCCGGCTTCGAGATGTATGCGCAGACTTTGGTACTGCAGCTGCTGATCATTTGCTGCCGGCATGTGAAGGCGAACAGTATGGAACCGGCGGAGTCGCCAAGCCCCATGCACGAAAGAATCTCGGAAGTTGTTCGTTATATGAACGGCCATTATATGCAGGACCTGCCGCTTCACGTGCTGGCTGAGAAATTTTACGTCAGTCCTTATTATTTGAGCCGTTTTTTCAAAGAGGCGACAGGCTTCACGTTCGTGGAATATTTGAACAGCGTGCGGATCAAAGAAGCGAAGAAGCTGCTGGAGCAAACGTCGATGAAAGTCAGTCTGATTGCGAAGAAGGTCGGGTTCGGCAGTGTTACGCATTTCGGCAGAGTCTTCAAGTCCGTTACGGGACATGTTCCGTTGTACTACAGAAAAGAAAGATGAAGCTGCCGTGAACCAACACGGCAGCTTCGTTGTTTTTAGGCGAACTCCCTCGGATGACGTCGTTTCAGTTCTTCGATCCCATACGAGCGCCCCGTCTCCTCCAGACGCTTCACATAGTCCGGGAGGAAGCCTTTGGCATGGTAAGGGCCGCCTTCTTTCATTACGGTCCATAGGGGATCAACGTCGAACGGCATCTTGTGCATCATCTCATCATGCCATTCATTCAAATAATAGACGGCTTCCCGGCAAATTTCAGGGTGCTCGGCCGCCAGATTATATTGTTCATGCGGGTCGCGGCCGAGGTGGAACAGCATCTCTTTGTCAAACAGATGATAGCCGTCGTGGTAGGTTCGGATATACAGCCAATCCCCGAACCGGACGCTTCGCTGGCAAACATGCGCGCATTGGGAAATTACGAGAAAATCTCTTCCGCACGATTCGCCGGTGCGAAGGGCGGCAGCGTAGCTGGCTCCGTCCCAGCTCGGAGAAGCGGGCGCATCCAGCAGTTCGGCCAGCGTCGGAGCGAGATCCAAATGATAGTGCAGGCTATTGTCCACGTGATTGGACATGAGTCCCGGCCAGCGTATAATCATCGGAATACGGCACGTGCCTTGATCTGCCGTTCCATGTTCGCCGTAAATGCCCAGCTCGCCCATATTTTCACCGTGATCGGCGGTAATAATGACGATCAGGTCGTCCATGACACCTTGATCTTTCAGCTCTTGGAAGAGGCGGCCGATATGCTCATCCATGTAGCGGATGCCCATATCGTATCCGTCGATCATCGTTCGCAGGCCGGCTCTGTCCGTAATTTCCCCGGGGTGGCGCGGGTACTGCGGCAATGTGCGATTGTCATACATATTGATTTCGCTCGCGCTGTGCGGTCCTATTTTGTTCATATGGGCAGCCAGCACGTCATCCGTAATCCAAGCGGGAAGCGGGTCTTGCTCGAATGGATTGGCGAAATCTTCCGGTGTCCTGTAGGGCGTATGCGGATCCCAGTAGTTTACGTACAGGAACCAATTATCCTCCTGCGCATGCTGGCGGATCCAGTTCAGAGCCACGGGCGTTACTTCTTCGGCGTATTCCATGCCGCCTTTGCCTGTGTTATGCATTTCATTGAACCCGGCATAGAAGGTCCAGGACGAATGACGCTCGGCGAATGGGCTAATTAGAGCGGTCTTCATGCCGGCATTGCGGAAAATGGCCGGCAAGCATTCTTTCCCCAGACGGTCGCGGAAAGCCCGGTCCGTTCCTTCATGCCGGACATCCGCAGCCGTCCCGCCATGGCCGACTACGCCATTGTGAATACCGAACCTGCCTGTCATCAGAGCGGTGCGCGACGGAAAACATGGCGCATCCGAGGTGTAATAATTCGTAAAGCGAACGCCTTCTTTGGCGATGCTGTCAATATTGGGGGATGTATTCCGGTGGTAGCCGTAGCAGCCCAAATGATCCGGGCGGGTGGAATCCAGATCCAGCAGCAGGACTCTCGTTTTGTTTCGTTTCATATAGACATTCTCCTTCGAAATGATTTGGGTTACCCTTTAATGGCGCCGGCCATGCCGTCGACAAAGTAGCGCTGAAGCAGCAGAAATACAAGAATAATCGGAACCAAGGCAATCGTTCCTCCCGCAGCGATGCCCGTCCAGTCGACGATATTTTCACCGCGCAGCGCATACAGACCTACAGCCAAAGTTCTCAAATTGGGATTGCTTAACGTGAGAACGAGAGGAAGCAGGAACGAGTTCCACGTCCAGATGAACTGCATGATGACCGCACTGCCGACAATCGGTTTGGAGAGAGGCAGCATGATATGGAAAAAAGTGCGCAGAAATCCGCAGCCGTCCATAATCGCAGCTTCTTCAAGCTCTTTGGGCACTTGCCGGAAGAAGCCTGCGAATAAGAGCACGAAGACGAGATGTCCGCCGCCGGATTCGGCCAGAATGATGCCCGCAAGCGAGTTCATCAATCCTAAGTGCTTGATTAATTCGAATACCGGGATGATCGAAAATTCCAGAGGCACGAAGATGCTGGCGGCCAGAACGGTTATGATGAATTGCTTGCCTGCAAAGGCGTATCTGCCAAGCGCATAACCGCACGTGGAAGTTATCGATAGTACAATGAAGATGACCGCAACCGTGATGACGATCGAATTCAGGAAATACCGGTCGAAATGGCCGGCATCCCATGCCCGGACGAAGTTGGATACTTGCAGGGACGAGGGGATCAAGCTGAGCCCTTTGGTGAAAAATTCATCCTGGCTTTTGAATGAAGCCGAAATCATCCATAGAAACGGATAGATCCAGAGGAATGCTAGGGCAGAGAGAACAATGTGCAGGAGAATTCCGCGAACCGACTTGACATTGCGATGGAGTGCTTTGGTTTCCAATGAATTCATAGGCGCTCTCCTCTGCTGGAATTTTTCAACCTGCTATTGACCCAGGACTGGATGACGGCAACCACGATGATCGTGAAAGCGAAGAGAATTCCGGCTGCGGATGCATACCCCATACGCGGCAAGCCCATTTCACTGGAGAAGGCATACCGGTAAATGTACGTGGAGACCACATCTGTAGCGTAGAAAGGCCCGCCTTCCGTCATCGTTTTGATGAGATCGAACACTTTCAAGGATCCGGCGATATTCAGCAGCAGAATGACAAGGCCGATCGGAATGATTTGCGGCAGCGTGATAGAGAAGAAAGTGTGCAGATGGCCGGCCCCGTCCACCCTGGCGGCCTCGTACAGCTCCCGGGGGACGGTTTGCAGTCCTGCCAGCCAGTAGATCATATTCATGCCGAGGTTTTTCCACACATAAATCATAATCACCGTTGTCATTGCCCATTTGGCGTCGCCAAGCCAGTTAATCGGTTGATCGATAATACCAAGCGCGGTAAGCAAAGCATTGACGGCGCCATCCGAGCCCCAAATATACACCATAATGATCCCGACGATGGAGGCTGTCGTGACAACCGGTATGAAATACAGAGTCCGGTAAATCGTCGCTCCCCGCAGCCTGGGATTGTTCAGCACGAGGGCAAGGAACAGGGCCAGCAGCAGAAGCAGAGGAACGGACCCGAACATAAACTTGAAGCTGTTGGCATAGGCCTTCCAGAAGTACAAATCTTGGGTGATTTCCTTGAAGTTCTGCAACCCGACGAATGGCATGTCCGAGCTGAGGCCCGACCAGTCATGCAGGGCATAGTACCAGTTAATGAGGATAGGCCATCCTTGGAACATTGCGTAAAAAATCAAGTTCGGTGCAATAAACAGCAAACACCAGAGCTGAATGGCACGGCGGCGTTTACTGCGGGTCCGGGGCACGGACCGATGCTGCTCAGGTGCTGAAATGACATTCTCCATGTCAATCCTCCTCATTCGAAGCCATTACTTCAGAGCTTTATAATCGTCCGCCGTATAATTCTTCATCGGATCCCAGTTCGGGAACTCGAAGTCGGAACCGGACACTTTGGCACCTTTGCCCTTGGCCGCTTCGATCGCGCTGTTCCAGGCAGTTCCAAGCTGTTTGGAATATAAGGCAAGCGCGCTCTTCTCATCCTTCATGGCTCCGGCGACGACCGCCGACAGAATCTCTCCGGCGTCCGGGTGTACGTCCTTGAACTCTGCAAAAATAGCGGCTGTATCCGGATTGCGCACACTGGGGTCCGGAATCATACGCCCATATTGTTGAACGATATCGTAATAAGCTTTCAACTGCGGTGCTTTGGCATACTTCTCGTTAACGCCTTTCACGACCGAGAAGGAATCTCCGGATTCAACTCGTTTGGCTTGAAAAAAATCGCCGCCATAAAATTCCTTCAAATATAGCGCAGCCTCCTTCGGATGCTTGGATTTGGCGGAGAGTCCGATCCAAGCCGAATTGCTCGTGACCGGGATCGAGCCCTTCAGCCCCGATTCGGGCAGCGGAGGGGCCATCACACCGTAGTCCAACTGGGGATTATCTTTATTCCATACCCCCACGTTCCATGCTCCCTGGATAATGAATCCCGCCTGATCTTGAGCGAATAACGCCCGGGCTTCCGGAGCCGAGATACTCATCGTTTTGGGATGGAAGCTGCCGTCTTGCGCCAAGCCTTTGAACAAGGCGAAGAGATCGAGTACAGGCTGCGAATCGTAGGTCGGCTGCTTCGTAACCAAGCTTACCGGCGCGCTGCCGTTCAGGCCGCTGCCGCCGAGCGAGGACCATTCCCTCAGCGTGGAAAGCCAACGATTGCTCTGTTTGCCGCCTTCGATAATGCCGTAATATTTGCCTTTGCCGGCCGCCGTAATTTTTCGCGCATAGTCACGAAACTCATTGTATGTAACCGGTGGTTTCTCGGGATCGAGTCCTGCTTCCTTGAACAGCTTTTTGTTATAGAAGACAAGTGTGCTCGGGAGAGAAAGGGCTTCGGGAATGGAGTAAATTTTACCGTCTACCATCGTGGTGCCGTTCTGAAAAGTACCTTCGACGAACATGTTTTTGAAGGTATCGTCAATGAATGGATCTAGAGGCTGAAACCAGTTTTCTTTCACCAAAGTCGTAAGCTTCATACCGGTGGGGACGGGAAATAAATCCGGGGCGTCATTCGTTTTGACCGCTGTCAGTACAGTATTTTTGAATTGGTCGATCGTCAATTGTGTATACTCAATTCTGATGTTCGGATATTTCTCCGTGAACTTCCGGTGGAACTCTTCGCGCAATTGTTTGACGCTGTCGCTCCAGTCCATGATGCGTAAGACGACTTGACCGTTATCGGCGCCAGGGCTACCACCGGCGGCATTTGCTTGTGCCGAAGCTGCGGGCGGGGAATCCGCCGTGGAACAGGCGCTCAGTGAAATCAGACTGCTAACGGCAATGGCTTGCGTCATTGTACGCAGGCTAAGCTTCATAGGGACATTCCTCCTTATAATCGCTTTAGGAAATCGCTTTCAATCTTAGGGGTGATACTGTAAATTATAGGATCGGCTGATTTTGGCGTCCATGTATAATTCAATTATTAATTGTATAAAACTACTCCGATTCATAGGTGTAACCTTCAAATTTTCGAGGAAACACGCCATACTATAGTGTATATTACTACATATTAGATCTTGGGCTTAAGGGCATAAGGAGGCGGCATGCAGCATGCTAACGATCTATTCCACGTATTTTGACAATCTCATTCCTAACTGGCGCAACCAACTCGATATCATTAATTATCATATACTCGTGTTGGTTACTCGGGGGAAAGTGTTATACACCTTGAACGGGGAGAAACGGATGGCCGAAGAAGGGGATATGCTGCTTATACCTAAGGGGACCAGCCGGGCGGCCGAGAATGGGAATGAAGAGCCGCATCAGAAATATACCGTATTGTTCCAATACAATCATTACGGCATGAACGAGGGGGATACCGGTATTCCGTTCTTGAAGAACGGGCGTCTGTTACATCTGAAAATTCGCAATTTCGAGTATTTCAAACAACGGTTTATGCTTCTGTACAGGGAGGATATGGAGCGGAAGTATATGTTCGAGTTCATTCGCACAGGCATCCTGCATGAGCTGCTGGCTCTGGTCGGACGTGAAGCGGAGGCGCTGGATCTGTCGCCGATCAAGATGAAGCTGGCTAAAACCATTCAGCACTATCTTCTGGAAAACTACCGCTCCCCCATCCAGATCGAGCAGCTTGCAGAGATGATTCAGCGTTCACCCAACTATACGATCTCCTTGTTTAAAGAGGTTAACGGACAATCTCCCATCCAATATATGCATCAGCTGCGGATTCTGGAGGCGCGTAATTTATTGGTGAATTCAAGTATGAGCGTTACGGAAATCTCGCAGTATTTGGGCTATTACGACACCTCTTATTTCTTCAAAATGTTCAAGAAGTTTACCTCGATGTCGCCGACGGCCTTTGTGGCCAAGGGGGACTGACGTGGGATTTATCGGCAGGCGTCCGCTTATGGGCACTCTCCCGTCGGCTCAGGGAAGACGATAAAAGATAAAGGAGCTGAGTCCAGCCGGCCGGCGAGGTCGCGTTCGCGGGGGAGGCATCGCCGCCCAGCCCGCTAACGGACACAGCAGCCCTTGCATGGGCCCAATAGGCTGCTGCGAACTTGTAACGGACACCAACGCCGTTATTTGCTCATTTCGGGGGGAATTCCCCCGAAAATTCGGCAAATAACGTCTCCGGTGTCCGTTAGAGTTGAAGCGAGCCGAGTATGGCAGCATTAACGGCCGTGGTGTCCGTTAGCCGCGCCGTGCGGGCTTGGCCGTGCTGGACCGGCGAGGCTCAGCCCCGCCGCCGAAGCGGCAAGCATCGCGCGGACTGCGCGCCGCCCGCCCGGTCGGCGAGGTCGCGTTCGCGGGGGAAGCTTGCGCCGCCCAGCCCGCTAACGGACACAGCAGCCCTTGCATGGGCCCAATAGGCTGCTGCGAATATGTAACGGACACCAGCGCCGTTATTTGCTCATTTCGGGGGGAATTCCCCCGAAAATCGGCAAATAACGTCTCCGGTGTCCGTTAGAGTTGAAGCGAGCCGAGTATGGCAGCATTAACGGCCGTGGTGTCCGTTAGCCGCGCCGTGCGGGCTCGGCCGCCATGCAGCAAGGCCCGCCGCACGCACCTATAGCATCCGGACCAGACCCTCATGCTTCACGTTCCATGTGCCGTCCTGCGGAAAGCCCGGTGCATCGGTGTCCGGTCCATGAGCCCACCCGGCAGCCATCATGGCCACAGCGCTCAGCAGCCCGCCGTTTCCAGGCAGATAGACGGTTAACGGCTTGCGCTGATAGTTGTGACCGTTCGGCAAGTAAGTGTTGGTCACCTTGTCGGTCAAGAGCATGTCGATGGCCAGCCGGCCTTCGCCGAGCCGGGCCGCCGTCATCGCCACCAGCGGATAGTCCCACCCCCAGGTGGCATCCCAATCCCACGCTCGAACGACTTCGTGTAGCGTTCTCAGCATCGTCTCGCGATCCACCATGCAGCCCGGAAGAATGCCGAGCGGTGCCAGCATCGTCGGGTGGTCTTTCGTTCCGCTCCCATTGGTGAACGTGTCGGGAGCTGTTTCGGCGGACACGTACAGACCGTCCGTGACGGGCAGCTCGGACAAGTGGGTTAATACGTGCTCCCATTTCTCAACCCTCGGGAGTCCGAGCTTATCCTTCCAAGCAAGCGCCGTCGATAACCCGAACGCCCAGTACGACAGCTCGAAGGTCGGGTTCATCGTCACAGCGTGATCGAATATTTCTTGGGCCGGCGCCACAGGAGGGCCTAACACATAACGCTCACGCTCGCTGTCCCATTCGGCGAAGGAAGCCATGAATGCCGCGCTTTCGAAGACAATCTCGGCATATTTCTCCAGGGTGTCCCGGCTGGGATGAATGGTATACAGCAGCTGCGCATAATAAATCGGGTGAGGCTGCTGCCAAATCAGGAATGGCTCGATATAGCAAGGGCCGCCCACACCGTCGGGAGCGACGCATTTCGGCCATCTTGCGCCTTCGTAGCCTTGCGAGGCAGCGAGCGCGCGGGCTGCGCCCAGAATGCTCTCATACCATTCCAGACTGTTCGCCAAGGAGTCGGGCCGGTTCCAGAGTGCGAAGTGAACGGAGTGCCACCAGTGCATCTCCAGATGGAATTTCCCTGCCCAGCTATTATGGGTGAGCCCGGATTCCGCTGGCGGAAGCGTGCCGGAGGACTGAATCGCCGTCAAATACTGTGATAGCACGATTCTTCGCTCCAACTCGTGCGCCCGCGGGTCTTGGCTGCCGGAGAGATCTATCGCGCCGCCGGAGGTCCAGAAGCTTCGCCAATGCGCCTCGGCGCTGTTTAGCGTAGAGAGGACGGACGGCAGCTCCGACTCATCGGTCGCCGGAGTGAACCGAAACCGCACCTCGAACTCCTCGGAATCCGGCGAAGGGGTCAGAAGCAGCAGGTGGCTATCCTGCTCACTGCGAGCCAAAGTTCCGTTCGACCAGGCTGCCGATACGGCATAGGAATCCTCATCCAGCTTCCGGTCGATCTGCACGGCATTGCCGCTGCGCATGACGAAATCCGTCTCATGCCGGCTGGATTTGTCCCAATCGGTACCGGCGAATTTCCAAGTACCGTAAGGGAAATGAAAAGCGAGCTGCAGACACCCATGCCGAATCAATCCGGATCGAATGCGCACGGCAATCAAATCCTGGTCCGGATGACAGCAGGTGGTTATGCTTGCGGTATGCCCGTTCAGCGCGAATTGGCTGTCGATTCGGCCGCTCCACAGATCGAGCACCTGCCGGGTGTCCTTCAAGTCCTCGGCGGAGGCTTCCTCGCCGGAAGGCAGCAGAAGTCGGAACGAAACGATACCGAGATGCAGCTTGTGCGGATTGAACTTCAGCCATTTGTATTCTTCGGTAATTTGTCCGGGCGGCATATACGGGAATCCGACGCTTCTCCCACCGAAGGTGGGGTAATAGGTGAGCGGGAATTTGTCCGCGCGATAGCCTTCCGGATTCGGATGCGTGTGCCACGCCCAGTTGGAGAAATTGCCGAGCGGCACGCCCCCGTCTTTGTATAGCGAAGGGAAGGTTTGCAGACCGGTCGCATCAACCGTGAAAGCGTAATTCCCGTTGCCGACGGAGAGGGAACTGAATTTATCGAATTCGGTAATAACCGGATTGTGGCGTTGAACTAAAGATTTTCGATCGATCATGGCGGCACCTCTTGGTCCAAATTTCAGGCTCGGCATTGTCGGCTCTCAAACCGGTAGCTGCCCGAGCCTGCCTCAATAACAATATAATGGCGGTTTTCCGTCCGGAGAACTTGAACGGATGCCACTTCTTTAATCGGTCTGCCGCTTTCCAATACGGTATCCAATGACTCGGACGGCACATAAATTTCCGCCGTACAGTTCACGGGAACGGTGATGTCGAGCGTCAGGCGACCGTGTTCATGGCGTTTCCAAGCGACCTTCGCTTGTCCGGCAGGCAGCCTGCAGTCTGCAGAAGCTTCATCCAAGCCGTTTACGATCGCCGGCTTGACGACAAGCTTGCAGCTCTCGTCGACAGGATCAATCCGGTACCGGATGCCCGCCAAATCCCGAAAGAACCATTCCTCCACATGCCCCAGCATGAAATGGTTCTGCGACTTGCCGACGGTCGGTCCGTCCCAAGCTTCAGTCAATGTCGTTGCGCCGTGGACGATCTGATAGCCATAGCTCGGGTGATCGGTTTGGCGGCTCATCGCGTAGACGATGTCCGAACGTCCGTATTCAGCGAGGGCAAGCAGTACGGATCGATGGCCGACATCGCCTGCCGTCGTATGATAGCCGTGCCGTTCGATGTCTTCGATGATATGAGAAAGCACCTTTTCTCTAGAAGAAGGGTCTGTCAAACCCAACACAAGCGGCATGGCATTGGAGCTTTGGCTGCCTGACGCATACTGTTCTTTCTCGCAATCCCAGAATGCGGCGTTGAAAGCCCTCTTGATCTTCTCGCGAAGCTTCGCATAAGCGGCTGCATCATCGTCTTGATGCAAAAGTGCGGCGATTTGCGCGAACACATCGGCGATATGGTAGAACATCGCGGTTTCCGTATGCGCGACCGGCGTATTCTGCACGAAACCGGGCGGATTGCTCCCGGCATCGTACCAATCGCCAAGGCCTTCCCGGACAATCAATTCGTCGGAATTGGCTTTCACATACTCGATATAGGCTTTCATCGTTTCATAATGCTCGATCAATACCCGGCGGTTGCCGTAGAGATGCAGCAAGTTCCAGCCGGTGAGAATGTAAGCTGCGCCCCATGAAACAGAGTCCCGGAAACACCGCCACTGCTCCGAGAAAACGACATATTCCGGTGCGGTCGTCGGCACCATCCCGTTTGGAAGCTGCGCATCCCGGATATCCTCCATCGTTTTGACTAGCAGCCGTTCGACGTCATAGTTATAGGCTAGGGAAGGGCCCATTAAATGCACTTGCTCCAGCCAGCCCAGCTTCTCCCGGTGCGGACAATCCGTAAAAATGCTCTTCATATTACTGAGCATAGCCCGATTGATGATTTCATGCGTGCGGTTCAAAAGAGGGTGCGAGCAAGCGAAATGTCCGTGAATCGGCATATCCGGATAAATCATCTGCCCTTCGATCGCGAGAAGGACGGGAACGTCTTGGCCGTCAACGGCTTTATCCGCAGGCACGGCGCCCTCGATCTGCAAATAGCGGAAGCCGGTGTAACTGAATCGTGGCGACCAGACTTCGTCTTCCCGGTTCCCGTTCAGTACATAAGTGAATTTGGTGGGGGATCCCGTCCACTTCTGGTTCACTGTGCCGCTTTCCTTCAGCAGTTCGGCCGGTGACATGGCGATCGGTGCGCCTTCGGGACCTTTGACGCGAATTTGCACCCAGCCGGAGAAGTTCTGCCCGAAATCGGCCACAAACACGCCGGGAGCCGGTTCCGATATCTGGACGGGACGCAACGTTTCCTTCACTTGGAGCGGCGGGAACGCTTGAGCCTTCAGCTGTCCGGCAGGGGCATTAACCTCCCGGGCGGGCCTCCAGGCATCGCCGGCTGCTCCTTCATACCGGTCCCAGCCTTTTGGCGTCCGGCGCGCATCATAGTCTTCCCCTCCGTATATACAGGAGAACGTAATCGGCCCGGGGGCGGCGCTCCACCCACTGTCACTGACAATTTGCGTCAGGGTGCCGTCCGTATGTGTGATTTCCAATTGAACCAGACATCTCGGCGTACCGAATGACCGTTTGAATTTACTGTAACGCCCGCCGGTCACATTGAAAAAGCCGTTCCCCAGCATGACACCGATCGCGTTACCGCCCTCCGACAGCTCCTCCGTCACATCATAGACGCAGTAGAGACAAGTCTTGTCATAGTTTGTCCATCCTGGCTCCAGCACGCGATCGCCGACTTTCCGCGCATTTAAACGCAGCTCGTACTGGCCTAATCCGCAGATGTAAACTCTCGCGCTCGAAACCGGCTTGTCGAGGTGAAATTCGCGTCTGAATAACGGGAGAGCAGGCTTGCCGTCCGGCTCGGATTCATATGCGGCAATCCATCGAGCGCCCCAATCCTTCTCATCCAGCAGTCCCATCTCCCACCAAGAGACAGCGCTCTCGGTCATTTGCCCTTGGCGGTCCCAAACCTGCACTTGCCAATAATACCGAAGCCTTGACTGAAGCGGGGGACCTTGGTAGGGAACGTGCGCGTTGTTGCGGCTGGAGCATTTGCCGCTATCCCAAAGCAAGCCTTGGCCTTGCCGTAACTTATCCTCACCGTCGGCGACGAGTATCCGGTAGGCCGTCTGCAGCTGAGCCCGCTGCTGTGCAGCGCCGAAGCTCCAGCTGAAAGCCGGCTGGCGGACGTCGATTCCGAGCGGAGTGCGCATGCTTTCAACAAACATTTCATCGACGTGCATCGATCTGGACTCCTTTGTCATCAAGTTTGCGCTGCCACCGGATGTGACGCTGCGAATGTGATTGTTCGGAACTCTTTGCCGAAGTTTTTGGCTGGATCGCCTTCCCGGTACCGCCTGCAAGAGCAATAGAAATGATAAAGCACGCCTTGGTGCGTAATAACGGAGGGCTTATGGGCGAAAATAGCGTCGATGCTGTCTTCTTCGCCGACCCGAATGATCGGTTCGGGATGTTTCTCCCAATGCAGCAAATCAGGGGAGAGAGCGATTCCTTCTTGAGCTTGCTTGTAGTTATACCCGAAGTAATACATAACCCATTGATTACGGTCCTGGTCATACAGCACGCAAGGATCACTGGCAAAGCCGGAATCCCACCCATCCGGCGTCACCTGCAGAACCGGATTCTGCTCATACCGGGTCCAATTCACCAGATCCGTCGAGAAGGCGACGCCCGTCTGTTCGATCCAGCGTCCTTTATTCGTGTTTTTGGCGTTGTAAAACAAATAGAACTTGCCTCCGTGCTCGACGAGGCACTCTTTGTACAGACCGCCTTGCTCCCAATCGGCGCCTTCCTCCGGCGTCAGGATGGGGTCGGGCAGCCGGTGCCACGCCAGCAGCTGTTCATCTTCCGTCCAGGCAAGACCGATCTTGGCGGAACCTTCCTCATAGCCTTCGCCCGGATATGCGTGATAGACGAGCCAGTATTTGTTCTGCCACTTTTTCAGTACAGGCGGAGCGTCGAGGCGGTTTTCTTTTAGGATCCACGTACCTGCAATGCTGACGGAATCCCAGGCTTTAGCGCCGTTGCGCTCCAGAATGACGCCATGATGCTCCCAGTTCATGAGGTCATGGCTAACCGCCAGTGCGGTTTGGTATCCGATGCCGTCGAAACCTACATGCATCATGTAGAACATGCCGTTATGTTGAAAAACGAACGGGCAATCGACCGCGCGCTCGTCGAAGTTCCCGGACACTCCGGAACCGGTGAGAACGGGGCGGCCTAATTTATATGGAGTGAGATAAGGGGTAATGTTCAAGGCGTTACGCTCCTCTTCATGAGTTGTGAGAACACAAAAATAACATTGTATTCAGATTACAATTAAGCGCTTACTCGCTGTGTGGGGGATTGTATCCGATATATAGGTCAAAGCGATCTTCAGGCTTCATCCGCATTGACAGCGGGAAGCCGCCGGCGTAGGATGAGGGGGAAAATCAGGCCATTCTGCAAGAAAGGCGGAGCTGAAGTGAAGGAGAATCTGGGTTTTGTTCCGTTTATGTTCCAAACGGCAGGCCATATCATAGCGGGGAATCAGTCGCTGTCCCAACTGGTTCCCAGTCTGAAGTTGAGAGGGAATTTCAAGCACGCGGTGATCGTATCGCAACCATCGATGAGAGCGATAGGGGTCATTGAGCGGATCACCGGCGAGCTGGCGCAGGCCGGAATTTCCAGCAGGGTCGTGACCGACGTGAAGCCGGAGCCGACGGTTGCGAATATTCAGGACGTATTCGCAGCGATTAACGCGGAGCCCGTCGATCTA
Organism: Paenibacillus sp. MAHUQ-63; assembly: GCF_028765165.1. Taxonomy (GTDB): domain Bacteria; phylum Bacillota; class Bacilli; order Paenibacillales; family NBRC-103111; genus Paenibacillus_E. The sequence goes on along the minus strand of NZ_JARADB010000003.1, from coordinate 683,214 downwards.
TTGATCGGAATCGGCGGCGGAAGCGTGCTTGACGCAACCAAGCTGTTTTCCGTCTTGGCGACGGATCCCGTAGATGTCATGAATTTGATCGGCACGGACCGGGTAGCAAGACCCGGTATTCCGACCGTATTGATTCCGACCACGTCGGGCACAGGCTCGGAAGTGACGCCGAATGCGATTGTTACGATTCCCGAAGAGGAGTTGAAGGTAGGCATCATTAGCAGGCACCTGCTCCCGATGATGGTCATTCTCGATCCGGAATTGACGGTAAGCTTGCCGCCCGCCATTACGGCCGCAACTGGAATGGATGCGTTTACACATGCTTTGGAATCGTACATTTCGATCAAAGCCAATGCCATCAGCGATATGTTCGCGCTGGAATCGATTCGCTTGATTGCAGGCAGCTTGCTGCCTGCTTACGAGGACGGAGCGAATCTGAAAGCGAGAGAAAGCATGCTGCTCGGTTCCATGTACGGAGGCATGGCGCTTACTGCGGCAGGAACCGCGGCGGTTCATGCGCTCGCTTATCCGCTCGGCGGCAAGTTCCACATTACGCATGGCGTCGCGAATTCCATGCTGCTGCCGCACGTGATGACTTTCAATATGGACGCCATCTATGACCGGCTGGGCAGCGTCGCCTTCGCGATGGGGCTGCAGGCCGGGACCGAAGGAGGAAGTTCCGCTGCCGAGGCGGTCATCCGGCGTATTTTCGAATGGACGTCCCGCATGCGCATCCCGCAAAATTTACGCGAATTCGGCGTTACCGGCGAAGACGTTGAGGAATTAGCGATTGCCGCTTCCAAGGTCACAAGGCTTATGCATAACAATCCGAAACCGATGGGCATCGCGGATATCGAGGCGGTTTACCGCAGGCTGCTGCCGTAACCTCGTGAAGGATTGCATTCCACAGAGAAGGAGAATGAATATGAAACCTATGCTGCAACCGTCAGGCATCATTCCCGCCATGGTCACCCCCTTTGACCAGCATTACGAAATCGACGAGCTGGCATTGCGGCAGCTGACCCGCAGGCTGATCGGCGCGAATGTGGACGGATTATTTTGCTTGGGGACGAACGGCGAGTTTTTCTCGTTGACTTTTGAGGAGAAGCTGCGGGTTGCCGAGATTGTCATGGAGGAAGCCCAAGGAAGACTGCCGGTGTATGTCGGCGCAGGCTGCGCAAGCACGAAGGAAACGGCCGAATTGGCCGTACGGCTCGAACGTATGGGGGTTGATGCTTTATCGGTCATCACGCCGTATTTTCTGTCGTATACGCAAGCGGAGCTGGCGGGCCATTTCCGAACCGTCGCAGACGCGTGCAGCCTCCCCGTTCTGCTATACAACATACCGGCAAGGACCGGCAATTCGCTTCAGCCGCAGACGGTGAAAGAACTGAGCCGAGTGCCGAATATCGTCGGGATAAAAGACAGCAGCGGCAGCTTCGATACGATTTTGCAATATATCGAGCTATCCGGTCCGGACTTCGCCGTGCTGGCAGGTACGGATTCGCTCATATTGCCGACGCTGATGGCGGGCGGCCATGGGGCAATTGCGGCAACGGCCAACGTTTTTCCGGAAGTCGTGAAATCGATTTATACGAATTGGCAGCAGGGGAAGCTGGATGAAGCGGAGCTGCAGCAGCGGAAGCTCCGCGCGCTGCGGAGCGCGTTTGCGCTGGGGACGCTGCCGTCCGTGCTGAAGGAAGCGATGTGCATGATCGGCTTGCCGGCCGGATTGTCGCGCTTGCCGGTACAACCGCTGAATGCGGCGGCCAAAGAGCAGCTTAGAATCGTGATTGACCGTTATTTAGAGCAAGCCGATATTACATAAGGAGTGAGGTTAAGAGCATGGTTGCGAATATTCCAAATGGCGTATGGCCAACGATGGTGACGCCATTCACCGATGCCGGTCAAGTGGATTACCGGGCATTGGAGCAGTTGATCGAGTGGTATATCGGCCAAGGTGTGCACGGACTCTTCGCCGTATGTCAGTCCAGCGAGATGTTTTATTTGACGTTGGAGGAACGAGTCGGCATTGCCCGGTTCGTCGTTGATCAAGCGGCAGGCCGGGTACCGGTCATCGCGTCGGGGCATGTATCCGACGGCTTCGACGCGCAAGCGGAGGAGCTGCAGCAGATCGCAGGTACGGGAGTCAAGGCCGTCGTGCTCGTAAGCAATCGCTTGGCGGCTTCGGACGAATCCGACAGCGTATGGTTCGACCGCGTTCTGAAGCTGATTGACCGGGTGCCTGACGTGCCGATGGGGATTTACGAATGTCCGTATCCGTACAAAAGGCTGCTCAGCCCGCAGCTTCTCAAGCAATGCGCGGAGACCGGGAGATTCGCCTTTCTTAAGGATACGAGCTGCGATTTGCAGCAAATTGCCGCCAAGCTCCAAGCGGTAGCAGGGACGCCGCTGAAGCTCTACAATGCGAATTCTGCAACTCTGCTGGCCTCGCTGCGTTTGGGGGCGGCAGGATTCAGCGGGGTGATGGCGAATTTCCATCCCGACTTGTATGTGCGTCTGACCGAGAAGTGGCGGGAGGAACCGCAAGCGGCGGACATGCTGCAGTCGTTCGTAGGAGCCGCATCGCTTGTAGAGCTGCAGATGTATCCCGTTAACGCCAAATACCATCTCGGGAAAAGAGGCCTGCCGTTCTCGCTCTATACGCGCTCCAAAGATGCAGGCGCTTTCCGGGACAATCATAAGCTGGAAGTGGAGCAGCTGGATGCGCTCTATGAACTCGTAAAGAAGCAGCTTTCCTAATTGATCAGAAAGAGGGGGCAAATCTGTGCCGTTCCAACCAAAGGACAGAATCGTATTTATCGGTGACAGCATTACGGATAAAGGGAGAAAGAAAGACCCGTTGAAGCTGGGATCGGGCTATGTTCGGCTTATTCACGATTATCTTACGGCGGTTTACCCGCATCTCGCGTTGAAAATGATTAACGAAGGCGTTTCCGGCAACCGGGTGACCGATCTGGAGAAGAGATGGACGCTGGATGTGCTGGATCACAAACCGCAGTGGCTGTCTATCTCCATCGGCATTAATGACGTATGGCGCCAATTGGATTCCCCAGGGATCGAGCAGGTGTATCCCGACAAGTTCGAAGAGGTGTACCGCAACCTGCTGGAGCAGACGAAGCTCCTGCCGAATTGCCGGCTCATTCTTATGCAGCCTACGGTTATCAAAGAGTATTCCGATGCCACGGGCAACCGGTTGCTGGCACCCTATGTGGACGTGGTCAACAGGCTGGCGGAGGAATACGATGCCGTACTCGTTCCTACGCATCATGCGTTCATCGATTTCCTCAACCGGGAGACCGGCCAGGATCTGACGACCGATGGCGTGCATATGAATTCGCTCGGCGACATGCTGATGGCCACGACCTGGTTGAAGGCCGTGGAGCGGCGTTAGCCGGAGCTTGCTCGTGCGTGCGAGTCTCGCGCACTTCTAAAGGACACCAGCGCCGCTATTTGTTCCTTCCGGACAAGAGGCAGCCTCGCAACCGGCGAATAAGGCCGCCGGTGTCCGTTAGGCGTGCTTTCACAACGACGATCGTGAATGCCCCGTCCCGTACAAGGGAAAGGGGCTTTTCCCATTGCCGGCGATCGGTGTTAACCAGCCTCGCAGGGAGAAGAACTCTGCCTTACGAGCGCCGCCCTGAGACAAGGCAGGCTGCTTTTTAACTTTTATACGTGAATCGCGCCACCTATATATATGATAAATTCAGCCTATAATGGTCTGCCGGCTTTCTTGTAGACTGATCATGAGCTTAATACCAAGTAACTGCCATGCATTGTCATTTTGAACAGTTGAACTAGGAGGGGAACAAATGACTTACGAGATAGAGCGAACAACCGGGGACAGCGAATGGTTTACACACGACAGGTTCGGTCTCTTCATTCACTGGGGTCTGTACTCGCTGGCTGCGAGGCATGAATGGCTGCAGTCGCGGGAGAGATTGAGCGGTGAGAAATACCGCAACAAATATTTCGACAAGTTCGACCCGGACTTGTACGATCCTGAGCTATGGGCGCAGCTGGCCTGCGATGCGGGCATGAAGTATGCGGTGGCTACGACCAAGCACCATGAAGGCTTCTGTTTATGGGACACGAAGCTGACCGATTACAAAGCGCCGAACACGCCGGCCGGCAAAGATCTTATCCGGCCATTGGCGGAAGCGTTCCGTAACAGAGGGATGAAGGTAGGCTTTTATCATTCGCTGATCGATTGGCATCATCCGCACTATACTGTCGACACGAAGCATCCGTTGCGATTTGATGAGGAAGCGATTGCAGAAAGCGCTAAGAAGGACTTCTCGCTTTACCGGGAATATTTGTTCGGGCAAACGAGGGAATTGTTAACGGAGTACGGCGACGTGGACTTATTGTTCTATGATTTTTCGTTCCCAGCAGAGAACGGGCTGCCAGGGAAAGGCAAAGAGGACTGGGGCAGTACGGAGTTAATCAAGATGATACGCTCGCTGCAGCCAAACATTTTGCTGAACGACCGGCTGCAGATCGGCGGCGATATTACGACGCCGGAGCAGTATTTGCCGACCAAGTGGGTGCAGGTGAACGGGAAGCGGGTCGTGTGGGAGACACCGCATACGTTCAGCGGTTCCTGGGGCTACTACCGTGACGAAGAATCTTGGAAGAGCGTGGATATGCTGGTCAAAATGCTGATCGATGTCGTCAGCAAGGGAGGCAATCTGCTGCTGAATGTTGGGCCGACCGGAAGGGGCGAATTCGACGAGCGCTCGATCGACCGACTGAAAGGGATCGGCGAATGGATGAAGCGTCACAGCCGCTCGATCTATGGGTGCACGCAGGCGCCGGAAGCGATTCAGTGTCCGCAGGATTGCCGGCTGACCTATAATCCGGAGACGAACCGCATGTATGTGCATGTATACAGCTGGCCGTTCAAGAGCATTCACCTTTACGGCTTGGCCGGCCAAGTGGAATATGCGCAGCTGCTGAACGATGCATCCGAGATCCGGTTCAAGCAGGGGCAGGTAGAGAGCGGCATCGACAACGGCGCTTTCAAAGAAGGCAGGGACGAGTCGACGTTAGTTCTGTCACTGCCTGTGAAGAGGCCGAACGTGGCCGTGCCGGTCATTGAACTATTTATGAAAGGCGGGCCAGGACAACGATGAAGTCTATTACGCTAGGATATGAACGAAACGCCGCACCACGGGTGGCATTCGGCATCAGCCAGTTGAGAATGGCGCTTCAGGACTGCGGTTATACCGTGCATGAAGCGGACACGTCTTGGACATGGGACAGCTACCGGGCTCATCCGGGTTTGAAAATATATATCGGCAACCGGCAGGAAGCCGAATTGGTGCAGCAGTTAGAGCAGCGGGACGTGCTCTTGTATCACACGACGGCTCCGGAAGGTGAAGGTTTCTATTTGGCCACTTGTCCGGGGAGTCTGACCGTGATCTCCGGCGGAAGCGATTCGGGCGTACTGTACGGCTGCATGGAGCTTGCGCGCCGCATTCGCGACGCTCAGAAGCTGCCAAGCGACATCGCCTACGGCGACGGTCCGCGCTTTGCCTTGCGGGGGCCCGCGATCGGCTTGCAGAAGACGACTGTCGAGCCTCCGCGCCAGACGTATGAGTATCCGATTACACCGGAACGGTTTCCTTGGTTTTACGACCGCGACCTGTGGCTCGACTTCCTGGATATGATGGTCCAGGAGCGGTGCAACGTCGTTTACATCTGGTCCGGACATCCGTTCTCTTCCTTGGTGAAGCTGGCGGATTACCCGGAAGCGCAAGAAGTGACGGACGAGGAGTTGGCGCTGAATGCCGAGACATTCCGCTGGCTTACCGAGGAGGCGGATCGGCGCGGCATTTGGGTCGTTCTCAAGTTTTACAATATTCATATCCCTCTGCCATTCGCGGAGAAACACGGTCTGAAGCTGCATCAGCCGAAACCGCTGCCATTGACGAGCGATTACTATAAGAAGTCGATCACGGCTTTCGTGCAGTCGTTTCCTAATGCCGGACTTATGGTCTGTCTGGGCGAGGCACTCCAAGGACAAATTTACGGTGTGGAATGGTTCAATGAAACGATTCTCGCCGGCCTTCTCGAAGGCTTGAAAAACTCGAACGTGAAGGAGAAACCTCCGATTATTCTGCGTTCGCATGCCATCGAGCCGCAGAAGGTGATCGAGGCAGCCCTGCCTTTGTATCCGAACTTGTATACGGAGGCCAAGTATAACGGAGAATCCCTCACGACCTATACCCCGCGGGGTAAATGGCAGGAGACGCATAACCGGCTCGGTTCCTTACAGACCATTCATATTGTGAACGTGCACATCTTGGCGAATTTGGAGCCGTTCCGCTACGGCGCTCCTTCGTTTATCCAGAAATGTATGCAAGCCGCCAAATACCGGCTGAAAGCGAACGGATTGCATCTGTATCCTTTGTTTTTCTGGGATTGGCCCTATGCGCCGGACCGGGCGGAGAAGCGTCTGCGGCAGCTGGATCGCGATTGGATTTGGTTCGCGTCATGGTTCCGGTATGCATGGAACCCGGACCGCGACCCGGAAGCCGAACGCCACTATTGGATCGAGACGCTCGGCAGCCGGTACGGCAGCCGGGAGGCCGGCGAAGCGATTCTGGATGCGTATGAAGCATCCGGGGAATGCGCGCCGAAGCTGCTGCGCCGATTCGGCATTACCGAAGGCAACCGCCAGACGATGAGCCTCGGGATGACGATGAGCCAGCTCACCAATCCGGAACGCCATATGCCTTGGCCGGATCTGTGGGAATCCCAGTCGCCGCAAGGCGAACGGCTGGAGGACTATGTGGTCAAAGAGCTGAGCGGGCAGCCTCATGTCGGAGAGACGCCGGCGGATATTATCGGGGATGCTCAGCGGCATGCGCAGGAAGCGCTGGAGGCGATTGAACGTGCACGCAGCTTCGTCGCCCACAACGAGGACGAATACGAGCGGCTGGCCGGCGATATCGCCGCAATTCACCATATGGTGCAAGCGTATGCGCATAAAGTAGAGGCGGCGATTCGTATTTTGACCTACAAGCATACGGTCAAAGGGGAATATCATCAGCGTCTCGACTTGCTGGAAGAAGCGGCTGCAGAGCTGGAGGGGAGCTTGGACAGCTACAAGAAGCTCACGGCGCTGACGGAACAAACGTATTTGTTCGCCAACAGCATGCAGACGCCGCAGCGGAAGGTGCCGATTCGCGGTGGTATGGATTATCGTCACTGGACCGCCTGCTTGCCCTTGTACGAAGCCGAACTGAACGCATTCCGCACGCATCTGCAGGAGCTGAAGGCCGGATCGCTGCCTGCGGCGCTCAGAAATCTCAAGGCACCGATCGTGCGTTACGACGAAGCGCCATTTAAGCTGCTATCCGACCATGCCGAGGTGTACCGCGTGGAGAAAGGGGCGGAAGTATTCACGGATGGCGACATTCAAATTGTGGGCATTGCGGAGGAGCTGAACGGATTGAGCGGCATTCGCTTCAGCCAGAGACAGGCGGGCCTTCAAGGGCTGGCCGTCGAAATCGAGCTGCAGCAGCCGTCGAAAGTGCTGGTGGGGTACTTCAACAACAAGGATGAGCAGTGGCTGCAAGTGCCGAGTCTGGAGGAAAATACGCATGCGGACGACAGGGGCGGATATGCGCCGGTATTGCGCAAAGGTCTGCGTTTATACGCTTATCCTTCTGTGAATATGCACGCTTTTCTATATGAAGCGGGACGTCATGTGCTCGACTTCGGCAAGGGTGCCTTCTTGATCTTGGGCGTTGTCCCGGCCGACCAGGAGATGCGCGTGCGCGACGTGGAGCATAAGAACGACGGTGTCGACACATTGGATTGGCTGTACGAATAAAGGTGGGGGGAATCGGATGTCGGATACAGATACGACTTTATGGTATGCGCAACCAGCCGGAAACTGGTTCGAAGCGCTCCCCGTCGGCAACGGCCGGATCGGCGGGATGGTCTATGGCGGTACGGACAGGGAGCGCATCCAGCTGAACGAGGATACGCTGTGGTCGGGGCAACCGCGGGAAACGGCGAACCCGGAGGCGGCGAAGCATCTGGATTTCGTGCGGGAGCTGATCTTCGCGGGCAAGCATGCCGAGGCGGAGGAAATCATCGAGCGCCATATGCAAGGTCCCGAGATCGAATCTTATGTGCCGCTCGGCGATCTGGACATCATTCACGACGAGGCGGGCGGCGCCGGAATTTCGGATTACCGCAGGGAGCTGGATTTGGCCGAAGGGATCGCACGAGTGCGGTATGTGCAGCAGAGCGCCGTACATACCAGAGAGCTGTTCGTGTCGGCGGTTGACCAAGTGATGGCAATTCGTCTGCATGGCGAGCGTACGCTCGGATTAACGGCCGTGCTCGGCAGCCCGCTGCAATACCAGGTGCGCAAAGTGTCGGCCAATCAGGTGATGCTCACCGGTCGCAGTCCCGTGCAAATTATGCCTAACACGATCAAGTCGGCCGATCCCGTCCTGTATGAGGAAGGGAGGGGCATCCCATTCGCCATTCGCTTGCTGGCGCTGACTGATAAAGGCAGGGTGGAGGTAAGCGGCGGGCGGATCCGAGTGATCGGCGCCGGGACCGTCACGCTGCTGTTGGCCGCCGAAACCGGCTTCTGCGGCTTCGATCAGGATCCGGCGGGAGCGGGCGATAAGCCGGCCGAAGCGAGCGAAGCAAGGCTCGCGCATGCGGCATCGCTCGGTTACGAGAGGCTGAAAGAACGCCACCTGGCCGACCATGCAGCGCAATTCGGCAAGGTGAGCTTGAAGCTTGACGGACCGGATCGCAGCGAACTGCCGACAGATGTGCGGATTCAAGCGGTGCGAAGCGGTACGGAAGACCCGGGGCTGGCCGCCCTGTTCTTTCAATACGGACGCTATTTGCTGCTCGCTTCCTCTCGTCCCGGCACGCAGCCGGCCAACTTGCAAGGCATCTGGAACGAGAGCATACGTCCTCCGTGGTGCAGCAGCTGGACGACGAACATCAATATTGAGATGAACTATTGGCCTGCGGAAGTGACCAATCTGGCGGAATGCCATCTGCCGGTGTTCGACTTGCTGCGCGATCTCCGGCATACCGGACGCAAAGCGGCGGAAGTCAATTATGGCTGCAGGGGCTGGACGGCCCATCACAATATCGATCTGTGGCGGACGGCGACCCCTGTCGGCGGATCGCCCAGCTGGGCGTTCTGGCCGATGGGCGGGGCTTGGCTGTGCCAGCATCTATGGGAGCATTATGCCTATAGTCAGGACGAAGAGTTCCTGGCTCAAGCTTACCCGGTGCTGAAGGAAGCGGCCCTGTTCGGCCTGGACTGGTTAGTTGAAAGGCCTGACGGCAGCTTGACGACCTGTCCTTCCACATCGCCGGAGAACTTCTTCGTAACGCCTGACGGACAGCGAAGCAGTGTAACGCAGGGAACGACGATGGATGTGGCGCTCTTGAGAGATTTATTCGGTCATTGCCTGGAAGCAAGCCGGATCGTCCGGGATACGGATGATGCCTTCGCCAGTCGGCTGGAGCAAGCGCTTCTGAAGCTGCCGCCGTACCGTATCGGGAAGTATGGACAGCTCCAGGAGTGGAACGAAGATTTCGAAGAGTTCGAGCCGGGACACCGGCATACCGCCCACCTGGTCGCTCTGCATCCTTTGGACCAGATTACGCGGGAAGAGCAGCCGGAGCTTGCCGAAGCGTGCAGAAGATCGCTTGAGCGGCGCATGCAGAACGGCGGAGCGCATACGGGATGGAGCTGCGCCTGGATGATTAATCTGTGGGCACGGCTCGGAGAAGCGAGGCATGCTTCCCGGTACACGAACGAGCTGCTTGCGGGCCTGCACCCGAACATGCTGAATGCGCACCGGCATCCCAAGGTGAAGCTGAATATTTTCCAGATCGACGGAAATTTGGGGGGCGTTTCGGGAATTGCCGAGATGCTGCTGCAGAGTCATGGCGGTAAGGTCCAATTTCTGCCTGCGCTTCCTGAAGAATGGAAGTCAGGGGAGGTGAAAGGGCTCCGGGCTCGCGGGGGCTTCGAGATCGATCTGGCGTGGGAGAACGGCAAGCTGCTGCGGGCAGGCATCACATCAACGGCCGGCAAGGAGCTTCGCCTGCGTACGGCGGAGCCGTTAAGCGTGCGGCAGAACGGGCGCGATATTCCGCTTACAGACATCGGACCGGGCGTCGTTGCGCTCGGAACGGGCAAGGGCGAGCGTTACGAATTGGTTCCAAGGAGCGATGCGACATGAGTTACGGAGATGTAATCAAGGAATATATTTTTGAGGATGACAGACCTTTCCTGAGCTGTCATGCTTCGACGCTGGAGAAGCTGCCTGACGGACACGTCCTGGCGGCATGGTTCGGCGGAACGAAGGAGAAGGCCCCCGATGTTGCCATCTGGGTATCGCGCAGAACGGACGCCGGATGGACAGCGCCGCTCAAGGTAGCCGATCAGGACCATATACCGCATTGGAACCCGGTGCTGTTCCGCAGACCGGACGGCGAACTGTTCCTGTATTACAAAATCGGCACCTCCATTGAGGAGTGGGAGACCATGGTCATGCGCTCCTCGGATGACGGTTACACATGGACGGCTCCGGTGCCGCTCATCGCCGGGGATCGGGGGGGCCGAGGCCCGGTCAAAAACAAGCCGATCGTGCTGCATGACGGCACGATTGCCGCTCCGGCGTCGTTGGAGCCGGCCTGGGACGCCTTCGTCGATCTATCCGATGACGGCGGGGAGACATGGACGCGCAGCGAGACGGTTCCGCTCGACCGCAGCGCATTGACGGGCAAAGGCATCATTCAGCCGACATTGTGGGAATCCGAACCGGGCGTCGTGCACATGCTCCTCCGCAGCACGGAAGGAGCGATATACCGCAGCGATTCGCAGGATGGCGGGAAAACCTGGTGTCCGGCTTATCCGACAGAACTGCCCAATAACAATAGCGGAATCGATCTCGTCAAGCTGGAATATGGGGCATTAGCGCTCGTATACAATCCTACCCGTCCTGAACCGGGGAAACATAAAGGTCCGAGAACCCCTCTTGTTCTAGCGTTATCTAGGGATAACGGTCTATCCTGGGAACAGGAGCTGTTATTGGATGAAGGCGAGAAACAGTACTCGTACCCTGCGATCGTAGCGAAAGGCCAAGAGCTTTATATTACCTATACCTGGAAAAGGGAGCGAATTGCCTTTCAACGGGTTAGCTTAGAACTTTGAGCAGGAATGACCTATATTCTGGGAATATTAGGACTACTATTCTACTATCGTTTTATTATATAGTTAGAGGAAAGTTAAAATAGCGACAGATATTTTAATTTTGATAGGGGCGGATTTTTCTGACTGCTAACGATTTGAATCAACGACTATATGCAGGACGGAAAACGCTTCGCACGCATCCGGGCGCTTTGCTGCTCGGTTCAACGGGGGCGAGGCTGTGGGCCGATTATGTAGATCCGGTGCCTGGATTCTCCGGGCGATTCGATTTCATTCATAAAGTTAATATTCCCATATTGTTCCAAATCGATAATCATGTAACAAACAGTTATGAACCGTGCCAAACGGAATGGTATCCGAGTTACTTGCGCATGACTTATACGAGCACCCGAATGTCTCTGGAGGAGCGGAAGTTTATTTCCTGGAACGATTGCGCCGTCTCCTGTCAGACCTGGACGAACCACAGTGCGGAGGAACTCATCCTGCGGCTGCGTACGTATGCGGACGGCTTTGAGCTGCACGATGGCAAGCGCTTGCAAGGCATCTATCCCATTCCGCATTACAGCTTCGACGTCGCAGCCGCCATCTCGGTCAGCGACACGGAATTGTTAGATGGCATGCGCCTTGCGCCCGGACAATCCGCTACGTTCATCATTGCGGCGGCGCTGGGCATCTCCGGCCAGGACGAGATGAGCATGCTGCATGCTAGGGCGGCAGCGTTCACGGAGTGCGGCTGGACGGCCGATCAAATTGTCGAAAAGCAGTGCGAGGAATACCAGGAATGGTTCGATCATGCGCCGGCCTTCACTAGCAGCGACGCTCTGCTCGACAAAACATGGCTCTACCGCTGGTTCCTGCTGCGCCACAATTTGGCCGATCCGAAGTACGGCAACCTGACGTACCCGCTATTCTACGAAGGCAGGTCCCACAAGAAAAGCAAGGAACCCTTCAGCAAAGGCGGTTGGGAGTTCAGCAAGCTCATCAATCTGTCCGTTCCGCTTCATATCATGGATGCGAGATGGTACCAGGATGTCTCCTATGCGGAAGGCCCTTTGCGCAACATGGCGGAATCGCCGGGGGAGGGCGGCCAATTCTGTTGTCTGACTGTGGATACGGTGATGCATGCTTTCGCTAACTTTACTTGTTGGGCCGCTTACCAGCTGTACCTGGTGCACCGCAACCGGGATCTCATCGTCAAGTTGCTTCCTTCGTTCAAAAGTCAAATTTCGGAAGCGATTCGCGTACACGGCAACGAAAGCGATCACTTGATGATCGAATATAAACATACACGGACGGGGAAAGAGTACCAGCCTAGTTACTGGTATTTCCATAATTACCCGAAGAATCCGAAAGATAAACAAACTTATACACACCTGAAAAGAGTGGATCGAACGGTTTATCACTACTTGAATACGCTTGCATTAGCGTATATGTGCGAGATTGCCGGTGATACGCAGGCTGCCAGCTACCGCCGGTTAGCCGAAGCGATCAAGAAAGATATTCTTGAGAAAATGTGGGATGAAGAGACGGCCTTCTTCTATGATCTTCATCACGAGACGGACGAGAAAGCGTTCGTGAAGAATATCGTCGGCTTCTATCCGGCATGGGCGAAAATGATCGATGAGCCCTATAACGGTATGATCGGCCACTTGTTCAACGAGGATGAATTCCGAACGAAATGCCCGTTTCCGTCGGTGTCCGCCGATTGCCCGGCTTATTCCAAAGAGGGAGGCTGGATGGGGCATTATGTGAAAGGAAGAAACGGCTGCGTCTGGGACGGTCCGACCTGGCCCTATACGAATTCGATCACGCTCGACGCACTCGCCAAGGAGAGCAAGCGCAGAGATCATCAATATGACGACTTCTTCGCACACTCGCTGCGTGAGTATTCTTTCCTTCATTTTATGAAAAGAGATTTGAACCAACCCGGCCTTGTTGAGCATTACAACAGTGCAACAGGCGAACCGCTTAGCGATGAACAGGAATATAATCACTCGTTCTATATCGATCTCGTGATCAGCCATGTGGCCGGACTCACGATCGAGAAGGATTCGGTCATCTTGGATCCGCTGGATGCCGGCTTGGACTACTTCAGTCTGGATCGCGTGAAGGCGGCCGGAATGGAGTTTCGCATTACGTACAAGAAGCCTGGCGTGCATGCGGAGATACCTGATCTGAAGGACGGGTACCGGCTGTATGTAGACGGAGAGCTTGTATTCGCACACGATAAGCTGTGCCGAGTCGAGCTTCCGATAAGGAAATTAACGGGGACGAAAGGGGCGATCTTAACATGAGCAGATTCAATGGCGCGGTTCTGGAAGGGACTGCGGATACAACGATGCAGGAGGCCTACATTCCGGCCTTCCATCCGAATGACAATCATGCGGCTAATTTACTTGAACTGGATAATGGCGATTTGCTCTGTGTCTGGTTCTCCGGCAGCGGGGAGGGCAACCCGGATACGAACATCGTCATGTCGAGACTGGCCGCCGGGTCGCAGCAATGGTCCGAGCCGATCCAGCTGTCGGCGGATCCTGAGCGCTCCGAACAGAACCCGGTGCTGTTTCAAGCCCCGGACGGGAAGCTTTGGCTGCTCCATACGTCCAATGAACCGCACAACCAGAAAACATCCCGAATTGTCTACAGACTTTCCGAAGATCGGGGAGAGACATGGGGCGAAACAACTACGCTTGCAGACGGACTGGGAATCTTCCTGCGGCATCCTCCGGTTGTTCTGAACAACGGCGACTGGCTGCTGCCGGCATATTATTGCAAGCTCGAAGGACATTACAGCGTCGTGCTGATTTCCTCCGACGAAGGCAGGACGTGGACGGAGTACGAGGTGCCCGGCAGCACGCACCGCGTCCAGATGAACGTTGTCCAATTGGACGACGGCACGCTGTATGCGATGTTCCGCAGCCGGCAGGCTGACCGGATCTATACGAGCGTTTCGCAAGACGGCAAGAACTGGACCGTCCCGGTTAAGAGCGAGCTGCCGAACAATAATTCGTCGACACAGCTCGTGAAGCTGCACAACGGCAACTTGGCTGTCATCTACAACAATTCGACGATGGAGCGGGATCAATTCCGGTGGGTGCAGCGCAAGGGCGAATTCCGGAAGAAACCGCTCCGGACGCCGCTCACGCTTTCGATCTCGGAGGACAACGGCAAGACGTGGCCGTATTTCCGAAATGTTCAAATGGCGGATTTGGAATATAAAGAATCGGAAATCGGGTATTCCTATCCATCGATCATCGCGACGCGCGATCAACAGATCCATCTCGCTTTTTCTTATTTGCGGAAAGGAATTAAATACGTCCGAGTACCATCGAACTGGGTTCAAGAGGGATTGTCATAGCAGGAACCGGGAACGCGCGAGCAGCGTGTTCCCGGTCATCTCATCTTGCTGAGGATGCAAAGGCATGCATGCTTCCGTTCACAAATACTTGTAAGAAAAGGTGACGAAATGACTGGGAGAATCGATCATTTAAGCGGTGAATCATTTTTTGAAAATGGCTTGGACATTTTTTTGAACCGTGAATTGGAATCGTTTACAACGCTGCAGCATACGCACGATTTCGTTGAAATAAGCTTCGTCGGCGAAGGATGCGGCTATCATTACATCGATGATGAAGTGATATTCGTCAAGCAGGGCGATCTGTTTATTATCCCGGTCGGTACGTCTCACGTATTTCGCCCGTCATCCCCCAAGCAGGATAAGTTGCTGGTTATCTACAACTGTATTTTCCGAATCGATCTGCTTGTGAAATGGAAAGAACTTCTTCAGCAAGATTCCATCACCTACCATGCCATAAACGATCCGGCCAATTGCGCGCAGCGATGGCTGCATTTTCAGGATAAGCACGACACTTTTTCCGTAATCGTTCAGAACATGTACCGGGAATATTTGAAGAAAAGCCCGGGCTACGAAACGGTTTTGACCGCTCTGCTCATTCAAATGCTCGTGCTGCTTCAGCGGTTTGAAATGATTAAGGAGGCAGAGACCGCCTCGGTTCGGATGTTCGATGAGGTCGTGCATTTCATCAAGTCCCGCTACACGCACAACTTAACCGTCCAGGATGTGGCCGATTACTTTTTCTTGAGCGCCAGCCACTTTCAGCGGTTGTTTAAGAAGTCGACGGGCTTATCGTTTACACAGTATTTGCAAAATGTCAGGATACAGAAATGCTGTGAGCTGCTGAAATCCACCGATATTCCGATCTATCAGATCGCCAATCAGGTCGGATACCAAGATATGAAATTTTTCCATGCTCTATTTCGCAAAAAAACGGGTGTAACGCCAAGACAATACCGTCAAAACTTTCAGGAACTCGACGAAACCGACATCTCTTGTTAGTTTATGGAGCTGGCCATTGATATGGAGCAGCTTTTTTTGTTTGGCTGTTCCCGGCCGCAGGGACCTGAGAGCAGGATTCCCCCTATAACTAAGTAATCATCACCTATAATGCGTCCAACGCAGGGGTGTATAATAAAAACCAAGCGTATTGAAACCGTTATCAATAGTATGTTGATCTGACCTATAGGAGGTACAGTAATGGGGCGAATTCTATTAAATCATGTTGAGAAACGTTTCGGTAAAGAGAGAGCATATGCGGTAAAAGATTTCAATCTGGAGATTCAGGATGGCGAGTTTATTGTCATGGTCGGGCCTTCCGGCTGCGGCAAATCGACAACGCTGCGCATGATCGCGGGCCTGGAGGATATCACTTCGGGAGAGCTCTATATCGGAGATAAATTGGTGAACCATTTACCGCCGAAGGATAGGGATATCGCTATGGTATTCCAGAACTATGCCCTGTATCCGAACATGAGCGTGTACGAGAACATTGCGTTCGGTTTGCGGCTCAGGAAGATGGCCAAGAACGAGATCGATCAAGCGGTCAAAAGCACATCGCGCGTATTGGAGATCGAGCCTTTCCTCGACCGTAAGCCAAGGCAGCTATCCGGCGGACAGCGGCAGCGTGTCGCGCTTGGCCGGGCGATCGTCCGTAATCCGCAAGTTTTCTTGATGGATGAACCGCTCTCCAACTTGGACGCGAAGCTCAGAGTCCAGATGCGGACCGAAATCATCGCTCTGCAGAGGCAATTAGGCGTAACGATGGTCTATGTGACGCATGATCAGGTAGAAGCGATGACGATGGGACACCGTATTGTCGTCATGAAGGATGGCGTCATTCAACAGGTGGATACGCCTAAGACGATCTATAACAATCCGCGAAATATGTTTGTTGCCGGCTTCATCGGCTCTCCGCCGATCAATTTTATCGAAGGCAGAGTGCTGGAAGGCAGCGAAGGGACGCTTGAGTTCCACACCAACCGGTATTACTTGAGAATTCCACCGCGTCATGCAGACATGTTAAGAAAGCATAAGAAAGTGGAACGGACCGTCATCTTGGGGATTCGCTGTGAGAATATTCACCTGGACCCTGCAGTTCGCGAGGCCAATCCGCATTCGCAAATTACCGGGATCCAGAAGCTGAATGAATTAATGGGAGCGGATATGTATTTGTATATGGACATCGGCAGTCCTAAACTGCTCATTGCCAGAGCGCAGTCCGATCATGATTTTACAGACGGTGAGAAGCTCGTTTTAACGATAGATATGCAGAAAGCACTGTTCTTCGATAAAGATTCCACTGAGAATCTGTCGTACTAGTGCAGAGCAGCGGGAGGGATGGAGTTGAAAGCGTTACGAAGAACACGGACATGGGTGTCGATGATGTTAGCCATCGCGTGTCTAGCTGGTCCAGGGCTATCGACCTTCGCGATCGACAGCGGCACATTGCCTAAGGCAAGTACGCCGGTTGTCGAAACGGAAGCGGGATCGCAGTCCACCCGAAATTTGCTGCCGGCCTATGCCGAAGTGCTTGAGGGGTGGAAGAAGAACGGGGCTTCGGTCAACCACACGGGAAAGATAACGATTAACGGAGCAAGTATATCGGCGAAATCCCCTAACGCTAATACGGCGGTAGAGGCATACAAGGGTAAGAACGGCGTTCTGGTATGGAGCGCCAAGAGTGACGAATGGGTTGAATACGAATTGGATGTTACGCAGGGCGGCTTGTATGCCATCGAGTTGTCCTATCATCCTTTCGTCGATACGAGAGACCGGAAACCGATCGCGCTCAGCTTGAGCGTGGACGGAACGGCGCCTTATCTGGAGTCCAAATCACTTGAGCTGTACCGCCATTGGAAGGATAAGATGCCGGTTGTCCGGGATGACAACGGCGATGAAATTCGCCCTGCCGCCACGGATGTCTCCGGGTGGCAAACCTGGGAGCTTCGCGATATGTCCGGTGCTTATGCCGATGCGCTGCTCTGGAATTTGACGCCAGGGAAGCATAAGATCCGGTTGTCCGGAAGCGATCCGATGGCGCTCGAGTCGATTACGTTCAAAGCGCCTGACGTCATTGCGGATTATGCAACGGTTCGCAAAGATCAGCCGAAGGACGCTGCCGCCATTGAAGCCGAGCCGATTGTGATCGAAGCGGAGCAGGTCGCCTGGAAGAACGATTCTTCCATTACGTTAGCTTTCGATAACGATATTGCGAACAGCCCGTATGTACGTGGCAAAATTAGCTATAATACGCTCGATGGCTTGCATTGGTCGTCGAAAAATCAGGAAATAAGTTGGAATTTCGAGGTTCCTGAAGCCGGATTTTACAAAATCGCCTTGCGCCAGCAGCAGTCCTTTGTCTCGAACCGCTCTGCGTTCCGGACGATTATGATCAACGGCAAAGTGCCGTTCTCCGAGCTGAAAGCTTACCGCTTCCCATACGCAACGGGGTGGAAGGGCAGAGCGCTGGCCAACGAAGCAGGGGAGCCGTTCGAGTTCTATTTGCAGAAAGGCACGAACGCCATTTCGATGCGCGTCACGCAGGCGCCGCTCACCGCTGCCGCGGTGGACATGGATAAGGCGATTGCGACATTGGTTAAGCTGTCCGCCGATCTGCGCACGTTAACGGGCGGCGTAGACGATAAGAACCGGACATGGGATTTGAAAAAGGACTTGCCGGGCTTTGTCGAACAGCTGCAAAGTCTGAACGATAACCTCGCGGCGACGAGAGAGCAGTTAATTGCCATCAACGGCCGTTCAGATGCCTTGTCCCAAGGCTTGGTTACGGTTGGCAAAGATATTGAAACCCTGCTCAAGTACCCTGACGAAATTCCTTATGATGCAGGCAGAATGAACAAAATGCAGGGCAAGCTTGCCGAATTAGTCAAACAGCTGAGCTCTCAGCCGCTCCAGCTCGACCGTCTCTATATCGTACCGGCTAACAAGCCGTTACCGAAGATGGAAGCGACGTTCACGGAACGGATTCAAGGCTCGCTCATTAACTTCCTGAATTCGTTCCGATCTCAAGAGAACGCGACGAACACGGATGATAAAGTTCTTAATATATGGATGAACCGCGGACGCGATTATGTCAATTTGCTGCAAAGCATGGCGAATGAATCGTTTACTCCGCAAACGGGCATTAAGGTGAAGGTGAATCTGCTCAAGGACGATAAGCTGCTTCTCCTGATGAATGCCGCAGGGATGGCTCCCGACGTCGGAATCGGTCTGACGGCCGACACGCCGTTCGACTATGCGATTCGGAACGGAGCTTACAATTTGAAACAGTTCCCGGACTTCGAAGAAGTGTTCAAACAATTCGCTCCTGGCGCATGGATGCCTTATTACTACAATGGGGGCTACTATGGCTTGCCGGAAACGCAGACGTTCTCCATGATGTTCTACAGGAAAGATATTTTGCAAAGCCTCGGACTGAGCGTCCCGGACACCTGGGATGACGTATACCGGATGCTGCCGGTGCTGCAGCAGAACGGAATGAATTTCACGCCGGTCGAGCACGGCATCTTCATGCAAATGCATGGGCTTGAATACTTCAAGCAGGACGGCTCGCGCACAGGACTCAATACGGATAAAGGCTTCGAGGCGTTCAAAGCATGGACGGATCTGCAAAATAAATACGGGATCGATCAGAAAAGCGACAACTTCGTGCAGCATTTCCGCGACGGCTCATATCCGATCGGGATTGCCGATCTGAACGGCTATCTCCAATTGACGGTTGCCGCTCCCGAACTGAACGGTGTCTGGGGCGTAGCGCCGATTCCCGGCGTCAAGCAGCCGGACGGATCCGTTGTCAGATGGACGGGGGGCAATGGCGGCGATCAATTCGCTTCAGCCATCTTCCAAAATACGAAGAAGCCGAAAGAAAGCTGGGAATTCCTGAAATGGTGGATGTCCGAAGAGGTGCAGGAGCAGTACGGCACGGACTTGGAGACGCTTAATGGCGTAACGTTCCGTTGGTACACGTCCAATGTCGATGCGTTCGTCAAGCTGCCTTGGAAGGAAGAGGACCTGCAAGCCATTCTGGAGCAATGGAAATGGTTCCGGGAAGTGGGCAAAGTGCCGGGCAGCTATTATATGGAACGCGAGCTGCTTAACGCATGGACACGAACCGTCATTGGCGGGGAAAACTACCGCACTTCGCTGGAAACCGCGATTAAAGAAGTCGACCGAGAAATCGTAAGAAAGAATCAAGAGTTCCATTTTGCCGACGCGAACGGACAATTGCTTCGTTCCTTGAACTTACCTGTCATTACAAAGCCTTGGGAAGGAGTGGATAAGTATGTTAAAAAGTGAGGTGCAGGTGCTTCCGCGGCCGCTGCATACGGTCAAAGTCCGCAAAAACAGGCTGCTGGCGGCGCTGCATACGCTTTGGCAATACAGGATTTCGTATTTATTCATCGCCCCTTTCATGATCTGCTTCATTATCTTTATTCTGCTTCCGGTATTATCCGCCTTAGCGCTCAGCTTTACGTATTTTAACGCTATCGAAACGCCTCGTTTCATCGGCTGGGATAATTTCCGTTATATGCTTTCGCAAGATTTGATTCTGATCAAATATGCGCTGCCTAATACGTTATCTTTCGCCTTGATTGTCGGCTCCGGTGGCTACGTATGCGCCTTCATGCTGGCATGGCTGATTTCCATTTTACCCGGTGTGTACCGCAAATGGTTTACACTGGCCATGTACACGCCATCCTTGGCAAGCTTAGTTGCCATGAGCATCATCTGGACGCCGATGCTCTCCAGCGACAGAATCGGATATTTGAACAGCTTCTTGCTCAAAATGAGCTTGATTAGCGAACCGGTACAATGGGTAACTAGTAAAGAGCACTTAATGACCTCGATGGTCGTCGTATCCCTGTGGAAAAGCATGGGGATCGGCTTCCTGGGCATGCTGGCCGGTATTCTCAACGTCAATCCCGAGCTGTATGAGGCCGGACGATTGGACGGCATTCGCAGCCGGTTGGAGGAAGTCTGGTATATTACGATACCGTCCACGAAACCTCAGATGCTGTTCGGGGCCGTCATGGCCATCGTCGGGGCGATTCAGCTGTCTTCTATCGGAACGGCGCTGTCCGGCATGAATCCGACACCGGAATATGCGGGCCATATGATTACGACGCATATTGACGACTACGGGTTAAAACGGTTTGAGCTCGGCTATGCGACAGCCTTGACCGTATGTTTGCTAACGATCGTTTATTTCGCCCAGAAGCTGAGCTGGAAGCTGTTCGGAACGAAGGGAGAGGAATAAATGAAACTGTCAGCATCGTTTCACAAGCTGGATTCGTGGCGCAGACGCGCAGGCTTTCGGAAGCTCAGCACATTCGAGCTGTGTACGGCATTGTTTCTCGTCGCGCTTAGCATCTTCATGCTGCTGCCGATCGTCTATATTATTAATCACGCTTTCAAGCCGTATCAGGAGTTATTTATCTACCCGCCGAACATCTTTGTAAGAGAACCGTCGCTGCAGAACTTTGCGGAGCTGCTGGCCACAACCAAAGGCACGGCGGTTCCGGTGTCCCGGTATTTGTTCAATAGTGTCATTGTGACGTCGATGGCGGTTTTCCTGATCACGATGACAAGCGCGATGTGCGCTTATGCGATTTCCAAGCATAAATTCCCGGGATATAAGCTCGTATTCGGCACGATCCTGCTCACACTGGTGTTCGTTCCGGAAACCGTTGAAATCCCTAAATATTTGATCGTGAGCAAGCTGCACATTTTCGATACTTACTGGGGTCACGTTCTGCCGCTGGTCGCCGTGCCGACCGGGGTGTTCCTCATGAAGCAATTTATTGACCAACTGCCGGATGAGCTGCTCGATTCGGCGAAGATGGACGGCGCCAAAGAGCTGCGGCTGTTTATCAGTATCGTAATGCCGATGCTGATGCCCGCAGTGGCAACGATCGCCATCATCGCGTTCGACTCGGCATGGAAGGATTCAAGTACTTCAACCTCCTATATGCAGAATGAGGCGATGAAGACGTTCCCGTTCTATGTGGAAACATTAACGAGCGGGATGGCCAACAGCGTGGCCAGACAAGGCGCTGCGGCAGCGGCTGCGCTGCTCCTGTTTTTGCCTAACCTGATCATGTTTCTCGTCTTTCAAAGCAAGGTCATCGCTACGATGGCTCATTCCGGGATCAAATAAAGGAAGGACTGAACTAGCATGACTCGGCATCGCACCAAGCTGGAAGTGGAACAATGGGGACAGTTCGAGCTGACGCTGAACGGTCCTTCGGAAGGAAATCCTTATGAGGAAGTACGATTCTCTGCGAAATTTCAGTACAAAAATTATATGGCCGAACCCGACGGATTCTACGACGGGAACGGCACCTACCGGGTTCGCTTCATGCCTGACAGGCCCGGCGACTGGCGGTATGTGACCAGCAGCAGCCATGCTGAGCTGGACGGCCATAGCGGCGAATTTCTCTGCACCGCGCCGTCCGCCGGCAATCATGGAGCCGTGCGGGTGAAGGACCGGTATTTGTTCGCCTATGACGATGGGACGCCTTATATGCCCTTCGGGACGACCTGCTACCATTGGACGCATCACCGTAACGAAGAGCTCGAAGAGCTCACGCTGCGGACGCTGAAGAACTCGCCGTTCAATAAAGTGAGGATGTGCCTGCTGCCGACTCGGGATATGCAGCCTCCGCTCCGGCTCGCCTTCGCCGGAACGAGTCCGGAGGATCTCGACAGACGGCGGTTTAATCCGGAATTTTTCGCACATCTGGAAACTCGCATCCGCGATCTGATGGAGCTTGGCATCGAAGCCGATCTCGTACTGTTCCATCCCTATGACAAAGGGTATTGGGGCATCGACAACATGGACGCGGAGACGGACGCTTATTATTTGCGCTATGTGATCGCGCGCTTGGCTTCGTTCCGCAACGTGTGGTGGTCGCTGTGCAACGAATACGACTTTAATAAATATAAGACGGTTGCCGATTGGGACCGGCTGCTTCAATTGACTCAACGTTATGATCCGTATCAGCATCTGCGATCGATCCATAACGGAACGAAAATGTACAAATCATCGAGCTTGTATGATTTCACCAAACCTTGGATTACGCATCAAAGCATTCAGCATTGGGATGCGGAGCTGACAACCGCCTGGCGGGATGCGGTGGCCAAACCGATCGTGATCGACGAGATCTCTTACGAAGGCAACAGCTCCAGACGGTGGGGCAACATCTCCGGCGGGGAACTGACGCATCGCTTCTGGGAAGGAATGTCGCGAGGGGGGTTCGTCGGTCATGGCGAGTCGTTCATCGACCGGGAGACAAGGGCCTGGATCTCTTCCGGAGGCAAGCTGTACGGCGAGAGCACGGAGAGAATCGCGTTCTTACGCCGAGTGATGGAGGAAGGTCCCGCCGACTGGATGAAAGCCGGCGAGGAGGGGACATACAGCCTGATGTACTTCGGGCGCCATCAGTACGCTTATAAATCGCTGAAGCTGAGGCAGGACGCTGATTACGTGATTGAACTGATCGATACGTGGAATATGACGGTGACTCCTCTGGATGGCACGTACCGCGGGGAATGCCGGATTGAACTGCCTGGCAAGCCTTATATGGCGCTTCGTATTCAACGGGTTGATGTTGGTTAAAACCACAGCTCGCTTACCTGAAAGGAGGGGATGGTCCTGGAATTTACAAGAAGTGTTGAGCGCTGGGGCATGTTCGAGCTTACGTTGGACGTTCCTTCTCAAGGAAATCCGTTCACGGATGTTCGACTCAGCGCACTGTTCAAGAAAGGATTAACAGAGGGTTACGCCGAAGGCTTCTATGACGGTTCCGGCAAGTACCGAATCCGGTATATGCCGGACGAAGAAGGGGTATGGACCTTCGAAACCTCCAGTCATATCGGAGAGATGGACGGGCTCAAAGGGGAGTTTGCTTGCACCCCGGCTGCGCCGGACCGCCACGGTCCGGTTAGGGTCAAAGATGCGGCCCGCTTTCATTACGCGGACGGCACCCGGTTTATACCGTTCGGAACGACCTGTGAGGCGTGGCACTTGCAAAGCAGCGAAATGCAGGAACAAACGCTGCGAACGTTAAGCAGTGCGCCTTTCAATAAAGTTCGCATGTTCGTCTTGCCGAAGCCGCACATGCAGAATGAAGCGGAACCGGTCTTGTATCCGTTCGCAGGATCACCGGATTCGGGCTTTGATCTCACCAGGTTTTCTCCGGCGTATTTTCAGCATTTGGAGAAACGGGTGCACGATCTGGCGGCACTTGGCATCCAGGCCGAGCTCGTTCTGTTCCATCCGGATGCTGAAGGCGGCTGGGGGTTTGACCGGATGCCCGCGGAAGCGGATGACCGGTACGTTCGGTATGTCGTTGCGCGATTAGGCGCGTTCAGTCATGTTTGGTGGTCGCTAGCGGATAAATATGATGAAATGAAGCAGAAACAAACAGAGGATTGGAACCGTTTGTTCCGAATTATACAAGAATGCGATTGCGGAGGCCATTTGCGGTCCATTCATAACAGCAGCACGTGGTATGATTACGGCACGCCATGGACGACCCACGCCAGCCTGCGTCACGCGGATGTGAAAGTGATCTCGGAGTGCACCAAACAATACGGTAAACCGGCTATTATTGAGGAATGCGGTTATGAGGGCAACATGGATACCCTCTGGGGCAGTCTATCGCCTGAAGAGCTGCTATGCCGCCTATGGGAAGGCACGTGCCGCGGAGGCTATGTGATGCACGGGGAATCGTATTGGAATGCGGAGCACATTCCGTGGAGTTCGCATGGCGGGGAGCTGCATGGGAAGAGCGTCCGGAGAATCGAATTCCTCAGAAGCATTATGGAGGAGGCTCCGGCGCAGATCGCCTATACGAGCGATAGCTACGATGCCGCGACATTGTCGCTGCCAGGCGAATACTATTTGCAATATTTTGGCCCGCATCGCTTTGCCTACCGTGAATTTGCAATGGCTGAAGGAAGTTATCAAGTAGATCTAATCGATACGTGGAACATGAATATAACGAGACTCGAAGGCACTTATGAAGGGCGTTTCCGCATTCATTTGCCTGGAGAGCTTTATTATGCGATAAGAATTCAAAAAATGAGGAGTGCTGCGGATGAAACCAGCTCGCAATTCAGCTAACGGAACCAAGTTGTGGTACGAGAAACCCGCAAGATCGTGGAATGAAGCGCTGCCGATCGGCAATGGACGGCTGGGCGCCATGATATTCGGCAAAGTGAATAACGAAAGACTGCAGCTTAATGAAGACTCCGTTTGGTACGGCGGTCCTGTGAACGGCGATAACCCGGAAGGGCAGAAATATTTCCCGATGGTCCGCCAGCTGTTGATGAAAGGCAAGCAAATCGAAGCGGAGGAGCTCGCACAGATGGGGATGATGTCCATTCCCAAATCGCTGCATCCGTACCAGCCGCTCGGCGATTTCCAAATTTACCATGACGGCGAGAAGAAGATGATTTCCAATTATTATCGGGAATTGGATATCGAGCAAGGCGTCGCGCAGGTGGGGTACTGCCTGAACGATATCCTGCATACCCGAGAGCTGTTCAGCTCGGCCGTCGATCAGGTTATGGCGATCCGCATCACATGCGACCGGCCCGCCAAGTTGAATCTGCGCATGCATTTGAGCCGGCGTCCCTTCGATGAAGGCACTCAGAAAATTGCGAACGACACCCTTGTCATGAGCGGCGAGAACGGCAGAGGCGGGGTTACTTATTGTGCCGCTGTGAAAGCGGTTCCTGACGGCGGCTCAGTGAAAGCGGTCGGCGATTTCCTCATCGTTCAGGCCGAGGCGGTCACGATCTATGTAGCCGCACAAACCTCCTTCCGTCACTCGGACCCGATCGCCGTATGCATCCGGCAGCTGGAGCATGCCGCAGGCAAAGGATACGAGAGAGTGAGAAAAGATCACGTGACCGATCACGTGAACCGGATTCAGCGCGTGAAGCTGGAGCTGGGGCGGCCCGAGGAGGATAAAGAAGCAGATATCCTGCCTACCGACGCCCGTCTGCAGCGCTTCAAGGAAGGCGGCAGCGATCACGGACTGATGGCGCTATATTTTCAGTACGGCCGCTACTTATTGATGGCGTCTTCCCGTCCGGGCTCGAACCCGGCCAACCTGCAAGGCATATGGAATGAAAGCTTTACTCCGCCTTGGGAGTGTAAATATACGATCAATATCAATACGGAGATGAACTATTGGCATGCGGAAGTGGCCAATTTGCCGGAGTGCCACGAGCCGCTGTTCGACCTCATCGACCGCATGCGCATCAACGGGCGCAAAACGGCGAAGGAAGTTTACGGCTGCCGGGGATTCGTTGCCCATCATAACACGGATATGTGGGGAGCTACCCAAATTGAGGGCAACTTCATGCCGGGCTCGATATGGCCGATGGGGGCCGCTTGGCTGACCTTGCATCTGTGGGAGCATTTCCGTTATGGGCAGGATGTGCGTTTCCTGCGTGAACGGGCTTACCCGGTTATGAAAGAAGCCGCCGAATTTTTCTTGGATTATCTATTCGAAGATGAGCAGGGGCGCTTGATTACAGGGCCGTCCACATCGCCGGAGAACAAATTTATCGGCGCCGATGGCAGCGTAGGCTGTTTGACGGTCGGGCCGTCCATGGATACGCAGATCGTCTACTCCTTGTTCCGGGCCTGTATCGAAGCTTCCGAGCTGCTGAAGACGGACGAAGGCACGCGGAACGAGTGGGAGCGGATGCTCCGCAAGCTGCCGCCGCCGCAAATCGGCAAGCACGGGCAGCTGCAGGAATGGGTCAACGATTGGGACGAAGTGCACCCGGGTCACCGTCATATCTCCCATCTGTTCGCCCTTCATCCGGGCGAAATGATCCATGTGCGCCACACGCCGGAGTGGGCGAATGCCGCCAAGCGCACATTGGAGCGCAGACTGGAAGCCGGCAGCGGCCATACGGGCTGGAGCCGGGCGTGGATCATCAACTTCTTCGCGCGACTGGAAGACGGGGAGAAGTCTTACGAGCATCTGCGCATGCTGCTCGGCCACTCCACATTGCCGAACCTGTTCGACAATCATCCGCCGTTCCAGATCGACGGCAATTTCGGCGGAACCGCCGGCATTGCGGAGATGCTGCTGCAGTCGCACCGCGGAGAGATTAACCTGCTGCCGGCACTGCCAAGCGCGTGGTCCAAAGGCTCCGTCAGCGGCTTAAGAGCAAGAGGCGGCTTCGATGTCGATATGGCCTGGGCCGATGGGGCGCTGACCCACTGCGTCATTCAGGCCAAGGCGAGCCAAGCCTGCACCGTTGTTTACAGAAACGGCCAGGGGGCTCCGCTGATCGTCGAATCCGACGGCGTGCCGGTGAAAGTGGAGGCGCATGCCGACACGATCCGGTTCCAAGCCGAGGTCGGTAAGCGCTACGTGCTTAAGCTCGGCGTGCAAACGATGGAAGGCGTTCTCAAAGAAGCTACGAATCATTGATGTATCGCGAAAGGTCACCTGTTGGGTGGCCTTTTTGTTTTGCTGTTCGATAGGCGTCAGACTCCGCCCGCTCTGGTACCTCCGGTGAGAGTAACTGGTAGCCGCATCCTTACGCATCCTTACGCATCCCCTAGCGTCCCTCGGAGGCCCCTCCTCCGAACGTAACTGGTCTCCTCCAACGTCACCGCGGTTCCTCGACTAATAAAGTAGCTGCTCCCCACTAGCGGGGAGTTCCCTCGCCGATAAAGTAGCTGTCCGACAATAACGGGAAAAACTCCCGTTATTCTTCCTGCATCCACCCCCGCATCACCAATTAAAAGGATAAACTCCCGTTATTTACTCGAAAAATCGGCCATTCCAGGCAGCAGCCACCGCATTAACAGGAGAAATTCCCCCTACTCGCGCTCCAAGCCCAAAATTCTCGAAAATAACGGGAGAAATTCCCGTTACGCCACCCAGACAACCCTCTAGCGCAGCGCAGCAGAATTTCTCGCCCCCCACCGCAAGGGACAGCAACGGCGCCCAAAGACAAGTCGCCTCCCCTGACGCTGCTCCAACACTCCTCCAACACTCCTCCAACGCCCCTCTCTCGTCACATTTCGATCCTTTTCACAGCGATGTGCCAACGTGGTTGAATCATCCCTACAAAAAAGCATAAATACCCCATAAATGTTTTTCCATACTCGTGTAATGTAAGAAATAAAGAGGTGGGACCATGGAATTCATTAGACCAGAAGATTATTTGCCCAATAAGAAGCGTATCGCTAATGTGAATCAATACGGAATCGGCCTTATCGGATGCGGCAGCATCGCCAATACGGCGCATTTGCCCGCGTACCGCAAATATGGCCTGCATATCGCTGCATGCTGCGACGTGAATGCGGATGCGGCGCGCGCCACAGCCGAGAAATTCGATATCCCATTCTGGACGACGAATGTGAATGAGCTGCTGGAGCGGGAGGATGTAGGGGTAATCGATCTCGCGATCCATCCCGAACCGCGTCTGGAAGTGCTGAGAGAGATCGGGAAAGCCCCGCGACCGGTCTTATGCCAGAAGCCGTTGGCGCTGAATTTGCCCCAGGCACAGCGTCTGAGCGACGAAGCCAACCGGCTCGGCATTGTCCTTGGCGTCAATCAGCAAGCCCGCTGGGCGCCGGCCCACAAAGCACTAAAGACGGTGCTTGAACAAGACCTCATAGGTGAAATCTACAGCATTTATCATAATATGCGTTCCTATCAAGACCAGGCTGGGAGATGGTGGACGCAGATGGAGAACTTCAACATTGTAGACCACGGCGTTCACTATGTGGACCTGTGCCGGCATTTCAATCCTCATCAGGAGGAATGGTCCAGGGTGCACTGCACGACAGCGCAGCTTCCGGGGCAAAATGCCGTCAGCCCGCTCATCTACTCGGCGAACGTGGAGTTCGGGCCGAAGGGCGGCCGGAACCCGCTGATGGCAACGCTGCATTTCAACAATATTGCCAAAGCGAACCGCTCGCACGGCAATACGTGGTGGATCGACGGCACGGAAGGAAGCCTCTGGTGCACGCAGGATGCGCTGTACATGGCACTGAACAAGCACAAAAACGCCGTGCACGAGATCAAGCTCAAAGGAAGCTGGTTCCCGGACGCATTCGCCGGTTCGATGATTGCGTTCATGACGGCTTTGGAAGAAGGCGAGCTCCCGCCGGTCACATCGGAGGATAACCTGCAAACCGTTGCTTTGACCACGGCGATGGTCGCATCGAGCCAACAAGGCTGTGTGGTGGAAAGAACGGATGTGCTGAAAGGAAGCGTTGTGGGATGAATGAACTCGGTTTTATGAGTTATGTCTATATGGGCTGGAGCGCAGAGGCGATGGCGGAAGACGCGCGCAGCAAGGGCATGCGTTATGTGCAGCTGGATCCCAAGCAAGCCGTTCAGGTCATGGATGACCAGCCGCTCTCGCCGGTGCGCGCAGAGAAAATTCGCTCCATTTTCGAGCAAAGAGGCATCCGTATCGTCGGTTTATCGGGGTATACGAATTTGATGAATCCGAATTTGTCGAAAAGAGAAACGAAGCTCGAACAATTAGAGCGGATGATCGACCTATGTTCGGTCTACGGAACTAGGTATATCGCGACCGAAACAGGCAGTCTGCATCCGACTAATGCTTGGCGCGATTACGAAGGCAATCGCACGCCAGAGGCATGGGAGCAGCTGCTGCAGATTACGGACCGGCTGCGCAACAGGGCGGTGAAGAACGATGCCGTACTGCTTGCCGAAGGCTTCGTGCTCAATGTGCTTGCAAGCACGGACCAGGCCGCAGAAATGCTGCAGCGCTTGGGAACGGAGGGGCTGGCGTTCATCATGGATCCTTTCAACTATCTGACGCAGGAAGATTTGACCAGACAGCAGGAAGCGATGACCAAAATGTTCGACCAGATCGGCGCCAATTGCCCGATCGCGCATGCCAAGGATGCGCTGTACGGAACCGAAGGGTTCACGACTCCGCGCGTGGGAGCAGGGCAGGCGGACTGGCACGTGTATGCGGAGCTTCTGTCCCGCCGGATGCCGGAGGTCCCCCTCATTCTGGAGCATGCCAAGCCTGAAGAAGTCGACGATTGCCTGGCAATCATCCGCCATTCCTTCGAGCATGTGGAAGCCAGCAGGGGAGTGAAACACGCCGGTGACGCATAAACCGAAACTGGGTATTCAAGGGCCTGTTGTCGCGTGGCAGGATCCATGGGCAGGCGAGGCATCGGATCTCGTGATGCGGACGGGAACAGGCAGCGTCTACCCCTCGCAAGATCCGAAACCGGATGCCGGAGCTTTCGTTACCGGTATGCAGGAGCTGGGAGCGGACTTCTACGTTCATCATGTGCTGCCGGGTGCCGATCTGGCAGAGGTGGTCCGGGATGTTACGGCAGCGGGAATGGACATTTGCCTCGGCAACGAATACGGCAACATTAACGGTCCGTGGGTGGAAGGAACGAACCGGTACGATATTGCCGACAAGGACGTCATCCAGGCAGCCGCATCCGGGCGTTGCATCGGCTTGCTGTATGACGAGCCGGAGCATTTGCAAATTAACGCCGGCCAGTACCGCAAAGACGGATGGTATCCGCACTGGGCCGACACGGACGGATTGGATGCGGCGAACTCGCGAAGCAAGGTGGAGCAAGCCGTTCGAACACAAGCGGAGCACGTTCAGCAGCTGGCGGAGCGTGCAGGGGGAACGGGCACATCCGTGCCATTGATCTCGGAGCAAGTGTTTCCGACGATGTTTCATACGCATGCCAGAGCCGGCATGGATGTGTGCCCCAAAATCATGAAAGAGTCGTTCCAATCGCTGCAGCTCTCTACAGCTTTAGGGGCGGCGAAGCAGTACGGCAGGGCGCTGTGGATCTGCGCCGACCTATGGGGGCCTGACACCGGACCGTGGTTCACGCGCTTTCCCGGATTCCCGGGTCATTCGCCGCAGGAATTCGAGTCCGCTTTGAAGCTGGGATATTTCATGGGTCCGTCCCATTTGTTCGTAGAAAATATCGATGTTTTGCTGGAGCACGGGCCAAAAGGCTTCGCCAAAACGGAATTCGGCGAAGTATGGCAGCAATTCGTCCGCAAGTTTATACCCGAGCATCGGCTGACTTGGTCTCATGCCGAGGCGGCCCCGCACATTGCCGTCATTCATTCGGATGACGCGAATTATGGCCAGAACGAGCGGCTTTTCGGCAATCGCCTGCGGAACGCGCAGGACATCGAGCGAAGCCAGAGCGTGTTTCACATCTGGCATCTGCTCAGCCGGGGGACGATCCCCGCTCACGGCAGCTGCATGCATATTCCGGGATACGATTTCCCGAGACATCAGCTGAAGCGGGAAGTGCCTCTCGACCGGTTCCCGTTGAAGCAAGGATTTACGGGTGCAGAGGGCAGGCGGGTGCATCCTTTATTTTATCCGGTGAACAATGTACTGGCATTTGACGAGCACGTAACGGCCGAACAATTGGGCCAGCCTAAGTTAATTGTTGTTGGCGGTTCGACGCTGTCCCCAGCTGCATTCGCGAACATCGTCAAGAAAGCGGAAGAGGGCGCCGTCGTCGTTATCGCCGACTGGCTTCTCCCGGCGGATGGTCCGGAACGCTTCAAGGAAAGCGGCAAGGCGGGCTTCGGCAAGTGGATCGTTACCGGCGATTTCCTGGGAAGCGAAGCAAGAGAGGCTGTAGAGCCGTTCTTGGGCGAGAAGCGGGTGTGGACACAGCGTTTCGGGTCAACGGAAGTGCGGATGTACCCGCAGGATGAAGAAGGATTTGCGTTAGATTTTGACATTGTGCAGGAATGACGAGGTAAGGTGGAGATCTGATTGGAGCCGACAAAACGTTTGGATCAGTTCGCGGAAATCGCGTTTCGCGAGCATCCCGGAAATAAAGAGGAACTGCGGGACATTCCGCCTATCACATATGAGAAAAAATATTTCGCACCGGGAACGGAAGGGGCTATGCGTACCGTCAGCCTAACGTTCGACGAGCAGTTGGCTGCCTTTCAGGAAGAACTGAAGCAATTGCGCCAGAAGTACCGCCCGTATATGCGCAGCTTGGCACCGTCTTCGGCTTTTCAGCGGGACCGCCAGCTATGCAGCAAGTTTCAATTCCGCTATCAGACACCGGCCGATACCGATTTTACCCGTGTGCTCGAGGGAGCGGGGGACTGGGAGGAAGTCACGATTCCTGATTTCCGCGGTCCTACAGGGGAGAAAGGCAAGTGGACCGGATTTTACCGCAGCCAGTTTGCGTATCCCGCTATTCCTGCCGGCAAACGGGTTTACATCGTGTTCAAGGGTGTTGACTATAAAACGACAGTTTATTTGAATCACAAATGCATCGGCAGTCACGAAGGCTTCTTCGCGCCATTTGAATTTGATGTGACCGATTTCTTGCAAGAGCAGAACACATTGGTCGTTGAGGTGCACACCGATTTCCCGATGATGGGTGTCGGCGGAACGAAGCTCGATGGCGACAAAATTTATGCAGCGACGGGTCCGGGCTGGGACGATCCTAACGACGGCTGGAACCACTGCCCGCCGGGAGCGGGGATCTACAATCATGTTTATTTGGAACAGCGTTCCGAGTTGTTCATCCAGGACGTGTTCATAAGGCCGGATATTGACAGCGGATCGGTGGAAGTATGGATCGATGCCGTGAACACGACGACGCAAATTGTGGAAAATTTCGAGCTGAATCTGGACATCATGCCGAACAATTTCGAGGGCGAAGGCGTCGGCCCGATCTCGTTCACGGTTGCTTATGCCGGACCGGGCATCAATTATTTCCGCTACAAGGTGGATTTCCCGTCATTCCAATTATGGGAGCCCGATTCTCCGCTGCTGTATGCGGCGCGAATTCAGATCAGGAACGGCGAAGATTGCACGGACAGCAGAGATCGAATTTTCGGTATGCGCAAATTCCATATGGACGAAATGGAGCCTTCGAAAGGCACGCTCTATTTGAACAATAAACCGATTATACTGCGTGGCGCTAATGAAATGGGACATCTGCA
This sequence comes from Paenibacillus sp. MAHUQ-63, assembly GCF_028765165.1. GTDB lineage: Bacteria > Bacillota > Bacilli > Paenibacillales > NBRC-103111 > Paenibacillus_E. Next base: position 650,603 of record NZ_JARADB010000003.1, on the reverse strand, counting down.
GCAGTGCGTCATGAACAACGATTTCGATCAGCTTATCGATGATATCCTGATCGCGAAGATCGCGAATATGAATTTCTATCGGGTTACGCAGCGGCCGGTGCAAGAAGAGATTTACGATTATTTCGATATGCTCGGCATGATGCATCAATGCGATTTGCCTACGTTCGGATTCATTCGCCGGAACCAGTTCGTCGAAGGGGTGAAGCAGGCGGCGGAGATGGAGCGTCTGATCCGCAGTCATCCGTCCTCCATCATGGTCTCGCTCATCAATGAGCCTTCACGGACGGAGAAACGGCGCAAGGGGCACCGCTTCTTACACCGGAATGAGCTCGAAGCCTTCTTCGTTGCTTCCAGGCAGGCGATCTTCGTTGAGAATCCCGACCGTGTCGTGAAAAATGCGGAGGGTGATTACAACCCGCCAACCCGTGAGGGACTGCCCGATTTCCATTGCTACAATCTGTGGTATACGAACAATGTGATTTCGGTAGGGAAAATGTATAAAGGCTACTTGCCGACGATCAGAGACGGCTGGAAGGCCGGGTGCGGCGAGTACGGGACGGAAGGACTGGATCATGCGGAACTGATGCATGCCCGCTATCCGAAGGACTGGCTGCCCGCCTCCCAAGAGGACCAATGGCTGCCGAATGTGATCCATGGCGCACAAACGTACAATCTTCACGGCGATTGGTACGCCGAGCAGCATACGCTGCGCGAATGGATCGAGGCTAGCCAGAAGCATCAGAGTCTGGCGACGAAGCTGATGACGGATGCTTGGCGCAGAAGATCCGACCGAATCGTGTCGACAGCCATCCACCTGCTTATCGATGCTTGGCCGGCAGGTTGGATGAAAGCGCTTGTAGGCGTCGACCGCATACCCAAACCGGCATATTTTACTTACAAGGCATGCTTGGAGCCTGTGCGCGTGAACCTGCGATGCGACCGGTGGAAGGCGTATGAAGGCGAAACGCTGGAGATTGAGACATGGCTTCTGAACGATACGGCGAAGGAATACGGACGCTGCCGCATCGTGGCGACGCTGCGGGACGATTCCAGGGAATACGGCCATTACGAAATAGCCGCCTCTATACCGGTAGCTTCCTCCCAGTATGGAGGTTCGATCCGATTCTCCGTACCGACGGTTGCTGACCGCAAGACTTTGTATGTGGATGCGAACCTGCTGGACGAGAACGGGAATACGCTCAACGCCGAACGATTCGCATTTGATGCCTTCGCGAGAGCGGGCTATCCAAAACAAGCGAAAATCGTTTATCTCGATTCGGCATCGGAGCTTGTCGGGTCGCTGCTGCAAGTTGCAGGCGAGCGTTATTCGAACGAAGCGGCGGCGGGCAGCACGTTTGTCGTCACTTCGCCGGAAGTATTCGAACAGCACAGAGCTTCCTTGCTGACGAAAATACGCAGTGGCGCAACGGCCGTTTGTTTATTGAAACACTCGGATAACGGTGTGTGGGATCTGGATGAAACGCAAGTTCAGACCGTGAAATTAAGAGAAGTGTATACGCTTTCTATACAAGCCGGAGAGCTCGACATCCCGGGCCTGCAGCCGGATGACTTCTCTTATCTATATAATTTGACGACCGATCGGATCGACGGCGTGACCAACAGCCATCTGCAGGGCGAAGGAATCGAGCCCATCGTCTTCGCTTATCAGCCGAACAGCGGAGCAAGCGGGAAGCGTAAGCTGCCTGTGGTCGGGCTCAAACGATTGGGGCAAGGTCTGGTGATCTTCGTCTGCATGCCGCTAATGGGCAGAGTAGGCTTCAATCCGACATTGGACCGACTCTTGTTAGCTTTGTTCAGCAAGAAAGGGGAGTGTGTCAAGTGCACGCCATTGTTAGCCGCAACCGGAGGAGAAGAGCCGAAGTAGCGGATACGCCAGAAGGAATACAGCTCATGCTGACAACGGAGGGTGAGCGTTCCCCTTACTTCAAGGGGCGGTTACAAGACATGCTGATCTATTCGGCCGGCAGGCCGTGGCGCGCGGATACACCGGGTCTACGGAACGTCGGTGTGGAAAACGGGGCAGGATCGATTCGGATCGATGGGGAATTAGGCGAGTTGTCTGTCACGTTGGAGCTGGCCTTCGACGACAACGATCTGCTGCGGATCGGAGCTAATTGGGAGAACCGGAGTGGAAGCGAGCTGCAGGATGCGGCCGTCGGTCTCTACTTCCGGCTTCCGAGGCGGAGCAAGGAGAAGGTGACGATCCCTCACATGATCTACAATAACAATCCTTCTTCCGATCCGAACCGGGTCGTTCCCCGGCTGGGTGAGGGTCCGGGCCAAGGCTTCATCTGCGAAGAGCACCGTCTGCCCATTCCTTGCGTGAATGTGGAGTGGGAGGAACAGGACACGCGGTATTTCTCCTTGTTTTCCGTACCGGATTACGTGGAGAAAGCGGATGGAACCGTGCACTACGGCTCGCTTGGGGCCATCCGGGAGGATGAGGCTACCACAGCGGCTGCGCTTAGCGGAGTACTCATGTTTAATGGCGAGAAGGACGTCTATTATATAGCTAAAAATCGAACCGAATCGTATTCGGGGGGATATCTCGATTGGGCGCAGGGCTTCTCCCTGACCAAAGCGTATGCGCTGGACTGGGGCACTGTCCCTCATACCGGTCATGCCTACCGTGAAATTGTTCGCAAAGGGATGGAGCTGCTGAAGCCTGAAGGCAAGCAGCCGCATACGCTCGACGAGCTGATCGGCTTGAAGACGAATGCGATGGACGACCGCTGGCGAACCGGCGGGAACGGGGCTGCCGGATATGTGAAGTTCACCGATTCGAATGCTTTCGGCAACGCCTCCAAGCATCCGCTGCATTATATGTACGGTTGGACGGGGCAAAGTCTTAAGCTGTCCTGGTGCGATGCGAAGCTGGGCTTCGAGCAAGGTCAGGAAGAGCGTATTGCCAAATGTGCGCAAGCCGTCGATTTTTATTTGACGGGGAGCCGCACTGGCGTACCGGGTTTACGGCACAGCTCCTATCGTCTGGAGGACGGGGTATGGGACGATTTCCACTGGAATAAGCTGCCGGTGGCATCAAGCCGGGCTTATGGCGAGACGATGGCCGACTTGGCCGAAATTGCGCTGCTGTTTCGGGAGAGCGGCCGGGAAGTTCCGGCGGCTTGGATCGAGGCGCTGCGGGAGTCAGCCGATTTCTTCTTGAACGGCGCTCTGCCTTCGGGCATCTTCCCATCCGCTTGGCGGATGGACGGTACACCGGCGGATGAGATGATTACGGCAGCGGGCATTCCCTGCTTGATCGCTTTGGTGAAAACGTACTGGATGACATTGGAGCCCACCTATTTGGAATATGCCGAGTCGATGATGCAGCGGTATTACGAGCTTCATGCCGAAACGTTCGACAGGCCGTTCGCCCGGTCCACGCTGGACGCCAAGTGTGAGGATAAGGAAGCGGGAATGTACTTCTTCCTTGCCGCCTACGAGCTGTATTTGTTGACAAGAAATGACCGCTACCGGCAATGGGCCGAAGTTTCCGGCGACTGGCTGTTAACCTTCGTCTTTATGTGGAACCCGGTCTATGATCGGGGCTCGGCATTTCGCGAAACGGGTTTCAGCGCCGTGGGCTGGCCGGGGGTCAGCGTGCAGAATCATCACCTGGATGTTTTCTTTCCGTCCTATGAGTTCTGGCAGTTCGGCAAGCTGACTGGAAATAAGCAGTATGAACACTGGGGCCGGACGGTGCTGGACGCGATGGGGCAGTGCATATGCACGAAGCCGGGCGAATGGGGCTTTACGGTGATCGGGGAGCAAGGGGAAGGCTTATTCCAAACGTATTGGAATCACAGAGGACACAGCAACAAATGGAACCCGTCATGGGTTACCGCGCTTGTACTTCATCATGCTTTGCGGTTTCGAGACAGGTTGGCATGACGGAGATAAATCGGAGGGAGATCACATGATAGATAAAGAAATGCCGGATTGGGAGAATCTTAACGTGCTTGAGCGCTATGCGGAGCCTCCGAGTACCGGCTACATTCCATACGCAGACGCTGCGACGGCGCTTACGAACGAGCGGGCGCTTTCGCCATACTATCAGTCGCTGAACGGAAGCTGGAGATTTCTATATGCCTCCAGCTCTGCGGAAGCACCCCAGTCGTTCTACGATCCGGCATACGAATCCGATCATTGGTCTACGATTCCGGTACCGGGCAACTGGCAAATGCAGGGATACGGACGCCGGCATTATTCCAGCAGCTACTATCCGTTCCCGATCGACCCGCCGCATATACCCGGCGATAATGCGCATGGCTGCTACCGCAGAAGCTTTCATATTCCGGACGCTTGGCAGGACCGGCAAGTATTCCTCGTTTTCGAAGGCGTTGATTCCGCTTTCCACGTATGGGTGAACGGAGAATTGGCAGGCTATGGGCAGGGCAGCCATTTGCACCATGAATTTCAGATTACTTCCCTGCTGCATGCGGGAGAAAATATCGTGGCCGTCCAGGTGTACCAATGGTGCGATGGCAGTTATCTGGAAGATCAGGATAAATGGCGGCTCAGCGGCATCTTCCGCGATGTGTATGTGAAAGCGACTCCTGATGTGCATATCCGGGACGTTGCCGTGCAAACGCATTTCCTTCAACATTCCCCAGATGCCGAGCTTGACGTGCGGATCGCTTTGAAACGTTATGCCGGGGCAACGGGCAGCTGTAGTGTAAGTCTTACCCTATGGGATGAGACGCGCCAGATCATTCACCGTGAAGCGGCCGATCCGCTTCAGATCACCGGCGACGAGACGCTGGCGCTGCGCATCCCGGTAACGGCACCGCGCAAGTGGTCGGCAGAGGATCCGTATTTGTACGGCTTAGTGTTGGAGCTGTTGGATGAAACGGGGGTTTCACTGGAATCTGTAAGCGTTTCCGTCGGGTTTCGGTCAGTTGCCATCGAAGCCGGGCGGCTGCTGGTCAACGGTACGCCGGTTACGCTCAAAGGCGTGAACCGGAACGAGTTCCATTCCACGCTAGGTTTCGCCATTCCGCTTGAATCGATGGTGGAGGACATCCGCCTGATGAAGCAGCACAACATGAATGCCGTGCGCACATCCCATTATCCGAATGATACGCGCTGGCTTGATTTATGCGACCGTTACGGATTGTATGTTATCGATGAGGCCGATCTGGAAACCCATGGCATGCATTTTATCGGCAATGAAAGCCATCTGGCTGAGGACGCGAGCTGGCAGGAAGCGTTTGTCGACCGCGCGCGCCATATGGTGGAACGGGATAAAAATCACCCGTCGGTCATCATCTGGTCCCTTGGTAACGAATCGGGGTACGGCATCAATCATGACGCCATGGCGTCGTGGGTGCGGCAGGCCGATCCGACACGTCCGATTCATTACGAACGGGCCAGGGATGCCGCAATCGTAGACATTGTGAGCTGCATGTATCCTTCCTTGGATGCGCTGATTGAAGAAGGGAAGAAAACGGACGATCCGCGGCCTTTCCTGATGTGCGAATTCGCGCATGCGATGGGGAATGCGTCAGGCAATTTGCAAGAATATTGGGATGCGATCGACGAGTATCCGCGGCTGCTCGGCGGCTTGATCTGGGAATGGGCGGATCTGGCGGTGCGCAGGCAAACGGAAGACGGGCAAGAATGGTACGCGTACGGCGGCGATTTCGGAGATCATCCGCACAGCGGAAACTTCTGTATCGACGGTCTCGTCTTCCCGGACCGTACGGTCAAGTCTTCGCTCATTGAGTTCAAAAAAGTGATTGAGCCCGTCAGAATCAAAGCGGTTGATCTGCACGCGGGCACGGTTCTCATCGAGAATCGCTACGATTTCTTGTCCTTGGACCACCTCGACTTCTTCTGGCAGCTGCTGCATGACGGCGAAGTCGTGGAGCAAGGCGAGCTGCCGCAGCCGGATGTACCGGCCGGCGGCAAGGGCTTGATCGTCGTCCCCATCAGCAAGGCGTACGAACGGTTGGAAGGCGAGCGCTGGCTTCGCCTGCGGGTCACGCTGCGGCGTGAGACACGCTGGGCGCAGCGGGGGCATGAGGTGGCCTGGGCAGAGCTGCCGCTGGCCGCTAAGCAGTTAGCCGCTCCGCACGTCAGCATGAAGTCGATGCCCGGCTTGCGGGTTGCGGATCATCAGCATGAGGTGCACGTCCACGGGAACGACTTCCACATCGTTTGGGACAAAAACAGCGGCCATCTGACCGACTTCTCATATAACGGACTGCCGCTGATTGAAGCGGGTCCCGTCGTTAATATGTGGCGCGCCACGATCGATAACGACTCCCGCCAGTCGAAGGAGTGGAAGAAGGCCGGGTATGATGCCTTGCAGCAGCGGGTGAAGTCGTTCACGATCCTTCCCCACGGGAATCAGTCCGTGCAGATGAAGGTGAAAGCGACGTTGGGCGCAGCCGGATTAGGCGCATGCTTCGAAACCTGCGTGGCTTACACGGTATACGGATCGGGAGATGTCGTCATGACCGTACATGTGAAGCCGCGTTCCGGGCTGCCGCTTCTGCCGCCTCTGCCGCGCCTGGGCCTGCAAATGGTCATGCCCGGCGGCTTCGATCGATTCTCGTGGTTCGGGCTGGGCCCGCACGAATGTTATATCGATCGGAAGACGAGCGGCAGGCTCGGTGTGTATCACGGATCGGTTCAAGATCAGTATGTGCCGTACATTAAGCCGCAGGAGCACGGGAATAAAGCCGATGCCCGGTGGGCGGCGGTCACGAATGCGCTTGGCACAGGGTTGTTCATCGGCGGCATGCCGATGTTCGATGTAAGCGTGAGCCACTATGCCACGGCGAATGTTGCAGCTGCGAAGCATACGACAGACTTAGTCCGGCTGCAGGAGACGATTGTGAACATGGATTACAGGCAAGCGCCTATCGGCAATCACAGCTGCGGGGAAGCGCCTCCGCTGGAGCGGTATTTGCTCCAACCCGAGGATGCGACATTCCGGCTGCGGCTGAAGCCGTTCTCCGCCCGCGATACGTCGCCGATGCAGCTGAGCAAGCGGTGGCCGGAGCAGGATGCGGTCAGCAGCATGAAGGACGGCCGATTAATCATGCAGGGGGCGGGACAATGATCAGCAGGAAGTTTCCCAAAATGATGTACGGCGGCGACTACAACCCGGAGCAATTTCCCAAAGAAATCTGGGATGAGGATATGCGGTTGTTTCAGCTTGCCGGCATCGATATCGCAACGGTGAACGTATTCTCTTGGGCGCTCAACCAGCCTGATGAGGAGACGTACCGCTTCGAATGGCTGGACGAGGTGATGAACAAGCTGCAGGCGAACGGCATGCATGCATGCTTGGGGACGGGAACGGCGGCGCATCCGGCTTGGATGGCAAGGAAGTACCCCGACATTCTGACCGTTACCTCCGACGGCAAGAAAAGAAAGTTCGGAAGAAGGCACAACTCCTGTCCGAACAGTCCGACGTTCCGCCATTATGCCGCCGAGTTGGCAAGGAGGCTGGCGGAACGGTATAAAGGACATCCGGCGTTGCTGCTGTGGCATGTGAACAATGAAATCGGCATTCGCTGCTATTGCGATAATTGTGAGAACGCGTTCCGGGAGTGGCTGAAGAACCGCTACGGTACGCTGGATAAGCTCAACGAGGCTTGGTATACGCGATTCTGGGGACATACCTACTATGACTGGGAGGATATCGTCCTTCCGAGCGCATTAAGCGAGGGGCTCTCAGGAGGGAACTCCGACCAAACGGCTTTTCAAGGCATGACATTGGATTTCTACCGTTTTAATTGCGACAGTTGGCTGGCTTGTTATCTCATTGAATATAACGCGATCAAATCGGTCATCCCGGATGCGGTCGTCACGACCAATTTCCAGGGGAACGGTACGTATAAGCCGCTTGATTATTTCAAATGGGCGCCTTATCTGGACATCGTCGCTCTCGATATATATCCCGAAAACCAGACGCCGGAAAGCTATATGGCGCTCCGTTACGATCTCATGCGCGGACTGAAAGACGGCGCCCCCTTCATGCTGATGGAGTCGACGCCGAGCGTGCTCAACTGGAAGACGGTGAACCCGACCAAGCGGCCCGGCGTCATGCGGCTTCGCAGCTATCAGGCGATCGCCCGGGGCGCGGAGTCGGTCATGTTTTTCCAGCTGCGCCGTTCGCTCGGCGCTTACGAGAAATTTCATGGCGCGGTCATCGATCATGCCGGCCATGAGCACACGCGCGTGTTCCGCGAATGCGCGGAGCTGGGCTCGGAGCTGCAGCTCCTCGGCGATCGCTTGCTGGATGCGCGTGTGAAGAGCCGGGTCGCCATTGTGTTCGATTGGGAAAACTGGTGGGCGGTTGAGCTGGGAGGCGGTCCTTCCGCACATCTGAAATATCTCGATCAAATTCAGCATTATTACGACGCTTTTTATGAGAATCATATTCAAGTTGATTTCGTCCAGACGGGGTCCGATTTGCAACCCTACGATCTGGTCGTAGCCCCGCTGTTATATATGGTGAAGCCTGGCTATGCGGAGAAGCTGGAAGCGTATGTCCGGCAAGGGGGCAGCTTCGTAACGACATGTTACAGCGGCATTGCGAACGAGAACGACTTGGTGACGGCAGGCGGGTATCCTGGACAGCTGCGCAGCCTGCTCGGCATCTGGGTGGAGGAAATCGATGCGCTGCATCCCGACAAGCGAAACTCGCTGGCTATGCAGCAGGAGCTGGGCGAGCTGAGTGGCTCTTACGATTGCGGGCTGCTCTGCGAGGTGGTCCACGGGGAGGGTGCAGACACAATCGCCACCTTCGGCAGTGATTATTATGCAGGCTCTCCGGCTTTAACCCGGAACCGCTTCGGCAGCGGAGACGCTTGGTATGCAGCGACGAATCCAAGCCGGATCTTCCTGCGGCAGTGGATGAAATGGCTCTGCGACAACAAGGGAATTACCCCGATACTGGAAGCACCGGACGACGTCGAAATCGTTCGCCGCGAGCACGCAGACAGGCAGTTTACTTTTGTACTGAACCATAGCGACGAAACGCATAACATACCGGCTGGGAAGCACGAGCAGCAGGAGCTCCTTAGCGGCATGCGCGTGAGCGGGGATCTCTCGCTTCCGCCCAAGAGCGTCATGATTCTCGAGACCCCTAAGGAGGCTGTTGCGAGTGGAAGCGACTGAGCGACTGCGCCGCCAATTTGCAAATCCGTCCGCCGAATACAGGTCGCTGCCGTTCTGGGCATGGAACGACGACTTGGAGGAGGAAGAGCTGAAGCGGCAAGTGAGGCAAATGAAGGACCAAGGCATGGGCGGATTCTTCATTCATTCGCGCGATGGGCTGGAAACCGTCTATATGAGCGAACAATGGATGGAGCTCGTTCGCGAGACGGTGGAGACCGCGGAGGCGCTCGGGATGCAGGCGTGGCTGTATGACGAGGACCGCTGGCCGTCGGGCTTTGCCGGCGGCCTCGTGCAGGCGCGCGGCGGTGATGCTTTCCGTGCCAAGGGCCTGACAATGGAGGTGCTCCGCGGCACTGCGGCGTCTGAAGTGGCAGCCGATGGGGCCGCTTCCTTGAATGATGCCGTGGCATTGTTCAGAGCCGTCATCCGCGACAGGGAATTGCTTCACTGCGAGCGGCTTCAACCGGGTGCCGCCGCTGCGGACGGAGATGCGGATGCCGCGCTGCTCGTCTTTCGTGTCGAGGTGTCGGAGCGGAGCGCCTGGTTCAACGATGAGGCGCCGCCGGATCAGTTGAATCCCGACTCCGTGCAGGCGTTCATCGACATTACGTATGAAGCTTACAAGCGGGAAGTGGGCGGGCATTTCGGCAAAACGGTCCGCGGCGTTTTCACCGACGAACCGAGCATCCACGACCGCCACTGCAAGTTCACGGAAGGGCGCGGCTGGATGCCGTGGAGCTGGTCCCTGCCTGATTATTTTCAGGAGAAACGCGGATACGATTTGCTGGATCTTGTCCCATACTTGTATTTCAACGGGGAGCGATCCGCAGAGGTACGTCACGATTATTGGCGGACGATCACCGAACGGTTCAGCGAATCCTACTCCAAACAAATCGGCGAATGGTGCGGGAACCATAACCTGTCCTTCACCGGCCATTATCTCTGGGAGAACAATTTGGGCACAGCCACCCGGGTTTGCGGGGCGGTGATGCCCAATTACCGCTATCAGCACGTTCCGGGCATCGACATGTTGAACGAACAGACGAACGAATACATAACTGTCAAGCAATGCACCAGCGTTGCCCATCAATACGATCGAAGATTCGTCCTTACCGAAACTTACGGCTGCACGGGCTGGGGCTTCACGTTCGAAGGGCAGAGATGGATCGGGGACTTTCAGTTCGTGCTCGGCGTGAATCTGCGATCCCAGCATTTGGCGCTTTATTCCATCAAGGGATGCCGGAAGCGGGATTATCCGCCGGTCTTCAATTACAACACGAGCTGGTGGAAATACAATGCCGTCATCGAACATTATTTCGCCAGACTGTCTGCCGTTCTGAGCGAAGGGCGTCCGGTTCGCGACGTTCTCGTGCTGCATCCGGCTTCGACGGCATGGAGCATGATCGGCACGGCGCCTTACGGGTTTCCGGCCCGTGGCAAAGACCCCGACGTTTCTGCGGCGAACAAGTACGGCCATGCGTACAACGAATTTCTCGGCAAGCTGCTCAGGGCGCACTACGATGTCGATCTCGGCGATGAGACGATCATGGCCGAGACCGGCGCCGTCCGCGGAGATCAGCTGACCGTCGGTGCAGCGGAATACCGGGTTGTCGTCATCCCGGAAATTCGGACGATGCTCGGCAGTACGTTTCGCTTGCTGATGCAGTTCTTGGACGGAGGAGGCCGGGCGATCGCGGTCGGCCCCCGCCCCGCCATGCTGGAGGGCAGGGAAACGAGCCTTCTGTCCGGCCTCTACGAACATCCGCAGATGACTCTTGTTCCGGATGCGGAGCAAGCCATTGCGGCGTTGGAGCAGCGGCTGCCAAGGAAGGTCAGCATCCGGGAAGCGGATGACCGAGAATGCTCCGATTTCCTGTATATGTTAAGGGATTTGGGAGACAGCCTGGCGCTCTTCGCCGTCAACAACAACCGCGAGCGCAGCCGCCGCGTAACCATCTCCGTTGCGATGGAGAACGAAACCGGTCATATGGAGGAATGGTGTGCTTTGACCGGCGAGGTCAAGGCGGTAGCCACGAGCTTCGAAGACGGCTGCGCCATCTTCCAGGAGGAGTTCGGTCCCGCGGATTCCAAGCTGTACGTCTGGCATAAGTCAAGCCGGCAGTCAGCTGTGAAAGAGGAACGGCCTGTACAACCCGCAGCGGTCGCACAGGAGCTGGGGCCCGTGTGCAAGTTCACCCGGACAGAGCCAAACGTATTGACGCTGGACATTTGTTCCTACCGCATGGCGGGAGGCGAGTGGTCGAGCGGGATGGAAGTTTGGCAAGCCCAGCGGGCCGTTCGGGAAGCTTTGGGCATGAGGCAGGTGTATGGCAACGGCATCGAGCAGAGGTATAAATGGATTCACGAGCCTCATCCCCAAGACGGGCAGAAGGTCGAATTCAAATTCACGTTCCAGGCTGCAGCCGTACCGCAAGAGCCCGTATATGCCGTTGTAGAATCGGCGGAATATTACGAGATCCAGCTTAATGGGGAGCCTGTGGCGAACCGGCCGGAGGGATGGTTCCTCGATAGGACGTTCGACAAGATCCCGTTACCCGGCTTAAAGGCTGGGGAGAACGAGTTGATCTTATCGTGCGGCTATCTGAACCGGATGGAAGTGGAGGATATTTATGTGATCGGCTCGTTCGGCGTAGATAAGGCAAGGCGCATAACGGACGAACCGGAAGAATTGTCGTTCGGAGACTGGTGCGAACAAGGTTATCCGCACTACAGCGGCAGCATGATTTATCATTTCGACGTTCAAGCGGACGACCTGACGGACAGCCGGAAGGTGCTTGCGCTTGGCGATTATGCGGCAGTGACCGCCGAGGTGCGGGTGAACGGCGAGCACGCCGGGCATATACCATGGCGGGCTGCGAACCGCCTTGATCTCACGGAACGGCTTCACAAGGGTCCGAACAGGATTGAGATCGAAGTGATGGGCAGCCCGCGCAATATGCTGGGGCCGTTCCATCAGGCGGCCGGCGAGAGTGCGACAACGAGCTGGGCGTCCTTCCGCCAAGAAGGGCAGCATTTCACCCCGGACTATCGGCTGCGCCCTTATGGCTTATTTGGGCAAATTAATTTATACACAGAGAGATGGAAACGGAGGGTTGAGCATGAAAATCCATAAGTGGGGGCTGTTCGTAATAACCTGCATCCTCTTATGCGCTGCACTATGGCCAGCATCAGCATATGCCTCGGTGAAGTACTCCACCTATACGAAGGATAGCCGGGGCAATCTGATCTGGCTTCAGCCGTCATATTTTCCACTGGGTGTCATCGGGCAAAATTTGACCGCGACGGATCCCGCCAGCAAGGCGCTGATCAGCTCGCCGATGAAGAATCCGAAAGATATTTTCATCGATGCGAAGGGGGAAGTTTATATCGCCGATACGGGCAATAACCGGCTCGTGCATATGACGGAAACCGGGAAGCTCCTAAGGTACATTACACTGCCCGACAATCCTTTCAATAAACCGGAAGGCGTATTCGTTACCGGTGACGGCAGCATCTATGTCGCCGATACGGGGAATAAGCGGGTGCTCAAGCTGGACGCCAGCGGCAAGCTGGTGCAGGAGTACAAACGTCCGGAATCCCGCTATATCCCCGAAACGTTCGTATTCGATCCGGCCAAGGTCATGGTCGACGAGCGTGAATTCATGTATGTCGCCGTACACGGCAGTTATGAAGGGCTTGTGATGATTGACCCGAAAGGCAAATTCCAGGGCTTCTTCGGCGCTAACAACACGGCGCTTTCGCCTTTGGATGCCTTGAAGCGAATGCTGTACACGAAGACAATGTACGCCAACGAGGTCGCCAAGCGGCCGGAACCGATCAACAGCGTAGCTACGGATAAGAACGGGTACATCTTCACCGTCACCGGCGGAACCGCGACAACGAATCAATTGAAGAAGCTGAACGTCAAAGGCGACAACTTGCTTCGCGGCTCCTCCAAACCGTTCGGGGAAACCGCCCCATGGGACGTTCCGGCGGAAGGGGTCGTCACAGGACCTCAATTGAGCGACGTTGCCGTAGATCAGAGCGGTAACATGATCGTAGTCGATCAGCAAAATAAATATATCAGCCATTATGACGCCTCAGGCAATTTGCTCTACTTCTGGGGCGGCGCCTCTGCGATCGGTTCCTCCCAGGTCGGGCTGCTCAAAAGCCCGGTCGCGCTCGATGTGAACAGCAGGAACGAACTGTTCGTGCTGGACGATCAGGAGAATATCGTGCAAGTATTCCGCTTGTCGGAATTCGGGCAAAAGGTCGACCAAGCGAACCAGCTTACATTGGCCGGCCGTTACGAGGATAGCGAGCAGCCGTGGAAAGAGGTGCTCCGTCTCAATGGACAGTTCGCACCGGCTTATCTGGGGCTCGCCAAGTCGGCTTTCAAGAAAGAGCAGTATGAAGTGGCGAAAGATTTGTTCAAGGAAGCGGGAGACCAGCAGGGGTATTCCGATTCGTTCTGGCAGATCAGGATGCTGTGGCTGCAGCAAAATTTCTCCTGGATTGCCAGCGTGCTGGTGCTCGGCATCATCCTCTACATCGCGGCGGACAAAATGACGGCGAATCGCGAGTTCCGGACGAGATGGCGCAACCGGCCGAAGAGCCAGAACCGCTTCATCGCGAACACAAGGCTTGTGCTGCATATTTTGAAACACCCGATAGACGGATTCTCCGCGATCCATTATGAGAACAAGGGGAGTTATCTGAGCGCAAGCGTCATTCTGCTTTGCGTCTATGCATCCCTGATTATCAGCCAATTTGTGACAAGTTTCTCGTTCAATCCGAAAACGTTCGTGGACATTTACTCCACGTTCACCCAATTCTTCATCGTCTGGTTCGCTTGGATTATAGCTAACTATCTCGTCAGCTCGATTTATCGGGGAGAAGGGCGGTTCAAGCATATTTTTATCGGCAGTGCTTACGCTCTCCTGCCATACATCGCCATCGGCATCCCGCTGGCCATCGTGTCCAATGTGATGACGATGTCGGAGTCGTCGATCTACCAATTCATGGGGAACGCCATGACGGTATGGATCGGACTGCTCATCTTCTGGAAAATCCAGAATGTCCATAATTACACGTTCGGCGAGACGATCATGAATATTTTCCTCACGATCTGTACGATGCTTGTCATCGGCGTGTTGATTTTCATTATTATTGGCCTCACCAGCGACTTTGGATCATTACTTTATCAGATGTATCAGGAGGTGACCTTGAGATGATCCGGATGATCAAAATGAATAAAACAGCCATCATCGTTACCATCCTGATCTTGGCGGCCATCGGCATTTTCCTGACCCGTGTGAAGATTGAGTTCAAAGCTCCGGACGGGCGCGTCGCACAGGCGGCGCAAGCCAACACGGCAAGCGAGGTGAAGAGCGTTCCGGCCAAGCTGCCGGCCGATGCGGATTTCAAAGAAGTGGCCGACTCCGGCACGTTGAAGCTGAAGATGGATGAGAAGACCGGACATTTTATCGTCGAGGATAAACGGAACGGCAACGTCTACCGCTCCTACCCGGATCCGAAAGATTGGCCGCAAGAGAAAATTTCCGAAACGTGGAAGAAGCATCTGGCCTCTCCGCTGATGGTTCAATATGTGGATTTCTCGAAAAACATTTTGCAGGCCAAAGAGACGAACCTGGCGGCAGAAGGCGGACGGGTCATGGACGTCCAAACGATTCCCGGCGGCTTCAAGCTTACCTATGAATTGCCGGCAACCGGGTTTACGATCCCGATTCAGGTGACGGTTGAGCAGGATTATGTAGAAACCAAAATTATTCAAGAAGGTGTAAAAGAAACGAAGATGGGGCTCGTATGGGTCAGACTGTTCCCGTTCATGGGAGCGGAGTACACCAAAGGCCAGGACGGATATTTATTCATTCCCGATGGCGCAGGAGCTCTGGTTCGATTCAAAAATAACGAATTGAACGTCAACAAAATGTATGACGAGTTGGTATACGGACAAGATATCGCCTTTCCGGGAATCAACAACAACCGCAACAAAATCATGATGCCTGTGTTCGGCATGAAATCGGGAAGCAAAGGCTTCCTGGCCGTCGTGCACGATGGCGACGAGTATGCCGACATTGTCGCAGCGCCAGCCGGCGTCCTGAGCAACTACAACTGGGTCGGGGCGCAAATGAACTACCGTTCGAGCTTCCTGCAGTTTACAACGCGAAACACGGACGTTCCGGACTCCTGGGGATATGTCGATTATAACCGGGAACAGTGGTTTGGCAGCGACCGTACAGTCCGGTATTACATGCTGGACGACAAGAAGACGGACTACGTCGGCATGGCGGAAGCATACCGCCAATATCTGATGAAGGAGAAAGGCGCACAGCCCGTCACGGTCAAAGATCCGAATATTCCGATGTTTACGAATATCGTCGGGGCGGACCGGGAAAAAGGGGTGGTCAGCGACCGTTATCTCAATCTGACGACGACGAGCCAGGGCATGCAAATCGTCGATGCCCTGCACGCGAAAGGGATCAAGAATATGTCCCTCACGTTCTCCGGCTGGCAGAAAGGCGGATACAGCTCCTTCGGCCGAACGTTCCCGGTCGATTCCCACATTGGCGGCGATTCCGGCATGAAGGCCTTCATTGACCATGCGCATGGATTGGGATATCCGGTCTATTTGGAGGCGCAGTACGCGCTTAACAATACGAAGAGCGGCGGCTTCGACGAGAAGTTCAACGCGATGGTGAACTTGGCAGGCCGCACGCTGATGCAGAGCCCTCTGTTCAACCGTGAGCGGACGCCGGTCGTCAGCGATAAATTCGTCGAGCAGATGGTGGATAACGATTTGCCTACCTACAAGGCGATGGGTGTTGACGGGCTTGCCGTCGGACTGCTCGGGCAGCGCCTGTATAACGATTACAACACGGAATACGGATCGTCGAGAGAAGAGGCGCGCACCATTCAGGAGCGCATTATGAAGAAGGTCAAAGATACGCTGGGCGGCGTAGCGGGAGAGAAGTCGAATGTGTACGCCATGCCGCATGTCAATTACATCCGGGGCATGGTCTATGACAATTCCTACGATTTGTTCTCAGACGAATCCGTTCCATTCGCGCAAATTGCTGCGCATGGGCTCGTTACGTACTCTTCCGAGTATGTGAACAACCGTCAGGAAGATGTGAACGATTTCCTGCGCGATATCGAATACGGGGCGGCGCCATCGTTCGTCTTCACGCACGCGGAAACGAAGACATATGTGAATTCCTACGGCTTGCGCTATTACAACACGTATTTCCCGGACTGGGAGAAGTTTGCCGCAGATCAATATAAGCTTTACAATGAGGCGCTCGGCGACGTGCAGGACCAATTCATTACAGGTCACCGGAAGCTGGCCGAAGGCGTCAAAGAAACGACATATGCGAACGGCAAAAAAATTATCGTCAACTATAACTTGACGGAGTACCGGAGCGGCGATTTGGTCGTACCGGCACATAACTTTGTTGCCATTCGGGGAGGAGGAGGCCAATGAACCGCAAAGCGAGAATGAAGTCAACCCTGATTGAATATTTGGAAGGAACGCTGTTTATCGCCCCGTGGTTCATCGGCTTCATCTTCTTCATGGCGTTCCCGATCGGATACTCGCTGTTCATGAGCTTCCAGGACGTCACGATCACGGCGACGAAGACGACGACGCGCTTCATCGGATGGACCCATTACAAGTACATCCTGTTCGAGAACGGGAGCATTCTGTACAACCAACTGCTGCCGTTTCTGCGCCAGGCGTTGTTTATGATTCCGATCATCGTCATTTTCGCCCTGCTCATCGCGATTATCTTGAATCAGAAGTTTCCCGGCCGGACGTTCTTCCGGGCCATCTTCTTCCTTCCCGTCATTCTGGCGACCGGGGAAGTCGTGAAGGAGTTTCTGACGCAAGGCGAGGGCGATCTCGGCTTCATGTCCAAATTCAACATTTCCGGCCTCATTCAGGCCAACTTATCGGCCACATGGTCCGACCCGCTCATTTCCATCCTGAATTCATTCGTCCTTATCTTATGGTACTCAGGCGTTCAAATCATGATCTTCCTGGGCGGAAGACAGACGATTTCGAACTCGGCGTATGAGGCGGCGCGCATCGATGGAGCGGGCCCTTGGGAAACGTTCTGGAAAATTACGCTTCCCGCTATGACACCGTTCATCTTCCTCAATTTGATCTATACGGTTGTCGATTTGTTCACCTTCCCGACCAACCCGATCTTATCGAAGGTAAGGGAAAGCGAGTACGGCCAGTACAGTGCGTTGTTCTGGATTTACTTCTCGATCATCGCCTTCTTCCTGGTCATCCTGTTTATCATTTTCGCCCGAGTGACGAAGTCGCATCGCACATAACCATCAAACGATTGGAGGGATGAAGCTATGTTTCGTATCAAATTGAAAGAAGAGCAGACGGCCGGCATACTGGATCTGCTCAGCAAAGTCCGGTATGCGGTTATCGGAAGAGAAGCGGATAAAGGTCTGCTGTTCAAGCTGTTCATTTACTTGATCCTGATCGATACGGCCTACATCTATTTGAAGCCGATTCTGCACATGATTACGACGATGGTCAAAAATGCGGACGACTTGCTCGATCCGGCCGTCAATTGGTTCCCGAGAACGATCTATCTCGGGAACCTTCAAGAGGCATGGGAGTGGATGAAATATCCGAAGGCGCTGGGCATTTCTTTAAGCCTCTCGCTGTCGGTTGCGATTCTGCAAACACTCTCGTGCGCTGTTACCGGTTATGCGTTCGCAAGGCTCAAGATCCCGTTCAAGCGGGTGCTGTTTTTCTTCCTCATGCTGACGTTCATTGTGCCGATGCAGGTTACGATCTTGCCTAACATCATTTATGCGAGGCAGTTAGGGCTGCTGAATACGATCTATCCGATTATCGTTCCTGCCTTCTTCGGTCTCGGTTTGAAAGGCGCGCTGTTCGTCATCATTTACCGCCAATTTTTCTCTACACAGCCGAAGGAGCTGGAGGAAGCGGCGCGCATCGACGGAGCGGGCGTGTTCAAGATTTTCTATAAGGTTATGATGCCGTTAGCCAAACCGGCCATCCTTGTCGTTTTCCTGTTCTCCTTCATATGGACATGGAACGATTTCTATTTACCGAGCATGTATTTGTCCGATATTGAAACGGCCCCTTTATCGCTCGGTATCGAGAAGATCGCATCGGCGCTGCGCCAGCAAGCCGAAGCCTACGGACCGTCGGTCAATGATGAAGCGATCCGGATGTCCACGACTTTCTTGATGATCATCCCGCCTCTGATCTTGTACACGTTCACGCAGCGTTGGTTCGTAGAAGGCGTAGAACGTACAGGTTTGGTTGAGTAGCAGATGACGATCCAATAAGAACGGAGGTACAAGAAAAATGAAACGTTTTATCGCATTATGCTTAATCGGCGCTACGGTTGTCACCGTAGCGGCGTGCTCCAAGGCGGAGTCGGCAAGCGCGCCGGCCGGCCCGATCAAGATGCTCTATCTCAAGCGGGGGGAAGGAACGAACGATCCCTATGTCGTGAAGCATTTTGAGAAAAAGGGCTATACCGTCATCGACATGGCGGATAACGTTTTCAAATCGGAGAATGTGAAGGGGTATAACGTCGTCTATGTCAGCCCTACGGTCAATTCTTCCCGGATCGATGCCCAACTGAAGCAATCGGCTGTGCCTGTCGTTTATGCCAAGCCGCAGGTAGCCGGCATTTCTCAGCTAACGGGTCTGCTGGATTATAACGAGCTCAGCGCGGCCAAAACGGTGCAGATTAAAGACAGCAAGCATCCGCTCGCTGCGGGTCTGAAGGATCAGGTGGCGGTTTACAAAAACGAAGGGAAAATCGGTTACGCTCTGCCCGGCAAAGAAGCTACGACGATTGCAACTGTGCCAGGGGATGACAAAAAGGCCGTCGTGTTCGGCTATGAGAAAGGCGTGAAAAACTTGGGCAACGAGCCGGTGCCGGCACGTCAAGTATTCTTCTATTTGTCCGCTGGGGAAGAAATGAATCAAACGGATGACGGCTTCAAGTTGTTGGATGCAGCCATCGAGTGGGCTGCCAAGAACGGTTCAAAATAATCAGGGATAACCTTGACTGGGAGGAATTTGTTCATGAAAAAATTAAGCGCCGCCGTCATGGCTTGTATGGTATTGGCATTATCCGCATGCAGCTCGGTCCCGACTCAGCAGGCGGCAAACGTATCGAATCAGCCCTCTTCCACGAATGCAGCCAAAACGCAAAGCAACGGGAAGAGCGTGCTCTTCATCGGCCAAGAAGGGGGCGGAGACGGCATTGTCATTAAGCGTTTGAAAGAAAAGCACGGGATGAATGTAACCATCGTATCCGACAAGGAAGTAACCACCGAGAAAGCGAACGGCTTCTCGCTCATTTATGTCAGTGAATCGGTCAACTCGGGGAAAATCAAGGACAAATTCGTGGCGACCCCCGTGCCTGTCATCTATGACGAGCCGCAAGTATCCGCTGACATCGGCATGAGCGATCCGGATATGAACGGCCAGCTCGAGAACGGCAATGCCGCTAAGACGATTCAGATCCGCAACAGCCAGCATGCGCTCGCAGCCGGTCTGCAAAACAACGTGGACGTCTACAAAGATAACGGGAAGATGGGCTGGGTAACACCAGGCAAAGACGCAATCGTGATCGCTACCGTGCCGAACGATGAGATGAAGGCGACCTTCGTCGCTTATGAGAAAGGCGTGACGAATCTCAAAGGGAAGCCGGTCGCTGCGCGCGAGGTGTTTTTCTATTTGATGAACGGAGAAGAGATCAATCAAACCGAAGACGGCTGGAAGCTGTTCGATGCTGCCGTTAACTGGGCGCAAGGAAAGAGCTAATAGCTGAACTGGAGAAGGAGGCGGACGTGTTGAAACGTTTTATTTCCTGCTTGATCCTCGTCGTATTGATGCTAACGGCAGCCGCTTGTTCAACGGAAACGCAGAAAGCTTCCGGCATGGCTAAGAAAGCGCTGTATGTAGGAACGGACAGCGCGAACGACCGCATTGTGATGAAGCATATGCGGGAAATAGGCTATGAGGTGACATTGACGGCCGACAAAGAGCTTACCCCGGAAATGGCCAAAAACTACGGAGTCGTCTATGTCAGCTCATTCGCCGGCTCTCATCGCGTGGCTGATAAATTATTGACCGCGCCTGTGACCGTTATTTATGCGAACGGTAAAATATTGGGGCAAGTCGCTCTTGCCAGCAAAGACGATTCGGATTACGGCGAATATTCCGCTCGGGGCATCGCCATCAAGGACAGCAAGCACCAGCTTGCCGCCGGATTGTCCGGCACTGTGGACATTTACAAGGAAGAAGCCAAGATCAGCTACGTCGTGCCGCAAGGTGGCCACATTGTCGCTTCAGCGCCTGATAACGAGAAGCGGGCGGTCATCTGCTATTTCGAGAAGGGCGAGAAAGATATGAGAGGGGAGCCTCTGCCGGCCAGACGGATGTTCTTCAACTTAACCGGCGGGGAAGAGATTAACCGCAACGACAATGGGTGGAAACTGCTTGATGAAGCCCTTGGCTGGGCATCCGGCCAAAAATGAGGGGGGAAAGATGCAACAAACAACCTATAATGTTGGAGATCTCCCCTAATGTAAACGTAATCATTTCGTAATAAAGTAAAAGCATACAATAATTGAAATTTTGATTGGGAGGTTCATAGAGAAATGAAGAAGGTCCTAAAAGCCACTTTAATGATCACCACGGCCTTTGCCATCGTGACAGGTTGTACGTCTGAGCCTGAAACCGCATCGACCGATACGCAGCCCGTTGCCTCAGCCAAAGCGCCGGATAACGAAATTTTCATTTATACCGTATATCCTGCATTCTATGCGAAAGAAGACATCTGGGAGAAGCAGGTCGGACAATACCTCAAGAAGAAATTCCCGGACCTTACGTTCAAGCACGTTCAGTGGGATAACCCGGGTCGGCAGTATAAAGATCTGATTGCCGCCGGAACGATTCCGGACATTATTATCGACAACGCGCGGATGAATCTGCAGCGTAACATTTTGAAGAACGATCTGCAGTACGACATGACAGAATTGATCAAGAAATACAACTTCGACACAAGTACATTGAATCCTGCGGCGATGCAGCAAATGAAAAATGTGACGCCGGAAGGAAAAATTTATGGCTTGCCTTTCCAATTAAGCGATTTCGTCTTGTTCTACAACAAAGATATTTTCGATAAATTCGGCGTCGACTATCCGAAGGATGGAATGACCTATGATGAAGTGTATGAACTGGCCAAAAAGCTCACTCGCGTAGAAGGCGAGAAGACGTACAAAGGCTACCAGCAGCATCCGGGCCTATATATGACTTATAACCAGCTTTCGCTCTCTCCTTTGAGCTTGACGGAAGATAAGGCGGAGCTGAATACGCCGGCTTGGAAAAAGCAAGTTGACAATTTGAGACGTTTCTATGAAATACCGGCTAACCAATTCACTTCGGTCGATGATTTCCCGAAAGGGAATATGGCCATGAGCGTTCACGTGACGGAGAAGATCGTACAGTGGTATGAGCAGAACAAAAACTTGAACTTCGATATCGCAGCGATGCCGTCGTTCTCGGATGCTCCGGGCGTGAAAGCGCAGCCGAACTTGTACTCCGCTTATATTTCCAAGCAATCGACGAAGAAAGATCAAGCGTTCCAAGTCATTCAGTACCTGCTGTCGGAAGAAATGCAAATCAACTTCGCTAAGGAAGGGATTATCGGACCGCTGCAAACGCCTAAAGTACAGGAAGCGTTCGGTAAGAACCTGCCGCAGATGCAGGGCAAGCACACGGAAGCGATCTTCTACGGCAAGAACGCAATGCCGCCGGCTGCTCGGGCTGCAGGCTTGACTTACATCGACGTACCGGTACACGGCGTGTTCCAGCCTCTGATCTTCGGAGAGTCCAAAGATTCCGTAACGGCACTGCGCATGATTGAAGAATCTTCGACCAAAGCGATTCAAACTGAGAAAGCTGCACAATAAGGCATGCGGATGGCTCCTCCATACTGAGTGTGGGGGGCCCTTCATTCCGCTTTGAAAAGGGAGGGATCCATTATGAAACGTTTTCTAACCATGCTGATGGTGGTGTTCATGACCATCACGATGATTGCGTGTTCATCGTCGGAGCAAGCTGCTAATCCGACTGTTTCCGCAACGCCGGCGCCCAGCGTGACGCCGTCTGCGACAGCAACCGCTACGGCGGATGTCAAAGCTTCCGAGACTCCTGCTGCAAGCGCTTCACCTTCCGCCTCTCCGTCGGCTGAGGCTTCAGCTACGCCGGCGGCAACGACGGAAGCTGCGAAAACCGCCAGCCCGGCACCGGCAAGTTCGGCTCCAGCTGCAACAGCGAAGCCGACGGCAGCTCCCGCTCAGACGCAAGCTGCTGCGCCTGCGCCGTCCGCCAGCCCGGCTGAACCGGCTCCGGCAGCGGAGATTTCGCCGCAAGGGAAGAAGGTGCTGATCGTCGGCCGTGATTCCGATCCTCTTCCTGTAGAGGACACGGCGATTGCAGCCCGCTTGAAGGGGATGGGCTTCAGCGTTAGCCATTTGCCCGACCGCGAGCTGACGGTTGAAGCGACGAAAGGTTTCGACTTGATCTATATCAGTCAAACGACGAATTCCAAGTTCCTGAAGACAGGCGTCATGAAAGAAGTTACAGTTCCTACGTTTTATGTGAAGAGCCATGGCATGTTCTATCTCGGCTTGTCTTCCCAAGAGGAAGGAACGACGGTGAAGAAAGCGAAAGCGATCGAAATCGTCGACAGCAAGTCGAAGATTGCCGGCGGATTATCCGGCACTGTAGATGTCTATACAGAAGTTGGCGATAATTACGGCGTCAGCTACGGTGTTCCAGGTAAAGAAGCAAAGGTCATTGCGACACTTCCTGGAGATAAAACGAAAGCAACCGTTTATTACTACGATAAAGGCACGAAAGCCGATAACGGATTTGCCGTAAAATCGCGCGTATCGTACTACTATTGGAGTAACGGCATGCAGGACGTTTCCACGGATGCGGGCTGGAAGCTGTGGGATAACCTTGTCTTGTGGACCTTGCAAAACGGGTAATATGATTCGAACGTAGTGGCATTGAAGGAGGCATAAAACCGAATGAAGATGTTAAAAGCGAGCTTCGCGCTTGCCCTTACGCTGACTTTGGCGGCGGGATGCACTGACGAGGCCGCTCCGAGTCCAAGCGGCACAGGTGCTCCTAATTCGCCGCAAGCACAATCGTCACCTGAGAACGAATTGTTCATTTATACCGTATGGCCGGCGTATTACGTCAAAGAGGAAATTTTCCAAAAGCAAATTGGCGACTATATCAAAAAGAAATTTCCCAATATTACCATTAAGCATGTTCACTGGGACAATCCCGGCAGGCAGTATAAAGACTTGATCGCAGCCGGTACGATTCCGGACATCATCATGGACGATACCAGAATGAATGTTCAGCGCTATTTGATTGATAACGATCTGCAATACGATATTAGCGAGCTGATCAAGAAGTATAACTTCGACACGAGCAAATTGAACCCGGCCTTCATGGCGCAAATGAAAAATTTGACGCCGGAAGGGAAAATATACGGGCTGCCTTTCTTCAATAACGATTTTGCTTTGTTCTATAACAAAGATATTTTCGATAAGTTCGGAGTCGATTATCCGAAGGACGGCATGACGTACGATGAGATTTACGAAATGGCCAAGAAGCTGACGCGCGTAGAAGGAGATATTACGTATAAAGGCTTCTCGCAAAATCCCGGCCATTATTTGAACTTCAATCAGCTGTCGCTGTCTCCTCTGAGCAAAACCGAGGATAAAGGCGATATGAGCGACCCTGGTTGGAAGAAGCTCGTTGACAATATGAGAAGATTCTATGAAATCCCGGCCAATCAATTCGATACGGTGGAAACGTTCGCTTCGAAGCCGAGTATCGCCATGGCGGTAGCTACGGTGAGCGACCATCTGGTCAAGTTTTATGAGGAGAACAAGAATCTAAACTTTGACATTGCATCCGTACCTTCGTTAAGCGATGCTCCGAACACGAAGTATCAGCCGAACTTGTACTCCATGTACATTACGAAGCAGTCGAAGAAAAAGGATTTGGCGTTCCAGGTCATGGACGCGCTTCTCTCCGAAGAACATCAGATCGAGCTTGCCAAGGAAGGCGTTATCGGTCCGCTGCAAACGGATGCGGTGAAGGCTGCCTTCGGGAAAAACTTGCCGCAAGTACAGGGCAAGAATGTGGCTTCGATCTTTGCCAGTCAAAATGCGATGCCGCCGGGAGCCCGTAATCAAGGCTTGGTATGGTACGACGTTCCCGTTCAAGGGGTCTTCCAGCCGTTAATTTTCAAGGAATCCAAGGACTCGGTGACCGCACTGCGCATGGTGCAGGAAGCGGCCACGAAGTCGATTGAAACGGTGAAGGCCGCTAAATCCACGATCGATCAAGCAGCAACTTCCAACAAGTAGTAAGCAATCTACTATATGTTTGGCCAACTCTAACTTAGGAAGGTGATTCAGGTGAAGAAATTTGTATTCTCGCTCCTATCCATCCTCATCTTGTCCTTAACGGTATTGCCGTTTGCCTGGGCAGCAGAAGCGGATGAGCCGGCGGCAGCCGTCAAAAGCGTCGACGATTTCAAAGATTTGAAAAATTTGCCGCAAGAAGAAAAGGATAAGTTCGCAGCCCTTATTGAAGACGGTGTTTTCAACGGGTTGACGGAAGATACGTTCGGGCTGGATGCACGCATGAACCGCGCACAGTTTGCGAAAGTAGCTGCTATCATTTTCAACTTGGAAACAGACGCATCGCTGACGACCTCTTCTTTCTCCGATGTGAGCATCGATGATGCGGCTAACTCTTATGCACTTCCTTACATCGAAGCGTTGAAAGCCGCAGGTTTGACGAACGGCTATGATGCCGAAGGCAAAACCTACAAACCGGCTGGAGATGTTTCCCGCCAAGAATTGGCGGCATTCCTTATCCGTGGACTTGGTCTGGAAGATGAAGCCACAGCGGCTGAGCCTGTTGCCGACTCTTCAGTAGACGATTGGGCGAAAGGCTATGTGGCCGTAGCGCTTGAGAAAAACTTGCTGACCAATGTGTCCAAGGGCAAATTCAACGGGAAAGCTTCCGCTACCCGCAAAATGCTGGCACTGGCAAGCTATGCGGCGAAGGAAATCCTCGCTGGCAACGAGCCCGTAACGCCTGAAGTACCCGCTACAGAGCCAGACCCTGGCAAAGAACCAACAGCGCCTGCAGGCGAAATTTCCGCTGAAGGCAAGAAGCTTCTTTTCGTAACGCGTCAAAGCTCCCAAATGTCACAGTTGAAAGATACTCCAGATGATGAAGAAATTATTAAGCGTCTGAAGGATCTTGGCTTCAAAGTAACGTGGATCAACTGTGATAAATTGACGGTTGAGAAAACAGAAGGCTATGATTTGCTATTCGTCAGCAACACGCTAAACTCCAAATATTTACGTTCCGGCATGCTGAAAGATGTCGCGATTCCAACGGTTTACTTGAAAAACCATGGCATGTACTATCTCGGCCTTTCTTCCCAAGAGGAAAGCACGAACGAATACAACATCAAATCAACGACAATTGTTGAGCCGAAAGACAAAGCAGCGGCTGGACTTTCCGGAGATGTGGACCTGCTGTTGAAAACAGATCCGAAAACCGCAATTGCTTACGGAATTCCAGGTAAGGAAGCAACGATCGTAGCAACGATCCCTGGCAAACCCAAATTAGCAACGATCTTCTATTACAACAAAGGTACGCACGCAGATAATGGCTATGAAGTGAAAGCGCGCCTATCGTTCTTCTCCTTCGCAGGCAATTATGAGAACGCAACATCTGACACTTGGAAGCTGCTCGATAATCTTGTTTTGTTCACACTGCAAAACGGCTAATGCCTTTGGAACTACAAATGGAACTCCAGTTTGCGAACTGGAGTTCTTTGACTAACCGTAAATTGCCGACACAGGAGCGTGAACTGCCATGCATGCACAGCAACAACCCGGTACCCTGCCCCTTATTCAGGCGGATGGTGTGACAAGAGTGTTCGGACGGGGCTCCTCCGCCGTTCACGCGCTGCGCGGAGCTAGCTTCAGCATACCGGCCAAGCGGCTCATTGCACTGAGAGGACGATCGGGGTCCGGGAAAACGACTTTGATTAACATTCTAGGAGCGCTGGATCGGCCGACGGAGGGACATGTGTTCTTCAACGGCGACGAGATCAGCTCGTTTTCGGAAAAGAGGCGCAACGCTGTAAGACGGAAAGACATGGGGCTTATTTTCCAATCGTTCGGTCTCGTTCCATTGATGACGGCTTACGAGAATGTGGAATTCGGCTTGCGCATAGCCGGCATCAAATCCGCTCATTTCAAGTCGTATGCCGAAAGTGCATTGGAGTATGTGGGCCTGAAGGCGAGGATGAAGCACAGACCGTTTGAAATGTCGGGAGGCGAGCAGCAGCGTGTGGCGATTGCCCGCGCGATTGCCCACAAGCCCGCGCTGATTCTGGCCGATGAGCCGACAGCGGAGCTGGACAGCAAGATGGGAGCGCAGGTGATGCGAGTGTTCAGGGATCTCGTACATAACGAGGGGATGACGATAATTCTTACAACGCATGATCCGGCCATTATGAGCTATGCCGATCATGTTTATGCATTGGAGGATGGACAAATTGTCGATGCGACTTAAGCGAATCTTAATGCCGATGATCGGCGCATGCTGCATGGCCTGGATGCTGAGCGGGTGCTCGCTGCTGCCGGTCGAGGAAGAGGAACTGAAACCGCCGCTTGTCGAGCCTGCCAAGGAGACATTGAGTTTGTACGCCGTGAAACGCGGCAATATTTCGCAGCAAATTACCGGTGTGGCCACCTTTGCTTCGGACAAAATGGATTATTTGTTCTACTCGGAATCTGGCGCGCGTCTAAGACAAATCAATGTGAAATTAGGCGATCTGGTGAAAGCCGGCGATGTGCTGGCTACGACGGAAACGAGCGACCTGGATATGAAAATCAAGCTTCAGCAAATTTCCATCGAGAAGCTTAAAATAACGCTGCAGCAGGCCATGGCCGAGAAGGATGCCGATGATCCCGATATCCGGTTGAAGCTGTTGGATATGGAAAGCGCCCAGCTTCAATTGAAAGCGCTGCAGGACCAGCTGCAAAATTCGCGGCTGACGTCGACGATTAACGGGATTGTTACGTTCATCGATACGATTCAGCCCGGCGATCAAGTGGCGGCTTATAAACAGCTGATCACGCTGTCCGATCCGAAGCAGATGAAGCTGGTCTATACGGCAGCCAGCCAGAACGATCTCGGCGGGGTCGAAGTCGGGATGGATGTAGCCATCAAAATCAAGGATAAGTCTTTTACCGGGAAAGTCGTGCAAACGCCTCTGTCCGCACCGCCGAACAGCAATAAGGCGATCCAGGACAAGAACGCCAAAGCGATATTCATACAAGTGGATACTTTGCCGGAGGGCGTTACGATCGGCGCCCAAGCCGACATTACCATCGTCACCCAGAAACGGGATGACGTGATCATCATTCCGAGAGCGGGTCTGCGCAACTACATGGGGCGCGATTATGTGCAGGTGCTGGATGGCGAGAGCCGCAAAGAGGTGGATGTCGAGAAGGGGATCGTCGCAGCGACGGAAGTGGAAATACGGAAAGGCCTAAGTGAAGGACAGCAAATTATTCTGAACAATTAACGAGAGACTATGGGCTCCGCCCAAAGATCCCTATGTAGCCCCACAAAGTGACGCCAAGCTCCGGAGATGATTCCGATTACTTTGCGGGGGCCCCATACTATCAATTAGGAGGCTAAGACATTGGCGTTATTTATCATGATCTTGCGCAAAATGATCAATAATAAATGGCTTGAGCTTAGCCTGTTGTTCGGACTCGTGCTGTCCGTCGCTTTGGCGAGCAGCATGCCGATTTATACGAGTGCCATTTTGCAAAGAATGTTGATCCAGGAGATGCAGCAGCTGCAGTTGAACAGCAATCAATATCCGGGGATTTTCTGGATATCGGCTGCATTGGGCGAGCAGGACAAACAGACGAAGCCTGTTAACATCAAGGAGACGGAACAATATCTGAAGGAACGGCAGAACAGGTTCGGCATTCCCGCCCAAAACTTTGTCAGCGAGAGAGCGACTCAGCGGTACAATCTGGTGCCGGCAGAGCCTGACAGAATCGATACTCATATCCAAAGATCGGCGGATATATCGGCGATCGACGGGATGGAAAGCCACATGCGTCTCGTGGATGGGCGCCTTCCGGCGAAAGAAGCGGTGGAAGGCGTCTATGAAGCGCTTGTTGCGCCGGAGGCGCTTACCGAACTCGGCATGGTGCTGAATACGGTGTTCGTCATCAATGACGCCAGCTTGCCGCAGCCCGTGTCGATCAAACCCGTCGGCGTGTTCGACCGCAAGGATTACTCCGACATTTATTGGTACAACAATACGAGCAGCTACAAGAACAGCTTCCTGATCGATTTTCAGTTGTTCGAGAAGGATTTCACCGAAGGCGGCAAGTTGAACGTGCAATCGAGTTATTGGTATTTGGCGCTCGATTATAAGCTGTTGACACTGGCCTCGGCCGACGAGTTTCTGTATAACGACTATGCCATCGGCACGTTCATGGATGCCCATTATGAATCTCACAATAAGAACGTACCGGCGTTGCAAACGCTTAGCAACTATTACGTAAAAGAGTCGAATTTGCGGAAAATGCTCTGGTCGCTCAATGTGCCCGTCATGCTGATGCTCGCTTTCTACTTGTTCATGGTAGCTAACTTGATCACAGAGCGGCAGAAGACGGAAATCGCCGTGCTGCGCAGCCGGGGAGCCAGCCGTCTGCAAATCGTTTTAAGCTATGCGGTCGAAGGGTTGGTGCTCGGGGGAATTGCCTTGGCGGTCGGACCGTACCTTGGGGCCACACTAACCAAATTGTTAGGCGCCTCAAGCGGATTTCTGGAATTCGTACAGCGCGCCAAGCTGGAAACCAAGCTCAGCGAAGATGCTTATCTGTATGCGCTGACCGCGATTGCAGCCTCGCTGGTCATGACGCTGATTCCCGTCATCCTTGCAACGCGCGTAACAATCGTAGGCCACAAGCAGCAGTCGGCGAGACTGCAGAAGCTGTCCTTCTGGCATAAATTTTATCTCGATATCGCCATTATCGGCATTGCACTGTACGGCTTGCAAAACTATAAGACAAGAGTCAAGGATATTCTTTCGCTCGGCTTGAAATCGGCGGATTTGCGCGTAGACCCGCTGTTGTTCCTCATTCCGGCGATGTTCATCCTCGGGCTCGGGTTGCTCGTGCTGCGGCTGTATCCCTTGTTCATGAAGCTGCTGTACCGGGCAGGGCAGAAATGGTGGCCGCCAACCGTGTACTCCACGTTAATTCAGGTGAGCCGTTCGATTATTCAGTACCAGTTCATCATGGTCTTCCTGATCATCACGATCGCTACCGGGCTCTTCAGCGCCAGCGCCACACGTACGATCAATCAGAATACGACGGATAAAATCCATTATGCCTCAGGTGCCGATATCGTCATGCAAATTCATTGGGAGAACGATGCGCCGCCTGCGATTCTATTCGGCGCCGAAGGATCCGAGGAAGAGGAGGAAACGGAGGAAACGGATACGCCGGCCGCCGCCCCGCCGAGGGTTCAATACAGTGAACCGTCCTTCCTGCCCTTCACCCAATTCCCGGGTGTCGAGCATGCAGCCAAGGTGTTCACTCGCAAGGATGCCTCTTTTAACAAAGGCAAGACGAGCGCCACTGTCCAGCTGATGGGCATCGATACCAAGGATTTCGGAGAAACGGCGTGGCTGAGGGACAATTTGCTCGATCATCATATCAATGAGTATTTGAACTTGATCGCCAAGAACCCTTCGGCCATCCTGATCTCCAGATCGATCGCAGATGAATACGGCGTTAAGGTAGGAGATACGATAACGGCCGGTTGGTCCAATGTCGAGCCGGCTTCGTTCACGGTATTCGGCATCATCGATTACTGGCCGTCCTGGAATCCGAATCCGGGACCGGGAGATACGGTATCGGTGACGACGAAGTCGGGAACGACGACCAAGGTGAAGAAGCCGATGCTGATCGTCGGGCACCTGGCTTATATCCAGAACAATATTGCGCTTGAGCCTTATGAAGTATGGATGAAACTGACCCCGGAGGCGGGCAGTCATAGCGTATATGAAGCTGTCAGCAACCACGGCTATGAGATCGAAGCCGTCATCGATGCGAAACAGGAGCAGATCAAGGCGATCAAGGATCCTTTTCAACTGGCGATTAACGGCGTCATGACTTTGGGCTTTATCATTTCGGTTGTCGTCTGCTTTTTCGGATTTCTCTTGTACTGGGTGCTCTCGTTATCCGCGAGAACGCTGCAGTACGGGATATTCCGGGCGATGGGCGTATCCGTCGGGCAGCTTATCGTCATGCTGGTTGGCGAACAGGTGATGGTATCGGGTGCCGCGATCTTCATCGGCATTATGACGGGGAACTTGGCCAGCCATTTGTTCGTTCCGCTCTTCGAATTATCGTTCGATCCGGGAACGCAAGTGCCGCCGTTTCAAGTTACGTTCGATCCGCGCGACACCGAGCGTCTGTATGGCATCGTCACCGTGATGATTGCATGCGGTCTTGCGGTGCTGGGACATATCGTTTCGCGAATCCGGATTCATCAGGCAGTTAAGCTTGGGGAGGATTAGGATGATACATTGCGAAAACTTGGTGAAAATTTACAAAATCGCCGATTTGGAAGTAGTCGCCTTACAGGGGCTGGACCTGCATGTAGAGGCCGGCGAGCTGATGGCGATCATCGGCAACAGCGGGAGCGGCAAATCGACGCTGCTTAACATGCTCGGCGGACTTGACCGTCCGTCGGCAGGCCGGTTGACGGTCGACGGCAAAGATTTGCTGAATATGAAGGAGAAAGATCTCGTTAAGTACAAACGCGAATCGGTCGGCTTCGTCTGGCAGAACAACGCGCGTAACCTGATTCCGTATTTAACGGCACAAGAAAATGTGGAGCTGCCGATCCTGCTGCGGGGCAAAAGGAAGCGGGAACGTGCGCTCGAGCTGCTCGAAGCCGTCGGGCTCAGCCACCGGAGAAACAACAAGCTGAATCAGCTGTCCGGGGGGGAACAGCAGCGTGTGGCGATTGCCATTGCGCTGGCGAATCATCCCAAGCTGCTGCTGGCGGATGAACCGACCGGTTCGGTGGATACGAACATGGCAAACCAGATCCTGGACTTGTTCCGCCAGCTGTGCAGAGATCTTGGGATCACGATCGTCATTGTAACCCACGATCCTGCACTGGCCAAGAAAGTGGACCGCGTCGTCGCCATCCGGGACGGGAAGACGTCTTCGGAAATTGTGAGACGCAAGTCATATGAGCAGGAACTCCTCGACCTGGAGCAGGGCATCGAAGATATGCAGGAGGAAGAATCGCATATTGAATATGCGGTGCTGGACCAAGCGGGACGGCTGCAAATCCCGGCGAGCTATTTGGAATCCATTGGTATGAAGGAAGCTAATAAAGTGAAGGTAACGGTGGAGGACGGCAAAATTGTGCTTGTACCTCCAATCAAAGTATAGCGAAGGAGCAAATGTCAATGATTAGCCAGCTTAGCAAGCTTACAACGCAAATTCCGGATACTCTCCTGCTGGAGGAACGGGCAGGCCACGTGCTTAGCGCCATTATCGGGATGGCCGATGAAGATTTCGGGCATGTTCCTTTTTTTGCCGCGAATTTAATGGAGAAGCCAGCGTTCTTGACGCATGGAGATTGGGATTACGGCTCCAGCCACGGACGGCTGATCGACGCCTTCATTTTGGCCCGCCACATGTCCGGCGACGAGCGCGGGCGCGACATTGAAGAGCATTACAGAACTAATTTCCTAAGCTTTTTCAAGGAAGACGGGCTCAGCTACCGGCAGCTGAATCCGAAAGCGCCTTGGGAAACCAACGCCAACATGATCGACCAGCGGGCCGTTATTTTGGCGCTAACGTCCTGGTACATGTCGACTGGCGACCGCAAGATCAAGCATGTTGCGGATAAACACGTGGCAGCGCTCAAGCGGATCGCCGTGAAGGAGAAGGACGTATGGTACTATCCGGCATCCGAATATAAAGACGGCGGCTGGCCGTCCACGAATGCGGTCCAGCTCCGGCTGGCCCCGGACCCGGCTGCATTCTGCGGACGCTTGGTCATGCCGCTGCTGAAATATTACGAGCTGACGGGGAATACGGATGCGTTCGAGCTGTGCCAATTCTTCAGCGCGCTCATCATTCATCGCAGCGGCGTGTTCAACCCGGACGGCAGCTTCAACGATGCACTGGCATTCCGCAGCGGGCATTTCCATACGCGCATCGGCACGCTGGACGCGCTAGCCCGTTTTGCGTGGCATACCCAGGACGCCTCCATCATCCATTTCGTGAAGAAGAGCTACGATTGGGCGCTGACACGCTGCACGAGCTTCGGCTGGACGCCGGGGGATATGCATGAGCAAGCCTTCGAACATGAAACTTGCTCGCTTGTCGACCTCATTTCTACAGGAATTACGCTCGCCCGCAGCGGCTACGTGGAATACTGGGGCGTCGTCGAGCGCTTCCTGCGCAATCATTTGACGGAATCGCAGCTGCTGAACCTGGATTGGGTGACGGACGCGGCGGATAAATCGAATGACGATGTCGGTATGAAATCCTACTATAACGTGGCGGAACGCGCACGCGGTGCCTTCGCTGGTTATTCCGCTCCCAACGATTTCTGCTGCAATGTGAGCGGAGGCCGGGGACATACCAACGACCTGCAGACATGCTGCATCGGTTCGGGAACACGGGGACTGTTCATGGGCTGGAGCAATACGATTACACAGCATAACGAAACCGTCAGCGTGAACTTCCTGCTGAATCGCGGTTCCCGCTTGCTGGACGTTAACAGCTTCCTGCCGCATGAAGGCCGGGTCGAGCTGAACATTCACCGCAGTCTGCCCAGACTGCAAGTACGCATTCCGGAGTGGGCCGGCTATGCGAAGGTCGCCGTGCACCGGGAGCAAGGAGATGCCGTACGAACACAGTCCGGCGGCGATCCGAGCATGTGGGTGAATCAGCGCTTCCTTCTGCTGGGGCAAGTCCAAGAAGGGGAGAAGATTACCATTACCTTCCCGCTTAGCGAGCGTCAAACGATCGAGAAGGCGGTCGGGCAGGATTTCATTACCCGCTGGCGCGGTGACGATGTTATTCATCTGAGCCCGGAAGGCACGCACCACCCGTTCTATAACAACCGCAAGATCTATGAGCAAGCGCCGCTTCGGAACGTCCAGTACCGCAGACTGGAAGAGGAAATGGTGTGGTAGGAGGAGGACGCATATGAGCAACTATTGGGCAGGCTCCGTAATTAAGGAAGGCTTCTCGGTCATTCAGTTGACCGACGACGACAGCCAATCCACCGCGGAGCTGATCCCGGCAATCGGCTGCAATCTCTTTCGATTCGTGTGCGGCGGTCAGGAGATCATTCTGCCGCCTGCCAGCTTGCATGCATTTCATCAAGACACGGACGCCGCTTTCAAATACGGGACGCCGATCCTGTTTCCGCCTAACCGGGTGCGGCAAGGACGTTTTACCTTCAAGGGCCGTGAATACAAACTGCCGCTCAACGAACCGCCAGACCACCATTTACACGGTGAATTATGCTCCAAAACATGGACGGTGTCGGGGTATGGCGCGTCGCAGGAGGAGGGGGCTTGGGTGACCAGCCGGTTCCGCTTGGCGGAACATCCGGAAATTATGGCTTATTTCCCCCATTTGCTGACGTTCACGATGACATACCGGGTCAAGGAAGGAAGACTGTACCAGGAGGGTGTCATCGAGAATGAAGGCATGGAGGAGGCGCCGTTCGCCTTCGGGCTGCATCCCTATTTCGCTCTGCCCTTCGGCGAGAGCATGGTTCTTCGCCTGCCTGCGGCTGAGGAATGGCCTGTAACGAATCAAGCTTTCGTAACTGGGCTGCCGGAAGCAACTGCGTTCAGCCGTAGGCTGAGCGAGGGCATCACGTTGGAGGACTATCCGCAGCTAGGTTGTTCCTTGGTCACGCTTGATCAAGCGCTGGACCGCACGTGCCGTATTGAAATGAAAGACAGAGGCCGTACAATCGCTTATCAATTGGATCCTCTTTTCCCTTATGTTGTCCTGTTTCGTCCGGATTGGGCAGAGGCGTATTCGCTGGAGCCTTACACGTATGTAACGGATGCATTCAATCTCCCTTACGAACACGAACAGACAGGAGCGCGGGGGATACGGGCCGGTGAACAGATCCGGTTCGCCAATCGTTTGTGGATCGAATAATGTGAGGAGGAATAACGGATGAGTAACATCGATTTGAACTTGCCTATCAAGCCGGAAATGCCGGCAAGGAAAGATTTCCGCATTGGCTGCATCGGTTCCGGGTTCATCATGCGCGACTGCCATCTCGTGGCCTATCGCGATGCAGGCTTTCACCCGGTGGCGATCGCTTCGCGGACTTACGAGAACGCTAAGGCGGCAGCCGATTTGCGCGGCATTGCAACAGTGTACAGAACGTGGGAGGAGCTCGTTCAGGCTCCGGACATTGAAATTCTGGACATCGCTTTTCCTCCGGACCGGCAGCTCGAAGTCGTGCGTCTTGCCGTGAAGATGAAGCATATCAAGGGGATACTATGCCAGAAGCCGCTGGCTATGAATTCCCGCGAAGCCCGCGAAATTGTCGAGCTATGCGAGCAAGCGGGCATCAAGCTAGCCGTCAATTCCAATATGCGCTTTGATCAGTCGATGCGTGCGTTGAAGGCGATTCTGGACCGGAGTTATCTCGGGCAGCCGGTGCTGGCGACCATAGAAATGCGGGCCATCCCGCATTGGCAGGACTTCCTGCATAAATATGAGCGGCTTGAGATTTTGAATATGGGCATTCATCATGTCGATGTGTTCCGTTATTTGTTTGGCGATCCTCACAAGGTTACCGCTGTTACCCGTAAGGATCCACGTACGAAATTCCCGCATCTGGACGGCATTACCCAGTATACGTTCCAGTATGCGAACGAGCTGATGGCGACGAGTCTCGATGACGTCTGGGCATGGCCGGGCGAAGGAGCAGAGAAAGATATATACATCAAATGGCGCGTAGAAGGACTTGAAGGCATGGCGCAGGGAACGATCGGCTGGCCGCTCTATCCGGAGAGATCACCCAGCACGTTGGCATTCACGACCAAACAGGCTCCGAACGAGTGGTTGCGGCCGACTTGGGATGAGGTCTGGTTCCCGGATGCGTTCCAAGGCACGATGGCGCAGCTGCTGCGGGCGGTTGAGACTGATAGCGAGCCGGAAATCAGCGGCAGGGACAATCTAAGAACGATGGCGGCGGTGGACGCCTGCTATAAGTCCATTGAGGAAGGCCGGACCGTATTATTTTCTGAAGTCAGCCATTCATTTCTATAAAAAATTAGAATCTCGAGGAGGAAATGTCTTATGATCTCAGTCGGTATTTTCAATGGGTATTATCCGTATTCCCTGGAGGAATCCATCTCCCGCATCAAAAGGGATGGCTTTTCCTGTGTGCAGCTGGATCTATCGTTCAAAGGAATGGACCTTGCCTTCGAGTCGCTTACTAAAGAGAAATGCCACATTATTCGCGATGCCTTCCGTGAAGCCAACTTGCCGATCGTCTGTATTTCCGGTTATACGAATATTATTCACCCCGACCCGAAGAAGCGGGAGCAGAATCTGTTCGGTTTGCAAACGTTATTGAAATTCGCCCGCGACTTGGGAAGTCCTTACGTCATCAGCGAGACGGGGACTTTCAACACGGAGAGCGACTGGGTATGGGATCCTAAGAACGGCACGGAGGAAGCTTACGAGCTGATTTGCAAGCAAATTGAGGACTTAGCTAAATTCGCCTATGACCATGGTTCGGTGTTCCTTGTGGAGAACTACGTCAATAATGTGATTGGCTCTGTTGACGCACTGACCCGGTTATTTTCCGATGTGAACCATCCGGGACTCGGGCTGCTCATGGATCCGACCAATTACTTCACGGACAGCAACATCGGTCACGTCGATGAAACGCTGAACCGCATCTTCAACACGCTCGGCGATAAAATAAAAATTGCCCATGCCAAGGATTGCAAGCCTGCGGAAGACTTGTCGGAGAAGCATGCCGACATCGATGCCGTCGAGTCGCATACGTTCCGTGGGGCGGGAGCTGTCGAGCTGCCTGCGCCAGGTCTCGGAATTCTCAATTATGAGCTTTATTTGCAGAAGCTATCCAAGCTGCATCCGAATATCCCGATTATTATCGAGCATCTGGATGAAGCGGATATCCCGCGTGCGAAACGATTCCTTGACGACAAGCTGAAGCGGGTCGGCGGTTAAAGGTGAAGGGCAGAGGAGGTGCTTGGCATGCCAGCCAGCATGGAACCAACGAAACAAAGGGAAAAAAGGGATTACAGCATCACAGGCGCGGAGAATCAAAAGGCCATCGACCGCGGACTGGCGGAAGCGGAATGGTACACTTGTCCGATTCCTCGGCAGCGAATGAAAGAATTGATGAAGCGTAAAGACGGTCCCGCAATCCGGGATACGGTGATCTGGTTTGTTGGACTTATTGTTCTAGGCTATTTGGCTTACCTATCCTGGGGCACCTGGTGGGCCGTTCCTGCCTTCCTGGCCTATGGCATTCTCTATGCGACGCCAGGCGATTCCAGGTGGCACGAGTGCGGTCACGGCACGGCTTTCAAAACACCGTGGATGAACGAGGTCGTCTACCAGATAGCCTCCTTCCTAGTTCTGCGGTCGGCGACGCCGTGGCGCTGGAGTCATGCCCGCCACCATACGGACACGATTATCGTCGGGCGCGACCCGGAAATTATTACAGAGCGTCCGCCGGTCTGGAAAATTCTGATTATGCAAATTTTCCATCTGTATGGCGGACCGATCGAAATTAAACGTTTCCTGCTGCACACATTCGGCAGACTGGATGAACAGGAATCTGTATATATTCCTCAATCGCAGCACCGGAAAGCGTTCCTGGAAGCGCGGATTTACATGCTCATTATTCTAGCTGTTGTTGCAGCCTGCCTGTCCACAGGAAGCATACTGCCCGCTATGTTTGTGTTCTTGCCCTCCTTTTACGGGGGTATCGTTGTTCTCCTGTTCGGTATTACGCAGCATCTGGGACTCTATGAGGACGTACTTGACCACAGGTTGAACACTCGCACCGTGTATATGAATCCCGTCTTTCGGTTCCTGTATTGGAACATGAACTATCATACGGAGCATCATATGTTTCCGATGGTTCCTTATCACGCGCTGCCTAAGCTGCATGAAGAAATGAAAGGGGATTGTCCGGCGGCAAGACCTAGTCTGTGGGCTGCGCTCAAAGAAGTTGTCGGTGCGTTAAAAAAGCAAAAGCTGGACCCTTCCTATGTTGTGGTGAAACCGCTGCCTGCAACGGCTCGCCCGTATAGGTACGGACCGGTGCATGAAATCAGAGAGAGGAGCGAATTGGGATGAGTGTTGGCGTATGGGTTGAAGCTTGCGGTGCGGACGAAGTGGAAGTGGAGGATGTGATCCGATTCGACTACAGCGACCGCACGTATGCGATTTATCGCACGGATGCAGGCGACTATTATGCATCGGACGGCTTCTGCACGCATGGTAAGTTTCATCTGTCCGATGGCTTAGTCATGGGCAAGCAGATCGAGTGCCCGAAGCATAACGGGCGGTTCGATATTCCTACCGGTGCGGCGAAGCGCGTGCCTGCGTGCGTGGATTTGCAGACGTATCCGGTGAAGGTGGAAGCTGGGAAAGTGTTTATTCAGTTGTAAAACAGGGTGCCGGATCGGCGGGACTGGGCTGTAAAGCGCAGAAGCACCGATCCGGCATTTTTACAGGAGAGCATTACTGAAGACGCAAAAACCTCGTATCCATCTTACAAGCGGGCAACGATGAATAAAATAACCTATAATCTTGCACAAAAGAGCCTATAAAATTTTCGGTTTTTTGTAATAAAGTTAGTCCATGCAGGAAAAAGAATATAAGAGAGCGGGGCTGATCGGATTGGAGAAATAGCTGTACTTGCATAAAATGTAAGCGTTTTATTGTGGTTGACATCTTTTAGGGAGGTGCATGAATTGAGAAAAAAACTTGCATTCGTTTTATCCTTTATGTTGCTGTTCTCCAGCTTAACTCCACTTGCCTATGCAGAAGAAGCCGCTTCGTCATCGACGGAGACGAAAGCGGAAGCATCGGCAGCGCCTTCAACCAAATCAGCCGAGGACGAGAAAGCAACCGAGAAACCGGCCGAGGACAAAGCAGATGAGAAAGCTGATGAGAAAGCAGACGAGAAACCCGCATCGAAGCCTGCTGCCTCTCCGACAGTAACTTCAGATACTTATTTCGCTGATCTGCTAAGCGATCTAAAGGGACTCTCCAAAGACAATAAAAAGAAAATCAACGTCATGCTGAAAATGGGCGCGATCGAAAGCGAGGCAGCAGACAAATTAGGAGCGAACACGTCAATCACACGCGCCGAACTGTCGAAAGCAGCTGTGCTGGCGATGGGGCTGACGATGGATCCGAAAGTAAAATCATCCAGCTTCAACGATGTGAAGCAGGGTGATCCTAATCTCGCTTACATCGAAGCGCTGAAGGCAGCATTACTGACATACGACACTGCCGACAACAAGTACAACCCGGAAGGTGTTGTAACCCGCCAAGAGCTCGCCATGCTGCTCCTCAAGGGGCTTGGCCTTGACGAGAAGGCTAAGAAGGCTGTGCCATCGAAGGATACGACTGTCGATGATAAATACAAAAGCTATGTAGCTTACGCACTTCAGCAGAAGCTGATGGGCAATCTGACAGGCGGGAAATTCGAAGGGACAACGAATGTTACTAGACAATCGTTAGCGTTAGCCGCTTATGAAGCATATAGACTTCATACGTCTACGGCCAAGCCAGAGAAGGCATCGATTGCTGAAGTGAAGGTTATCGGCAAAAATAAATTGTCGGTAAGGCTGAATCGCGACGTCGACACGAATAAGGCTGTGCTGAATGTGACGATCGCAGGGTTTCTGGATTCCGACAACAAGCTGGTTAAACTTGAACCGATCACGAATTGGTCTGACGACAATACGACTGCCGAGCTTGAAATGACGGATAATTTTGAGTTCGCTGAGTATCAAGTCATTCTGAGCGGTGTAGATGTTGCAAACGGCACGATGACTTTCATGCCGGAGAATGAACGTCCGGCGAAGGTAGAAATCGTAACGGCAGGAGATATACTCCCATGGTCCAAAGCGTTAATCGAATATAAAGCTGTTAACCAGTATGGCGAGCCTATGAAATTAGCAGCGAGCAACCTTAATATTTATGTAGGAGCTAATAAGCGTGTCTCATCGACCATTTTGGCGAACAGTAATACCATTATCCTCGATCTGAGTGAATTGACGCCGAACAGCCCCATTACGGTTAATCTACTTGAGCGAAGCGGTTATCTGAGCGTCAGCAAAACGTTTACGGTCGGCGACATGCCGCAGGTGAAGAGAGTTGACTTAGGAGATACGGAAAGAAATCTGATACTTCCTGCTGGACAGACGGTTTTTCAATCCGGAGGAAGAGCGTATCTTACCTTCAAGGCTTATGACCAGTATGATATGCCAATTGTTGATTCAACAATACTTAACAGATTAATGCTTAAAACTTTTACTGGCGCTCTAGGCAACGTGTTTAGAACAGACGCTCCGAACGATTTCGTTGACTTTAACAACGATGGCTTTCCGGAATTGCAATTGGCACCGTATCCGGATCTGGACAGCGACAAGGAAGTCAACGTGAATTTCATTTTCAACGGTGAACAAGTGTCACAGAAAGTGAAAGTGATCGCGCCTAAATCTCCATATTCCATTGTCATTGGACCCGTAACGGAGCCGCTGACGGAAGGAGATCTGAATAAAGAAGTCAGTTTAAAAGTGATTGATTCGGTCAATCGGGAGTTAGAAGGAGAAGAAGTTGCAGAGCTGGAATCGGCGGGCAAAATAACCGTTTACGCAACCGGAGGTATTATTCTGGAAGGGAACCCAGCTACTCGCGATGGCGTTAATGTAAAGTTAAATCCAACTGGATCAATCCGTATTAAAGAAGTTACTTCTCCAGGGCCGGCTACGATTTATATTCGGATTAATGGTCTTGACCAAACTGTTTCTTATCCGATTATGATTCAACCAGCTCGTAAGCCAAGTTCTATCAAGATGGATGAGAACAACTCTGCAGGGACCATCTTGGTGATTAATACCTTACCGGAGGGGAAAACGAAAGCCGCATTCAAAGTATTTGATCAATTCGACGCTGATTATTATACAAACAGCAATGATTATAAAGTGGAAATGAAGCTGGAAAGAATTAGCGGAGTTACAGCAGCTGTATATACATCCGGCCCCGCAGCTCTTAGCGAGGCAACACCGGTTGTATTAACCAATATATCGAGTCTACTCGATAAAAATGGTAGTAAAGGGATCTCCTTGCGCCCTATTCCTAATCAAAAAGGCAGCTACAAACTGACAGCAACATTAGTTCATTTGGACACGAACGGTCAAATTCAAGAAAGACTTGGTTCAGATTCTGTTATCGTCGATGTGGATGATCCGACGAATCCGACCTTAAACTATGCGCTTGATATTAAGTCCGGCGATCTTCTAGCTGTGGGAAGAATTCTGTACGATTCGGGCAAGCTGGACAGTGTTACGAATGCTACGTATTTGTTCAACAACTATGCTGCTCTAGCTAAGGATGTAAATGTTTTAACAAAGGACTCCTTAGGTTTGGACACCGGACTTACCGTTAAAGTTAGGGCTGTTACTTCCGATAATCCAAAGACTGTAGCCTATAAGGAAATAAAAGGCATCGGAAGACTGATGGGTCTGGATAGCGGCAAATTCAACTTTACGGTATTCTTTGATACGCCAACCGGAGTGAAGTCGCTTACCCAAAGCTTAGGTTCAGGGGTTGACTCCATGGTTCCGAATCAACTGAAGATCAAAAACAGTTCGAAAACGCTGAAAGGCGCAGGCGGGACGGCGAATCCTCTGAATGGCGTTTACTTATGGGAGACTAATCTGATGGGCCAGATTCAAGTTGTTACGACTGGTTATGGTACGTTTACCAACCAATGTTCAGGTTCCGTATCACCTTGTCCAAAAGAAAATAATCAGGATCAGTTTACTTCCATCAACGATCAGCTTTCCGTTCAAGCGTTCATTGGGGATATCGTATATACGGAACTAGATCCGGCTAAACAGGATGTTGTATCCGTAAATCCAGATTTTACATTATCTTACACACGCAATGGTTCCGATAAGTCGAAGAATAATATTAAGCAATTTACCATTTACCTCGTTGGAGGTACTCAGCAAGCGAAGACTCAAGTTTTCTTCAGCGATACGGAATAATTAACCAAAATTATCCCTGCCGGATTCCGGCAGGGATTTTTCTCTCCTGGTCTAGCAATTGGTTGCGTAATAGACCTACATTCAAGGGAATTACCTATTATTTCAAAGGGAAAAATGTAATTATTTTCATATAGTTGGCCAGCTATAAAAAAATTAAAATGGAGGGTATTCGATGAAACGTAGGAGGATCTTAAGCATAATATTAGTTTTGTGCTCGTTGTTTTTCACAGTTCAATCAGCATTTGCAAGCGGTACACCACGATTGGACCCTATTCAATGGACTGTTAATGATGCAGACAGTTCGTGTTATACGAGCCAATACAGTTCGGTTTTGAATGATTATAGCGGAGTTACTTATATGTCCGGTGGTTTAAATAGTAATTCCAGCTGTTATGGAGCAGTATACGGTACTACATATGTTTCAAATGCCAGCAAACTTTCAATTGACGTGCTTTATTCCCACTGGGGTAGGGGAAATTATTGGCATTATGCCGCTGTTTGTACCGCAAATGGTCAGTGCGTGACATCAAACGACGATTATTGGGGAGGACTTGGTGAAATTGATGTCAGCGGATATTCTGGCACGGTTTCATTCATCTTAGAGCTGTCATCAGACGGAATCGGATTTGGTGGCGCCGAGTTGGGTCTCCAAAATTTAACAGCCCAATAATATAGAAAATATTAAACAGCTTGCGGGAAAGTCCGAACATGGGCTTTCTCTTTTTTTCCTGTAGCCACAGACAGGATTGACCTATAATGACAGTCGTTTTCACTACTGGTTTGCTATTCGCAACTTTGTATACTTATCAGTAGAAGCGAGGAGGGGAACGACGTGGCTAAGAAAAGATACGTTATATGCGGTGTCAGCACAAGGGCGAACGGCATGTTTATCCGTCCTATGCTGGATACCTTCAAACAGCATTGTGAAATCGTCGGACTACTGGATGCAGATCCAAGCCGTTTTGCCAATTGTTTCAAGAAATTTCCTGCACTGGCAGGCACTCCGGTGTACGCGCCGGAGCAGTTCGAGCAGATGATCCGGGAGACGCAGCCCGACGCCGTGATCGTCGCAGGCGTGGATTATACCCATGCCGACTATATTGTGGGGGGCTTAGAGCATCATCTTGATGTCATCTCGGAGAAGCCGATGGTGACGAGCGGAGCTGACTGCAAGCGGGTGCTGGACGCCCAGCGCAACAGCAGAGGCACGCTGCATGTAACCTTCAATTATCGGTATTCACCGATTCACACGAAAATTAAGGAACTGATTCTAGAAGGACGGGTAGGAAGGGTGACGTCCGTCGATTTGAATTGGTATATCGATACGTATCACGGAGCGAGTTATTTCAAGAGATGGAACCGCAAACGCAGCAACTCCGGCGGGCTGTCCATACACAAAAGCACGCACCACTTTGATCTAGTCAATTGGTGGATCGGTCAGAAACCATTGGAAGCGTTTGCATATGGGGCGCTCAACTATTTCGGTCCGAACGGCGAGCTTAATCCCGAGAAGGAAGACGGCAGGTATTGCGGCACATGCAAAGTCAAGCCGTCATGTACGTACTTCATGCGCTGGTCTTCCCGCAGCAAAGAGGTTGTACCGCCGGACGACCATGTGACGGCCGTGGATATTCAGCCTGCCAATTATACGGGATACCGTCCTGACGGATGCATTTTCGACTC
This sequence comes from Paenibacillus sp. MAHUQ-63, assembly GCF_028765165.1. Classification (GTDB taxonomy): domain Bacteria; phylum Bacillota; class Bacilli; order Paenibacillales; family NBRC-103111; genus Paenibacillus_E. The sequence goes on along the minus strand of NZ_JARADB010000003.1, from coordinate 607,218 downwards.
TGAGATTGATATCGAGGACACGTACTCAGCGGTGGTTAAGTATGACAAAGGCGCGATGCTCAGCTATTCGGTGAATTTCTCGCTGCCGTACGAAGGCTATAGGCTCGCGATTAACGGTACCAGAGGCCGAATCGAAACGAAGGAGATTATGTCCGGACGGGCTGCCTTCCATGTACCGGAGCAAACGATTGACTATTTCCCGCTATTCGGGGGAAAAGAAACGATTCAAGTCGTACCGCAAACAGGTGGGCATGGCGGAGGCGATCCGCTTATTCTGGAGGACTTGTTCCTCGGACCTGATCCGCTGCGTCCTTACGACATTATGGCAGGTGCCGAAGCCGGAGCCTTGGCCGTACTGACCGGTGAAGCCGTCTGGAAATCGGCGCTTGCGAATCAACCTGTCCGCTTAGCCGATCTGCTGGTTCAGCCGGACCTAGCAGAAGTTTCGAAAGGGGGAACACATCGTGTTTGAGAATTTCCAAAATGTTCAAATAGCCAACTTTGATGTCAAAAGCCAACTTCCGAGGTGGATCTACGAATCCGCCATGCGTGCCGCCGAGAAAGGCGAGCAGGACCGTGAAGCTATTCAAAATGTCAACGATCTGAGTTTGCGGCAAAAGAAGATCCGCCAGGAAATTGTGAACTGCCTTGGCGGTATGCCGGCCTTAGATACGCCTCTCCATCCGCGTGTGACCGGCAAGGTTGCAGGGAACGGTTTCAGCGTGGAGAAAATCATCTTCGAGCCGAGACCGCACGTGTATGCCACGGCTAATCTGTACGTGCCGGACGGGATCACGGAACCGCGCGGAGCCGTGCTGCTCCTGTGCGGGCACCGCGAGCAGGCGAAGCATTGCGACGAGTATCAGACGGTATGCCACTACTTGGTGCATGCCGGTCTAATCGTAATGTCGCTGGATCCGTTAGGTCAAGGCGAGCGGTTCGGCTTCTATGATCCGGAGACGGGGCAAGCCCCGATGACGAGCGTGACGGAGCATGAGAACGTCGGCCGGCAATGCCTGCCGCTTGGCGACAGCTTCGCGCGCTACATGCTGCATGATTGCGTGCGCGCCATCGATTACTTGTGCACGAGGCCGGAAGTCGATCCGGCGAAGATCGGGGTTACCGGCCATTCCGGCGGCGGTACACAAACATCGCTGCTCATGATGTACGACGAGCGCATCGCTGCCGCCGCACCCGGCGGATTTATTATGAACCGCCCTTACTTCCTGCTCACGGGCAAAGCGCAGGATGCCGAGCAGAAGTGGCCCGGCTTCTCGGCCTTGGGCTTCGACCACGAGGATATCGTGCTCGCCATGGCTCCGCGACCGGTACGCGTGCTCGCGACCACCTACGATACCGTTCCGATCGAGGCGCCTCGCCATACGGTAGCCATTAACCGCAGGTTCTGGGAGATGCACGGCAAGGGGCATCTCCTGGATATTTTCGAGGATGAGAATGCGCACCGCTTCACGCTTCCGCTGGCACGGGCGGCTGCCGAGTTCTTCTCTGAACATCTGCTGGGCCGTAAGGTGACGGTGTCGCAGGAAACCATCCAACTGCTGCCTGCCGAGCAGCTCCGCTGCACGCAGAGCGGTCAAGTGATCGGGGAATGCCCGAATGCCCGAAGCATCCACACGGAAACGGTCGACCGTCTGAATGTGCTGGAGAAAGCGCGCCAGTCGCTGCCGGCGGATATGCACAAACGGCAGGCGCTGACCTGGCTGCGAAACGCTGTCTATGCGAAACGCAAGCCGTGCGATCTGAATCCGCGTCTTTCCGGGGGCGGAGAGGTGGAGCAGCTGTGGGCGCTTAGAACGGTCTGGTGGAGCCAGAAGGGACTGCTCAATAATGCGCTGCAGTTCTTCCGGTCGGAGCTCGCGGGCCGCAGGCTGCCGATTACGATCGCCATCTGGGACGGCGGTACCAAACAGACCGACGCGCATGCCAATTGGATCGAGGAAACTTGTGCCGCCGGCCGCATCGCCATGGTGCTGAACCCCGTGGGCATCGGATCGCTTTTGCCTTATCTTAATAATCCTGAAGAGAAGCCGTTCAAGCGCTTCGGCATGATGGACCGTTATACGGATGAGCTCATGTGGCTTGGCGACAGCATGGCGGCCGTCCGCACCTACGATGTCCTGCGTGCGGTGGAGCTGGCAACGACGCTAAAGAATGTCGATCCGGATCAGATCGAGCTCTACGGAAGCGGGAAGTATGCCATTTATGCGGAGCTTGCGGCACTTCTCGACAATCGGGTCAGAAACGTCAATTTAACGGACCGAATGAGCAGTATCGGCGAGTGGATCAGAGAACCATTTTATGATGAAACGGATTCCTTAAGCTTTATTATGCCGGGCATGCTCCGCTATTTCGATATCCCGGACGCGGACCGTTGGCTCCTGCAAGAGGGACGATTGGGCAATGCCACGCCGCTTGTGCAAGATTCAGCAAGCTAAAGGAGGAGAAGGGATGACTACAGTTGTTGCGGTGTATACGGGCCAAGGGCTTTCGGAGCGAATCGCGCCGATCTTTCGGGAGGAATTGCCGGGCTGCCGCCTTGTTAACATTATCGACGACAGCTTGATTGCCGAGGTCATTCAGGCGGGGAATGTGACGACGGGCGTCATCCGTCGTCTCGTGCAGTACTACCGGCACGCGGAAGATATCGGGGCTGACCTGATTCTCAATACATGCTCTTCGGTCGGCGAAGTGGCGGACCGCGTGCGCCCTCTGTTTCATATTCCCATTGTGAAAATCGATGATGAAATGGCCCGCCAAGCGACTTTGAATTTCGAACGGATCGGCGTGCTGGCGACGCTGCCGACCACGCTTGAGCCAACCAGGCATTTGCTGCAGCGGGAAGCCGAGCTTCAGAAGCGCCAGGTCACCGTGCATGATGCCTTGGCGGAAGGCGCTTATCAAGCTTTGGTGTCAGGCCAGCCTGATGAGCATGACCGGTTGATCTATGAAGCGGCTAAATCCGTTGCAGGCAAAGCCGACGCGCTCGTGCTGGCACAAGGCTCCATGGTTAGAATGGAGAAAACGCTGCGGGAGGAAACCGGACTTCCCGTATATGCAAGCCCCCGGTTGGGGATGATGGCTGTGCGCGCCGAATTGGAAAGACAGGGGAAATATCCATGCTAACGAACAATCAAATCATTGCCACCTATTGGCTTGAAACGGCTCTTTCCTTGGAGCAAGCGAGTGAAATTATCGTCGGTGAGCAGTCCACAGGGACGTTCATCGCGCTGCCGAACGAAACGGAGAGCTTAAAGCTGAAGCACCGTGCCCAGATCGTATCCATCACAGAACTCGATAGCGTGCCGTTTCCCTCGCTTCCAGGAGCGAAGGTTCCTGCCGGACGCAAAGGCGAGTTTCGCCGTGGCATCGTGAAGATTGCTTTTCCATATGACAACATCGGCCCGTCCATTCCGAATGTGCTCGCGACGGTCGCGGGCAATCTGTACGAATTGGAAGAGCTGTCCGGACTGCGCCTGCTCGATCTTGAGCTGCCTTCAGCATTCCTGGATAGGTACGAAGGACCGCGCTTCGGTATTTCCGGTACAAGGGAACTGACCGGTGTTCATAACCGGCCTATCATCGGGACAATTATTAAGCCGAACATCGGATTGCCGACCGATCAGCTCCGGGCTATTGTCCGGGAACTTGCGATGGCCGGCATTGATTTCATCAAAGATGACGAGGTTCACGGCAATCCGCCGTATGCTCCGATCAGCCAGCGCGTGAAGGCCGTAATGGAAGAGATCGAACGGGTAGCGGACATCACGGGCAAAAAAACGATGTACGCCTTTAACATCACGGACGATATCGATCCGATGCTGCAGCATTTGGAAACCGTCGTCAACTCCGGCGGCAACTGTGTTATGGTCAGCGTGAACAGCATCGGGTTTGCGGGTTTGGCTCATCTGAGGAAGCATGCGCCTGTATGCATTCACGGGCACCGGAACCAGTGGGGAATGCTGTCGAGGTATCCGTATCTAGGTATGTCCTTTGCGGCTTATCAAAAACTATGCCGCCTCGCCGGTGTAGACCATTTGCATGTGAATGGGCTCAACAATAAGTTCTATGAAAGCAACGGCTCCGTCATCGATAGCGTGCAGGACTGCTTGAAGCCGATGTTCGGCGCCTCGGATACGGTACTCCCCGTGCTGTCTTCGAAGCAATGGGCGGGCGCAGCGCCGGAGACGTTCAAGACTCTGGGCACCGTCGATCTGATGAATATCGCCGGGGGCGGCATTCATGCTCATCCGGGCGGTCCGGGCGCAGGCTTCCGCAGCCTTGTTCAAGGATGGGAGGCGGCGCTAGCAGGCATTCCGCTCGACTTGTATGGAGAGAAGCATCCGGAATTGAAGCAGGCTTTGGCCGCTTTCGGCTGAAGCTCGGCGGATGAGAGACGGGAGACGATAGCGAATGCGGATATGTTATTACGGGGATGACTTCACCGGGTCAACGGATGTGCTGGAGGCGCTGACAGCGGGCGGAATGCGCGTCATCTTGTTCATGGACGTTCCGGGCAAGGCGTTGTGGGAGGAGAAATTCCGGCATTACGACGGCTTCGGTGTAGCCGGCGTGAGCCGGACGATGAGCCCGGAGGGGATGGAGAGCGCGCTTCGGCCGGCGCTAGCGGCGTTTAAAGCTTTCCAGCCGGATATCATTCACTACAAAATATGCTCTACCTTCGATTCCTCCCCGCAAGTCGGCAGCATCGGGAAAGCCATCGAAATCGGCCGGGATCTCTTCCCGGACCAACGGTTTACGCCGCTTTTGGCAGGTTCGCCTGTCCTGAAGCGGTATACCGTGTTTGGCAACCATTTTACAGGACACGGGGAGGCTACGCTTCGCTTAGACCGGCATCCGAATATGACCAACCACCCGGTTACGCCGATGAATGAAGCGGACCTCCGGGTTCATTTGGCTGAGCAGACATCCGGTTCGATCGGCTTATTCGATGTCCTCGATCTGGAGCTAAGCGGAGAAGAGTTGAAAGAACGGTTGGAAGAGAGACTGCAGGATAACCTCGATATCGTGTTATTCGATGTGCTGACGAACGAGCATCTTGCCAGAATCGGCAGCCTGCTTGCGGAAGAGAGCAAGCGGGCGCCTTTGTTCGCAGCAGGCTCCTCAGGGGTGGAATACGCGCTGGTCGCTCACCTGCGGGAACTCGGCAGGCTGCCTGCCTGCGCCCCAGATTTGCGAGCGGAACCCGCCGAACAGCTGCTCGTCGTATCCGGCAGCTGTTCGCCTGCGACCAGCGCGCAAATTAATTGGGCTTTGGCGCACGGATATGCGGGGGTTCGCGTGCCTGCGCCTTTATTTTTCGCGGAAGATGCAGCAGAGGTTCAAGAGCAGGTCATGCGCGAGGCGGAGCGTCATCTCCGGGCAGGCAAGAATGTCATTATGTACACAGCGCTGGGACCGAATGATGAATCAATAGCAGAAACACATCAATTGCTGAGCCAGGATGGCCGGCACTTGTCGGCAACCGGTGAGCGAATCGGCGGGCGGTTGGGCGAAATGGCCAAACAACTCGTGATGTCAGCCGGTCTCCGCAGGGTCGTCTTTGCCGGAGGCGATACGTCGGGCTTTGCGATCAAACAGTTGAATTTATACGCGTTGGAAATGATTGCGCCTGTCGTTCCGGGTGGTCCGCTGTGCCGGGCCTATTCGCACGATGAACGATTGGACGGTTTGGAAGTCGTCTTGAAGGGCGGGCAAGTGGGACCGCCGGATTTTTTTGAACGGGTTCGCTTAGGGCTATCGTGACTGTCTGAAGGGACGGAGTAGTCGGATAGCAGCTATGACGGAAAGAAGGTGTACGATGCGGAAAGAGGTAAATTCCCATCTGATACGGCGGTATTTTAAATTTCTGAAGCCATACCGTTTTATGATTTTGACGATTGTCGGGCTGGGCATTCTGCAATTTATCGTGCCCATGACCGTGCCTTGGATGACCAAAGTGCTAATCGACGAAGTGCTTCCTTTAAAAAGCAGTTCATGGACACTGTCCAAGGTGATCGGTGTTTTGGCAGCCGTCTACCTGTTTGGGACAATTGTGAATTATGCCCGTCAATGGGTAATGGCGAGAATGGGCAATTCGATGGTCATCGACATCCGGTTCCAGCTCTATGAGCATATGCAGAAGCTGTCTCAGCGGTTCTATGACAGCCGACAAGTCGGAAGCATCGTCTCGCGAATTCTGAATGATGTGAATGGCGCGCAAAATCTGGTCGGCGCCGGGGTCATTAATCTCGTTATCGACCTATTTCTAGTCGTCTTCGCCGGATTTATGCTGTTTCATATGGATTGGAAGCTGGCTCTGCTGTCGCTATGGCTGCTTCCCGTTTATTATTTAACTTTTACGAACGCGAATGTGCATATTCGTTATGCGTGGCGCTCGGTGCACCGGCAGATGGAGCGCATGTCCGGCGTGCTCGTAGAGCGTATTGCCGGGATGAAAGTGGTGCAGGCCTTTAACCGGGAATTAATGGAGCTGAACCGTTTCAAAAAGCAAGCATCAGCCCATTATACGTACGCGATGACGGCCCAATTTCTCTCGAACACCTTAGGTCGCATCAGTCAAACGTTTCAAGACTTCGGGGGACTGCTCATCTGGTTCGCAGGGGGAACGATGGTCATTCGGGGCAAGATGTCGGTCGGCGAATTGATTGCTTTTCAAGCGTATTTGTCCCAAATGTACGGTCCCATTCAACGATTTTCCGATGTGAACGTTACGATCCAAAATTCGCTTGCTAACGTGGAAAGAATTTTCGAGGTGTTCGATATTGAACCCGAAATCAAGAATATCGATAATCCCCGGCCGCTCAAAACGTGCAAGGGTGAAATTGAATTTCATGATGTCGGTTTCGATTACGTGATCGAAAGGCCTGAGAAGCAGCCGGTCGAAGCGGAGCCGAAGGATAAAGATTTGGTTGAGCGGCAGAAGCCCGCCAAGCGGTTCTATTGGATTCCGCCGAAAATGAGACCGGATCCGCCCTCCATGGTCACGGAGTCCAGGGCTGCGCTTCAAGGGATCAGCTTCAAGGCTAGAAGCGGCGATGTCATTGCGCTTGTCGGGCCAAGCGGCGCGGGCAAGTCGACGATTATTAATTTGCTGCTCCGTTTCTATGATCCCAATAAAGGCAGTGTGACGCTCGACGGGGAAGACATGCGCAATTATGATTTGCATGATTTGCGAAGCCATATGGCGCTCGTGCTGCAGGACAATATTTTGTTCTCGGGAACGGTCTATGAGAATATCGCTTACGGCAGCCCCAAGGCGTCGAAGGAGCAAATTATCGCGGCCGCTGAGGCGGCTAATGCGCATGAGTTCATTGAAGAATGGGAGCTCGGTTATGAAACCATGATCGGCGAACGCGGCGTTCGGCTCTCGGGCGGGCAGAAGCAGCGCATTGCGATCGCGCGAGCGCTTCTCAAGAGTCCCCGCATCTTAATTCTGGATGAGGCTACATCAGCGCTCGACGCCGAGTCCGAGCATTTGGTGACGGAGGCGCTCGGACGGCTTATGGAAGGGCGGACGACGTTCGTTATCGCACATCGTCTCGCAACCGTAGTCCGGGCCGATCAAATCCTCGTCATCGACCGCGGACGGATCGTTGAGCGAGGCAAGCATCCCGTGCTGCTCGCGCAGAACGGGCTGTACCGCGAATTGTACGAAAAGCAGTTGAAGGCCATGAGGCCGGAAGAGCTGCTCGGTCTTGAAACGATGGGTAAACAGGCGTAAACGACATTTTAGGTGGAAAGGAAGCTGCTGATGACCAGATTGTCCAAACGAATTCCCGGCCTCATGTCCATTGCTATGGCTGCCATGGTAAGTTCGCTGATCCCATCTGCCGTGTATGCAGACGGTGCAGCCAGCAGTATGGCGCAAACGGCTATCTCATTGAATCGTATTCAGCTAGGTGCAGGCAGTTACGCAGAGATCAATCAGTTGAATCTGCTGTCGGATCAGAACGGCAATATCGTGACATTCACTTTAAGCATTACGAACAAAAGCGCGGAGAGCCTGTCGCTCATTGATTACTGGGTGCGCTTGTACGGCAAGAACGGCGATAAATTTACGGCCAAAATGATGCTGCAGGACAAAGAGAAAACGAAAATTGCAGCGGGCTCTACCCAGCAATATACCTATTATGCGATGGTCAACGAAGGAACGTCTTTGCATGATCTGACATTCAGTTTGGGCAAATGGGATTTCTCACTCGCTTCCTTCGAACGCAAGCTTGGCGACATTCCCGTACCTGATGACTTTACGCAAGTGACGCCGGCCGGCAGCTCGCAAGCCGTCAAAATGTCAGGCACAACCATGGATGTCAAGGTGACCGAATATACGCTTGGCCGTAATGAAAAGAACAGCTTACCCCAATTAACGCTGCAGCTTACCAATACCGGCAAATACAGTTCTGCCGTACCTGAATACCAGTTCGCTATACGCTCCTCGGAAGGGTATACGTATCCGCTGCAAGCCAAAGGGCTGAAAGATCTCATCGTCGGCTCCCAAGAGTCGAAGGAAGTGGAGCTAACGGGCAGCATCCCTGCCTCGGTCGTCTCGGAGGATTGGCAGCTGGTGATTGCGCAGAATTTGCCCGATTTGAAGCTGAACGTTCCGGTTGCCTATTTGGCGCTGCCGGCCCAGTCCGAGCAGGCGGTGACAGGTGCGGGCGAAGAGGCGGAGTTTACCGATGAGAATGGCATGTATACGGCCCAAATGAACGGCATGTACCGACTGCCATGGGAAGATGAGGATATTCTGACGGCCGACTTATCGCTTCTGAATAAAGGGGCGGATTCGCTGCCGATTCCGGACTTGAAGGGTTACTTCCTGCTGGATGGTAAAGTGAAAGTGGAAGCGAAGGTCATCGTTCCCGCCAAGGTATTGGGGCTTGGGATAGGGAGCTCGATCGGGATGCAGATGGCGGCGAAAGTTCCGTATACGTACGAATTCTCCGAGTTAAAGTTAGTGCTGCAGGAAAAAACGTCCGAGGATAAAATCGTCGACTTGCTGGAGTTCGAGACGCAGGCGGATCTGTTGAAAGTGCCGGTTCAAGCGGCTTCAGCTGCGTACGAATTGGCGGATCCGGGCTATCAGGCCAAATATTCCATTCAAAACGTATTGGCCTACGAAGGCGAATCGACAGATCAGTACACGGTGCGGGTGCTCGCCCAGAATCTGGAGAAAAGATTCACGAACTTAGCGAAGCTGGTGGCGAGCTTCCGCTCGGCGAGCGGTACCATGTATCCTGCGAGCGTGCTGGATGTGAAGGAGAAGGTGGGACCCGACGGGAAAGCGCTGCTGATTGTCTCCAGCATGCTTCCGAAGGGGTTAGACAAGAGCGGTATGAGCCTGCTGCTCGGGGAAGCCGTTGCGGAGAATGGCAAGCTGGTATCTACGGAAGCTGATGATGATGATGACGATGACGACTCGGACGACGACGATTCGTCTGATGCCGATCTCTATGTGAAGCCTTTCGCCTTCTGGCTGCCGGATGCTCAGCACGAGGTGAAGACACCGCTGAAGGGGATCCAGCTTGCGCCGTACACGATCTCCATCGACCATTTCGGCACGACGCTGAACGATGAAGAGCTGTCCTTGAAGTTCAACTATGAAATCGTGAAGGACATGAGCACGAAGATTAGCACGCAGGGGCGTAAGATTATTTTTCAGATCAACGATACGAACGGTATGCGGGCTATCGAATGGTCGGCTGACTTGAGCAGCTTCGAGCGGCAGCCGAATGAATCGCCGGAGACGCCGCAGTCGAAGCTGAAGGTCGGCAAGCATACCGATTTCAAAATCAGCCTCGAGAATGGCGATTTAATCTACAAGCTGAGCTTCCTCAAAACGTACGACTTCAATATTTATGAGGAGTTTGAAGGTCATCGCCGATTGGTGGCGACGATGAAGAACGACTGGTTCGCGACTTCGGATTAGCGCGAGTTGACGACTGATGCCCTTGGCCTTGACGGCTGAGGGCATTATTGTTGTGTCCGTTTAGTCGGACGGACAGTTCGAGCGGGGCCGGGCGCGGTTCAGAGGGCCGCCGGCCGGCAGGGAGCAGCGTCGCCGCCAAGGCCGGGCGCGCTAACAGTCACCACGGCCGCTAAAGCCGTGGGAACCGGTGCGTTCGGATTCTAACGGACACAGGAGACGCTATTCGCCGATTTTCGGCGAAATTCAGCCGAAACCGGGCAAATAGCGGCGCTGGTGTCCGTTAGAATTCTGCAACGGCCGAAATGGGCCGAATAAGGTCCGCTGTGTCCGTTAGCCGGCCGCGACCGACTGGCGTGGGGGCTTGCCGCAACCGGTGGCGAGTTGCTCTGCCGGAGGCGCCTGGAAGGACGGCCCTAGGCTCAGCCGGCGTGTCCGCTGCCCAAGCCGGGCCGGCGACGGCAGGCAGCATCCCCCGCGCCAAGTCCGGGCGCGCTAACGGTCACCACGGCCGCTAAAGCCGTGGGAAACGGTCCGTTCGGATTCTAACGGACACAGGAGACCCTATTCGCCGATTTCCGGCGAAATTCAGCCGAAAACGGGCAAATAGCAGCGCTGGTGTCCGTTAGAATTCTGCATCGGCCGAAATGGGCCGAATAAGGTCCGCTATGTCCGTTAGCCGGCCGCGACCGGTTGGCGTGGGGGCTGGCCGCAACCGGCGCTAGCGGCCAGCGGCCAGCGCCTGCGGTTGCCGTGCCTTGCGCCAACGCGCAGCTGCGCAAACCCCCAAAAAAAGAGCTGAGCACATTGTGTGCCCAGCTCCTTCTCCGTTGATCCGCCTCAAGGCAGCTCAACGACATTGGAAATGACCTGCTTGCTCGCGAGCTGGTCCCATACAAAAGCTTTCAGCTTATAAGAAGCTGAATCTTGAGGTATCTGGAAGCTAGCGGTAAGCGTTCTAGCTCCCAGCCCCTCAACCAAATCGCTCGAATACGAATAGTTCACGATGTTATTGTCCTGGTCATAGAGCGCTATGACGAGGATTCCGTTCTTATCCAGCTGGGATTGATTCGTAAACTCAACACTGACCGAAGTCTCGCCTTCATCGTCATTCACCTGCATATCGCCTACAGAGAAGACATCGCCCGCCAGGTTATTCGTCCGCAGCTTCGTATTCGCAAAGATCGAGGAATTGTAGTAATCAAAGTTGTTCGTGCTCTTCGTGGCGTCGACAGCCATCCCGATATAGGCATGCTCAGGCAAATCAAGCGCCGTGGCCCCGACCAGCTCCCAATTGGAGCCGCCGTCTACGGAAACGTAGCCTTTGATTTCGTTACCGTATCTGGTTATTTTCAGCAATGCCGGCAGCTCGACATTCGGCTTCGCCGTGGATACGACCAGATCGCCTTGGCCGGAACGGCTCATGAAATGGATGCGAGAGCCATAATACTCTTCCTTTTTCACCGCAATCATGGCAAAAGGGGACGTCTCGCTCAGATCCTGACGAATCATGAGCCCGGCCTTCACACCGTTATCATACTCCGACGGATTCTGGAGGCTAACGGTTGAAATCAATTCCATGTCGCCTGTCACATCACGGTGCGTGTACTGAAAAGCATCCGAAGCATGGATTCCGTCATTGCTAGCTCCAATCTCACCGGTTCCCTTGATGACGAAGGTGCTGTCTGACTCCGACAAGCTCGCAGTCCCGGGAATCGTCACAGCCCCGATATCGGCAGACGTCCAGGCTCCGGTGCCGCTATCCCCGTTTACGTGAACAACAACCAGGGAGGATAACGTTTGAGTGCCGGTGTTGTCAGTCGCCTTGGCATACAAATAATGTGTGCCTTCCGGAGCGTTGGACCAAGTGTACGTATATGGGGCGGAGTTGACCGACCCGAGTGGAGTTAGCTTCATCGTTCTCGTATCGTAGTAGGAGAATTCAACGCTCGCTACTGTGCCGTCGCTGTCGGATGCCGACGCTTCAATGACAATGTCGCGATTTTCTTGCAGTCTTGCGTTTGCAGTGGGATTGGAGATCGCTACGACAGGATTGGCGGAGCCATTGCCAACAATCCCGTTCAGATAGTTCTCCAGATTGGTGTAACCACTGCCATCGATGCCACTGACGGCTTTACCGTCTGCCGCATCGTTTGCATTCAGGCCATGCGCCGCTTCCCATTCGTCCGGCATGCCGTCGTGGTCGCTGTCATAGTCGGCCGGCAGGGTGAGCTCCGCGAGTTCCGGGAAGCCACCGTCACCGTCCGGGGTATTGGCGAATTTGCCCAACCCGTTTCTGACATCGTTCACGATGCGGGCATCCAGCGAATCCCGTTTCGGCAGCACGGCTCCGGCATGCTCCAGCACTTTGCTGTAAGCTTCCTCGGCGGAGTCGGTCGTAACGGTCGTATCGGTAACGGTGCCGTCGGTATTTTTGTACGTGATGGCAACGGGGTTTGCCAGACGATGAACCGTTCCCAGTCCATATTCCGGTTGAATGCCGCCCGCCCAGTTGTTCGCGCTGATGTCCGGGTAGCCGGCGACATAGTTGCCATCCACATAATAGTTTCCGGGCTGCTCGGACCACGGATTGAAGATCCGGTTCTTCACATCATCGAATGTGGCGGGACCCGCTTTGTAATAGTTGTTGACGACATTGACACCCGTTGCGTTCTCTCCGCCATACGCGCTGTTCGCGCCCCAATTGTACATGACGTTGTTCCGCAAATCGAACTGCAGCGGGGCGTCTTTTTCAAGCCGGAAGTCACGGTCAAGCCTAGGGTTTCTGCTGTTGTTGCTGGCAATCAAATTATGATGGAACGTCATGTTCGTGCCGCCCCAAATACCGCCGTACCCATGGGCTCCCTTATCATGGATGGACATATTCAAGGAATCGCTGATAATGGACCATTGCACGGTAATGCTGCTTTTGTCTTTACTTGAAAGAACCTCATCCGTGCTCCAGCTGAACGAGCAGTGATCAATCATCATTTTCGGAGCATTCGGTGAGAACGTGTCATCCAGTTCCGCGAAGCCTCCCCGGAAGCGAAGATAACGCATGATAATATTGGAGCCGCCAAGAGATACGGAATAATTGCCGATCGCGATACCGCCGCCGGGCGCCGTTTGACCTGCGAGCGTCAAGTTGTAAACATTCGTTTTAATTTTCTCCTTCAAGTGAATGGTACCGGAAACGCGGAAAACGATAACCGTCGATTTGGCATTGCTGTTGGCGACCTTCATGAGCCCGTAACGCAATGTGCCGGGAATGGGAGTCTCCTTAGACGTATAATCGTCCAGACTCGTCACTTCGTACACCTCGCCTCCCCGTCCGCCTGTTATATACATGCCGGCGCCTTCCGCACCGGGAAAGGCAGGCGTGAGCTCAGCCCCGGCCGCTACCGAAGGGAGCAGGCTGGCCGCAATACAAATGCCAAGCAACATGGAACCTATTTTTTTCATGGGTGCCTCCTCGGATCTAATGAATCGTTATGCTGTTCGATAAAGGCTTCATATTTACGAAGCTATCCCAAATAAAGGCTTTGGCTTCGTAGCCGGTTAATTGATCCGGGACCTTGAAACCGGTATGAACACTCCTCTTTTCCCCAGGACGTGTGGACACGGAGGCGGAGGTATACGTCACTATGCGATGTTTGGTATCGTACAACGCGCAGATGACAACGAATGTCTGCTGCTCATCGGTATTATTCGTAAGCTCGACTTTGGCGGTCGCCTTCATCCCTGGAGTTAAGGTGGAGATAGGGTTCCCGTCCCAGTCGATAAATTCAAATGTATTCAACTGAATGGAACGGCTTTGAACGATGGCGAAATAGCCATTGCTGTCGGCTTGCCCGATTTTGCTTAGCGTGACCTGCGCATTTGCCGGGAAGCTTTTTTTATACAGATTGAATACCTCTGAACCTCCGCCGAGCTCAATGACTTCGCCCGTCTTCGTCCATGCCGACAGCCAAGCGATATTGGCTTCCATCGTTTCCTGGCTCAGAGCGACAATCACATCCGTATCATCCGCAACGGTGAATGTCGTGAGCACATCGCTGGCCGTGTAAGCGCTCGAAGCGTTCGCCGCCTGAATCCAATCGGCTCCGACATAGCTCGAAGGCAGTTTGGTAATGGTATTTTGCGAATCGCCATAAGGCAGGCTGCCCAGCTTGAGACCGCTTTGCACCGACCACCCGGCGATGTTCTTGGTATCGTTCACGTAAACGTTCTGGATGACGCTGGAGGCCGAAGAGTCCAGAACTTGTCTCGGCGCCGGCGTTACGGCAACGGCTTGGGACAAAGAGAGAGGGCTCTCGACTTCCGAGTCGGTTCCCCGGGCGAGAAGTCTCGTGTTTTGGGTTACTTTCACATAATACGTTTTCCCGTTCTCGAGCGGAGGGCTGCTGGAAGACGTCCCCAGCTTCGTGATGGACACGTAATCGCTTGGCACAAATTTTTTGTTGTATTTGTCAATAACTTTGACATACTCGGAGTCTGCCGCATCCGGTTTGGTCGCCACGTAAACATTATTCGTTCTGGCACTGGCCGACGGCGTCCATTCCACGTAGATTTCTTTATCCCTAGGGTATGCCGTAAGTCCCGTAGGCGCATCAGGCGAAATCGCAGGGGGCTTGGCGGTTACTTTAATTTGCGAGACATAGAAAGCATTGATCGGATTCGGCGATTCGCCTGATGTCAGCATTTCCAGCATCGCGACGTTTTGCTTAATTTTCTCACTTGTGGCGGTGCCTGCGCTCCGAACCTCGACGGTCGGCTGCTTGGAGAAGCAAAGGTTGCCGTCGACGTAGACCATGACTTGATCGTTCACGATGTCGGCGACCAGTTTAATGTTGTACCAACGATTCGGTTCGTACGGGTACATATTGTCAGGGCCTGTTTTGGCATCGAAAACGAACTTCTGTTGTCCGGGATCCGCCGTAATTCGTGCGATATAGTCTCCGCTGCTGCTTAACAGGTTCAGCACTTTCGTTCTCTCGTGCTGAGGACCCGGCTGCATGAAGGAAACCTCCGCAACGACGACACCTTCCTGTTTCTCAAACGTTTTGACGATTCTCGTATGATTCCGGTAGGCAACCTGGCTGACCGAGTTAAAGTTGTCGTAGACATACAAGCTGTTGCCTGATTTGCCGGGGGACTTGGCAATTGAAGCGTCGCCCTTCAAGCTTCCGGCATTCCCGGCTTCGAGCATGGGCTCGTCGACGGCATAACCGAGCTCTTCCGCACTTGTGCCTACGGTCTTGTTCTCGAAATTGTCGTCAATGAGCACCTGCCAACCGCCATCTTCAGTTACTTCGGCAGCCACAGCCTTCGTTTCAAATGGGGGGACGCCGTATAGCGCAGTGATCATCGCAATCAGGACCATGATCCGAATGATGTGCTGCAACGATTGCTTATTCAAACTAACACCTCCGCTGGATCATTACTTAATTTTGCCGGATTGATCGTGTGGTACCGTGACCGTCGCAACAGCCGCCGAGCTGTTTCCGGCTCTATCCGTTACTGTGTAGGTAATGGTGTAAACTCTGCCGGCGCCTTCACCGGAACCTCCGCCTAATCTGTCGGCGCGTAGAGCGAATTGCAAGTCGGATGTGCCGTAGTCCGCACCTTGAATATCTCCCGGTTGAAGCATTTCATTACTTGTGATGGACGTTAGCACGATGGAGTCAATTTGCGATACCGCATCAAATCCATAAACATCCGCTGTCACCGTAACGAGCTTATGATTCGCCGGCCACAATGTGCTCTTATCTAAAGTAACGCTGCCTATAGGCGCTTCTTGATCTATTTTCAACGTCAGTGATTGGATGGTTTCTTCATTACCCGCTTGATCGACACTCTTATATTCGAACGGGTACGTGCCGTTCGGACCGGTTATGGTGACAGGCTGGGTATACAGGTTCCAAGCACCTCCGTTCAACCGGTACACGGTTTCGGTCACCGAAACGTTGTCTGCAGCGTTAAGCGTTACAGTCGGCGGTGTCACGTACCAGCCGCCTTGGCCGTCGAGGGGACTTACCGAGGCAGTCGTAACGGGAGCGACTGTGTCTTGAACTGCGATAACGAAAGTCGTTGTTGAGATGGCGTCAGCGGTATCTCCGCGGGCTGATACGGAATACGTACCCGAGACGCTTAAATCCGCTTGAAAATAAAACGAGAATTCCCCGTTGACATGGCTTGTTCCTTGATCCAGGTAGGCAAGGCGCTTGAGTGGATCGCGAACCTGCACCGTAACGGCGTGTTCGCCCGGCAGGCCGGTGTTGCCGGATATTGTAACGATCCCTGACGTACCGTCAAGCTCTGCCGTTAGGGTGGCAGGGGCTGCTGCGGCGATGTTCAGCGACAGGCAAAAGCATAGAAAGACCGACATAACGAAGAGTACCCATGATCTCAATCTAATTCCTCCTTTAATACGCTCTATGAGCGGGTCAGTCTACAATCACTTTCCTCCTTTCCGAAGTCTCACAGTGTCCATCGATGTAATCGGTTTCAAAACGGGATTAAACAATGGATGCGAGTACAGGTTAACTTTCTCGACTGTAATACATAATGTGCCCGTCAACATAGGGGATTGAGTTCAATTTTATAGGTTATTTCTTTCATGTATGGACGAAGGCAGACATTCGAATCGCTTTTTTGATGTAAAAATAATGATTATGCCCTATAAACTATTGTCGATCCCCCCATAACAGCGATTGATTCTCCTTCTATAATACAAGCTAGCAAGCTGTAAACTTTAAGGAGGGATGCATTGTGAGCTTAGCCATTATTGACTGCTTAACGGAATATGCACATAACCCGCTGGGAATTGATGTTGAACAGCCGCGGCTGTTCTGGAAGCTGGCGTCGAACGAACGGGGCGCCGTACAAGAAGCATACCAAGTGCTGGTCGCTTCCTCGCGGGAGCAGCTGAATGAAGAGAAAGGCGATATGTGGGATAGCGGAAAAGTGGTTTCCGGTCAATCGACGCAGGTAGCCTACGCGGGGGCAGCGCTTCGCTCCGGGCAATCCTATTACTGGAAGGTCCGGGTCTGGGACCGTAACGGGACCGCTTCGGATTGGAGTGAAACCGCATACTGGTCGATGGGGCTGCTGTCCCGCGGGGAGTGGAAAGCGAAGTGGATCGGCCGCAAGAAGGAGCACAATGTTGACATGCAGCCATCCCCGTACTTGCGCAAAAGCTTCCGTCTGGCGAAAGCCGTAAAACGCGCCTTCGTTTACGTAACGGCGTTAGGCTTGTACGACCTGCGGATAAATGGCCGTCGGATCGGCTCGCTCTTCGCGCCGGGCTGGACGGATTATAACATCCGCATCCAAGTCCAGGCTTACGATGTAACGGAGGAATTGGCGGTTGGCGAGAATGTGTTTGGCGTCATGCTGGGCGACGGCTGGTACGCGGGAACGGTCGGATTTCTGGGCAAACATGTGTATGGGGAGAGACCGTTTCTGCTGCTTCAAGCCCAGATTGAGTATGCCGACGGCACGAGCGAGAACATCGTATCCGATGCTTCATGGCGAACAGCCAAAGGGGCCATCCTGTATTCCGATATGATCAAAGGGGAGGCTTACGACGCCCGCTTGGAGCCGACGGGTTGGGATCAACCCGGGTACGCGGAAGCGGATGCTTGGGAAATTCCCGATGTCCGTTCCGGGTATAACGGATTGCTTGCCGGCAACGTGGAGCCTCCGGTTCGCATTATTCAAACGCGGAAGCCGGAATCGATACGCCGCACGGAATATGGCACCTATATTTACGATATGGGTCAAAACATGGTCGGCTGGACGGAACTGAAGGTTCGAGGTCCAAAGGGAACCAAGGTCACCGTGAGTCACGCCGAAATGCTGAATCCGGACGGCAGCTTGTATTTGGACAACTTGCGGGTGGCCGTTCAGCAGGATCACTATGTGCTCAAAGGGGACGGCGAGGAGCGGTACGAGCCGCATTTTACGTTTCACGGCTTCCGTTACGTGGAATTGATCGGATACCCCGGAGAGGCGGATTTGGATACGATTGAGGGCAAAGTCATTCATTCCGAGATGCCGGAAACGGGCAAGCTTGTAACGAACGATGACATGGTAAATCGTCTGTATGCCAACATTACATGGGGACAACGAGGCAACTTCTTATCCGTACCGACGGACTGCCCGCAGCGCGACGAGCGGCTGGGTTGGACGGGAGACGCGCAAATATTCGCGCGCACGGCGGCTTACAATATGAATGTGTCACGTTTCTTTACGAAATATATGCAGGATGTCATTGACAGCCAGCAGCCGTCGGGAGCCTTCACCGATGTGGCCCCGGACGCCGGCTGGATTCGCCACAAAATGTGGAATACGAACCTGAACTGGTTCGCCCCCGATAATGCCGGTTGGGGTGATGCAGGCGTTATTATTCCATGGACGTTATACGTAATGTATGGCGATACGCGCATTCTCACGAAGCATTTCGATGCGATGGTCCGCTGGGTGGAATATCTTCGGGATAACACCGATGATCTGGTCCGGCCAGCCTATGCCAACTATGGGGATTGGTTGTCCATCGATGCGGATACGCCTAAGGAAGTGCTGGCGACGGCTTATTTTGCTTACAGTACACGGCTGTTGGCGCAGATTGCGGGCGTTCTGGGGCGTACGGAGGAGCAGAACCGTTATGAGGCGTTGTTCGCTGAGATCGCCCGGGCGTTCCGCGATGCCTTCGTTGACGCTGACGGACGCATTCAAGGGGAGACCCAAACGGTCTATGTACTTGCGCTGCAGTTCGGTCTGTTAACCCCAGCGCAAAACAAGCTGGCAGCCGAGCATTTGACCACTAACATTCGCGCGAAAGGAGACCGCTTGTCGACGGGCTTCCTGGGGGTCGGATATTTGCTTCCGGCACTGACAGAGCACGAGAAGCTGGATGTCGCATACACGCTGCTCACACAGGAGGAATTTCCTTCCTGGATGTATTCGATTAAACATGGAGCAACGACGATCTGGGAGCGTTGGGACGGATGGACCGCCCATAATGGATTCCAGACACCGTCGATGAATTCGTTCAATCACTATTCTCTCGGCTCGGTAGGAGAGTGGATGTTCCGTTACATGGCCGGCATCGAAGCCGATCCGGCGGAACCCGGCTTCAAACACGCCATCATCCGGCCAAGGCCGGGCGGCCGTTTGACTCAAGTCCATGCCGGCTATGAATCCCTGTACGGGACAATTGAGGTCAAGTGGAGCTTGTCCGCAACGAAGAAGTTCCGTCTGGAAGTGGCGGTTCCCGTCAACACGACGGCGACGGTCTATGTGCCTGGCCACGTGTATGCCATTGACGGCATCGAGAATGCGGCGGCAGAGGAAAGCCGGTTCAAACTCGGATCGGGCCGCTATGTCTTCGAGAGCGATTTGGCGATATTGGAACCATCCGTCTAACGGTTGGCCTTCAGCATAAGGAAAAGGGTGAAACCATGACGATTAAGAAAAAATACGTGCTAGTCGGATCCGGCGGGCGAGCGCGGTTCTTTTATTCAGCGATTGCAACCGACTTTCGGGAAACCGCGGAGCTGTTAGCCCTGTGCGACGTCAACCAGACGCGTATGGATTATGCGAAAGCGCAGCTGCAGCATAAATTCGATTATCCTGAAGTCCGCACCTACAAAGCGGAGGAATTCGACCTCATGATCGAGCGCGAGAAGCCGGATGCTGTCATCGTCACGAGTGTGGACCGCACTCATCATACGTATATGATTCGTGCGATGGAGCTGGGCTGCGATGTTATCACGGAGAAGCCGATGACGATCGATGAGGAGAAGTGCCGGCGCATTCTGGATACGGTGGAGAAAACGGGCAGGAACGTGCGCGTTACGTTCAACTACCGCTACGCGCCTCACCACACGAAAGTCCGCGAGTTGATTCAGGACGGCGCTATCGGTGACGTTACTTCCGTACATTTCGAATGGCTGCTCAATACCAAGCACGGTGCCGACTATTTCCGCCGTTGGCATCGTGACAAGCGCAATAGCGGGGGATTGCTCGTTCACAAGTCGACGCATCATTTCGATCTCGTCAGCTTCTGGATCGGCTCGGAACCGGTTACGGTGTTTGCGCTTGGCGATCTGCTCTTCTATGGGCGGGAAAATGCGGAAAAACGCGGAATTACCCAGTTCTACAACAGGGCGACAGGCAACCCGCTTGCCGAGGACGACCCTTTCGCGCTTCATTTGGACCGGAACGGACGGCTCAAGGCGATGTATTTGGATGCCGAGCACGAGGACGGTTATTTGCGCGACCAGAACGTCTTCGGTGACGGCATCTCCATTGAGGACACGATGGGCGTGCTTGTTCAATATAAGAACAAAGCGATTCTGACCTACTCGCTGAACGCGTACTCCCCTTGGGAAGGCTACCGGATTGCTTTCAACGGGACGAAAGGGCGCCTGGAGATGACGATCATGGAGCAATCGTATGTGAATTCGGGCGGAGATAAAGCGCTTGAAGGCGCGATTAAGAATAAAGAGATTCGACTCTTTCCGATGTTCGGCAAACCTTATGAAGTGGAAGTGGAGAGCGGCGTTGGCGGTCACGGGGGAGGAGATCCCGTGCTGCTCAATGACATATTCGGAGAAGCGAAGGAGGACCGCTTCCGACGAGCGGCAAACCATCTGGACGGCGCCCGATCCATTCTTGTCGGCATCGCCGCGAACCGCGCAATCCGAACCGGACAGCCGGTCAGTGTAGCGGATTTGCTGCGCGGATAAAGGCGGGGAAGACGGTAAGAGGGTAAGGCTGAAGGACGGTAAAACGGTAAGACGGTAAGATTGAAAGACGGTAAGACTGAAAGACTGCAAGACTGCTGATGATCAGCAGTCTTTTTTGATATCCGCTGCAGAGAGAAGCGCCGCCTGTCACACGACCAAACAGGCTTAGGTCAATAAGAATTCGCTAGAAGCTTATGGACTCTCAACCTCGTATCCTCATTTGCCGGGACATTCACGGTAACGGTGAGATGCTGGGCATCCATGACCAGGAATGAGAGCTGATCGAATTCCAGCACGCCTACAGCCGGATGATAGTTGACTTTCCTTCCCTCAGGGCCATTCAAAACATCATGCTGCGGCCACCATTCTCTGAATTCCTCGCTCGATTGATTCAACGCCTCAATTAGCTCCATAAAGGATGGATCGCCTACGTATTTCCCATAATTCGCGCGAAATTGAGCCAGACGGTGTCTGGCGTGCGTTTCCCATGTTTCTTGCAGCATCTCGCGGGTATAAGGCGAAACGAAGGACCGCCAGAGCGAATTGCGATCCTGCCTGGACATCTTCTCGTAATCCCCATAAATCAGGTTGGCCGCCTGGTTCCAGGCCACAATATCGAGACGCTGATTCATGACATAGACAGGGCTGCTCCCTTGACCATCAAGGAAACTTTGCAGTGTCGGATGGATGACACAGTCTTCCTGCTGCCGAACGGAAGGCTGATGCTGCAGCGCCAAGACGAATAGATGGTTGCGTTCAATCGGATCAAGCCGGAGAGCCGAAGCGATGCTCTCGAGCACTTGTGAAGAGACCTGAATGTCCCGTGCTTGTTCCAGCCAAGTGTACCAATCGACGCTGACACCGGACAGAATGGCAACTTCTTCCCGGCGAAGCCCGGGCGTACGCCTTCTACCTTGCGGTGAAAAGCCAACTTGCTCGGGAGTTAGACGTTCGCGCCGTGTCCGCAGGAACTGGGCCAGTTCACGAAGCCGCTGTTGATTTGAGTTATCCATAGTACAGCCTTTCTTCAGATGAGGCCAGCCATCCCGGGAGATTAACTCCTAGGATAAACCGTCATCTTAATTCAATGTGAATTCCATTATACACTTTCCATGTCGAATACGACGACTATATGTACATGGTGAAGAGGGGAGAATTCCGTTGGAAATTTCAAGACAAATGCAGGCCCGTCCTGCAGACGATTTCAAGAAGAGGTTGCTTTTGACCGGTACCTCGCTCGGTTATTTTCTTGTTTTATTGGATACAACTGTTGTGAATGTGGCGCTGCCGTCGATTAGAAACGATCTTGGCAGCGGTATAGACGGCCTGCAATGGGTTGTTAATGCGTATACGATCCTATTCGCGGGATTGCTGCTCTCTATGGGCGTATTAGCGGATAAGCTCGGGGCCAAACGCGTCTTTCTCGCCGGATTGCTCCTTTTTGCCGGTATCTCGGTGGTCTCGTCGGCAGCTCATTCACTTGCGGCATTGATCGGTTCGCGGGCCCTTCTCGGAGTCGGGGGTGCACTCCTTACACCTTCTTCCTTGGCGCTTCTAAGCCATGCATATCCGGAACCGGCGGAGCGAGCGAGGGCATTGGGGATATGGGCTGCCATCACAGGGACAGCGATGGCCGCGGGGCCAGTGATCGGCGGCTTGCTGGTTGACACACTGGGTTGGCGCAGCATTTTCATGCTGAATGTGCCTGTGTCTCTCGTTAGCTTCGCTATCGTATGGCGCTATGCGGGCGAGACACCTCGCAGGGGCCGGCAGCAATTAGGTGTCATTAGGCAGCTCTGCGCCATTCTCGTTATTGCAGCGCTATGCTTTGCCCTAATGGAGGGCGATGCTTACGGTTGGGCATCATCTGTTATTGTGGGAGCCTTGTGCCTCGTGCCGGCCGGCGGCGTTTTGTTTTATTACTTGGAGCGGAAGCATTCCCATCCGCTGCTGCCGCCTCGTTTGTTCCAAGACACAGCGGTTTCGGCCGGGATGCTCGCCGGTCTGTTGGTCAATATCGGCTTGTCCGGATTGCTGTTCGTTATGCCATTATTTTACCAGCATGTCAGAGGCTTCTCTGCCCATCTCACAGGGCTTGCCCTGCTTCCGATGATGATTCCGTTAGCTTTGGGCCCCATACTAACAGGCCGTCTTGTCGCCAGATACGGTGCAAGAATGCCGATCGTTGCCGGATTTGCTCTCGGAGCTGCCGGGATGCTGCTGCAAGTGTGGACGGATGAAAATACGAGCTACGGGCTGACGATGATCGGCTTGCTCTTGAACGGTTGCGGCATCTCGCTCACGATCCCTTCCTTAATCGCTGCTGTGATGTCCGCTGCCCCGCGAGAGCTAGGGGGCACGGCATCGGGCGCGCTGAACGCAAGCCGCCAGATCGGCGCGACACTGGGCGTTGTCCTGTTCGGCGCGATGGTGAGCTCGGCCACCACTTTTGCGGCCGGTATGCATATGGCCGTGATAGCTGCGGCCGGTCTTATGGTATGCGGCGGTGTTCTGTCTTTTCGTTTCGTTGGCCGTCGTTAAGACGGCAGCGGGGCGTTAGACGCCGCTTGCGGTCTAACGGACAAGGGAGCCGCTATTTCCAGGAGAAGCGGCTCGTGAAAAATCTAACGGACACGGAGGACGTTATTTGCCGATTCCGGGGGCGAAAACGCGCCCCGGAGGGCAAATAACGCCACTGGTGTCCGTTAGCAGCATAAATCGGCCGGGATTGGCCGAATAAGAGCATCTGTGTCCGTTAGCCGAGGCAACGGACTTATGCGGCGCATCCGCGGTGGTCGCGGGTGCGGTTGTATTTGCCCGCGCCTGGCGTCGCCCGCGGTCTAACGGACAAGGGAGCCGCTATTTGTAGGGGAAGCGGCTCGTGAAAAATCTAACGGACACGGAGGACGTTATTTGCCGATTCCGGGGGCGAAAACGCGCCCCGGAGGGCAAATAACGCCACTGGCGTCCGTTAGCAGCATAAATCGGCCGGGATTGGCCCAATAAGAGCATCTGTGTCCGTTAGCCGAGGCTACGGACTGATGCGTCGCCCCGCGGTGGTCGCGGGTTCGGATGTATTTGCCTGCGCTTGGCGTCGCCCGCGGTCTAACGGACAGGGGAGCCGCTATTTCCAGGGGAAGCGGCTCGTGAAAAATCTAACGGACACGGAGGACGTTATTTGCCGATTCCGGGGGCGAAAACGCGCCCCGGAGGGCAAATAACGCCACTGGCGTCCGTTAGCAGCATAAATCGGCCGGGATTGGCCGAATAAGAGCATCTGTGTCCGTTAGCCGAGACTACGGACTGATGCGTCGCCCCGCGGTGGTCGCGGGTTCGGATGTATTTGCCCGCGCTTGGCGTCGCCCGCGGTTTAACGGACAGGGGAGCCGCTATTTCCAGGGGAAGCGGCTCTTGAAAAATCTAACGGACACGGAGGACGTTATTTGCCGATTCCGGGGGCGAAAACGCGCCCCGGAGGGCAAATAACGCCACTGGCGTCCGTTAGCAGCATAAATCGGCCGGGATTGGCCGAATAAGAGCATCTGTGTCCGTTAGCCGAGGCAACGGATTGATGCGGCGCCCCACGCCTCGCGCCCCGCGCCCCGCGCCCGCGCGCCTCGCGCCCCGCGCCCCGCGCGCAACAAAAAATGCTGAGCGCACAAACCGCTCAGCATCCAACCTCAAATCCGAATCATTCTGTATTCGTATTTCCCTACCGCAAGCTTGCTGCCGGGCGCGATAAGCTCCTGCGTCAACACATCGACGCCGCCGGCAGGCAGTGTAACACTGCCACCTTTGCCGTCCATGTTGACGACGACCCAGACGTCGAACCCGTCGCCGCGCCTCGGCGCCACGATGGTGCCCGGCGTCACGTCCGTGCGCAGCGTAACCCCGGCCTCATCGGCATAGTGAATGATGAGGGCGTCCAGCATGCGCTGGCCTTCCTCGCCGGCCGGCATGGAGCCGAGCATGACGATCTTGCCTTTGCCGCAGCGCTTCTCCGTTACGAAGGCAAGGCCCGGCGACAGGCCGCCCTCGATCGTGCCGACCGCTGACGCACCCTTCAGCTCGTAGACGGAGCTCCAGAGGGAGAGCGGGGCCGTATGGCCAAAGGCGCTGCCGATGGCGCCGCTGTCGTCCATCGGGTAAGTGAAGGCGGCTTCCACGCCCGCAAGCTCCTCCAGCTCGCCGAGCGCGGAGGTCGTGTGGACGGTGTGCGACTCCGTCCGGCCGCCGGTCAACGGGCCGATGACCCACACGCCGCCGTCCTCGGCCAGCTTCGTCGCCCGCTGAATGTAGTCCGGCGAGACGTAAGGGAGCAGCGGGGTGAACAGCAGCTTGTAGCCGTCAAGTGCCGCACCTTCCGGCACGACGTCCCGGTGAACGCCGACATGCAGCAGACGCGCGTAGAAGTCGGTGACAAGTCCGCGATGATTCAGCTTGCGGTGCGGCTCCGTCTTGAGGAACGCTTTGGCCCGGTCCGAATAAGTCATCGCGACTTCCGCCTGCGCCGGCCGGGTGGACAGGATCGTGGCTTCGATAGCCTGCCGCGCCTGCTCGACCTCCAACACGTTCATATAGCCGACGGTTGGCTTGCCCCATGCGCTCAGCACGGAGCCGTGCGGCTGCTCGCAGCCGGCCCGCTGCTGCCGCCACAGCCAGTAGCAGAACGCCTCGGCGCCAAGCGCGTAAGCAGCTACGGCTTCAGCCTTGAGGTAGCCGTTCGGATGCGGCTTGGCGTAGCTTTCCAACGAAGCGGCATAAGAGGGGCTTGTCTCCATAATCCAATAATCGCGCCCCCGTTTGAAGTTGCGGAACAGGTCGTTATTGATGAGATAGGCCGGCAGGTTATCGTACGTGGCATACGTATCAAAGGAAGCGAAATCCAGGCCTTGGAACAGACGCTCATTGTCGACGCTGAATGCAACGCTGCTGTTATGTGTAATCCCAGCGTCCGAATATTGGCGGATTATCGCCGCCTGCTCGTCTGCGAACTGGGCGATGGACTCCATAGAGAAGAGCTGGTACATCGTCTTCAGCGACGAATTATGCAGGAAAGGCGCCGGTCCCGGCTGCGGCACCTGATCGAAGCGATGGTAATACTCGCTCCAGATCTGCGTGCCCCAAGTGTCATTGAGCCGCTCGATCGTACCGTAACGGCGTTCAAGCCATTGATGCCACTGGGTAAGACAAGTTGCACACATGCATTCGGATACATGCGCTTTGAACTCATTGTCGAGCTGCCAGCCGATCAGACCGGGCAATCGGCCCATGGCGCGGGCGATATGCTCCGTAATGATAGCCGCTTTTTCCCGGAAGTAAGGATGGTTCGTGCAAGCATGTTGACGGGAGCCGTGGCCCATCGTCTGCAGCTGCTCGTTGACGTACATGCGCTCGGGATGACCGTCCGTAAACCAAATCGGCGGGGTAGGCGTCGGTGTGCACATCACCGTTTCGATGCCGTTGTCATATAGCAGTCCGACTATGCGGACAAAGAAGCTCAAATCGATCTCGCCTTCTTGCGGCTCCATGTTCGACCACGCGAATTCTCCAATTCGCACGACGTTGATGCCCGCTTTCTTCATCCACTCGATATCCGCCTTCAGCACATCCTCCTGCCAAAGCTCCGGATACCAGGCCGCTCCGTGATACAATTTGTTTCCCATGTTTTATTCACCCATCCATTTCGAATATCGTTCATGTTCACAGTTCAACAATAGCATCCACTATAAGCGGTTTTGAAAGGATGAACAATAAGACATTTTTGCACGCCTTGTTACGCGGATTTGTACGTCTTTTGAACGGTTTTTCTAGCTTTGTACGGCGTCTTCTACATTTTTGTGCGGTTTGCATTTTCTTGATTTTGGCGTCAAACAGGGGTTTGTAAGTGTTTTCAAAAATGTCCGATTGGCGGAAAGGTCAGTGCGGCTCGATAATAAGGGTACACCGCTCGCAGATGCGATCAATAACTTGGAGGTGATGGGAATGAAACAGGCGGCGGCCCCTAATCAAATGGAGAGAGCGCATAAGGCAAGCGCCAAAGCTTCGCAGCGCTCCAGCGTGCTGAACCGGTTAAGAAAAGATAAATGGATCTATGCACTGTTAGCTCCGGGTTTGCTATATTTCATTATTTTCAAATATGTCCCGATGTGGGGCGTACTGCTCGCTTTCAAAAATTATCAGCCCTTCTTGGGCTTCTGGAAAAGCGATTGGGTCGGATTGGAGCATTTCCGCATCTTTTTTACGAATCCGGAGTTTTTCATGCTGCTTCGCAACACGTTGCTGCTCTCGTTCTACAACTTGCTGTTCTTTTTCCCGGCGCCGATTATTTTGGCCCTGCTCCTGAATGAAATCAGGCTTGCATTTTTCAAACGCACGATCCAAACGCTCATTTATGTTCCGCATTTCATATCGTTGGTTATTGTAGCGAGCTTGACTTATGTGTTCCTTACGACCGAAGGGGGACTCGTCAACGAACTGCTGCAGAAATATATAGGAAGCAAAGTCGACTTTCTATCCAGCCCCGACTGGTTCAGGCCAATGATCATTATCCAAACGATTTGGAAAGAAACGGGCTTCGGAACGATCATTTTCCTGGCGGCTCTGGCCGGCGTCGATGTCGAGCAGTATGAAGCGGCCATTACGGACGGGGCGAATCGCTGGCGGCAAATGTGGCATATTACGCTCCCTTCCATCCGCAGTACGATCGTCATTTTGCTCATTTTACGGATGGGCGATGTGCTGGACAACGGGTTCGAACAAATCTTTCTGATGCGCAACCCGCTCAACCGGGACGTAGCCGAAGTATTCGATACGTATGTATATATGATGGGGATTACACAAGGGGCGTTCAGTTATAGTACGGCAGTCGGCTTGTTTAAAGCGGTCGTCGGCGTCACGCTCGTACTGGGGGCGAACTGGTTAGCGAAGCGGTTCGGCCAATCGGGCATTTACTAGCCAAGAACCTATTCGCGCAGAAGGAGGAGAGACTATTGGCAAAGCAGTACAAAAGCATACCAGGTACAATATTCGACGTTACGAACGTGATCGTGCTCAGCATAATCGGCCTGCTGGCCGTTCTGCCCTTCATCTATGTCGTGGCGGGCTCGTTCGCATCGGATGCGGAGCTGACGAAAAGAGCGGTGTTCCTCATTCCGGAAACGTTTACCTTAGCGGCTTATACATTCATTTTTTCTACGGATACGATTTTGCAAAGTATTTGGGTGTCGCTCATCGTGACGGTATTCGGCACGGCGGTCAACTTGTTTTTTACCGTGACAATGGCATACGCGCTGTCCAAACGCACTCTGATGGGCCGCAGTACGGTGCTGAATCTGGTCGTCTTCTCGATGCTGTTCGGGGGCGGCTTGATCCCGACCTACTTGGTCGTACGCGAATTGCACATGCTGGATACGTATTGGGCACTCATGATCCCAGGTGCGATCAGCGCCTTTAACTTGATTATTGTGAAAAACTTTTTCCAAGAGCTTCCTCCCGAGCTGGAAGAAGCGGCTAAGATCGACGGCTGCACGGAGCTCGGCCTGCTGTGGAAGATCGTTCTTCCGTTATCGATGCCTGTGCTTGCGACGTTTACACTTTTCTATGCGGTGGGGCATTGGAACAACTTCTTCTCCGCGCTGCTGTACATTAACGACCCGGCCAAATGGCCGCTTCAGGTCATGCTGAGACAAATCGTTCTGCTGTCGCAGGCGGCGGCCGGCGATCTGAATTCGATGGACCCGAACTTTGTGGCGCCTCCGGATCAATCGATCAAAATGGCCGTTATCGTCGTAGGCACCATTCCGATTTTGCTCGTCTATCCGTTCCTGCAAAAGCATTTTGCCAAAGGGGTCTTGATCGGCTCGGTCAAAGGGTAAAACGGATTACGATATAGGCAACTATTAAAAGGAGGGTTATGAGATGAAAAAATGGATTTCTACAACAGCCATCGGTACGGTGGCCATCACAGCGATTACAGGGTGCAGCGGGGGGAAGGAGGCGGCAACGACGCCTGCGGCTGGGGCCGCATCGCCCGGAGCGGCTGCGACCGCAGCTGCGCAAAATGCCAAACCGCTCGATATGAACATCATGCTGCCCATTTTCAAAACGAACTATCCGAAAGACGACGGGCCGGTTGTGACCGAAATCGAAAAGCAAACGAATACGAATATTCACCTGGAATGGGTACCGAACTCCTCCTACACGGATAAATTCAACATTACGCTGGCCTCAGGCAAGCTGCCGCATATCATCTATGTGCCGGATGTGAAAAATCCGAGCTTCGTCAATGCGGCCAAATCCGGCGCATTCTGGGAAGTCGGACCGTATTTGAAAGAATTCCCTACTTTGAGTCAAGCGAACGCCATCATCATGAACAACTCTTCGATCGACGGCAAAAACTACGGGATCTACCGCGGACGCGCACTCGGCCGTAACGGAATCAATTACCGGAAAGACTGGCTGGAAGCCGTCGGTTTGCAGCAGCCCAAAACGATCGATGATTTCTACAATATGCTGAAGGCATTCAAAGAGAAAGACCCGGACAAGAACGGCAAAGCCGATACTTACGGGATGGTTTTGGTGAAATGGACCGGCCAATGGGCAAGCGGTTTCGATACGATTAAGCTGTGGTTCGGGGCGCCGAACAAATGGGGCGTCGTTGACGGCAAGCTTGTGCCGGAGCATCAAACGGCGGAGTACTTGGAAGCGTTGAAATTTATGAAAAAGCTGTATGACGAGAAGCTGATCAATCAGGATTTTGCCGTGTTCGATTCGGCGAAATGGAATGATCCTATCGTCAACAATCAAGCCGGCGTTATCGTAGACGTGACCGATACTGCGGCACGAATCGACGATAAAATCCATGCGGCGCTCGCGAAGGAAGGCAAAGACAAGCCGGATGTCCATTATGTGGACAATATGATCGGCGTGACGGGCAAAAATGGGTTGAAGGCGCTGCCGACATCAGGCTTCGCTGGCATGCTGGCGATTCCCAAATCGACGGTGAAAACGGAAGATGAATTGAAGCGCGTGCTGAAATTCCTCGACCAAATGAATGAACCGGCATTGACGACACTGGCCGGATACGGGATCGAAGGCAAGCATTATACGAAAGACGGCGAAGCTGTCGTACCGACCAAGGACGCCGCGCTGCTGGAATCCGAGGTGGAAGGCTTGAACCAAATGCTGCCGTTCATTCCGGAAGACCGCGGACTGAAGGTGAAGCAAACGCCGCTTCGTCTGCAAACGGCGAAGATTCAAAAAGAAGCGGAGCAGTACATCGTGGCCAACCCGGCTGAGCCGTTCATCTCCACGGTTTACTCGCAAAAAGGCCAGCAGCTCGACAACGTTATCAATGACGCGCGCATCAAATTCATCGTCGGTCAAACGGATGAGGCCGGCCTGAAAGCCGCCTTCGAAACGTGGAAAAAATCGGGCGGCGACGATCTCGTGAAAGAAATGAACGATCTGTATGCCGCAGCGAAGAAGTAAGGCCCTGGCTTAAATATCCGAGCTTCATGGCAACAACCAGACACCAGCTTACCTGGATTTCCAGGGGGCTGGTTTCTTTTGTGTTCAAAGAAGTCGGAAATTTGGATAAGAAAGTCGGAATTTTAGCTTCCACCAACGCAATTGGCGTTGTATGCTCGAATTTATATTTGAAATTATATTTGATTGTCATTCAAGGCGGGCTTCATCGACATCATTTACCGTCCGCTCATCTTAAACTTAAGAAATGGTTGGTGAGAACATGCTCTTGAGAATGAGAACGGTTAAAAGCAGAATCGGTAATTGGTTAAGCCGGACAGACGGAGGCAAAGGGCGTTTTTACAGAAAAAGCTTGATTATGATTTTTATCGTTTCCGGGATACCCGGCCTCATCATGGGGGCGCTTGTATATGGGATGGCGGGCGGCCGCATCGAGAGCGAGCTGCTGCAGCTCCATTATCAGCAAATCGAGCAGCGCTCCGAGCAGATCGACGATCAGCTGAGCAATTTGGAACTGCTGCTGGCTCATTGGGCATTTGATAATAAATTTGATTCCAGTTTAAACGGGCTTGATTTCGTTCGTAATTTCGAAAGAACGCAAGATATGACCAAGACGCTGGTCGCCATGCAGGGCTCGAACGCGATGGTGAAGAAAGCGGAGCTCTACGTGGGCGGATTCAGCCGTGTGCTGTTCAATCCGGAGTATTCGGTGCCTGAGGACCGTCTTTCGGACAATGTGTACGAGAAGCTGATTCATAGTAAAAATACGACGTTCTGGACACAATGGGCATTCGATCCGAACCATCCGGAGGCAAAGGATCTGACGTTAGTCCATCATATCCCCGGCGGCAGCATGGATCCGTTCGGTGTGATCGTGTTTCGCTTCGATAACCAGAAAATGGCCAATTTGCTCAAAACGATGACGCCTTATTACGAAGGCGAGGCGTTTTTGCTGCAAAATTCGGGAGACCTTTACTTTTCCGCGAACGGAAGCGCTTCCACATCGCCGTTCGTGCAAGCGCTGCGGGGCAAAATCGATAGCCTGCATGCGCCGAAAGGCTCTTTCTTCTTCGATTGGAAAGACTCGACGTATACGGTTTCTTACGGCAGCCTGTCCAGAATCGCGGATGATTGGACCTATGTCTCGGCCTCGCCGATCACGAGCATTATGTCGCCGGTCGTCTTCATCTCGAAGCTGATTATTACGGTAAGCTTGATTGCGCTGCTGCTCGCAGCTTTGCTGTCATGGCTGGCTTCGCGCCGCATTTATCTGCCCGTCAAACGGCTTGTCACGATGCTCGGCGGCCATGGGGGCGGAGCCGTCTGGGCCGGGCAGGGCGATGAGTTCACGTTGATTGAGAAGCAGTGGCAGCATATGCACAAAGAGAGTCTGGAGTTGAACACGAAGCTGGCGGAGCAGCTGCCGCATGTGAAGGACAGCTTCCTGCACCAGCTGCTGCACGGCTATATGTACGCTTATTCGGAAGAAGATCTGCTGCGGCGGATGGAGCAGTTCAAGTGGGACGTGCGGAACCGGCATTTTGTGGTGCTGCATGTGCAGCTCATCGGCATGGCGAGTGTGGACGGAACGTTCCGCAATGGGGACGAGGGGCTGGTCACCTTCGCGGCGGTCAACATGATTAAGGAGCTGGCGGCCCAGCATTTCGAGCAGTGCGATACGCTTAATTTCCACGATTTGACGGCGGGCTTGCTGCTGATTCTGCCGGAGCACCGTCCGGCCAAGGAGGCCGTCGAAGCGTTCAGCGACGAGCTGACGGCGTCGATCAACCGCATTCTGAAAATGCGCGTCACGATGGCATTCTCCCGCCCGGTCGCCCGCATATCGGATATTCCGCATGAGTTCGAGCGGGCGAAGCAGGCGGTCAGCTACCGCAACTTTGAGAATGTCAATCAGATCATCGATATGGAGCAAGGCATTATGGAGGGCGATGCCAAGGCGGAGCCGCAGTATCCGTTCTCGCTGGAGCGGGAGCTTATTCAAGCGCTGCGTACGGGCAGGGAAGAAGAATCGTTCGAGCTGCTGGAGGCGTTCCTGAAGGCATTATCGTGTCAGGGCGCCAAGGAAATCGATGTGCAGCAAGGGATGCTGCATCTGCTCGGCAATGTGCAGCATGCCATTATGGTTTCGGGCATTCATCCGAACCGGCTGTTCAGAGGAGCGAATCTGTATGAGCAGCTGTCCCAAATC
Organism: Paenibacillus sp. MAHUQ-63; assembly: GCF_028765165.1. Classification (GTDB taxonomy): domain Bacteria; phylum Bacillota; class Bacilli; order Paenibacillales; family NBRC-103111; genus Paenibacillus_E. The sequence continues at coordinate 574,799 of NZ_JARADB010000003.1, read as the reverse complement.
CGGGAGCCGAAGCGGATGCTCGAATGGTTCAGGGACAAGGTGCTCGCACCGTTCCTGAAGGAGCTCTCCGGCCGTTCCAACGCCGAGGTCAAACGATTGATCGAAGGAGCGATGATTTACCTGCAGCAAAACTACAAGCACGATATATCGCTCGACAACTGTGCGGATCATATCGGCACGAACCCGTTTTTTCTCAGCAAATCGTTCAAGATTGTGACAGGGAAAAACTTCATCGATTACTTGACCGAGCTGCGCATCGAGAAAGCCAAGGAGCTGCTGCGCAACTCCGAGATGAAAATCAACGACGTTGCCGAGCAGGTCGGGTATCAGCATAGCTACTTTAACCGCATCTTCAAGAAGCTTGAAGGGATGACGCCGACGAGCTACAGAGAGCTTAGTCAGCATTCGTAATCAATAATGTGCAAAAGGGGCAAAAATGTGCAAAAGGCCGGAAAACACGGTGCTCATCCCCGTCAATAAAGTCTCATTGAGGGCAAGACGGACTTTCTCTACAATGGGGCTTATGACGGGGAAGGAGATGAAGCGTTTGGCTATGAACACAGCTATTCAATTGCACAGTTTATCACATAAGGCTTCGCTGCCGGCGGGGATGACTTGGGGGATTCCTTGGAGAGAGGGCGAACTGCGCCGGGACGAGGAGCTGAGGCTGCTGAGAAGCGGCGACGGGACTGCGGTACCGATGCAGAGCTGGGCGACGGCCTACTGGCCGGACGGTAGCGTCAAATGGACCGCTCATGCGGCGGCCGATTTGACAGGCGGGACCGATGCGTTCTCAGTGAGCAAAGGCGAAGGCGCCGCTCCGGTACATACGGTGACGGTAACGCAAACCGATGAGACGGTCCGGTTGAACACGGGAGTCATCGAGTGCACGCTCGGCAAGCAGGGCAGCCGCTGGCTGCGCAGCATCGTTCGCGGCGGCGCGGAGATCTGCTCCGGCGGCGAGCTGGTCTGCATCAAGGAGAGCCGCAGCGCAGCCTCCGGTATCCGAACGACGAGGGAAGAACCGTTCGAGAGCGATGTGCACCGCTTGACCGTGGAGCAGGAGGGACCTCTTCGGGCGGTTGTCAAAATCGAAGGCAGTCACCGCGCTGCCGGCGGCGCCAGGAAGTGGCTGCCATTCTCGATGCGGCTGTATTTCTATGCGGGACTCGACACGATACGTATCGTACATACGTTTTATTATGACGGCAATCCGCATGAGGACTATATCAAAGGTTTGGGCGTCCGCTTCGCAATCCCGATGAGAGGCGCGCAGTATAACCGGCATATCCGGTTCGCCGGGGATAGCGGCGCTTTCAGCGAATCGCCGAAGACGCTGCATACGCGACGTACCAAAGGCAAGTACCGCGAACTGTTCGAGCATCAGACGGCAGGCAGCCCGGTCCGCTTCGATCCGGAGGAGGATGCGTATTTCCTCGGGCTGCTGGACGATTCCGCTACATGGGACGGCTTCAAGCTGATGCAGCTGTCGGCCGACCATTACCGGATATGGAAACGGACGGGCGAAGGCTGCTCCTGGGTGAAAGTGACGGACGGGCGGCGTGCGGGCGGTGTGGCTTACGTAGGCGGCGAAGGCGGGGGCTTGGCGGCGGGGCTGCGCCATTTCTGGCAGAAGCATCCGTCCGGCTTCGAAGCGCACGGCACGTCGCAGTCCGAGGCTTCGCTCACGGTATGGCTGTGGGCGCCTGACGGCGAGCCGATGGATCTGCGGCATTATGATACGAAGACGCATGTGGAGTCATCGTACGAGGGAGCCGAGGAGCTTCGCGCCACCCCGTACGGCATCGCCAATACGAACGAGCTCATGCTGTGGTGCACGGAGGGAGCGCCGGCTCCGGAGACGCTGGAGCTTATGCAGCAGGAGACGGACAGCCCATCGCTCCTCGTATGCGAGCCGGCGTATTACCGCCAGGCGGGCGCTTTCGGCATCTGGAGTTTGCCGGACCGTTCGACAGCGTCCAAACGGCAGCTGGAGGAGCGGTTGGACGGCATTATTGCCTTTTACAAGAAGGAAGTCGAGCAGCGCAAGTGGTACGGGTTCTGGGACTACGGCGATTTCATGCACAGCTATGATCCGGTGCGCCACGTCTGGAATTACGACCTAGGCGGGTGTGCGTGGCAGAACACGGAGCTGGCGCCGAATATGTGGCTGTGGATCATGTTCCTGCGCTCGGGAAGAGGCGATATCTTCCGGATGGCGGAGGCAATGACGCGGCATACGAGCGAAGTCGACGTGTACCACTTCGGTGAATATGCCGGGCTCGGCTCCCGCCATAACGTCGTCCACTGGGGCTGCGGCTGCAAGGAAGCGCGGATCGGCATGGCCGGTTTGCACCGTTATTTCTATTATTTGACCGCAGATGAGCGGATCGGGGATATGATGGACGAAGTGAAGGATTCCGATTTCACGACGGTTCATCTTGATCCGATGCGGGCTTACTTCCCGAAAGACGAGCATCCGACGCATATCCGGGTCGGTCCGGATTGGGCGGCTTTCTCCTCGAACTGGATGACCCGATGGGAGCGCTATGAAGACACAGCTTATAGAGATAAAATCTTGGTCGGCATCGATTGCATCAAGGGAGCTAACTATGGGCTTATCTCGGGTCCGACTTACGGCTATGACCCGAAGACGGGTGTGCTGACGCCGATGGGAGACGACAACTGGGGACGCCATTTGGCGATCTGTATGGGCGGTCCGCAAGTATGGTTCGAGCTCGCCGGCATGCTGAAAGACCCCGAGTGGGAAGAGATGATGGCGGAATTCGGCGTGTACTATAACAAGTCGCAGGAAGACAAGGATAAGCTGACGGAAGGCCGTATCAGCACGAAGCGTTTCGAGCATCCCGTGCTTAGCGCAGCGATCGTCGCTTACGGTGCTTATTACAAGAACGACGAAGAGACTGCGCGGAAGTGCTGGGACATTCTGAACGAAAATCCGTTCGCGCGCGTCGATCTCGTGCAGGATGCGGCTAGCGTGACTCATGTGGATACGCTCGACGAAATCGATTGGATGAATACGAACGAAGCGGCGCAGTGGTCTTTGAATACGATTATCGCCCTAGAGCTCATTGCCGGCTGGTTGCCGGAGCCGCAGGTGCCGCAAGAGCGGCAAGCGATACAGGAGCGGGTAAGATGACGGCGGGAAGAGGTGTACAGGGTATGGAGCTGATACCGCCGGATTGGCGCATGGTGTATAACAATCCGCTGCGGTCGGAGAACGATGTGGCGGGCTTCCGGATGGAGGGGGACGGGGCGGTCTCCTTCCCGATGGGCCGGATGCGGCTCGAGAGCACGCGCGACCCCGGTGAAGGGCAGGCCGCCAATCTGGTGTTCTGGTGCCCGGAGGCGCTGCCTGCCGATATCGCGGTCAGCTGGGAGTTTTGGCCGGTTCGCGAGCCGGGGCTGGCGATTATGTTCTTATGCGCTCAAGGCAGGGAAGGGCAGGATGTGTTCGATCCCGGGCTGGCCAAGCGAACAGGCATCTATGATCAATACCATCATGGAGATATCGATGCGTTCCATATCTCCTACTTTCGCCGCCGGTATCCCGAGGAGCGGCAATTTCACACGTGCAACCTGCGCAAAAGCTACGGCTTTCACCTTGTCGCACAGGGAGCCGATCCGATTCCGGATGTGGCGGATGCGGTGGGGCCGTATCGGATGCTGGCGCTGAAGCGGGGGCGTGAGGTGCTTCTTGCCGTGAATGGTCTGGTGCTGTTCCGGTGGCAAGATGACGGTTCGACCTGGGGGCCGCTTCTCGGAGCAGGCAAGCTAGGCTTTCGCCAGATGGCCCCGCTTATTGCAGAGTACGGAAATTTGCAGGTGTATGCCCCGTAGGCATACGGATAATGGAGGAGATTCCTATGAACCAAATGACGGCTAAGGAAGCGCTGCTTATCGGTAAGCTGGATATTCGGGCGGCAGGTCCGCGATGCAAAATGCTGCTCGGCGACTTGAACGGCGACGGCCGAATGGAAGTGCTGCTCGTGCAGCCCGACAACCGCCAGGATGTGCGTTACATTCCGCATCAGGTGCAGTGCTTGACGGCTTACGACCTGGAAGGCAACCTCCTATGGCAGACGGGCAAGCCGGATCCGGGAGCAGGCAGCCAAGGCTCGGATTATCCGGCACAGATTGCCGATATTGACGGAGACGGCCGCCTGGAGGTGCTATGTGTGATGGACAGCAGGCTCATCGTGATCAACGGGCACGACGGCAGTGTGCGCTCATCCCATGAACTGCCGGACCCGCAGGCGCACGATTGCATCATCGTTGCGAACTTGACGGGCGGCTCTCATGCCGGAGACCTCATTCTCAAGGACCGTTATCACCGCATGTGGGCGTTGGACCGCAATATGGATGTGCTGTGGACGCACGAGGGCAACCCGGGCCACTTCCCTTGGGTGTACGATTTGGACGGTGACGGATACGACGAAGTGATGGCCGGTTACGATTTGCTGGATCATGACGGCACCCTTCTATGGAGCTGCCGGGATCTGGACGATCACGCCGATTGCATCTGGGTCGGCGATGTGAACGGCGACGGAGAGCCGGAGCTCGTGATCGGCGGCAGCGTCACCGTCATGTACAACCGTCATGGCCGGGAGCTGTGGCGGTACGAAGGCTCGGTCGAGTCGCAGCATATCGCGCTGGGGAGGTTCCGCAGCGATCTGCCGGGCTTGCAAATTGCCGGATTGGACCGGCTTGTGCGCGAGGATGACGGCAAAGGATTAGTCGGCAAGGACGCTTTGTTCCTGCTGGACAGCAGCGGCCGGGAGGTGTGGAAGGAAGACCGCAAGACGCCGGGTTGGCTGACGATTATCGAGCCTTTGCGCGGTTGGACGGAAGACGCTCCGGACTATATTCTGGCTTACCGCAGAGGTGGCGGTTTGGCCCCTGCCTTGTACGACGGCCATATGCAAGTCGTTGCGGAGTTTCCTTCCGAAGGCTACGCCGTTCATGCCGACTTATGGGGCAGCGGCACGGAGCAGGTTATCATTTATAACAGCGAGTCAGCTTCCATCTATGCCAGCAAGCCAGCGCCAGCGGACTGGAACATGCGCCCTACGGGGGTTCCGCTGCCGCAGCCGAAGCGGCTGTCGAGCTCAACGCTGTATCCGGGCGGGGAAGTATAGGAGGCGGCCACCGGCCGCCTTTTGGCGTTATACAGTGCTAATGCCGCTTGATACACTCTGGAGACTTGCTGCGTTCCTTGCGATAACTTCATCTTGCTTGCGCGGGCCGAAAGGTTTATGATGAACTTGTAGTTAGGAGTGATGGCATGCCGATTATTCAAGCGCTGGACAGAGCATTGAGAATTATGGATTTATTCGACGAGTACACGACAGAGCTGAAAATTACGGAAATCAGCGCGCGAATGGAGCTTCACAAGAGTACGGTACACGCCTTATTGAAAACGCTTCAGTTACACGGCTACATCCATCAGGATACGGACACCGGCAAATACAAGCTAGGGCTGAAGCTGCTCGAGAAGGGACAGCTTATGCTGCAGGGCTTGGATATTCGTACGGTTGCCCGCAAGCATCTGGAGGCTTTATCCGAAACGACGGGCCAGACCGCGCATCTCGTCATCCTGGACGGGAGGGAAGGCGTCTATTTGGATAAGGTGGAAGGAGCCAAGGCGGCGATCCGGTATTCCCGAATCGGCCGGAGGGTTTCGCTCCATAGCAGTGCAGTCGGGAAGGTGCTGGCGGCTTATCGAACGCCGAATGAGCGGGATGCGCTTCTTCGGGATTATCATTTCTCCAAGTATACGGAAGCGACAATTACGGGGAGAGAAGCGTTCATGAACGAGCTGGATCAGGTGAGAGAGCTGGGCTATGCCGTTGACAACCAGGAGAACGAACCTGGCGTAAGGTGCGGTGCGGCTCCCATTTTTGAACACAACGGCTCGATTGCTGCGGCAATCAGCATCTCTACGCTTGTGGTTACGGTTGATGATCACTTGTTTGGCCAGTATATCAGCCTGCTGAAGAAAGAAGCGGATATGATTTCGCAAACCCTGGGGTTTCGGCGCGTTTAAGCAATTGCATGCCAGTTCCAGGCATTTTTACACCTCATTTTGAGAACGTCGTTTTATATTATAAAACAAAATGCGAGGAGTGAGCATGGATGAGAATAATCCGTTATGCCAATGAAGGAGTTGCCCAGTTAGCTGCCGTTACTGACAATGAGGAGATTTACCTGCTTCCGCAGCGCGATTACTTGGCCTTGGTCCATGAGGCTGCCGAAAGGGGGATCTCACCGCTGCAGTTAGTAAACGAAACGGCATCCAATTCTAAAGCGCTTTCAAGTTCGCTGGAGCAGCTGCAGCTCCTCGTTCCTATCGAAGCGCCTGAAGTATGGGCGGCCGGAGTTACGTATGAGCGCAGCCGGGATGCGCGCAATTATGAGGCAACGGAAGGCAGACTGGACGCCACGACTTTTTACGATAAGGTCTATGATGCCGTGCGTCCGGAGATTTTCTTCAAATCGACGGCTGCCCGGACGGTAGGCCCCGGCGGAGATGTGCAGCTTCGCAGCGACTCCGTGTGGCAGGTGCCGGAACCGGAGCTGGGGCTTGTTCTGAGCGCCAGCGGGCAATTGATCGGCTACACCGCCGGCAATGATATGAGCTGCCGGGATATTGAAGGCGAGAACCCGCTGTACCTGCCGCAGGCCAAGATGTGGAAGCGATCCTGTTCCTTGGGGCCGGCCATCCGGCTGCCCGAAACGGTTGAAGATCCTTACAATTTGCAAATCACCAGCCGCATTTACCGCAACGGAGAGCAAGTCGTCGAAGGAACGGCCAATACGGGACAGCTCAAACGCAAGCTGGAGGAATTGATCCAGTTTTTAATTCGCGATAATGAATTGTTTGACGGTACCGTATTGCTGACTGGAACATGTATTGTGCCGCCGAACGAGTTTACTCTCGCACCTGGAGACCGGATTGAAATCAATATTGCAGGAATTGGGACTCTTATTAATCATGTTGTTGATGCAGGCCAATCATCTTAAATTTACTAAATTAGGCAGGAGGAATGAGTATGGAATCCGTATTTGTTGGAGGACAAACGTATTTGAATTATATCAATGGCGAATGGCGTCAGGCCGGTACCGGGCACACAGTTCCCAGTATTAATCCCGCCAAACACAGCGAAGTCGTCGGCTACGTGCAGTCATCGTCGCTGGAGGATTTGAATGAAGCCGTCGCCTCTGCCAAAGGCGCGCAATCGGGTTGGCGGAAGCTGTCGGGCGCAGCTAGAGGCGACTTCTTATACCGGGCGGCCAATGCGCTGGAAAGAAGGCTTGATGAAATTGCCGAGACGATGACCCGGGAAATGGGCAAAACGCTTCCGGAAGCCAAAGGCGAGACCGCACGGGGCGTTGCCATCCTGCGTTATTACGCCGGCGAAGGGATGCGCAAGATCGGGGATGTGATTCCTTCTACGGACAGCGAAGCGCTGATGTTTACGACTCGGGTTCCGCTCGGCGTAGTGGGCGTGATTTCGCCTTGGAATTTCCCCGTGGCGATTCCGGTCTGGAAGATGGCTCCGGCTCTCATCTATGGGAATACGGTCGTCCTGAAACCTGCACAGGAGACTGCGGTGACCGCTGCCAAAGTCGTGGAGTGCTTCGCAGAAGCGGGGCTGCCTGCCGGCGTCATCAATCTGGTGACCGGAAGCGGCGCGGTTATCGGTCAAGGGCTTGCCGAGCACCCGGACGTGAACGGCATTACTTTTACCGGATCCAATCAAGTCGGCAAAAAGGTCGGTCAGGCAGCGCTGGCCAGAGGGGCCAAGTATCAGCTTGAGATGGGCGGGAAAAATCCGATTCTGATCGCAGCGGATGCCGATCTGGATTTGGCGGTTGATGGGACGATCAGCGGCGGGATCCGCTCGACCGGGCAGAAATGTACGGCAACGAGCCGTGTCATCGTGATGCGTGACGTGTATGAAAGCTTCAAGGAAAAGCTGCTGACCAAGCTGCAAGGACTTACCGTCGGGCATGGTCTGGATGCCGGGACATGGCTGGGGCCTTGCGCGAATGAGAATCAACTGGCGACGGTACAATCCTATATTCAAAAAGGGATCGATGAAGGCGCCGAGCTATTGTTCGGCGGAGCTTCGCCGGATCATCCGGACCTTCGTGAAGGCTTCTATATTCAGCCGACCGTATTCGATAAAGTGACGCCGGATATGGCGATTGCCCGGGAAGAAATATTCGGGCCGGTGCTTGCGCTTATTCAGGTGAAAACGATGGAAGAAGCGATTCGGCTCGCGAACGATTCGGATTACGGTTTGAGCGCTTCGATTTATACGCAAAACATCGGCAACATTTTATCGTTCATCCAAGAGATGGATGCCGGTCTGGTCAGAATTAATGCCGAGACAGCCGGGGTGGAGCTGCAGGCACCGTTCGGCGGCATGAAGCAATCCAGCTCCCACTCGCGCGAACAGGGGCAGGCGGCGATCGAATTTTTCACCTCAATTAAAACGGTATTTCTAAAAGCGTAGTTTTTTGGGCTGTTCTGACAGCATGGCGCAATCTGGCTAGGGAACCTTATGCGGAAGGGTGAAAGTCGATGACAGAGCAATTAAGATCGATTATGGCTTTGGCTGAAAATAACGATATTTATGCGATTCGTACGCACGCACAGGGGCCGGAAGGCGCGCTGCCGCTTACCCCGGACATGCTGCTGCATGCTCCCAGCGGGGACTTGTTCGGCCTGACCCAGAATGTGGGGATGGGATGGAAGCCGTCCAGGCTGAAGGGGAAGCAGTATCTGTTGTTGAGCACGCAGGGCGGGATCCGCAAGGAAGACGGCAGTCCTGTCGCGCTCGGCTATCACACCGGACACTGGGAGGTCGGCCTGCTGACACAAGCGGCTGCGGAGGTGATCACAGAGAGCGGAGGCGTTCCATTCGCCGGCTATGTAAGTGATCCGTGCGACGGCAGGTCTCAAGGCACGGAAGGGATGTTCGATTCCCTTCCGTACCGCAACGATGCGGCGATCGTGTTCCGGCGTCTCATCCGTTCGTTGCCGACTCGCAAAGGCGTGCTCGGTGTGGCAACGTGCGATAAGGGACTTCCTGCGATGATGATCGCATTAGCCGGCATGCATGAGCTTCCTTGCGTCATCGTCCCCGGCGGCGTGACGCTGCCTCCGACGGAAGGGGAGGATGCCGGGAAGATCCAGACCATCGGCGCCAGATATGCGAGCGGCGAGCTCAGTCTGGAAGCCGCTGCAGACCTGGGCTGCCGGGCTTGCGCCACACCTGGCGGGGGCTGTCAGTTTCTCGGCACTGCCGCTACTTCGCAGGTGATCGCAGAAGCGATGGGCATGACGGTGCCTCATGCAGCGCTCGCCCCTTCGGGCCAGCCCGTGTGGCTGGAGATGGCGAGGCAATCGGCCCGCGCGATGATGACTCTCGAGGAAGCGGGACTGCGCATGAAGGACATTGTGACGGAAGCGTCCATTCACAATGCGATGGTTGTACATGCGGCCTTCGGCGGATCGACGAATTTGCTGCTGCATATACCTGCTATTGCCCATGCAGCCGGACTGCGAGTGCCGGATGTTCAGGATTGGATACGCGTCAATCAAGAAGTGCCCCGACTCGTGAGCGTACTTCCCAACGGTCCGGATTATCATCCGACCGTGCGGGTGTTTCTGGCCGGCGGGGTGCCGGAAGTGATGCTTCATCTTCGCAGTCTGGGCGTCCTGAAAGAGCAGGCGTTGACCGTCACCGGCGAAACGCTCGGCACCGTTCTGGATTGGTGGGAGGCGAGCGAACGCCGGGTACGGATGCGAAGCCTGCTTATGGAGAGAGACGGGATTGATCCGGATGATGTCATCATGAGTCCGGAACGAGCCAAAGCGAGGGGACTGACTTCTACGGTTACGTTTCCGATGGGGAATTTGGCGCCGGAGGGCTCGGTCATCAAATCGACGGCAATTGATCCTTCAACCGTTGACGAGGACGGGGTTTACCGCCACCGGGGTATGGCCAAAGTATTTACCTCGGAGAAGGCGGCCATCTCGGCCATTAAGAACGGCGGCATTCAAGCCGGCGATGTGATGGTGCTGATCGGCCGGGGGCCGTCGGGTACGGGAATGGAGGAGACGTATCAATTGACGTCGGCATTGAAGCACTTGCCGTTCGGCAAATACGTCTCACTTATCACGGATGCCCGGTTCTCCGGCGTATCGACTGGCGCCTGCATCGGTCATGTCGGGCCGGAAGCGCTGGCCGGCGGTCCGATCGGGAAGCTGCGGGATGGCGATCTGATCGACATTGTCATTGACCGCAACCGGCTGGTGGGCAGCATTAATTTTGTCGGTGTTGGCGCCGTTAGTGTCGCACACGGTGGAGCTGGAGCTGGAGCTGGAGCTGGAGCTGGCGCTGGCGCCGGCGTTGGCGCCGGGTGTGCTGAGTGCGCAAATGAAGCGGGCGTTGATCGCGAAGTCGCAGTCGGAGCGGAAGCTGTGGAAGCTTGTGAAGCTGAGGTTGGTGTAAGAGGTGGTGGAGATGCAGAGGCTGTAGAGCATGGCGGTGGCGATGGAGGAATTGGGGCGGATGTCGCAGGCACTGCTACCGTCGGAGCGGAAGCCGTTGCCGGAGTCGCATTGCTCTCGCCTGAAGAAGGCGCACGAGTGCTTGCAGCGCGTTCGCCTCATCCGATGCTTGCGCCTGACGAGAAGCTCCCCGACGACACGCGTCTATGGGCAGCCCTCCAGTCTGTCAGCGGAGGCACCTGGGCGGGGAGCGTATACGATGTGGAGCGTATTCTTGCTGTTTTGGAAGCGGGTACAAAAGCTTTGGCCGAGCAGAGCCAGACTGCTAACCGCTAATCCCGTTGCACCGGACTGGGGTGTACGTACGGCAGGCACACATGCCGAACAGTGGGACTGTCCGTGCCAATCTCAGTTCGCCGGGCGCTAACGGACACCCCAGCCGTTATTTGTAGGCGCCCTGGCCTGTTTCGGCGCTAACGGACACAGGAGCTCCTATTTACCGATTTCTCGGTGAAATCGGCTCGAAAACCGCGAATAGCGGCGCTGGTGACCGTTAGATCGTCAGAACGGCGAGAATTCGCCGTATAAGAGCATCTGTGTCCGTTAGCCGGCCGCGGGCTTCATACGATTACCTCAGCATTAACTTCGCCGGCTGGAGAAGCTGTGATTCAGACCCCATACACGGAGATTTGGAAGGCTGTCGATCATGATCGACAGCCTTTTTTGTCGAGGAGGCCAGAAGCGTATGAATCGTAACTTACTTTTTAACGATAGCTGGGAATTTGGGAAAGCTCCTTGGAGGTAACAGCTATATCGGCTATTGCGGATCTCTTATTCGAGCCCGTCACCTGCCTCATGATTGGCTGATCTATCAGACCTTGGATCTTTATGAGAACAGCATCGGTTGGCATCGGAAGGAGGTTCATTAAGTGACAGGCGTCCAGCAGGTTACGTTCATTTTCCTTCGTTTCGAGAAGTAGATGCAGCGATGCAAGAAAAGCTTACCCGGCCGAGGTGCGGCAGGGGTAAGCTTTTCTCTTTGTCTATGACGACTGCGCATGATGGATAGCGGACTCGATGTACGCGCGCAAAGTTTTGATGAACGTACGCATGGCATATCCGACATATCTATCGCTGCGGTAGATTAGACAGATATCCTGGGAAGGCACCGGGTTGGTCAGGTGCACAACCTTGATGTCCGGGTTGCGGAGGTTCTCCAAGAGCAGCCGTGGCAGAACGGCGGCGCCGACGCCGCTTTGAACCATTTGGATGAGGGAGGACAGGGTGGTTGTGACCATATGCGGCTGCAGGGCAAATCCCTTCTCCATGCAGAAGCGGTCGATCAGCTTGCGGCATTGATGGTCGGACGGGAACATGACGGTCTTCATGGTCTTTAGCTTGCTAAGCGGAATGAAGCTTTCCGCAGAAAACGGGTCATTGGCGCTTAAGGCCAAAGAAAATTCCTCATGGAATAGAGGGATTACGGTGAGACGCTCATCGGCCACGGGGCCGATGGTAACGCCGACATCGATGGTTCGGTCCAGCACCTGTTCGGTGACTTTGGTCGTTTCCAGCAGCGATAGCGAGATAGTGGGATACGTTTGATGGAAGTTCAGCAGCAAAGCGTTGAACATCAGATCCGCATCGCCGGGCAGCACGCCGATGGATAGCGAGCCGCCTTGCATTTGCTTCAAATCGGCAATGGCGTCCTTGGCTTGCTGGAGATGTCCGAATACAGCGGTTCCATGTTCGTGAAGAATTGCGCCGGCGTCGGTAAGGGCGATCGTTTTGCCGATGCGGTCGAAAAGCAGGACCCCCAACTCTTCTTCCAGCCTTCGGATTTGCTGGCTGATATTCGGAGCGCTGACACCCATTCGCTCGGCTGCTCTAGTGAAGTGAAGCTCTTCGCATATCGCCATGAAATATTCCAATTGCTTGAATTCCATCGCTTTCCTCCGTTCTTGAGCGCAGATACCTTTTAAGCTTATTTTTGCGTGTTCCTGTATATCTGTCAATGAGGAAACGTTAACTTATACTTAACGTTCCGGTAATGTGCAGTGCATTGATGGTTGATGCCCCGAGACCTATACTTGGTACATAACAAGCGCTTCACATGACAAAGGAGGAAACGAAAATGTCCGAAATGATGAAGAACACGGCTCAAACTGTACGTCAATTGGTGCTGCAGCAGGTGCAGGCCATTCCTGAGGAATGGCTCGACATTCAACCCCCGTCTTACAACAACACGCTTCGCTGGAACATAGGTCATATGGTTTATTGGATGGATGCGTGCATGATGCTCGGCTTCTCCAATGCATCGGCAATTCCGGAGACATACGCCGCGTTGTTCAATACCGGTACCTCGCCGGCGGCCTGGACCGGTTCGCCCCCTTCCAAAGATGAGCTCCTCGAGCAGCTGAGCTTGCAGCTCAACGTGCTCTCCGAGCTCGCCCCCGATCGTCTGGAGGAGCCCCTGGCAGCGCCGCTGCAGCTGGGACCGTTGACCTTTCACCGGGCGGGCGAATTGCTGGGCTTCGTGGCCGTCCATGAAGGGATGCATCTTGCCACTTGCGGCTGCATGGTGAAGAGCATTCAAGGGTGAGGGCATTGTCATTGTTAGCTAATCTTGCTAACCGTCGGGCTTATGTGTCACAATAATAGCGTTACAACTAGATTAGGTATATGGCGCACTGTGATAGAGCCTTGGAGGAGGATTAGCCAACAATGAGAACGATCAAGCTTGGTACAAGTCAATTGGAAGTTCCTGTTATAGCGGTAGGCTGTATGAGAATCAATGCTTTGGAGAAAGGGGAGGCTGAGCGCTTCGTCCAGACTTCGATGGAGGCGGGAGCCAACTTCTTCGACCATGCGGATATTTACGGCGGAGGCAAATGTGAGGAAATCTTCGCGGACGCGATTCATATGAACGACGATGTTCGCGAGAAGATCATTCTGCAATCCAAATGCGGCATTCGCAAAGGGATGTTCGATTTCTCCAAAGAACATATTCTGCAATCGGTAGATAGCATTCTTAAGCGGTTGAGAACCGATTATTTGGACATTTTGCTGCTGCATCGCCCGGATGCGCTCGTGGAGCCCGAAGAGGTTGCGGAAGCGTTCGATCTTCTTGAGAGCAGCGGGAAAGTTCGGCATTTCGGCGTTTCCAACCAGACGCCTTTGCAAATTCAATTGCTGAAGAAGTTCGTCAAGCAGCCCCTTGTCGCCAATCAGCTGCAGCTCAGCATTACGAATGCGACGATGATCTCGAACGGCATGAATGTCAATATGCTGAACGATTCCGCCGTCAACCGCGATGGCAATGTGCTTGATTATTGCAGACTGAACGATATTACGATTCAGCCTTGGTCGCCTTTCCAGTACGGCTTCTTCGAAGGGGTTTTCCTCGGGAACGAGAAGTTCCCGGAGCTGAATCAGAAGATCGATGAAATCGCGGACAAATATGATGTGACGAATACGACGTTCGCCATGGCCTGGCTGCTGCGCCATCCGGCACGGATGCAGCCGGTCACGGGGACCATGAATATCGAGCGCTTGCTGGATTGCTGTAAAGCAAGCGAGATTCAATTGACGCGCGAGGAATGGTATGAGATTTATCGTGCGGCAGGCAATGTGCTTCCTTAGCAGCTCGCCTGCGGGGGTGGCGCCTGACGGGCAAGGAGTTAGCGATCTTCGCTGACCCTCGCCGACTCTCGCCTATGGACACTATCCCGTCGGCTCATGAACCGGCGCTTCTAACGGACACCACGGCCGTTATTTCCGTGAAACAGACAGGTTTTCACGCCTAACGGACACCAGGTACCCTATTTGCCGTATTCGTGCGTGAAATACGCCCGAAACGAGCAAATAACGGCGTTGGTGTCCGTTGCAGTTTCCAGGCAGCCCCGGTGGAACGTATAGGGGCTGCTGTGTCCGTTAGCGCGCGCCCCTCGCGCTGAGGAATGCCGTGGTGTTCTAACGGACACCACGGCCGTTATTTCCGTGAAACCGGCGGGGTTTCACGCCTAACGGACACCAGATACCCTATTTGCCTTATTCGTGCGTGAAATACGCCCGAAACGAGCAAATAGCGGCGCTGGTGTCCGTTGCAGTTTCCAGGCAGCCCCGGTGGAACGAATAAGGGCTGCTGTGTCCGTTAGCGCGAGCGTGTGAGCCCGCGCGTTGTGGATAGTCAGCGCGCGCCCCTCGCGCTGAGGAATGCCGTGGTGTTCTAACGGACACCACGGCCGTTATTTCCGTGAAACCGGCGGGGTTTCACGCCTAACGGACACCAGGTACCCTATTTGCCGTATTCGTGCGTGAAATACGCCCGAAACGAGCAAATAACGGCGTTGGTGTCCGTTCCAGTTTCCAGGCAGCCCCGGTGGAACGTATAGGGGCTGCTGTGTCCGTTAGCGCGAGCGCGTTAGCCCGCGCGTTGTGGATAGTCAGCGCGCGACCCTCGCGCTGAGGCATGCCGTGGTGTTCTAACGGACACCACGGCCGTTATTTCCGTGAAACCGGCAGGTTTTCACGCCTAACGGACACCAGGTACCCTATTTGCCGTAATCGAGCGTGAAATACGCCCGAAACGAGCAAATAACGGCGCTGGTGTCCGTTGCAGTTTCCAGGCAGCCCCGATGGAACGAATAGGGGCTGCTGTGTCCGTTAGCCCCCGCCAGCCACGCCCCCGCCAGCCACGCCCCCGCCAGCGCACGCCCCCGCCAGCGCACGCCCCCGCCACCGCACGCCCTCCCCAGCCGCCCGCTTAGCTCCTTTTCATAAACTGCTTAGGCGTCTCGCCATAGGTTCGCTTGAAAATACGAATAAAATAACTGGGCTCCATTCCCAGTTGGTGCGCTATTTTTTCAACGGTCATCCCGGGGTTCTCTTGAAACAGCTGAACCGACCGGCGCATGCGAATCTGCTGGATATACTGCTGCGGCGTAACGCCGTAACTATCGACGAACAGCCGGTGGAAATGCTGGACGGAGTAACCGACCGCTCTGGCCAAGTTGGACACATGCAGGCGTTCGTTATAGTGGTCATGGATCAGCTTGACCGCTTCCTGCAGGGCGGCATTGGGCTGCCCCGCGGGGGTCATTCGCTGTTTCACCTCTTGGTCCGATTGCCCTTGAAGGACCGTTAGCAGCATATCGTACATCCGTCGCGAAGCCTCCCAATAACCGCTCTCTCCATTCAGGGAGATGTGCTGCCATAACGATTCAAGCTTATCCCAAAGCGCAGCGAAATGAGCTTTCTCGAGCAGAACGGGCTCCCGGCAGCCCAGATGCGCCATTATGGAAGCGGCAGCAGAGCCGCTGAAGGCGGCGAAACCGAGCTCCCAGGCATCCTCGCCATGGGCAGGATCATATTCGTGCGGTACGCCGGCGGGAAGGATGAGCATCGTTCCGGGAGTCATCGCCATATCGGGACCGCCCTCCAGCCGGAAGGTTCCCCGGCCGCTGCGGCTCAAGAAGAGCTGTTGCGCCGGATATCCGTCAGGCCTCTTAAGATGCTTTTGCTCATGGCTGCCTACGCAGTACACGTAGAGCGGCATGATATTCTCCAACGTCACGAGTTCAGCCAGCAGGAACGGCATCATGCGGATCCTCACCACCTATGTTCATATTGTACGATTTTTCATGCTTTCTGTTCTATTAGTATAGACGCGAATTATCCTATAATCAAAAGCGAATAAGAGAATACGACGATATCCTGCATAGAGGAGAGATGGCGATGACACGCAAGTTCCCGCCGGTCAGCAAGAAGCTGCCCGTGCTGATGCACGGCGCTGACTATAATCCGGATCAATGGCTGCAGCACCCGCACATTTTGGAGGAAGACATCCGGCTGATGAAGCTCGCAGGCTGCAATGTGATGGCGATCGGCATTTTCGCATGGGCTGCTCTGGAGCCGGAGGAAGGCACGTTCACGTTCGAGTGGCTGGACAAGCTGCTGGACTCATTCGCAGACAATGGCATCTATGCATGGCTTGCGACGCCGAGCGGCGCCCGGCCGGCCTGGATGTCGGAACGGTACCCGGAGGTAAGAAGGGTGGGGGCGAATCGCATCCGCAATTTGCACGGCCTCAGGCACAATCATTGCTATACGAGTCCCGTGTACAGGGAGAAGACGGCAATCTTGAACGGCCAGCTGGCCGAGCGCTACGGTCAGCATCCGGCGGTCGTCGGCTGGCATATTTCCAATGAATTCGGCGGAGACTGCCATTGCGACTATTGTCAGGACGCTTACCGCAAGTGGCTGCAAAAGAAATACGGTTCGCTCGAAGCTTTGAACGCGGCATGGTGGACTTCCTTCTGGGCGCATACGTATACGGATTGGCAGCAGGTGGAATCGCCGGCCCCGCATGGGGAACATATGGTTCACGGACATAATCTGGATTGGCGCCGGTTCGTTACGGATCAAACGGTTGACTTCTGCCGGCATGAAATCGATACCGTTCGCGGGGCGAATCCCGAGCTCCCCGTGACGACGAATATGCACATGATTGAAAGCTTGGACTACCGCAAGTTTGCCGGCATGCTGGACGTCATCTCATGGGATGCTTATCCGACTTGGCATGAGCGGCAGGATGACAGCACGCTCGGAGCCTCCGTTGCCTTCTATCACGACCTGTACCGCTCGCTGAAACGGAAGCCGTTCCTGTTGATGGAAAGCACGCCGAGCTTGACGAACTGGCAGCCGGTCAGCAAGCTGAAGCAGCCGGGGATGCACCGATTGTCCTCTTTGCAGGCGGTAGCGCACGGATCGGATTCGGTGCAATATTTTCAATGGCGGAAGAGCCGAGGCTCCTCCGAGAAGTTTCACGGCGCCGTCGTCGATCATGCCGGGCATGAGCATACGCGCGTGTTCAAGGATGTGGCGGAGCTGGGCCGGACGCTGGCGAACGTCTCCGAACTGGTCGGCACGATTACCCCGGCCCAAACGGCGATAATATTCGATTGGGATAACCGCTGGGCGGTGAAAGACGCCCAAGGTCCGCGCAATATGGGCATCCATTACGAGGAAACCGTGCTTGCCCATCATCGCGCGTTCTGGGAGCAAGGCGTGCCGGTGGACGTGATCGGCTCAGGGGATGACCTGGCCGCATACAAGCTCATCGTTGCTCCGATGCTGTATATGTGCCGCGAAGAGACGGGCCGCAAGCTCGAGAAATTCGTCGAGCAAGGCGGAACGCTGGTCACGACGTATTGGTCCGGTGTCGTCGATGAGCATGATTTGTGCCATCTCGGCGGTTTCCCGGGACCGCTTCGGAGAACGCTCGGCATTTGGGCGGAAGAGATCGAAGGGTTGTACGATCACGATCGCAATGGCTTGGCTATGCACCCGGATAATCCGCTCGGACTGGCAGGGGCATTCGAAGCGCATGAAATATGCGAGATCATCCATGCCGAGGGCGCAGAGGTGCTGGGTGTTTATACCGACAGCTTCTATGCCGGACAGCCTGCTCTGACCGTGAACCGATTCGGCGCAGGGAAAGCCTATCATATGGCGACGCGGTTAAAGCCGGATTTTCTGCAAGCTTTCTATCATAAGCTGATTACGCACAATGGAATCGTACGGTCCATAGATACGGAGCTGCCTCCGGGAGTGACCGCTCAGGTGCGGACGGACGGTTCGTCGGACTACGTATTTGTGATGAATTTCAGCGGAGAAGCGAAGAGCGTGTTTCTTGATGACCGCGTCTACACGCGATTGGAATCGAATGAAATCGTATCTGGCATCATAGAATTGCCGGTTAACGGGATCGAATTGTTAAAACGTCCGGCCACGTGAGACCATGTCCATACCTAACTAACCCTCAAGGCATTGCCTCGAGGGTTATTATCGTTTGTGTTCCGGTTAAAAAAGCGATATTGGGACATTCTACCTGTGGAGGTGTTTCAATGACAGTCCAACCGACATTAGCTATGCACGAGTCCATGGAATTTCATGAAGTTCTTAATTTCAAAACGTTGTGTGTTCTGAAATCCAAAATGATGCAAGGGTTGGTTTTCGATCAAGAATTAAAAGCGTTGATGCAGAAAGATGTGGAACAATCCTTGCAAGCCATCGCAGATTTGCAGGCCATTTATGAGAGAGTCCCGTTTCAAGCACCGATTCCCGATCGTCCAACTCCTATACGAAATTGAGGGTGAGCATAGATGAAGGAAGCGTACGATTACGATAATTTAGACCCGAGCAATGCGCTGAATATGCCGGAAATGGCCGATATGACCTTTGCCATGGACTTTCTGGTTCGTGTCAAGGAAGGGGTCATCAACACGGCGATCGCTTTGACGGAAACGGTGTCCGCCGACGCGAGAGCGCTCTTGCGCAGCCAGCTTCATCAGGGGATTGCGCTTCACCAGGAAGTATCCGAGCTAATGATGAGAAAGAAATGGTTTCACCCTTACGAGCTTCAGGAACAGTACAAACTGGATCAATTAGGCGCGATCAATGCTGTACATATGGGACGAATGAATCTGTTCCCCGGCGACACCTCAAGGAAAGGCATGTTTGACCGGACACCCGATCAATAACAGGAGTGGAGGAACACTATTATGAAAGCTGTGACTTATCAAGGCCTTAAGAATGTTGTGGTGAAAGAAGTACCCGATCCGAAAATCGAGAAAGCCGACGATATGATTGTCAGAATGACAACAACGGCGATATGCGGATCCGATCTGCATCTGCTCCATGGGATGATTCCGAATCTCCAGGAAGACTATGTGATCGGACACGAACCGATGGGCATTGTGGAAGAAGTCGGCCCCGGCGTAACGAAATTGAAAAAAGGCGACCGGGTTATCATACCGTTCAATATTTCTTGCGGCGAATGCTTCTACTGCAAAAATCAGCTGGAGAGCCAGTGCGACAACTCCAACGAGAACGGTGAAATGGGAGCTTATTTCGGTTATTCAGGAACAACAGGCGGGTACCCCGGGGGACAGGCTGAAATGCTCAGGGTGCCGTATGCCAACTTTACGCATTTTAAAATTCCCGAAAGCTGTGAGCATCCGGACGAAAGTCTCTGTTTGATTGCAGACGCAATGACAACGGCCTATTGGAGCGTAGATAACGCAGGAGTCAAAGACGGAGATACGGTAATCATTCTCGGCTGCGGCCCGGTGGGGCTGCTCGCGCAAAAATTCAGCTGGCTCAAAGGAGCGAGCCGCGTGATCGCCGTCGATTATCTGGACTACCGTCTGGAGCATGCCAAAAGGACGAACCGCGTGGAAATCGTTAATTTGGAGCACAGTGAACAAACCGGAAATATATTGAAGGAAATGACGAAAGGCGGAGCCGACGTCGTGATCGACTGCACCGGGATGAGCGGGAAAATGACTCCGCTGGAGTCGATCGCTTCCGGGCTGAAGCTGCACGGGGGCGCGATGGGCGGGATTGTCCTCGCTTCGCAAGCTGTTCGCAAATGCGGTACTATCCAAATCACAGGTGTATATGGAGGGCGTTATAACGCTTTCCCGCTTGGCGACATTTTCCAACGGAACGTCAATATCCGCAGCGGACAAGCGCCGGTGATCCACTATATGCCGTATATGTACGAACTGATCGATTCCGGCAAAGTGGATCCGAGCGATGTCGTAACACACGTGCTGCCTTTAAGCGAAGCGAAGCAAGGCTATGAATTGTTCGATACGAGGCAGGATCATTGTATTAAAGTGCTGCTGAAACCTTAATTGATTGAGAGACAGGAGAGAAATGACCGATGGCTTATGCGCTGCACGAAAAGCTGGAAGTTCACGAAATCGCGACGTTCAAAACGAATGGCCTGACGAAGGCGAAGACGATGAATCTTCTGGTCTCAGATCCGGCTCTGAAGGAAATATTGCTGGCGGACGTTCAACTATCGACGCGGCAGCTGCAGGAGCTGGAACAGATTATATCCAATGCGATCCTCTAGGAGGCGGATAGTATGAATACGATTATCGAGCATTTGACGGGTATGCATACGTTGACGGATCAGGTCATCGCGACCGATTTTCTAATTTCGGCCAAAAGCGCCGTCAGGAGCTACGCCATGGCTGTAACCGAAGCGGGCACGCCGGAAATTAAAGCGATCCTTCAGAAGCAATTGGAAGAAAGCATCGATACGCATGAGAAAATCATGAGGTATATGATGGAAAAAGGGTGGTATCACCCATGGAATATGAACGAACAGCTTCTATTGGATTTGCAAAATATAAAGACGGCACTAGATGTGCCGGTCTTGTGAGGATCAGGAGCAGATCGCCTCGGCGGCTGCTCTTTTTTTATCGATTGGCGCAAATAAAAAAGGTATTTTTTCCATCGAAAACGAATAAAGCTACTAAACCGCATTGAATCGTTAGAATTAGGGATGGGATGCTAGACATGACATTGAAACAACATTTAATCGATTCCTTAATGAACTTAACCTCCGATGGGATTGTAATCGTTGACATACATGGCACGGTGCTCGAGGTGAACAAGAAATTCGAAGAGCTGCACGGCTGGACGAGGGAGGAAGTGGTAGGCACGTTTCTGCCCATGACGCCTGAAGCGTATAGGGAGGACGCGCTGCGCTTATACCAGTCGCTCATTGACGGCCAGACGGTCAAGGATTTCGAGGCGCTGAAGCTTAGAAAAGACGGCTCTTCCTTCTACGCGAACGTTACGGTTTCGCCTGTGAAAAATAGCGAAGGAACAGTCATCGCTTTCGTCGGTATCGAACGGGATATCAGTGAGAGGAAGAAATTCGAAGAGGAGCTTCTGGAAAGCGAGAAGCAGTTCAGACGGTTGATCAAGCTGAATCCGGAAGCGATTGTTTTGCACAAGGACGGTTTCGTCCAGTTCGTCAACGATGCTTGCTGCAAACTGTTCGGCGGCACCTCTTCGGAGGAGTTCAAAGGCAGGTCGATCTATGATTTTTTCTGCCCCAACGACATGGATCTTATCATCGCGCGGCTTCATGAGGTCATGAATTCCGACGGGTACAGCGAGTTTATTGAGATGAAGATGCGCAAGTTAGACGGCACATTCATCGATGTTGAATTATCGTCGATCTATGTCCACAAAAATATCGGGTTCCCCATCGTACAAAGCGTGATTCGGGATCTCACCGAGCGCAAAAAGTCGGAAGAAGCGATCATCAGGTCCGAGAAGCTGTCGCTGATCGGGCAGTTGGCCGCCGGAATCGCTCATGATATCCGGAATCCATTGACCTCTTTGAAGGGGTTCGTGCATCTGCTTAAAGCCAAAAATACGGACTATGTCGATGTCATGCTGGAAGAGCTGGAGCATATTAATTATGTCGTGAATGAGTTCATGACTTTGGCCAAACCGCATCTGAATTATTACTTGGAGAACAAAATTCAGGACCTTGTGCAGAGTGTCATTGCTTTCCTGCAGCCGCATGCTCATCTGTATAATGTTCAAATCCAAATGGACACCGACCCGGATCTTCCCGCCATTGCATGTAACCCGGACCAAATCAAGCAGGTACTCATCAATGTGCTGAAGAATGCGATAGAATCTATGGTCAGCGGTGGAATTATCCGAATTGGGATTAAGCATCAGTGCCACGAAGGCTTGATCATCTCCGTGGAAGATCAGGGCGTAGGTATCTCCGAGGACAGACTGTCACAATTAGGGGAGCCCTTCTTCACGACGAAGACGAACGGCACCGGTTTGGGGCTCATGGTATGCAAGCGAATTATTGAGGGACATGGCGGCAAATTAACGATTGAAAGCCAAATTGATCAGGGGACGACCGTACGGATCGAGCTTCCTTTCAAAAAATAATCAAGGCCTTCTACCGACATCAGTCAGATGCACAGCAGCTCTGTCTGATTTTTTTTGGAGCGGCGGCAGGAATGGGAGGGTTCAAAATGTTCAGGAAAATTCAAGGCAATGCCAGAGGCTGCCTCATCTATGAACCGATGTTTATTGTGCCGTACAGTATGCTGACGATGTATGCAACCGTTTACATGTTTCAGCTAGGTGTGAATGAGAGGCAAATCGGCTGGATTACTTCCATAGGCCTTGTGATGCAAATTTTCACGTCCATCCTGAGCGGATACCTCACGGACCGGATGGGGAGGCGGCGTGCGCTGCTCTATTACGACCTTGTCAGCTGGAGTGCGGCTGCCTTGATCTGGGCGGTATCGCAAAATTTTTGGTATTTTCTCGCCGCGGCCGTTCTTAACAGTTTCCTCCGGGTGCCGAATACCGCATGGTACTGTTTGCTGGTTGAGGATACCCATGAGAGTGACCGGTCTCAGGTTTTTCGGATTTTGCAGCTCATCGGCGTGATCGGAGGCCTGTTTGCTCCTCTTGGCGGGCTGCTTGTGAACCATTTTACGCTCGTTCCTGCCATGCGGATCCTGTATGTCATGTTCTTCATCAGCTTGACGATTATGTTCTTCGCGCGGAACTTCGCAACGCACGAGACGGAGATCGGCATTCGCAAGCGAAGCGAGAGTTCGACGCTGCAGGTCAAGGACACGCTTCGCGCGTACGCCGGCGCAGTCAAAGCGATTCTGGCCAAACGCGCTTTGCTGATTATTTTCGGCGTGTATATATGCTCTAATTTTCAAGTGACGATGCAAAATGCTTATCTCTCGATCTATTTGGTCGAAGCTTTGAACATGAATGATGCGCTCATCTCGATTTTCCCGGCTATATCGTCCGTGGCGATGCTTGTCTTGATGTTTCTCGTGGTACCGCGGTTGCAGGAGAACCGGGCTTACCGGTATATGATAGGCGGCTTCCTGCTGATGATCCTGTCCAAAGTTGTGTTGATCGCCGCAGCGCCAGGGCAAATAAGCTTGATCATTGTCAGCACGATGCTTGCCGCTGCCGGCAGCATTATATCGAGTCCATATTTGGAGGCGGTTGTCGCCAATTCAATCGATGACGATCAGCGTGCCAACATGTTCTCGATTCTGCAAGTTCTCGTTTTATTATGCATTTCGCCGACGGGAGTCATCGGGGGATGGACCTATACGATCGACCCCAGGCTGCCGTTCATTCTGATGATCCTTACCTCTATGGCCAGCATCGTCCTGATGCTTGTGTTGATGCGAAGCAAGAGCGTGGCGGCCAGTTCTTAGGTTTCGTAGGGGCGGTAGCGGTTTGACGCGCGGCACAGGAAGCTGCTGCGGGAGCAGGGATTGACGGGAGGAACTGCCGGTACGGGCGGGTCCTTTTTCAACGATCAGCGATAACGGGAATTCCTCCCGTTAATTGATCCTCAATCGGGCCTACTGGAAGAATAACAGGAATCTCTCCTGTTCATATTGCGTCAGATGGCCGAAGTGCGGCGAATTTTACCGAAATAACAGGAGAAATTCCCGTTGTCACGCCGATAGGAGGCCCTTTACCCTGAAATAAAGGGAGAAATTCCAGTTACGCATGCGTCGGGGCTAGGGCTGCCGCCTGCCGGGAGAGGGCGTGCCGGTGAGGTGACTTGCCGATGAGCGGGACTTGCCTGTGAGGAGCTAGGCAGCAAAGGATATCGGTAAGCGGCGAGGGCTGCCGAAGGGTTGGCTACAAGCTTGGGAAAATTTGCAGTTGTGATAATCGGCAAAAATTATTACAATACGTAGTAGGGTAAAAGAAATAATGCTTTTATCTATATCGTGTTGCACGGTGTATCATGTAACGGTAGTAACGGTAAACTCATACGGCATTAATGAACCAGAATAATTCGCTGGACATAAGCCTGAATAAAAGTTGGAATGTTCAACTTTTATTTAGGCTTTTTTAGCTGCGAAGAAAGGAAAGCTCGACTAGTTTTACTTGACATTCATTATCAAGATCGAGGATGGATTTTTTGGATAATAAGGAAAAACAATCTCAAATCGAAATCGCAAGCCAGATCGGCAGGCTGCTGAGAGACGCTTTCGGGAAAGGACCGCAATCGATTTTTGTTAGCATCAGACGGCCGTTTATTGTCATATACTTGCGAAATTTTTTGTCGCCGACCGAGAAAATATTGCTTCAGCAAGAGCAGGTTGCAGCTATTCAGCATACGAGGGACTTGGTGATGAAATCGTTAATTCCTGAGATCAAGGCGTACTTGCTGCTGCTCGCTGGAATGAACATTCAAGAAGTTTACTATGATTGGGGCCTGCACAACCATTCCGGTGTTATCGTCGGGATTGAGAACGAGGGCGATACGCTGGTCCGCAGCCCGGGAGAGGCCTACGCAGGTAAGGAAGAACTGCACGATGAAATCGAACGAGTCTCTCATCTGATTCAGAAGAAGCCGAACGACATCTATTCCTGTATGATCAATGAACGAACACTTCTCGTGATCCGGAACGGAATTCTGGTTAACATTGGGAAAGAAATGATTCGGCTCGGATTTGAAGAAGTCTTGAAGCTGGCGGAGCGCAATCTCGCCAAAAGATATTTACGCAACAACAAGCAATTCGCGAAAATTTTGAAATCCGACCTGACAGACGTGTTTGCGGATTGGAATCTCCATCTGGATAAAGGTATCATTGTGTTTATTTTAACGCCAAATGCACCATAGGGATGTATATTCAAGCCGCGTTGAGCTGCTTTTTCATTTAAAAGCTTATTTTTACAAACTATGGACAGAATGGTAGATGTACTTACTGAAATGTGCAGTTAAAGGTTGTCTTATGAGAGAAAAGAAACTAATATTAATGTGGGCGAGAGATACGATGCTTTTGCCTAAATCGAGGATGAATAAATCTTGGAAACCGATGAGAAACGGATTCAGAACGAGCTAGCCAGCCATGTAGGCAGATTGTTAAGAGAAGCTTTCGGCAAAGGGCCGCAATCCATATTCGTCAGTATCAACCGCCCTTTTGTCGTCATCTATTTGCGTAACTTTTTATCCCCGACAGAGAAAGTGCTCCTTCAACAGGACCAAATCGCTGCTATTCAACATACGAGAGACCTGCTGGTCAAATCGTTAATTCCTGAATTTAAAGCTTATTTGCTTGTCATTGCGGGCATGAACATTCAGGAGTTTTATTACGATTGGGGCTTGCATAATCATTCCGGGATCATGGTAGGGATTGAAGCGGACGAGGGTAAGGAGCATCCCGAATTACTTGAAGGGTATACAGGCAAGGAGGAGCTTCACCAGGAAATTGACAGTCTGAGTCATCAGGTTGAGAAGAGGCCGGAAGAGTTATATTCCTGCAAGCTTAATGACAGAACGCTCGTCGTCATTCGCAACGGGATCCTGATTAGCATTGAGAAAGAATTGATTCGAATCGGCCATGAAGAGAGTCTTCGGCTTGCGAAACGCAGTCTGGAGAAAAGCTATCTGCATAACAACGGCCATTTCGAACCGATTTTACATACGAGAGTTATCGATGTGTTTGTCGATTGGGACTTTCATCTGGATAAAAGCGTCATCGTGTTCATTCTGAATCCAAGTCCATAATTTGGCGGTAATGAACCAGAGACAGTGCTGGGCATAAGCCTGAATACAAGCTGCAGAAGCAGCTTTTATTTAGGCTTTTTTAATTTGCTGTGTTACTTTTCGCGAGACGAGGAGCGTGGAGGTTAAGATGACGGATTATCCTGAAATGAACGGAATGATAGATCGAATCACCGATGCTTTCTTTGCGGTAAACAGCCTTTGGGAATTCACCTATATCAATAAGGAAGCGGCAAGGGTCTTGTTCCGCGAGCAAGTGGAGCTAGTGGGCAAATGCATGTGGAATGAATTTCCGGAAGCGGTGCATCTGCCATTCTATGAACAGTATCATAAAGCGATGCGCGAACAAGAGAAGGTGGAGTTCGAGGCGTATTATCCGCCGCTCGCGTCTTGGTTTGAAGTGAGAGCGTATCCATCGCCTGACGGGCTAACCGTCATTTTCCAAGATATAACACGCAAGAAGGGAGCGAGGCTGCAGCAGGAGCTCCACTATGAGTCGCTTTTTAAATATAATCCCGAAGCTGTTTTCTCGTTTGATCTCGATGGGTACTACCTCAGCGTGAATCCGGCTATGGAGCAATTGCTGGGATACAGGGAAAGTGAATATTTGAACATGTCGTTCATCCCATTGATTCAGCCCGAGGAATTAGAACTGACGATAAAGCGGTTTACCCAAGCGGTCAAAGGAATTACCCAGCATTATGAAACGAAAGCGATACATAAGAACGGGAAAGTTATCGATGTGAAAGTCACCAATATGCCCATCATCATGAACGGTGAAACCGTAGGGGTGTACGGGGTTGCGCGAAACATTACCAAGGAGAACAAGAATGAGCAGCTGCTGCTCGAATCAGAGAAATTGACGGCGGTCGGGCAGCTGGCCGCTTCCATTGCGCATGAAATCAGGAATCCGCTTACTTCGCTCAAAGGGTTTATCCAGCTGATCGAGAAGAATGTGCGGGGTGTGAATCCGGAATATTTCAACATTATGACGGACGAGCTAACGCGGATTGAAATCATTACGAATGAGCTGCTATTCCTTGCGAAGCCGCAAGCTCAGGAGTTCAAAAGCGAGCAGGTGGGCAAAATCATTCATGACGTCGTCATGCTCCTTAGCTCCCAAGCTTTGATTAATCGTATTGAAATTAAGGCTGTCGATGTCGACGATTTGCCCGCTGTCGCTTGCGTTGCGGCACAACTGAAACAAGTCTTCATTAATCTGATTAAGAATGCGATGGAGGCCATGCCGGATGGCGGGGAAATCCGGATTGCAGCCGCGCGACCGAATCCGGATACCATCCTGGTTCAAGTGATGGACCAAGGCAAAGGAATTCCGGAAGAGGCGATCGCCAAGATCGGCTCTCCCTTTTACACGACCAAAGAAAACGGAACGGGGCTCGGCATGATGGCGACCATGAAAATTATTGAATCTCACGGCGGAACGGTTCGAATTTCAAGCAGGGAAGGTAAAGGGACAACCATCAGTATTCATCTGCCGATCGCCGGTTGATGTAAACGAGCATTAATCTATCGGTTCCTATGCTATAATGAGTAATAAAAAAGGCAGGGGGGCGGCTGGATGAAGCAGGCATACTCGACCGGTGAATTAAAACAGGAATTCATTAAGATTTATAATTCGATCAATCAGGAAATTTTCGGAACCGGCATCAAGTCGCAGAAGATAGAAATATCCGGAGACAAAGTGTTTATTTTTGCCACGCATAAGCGTATACCTGCTTTGAAAGTACTGGATGCATCGAACCGGAGTCTGACCGCCAGTGTGGACATTCTGCTTATGGAAGCTAATAAGCGCATGCTCAAGCAACAGATCGAGAGTAAGCTCGGACTTGAGGTCAAGCTGGTCCTGAAGGATTACGATCCCGAGACGGAATTCTCAGGAACAGTGATTGTGCTTAAAGAGCCGCTGGAGTGATATTTGTGTTATTTAATATCACATGAATTCAAAAAACTAATTGAAATTTTTATATTTTTGTTGACCGATACGCTAGATTCATGTTATTTTAGATGACATAGAAGTTGTCATAAATTTTTGTATACAATATGCAATTAGTCAAGCATTTTTGGCAAATCTATGATATGATGGCTATGGAAGCGTTTTACAAAGAGGGAGAGCGTTACGGATCGAATCCTTGTGCAAACAAGAGACGGGATGCCATAGTGCTTGACTTCACTCATTTAACCTCTAGCAGGTGCTAAGGAACTCCGGAATCCTGGAGAGCTTTACAACCGCTACTATTGACACTATCGGATTTCTTCATGGATTCCGTATGCGCATAGTAGCGGTTATTTGTTGTTGGACCCGTTAGGCCAAGCAGGCCAAAACAGCAGGAGAAAGGAAGGGCGAGAGATGAAGAGGATACCACCGCAAGCCGATGTAGGAGCCGTCCTTGAGGCGCTGAATCACATTTCCAGAGGCAGGATGGTGATGGATTGGAATGAAATCACTTCGGGAACGAATCCGTATGTCGTGATGAAAACTTCGAACATTCCGGGCAAAAGCGTGATCGAAATTCCCGGCCTTATATTCGGCGACAAGCAGAAGGCCGTGAAGAAGATCGGCGTCGGCATGACGCTGACGGAATCGGTGATCGAGCTGGCCTCCGCCATGGAGCTTGACTTGATCGTCGTGCATCATCCCGTTGCCGACGCTGCAAGCTCGGGAGGCGTGCCTTTCTCGGATTACCTGCCTCTGTACAATTTGGCGCTGATCGAAATGCATGAAGCGTTCCACGGGCTCCATCCCGGCATGACCTTCCTGCACGGCCACCGCAAATTGAAAACGGACATCGCCTTCGGCGGCGTCCCCGGCAACGTCCTACATAAAGGGATCGCTCTGGAAGAGATCCGCACGGCCGGCGATATTTTAGCCCGCATCGACCGGCTCATGGGCAGAGACATCGATCATGATATTCTCGAGGCGGAGCGGGGCATTCGCGGAGAGATGAGCCTGCAGGAAGCGACGCTCGCCAATCCGGCGCGGCTGCTCAGCGGCACGGCGGATAGTCCCGTCGAACATGTGCTGCACTTCTTCCCGCACACTGGATTTACGATGCACAATTTGGAAACGGCTCTGCAGATGTATCCCGAAACCGATACGATTATCGCCAGCATCTCCAGGGTGAGAGAGGATCATGACTTCGTCCGGCTGGCCAAACAGCGGGGACTCAATTTCATCGTCGGCAATTCGCATTCCGTTGAACTGATGGAGAATGGCCTTCCGCTTGCTTATGCGCTGGAAATGCTGCTTCCGGGCGTCGAGGTGTTCTTGCTCAGAGAGCGAATAACCGCTGTTCCGCTGAAGGATGTCGGACATTCGGGCATGGTTCAATATGGCAAGGAAATGGCCGAATCGCATTTGGTGTTTAAACAGCCCCAGGCTGCTCAAATACTTTAATCAACCTGAAAGGATGATCGACCATGTTGACAATGAGGAAAACCGCTTCGCTTGTGCTCTCCGCCATGTTAGTTACGCTTGCCGCCGGGTGCGGCCAGGCAGCCACTTCGCCGGCTGC
The DNA here is from genome assembly GCF_028765165.1 of Paenibacillus sp. MAHUQ-63. Lineage (GTDB taxonomy): Bacteria > Bacillota > Bacilli > Paenibacillales > NBRC-103111 > Paenibacillus_E. The sequence goes on along the minus strand of NZ_JARADB010000003.1, from coordinate 545,314 downwards.
ATCAACCGGGGCTGCAGACAAGAAGCCCGAGGCGCTGCAAACGGTCAAGTTCTCCGAAGTGATCCGTTCCGTCTTCTATGCGCCCCATTACATTGCGATGGAGAAGGGCTTCTTCCGAGAGATGGGGTTGAACGTCGATATGAACACGGCGCAGGGCTCGGATAAAGGAGCTGCGGCACTCATCGCCGGTGTCGCCGACATTTCGCTGGTCGGACCGGAAACAGCCATCTACATCTATAACCAGAAGGGGGACAAAACGCTCAAAATCTTTCATCAGCTCACCATGAGAGACGGTTCCTTCCTGCTCTCGCGCAATCCGGTTGCTAATTTCAAGTGGAGCGATCTGGCCGGCAAGTCGGTTATCGGCTGGAGGCCGGGCAGTGCGCCGCAAATGGTGTTGAACACGAAACTGACTCAGGAGAAAGTGGCCAAGACGGACGTGATCACGAATATCGCTTCGACCGCGATGGCCGGCGCTTTCACCAGCGGCAAAGGAGATTTCATCCAAGTCTTCGAGCCGATTGCCTCCAGTCTGGTGAAGGAAGGCAAAGCGCATTATGTCGCTTCCGTCGGTCAGGAATTCGGCGCATTCCCGGAGACGTCCTATGTCGCAACCTCCGATTACATCAAGAAAAACCCTGCCGTGATCCAGAAATTCGTGAATGCCGTGGCCAAAGGCAGAGAGTGGATGCAAACCGCCTCTCCGGATGAGATTGCGGGCGCGTTGACGCCTTATTTCGAGGGGACGCCGAAAGATATTCTGATTCAATCCGTCGACCGCTATCTGAAACAGGATACTTGGCCTGCCGTTCCTGAATTGAACGCCCAGCAGTTTGCTGCGCTGCAGCAGGTGCTGATTGACAATGGCGTACTGAAGCCGGCCGATCGAGTGGCTGATATCAATGCCGTTGTGGATATGACCTTCGTGAACAAGATCGGAAAGGCGGAATAACGATGGCCCAAATCGAGCTCAAGGATGTTTGCTTAAGCTATTTCACGCTCAAACAGGAGACTGAGGCGATTCGCCGGATCAATATCGCCATCGAAGCGGGTCAATTCATCAGTATCGTCGGGCCGAGCGGCTGCGGCAAGAGCACGATGCTCTCGCTCATCTCGGGGATGTATCAACCGACGAAAGGCAAGGTGCTCATTGACGGGCAGGAGGTGACAGGCACCTCCCCCAAGGTGGGGTATATGCTGCAGCATGACCATTTGTTCGAATGGCGCGATATTTTGAGCAACCTGTTGGTTGGCGCCGAGATTCGCAAGATGGATCTGGGGAAGGCGAAGCGCAAAGCGCTGGAGTTGATGGACCGTTACGGCTTGGGCGGCTTTGCCCATCATAGTCCGGCCCAGCTGTCCGGCGGGATGCGCCAGAGGGTCGCGCTCATCCGGACGCTCGTGACGGAGCCGGATATTCTGCTGCTGGATGAACCGTTCTCCGCCCTCGATTACCAGACGCGCATTACGCTGGCGGATGAAATTCATAGCATTATTAAAGACCAGGGCAAGACGGCTGTACTGGTTACGCACGATATATCCGAAGCGATCAGCATGGGCGACCGGGTTATGGTGATGTCCAAACGGCCGAGCACGATCTCTGCCATTTATGACATTGATTTGGGGCAAGGCGCGCAGTTGACACCGTGGAACAAACGGGAAGCCGCCGGGTATAACGATTACTTTAATCACATTTGGAGGGAGCTGGAAGGTCATGTCGTTCATGCCGGTTAGAGAGCCTAGCATCAGTTCGGAGCCATTAAAAGAGCAAGGGATCACCTTAGTCCCGGAGAAGGCGGTATCTGCGCAGTATGCCGACTATTTGCGGGTTCAGAAGCGCAAGCTGTGGACCGTTCGCCTGTCCCAACTGCTTGTCCTGGTGCTGTTCCTCGGGTTATGGGAGCTGGCCGCCAATTGGAAATGGGTGGACGCGATGCTGACCTCCAAGCCTTCGCAAATCGTCAGCTCATTCCAAGAGCTCGCCTTCCATGGCGATCTGTTCAAGCATACTTGGACGACGGCGCTGGAAACCTTGATCGGAATCGCCGTATCGATGTTGATCGGCACTTTCGTTGCCGTTCTCTTCTGGTGGTCCACTTTCGCGTCGAAGGTGCTGGAGCCTTATGTGGTCGTCTTAAACGCGCTGCCTAAGGTTGCGCTCGGTCCGATCTTTTATATTTGGCTGGGAGACCGATACTCGATTTATGGCATGGCGATGGCGATCTCGGTGATCGTCACGATCATGATGGTCGAAAGCGGGTTTAAGGAAATTAGCAAAACGAAGCTGAAATTAATGGAGTCCTTCGGCGCGTCGAAGGCGCAAATGCTGCGGATGGTGCTCCTGCCGGCGAGCATTCCTAATCTGCTGGCCACGTTGAAGGTTAACGTAGGGCTAACGTTAGTGGGCGTGATCATGGGAGAATTCCTCTCATCGAAGGCAGGGCTTGGCTATTTAATTATTTATGGCGGCCAGGTATTCCAGATGAACATGGTCATGGTGAGCATTGCGATGCTGGCGCTCCTCTCCATTGTCTTGTACGGAATCGTGAACGCGATCGGCCGGTTCGCCAAGAAAAAGTATCATTTTGAGGCGTAAGGCCGGCCTGTGAGAGAAGCCCGCTTCATTGCTTAACCGGCGGGCTTTTATTTGGGGCTTGACTTTTCGAAATGTCCTTATGTATGATTGTTCCAAGAAAAGTTGAAACTCATAACAGGCAATGACCAAAGACATGATTTCCTTCACGAACTGTCCAGAGAGAGAAGTTCCAGCTGAAAGCTTCTCCAGTTACCGGTTGTGAAATTACCCCTTTGCAGCCGTGGCGCCCAACCCAGCCAACCGATGTTGGCGGCAGTAAGCGGCACCGGTTTATCCCCGATACCGGATACCAACAAGGACCTTGCATCTTCAGTATTTGGCGTACAGCCGAGCGGAAGAGCCTGGTCGAATTAGGGTGGAACCACGAGCCGAACGCACTCGTCCCTTCTAGGGAGAGATGCGTTTTTTTGCGTTCAACGAAACAATAACGAATGAGGAATGGAGGCTAAATCATGGAGATCAAAGTAACATTGCCGGATGGAACAAATAGGAGGTATGCGCAAGGCACGACCATTGAACAAGTGGCGGCGTCGATCAGCACGGGCTTGAAGAAAAATGCGGCGGCAGGCAAGATAAACGGCAAGCTCGTTGATCTGAACCAACCGATTGAGCACGATAGCCTTATTGAAATTGTTACCCTGGACAGCAAAGACGGCTTGGATATTTATAGACACAGCACGGCTCACATCTTGGCGCAAGCCCTCAAACGCCTATATGGCGGGAAGTCCGTTAAGCTCGGGATCGGACCTGTCATCGAGGACGGATTTTATTACGATGTGGATCTGGAGAAACCGCTGTCCAGCGAAGATCTGTCAGCCATCGAACAAGAGATGGCGAACATTATCGGCGAGAATCTGCCGGTCATCCGCAGAGTGGTCAGCCGGGCGGAAGCGGTCCAGGCATTCGGGGAGCTTGAAGAGCCGCTTAAACTGGAGCTCATTCAAGGATTGCCGGAAGATGCCGTCATTACGATGTACGACCAAGGCGAATTCACGGACCTGTGCCGGGGACCTCACCTTCCTTCGACAGGCCTGGTCAAGGCGTTCAAGCTGATGAGCGTGGCGGGCGCCTATTGGCGCGGAGATTCCAGCAATCCAATGCTGCAGCGCATTTATGGGACATCATTCCCGAAGAAGGCCCAGCTCGAAGAGCATCTCCACGTCCTGGAGGAAGCCAAGAAGCGCGATCACCGCAAGCTTGGCAAAGAGCTTGAGCTGTTCATGTTCTCGGAAGAAGCGCCGGGGATGCCCTTCTTTCTTCCCAAAGGGATGACGATTCGCAACGAGCTCGAGAACTTTGCCCGTGAGCTGCAGCGGCAGCGGGACTATGCAGAGGTGCGCACGCCGCTGATGATGAATAACCGGGTATGGGAGCAGTCCGGACATTGGGATCATTACAAAGACAACATGTACTTCACGAACGTAGACGATACGAAGTATGCGCTCAAACCGATGAACTGCCCGGGACATATGCTCGTCTTCAAGAACAGCTTGCGCTCCTACCGGGATCTGCCCCTGCGCATTTGTGAATTCGGTCAAGTACACCGCCATGAGTTCTCGGGAGCCTTGAACGGCATGATGAGGGTTCGGACATTTTGTCAGGACGATGCGCACCTGTTCGTACAGCCTGAACAAATCGAGGAAGAGATCGGTCGTGTTATTTCGCTTATCGATCACGTGTATCAAGTACTCGGGTTCTCGTACAAGGTCGAGCTGTCTACCCGGCCGGAAGATTCCATGGGCTCCGAACAATTGTGGACGCAGGCGGAACAATCGCTGCAGAACGTACTGGAGAAGCTCGGAATTCCTTATCAGGTGAATGAAGGCGACGGAGCGTTTTATGGGCCTAAGATCGATTTCCATATTCTGGATGCGTTGAAGAGAAGCTGGCAGTGCGGAACGATCCAACTCGATTTCCAGATGCCTGAGAAATTCGATCTCTCCTATATCGGCGAAGACAGCCAGAAGCATCGTCCTGTCGTCATCCATCGCGCGGTATATGGTTCTATCGAGCGGTTTATCGGGATATTGACGGAGCATTTTGCCGGGGCCTTCCCGCTCTGGCTGGCGCCGGTCCAAGTCAAACTATTGCCGGTATCGGAGAACTATGCCGACTACGCTTTGCAAGTGAAGCACAGCTTGGAGGAGGCTGGCATTCGCGTTGAAGCCGATGTGCGGAACGAGAAGCTGGGATACAAAATTCGCGAGGCCCAGCTTGAGAAAGTCCCTTATATGTTCGTGCTGGGCGAGAACGAGAAACGCTCCGCAGCGGTGTCCGTCAGAAAGCGTGGCGAAGGCGACCTTGGCTCGAGCGGCTTGGCGGAGATCACGCAGCTTATCGCCCAAGAGATACGCTCTAAGAAGTCATAACCAGGCGTTATTCGGCGGGTAAGGCTCGGGATACGGCATTCCGTCCCAGCGCTTTGGCTTGGTATAGCGCTTGATCGCAAGTGCTGTATAGCGCTTCAAATGTCGTATCGCGGTCCGGTATAACCGTCAAGACGCCGATGCTGATCGTATAGGGGATGTTAGCGGACATCGCGACGGACTCCTCCACCGCTTGCCGAATGCGTTCCGAGCGCTGTGTGGATGCCATTTCAGCCGTGCCTGGAAGTAAAATGGCAAACTCATCCCCGCCGTACCGGGCAAACAGATCGTCCGTACCCATATGCCGTTTCACTTGCGAGGAAAGGTCGACCAGGACGCGATCGCCCGCATCGTGGCCGAACGAATCGTTAATATGTTTGAACTGGTCGATATCGAACAGCAGCAGGCTGACCGGTTCCCTGACCCTGGCATGAGCCGTTAAGCACATCTTGGCGCGTGAAATAAACGCTCTGCGGTTCATGGCGCCGGTCAAATCGTCATAATGGGCCAGTATGTACAGCTCACGGTCTGTTCGTTCCTTCATTAATAGTACGAAACCCGTATTCCCCGAAATCATGATCAAATATTGGGCAAGCAGCATCACGGTCTGATTGGCGCCGTGGCTGAATAAGCTTAGCGGATTGTTGAAAAGAAGGGCCAAAGCGATCCTGCCCAGAAGCGTAACGATAACCAGCGTATAGAAATAGCCCATGATCTTCGCGAGATTGGAACCCGTTCGCCCGCGAAGCAGCCGGTATGCGGGCAGGACTATCAGCGCCGCTATTCCTGCGGAAGCAAAAATAATCCGTAATCTCTCACTGTTGAAGAAGAGAAGGATCATATGGAATCCGGCGATATTCACGGCAACCAGTGCGATGTACAGGAACTTCGTTAAACGGCTGAGTGCCTGCCGGCAATGGACGATGGAAACGGCTTCGAAGGCGTACCCGATGAATAGCAGCGAGTTCACCGAAGAGACCGTCAACGGGTCGGTCATGCCACCGCGCAGCATCAGAACGAACCAAGCTGCGGCTTGGGCGCATTTGGCCGTGATGAAGAGTTGAACGGTCGTATCGTTCTTCTGCCCGCGCAGATAAGCGGCTATGAACATCACCGTGAAGAGGTGCCCGATCACAAGCGCAATCAGCATCGTTGTCAAATCCAATTGTACGTTCATAGGGAAGCTCCGTCTGAAAGTGATGGAACGGTATTACTCCGTTCGGCCAAGCAGCTTGCGGAATTCACTCGGTCTTACGCCAGCTTTGGAATGGAATAAGTTGGAGAAATAGTGCGGATCGTCATATCCCAGCTTATACCCGATATCGCTGACGGTCAGCTGCGTGTCCAGCAGCATCAGTTTGGCGGATTCAATCTTTTTGTTGATAACATAATTGTATAGCGTCGTACCGGCTTCTTGTTTGAACAACCGGTTCATCTGTTTGTAGGAAAGGCCGATATGGTCCGCGAGCTTACCGGAGTCGAACGGATGAAGAATATGATTGTCCAGAAATTGTTTAATCGCGCGAACCGTAGGGGTAAGCGTGTCTCCTCTTCCGCGAAGCGATTCCGACAGGGAGACGACGATACGCATCAGGACGATTTGAATATAACTTTGCATGTCTTCAATCGTTAGGGTCTTAGCGCTTTCAATAGCATCTTGAAAGACAGGCTCAAGACCGCTGTCCTGTACCGTGATATGATCAAGCAGTTTATAAGCCTCCAGCATGTTCAAGATCCACGAGCCGCTTATGTTTAACCAGATGTAACTCCATGTGTCGGAATGATCCGGGTCTGCGGTCACTTCGTGTCTGCAGCCTGCCGGCAGGATGAAAATATCCCCGCGCCGGGCAATGCCTGACAAGGGACCGGCTTGTACACGGCCTTGGCCGGCAAGCACATAACCGATCACGGTAATTCTGGCCAGCGTTCGAACGTTCCGGTAATGAGGTTCACAGTAATTGACGCCAATGAATTGTACGCTTAACGGTGGCGGCTCTCCAAAAGGAGGCAGATGGTAGATAGGCCCTTGTTTCCCCGGGGTATTCGACATCGTCCGCAGCTCCCTCTATAAGTCGATCCCGATGCTTGTCATTTCTTGTCATTATATTGTAGCATGGCGCGAAGAAGTAGGACAACAATTGACAAAAACGGCTTTGGAGTGAAGGAGATGTCCATATTCCTCACCTGTTCTTCCGGTTTCTCTATTAAGCGTAAGCCTAACGCGCGTTATACTATTCTTAAAAACACACGCTAGGAGGCGCTACTTGTGAAGAGCGACTTTCTCATCAAACCTCCGCATCCCGAAACGGAATGGTCCGCATGCACGGGCTATTCGGACACGGCCGTCGTCATCCGCCCGATTATGCCGGTCCCGCTGGAAGACGCGAGTATCTGCAAGGGACCTGACGGAACGTACTATTTGACCGGAACGACACAAGGCACCAGCCTGCAAATATGGACTTCCCCGGATTTGAAGGCATGGACGGGACCGGAAACGGTCTGGCGCATGGAAGCCGAGGGAACATGGCAGCAGGAGAAGGGGAGCGGGCAGGGCGTTCGTGCGCCGGAAATCCGCTATTTGCATGGCACGTTCTGGGTCGCTTACGGGTTAACCGAAGGAGGGACGGGCTTGCTGCGGAGCGAATCCGGCTCCGTTCATGGCCCTTACCGGGATATGGGAAGGATGACGGCGGACGGCCGGGACGCCTCGCTGTTCGAGGATGAAGACGGGGCCGTCTACTGGGTTTACGGCAATGGCCGAATCGCCCGCATGAAGGACGATCTGACCGGCCTTGCGGAGAGTCCGATTACGGCCGAAGTGCAGCCTTGGAAAGTACCGGGACGTGAGGACCGGCCATCCTTCACGAATCAATGGCAAGCGGGCTCGCACGGGGCTTGTTTGTACAAACGGGACGGGTACTATTATCTGTTCTGTGCGGACCGGCTCGCTCGAATGGGCAGCGATGCCGTCGATACGTTCGCAGCGGTAAGCCGGTCGATCTATGGCCCCTACAGCCGCCGGTATTTGGCGCTGCCGCACGGCGGGCAGATCAGCTTGTTTGACGGCCCGGATGACCGGCTGTATGCTTCTTTCACCGGGTGCGGCAGCTATTCGCCTGTCGAGCACTACCCCTCCATCGTTCCGATGTCCGTGACGGAACCGGGCTTCATCCGTCCGAATGAGGATGCCGTGCTGGAGAAAGGGGCCGTGGGCAGCCTGAAGCCGGTCGCCGGCTTCCCGATTCGCGACCCGCATATCAGCGTCGGACCCGACGGGACGTATTATATGACCGGGACCTCCGATAAGCCGTACAGCAATTTCTGGGACCGCAACAATCAGCTTCATGTGTGGAACTCTGCCGATATGCAGCAGTGGCGGCATGTGGCCAAAGTATGGGACTTGGCCGAGAACGGCACCTGGGAGAACAACATTTATGAAGACCCGTGCCTATGGGCACCGGAGATGATCTATTTGTACGGCACGTTCTGGATCACATATTCGCTGAAGGGCGGGGGGACCGGATTAATCAAGAGCGCATCCGGCAAGCCGGAAGGACCTTATCTCGATATGGGCCGGATGACGAATACGGATATTGATTCCAGTCTATTCCAAGATGAGGACGGCCAGGTGTATTTCGTCTGGCAGGACGGTAAAATCGCCCGGATGAAGACAGATATGACGGGCTTCGCGGAAGACCCCTGCAAGCTGCTATGCTCGGACGGACAGCGCGTCGGGTATGAAGGAGCTTTCATTGTCAAGCATCAAGGCAAGTATATTCTGGGGGCTGCGGAATGGAACGGCGATACGCGCGTAGACGGCACGTACGATCTTATGTACGCCGTCTCCGACCACGTGTACGGTCCGTATACGCCGAGACGCTTGGCGGTTCCGCACGGCGGGCATGGCACGATGTTCACCGACCGGGAAGGCAAGCTGTGGTCAACCTTCTTCGGCAACGACCGGACCGCTCCGTTCCGCACCCGTCCGGGTATCGTCCTGCTTCAGGCCGAAGATGACGGAGAGGGGCTATGCATAACGCCCTGCAGTAGGTAATATTAGAACATGAATCACGCCTGGAGACGGGCCGGGTTCATGTTTTTTTCTAATTAAGGCGAATGGGAAAGGGGTTCCGTCCATGAAGTTTTTCTCCTTAAAGAAGTTCATTTCACCTACGGTAAGCATCCAGGGGAAAATCTTCGTCGCTTTCTCGCTGGTCACGCTGCTTGGCATCGTAGCCGTGACGAGTATTGTCTATCTGTATATGAGAGAAACGGTCAAAAATAATGCGATAACGTCCGTAACCGAAAGCATCCGGCAGGCGGATGAGTCCTTGAATCTCCGGCTGGAGGAGGTTAGCCGTCTGAATACGGTAGTCGCTACGAATCGGACCGTGCTGGATACGCTGCAAAGCAAGTCAGTAGAGCCGAGTTACGAATGGTTCCAGGAGCAGAAGAGGATCGAGGAGTTTTTGTCCGCTTTGATCGCCTATAAGCCTTACATATCGCGGGTAGCTGTCATTGGTTTGAACGAGAAGGTGTTCTTCGTCGGTTCCCCTTGGCTGGATAAGAATATTTTGCTGACACCGATGATGAAAGATTTGCTGCAAAATCCGTCGGGCCATGCTTATTTCCATCAAACCGGCGTCAGCGATTCGATCGTGACCGGGCGCGAGCTGCGCTACAACCGAAGCTTGATCGGCATGGTCATGTTCGATCTGAATGACGAGTTCATTAAGAAAATATATGACGTCAAACCGACCTCGGACAGCATGATGTATGTCGTGGACAGGAAGAATGAATTCATCTACCAGCCGCAGACGAGCGCCTTCGACAAGGAAACGATCGTTGGGCTTGGCCAGGAATTGGCGGGCACGGACGGATCGGTGGAAAGAATGATCGATCAAAAATCGTACCTGGTCGTCATGCGGAAATCCGCTTATACCGGATGGACGACACTCACTCTCGTCCCGATGAAGTCTCTGCTCACGGAAACGGCTCGAATCCGCAATGTACTGGCAACAGTAGCCATTATTGTGTTTATGTTCATCGTAATCGGCACGCTGCAGGTATCCTCGCGTATTACCCGGAATATTCGCAGATTGCGATCGATGATGATGCATGTGACGGAAGGCAACATGACGCTGCCGGCCGTTGAGATCCGCTCCAAAGATGAAATCGGCCAGCTATACCATGTTTTCAAGGGCATGGTCGAGGAATTAAAGCGCTTGCTAGAAGGGATCGTGACGACCGAGAAGGCTAAGCGGGAAGCGGAGTTGGCCGTACTGCAGGCGCAGATTCGCCCGCATTTTCTATATAATTCGCTCAATACGGTGAAATATTTGGCCAAGCTGAACGGGGTGCCGAACATTGTGGAGGTATCGGAGTCGCTCATCGAGCTGATGCGCGGTGTGCTCGGCAATACGAATGAATTTCTTACCTTGCAGGAAGAGCTGCAATATGTCCGCAGTTATGTCAATATTGAAAAATACAAATATGTAGAGCCGATCCGGTTGCTTATTGAAGTGAAAGAGGAGGAGCTTCTGCAATTCAGCGTGCTGAAGCTGATGCTGCAGCCGCTTGTGGAGAATGCAATCATTCACGGAATCTCCGCCTCCGAGCATGAAGGACTCGTGCATATTCACATTTATGTGGAAGGCCAAGAGCTGCGAATTGAAGTCAGAGATAACGGCAAGGGCATGACGCAAGCGCAGATCGATGCGCTGTTCGAGGTTCAGACGAATACGCGTTTCAGCGGGATGGGAGTCCGCAACGTGCATGAACGGATCGTGCGCCTGTTCGGAGAGTCTTACGGCGTGTTTGTTCATAGCGAGCCGAACAGCCATACCACGGTACAGATTAAATTTCCGCTCATTCCGTGGAAGGCGGCGGAGCAGGCCCAATTGCAGCAGGAGGGATGAAAGATGTTTCGTGTTTTGTTGGTGGATGACGAGGCGCTGGCCCGTAACGATATGAAGAGTATGCTGGATTGGGAGAAGCATGGGTTCACCATCTGCGGTGAAGCGCAGAACGGAGAGATCGCGCTTACGATGATGGAGCGGGAGGCGCCGCATATTGCCATCCTGGATGTGAGCATGCCCATTATGAACGGCGTGGAGCTGAGCCGGATGATCCGAGAGCGGTTCCCGAAGGTGAAGATGATTATGCTGAGCTCGTTCGACGATTACGATTATGTGCGAACCTGCTTGATGAACGGGGCGATGGACTATTTGCTCAAGCACCGCTTGAATCCGGCGACGCTTCTGGGACTGCTGGAACAGGCGGTTCAAGCGCTGCGGAGCGAAGAACGGGAGCATGAAGCTAGAAGCGCGCAATCCAAAATGATCGAGCGCTTAAGCCCGGTCATCCTTCGGGAATACGTGGCTAATTTGGCCCGAGATGCGGAGCATGCAGGGGAAGCGCTGCAAGCTTATGCGAAGGATAATGGGCTCTACGCCCATTGTGTTAATTACGGCGTAGCCGCCGTACAAATCGTTCCTTTTCTGCTGCTGACGGAGTCTTTGAACGATGTGCAGAAGAACCGGCTTGTGCAGCAGGCCATCGATGTGATGCAGATGGCGATCGGCGACGTGCAGACGCGGACGGTCGGCTATGTAGGGGAGGGGCGTTTCATTGCGCTCTTCGCCTCGGAGGAACGAAGCGAGCATACGGTCGCCAGCTCCATCCGCCAGGCGGTTAGCTCGCTAGCTCACGCGCTGGAGAAGTTTTTGAACATGAAATGCGTGCATGTCATCGGGCCTCTATGCGGCAGCCTGAAGCAGCTTGGAGGCAGCTACCGCACAGCCGACCAAGAGCTGGACGCCAAGTTCCAGCAAGGCATGAACGCCTCCATGCTGCGGGATGCCCGGTTTGCCGAGCAGCAGAAGCAGCTGCTGCTCTTCCTGGAGCAGCTGGACGGTGAGCGGATCCAGCACACGGTTCAAACGATTTTTGCCGCAGCAGCTCATCTCCCTGTCTATGCCATGACGGTGCAAGTGATCGTCAGCGAAATGCTGCATCTCGTGCAATTATCGTTGAAGCGGCATGATCCGCACATGTCGACCGAGGATCTGGACATGGCGTCATCACGGAACGAGCTTGCCCGCATGGGGAGCGTGTCCGAGCTGGAACGGCGGCTGTTAGCGTACTTCGCCCAGTTGGTGGAGACGATCAAGAAGCAGCATGCCGGCGAACCGTATTCGCGCCATATTGCCAAAGCGGTGCAATTCATCACCGACCATTATGCTTCTAACATTTCTCTGGACAGTACGGCCGGCGCCTTGAACTTGAATCCTTCCTATCTAAGCAGGCTGTTCAAGGAGGAGACGCAGTTGACCTTCACCGAGTATTTGAACCGGGTTCGCATTAAGAAAGGCTGCATGCTGATGGAATCAGGCTCTTATGCACTGAAACAGATCAGCAGCGAGGTCGGCTTCGTGAGCTATACGTATTTCTTCAAAGTATTCAAAGGGATAACGGGAATGACGCCGCAAGCGTATATCGATCATTTGAAACAGTCAAAAAAGTAGAATGGAAAGTCATATATGTTGAACCATTGGGGAGTCGACATTCATTATAATGAGAGCAACCCTTAGAAAACGCTTTCTCAACAAGGGCTAACATCCACGAACGGAGGAAAGATAAAATGAAAAAAAATTGGGGGACTTTACTGCTTTCTACTTTAGTTGTTTCCAGTATGACGTTATCCGCCTGCAGCTCCGATACGGCTTCGAGCACAGATCAAGAGAAGAAGCCTCAGGGCGATGCAACGAAAAGCGTGTCATCCGAAGGATTCCCGATTGTAAGCCAACCGCTCAAGCTTAAGATGTTCACGCGGATTGCGCCGGCTAACGGACCTTTCAAGGATATGCCGGTGTTCCAGGATTATGAGAAGCTGAGCAACGTGCAGGTGGAATTCATTGAAGCGCCGACGGACGGCTTCGCGGAGAAGAAGAACTTGTTGTTCGCGTCCAATGAGCTTCCGGACGCTATGTACCGCTCCGGTCTCACACCTCTTGAGGCCATTCGCTACGGCTCGGGCGGGCAGCTGATTCCGCTTGAGAACTTGATCGATAAATATGCACCGAACATGAAGAAGCTGATGGACACGTATCCGGAGATTCGCTCGGCGATCACGACGCCGGAAGGTCATATTTATGCGCTGCCAGGCATTGTTTCTGTAAACGCTGCCAGAACGGACAAGCGATGGATGAACCAATCGTGGCTGAAAAAACTAAATCTGAAAGAACCGGAAACGACGGAAGAATTGTACGAAGTTCTAAAAGCGTTCCGTGATAAGGATCCGAATGGCAACGGCAAGCAAGATGAAATTCCGATGACGGCTCGTGCCAGCGGTGGACCTGGCTTAGGCATCCCGGTTGCCGATATCATGGGCGGGTCATTCGGCCTGGATAAGCAGCTTGGCTATTACATTAACATCGAGAATGACAAAGTCCAAATATGGATGGGGAATGACCGGAATAGAGAGATGTTAATGTATTTAAATAAGCTGTATTCGGAAAAGCTTCTGGATCAGGAGATCTTTTCACAGAAAGAAGCGCAATATTTGGCGAAGCAAGGATCAGGCAATACAGGCTTCTTCTTTGACCAGACGAACAATCCGATGCTGGGTGGGAAAGTGAACGAACAATACGCCGGCATAGCTCCAGTAAAAGGGCCGCATGGCGACAGGCTGCAGTTGTCAGCTCCAGTGCCACGGGATTTCGGAGCTTTCGCCATCACCTCGGTGAATAAGAATCCGGAAGCAACGATGCGTTGGATTGATTATTTTTACAGTGACGAAGGAGCTACTTTGCTGCGATTCGGCCGCCAAGGAGAGAATTATGAAATGCGCAATGGGATTCCTTATTATACGGACGCCTTCCTGGCGACAGGCAATCAGTCCAAAATCACTCCTTACGCCGGAGGCGGGGCTCCTCATCTGATTAGCGAAAAGGTAGCTTCGTTCATCAACCCGCCGCAGGTACAGGAAGCCCAAAAGAAGCTCGATCCTTATATGCCGAAAATTCTCTATGCGGCTCCGATGTTCGACGAGCAAACTGCGCAGCAAATCAATATTTTACGTAACGATATTGATAAGTATTACGAAGAACAAAGCACCAAGTTTATCGCTGGAGCGCTTAGCTTTGACAAGTGGGGCGAGTTCCAGAGCACGCTCAAGAAAATGAAAATCGACGAGCTGCAAAAGCTGTATCAGGACGCTTACGACAAGATAAAGCAGCGAAAATAAGCGGTATTTGACGGCTGGAGGGCTATAGATGAAGAGTACGGTAAATACGGCAGGCGTGGCGTCTCGAACCCAATCGAGGCGCTCCAGCCTCTGGAAAGCGGTGAGCAGCAGGTACGACCTCTATTTGATGCTGCTCATCCCCATCGCATGGTATCTTGTGTTTCATTACGGGCCTCTGTACGGGCTGCAGATTGCCTTCAAGAATTTCTCACCGGCCAAAGGCATCAGCGGCAGCGCCTGGGTCGGTCTGGATCATTTCGAGCGGTTCGTCGAGTCGTACTACTTCTGGAGGCTGCTCTGGAACACCATTTCGATTAATTTATTTTCTCTGCTGTTCGCTTTCCCGATTCCGATCCTCCTTGCTTTGCTGGTTACGGAAATTCGAAACAAGGCGTTCAGTAAAATTGTGCAAAACATTACGTATATTCCCCATTTTATTTCCATTGTCGTTATGGTCGGGATGATCATGCTGTTCCTGTCTACCCGAGGGGGACCGGTCAATACGATTATTGAAGCGATTGGCGGTACGCCGGTTCGGTTTCTCGATTCGGCAGGATGGTTCAAGACGATCTTCATCGGCTCTAACATCTGGCAAAATATGGGGTGGCAATCGATCATCTATATTGCAGCCCTGAGCGGCGTCAACCCGCAGCTGTACGAAGCGGCCAAAATGGATGGCGCAAGCCGGCTGCGGCGCATCTGGCACGTATCGATTCCCGGAATTTTGCCGGTCATCGTCATTTTGTTAATACTCGACGTCGGTCATTTCATGAATGTCGGGTTTGAGAAAATTTTGCTTATGCAAAATAATTTAAATCTGGAGTCCAGCGATGTGATCTCCACGTTCGTTTACTCCGCAGGTATTTTGAAAGGCGAATACAGCTACACGGCTGCTATTGGCTTGTTTAACTCTGTCGTTAATCTGGCGCTGCTGCTGCTCGTGAACCGGTTCGCCCGGAAAAAGGCGGAGACAAGTTTATGGTAAGGAGGGGCCTGTCGTGCAGGAAATAACGCGCAAGAAAAGGAAATCGGACGAGAAGATATTCGATGCCGTCGTGAACATATTGGCCGTCCTGATCGTGGTCGCCGTGCTGTACCCGCTCATCTTTATCGTTAGCGCATCCTTCAGCGATCCCGCATTGGTGCTAAGCGGCGAAGTCGTCTTACTGCCTAAGCAAATAACGTTGGACGCCTACCGGAACGTTTTTGAGAACGAGCAAATCTGGAACGGCTACGGCAATACTATTATCTACACACTCGTGGGTACGCTGATCAATCTGCTAATGACGACGCTCGCCGCTTACCCGCTGTCAAGACCGGATCTGCCCGGACGCGGGATCATTATGTTTTTCGTAACGCTTACGATGTTTTTCAGCGGGGGGCTCATTCCGTCTTATCTCCTCGTGAAAAACTTGGGGATGGTGGACACAATGTGGGCGCTGGTAATCCCGGGCGCTATTGCCACCTATAATTTGATTGTGATGCGCACTTATTTTCAAACCAGCATCCCTTGGGAGATTCAGGAAGCAGCACATATCGACGGGTGCTCGAACTGGAAGCTGTTGACGCATGTCATTTTACCCTTATCCAAACCGATCTTGGCCGTCATGATCCTGTTCTACGCGGTCGGTCACTGGAATTCTTATTTCAACGCGCTGATTTACATTCGCAGCAAAGATTTGTATCCGCTGCAGCTCGTGCTGCGTGAGGTGCTGATGGTCAACTCGGCGGATGCGGCTGACAGCAATGTAGGGCTGGAGTCCAAAGTGCTGCTTGCCGAAAGCATCAAATATGTTGTGATCATTATTTCCAGCCTGCCGGTGCTAGTTATGTACCCGTTTGTTCAAAGGCACTTTGTGAAAGGCGTTATGATTGGTTCATTAAAAGGATAACAGGGGGAGGAAGCGTTTAGACTATGGTGCAATCAAAAGCTAGAATCCAGGTCATGCCGAATCGCGTCGGCACAAGTAAAATTAATCCGTTCTTGTTCGGACACTTCGTCGAAGACATCCGCGATCATATGGATGCCATGTTGGCTTATCCGCTCAAAGATATGGACTTTGAAAGTATGGACGTCACGTACAGAGGGCTTTCCGGTGACTGGCGTCCCTACACGAACGGCAAAAGCACCGTTTATGGGCTTGAGGCTGCGGCCGCCCGCCATTCCGGGCATAGTCAAATGATTCGCATCTATAGCGATGATGAGGCTTATGCGGGCATAAGCCAAGCGATCGCAGTGAAGCAGGATTCGCAAGGCTATGATTTGGCGCTATATGCGCGAGCTTCTGTGGAGATCAAGCAGGTCACGGCGGAGATTGTAGATCGGGCATGCGGCGAAGTGCTGGGCCGGACGAATATCGAGCCGATCAGCCACGACTGGCGGCACTATGAAGCGGTGCTCACCGTTTCACGCGATTGCGAGCAAGCAGAGTTCCGCTTGTATGTGTCTGCGGAGCATGAGCGCTGGCTGGATCACGTATCCACGGGGATGCTTTGGCTGGATCACATTTCCTTGCTCCCTTCCGTACGCACAGGCAATGTCCGCCAGGAAGTCATGGCGATGACGAAGGAATTGAATGCCGGCATGATGAGGCTTGCGGGCAATTATATCAGCGCTTACCATTGGCAGCAGGCTATCGGGCCCATGTATGAACGCCCGTGCGTGATGAATGAAGCGTGGGGCGGCTGGACGAACAAATATTTCGGAACGGATGAGTTTATCCGGTTTTGCCGTGAGCTGAACGTAGAGCCACTCATCTGTGTCAACGACGGGTCGGGAACGCCCGAGGAAGCGGCCGCATGGGTGGAATACTGCAATGGCGATGCCCATACGCCGATGGGCAAGCTGCGTGCCGCCAATGGCTATCCTGAACCATATGGCGTGAAATATTGGGAGATCGGCAATGAAGTGTGGGGCGGCTGGCAGGTCGGTCACTGCACGGCGGAGCAGTTCGCAGAACGTTATCTGCAATTCGCACAGGCGATGAAAGCAACTGATCCGGGAATCGTGCTGTTGGCTTGCGGCGATGTGAGGATGGATTGGAACGAGCCGTTATTGGAGCGGGCTGCCGAGTATATCGATTATTTGACTTTGCATCTGTATCATGGCGCCAACCGGTTCGGGATGAATGCCCGTACGCCGCAAGAAGAGCGGTTTCAAGCTATCGTCACTTATCCGGAGTGGACGCGGGAAACCGTCAGACAATTAAGGGAAAAGTTCGGGTCCTCGGACCGTTACGCCCATCTGAAATTGGCTGTCACCGAATATAATACGATGTATTATGCGAATACAATCCGCAAAGGGCTTCCGAATGAGCATACGCTGGAGGCGGCGGCTGCGAATGCGGCGAATCTCAACGAATTCATCCGCAATAGCGATTTGATCGAGATCGGCAGTTTCTCCGACCTTGTGAACGGTTGGCTTGGCGGCTGCATTCGGGTGGGAGATTTCTATGCGGACCAGTTCCGAGGGAAATCTGCCGGCAGAAGCGAGAACCGTTTGACCGTGTACGGCACACCTTCTTATTATGTCATGAAGATGTATGCAAACAGCGACTTGGGGTACGTTGTGGAGAGTCAGACCGATTGCGCCGTTTTTTCGGTTCAACGTGCAGAGGGGACGGTACCCGCGCCGCAGTTGAATGATCTGCCGAACCTGGATGTCGTCGCTTGTGTGAATACAGCCGGCGATAAATTGACGGTTCTGATCGTGAACCGAAGTCTCGAGGATACGATAACCGATGTGGAGTTGGGCGGGTTCGCTGAATCGGGTACAGCCCGTTTGCTGGAACTGACCGGCGATCATTATGAGAGCATCAACAATGCGCTGAACCCGGAGAATGTGGTGTGCGTCACCCGCGAATTGCCGGTTATGCATTCACAAGTGACTTGTCAGCTTAGGGCTTCTTCCGTTTATGCGCTGGAAATTACCCGCTAGAAGAAGAGATAGATGGATAAATGCTAAAGTTTGGGATAGAAGGTTAGATAAATGCTAAAGTCTGAATAAAGGACAGATAAATGCCAAAGTCTAGAAAATCGTGGTTGCTTATTATTGCTGCGAGTGCAATTGTGCTGGTGGCGCTGGTATTGGTTACGCCGATGCTGCCGTCGGATGGAAAGAAGGGAGCGAACAGGATGGAGGTTGCTTTGGGACAAACGTACCAGAATCCGTTCGTGCTGGATCAGGAGTGGGAGGATTATGGCATCGGAGATCCTTATGTGCTTCGGTACGATGGCCAATATTATTTGTATTGCAGTACGAAGGACCGCAGAGTCGGCATTAAAGCATGGAGTTCGGACGATCTGGTGAACTGGCGCTATGAAGGGTTGGTTACGGAGGAGCCCATTAGCGTAGGCGCCTATGCGCCGGAGGTGGTTTATTGGAACGGTTCGTTCTATATGTATACGTCGCCTGCAGGCAAAGGACATTACGTTCTCCAGAGCGACAAGCCAACCGGACCGTTCGTTAAGAAGACGGACAATCTCGGGTTCACGATCGACGGCTCGGTGTTTATCGACGACGATGAGAAGTGGTATTTCACACACGCCAAATTCGGAGGCATTATGGCGAGCCCAATGTCCGATCCGTATACGATCGGAGCGGATACGCAGTTGAACGCCTCGCTCGGTCATTGGACGGAAGGCTCGATGATCATTAAGCGCAATGGGCGGTACTTCATGACGTACACCGGGAATCACGTATTCAGCAAAGGGTACCGTGTCAATTATGGCGTGAGCAAAGAATCTCCGATGGGGACCTACCATATTCCCGAGAACAATCCGATCCTGATTTCCACGGCGGCTGATTTCAACGGATTGGGACACAGTGCGACTGTAATGGGACCCGATCTCGATTCCTATTATATCGTCTACCATAACCTGATCGGACGCTCTGCGGAAGGACCTCCCGTCCGCAAGCTGAATCTGGACCGGCTCGTATTCAACGGGGATAAAATGTCCGTTCTCGGGCCGACGCACGGGACAGCGCAAGAAGCGCCGGCGATGCCGGTGTTCCGGGACGTGCCGGGTGCAGTGCCAGCCGGGGAGAAGTGGGAGTCGGCTGAGCTTGAAGGCCGTGAGACACTTTTGGCGCGAAGCCGTACAGAAGAGAAATATACCGTAGAGTATAACTTCCGGTTGGGCGATGCCGGGGGAAGTTCCTCGCTGGATGCTATATTCGCCTATGCGGATGAGCGCAATTATCGTTTAGTCCGTGTGAACGGGGCGGAGCTGGCGCTGGTCGACCGTGTGAACGGCGTCGACACGGTTGTTGCTGCGAAGCCGCTGCCTGATATGGCGAAGCTGCATACGATTCGCGTCGAGTCGGGGAGCGCGGGCACGCTGCTTTACTGGGACGGGCTGCTCAGAATCGAGCAGGCGGGTATGGCGGCTAAGGCCGGCCGGATCGGCTATGCATGGCCGCAGGGAGCGAAGCCGGAGCTGCGCTATACGGCATTCGCGAATGATGCGAACGGCAGCAGTGATATGAAAGTGATCAAGCCGCTGCCCGGCGCGATGGAAGCTGTGCATGGGCTGCGCGACGGCAACCCGGACGTACGATCCGGTATAACGCCCGACGGCAGCGATGCCGTGGTCCTGTCGGGCAAGGGCGACGGGATTTCCTTTCCCGTGAACGTTCGCCAGGACGGGAGCTATCTGCTTGCGGTGAAGGCAGCCCGATCGTCAGCAGGCTCCACGCTCTCCGTGGCAATCAATGGCAAGAGCAAGGAGGTCAAGCTGGATGCCTCCTTATTCGCAGCCGATGCGGAGTGGACGACGGTCCCGCTGGGCGAGTTCGCGCTAACGAAAGGGCCGCAGTGGCTGTCACTGAGCCGGGCGAAGGGAGAGATCACGCTCAGGTACGCGGAAGCGAGTTTGACGGCGCCTGTGCCCGAGACGACGGTCGTCAAGCCGGCGGCGGTTGGCATCTTCAACCGTTTCGGCGGCGATTGGGGCTGGACGGACTACGACGTCAGCTTCGATCTGACGCTCAAGGCCGATGCGGCTGAAAGCGCGGAGGAAGCGGGCATCCTGCTGAGGACGACGAACGAGTCCGAGTTCAAGGATCAGGTGAAGGATGCTTTCATGGGGTACGGGCTCGCGTTCTATAACGGCAGGGTCGTGCTGCGGCGAATCAGCTACGAGAATGCCGTTCAGGCAGCCTCCGGCACGCTGGCATTCCTCCCTGGCCAGACCCGCCGGATCACCGTGAAGCTGCACGGGCCGACCATTGCTGTTTTCGCAGAGGGCAGCCAAGCGCCGGTTGTGAAATGGACGGACCCGAATGCGTTCCTGCTGGGCCGTGTCGGGCTCCGGGGGGCATCGCCGGCGTGGACGATTTCGCCGCTGACGGTTGCAGCGGCAAAGTAACTGTCTGCACCTGTTATTAATGAAGTGACTACAGTAACTGCATGTACCTGTTGCGCCTATGTACTGACCGTACCTACTGCAACTGACTTACCTCTGCACCTGCTGCGACTGTTGGATGCACCTGCCTGAACTGTAGTAACTACTGGTAACTGGTGCACTGGTGCAACTGCCGCAAAACTGCTGCACCTGCTGTAAATGCTGTAAATGCTGTAAATGCTGTAACTGACTGCACCTGCTGCATGCGACTGCCCGAACTGTTGCACCTGCTGCAACTAAGTAAAACTAGCTGCAAGTGGATGCTAACTATACCTTACTACACCTACCAGCTACTTTTGGCTACCAACCGCGAGTGCTTGCCCGGTGATAACTGGAATTCCTCCCGTTATTTCGCCTTAAATGAATGGCTTGAGGGGAAATTACTGGAATTTCTCCAGTTATTTTCATTGAAAATGCGAGAAGTTCTGGCATTTAGGAGAAAATAACGGGAGTTTTTCCAGCTATGAGTCTGTTTAAACCATTAAAGGTGAAGAATAACGGGAGAAATTCCCCTTATTCCAAATCGGGCTGCTCTCCTACCAAACGCAAAAGTCCAATGGCTAATACGAAATTAGCTCATTGGACTTTGTGCGTTTTATTTGGAGACTATTCTACTCTAGACTCGTGCTCATGTTGGGGTTCCGCCTCCGACTCGTACAGGTCGGGATAAAGCTTCATTTTCTCACCGGAAGCTTCGTAGGCGGATAGTATAGATGTTAATAGTCCGGGGAAACGTATGTCTAAATCCTCGGATCTAAGGGAAATAAGACGTTGGGTGCCGTGGATGCGTACGTTGATGACACCGGCTTCTCTTAACGTGCGAGCATGGTGTGACATCGTGGATTTCACAACGGGAACTGCGAAGTCGCCGCATGCCCGTTCACATCCTTTGTAAAGCTCCGAAACAATTAATAAGCGAACCGGGTCGCTCAGTGCATATAGAACGGTGGATAATTGAATGTCTGCGCGATCTGGATGAAATAAGTGCTTCACTCGAGCATCCCCCTTACTTTTTTACAGTATATGATTGAATTATAGCACAACCCGTGTTATTATTCTATTGTTCGATTATTATCGAAATAACGAATTTAAAGAGAGCGAGGTAATAACCATGCGAAAAAAGCATGATCCGAAGCATAAAAATACAATTCAAGCCAGCAAGGCCCATATTGGCCATGTTAACCGCGAGGGCAGCGATAGCGGTATGAGAGAAGGCGTCGTCACCTTGCTGCTCGGAATTACGATCGTCCTTGTCATCATGAACACGATGATGTTCAATTTGGCTCTCTCGGACGTGGCTAAGGAGTTCAGTCTTACGGCATCGGCTACCTCTTGGATCGTAACCGGATATTCCATTGTATTTGCGATCTCATCGATTACGTACAGCCGGCTTGCTGATTTTATTCCCATCAGGAGACTTTTCATTATTGGGATATTATCGCTCAGCCTAGGTGCTATCGCGGGACTGTTCAGCAACAGTTTTGCTATGCTGCTGATCGTGCGTATTGTGCAAGCATCCGGAGCAGGCTCGATTCCAGCCTTAGCACTAGTTTTATTATCTCGGTACATTCCTATTCAACGTCGTGGGAAAGCTATGGCTATGATCATGTCTTCGGTCGCTTTCGGACTTGGTTTCGGTCCCGTCGTTGGTGGAATTGTCGTCGAGTATCTCGGTTGGAAGCTTTTATTTGTCGTTACAGCTGTCACTTTAGTGCTCGTGCCTTTCTATATGTCAATGATTCCGAAAGAGGAGCCGCGGAAAGGGTCCTTTGATGCAATTGGCGCGTTTTTCATTGGAGTTGGAACAACAGGGCTGCTCTTATTTTTGACGAACCATTCGGTCATCGCACTTCTGGCGGGGCTGGTTTCCATTGTTCTATTTATTATACGCATTCGCTCGGCCAAAGATCCCTTCGTACTTCCGGCGTTGTTTAGCAATCGTTCATTTTTAATTTTAGGTGCCGTTGGAATTGCGGCGTATTTATGCAGTTTTGCAACTTTATTCCTGATGCCTCAAATATTGGTCAAACAATACGGGCTGAGCGCCATCCAAGCTGGTTTGGTTATTTTCCCAGGCTCAGCATTGGCAATGATCGTCTCACGCAAGGTAGGACGGATTATCGATGCTCGCGGGAACAGCTCGCTCATTCGTTACACGCCGTTGTTTTTGCTCGCTTCCGTTATTTTGTTCGCGCTGCTTGAGGGCGTTTCTTTCTTGGCGATCCTGTTCATTTATATGCTGATGAGTGTTAGCTACACCATTTTGACGAGCAGTATTTCCAACGAAATCTCCAGATTGCTGCTCCCTTCACAGATCGCTTCTGGACTTGGATTGTATCAGTTGCTGCAATTTTTTAGCGGTGCTTTCGGGGTTGCCGCAACGGCAAGCGCGCTTGTATGGCAGAAAGATTTTCCTTTGGCGCACGCCTACAGTAACATTTATTGGGGGCTTACGTTGGTTGTGATCCTCTCCATTATATGTGCAATCGGCTATCTTCGGGCCGGCATGCCTAAGCCGCAAACAGTTTCCTAATTCCAAGGAAATTTCCCGGGGAATAAATTTTTGCTTGCTAAACGCGGAAATTAGCCTCATTTCAATTCTAGCGGAGACCAGAGTGCTTATTTGCTTTTATTGGGGGGAATTGTCGCCTGAATATGAATACGCAAATAGCAGCACTGGCATCCGTTAAAATGTAAAGAGATTAAAAAAGTGCCAAATAATGTATCATCTGTCCCTTAGCGGGGTAGGTGAGATGATTTCAGCGATGTCCTCGCAAGGTGCATGGTTGTGGCACTACTAAACTTTGCGGGTGTGACTTTGCGGTGCGAAGTGCTAGGGTTACTTAGTCCATGGACGGTAAATTACATCCCTCAGTGCTAGCCCATTAGCAGCGAGCGGTGCTTTGTTAATAGCGCTTGTGCCATGAACGGTGAAATGTTCACAGTATTACACACACGCACTTTCACACCGGATAAACCCGCGGCGCAGGTTGCCACTGAGGTGTATCCGCCCCCGATGCTGACCTGTGCTTTTATGATTATCTACCGCTTTAGCATTATCTACATGCTGAGAAGCCTTGATCTGACAAGGTTTCTCGGCATTTTTTGCGTTCAGCAGTGAAATAAACAAGCGAATGGAAATCATTTTATTTACGAGAGGTGGAAGCGCTTTTATGATGAAATAGGAACCAACGCAAGCTCAAAAGGGAGGAACAACAATGTCAAAGAAGCTGATCAGCGCTGTAGCGGGAATTGCGATGATGACTTCCGTACTGGCTGCCTGCAGCGGGAACGCGGGCGTCAATCAGACGGCCAGTCCAACGCAAGCATCGACCGCACCGGCAGGTAAGCCGGCAGAGACAGCCAAGCAGTATGGCGACACAGGAGGGTTGAAGCTGCCGCTCGTCGATCAACCGACCACGGTGACTTGGATGCTGCCAAGCAATTCCACCAATATTAAAGAAGATAAACTGGTCGTTCAGGAAATTTTGAAACGCACAGGCATTAAAGTCGAGTTTCAGACATATTCCCCTCAGACCTATCAAGACAAGCTTAAAGTTATCGTAGCTTCCGGTAAGCTGCCGGACATTTTCGACGGGCTAAAGCCTGCGGAATTAAAGAAAATCGGGAAGCAAAAAGGGGTCGTTGCGATTAACGATTATGCGGATATGCTGCCGAACTTCAAAAAGCTGTATTTGGAAGAAAACAGCTGGGTTGTGAAATCCTACGGCGACGAGAACGGCAAGCTGTACACGTGGCCCATTTACAATTTGAACCGGGATGTCAATCATGGCTTCATGTACCGGAAAGATATTTTCGATAAGCTCGGCATCAAGGAGTGGACCAATACGGAGGAGTTCTACCAGGCGCTCAAAAAATTGAAAGAAGCGTACCCGAACTCGTATCCCTACGCGTCCAAAGGGCTGGTCAACGTATTCAAAGACTGGTCATACGGTTGGGGGATAGGCAGCGACAGCTATCCGGCCTACTACGATGAGAAGGATAAAACATGGAAGTTTGCCGCAATTCAGCCCGTGCATAAAGAAATGCTTGATTTCATGAAGAAGCTGTACAATGAAGGGCTGATCGATCCTGAGTTTTTGACGGATACGCAGGATTCCTGGACAACGAAGATGACGACGGACAAATCGTTTGTGACGTGGGATTGGATCGGCCGTCTTGACTTGTTCTACAACCAGATTAAAGCCAAAAATCCGGATTATAATTTGCGGTATGCGTATCCGATCGGTCCGACGGGCAACGTCAGAACGCTGCCGAAGGTATCCGATTTCAGCGTGACGGTAGCGAATAACAAAAACAAAGAAGCCGCCTTGAAGCTGCTTGACTATTTGACCAGTCCGTCCGGCAGCGAGCTGATGACGGTTGGGGTGGAAGGCGTCAACTTCGAATGGGGCAAAGACGGCGTTCCTGTATACCCTGAGCTGAAGGATCTGCCTCTGGTGGATATCAGCGTGCTGGAAGACCGGTATGCCATGTGGCTGGAGAGCGCCTATCTGCGGCCGGACCGCCGAAGCGTGTACTACAAATTCTCCGAGAAGGAACAAGAGGCGCAGGACAAAATTCTTAAAGGAAATAAGCGGGAAGCGGCTGATCCGATTCTGAACTTCACGGATGCGGAGATCTCCACGCTGGCCGAGCTGCAAACGACGCTGCAGAAAGCGGCCGAAGAGTTTAACGCCAAGTATGTGCTGGATAAAAAATACGGCGACGAGCAATGGGAAGAGTGGAAGAAAAACATTGCCAAAAAAGGCGTGGACGCCTATATGAAAGTGTACAACGACGCGCAAAAGCGTTATGACGCTGCGAAATAAGGAAGAAACCGGGAGTGGCGCCTTCATGGGGGTACGGTGATGACCGCTTGACCTACTGCTGCGGGCGGTTGCATGACGGCACCGCCGGCATGGGGAAGGCGCCACTCGTCCGGATCGGAGGGAGACCCGCCAATGCAACAACCAATCATTGGGGCGGAAGCCCCGGCACGCTCCAAGAAGCCAATGAAGGCCAGACTTGCCGATGCTCTGCGGCACATGAAGCGGGACAGGCAGCTTCTGATTCTTTTCGCCCCTTGTTTGCTGTTCTACATCTTGTTCCGCTACGGTCCGCTCTATGGCTTAATCATTGCCTTCAAGGACTACAGTGTGTTTACCGGAATCTGGGGCAGCGAATGGGTGGGATTCAAGTATTTCATTCAATTTTTCACGAATCAAGATTTTTGGATGTTGTTCAGAAACACCTTCCTATTAGGAATTTACACCCTTGTTTTCGGATTTCCGTTTCCGATCCTGCTTGCAATTTTGCTGAACGAAGTACGTGTGCAATGGTTCAAGAAGTCGGTTCAAACGCTGAGTTATCTGCCCGCGTTCCTGTCCGTCGTCATCATATCCTCGATGATTATTGACTTTCTGTCTCCGGGCAGCGGGTTGTTCAATCAGTTTCTGGCGGCGCTCGGCTTCCCTAAGAAATATTTCCTGATCGATCCGGGCTGGTTCCGCTCCATCTATGTCATCTCGGATATATGGGAGAAGATCGGGTATGAAGCAATCATTTACTTGGCGGCAATAGCAGGCATTAACCCGACGCTGTATGAAGCGGCGAAGGTTGATGGCGCAAGCCGATTCGGCATGATGCGGCATATTACGCTTCCCGGTCTGCTGCCAACCCTGCTGGTGATGTTTATTTTGAAAACCGGCTCGATGATCCGCATCGGCTATGAAAAAGTTTTGCTGTTGTACAATCCGATGACGTATGAGGTCGGCGACGTCTTTTCCACTTATGTGTACAGGAAGGGGCTGCTGGAATCGAATTACAGCTATGCATCGGCGGTCGGCATGTTCGAAGCGCTCGTCGCGATGATGATGCTGCTCGGAGCCAACTATATAAGTAAACGGATCGGAGGAAACGGGTTATGGTAGGAAGCCGCAAAATTACCTTGTTCACCATCCTGAACGCGCTGCTCTTATCCTGTGTAGCCGTAGCAACGCTCTATCCGGTGCTGTATATTTTGGCGGTTTCTTTGAGCGATACGTCAGCGGTCATTCAAGGCAAAGTATTTTTATTTCCGAAGGGCTTGAACTTCGACGCCTATAAGGAAGTGCTCAAAAACGATAAAATTCCGAGAGCTTATCTCAATTCCGTTTATTATACGGCGCTCGGTACGTTCATCAATTTGCTTTTTACGGCGGTAGCTGCTTACCCGCTCTCCCAACGCACGTTTTTCGGGCGGAAATGGTTTATGCTGATGATCGTCATCACGATGTTTTTCAATGCGGGCATCATCCCGACTTATATGGTCGTGCAGCAGCTCGGACTTCTCGATACGGTGTGGGCGCTGGTGCTGCCGAACGCGATATGGACGATGGAGCTCATCATTTTGAAAAGCTTCTATGAGAACATGTCCACGCAAATTCGCGAAGCAGCGCTTATCGATGGCGCATCCGATTACCGCATTTTGTTCTCCATCGTCATTCCGCTCTCCAAGCCGGCGCTGGCTTCAATCGGACTGTTTTATTTCATGGGACATTGGAACAGCTTCTTCCTGCCGATGATTTATTTGAGCGATAAGGATATGTACCCGCTGCAGGTCGTGCTGAGGGATATGCTCATCTACAACGCGGAGAATGATGCAGGGCTTGTCGACCGGGCCGCACTGGCGCCGCAGGCGATGAAGAATGCAACGATCGTGCTTTCGATGATTCCAGTGCTGCTGATGTATCCGTTCGCGCAGAAATATTTCGCCAAAGGGGTGATGCTCGGTTCGGAAAAGGGTTAAAGCGACGACTGTTGAATTATAGTTGGATGACATCGTATGAGGTGATAAGGTGACGCCGATCAATCGTTTAATGGCGAGCAGGGGGCTCCTGCAAATTTTCTGCGCATTGCTGTTAGTCATCGTAATTATGGTCGTATCCAACTACATCGTCTACAAAAATTCGATTTCCGGCATTTATGATAAAGTGACCCAGAATAACCGGCTTGTCATTAAAAATATTATTCAGTCGTTCGACAGCTCCTTCGCTGCGGTGAACAATCTGATTTTTGCCGTACACGGGCTGCCTTACGACCTTGAGTCGCCAGACAAGAGCATCGATATGGCCAAAGCTTATACGCTTCAAGAGCATATCGCAAGGCTGGCATCCTCCATCGATTATATTGAAGATGTGATCGTTTTTTACGATAATCTGGATTTGACCGTTACGGCCAAGGGAACGAGCGACTTCAACGTCTTGTTCGACAAAAAGTATAAGCACGATACGTATAGTGCCAAATATTGGCGAATGTTTGCCAGCTCCAAGCATGAGCAGACGGTGTTTCCGATTACGGATTTCGCGGTCATGGCGGACGGATTAACCCGCAGAACCCAGCAGCTGATGGCTGTGTCGGACGGCAATAAGGTGCGGTTATCCAATAAAAACGTGATGGTGCTGCTGAATGCCGAGCGGCTGCTCAAGCAGATGGACCTCAAGTCGATGATTCCGGGTGCTTCCTTAGTCGTGCTTGATGCCAACCGGAATGTTGTGCTGAGCACCGACAAGTCGCAGGATCCGAGCGATATTCTGGATGAGGTTTATTTCAGTCCGGACAAAGAGGCGACGCTGACCCGCAAGAATTTCGAGTATAACTTCTACAAGTCGGAGTACAACGATTTTATTTATATCAACAAAGTTCCGTACCAATTTCAAAATATCGGTTCCGTAGAAGCCGCCAATCACATGATTATGATTTCTGCCATCATCAGTGCGGTGCTGCTGTCCGCTTTGCTTAGTGTGTATTTGTACCGGCCGGTTAAAGATATTTTGAAGCTGTTTGGCGGCGGACATGTGAAGGGCAACGATTTCCGGAAAATATACAGCGGCATCGTCAAGGTGCAGGCGGAGAACGAATCGCTGAGAGCAGCGATGGATTTCGCGGATAAGGAGCTGCGCAGAGGTGTTTTCCTGCAAATGCTGGACGGCTATTCGTATTCCAGGGAGCTGGAAATGCAGCTGCAGAAGCATTACGCATTCTTTTTCCCGGAAAGGCAGTTTGTGATGGCTGCGCTGCAGATGAAGCCGCCGGCAGCAGGCGATTCGCAGCCGGGAAGGCCGATAGAAGAAATCGCGTCCATGATGGATGAGGGGCTGCGTACCGCGGGACCTGCCGCCGTCTTTTACACGGGACATCTGGAATTCGTGGCGCTCGTTGCGATTCGCCAGCCTTCCATGCGCAAAGTCGTCATCGAATGCCTGGAGAACTTCGTGAAGCGGGCGGTCAAGGAAGAGCTGCAAGGGCACGAGCTCTGGGCCTGTGTGAGCAAGCTCTACGATGCCAAGACAGCCCATTGCCATGAGGCTTACCAAGACATTAAGAATGCCCGGCTATACCGGAATATCAATGCAGAGCGGTCGGTCGTTGATTTGGAGACAATCCGGTACGTGTCCCAAATTCATTTTCCATTCGAGAGAATCGAGAAGCTGTCGAATACGCTGCTTAGCGGCAAAAGTGATGAAGCGATGAGCATTTTGCTGGAAATCGTTCAAGAGAATACGGAACGCGGCATCCATCTGCACCAGTTTGCACACATTGCCAAAAGCATCTTTTACTATCTGATGAAGCATACGGATTCGTCGGCTGCCTCGAGCAAGGAGAGTTTTCAACTGGAGACGGCCTTTTGCCGGAAGGTTGACAATGCGTACAGCTGCGGGGAAGTTACGGAAGCGCTGCAAACGGTCGTGCAGTGGATCGGAAGCAGACGGCTGCAGGAGGGCAAAAGCAAGCTGAATCCGGAATTTATCACCCAATACATCGAGCTTCATTATATGGATAATCTCTATCTAGACCATATGGCTGAAGTGTTGAATACGAGCCCGAAATATTTTTCCAACTATTTCAAGAAAACGTTCGGCGTCGGCTATGTGGATTATTTGAATAAGATAAGGCTGTCCCATGCCAGGGAGTATCTCAAGCAGACAGAGCTAAGCGTGGCGGAGATCGGGGAGAAGACAGGATATCTGAATGCTTCCACGTTCACCACCACATTTAAGAAATATTATGGCATTTCGCCGAGCGAGTTTCGCAAGAAGCCAGGAGGTTAATTGCCGGAGGAAATGAGGAGAGCAAGGATGAAAGCTGTTGCCGCTTTAAAAGGGAAGATTACGATTACCGAGCTGGAAGCCGGCCCGGTGCCGCCAGGGCATGTGCGGGTGCGCACGGAATATTCGGCCATTAGTCCGGGCACGGAAATGACGTTCATTCGCCGGGCGTCCGAACAGCTGGCCGTGCTGGGCTATAGCGCCGTGGGCATCGTTGAAGAAGCGGGCGCGGATGTCCGTCATTTGCAGGTCGGCCAGCGTGTTGCCTGCTACGGAGCGCCGTATGTCCGCCATGCGGAGCGGCTGACGGTGCCGACGAACTTGACGGCAGCGGTCCCCCCGCACGTGCAGCCGGAAGATGCCGCCTTCGCGGGGCTGGGAGCGATCGCTATTCATGCGCTGCGCACGGCCGATCTGCGATTCGGCGAATCCGCCATTATCGTGGGGCTCGGCATTCTGGGGCAGCTGATCGCCAGGATCGCCTCGGCAGCGGCCTACCGCGTGGCGGGCTTCGATACGAATCCGCACCGGGCCGAGCTGCTCCGGCAGCGGGGCGTCGAATGTGCGGTTGACAATCAGGCGCAGCTGGAGGAGCGGCTGGCAGAGCTCACGGGAGGCCATGGCGCCGACAGTGTCATTTTATGCGCCGGAGGGCCGGGGGAGGAGCTGATCGACAGCTCGCTTCGCTGGATACGCGACAGAGGGAAGATTGTGATCGTCGGGGACTTGTCGACGTCGTTCTCACGAGGGCTGATGTTCGGCAAAGAGGCGCAGGTGCTGATCTCCAGAGCCGGCGGACCAGGCCGGTACGATGCCGGATATGAGCTGGAAAACAAGGATTATCCGATCGGCTTCGTGCGTTGGACGGAAGGCAGGAACATCGCCGAATATATCCGGCTGCTTGCCGAGAACCAAATTTCCCTGGAAGGACTGATTTCAGACACGTATCCGATGGAGCGGGCGCAGGAGGCCTATGAAGGGTATGCGCAGTCGTCTAACCGCATGGGGACGCTGCTGAGTTACGGCAAAACATCGAGTTAAACGCCAGGGACACGGGAATGTGGAACACGGACTTGTGTAAGTTTGAAAGCGTTTGCAAAAATGAAGAGTTCATTTCAAGGCGTAAATCTAACTGAAACTTGAAGGAGGCCATGTCATGATAATCGCAAAGTTTCGTGTTTTTATCCTTATGATGTGCTGGCTTGTCGCAATGGCAGGGTGGGGAACGGGGACGTTATCTGCGGCGGAAGGCAGCCGCTTGTCGCAGAAAACGTACGGGAGCCCGGAGGAGCTGCTCATCCCGAACAATTATACGGTAGCAGTGTTTAACGGTACGGTCGGCAAGGAGGAGGGCCGGTATGTGCTTTATGCTACGAGCAAAGGAAAGCCCGGCCACCTCAACGTTATCGATCTGGAGGACTATAAACTGCTGAGAAGCATTCCGCTTGCTCCGTCGGAGAGCTCCTGGGCACACACAGTCGCACCGGACGGCACGCTGTTTCTTGCCGCAGATGGCGGCGGAGCCAGGCTGTGGAGCTATTCGCCCGTCACACATACGCCCGTTCAAGTTGCCCAGTTCGACGGACAATCCGTGCCGAACAGCATTACGACGGATGAGCAAGGCCGCGTGTACGTGGGAACTTATCCCGGGGGCAAGGTGTATCAGTATGACCCTGTTACGAAGCTGACGAAAGATTACGGCAGAGTGATCGGCGCAACCGATCAGGAGTACGTGCGCTCGATCGCTTACCAGGGCGGTAACGTGTATGCCGGAACCGCGCATAAGCAAATCGTCCGGGTCAACCTGGCGACCGGAGAGAAAACGGACATCGCCGCTGCCCTTCCGGTGAAGAACGATACCGTTTACGATCTGGATACGATCGACGACCGTTATTTGTTTGCACGATACACAGACGGCAGCGGTATTCCCGGAGAGGCGTATATTTACGATACGCAGAGCGGCTCTTGGCTGGATGTGGAGCTGGAGAATGTGACCGGGCTGCACGCGACGGACTCGGTGGATGGCAAGATTTATTATATGTCCGATAAAAAGCTGAAAACATTCGATCTGGCTACCCGCGAAGTGGCGTTGACGGGGATGGAATATGCATCCGGCTTGCGCGGCGCGGATTGGGCGGAATTCCCGAACAACCCTGAGCTGCCGGGCAAAACGCTCGTCACCGTGCGGTACGACGGCGGCGTGACGTTCATGAATATCGCAACGAAGCAAGTGATTCTGAAGCCTCCGGTCATCCCCGGTCTCCCGGGCGTAGTGAATCGGGTGGCGGCGGTTTCTCCGACACAGCTGATCACAACCGGCTCGCAAGCGCGTTCGTCGCTCGTCGATTTGACGACTAACACGGCGAAGCCCTTCAGCATCGGCCAGGCGGACAGCGTCTATGCAGTGGGCAATAAAGTATACATGGGCGTGTATCCGGAAGGCGGGCTGTACGAGTACGATTTGAGCGCCGAACCGGGCGAAACGAATCCGAAACGCCTGGCAGTACTGGGCAACGATCAGGAACGGCTTGTGAATATAACGGGGGCGGAAGGCAAATTGTTCGTTTCCACGATTTCGGGTTACGGAACGCTGGGCGGATCGCTCACGGTTTATGACCCGGCAACCGGAGAAACCGACGTTCACCGCCATGTTGTGGAAAATCAAAGCGTGCTCAGCACGGCCTACCTGAATGGCAAAATTTTCGGCTCGACGACCATTCGCGGCGGCTTAGGCTCTGAGCCTACGGCGGAGGAGGCTAAGATTTTCGTTTGGGATGTCGCCTCCGATCGCAAAATCGCCGAGTTTCCGCTCCGCGTTCCCGGCTTAACGAAGCCGATCTTCATCGGCGACCTCGCAGCAGGACCGGACGGCCTTATTTGGGGCGCATCCTATGAATATATTTTTGCGATTGATCCAGTGACGTACAACGTCGTGAAAAGCAAAAAAATATATCCAAGCCTCAATTTCAGCCAATGGGCCCATCATCCGCTCCGCTGGTCCGACGACGGCTTGCTCTATGTTCTCTTCAATAATAAGCTGACCGTTATCGATCCGGAAACGCTTGAATTCCGTACGCTTGCGGACACGTCCAGATTCGATTTGGGCATGGACGGCAACTTGTACTTCACGGATCAGGCAACGAATACCATTTTGTACCGGATGCAGGTAGACGGCGACATTGTGGAGCCGCCGCCGGGACTTCCCGTCTCCGTTCGCAACGCAGGGTTTGAGGAGCCGCTGAACGGGAGCACCATCCCCGGATGGTCCTCGCTTTTCGCAACGGGTGCCGATTACCGCTACGAAATTAGCGATAGCAAGCATTTCTCCGGGACGAAAAGCTTGAAAATCACGGATAACTTAAGAACCGCGTCCGTCGCACTGCAGAGCGCCAAGTTTCCGGTGAAAGCAGGCGACGAATACAAAGCGAGCGTGAACATCTATATTGAATCCGGCCAACCGGGCTTTATGTTCCGCTTCTTTGACCAAAACAACGCAACGATCTCGACGCTCGAGATTCATCTCGACGAATCCAGGTTAGCGCAGTGGCAGAAGGTTGCGCTTCAAGGCAAAGCGCCGGCGAATGCCGTCAGCGCCAGCCTGATCGCCGTGACGAGCCGATACAACATGGCGTCCGCTTTCTATGATGACTTCGCTGTGAGCGTGAAGGATACCGCCGTTCCTGTTTCTACCATCAGCATGAATCCGCAGCCGAATGAATATGGATGGATCAACCGGGATGCGGGGATAACGATCCAATCGACCGGCGCCTATAACATCACCTATTCCGCCGCCGGCTCGCAGGTCATCGACAAGACGACGGTCCAGAGCAATACGGCACAGTTAGCGATTACGGCGGAAGGCGTCACCACGGTGACCTATGGTGCAGCCAACTTCTCAGGCTTGGCGGAACCAAGTCGGTCCTTCGACGTGCGGATCGATAAGACGGCACCTCTCGTTCAATTCACCGGGCAGCCTGCCTATACCGTTCAGCAAGCGGTCTATATCGGCTGCGCAGCTTCCGATACCGTATCCGGTTTAACGAATAACCCATGCTCCGAGCAACTCATGGGAGTGCCGGCTTATACGCTGGAGCCCGGCAATCATGAAATCGCAGCTACGGCTACCGACCGGGCAGGGAACACGACGACAGCGGTTTATACATTCCGAATTGATGTCACGTATGATGGCATGTGTGAACTGATACGTCAATTCCTGGGCTCGGATGCAGAAGGCCTCTGCAAGCAATTGATGCTGGCGCAGGAAGCGGACCAGCGCGGGAAGAAGAATATAAAGGAAGCTATGATCCACGCTTTCAACGTCGAGATGAGCGCGCTAAGCGGCAAGAAATTGACGGCCGAACAAGCGCAAACTCTGACAAGGTTGGCTGCGTATTTATAATCGGCGAGGAGGAAGGAATTTGGAGTTAACCGTTATGACGTTTAACCTCCGTGTTCATGTTGAGCAGGATGGCGAGAACGCCTGGCCGCACCGCATAGAGGCGGCGGCCGAGGCCGTGCGTGCGTCCCGGGCGGCTATCATTTGTACGCAAGAAGGCAAGCATGCTATGCTGAGGGATTTGCAGGAGCGGCTCCCCGAGTACGCATGGCTGGGCGAAGGTCGCAGCGGCGGGGAAGATGGCGAGTATTGCGCCGTCTTCTACCTCCGCGAAGACTTCGAGCTCATGGAGAGCGGGACGTTCGGTTTATCCGAACGTCCTGAAGAGCTCGGATTCATGAGCTGGCAAACCGCCTGCCCGCGCATATGCACATGGGCGCAGCTGCGGCATAAAGACGGTCGCTCGTGGCTCGTCTTCAATACGCATTTGGATCATATCAGCGAGGAAGCCAGAAGAGAAGGGGCCAAGCTGATCGTTCAGCGGATGGAGGATATCGTCAGTGACGGATCGGCGGAACTTCCCGCAGTGCTGTGCGGCGACTTTAACTGCGGACCGGGGAGTGAAGCCGTTCGCATTCTGCACCAGGCGGGCATGCGCAGTGTGTACGCCGTCATGGATGAACCTCCCGGCCTGACGTTCCATAATTTTAGAGGCGGTGAGGCGGGGGAGCCGATTGATTATATTTTCATCTCCGCGCAAGCGGGCATCGTCTCGGCGCATGTCGACCGAAGCTTATATGGTGGCGGCCGATATCCGTCCGACCATTACCCTGTATGTGCGCGAGTTGAGCTGTAACAAGAATGAAGAACCGGAAGCGATTCCGGTTCTTTTTTTTGTCGGAGACTGTTTCTCCTGCGCTAACGGACACAGCAGCCGTTATTTGGCGATTTATGGCTCTCCCCAGGCTCTAACGGACACCAGAGCCTCTATTCCCCTGGAATAGGGCAGAATTAGGCAGAAAATGGACAAATAGCGTCTCCCCTGTCCGTTAGAACTAGACATCAGGCCAAAGTTCACAAATAACGGTCGTGGTGTCCGTTAGCTCTTCCGGCCTTCGCCCCTCTACCTCTGCGGATGGCCCTGCTCAGGCCACTATCCTGTCGGCTCATGAGCCGAACCCGCTCGCCCCCGCACGGATGCCCTGCTCAGGGCACTATCCCGTCGGCTCATGAGCCGAACCCGCTCGCCCCCGCACGGATGCCCTGCTCAGGCCACAATCCCGTCGGCTCATGAGCCGAACCCGCTCGCCCCCGCACGGATGCCCTGCTCAGGCCACAATCCCGTCGGCTCATGAGCCGAATCCGCTCGCCCCCCGCATGAATGCCCTGCTCATGCAACTATCCCGTCGGCTCATGAGCCGAATCCGCTCACCCCTCGCATGAATGCTCTGCTCATGCAACTATCCCATCCGCTCATGAGCCGTATGCGTCTGTGTTTGTTGTATGTGTGTCCAGCAGCCCCTCGCATGCAAGTCCTGTTCAGGCCACTATCCCGTTGACTCATGAGGAGTGTGCGTTCTGACTTTTGTGTTTGTGTGTTCGCCTGCCCCCCGCATGCATGCCCCGCTCATACCACTATCCCATCGGCTCATGAGCCGTATGTGTATGTTAGCTCATGAGCCATGTGTATGTGTTTTTGTCTGTTCCGCCCGCATACCCGGCAAAGCCCGATATCCCTAGCCTGTGCAACAATTTGCAATGATTTGCAACGAAATCTAAGCCCGCAAAAAAGTGTAATCGGGCCATTTGGCCAGCTGCAAGAAATGATTCTTGCCGGGAAGCGGGCACGCGCATAAAGTTGGGATACAAAGTTGCGAGTATGGGGAGGTTTTACAATAACATGGAACGGTTTATGGATCCGGGTGCGGAGTATAGAGTTCAGCCGTTTTGGTTTTGGAACGGCGATATGAACGATGATGAGATTGAGAGACAGATCGAAGAGATGCACGTGCAAGGCGTAGGCGGCTTCTTCATTTGTCCCCGTCAAGGGCTGCAGATTCCGTACTTGTCGGAAGCCTGGTTCGATAAGGTGCGTTTTGCGATCGAAGCTGCGAAGAAGCGGGGCATGCACGTGTACCTCTACGACGAGTATCCGTATCCGAGCGGCATAGCGGGCGGCGAAGTGACGCTGCTTCATCCGGACGCCAAGCACCAGACGCTGGTGACGAAGACGCTCCGAGTCAGGGGCGGAGCCAAGGTGCGGCAGGAGTACCCTTGGGCGAAGGTGATCTATGCCAAAGCGGTGCCGGTCACGGAAGGCGGCGTTCGGCTGTGGGATCAGCTCGTCGATCTGAAGGACGCGATCGGCAACCTGCAAGCGGACCCCGTGTTTCAGAAGACGGGGCTGACGACTTATAACCAGAAGCGCTTTTTCACATACCGGACTGTATTCCAGCTTGATTGGCAAGCGCCGGACAGTGCGTATGAGTGGGATATTCTCGTGTACCAGGAGAAGGAGATTGAAGATTTCAAATACTACGGGACTTTCGTGGACCCGTGTCATAAGGAAGCGATGCAGACTTTCATCCATTTGACGCATGACCGGTACGCCCGATACATCGGAGATGAATTCGGCAAGACGGTCAAAGGGATGTTCACGGACGAAATCGGACTGCTCGGCTCGATGCCTTGGACGCCGAGGCTGGAGGCTTACTTCCAAGAGCGCAACGGCTATTCGATTACGGCAAACATCGCGGCGCTGTCCCACGCGGATTACCGGGATGCTGCACGGATCCGCTATGACTACTATCAAGCGCTGCATGAGCTGCTAACGCAGTCCTATCATAAGCAAGTTTACGATTGGTGCGATGAGCGCGGGCTGCAGTATTTGGCGGAGGTGCCGTCGATTCGCATGACGACCCAGCGGTTCAGTCATGTACCGGGCGGGGATAGCGCGCACGAGAAGCTTGGACGCTCGCTGGAGTGGATCTTGCGGCGGTATGCGTGCAGCTTCCGCGACAATCCCAAAATGACGAGCTCGATCGCCCGCCAGCTTCGCCGCCAACGGAACGTGGATGAATGCTTCCACAGCGTCGGCTGGTCGATGAATATGCAGGATGCCAAATGGATGATCGATCGCATGGCGGCTCTGGGGACGAATTTCTTCACGTTCCATGCGTTTTTCTATACGGTGGACGGTTTGACGCAGCATGATGCGCCGCCATCCCAATTTTATCAGAACCCGTATTGGCCGCACTTCCGCAAGCTCGGGGACTATGCCGGCCGCATCAGCTATATAATGGCGCAGGGCACCGCGGATATTCGCATCGCCATGCTGGATCCGACGACAACGTTCTGGACGCACATGGGGAACCCGCTGCACCATTTTGACTACGGCGGCGATGACGCGGTCGAGAAAGCGAAGCTGGAGCAGCTGAAGGACGATTGGCGTTCCCTGAGCGTCAATCTGCTGCAGACGCGCCGCGATTACGATCATCTCGATCCCGAACTGCTGGCTGAAGCGGAGATTCGGGACGGCAAGCTCGTGATCGGCGATGCGCAATATGCGGTTCTGCTGCTGCCGCCGATGGCGAACCTGGAGCAGAAGGCTTGGGAAGCGGCACAGCGTTTTCTTGCCGCCGGAGGCACCGTGATCTCCTTCGGTTTGCTGCCGAGCCAGCGCATCGAAGCCGGCAATACCGTGCCGGAAGAAGCGATGAAGGCGTTCGGGCTGCCGCAAGCGCCGGATAACGGCTACTGGCATGGACAAGGGCTGCCCAGCCAGGATGTGTGCAAGGGTGAGCAGGAAGCCTATTTCATCCCGCGCCAAGGCGCAGCTTCGCCGCAGGAAGCGCTCGGTAAGCTGGATGCGCTGCTGGATCGCGTACTGGCCAGAGCCGTTACGCTCGAATGCAGCCGGCCCAACCGCTCTTTCCTGCTGCAGGGCAGATATATATCCGAGTCGGAGTATATCGTCTTCGCGAGCAACCAGGAAGGCGAAGCGTGGGAAACCCGGATCACAGCGGATCTATCGGAGATCTGGCCTGATGCCGGACCTGCGACTTACGCAGCTGCCGAGCTGCTTGAACTGGAAACAGGCGGCAGCAGCCCTGTACCGGTAGTAACAAGCGATGAACGCAGTACGCTTACGATGAGCTTTGCACCATATGGCTCGCGTATGATTCGTCTGCGCAGGCAG
This sequence comes from Paenibacillus sp. MAHUQ-63, assembly GCF_028765165.1. Taxonomy (GTDB): domain Bacteria; phylum Bacillota; class Bacilli; order Paenibacillales; family NBRC-103111; genus Paenibacillus_E. The sequence continues at coordinate 507,077 of NZ_JARADB010000003.1, read as the reverse complement.
GAAGCAGCGGCAATTCCGGCGGCAGAGCCGATTGATGCGATGGAGCGCCTTGCGGTGAGTGCGGAAGGCCCGTGGGAGCAGCAAGCGCTGACGCCGAATGCGGTACGCTTCGAGAACTTCCAGCTGTCGATCGGAAGTCAGGAAGGCGCGGGCGAGTGGGTGCAGGCGAAAACCTTCATCGATCAATGCGCCGATTTGGCGGATAGCTTCAAGCTTCCCGTATCGTTCGCGCAAATCTTCGGCACGCCGAAGAAGATGAAGCTGGCGTACCCGATTCCATGCCGGTATACCGCCAGATTCTACGTGGAGCGCATACCGGAGCAGTGCGAGCTGCTGATGGATCAATCCGCCATTCTGGGCGATTGGAAGCTTGCAATTAACGATAACGTCTACACCGAGACGGATTTCAAGCAGCGAATCGTTTATGATCATGCGAACCGCTTATGCGATCTGAAGGAGAGCCTGGTTCAAGGCTGGAACGAGCTTACGGTTCATGTTGAGATAAATGAAGATTGGCAAGGCGTCGTCGATGCGCTCTACTTATACGGAACGTTCGGCGTACAGCTCGATGAAGAATCGAAGAGCCCGGTCGTCACGGAGGCGCCGGGCGCAGCAGCTAGCCTTTCTACGGACAGCTACTACCCGGGATATCCTTATCTGGCCGGAACACTTGCTTTCAGCCGCGAATGGGTGCTGGAAGCTCTGCCGGCAGGGGAGCGCTACGAGCTGGCCTTCGACGGCTGGAACGTTCACGATGTGGTGGAAGTGTTGGTGAACGGCAAGTCATTAGGCGTAAGGCCGTGGTCCCCTTACACGTGGGAAGGCGATACGCCCGGCTTGCAGCAAGGCGTCAACCGGATCGAAGTGCGGGTGACCGGCACACTGATCGGCCTGTTGGAAGGCAAATATTTCGATTACCGGGAACACCGCATAGATGACATACACAGCGAGAGGAGAATACCGTAAATGCACAACACAGTGAAGCCAACGATCTCCCATTCTCCGGGGATTTCGGCCCGAGAGGCCGGCAAGCGCAAGAAAAGCGGCCTGGCCAAAGAAATTTTCAAAAACCGGTATTTATATTTATTGGCTTTGCCGGGGCTGCTCTTTTTCCTGATTTTCAAATACGTTCCGATGTTCGGCATCGTGATTGCGTTTCAGAACTATTCCCCGTTCAAAGGGATGTGGCACAGTCCATGGGTGGGGTTCGCCCATTTCGAGCGCTTTTTCTCCAATCCGGATTTCTTGATCATTTTCCGCAATACGATGGGGATCAATTTATTGAACTTGATTCTGTATTTCCCGCTTCCGATTCTTATCGCGGTGTTCTTGAATGAGCTGCGCAAAGAAATCTACAAGAAATTCGTGCAAACGATCATTTATATGCCGCACTTTCTGTCGTGGGTCATTATCGCGGGCTTAACCTTCCTCCTGTTCTCCAAAGGGGACGGGCTCGTCAACAAAGTGATCGAGTCGTTCGGCGGGGAGAAAATCGACGTCTTGACGAATCCGAATGCGTTCTGGCTCATGATCGTCGTGCAGTCGATTTGGAAAGAAGCCGGCTGGGGAACGATTCTCTTCCTGGCTGCGATCGCCAGTATCGATCCCGGCCTATACGAAGCTGCACGCATGGACGGCGCAGGCAGACTGCGTCAGATCTGGCACATTACGCTGCCGGCGATCCGAAGCGTAATCGTCGTCTTGCTCATTTTGCGCCTCGGTCAAATGATGGATGTCGGCTTCGAGCAGATCTTCCTGATGTACAACGGTGCGGTTTCCCAAGTTGCAGAAGTATTCGATACGTACGTCTACACGGTCGGGATTAAGCAAGGGCAGTTCAGCTACAGTACGGCTGCGGGCTTGTTCAAATCGGTCGTAGGCTTGATCCTGGTGGTTCTCTCCAACAAACTGGCTAAGAAAATGGGCGAAGATGGCGTCTACTAAGGAGGCTCTCATATGAAAAAAAGTACAAATGACCGCATCTTTGACGCAGTCAACATCACGATCATGGCCTTGGTTGCCCTGATTACATTTTTCCCGATCTACTACGTTTTCGTTGTATCGTTCACGGATCCGACGGAGTTCCTGCAGAAGAAGTTCATTATCTTCCCTGAGAACTGGTCGCTGGATTCCTATAAATACTTGCTCGGCACCAAAGCCTTCGTGCGTTCCCTCGGCAACAGCGCCTACCTGGCAATCGTCGGCACTGCGCTAAGTCTGATGGTTACGGCGGCACTCGCTTATGCGATTTCGCGGAAACGGCTGCCTGGAAGAAAAATGTTTTCGCTGCTCATTCTGCTGACGATTTTGTTCAGCCCGGGCATCATTCCGAACTATTTGCTCGTTCGCGACATGAATTTGATCAACAACACCTGGTCGCTCATTTTGCCAGCCTTGGCGAGCGGCTGGAACGTCATTCTGATGCGCAGCTTCTTCGCAGGCATCCCGGCAGAGCTGGAAGAATCGGCGGCGATTGACGGATGCAACGATATCACGACGTTCTTCCGCATCATTTTGCCGCTGTCGTTACCATCCTTGGCGGCGTTCGGCTTGTTCTACGCGGTTGGCTACTGGAACGCCTACTTCTCGGCACTGTTGTATTTGAACGAGGCGGATAAATGGCCGATTCAAGTGCTGCTCCAAAATATGCTGCAAAATGCGCAAAACAGCGACCTCGGGCAGGATGCTTTCGTTGCCGCACCTCCGGCGGAAACGCTCAAGATGGCGGCGGTTGTCGTCGCGACAATTCCAATCCTGTTTGTATATCCGTTCCTTCAAAAGCATTTTGCCAAAGGCTCGATGGTAGGGTCGGTCAAGGGATAGGCTTGCAGTGAGAGCATGGTTTCGATGGAAATTTCCATCGAAATCATGTTTTTATTGCGTTATAATGGATGAATATCATCAGAGATCTGCATGGAAGGTGGACATGCTTTGCCGAACCGAAGAGGAAGCTTTTACCGGAATAGTTTGGTCTTGATCATGTTAATTGCCGCCATTCCCGGCATCGGGATGGGGCTTGTTACATATTGGACCGTGACGAATAAAATCGAGGGCGAGCTGCAGCGCCTGCATCACAATAAGATTATTCAACAGGAGAAAAATATCGAAGCGCAATTCGCCAACCTGGAGATGACCTTCTCGCACTGGGCGTTCGAGCCGAATCTGGGAGCCAAGCTCAAAAATTTGAGCTTCGCGGCCGATTACGAGCAAGTTCACGAGCTGTACCGGACCTTGTTGATCATCGAAGGCTCCAGTCCGTTAATCGAGAGGGCTTCTCTCTACATGGGAAGTCCCCGTCCGGTCGTTATGAATAAGGAAGGCTACGACTACCAGACGAATCAGGAAGCGCTTGATCAATATCAGGCCTTAATGAAACGGGACAAATCGATTTATTGGATGGATGCTGCGGGGATTCCGGGCACACCGAAGAATACGAACGGGACGACGCTGGCTCTGGTCAACAAGCTTCCCGGCGGACCGACGGAGCCTTATGGGCTGCTGATTGCAACACTGAACAAAAACCGTCTGGAGGAACAGCTGAAAACGCTTAATCCTCTGGGTGAAGGTTCGATCCTGCTGTTAAGCGGAGACAACCAGTGGAAAATCTCGTCAGGCGGCCAGTGGACAGACCTCGACGCCGCATTGGAGAACGAATATCAGAGCCGCGGCTCCAAAGAGGATTCCTTCCTGTTCTCCTATGAGAAATCGGTCTATTCCGTCTCCATCAGCCAATTCACCCGGCTGGGAACGACGTGGGTGTTCCTCTCGGCAGCACCGCTATCAAGTATTACGTCGCCGGTTTTGTTAATCTCCAAAGTTATTATTTTCGTCAGCCTCGGCGGCCTGCTGCTGGCGCTTCTCCTGTCGTGGATGGGTTCGCGGCGCATCTATTCCCCCTTGGAGCGATTGTTCGGCAAGCTGAGCGGAGGCCATGGCCGGGACGGGAACCGCAACGAATTCGAGTGGATCGAGATGAAATGGGAATCCCTGACGAAGGAAGGCGAGAAGCTCCGGAGCAGGCTGGATCTTCAGCTTCCTCTATTGCGGGAAGGCTTCCTGATGCAGCTGGTTCAGGGATATTTGTTCGAGCTTACCGAGGTCGAAGTTCAGGAGCGCTCCAAACAGCTTGGCCTTGATATGGAGAACAAGCAGATCGGGGCTATGGTTGTACAGATGCGCGGCTTGAACTGGGAGAAAGGCGCGAGGTTCGCCAAGGGCGACGAGGAGCTGGTTGCCTTCGCCGTAGGGAATATCGCCGCGGAATTGGGAGAGAATATGGGCATTCGGTGCGATGTTCTGAACTTCCACGATTGCTCGCTGGGGTTGTTCTTGACCATGCCGCAGGAGTGGGAGGCGGAGCGCAGCAAAGCGTGGATGCGGGAATTCGGGGATGAGATGCTGCAGATCATCCAGAAAATTTTGAAATTGCAAGCCGTCGTCGTGATGGGCAATACGACGACCCAGATCAGCCATGTGCCGTATTTATTCGATGAAACGAGACAATTGCTGAATTACTGGGACCTGCACAACAGCAACGAGCTCATCGATGTGGTGCAGTTCCACCAAACCTCCAGCCAGCTGGCGTTTCCTTATAATTTTATGCTGGAGAAAGAATTGATTCACGCCATTCGGATCGGCTCTGAAGAGGAAGCGCTCAAGCTGGCGCGGCAATTCATGGACGAGCTGACGTCCGCCGGCTTGAAGAAGCTTGTCATTCAGCAGGGGATCAATCAATTGCTGGGAAGCATTCAGCATACGATGCTGCAGTCGGGTATTAATCCGATCTCGATGTTCGAAGGCGCGAACCTGTTCCAGGAGTTGAACGCGCTTAATGAGCCTCATGAGATGCTCCGGTGGTTGGAAACGCGCGTGGTCGGCACTTATGTCCGCGAGCATGCGGGCAGGCAGGATCTCCAGATGAAGCAGTTCATTGAGAAGGTGATGCTCTACATTCAGGAGAATTACCGAACGAATCTGTCCCTGGAGTCTTGTGCCGAGCATTTCAACACTTCCCCGTATACGCTTAGCCGGGCTATCAAGCAAGTGTCGGGCATTAATTTCATCGATTATTTGACCAATCTTCGCATCACGCAGGCCAAAGAACTGCTGCGTACGACGACGATGAAGATCAATGAGATTGCCGATCAAGTCGGCTACCAGAATACGTACTTCAACCGTATTTTCAAGAAAGTCGAAGGCGTATCCCCAGGTCAATACCGAGAGATGATACAGAAAGACCAATAGCCGGTAATGCCGCTTACAAGCCTGTTACGAACCGCAAAACAGGCGCTGTAGGCGGTTTCTGCTGTCTGCGCAAGGAATGAATACCGTGCAACAAAGGATAATTCCCCGATTACGAGGGGCTGCAAGAAAGTTTGGTTGTCGGGAAGAGGAACATCCCTTAAAGTGTGAATCACAGCTCGGAACCATTTTATAGAACATGATTAAGGGGATGAATCAGAATGACATTTCAAGTCAAAAAGAAAGCTGTGCTCGGGTTGAGCGCCATGCTGATCGCCGCAACGGCGCTTACGGCTTGCGGAGCCAAATCTAACAATACGCCAGCGGCTGGAGCAGGCAGCGATAATTCACCGCTCGATGTCAGCATTATGACGATTTTGCTCAGCGCTAACCCGCCGGCAAATGACAACGCTATCAAGCAAGCGATCGAGAAAGCAACGAATTCCAAAATGAACATTCAATGGGTATCGGCTAACAGCTATCCCGACAAATTGAACGTTACACTCGCATCCGGGGACATTCCTGAGCTTATTTATATTCCCGATCCGTTCACTTCCGTATTCCGCGGGATGGTCCAGCAGGGAGCGTTCTGGGATATCAGCGACTACATCAAAGATTACCCGAACTTGAGCAGCAAGATTTCCAAAACCGCTTGGGACTTGACCAAAATGGATGACGGCAAAAACTACTCCATTCCGCGTCCTCGTCCTACCGAAGGCGATACGTTCTTTATTTTCCGCAAAGACTGGCTGGATAACCTCGGGATGAAAGTGCCGACGACGACGGATGAATTGTACCAAGTGTACAAAGCGTTCACGGAGAACGATCCGGACAAGAACGGTAAGAAAGATACGATCGGTCTTGCGATTAATGCGACGAACGGCGGGGATAAAGTTTCCGATACACTGGGTCAAATTGAGAACGCCTTCGCCGCCTCTAATGGAGACTGGAAATGGCAGAACGACCAGATGGTATTCAAATCGTTCCTTCCGGAAGAGCGCAAAGCGTTGGAATTCGTCATTAAGCTGTATCAGGAGAAATTGATTCCGGAGGATTTCGCCGCTCTGAAACCGAGCCAAGTGAAAGATATCGTGAAAGCCGGTAAAGCAGGCGGTCTCGTCGATAAAACGGGAACGGTCGTGTCCGACTACTTGAACGATCTCAAAAAGATCGATACGAAAGTGAAAGAGACGGATTTCTACCCGGCTACGAACATTAACGGTTACAATCCGAAAGGTCCAGGCTTCTCCGGCGTACTGGCGATTCCGAAAACCGTTAAAGAAGATAAAATGAAGCGTATTCTCAAAATGGTCGATACTTGGATGAACGACGATGTATTCGCTATCCAAACTTATGGAATTGAAGGTGTTGACCATACCGTGAAAGACGGCGTGAAAGTCGTTGACTCTAAGAAATTGGCGGATGACGGCGGTCCTGATTTCAACCAAATCGTGTATGTAGCGGACCCTTACGCAAGTACAGTGAAAAACTTCTTCCAGAAAGATACGCAAGAATTGTACAAAAAAGTGCAGGACGAGCGTGCCAAAACGAGCCAAGCGGATATCAGCATCGGTCTGTACTCCCCGACTGCTATGCAATACTTGCCTGAGCTGCAGAAGAAAGTGCTTGATATGAAAATCAAAGTCATCCTGGGCAAAGAATCGATCGCCGGATGGGATGAATTCGTGAACAAGATGAAAGCGGACGCGAATGTTGTGAAAATGAGCCAAGAACTGACGGATGCTTACAAGAAGCGTCTGGCTGCCGCCAAATAAAAAAAGCTCGACCGGCTCCCGCGCTTAGGTGTGGGAGCCTTTGTCTTACAGAAGAGAGGAGAAGTCTGCCATGACGTATTTTGAGCCGAATGAATCCGTATTTAATAAGCAGTTTCACGATGTGGAAGGGACGCTCCGCACGATCGCGCAGCGCTATATCGGGGCGAATCCCCCGCATCCTTATGTTTATCGGTTATTTAGCAAGGATGGTTTCACGCGTATTCACGATTACAGATATGTGATGGACTTCCAGGACCGCTGGGACCAAATGCGCTTAGGCGAGTATGTGTACGCTTGGGCCAAGCTTTGGAGCGATCAGCCTGCGGAGCTTAATTTCGGCATTAGCTGTTATAGTCCCACGCATATTTATGTGAACGGAGTACGCGTATTTGCCTCGAACATATCCGATGAAATGGCGCCGGAACGGAAGAACGTCTTCCGTGCGCAAATGAATAAGGGCTGGAACGAGTTCCTGCTGCAGTTCGAGAAAACGGCGAATGGCTGCGGCGGTGTGTTCGGCACGGGCTCGTACAAAAATTTCCCGCTGCACTTCATCTGCCCGACGCCGGGGCGGGACGGCCAGGAGGGCTGGGTGTACTCGGAGCCGACGATGGCGGATGCGCAGCAGATGCTGGCCGAGGGATTAAAGGAATCAGGCGGACTTACCCAGTGGCTGCCGAATCTTGGCTGGAGCGAGGAGGCCCGCCAAAGCGGCGTGTTCGCGCGGCTGTTCGGTGCGGAGAGCGGCCGCACGGCCATTGCCTGGACGAAAGCGCGCAGCACGGTAACGCGCGAGAAGCCCGCCCGCTGGATAGGGAAGCACGACGGCGCCTTGAAGCTGTATGTCAACGGCACCGAAGTGTATGCCGCTGCTCAAAGCGCCGAATTCCAGGTGGATATCCCGCTGAGCTTCGGCGATAACGACATCGCCGCATATAGTGTGTGTACAGGCGGCAAATGGGGATTCGAATTGGAGCCTGCCCAAGAGGAATCGGGGCTGTCTCTGACGCCGCCTTTTCCGGTTGAAGGCTTGAAGGACAACTGGCTGTATCTGGGGACTTTCGCTAATGAGCACATCCCGGCTGCGGAAGAGCTCCCGGTGTTGAACCGCGTCTATAACGACGGCCGGGAGGGCACCTATTGGAGAGCCGATCTGCCGAATACTTGGGTTAGGCCTTATTTGGAGAATACGTTGTTCGCCAAATGGAACTACCCGCTTGGGGTCACGCTGTACGGTCTGATGCAGACGGGAGCGGCCATCGGGCGCAGAGACTACATCGATTACGTGCTTCGCCATGTGGAGCAGAGCGCATCGTTCGACGAATATGCGCTGTGGGACGGCAAGCAGTATGGCGCGGCAGGCATCAACAATCAGCTGGCTCTGATTGATTCTTTGGATGACTGCGGCTCCTTCGGCGCTACGATGCTCGCTGCGCTGGAGTACGGGAAGGTCGAGGGTTCGGAGCAGGTGGCCGCCCGAATCGCCGCGTACATCGCCCGCGTCCAAGACAGGCTGCCGAACGGCGCCCTTTACCGGGTGCGCGGCAGCGTCGATTTCATGAAAGATACGCTGTGGTGCGACGATCTGTATATGAGCGTTCCGTTCTTATACAGGTACTCTGCGTACGCCCAGGATGCTTCTTACATGGAAGACGCAGTCAAACAAATTCTCCTGTATAAGGAGTATTTATATATGCCGGATCAACAGATCATGTCGCACGTGTACGATTTCAAAAGCGATCGGCCGACGTTGGTTCCATGGGGCCGCGGCAACGGTTGGGTGCTGTTCTCGCTTGCCGAGCTGTTAGGCGCACTGCCTCAAGAGCATGCGCACAGGGAAGCTCTGCTTGTTTTCTACCGCGAGCTATGCGAGGGCTATCTGCGGCTCCAAGGGGCAGGCGGGCTATGGCATCAGGTGCTGACCGATCCGACTTCGTATGAGGAGACTTCCTGCACCTCCATGTTTATGTATGCTTTCGCCAAGGGTATTCGGAACGGTTGGCTGCTCCAGCCTGAAGCTTATGTCCATGCGGTGATGAAAGGCTGGGAAGGTCTTACGAAAATAAGCATCGATAAGTTCGGCAATGTATACGGCGTATGCCGAGGCTCCGGTTATTCGTTCTCCGGACGTTATTACCGGGACGAGCTGCCGTGGCTGCTGAACGATACCCACGGTATCGGAATCGTGATGCTGGCCGGCGTGGAGGTTATGCAGGTGCAGCGTTTCCTGAAAGAGAAATAGAAAGAGGAAAAGAACGAGAAGAGGAAGGATAGGAGGCATCTACCTTATGATCAAGCGAATGATGTACCGGGCCGAGTGGCTGCAAGATCAGGAGTCGGCCGGTTTGGAGGCATTGAAATCAAGCGCCCAGGCCCAAGAGCGCGTAGCGAAGGGGGAGCTCATGACGGCGGCGGCGTTCTCATGGCGTAACAATCTGTTCCTCTACTACGAATGCATAGACGGCGAACTGCCGCCGGAAGAGGTTGCCGGAGCCGCTACCCCCTACTTGAAGGACTGGCCGGGGCAAGCCGAACCGCGCAAGTGGATTGGCATGATCGACGTATTTCACTTCAACGAGCCGGCAAGCACGGAACATTGGCTGCGCGAGCAGCCGGTCGAACGCCGGGCGGGCCGGGTCGCTTTCCTGAAGCCGGAAATGATGAGCAGCTACATCTATTATCATTATCAGCTTCAAGAGGAGCGGGCTTTCTTCGGAGACAAATATGAAATTATCGCAATGCACGAGAATTTGCTCTTCGGCTACCAGGAATTTCCGAAGGTCGTCGAAGAGCCGGTTGTGCCTGGGCGGCTTCATACGAAAGGAACGCCTGAGAACTGGAACGATTCGCGAATGGATCTCCATTTCCAGCCATGGGAAGACGGATATTTATATTTCAAACAGATCGATCAAGTATTTGCGTATTATATCGGCGATGCAGGCAAAGAAGGGGAATAGGGGAAGGAGACTGTGTAAGGCATGATCGTGAACATTAAAGATTATGGCGCTGTCGGCGACGGCGTCGCCAAAGATACGGCGAGCATTCAGCAAGCGATTGATTATTGTGCGGAACAAGGCGGAGGGACGGTCGTCGTTCCGAAAGGGGAGTTTCTATCGGGGACGCTGTATCTTCGCTCCTATGTAGAACTGCATCTGACACCGGCGGCACGGATTGTCAGCTCCATGGAGGAAGCGGACTTCATTCTGCCGTCCGGAGCGGAGGCGCTTGAACTGAGCGAGGGACAAGGCAGCCGGGCACTCGTATGTGCGAGGCATGCGGTGCATATCGGTGTCACCGGTCTGGGCACGATCGACGGCAGAGGCGAGCAATTCCTGGAGCCGGAGGATGGCGTGAGCGATTATGTGCTGCAGCCGCTCGGCGGCTTCCGTCCGAAGCTGATCGACTTCGAAGGCTGCACGAATGTCGTCTTCCGCGACGTTACCTTGTACCGGGCATCTTCCTGGGGGCTGCATATGACCGGATGCAACCAGGTTACCGTCGACGGCGTGAAGATTCTCGGCCAAGTCCGCGGTCCGAATAACGACGGGATCGACCCCGATTGCTGCAAGGACGTACATATTTCCAATTGCCATATTGAAACGGGCGACGACTGCATCGTGATCAAAACGACCAAGTACGGCGCTGAGCGTTATGGTGCTTGCGAGAATATTACGGTGACGAATTGCACGCTGCAATCCCATGACTCGGCGATTAAGATCGGAACGGAAACGCACGCCGATATTCGCAATATCGTGGTGACCAATTGTGTGATCCGCAATTCCAACCGTGGCGTCGGGATCTGGGTTCGCGACGGGGCGACCGTAGAAAATATGCTTTTCTCCAATCTGCTGATCGAAACCCGATTGTTCAGCAACGAGGAGGAAATTCAGCGTACGCTCCGTTGGTGGGGCAAGGCTGAGCCGATCTTCATGACGGCGGAGCGGAGGAACGTGCCGGACGCGCCTGCGCCTGGGAAAATTCGCAACATTCGCTTCGATCAGGTGCTTGCCGAAGCGGAAGGGTGCATCTACATCGAAGGGTCCGAAGATAACGTCATTGAGGGGATTTCGCTCCGCAATGTGAAGACGACCTTGCGCAAGCTCAGCGGCTATACCGGTGGTGTGTTCGATACGCAGCCATCTGCGCGCGGGGTGTTCCCGCATCCTATTCCGGCGATCTTCCTCCGGCATGCGCAGGACGTCGTACTTAGCGATGTGGAAGTGAAGTGGGGAGATGACCGCAATGTCAATTGGTCCAATGCCTTGTACGGTGAACACCTGGAGGACCTGCACGTCCAAGGGTTCAAGGGGAAAGCCGCTAATGAAGATCTGTCCGTGATGGAGCTGCATCATGTTCAAGGCTTCGTGCTCGAAAGAACGAGAGCTTTGGCTGGGACCGGCACGTATTTAGTGCTGCGGGACGTCGATGCTTCGATGAGCAGCATGGAAGGTAACGATTTCTCCAAGGCCGCAGCGGGCATTCGCGTTGTGTAAGATTCGGCCCCTAGCCATTTCTTGGCTTAGGGGCCTCTCTTTTTTCGCCGTCCGCCCTCATTCCTTGGAAAATGGCTTACCCGCATCTTGGCCGGAGTTCGTGACCTGTACCTTCACCTGGATGTCGAACCGGCTTTTCGCGAAATGCTCCTCCCAATCCGGCTTCAGTTTAAACCATACGGCGGGATCTTTTCTGTATATCTTGTTCCCGATTCCGATCAAATCGAGTTTGGCCTTTTGCAAATCCGTAATCGTCTTGCGCAAGTTATTCTCCACATAGTCGCTGATCCGTTGCTCCAATCGTCGGCCGTCTTCTTTGGTTGCCATAGGCGAGCATCTGATTTCTCCCAGAGACCCCTTAATCTTAATGGAAACTCGGGAGAGCACTTTGTCCCCTTTGACCTGCGGCGTCACTTTTCCATTCAAGGCAATAACCTCAAGCGCCTCGTGTATGTTATTTTCCGGCTCTCCGCAAGGATATTCGATAACCCCGCTTTGATATTTATTCAGCATCATCAGGAGCGATTCGACATCGGCAGGAGTCATGAACTGATTCGTCATTTTCTCATCTTTAATTGCCGCAATTCCGGCGACGGACGCGATGTTGGGTTTATTATTAATTTGAATTAAGGGCAGCATGGCGACACCTGTTTCGCTTTTTAATTGATTGGCCAGATCCAGCAGCGGCACTCGGGTAGTTTTGGCGGAATAATGGGCGGCGGAATCGACCATGCGCCGGATTTGCTGGCCGATCGTGCTTTCGATAAACGGCTTTATATTGAGCACTTCCTTGGCCGGACCTTTGGCAATGAGGACAAATACCGTTTCTCTGGGCTCGTGGTCGCGCATGAAGTAATCCATTACTTCCGTAATGCCTTTCTCTTTGGCAAATTCTTCTCCGAACAGGATGGCCCGGAAATGGTCCCATTTGGCCTTGCGCCCGAAATGAATCGGAATATCGCGGACCGCCTCGAAGGCAGTATCGCCTACCGTCTGAATGCTCACCCCTCTTTGTCTTGGCGGTGTATTACTCACCGCTTCACCGCCGGAGGGCAAATAGAAATGGGTGGTCAGCTCGATCTTCCCTTCTTTGCTCAGATCAACGGCAACGGCTTGGACAAAGCCGAATTCCGTCAATTCCGCTTTATTCCAGCAGCCGGTTAACAGGAACAGCAGCGACAGGCAGGTCATCACCGCGATACAAGATTTCATCGGCCTTTCCCCCTTTCCCCGTTTTTCTTATGAAGGTGCCGGTTGCGCGGGTTGTGAAGGAGCATTTTGCGGGGAATACGGATGAAAACATCCCGCCATTGCTCGACTCGCAGCGGGGCAATAGGGGTGAAATAAGGCTGCCCCAGGGAACGTAAACAGCATAGATGGAGCAGTATCCACAAGATGCCGGCCATGACCCCAAAGCCGCCTAAGGTAACGGCGAGAACCATTAACGGGAACCGCAGAATGCGCAGGGCGATGCCCATGTTGTATTGCGGCAGAGCGAAAGAAGCGATGCCGGTTAAGGACACGATGATGACCATGACGGGCGAGGCGATTTTGGCTTGAATCGCAGCCTGCCCGATAACAAGCGCCCCGACGATGCTGACGGCCGAGCCGATCGGCCGCGGCAGGCGGATACCGGCTTCCCGCAGCAGCTCGAAGAAAAATTCCATCAGGAGCGCCTCGATAAAGGCAGGGAAGGGAATGCCTTCTCTGGTATCCAAGATAGCGAGCAGAAGCACCGTCGGAATTAATTCGGAATGAAAAGTAGACAGCGCGATATACGTACTTGGCAGCAGTAAAGCGATGAGAAAAGCGACGACGCGTATCAGACGAATCAAGGTTGAGAAGATCGACCGATGGTAATAGTCTTCGCTGGAAGAGAAGAACTCGAAAAAGGTAACGGGGCAAATTAAAACCGTTGGCGTACCGTTAACCATGACGATGATTTTGCCGTCCATCAGCGCAGCAACGGCCGTATCGGGACGTTCCGTATAGCGTACGGCGGGGAAAGGAGAAAAGGTGCCTTCGCCGATCCATTCCTCCAAATAGGAGGTTTCCAGAATTTCCTCCTGATCGATATCCGCTATTCGCTTCTGAAATTCGCTTAACGTCTCCGGGTCGACGGCTCCGTTCAAGTAACAGTAAGCGATGTTCCGTTTGGACTCTGCCCCGACCGTCAACATTTCAACTTTGAGATTGGCAGATTTCAACAAATTGCGAATGAGACCGACATTGCTATCGAGATCCTCGATGGTGCTCACATGAGGTCCCTGTACGACCGGTTCGGTGACGGGCTCCGTAATTTGTCTGGACGTTAGTCCAAGCGCTTCATAACTCAGCGCCTTGTCCCATTGATCGAAGAAGATGATAATATTCCCGCTTAGAATCCGGCTGACGGCATCGTCGAAATGCTCAAGTACGGAAGCGCTTTGCGCGGAAACCCCATTACGATTGAAGAAATGCATGATCTGCTCAGGAGTTACCGTATCCGCCGGTCCGATTTCGTGATCGACAAGATCCTGAAGAGACTCTTTCATATAATTGACTTGCTTATTTTGAACCAGCGTTCCCAAATAGACGGACAAAGCGGTATAAGCCAAATTGGGTCCATAGCTCCAGGTATGATAAACGAGGTCATAACAATTGAGGAAATATTCCTCCACTTTTTTTCGATTTAAATCCAAATTTTTGGAAATGGATGGCATGATACCGTTACTTTCTTGTGCCGGTTCCATTGCCGCTTGATTGGATTGGGACGAGGTGTATGACCTTCTCTGATTGAAAAATTTCAGTTTCATCTTAGGTCCCTCTCTTGCTGTGTAGTGGTCGGGATGGACTCAGGTTTCCAGCCCGCTGCGCTTGGTGAACCGGTTCTTCACACAAGACACGAGTGCAAGGAAGAGAAGCGGGACGGTGGAAACCGTGATGCTCATCAATGGCCGGGTGACGGAAACATTTTCAGTGAATTCGGACTGATTGGCGTACATTGTAAGAGATAGAAAGAAGGCCGTCCAGGCTACCGGATAAGTCAGGATGCGGTAGTCGCGGAGTCCTGTCAGTTGCGCGATTCCCAGTGTGAGGCTGAACAGGATAATCGAAGTCTTCATGTAAGAACCGACAATTAAGGTGATGCCGACCAGCATTTCGACCCTTTCTACGACGTCCCCTACGCTTATCATGCGTGCCAGTTGGTAGAGGGAAAACTTGATATGCCCTGCCACATTCCCCAACACCATTGTGCTGCAAAGTGTAACAACGATTAGGCTGCCAATGGCCAACAGATAAGCAATGGCTGCCGTGCTGCCGAATCGGCTGCGGTTCTCTTGGCGCATGAAGGGAAGAAGCATCGAGAGAAAGATGACATCGGCGAAGGGAAAGCTGGACGAAATATAGACGCCGTGAAGGACCGGCTTCCACCCCTTGGGCAGGACGGGAAGCAAATATTCCGGATGATACAGCGGTAAAACCAAGAACAAGACAATGACGACCGAGATGCACATGACGATGAGCAGGAAAGTGAACATGCGCGCCATCACTTCGATGCCGGCCTGCACGGTCATGGCGGCCGTAAAAACGATAACGATATTAAACGCATACACCGGCGTCTCCTTCATCATCGTCGATGTGAAGAAATTGCCGATATCGGCGACCATATTCGGAAGCAGGATCAGAGGCATGCACAGGAAAGGGATGAGGATGATAGTTCCTATCGGACGTCCTAGAATTTGTTTTGCATATTCAACCAAAGTCATTTCCGGATATTGCCGATGCAAATAATAAATGCAAGCAAGGCCCAGCCACCCGAACCCGCTGGACATGATAAGGGAAATCCAGGCTCCGTTATGGGCCACGGCCAAGATAGGCTGCGGGATATTGACGATTGCTGAGCCGGTTATCGTTATGATGAACAAAAACATCAGCTGCCATAGAGAGATTTGCTCTTTTTTGTTCATGTCATACTCCTTCGACAGGGGTTAGGATGGAGCTTTGAGGTATTCGACAATTTTATGTGCCGGAGCCGAGAATACCAGATTGAGCAAATCGTTAAAATTGAACCAGTCTTTCCCGAATATAAATAGAAAGGCGAGATAGCCAGCCGCAAGCGTCGCTGCGGTATAGACGATCGTTTCCCGCCGCGACGCTTTTTGCAACTTGCCGAAATCGGCCGACAGAAGCTGCGCTGTAATGATCAGCAAGATGATAATTCGTTCAAGCATTGGGCATACCCGCTTTACAATGGTAGTTTGCATTTGTAGTTCTGGTTATCATTTCCTTGGAAGGGCTGGAATATTCGACAACAAAAATTATCAAAGCCAAGCACAAATTGTATCATTTGAAAGCGCGTCCATTCTCACTACAATTGGATTATTACGTAATGGGGGAATGCATCCTATGAAGTTCTGTTTATACGACACCAAATATGACCGGATCATCCTCATCGAAAACAAATTTGCTGCCGCTTTATCCATGAAGGAGAAGTTCGGGATGAGTGTGGATATAGCCGTTCTGCCGCTGCTGTCCAAGGATCAGTATCTGGCAAGTCCACCTTCCTTTCGCGGGGAAGTGAACGGGCGGTTTTATTTGTTATACGATATTCCTGGCTTTCCCGAGAAAAAGTACGGTCAAGTGATCATTCACGAATAGACAGATCCGTTCGCACATTGCCGGCTCATCCGAGCCGGCTTTTCGATTTGCCCACCGCAAAGTAACGGTATTTTTGAGCAAACTAGCGTCACAAATGAAAGCGCGTTCTTGGTATGCTTAGAGCAACCAATAGAGATGGAGTGTGAAGATCATGTTAAAGGTAGCCATTATCGGCGCAGGCGCGATCTCCAAAGCGCATATTGAAGGATATCTGCAATTCCCTGAACGATGTCAGATTGTTGCGATAAGCGATATTTATGTGGACAAGGCGCAGGAGCGCATCGACCAGTTCCAGTTGTCCGCACGGGCGGTCAAGGACTACAAGGAGCTGCTGCAGGAGGAGATCGACCTCGTTTCGATCTGCACACCGCCTTATACGCATGCGGCATTAGCGACGGAGTTCCTGGAAGCGGGTTCGCATGTCATGGTGGAGAAGCCGATGGCTTCGTCGCTCGAAGAATGCGACCAGATGAATGCGGCAGCTAAGCGAACAGGCAAAATCCTGTCGGTTGTGGCACAAAACCGTTTCAAAACGCCGATGATGAAAATGAAGTCGGTTCTCGATAGCGGTCTGATGGGTACAATCGGGCATGTGCAGGTGGACTCCTTCTGGTGGCGCGGGCATTGCTACTATGATTTGTGGTGGCGCGGCACTTGGGAGAAGGAAGGCGGCGGCCCTACGTTGAATCATGCCGTGCATCATATCGATGCGCTGCTCTGGATGATGGGCAGCCCTACGGAAGTTCAAGCTTTCATGAGCAATGTGGCTCATGATAATGCGGAGGTTGAAGACTTGTCCATCGGCATGCTGCGGTTTGCGAACGGCTCCTTGGGACAAGTGACTTCCTCTGTTGTGCATCACGGCGAAGAGCAGCAGCTCATCTTCCAAGGGAGCAAAGCGCGTGTATCCACACCATGGAAGGTCAAGGCATCCAATTCGACGTCCAATGGCTTCCCGGAGCCGAACCGTGAGCTTGAGGCCGAGCTGCAGGCCTTCTATGACAACCTGCCGGAAGTGGTCTATGAAGCGCATGCCGGCCAAATCAATGACGTGCTGACGGCGATTGAGACAGGCGTGCCTGTGCTCATCGACGGAATAGCCGGACGCCAAACGCTTGAACTCATCACAGCGATTTATAAATCCGCTAGCACAGGGGAGCTCGTGAAGCTTCCGTTAACGAGCGAAGACGCGTTCTACACAAGAAGCGGCGTTCAGGCGAACGCGACACACTTTTATGAGAAGACAACATCCATCGAAAACTTCGCGCCCCAGACGATTACGACGGGCAGCAATTACAAATAAAAGAGGAGTTCAGCAACTATGCAAAAGAGTGACGGAATGAACTACGCACCACAAGGAAATTTCAGGACCGTTTGTGAGCCGGGGGAATTTGTTTTTGCTGCAGCATGCTTGGATCACGGCCATATTTATGGCATGTGCAACGGACTGCGGGAAGCGGGAGGACAGCTGAAATGGGTGTATGATCCGGATCCGGCGAAGGTGGACAAATTCGTCAGCACGTATCCCGAGGTTCAAGCGGCCGGCTCGCTGGAGGAGATTCTGCAGGATGAGCAGGTGAAGCTTGTAGCGGCTGCGGCTATTCCTTCGGAGCGCGGACCGCTGGGGCTGCGCGTTATGGATAGCGGCAAAGATTACTTCACGGACAAGGCGCCGTTCACAACGCTCGAGCAGCTGGAGGCGGCGCGTGCGAAGGTGGCTGAGACCGGGCGCAAATATGCGGTTTATTACAGCGAGCGCCTGCACGTAGAGAGCGCAATTTATGCCGGGCAGCTCATCGAGCAGGGCGCGATTGGACGCGTCGTGCAAGTGATCGGTCTCGGACCGCACCGGATGAATGAGAAGAGCAGACCGGATTGGTTTTTTGAGAAAGAGAAGTTCGGCGGCATTCTATGCGATATCGGCTCCCACCAGATCGAGCAGTTCCTCTTCTTCACCGGTGCGAAGGATGCCCAAGTCGTACACAGCAAAGTCGCCAACTACCAGTACCCGCAGTATCCGACATTTGAAGATTTTGGCGATGCGACGCTTGTCGGCGACAATGGCGCTACCGGTTACTTCCGCGTAGACTGGATGACGCCGGACGGTCTATCCACATGGGGAGACGGCCGCATGACGATCTTGGGTACCGAAGGCTATATCGAGCTTCGCAAATATGTGGACATTGCCCGCGATCAATCGAGCAACCATGTTTACCTGGTCAATCGGGACGGGGAGCAGCATTTTGCAGTGAACGGGAAGGTCGGCTTCCCTTACTTCGGCCAGCTCATCTTGGACTGTCTCCACCGCACCGAAGTTGCGATGACGCAAGAGCATGCCTTCAAGGCGGCTGAATTGTGCCTGATTGCGCAGCGCGATGCGATGAATATTACAGACTTGGCAAGGCGGTAAAATAGCAAAGAAGGCTGCTTCCTGACGAATTGGAGGCAGCCTTTGGTCGGTTAGGCGGGATTCACATTTTCATACACTATCTCCACATTTCAATATCCTATCTCCACATTTCAATAACTAACTCAACTCCACATTTCAATACCCCATCTCCACATTTCCATTTCAATAACTAACCCATCTCCACATTTCCATAACCCATCTCCACATTTCCATACCCCATCCCCTTATAATTTGGTATGATAAGAAACATGGAACGATAACCATTCAAGGAGACTACAGAGAGATGTCAGACCGTACTGTTCTATGGAAGCTTTGGGGAGTGTCGCTGTTATGGGGCTTCAATTATGTTGCAAGCGCCTATTTGCTGCGGGATTTCTCGCCGATTTTTTTGTCATTCGCCCGTTTAGTCGTCATGTCGCTTTTTCTAATTTCCGTGGCTCTAATTAACAAATCGATACGTAGGCCGACCTCCCGGGAGTGGGGATTGCTGCTGTTCGCCGGTATTTTCGGCACGCTGATCAACCAGCTCTTCTACTTCACGGGGCTGCAGCACTCAACTGCGGGTAATGCCGCACTTATCATCGCTTTATCGCCGATTGCCACGACACTGTTATCCCGTCTGTTTCTAAAAGAAGAAGTAACCGCAACGAAGCTTACAGGAGCGGTTGTTGCGCTTGCAGGTGTGGTGTGCATCGTGCTATACGGCGGGAAATCGCTGGGGATTTCCAAAGGAGATATTTACTTGCTGTTGGCGATGCTGGGCATGTCAGCCAGCTTGCTGTTCATCCGGAAGCTGACAACGGGGATGAGCTCGTATGAAGTGACCATCTATTCAACGGTGATCGGGACCATCATGATGTCGCCGGCTGTCGGAGTTGAGGCATTTCAAGGGAACTTTCATTCTAGTCACCAATGGCTGACCTGGCTGCTGCTCATTACGGTGGCCGTCATCGGCCAAGGTTTGGCGGGCTTCTGGTGGAACCAAGGCATCGCCGTCGTCGGTCCGTCCACGAGCTCTATGTTTATGAATATTCCGCCGTTCATCGCGATTATCGTCAGCTTTTTCCTGCTCGGCGATCCGATTCGCGCTGCTCAGATCGGCGGAGGCATCCTGATTCTGCTCGGCGTCGCCATCGCCAATATGAAGCGGCGTCAGCCGGTGGAGGCACGAGCGCGGACTTTGTAATTGTCGGTAAAGAAGGAGCTAAGCTGTTTATACGGCTTGGCTCTTTTTTGATTTCTGCCCCGTAAGCTCCCGCGTTGCGTTGCACACCCTATCGGTGAAAGGGAAATACAGTTCGCTATTTCACCAAGAACCACCCATTCTGCGGATGAAGAGGAAATACGATTCGTTATTAAGCGGTTTTTCGCAGAATTTGAAGGAATAACCGCGAAATAAGGTCTTACACTTCCGCTTCCTCCCCCAAATCTCCTTCTTGAGGCTAAATAACGAATCGTATTTCCGTTAACTTGCTGGTGAGGGAGGTGCGGCCGTATCTGCACCACATTGAGCTGCGCTGCATAAGCTGAGCAATCTGCACCACATTAAGCTGCACAACTAGCCGCACTGGAATAACTGGAAAAACTCCAGTTATTCCAGTGTCCAGGCAGCCCACTGGACGGAATAAAAGGAATTTCTCCATCTAAAATTAGCGATTGACGAGCCTTACTGCAATTTCTCGTGAAATTAGCAGGAGAATTTCCAGTTATCGCCTCAGTTGAAGGGGGAAATGGAGGAAATAACTGGAGAAATTCCAGTTACGCTTCATGCGGCGCTCGCTCCGCGCCCCCGCACCCCCGCGCCAACCACAAAAAAACTTCCCTCTAGGTCCATAGGACCAGAGGGAAGTCATCTAACTCGCGTCTCAACACAAAAGACGCAGCTCCGTGGAGCTTTATGGCTAGGCGATACGGAAACGGGAAAGAATTTCCTGCAGCTCCTCCGCCATTGTGGACAATGACTGCGCAGCAACTTTCACTTCGCCGGTCGTTTCCAGCTGATTGACGGCAGATTGCGAAACGCCCTGCGAGGAATCGGCCGTTTGTCTGGCGATGGACGCGACTTGCTGGACGGAAGCCGTAATCTGCTGAGCGCCTGCCGACATCTGCTCGGAGGTTGCGGCCATCTCCTGAATTTGCGACGCCACCTGATTGGTGGATTGTACGATTTCGCCGAAATTTTGCTCGGTTTTCTGAACGAGCTCAATGCCCGTTTGCACTTCGTCTTTCACCTGGCTTAACGCATGGCCGGAGTCGTGCACGGTTGTTTGGATGTCCGCAAGCAGAGAGGAGATTTCAGCCGAGAATTGGCCGGATTGCTCGGCCAACTTGCGCACTTCGGAGGCGACGACGGCGAAGCCGCGCCCCTGCTCGCCGGCACGTGCCGCCTCGATAGCGGCATTGAGAGCGAGTAGATTCGTCTGCTGGGCGATCTCTTGAATCGACTGCAGGATATGCCCGATTTCTTGCGATTTGCGCTCAAGCTCAGTCATGACCTGATCCGTCTGGTGCACGGACGCGTGAATCGATTCCATCTGCTGCACCGTGCTCTGCACGTACGTTCCGCCGGCCTCGGCTTGCTGCTTCGTCCATTCGATCGACTCGGCGATGGACGAGGCGCTCTCGGCCATCCGGTAGATGCCGGAGCCGACTTCTTCCATGGAGCGGGACGTTTCTTCCATCGTCAACGTTTGCTGATCGGCGCCGGATGCGACTTCTTTAACGGTCTGCGTGATCTGCTCCGATACCTCCTGCATGTCGACGGAGCTTGCGCGCAGCTGCTCTGCCGAGGTGGAGACACTTTGGGCATGCCCGCTTACCGTTTGAATCATGGTCCGCATGTGCTCGGTCATTTGAGCGAAGGATGCGTCAAGACCACCGATCTCATCCTGTCTTTTCAATGGCACATAACGAACGGACAGGTCGCCTTCGGAAATGCGCTTCGCCGCGGCACTCATCGAGATAATCGGTTTGGAGACGTGGCGCGCGATCAGGAACGAGATGATCAGTCCCAGTGCGATAGCAATCAAACTAAGCGTCATATTCCAAGTCACGCCGTCTTGATAAGATTGATCGACTTCGGCAGACCAGCCTTCCGCATTCTCTTGAATACGTTTGGTGAACGATTCAATCAGCAAGGAACAGCTGCCGAGATTGGTGTCCGCGAGTTGAATCATCGCCATGCCTTCGGCGCCATGCTTCTCAGCCGCTGCGAGCGTTGCCGGAAACACACTTGCATATTGCTGCCATTGATCTTTGAATACTTTCAGCATCTGAAGGTCCTTCTCGCTCTGGAAAATCCCGTCCAGGAGCTGGACTTGCTTTTGAATGTCATTGAATAAGCTCTGTGCCCTTTCGGTGGGCGAGGATGTCGTTTCTTCCTCCAGCATCCCGGTTCCGCTTAGGTTCTCCTTCGTTTTATCTTCCATATTGAATTGAAGACGCAGCATTTGATCGTCGAGACTTTTCAAATCGAAATTTAAATTGCCAAGCAGGATCACAGAGGGAAGCCCTTTTTCGGTCGTTTGTTTAGCTGCCGCACTCATCGACTTCATTCTCAATTGAGAGGACACGCTAATTGCCGTAAGAAGCAATAAAACAACGACAAAACTGCAGAGCAGTTTTTTGTAAAGCGTCATTTTGGTCAACCTTGTCAAACTGGTGATTCTTGTGAATTTCGTCAAATCCATTTCTGTCCAGCCTCCGAAGTTTTTCTTTTTTTTTGTAAGGGGTCATGTTTTCCCGTTTGGGTAAATTATCCTATGTTTAATTTCGGCGAATAAAGTCGAAAATGTTATACCTAAAAAATAGATTGACGAATAAGGGGAATGTTGGTAAATTAAAACCAAGTAAAAACATCAGAATAATTATGTATCGACCGGACCACCGGAGACACAGGCTAATCATCCATAACGGGATTGCTGTGTCTCTTTTTTGTTCTGGTTAGATTCATTTAAAGAAAAGGGGTTTTGCACATGAAAAAACATGCATTCGTTACTTTCGCCTTATCCGCTTTACTCGTTACAGCGTTAACCGGCTGCGGGTCAGGCGCCAAGCCTGCGGCAGACTCAGCCGATTCCAAGGCACCTGCGGCGGCGAAGGCCGAAGAAGGAAAAGGTAAAAGCACGACGCTCCGCATCGGCTACCAGAAATACGGGACGGTGAACTTCCTGAAGGCTAACGGCGAGCTCGATAAAGTGCTGAAAGAGAAGGGCATCTCCGTGCAATGGACGGAGTTCCCAGGCGGACCGCAGCTGCTCGAAGCGATGAATGTCGGCAGCATCGATGTCGGTCATACCGGCGAGGCGCCGCCGATATTCGCGCAGGCGGCAGGCACGCCGCTCGTTTACTTAGGGCATGAACCGGCGAGCCCGGCCAGCGAGGCGATCCTTATCCCGGAGAAGTCCGACATCAAAACCGTTGCCGACCTGAAAGGGAAGAAAGTCGCCCTGAACAAAGGCTCCAACGTGCATTATCTGTTAGTCAAACAGCTGGAGAAGGCGGGCTTGAAATATGAGGACATTCAAGTGGCTTTCCTTCCTCCGGCAGATGCACGGGCTGCGTTCGAGAAAGGCAGCGTGGATGCTTGGGTCATCTGGGATCCGTTCTTCGCAGCTGCCGAAACATCGGCGAAGGCGAAGATTTTGGCGGACGGCAAAGACACCGTAGCGAACCACGAATTTTATCTTGCCACCCGCTCGTACGCGGAGAGCAACCCGGATACGGTGAAAACGATTCTGGAACAACTGGCCAAGGTCGACGCCTGGTCCAAGGATCATCCGAAGGAGCTCGCCGAAACGTTGTCGCCGCAGTTGGGGATTGACGTTCCTTCCTTGGAGCGTGCAGCTAAACGGAGAACGTACGGGATTCAACCGATCGATGAGGCATTGCTTGCCGAGCAGCAGAAAATTGCCGATACGTTCTTCAAATTGGGCTTGATTCCGAAAGAAATCAAAGTGAAAGACGCCGTATTGCCGGCTGCGAAATAGTTTCGAGCTTAAACTAATACCGATAAAGGGAGACGATGAAGATGGAAGTATTCTGGTTTATTCCGACACACGGAGACAGCAGATACATGGGGACTACGAAAGGGGCGCGCGCAGTCGATTACGACTACATGAAGCAGATTGCGCAAGCGGCCGACAGACTCGGCTACGGCGGCGTTCTGCTGCCTACGGGGAGATCCTGCGAAGATGCTTGGGTTGTCGCATCATCCTTGATCCCCGCAACGGAGCGGCTGAAATTCCTCGTTGCCGTCCGTCCGGGCTTGATGTCGCCGACGCTTTCGGCCCGTATGGCCTCCACCTTCGACCGGCTTTCGGGCGGCCGGCTTCTAATTAATGTCGTGACCGGCGGCGATGCGCAGGAGCTGGAAGGCGACGGCTTGTTCCTGGATCACGATGCCCGTTATGAGTTGACGGATGAATTCTTGCACATCTGGCGAAAGGAGCTGGCCGGCGAGCAAGTGGATTTCACCGGTGAGCATTTGCAGGTCAAAGGCGGCAAAATCGTCTATCCGCCGCTTCAAGCGCCATATCCTCCGCTTTACTTCGGCGGTTCGTCGCCGGCAGGTATTGAGGTTGCGGCCGACCATGTGGACATGTATTTGACATGGGGGGAGCCGCCGGCTCAAGTGGCGGAGAAAATTAAGACCGTGCGCGAAGCCGCTGCCAAACGCGGCCGCACGGTGAAATTCGGTATCCGCCTGCACGTCATCGTGCGCGAAACTTCCGAGGAGGCGTGGGCGGATGCCAACCGGTTAATATCTCATTTGGATGATGAAACGATTCGCTCCGCGCAGCAAATATTTGCCCGTATGGACTCCGAAGGCCAGCGCCGCATGGCGGAGCTGCATGGCGGAGACCGCACGAAGCTGGAGGTCAGTCCGAATCTGTGGGCCGGTATCGGGCTCGTTCGCGGCGGAGCGGGCACCGCATTAGTCGGCGATCCGGAAACGGTAGCCGCCCGCATGAAAGAATATGCGGATCTAGGGATCGAGACGTTCATCTTCTCCGGCTACCCGCACTTGGAAGAGGCTTACCGGACGGCGGAGCTGCTGTTTCCGCATCTGCCGCTGAAGACTGCCGTGAACCGTTCGAAAGAAACAGCCAATTACGTTAGTCCGTTCGGTGAGCTCATTGCTAATACGGAGCTGCCGAAGCCGGCGAAGGGGGTTTCATCCGATGCCAACCAGCCTGTCAAAGTCTCTGGGTAAAGGGCTGCTCCCTTGGGCGCTGCCGATCGTGCTGATTGCTTTATGGCAGCTGTTGGGACAATTCGGGATTATTTCCACGCGCATTCTGTCCACGCCATCGGCTGTTCTTGCAGCAGGTATTCATTTGGCCGAAAAAGGGACGCTATTCGATTATATCGGCGCCAGTTCCAAGCGGGCTTTCCTCGGCTTTGCCATTGGCGGCAGTATCGGCTTCGCACTTGGTCTGATCAATGGACTTCTTCCTATCCTAGAAAAAATTACGGATACCTCCGTCCAAATGCTGCGCAATATCCCGCATCTGGCGATGATTCCGCTGGTCATTCTGTGGTTCGGCATCGGCGAGGAAGGCAAGCTTTTTCTCGTGGCGCTTGGGGTGTTTTTCCCAATCTATCTCAATACGTTTCATGGCATCCGGTCGGTCGATCCCGGGCTCATCGAGATGGGCCGCGTCTACGGGCTGCGCCACATCCATTTGTTCCGCAAAGTCATCGTTCCCGGCGCGCTGCCCTCGATTTTGGTGGGCATACGCTTCTCCTTAGGCATTATGTGGATCACGCTGATCGTGGCGGAGACGATCTCCTCCAGTTCGGGTATTGGCTATATGGCAATGAATGCCAGGGAATTTTTGCAGATGGACGTCGTGATTCTTAGTATTCTTGTGTATGCATTGCTCGGCAAATTGTCCGATTATATGGCGAAGCTGTTGGAACGCGCTTGGCTCCAGTGGCATCCTAATTTCTTGAAACCGTAGAGGAGAGTGGACACCATGACGGAGACTAAAGGCCTTCGGCTGCAAGTGAAACAGGCGGCGAAGCAGTTTGGCGCAAAGCAGGTGCTGCACGAGATCGAGCTTGACGCAGCGCCAGGCGAGTTCATTGCGATTGTCGGGCGCAGCGGATGCGGCAAAAGCACGCTGCTGCGGCTGATCGCAGGATTGGATAAACCGTCCGGCGGTCAGATCGAGCTTGACGGACAGCAGGTGAAGGGGATTCATGCGGATACGCGCGTGCTGTTTCAGGACGCCCGCTTGCTGCCTTGGAACCGAGTACTGGCGAACGTGCAAGTAGGCGTAAGAGACGGCTCACGCTGGAGAGCGGAGGAGGTTCTTAAGCAGGTGGGGCTGGCGGACAGAGCGAAGGAATGGCCGGGGGTGTTGTCCGGCGGGCAGCGCCAACGCGTCGCTCTGGCCCGCGCACTGGCCGGGCAGCCGAGATTGCTGCTGCTCGATGAGCCGCTCGGCGCGCTGGATGCGCTGACCCGTATCGAGATGCAGCAGCTCATCGAGCGCCTCTGGTTTCAGCAGAAGTTCACGGCATTGCTTGTGACGCATGACGTGTCGGAAGCTGTGCAGCTGGCGGACCGCGTCATTTTAATAGAAGAAGGCAGGATTGCCTTGGATGTGAAAATTTCGCTTTCGCGCCCGCGCGTGCGGGACAGCGGGTTCGCTTATTTCGAACAGTTGATTCTGGATCGCATTCTGGTGAAGGAGAATCGTCCCGAATTGGCGGAAATTCCTCCAGCGGGCAAATATGCCTTCTCCATCTAGGCGATATGAACACGCTAGTGCGGCAATATGCTGCGTTAACGTGTTTTTTCGTGTTAATTTGGGAAAAAGCAGGAAAAAAACGGGAGCGCGGGAGGAATTCCTGATTTCAGCACGAAAAGTATCCATGAGATCATAAAGGAGGGAATCTGATGAAGTTACACTTGTTTCACGCCCTTTGGGGCATGACCGGCTCGCTTCGCGAGCAGTTGAACCATGCGAAGGATCACGGCTACGAAGGCATCGAGGCGCCATTGCCAAGTGTTGAGCAGGAGAATGAGTTCAAAGAGCTGATGGAAGAGCTTGGGCTTGCTTACATTCCGCAAATTTTCACGGCGAATGAGGAATCTTTTGCCGAGCAGGTTGAGAGGGCCAAGCAGTTCTCGCCGGTTATCATTAATAGTCACAGCGGCAAAGATTATATGTCCGAGGATGTGCAGTATCGTTTTTTTGAGCATGCGCTGCGTGTCGAGAAAGCGTCCGGCATTCAAGTCGGCCATGAGACGCACCGCGGGCGCATCATGTTCACACCGCGAGCGACGGCCGGCGTGCTGAGACAGTTCCCGGATCTGAAGGTGACGGCTGATTTCAGCCATTTCACCTGTGTGTGCGAGTCGATGCTTGCCGACCAGGGCGAGGACCTCGCGCTGATTATGAGCCGGGCGCTGCATATTCACGGCCGGGTCGGCTTCGAGGAGGGCCCGCAGGTGCCTCATCCTGCAGCTCCGGAGTTTGCCGGACATTTGCAGCAGTTCGAAGCATGGTGGAATGAGATGTTCCGCAATAGCATTATCACCGCGCAGCCCGTCGCAACGTTCACACCGGAGTTCGGTCCTCCGGGCTATATGCCGACTCTGCCATTTACCCGCCAGCCTGTTGCCGACTTGTTCCAAGTCAACCACTGGATCGCGGAGCGCATTCGCCGTACATACGCGTAGAAGGATCCCCAGCCATGTTTGTGGCTGGGGTTTTTGTTTGCGCGGGGGCGGTGGTGCCTGCCGCGAGTGACGCTGCGCGCGAAGGCGGGGAGAGCGTGCCGGCGGGCGCTCGTGCTGGAGGGGCGCGAAGGCGGGAGAGCGTGCCGGTGGACGCTCGTGCTGGAGGGGCTGGGCGAGCGCTGCGCGCTAACGGACACCACGGCCGCTAATTGCGCGCAAATCGGCGCGACGCGATTCTAACGGACACGGGTGCCCTTATTTGCCGGTTTCGAGGCAAATTCATGCCCGATGACGCCAAATAGCGTCGCCGGTGTCCGTTAGAATTCCGCGCCGGCCCGAATTCGCGGAATAAGGTCCGCTGTGTCCGTTGCTCGCCGAGGAGCGGGCGGATGGCAGCTGTGGCCGTGCGGACTGGGAGCGAGCGGCCACAGGGAGTCGCTGCGTTGTTGGCGCCGCCCGCACGGGGGCCGTTCCCCGCCGCCGCCCGCGCTAACGGACACCACGGCCGCTAATTGCGCGCAAATCGGCGCGACGCGATTCTAACGGACACGGGTGCCCTTATTTGCCGGTTTCGAGGCAAATTCATGCCCGATGACGCCAAATAGCGTCGCCG
>NZ_JARADB010000003.1:410825-479110 GCF_028765165.1 Paenibacillus sp. MAHUQ-63 | reverse complement strand
GGTGTCCGTTAGAATTCCGCGCCGGCCCGAATTCGCGGAATAAGGTCCGCTGTGTCCGTTGCTCGCCGAGGAGCGGGCGGATGGCACCCGCAGGGAGCGAGCGGCTAACCGCGGCAACCGGGCTGTTATGTTGACCTGCCGGGAGCGAACGGCAGGTAGGCCGCAGTTGATGCCACGATAGAACTTTTATATCGATGAATAGAAAATTACGATATACGCTGGAGGTAGAAATCGGTATATAGTGAGAGTACGCAATTTAATTCCGACAATACACATCGGTATAAAAGGTTAATTAAGGAGGCACACATGGCAAAGAGACAATTAAAGCTAGGCGCTAATTTGAATGGGGTTGGGAACAGCATTTCCTTCTGGCGGCACCCCGAAGTACCGACGGATGCGAGCGTGAGTCTGGCGTTTTACAAAGAACAGGCGCGCAAAGCGGAGGAGGGGAAATTCGATCTCCTGTTCATCGCCGACGGATTGTTCATTAATGAGAAATCCAATCCGCATTTCTTGAACCGTTTCGAACCGCTGACCTTGCTGTCCGCATTAAGCGATGCTACCTCGCATATCGGACTTGTAGCTACGCTGTCGACATCTTACAGCGAGCCGTTCACTGTAGCAAGGCAGTTCGCTTCGCTGGACCACCTTAGCAGCGGAAGAGCCGGCTGGAATGTGGTGACATCCCCGCTGGAGGGCTCTGCGCGCAACTTCGGCAAAGGCGAGCATCCCGACCATTCGCTGCGCTATGAGATTGCCGAAGAGCATCTAGAGGTCGTCCGGGGGCTATGGGACTCCTGGGAGGACGATGCCTTCGTTCGCGACAAAGCGAGCGGAGTGTTCTTCGACCCGGAGAAGCTGCACACGCTGCATCACCAAGGAAAGCATTTTGCCGTGCAGGGTCCGCTTAACGTCAGCCGGTCCCAACAAGGCTATCCGGTCATATTCCAGGCAGGATCATCAGAGTCCGGCAGAAATTTGGCCGCCAAGTCAGCCGATGCCGTCTACACGGGGCATGAAACCTTTGAGGAAGCGCGGCAATTTTATCAGGATGTCAAGTCACGGGCAGCCGCATACGGCCGAAACCCCGACGAGGTGCTCATATTTCCGGGCATCGGTCCGATTGTCGGCAGGACGGCGGAGGAAGCCGAGCGCAAATATCAGGAAATTGCAGAATTGGTGACGATCGATCAGGCGCTGAACTATTTGGGGCGGTACTTCGAGCATCACGATTTCTCACAGTACCCGTTGGATGAGCCATTCCCCGAGCTTGGCGACTTCGGCAGCAACAGCTTCCGCAGCACGACAGACCGGATCAAGAGGGATGCCAAAGAGCGGGGCCTGACGCTGCGCCAGGTGGCGCTGCGTGCAGCGACGCCGAGGAGCAATTTCATCGGCACGCCGGAACAGGTGGCGGATCTTATTCAGCAATGGTTCGAAGGCGGCGCTGCGGACGGCTTTAATGTGCGCACAGTCGTACCGAACGGATTGGCTGACTTCGTAGATCTGGTTGTGCCTGTACTGCAGGCGAGAGGGCTGTTCCGCACGGCGTATGAGAGTCAAACGCTACGAGGCCATCTGGGGTTACCCGTTCCCGTGAACCGGCATGCACGCAAGCTGGATGCGGTAAGGAGCGAATAATATGGCGACAGGGGTTCGTGTGCTTGTGCGGGATGCCCGCCCGGAAGAACGGGATGCTGCCGTAGCTTTGACATTAGAGGCTTACCGGCAGTACGAAATAAGCTTCGGCCAGCCGTTCTGGGAGCAATATATCAGTAACATCAATGCGCAGTGGGACCGCAAGGGAGACGAGGTGCAGCGCATCGTTGCCTTCCATGGGACTAAGCTTGCAGGCGCCGTTCTGTATTACCCGCCGCAAGCGGGACTGTACGAGAAGCTGCAGGAGACGATCCCCTACCCGGAAATCCGGCTTCTCGGCGTACATCCCTCTGCCAGAGGCCAAGGCGTGGCTACCGCATTGATCGGCGCATGCGCACAGCGGGCGAGAGAGGCAGACTCGCGTTATCTGGGATTACATACGTCCGGGCGCATGCCTGATGCCGTCAGGCTGTACAGGAAGCTCGGCTTCGAGCGCGAGACGAGATTCGACTTCCTCGCCGCCGATCATCGCACCGTCGTTGAAGCGTACCGGCTTGCTCTGATTACCAATTAACTATGTACCAGGAGGAGAAACTTACCATGAAACGTCTACAAGCTACAGTATTAATAGCAACTTCCGCTGTGGTTTTCGCCGGCTGCGGTGCCGCCCAAAAAGCCGCACAACCGGCCGATGCCTCCAAAGCGGCTTCGGCTTCGGCAGCACCCGCAGCTGCAGCGCCTGCAGCAACGTCAGCGCCGCAAAAAGCGAAAAAGATCATCGTCGGCACAAGCGGTACGTTCAAAGACGTAACCTTCCTTGACGATAAAGGCAATTTGACGGGCTACGATGTGGAGCTGACGAAGGAGATTGACAAGAGGCTGCCCGATTATGAGTTCGAGTTCAAGACGATGGAATTCGCGAATATTTTGCTGAGCCTTGAAGCGGGCAAAGTGGATCTGGCAGTCAATCAGTATGAGGTGAACAGCGAGCGTCAGGCTAAGTTTCTTTTTAACGATGAAGCTTACAACATTTGGCCAAGTAAAGTGGTGGTCAACAAAGACAACAGTACGGTGAACTCGATCGACGACTTAAAAGGCAAGAAAGTTATTACTTCCCCAGGCAGCAATGGCGCCGTATGGCTTCAGGATTACAACAAGAAGAACGGCAACCCGTTCGAGCTCGTCTTCTCAGGCAGCGGAGGAACGAACGACGTGATCAATCAGCTGAAAACAGGTCGGGTTGACGCCACGATCTCCACTCCGTTCCAGGTTACCGGACGCAACAAGGATGCGGACGCCCAGCAGAAAGTGGTAGGTCCCGTGCTCTATACGTCCAAAATTTATTACGTGCTGCGCAAAGACGAGAGCGATTTGAAAAGCAAGATTGATGAAGCGATCAGGCAAATTAAGAAAGACGGCACACTGGCTAAGCTGAGCAAGCAATGGCTGGGGGAAGATTTCACAGTAACCGAATAGGCGGCTGAATGGAGAAGGAGAAGGAAAGGCGCTAGGTGTCCTATGGGAAAACCGTTTGATTTTACATTAATCTGGATCTATTTGCCCAAGTTGTTGTCTTACTTGCATGTTACGCTGTTCATTGTGCTTGCCTCGGTCGTAGTTGGCGTTGTCATAGGTCTCTTGATGGCATTGCCAAGGCTGTATAAGATCCCGGTACTGAAGGGTTTCGTTATTTTATTTCTTTCATATACCCGGGGAACGCCGATCCTCATTCAGATGTTTCTCGTCTATTACGGGCTCCCGGAGCTGCTCAAAGCGATACATATCGACATTAGCGATCTCCCCCCGCTGGTGTTCGTCATCCTGACCTATTCGCTGCATTTTGCCGCTTACTTCTCCGAAATCGTACGGTCGGCGGTGAACGCCGTTGACCGGGGGCAGGCGGAAGCAGGCTACGCCGTCGGCATGGGCGGATATGACGTACTTACTCGCATTGTGCTGCCGCAGGCATGGAGAGTCGCGCTTCCGAACGTGGCGAATCTTATCATTGGCACGCTTAAGGATACTTCACTGGCATATACGCTGGGCGTTATGGACCTTGTGGGACGTGCGGAAATGCTTGGAACGACGTATCACTTTCTCGAAATTTGGATCGCCCTGTCCATCATTTATTACGCCATCGTGCTCCTGTTCGAACACGTCTACCGGTTGATCGAGCGCAGGCAGCACGTTTACGAATTAGC
The DNA here is from genome assembly GCF_028765165.1 of Paenibacillus sp. MAHUQ-63. Lineage (GTDB taxonomy): Bacteria > Bacillota > Bacilli > Paenibacillales > NBRC-103111 > Paenibacillus_E. The sequence continues at coordinate 475,310 of NZ_JARADB010000003.1, read as the reverse complement.
GGTTACGGCCACATAAAAAGGAAGGAGGAATCCGTATCCATATCGATTTCAGTTTTATGGCGGAAGCTTTCCGGGCTATGCTCAAAGCGCTCCCGCTGACGCTCGTCCTCTCGATCGTTCCGCTTTTTACCGGCTTCATCGTGGGGGCTGCCGTTGCCTTTGTACGCATGTACCGAGTCAAATACGTGCATCGGATTGCTCAATTTTACGTGTCATTCTTTCGGGGGACGCCGCTGCTGCTGCATATTATGCTGGTTTATTTCGCGCTGCCGATGATGTTCGATCATCTGGCCGTTCATTACGGCTGGAGCATACGCTCCAAGGCCATTCCGCTCATCTCGTTCATTTTCGTAGCGTTCACGTTAAATATCGGGGCTTATATGTCGGAGACGATCCGTTCGGGCATATTGGCGGTGAGCAGAGGCCAGCTGGAGGCGGCGTACTCGGTCGGCATGACGACATGGCAGGGGATGCGGCGCATCGTGATCCCGCAGGCGTTAATGGTCAGCGTGCCGAATTTGCTGAGCAAGTTCATCGGGCTGCTGCACGGTTCTTCGCTTGCTTTCATGATCTCTTTGCAGGAGCTGACAGGCACGGCGCACATCGTGGCGATGAGGAATTGGAAATACCTCGAAGCTTATATTGCCGCAGCGGTTATTTATTGGATTTTGACGATTGTGGCAGAGCGGGCTTCCGGGCTGCTGGAGAAAAGGTTGAATGTTTATAACCGGAGCGGTGTGGTGTAAACGAACGAGTAGAAGAGGATTCAATTCTGTATGAAAAATCATATACAATTCCCGCGATATCGGCGAAATTGAAGAATTCTATATGAATAATCATATAGAATTCCTGAAATGCCGGCAAAACCGCCGATTCTATTCGAAAATTCATATAGAATTTACGATGAGGGGGTTGATCGGGGCATATCCGCTAAAGGGCATAAAGGGCATATCCCAGATTCGTGACGACCAGCATTGTGCAAGCTAGGGAGCGAGCGTTTGCCTTTGCATAAGCGAAGGTGCCTTGAATTAGAAAATTCAATAGATGAATAGAAGAAGTCTATTAGACGATCCGGCCGGAGAATGATAAGGTTAGTTTAAGTTTAATTCATAGTATTTACATTGGAATTATAAGTTATGGAGATGCCAGGGGGTGCGCCACGCCATGATTCAATTGTCTAAGGTGTCCAAATCGTTCGGACGGCATCAAGTGCTCAGGAGCATCGATCTTACGGTCAACAAAGGCGAAGTCGTCGCCATCCTCGGACCGAGCGGATCTGGCAAAACAACCTTGCTGCGCTGCATTAATTTCCTGGAGAAGCCGAGTGACGGATTCATCGCCATTGACGATCTGCAGGTGGATTGCAAAAAAGCCGGCAAGAAAGAGATTCACAAGCTTCGTCAAAAGACGGCGATGGTGTTTCAGCAATACCATTTGTTCCGCCACAAGACAGCCCTGGAAAACGTAATGGAAGGGCTGGTCGTCGTCAAGAAAATGCCCAAAGAAGAGGCGCGGGCGGTCAGTGCCGAGCTGCTGCACAAAGTAGGTCTCGGCGGCAAGCTGGATGCCTATCCTTCTCAGCTGTCGGGCGGCCAGCAGCAGCGTGTCGGCATAGCCCGGGCGCTGGCCATGAACCCGGAGGTGATCCTCTTTGACGAGCCGACGTCTGCGCTTGATCCCGAACTCGTGGGCGAAGTGCTGGCCGTCATCCGTAAAATCGCGAAGGAAGGCATCACGATGATTATCGTCACACATGAGATGACGTTCGCGCAGGATGTCGCCAGTCATGTCGTGTTCATGGACGAAGGCGCGATCGTCGAACAGGGCAAGCCGACCGATGTGTTCAACAGACCCAAAGAAGAGCGAACCCAGCAGTTCCTGCGGCGTATCAGGCCGGAGCTGTCATATTCCATCTAGGAGGTAACGAATCTTGAAGCTTGCCATAAGCATTTTGGACCAAAGCCCGATCTACCCGGGAACAACGGCAGCCGAGGCGCTCGCACAGACGGTGCAGTTGGCGCAGAAGGCCGAAGAGCTGGGCTATCACCGGTTCTGGGTATCGGAGCATCATGACTCCGAATTACTCGCCGGCTCCTCGCCGGAAGTGCTGATCGCCTACTTGCTTGCCAGAACGGAGCGCATCCGGATCGGTTCCGGAGGCATTATGCTGCAGCACTATAGCCCTTATAAAGTAGCGGAAAATTTCAACGTGCTCGCGTCGCTGGCGCCCGGCCGAGTCGATCTTGGCGTCGGCCGTGCTCCTGGCGGATTGCCCCGCAGCACGCAGGCGCTGCAGGAAGGTCATGCAAGCGCCAAATCGCTGACGGAGAAGCTCGCCCAACTGGAGGCTTATGTGAACAACCGGGCACCCGAGGATGAGGCGCTCGCAGGGCTCAAAGCGACTCCGCATGCAGCCGTCCCGGCCGATCTGTTTCTGCTGGGTGCCAGCCTGGACAGCGCCAAGCTTGCCGCTTCGCTCGGCCTTGCTTATGTGTTCTCCTTATCGATCAATGGGGATAAAGAGACGGCCGTCGAGGCGATCCGAACGTATCGCTCCCAATTCCAACCTGTTTACGGCAGATCGCCGCAAGCACTGCTTGCGCTTTCCGTCATCGTGGCGGATACCGATCAGGAAGCGGAAGCGCTCGTCGGTGAGAAGAAGCAATATAAAGTGTACTTGTCCAGCGGGAAGAAGGTAACCGTCGGCACGCTCGCGCAGGCTGAAGAATTCGGCAGGCAGGCTAACGAGCCTTACACGATCGAAGAGAAGGAAACGGTGGTCACGCGAGGCTCCAAGGAGACCGTGCGCAAAGAGCTGCTCTCCTTACAAGAACAAACGGGCGTACATGAATTCATTGTAACGACACGCATCGAGGATGCCGGCAAACGCCTGCGCTCGTTCGAACAACTGAAGGAAGCGCTGAATGAAATCGAAGCGGCGGTATAAACCGCTGCATCATAGGAGGAATTCCGTTGAGCAGTAACGATATTCAGGCATTTTTGGACACCCACGACTTGTTGGTTCAGGCGGTAGATGGCTTGGATTCCCAACAATTAACGTGGAAGGGGGCGCCTGCTTCCTGGAGCGTAACGGAGGTGCTGGCGCATCTGGCTGATCACAGCATCGTCATCTCGTTCCGCATTCGCGATATTCTGGCAGGTACGACAGTTCGCCTGCCGGCTTTCGATCAAGACGCTTGGGTTAGCGGACAGAAGGCGAACGACGGCAATGCCGCCGATATTCTAACCGCATTCGCGCAGCTGCTGCGCTACAATAGCCTGCTGTTGGGAAGGTTGAGCGCCGAAGACTGGGAGAGATCGGCGATTAACGCCAAAGGCGATACCGTCCGCATTACGGACATTGTGAAAGGCTTCGTCAAGCATGTGAACACGCATCTCAATCAGATTGAGCGCATCAAGCGTTCCTTGGCCGCTCAGTCCGGACAAGAGGTGAGTTCTCATTGAGCGACATCTATCGCCTAGCCGTACCCGAGGATGCCGAGCGCCTCGTGGAGGTAGTCTATGAAGCTTATGCAACGATTCGGGAGCTGGAGCTCAAATGGCCGGCGGCACATGCCGATCTGGCTTTGATACAAGAAAACATTGCGAATAACGATTGCTATGTGCTGGAGAGGAACGGGATCATCGCAGCGACGCTAACGTTGAGCAGGGACAATACGAAACGCTGGGACAGCACATACCCGTTCCTCAAATGGTTCGCGGTACATCCCGATGAACAAGGTCAGGGCTTGGGGACGAAACTGCTCGCTTGGGTGGAGGAGCATGTCATCAACGAACGCTTGGGAGCTTCGGCAGTAACGTTAGCCACGGCTGAGAAGCACCCTTGGCTGCTCGATATGTATGAAAGCAAAGGCTATGAGCGCATTGACGCCATTGACCGGGGCAATGGTGACGGCACGATGTACCTGCTGCGCAAAATCGTCAATCCGGCGAAGTTCGAGGCGGATCGGCGCGAAGGTGCAAGTCTATGAAATTCGCCCTCTTCAGCTTGGCGATGAATACGCGCAACGCCGTAACCGGAGAATCGTTCACCGCCCAGCAGAAATTTCAGAATATTCTAGGGCAGGCGGTGCTTGCCGAGGAGCTGGGCTTCGATGCTTATGGGATTGGCGAGAGGCATGGACCGCCATTCCTGTCTTCTTCGCCGGCGGTTCTCCTGACGGCCATTGCCGCCAAAACTTCGCGGATCAAGCTGCTCACCACGGTTGCCGTGCTCAGCGTACTGGATCCTGTGCGGGTCGCCGAGGATTATGCAACGCTCGATCATCTCTCGGGCGGGCGGCTCGAGCTCATTATCGGTAAAGGCAACGATCCCCGTCATTACCCGCTCTTCGGGATTAAAGAAGAGGAGCAGTGGGAATCGCTCGCTGAGCGATATGCCTTATTAAGGCGTCTATGGCGGGAGGAGAACGTCACATGGACAGGGAAATACCGCCCGCCCTTGCAGGACGTTACCGTCCTGCCCAGACCGCTGCAGCAGCCGATTCCGGTTTGGCACGGCAGTGCGTCGAGCACGCTTTCTACGGAGCTGGCCGCCAAATACGGCGAGCCGATCTTTTCCTCGAATACGTTTCATCCGCTTGCGAAATATAAGGCGTTAATCGACCACTACCGGGAAAGATGGGCGTATTACGGTCGCGATCCGCAGGATGCTGTCGTAGGCGCCGGAGCCGGGAGTTTGTATCTGGGAAGAACGACGGAAGAGGCGATCGGACGCTATCGTCCGTACTATGAAGCTTTTCATTCGACGGAGTCAGCCAAGCATAATCAGTCGCCTTTCCAAAGCCTGGAGGACAATTTGGAGAATGGTCCCCTGCTGATTGGAAGTCCGGATCGTGTCATCGAGAAAATTATGAAATATCATGAGGCTTTCGGACATGAAGTGCTGTCCATCAGCGTCGACGGACTTAGCGAAACGGAGCAGCGGGAGCAAGCAGAATGGTTTGCTTCCGAAGTTGCTCCGGTGCTGCGCCGGGAAATTCCGAGCAAGGTATGGAGCTCCGGCAAAGCCAAGCAGCCGCATTCGATTGGATAAGCGGCTGCGCAGGACAATGAACGCATTATTCGTCATATGGAGCGTGAAACGATTGTGAAGAAACAGCGATGGATTTCCTTACTAGCTAGTCTGTCGGCAGCCGTATTCGTGCTGGGCGCTTGCGCCGAGGCCGGCTCCACAAAAGGGGCGAATGTGCCAGCGCCCCAAACGACGTCCAAGGCGAACGCGCAGCCTGCGGTTGGCGGCGAACTCTCTTATGCGCTCGCGACGTCGCCGGATTCACTGGATCCGCATCGAAGCGGCTTGGCTGTAGCCGTTCGCGTGTTCCGGACGTTATACGACAGCCTCGTGGTGCAGCTGCCGGACAATTCGATCAAGCCGTGGCTGGCAACCGAATGGACGATATCGCCCGACGGCAAGAGCTACACGTTCAAGCTGCGCAAGGACGTGAAATTTCATGACGGCACGCCGCTCAATGCCGAGGCGGTCAAATACAGCTTCGATCGAATTCTGGATCCGGCGACGAAGGCTGCCAACGCTACGGCACTGCTGAAGCCTTACAAATCGTCGGAAGTTATTGACGAGTACACGATCAAACTGAATCTGGAGACGCCTTCCGTCGCGTTTCTGGGCAATTTGAGCCAAGCGATGCTGGGCATCGTATCCCCGACGGCGGCCAAGAAATACGGTGACCAGTTCGGCAAAAATCCCGTCGGCTCAGGCCCGTACAAGTTCGTGAAATGGAACGACAATGCCGAAATTAAAGTCGAGCGCAACCCGGATTACAGCTGGGCGCCTGCTTTGGTCGAGAACCAAGGAAAGCCTTATCTGGACGGCATCGTGTTCAAGATCGTCCCCGAAGAGGCGACACGCATCGGCAGCGCGCAAAGCGGCCAGGTGCTCGCAGCCGAAACGGTTCCTCCGCAGAATGCCGTTGCGTTAAAAAATGACGCGAAGCTGCAGCTGCTGCAGGTCAATACGGGCGGATTGCCTTATACGCTGTTCTTCAATCAGAGCAGGGCCCCTTGGAATGATGTCAAAGCAAGGCAGGCCGTTCAAGCTGCAGTAGATCTCGATGCGATTGTCAAAACGCTCTATCTGGGCACATACCAACGGGCATGGTCGCCGCTTGCCCCGAATATGTTCGGTTATGACGCTGCGCTTGAGAACGGCGTTAAAGCTGATCCGGACAAAGCGAACCGGCTGCTCGACGAGCTCGGCTACACCAAAGGTGCGGACGGGATTCGTGAAAAAGACGGGAAAAAGCTCACTCTGCGCTATGTCGACGGCTCGCCGAACCGTGAGAAACGGAATGACATTGCAGCCATCGTCCAGCAGCAGTTGAAGAAAGTCGGCATCGCCGTCGAAGTGGAGATTACCAAGGACGTACAGACGGTCATCTATACGCAGCAAGCTTATGATCTCTACGGCAACAGCCAAGTCAACTCGGATCCGGTAGCCCTCAACTCCTTTTACCACACAACAGCTCCGAATGCCCGCCCTTCACTGTCCCATCTGTCGGATCCGGCGATCGACAAGCTGCTGGAGCAAGGTGTCGTCGAGACGGACGAAGCGAAGCGCAAAGACATTTATAAGCAGGTACAGCGCTATATCATCGATAATGCCGTCATTCTGCCGGTGTATATTTTCCCATACACAGTGGCGGCGTCGAAGAGCATATCCGGCATCAAATTCGACGCATTGGGTTATCCGCTCTTTAATGACGTTTCTATTTCCACCAAGTAAGGAGGGAGCAGCAAGATGGGCATATCGATTGCCATCCGGTTAATCAGCTCTTTGGGCGTCATTGCGGGCTCATCGGTTCTTGTATTCTGCGTTCTCTATGTGCTGCCAGGCGACGTTGTGATGAATATGATCGATCCGAGCGCCATGAGTCCGGAGGCGGTGGCCAATTTGCGGCACCAGTTAGGTGTTGACCGGCCGTTTCACGAGCAGTTTCTGAACTATTTCCTGCATGTGCTCAGCGGCGATTTCGGCCAATCGCTCATGAATTCAGAGCCCGTCCTGCCGAAAATCCTCAAACATTTCCCGGCTACGCTTGGACTTGCGACGGCGGCATCGGCTGTAGCTGTCGTTGTGGGCGTCGTGCTCGGGGTACTGTCGGCCATACACCGCAATGGGTGGATCGATATCTTGGCAAGAATCGTCGGCTTGTTCGGCATCTCCATGCCGACGTTCTGGTCGGGTATTCTGCTCATCTTGGTATTCTCCGTCTATCTGGGCTGGTTGCCGGCGATGGGGTCGGACGGACTGGCGACGCTCGTTCTACCGGCGTTAACGCTCGGTATGCTGGGCGCAGGCTTCATTGTCCGCATGGTGCGGAATTCGATGCTTGAGGTGCTTGGCGAGCCGTTCATCACGACGCTGCGGGCCAAAGGGCTGCAGGAACGGACTGTTATGTACCGGCATGCGCTGCGCAATGCGCTCATTCCGGCCGTCACGATGCTCGGCTTGCTGATCGGCGAGATGCTTGCGGGCACGGTTGTCATCGAGACGGTGTTCTCGCGTCAAGGCATCGGGCGTATTATCGCCGACGCGATTATGGCCAAAGATTTGCCGGTCGTGCAGGGCGTGGTTTTGTTTACCGCCATTATTTATGTGCTTGTCAATACATGGGTTGATATTTCATACGCGTATATCGATCCCAGAATCAGACGTCAGCGTTCTTACTAAGAAGCAAGGAGGGGACATGGATGAGGGAAGTTACCGCCGTCAAACCGGTATGGCAGGCTATAAGCGCCGCCAGGCTTCGCAGGCGATTGCCGCTGAAGTTCGTTCCTTCGCAAGCCATTTTGTATGCAGCGTCTCTTATCGTATTTGTATTGCTCTTATTTGCGATCGCCCCGGGATGGTTCGCCAAATACGCGCCGACAGATATGCAGGCGGATCAGCTGCTGCTGCCTCCCGGTTCGGCACACTGGCTGGGAACCGACTATTTCGGTCGGGATGTGCTTAGTCTTGTTATTTACGGCGCGCGGGAATCGCTGTTCATCGGGTTTGCCTCGGTCATAGTCGGCGGCTTCATCGGAGCCGCTGTCGGCATGGCTGCAGGCTACTGCGGAGGGTGGGTGGACAACGTGCTGATGCGGATCAACGATATTGTCATGACCGTACCGAGTGTTCTATTGGCTCTGGCAATTGCCGCAGCTTTAGGACCGGGACTATGGAACATTGTGCTCGCCGTCGCGCTTTCGGCCGTACCGAACTATGCCCGAGTGATGAGAGGACAAATTCTCAGCCTCCGCAACCGTTCGTTTATCACGGCTTCGAGATCCCTCGGTGCCGCTCCGCTGCCCTTATTTCTCAAACATATTGTGCCGAATTCGATATCCCCGCTGCTCGTGATGGCGGCGATCGGCATCGGTACGGCGATTCTGACCGGCTCCGGTCTTAGCTTCCTCGGTCTTGGCGTTCTGAAGGAAGTTCCGGATTGGGGCGCGCTGCTGTCACAAGGCAGAGGGTATCTATCCGTAGCCTGGTGGATCTGCACGTTTCCCGGTCTGGCTATTACGCTATTCGTTCTGTCCGTCAATGTGCTGGGCGACGAATTGCGGGACAGACTCGATCCGAGAAAGCGGATAACCTAGGAGGATATATGCGATGGGCACTTTACTTAACGTAGACCGGCTCCGTGTCGAATTTGCCTCGGAGCGGGGGAACGTACAGGCGGTTCACGACATCAGCTTTCACATGAAGGCGGGCGAAATCGTCTGTTTGGTCGGTGAATCGGGGAGCGGGAAGTCCGTCACGTCCAAGGCCGTCATGCGCTTGATCGAAGAAGCTAACGGTTCGATTACTTCCGGTTCGATCGAGCTTGATGGTGTGGATGTCACAGCGCTTGGCGATCGGGATCTCCGCGGGCTGCGTGGTAAAAAGATCGCGATGGTGTTCCAGGAGCCGATGGCGGCTTTCGATCCTGTCTTTACGATCGGGAGCCAGATCGTCGAGACGATTCGGCGTCATGAACGCCGCACTTCGCATAAGGAAGCGGTTATGCAGGCCGTGCATCTGCTGCGGCGTGTAGGCATTCCTGAGCCTGAGCTGCGAATGAAGCAGTATCCGGGTGAGCTTTCGGGCGGCATGCTGCAGCGGGCGATGATTGCCATGGCGCTAAGCTGCAAGCCTGAGCTGCTGATTGCCGACGAACCGACCACTGCGCTGGATGTTACGATTCAGGCACAAATTTTGCAGCTGCTGTTGGAGCTGAAGGATGAACTTGGCATGTCCATTCTGTTCATTACGCATGATCTGGGCGTCGCTGCGGAGATTGCCGACCGGGTGATCGTGATGTACGCCGGACGCATTGTCGAGCAGGCGCCGGCGCAGGAGCTGTTCGCAGCGCCTCGCCATCCGTATACGATGGGCTTGCTGCGGTCTGTAGCAACGATAGACAGCGATCGGTCCAAGCCGCTTTACGCGATCCCCGGCGCCATCCCGGGCATTGCCGATTGGCCGACGGGCTGCCGTTTCCATCCGCGCTGCGCTTATGCCTCGGAAGATTGTATGCGTGAAGCACCGCCGCTGGTAGAAGCGGACGGCAGGCAGTCCGCTTGCTGGCATTCCGACAAGCTGCTGTCGAACGGCGGCATATGGGTTGACGGTGACGGTACATCCGTTACGAAGTCCGGTGCAGAAGCGAAAAGGGAACCCGCGACCTTGATCGAGCTGCGCCATGTAACGAAGCATTATCCGATCGGCCGCACCGTGTTCTCCAGGGAACGCAGAGCGATTCAAGCGGTCGACGACGTTTCCTTCACCATTGCAAGAGGGGAGTCGTTCGGTCTCGTCGGCGAATCCGGGAGCGGCAAATCGACGCTGGGCCGGTTGCTGCTCCATCTGGAGAAGCCGACCCGCGGCTCCGTACGGTTCGAGGGGCAGGACTTGGCTGACCTGACGGCAGCCCGCTTGAGAGAACAGAGGAAGCATATGCAAATGATTTTCCAGGACCCGTACGGCTCTGTCGACCCGCGATGGAAAGTCGGCGACATTATCGGCGAGCCATTCGCCGTCCATGGCCTGCTGCGCGGAGCGGAGCGCAAAGAGGCCGTGCAGCGCCTGCTCGGGCTGGTCGGACTGCATGCAGCGGCTTACGACCGGTACCCGCATGAATTTTCCGGCGGTCAGCGCCAGCGTATCGGGATTGCCCGGGCGATCGCGCTGAATCCCAAATTCGTGCTCGCGGATGAGGCCGTATCGGCGCTGGATGTGTCGGTGCAGGCGCAGATCATCAACTTGCTCCAGGAGCTGCGGCGCGAGCTTGATCTGACCATGATGTTCATCGGCCATGGCCTGCACATCGTGCGGTACGTATCCGACCGGATCGGCGTCATGTACTTGGGGAAGCTGGTCGAAATCGCGCCGAGCGAGGAGCTGTTCCGGCATCCAGCGCACCATTATACGAGGGCGCTGGTTGCATCCATCCCGTCGCCGGATCCGCGAAGACGCAGCGAACTGACCGCCATTCGCGGGGAAATTCCTTCGCCGGCGAACCCGCCAAGCGGCTGCCGGTTCCGCACGCGCTGCCCGGCGGCGACGGCCCGGTGCGCTGCAGAGGAGCCTGCGTTTCGCGAAATAGCTCCCGGTCATTATACGGCGTGCCACGATCCGGTGATGTAAAGATTTTTCTTTAATTGTTAAATTCCGATTGACATACTTGGTTATAAGAAGTAAGGTATAGGATAATTAGATAGCGTCAACCGGGCTGCCGGAGACCTTTGAAGCCGTTCCAAGCTGCTGATGCAGCGGATATGTTTCTTAAGGTCTCTTTGTGCTTCGTTGGCCAAGTATCATCCTAATCTTATGAACTGGGAGAACCATGTATGAACATTGAAAATATCGAAGCGTTCGTCTATGTGTTTCATTACGGGAGTTTCAACAAAGTAGCGGAGGTGCTTTTTCTATCTCAGCCTTCGGTCACGGCGCGCATTCAATCGCTGGAGCGCGAACTGGACTGCCGGTTGTTCGACCGGCTGGGCAAACAGGTGCAGCTGACCGAGAAAGGCAGGCAGTTCCTGCCCTATGCCCAGCAGCTGCTGCAAGTGTATCAGAAGGGCAAGCAGCAGATCCAGAAGCAGCGGGCGGTGCCGCTTGAGCTGCGGATCGGCTGCACGGTGTCCGTCTCCAACTATATGATCCCTGAGCTATTGCCGAAGTTGAAGGCGCGCTACCCGGCGCTGCAAATCAAGCTGACGACGGCAACCACCGACGACATCGTCAGCAAGGTGCTCAGCCGCGAGTTAGATATCGGCTTCGTTCGAAATATCAGTCATCCGAACCTGCAGTCGCGCAAATTTTATGAGGACCCAATCCGGTTGTACGCGCATACGGATTATCCGCTTGCCGGCCATAAAGAGGTATCGCTAGAGCAAATCGTTGACCAGCCTTTCGTATTTTTTGAATGCGGCTCGCTGGATTGGCTGCGGATACACCGGGTGTTCCAAAGCTTGAACAAACCGCCGGCGATTGAAATTCATACCGATAATGCGGAGACGGCCAAGAAGCTCGTTATGAATAAAGCAGGCTTATGCTTCCTGCCGGGACTGTGCGTCGGGAAAGAGGTTCGTGAGCGTCTGCTGACACCGATTGAAGTGGCGGAAGTGACGAACGTAGCGCTGCAAACGAATATAGTTTCCTTAACCGGCGAACAGTCGGAGCTTGTTGACTTTTTCCTGGAGCACCGGGTCGTGTCCTGAATGAAAGTGAGGTGTACTTATGGAAGTTCAAGAAAACGCAGCACTCCTTAGCGCCAAAAGGATCGAGCCGAAGTTGGTCGGCATCCGCCGGCATCTGCACCAACATCCCGAGCTGTCGCATGAAGAATTTGAAACGACAGCCTACATTCGGCGTCAGCTGGAAGAGGCGGGAATTCGAATATTGACGCAGTATTCCTTGAAAACGGGACTTGTCGCAGAGATCGGAGGCTTGCTTGACGGGCCAGTCATTGCCCTTCGTGCGGATATTGACGGGCTTCCGGTTCAAGAAGAGACCGGTCTGCCTTTCGCTTCACAGCATCCCGGCAAGATGCATGCCTGCGGACATGATTTCCATACGGCAGCGTTGCTGGGAACGGCGTTAATGTTAAAAAAGATCGAGCATGAGCTTCAGGGTGCCGTCCGTTTCATCTTCCAACCGGCGGAAGAGAAGGCGGCCGGAGCGGCAAAAGTGCTCGCCAGCGGAGCTTTGAAAGACGTGACGGCTATCTACGGCATGCACAATAAGCCGGATTTGCCGGTCGGGACGATCGGCATCCGGAGCGGGGCGCTGATGGCTGCCGCCGACGGCTTTCTCGTCGAGCTGCAAGGCAAGGGCTCGCATGCCGCTGTTCCTGAGGCGAGCATCGATCCGATCTTGACGGCCGCACACATGGTCGTGGCGCTGCAATCGATCGTCAGCCGCAACGTGAGCCCGCTGGAGAGCGCCGTGGTCAGTGTCACGCGTCTGCATACAGGCACGGCGTGGAATGTCATACCGGAGAAGGCCGTGTTGGACGGCACGGTACGGACCTTCGACGAAGATGTGCGCGCGCGCGTGACTGAGCGGTTCGGCGAAATTGTGAACGGCGTAGCCGCCGCTTACGGGACGACGGCCCGGCTGCGCTGGCTCCCGGGACCGCCACCGGTGAACAACGATGAGGAACTGGCGGAAGCTGCCAGCAGAACGGCGAAGCGGCTCGGGCTTACCGTCGTGACGCCGAAGCCGTCTCCTGCCGGCGAGGACTTCGCCTATTACCAGCAGCAGATTCCCGGCTTCTTCGCCTTTATGGGGACCGCTGGTCCGCACGAGTGGCACCATCCTGCTTTTGATGTGGATGAAGGGGCGCTTGCGGTTAGCAGTGCATTTTTCGCTGAATTGGCGGTAGAGGAATTGAAAAGGTTGCATGCCGTGCAGTTGCAGGCATAATTCACATACATTGAGGAGGATCCTACATGGGACATCATAAAAAACTGAAGCTGGGCGCTATTTTGCATGGCGTAGGCGGCAATATTTCGGGTTGGCGCCACCCGGAAGCGATTACGGACGCGAGCGTCAATTTCGAGCTGTATAAGCATTGGACGCAGAAAGCGGAGGCAGGCAAGTTCGATTTCGTTTTCATCGCCGACGGCTTGTATATTACGGAGAAATCGATCCCGCACTTTTTAAACCGCTTCGAGCCCATTACGATATTAAGTGCTTTGGCTGCCGTCAGCTCGAAAATCGGCCTGGTCGGGACGCTTTCGACCTCGTACAGCGAGCCGTTCACCGTAGCCCGTCAATTCGGCTCGCTGGATGTGATAAGCGGGGGCCGGGCAGGCTGGAATGTGGTGACGTCCCCGCTGGAAGGCACAGCGCTGAATTACGGGAAAACGGAGCAGGAGCACCCGGCTCATCCGAAGCGCTACAAGATCGCGAACGAATATTTGGAGGTAGCGACAGGTTTGTGGGACTCCTGGGAGGACGATGCGTTCGTTCGCGATAAAGCATCCGGCGTTTTCTTCGATCCGTCGAAGCTGCATACGCTGAATCATAAGGGCGAGCACTTTTCTGTGAAAGGTCCGCTGAACATCGCCCGTTCCAAGCAGGGTCAGCCTGTCATTTTCCAGGCAGGCGCGTCGGAAGACGGCAAAACCTTTGCCGCCAAAGTGGCGAATGCTATTTTCACGGGACAGGAAACGCTGGAGGAAGCGAAGCAATACTATGACGACGTGAAAGGGCGCGCTCGGGCGCTCGGCCGAAATCCCGATGAGATCGTCATCCTGCCTGGCATTGGGCCGATTGTCGGCCGGACGCAGGAAGAAGCGGAGCGTAAGTACGAGGAGGTTGCCAATCTGGTGTCCATCGACAAGGCGCTGGATTTCCTTGGGCGCTTCTATGAGCATCACGACTTCACGCAGTATCCGCTCGACGAGCCGTTTCCCGAGCTTGGGGAGCTTGGCCGCAATTCCTTCCAGAGCGCCACGGACCGCATGAAAGCTTGGGCCAAGCAAGAGGGACTGACTTTGCGCCAGGTGGCTCTACGCGTCGCGACGCCGAAGCCGACGTTCCTCGGCACTCCGGAGGTTGTCGCCGACAAGCTGCAGGCTTGGTTCGAAGGCGGGGCCGCCGACGGCTTCATCGTAGGGTCGGCGACGCCGAAAGGTCTGGACGACTTCGTCGATCTTGTCGTACCGATTCTGCAGGAGCGCGGTCTGTTCCGGGAGGAGTACGAGGCGGATACGCTGCGCGGTAATCTTGGCCTGCCGATTCCGGAGAACCGCTATGCGAGGCAGCGGCTGGCGGTTACGCCGACGGCCCAATAGAAGATGCCGGGCGGAGCGGCCAGGCAGCGGCTGGGGAGGCGCAGCGCGGGAGCGGTGGCGGGCGGGTGAGCGTTCGGCAGGAGCGCATGCGTGCCGTGTGGTGTGGCGGCCCGGAGCGAGCGGCCCCAGGGAGGCGCTGCGTTGTTGGCGCCGCCCGCACGGGTGCCGTTCCCCCGCCGCCGCTCGCGTTAACGGACACCACGGCCGCTATTCGCGCGCAAATCGACGCGACGCGATTCTAACGGACACGGGAGTCCTTATTTGCCGGTTTCGGGGCAAATTCATGCCCGCCGACGCCAAATAGCGTCGCCGGTGTCCGTTAGAATTCCGCGCCGGCCTTAAATCGCGGAATAAGGTCCGCTGTGTCCGTTAGCCCGCCGAGGTCCAGTCGGATTAGTCGGGCCAACCGGCCGACCGACCGACCGGCCGGCACCCGGCAGCGAGTGCAGCGCAGACCGCCGATGAAAGAAGCCTGAGGCTCGGCCTCAGGCTTTTTTGGCGTTCCCTCAGCCCCGTCAAACAATGACTATCGCCGGCGGATAATGACTATATCAAGGGCTCAAGCCTTGATTTATAAGGGTTTTGCAGCGTAATACAAGACGTGCAGGAATGACTATGGACGGCAACGGAGGGAGTCTCCTATGATGCAGAGGTGGCAAGGCAAACCGCACTGAAAGCGAACATATCACCATGCAAGTGGTAGAAAGGAAGGGGTTTATGAGCACTCAAACTGCAGCAGCCCACACGGTGCTAAGCAAGACGACGTATCGCAAACAGCAGGCAAGGCGCATGCTGCGAAACCGGTGGCTCTATCTGATGCTGCTCCCCGGCATCTTATATTTTCTGATTTTTAAATATGTGCCCATGTACGGCGTGTTGATCGCGTTCAAAAATTATCAGCCGTTTCTCGGCTTCTGGGACAGCCAGTGGGTCGGCATGAAGCATTTTGACCGGTTTTTCGGGGATCCGCTGTTCTGGAAGCTGCTGCGCAACACATTTATTTTGGCGGTATACAATATCGTTTTCTTCTTTCCGCTGCCGATCGTGATCGCCTTAATGCTCAACGAGCTTCGTGTGGAGCTGTTCAAAAGGACCGTGCAAACGGTCGTGTACATTCCGCATTTCATGTCGTGGGTCGTTATCGTCTCGATTGTGTACTTGTTTTTTACGACGGAGGGCGGACTCATTAATGAGGGTATCAAGTTCCTTGGCGGTGAGAAAATCAATTTCCTGCTCAGTCAGGATTGGTTTCGAACATTCATAACCGCAGAAGTGATTTGGAAGGAAACCGGTTGGGGGACGATTATTTTCTTAGCCGCACTGGCGGGCGTCGACCCCGGACAATACGAAGCCGCCCGGATTGACGGGGCGAACCGGATGCAGCAGATGGTGCATATTACGCTACCGGCGATTCGGTCCACGATCGTGATTTTGTTGATTTTGCGTTTAGGCCATTTCCTGGACACCGGTTTTGAACAAATTTGGCTTATGCTGAACGCGATGAACCGCGAGGTGGGCGAAGTGTTCGATACTTATGTCTATGCGACGGGAATTTCGGAGGGCCAATACAGCTATAGTACGGCCGTCGGCTTGTTCAAGTCGGTTGTCGGATTGGTGCTTGTTGCCGCTTCCAATTATTTGGCCAAAAAAATGGGCGAAGAAGGCATCGTATAAGCCGTATGGAAAGGGGGCTGCCGAATGGTTAAGGACCGTTCGTTCGGAAGCCGGTTATTTGATTGTATCAATGTTGGATTGTTAACGATATTTGCGCTGGTGACATTCATTCCTTTCATTTATATCATCGCAGGCTCGTTCGCGACGCAAAAAGAATTGCTCCAGCGGGGGTTCATCCTGTTCCCGACGGAATTTTCGCTTAGCGCATACGAGTATATTTTCTCGACAGGCACGCTGATGCGCAGTATGGGCGTGACGATTTTCATCACGATAGCGGGGACGCTTATCAACATTATGATGACCTGTCTGATGGCCTATCCATTGGCCAGGAAGGACTTGGACTACCGCAAGCCGATCCAGCTCGCGGTCATCTTCACGATGCTGTTCGGCGGGGGGATGATCCCGACATTTCTGGTCGTCAAGCAGCTTGGCATGATCGATACGTACTGGTCGCTGCTCATTCCCGGTGCAATCAGCGCTTTTAACCTGATCATTATGCGCAATTTCTTCCAGCAAATGCCGGACGGCCTGGAGGAATCGGCCAAAATCGACGGCTGCAGCGACCCGGGCATCTTGTTCCGCATCGTGATCCCGCTGTCCCTGCCGGCGATTGCGACGTTCTCGCTGTTTTACGCCGTAGGCCACTGGAACACATTTTTCAGCGCCGTGCTGTACATCAACGATTCCACCATGTGGCCCATTCAAGTACTGCTGCGGCAAATTGTCATCATGTCCGACGGCGGAGGACTCGGCGATTCCACATCGCTTGCCGCCGACTTTGTCCAGCCGCCTGAGCAAAGTGTGAAGATGGCCGTTATCGTCATATCGACACTGCCGATCCTGGCGGTCTATCCGTTCCTGCAGAAGCATTTCGCCAAAGGCGTGCTGTTAGGTTCCGTGAAAGGGTAAACTGTTTCCACAGTTTCTCGATACATGTATCATATACAAAAAGGGAGGACGAAACATGAAACAAACAACAAATCCAAAAGCGATCGCCCTGGCGTCGCTGCTGACCCTGACGGCTGGAGTAGCCGCAGGATGCGGAGGGGGAGGAGCAGCCGCTCCTGGCACAGGCAGCGCAGCGCAGCCATCCGCTTCAGCGGAAGCCGCCAAGCCGGCGGCTCCTTATAAACTGTCCATTATGATGCCGAGCTTCAATCCCGAGCCGATGTCGACGGATGGAGAAATTTTCAAAAAAATTCAGTCTGCCACCAACACGGAGCTGAAGCTCAATTGGGTACCGTCGGCAACATACTCCGACAAGCTTAGCGCAACGGTCGCTTCAGGAGAGCTGCCCAGCGTCATCACGGTGCTCAATCAGAAGGTTCCCTTCATCGTGAACTCCGTTCGTTCGGGCATGTTCTGGGAAGTTGGCCCGTATTTGAAGGATTATCCAAACTTAAGCCGCATGAATCCCATCGCCCTGAACGCGATTTCCATCGATGGCAAAGTGTACGGGATATACCGGGAACGCGATTTGGCCCGTGACGGTGTTACGCTGCGCAAAGATTGGCTCGATAATCTCGGCTTGAAGGAGCCGAAGACGATCGATGAGTTTTATAAGGTGCTGAAAGCGTTCACGAATGACGATCCGGACAAGAACGGTAAGAACGATACGATCGGGCTTGTCGAACAGCAGGTGCCTGCCGGCTGGAGAAGCATGCTGGCTTGGCACGGCGGTCCTGCCGATTGGGAAGTGAAGGACGGGAAGGTAACGCCTGCTCATCTGTCGCCTGCTTATCTGGAAACGATGAAGTTCTATAAGAAGCTCTATGACGAGAAGCTGATGAACCTCGATTTCGCAGTTGTCAAAGACGGCCGCCAAGTGATGAACAAAGGCACAGCCGGCGCATGGGTCGCCAATCTGAATGACGCCAACGGCATTGAGGAGCAGGCTAAGAAGGCGGATCCGAAGGCGAAGGTGACGCTGGTCGGTGCGCTGGAAGGGCCGAAAGGGCTGCGCAGCATTGCAGGCACAGGGTCTTACGGGATCTTCATGATTCCGAAAACGTCCGTGAAAACGGAAGCGGAATTGAAAGCGATCCTGAACTATTTTGACAAGCTGTCCGATAAAGAGATGCAAAACATGCTGTATAACGGCATCGAAGGCCGCCAATATACGGTAGAGAACGGACAGTACAAGAAAACGGCGGATCCGAAGATGCTTGTCGAATACGGAATGGGCGATTCTTCGCAGCTTGCCGTGTTAAGAGATCAGGTCACCACTTTCGGGCCGGAGCTCGTGCATCAGCGTGATATTGTGTGGAAAGAAAATGCGAAAATCGCGATTGAGAATCCGGTCAATGCGTTCATCTCCGACACCTACAGCGAGAAGGGCAAAGAGCTGGAGAAGCTGATTGAGGATGCCAGAACGAAGTTCATCATGGGTGCAATCGATGAGAACGGCTGGAAGAAGGCGGTCGACCAGTGGCTGCAAAACGGCGGAAGCAAAGTGATTGAGGAATATACGGCCGAATACAACAAAGCTGCCAAGAAGTAAAGCTGCAGGCCGGTTTGGCAGGAGGGTCTGTGATTTATCCCCATGACGCAGACCCTTAATGATATACTGAAAGATAACGGACAGGTCACCCAGAAATGCCTTCGGAGGAGATAATCGGGCATGAATACACATCCATATTTACGAAAACTGATCGTGCTTACGCTCGTTGTGGGGGCTTTTCCAGTGCTTATCTTAGGGTGGTACTCCTATACGTATTCATCCCGCACGGTGCTGGAAAAAGTGAACGAAAGCAACGAACAGTTGTTGAGACAAACGCAGCTGCGGGTCGAGCAAACCTTAAAAACGATCGATTACTCAGCCTCGCAGCTGCTGAACACCCCAATGGTCTCGGGCGCCATCGGCAAGAGGCTTGCTTATACGGATACGGATCTGATTACGGATATGTACGATAGTTTGATCGGGATCCAGACCTTTGAGCTCGGGATTAAGGATGTTTTCCTATACAGCATGGAGAAGGATTGGTTGATTTCCAACTCGGGTCTCAATGAGCACAGCCAACTGAAGATGAAGGATCTTTTGCAGGATTTCGCCCGTATGCACCAAGGCTCCAAGTGGGTTAGCATGGATGTTTCCGAATATGTCGAGGCCGATCCCGGACTGACGAGCCATCCCCAGACGATCATGAACATCAAGAAATGGCCGATTAACTCGCTCAATCCACAAGGCATGCTGGCCGTCATGCTAACGGGCAAGGAAATGAACAATTTGATTAATTTGGACGGCAGCTCGCATGGGCAAATCTATATTGTAGATGAAAACGGCAAAATCGTTGCTCACTCGGAAGCGGGTTTGATCGGCAGCGATTTATCGCATGAAGCATATATGCGCCAAATCGCGGAATCCGGCGAAGGGACAGGGTTGTTCACATCCCAAATCCACGATGAAGATATGTCGGTGTCCTACCGGAAATCCACGTATAACGGCTGGATTTACATCTCTGCGCTGCCGATTAGCGAGCTCACGAAGCGGGCGCAGGGGATTGCGTGGACATCGCTATGGGTGAGTCTGATCGCCTTGATCGCCTCCGTCGTCGTCGCCGTTTTCGGCACGCGGAGCGTTTACAGGCCGGTACGGAGCATCTACCGTACATTAACCAATGAGAAGACCGTTCGCGGGGCGAAGGACGAGTTCGGCGTCATTCGGGAAGGCATCCAGTCGCTCTTGACCAATCAATCGAAGATGCAGTTCCAATTGGCCGGTCAGCAGGAGCATATGACGGAACTGCTCGTTCGCAAAATGCTCGCCGGCGAGGCGAAATCGTCGGAGATTCAAGATCGGCTTCAATATTACGGCTATACGCAGGAATGGGACCGCATGCGCGTCCTGCTTCTGCAAATCGATGACTTGTCGGGCAGCCGTTTTGACGAGAAGGACCGCGACTTGCTGCTGTTCGCCATCGGCAATATCGTGTCCGAGCTCGTGCCGAGCCAGGAACGGCTTGCGCCGATCGTGTATCAGGATGCCGTGCTGCTCATCGCCGGTTCGCAAGCAAGCTCCGAGGGGGCTTTCAAGGAAAAGGTATACGAGATCGCCGTATCTATACAAAAAGCAGTGAAGCGGTACTTGTCCATCGAAGCCAGCGTTGGAATCAGCCGAAGCTTCGCGCATTGGATGTATGCCGAGCAAGGCTATGCGGAGTGTGTGGCAGCCTTGAAATACCGCGTTCAGCTCGGGAGGGAGGCGGCATTGTTCATCGAGGACGTGCAGCCTAATAAAAGCAAGGACGTTCATTATCCCAAAGAATCCGCTGCACAGCTCATCGATGCGATTCAATCGTTCGAACCGGCTCGTGCGCAGGAGGCATTGGCTGTATTTATTGCGAATGCCTCGCAATCCGCCGGCAGCCACAACGATTATCAGCTGTCTTTGGTTCGGCTGCTGGTCGATTTGATCCGCTTGCTGCAGGATTCAGGCATATCGTTGTATGAATTGAACGAGAGGGAGCGGTCGTTGTTCGACGACCTGCTTCATCTGCACGCGCCCCGAGACATTGAAGCCTGGTTCTTCGAACAAATTATCGAGCCTAGCGTCCGGCTGCTGGAGCAGTCAAGGGATACGCAGTTCCGCACGATATCCGATGAGGTGAAACGGTTGATCGAGGACGAGTTCGATACCGATTTGACGCTTGAGAAGTGTGCGGCCCGAATCAATTATCATCCGCAGTATATCAGCCGTGTGTTTCGTCAAGAAACGGGCATCAATTTCGCCGACTATTTGGCCCAATACCGTCTTCATATGGCGAAGCGTTGGCTCCGCGATACGAATATGACGGTGACGGATATCGCTGACAAGCTGAAATATAACAATCCGGCTAATTTCATCCGGTACTTCCGCAAGATGGAGGGAATAACTCCCGGACAGTATCGGGGGAAGCCGGAAAGGTAACAGGTGGTCTTCGGGTCCCCGCTAGACGAGGGGGAGGGATCTGAAGACCCTCTTATAAGGACATACCGAAAGCGCTTACCTGTACGTGGCGAAGAGAGGCGTCTCTTCGGTATGCCTAGTTTAATAACCGATTATTTGCATAGGAAAGAGAGGGATTAGTCGATTGATAAGGCGAATAGCATGCATGGCAGTTCTGGTTGCGAGTCTGTGTTCGTTCAACCATGTGTTCGCTGCTGTACCGTCGACCATGCTTGCCTCCATCGCGCCTCAGAAACAGGGCGATATGTTCGTCGTTCAAGGAACGACAAGCTTGGAGGAGGTCGTGGTGCTCATTCTGCGTCCGAATGAGACGATGCTGGAAATGGATCAGCTGAGCAAGGAGCAGCTGCGCGCGGGCAAGACGGTGACGCTGCCTGCCGATAGTCCTGCCGGTACGTATACGGTGAAGGCGGGCGCAGGGAGGGATTGGGCCGAAACGGCGTTTGAGGTCGCAGCGAAGGACGATCGCCCTGAGGAGCCCGGACCGGGTTCAGAGCCTGGACCAGGTCCGGGCCCCGGTGGCGGTGAAGCCGGAGGCGGCAATGGCGGCAACGGCAGCAGCGGCAGCAGTGGCGGTGGAAATAACGGAAATAACAACGGAAATAACGGTGGAGGCAGTCACGGGTCTGGAGAGGCAACGAGCCCATCCGCAGGCGGCACCGTCAAGCTGGCGGTGCTCCCTGCCGGCAAGCCGGACGCATCCGGATTGGCCAGAGCAGCCGTAGGGCAAGCGGAGATCCAGTCAGCTTACGACGAAGCAGGCAAGGCGTCGTCTTCTCCGAAGGTGATTCTGGAAGTACAGCACACGGAAGGGGCTTCCGGCTACGAGATTACGCTGCCGGTCTCCTTCCTGACAGCGGGCGTTCCGGGAAGCAAGCTGGAGATCCGGACGGAGACCGGCCGTCTGCTCTTGGCAGGCGGCATGTTCAAGCCGGACGAAGCAGCGGGTGTGAAACAGGTGACATTCACAATCACGCTGGCAAGCAAAGATGCGCTGCCGGAGAAGGTCAAGTCCGCAATCGGAGGCCGCCCCTTGATCGATGTGAGCGTGATGCTGGATGGCCATCCGGTCGCTTGGTCGAATCCGGATGCCCCGGCCGTGATCTCCATCCCGTACGACGCTGCGCCTGCGGAGCTGAGCAATCCGGACGGCATCACCGTTTGGCACATCGACAGCAAAGGGAATGCGGCTCCCGTGACAAGCGGCAATTATGACGCTGAAACCGATACGGTTACGTTCAAGACACCGCACTTCAGCCAATATGCCGTCGTCTATGCCGTGAAGTCGTTCAGTGACTTGTCCGGCTACCCCTGGGCCAAGAAGCAAGTGGAAGCGCTCGCCGC
This sequence comes from Paenibacillus sp. MAHUQ-63, assembly GCF_028765165.1. Classification (GTDB taxonomy): domain Bacteria; phylum Bacillota; class Bacilli; order Paenibacillales; family NBRC-103111; genus Paenibacillus_E. The sequence continues at coordinate 453,034 of NZ_JARADB010000003.1, read as the reverse complement.
CAAAGGTATCGTGACTGGGGTGACAGACGATGCGTTCGTGCCGGAAGCTGCGGTCAAACGTGCGGACTTCGTTCTGCTGCTGGTAAGAACGTTAGGCTTGTACGCTTCTTTCGAGGAAAATTTCAACGATATTCATCCTGACGATTATTACTATGAGGCGCTGGGCATTGCTCGTAAATTAGGTATCGCCGACGGTTCGGGCAAAAACCTGTTCCAGCCGGATAAAGACATTTCCAGGCAGGAAATGATGGCGCTTACGGCGAGAGCGCTCGGTCTTGCTAACAAGCCCCAAGGTTCAGGAACCGCCGCCTCAGCAGCCCCATTCAAGGATGCCGATCAAGTATCGGCGTATGCGGCAGCTGCCGTGCAGGCGCTTCTTGCCTCCGGCTACATCGAAGGCAGCGGCGGCTTCCTGCACCCGCAGCGGAGCACGAGCAGAGCCGAAGCGGCCGTCATGCTGTATCGGATTTATAGTCAAACAAGGGGGTTATAACGAATGCTGATTAAGCTGAAAAAGATATGCGCAGTATGGACGGCAGCCGCTTTGCTGGCTGCAGCCGCCGCCGTTCTCGCGCCACAGCCCGCTCAGGCGGCGGGCATCGAGCTCGAGGCGGATTATGCGGTGTCGGAAGGACCGCTGGTCCGCACGGAGCAATTCAACAATACGAACTATACCCCGCTGCCGGTCCACGTCGTGGATGAACTGAAGGGGCTGAAGACGAAAGTCGTACGCGATTTCGTGAAAATCAACTGGTACTACAATAAAGATGCAGCGAACGGCGACTATTTGGCTTATTCGATCGACGATCCGCGCAACGCCGACAATCCCGACTTGCTCAGCGCCCGTAAGGAAACGTACGATTTCATGTCGCAATTCTCGGAGTCGCTCTTGATCTCGCTTGCTTATTCGTACGGAGGCGATGCCAACCCGGCCAAGAACAGATTGATCGCCGGGGAAACGGAAATGAACTGGCCGGAATTCGATAAGGCGATGAAGAAAATCATTTATACGCTCAAGACGAAAAATCCGAAGCTGGAATACATCGAGGTAGGCAATGAGCCGAATCTGGAGCCTGCCTTTTACGGACATGTGAAGGACGATATTCCCGGCTACATGCGGATGTACCAAGGCATGTCCGAGGCTGTCAAATGGGTGAATACGCAAGGTCTTGCCGGTCAGTCGCTGAAGGTCGGCGGGCCCGTGCTGTCCGGATACAATTTCGAGAAGCAGAAGCAGTTCGTCGACATCAGCTATGCGAACGGCTATCAAGTCGATTTCGTATCTTGGCACCGCTATCAAGAGGATGTCCGCATGAACGAAACGCAGGAAATTCAAATGAAGAATTACTTGCGCCAGTATTACCCGAATGCGATCACGATCGTAAGCGAGTACGGCTGGAAAGGCGGCGGCGGGCTGAGCGATGCGACGAACAATGTAGGCCTTGCCAAGCAAGCGGCCTTTATGACGGATTCGGCTTATTTCTACGCGCGCGGAGGAACAGACATCCCGATGAACTGGGTGGCCGTGCATACGCTGAACGCCTACTTCAAAAACCAGTTCGACGTCGATTATGCACTCAGCAACGGAGATACGTCGAACTGGCAAACCTTTACCAGCCGCAATGACAAGCCGCTTCAATACCTTAATCTGCGCGGTTGGCGGGAGTCCGCATCTTCATCCAAGCCGATGAAAATCAAGGAAATCCGGTTCTTTGACAGCCAAGGAGAGCCGATTCCGATTCCTAACCCCGCTAATGATCCCAATATCGCAGCGGTCACGGACCAGGACGATTCGACGCAGTTCACACAGGCGGACTACTGGACTTGGCTGAAATTCGACTTGGGGCCTTCCGCTCCGGCAATCGCAAGAGTAGATATCAAGTGGGGCAACGCCGACATCAATACATTCCAACTGATCGGAACGGGAGATAAGCTGAATTATTACGAAGTGCTCGGCAAAACGTTCTATACACCGTATTTCAATACGATGAGGATGTTCGCCCGGCTCGGGGATACACGCGTGAAGACGACAGGCGGAAGTACGGATATCTACGGTACCCGGATGCTCGCCACCAAGAATAGCGACACCAAGGCGACGATGATGGTATGGAACAAGCAGGGCGATGGCACCGTATCTTCCAATGTCAATGTGCATGTGACCAATCTTCCGGCAGGCTTTCAAGGGAAAAGCGTGCGATACAAGACCTATGTAGTTGACGAAACGCACAGCAATTATGCGTACAACAAAACGGACGATCTGCAGATCGTTGAGGAATCGATTGTGAATGCAGCGGATGAAATCGTACTGGGACAAACGCTTGAGAAAAATGCCGTTATGCTCATCGAGCTTGAAGCGGTTGACCCCAGCATCAAGAATATTGTTTCCGCAGGCAAAACGGTTACTGTTTCCCCGGGGATGAGCGGCGGCTCGAATCTCGTCGACGGCAGCAGCGAGACATCTGCCATCGCTGCGAGCAGTACCTATCCGCAGTCGGTCGTCGTGGATCTGGGCAAAGCGTACCATTTGGCCGGAATGCAAATCGATTGGACGAACAGCGCTTCCCGAGGATTCCGGTATGCCATATCGACAAGCCTGGATGGCAGCTCATACACCGCAGCTGTCGATAAGACCTCGCCGGACTATGTCCCATCGCCTGGGAACAGTCTTGAATGGTTCGGCGGTAAGGCCCGGTACGTCAAGCTGACGGTAACCGGTTCCACTTACGACGGGCCGCTCTCGATCGACGAGGTGAAAGTTTTTGCGGAAGCGATGTACAAGAATGCGTTCGAAACCGCCGGGGAACGGGATCTGTCCTCCTGGACGATGACGGGATACAGCAGTGCAGCAACGCCTTGGACAACGATTACGGATAGCGTATATAACAATACGTACGTCCAACCGGTTAACGTGTATGGAGCAACGCCGAGTTTTGCGATTTTCGGGGAAGATTTGAAGGATTACGGCGTGGAAGCCCGGGTCAAGGTGGCTAATAGCGCTTACCAAGGCAATGTGCAGATGGGGTTGCTGGCAAGAGCGAGCACGTATAACAGCCATTATTATTTCAAAATGATTCGATCAGGCACCGTCCAACAGGCGGTGTTGGAGAAACGCATTAACGGAACGGCGACCGTGCTTGCCTCTTACAACCTGCCTTACAACATTGCTTCCGACAGATGGTATAAGCTGAATCTGGAGCTTGCCGGCAGTACGATCACAGGCTATATCGACGGCGTCAAGGTCGTTGAGAGTACGGATACAGGCCGGACCAGCGGCAAATTCGGTTTGAGAAGCCATGAAGCGCTCGCTGATTTCGACGATGTGAAGGTGTACCCGATTGTTCCGCTGCTCGGCGATATTGCCGTGAATGGCGTGACCATCCAAGGCTTCGATCCACGGATTAACCATTACACGGTTCTGGTGCCTTCTTCATCCAGCACCGTGAACATAACGGGGGCGGTGTACGGTACGGCGAATGCCGCCGTTGCGCCTGCGTCCGGGACGGTGACATTTGACAGGGTGGGACAAGAGAAGAAATTCACACTTGCCGCTCTATCCAACGAAGGCAGCGGAGCCAACTACTATACGCTGACGCTGCGGCAGGCTAGCTCGGATACGACGCTTAGCTCGTTAAGGCTCTCGGTCATTACCGACAAGCTGACGGCTCCGGGGCAAAAGCTGCCGGAAACGAGCATTGCGCTTGTTCCGGGGCAAACGGAATATCACATTCAAGTTCCGTCCAGAACCGGCTACGTGAAAGTCGTGGAGGCCGTGCCGACGGCAAGCAATGTGGCGAGGACGCAAATTACGGACGCTGTTCTAACGAATGGGACCGGGATCGGGAAAGTGCTGGTCACCTCGGAGGCGGGCACGATGACGGCGTATACGCTGCATATCCAAGCGAATCCGGAAGCGCCGGTTGGAACGATTTTGTACGAAGAGAACTTCGAGAACGGACAGTTTAATCAAGATAGCGCTGCCGGCTGGAGCAACGGGGCATCGCCGAACGGGGCCGCCTCTCATCTGCGGATTGCGGACGAAGACCAGGGCAAGGTGCTGGAGAAATATACGACGACTTCCATGGCTTTCACGGTCGGCCAGAGCGCATGGACGAATTATGAAGTGAGAGCAAGAGTGAAGGCGCAGGTCGGCACCTCGCTGCCTGGCGTCATCGCCAGGGCGTCGGACGACGGCAAAAACTTCTATATGCTGCGGATTCATAACGGCACCAACGGGTTGCCGGGAGGCAGTACAGGTTATATGGCACTGGGTCGCATTGTGAACGGAACCATCAAGGAGCTGGACAGCAAAAAAATTCCGTACCCTTATATCGTCGGCAACTGGTACCAGTTGAGATTGGTTGTGGACGGCAATCGCATCCAAGGATACGTCGATGACAATTTGATTTTCGACGAGACGGATAACGGCGCGCTGTTTCCATCCAACCCGCCGGCCTTGACGCAAGGCAAAGCGGGGATTCGGGTAGCGAATCAAGCGGCCAGAATCGATGATTTCCTCGTCGCCGAAATTGCGGAGGATACGGGGCCAGAGCCTGGGCCTGGGCCTGGCGCAGAGAAGCCTTTCACCGTTACGCAGAATGGTGCGCTGATCCGAACGCATGGCTTGAGCGCGAGCGTCGATGTTGCGCCCGCAGCGGGAGCAGCCGACCATGCCGGAACGGAGGTCGTTTACTTCCAGCTGGTGAAAGGGACGACGCCTGTCGCCCATGTGGCGCTGGAGAGCGATATCACTTCGGCCGGCCGGCTTACGGGACACTTCGATGTGGCTGATCCGGATAATACGAATTATACCGTTCGTGTCTTTGTCGTAGACAAGTTGGATTGGCAAGACGAGACCCTGCCGGTTCCGCTATCGAACAAGCTGGAATTGGTACGTTAATGACTATAGACGAAACGGTTTGAGCGCGCTTACAATTTGGGTATCCTCACTGGTAACGCGCGGCCGGGGAGGCAGCATGGCAAACAAGGAGTGAATAATGAGATTGAATAAGCTGAGATTAAGCGGACGATCTATTAGTCTTCTCGCTGTTGTTTGGTTCGTTGCAAGCTATACGCTGAATCTTCCCGTCGCCGCCGCCGCCGCCGAAACCATTGTGTTAACCAAGAGTACGACGTACCAAACTATTGACGGCTTCGGGGCAGCGGCCAATAAACCGGTATACGACCTGCAAACCGGTATGAGTACGGCCGTCCAAAATGAAATCCTCGACAAGCTGTTTCTTAACAGCGGTTCCAATGCGGGACTCACCGTTGTCCGATGGGAGATTAATCCGTTCAAGCCCAGCGAAGATTCCTCGGGAGTCGAGATTTCGTATTGCGGCTGGAACGGCTGCACCGAGGATTGGACCACCGATGCGCATCAGCGCTGGTTCGCGGATCAAGCGCTTGCGCGGTACAGTCCTATGCAATTCTATGCGGTTCCCTGGAGTCCGCCAGCCTGGATGAAGGATACGGGAACCGTGAAGGGCGGCCATCTGCTGGCGGCGCGCTATACCGACTACGCCAATTACTTGGCGAGATGGGTGCAGAAGTATAGGAATGACTTCGGCTACAATATCAAATGGCTCAGCATCCAGAATGAAGCTGATTACGAGAATGCGCAATGGGCGACAGCCCGCTATTTCAATGCGGAGATGGACAGCTTCGTCGGCTATTTGGATGCGGCCCTGACCGCCAAAGGTGTAAGGCCGCAGGTCAAACTTACGGCTCCGGAGGCGACCTCGGAGAATGTAGCGATGAATTTTCTGAACAATATGCCGGCTAATGAAAGCAAACTGGATTATATAGCTTACCATAATTACGGTAATAACAATGCTGCGCTGTACGAGGAAACCAAGCCGAAGCTGATGACGGAATATAATTTCAAGGACGAGAGCAACAATCTTTGGAATCCCGGCGATGCGGCATACGATAACCAGCAGGCTGTCGACCTGGCGGCCAACATCCACCGGGCGTTGACAGCCGGCGGCATGAATGGGGCAAGAGGGTATCTGTACTGGTGGAGCGTCGGCAAGGATGAAAGTTTGGCCCAGCAGCTGATCAATTTGAATACGAGCAGCGGCACGTATGCCACGAGTAAGGTGTTGTATGCCATGGGCAACTTCAGCCGTGTGATGCGTCCGGGGTACGTGCGAATCGGGGCGGTGTCCAGCCATCCCTCGCTGCTGGCCGTTGCCACCAAGATCAATTCCACAGGCAAAGCGCAGCTTGTTGTCGTGAATACGTCTGGCTCCGACATCACGGCAACCGTGAGCGGGTTCGGCACATCCTCTGCGGCAGCGAGCAAACTCAAGACGAGCGCCACGGATAATCTCAACAACATGGCGGATGTCGCTTTGTCGGGCGGCTCGTTTACAGCAACATTCTCGGCCAAATCCATCTACTCGTTTTCGGAGAAGTAGGTTTGGATCGGGACCAAGTCAATAGGCACCATTGACGGCAAGGACTTCCATTGAGCCATTTAAATGGCTCGGGGAAGTCTTTTTTTACAGTCTGTATGATTTTTCGAATACAATTCCTGGATTATCGGTAAAAAGCCAGATTGTATTCTATATTTCATATACAATTAAGGATTTTTCCCTCTTTGTGCAATATGTATATGATTTTTCATATAGAATCTGGAGGGGAGTGCCGGGGCGGACCTGTTCGGTGACGGCTGTGCGGTCGAATAACATCGTGCTCAGCTAAGTCCCCGACACACGGGGAAGCCCCCCGTTATGCATGTAAATTCTGGTTGGATAACATAACCCGTCTGCCCTTCGTTATGTATGTAAATTCTGGATGACATAACCCGTCTGCTGTGTTACTATTTGATAAAATCGTGTTACTGCACACGTTAACATTGGAAAAAGGGGGAAGACGGATGAAACAAAGATGGGCTGCACTTTCCATGGCATTGGCGCTTGCTATTGGCCTAACGGCCTGTAAGTCGGATAAGCCGCAGCCGCAGCCAAGCGCACAGACAACTCCGACGGCCCAGACCGCACATAGCGCGAAAACAGAGCTGGTGCTCGCTATCGGGGGCGAGCCGGAGACCGGTTTCGATCCCACAACAGGGTGGGGTCGCTATGGATCGCCGTTGTTTCAGAGCACGCTGTTGAAACGGGATAGCGGGATGAACATCACGAACGATTTGGCGACGGGATACGAGGTAAGCGCGGACGGTACCGTCTGGACCGTGAAGCTTCGCCAAGGAGCGAAGTTTAGTGATGGCAAGCCTGTTACATCCGCAGATGTGCAGTATACGTACCAAGCGGCGGCGGCAAGCGGTTCGTCGGTCGATCTGAGCAATGTCCGGAGCGTTGAAGCGCCAGATGAGCTGACCGTGAAGTTTACATTGAAGGAACCGCAATCGACTTTTGCCCAGATGCTCGTGTCTACGGGGATTGTTCCCAAACATGCGCATGGGAAGGAGTATGCGATGAAGCCCATCGGCTCCGGCCCTTACAAATTGGTTCAGTGGGATAGAGGGCAGCAGCTGATTGTGGAAGCGAACGAGAACTATTACGGGACGAAGCCTTTTTTCCAAAAGCTCACGTTCCTCTTCCTTGGCGAAGATGCGGCATTCGCGGCTGCGAAGGCGGGAACGGTCGATATGGCGGCCATACCGGCTGCATTCAGCAAGCAAGCGGTGAGCGGGATGGAACTGATCGCCGCGAGGACCGTGGACAACCGCGGCATCATGTTTCCTTATGTGAAGTCCGGCGGAAAAACGAAGGAAGGCTATCCGATCGGCAATGATGTTACGGCAGATAGGGCTATTCGCCAAGCCATCAATCTCGCGCTGGACCGGAAAGCGCTGGTGCAAGGCGTGCTGGAAGGGCACGGAACGCCGGCCTACACGCTGAATGACGGGCTTCCTTGGTTCAATCCGGAGGCTGTCATTCCGGATGCCGATATGCCGGCGGCGATTAAGCTGCTTGCCGATAACGGCTGGCACGATACGGACGGCGACGGGATTGTGGAACAAGGAGGCTTGAAAGCCGAGTTCAGCCTGCTTTATCCGTCCAGCGACGTCACGCGGCAATCGCTGGCGATTGCGTCGGCGGATATGCTGAAGCCCTTGGGGATTAAGGTCCAAGCGGAGGGGAAGAGCTGGAGCGAGATTGAAAAGCTGATGCATGCGAATCCGGTTCTTTTGGGCTGGGGAAGTCATGATCCGCTAGAAATGTACAATGTCTATAGCAGTAAATTCGGCGGCGTCGAGTATTACAACCCAGGCTATTACAGCAACTCCATGGTTGAAGATTACATGACGAAGGCTCTGCGGGCGACGGGCGAACAGGAGGCCTGGTCCTACTGGAAGAAAGCCCAATGGGACGGTGCAACAGGGCTGAGCGCCAAAGGCGATGCGCCTTGGACATGGCTGGTTAATATGGACCATCTGTATCTGGTCAAAGCCGGATTGGATGTCGGCAAGAAGAAGATTCATCCGCACGGCCACGGCTGGCCGGTCACGGATAACATTGAGGAATGGCGATGGAAATCTTAATTCGCAGAGGGTTCGGTCTCATAGGCTTGCTGTTCGCGGTAAGTGCGATTTCGTTCATGCTCGTACATTTGTCCCCGATCGACCCTGTTCAGGCTTATGTAGGAGCCGATATGCTGCGGGTCAGCGCGGAGCAGCGAGAGGCGATCATGCAATACTGGGGATTGAACGATCCGCCGCTCGCCCGTTACTGGAACTGGCTGACGGCTGTGGCAAGCGGGGATATGGGAACGTCTATGATCTATAGACGGCCTGTGCTTGAGGTGATCGGCGAGAGGTTCGCCGCATCTCTAGCGCTTATGGGGGCTGCATGGCTGCTGTCTGGACTCATCGGATTCACTGCCGGCGTACTTGCAGCGATGAACCGAAATACGCGGCTCGATAAGCTGATCCGGTGGTATTGCTACACGCTGTCGTCAACGCCAACCTTCTGGGTGGGACTGCTGCTGATGCTCCTATTCTCCGTATGGCTCGGCTGGCTGCCGGTCGGGCTTGCCGTTCCCGCGGGCGTCACGGCGGATCATGTGCAATTCATCGACCGCGTGCGGCATATGCTGTTGCCGGCGCTGACGCTAAGCGTCACAGGAATTGCAGCGATTGCGCTGCATACGAGAGAGAAGCTGCTGGATGTGATGGACAAGGAGTACTGGTTGTTTGCCAAAGCCCGGGGCGAGCAGGGGTTCACTATTTTCTGGCGGCACGGGCTTCGTAACGTGGCGATGCCTGCGATTACGCTGCAGTTCGCTTCGTTCAGCGAACTATTCGGCGGCGCGGTCCTCGCCGAGCAGGTGTTCTCGTATCCCGGATTAGGGCAGGCTGCCGTCGAAGCGGGGCTGCGCGGCGATATCCCGTTGCTGCTTGGCATCGTATTGTTCAGCGCGGTATTCGTCTATACGGGGAATACGGCTGCGGATCTCATCTACCGCTTGATTGATCCGAGAATGAAAGCAGGCAGGCGGTCATGAAGCAATCACAGCGCGCCGAACGGGCGCTCATGAAGCTTCACTACCGGCATAAGCTGCTTCTCACATCGGCGGTTGCCCTGCTCCTGCTTGGCGCTATTGTCGCAGCGTCCGTATGGCTGGATGCTTCCGGGCTAAGCACGGATCTGGGGCAGCGCAACTTGGGGCCGCAGGCACAGCATCCGTTCGGGACGGATTGGCTCGGCAGGGATATGCTGACACGGACGATCAAAGGACTTACGCTCAGTCTGGGGATCGGGCTGACGGCCGGGGCCTCCAGCGTAGTTATTGCAAGCCTGATGGGACTTGCCGCCGCGACGCTCGGGAGGACGGTCAACCGTGCCGTCAGCTGGCTGACGGATTTATTCCTCAGTGTGCCTCATTTGGTGACACTCCTCTTAATTGCCTTCGTGCTGGGCGGAGGGGCCAAAGGCATCGTGATCGGTGTCGCCTTGACGCATTGGCCGAGCTTATCCCGGGTGATTCGGGCCGAGGTCATGCAGCTTAAGGCTTCACCGTATATCGCCATCTCCCGCAATTTCGGCCGATCCAGCTGGTGGATCGCGACCAGGCACATGCTTCCTCATCTGCTGCCGCAGCTCTTGGTCGGCATGATTCTGATCGTGCCGCATGCGATTCTCCACGAGGCCTCGATCACGTTCATCGGGATGGGCTTATCGCCGCACGAGCCGGCGATCGGCATTATTTTATCGGAGTCGATGCGCTATCTGTCTTCCGGTCTCTGGTGGCTGGCTTTGTTTCCCGGATTATGCTTATTACTGCTCGTACGTGCGATTGCCATGCTTGGAGAGAACTTGAAGCAGTGGGTCGACCCCAGGCATGCGCATGAACAATAAAAACCAGACGGAAGGGGAATGACCGATGCTGGACATTCGGGATCTTTCGGTTCGTTTCAGCCGGTATGACCGGAGCCTGCGGCAGGTGCATACGAATGTCATCCATAATCTTCAATTGTCGCTTCAGGCCGGTGAAATTGTGGCGGTTGTAGGCTCCAGCGGCTCCGGCAAAAGCTTGCTGGCGCATGCCATTCTGGGCATTCTCCCCGGAAATGCCGAGGTGACGGGCTGCATTGCGTTCAAAGGCGAAGCATTGACCGCCGAGAGACAGCGCCGTCTGCGCGGCAGAGAGATTGCCCTGATCCCGCAATCCGTCCAGTACTTGGACCCGCTCATGCGTGTCGGAGAGCAGGTGCGGCAATCTGCCCGCCTTGGCGACCCTGCGGAGCTGCAGGTGAACGCTTTCCGCAAATACCAGCTGGCGGATATCGTGGCCCAATGGTTCCCGTTCCAGCTATCGGGCGGCATGGCGCGCAAAGTGCTCGTGTCCACGGCCACGGTAAGCGGGGCCCGCTTGGTCATCGCCGATGAGCCGACGCCGGGCCTGGATGCGCCTGCGATGGCCGGAACGTTGGGCCGCTTCCGCCAATTGGCGGATGAAGGCTGCGCCGTCATGCTGATTACGCATGATATCGAGGCCGCCTTATCCGTCGCGGACCGGATCGCGGTGCTCTATGCGGGAACCGTGCTGGAAACGGCCCGAACGCGCGATTTCGCGGGAGAAGGGGAAGGGCTGCGCCACCCTTATACGAAAGCGCTGTGGAACGCGCTGCCAAGCAGACGGTTCGCAGCGCTGCCCGGCGCACAGCCGCTGCCGGATGCGCCGCAGGCGGGCTGCGCGTTCGCACCGCGCTGTGCGGAGGCAACCGCGCAATGCCTGGCGCTGGTCCCGGACATGCGGGCGGTAAGAAACGGCGAAGTGAGGTGTCATCATGCCACTTGAGGGGAAAGCGTTAGGGTATCGCTATGACCAAGCGTCATGGGTGATCCGGAATACGGATATTCGCTTGGAGGCCGGGGAGATCATCGGTCTTGTCGGACCGAGCGGCTGCGGGAAGTCGACGCTCGGGAAATTGCTGGCAGGTCACCTTCGTCCCCGGGAGGGGACGATCACCTGCGACGGCAAGCAGCTCACCGCGGGCGAGCGCAATCCCGTGCAGTTGGTGCTGCAGCACCCGGAGCAGGCGGTCAATCCGCGCTGGAAGCTGCAGCGCACGCTCGCCGAAGCGGGCGGCCTGGACGCCGGCTTGCTCGCCGAGCTCGCTGTCGAGGCGGATTGGCTGACCCGTTATCCGGGCGAGCTGTCCGGAGGAGAGCTGCAGCGGATCTGTGTGGCGAGGGCGCTAAGCTCCGGAACACGCTATCTGATTGCCGATGAAATGACGACGATGCTCGATGCGATCACGCAGGCGCAGATCTGGCAAGCGGTGGTCAGATGGGCCGAACGGCAGCGTGCCGGCGTTATGGTGATCAGTCACGAGCGAATTTTGGTAGATAGACTATGCAGCCGGGTGATAGAGTGGCATACTTAGAGAGTGGGTGCTAGAAGAGCCCGCTCTTTTTTGTGTCATTTCGCAGAAGCTGGGAGCTGATAATGATGGAAATGAAAGATGTCGGAAGCCAGCCGACAGGCAAGAGCAAAGCCGGAACGCTGCTGGAAATTTTGGCGGTCTCTACCAAACTCGGACTTACTTCGTTCGGGGGACCTATTGCTCACCTGGGTTACTTCCATAATGAATACATTCGCCGCCGCAAATGGATGGACGAAAGCAGCTATGGGGATCTCGTCGCACTATGCCAGTTCTTGCCCGGCCCTGCGAGCAGCCAGCTTGGCATGGCCATCGGGTTGATCCGCGGAGGGATGCTTGGCGGTTTGGCCGCATGGCTCGGGTTCACGCTCCCTTCGGCCATCGCGCTGTTCCTGTTTGCCATGCTGCTGCACGGCGCCGATATCGGCAATTCGGGTTGGATCCATGGTCTGAAGATTGTCGCCGTTGCCGTTGTCGCCCAAGCGCTCGTTAGCATGGGGCAGAAGCTGACACCGGATCGCACCCGAATAACGATCGCCATCGCCGCCGCAGCGGTGACGCTCATGTGGCAAACCGCTTTCAGTCAGATTCTGCTTATCGTGCTTGCCGGTATTGCCGGCATCCTGTTTTACAGCAATCAAGCGATGGCGGCCCCGACGACATTAAGCATTCCGGTTTCCCGCCGTTTCGGAGCGATATGCTTGGCGGCCTTTTTCGGGCTGCTAGTCCTTCTGCCGGCGCTCCGTCAAGTCGTAACGGCGGATTGGCTGTCCTTGTTCGACAGCTTCTACCGGTCCGGCTCGCTAGTTTTCGGCGGAGGGCATGTCGTTCTGCCGCTGCTGGAACGGGAGGTCGTGCCTGCAGACTGGGTCTCGAAAGCCGACTTCCTCGCCGGCTACGGCGCTGCGCAGGCCGTGCCCGGTCCCTTGTTCACCTTCGCCAGCTACTTGGGAGGAGTGGCAGACGGGTGGGCAGGTGCGGCGATCGCGACGGTCGCTATTTTCCTCCCGGCATTCCTGCTGATCGTAGGTGCGCTGCCTTTCTGGAATTCGCTGCGCAGCAGCGCCAAAGCGCAAGGGGCGCTAGCCGGAATCGGCGCAGCGGTGGTCGGCATTCTGCTGGCGGCGCTCTATCATCCGTTATGGACGTCGGCGATTCTAGCGCCTGCGGACTTCGTGCTGGCTTCTATATTATTTGTCCTGCTTGTCTTCTGGAAGGTGCAGCCATGGATTGTCGTGCTGGCCGGAGCCGCAGGCGGAACGCTGGCGGTATTCCTGTGAGCGAGTTCGGGCGTCTCGAGGACGCGAATAGGGAGAGGTTGTTTGCCCGGGTAACGGCCAAGCTTCGGGCTGCCGGGTGTGTGTACGCCGAGGAGGAGTGCCGGCTGCTCATGGCAGCCGCACGGGATGCGGACGAGCTTGACGACATGGCGAACCGGCGGGCTGCCGGCTTGCCGATCGAGCACATCATCGGCTGGGTGGAATTCGGCGGGCGCCGGATTGCGGTGGATCCGCACGTGTTCGTCCCCCGTTACCGGACGGAGTTCCTGCTCCGGCAGACTATCGGCTGCGCGAAGCCGGGGGACGTTGTGCTCGACCTATGCTGCGGCACAGCTGCATTAGGGGTGGCGCTGGCCGCCGCCATGGAACGCATCGAGCTGCACTGCGTCGATATTGACCCGGCGGCGGTGCGCTGTGCCCGCCGCAATGCGGCAGCCGTCTGCGGCCAAGTGTACGAAGGCGATCTCTTCGCCCCGCTGCCGGCAGCGCTGCGCGGGCGCATCGACGTCGTCGTGGCGAACGCGCCGTACGTGCCGACGGACGCGATCAGGCGCCTGCCCGCCGAAGCCCGCGAGCACGAGGCGCGCACAGCGCTGGACGGCGGCGTCGACGGGCTTGATATTCAGCGGCGGATCGCTGCCGAGGCTTTGCGCTGGCTGGCGCCCGGCGGGTATTTGCTCGTCGAAACCAGCGAGCAGCAGGCGCCGTACACCGCCGGAATCTTTGCAGACAATGGGCTGACGCCGCAGGTGGTCAGCTCCGAGGATATGGATGCCACCGTGGTCATCGGAACGAGGGCAATCTTGTAACTAGCAGCCTCCTATTGCTAATAGAATCAAGGATATGATATTGTTAGAATCATACCATTCCTTTATTACATAAAAGCGATGAAGCACAGGATGAAATGTGGAGGTACATTCAGATGACAAGACTAGACCAATTGAGAAACGAAATCGATCAAATCGATCAGCAAATTATAAAGCTATTAGCCCAAAGATTTCAATGCACAGAGGAAGTCGGTATCTACAAAGCGGAGAATCAGCTGCATGCCCAGGATCCCGGCCGCGAATCCGAGCAGTTCCGGAAAATTCGCCAACTCTCTGAAGAGAGCGGCATCAATCCGGCGTATACATCCGAAATTTACAGACGCATTATGGATATTGTCATTTCCAGACATCAAGAACTTGTCGTAACCAAATAACGGAATCACCGCACCGAACCGGCAGGCAGGAACTCTTACCCAGAGTCCCGCCTGCCTTTTCTATTGGATGGACCAACAGGGGCCCCAAGCCTTGTGAAGATGACGTATCCCCAATTCGATCTCCGTCTCGCTTAAACCGCCAAAGCCGATATAAATTTGTGGAAACCCCGGGGCAGGGTCCCCCGATTGCATCTCCAGCGAATCATACACCCGGATGCGTTCATTCGCCGCCATCTTGACCAAATCCTGGGAGGTGTACGTCGTTTTTACGGTCATTTGGATATGCAGTCCTGCACTGTGTCCGGTAATTGTGATGTGCGGACCGAACGTTTCATTCAGCAGACCGATAAGCTTGTGATGCTTTCTTCTGTACACGCTGCGGACCCGGCGAATATGGCGGAACCAGTGGCCTTGCTCGATAAAATATTGCATGGCCAATTGATCGACGCTGGACGGGGCATACAGCACATGTTTCCTTTCCTTCAATTGGCTAAGTAAACCGCTCGGCAGCACCATGTAATTCATGCGCAGAGCGGGCGTGAACGCTTTGGAGAACGTCCCGATATAGATGACGCGCGCATGGCGATCCAGTCCTTGCAGGGATGGAATGGGCTTGCCATGATAGCGGAATTCGCTGTCGTAGTCGTCTTCGATAATGTAGGCACTGCGCGACGCAGCCCAATGCAGCAGCTGCTCCCGCTCGGCGTAGGGCATGACACAGCCGGTTGGGTATTGATGCGACGGGGTGACGTATACGGCCTGCGCCTCGCTGCCGTACAGATGCTCGAGCGATAGGCCTGCGGCATGAACGGGGATTGGCAGCGTCTCGAAGCCGGCATGGCGAAAGGGCTCCTGGACCGGCGCATACCCGGGATCCTCGAAGGCAATCGGCAGGTCGCGGGGGAAAAGCTTGGCGAGAAGGCCCATCGAATAGGCGATGCCGGTGCCGATGACGATCTGTTCCGGCCTGCAAACGACGCCTCGGAAATTCCTTAAATACGCTGCCAGCACCGTGCGGAATGAGTACTCGCCCATGGGATTCCCATACTTGGATATACGCCCGAATGAAGTGTCCCAGGCCGTCTGAAGCATCTTCTTCCAGGTGCGAACCGGAAAGGACGGTTCATCCGTCAAGGACACCCGGAAGTCGACGAGGTAGTTGTCCCTCGGCCGTAGAGAAGCTGCAGGATTGGGGGGGATTGAACCATGCGCAGGCTTGTCTCCGGGCATAACAGGGCTTGAACCGGGATCGGGATCCTGCGCAAGCCCGCGTTCATGCTCGAACCCCCTTCTGACATAGAGACCTGATCGCGGCTTGCTGATGGCATAGCCTTCTGTCACCAGCATTTGATAGGCCGTTTCAATCGGCGTTTTGCTCATATTGAACTGAAGCTGCAGCGACCTGACGGAAGGCAGCCTCGATTCATACGCCAGCGTACCGCTGCGTATTTGGTCCCGGATTTGCGTGTACAGCTGCAGATAGAGCGGGCGGGACATATCCGTTGAAAGGTTAAGATTCAGCATGACCGACCTCGTTAACTGTCTTTTTATTTGGTTGGAATCTGACCATTTCTTAGTGGTCAGTTCTATTATATAGTAGAAATATACAGTTGTGGAAGGCGGTAGATGCAATGTTAACGAGAACGGAAATAACCGCATACTTAGCGCGGTTAGGCATTTCAGATATTCAGGCTCCGACCCGGGCCTACTTATTCGAGCTGCATAAGGCGCATGTCGCTATGATTCCTTGGCAGACTCTCGATATCTATGCGGGCAAGCCGACGTCCATCGATGTGCGGGAAACCGCCGCACTGATGATTCAGCAGCGCAGCGGCTATTGCTTTCATTTGAACGGCGCTTTCGGCACGCTGTTGCGAAGTCTTGGCTACCGCGTTTCGTGGCACCGGGCCGGCGTGCAGCCGAAAGGGGAGAATCCGCGTGTGAACGGGTTTCACCTCGGCGTAACGGTCAGCCTTCCTGACGAGGCAGGCGAAGAGGAGCGCTGGATCGTCGATGTCGGTCTTGGCGATATGCCTTATGAGCCGCTGCCGCTGCGAACGGGAGACTATCCGCAAGGGCATGAGACGTATCAAGTGCGGGCCTCCTCTGTCGCCGAGCATGGCTGGCGCTTGGAGCACGAACCGCAGTTTGCTTTCGCCGGGGTTGATTATGCGCCTGAGGTTGTGACGGACTTGGAGGTGTTCAAGCCGAACCATGCGCATTACAGCCGCTCGAGCGATTCGCCTTGGATCGAGCTGTTTCTGATGCGGCAGCGCAACGCGAATGACACCAACGAGCTAAGGGGCTGTGTCTGGAAAAAATGGGACGCCTCCGGCATCCAATCGTACGAGATCGGCAGCAAGAGCGAATGGCTAGACGTGATGGCAGCCGTTTTCCATGAGAAGCTGGTTCATTACTCGAGTTCGGAGCGCTCGGAGCTGTGGCGAAGGGTTCGGGAGCAGCATGAGGCTTGGAAGAGACAGAAGGAAAGCGCGGAGAGCCGGTCTGACAGCTAATGTCGGCCGGTTATTTTTTTATGCAGGATAACCAACGGCCCTAAGCGAATTATTTGTCGATAGTGATCGGTCAAACTTACCTACATACTAGAAGGCGGCTGGAAAAGAATGCAAATAAGCGGTCAAATGAAGCGGCTGCTGCTCATGAACGCAGCGTCCACGATTATCTTTAACTACATCGGGATATTTGTGAATCTGTTTATTTGGGAGAAAAACAACAATATCTCTGAAGTGGTATGGTTCAACTTAATGATGTTCGTCACGTGGACGGTTGCGTTCGCTGTGGGATCAAGATTGTTAACGAAATATACGACACGGGTATTGATTCGGACGAATGCCGTTTGCGGCGGTATTGTCTTCCTGTTGCTATCGGTGCTGGAGCTGGACAACCGGGTTCTATGGATTACCATCATTGCCGTGCCGATCGGCGTTATGTGGGGATTTTACGCCTCGGCGCAGAACATTACGCTTAGCGTTTATGGGAAAGGAAGAGATTTCGAGCAGTACTTTTCCATTGCCAATATTATTAACCAGCTCGTTTCTATCATTAATCCGATTGCTTTTGCCTTGATTATTCAATGGATCGGGTATTCGGGTTCATTTCTGTTGATGTTTCTATTTGTGGCTTTGCTGCTGTTCGTCTCGTTCCATATTCCGCACATTACGTTGGCCGGTGAGCCGGAGCGATTGTTCCAAGGGATCCGATTCCGCAGCGTCTTCTCCAGCAGCGCGCTCCGCTGGATGGTTCCTTCGCTGCTTGCCGCAGGTATTTTCCTGCAGTTTCAAGTGCTGTTTGCGCTGGTCTTCACGTTCTCCGTTTCCGAAGATAAGCTAATTATCGCAGCGTTGAACGTGCTGTATGCGTGCTTCGCCATCGGGGCGATGATGCTGTACAGACGTCTGAAAGTTCGCGAAGGCGCATGGCTGGCCATCGGCATGTTATTCGTATCGGTGGGCTTTCTGCTGCCGCTTATGCCGAAAGCGCCGATTCTGATCGTTTCCAATATTTTGACGACGATCGGCATGTTTTATTTCGGTACGGTGTGGAACACAAGGCAGTTCCGAATTATTGCGAAGCATACGGCGATCCAGAGGCCAAGATTTTCCTGTGGCGGGAATGCTTCTTGAATGCCTCGCGAATTGTGCTTCTGATCTTGGCGTTGTCCGTGAAAGATATTCGCGGGGGCGCCTTCATCGCCTTGATTGTGCTGGCGCTTGTCAGTGCGTTCGTAGTTCCGTATTTCTCAGGAAAAAGCACGGAGGCCTTCGAGCGGCAGGCGGAATAAACGAACAGGATGACGCATTCATTTGCAACTTTTTTACGGAGCGAACGTCTAACTATATATTCCAAATACTAGGAGGTGGGTATCCTCCGTTGTATGTTTGCCTGAAACTGGAGGTGCGTGAATGAAACTTAGTTTGGCCTTATTATGTGGAATAAGCGCAATCGTTTGGAGCGCGGCGCCTATGGCCTCTGCGGAAGCCTGGGAGCCAACGCTGCCGGAGAAGATCACTCTTTTGCATGAAACGAAGCTGTACGCCAGCCCTCATGAAGACTCCCCTTCGTGGGCCTCTCTGTCCCCTCAGGACGTTCCAACTGTCGCAGCCGAAGCCGATTGGTATAAGCCTTTCCCTGACCGGCCGAAATGGGTTAAGATCCGCACGAGCTGGCTCGGCGACCAATGGGTGCAGGTCGATTGGCCGGAAATCGGCTGGATGGTGCCCAAGGATGAATATTTGGATGTAACAGGCGTCATCCCTCTATACAATAAGCCGGAGTATGGTTATACCGGAACTACGCTTTCCTCGCAAATTGTTCATACGAAGGGAATTTTCTACCGTCCGCTGCAAAATCCTTCGTGGCTATTGGAAACGTGGATGGGGGACAAATGGTTTACGCCAACAGAGGCTTTGGTAATCGAACATGTAACGAAGCTATCTCCTCCTGTGAAGGTGAATGTCCAAGGAAAAGCATCGCTGTTCAAGGCACCGGTTCATCAACCTTATATGGGAGACGCGGAAGCGATAGATCCCCAGAGCTTGGAGGCGACAGCCCAACAAGGGGATTTCTATAAAGTTACAACGCAAGACGGGAAGACGGGTTGGATATCCAACCGGTATGAACAGCCGTCCGGCACAGAGACCGTCAATCAGAATATCGAGCTGAAGAACCGAACGCTCACCTACGCTTATCCGAATCTGCAAAGCAGGCTGGACCCGCTGGCACCGCAAACCGTACATGCGCATGCCAAGATGAAAGATGTATGGGGCAATACATGGTATCTGATAGAGACATGGCAGGGCGATGCATGGATGATGGATGAGGGCACAGAACGGAATCCTGATAAGATTGCCGGAGACAACCTCGGATTCATCGATGTCGTACCCACAATGGTGTCCAGCGATAAAAGCGTCTCGGGCCGTATCTATGTAGCGAGCCTGCCAAAGTACGAGGGCTATGGCGGTTTCAGCTTCACTTTGCAAATGTTGGACAGCAAGGGAAATGCGATCGCAAGCGCGGAAGCAAGTGTGACCGGCGTACAGCCAAATGACGATGTGCCGTTCACGGCGAAGCTGGACCGGTTTGACGACACCATGGTTAACTATACCTTCAGACTTACCAACGTGAATTTCATTAAAGCCTATTAGCGGCAAAGTCATAAGGCACGTGATCGTTAGAAGATCCGTGCCTTAAAATAATTGAGACCGTTTATATCACAACTCGTGTCCTCTTATACAGAGCGGGTATGGCCGCTGCGATAAGGATCATGCCCATGAAAGCGGGTGCGGCATGACCAAGCGATACGTAGATTTGACCTCCAACGATAGGTCCAATCATTCTTGCTAAAGCCTGAATAGATTGGCTGCCTCCCTGAATCCTTCCTTGTTCGCTAGCCTCGACAGACTTAGAGAGCATCCCATTAAATGAAGGCCCAAAGATTGAATCCCCGAAACCGAATATAAACATGCCGATGATAAAAAGCGGATAGAAGGAGAACAAAGCGGATAGCGCAATAAAACCGTAGCCGATTATCTCCGAAATCATCCCAAGTATGGCTATCTGTGCATCATTCCGTTTTATCAAAAGCTTCGGCATGATGAGGCCTTGTGAAAGGATATCCTGGACACCCATTATTGAAAACATAAGTCCGATTCGTGCGGGCATCCAGCTGAAAGTATCCAAGCTAAATTGTGAAAAAACGGCTTGTAAAGATCCATTGGGGATCCAAAGTAAGAATGCTGCGACAAGCAGTCTTCGTAAGTTATTCATGGCAAGCACACTTGCAAGCTGCTTAAATGGATTCAATCTTACCAGGGTAATCTTGCTCAGTCTATTCTTCTTGGCAAGGCTCTCTGGCATATATAAGATTCCATAACCAACCTGCAATATAGTGATGATTGCCCCAACATACATGGGCGTAGAATTGCCGAACTTGGCAAGTAATCCGCCTAAGGTGGGGCCGATGACGGTGCCTGCCCCTACAACCGCACTGGCCCATCCAAAGTATTTGGTTCGCTGTTCCGGAGGAATAATGTCGGCAAAATAGGCGAAGATCGTGCTTATACTCCCTCCCGTGATACCTTCGATGATGCGGCCGGCAAATAGTACCCATAGCGCTCCTCCGAGGCCAAAAACGAGGTACCCGATTGCGGAACCCAGCAGGCAAATTAAGAGTAATGGACGACGGCCATACCTGTCGCTCAATGCTCCAAGTGCGGGGGCCGCGGCAAACACGCAGACGGCATAAACGGAAGTCAGCAGCGTAACAACGATAGCCTGAGCTTCCGGATTGCTTATATAAGGCTGCACTAAGAATGGAACGACTGGTGCTACGATACTGAAGCCTATTCCGCAAAGAAACACCGACATGAGACCGAATAGTAAAGCCCTTTTATCTACGGTTTGTTCGATGTTCTGTTCACGGTGTGCTCTACATTTGAACATGGAAATCTCCCTTCAAAAGTCAACGTTTTGTTTCCTTGTTAACAAAGATACCGACCTTTTGTTTCCTTGTCAACAAAATGATGATAAGAAAGAGGCAGCTCGTTCTCCATAGAGGCCGGCTGCCTGTGGTTTTACAATTCAAGTTTATTCCGATTTCATATCTATATCTTGTTTCTTTATTTCTGCATCCAAATGCCTACTATACTTTTCCAAGAAGCTGAGCATACTGTCATATTGTTCCTCGGTTACTTGCTCAAATACGACTTTGTCCCGCGCTCGAAACTCTTGGTGCAGTTCCTCATGGATTTGGTCAACCACTTTCCCTTGCTCCGTAAGCCTAAAATAAATTTCTTTCTTGTTATCCGGCTTCTGGTAGCTTTCGATCAAGCCTTTTTCTATGAGCTTCTTCGTTATTTTACTTATGGCACTTCTAGTCATATAAAAGGACTCCGCCAGTATGGTCACGTTGGAATCTGCATGTTTGCCGATGTATTCGATGCAATGTACTTCAGAAGGCTTATGGCCCTTAAGACTGTCTTCCATCTTAAACTTATTCAGCCAAACCATCTTGTTTAATACATTCCTGAAACCCAGGATGACCTGATCTTCTTTGTTCATGGCTTGTCCTCCCGCCTGTTGGTGCACTAACCCTATTATATTGAAGTTTGTGTCTATTTCAACACTATCAAGCAAATAGGGCTTTGAAACGGAAGTAACTCGTTTCAAAGCCCTATATGTCTATAGCAGGAACCGCCGTTGCACGAATGGTAAAAATACTGCCTATTGCGGGTTCGCTTCAATTTTACCGCCAAGCCACTCGAATTCGTACTCGAACTGAGCCGTCGAGCCATAAACTTCCGGTGAGTAAGGAATAACGACAGGATTCATTTCCGTAGGTTGAAGAGGCTGTTCGACGGTGAGCAGTTCATTCGCACTCACGCCGATCGCCGTAAGGAAAAACAAAGCAATGCCTATCCAAGCGATGTTCACTGTCTTCATCGAACCCGAGCCTCCGCTTCCGCTACAAGGATTTATAGTTTCATTGTACGCAAGAATTGTCAGAGGCAAATTAGCGGAATGTAAATATTGCGTTGATTTATGAGCATAGAGCAATGGCCGCCCAGGGATAACCCCGCCAGCGCAGCCATTGCTTCTTCACTTATAAGCGGACAGCGGGGCCAGCCAAACGAGACCGGTTCCCCGGTACACATTGACGAGTCCTTCGCCGGATGCCGCGGAACCGAGCAGCGATTTGCCCGACCGTTCTACCGTAAAGTCCAGCGAATGCGACCACATCATGGCGAAATTCCCGTCGACGCGGAGCGTATCGTTCTTCAGTTCCACAATGACAGCCTCCTCCGCAGGAATCGGCGCCTCTACGACGAGCACACCTTTACCTCGGGCGCTGAGATTGAACAGGCCTTCACCGCCGAGAGCGGCGGAAGACAGATTTTTGCGGGATACGACCTGGGTTTGGAGCGATGTCTCGCAGGCCAGGAACAGCCCGTCATCCAGCACGATATGGTCATTGTCGACGTCGATCAGCCACAAATATTTGTAGGTCGGCTCCATCATGATGGTGCCTTGACCCCGGTACACGGGTTTGACGGCACTTTCTCCGGTTACGGCGCCTGCCACAAGATTGCGGAGCAGGCCGCCCGCGCCTCTCACTCCAGAGGTCATCTCGATATTGCCCACGTAATACTGCATCGCGCCAGCGCTCATCATGATTTCCCCATTCAGTTCGATCATGACTTGTCTCTTCTTCATATTGCTCTTGGTCATGTAGAAGTTGGCTTGTGCGTCGGCAAGGGTGGTGCTGCTCAAATCCTGTTGATACTCGAGCACGCTGAAAGGTCCCAGCTTCTCTTTGATGACGACGTTGTTATTGTCCGTTAAATTACTAATGGTGAATGCCATATGAATGCCTCCGTCTTAAGATTGGCGATTATCGCAGCTCTCTATCATTCAGGCGAAATCTATCACATTCATACGAGAATCAAAGAAAAAAGTTACAAGAAAATCAAGTTTGGGGTCGCTTGCCTTGTTTATGAAGAATGGCGGATACGATGGCGCGGCGTTCCGTTTCTGCGAAAGCTTCGAACTTGGGCTGCTCCGGTACGTTGAATTCCAGGTGAGAGTGGGCAAATGACAGAACGAGCGTGCCGATGGGACGGTTATGCCGATTGTTCAGCACAATCCAAAAGATTCGCATTTCATGCCCGGGACTGCCCCATTCGGCTTTCTCCATCGAGTCTCGAAAATTAAGGCATCCCGCAATAACGAAATCTTCAGCGCCGGGAGGTTCTGCGTGATGAAATCCGCAGCGCTCCAGCTGCTGCCATGCCTGCGGGATAAGACGCTCCAAATACATCCCATAGGTGGAATCCTCTAATTCAGGGAACAAAGCTGCGAGCTCTTGAACATTCGCCTGAAATACGTTCCTCCAGCTGTGCTCTATATAATCGGATAAAACTGCGGCCAACTGGCCGATCGACATGTCTGGATTTACTTCATTGAGCATTCGCATATACGTATACCTCCAACGATTTATAGTTTCAGCTAGATTGTATAACATTCAAGCAAATGCGAAGGTTTTGCCATTTTCATGTGGAATATTATGGTCATGCCAGTTACGAACCTTACAAGCTGTTTAGGCATGCATCCTTATCGAGGGGGATTTCATGAGCCGTATGAGCCGCACCTTACGTCCGGCGGAAATCGCTAACCAATTAGGCATCAGCACCAGCTCGCTCAGAAATTACGAAGCAAAGGGCATTGTCCCTCCAGCCAGCAGGGCTTCCAATGGTTACAGGGTCTATACGGACGAGCATATCGCTTATTTCACATGTATTGTCGCCATGTCGCCGGGGTTCGGGATGGAAATCACCTCGGAGGTGCTCATCCTGCTTCAGCGCCAAGAGCTGGGGGCGGCGCTTTGGCTGATCAATGCGGCCCAGGCAGCCACGCATGCGGACAAGCTTGTGCTGGAGGAAGCCGAGGGATTGATGAGTAAGCTCGCTCTAAGCGGAAGCGCAGAGCCGGGATGGATGACGATCGGAGAACTGTCCGCAACGGCAGGTATCCCGACTTCGACGCTTCGGTATTGGGAACAAGACGGATTAATCGCCGCGGCGCGTCATGAAAACAATAACTACCGGAAGTATGACAAGTTCCAGGAAGTGAAAGTATGGATCCTGAAATCGACGCAAAAAGCCGTGTATTCCGGCGATACAGTCCGGCTTAAACAAGCGGTCCGAGGCCTTCCAGCCGGACATTGGCAAGCCATGGAAGCGGTGATTGCAGCTGCACGGGCAGCACTAGCTGAACGTAACCGGGAGCAGCTAAGAGGGCTGCATAGCTTGCATAATCTCTGTTCGCGGCTTAAGCTGGTTTGAATGATTTGAATTCTCAAGAGGAGGAGACCGATTGTGATCGTCGTAGAAACCGAGAGACTCATACTTCGTCATCAAACCGTCCAAGACGCGGCCTTTATTCTTGAACTGCTGAACGACCCGTCCTGGATTCGGAACATAGGCGACAGAGGTGTAAGGACGCTGGAGGATGCGCGGACCCATATTATCGACGTCCCGATGAATGCATATGCCGCTCTGGGCTTCGGTTTTTATTTGACCGAGCTAAAGGATGGAGGCATCCCGCTGGGCATTTGCGGATTGGCGAAGCGGGATTTCATGGAAGAGGTAGATATCGGGTTTGCTTTCCTGCCCAGATATTGGGGGAAAGGATACGCCTATGAAGCTGCTTCCGCAGTAATGGGTTACGCCAAAGAAGTAATCGGATTAAAGCGTCTGGCCGCGATTACGGCGCTAGATAATCGTCCTTCAGCAAAGCTATTGGAGAAATTGGGGCTGAAGGATGAAGGGACCATTCCCTATGCGGGTACGGAGGAACAAGTCCGCTTGTTCGCGGTAGATCTATAAAGAAATTAGGGGGGCTTACTGTGAGAAAACCGTTGATCGGCGTTTTACCTTTAGTGGATACGGATAAAGACAGCTACTGGATGCTTGCGGGATATATGAAAGGCATCGAAGAGGCCGGAGGCATTGGGGTTATGCTGCCCATGACAGCGGACCCGGAGGTCATCCGAACGTTAGCCGGAACGTTTGACGGCTTTCTTTTTACAGGAGGACATGATATCAATCCGGAGCTATACGGTGAGGCAATCGATGGTGTGTGTGGAGAACTGTGCGAGGAACGGGACGTGATGGAGAAACTCCTGTTCGATGAAGTGCTGAAGCTGGATAAACCGGCCTTCGGGATTTGCCGCGGCTTGCAATTGTTTAACGCTTTGCTCGGAGGAACGCTGTATCAGGATATTCCTGCGCAGCGAAGCGCCGGCAAGCTAATTGCGCATAAACAGCAGCCTCCGTACAGTGAGCCCGTTCATGCCGTCGTCATAGCGGATGGAAATCCGTTATATGAGATTGTCGGTAAAGAATCTCTGATGGTCAACAGCTATCACCACCAAGGCATCAAACAATTGTCGGAGCAATTGCAGGCCGTCGCCTATGCGGAAGACGAATTAATCGAGGCGGTTGCCATGCCCGGCAAGAAATTCGTGATGGCTGTGCAATGGCATCCTGAGTTTTGTTATCAAATCGATGAGCCCAGCTTCCGGTTGTTCGCTGCATTCGTGAGCGCTTGCGGGCAATAACATACAGAATGGGCGCGCTTGACAATGCAGTTTCCTTATTCTACCAATCTATGCTACACTAGTGGATATTCTGGCATATAAGGAGATTGAATGGCATGAGTCCGATTTCCAGTAAAGCAGGAGCTATTTTCATCCCGGTAAGCAGCATCATCGATGCGCGCGAATGGTATTGTTCGCTGCTAGGTTTGGAGCCTTCATTTGAAATTATTAACGGCCATCTGTGTTGCATTCCCTTCGATAATAACGGCTTGAATCTGATCTTGGACAGCCGCATTTATAACGAGGATACTTACTTCAGAAGCCCGGCGTTTCATTTTAACGCGGATGACATTCATCAAGCGTATCAATTCGTCCAGGACCGTCAGATCGAGCTTGTTACAGGTATCGAGCATGGGCATTGGTTTAATATCAAAGACCCGGACGGCAATGTGTTGATGATTTGTAAATGCTAGGGTTACACAACGGTCTTGATATTGAAATTATTACGCGTTTTGCGAGTCTAACGGACTGGAAAGCCGTCATCTGCGCCTACCCTGATGGACATGGGGAATATCGGGCAGATAACGGCTTCTGTGTCCGTTAGATTTTTTTATGCGTATAGAATGGCGAATAACGGCGTCTCAGTCCGTGATCGGGCTCCGTATGACAAAGGTCACCTTAATTCGGTGACCTGATTCACTGTCGAACCGTTCCCCGAGAGAGGATAATAGGATTCATAATAAAACCTCTAAGGGAGTGTTCGATGATGAATTCAACCATATCGATGGCGGTATCGGCAGTAATCTTTTTCTTTATTTTACGCGGGCAATGGAGCGGGATGCGCAAGCCGCTTGGCAAGTCAGGCGCAGCGCTGTTACTGCCAATCGTGTACATTTCCACATCGTTCATGCAATTGTTCGATCCTTCTCTGCATATTCGCGAGGAGCAGGTCATTCTGTCGCTTATCGTGGGAATGATCATTTCCATTCCGCTTATCAAGACGACTAATTTTGAAGTGCATGATAACGGAGAAACGTTTATTAAACGCAATCATACCGTTTTCGTCCTGTTGAT
Organism: Paenibacillus sp. MAHUQ-63; assembly: GCF_028765165.1. Lineage (GTDB taxonomy): Bacteria > Bacillota > Bacilli > Paenibacillales > NBRC-103111 > Paenibacillus_E. The sequence goes on along the minus strand of NZ_JARADB010000003.1, from coordinate 426,509 downwards.
CGCGATCTTCGCGCTGCGCTTCATCGCCATTGCGACAATCCACGCCATAGAGCCAAGCACGCTTAGCTTTATGTGCAATCTAATCACATTCGGCTATATCGCAGCTTGGCGGGTGGCTAGTTTCGTGAAATTTCGCATGGTCAGCTCTTCCAAGCCAACCATGTTGAATGCTTAGCTAGAATAATCGCTTGGCTTTTACAAACCGTTTCTTCCATTTGTCATCAAAATCAGCGATATGGACGCCAAGTTCTTTGGAATACGTATGGAGAATCTTGCCGTCCCCGGCATAAATGCCGACATGCCCGATATCGAGCCCGCGGGCGGTGAAGAAGAGCAGGTCACCCTTGCGAAGCTCGTCAAGTCCGACATCTTTCCCTACCTCGGCTTGTTCGTAGGAGACTCGCGGAAGGTCGATGGATAACGCCTCCTTGAACAAATATCGGACGAAGGAAGAGCAATCGAACGTGGCGGTTTGACTGGAGGAAGCGCCGAATTCGTAAGGCGTTCCCAAGAATTTGACGCCAAGCGCGATCAGCTCATCGGCTTTCTGTTCGGCAAGCGCCGGAGCGGCGTAATCGGTGTACTGCGGGTCGGCGGAGAGGAAGCCGATGGCCCCGTCTTTCGTCTGCACCTCCAGCCAATTCGCGTTCAGCTCTCGAATAACATGGATGTTCTCCTTCTTGGGTATCATTCGGAGCACTTGCGAACCGGTATTCGGAGCGTCCCTCAGATTGACGCCATATTCGATAGCCGTTTCGTAGCTTTTGGCCGAAGAAATTGTAATCGATCGGTCATAGTCGTGCCACTTGACGAGATTGCCGAGCGTTTCGCTTATTAAACGAAGCGGAATCATCGTGTTGCCGGCAATAATTTTGCCGGAGATGGGCATGTCGAGTGTTTGTTTATTTTTGGATGCCGTCATGGCGCCGATCTGGTATGTAAACTCGATGTTATCTTTCACTGCGGTAACGGTGCGGGTCGTCTCGTCCCAAGACACCTTGGCGCCTTCCGCTTCAAAAATGGCGCGCAGCGGAACAAGGCTGTAGCCGTCTTCGATGACGGGCGGGGTCTCGAAGGACAACAGACGGCCGTCCAGGTAAACGGATGGATTGCTGTCCGCCTCCGCATGAACGACGGCACCAGGCAGCAGTCCGGTCATAAGCGCTATACAAGCGGCTCCGGTTTGGAGCCCTTTTTTTATTTTCATGATATCTGCTCCTAACAAGTTAACTTATACATGTATAGACGCAGCTTAACGCTGGAGGGTTGCCATCCAATTTGTGGAAAAGGCCATTGCATAGATATAGGTGCAGACGTTCGGCTCATTATGGGGTAAAATGGTGAGAGGAATGATCTTATGTACCATAACAGCTTAGAAAGGGTTGCTAATTGAACATGAAGGACATGGTGAGTCTTTCCATTGGGGGTTCGTATGTCGTCGAACCGGATAACCCTAGAAAGACGAAGAATAGAGGCAGAAACTGTACAATCCTTGCCTTTGAGCTAGTGGATGATGAGTTGGAGGTACGCGTCGTCTTTCACGACACGAATCGGGAAGCTTCTCTGAAAGTGAGCGATTTGAAGGCGATTACGGAGTGAACACACACACCGAAGAGATCACTCCAGCTGCTTCGAAATAAGGACATATAAGAACAAGCTCCCTCATTTGACGATGAGGGAGCTTGTTCTGCTGTTTGGTATGTTAGAATCAGGATAACGCACGTACAGGAGGTATGCATATGAGTGAACTGACCAGCGCCCAGCTCCAAGCGATGGAACACATCACGCGGTACGCCAGAACGCGACAAAAAGAGGCGAAGCGGGTCATAGATGATATCCTGCAGATGTCCAATATATCCAGGGAAACCTATGAAGAGGCGGTCGCCAAGCTGAAGTCCCGGGCTCGAATTGCGCTTCATTTTCATCCGGACCGACCGGCTCCGCATCATCGCAGTGTAGCCGAAGCGCTGCTCGAGCAGGGGCACTATAGGAGCCAGTTCGAAACCGGGATCTCGAGCGGGAGCGTATCCGCTTATCCGGGAGGAGCCCGCGATGTCTGGGAGGCTCGAATGTTCGGAGGCGCCTATCAGGCCGAAGGCGTATCGAACGGCCAACGCCCCAAGTACGGTGCGCTCGCACTTTGGCCGCATCCGGATGGGCCGGCTCCCAGGTTCGGCTCGTGTTACTTCCTCCTCTCGCCCAAGACGGCTGCACGCAGCACCTATACGTATCTGGATTCCCACCAAGACCCGAAGGAAAAAGGAACGTATGCGGAGTTTGACGATATCACCGCCGCACTCTTGAAGGATGCATTCTTCGAAGAACGCGCCATCGGAGAGAAGAACACGAGCCCCCGCAAGCTGATCGATCAACTGCTGAACGGCCTGGAGCAGCCATTCCAAGCTGCTGCGGCCATGAAGCCTAGCCGCAATCTGAATCATTACATAGAAGCTCAAGTTCATGGCACGATTGATTTGCAGACTGACGTCGATATGCTGGTAGCGGATCCATCCTTCAAGACGGCGCCGACAGGCCGAATATTGGAACAGCTATGCTTCAAGTACGGCATCACGCTGTATTGGCATAGGGGATTCGCCATCCGTGCGGAAGATGTTCCTGCGGATTTCCGAGGTCCGAGCATGCCCTCGCTGGCCAGACGGATTGCGGTGAACGGACGCGTCGATGCGAGCGCCATCGGAGCTGCGGCGCTTGATTTGAAGAGCCGTCCGGAAGCTTGGCTTGACCGGGGCTGCTATGAAGACGCGGTTCAGGAATTGAAATATATGTGGCATATCTTAGTCCGTTACGGTGACGCTGCCGGGCGAATTGGCGACCAGGGATCGTCATAACTTTCGTACGCTTCTTTGTGGATATTATTTCCCGCATAGGAAAGAATATTGCTAAAAACAAAGGAGCGTTGTACATGGAAGCTCACAAAATCCCCTTGACGTCATCCGAAATCGGAAATTTGTGGATGGCTTATCAAGAGAAAACAATGCTGCTCAGATTTCTGGAATATTTGCGTGAACATGCCGACGATGCCGACGTTCAGCGAATTATCAATTTCACATACGAAGGCGCGCAAGGATTTGTAAATGAAATAACGCAGCTCTTCCAAGCGGCAGGAGCCGCGGTACCGATTGGCTTTACGGCAAACGATGTTCATCCGGGTGTTCCCAAGCTGTTCGACTTTCTATATGAGCCGATGTTTCTGCACATGCTTAGCAAAATAGAAGTCAATCTGTTCGCCCTGCATTCTACGATGTCTTACCGCGAGGACGTCAAAAAGCTGTATAGACAATTAACGGCGCATTCCCAAGACGTCTTTGATCAAAGCTCGCAATTGCTGCTGGATAAAGGCGTGCTCGTCCGTCCTCCGTTCATGTCCATGCCTACGGAAGTCAACTTCATTAAAGACGAGAGCTATCTGACCGGGTTCAAATTGATCGGAGAGACGAGATCGTTGAATGCGATCGAAATCTCGCTTCTCCATCATGCCATTGAGACGAATTTGACCGGCATGCAGTTGATGATCGGCTTCGCGCAAGTGGCCAATGATCGGGAAGTGAAGAACTATTTCATCAAGGGGATGGAATTGTCCAAAGATGTGGAGACGACGCTGGGCGAGTTTCTGCGCCGCGACTACATCGAGCCGCCGGCTACGCACGCAGGGAAGGCAACGAATTCTACCGTGTCTCCGTTTTCCGACAAGCTGATGATGTATTTGACGAATCTGCTGGGCGCATTCGGCCTCGGCAGCAACGCGCTCGGCGGAGCGTTCAGCTTGCGCAGCGATTTGCCGCTGACGATGGCTCGCACGGCTCAGAAGATTTTGCCTTTTTTGAAAGAAGGCGGGGAGCTTATGATTAAGCACGGCTGGATGGAGGAGCCGCCGCAGGTGGAAGATCGCAGGAAGCTGACGAGAGCGTGAGGGAAGCATACAGGCAAGAACCCGGGACTCCATGAGGAGCCACCGGGTTTTTTTATTCCTGCAGACAGCGAATAGTCTTCAAACAACTAGTTAAACTCGTCATGGGGTCCTTTTTGGCAGGTAAAATGCGGGGAATGTCCGTTACATATGCAGGATGCAACCAATGTGCCCGAAGCAACCTGTTCACCCGGGCCATGCTGTGGCTCTCGGTTTCAATGCCGCTCTAGCGAACTGGTTATCTCAACTGCATAGGCTGACATGCCATCTTCGAGCATAATAGCTGTAGTCACGGACGATATGCTGGGCAATAAGGGGAAGGCGGGAAGAGCAGATGAAGGAATCAGGGAATTGGTCAGTCAAAACGGCACAAACGATCATGGGCAACACAAATGAAAGAGGTTACCATCCGGAAATAGAGCAGCGCTGGATGTATGTGAACGGAATGACTTTGAAAGCCTTGCTGAACGTCGGGGATCTTACCGGGGATGAAGCTTATGTGGAATATGTCCGGAAGCATATGGATTTATTCGTTCAGGAGGATGGTTCGATTCGAACTTACACCTTGGAGGATTACAATCTGGATCAGATCAATCAGGGCAAGGCGTTGTTCGCGCTATGGCGGAGAACGTCCGAGCCGAAATATGCCGGGGCGGCGGCTAGGCTGATCCGGCAAATCAAAGGGCATCCGAGAACGAGCGAAGGCGGCTTCTGGCATAAAAAGATATACCCGTACCAAATGTGGCTGGACGGGTTATATATGGCGACTCCGTTCATCGCCGAATATGCCAAAACATTCGATGCACCGGAGTTGTTCGACGAAGCGGCTAGGCAGCTGCTTCTGGTCGAAAAGCATACGCGGGATGTCACTACGGGGCTGCTGCACCATGGCTGGGACGAGAGCCGTGAACAGCGTTGGTGCGATCTCGATACAGGCAAATCGCGGCATTTCTGGTGCCGGGGCATGGGCTGGTATGCGATGGCCCTCGTCGATGCCTTGGAACACTTTCCGGAGGAGCACCCGCAGCGCGGAACGATCATCGGCATTTTCGAACGGATGATGGGGGCGCTTGCACGGGTGCAGGATCCGAACACAGGACTATGGTATCAGGTGCTGGACCGTGGAGCGGACGGAGCCAACTACTTGGAAGCATCGGGGAGCAGTATGATTGTCTATGCGGCAGCCAAAGGCGCGCGTTTGAAATATCTCTCCGGTTCCTTCCAAACGGTCGCGCACAAAGGGTATCAAGGACTGCTGAACGAACTAGTAACAGAAACACCAACAAGTGTTCATGTGCAAGGGATTTGCCATGGTGCTGGACTGGGCGGTAATCCGTACCGGGACGGCAGCTATGAGTACTATTTGGAAGAAGCGGTTGTGAGAGATGTGCTGATGGGCATGGCGCCGTTTCTGCTTGCCAGTGTAGAGATGGAACGAGGAGGAGATCGCAAGTGAGTATCAGTGAAAGCCTAATAAAGCCGGTATGGTTCGCCGATCTGGGCGACGGCACGTACCGCAATCCGATTCTATGTGCGGATTATTCCGATCCCGACGTCATTCGCGTCGGAGAAGATTTCTATATGACGGCATCGAGCTTCGTCAGTTCGCCGGGACTGCCGGTTCTTCATTCCAAAGATCTCGTCAACTGGTCGTTGATCGGACATGCCGTTCAGCAGCTGCCGGGCGGATACGATGACCGGGTTCGACACGGCGACGGCGTATGGGCTCCGGCCATACGGTACCATGACGGCCACTATTGGATCTACTTCAGCGCACCGGATGAAGGCATTTATATGACGAAGGCCGTCCATCCTGCGGGGCCTTGGTCACCGCTTCACATGGTCAAGGAAGTGAAAGGCTGGATCGATACCTGCCCGTTCTGGGATGACGACGGGCAGGCATATCTCGTGCATGCATTTGCCCGCAGCCGCTGCGGCATTAAGAGCATGCTGCAGATCTGCCGGATGTCGGCGGACGGCACTGCGCTGCTGGACGATGGTGTCATTGTGTTCGACGGGACCGAGAGCCATCCGACGATTGAGGGGCCGAAGCTGTATAAGCGCAATGGTTATTATTATATTTTTGCTCCTGCCGGAGGCGTCTCCGTCGGTTGGCAGACGATACTTCGGTCCAAGAACATCATGGGGCCTTATGAGGACAAGATCGTGCTGCATCAAGGCGATTCTCCGGTCAATGGTCCGCATCAAGGAGGCTATGTGGAGCTGGAATCCGGCGAATCGTGGTTTCTTCATTTCCAAGATAGAGAAGCCTACGGACGCATTGTTCACCTGCAGCCGATGGCCTGGGAGAACGATTGGCCGGTTATGGGGATTGACGCGAATGGCGACGGGATCGGCGAGCCGGTTCTCGTGCACAAGAAGCCGGACGTAGGGCGCTCTTGGCCGTTGGCCGTACCGGAAACAAGCGATGAGTTCAACGGGCAAGAGCTGGGCTTGCAGTGGCAGTGGCAGGCGAACTACCGGCGCGAGTGGTACTCGCTGAGCGAGAACCCGGGGCACCTGCGGCTATTCGCCTATGAGCTTCCTGCAGGAAGCGCAACGTTGTACGATGCGCTGAACGTCGTCTGCCAGAAGCTTCCTGCCCCGCAATTCACGGCGACGGCATCCATCACGCTCTCTCCCGGATTCGGCAGGCAGGACGAGATGGCCGGCTTGACGGCGTTCGGGCATGCTTACCGATATGTGGCAGTGCGGCGCTCGGAACAGGGGCTCGAGCTTATCCATGTGGAGGGCCGGGGCGACAAGGAATCGTCGAATGAACAAGTCACGGACCGTGCCGGACTTCCCGCAGACGTGCACACAGTGTATTTGCAAACAACGGTCGTTGAGGAAGCCGTCTTCAGCTTCGCCTACGGTCTGGACGGCGTAACCTTCGCGAAGATCGGCGGCGAATTCACAGCGGAACCAGGCCATTGGGTCGGCGCGAAGCTGGGATTGTTCTGCTTGCGAAGCGGCGGCGGGGAACAATCGCCGGAACGAGCTTATGCAGACATCGACTGGTTCCGATTCAGCGATACGAATGGAGGAATGACCGAATGACCACGCATACAATAAACGGTTCTTGGACCATGCCGGAGGTGCTCCTGCCTCAAATTCCGGACCGCAGCTTCTTGTTGACGGATTACGGAGCCATCGGCGACGGGTTGGCGGATAATACCGAAGCCTTTCGGCGTGCCATCCGGGCATGCTCCGAGGCTGGGGGCGGGCGAGTTATCATCCCAGCCGGCGTATGGGTAACGGGACCGCTTAAGCTGGCCAGCAGGCTGGAGCTGCACACGGAGGCAGGCGCCGTCGTATTGTTCACGAAGGATTTCACGCAGTATCCGCTGGTGATGTCCACCTTCGAAGGCATTCCGACGGTGCGCTGTCAATCCCCGCTCGACGCCGAAGGGCTGGAGCATATTGCGCTGACGGGCGCAGGCGTTTATGACGGCAACGGAGAAGCCTGGCGGCCGGTCAAACGTTGGAAGATGACCGCGCCGCAATGGGATAAGCTCGTCCAATCGGGCGGCGTGACGGATCACGACGGGGAATTCTGGTGGCCCTCCGAAGCGGCCATGAACGGGAGAGCGCAGACGGAGCAGCTTGTCCGGGAAGGGAATCACGATCCGGCTGCATATGCACCTTACCGGGACTATTTAAGACCGAACCTCCTGAGCTTCCGCAAATGCAAATATGTGCTGCTGGACGGTCCGACGTTCCAGAACTCGGCCGCTTGGTGCCTGCACCCGTGGGCATCGGAGCATGTAACGATTCGCCAGGTGACGGTGCGCAACCCTTGGTTCGCCCAGAACGGAGACGGACTGGATCTCGATTCGTGCCGGTACGCCCTCATCGAGAATTGCACATTCGATGTCGGCGACGACGCGATTTGCATGAAATCGGGTAAGGACGAGGCCGGCCGTGCATTAGGCATGCCATGCGAGTATGTCACGATTCGGGGCTGCACCGTGTATCACGGACACGGCGGTTTCGTTATCGGCAGCGAGATGTCCGGCGGCGTGCGGCGCGTTCGGGTATCGGACTGCACGTTCATGGGAACCGATATCGGTCTGCGGTTCAAAAGCGCCCGCGGCCGGGGTGGCGTGGTCGAAGAGATCGAAATCAGCCGTATCCGGATGACACAGATTGCGGGGGAGGCGATCTCCTTTCATCTGTTCTATGCAGGCGTGGAAGGGTCGGGCAGCGCCCATAACGATGTGCATCCCGTCACGGAGGGCACGCCGATTTTCCGCAACATCGACATTCGCGACGTCGTCTGCACCGGTGCACACACGGCGCTGATCGTCAACGGTCTGCCCGAAATGCCGCTAGCCTCCGTACGCCTCAGCAACTTCCTGGCAACGGCGGAGCGGGGCGTCATCGCCCACTATGCGGATGACCTGCTGCTGGAAAATGTACGTTTGCAAACGAGCGAGGAGCCGGCTATTCAGCTGCATCATTGCCGGAATGTGCAGCAGATAACCAATGCGCTTTAGATAACCTGATTGCTCGCGGATAGCTTGCATGCTTGGCCAAACCCCTTATACTATAAGGGGTTTTTCGCCGTGGATGCATAAAGTTATCTGCAACACATAGTCAGTTACAGTTGATTTTGATAATGTAAGCGATATCACGAGTGTGATTGTCTTGATGGGTCGTAACGAATGTGCAATACTTGTAATATTTCGTATTGGAAGGTTGTGTGGATCTTGCACAAATATTTGCTCCGGCTTCTGGGATTCAGTTTAATCCTAGGTGCGCTTCCAACCATTTTTATCGGGATCGCTTCTTACTATATTGCGACGCGGGATGTTGAACAGAAAGTCAATGAAGCCAATATGCAGCTGCTGCTGCAGACACAGCTTCGTGTGGAACAGACGATCAAGTCGCTCGAGGTCACGTCCCTGCAATTCATCAATTCTTCGCTTGTGCGGGAAGTGATGAACGAATCGCTGACGGGGGAGGACTTCATCCGGGTGCGGGAAGTGATGACGGGGCTGTACAATCTTCAGTCCAAAGCACTCATTAGTGAAGCTTATCTCGTCAATTTCGAGAAAAACTGGGCGGTTACTCTAGACAAATTGAAGCAGGCCGACCGTCTGGACAATTATAAGGAATTGATGCTGTATGCAGGGCAGCCCGAGAGCATGTTCTGGAATACGAGCCTGCTTGAGCGAGCACCCGAACCCATTGGGGACGAGCAGGGGGACGGCAGCGGACCAACGGACCGCCCGGCAGCTGCGGACAGGCTGAGTCTCATTTACAAAATTCCGGTCATTCCGAAAACCGGTACCCCCAAAGGGATGCTGGTCGTGCAGGTTCCAGCGGATGAAATTCGGGGTGGTCTTTCCACCAACAAGCAGCTGGGAACGAACTATGTGCTCGACCAGCGGGGCAACGCTTTTCTGTCGAAGCAGGAAGACCAAACGGCATATTTGGGAATTAATGCGATGATTAAAGAGCGGTTGAACGGAGATCCGGACAAGCGGGGCTTCTTCAAGGCCAAGCTCGGCGATGAGCAAGTAGGCGTCACGTACCTGTCGTCCGGTTATAATGCCTGGACCTTCGTCTCGGTCGTATCCATTGCCGATATGACGCAAGCCAGCAAGAAGATCGGCTTGCTTACCGGGGCAGCCTGTGCGCTCATTTTACTGTTCGTGCTCGCGATAGCCTTCTATGGAAGCAAAAGAATGTATTCCCCTATCCGCAATTTGCTGGAAGTGACGAGGTCTTACGAGGTGGAGCCTGCTGCGGAGCAGACGGCGGCCAGAACGGACGAGCTGGCGTATATCCAGCAAAAGTTCCAGTCGCTCGCGGTTTCGCGCGGACGGCTGGAGAAGCAAATGCAGGGCCAATCGGTTCATTTGAAAGAGTTCTTCGTGCTTAAGCTGTTCACCGGGCAAATCTCCGACGATGATTTCATTCATCGCGCTCCTATGTACGGATTTCCTACGGATTGGAGCTCCCTCGGCGTCATGACGCTGCAGATCGATCAACTGCAGGAAACCAGGTACGGAGAGCAGGACCGCGAACTGCTGCTCTTCGCCATCAATAATATTGTCGGCGAATTGCTGCCCGTCCAAGCGAGGTTCAGTCCGATTCTGCTCGGTGAATCGCAGGTTACCCTGCTGAGCCTGGATACCTTGGATCCGCAGGAGCTGAAGGAGCGCTGCTATCGGACAGCGGAGCTCATCAAATCTAATGTGAGCCAGTACTTGCAGCTGCAGGTCAGCATCGGCATCAGCAAGCCGTACCGGAAGCTGTCCGAAACCGTCAAAGCCTACGGCGAGAGTCTCGCCGCCTTGAAATCCCGCATTTCGCTGGGACCGGACATTATCGTTCATTTCGAAGACATTGAAAGCAGCGAACGCGCCGAATCCGCCGTTTACTCGCATTTGAAGCTGATGGAAGACCAGCTGCTGCAAGCGTTGAAGGACGTACAGCCGGACAAAGCGATGGACGTGTTCCAGACGTACTTGTCAACGCTGCTGAACAAAGACGGCTTCTTACATGAGCATCACATCCTGCTGCTGCAGCTGATGTCCCGTATTATAACCGTTGTGCAGGATCAAGGCATTTCGGTGAAAAAGGTGCTGGAAGGCGATTCCGCCGTAGAACGGCTGCTGAAACTTCAAACACGGGAAGACATCGCCGTCTGGTTCCAGAGCAAATTGTTCGTCCCGATCATGAATATCCTGTCGGAGAAGGCGGATACGCAGTATTTGAACATCGCCGACCGGTTGGTTCGGATGATTCAAGACCAGTACGATCAAGACCTTACGCTGGAGTCGTGCGCAGCGGCGCTCAATTTCCATCCTGTGTACTTAAGCCGTGTGTTCAAGAGGGAGATGGGCATACCTTTCAGCGATTATTTATCCGATTACCGGATGAATATGGCCAAGGTGATGCTGGAAACGACAAGCCTCAAAATTTCCGAGATCGGCGAGAAGCTGCAATACAAAAATATCAGTGCATTTATCCGCAATTTCCGCAAAACATTCGGCATGACGCCGGGCAGTTACCGGGAGCTGCTGGAGAACAACAAATGAGCCAAGAGCCGTTTCCTTCTGCGATGGTCAATCGCGAAGAGGGCGGCTTTTGTCGTTTCAGTGTGATCTAATCTCTAGTTACGCCAAGGCGATTGAGCGTCAGCGGCTTCGCTCCCGCCGGCGTGCCCGGGTTTCCTGTTGCACACACGGGGTTATGCAGGAGATATCGCAAGCGTCTGCAAGCGGGCTGGAGAGGGCTGTCAGCCTGAGCGGAGCACAAGTTGTCTGCTAGGTATTTCTATTCATGTGAAGCTGGTCAATAATCAGGGCATATCGGTTTTCCGAGCTGGAAGGAGAAGAGAGAGCATGAAGGAGACAGCTATACCATCAGCAGCGCCCGCATCGCTTGGGCAGAAGCTGCGCAGAAGGGAATGGGTCAGGGATGTAATCAGAGATAAATGGCTCTATTACATGCTGCTGCCCGGGGTTGCGTATTTTCTAATCTTTAAATATGTGCCGATGTACGGCATTATTATGGCTTTTCAGGACTACAAGCCGCATCTGGGATATGCGGATAGTCCTTGGGTCGGTCTGAAGCATTTCCAGCGGTTTTTCAGCGAGCCGCAATTCTGGATGCTTTTTCGGAACACGGTCGTTCTGGCTATCTATAATCTGGTCTTTTTCTTCCCATTGCCGATCGTACTTGCGCTGATGATGAATGAGGTTCGCAGAGAGCGCTTCAAACGGTTCGTGCAAACGCTGGTGTATATTCCCCATTTCGTATCGTGGGTCGTGGTCGTCGGTATATTCTACATGCTGCTGACAACGGAAAACGGCATTCTTAATGAACTATTGTTCAATTTAACGGGACACAAAATCGCTTTCCTCATGGAGCCGGAATGGTTCAGAACGATGATCGTCTCGCAGTCTATCTGGAAAGAGGTCGGCTGGGGCACCATTATTTTCTTGGCGGCGTTGTCGGGCGTCGATCTCCAGCTCTACGAGGCGGCGAGAATGGACGGCGCGGGAAGATGGCGCCAGCTCTGGCACATTACGCTGCCGGCCATTTCCAGCACGATCGTCATCTTGCTTATTCTGCGGCTGGGGAACTTCCTCGACGCCGGGTTCGAGCATATTTTCCTCATGCTGACGCCGACGAACCGCGAGGTCGGAGAAGTGTTCGACACTTATGTGTATATGAAAGGGTTAAGTCAAGGCCAATACAGCTATAGTGCGGCTGTCGGCTTATTCAAATCGCTGGTTGGGCTGCTGCTCGTTCTGGGCTCCAATTGGATGGCAAAAAAATTCGGTCAAGAGGGCGTCTACTGATGCCGCTTGCGATGGAGGTTGCACGACATGCATTACGACAAAACGCTTGGAAACCGCATTTTTAACATTGTGAATTACAGCTTGCTGCTGATTATCGCGCTGGTCTGCGTGCTGCCGTTCGTATACGTGCTGGCGGTTTCATTCACGAGTCCCACCGAAGTGGCCAAGGGCGGCATCATATTGTTCCCCAAAGAATGGTCCTTGTCGGCGTATAAATATATTTTCTCCACGGATACGCTGCTTCGCAGCTTAGGGGTCTCCATCTACATCACGGTAGTCGGTACGATTATCAATCTTATTTTTACGGCGCTTATGGCGTATCCGCTGGCCAAATCGAAGCTCAGAGGCCGCCAAACGATCCTCCTTGCCGTGCTGTTTACGATGCTGTTCAGCGGGGGCATGATCCCTACGTATTTCGTTGTGAAAGGACTGCATCTCACGAATACGTTATGGTCCTTGATGATTCCGAGCGCCATTAGCGCATTTAACCTGATTGTTCTCAAAAACTTTTTCCAACAAATTCCCGACGGGCTGGAGGACTCGGCCAAAATCGACGGCTGCAACGATCTGGGCGTATTGTTCCGCGTTGTGCTGCCGCTCTCCATGCCGGCTATGGCGACGTTCGCGCTGTTCTATTCCGTTACGCATTGGAATCAGTTCTTCAATGCAATTCTGTACATTAACGATAACGCCAAATGGCCGATTCAAGTATTGCTGCGGGAAATCATCATGCTGGCGCAGAGCCGCATCGGCGATTCCGGGTTTGATGAAGCCGAGATTCAACCGCTGACCATCCGGATGGCCGTCATCGTGTTCGCCACGCTGCCGATTCTGCTCGTGTATCCGTTCCTGCAGAAGCATTTCACGAAAGGCGTCTTGCTCGGCTCGGTCAAAGGCTAGCCTATTTACACTCTGCCTGTTTTCGCTAGAAGATAGGCGGAGATTGAAAATAGAGTATAATATAGGGATAACGAAAGGGGAAAGCTCGATGAAAAGAAATCAAGTAGCTCTGACGATGGGAACGGTGCTGCTGCTGTCCACGCTGCTGTCTGCGTGCGGAGCCGATTCCAACGGGAACGAGGCGCAAAGCACGGCCGCTGCGGAGGATACGAAGCCGTTTCCGCTTACGCTGGTCGTCAATCAGGTCGGCGAGGTGCCGGCGAAGGACAATGACATCGAGAAGGCGATCAAATCTTATACGAATACGGATCTGCAAATTCAATGGATTCCGGCTTCCGCCTATGACGAGAAGGTGAACGTCATGATCGCATCGGGCGAGCTGCCGAAGCTCATCAAGCTTAATTACAGCAACCCGAGCATGATCAGCTCCTTGAAGTCCGATCTGTTCTGGGAAGTCGGTCCTTATCTCAAAGATTACAAAAACCTGCAGGCCCAGAACAAGCTGTTCTACGACAATATAATGGTCGACGGCAAACTGTACGGCATTCCGCTGTACCGTGATCTGGGACGTGCCGTCATTCATTACCGCAAGGACTGGTTCGATGCGCTGAACCTTCAGTCGCCCAAAACATTGGATGATTGGTACAATGTGATTAAAGCGCTTACGCTGAATGACCCTGATAAAAACGGCAAAAACGATACGTACGGCCTCATGCTGGAGAAAAAATACAACCAGGATGTGAGCTCCACACTGACGCGTATTTCGGTTTCCCAAGGCGGACCGTCCAAGTGGAAAGTGGAGAACGGCGTGTTTACGCCGGAGTTTGTGACCGAGCCTTTCTTTGAGACGATGAAATTGTTCAAGCGCTTGTATGATGAGAAGCTGATCAATCAGGATTTCCCTGTTGTGGATACGACAGAGGTGGATAAAGCTTATGAATCCGGCCGCGCGGGCATTCGAATTTCAGGCGGTAACGCGCAAAGCTGGCAGGACAAAATCGTGAAAGTCGTGCCGAACGCAGTCATCGAAGCGGCTGCCGTCGAGGGCGCGAGCGGACGCCGCGTTCCGGGCGAGAGCGGCAATGCAGGCTTCCTGGCGATTCCCAAATCTTCTGTCAAAACGGAAGCGGAGTTCAAGAAAGTGTTGGCCTTCGTAGACAAGCTGCTCGATCCGCAAATGGCGAATTTGATCGTCAAAGGCGTGGAAGGCAAGCACTACGCGGATAAAGGAGAGTTTACCGAGCCGCTCGACCGCGAAGCCGACTTGAAAGAAGTGAAGCCTTACCGGGATACGCTGCCGCAGCGTGGCGAAAGCTACAACATCACGAAGATGATGAAGCAGCCGGATCTGTTCCGCCGGAGTCAGAAAATCGGCCAAACGAATGAGCAGTATATCGTGCCGAATCCGGCGTTGACGCTGAACTCCGCGACATTCTCCGAACGGGGCAAGGAGCTCGAGCAGATGATTACGGATGCCGAAACGAAGTTCATTATGGGTAAAATCGATGAAGCGGGCTGGAAGGCTGAAATCGAGAAGTGGAAAACGGCCGGCGGCAGCAAAATGATTCAAGAGTATCAAGAATCGTATGCGCAGAGCCAGAAGAAGTAATTGAAAAAGGAGTTGAGCGGCTTGTTTGCGCTCAACTCCTTTTTGTGTTGGCCGGGGGCTGGCGGCCGGCCGGGATGGCGAGTGCCGGGGCTGGCGGGACGCGGGTGCCGCGGGTGCCTCGAGCGGGCAGGACGAGAGTGTCACGGGCGGGGCGAGAATTTCGCGGGCAAGGCTGGTTCCGCGAGGCGCAGCTAGCCCACCCAGTCCCGGTCAGTCCTGGACGGGCACGGCAGCGGCTCTAACGGACACAGCGGCGCTTATTCGGCGGAAATGGGCCGCTTTCAGACGCTAACGGACACCAGTGCTGTTATTTGCCCATTATAAGCGTGATATCGCCTCGAATTGGGCAAATAAGGTACGTGGTGTCCGTTAGAGCTCTGTCGAGGCGGCTACCGCGCAAATAACGGCAGCTGTGTCCGTTAGCCTCGCGCCTCCGCCTCCACGCGCACCTTTCTTCCGGCCGCCAACCGGTCCAGGCTGGTTCCGCGAGGCGCGGCTAGCCCACCCAGTCCCGGTCAGTCCTGGACGGGCACGGCAGCGGCTCTAACGGACACAGCGGCGCTTATTCGGCGGAAATGGGCCGCTTTCAGACGCTAACGGACACCAGTGCTGTTATTTGCCCATTCTAAGCGTGATTTCGCCTCGAATTGGGCAAATAAGGTACGTGGTGTCCGTTAGAGCTCTGGCGAGGCGGCTACCGCGCAAATAACGGCAGCTGTGTCCGTTAGCCTCGCGCCTCCGCCTCCATAGGCACTTGCGCCTCGCTCCCCGCCGCTGCTCCCGCCGCCGCATCCGCTCCCGCATCCGCTCCCGCATCCGCTCCCGCATCCGCTCCCGCATCCGCTCCCGCATCCGCTCCCGCATCCGCTCCCGCATCCGCTCCCGCATCCGCTCCCGCATCCGCTCCCGCATCCGCTCCCGCATCC
>NZ_JARADB010000003.1:0-410729 GCF_028765165.1 Paenibacillus sp. MAHUQ-63 | reverse complement strand
CACCGCGCCCGCAGCCGCGCCCGCAGCCGCATCCCGCCAGCCGCGCCGCGCGCCAATTCCGCCCGACGAGGCTGCGCGCCTGCAGCCTACAACGTTACCGCAATATGCGTCTGCCCGAATTCCGGCGTAATTTTCACGCCGAGGGCGGTCCGCTCCCAAGCGGCTCCCTCCACAGACCGAACTTCGTCGATGCCTCTAAGCACGATCGTATAAGGCTTCGCTGCGCCCTGCACGGCGAAGCGGATCCCGCTGCCGCTGCGCTCAGCCCGGACCTGCAGCTGCAGCTGCGCTCCGGTGTCATAGACGAGTGCCGATGCGCCGGCGCCATCCTGCAGCTCGAACAAGTGAAGCGACACGCCGTCGGCATACGCGTAATCCGGCTTGACATCGTTCGCGCCGATAGCCAGCAGCGTGTTCGGCTTCACAAGCAGCGGCAGCGACGTGTAGTCATGGACTTCTTCCTGCCATGTGCCGCCTTCGACGATGCGGCCGGTGAAGAAGTCGGTCCAGCGTCCCTCCGGCACATAGTACATGACCTGGCCACGGTCATTGAAGATCGGGGCCACGAGCAGACTGTCGCCGAGCATGTACTGGGTATCCAAGTAATGCGTGGACGGATCTTCCGGGAAATCGAGCACCATGGCGCGCATCATAGGGATCCCGTAATCGGCGGATTGAATCGCGCTGCCGAATAAATAAGGCATCAGCCTGCATTTGAGCTTCGTGTAATGGCGGAGCACGTCGACGGCTTCTTCGTCGAACAGCCATGGCACGCGGTATGATTCATTGCCGTGCAGCCGGCTGTGCGAGGAGAGCAGGCCGAAGGCGACCCAGCGCTTGTAAATATCAGGCGGCGCCGTGCGCTCGAACCCGCTGATATCATGGCTCCAGAAGCCGAAGCCGGATAAGCCGAGCGAAAGGCCTCCGCGCAGCGATTCCGCCATGGAATCGTAGTTGGCCGAGCAATCGCCGCCCCAGTGAACCGGGAACTGCTGACCTCCAGCCGTAGCGGAACGGGCGAACAGCATCGCTTCGTTCTTGCCGAGCTTCTCCTCCAGCACTTCGAAGACGGCTTTGTTGTACAGCAAAGTATAGTAGTTGTGCATTTTGAACGGATCAGAGCCGTCATGGTAGCGGACATTCGTCGGAATGCGCTCGCCGAAGTCGGTCTTGAAGCAGTCAACGCCCATGTCGATCAGCCTTCTCAGATGGCTCTTGTACCACTCGACCGCCTCGGGATTCGTGAAATCGACAAGGCCCATGCCGGCCTGCCAGAGATCCCACTGCCACACATCGCCTTCCGGCGTACGGACCAGATAGCCCTTGTCCATTCCCTCTTGGAAGAGCGGCGATTTCTGTCCGATATACGAGTTGATCCAGACGCAGATCTTGAGTCCTTTGTCCTTCAAACGCTTCAGCATCCCGGCAGGATCGGGGAACATATCGGCGTCCCATTCGAAGTTGGTCCACTGATATTCCTTCATCCAGAAGCAGTCAAAATGGAAAACATGCAGCGGAAGATCGCGCTGAATCATCCCGTCAATGAAGCTGTTCACGGTTGCTTCATCGTAGTCGGTCGTGAAGGAGGTCGTCAGCCACAGGCCGAAGGACCAAGCAGGCGGCAGCGCAGGCTTGCCCGTAAGCTTGGTGTAATTATCCAGCACATCCTTCAGCGTCCGGCCGCCGATGATGAAATATTCCACACTTTCGCCGGGCACACTGAACTGGACCTTCGAGACGACTTCGGAGCCCACCTCGAAGGAAACGTGCTCAGGATGGTTGACGAATACGCCGTATCCCCGGCTCGAGAGATAGAAGGGAACGTTTTTGTAAGCCTGCTCGCTGCTCGTCCCGCCGTCTTCGTTCCAGATGTCGACGGTTTGCCCGTTCTTCACGAACGGCGTAAAACGCTCTCCAAGTCCGTATACATGCTCCCCAACGCCTAGATCAAGCTGTTCTCTGAAGTAAACTTCCTTGTTAGCCGTTGTGATATGTCCGGGTCCTTTGAAGTTGGATCCTGTCAGACGTTTGTCTTCGAAGAAAAATTCGGTTCCCCATGCCTCGCTTTTCTTCATTTTGACACGAAGATTACCGGATTTCATCGTTACGTCGGTGCTGCTCTCGTCGATTTCGACCGGAGCGGCCCCATCGTGGAACAGTTCGAACTGCGGCCCTGTTGGCCGCTTCCCGGCATGATGCGTCCAGCGAACGCGTATGACGTCCGCCATCGGCGAGCTAAGCTCGCAAGTGAGCAGCGCTCCGTTGAGCGTATCGCCTTTACGCGTAATTTTGCGGGCGGCGGCGTAGATCGTCAGTTCGTTATCTTTGCGCTGTACCTCGCGAACGTCTAGCGGATTGAGCACCGTATAGCCTTCTTTCGCCATCCAGTAGCCATTAGAAAATTTCATTGCCAACATCCTCTCAATATATTTTAATATAAGTATATTGATTTGAATCCAACAATCCTTCCGTAATATTGCTTGATTGTATCAGTATTTTGACATTTGACGGAATGAAATTGAAAAGGAGGACATCGCGATGCAGCAAGCCCATCTCAAAGAAGACCGCGTCCATGGCGACCCGTTGTATCCGATTCGCGTATACGAGATTCATTGCCAGCCCGGCGAAGAATTATTGGAGCTTCATTGGCACGATGAGCTGGAGTTTCTGATGCTGACTCAGGGGAGCGCCGTCTTTCGCGTGTCGATGGATGAATATGAACTGAAGGCGGGAGAGGCGATTTTCGTGAATGCCGGACAGCTTCATTCCGGTTTGATTGCCGGTGATGAAGCGTGCAGCTTCAAGGCGGTGGTTTTTCATGCCGACATGCTCGGCGGGGAGCGGTTCGATCTCGTTTGGGAGAAGTACATTCACCCGCTTATTCAGCAGAAATATGGCATCCCCGTGCATATCCGCAACCGCTTGAGCGAGGAGAGGGAGCTGCTGGAGCTGCTGCAGCAAGTGTTCGATTTGAATTTGAACGAACGCCCTCTATATGAGCTATCGACCAAAGCACACCTGCACATGCTGATTGCCAAGCTTTTGACTTTGGGCGGACCGTCGCTTACGGTGCAGTCGCCCCCGGTTAACCCGACACATATCGATCGGATCAAACGAATTATTGAATATATCCAAGCGAACTACAGTCTGCCGATCCGGCTGGAGGAACTGGCGGCGCTCGTTTCGTTCAGCGAGTCCTACTTCTGCCGGTATTTCAAAGGCTTCACAGGCAAGAGTCCGCTGGAATATTTGAATCAGGTAAGGGCGCAGCGTGCCGCCAGTTTGCTCAAGGATACCGATAAAAAAATAACGGAAATTTCGCTCGATGTCGGATTCAACACGCTCAGTTATTTTATCGGCGTCTTCAAAGCCCACTTTGGCTACACGCCTTCCGAATATCGCAAAAGAGAAAGATAGGGGAGTGATTGCAGGTGTTCAGCAAGCTGCGGGAAAATGCAAGGGCTTACTTCTACGATCGATTAACACTCAAACGACGAATTTTTATCATTTTCCTGGGCAGTACGCTCATTCCGTTCCTTTGCATTGTACTTATTTCGTATTACACGATTTATTCCATATTGACGAACAAAATTCAAAACGGGATCCAAAGCAACCTCAAGCAAGTGGAGCTTTCCCTGGAAAGCACGATCTCCAACTTGAATCATGTCTCTCAGCAGCTTGCTTTTGCAGGGAGCGTCGGTAAGAAGCTGGACCAGATGCTTTCGCTTCCAGCCGAGCAATCGTTCGAGCGCTCCAAGATGCTCAGCGATTTGAAGGACGAGCTCAGCTTGGTCACTTTTACCAATCCGAATATCGGGCTCACCTTTTACTATTTTCAGAAGGACCATACGATCGATTTGGAAAATATGGGGGTGAAGGATTCTTTTTCCCCGGATACCTTACCCTTGTTGGCGGCGTACTCCGGCATTTCCTATTATGGTCCCCATATCAGCAACAATCGGTTCGATAACAATTTCGTGCTGTCGGCGCTCCGCAAAGTCGATTTGCCCATGCGCGACGATGTTTATGTTTATATCGAAACAGGCTTTCATTTGACCCAAAATATTCTCAATAACGGTCAGTTCGGCGGCGGGAACTATCACGTTTTCCTGGACAATAACGGCCGAATCGCGTACAGCGAGCTGCCGCAAGCGTTCGTCAAGGATACCATATTCCCCAATTTCTCGCAGGACAAAACGAACGGTACACAGAACGAATTTTATTGGTTCAGACAGGTCAGCAATCAAGGCTGGAGCATCGTGTCGGTCATTCCTAAGGCGGATTACAATAAGGAAATGAATCAATGGTTCGTACAAATCGGGCTGTTTGCGCTTCTTTTCCTCGTGATTAGTATGTTGATGGCATGGCTGTTATGGAAAATGGTCTATGTGCCGCTTAACGGCTTTAACCGGGAAATCAAGCTGATGGCCCAGAATCGGGTTCAGACCGTCACGGTCCGCACGAAAATACCGGAGTTCGATTTCCTGCTCAACCAATTCCGCCAAATGAAAGAGCAGATTTGGAACCTGTTCGCTGAAGTCGAGCGCAAAGAGAAGCGCAGGGTCGATCTGGAGGTGGAGAAGCTGCTGTATCAGATCAACCCGCATTTCCTAATGAACACGCTGGATACGGTGCATTGGTTGGCGCTGATGAACGGTCAGACGGAGATCGACAAGCTCGTCTCGTCACTGAATAAGCTGCTGCACTACAATCTGGGCAAGCTGGGCGCAGCTTCCACGATTCAGGAAGAGATCGAGGCGCTCAAGCAGTATTTGACGCTCCAGCAGATTCGTTACGATTTTCAATTCGATGTCCAAATGAATGTGGATGAACAAGTATGGAGCATGCCGATCCCGCGTTTCATTCTCCAGCCGCTGGTTGAGAATTCGCTGTACCATGGGCTCAGCGATGACGGTTACATCCGGGTCGATGTCAGCTTGACCCATGCCATTCAAATCTCGATTCGCGATAACGGCGCCGGCATGACGGAAGAGACGATTCGCAAGCTGCTGGATCAGCCGGACACCGAGAATAAAAAGGTCGGAATGGGCATCGGGCTGAACTATGTTAAGCGAATGCTCGAATCGCAGTACGGCGATAAGGCTTCATTGAGCATTCAGAGCGTCCTCGGCCATGGAACGACAATTCATGTTTCTATACCTATTGTGGAGGTGCTATCCCCAGCATGATTAAAGTGATGGTTGTTGACGACGATAAATTGGTCCGGAAAGGGCTGATGTCCGCGATGCCTTGGCGCGATTTCGATATGGAGGTTGTCGGAGAGGCCAGCAACGGCGAGAAAGCGCTCGAGTTCATGGCAGACAATAGCGTGGATTTATTGCTGACGGATTTGGCGATGCCGGTCATGTCCGGCATTGAGCTGCTCAAGGTCGTTCGCAAGCTATACCCGAGCATGTATACCGTCGTGCTCACCTTTCATCAGGATTTTGAATATATCCAGGAGGCGCTGCGGCTTGGAGCCATCGATTATATTGCCAAGGTGCAGCTGGAAAAAGAGCGCTTCGAAGAAGTGCTGGGCCGAATTCACAAGCGCATAATGGAGGATGCCAAGCATGGACTTCCTGCAGCGGATGATTTCTACGAGGCTCCGCCCATGGCGCATGGGGGGACGGAAACGCCGGCAGCTGCCGGTAAGGACGCCGAACAAGTGAAGGACATGTGGGCGAGCCATGAATGGCTCCACCAGGACGCGGTGTTCGCCGCTCAGCTGCAGCAGTTGAAACAGCTGCGGCTGCCGCAGACGAAGCTGATCGGTTTGCTTTATGCGCTGACGGATAAGTGGAACCTGCTGTTTCATCCTGTTGATACGGCAGCGATTCAGCTGCCCGATGCTTTTGAAAGCTGGCAAGGGGTCGAAGCTTGGCTGACGGCAACGCGCGAGATGATTCGCAAGGCGATGGAGAAGCCGGCGTTCTCGCAAGAAGTGGTCGATAGCGTGATGAAGGCTGTTCATATCGTGAGCGAAGAAATGAAGGAGCCGATTACGGCGGCGATCGTCGCGAAGCGGGTCAATATGAGCAGAAGCTACTTCAGCCAATGCTTCAAAGAAATCGTCGGCGTCAACTTCAGCGAGTATATCCGCAACAAGCGGATGGAGAAAGCGAAGGAGTACCTCGTTTATACGAACAAAACGATTCTGTGGATCGCCGAGAATGTCGGCTACATGGACGAGAAATATTTTAGCCGGACATTCCGCGAACAGACGGGTTATTTGCCAAGCGAATATCGCGTACAAAGCGGAGCAGGTAGAGAAATGTCCGATCACTAGGGGGTCATCTGTTAGAAACGCACAGGAAATGAAGCGCGATTGTCTGAAATCTCGGTCATTTTCCCAACTAAACGTGTAACCGTTTTCCATCCTTGTTATGTGCAGTCATATGATACTTTTAGGATGTAGACAAATTCCAGAAACGAAAGAAGGGGACATAATGAGCAAGACAAATAAGAGCTTATTGCTAGTACTCGCGGGAATGATGGTAGCGCTGTCCGCCTGCTCGGATGCGAATAACGGGAAGGAGTCGCCGAAAGCGTCAACCGCTCCCGCCCAGACAGGGACGGCGGCAACGGCCGGGCAATCCGATGCGGGGCCTTTCACCAAATCGGCTAACCCGATCACGATTCGTATCGGCAAAGATGTCGATGCGGCGGACAAGAGCTTGCCGGCCGGAGATTCGCCGGAGAACAACCAGTATACCCGTTATATTAAAGAAAACCTTAATATCGACACCAAAATCGTGTGGCAGGCAGCCGGCGGCAAGGACTACGACCAGAAAGTGAATCTGTCCATCGCCAGCAACGATTTGCCTGACGCACTGGTGGTCAAGGATACGCAGTTCAGACAAATGGTCAAAAGCGGCCAACTCGCAGATTTGACGGAGGTCTACAAGAAATATGCCTCCCCGGCACTTAAGCAAATTATTGATTCCACACAGGGACTTGCGCTGAAATCCGTCACGGTGGACGGCAAAATGTATGCCCTTCCCAATGTGACCACGGAATCCGATATGGTGCATATGATGTGGATTCGCAAGGATTGGCTGGATAAATTGGGTCTCGAGCCGCCGAAAACGATGGATGACTTGGAGAAAGTGGCCAAAGCTTTCGTCGAGCAGGATCCGGACGGCAACGGCAAAGCCGATACCATCGGGATTACCGGCCCGCAGCTGGGCGGCTTGCTGAACGCGGATTTCATTAACCCGAACAATAACAACTATGGCTTTGATCCCATTTTTGCTTCGTATCATTCGTATCCTGGCTTCTGGGTCAAAGGTGCCGACGGCAAAACAACCTACGGATCGCTTCAACCGGAAACGAAGCAGGCGCTGGCCAAGCTGCGCGACCTGTACGCCAAAGGGCTGATCGACAAAGAAATGACGATCCGCAAAGACGCGCAGGAGCTGATCAAGAACGGAACCTCCGGCATCTACTTCGGATTGTGGTGGGCAGGCGGATATGGTCCGTTAGCCGATGCGATCAAAAACAACCCGAAGGCCAACTGGCAAGCTTACACGGCGCCATTGGACGTGAACGGCGAATTTACGCCGCACATGGGGAATCCGACGAACCAATATCTCGTTGTTCGCAAAGGCTATGAGCATCCGGAAGCAGCCATCCAAATGGAAAACCTGCTGCTGCGTGACGAGTCCAAGTTCGATGTGAAAGTGGCAATCGGAAACTATCCGCTGCGTATCGTTTTTGCGCCAATGGATGAAATGGATGTTACTTACAAAATGATGAAAGAAGTGCTGGCTGGCACCAAAAAGCCGGAGGATCTGGATATTCCCGGATACAAACTGCTCAAAGCCGATGCCGAGAAAGTGAAAAAAGTTAAACTTGAGCCTTACGACAAGAACGACATCCAGTACTGGGACCCGAATGCCGACCTTGGCGCATGGAAACGGATGTACTCCACATTCGTCGGTATATCGCCGCTGCAGAAGCCGTATAAGAAAACGTACAGCGTGACATATTCCCAGACCAAAACGATGGAAAGCCGCTGGGCATCCCTTGACAAGCTGGAGAAGGAAACGTTCCTCAAAATCATCATGGGCGCCGCACCGCTTGATACATTCGATAAGTTCGTACAGGACTGGAAGAAGCAGGGTGGAGACCAGATTATAGCTGAGATCGAGGAAAACTTGAAATAACATTTGTTGGAAGATTAACCTTGAAGCGTTTAACCTCGAAGTCTTTAAAGCATGCGAAGGCGTCAGAGAGCTCTGGCGCCTTTCCTCTAAATATCGAGAACGGAAGTGATAGACCGGATGGTTACGAAAGGGTTCGCCAAACACTACTATCTCATGCTTCTGCCTGGTTTCATCTGGTTGACGCTGTTTAGTATCGTGCCGATGTTCGGCATTGTCATTGCATTCCAGGATTTTAATCCGGGTCAGGGGATGTTTCACTCCGAATGGGTCGGCTTGGAAAACTTCAAATACATGTTTTCACTGAACGACAGCAAAACCGTATTTTTCAATACGCTATTTATCGCTGTTATGAAAATTATCGCCAATTTGATCGTGCCGCTTGTTTTCGCCTTGCTGTTGAACGAGTTGCGCCTTGCGATTTTAAAAAGATGGGTGCAGACGATCGTTTATTTGCCGCACTTTTTGTCATGGGTCATTCTATCCGGGATCCTGCTCGATATCTTATCCTACAAAGGTCCGGTGAACACCTTTCTTGGCTTTCTCGGGATTGAACCGACGCTGTTCTTCGGGAAGGCGGAGTTGTTTCCGTTCATCATCGTCGGCAGCGACGTTTGGAAGGAATTCGGTTTTAATACGATTATTTTTCTGGCTGCATTAACCGGAATCAATCCCGCTCTGTACGAAGCGGCGGCGATCGATGGGGCCACGCGCTGGCAGCGCTTGCTGCATGTCACGCTTCCCGGCTTGATGACGACGGTCATTTTGCTTGCAGTACTTTCCCTTGGCAATGTTCTTAACGCCGGATTCGATCAAATATTTAACTTGTATAATCCACTTGTTTACTCAAGCGGGGACATCATCGACACCTGGGTATACCGCACAGGGCTGCTGAATTTGCAGTATGGGCTGGCAACAGCGATGGGACTTATGAAATCCGTCATTTCCTTTTTACTCATTACAACCTCTTATTTCTTGGCTGCTAAGTTCGCAAATTATCGTATTTTTTAACATAAAGGAGCATGGGTATGGTTAGAGAAACGACGTTGGGCTCCAGAGCATTCGATATTGTTCTGATCGTGCTGCTTGTCGGTATTGCACTGCTTTGTGTGCTGCCGTTGTGGTACACGCTGGCCGTCTCGTTAAGCGACAATGCGGCGGCTTCCTCCGGTAGAGTCAGCTTTTGGCCGGTTGGATTTAACTTGAATGCGTATCGGGAAATTATGGGCGACGGCAAATTCTTCAACTCGTTCTGGATCTCGATCCAACGTGTTGTCCTGGGCTCGACCCTTAACTTTATTATTATCGTACTGATGGGCTACCCGCTGTCCAAAAATGCCAAAGATTTGCCTTACCGCAACGTGCTGATGTGGATCCTTGTGTTCACGATGCTGTTTAACGGAGGGTTAATTCCTTGGTACCAGACGGTGAAATCGTTAGGGCTCATCAACAACATTTGGGCGCTTGTCCTCGGCAACAGTGTGCCGGTATTTAGCGTCATACTCGTCATTAACTATTTCCGCAATTTACCGAAGGAACTGGAAGAAGCGGCGCTGGTGGATGGAGCGGGACCTTGGTATATGCTGGTCAAATTATTCATTCCGCTGGCGGTTCCCGTACTGGCTACCGTTACCTTATTCAGCATCGTGTACCATTGGAATGAGTTCTTCAACGGGCTTGTGCTGATGTCGAACGCGGACCATTATCCGCTGCAAACCTACATTCAGCAGCTTGTCGTCATTGTGGACGCCAATACGATGACGGCGGAGCAGATCCAGAAGATGAGCGAGCTTTCCAACCAAACACTGAACGCGGCCAAAATCTTTATCGCGATGCTGCCGGTGCTTGTGATTTATCCGTTTCTGCAGCGGTTTTTCATTCACGGCATTACGTTAGGCTCTGTGAAGGAGTGAGAGTGGGTAGTATCGGTCGGTGGAGCTGACCAGCGCTCTCATCTTGAGCGCTTACGGACGCTATCCCTTTGGCTCATGGAGAAAAGCTCAACCTTAGCAGCTCACATTTGGCGATGTAACAAAAGTGTTAGACCTAGCCTAAGGCTAGGTCTATTTTTTTGCGGCTTACCTTATGTACCTGGCATGTTGAAACCCGCCCCGCCGTTCGATCTAATCGCCCGTGCGCGAGAACAATGTCCACTATCCCCGTGACCTACGCCTACTATCCCCATGAGTCAGGAGGGGGGGGGCGAGTGGGAGCGAGCTTCTGGCCACTATCCCCATGAGTCAGGAGGGTGGGGTTCGGGTACGAGCGAGCTTCTGGCCACTATCCCCATGAGTCAGGAGGGGGGGTTCGGGTACGAGCGAGCTTCTGGCCGCTATCCCCATGAGTCAGGAGGGATAGGTTCGAGCGAGCGCGAGTTATGTCCACTATCCCTTTGAGTTAGGAGGCAGTATACGATTACATACGATCGCAATATACAGACAAGTTAGGGGAACTGAACGGATGGGATAGTGCCCAGAAGAGGCGGTGACCCGAAAGCGTCCTGAGTAGAAGGGATAGTGCCCAGAAGAGGTGCTGACCTGAAAGCGTCCTGAGTAGAAGGGATAGTGCCCAGAAGAGGCGGTGACCCGGAGGTGGCCTGATTAGAAGGGATAGTGCCCAGAAGAGGTGCTGACCTGAAAGCGTCCTGAGTAGAAGGGATAGTGCCCAGAAGAGGCGGTGACCCGGAGGTGGCCTGAGTAGAAGGGATAGTGCCCAGAAGAGGTGCTGACCTGAAAGCGTCCTGAGCAGAAGGGATAGTGCCCAGAAGAGGCGGCGACCCGAAGGTGCCTGAGTAGAAGGGATAGTGCTCAGAAGAGGCGGTGATGCAGCGCCGATTCCGTTTATTGAGAATCCGGTTTAATGAGAAACCGGATTCTTTTTATTTCGGAGGTTTGCCATTCCCGGAATCCCATGGCGCATCAGATGTCCAGACTGATATACCGGCAGCGGGCTTTAACCGGGGCTTTGCGCAACGGACTCCCCCGGCAGCACATGATGGGCGATCAGCGTCTCGGCCGGCACTTCCGTATCGTTAATACGGCGTATCAGCAGGTCGGCCAGCTGCGTACCGATTTCATTGACATTGTAATCTACCGTCGTCAATGAAGGATTGATATATTTGAGCACGTCGATATTATCGAAGCCCATCAGGCCGACCTGTTCAGGCACGCGAATCTTGCGGGCCTTCAGCCATTTCAGCACGTCCAGTGCATACACGTCGCTTGAGCATAGGATGGCGCATTTGCTATCCGTGCGATCAAGCAGAGCTTCCAATTCCGACAAATAATGCTTCTGCGCAATGACGTCGAAGCGCATATCCGGAATGTCCACGCAAGCGCTGATGAAGCCCTGGTACCGCTGCTCAGGGACATAAATGTTTTCTTTGCCCTTGCGCATGAGCGGTGGGCTAATATAGATCAAATGTCGGTAGCCTTGACCGGCCAGATACGACACGGAATCGTGAATCGCCTGCTTGTCGTGTATCCAAATGTACGGGAACGGGCCTGTCAGCCGGTTGCCGAAGGTGACGATCGGGGTACGCGAGCGCAGCAAGAACGACTCGAACTTCTTGCTGTCGTTGGCGGGAAGCAGGGCGATGCCGTCGACGCGTCGGTCCAGCAGGTTATTGATATATTCCCATTCCAGCTCCTTATCGCGATGGGAAAGCACGAGATAGACAATATAGCCCCTTCTTCGAGCTTCCGCCTCGAATGCATGAAAGAGCTGAGAGAAGATCTGATTGTGAATATCGAATAAAACGATGCCAAGCGTTTTGGTATGACCTTTAACAAGGCTTTGCGCGAGGAAATGCGGGCGGTACCCGAGTTCTTCGGCGACGCGCATAATTTTGTCGCGCGTTTCCGCAGAGATGCCTGGACGGTTGTTCAAGGCGCGGTCTACTGTACCGCGGGTAACTCCGCACAGTTCGGCAATCTGTTTGCTGGTTACGTTCATGACTATGGACCTCCGTAGAAGCGATCTGCTGGTCTTATCGTATCGTAACGGCGCATGCCGGTCAATACCCGTGCTCGTGAACGTACTTGAGTACCAACCTCATAGGCAGGAAGAACGAATTTGAATAAAAGCGTTTACAAAAAATCCCTGATTTGATAAGATGGGTTCGTTCACGTGCACGAGGCATGTGAAAGGAGCTCCGCGCAATAATCGTTCGTGAAGGGGACGCCCTTATCGACATGGCTGAATCGCCAACATTTTTTTTAGCCTTTTCCGTTCACGTGAACGGAGGGGGTGTTGACCTCGAATGATTCGCATCCCGCATCCAGAGCTTTCATCAGACCGCACCGGTGCTGCTGTTCCGGGAGTGCGGCATTACATTCTGTTAAGGATGGTGCCCTCTATGAAAAAGGTTTGGGTCTTACTGCTGATTGCTGCATTAGGATGGTCATTGGTAGCTTGCAGTTCCGAAAGTACACCGGCGTCTTCCACATCCGGCAAGGCCGAGTTGACGCTCGTCTGGAGTAAGAATGAGGCGTCAGAGGAGCAGCTCTCCAAGATTTTGGCTGAATTTAATAAGCTGAACCCGGACATTACCGTGAAACGGGTCGAGGTCGTCAGCAGCGGTTGGGCGGACTATTTCAATAAAATTCAGACGATGATTGCCGGCGGCAAATCGCCCGATGTCATTCGCGTTGCGATCGAAGGCATTCAGATGTTCGCCAAACAGGATTTACTGCTTCCGCTCGACACCTATATGAAATCCGATGAGGCGGCGTTGGATAACTATAAGGATCTGCATCCCAAGCTTCAATCCCCGTTCGTCATCGATCATAAAACCTACGGCTTCGTTTGGGACTGGAACAATGTTGTGATGCATTTCAATACGGAGCTGCTGAAGCAGGCCGGTTTAACCGTACCTGCCAAGGGCTGGACGAAGGATGATTTCCTCCAGTACGCCCAGAAGCTGACGACGGAGAAGGACGGCAAGAAAACGTACGGTTTCGCCATCCCGAATTACTATTTCGGCGCTTCCGCCTGGCTGTTTAACAATAACGCCAGCGTGCTGAACGACGATATGACCACGAGCAAATTAGACGATCCGAATGCGATCGAGATGATGCAATTTTTCCAGGATCTCATTTATAAATACAAAGTTTCCCCGGTTCCCGGGCCCAAAGACGATCAAATTCAAATGCTGATGAACGGGCAGATTGCCATGATGTCCGCAGGCAAATGGCCGTTCGGCACTTATGATAAAAATAAATTCACTAATATCGATGTCCAGTTTTTGCCGACGTTCAAGACGAACAAAGTCATTTTCGGATCAGGCGCGTTCCCCGTGCTGAAATCTACCAAATATCCGGAGGCTGCCTATAAGCTCTCCGCTTTCTTAAGCGGGGTCTACTCGCAGAAAACTACGCTCTCCAACACATCGATTCCAACTCGCATCTCGGTCATGAATGAAGTGCTACCTAAGACGCCGGCGCAGAACTGGAAGGTGTATGCAGAAAGCGCGGACATTGCCAAAGCGGTGGAAGCGCCGATGCAGTACGGGGAAATCCAAGGTGTATTCGACCGGCATGTATCGGAGATTCTGTCCAATCAGTCCGATGCGGCGACAGCGATGAAGAAGGCCAAACAAGAAATCGACGCCATTCTGAAAAAATGACGGCGCATCGGGGCGCGCCGGTTGACGGTTAGCAACTTTCCGCCAGCCGGTGCACCGATTTCTAGGAGGGATCAAGCGTGGTAACGCATCGCACGATGTCTAATCTGATTGCCGGATTGTTATTTTTGGCGCCTGCCTTGCTATTCTTTACGCTGTTCATCGGCGAACCCGTTGTTGCAACCCTGTACTTAAGCTTTACGAAATATAATGTCATCACCCCGGCTCAATGGATCGGCTTTGATAATTTCAAGCATTTGGTTGAAGACCAACGGCTGCTGCTGACATATGGCAATACGCTCAAGTATATTTTGATACTCACCCCTATGCACGCGATTCTGGGTCTGCTGCTTGCACTTGCCGTCAATCGGCCGGTTGCCAGCGCTTGGAAGTATGTGTACCGCACGGTCTTCTACTTCCCGGTGCTGGCGACTTCCGCTGCCGTCGCCGTCGCCTGGCAGTTCATGTTCAGCAAGGATTTCGGCATTCTGAACTATTGCTTGGGCTTATTAGGCGTCGATCCGATCGCTTGGATGCAATCGCCGTTCTGGGTTTACGTGGCGGTGGCGATCTATAGCTTCTGGAAATTTATTGGCAACGCCTTCCTATACTACCTGATCGGGCTGCAGAGCATTCCTGCCACCCTCTATGAAGCAGCGGAGATGGACGGGGCGAGCGGCATGCAGCGTTTCAGCTCGATCACGCTGCCGATGCTTTCGCCTACGATATTTTTCGTGCTGGTGACGACGCTGATCGGGGCGACGCAAATCTTCGACGAGCCGTATTTGATCACGGGGGGCGGACCCGGCGATGCATCCCGTTCCGTCAATATGTACATTTACGAAGTGGCGTTCCAGCATCATGAGATGGGCTATGCTTCCACACTGTCGCTCAGTTTGTTCGTCATCATCTTATGCGTAACGATGGTCCAATTTGCGATCAGCCGCAAATGGGTCAATTACGATCGGGATTAAGAGAGGAGTTGATATACGTGGGGGCCTCCAATCTGCAGAGGGCAGGGACGGCGGTTAACCGGGGCGTGATGCGCGGGTTCCGGCCTGGGCGCATGGCGCTGGACGGCATGTTGCTGCTGCTGTCCTTTCTCATGCTCACTCCGTTCCTGTGGATATTCTCCACCTCGCTGCGTTTGCCGAAAGATTCGTTCTCGCTGCCGCCGGCCATTTTTCCGACGGCGTGGCATATCGGCAACTATGCAGAGGTGTTTGCGAAAGTGCCGTTTTTCGATTTCATTACCAACTCGCTGAAGATTTGCTTGATCATCGTGGCCGGACATATTTTCATCTCCAGCATGGCGGCTTTCGCGTTCTCGCGAATCGCCTTTCCGGGACGGAACGCGCTGTTTCTAATTTTTTTGTCAGGGTTGATGATTCCGGGGCAAGTAACCATCATCCCGCAATTTATTATGATGTCGAAGCTGGGGCTCGTGGATACGCATTTGGCGCTCATTCTTCCAGGCCTCATTAATCCGTTCGGAATCTTCATGATCCGGCAGACGATGATGTCGATTTCCAGCGCTTATGACGAGGCGGCTTATATGGACGGCGCAAGCCGGTTATGGGTATTCCTCAAAGTCATTCTGCCGATGTCGTATCCGGCCGTAGCCGTTACATCGGTCATTAGCTTTATCGGACATTGGAATGATTTCTTCCGTCCGCTCATATTCCTGAATTCTTTCGAGAAGATGACGCTGCCGATCGGCATG
Organism: Paenibacillus sp. MAHUQ-63; assembly: GCF_028765165.1. Taxonomy (GTDB): domain Bacteria; phylum Bacillota; class Bacilli; order Paenibacillales; family NBRC-103111; genus Paenibacillus_E. The sequence goes on along the minus strand of NZ_JARADB010000003.1, from coordinate 395,218 downwards.
ACCGCATTGACGGGCGCGTTCGGAACCGGTAATTTGTCCGCCATTTTGGCCGGCGTGACGTTGTCGCTCGTCGTTCCGCTGCTCTTTTACATTTTCGGGCAAAAATATTTATTGGACGGCATTACGGCCGGCGGTCTAAAAACCTAAGTGCTGCCGGAATTTTCATTACATTATATGATGGAGCTTGAGGAGGCTGTTCGATGAGTAAAAATGGGCTAGAGGATCAATTTCGCATGGATAAACATTTCGTGTATAAGGGTTCCCAAACGAGTCAAATCTCCTTCCCGCTTGGCGGCATAGGTACGGGCAGCATCGGATTGGCCGGCAACGGCCGGCTGCTGGACTGGGAAATTTTCAACCGTCCTAATAAGCTGAGCTTTAACGGATTCTCGTTCTTTGCCGTCAAGGCGGAGCGGAGCGGGGAGGTCGTCCTGACTAAAGTGCTGAACGGCGACCTGCAGACCCCGTATACCGGCGAAGGCAAGGGGAAGTTCGAGGGCTACGGCTATGGGCCGAGGCGGGAGAATATGGCCGGCTTCCCGCACTTTGCGAATACATCCTTCCGAGGGGAGTTCCCGTTCGCAGAGCTGCTTTTCGACGATGAGCAAGATCCTATACACGTGAAGCTAACGGCGTTTAATCCGTTCATTCCCCTGAATGACAAAGATTCTTCGCTTCCATGCGCCATACTGGAGTATGAAGTGACGAACCGTTCTGCGGACGAATTGGACCTTAGCGTCGTCGGCAATTTGACCAACCCGTTCCGCAAGGGGGCCTACAACGAAGCTGTCCTGGTGGACGGGCGGCAGGCGATTCGCTTGACATCCGCACATTATCAGGATAGCGAGCCGGAATTCGGCGATATGACGCTGCTTGCCGATCATGACGATGTCAGCTATCAAACCTACTGGTTCAGGGGGAGCTGGTTCGATAACTTGACGGTATTCTGGAAAGATTTCCGCCGGCCGGGACGCTTTCAGGAACGTAACTATGAGCTGCCGAGCGAGCAGGATCCGCGCAGAATTCACGAGAAGCATCAGGACGTCGGATTGCTCAGCGGGCATCGCACGGTAGCGCCGGGCGGGAAGGCGACATTCCGCTTCATTCTCACGTGGAACTTTCCGAATTATGTGAATTTCTGGAATCCTGGCGGCGACAAGCATCCTTCCTGGAAAAACTATTATGCGACGTTGTTCAGTGATTCAACGGCAACGGCGAAATATATAAAAGATCATTATGAGCGCCTCTATTCGGAGACGCGATTATTTAAAGAAACACTGTTCGCTTCCACATTGCCGGATGTGGTGCTGGATGCCATCAGCGGGAACATTTCGATTCTGAAATCGCCTACTGTGTTGCGTTTGACCGACGGTACCCTATATGGTTTCGAAGGCGTTCATACGAACGAAGGATCTTGCGAAGGCTCCTGCACGCACGTATGGAATTACGAACAAGCGACGGCTTTCCTATTCCCGGCTTTGGCCCGCTCGATGCGGAAGATCGATTACACCCATGCTCAGTTCGAGAATGGCAAAATGGCGTTCCGGCTCATGCTGCCGGCCGAGCGGACAACGCGCGACAATCCGTTCAGGGCAGCCGTCGACGGGCAGATGGGCGGCATTATTAAATCGTATCGCGAATGGAAGGTTTCCGGGGATACGCAGTGGCTGCGTTCGCTCTGGCCGAACATCCGCAAGGCGCTCGAATATGCCTGGGACGAGGGGAACGAGGACGGATGGGATGCCGACAAGGACGGCGTCATGGAAGGGCGCCAGCATCATACGCTCGACATGGAGCTGTTCGGTCCGAACTCATGGCTGACCAGTATGTATGTGACGGCGCTCAAAGCGGCTGCGGAAATGGCACAAGCGCTCGGCGAGCCCGACAAAGCGGCGGAATACGAAGCGCTCAGCCGCAAAGGAGCGGCGTGGACGAACGAGCATCTATTCAACGGCCGGTATTTCCATCAATTGGTCAATCTTCAGGACCGGTCCGTGCTTGAGCGGTACGGCGCCGAAGCCGCATATTGGAACGATGAGGCCGGCGAGCTCAAGTACCAAATCGGAGAAGGCTGCGGCATCGACCAAGTGCTCGGGGAATGGTTCGCGCATCTCGTAGGGCTTGGCAACGTGCTAGATCCGGTGAAAGTAAAGCAAGCCGTGCAGTCGATTTATGAGAACAATTTCATCGAGCAATTGGGCAATCATCCGAATGCGTGCCGCATTTATGGATTGAACGATGAATCCGGCCTTGTCATCTGCTCTTGGCCTGACGATAACAGTCCGATCGTGCCTGTCCCTTATGCAGAGGAATGCATGAACGGTTTCGAGTATCAGGCCGCTTGCCATATGATCTACGAAGGCTTTATTACCGAGGGCTTGCGGGTGGTGAAAGCGATTCGCGAGCGGTACGACGGTGAGCGCCGCAACCCGTGGAACGAGTTCGAGTGCGGCTCCAACTATGCGCGGTCCATGGCTTCCTATGGCCTGCTGCTTGCGTTAAGCGGCTTCGAGTACGATATGGTGAAAGGGCACATCGGCTTCAGTCCGAAATGGCATGAAGACGATTACCGCAGCTTCTGGAGCTTGAACGAAGGATGGGGCGAAATACGCTCTTCTTGCGGCCGAATCGAGCTGGAGGTCAAATGGGGCGAGCTCGGGCTGTCCTCCTTTGGAAGCCGGCTGCTGGCCGGCAGGGACGTAGCGAGCGTGACGCTCGGCGGCGCCGACATTGCCTTCGAATGCGGTGATCCGAACGCCGGTGCAGGGAAACTTTCGTTTACACATAAAGTGACCCTTGAACCGCAAAAGACCCTTGTCATACAATTTCTGTAATGAACATGTTGGAGCCGGACCGGCAGCTGGGTGGGTGCCGGTTCGGTTTTCCTATGGAGGGATGACAAATGGAAGCGAGCGATGTGATTCAAAAGGCTGTGGAGAAGCTGCGCGGGGTGGAAGGCATTGCCGCCATCGTACTCGGCGGCTCGCGGGCGTGCGGGACGGAAACGCCGGAGTCGGATATCGACATTGGCGTCTATTACCGGCCTGAGCGCCCGATCGATACGGCAGCGCTGGAACAAGCAGCTGCTGCGCTCGACGATCAGCGCCGCACGGACCTCATCACGCCGATCGGCGGATGGGGGCCATGGATTAACGGCGGCGGTTGGCTGACCGTCGGCGGGTTCGCCGTCGACATCCTGTATCGCGACGCGGTTCAGGTCGCCGGCGTCGTGGACGACTGCCTGCAGGGGCGAATCGACATCCATTATCAGCCGGGTCATCCGCACGGCTTCTGCACGTCGATTTATATGGGCGAGGCGGCGGGATGCCGTCCGCTCTGGGACCCGCAGGGCGTGGTCGCCGAGCTGAAGGCGAAGACCGCCGTTTATCCGGATGCGCTGCGCCATGCGACCATCGCCAAGTTTCTATGGGAAGCCGATTTCTCATTGGCGAATGCCAAGAAAGCGGAGAGCCGGCTGGATGTGTCTTATGCAGCCGGGCATCTGTTTCGAGCCGTCAGCTGTCTGGTGCAGGTGCTGTTCGCTTGGAACGGCGAGTACCTGCTGAACGAGAAAGGGGCTGTGGCCCGCTGCGGCCGAATGGCGGCGGCGCCTGCGGATTTCGAGCGGCGGGTTCAGGCGGGCTTCGCCGGTCTAGCCGGGGATCGTGCCGAGCTGGCGAAGACGATCAAGCTGTTCGCGGAGCTCGCCGGTGAAACGAGGGAGCTTGTCCATTAAGCCGCACGTGGCGGCGGGTGGCGCCATCAGCGCATTCTCACCATTATCGTTCGCTGCCTGTCATGCAGGTGTTGGCGGACAAATGGAGGGAATGCGCTGATCCACGTCTCGTATTTGCATCTTGCTACGCTACGTGAATCAGTCTATAATAAAAACTGTGCCCGGGCACGGAATGGTGCGGTTGGTCTGTAAAACGGAGTCCGAGCAACCTGAAGCCCTGAACCTGGGCGTGCCATACAGGAGTTTTCGCAGCTCCGAAGCTTAACCCTCCCACCGTCTTAGCCCCACCCCACCGCGCAATATGCTGGTCGTTTCAAACGCGCCGGGTGATACATGGAAAAACTCCCGTTATTCTACCACCTAACTCTTCTACAGAAAGAATAACTGGAAACTCTCCAGTTAAAATCAGCACTAGTTGAGCTTTTGCGGCACTTTTGGCGGAATTAGCGGGAGAAATTCCAGTTATGACTGCAGCGTGAGGTGAATTTCGATTTTTTAACAGGAGAAATTCCAGTTACGGGTGATCCGAGTGAAGGATCGCCTCTCCACTCCCTCAGCGCTTGGCCTGCATATCTAACGGACAGAGCGGCCGTTATATTCCCAAGAAGAATTGTGTCTTGATTGTAACGGACACAGCGGACCTTATTTGCACGATCTGCGGGCTAATTCTGACGGTAACTGGTGTCCGTTACAATAACAGAGGAGCCTATGTTCCTTGAATAAGGGCACCTGTGTCCGTTAGCGTGGGAAAGGCCCAGGGTTGAAGCTTATCGACGGGGGCATTTTTTTTATTCTAAACTGTGCCCGGGCACATAAACTGATAAGGAGCTGTAAAAGGAGGGATAGCAAGTGGCAATTGTTGTTCAAAAGCGGGACTACAGCTTGACCGGTCCGGAAAACCAACGCGCGCAAGAGCGCGGTCTTGCTTCGGCGGAGTGGTATGCAAGCCCGATTCCACGGGCCAAGATGAAGGAGCTGATGAAGCGCAAAGACGGCCCCGCGATCCGCGATACGATCGTGTGGTTCGGCGCGCTGGCGGTATTCGGGTATTTGGCTTATCTATCATGGGGAACCTGGTGGGCGGTGCCGGCGTTTCTGCTGTACGGCATTTTCTACGCCACGCCCGGGGATTCCAGATGGCACGAATGCGGACACGGCACAGCCTTCAAGACCCCATGGATGAACGAGGCGGTGTATCAGATCGCTTCCTTCATGGTCCTGCGATCGGCTACTCCATGGCGATGGAGCCATGCAAGGCATCATACCGATACGATCATCGTTGGGCGCGACCCTGAAATTTTGACGGAAAGGCCTCCGATCTGGCGGATTATTATGCTGCAAATTTTTCACCTATACGGCGGGCCGATTGAAGTCAAAAGATTCGTGCTTCACACGTTCGGCCGGCTCGAAGAGCACGAGAAGGTGTACATTGCGCCATCCGAGTACCGGAAGGTGTTCCGGGAAGCGCGCGTGTACATGCTGATCCTTGCCGCGGTACTTGCGGCTTGCTTGTATGCGGGCAGCATCCTGCCTGCGATGTTCATTTTCCTGCCCTCTTTCTACGGCAATATTGTCGTCTTGCTGTTCGGCATGTGCCAGCATCTGGGCCTCTATGAGGATGTACTGGACCACCGTTTGAACACGCGTACCGTGTACATGAATCCGGTGTTCCGCTTCTTGTACTGGAATATGAATTACCATACGGAGCATCACATGTTCCCGATGGTGCCGTATCACGCACTTCCCAAGCTGCATGAGGAAATGAAAAGCGATTGCCCGTCGGCGCGCACAAGCCTGTGGGCTGCGTTGAAAGAAGTAATCGATGCGTTAATCAAGCAAAAGCAAGATCCGTCCTATGTGGTCATAAAGCCGCTTCCAAGTACGGCGCGGCCCTATATGTACGGGATCGAGCATAACCTCGAGATAAGGAGCGAGAAAACATCATGAGTATGGAATGGGTAGAAGCTTGCGGAACAGATGACATTGAGACGGAGGATGTGATTCGCTTCGATCATGGCGATCGAACATTTGCCATTTACCGTACGGAGCAAGGACAATTCTATGCATCCGACGGATTTTGCACGCACGAGAAGGTTCATCTGTCCAAGGGTCTGGTGATCGGCAGCGTGATTGAGTGCCCGAAGCATAACGGCAGATTCGATATCCCCACAGGGGCCGCCAAGCGGGCGCCCGTCTGCGTGAATTTGCAGACGTATCCCGTCAAAATCGAGGGACAAAGAGTGTTTATCCAGATTTAAGGGCAATTCTGCAGCGGTAGCTTGTCAACCTCCATGCCATCCTTCATAATGAAAATTGTGCCCGCGCACAATGAAGAATGGAGAGAACACGATGACAGTAACGATCAGGCAAATCGCTGAGAAAGCCGGCGTGTCCCGAGGCACCGTGGATCGCGTGCTGAACGGAAGACCTGGCGTCAAACCGCAAATTCGCGAACGCATCATGGCTATTGCGCATGAGCTCAACTACGTGCCCAATATGGCCGCCAAGGCATTAGCGCTGAACAAAAACCCCGTCAAGTTCGGGGTGGTCATGCCGCCGAAAGAGATTGCATTTTTCGGCGAGGTTAGAAGCGGCATTACGGCCGCCGCTGAGGAACTGAAAGATTTTGGCATCGCTGTGGAATACCGGTATGTCGATAACCGCCGGCCGGAAGAAGGCGCGGCAGCGATCGGACAGCTGATCGGCGAAGGCGTTAGCGGGATCCTGGTTTCCTTAATGGACGATGAGCTCATCCGGGCACGTATTAACGATGCTGCAGCTCAAGGCATCCCCGTCGTTACGTTCAACTCTGATGTCGGAGAATCCAAACGAGTTTGCTTTGTGGGGCAGGATTTGTACCGCAGCGGTCAAATCGCAGCGGGACTCATGCGCCGAATGCTGCGGGGCAAAGCCCGTGTGCTGGTCCTGGCCAGCAGCATGAGCTTTCAGGCTCACCGGTCCAGGGTGAACGGATTTCGCGATGTGCTGAGCGGCACGGAGATGGAGATCGTTCAGCTGATACAATCGTACGACCGTTATGCAGATACGCACTCTCAAGTGAGCGATGCGCTCGCCCGGCATACGGATCTCGACGGGATCTACATGGCGACCGGCGATGTGGCCGGTTGTCTGGATGCCGTCATGCGAGCGGGTCTTGGCGGCAAGCTGCGGATGGTTTGCAACGATTTGCTGCCCGAGGTCGAGCAGTGGCTGCGGCAGGGTCTGATTGATTTTACCATTATGCAAAATCCCTTAAGGCAAGGCTACACTTCGCTGCGCATTATGTATGATCTGATTTTCTCGGGCAAACGGCCGGAAAGCGAGTATTTATATACGGAGACGAGCATTATCATTCCCGAATGTTTGGAAAGGAACCCGTAGCATGAGCGGATACGCTGTAGAGATCAGAGATTACGGTGATTACACCGCAATTGAACTCCATGATGGCTATAGTCAGGCCAAAGCCACACTAATACCCGAATGTGGAAACAACCTCATTGCCTATGCGTGCAGGGGCAAGCCGGTTATCACGCCGCCCCCGGATATGACGGCGTTCATCGGTAACAGCGGCATCCGCACGTGGTACGGCATCCCGATCCTGTTTCCGCCGAATCGGGTGAAGGGCGGGCGGTTTTCCTTCGAAGGCACGGAGTATGTGCTGCCGATTAATGAACCGCCGCACTACCATCTGCACGGAGATTTGTCGCGGAAGCCATGGATCGTAGACGGCTATGGCGCCGCTGAAGAGAATGGCGCTTATGTGACTTGCTCCTTTCATTTCAAGGATCATCCGGACATTCTGGCTTATTATGGTCATGAGCTCAGCTTCACCGTGACGTACACGCTGGATAAGGGACGCCTGGATATGCATATTGCGGCGGTCAATCACGGAAGCAAACGCGCGCCGTTTGCTTTTGGCTTGCATCCTTATTTGGCCGTCCCGGCGTCGAGCGGTCCGTGTACGCTCGTGGTTCCAGCCGCAGAGCAGTGGCCCATAACGCCGTTATCGTTCGTCACAGGCGAGCCATCGGCGACGGAGCTGTGCGGACAATGGCGCCGAGGCGTTGCTCTGGCGGATTATCCGGAAGCAGGCTGCTTCATGTTTACACTGAGTGAAGAAGATCGCATATGCCGCTTGGAGATGAAGGAAGCCGGGTACCGGATTGCGTATGAGCCGGACCGCAGCTTTCCGGTTGTGCTGCTGTTTAAACCGGGCTGGGCGGATGCCTTTTCCATTGAACCCTACACGTGTGTAACGGATGCTTTTAATTTGCATTACCCAGACGAGCTAACGGGTGCCAGGGGTCTGAGTCCTGGAGAAGAGGTGCAGATGTCGACAGGGCTGTGGGTGGAGCTCGTCTAGCAGCGAGGCGATAGCTTAGGTGAAGGAAATCAAACAAGCCAACAATACCTTATCCCGGCGGGGCGAAGAAGGTCTTGTTGGCTTGAAGTTGTTCGTAGCAAGGCGAGCTCGCGCCCAGCCTCCTTAGAAACGATCGAAGCTTACGAATTCGCCGACCGGTTTACGGTAGCCCCGTGGCCTGCGCTTCTCCGTCAATTCCTTGCCGATCGCGATGAGCAGGACAGGCACATAGTCGTCAGGGATGTTCAGCGCCTCACGCATCTTGTCCGGATCGAACCCGATCATCGGGCACGTATCCCAGCCCTTTTCTTTGGCTGCCAGCATGAATAGCTGAGCGGACAGACTGGCATTGCGGATCGCTTCATCGCGTTTGAAGGCGGCACCGCGTTCTTCATAGAAACTTGTAACATTGTCAACCGTCATGTCATATTCCTGTTTGCTAAGCACGCCGAGCTGAAGAAATCCTTCGTTTAATCTGGCGACGTCTTGATAGGCATTCAGATTGCCGAGCACGAGAATGGCCGCGGAAGCGGATTGAACTTTGTATTGTTTGCTGGCCGCTTGGTATACTTCCTCTTTGACGGCCGGATCCTTTACGATGATGTAGTGTGCGTGTTGAAGATTAAAGGCGGAGGGAGCGAATTTGACCGTATTCAAAATGTCATTTAAATCTTCGTTCGGGATTTCGATATTCGGGATGAAGGCGTTGGCCGATCGGCGTTCTTTTACAATAGACATAAAATCGCTCATAAATGTGCTCACTCCTATATTATCTCTAAATTAAGATATTTAATATAGGAGAATCATATGTCGAATCCTGAAGAATGTCAATCTGTTTTTTTGTATATGCAACCGTTCTTGAAATTAGATCGGAATGATCTATAAATGGCATTTATGGTTATGAATCACGAACATATATAATGATATTTCAAGAGCGGGGCGTACGCTGAACGCAGCGCCTTTCGGCAGAACACATTCAGGGCAAAAGGAGAGATAGGAAAGTGGCAAATTTGACAATCAAATTGGACGATCTTAGCGGTCCGGAGGTGGCTGCGCTCATTAACGAACACCTGCAGAACATGTCGGCGCTATCCCCGCCGGAGAGTATGCATGCGCTGAATCTGGACGGATTGAAACGGCCTGACGTCACCTTCTGGAGCGCATGGGAGCAGGATGAGCTGGTAGGCTGCGGAGCGTTAAAGGAGCTGAACCGTGAGCACGGTGAATTGAAGTCGATGCGAACCGCTGCCAATCATTTGCGTAAAGGCGTAGCCCGGCGAGTACTCGAACATATTATGGAAGAAGCCAAGCGCCGAGGGTATCAGCGTCTGAGCCTGGAGACAGGCTCCATGGAGGAGTTTCAGCCGGCCATTAAGCTGTACGCCAGCTTCGGGTTCCAGGAATGCGGCCCTTTTGCCGATTATGAGGAAGATCCTAACAGTGTTTTTATGACCAAAGAATTATAATTAGGGAGGCCGCCGGTAGAAGCAACCGGCAGCCTTTTTTTGTTAGGAGCTAGGTCCGTTCGACAACCGTTTGCTAATGTTCATGGCGATGAGAGAAACGGCCGGCGGAAACAGTACATAATAACAAGGATCCCACTTGGCACGGATATCCAAGATTCCGGACATGTGCAGCACGACGGTAATGATGATAAAGCAGATTGCCTGCAGCAGCAGCTTCAGCCACAGCTTCATTTTCATTTTCACAAAGATCATGAGGATGAAAGTGGCGACCAAGTAGTAGATCGATGAAAAAGCAGTCGTGTCGTGGTCTTTATCGTCAAACCAGCCGAGCGAGTAAGAACGGTTCATCAGAAACATGATCGGCATAATATGAAGCGTCCCGAGGATAGGAGCGGTGCAAAGAAACAAAAACAAGCTATGCAGCCATCCCTCTAAAGGGCGCAGCAGGAGTGGATATATCTTTTTTGTGCTGGGCAAAAATATCAACAGTCCGATTGCCGTGTAAAATACCCGCCACCAATGCAGGTAGTAAATGTGAAGCTTTAGAAATAACAGCTCTGTACCGCACAATAGTCCGACGAATAACAGCACCCATGCCCAGCCTAAGCGGAAAGTGGCTAGCAGGACAGCGAGGACAGGAACGATGAATAAATTGGATGCGAGAGCCCCTATATTGCTGTCAAAGTATGTGCTGTGCTGGATAATTTCAGGCGTGTATGCATAACTGTCCAGAAAAATATAGATGACCGTCTCAATGAAATAAGTAATTTGCACCATCGCGAGAAACAAAAGAAGACTTCGTTCCATAGATCTTTTCCGGCATATGTAGATAAGCAGAATCAAGCTTACTGCGCTAAGACCGTAATACCAATAGGAATGACTGCTCACGTTCTACTCCCTATTCTTTGGGAAAATAATGTCACTTGGATAGGTTATCCAGATTGAGGGGATAATAGTCAATATAGAGAGAGGTGATTTTATGTTATTTAATATAATCGTCGGTTTCTTCATCCCATGGATTTTCGGGATCTATCTCTATAAGAAAGCGCGGATTGTCGTTCTGCTCATTTTTCCATTTACAGCCACGATATCTGCATTGATCAATGATATGGGGTATCATCTGGAATTTTGGGATTTTACACCCTTGATTGAAAATGATGAGACGCTCTCTGCGCTTCCGTTGGATATCGGCCTGTATCCTGTTTTCGCCGGGTATATGATCTATTGGATACGCCATAACCATCGCCATGTATGGTTGAAAATCATCTGTTTATGTCTACTTACAACGGGATTGGAGTGGGTGGCCTTACAATACGGCAAAGTAGAGTATGGCAATCATTGGAATATAGGGTGGACATTTCTGAGTTATGCGCTCGCTTATGTACTGGTGTATGTCTATTATAAAGTTTTAGTGCGAAACGGCTTGTTCGACCGAAGCCCCAATGACCTCACGGACATGCGTGTCGGATGAAGTTGTCGGGGGATTTTTTGTTGTGAGAGATCGGCCTTGTACCGAGCTTTGTATGCGAAAAATCGAATACAATCGGTGCGTGTGCGGCAGAATGCGAAGAATGTATTCGAAAAATCGAATACAATCGTACAAGTACCGCAGAATACAATCCGCCTAGCTGATACTTTAGCGGATGCCCAAGCGATTATGCGCAAGGTGTGCGGCAAATTTGATGAAACGGCGGTGCCCAGAACGTATTCTGACGCCGCCGTTTATATTTTCGGCCGGCATCGCATTGCCGCCATGCATGTCTTCCTGATAATTGGAAGCGATTTCATTATTATCTCAAAAATGGAGGAAATGCGTCGCCAAATCGACTTTTCCATCCGTCTGCGCGTAACTTATTTATATTTTTTCGGATATTATCGTAAATGCGTGGGATATGAGAACCGGAATAATGCTTATATAATTTGTTACATGAAGCGAAGTTAATACTAACATCGTGGATCTGTTGGAAAGCGATCATTGAAGTAAGCGTGATCATTCTAACATGCATCAGACTTCTAGGAGGAAATCAAGTGAAAATCACCAGACATCCAGAAAATCCGATTGTTGTGCCTGGTCTCTACGATTGGCGAAAAGTTACGGTTTTTAATCCGGCGGTCATTATCCATAACGATAAGTTTTATATGATCGAACGAACGGCGGAATCGCTGACGCCATGCAAAAATTTCCTGGGATTGCTGGAAAGCGAAGATGGCGTGCACTTCCGCCACGTGGTGGAGGAGCCTATCGTGACTCCCGACATGCTCGGCTTCCCGTATGGCAGTGTACAGGATCCGCGCATCGTCAAAATTGACGATACGTTCTATTTGAACTACGCCCTTCGTCCCTGCGCTATGAATTATTATCCGACGGGAGCCGGGATACCGGAGCGCTCCATACCGAAGTACCCGGACGGCTGGGGGGAGAAGCCCGAGCATTGGCTCACGCGTTCGGGCATCCTGACGTCGAAGGATTTGATCCATTGGGAGTATTTGTGCGACACAACGCCTTTGGACATCAACGATCGCGACAACATTCTATTCCCTGAGAAAATTAACGGGAAGTACGTGCTGCTGCGCAGGCCGGAAGAGTACGTCGGCGAGGCTTACGGTACGGAGAAAGCGGCGATGTGGATTACGTATTCGGACGATTTGTTGACTTGGGAAGAACCGAAGCTGCTCGCGAAAGCGGAGAACGAGGAGTGGGAGTTCAAGAAGATCGGGGGGTCTACACCGCCGGTTCGCACGGACCGGGGCTGGCTCACGCTGTATCATGGCGTCGATAAGGATACGGTATACCGGGTAGGCGCGCTGCTGCTCGATTTGGAGAATCCCGAGAAAATCATTGCCAGAACCCATCATTTCATCATGGAACCCGAAACGTATTATGAGAAATTCGGCTTCCAAATCCCGAATGTCATTTTCCCGACAGGCAACGTCGTCAAAGACGGTCTCCTCTACATTTATTATGGTGTGACGGATACCGCTATCGCATTGGCTACAGTACCTGTGGATGATTTGGTCGATTATATGCTGCGTGGTAACTAATGGAAGGATACAGGGGAGTTTACATTTGTGTGCGAAAATATTACATTAAAAATCCGGATAATTTCGTATTTGAATGGGATATTCACCCCTTCGGGTCTGTTCTATAATTTTCTTGTGAAGTCTATGTAAAATAAAATAACATGAATTGAGGGGATTGTATGATTCAAGGATTAATTAGAAAATCGGTGGTCGTTGCCGCCTCTGCGGCTTTGTTGACACTGACGGCGTGCGGGAACGGCACGGAACCGGCGGCGCAAGATGCAGGCGGAGCGAAGGCTTCGAACAGCCCGGCCGCCAAGGAGCAAGTGACGCTGAGCTTTGAGGAAAACTGGTCAACCCCTAACGTAGACAACCAACTATACAAAGAGCGCATCCAGAAGTTTCAGCAATTAAATCCGGAGATCAAAATCGAAATGCAGGATATCCCTTCCGCCCAATACCGGACCAAGCTTCGTACGGAAGCTGCAGGGAACAGCATGCCGGATATGTTCATTCTATATCCCGGCGTCGACATGGACCCTTACATCGATGCCAACGTGCTGATGCCGCTCGATGAAATTATGGATACATGGAAAGATATTTTGCCTCCGCAAGCGCTGGCCGGTTATAACGTAGGCGGCAAGCAATACGCGATTCCGACAAAAATGACGTTCGTCGATATCATTTATTACCATAAGGACATGCTGGCTAAAGTCGGCTACAACGAATTCCCGAAAACCTATACGGAGTTCCTTGATCTTGTGAAAAAGCTTAAAGCTTCCGGCATTACTCCGTTAGGTATCGGCAACAAAAACAGATGGCCGCTGCAATCCTCGGTGATGTCAGCCGTCGAAGACCGCGTAGCGGGAACGGATTTCTTGACGAAGGTGAAGCAGGGTCAAGCCAAGTTTACCGATGCCGACTATGTGAAAGCGCTGGGCATCTTCGATGAGTTGACGAAGCTGGACGCTTTCAATGCGGACTTGAATACGATGGACGAAGTGCAGGTGCAGGATTATTTCCTGCAGAAGAAAGCGGCCATGACGATCACCTCCTCGACGATTGATACCAAATTCCGCGTCAGCAATGCGGAAAGCGGCGACAATATCGGCATTGCGCTGTTCCCGTCCGTTGAAGGCGGCAAAGGCACGGCAGGCAAAAGCGCCGGCGTCATTCAATACGGCATCGGCCTCAGCAAGGAATTGAAGGGCGCGAAGAAAGATGCGGCGATCAAATTCCTGAAATATTTCTACGCTCCAGAGCTGTACCAGAGCTTGATGAGCAAAGGGATTGTCGTACCGGCCAAGGTAGATATGCCGGCAGATACGAGCAAATATTTGAAAGAAATGCTGCAGCTCACCAAATCGGGCGATGCGCTCGTCTTTGACAGCGTGATGCCGGCTTCCGTTAAGGATGCGATTGAGAACGGATTGCAAGCCATTACGATGAAACAAAAGACACCGGAGCAAATTGCCAAAGAGATGCAAGATGCGATGGATAAAGTGAAAAAATAACGGCCTGCCTCGGTTCATGGCGGAGGTACCAAGCAGAAAGGATGGCGGAGATGAAAGCATCCATCGGGGCATTCTCCTTCTATCAGCTGTTAAGTCAGGGAGAAATGAATATATACGGCTATCTCGAGACGGTCAAACACCGGTACCGATTGGATACGGTTGATCTCTGGAACGGTTTCTTCGCTGACCGCGAAGTTCCGGTTTGGCAGCTTCCCGACGACGAGGAGCTGCTGAAGATCAAGCGTAATCTGGATGAGCGGCAGTTAACGCTTGCGAATCTGGCGGTAGACCGCGCTCATCTGTGGGACGCCGATCCGGACGTCCGCAATCTGCTGCACTTGAATGCGCTGGCGCATTTGCGGGCGGCGAAACTGCTCGGAGCTCATACGGTTCGCATTGATGCGAACCGGGGGCCTGGCGAAGTGACGGAAGAGCAATTCGATTATACGGTGCGCCGGTACCGGGAATATGCGCAGATCGCTGCGGATTACGGATTTACGGTGGGGCCGGAGAATCATACGGGTATTTCGCTCGATCCGGTATGGATGAAGCAGCTCGCTGAAGCGGTCGACCATCCGGGGTATGGCGTTCTGCTGCATTTGAACCGCTGGATCGAAGGCAGCGAGCAAGGAGACCTTCTCGTAGCCCCGTGGGTGACTCATACCCACATGGACAAGCGTACGGTTCTCTCCGACACAACGGAGCTTACCGTCTCCAAGCTGCTCGAGATGGGCTATAAAGGGTGTTGGGCGATTGAGTATAACGCGGCTTCCGATCCGTATACCGAGATCGAGTGGGCGCTGGCTGCAATGAAACGAATCCTGGCTTCGGCTTGCCGGAGCCAAGGATAAGCTACCTGGAGGCGTACGACATGGAATATGCCACAATCAGAATTGGAATAATCGGCACAGGCATTATCGGGAAATCGCATTTGGAGCAATACGCCCAAATCGAAGGAGCCGAGGTTGTCGCCGTGTGCGATATCAATGAAGGGGAAGCACGGCGGGCTGCGGAGAAATTCGGAGTTCCCCATGTATACACCGACTATAAAGAGCTGCTTGCGCGGGACGATATCGACGCGGTGGATGTCTGCTTGCATAACAACTTTCACGCGCCGTTGACGATTGCCGCCTTGCAGGCAGGCAAGCATGTGTATTGCGAGAAGCCCATTGCCGGTTCTTACTATGACGGCAAGAGCATGATCGACGCGGCTCAAGCTTGCGGCAGGAAGCTGCATATCCAGCTTAGCACGCTGTACAAGAAAGAAACGAAAGCGGCCAAGGCGCTGATTGAGGACGGCAAGCTGGGCAAATTGTTCCACGCCCGTTCGAACGGCTTCCGTCGCCGGGGCAGGCCGTACGTCGACGGATTCGGCACCGCGAATTTCACGCGGAAAGCAAGTGCGGGAGGCGGGGCGCTGCTGGATATGGGTGTCTATCATATCGCCCAGATGCTCTATTTGCTCGGAGAAACCGAGGTTGAGCGAGTGACCGGCAAGCTGATTCAAGAGATGGACATGGATCCGCAGAGACGGGAGCAGAGCGGCTTCGATGTCGAAGAACTGGCGCTCGGGTTCGTTACCTTCCGCGGAGGGCTGACACTGGACATCTTTGAAGCGTGGGCCGTTCATCTGGGAGGCGTCGAAGGAAGCAGCATCATCGGCTCCAAAGGCGGCATTCGGCTACCCGCGTATCATTCGGGCGAGATGACCTCGGATTTCAGCTTTCATACGACGGTGGCCGATATGGATTTGGACAGCAAGATCGATCTGAACCGGATGGATATCCGTTGGCATCGCATGAGAGAGCACGAGGATGCGTACGATTCGTCGCAGCGGCACTGGATCGCCGCCCTCCAAGGGCGCGTCGAACTGCTGCCGACGGCGGATATCGCGCTTGCGACGATGCTGATCAGCGAGGGCTTGTATTTGTCCGATACGCTCGGACGCGAAACGACGGCATCGGAAATTATAGCGGCATCGCGCTCCCTGTCGGTTCCACTGTAAGCTGCGGGTGAGCGGATATCGCTGCCAGAAAGGCGGAGCTTGCCCTAGCGTTCCGTCTTTCTTGGCATCCGGGCGCGTAACGCGGCTTCACGATAGCAATTAAACATCTAGAGAGAAGGAGGGCCAACGATGAATGTAACGAAGCGAATGGGGTGGACGATCGCACTGGGCATGCTGCCGGCATTGGCCATCTACATCGGGATAGCGATGCTTCCCGTCGTCATGTCGTTCTACTATTCATTTTTCAACTGGAACGGATTGTCCGACATGTCCTTCGTCGGTTTGGATAACTATATATCCGTCTTGAAGGATAACATTTTCTGGAAAGGCGTATCGAACAACCTGTTCATGATGTTCAGCGGCATTCTGGGACAGCTGCCTGCGGGCTTGTTCTTTGCCTTGCTGTTAAACCGGTCGCTCCGGGGGCTTAAGGTTTACCGTTCCATCCTGTTCCTGCCGGTTATCATCTCGGCGGTTATCGTATCGCTGATCTGGAATATGGTGTACGGCACCGAATCGGGCTTGCTGAACAATGCGCTCGGCTTGTTCGGGTTGGACAGCTGGAAACAGAATTGGCTGGGCAGCCCGCGTTGGGGGATGCTGTCCGTCAGCATTACGTACTTATGGCAAAATTACGGATTCTATATGGTTATTTTCTTGGCGGGTTTACAGAACATTCCGGAGGAAGTGCGGGAGGCCGCCGTCATGGACGGGGCGACAGGCTGGAAGCGCTTCTGGTTCGTTACGCTTCCGATGCTGAAAGAGACGATCTGGGTGACGCTCATCTTCTCGATCAGCAACAGCTTCCGCGTTTTCGATCTGATCTATGTCATGACAGCCGGCGGACCTGCCCATAATACGGAAGTTATGACCATCTACATGTACACCCAAGCGTTCAATAATAGTGATTTCGGGCTTGGCAGCGCCGTCTCGATCTTGATTCTGCTCTTCAGCCTCATAGCCATATACGCAGCCAAACTCATTACACGAAGAAACGGCTGACCGGTTGTCTCGCCGGGGAAGGAGGAGCCATGCAAACATCTCTGCAGAAAAAAACGTTGATTCATCTTGTACTAGCGCTGTTAGGCGCATTGAATATCATTCCGATCGTCTGGATGGTTGTCAGCTCATTCAAGTCTGAGGAAGAGTATGCCACGAATCCGATCGGTTTGCCCAAGATCTGGAATTTCAGCAACTACGCGAATGCCTGGAAAGTCGCTCATCTGGGCACCTATTTCTGGAACAGCGTCATCGTGACAGCGGGCGCCATCTTGTTGACCGTGCTGCTCGGAGCGTTGACCTCTTACTTTTTATCCCGGTTCCATTTTCGCTTGCGCGGCTGGGTCTACGGGCTGTTCATCATCGGTATGACGATTCCGATTCATGCTACGCTTGTCCCTATCTTCATCATTATGAAAAAAATCGGCCTGTTGAACTCGCATCTTTCTTTGGTGCTTCCCTATACGGCCTTCCATCTCTCCATTACGATCTTCATTCTCGTCGGCTTCATGCAGGCATTCCCCAAGGACATCGAGGAATCCGCGGTCATGGACGGTGCCGGGCTGTACCGGATCTTCTGGTCCATCATTCTGCCGATGACGCGCCCGGCGCTGGCGACCGTCATCATCATCAACTTCATTTACAACTGGAATGAGTTCCTGTTCGCGCTTGTGCTGATCAATAAAGCGGCGCTGAAGACGCTGCCGCTCGGTCTGGCGAACTTCGCCGGCACGGAAACGAGGTTCCAGACGCTGCAAATGGCCGCATTATCGATGGCATTGATCCCGCTCGTCGGCTTTTACCTGGCGATGGAGAAACAGCTGGTGCAAGGGATGACGGCTGGAGCCGTGAAAGGATAGCGGCGGCTCGGCTTTCCATAACCTTCTCGGCAGCTTGTCTCCGTTTTGTAGTAAAATGAGAGGTATTAGACCGGTTAGGGGCTGGAACTTCATGAGATTCAACAGATATCCTTTCCTGCATTTCAGCTTAAGAAGAAAATCGATCGCCATCTTCGTGCTTCTGGTGACACTTCCGTCCTTGCTGATCGGGAATGTCATCTTGAGCCGTTATGACGCGATATTGCGCCAGCAGTTCATCGACGCGATGGAGAAAAATTTGAATACGATCGAGCTGAATTTATCGGAAAAAATCAAGACGATTGAAGATTTGTCCGACTATATGATTTATCAGGAAAATTTCCGCAGATTTATGGAAACGCCGACGACTCCAAGCAATATGGAGCAAATGAACAAGGACCAAACCGTGATCGAAGGATTCATCGCTTTCCAAATCATGTCGAAGCGGTATATCAAGTCGATCTCGCTGCAAGGGACAGGCGGCAACCAGCTGCAGATGGGCGAACCGGTCAAAGGGCTGGAGCAGCCGTGGTTGGATCTTGCCCAGTCGAACAAGGGCCGGGTGATCTGGACGGATTCCTACAAGTTGGAAAGCGGTTGGACCGGCAGCAAACGGGTCGTCTCCATGGTTCGCACCATCAATTCCTTCGAAACCCCTTCGCGTTCGGTCGGGCAAGTGATTGTAAGGCTGGATGAGTCGGAAATTACGGACCTGCTCAGGGCGGCAGTGCTCAAAGATCAAGGCTCCATCTTTATGATCCGGCCTGGGGGCAGCGTTCTGCTCCACCAGGATGAGTCGCTTATCGGCCGTCCCTATCCGGACGAAGCGCTGCTTCGCGGCGTGAATGCGGGAGCGGCGAACAAAGTCTTTTCGCTCGAGGAAGACGGGGTCTCGTATATTGTGTTCAGTCAGCGTATGAAATCGACAGGGTGGAACATTGTCGCGCTGGTCAAGGATCAAGCGATCGTACAGAAGACGGAAGCGATCAAAGCGTCGTTGAAATTTCTCATTTTGATTATCGTCATCTTGGGGCTGTTGGCATTGATCGGCTTTGAATTTGCTATGATTCGCCCGATGCTGGAGCTGAGCAGACAGACCCAGCGGCTGAAGAAAGGCGATTTCTCGGTACAAGTGAAGGTTCGCTCGCAAGATGAGGTAGGGGAGCTGGGCAGGCAGTTCAACAATATGGTTATGACGATCAAAGAGCTCATCGATAAAAAGTATAAGCTGGAGATCCGACAAAAGGATTCCGAGCTCCGAATATTGCAAAGTCAGATGGACCCCCATTTTTTATATAATACGCTGGATATGATCAGGTGGACGGCCAGATTGGAGAAAGCGCCGGAGACGAGCCAACTGATCGAGACGTTATCGCGCTTTTTCCGAATGGGTCAAATTAGCGAGAAACGGTATACGACATTGGCAGGTGAGCTGGACTTCGTTCGTGCTTATTTGAATTTGCAGCAGAAACGGATGGGCAGCAAGCTTCAGTTTACGCTGTATTTGGAGGCTCAGCTGGATAATGCCGTCCTGCTCAAGAAAATCATCCAACCGCTCGTGGAGAACAGCATCAAGCATGGATTCCCGCGTGGAGGCGGCAGAATTGACGTTCGTTGTTATACCGAAGAGGGGGATTTATTCATCGACGTTCTCGACTCCGGTATCGGATTCGCCAAGGATAAGTTGGAAGAGATTCGGCAAATTCTGATTACACGGAAAGGGAACGAGGATGTGATGAACCATGCGATCTGCAACATTCACGAACGCATCTCGCTGGAATATGGCAGCGATTATGGCATTACGATTCCACATGAGCCATCGCGTGCCGGAGCATGCATTCGCATAAGAATTCCGTACTGGATGAATGAGCAGGAGGGAGAACGATGACCATCAAGTTGCTAATCGTAGATGATGAGCCGATTATTTGCCAAGGTTTACGGGAGACCATTCATTGGGAATCGATCGGCGTAGAGGTGGTCGGAGAGGCCTATGACGGTTATGAAGCTCTTGCATGTATCGAGCGAACGCCGGTGGATGTCGTGCTTACCGATATTAATATGGACGGCATGGACGGACTCGAGCTGGCCAAAGGTCTGAAGCAGCGCTTTCCTCGAACGCGAGTCATCATCGTCAGCGGGTATGACGATTTCGAATATGCCCGTCAGGCGCTGCGGCTGGGCATCGAAGATTATTTGCTGAAGCCGGTCAATATCGAAGAGCTCATGGGCATGGTGGAGCGCATCGGGGTTGAAATTGCACAAGAGCGTCTGCAGCATGACGAGCAGGAGCTGGAGCGCAGCCGCAAGTGGCTGAAATCGAAGCTGCAGGATCGGGATGCGGCGCGGGACGATACCTACGTCCCTTCCATAATGGCAGGCGGTTCCGCCGTATGCCGGATGATCGCGACTCAGATCGCCGATTATGCGGCTTGGGTGGACAGCTCATCCGAAGAGCAGCGAAGGGAATCGCGCGCCCTGTGGGAGTCGGCTGTGGACGATGCCTTACGAACATGCGGACTGGAACCGCTCTCATTCTTCCACCACCCGAACTTGCTGCTTACCTTATGTGCGGCGCCTCTTACGGATAACAGCGATAAGCTTCATCATGTCTTGAACTCGATAGGGCTGGCTCCGGGGGTGCAGCTGTATGCCGGCGTTTCACAGCCCTTCAGCGCTGCAGAGCAGATTTATCCTAGCGCGATGGAGGCAATGGGGCTGCTGCAATTTGCCGTGCTTCCCGCAGCCGCTCCCGTTGTGTTCCACAATGAAGAGTTTGCTGCGAGGAAGGGTCACCCCCAACCGGATCTGCTGGAGCTGGAGAAGAGCTTGATTCAGGCGCTTTTCCAAGAGAACTATGACGATCTGGACAGACGCGTCCATAAGGCGCTGCAGGATTTCCGGGAGAGCGGCTGTCTGATTAAGGAAGTTTGGCATGCGCTGCAAGAGCTGGTCATTATGCTGCAGAGAAGACTCCGGTCGACGGGAATCGATTTGACCGGGTATCCGGATCTGTTCCATACCCATAAGATGGACTTGTTCGTGCATAACTCCTATCGAGCGATGGAATCGCTGCTTCAAACCGAACTGGAGGCCATGTATTCGCTTGTGCACAATTCGCTCACGGGCAAGAATCATTGGCTGACCGACAGGGTGAAGTCGTACATTGAAGCGAGGTACAACAAGGACATCAAAGCTTCCGAGGTCGCGGCTTGGCTGAAAATCACACCGAATTATTTCAGCATCCTGTTCAAACAGAAATTCGGCAAAGGGTTTGCCGAGTATTTGAATGAGGTGCGCATTGAGCAGGCGAAGGCGAGGCTGACGGAAACGGACGACCGCGTCTTCGAAATCGCCGAGAGTGTCGGATACAAAGAGTACAAATATTTTTGCGCCATTTTCAAAACTTACACCGGAATTACGCCAACGCAATATCGAAAGCTCGCACATACGACGTAAGTCCTCGGAAAGGATAGAGCACATCGATGTCAGCACTTTCAATGGCCGCAGCGCGGCCCTTTGGTGTTATCAAAGGCTTCAATTTTGTTGTATACGGCGCGTTAGCCGTGTATAGTTCGTTTTTCCCGCTGTACTTGAAGGACTTCGGCATGTCCTCCATCGCCATCGGTTTACTGTTGGCCGGCGGGCCTGTTATCTCGCTTCTTGCCAATCCGTTCTGGGGATATTGGAGCGACCGGCTTGCCAATGTCAGGCGCATCCTCACGGTACTGCTCATCGGCAGCCTGTTGAGCCTGCAGTCGGTATTTGTTACAAGCTCATATGCGCTTATGATTACGTTTCTGCTCATTTACTTTTTCTTTCAAACTCCGCTGTTCTCGCAGAGCAACTCGCTTATTCTCGAAGCCATCGAGGGTACCGGCCGCAAGTTCGGCGCCTTTCGCCTCTGGGGATCGCTGGGCTGGGCATTAATGGCTCTGGCGGCTGGACCGGTCATCGGTTGGCTGGGCATTCATCGGCTATGGGCGGTATGCGGTCTGCTGCTCGGGCTATCGATCCTGTTCGCATGGATGCTGCCGGGCGGTGCACGAAGCGGGGGGAGCGGGCGCGGTGTTCAGCGCGGCAAATATTTTCAAATTATGGGGAACAAGTGGTTTATGGCGTTCGTTGGGATGGGAATTCTCATCTCGATTCCTAATGCGATGAACAACACCTTCGTCTCCATCTATATGTCCGATCTTGGCGGAAAGAGCGCTTTAATCGGTTGGTCGGCGTTCTTTGCCTCGATATTCGAAATTCCGGTTTACCTACTTTTCGACCGATTCTTGCGGAAGGATAAGCGGACGATGATCCTGTGTCTTGCGGTTGTCAGTCTGCTTTACGCACTGCGCTGGTATATGATGGCCGAGGCGGTATCGCCGTACCAAATTATGTTCATTCAAGCGCTGAACGCCATTACGTTCGCCGGCTATTATTATGTCGGGACGCAGTTGACGGCGCAGTTGATCCCGCCGGAATACCGGGCGTCAGGCCAAGCGGTATATGCGCTGAGTTGGGGCGGATTGTCCGGTATCGTCGCCGGGCTTGCCGGGGGCTGGATCTACCAGGAATTGGGCGCGAAATCGATGTACAACGTAAGCGCGCTGCTGGCGCTGCTGGGCATGGCTGGTTTCGCCGTCATGTTCGTTCTGGCCAGGAGCAGGAAACGGCCTCATGAAAAAACTGGTTTTCTAGAACTCTAGTATGGTACGATTCTTACATAGACTAGAAGGGAGTTTTGAGTATGAGGCGGCCTAAAGTATTTCTTGCCAAGCAAGTTCCAAGCGAAGTGGAAGCGTATATAGCAGAATACTGCGAATATACCAAATGGGATAGAGAAGATGAGATGCCGCGTGAGCAGCTTTTGGAAGCGTTATCCGACGTTGACGGGCTGCTGATTTCCGGCGGAAGCATCGATCAGGAGCTGCTGGATCGTGCTCCCAAGCTCCGAATCGTCAGCAATGTATCGGTCGGCTATAACAATCTGAATCTGTCTGCTATGAAGGAGAGAGCGGTGCTCGGGACACACACGCCGGGCGTACTCGATGAGACGGTAGCGGATACCGTGTTCGGGCTCATTTTGGCCTCGGCCAGACGAATCCCAGAGCTGGATGCCTACGTGAAGGCCGGTCGTTGGCAAAAAGGCAGCGATGAGGCAATATTCGGCATCGACGTGCATCACGCGAAGCTGGGGATTATCGGTTTGGGCCGCATCGGGGAAGCGATCGCCAGACGCGCGAAATTCGGCTTCAGCATGGATGTCGTCTACTATAACCGCAGCCGGAAAGAGGCGGCCGAGCAGAGCTTGGGCGTCAGCTACCGTTCCCTGCAGGATCTGCTTCGGGAATCGGATTTCGTCGTTCTCATGACGCCGCTTACGGCGGATACGGCCCGTCTCATAGGCCGCGAGGAGTTGGCGCTGATGAAGAAGTCGGCGATCTTCATCAACGCGTCCCGCGGGCAAACGGTAGACGAAGCTGCGCTGATTGAAGCGCTGGAGCAGGGGATCATTCGCGGAGCGGGGCTCGATGTGTTCGAGCAGGAGCCGGTCGCTCCCGATAATCCGCTGCTGAGGATGCCTAATGTCGTTACGCTGCCTCACATCGGTTCGGCTACGCATAAGACGCGGTTCGATATGGCGATGCTGGCGGCCGAGAATCTGGTGAAAGGCGTGCTGGGCGAAGTGCCTCCGAACGTAGTTCCGGAGCTTAGGAAGTAGCGGCTGTTAAGGAGTTAAGCGGTTTGTGCGCTTAACTCCTTTTTTGTGTTCGCCGGGGGTGGGCGCGGCGAAGAGGCGGTGTCCGTCCGGGGAGGGGACGGAGCGGGGGCGGTGTGTCCGAGCCCGGCTAACGGACACAGATGCGCTTATTCGGCCGGAATGAGCCGAATCGGCATTCTGACGGACACCAGCGCTGTTATTTGCGCCTTTGGGGCAGATTTTGCCCCAAAAATAGCCAAATAAGCGCGCCTGTGTCCGTTAGAATCGAGCGGCTGCGGACACGCCGCGAATAGCGTCCGCTGTGTCCGTTAGCAGCGGGGGCGGCGGCTTGCCGCCGGGGAACGCCCGCTTAGCACCCGACCGCCCGCCGCCGTGGGCGCCGCCCGCTTGAGCGAGCAGCTGCGCAGCCGCTCCAGAGTGTCCGCGCCTGGCTAACGGACACAGATGCGCTTATTCGGCCGGAATGAGCCGAATTGGCATTCTGACGGACACCAGCGCTGTTATTTGCTCATTTGGGGCAGATTGTGCCCCAAAAATAGCCAAATAAGCGCGCCTGTGTCCGTTAGAATCGAGCGGCTGCGGACACACCGCGAATAGCGTCCGCTGTGTCCGTTAGCAGCGGGGGCGGCGGCTCGTCGCCGGGGAACGTCCGCTTAGCACCCGGTGGGCCGCCACCGTGGGCGCCGCCCGCTTGAGCGAGCAGCTGCGCAGCCGCTCCAGAGTGTCCGAGCCTGGCTAACGGACACAGATGCGCTTATTCGGCCGGAATGAGCCGAATTGATATTCTAACGGACACCAGCGCTGTTATTTGCGCCTTTGGGGCAGATTTTGCCCCAAAAATAGCCAAATAAGCGCGCCTGTGCCCGTTAGAATCGAGCGGCTGCGGACACGCCGCGAATAGCGTCCGCTGTGTCCGTTAGCAGCGGGAGCGGCAGCTTGCCGCCGGGGAACGCCCGCTTAGCACCCGGTGGGCCGCCACCGTGGGCGCCGCCCGCTTGAGCGAGCAGCTGCGCAGCCGCTCCATAGCCGCACCCAGCGGCCCGCCGCCGAGTACGCTCGCGAGGCAAGCAGCAGCTACTCGCCAACGGGCTCTTTGTTGGCGAGCGGGAGCTGCTTCCGCAGCTTGCCGAATAGCACGATCGCAACCGGGTACACGACCCCGATGAGAAGGGCGAGCGGCAGATACGTCTGATTGTCCCACCTCTGCTCATAGGCGTTGCTGGGGTAGACGATGAACGAGATCACGGTAACGATAAGTCCGATCGGTACGGAGAGCGTTTTGTAGTCTCGCATTTGAAGAACATGACCCAGTCCCTTGATTGTGGCATAAAAAAACATCGACATTTTGAAGTAAATCGACACCAGCCACAGAAAGGCGACGACAACCTCGATGCGCTGCAGGAAGTGCCCGATGTTGATATGCTGAGCGAGCGCGTAACTAGGGAATTTTTGCATCGCCGTACTGTCGGCACCCAGCACCAGGATGCTGGACAAGACGAGCAGCACCATCATGATGCCGCTGATGACGACACCTGCGAAATAACCTGCTTTGACTTTGTGAACACTAGTGACTTGATGGATGAGGGGACCGATTGCAATGAATAAGGTGACATAGGTGAAGCTGGTTATTCGAAAAACGGATCTGGCAATAGGGAGGGGAGGTATTTCCCACACAGGCAAAAGATTGTTTAGCTCCATGTTGGGCACATTCATGGTCATGAACAGAATAAACAAGAGCACAATCCAGGGAAAGAAAATTTCTGCGGTCCTTAGAAAGACGACGATACCCGACTTTGCACCCAACACAACGACCGCCATAAACAAGACGTTAATCGCTTGAATCGGCGTCGTCGGCATGATTTGGGTTACAAGGAAATGACCCACATAAAAGACATCCTGCGCACCGAACAACAGGCATAATAGAGATATGCACAATGTCAAGAGCCTTCCCGGCCATTTGCCGAATACCCGATCGTTAATGCCGTATATGGAGGTCGCCGGATACTGTGTGGCAATCCAGGCATATAACGCGACAAGGATACTTCCTGCAGCAATACTGAACAGCTGCGGCATCCAGGCATCCTGCCTGGCGTCCGCAGCCACCGAAGCCGGTATAACCAGAATGGATGTGCCTATTGAAAACAGGATTACAATGATCATAAATTGACGCGGCGTAATCGTTTCTTTGTTCATGACAACACGTCCTTGTCTAGCTGTTATTCGTCATTTTCTTGCGTAAGTAACCGACCCCAATTAATAGCGCGGGATGAATGAAGCCGATACAGGTGGCTAGAGGAATCCACGTAAACTCATCCCAATGATGGCTGTATGCGACATTCGGGTACACCAACAGCGAAAGAACGGTGATGATGAGGCCTGTCGGCGTCGCAAAGGCTTTGTAGTTTTGAAGCCGAAACAGGGAGGCGATGCCTTGAAGCACGGCATTGAAGTACAGGGTCAATTTGAAATAGATCGAAATAAACCATAAGAAGGCAACGGTTACCTCGATCCGCTGCAGGAAGTTGCCGACGCTGATTTTTTTGGCAAGCGCATAGGTCGCATAGATTTGCCGCGAGGACTGATCGGGTCCCATTACGATGATGCTGAACAAAGTGATCAGCACGAGCACTACCCCGCTCGTTATCCCTCCGTAAGTGAATGCTTTGGAAAACCGAACGGGCAATTTCACTTGGTTGGTGATGAGGCAGAGGACAAAGGCAATCGGAAAATAAGAAAACACTACGATATAGTACGAAGAACGAGCGATGGACATCAGGCTTGCTTCGCCAATTGGGAGTAGGTTGATGACATCGGCTTGGGGGGTGACACAAATAAACAATAAAATCAGCAGCAAAACCATCCATGGAAAAAAGATTTCTGCGGTTCTCGCTAAAATAATGACGCCCAGCTTGGCCCCGATAATGACGAATGTAATCATGAGAATATGAATGGATTGGATCGGTGTCGTGGGCATGATTTGCGTGGTCATGAACGCGCCGATGTAGAATAGAACTTGAGCACTGATAACGGCCGCGATAAACACATACAGCAGCGTGAAGGCTTTCCCCAGCCACTTGCCGAAGACGGTTTCATTCATATCGAAAAGCGACTGGGCAGGGAACATCTTCGCCAACCTGACATACATGCGGATGAAAAGCAAGCCGATGGCGACGCCTGCGATGCCGGCGATCCAGGCATCCTGCTTCGATTCCATGGCTAAGAGCGAGGGGACGACGAGAACGGTCGTACCCACCGCAACCAAAAAGACTAAAATCATGAGCTGACGAGCCGTCAACGAATTCTCGTTATTCATGAGGGACTGCCTCCCTATGCCTTGCCTATTTTACTTCGTGATCAACCCGATTTGCAGTAAAAGTTTGGTGATTGGCATCATCAGAAAGGTAACCCAATCAGCCGGGTTGGGCAGTGTTTTATGCATGCCCTTCATGGTAGCAAGCACATTCCCGAGCAGCATGAGCGAGCTGTAGATCCAGATCTCTTGCTTGCAGCCTTGCCTCCACAAGCGTGGAATCTCATAGCACGCAATGAGGGCGGTAATGACGAATACACAGATGCCGATTAACATAACCGTTACTCCTTTACATCATTTACAACGGAATCCCCTAATGTCCCCGTACCTCTAACTCTGGCAACGATCTTCAGGTGAGGGGTTAATTGTTTGAATACTTGCTCCCAATTGTCTTTGACCTTGTTCCAGTATCTGTAGTCGGCACGATGCACCGCTTCGCCGAAGCCGTATATATCGGTTCCTAACTGTTGGGTTTTTTTGATGGTGTGTTCCAGATTATCCTCCATCAGTTTCGTGATCTGCTGGTCCAAATACGCGATTGTTTCAACTTTGAGCAGGTCAATTTTGCACTCCACATCGGACACATTCCCTTCAGCCATGAGTTCGATAAATATTTCAGGCTTTTCGTTCGTTACTACAGCATGGACCTTGCTCTTGACCCGCGCGATATCGATGCCGATATTGCCGCCTTCCGGGCAGGGCACATGGATGGAAGAGCGCTTCGCTTGGTCCGTAATGACCGAGTATGCGCGGGACTCCTTCTCATTCAGCCATCCCACCAGCCGATCTCTCTTGAAGATGGCATTGCCGGAGTACTGCAGCCGCACTTTCGGCGTCGTATAGTTGATGTTCGCTTTGCCGGAGCCGGAGCTATACTCGCCGACGATCTGGATGCCGGAGATGACCGGGCTTCTGCCGGGGGTAACGATCGCTTTCGACAGCTGGTCGAGTTTGATCGTTACCGCTGAAGTCCATTCCTTTTTGGCGGCTTCCAGAGAGTTGTAAATATAATTGGCAGGCACTTGTTCCAGCGGTGTCATGATGCTTAACAAGTCCTTCGCCGTAGTGTCCCTGGCAATGACAACATCGAAATCGGAGCGGAATTCGCTGCCTCTCATGAGATAGTCCATCGCTTCAACAATGCCTTGCTCAGCCAGCTCTTCCGAGATGGCAAGAATCCGGATGTGAGCGAAATAAATGTTCCGGGAAATGGAGGAGGTCAATCTTTTCACCGCTTCGTTCAAAGTGACGCCTTTGGAAGAATACACAATGATCGGAATGTTCGGGTTTCCCATCGCTTTGGTGACACTGCCCGGATTGACGATTTGAACGGTAAGCTCAAACTGATGATCGGTAATATCGATGCCTACGCCCTCGGCAATCGCAATATCGTTGAGCTCCCTCCGGCTCCAGCAGCCGCTTACCAACAGGACGATGACGAGTAAGCAAGCGATGATTCGCATCCTGGCTATCATTGGGATCGCTGCCCCCCTTTAAGGTTTGAACCGAGTTCGTTTGGCTTTCTTCACAACGTTGTTAGCGCTGACCGTGCGGACACGGGAGAAAATAGACTGAAACGGCATTCTGAACAGGGCATCCGTTTGCTTATGCAATTCCATCGGCGCGAATGGGCTCAGATAGGGCACTCCGAACGATTGCAAGGAGTTCAGATGCAGGATGAGCCCGAGCAGGCCCGCGAGTATTCCGAAAAAGCCGAACGAAGCGGCCAGTGCCATAAGCGGAAATCGTAAAATGCGGATGGCGTTAGACAAGTCATAAGAAGGAAAGACGAAGCTGGAGATCGCCGTAATGGACACGACGATGACCATCGCGGCCGAAACGATGCCGGCATCGACCGCTGCCTGTCCGATAACCAGCGTTCCGACGAAAGACAGCGCCGACCCGATGCTTCGCGGCATGCGCAGCGCGGCTTCCCGCAGCACCTCGAACGTTATCTCCATCAGGAGAGCTTCGATGAAGGCGGGGAACGGGATACCCTCCCGCTGCGCCGCGAGGGAGATGAGGAGCTGGGTCGGCAGCATTTCCTGGTGAAACGTTGTGATGGCAACATAGAAAGATGGGGCTAATAGGGCAATAAGAAACCCGGCGTAACGAAGCACCCGGATTAAGGTAGAAATGTCCACGCGATGATAATAGTCTTCGGAAGCCTTCAGGAACGTTTCGAACAACGCAGGAGCAATCAGCACGAAGGGGGTTCCGTCGACCAGGATGGCAATTTTGCCTTGAATGAGTTCCAGGGCGACAACATCCGGGCGCTCCGAATTATAAACCGTCGGGAATGGTGTAATAACTTCATCTTGGATCAGTTCTTCGATATTGCTGCTCTCGAATATGCCGTCAATCTGAATTTGATTTAACCGGTTGCGGGCCTCGGCGATGAGGGACTTCGCAGCAATCCCGTTCACATACATCAGCACGACATCGGTCTGGGTCACCTTACCGACCTGAAATGTTTCCACCCACAAATTCGGATCCTTGATCTTTCGGCGAATAAGTGCGGTGTTCGTGCGGATGGACTCGGAGAAAGCCTCCCGCGGACCGCGGACAACCGTTTCTACGTTCGTTTCCGTTACGCCGCGGTCTTTCCAGCCTTTGGTGCTGGCGGCGATACCGCAGTCATAGCCGTTCATCAGAATGACCGAGTCGCCGGATAGAAGGTGATGGAGCAGCTTCTTCATGTCATACACTTGCTGGACTTCACCGATGGTGAGCGTGTGCAGCTCCAACAGCTCGAAGGGGCTCAGCCCAGGATCCGGATCCAGCTGATCGGACATCAATGACCGCATGATGAAGTCATTCACGACGTTGCCATCGACAAGGCCGTCGGTATAGACGATGGCCACAGGCTCGGTCACGGCGCCGTAGGAGAACTCGCGGAATACGATATCCGTGCTGTTTCCGAGCGTCTGGCGGACGTAATCGATATTTTCGTGAATCGTCATGAATATTGGCATTGATGCCGGCGGTTCGGCAATTGTTTTGGTTAGCGGAAGCGGCGAATGTTTTTTGGAGCGCAGCCAATGTGCGAACATATGGTTTTTTCCCCAAGCTCTAGGATATTGTTCTAGTATCATTTCCTTAACTTTCCTGAGGTATGCGCGAAAAGTTCGGACGAATTTAACGTTGACGTTAACGTTATAAAGGAATATGATAATCGATGAGAAAGCATTATCCTTAATGAAGAGGAGCATAGAAAGATCATGCAACCTAACACACAGGTCAAATCCAGAGCAAATATGTTGAATCAACCGAAAGCTGTCTGGGCCGTCGCTTTCGCGAGCATTATCGCCTTCATGGGACTTGGGCTTGTCGATCCAATCCTGCCTGCCATCGCTCATAAACTGAATGCTTCACAGAGCGATGTAACACTGCTCTTCACCAGTTATAATTTGGTCATGGCTGTCGCCATGCTCATAACTGGGGTCATTTCATCCAGACTTGGTTTGAAGGGAACGCTGCTGTTAGGGATTGTTATTATTGCCGTATTTTCCGCGCTTGGCGGAGGCTCCAATGGCATCTGGCAGCTCGTTTGGCTGCGCGGCGGTTGGGGACTTGGCAACGCGCTGTTCGTGGCGACTGCATTATCCGCTATCGTATCTTTATCAAGAACAGGTGTTGCGCAGTCCATTATTTTATTCGAAACGGCCATCGGACTTGGCATTTCCGTCGGACCGCTGCTAGGCGGCGAATTGGGATCGATTTCTTGGCGGGGGCCATTCTTCGGCGTTGCCAGTTTGATGGTCATTGCCTTTCTGTTCATTGCCCTCGTCATGCCGAAGGCAACCCCATCTTCGGCTGCACCAGTTAAGAAAACGTCAATAATGGAGCCTTTCCGCGCTTTGAAGCACCGCCCGCTGCGCATTTTCGGCATTACCGCACTTCTGTATAATTTCGGTTTTTTTACCTTGCTGGCCTATTCGCCGTTTCATATGGGTTTGGAAGAACACGGTTTGGGGTATGTATTTTTAGGATGGGGCTTACTGCTGGCGATCACTTCCATCTTCATGGCACCGAAGCTGCAGAAGCGCTACGGAACGGTTAAATCCATGTGCGTGCAGCTGACGCTGTTCGCGGCCACTTTGATCGCCATGGGGATCTGGACATCGACGAATGAGGTTATTATCGTTGCAGTTATTGCAGCGGGTGCCTTCCTCGGCAACAACAATACGCTGATCACGACGGCGGTTATGAATGCCGCTCCTGTCGAGCGTTCCACGGCATCCGCGGCATACAGCTTCCTTCGCTTCCTTGGGGCTGCGGCAGCACCGTGGCTGGCAGGGAAATTGGCGGAATGGTACAATCCGCACGTTCCATTCATCGTAGGCGGTTGTTTCGTGCTTCTTTCCGTCATTTTCGTGGGCATGAATCATAAGCATGTGAAGCACGTCGATCACGCGGAAGGGCACTAACTCAAAGTTCCCCGTCAATTTGCACTTTATATATAACGTTAACGTGAATGTGAGAATCAAAGGAGGAATCGTGTATGTATACAAACATTCTTGTTCCTATCGACGGTTCACAGCAATCCGACCGGGCGCTTCATCACGCCATCGGGTTAATCAAACAGCTGTCACCGCAGGCCAAATTGACCGTGCTTCATGTGCACCCGCAGATCACATTGAATGATCCGCCGATCAGCGTACCGCTCGTTGATGCGCTTGAAGAAGAAGGCCGGAAAATTATTGGGCTGGCTTCGGCGGCGATAGCGGCCAACGGCTTGGAGTTCGAGTGCGTTACACTGACCGGCGACCCGGCTGCCGTGATCTGCCATAAGGCAGATGGGGATCTGCACGATTTGATCGTGATGGGCAGCCGCGGCGTCGGGCTCGTATCGGAGATTCTTCTCGGCAGCGTGAGCCACAGCGTCATCAAGCATGTGCATTGCCCGGTATTGATTATCAAATAACAAAGGGTGTCCCAAGCCATACATTGGCTGGGACACCCTTTGTTATTTGAAACGGCTGCGCCGCATTAGTCCGTGCGCGGAGCCTGGGAGGACTGGCGAACGACCAGTCGGGTGTCTACCCGGACCTTGGAGGTGGCCTCCACACCTTGTTCGATCGATTCGATGAGCAGATCGACCGCCAGCTGGGCCATCCTTTGCTTCTCGACATGAACGGTCGTCAGCTCCGGTGAAACGATGCGTGATTCCGAAATATTATCGAAGCCAACGACGGACACCTGCTCCGGAACGCGGATGCCGAGATCGTTCAACGTTTTCAATGCCGAGATGGCAATGTAGTCGCATTCGCAGAAAAAGGCCGTCGGAAGCGGGCGGTTCTCAGCCATGTAAGCTTGCAGCTGGCCTTTCAGATCCTCCTGAGAGGAGAGCATGGTTGGCGCCACGGCAAACGTATGCGCAGGGTTGATATCCAATCCGCGCTCCTGCAAGGCTTCAAGAAACCCCGTTTTACGCTCCTCGAAATTTTGGATGCGCACATTGGAGGCGATATAGCCGATCTCCCGATGTCCATTTTCCCACAAATGAGTCCCCGCTTGGTAAGCACCCATGAAATTGTTAATGGCCACGAAATGAACCGGCAGCTTGTCGAAGCAGTTATCGAGCACGACCAGATGGGGTCCCAAGCGATGCGACAAATCTCCGATTTCCTCCGGCGTTAAGTTATTGCCGAGCAAAATGATGCCGTCGGTTTGACGATCCTCCGCCAGCAAACGTACCTCCCGCTCGAGATGTTCCCGGTCGACAGAGGAGAACAGCAGCGAATAGCCTTTCGAACGGCAGCGGTCCTCAATGAAATGAATCAGCTCCCGGAAGAAGGGCTGCTGATAATAAGATTCAAGCACGATTCCCGAGTTGGTGAACACCAAAAAAGATAGGGATTTAAGAGCAGTATCCGCAGCGGCTGCCCGGGGTTTGGGGGAATATCCGCTTTCCCTGGCGATCTCAAGCACGCGCTCACGCGTCTCCGTGCTAATGCCCGATTTGCCGCTAAGCGCAAGCGACACGGCCGATTTGGATACGCCCGCCAGCCTCGCTATATCTTCCATCTTCAAATTGAACAATCCCCATTCACTAAATTAGTTGAGTGAGTTTAGTTTATCGTGAATACGCAGCTCATGCAATAGGTGAATTGTAATTCGACTAAATCGTTTATAAAAAAATAACTAAACTTAATTAAAAAACGGCGTTGACGTCCTATTATAGGCATGTTAGATTAGATTTATTCATAAAATAACTAAACAAGACAAAAAATTAAGTGAAAAGTTTAGTCCTAGTTTTCGTCAATTGGACTAAAAGTTTACCTAAACAAAACAGGAGGCTTCCTCATGAAAAAACTTAAGCTGGGCTACGCGCCTACCCGCAGGTTCGTTTTCAGTGCAGAAGACGCATTTAAGTACAAAGTGCTGATCCGCGAGAAAATTCAGAGTTTCGGACTCGACATCGATATCGTCGATCTCGAAGGGATCAACTCGGAAGGTTTGCTCTATGACGATAATATCAATGCCGATCTGATCATCGACCGGTTCAAGCAGGAAGGTGTCGATGCGGTATTTTTCCCGCACTGCAACTTCGGCACCGAGGATACGGTTGCCCGCGTCGGCAAGGCGCTCGGCAAGCCGGTTCTGCTCTGGGGGCCGCGCGACGAGGCTCCGCTGGAAGACGGCATGCGGCTGCGCGACACGCAGTGCGGACTGTTCGCGACGGGCAAGGTGCTGCGGCGCTTTAACGTGCCTTTCTCTTATGTTACGAATACCCGGGTGAACGATCCCGTTTTTGAGCGCGGCTTCTCAAATTTCATTTCGGCAGCCAATGTCGTTCGCCAGTTCCGTTCGCTGCGTATTTTGCAAATCGGCCCAAGACCCGCATCCTTCTGGACGATGATGTGCAACGAGGGAGAACTGCTGGAACGCTTCGGCATCGAGCTGCATCCGATCACACTCGTTGATATTCAACGCGCTACCAAGCGTATTGAGAACGGCCAATCCTCGGAATTGGCGGAAGCGATCGACTACATCAAGGAGAAGCTGGACTGGTCCGAAGTGACGGAAGCCGATGTAAGGCGGATCGCTGCTTTGAAAGTGGCGATGAGGCAGTATGCGCAGCAGACAGGAAGCACGGCGATTGCGATTCAATGCTGGTCCTCGCTGCAGGATGCGATGGGCATCATGCCATGCTTGGCGAACGCGATCTTGACCGACGAGCAAATTCCGGTGACGTGCGAAACCGATATCCATGGCGCAATCACTTCGGTCATGGTGCAGGCCGCTGCGATGAACGAGGCGCCGACCTTCTTCGCCGATCTGACGGTGCGCCATCCTGACAATGCCAACGGCGAATTGCTGTTTCACTGCGGGAATTTCCCGGTATCTCTTTCCGTCGAGAATAAGCCGAAGCTGCGCAAGCATTTCTTGTTCGACGATCACTCCCCAGGCACGCATGAAGGGGAAATTCGCGGCGGCGGCATGACGCTGGCCCGGTTCGACGGCGATCATGGCGATTATCAGCTGTTTCTGGGGAAAGCCCAGGGCATTCAAGGGCCTTACACCCGCGGTTCGTACGTGTGGGTGGAAGTGAATGATTGGCCGCTATGGGAGGAGAAGCTGGTCAAAGGGCCTTATGTGCACCATTCGGTAGGCATTCATGCTAACGTTATTCCCGCTCTTTATGAGGCTTGTTCGTATATTCCGGGCTTGACCCCCGATCCCGTCGATCCGACAGAAAGCGAAATTCAGGCATGGCTGCGCGGCAAAGGCCTGTAAATAAGGAGGAGCTATGGAGATAAGAGCGCTGCAAGCGAAAGCGACGCAAATCAGGATGGATTTATTGCGAATGATTGCCGGGGCCAAGACCGGACACACGGGCGGCTCGCTCAGCAATACCGATATTTTAACGGCGCTGTACTACCGCGTGATGAACATCGATCCGGCCAACCCTAAAGCGGCGGACAGAGACCGGTTCATTCTAAGCAAGGGACATTCGGTCGAATCGCTCTGGTCGATTCTTGCGGACCGCGGTTTTTTCCCAAGAGAGGAGTTGGCATCGTTCAGCCAATTCGGTACGAAGCTGATCGGACACCCGAACAACAAGGTGCCGGGCATAGAAATGAACACAGGCGCGCTGGGGCATGGCTTGGCGGTGGCCGTGGGCATGGCCCTTGCCGCCAAGAAAGACGGCGCTTCCTACCGCACTTACTGCCTTATGGGTGACGGGGAGCAGGCCGAAGGCTCCGTATGGGAGGCCGCTATGGCGGGAGCTCACTACAAGCTGGATAATCTGATCGGGATTATCGATCGCAACCGCTTGCAGATCAGCGGTTCGACCGAAGAGGTGATGGGACTTGATCCGCTGGAGGACAAGTGGGCCGCATTCGGCTGGCACGTCGTTTCGATAGACGGCAACGACATGCAGGCGCTGGTCAAGACGTTCGAAGCGATTCCGGCCCATAGGGGCAAGCCGACGCTCGTGATGGCGAACACCGTCAAAGGCAAGGGCGTATCCTTTGCCGAGAACGTCCCGCATTGGCACCATCATGTGCCGAACCAAGCCGAGCTGGAGCAAGCGCTGGCCGAGCTCACCGCGCTGCAAAGCAGCTACGATCAGAAAGGACAGGTGAGCTGATATGAACACGATTCCGAATCGGCAGGTCATTTGTGAGACACTGCTGGAGCAAGCGCAGCATGACCGCTCGATTATGGTGCTTGCGAGCGATTCCAGAGGCTCTGCCGCCATGGCTCCATTCGCCAAGGCGTACCCTGAACAGTTCGTCGAGGTGGGCATCGCCGAGCAAAATATCGTCGGCATCTCCGCGGGGCTTGCCCACAGCGGCAAGAAGCCGTTCGTCACTTCGCCGGCGTGCTTTCTCAGCA
Organism: Paenibacillus sp. MAHUQ-63; assembly: GCF_028765165.1. Lineage (GTDB taxonomy): Bacteria > Bacillota > Bacilli > Paenibacillales > NBRC-103111 > Paenibacillus_E. Next base: position 359,384 of record NZ_JARADB010000003.1, on the reverse strand, counting down.
TGCGGAGCATCGAACAGATCAAAGTGGACGTCGCCTACTCGGCAACGAATGTGAAGCTTGTAGGCATTAGCGGGGGAGTCAGCTACGGCGCGCTCGGCATGTCCCATCATTCGGTACAGGATCTGGCCGTTATGCGGGCCATTCCGGGAATCGCCGTGCTGCTCCCGGCGGACCGGCACGAAACGAAGCGGATGACGGAGGCGCTGGTGAACTACGAAGGCGGCGCCTACGTTAGAATCGGCCGCAATGCGGTCGAAGATGTGTATGACTCGGACGATTATGAGTTCGTCATCGGCCAAGCGGTGCGCCTGCGCGAAGGCAGCGAGGTCACGATCATCGCCACAGGCGAGACGGTTCGCGTGGCGTTGGATGCGCATGAAGCCTTGAAGGAGGCGGGGGTGTCCTGCCGTGTGCTCAATATGCATACGATCAAACCGCTCGACGAGGCGGCCATTCTAAGCGCTGCCCGGGAAACCGGCCATCTGATTACCGTCGAAGAACATAGCATTCATGGGGGACTTGGCGCAGCCGTATCGGAAGTCGTCGTACAGCATTGCCCCGTTCCGATGCGGATCATCGGGATTCCGGATGAGCCGGCGATCGCCGGGAAGACGGCCGAAGTGTTCAACCATTACGGCATATCTGCCGGCAATTTGAAGCGCGTTGCGCTTGAGCTGCTGGGCAGGCGGGAGTCATGACGATGGAGAAAGGGTATCTGCTTGCCATCGATCAAAGTACGTCGGGCACGAAAGCGCTCGTGATCGATCGTACCGGGCAGATCGTTGCCCGAAGCTCCGCCGCGCACAGGCAAATATATCCGCGTCCCGGTTGGGTCGAGCATGATCCGGCAGAGATCTATGCCAATGTCAAACGCACTGCGCTTGAGGCGATCGCTTCGGCCGGGATTGTTCCGGCCTCGGTTGCCGCGTTAACACTCACGAATCAGCGGGAAACGGCTGTCCTGTGGGACCGCACGACAGGCGATCCCGTGTATAACGCCATCGTGTGGCAGTGCCAGCGCACCGCCGACCTGTGTGCCGGCTACAAGCAGGCCGGCCACGAGGATTCCGTGCGCGCCGCAACGGGGCTGCTGCTGGATCCCTACTTCTCCGCGGCCAAGTGGGGGTGGATGCTGCAGCATGCGGAGGGAGCCGGCGAGAAGCTGGCGGCAGGGGAACTGCTCGCGGGAACGATCGACGCGTGGCTGCTCTGGAAGCTGACCGGCGGCAAAGTACACGCGACCGATTACACCAACGCCAGCCGTACATCGCTCTATAATATTCACACGTTGGAGTGGGATGGCGGGCTGTGCGATCTATTCGGCGTGCCTGCGGAGCTGCTGCCCGAAGTCAAAGCTTCCGATGAAATTTTCGGGTATACGGAAGATCCGGCGCTCTTCGGCGATTGCCGCGTACCGATCACAGGGGTGATCGGCGACTCGCAGGCGGCCTTGTTCGGCAATCAGTGCTATGAGACCGGCATGGCCAAAGCGACTTACGGCACTGGAACATCCGTGCTGATGAATGTAGGGGAGAAGCCGGTGGATTCCGCGAACGGGCTGGTAAGCGCGATCGCTTGGGGCATGGGAGGCAAAGTCACTTACGCGGTGGAAGCCGTTATCCGTACGTCCGGCGACAGCTTGAACTGGGTGCGGGACAATCTGGGCTTGTTCAGCTCGTTCGAGGAGATGGAGCAGCTGCTTGCGGGTATACCGGATAGCGAAGGCGTCTACTTGGTCCCGGCTTTCGTCGGGCTCGGCGCGCCGTATTGGGATTCGTACGCCAGAGCGTCCATCACCGGGATGAACCGGGGAACGACCAAAGCCCATATCATTCGGGCTGCTCTCGAGAGCATCGCTTATCAGGTATATGATGCGGTGAAGCTGATGGAGCGAGAAACCGGTGTCGAGCTCATGGAGCTGCGGGCAGACGGCGGTGCCTCCGGCAATGCGAGCCTGATGCAGTTCCAATCCGACCTGCTCGGCAGGGCGGTCGTGAAGTCCGAGGTGGCGGAGCTGTCCGCCATGGGCTCGGCTTATTTGGGCGGCGTCGGGATCGGCTTCTGGCCGTCACTTGGAAGCATCGGCGCCTCGGGCGGCCGCAGCTACCGGCATTACGTGCCGGCGATGAAAGAAGAAGCGCGGGCTGCTTATTGTGCAGGCTGGCATAAGGCAGTGGCATCTGTATTAGCTGACCCAGCGGAACGGCGTTAAACGGTATTTATTTGGAAATAAGTTCATTAGACACACAGACGACATGAGAATGCCTGCGAGATAAGGAAGCAAATCTTGATAAATCAAGTTTTGTTTCCTTATCTCGCAGGTTTTTTTGTCTTTTTTTTTATGTTCTTCTGCACCTGCTTTACCGGCTGCTCCAGCACGCTTCCGGCGAATGATGAATACGTCGAATATCAATCTCAGACACAATATAACGGCTGTTCGTGCATTCCCAACTGTAAACGCATACATTATGATTTGAATGATAGATCATCTCTCTGATAATAAAAAAATGGAAAGGGTGTATCCATGGTGAGAACAATGTGGCCATCGATTTCTGCAGCAATTGCGTTAACGTTAGCCTTAACCGCTTGTACGCCGAATGTCGGAGAGCCTGCTTCTACAGCTGAGCAAACCGCTGCAGCCGGGAAAAAGTTAACCTTATGGGTGTTTGCAGAGCCTCATAAGCGTTTTTTTGAGGCCATCAAGGAAGAATTCAAGAAACGGCAGCCCGAAGTGACCGTGGATATTAATTTGATGGAAGGCACAGCGCTTGTCGATAAATACTTGGTTATTGCCAAGTCGGGCGGGGATGGCGCACCGGATCTTATCGATATCGAACAATCGCAGTTCCCTAAATTTATTCGCGGTGACATCCCCTTCGTGCCTTTGGACGATTATTTGAAAAGCAGCAACCTGACTGATGTGATGTCCAAAGGACGGCAAGCGTTATACACCATTAACGGCCAGCAGTACGGAATCGAGCATGCTGCAACCGCTTCTGCCCTTTATTATCGGAAAGATTTATTCGATAAAGCCGGAATTAACGTAGCGGAGCTAAAGACATGGGATCAATTTACGGAGCAAGCGAAGAAATTGATCGGCGATAAAAAATATATTTTCCCGGGAAACTCAACAACGAAAACCGGAGGGGACCAAACGTATTTCGAGTTGTTCATCAAGCAGGAGGGCGGAGACATCGTTACCAAAGACGGGCAGCCCGGATTTAATACGCCCGAAGGCCAGACCGCTTTGAAACGGATGTATGCATGGAAGAAGGACGGCATTATGGATAAAAATTATTACGACGGTCCGGCTTACTGGGATCAGTTCAAGAAAGGGAATTACATCGCTGCTTTCGGTCCGGATTGGTGGGTCAATCTGCTGGCGGATAACGCACCGGAGCTGGAAGGAAAGTGGGCGGCTGCGCCTATGCCTCTGGGCGGACCCAAGTCGGTTCCGACCACCGTATGGGGCGGAACCGGGTTGATGATTTCCAAGTATTCCCGAAATAAAGAATTGGCCTGGGAGTTTCTGAAGCTCGCCCAACTAACCCCGGAAAACTCGGTCAAACGATTCCAAATCGTTAACTTGTTCCCTGCGCTTCTAACTTCGGTTAACGAGAAGGGACTGCATGAGCAGAGTAAGTATACGAAGTACTTCAACGGTCAGGATCTGGGAGAGCTGTACGGGAAGCTGGTCGCTGTAGCTCCGAACCAGAACCAGGCGTGGTGGCGGACTTTGTTCGCGGATGCGTGGAATAAGTACCGGTTTGAACTGGAAGAAGGCAAGCTGACGCCCGAACAGTTTCTGCAGAAGGTTGATGACGAGCTGAAGCAGCTTATCAAGAAAAATGAGACTGCCGGTTAAACGGCCAAGGATTCAGGAGGGCTGAACATTGCCAATCAAACAGTCAAAGTGGTTGAAGTTTGCACCGTATCTGTTCATTAGTCCTTTTTTCATTTACTTCTTCGTGTTTAGCTTGTATCCCACGCTGTATGGCTTCTGGCTCAGCCTATAACAGGGTGTCAGCAAGTTGACCTATGCAGGCTTCAAAAATTATACGCTCGTAATGAATGATGATGTTTTCTGGAAATCGATGTGGAACGGACTGAAGGCGACGGGGGGCAGCGTCTTTATCATTCTGCCGATTGCGCTGCTGGTTGCGCTGTTAATCAACCAGCCTTTCGTAGAACGGAAGAAGGGATGGTTTGCAACCTTCTTTTTTACGCCCAACATTACATCGGCTGTTGCGGTGGCGATCATTTTCGGATTTATTTTCAACAAATCCTTCGGCTTCCTGAATACACTGCTTGCTTTTGTCGGCATCAACCCGATCGGTTGGCTGGAAAACCCGAAGTGGACGCTGCCCGCTTTGATCATTTTGTTGACATGGCGGTATTTGGGCATTAACATCCTCTACTTTCTGGCCGGCCTTCAAAACATTCCCAGGGAACTTATCGAGGCAGCCAAAATTGACGGAGCCAATGCTTGCCAAAGAGTGTGTTATGTGACATTGCCGCTATTGCGACCTATCCTGACTTTTATCGTCTTTCAGGCAATTATCGGTTCGTTCACGATGTTCGCCGAGCCGTTCGTGCTGGCCGGACCCGGCCAGTCCGGGCCGGAGCAATCGCTGCTATTTCCGACCATGTACATATATCAGCAAGCCTTCCGGCTGCAAAGCTTCGGCTATTCGTCTGCCGTTGGGTATGTATTTACCGTTGTATTACTCGTTGTTGGGCTTATTCAAATCAAGTTGTTTCAAGAAAAAAAGTAAAGGGGAGACCGCATTGACAGCAAACCGCATTCACCGCATCGTTGTGTACACTGCTTTGACTGCATTGAGCTTATTATTCAGTCTCCCTTTTCTCTATATGATCGGAATGTCGTTCAAAACCTATGATGATATCGTTGCTTCCCCGTTGAATCCGATTCCGTTCCATCCGACGCTAGACAACTTTATACTGCTGTTTGATAAAATCCCGTTCTGGACGCAATTTTTCAACGGCGTTTTTATTGCTGCAGCGGTTTCTGTTCTCTCTATGATAGGTAATGCATTGGTTGCATATGGCTTTTCCAGGTATGAGTTTAAAGGGAAACATATACTGTTTACGATCGTGATAGCAACAATTCTGATTCCGTCGCAGATGACACTGGTTCCGAGCTTCATTATGTTCAGACAGTGGGGCTGGTTGGATACGTTCTTTCCTCTCATTTTACCGGGGGCCATATCGGCGATTCATATTTTTCTCATCCGCCAAGTGATGACGGCAATCCCCTCCGAGCTGTATGAGAGCGCACGGGTGGACGGTTCTACGGAATGGCGGACGTTCCTGAGCATTGCAATTCCTTTGTCCATGAGCGGTATCGGCATTGTAGGGCTTCTCAACTTCATGAACTCGTGGAACGATTATTTGAGCCCGCTGATCTTTCTAACTTCCGAGCACAAAATGACCCTTTCAGTCGGCATCTCGACGATGAACAATCCTTATAAAGAGGATTATGCTACGCCGATTACGGGAGCATTTCTAATGGCGGTTCCCGTATTGGTTCTTCTGAGTATCGTCGGCAGGAAATATTTCATCAGCGGCGTGGCCGCAGGTGCGGTGAAAGGTTAACGATGAAAGCCCGGCAGTGCGCTGTATAAGCGCCGGCCGGGCTTTATCTGTCTGGCGGCAAGCCTATAGTTTCGGTTCTCCGGAGCGAAAGGGCTTGTTGTAGTGTTCCTTACGAATTTCACTAGGCGTCAGACCGGTATGGCGCTTGATGGTGCGGGCGAAATGGTAAGAGGTTTTGAAGCCGGACTGTTCGGCGATTTCACCGATGTTCAGGCCTGTACTGCGCAGCAATTCCAAGCCTTTTTTGACCCGGTACTGCCATAAATATTGGATTGGCGTGACCCCTTCATCGCGCTGGAACAGGCGGATGATATGCTCGGGCGTTTTGCCGGTAATCTTGGATAGATCGCTCAGGCTGAGCTCTTCGCCGAATCTTTCGTGAATCGCTTCCACAGCAAGAAGAACAGCCGGATGCTTCAGGTGATTCCGTCCCAAATGCTTGTGCTCTGTCGCATACAACCACACGGCGGAACGGCCGAGGGATTTCACGACTTCATCCGCCGGCGTGCATCCGTCGTTTTGCAGAGACATCATCATATTCGTCAACTGATTGAGCCGAGCCGTCAAGGGGATGTACAGGGGCAGCGACTCGAAGTAAGTCTCTGCATGCGCGGAAAGCGGCTCGGTCGTTACCGCGATCCATCGATGCCACGTGTCCCGTTTCTCATTGAAATGAAACAGCTCCTCGTGTCCCGGTTTGAGCAGAACAACGCTCTCGGTCGGAACCGAGTGGGGAACGCCGTCAATTTCTACCGTCATGGAGCCGCTATGCAGCAGGACAAGCTGCAAATCCATTTGGATGCGCGGTCCGTATTTCCCTCCGGGGCCATAAACCACACTGCCTGCGTAGGCGCTGGTTACAAACAAAAAAGGTGGAAGGACTTCCACCCTGGCATCTGTTCCCATACGTTCATTCCATCCCTCTCGGACAGCCTTTTCCTTCATTATACAAGGGGGATTTTCTTTTTCAAATCTTCTCTTTCGATTGTGGAGTCGTGACGAATATAATGGCATACGTAGGAACGTCTCCAACGTTCGGATCGGTTTCGCGTAGAGGAGTGAATCAGGTTGCTGTCAAATATCAAGACGTCCCCCTTATCCAAAATAACCGGAATTTCCTTCGTCAAATCGATGCCTTCCACCTCGTGGGTCCAAGCTTCGTGCTCTTGTAAATTTTTCACATCTCCATGCGGCAGAATGCCGAGCTTCTGAGAACCGGGAATGACATACAAGCAGCCATTCTCTTCATTCGTATATTCCATGGCGACCCAGGCGGCGGTCAGCGTATTCGGGTCATTCTTGATATAATAATAATCTTGATGCGCCGCTTGTCCGGGGGATCCGGGTTCTTTGTAAAAGTACATGCTTTGCACGCCGGACGCTTCATCGCCGAGAACTTGGGCCAACGCACCGCGCACAATCGGCAGCTTCATCATCTGCAGTGCGAAACCGTCATGCAGGTGAGGATTGAACAGCCGGACGGAGAAGCGGTCCTTGTCATCCACTGCGGCTCCGCCTTTTCTTGGCTTCGCCCACTCGGGCATCGCATCGGAGGAACGAATCGAATGAATGTGCGAATTAAAAGCATCGATCAGATCATCGCTGCACCCTTTGCTGATGATGAGATACCCGTCCTCGTGGTACTGTTTGATTTGTTCCGGCGTTAGCGGATTTAACCTTGCTGACTGCGCTTGAATATCCATACAAGAAGCCTCCTAGATTGAGTATTAAACTGATGTGAAGAGCTGTTTATTAACTTAATCGTAGTTGATTCAGAAGGGGATTGAAATGCACGGGCAATCAAAAGTTTGTGTCTGCAATTGATAAATAAAATTCGGTTGGAAAACCTTCCGTATGAATGATACGCTAGTAGAACACGGTTGAAGGTATGAGAATGGACAAGTATGGAGATGGCACTAGTAACAGATATCAAGGAGGCAATCAGGTTGAAGCATTCACGTATAGCGGTTGTAGGCAGCTTGAATATGGATTTGGTCGTATCGATGAGGAAAATGCCGCGAATCGGAGAGACGGTCCACGGCGATGCGTTACATACGATTCCCGGCGGCAAAGGAGCCAATCAAGCCGTTGGCTGTGCGAAGCTGGGGGCACACGTATCTATGATCGGCGCTGTCGGTCAGGACGCCTTCGGCGACGTGCTGCTAGCACAGCTGGAGCAGCATGGTATCCATACGGAAGCCGTCGTGCGCATGGAAGGGACAACCGGGACGGCGACGATTATGCATACGCCGGAAGATAATTGCATCGTCGTCGTTCCGGGCGCGAACGGGCGCGTAACGCCGGAGCTCGTGACCCGGCACGCGGCTCTCATCCAAGAAGCCGATGTGCTTCTCGTGCAGCTGGAGATTCCGCTCGAAGCCGTGCAAGCGGCGCTGCAGATCGCACGTTCGGCCGGCGTCCCCGCGGTGCTTAACCCGGCTCCGGCGGTGAAGCTGCCCCAAGCGCTGCTGCAGCTCGCCGATTTCATCACGCCGAACGAGACGGAGTTCGAGCTGCTCAGCGGGGCTGCTTACGCAAGCGAGGACGAGCTGCAAGCGGGCATGCAGCGGTGGGAGGAAGCAGGGCCTAAGCTGCTCGTAACCCGCGGAGGCAAAGGGATCTCGCTGCTGCAAGACGGCAGGCTGCATACCGTAGCGGCGCCCAGCGTGCAGGTCGTGGATACGACCGGAGCGGGCGACGCCTTCAATGCCGCTTTCTGCGTCGCTTGGGCCGGCGGCCTCGCCGTATCGGATGCCGCACAGTTCGCGGTGAGGGCGGCTTCGCTGTCCGTTACTCGCTTCGGCGCTCAAGCGGGCATGCCCACTTTAGAAGAACTGAACGACTTGTAGCATGCCGGAAAGCTGCCGAGGATATCCTCGGCAGCTTTTTTTTGAACTGCGGCAGGGCGGGGCTCTCTCGTTGAGGGAGCCGAGCTTTTCTTGGTCAGCCGCAGGTCGTAACTGGAATTTCTCCCGTTATTCGCGAGAAAATTAGCCCAGTTGTACGAATAAAGGGAATTCCTCCTGTTAATTTATCCCCATTTCGCGTAAAGGCTGCGAGTATGGGCTGAATAACGGGAGGAATTCCTGTTATTCAGCCTTCGAGGATCCGCCAGGCTGTATTTAACAGGAGAAATTCCCGCTATGGGCGGGACTCTCGGTAGAGGCTTGGCTCTCTAGGAGGAGCCGAGCTTTCTTGCGGGCATTAAGCGTGATGGATTGGACGACTGACCGCTTTCTTCCGCCTCATTTTGCGAAATTGGCGATGCTTTTTGTGAAATCGTCAATGGCGGAGTCCGAAATTAACCATTCGTTTCTGCAATTTACGCATAGGTTTAGCGGCCGCCTTCCAGTAGGCTTAAGGAAGAGATGCATCTCACCCATAAACTTAATGGAGGGTCCATGAATGAAGAAAATGTTAGCTTCATCGATGACCGTCATCATGATGAGCTCGGTAATGATCGCCTGCTCCTCTCAGACGGCATCCACACCTGCGACGAAAGAAACGGGAGCGCCTGCGGCAGCAAGCGCGACGACGTACCCGATTAAAACGGATAAAACGCTGACCTATTGGGGCGAGCTGACGGGGAACTTGACGGGTGTAAAAACAGCGCATTCCGATGTGCCTTTCTTCCAGGAATGGCAGAAGAAAACAGGCGTGCCGCTGAAGTTTACGGCACCGGCGACGGGGCAGACGAAAGAGGCGCTTAACGTGATGCTGGCATCCGGCGATCTGCCGGATATGATCGAATACAACTTCCTGAGCGACTTCCCTGGAGGACCTGAGAAAGCGATCAAGGACGGTTACATTCTGAAATTGAATGATCTGATCGATAAGTACGCGCCGAACTTGAAGAAATATTTGAAGGAACATCCGGAAATCGACAAAATGGTCAAAACGGACAGCGGCAGCTATTACGCGTTCCCGTTCATCCGCGGCGATGAGTATCTCCAGGTTTTCCAAGGCCCGATTATTCGGAAGGATTGGCTGGACGAGCTGGGATTGCCGGTACCGGAAACGATCGATGAGTGGACGGCTACGCTCAAAGCGTTCAAAGAGAAGAAAGGCGCTGCCGCACCGCTTTCCTTCATCTCCAAGCCGCGCTTCTTCAATGAATCGTATAACGGCGCCTTCCTCGGAGCTTTTGGCGTGAACCGCGGATTTTATTTGGAAAACGGGGAGATTAAGTTCGGCCCTGCGGAGAAAGGCTTCAAGGAGTATCTAAGCTTGTTCAACTCCTGGTATAAAGAGGGCTTGCTGGACAAAAATATCGCGACGGTCGATACGAAAGCGCTGGACGGCTCCTTCGCATCCGGCGGCACAGGAGCCAGCATCGGCAATGCGGGCGGCGGAATCGGCAAATGGCAGCCGCTCATCCAAGCCAAAGATCCGAAAGTGCAGCTGGTGGCAGCGCCGTATCCGGTGCTCAAGAAAGGCGACACCCCGAAATTCGGCCAGAAGGATAAGCCTTACTCCTCCGGCGGTATCGTGGCGATTACGTCCAAGGCCAAGGATCCGGAACTGGCAGCCCGTTTGCTCGATTACGGCTACAGCGACGAAGGCCGCATGTTCTTCAACTTCGGTACGGAAGGCGTCTCCTACAACATGGAGAACGACTATCCGAAGTATACCGATCTGCTGATGAAGAATCCGGACAAATTGGCGCCGGCACAAGCGATGTCGATGTATGTGCGGGGCAGCTACAACGGGCCGTTCATCCAGGATAAACGCTATGCGGAGCAGTTCTTCACCCTGCCGACGCAGCGAGAGGCCGTTAACATCTGGAAGAAGACGGATGTGGACAAATACAGTCTGCCGCCGCTCACGCCAACCCCTGAGGAAAGCTCCGAATACGCGAAAATTATGAATGACATCAACACACTGGTTGACGAAATGACGCTCAAAATCATTCTGGGCAATGAGCCTGTGAGCCAATACGAGAGTTACATTGCGAAAATGAAGTCGCTGAACCTCGATCGCGCCATCGCGATCCAGAAGGCGGCGCTTGACCGTTACAACAAGCGTTAAAGACAGACGGAGAGGGCTTGTATAAGCCCTCTCTCCTGATTATGAATTGGGGTGAGGATGAAGATGGAGAACACCAGAGGACTGGAAAGAGCCCAGCTTGCCGGTAAAAAAGTGACGGTTAACCGCTATGTTCGCGATTTCATGCTGAATAAATATTTGTATATCATGATGATACCCGTGCTGGCGTATTATTTCATTTTCCACTACGCACCGATGTACGGGGCTTTAATTGCCTTCAAAGAATATTCGCCAATGAAGGGGATACTCGGTAGTCCCTGGATCGGCTTTAAACATTTTCAGGACTTTTTCAGCTCCTATTATTTCTGGCGCATCCTGAAAAATACGGTCGTCATTTCGCTCTATTCCTTATTATTCGAGTTCCCGGCGCCGATCATCTTGGCACTCCTCATTAACGAGGTGCGGAGCAAAATGTTCAAGCGCGTTGCGCAAACGATCACGTACATGCCTTATTTTATTTCGATGGTCGTCATTTGCGGCATCATCACCGATTTCACGAATGCGGACGGCGTGATTAACAAAATTGCCATGCTGTTCGGCTATGACGGCCAAGCGATGCTGCAGAAGCCGGAGCTGTTCAGACCGATTTATATCCTCTCCGAAATATGGCAGCGCGTCGGCTGGGAGTCGATCATTTACATCGCTGCGCTGATGGGGATCGACCAGGAGCAGTACGAAGCGGCCCGAATGGACGGCGCCAGCCGTTGGAAGCAGATCGTTTACATTACACTGCCGGGCATTATGCCGACGATCGCGATCATGTTTATTTTGCGGATGGGGAATTTGCTGAACGTCGGATTCGAGAAAATTATATTGTTGTACAACCCCGTTACGTATGAAACGGCTGACGTGATCTCCTCTTTCGTTTACCGGAAAGGGCTTTTGGAGTTCGGATGGAGCTACAGCTCGGCCGTAGGCTTGTTTAATTCGGTCATCAACCTGATTCTTCTAGTTTCCGCGAACTACATCAGCCGCAAAGTTAACGAAAGCAGCTTATGGTGAGGTGAAAGCAATGAAAAAACAGTTCTCTCTGCTCGAAAAATTGTTCGACATCGCGATTTATTTGCTCCTGCTTGGGCTCGTCATCGTTACGCTGTACCCGCTGCTGTATGTTCTTTTCGCAAGCTTAAGCGACGCCGGCCGTTTGGTGGCCCACAAAGGCATTTTGCTGAAATCGCTCGGTTTCTCTCTGGAAGCGTACAAAGGCGTCATGAAAAACCCGGGCATTCTCATCGGCTACCGGAATACGATGTTTATCGTCGTGGCAGGCGTTGCGGTTAATTTGCTCATGACGGCGCTGGGCGCATATGTGCTGTCCCGGAAAAATGTCATCTGGAACAAAGCGTTCATGCTGATCATCGTCTTTACGATGTTTTTCCACGGCGGGCTGATTCCTCTGTATCTGGTCGTCAAAAATGTCGGACTGCTCGATTCCCTCTGGGCGACGATCATTCCTTTCGCCATGAGTACATTCAACCTGATCATCATGCGCACGGCTTTCATGTCCATCCCGGACAGCTTGGAGGAGTCGGCCAAAATGGACGGTGCGAATCATTTTACGATTTTGTTCCGGATCATTCTCCCGCTCTCGATGCCTGTTATCGCCGTCATGATCTTGTACTATGCGGTGGACAAATGGAACGGCTGGTTCTATGCCTCCGTCTTCATCAAGAGCCGTGACCTGTTCCCGCTGCAGCTGGTGCTGCGGGAGATCTTGATCGCCAACTCGACGGACAGCATGTCAGTGGGGGCGGACGCGGGCGACCGCCATCAGATCGGGGAAACGATCAAATATGCAACGATTATGGTAGCGACATTGCCGGTTCTCTGCATCTATCCTTTTGTTCAACGCTTCTTCGTCAAAGGGGTTATGGTCGGCTCATTGAAAGGGTAAAATCGGGCGATTTCGCTTGGAATAGAGCTTTTGTCAATTCGTTTTGCTTTTTTGAACATTCCTCCCCTTGCAGATCGCGGTATAATATAGGTAAGTGGAGTTAATCCCTGCAGACCTATATCGATCATTCAATGGGAGGAGATCCATATTAAACTCGGTTTTTTATGGCAAAAGCGCAAAAGTATTATTTTCACGTGGTTAATTTCTTACAGTGCTGTTTTGTTCATCCCGATGATGATGAGCTTAATTATTTATTCGCAATCCAGCAACGCGCTGAAAAGCGAAATTCACCGGGCGAACGATTCGCTGCTTAAGCAAGTGCGGTACACGATCGATACGCAAATCGATCTCATGAAACGATTGAATATGGAGATTACGTGGAACACGAAGCTCCAAACGTTGATGTATTCGAACGTTCGCGAAGGCGACGATCAATTTCTGGCTTTTCAGCTTGTCAAAGAGTTTCGCATGTACCAGACGTCCTATGCGACGGTTGACGAATTTTATGTGACCTGGGATCAGAACGGTTCGATTCTGAGACCCGGCAACATCCGGGATATGAAGACAGCGTGGGATACGATCCATAATACGGGGGCTATGCGTTACGAACAGTGGTTGGATACGATCAACAACGCAGCCAACAATCAGTTCCTGCTGCTGCCACACGCGGATTCGGCGGATCCTCAGACGTCCATCGCGTATATTGCCCACTTGCCTAAGGATTTGAACGGCAATCAGACGGGTACCGTCGTCGTAATGGCCGATATGGAACGGTTCCAGAAAGCCATGGAAACGATTTCGGGCTTCAGCGGCGGGCAAATTTTAATCCTTAACCATGACAATCAAGTGCTGCTCTCCAATTTGCCGGGCTCGGTGAATCCCGACCTGATCATGGAGCAGGTATTCGACCGGGATCACGTAGCGTACACGCCGGCGAAGAACGGGGAGTCGGAACTTTTCTATATGCAATCGGCCGTTTCCGATCTGAAGTATGTGCTGCTGATTCCTAGCCGCATTTATTGGGAGAAGGCGGAGTATGTCCGCAATTTCACATACGTCAGTATATTAATCTCGCTAATAGGCGCAGTCATTTTGACGTGGTTCTTCATGCGCCGCAATTATTCGCCGATCCAAAGGCTTGTGCAGTCGGTGTCGGACAAGAGTACGTCCGAAGCGCGGATCGACGGGAATGAATTGAGCTTCATTCAACGGGCGATATCCGACACGCGGAGCGAGAAAGAGAGGATGGCGATGCAGCTGCAGTCCCATCAGTACGTGCTGCGTTCCAATATGTTGGGCCGGCTGCTGAAAGGGAAGATCGACACGCTCATCTCTTATGAGGAGGCGTTCAAATCCTTTCATATGGAGCTCGTCTCCAACGAGTTTGCCGTTATCCTCTTCGCCGTCGAGAACAACGATAATCTATCCAACAATTTGCCCGGCATGGATCTGAATGAGCGCAGGAAGCTGATCCAGTTCATTATTACGAATGTCGTCGAGGAGCTCGTCGGACATCGTCATCATCATGGTTATATGGCTGAAGTGGATGAGATGATGGTCTGCCTGGTGAATTTCGCCGATAAGGACCCCGCCAAGCTGAAGGAAGATCTGGCATGGATTGCCGCCGAGGCTCAACGGTTCCTGCTGCGGTTCCACATGGATCTCACGATTTCGATCGGAGGCATTCATTCTTCGCTGTTTAATGTGGCTGAAGCTTATAGCGAGGCGCTGGATGCCATGGAGTACAAAATGGTTCGCGGCAAACGCGAAATCATTACGTACGACGAGATTCGCATCGATACGGCCGATAAGCTCCAACTCGGCTACTATTATCCGCTGCAGGTGGAGCAGCAGATCATCAATTTGATCAAGATCGGCGATTATGAGCAGGCTGCCGCCAGTATGAGCGAAATCATGGAGCGGAATTTCAATAAGCCGCTTGTCTCGTTGACGCTGGCCAGATGCTTGATTTTCAACCTTGTCGGGACGATGGTGAAGGCGATCAACGAGCTTGGGGACGGTGAAAGCCGCTTGCTGGGGGATAATCCGTTGTGGATGGACTCCATCATCGCGTGCGACACGATTCTCGAGATGCAGCAGGAGCTGCTCAGCTTGCTCAAGGAGGTATGTGCATTCGCCGCCGCCAAGGTGGAGACGAATCTGACCAAGGAGCGGGCAGAGACGCTGCGGGAGCTGATCGCCAAAGTGATGGCATACATCGAGGAGCATTATCAGGATGCGAATCTGAATGTGAATACGATCGGCGAGCGGTTCGAGCTCAAAGGCAGTTACGTTTCGAAGCTGTTCAAGGATCAGACCGGAGAAGGGCTGCTGGACTATATTACGAGATTCCGCATTCAGCAGGCGAAGCGGATGATCGGCTACAAGCAGGATTCGATTTCGGACATTGCCAAATGCGTCGGATATAATGAAGTGGCGACGTTCATTCGCGTTTTCAAGAAATATGAGGGCATCACGCCAGGCAAATATAAAGAAATGCACTGACAAGCACGCCGCCATGGTATTCCAGCTTACGGAGGTTCAACAGATGAGTTTACGACCACAATCAATCTTCCTGCTAGCGGTGATTTGCACTCTCGCATTGACATCCTGCTCGGCGGTATCGCCGTCCGCTACGCCGGAGCCGCCGGCAGCGACCAAGGCATCCGTGCCGCCTGATGCCGCCCGCCAAACGATGACCTACTGGGCCGAGCTTAATGGCAATGCAGCCAGCGTGAAGCCGAATACACAGGATGTCCCTTTCTTCCAGGAGTGGCAGAAGCGGACCGGCGTCCGGCTCAAATTCATTCAGCCTCCGGCCAATCAGGCCAAAGAAGCGATGAATGTGCTGCTGGCTTCCGGAGATTTGCCGGATATGATGGAGTTTGAGTGGGACAGCTTCCCGGGCGGGCCGGAGAAGGCCATTAAGGATGGCTATATTAGGCGGCTGAACGATTTGATTGACCAGCATGCGCCGAATTTGAAAAAGTTTTTGGCCGAGCATCCCGATATCGACAAGCAGGTGAAGACGGACAGCGGCAGCTACTATGTGTTCCCATTCATTCGGGGGGATGATCTGCTGCGCACGTACCAAGGACCGATCATTCGCAAGGATTGGCTGGACGAGCTCGGACTCGACACGCCGGAGACGATGGATGAATGGTATACCGTGCTGAAGGCGTTCAAGGAGAAGAAGGGTGTAGAGGCTCCTTTGACGTTCTTGGGCGTTCCCAATCCGTTGTTCGGCATTGAGGGCGGAGCTTTTGTAGGGGCTTACGGGGTCAAAAAAGGGTTCTACCTCGATAACGGACAAGTGAAGTTCGGGCCGATGGAGCAAGGGTACAAGCAGTTTCTGGCCACGATGCACCAATGGTACGCCGAGGGGCTGATCGATAAAAATATCGCCACCGTCGATACGAAAACGATGGACTCCAATATGATTAACGGCCGGAGCGGGGCGACGATCTGGAACGCCGGAGCGGGCATCGGCAAATGGCAGCCTCTTGTGGTGGAGAAAGAGAAGGATGCCTTGTTCGATGCGGCGCCTTATCCGGTGCTGAAGAAAGGCGACAAGCCGGAATTCGGCCAGCGCAGTTATGCGTACGTCGGAACAGGCGGAGTCGCGATCTCGACGAAGAGCAAGCACGCGGAAGAAGCGGTGAAGCTGCTCGATTACGGGTATGGCGAGGAGGGGCACATGCTGTTCAACTTCGGCATCGAAGGACTTAGCTACGTGATGAAGGACGGGTACCCAACCTATTCGGACGAAGTGCTGAAAAATCCCGATAAGCTGGCGCCTGCGCAGGCTTTGGCGATGTATACGCGAGCGAGCTACTTCGGGCCGTTCGTCCAGGACATCCGCTACATGGAGCAATATTATACGCTGCCGCAGCAGCGGTCGGCGATCATGGTCTGGGCGGATACGAATGTGGACCGGCATATGATGCCGCAAATTCCGAAGACGGAGATGGAGAGCGCCGAGCTGTCGTCCATCATGAACGACGTGACGACGCTGGTTGACGAGATGTCGCTCAAAATGATTCTCGGCGTCGAGCCCGTGAACGCCTTCGACAGCTACGTAAGCAAGATTAAGGCTTCCAAAATTGATCGCGCTTTAGAGATTCAAAGACTGGCGATTGCCAGGTATGAGAAAAGGTAACCGGATCCTTAGCCCTGTCCGATGCAGGGTTAAGGGTTTTTGATTTTTTGCGGGTATATCGGCAGCTTCCCTGCTAGAGCATCCGCAGCTTCCTGCCAGAACATCCGCAGGCTTCTCTTCCACCCATTATTTTGGTAATATTTTCATAGAAACGTAAGGCTGAGGGAGGAATCGAAACGCATGCTTTCGGATCATGTTGCTAGAAGAACGCCGATTTCTGATAGATCCCATACACCAAGTCCAATGAAGTCTGCACGTCCAGGCAGCTTAGCGCTGGGAATGAATCCGTTCACTGCAACGGGAGTCCTTCAGCTTCAGAGAACGATTGGCAATAAGGCCGTAAGTCAAATCGTACAAAATAAACGGGATTCAGCAGTGAATGACCGAATCGTGCAATTGAAATGGTCGGGCGCAGGTTCCAGCTTAAAATGGGAAGGCGAATGGAATGCCCGGTTAATGCACAAGGAGCCGAAAGCGCCTGCCGAAGATGAACAGGATGCTGAAATGGTGGAAGAACCGCAAATGCCAAGCATTTTGAAGTGGGATGGCAAGCAGTATGTACCAAGCGCCGCTTCATTTAATTCGGATGTCTTTCCTGCGGCGAGTGACAAGGCTGCCGGGTATCTCGCAACTTTAAAGCAGTGGCATGGCTGGTCGATTCAGCACAATCTGACGGATTCCAAAGACATTTTGCCGCAAATTATCGATGTTATCGAAAGTAAGGAGGAAGGCGTTATGGTCATGACTGCCAATAATGGAAAGTTTCTGCGCGGGATTTCCTTGTATGAAGAAAACGGCACCACGGAAGGGTACCCTGAAATCGATGCTGATGACAGATATTGGTATGTCATGTTCTCTGCTGCGCACCCAGCTACCCAATTGCCCCGTGAGAAGCGAGGAGTCAATAATGACGGAGGCGTAGGAACTGCATTAAATGCAGCTTATGACGGGCTGATGGCCGGTACTGCCATGCCGATCTACCGGCATGCCGCGAACCCAACATCGTATTTGTCATTGTTGCGCGCCGGGTATACGGATGTGAATGCTGAATCCGACGGGTTTCAGGTGCCGCAGCTGTGACATGCTGTTGGGAGGAAACGCGGGTAGGGAAGTCAAAGGCGATCAAGGCGACGGGACCAAGGCGACGAAGGAAACCAAGGAAACCAAGGAAACCAAGGAAACCAAGGAAACCCATAGGCGATCATTCCGAATTCACAACAAGTTGCATAAGGTGCACGGAGTCACTAGAAATCACTAGAAGTTGCATAAGACGTACGGAGTCACTTGAATTCACTAGAAGTTGTTTAAGGAGCACGGAGTCACTAGAATCACTAGAAGTTGCATAAGACGTACAGAGTCACTTGAAATCGCTAGAAGTTGTATATAAGACGCACGGAGTCACTCGAGTTCAATAAAAGTTGCAAAGGCCGCCAAAAGTCACTCATAGGAAAAGTAGCATCAGTTTGATTAACTGGAAATTCTCCCGTTATATTGACGATTTTTTGCCTCAGGAAGTTAATAACGGGAATTTCTCCTGCTAAAAATCTCAGATTTCGCAAACAGCAGCCACTTTTCGCAGATTTAACGGGAGAATATCCCGTTATCCTACCCGCGCGCTCATCAGCAGGGTAGATTAACGGGAGAACTTCCCGTTATGGACGCCCTACCCATGACTTAACGCTGCTCTTTGTTCGGCATTTGCATTTTCACCGACCTCCATCTCAACTCATTCCTCGGAATGGCTGGGAACGGAGGTCTTTTTGACATCCCCGCATCATCCCATCCAACCATTCCACCCATCTATCGGTAAATATTCAACTTTTTCAGGAAAATACTCCACTCTCAGATAAAGCGTTTACAGCTAAGATGTAATCAGTACAACGATATCGAGGTGAGGGGCAGCAGTGACACATCCGCTCGTACAAATGGAAGGAATCTACAAAGGCTTCCCTGGCGTCCAGGCGCTTTCAGACTGTCAATTCGAGCTGGCGCCCGGAGAGGTCCACGCATTGGTAGGCGAGAATGGGGCAGGCAAGTCGACCCTAATGAAAATTTTGACCGGCATTTATCAGAAAGACGCGGGCCGCCTGCTCCTGAAAGGCCGGGAGGTGCACATCCCGCATACCAAAGCGGCGCAATCGCTCGGCGTTTCTATCATTCATCAAGAGCTCAATTTAATTCCCGATTTGACGATTGCGCAGAATATGTTTATCGGCCGGGAACCCCGCAGGAAGGTGCGAATGCTGCTGGATGAGAAGAAAATGAACGCGGATACGGTAGAGCTCCTGGAGCAGCTGAATCTGGATCTGGACCCGCGCATGAAAATTTCCGAGCTGAGCGTAGCCAAGCAGCAGATGATCGAGATCGCCAAGGCGTTGTCCTTCAAGTCCGACGTTCTCATCATGGATGAGCCTACCGCTGCCCTGACGGACGCCGAAATCGGCGAGTTGTTCCGCATGATTGCCAGGCTGCGCAGTTCAGGCGTTGGGATCGTCTACATCTCGCACCGCATGGAAGAGCTGCGTGTCATAAGCGACCGCATCACCGTCATGCGGGACGGCCGCTACATTGCCACGGTCAAAACGAAAGATACGTCCATGGACAGCGTCATCTCCATGATGGTAGGGCGGGAGCTTCAAGTTGAGAAGCGTAAGCCGGAGAAGCCCGGCCAAGCGAAGACGGTGCTTGAAGTGAGAGGGCTGAGCCGTGCCAAAGCGTTCGAAGGCATCCAATTCACGGTCCGGGCCGGAGAAATCGTCGGAGTTGCCGGATTAATGGGAGCGGGGCGCACTGAAGTGGCGAGAGCGATCTTCGGCGCAGACCGGCTGGATGCCGGCGAGATTTATGTGAACGGACAGCAGGTGCGCATTCGGGGCACCCACGACGCTGTGAAGCATGGAATCGGCTACTTATCGGAGGACCGTAAACGCTATGGCCTGCTAGTCGACATGGACGTCGGGGCGAATATGGCGCTGCCTTCCCTGACCAAGCTGATGCGATTCGGCTGGATGCGAGAAGGCGAAATCGAGCAAGTGTCGGCCAGTTATGTAGAAGCGTTGAAAATCAAAACGCCGGGCATCCGGCAAAAGGCCAAGTTTCTGTCCGGCGGCAATCAGCAGAAAATCGTCATTGGCAAGTGGTTGTACCGGGATTGTCAGCTGCTTATATTCGATGAGCCGACCCGAGGGATCGACGTCGGGGCGAAAGCGGAAATTTATGCGCTGCTGGAACAGCTGGCGCAGCAAGGCAAGGCGATTCTGATGATTTCTTCCGAGCTGCCGGAAATTTTGCGCCTGAGCCACCGGGTTCTCGTCATGTGCGAAGGCCGAATAACCGGTGAGCTGATTGGCGAGCAAGCGACCCAAGAAAATATTATGCGCCTAGCGACAAGCCGAAATTAAGAAGGGACGGTCCATTATGCAAGTAAGCAGTATGAAAAACCCGAAGCTGGCTTTCCGGAAGACGGCGGCTACTCAGAAATTGCTCGCTTTCGCCAGCTTGGCGATATTGGTGGTCATTTTCTCGGTATCCTCCAGCAATTTCCTGCAGTTCTCGAACATTGTCGGCATCCTTTTATCGACCGCTGTAATCGGTGTACTGGCCTTAGGCTCAACATTCGTAATTATTGCGGGAGGCATCGATCTTAGCGTCGGTACGGTGATGACGTTCGCTGCCGTTATGACGGGAGTCTTCATTACGAATTGGCACATGCCGATACCGGTCGGCATCGCAGCAGGGATTGCAGCCGGTCTCGTATGCGGTCTATTCAGCGGAATTGCGGTAGCGAAAATGAATATTCCCCCTTTCATCGCAACGCTCGCCATGATGATGATTACGAAAGGGTTGTCACTTGTCATTTCCCACGCCAAACCGATTTATTTCAACGAAACGCCGGCATTTCGCGAAATTGCCATGGGAACGGCGCTGGAGAAAGTGATTCCAGGCTTCGCGGTACCTAATGCGATCCTGATCTTCTTCGGACTGGCGATCATATCCAGCCTGCTGCTGACCAAGACGGTCATCGGCCGCTATAACTTCGCTCTCGGCAGCAACGAGGAGGCCACGCGATTATCCGGTGTGAACACGCAAAAGTGGAAAATAGCCATCTATGTGCTGACCGGCTTGTTTAGCGGCATCGCGGGCGTCATGATCGCCTCGCGTCTTGATTCGGCGCAGCCCGCACTCGGTATGGGCTATGAGCTGGAAGCGATTGCCGCGGTCGTTATCGGGGGCACCTCCTTAAGCGGCGGCCAAGGGTCCATTCTGGGAACGGTCATCGGCGCCTTAATTATGAGCGTAATGACCAACGGCCTAAGAATCTTATCCGTGCCGCAAGAATGGCAGACGGTGATCGTCGGAATTGTCGTCCTGCTCGCCGTCTACGCCGATATTATACGCCGGCGCAAAGCAGGCTGACCACTCGCCCAAGGTATTCATTCTTTCCAGGAATTTATATACCAATAAAATGATATGGGAGACGATGACATGATGAAGAAAATGAAAACAATGATTTTGGCAGCGACGGTATTCACGCTTACAGCTTCACTTCTGACAGCTTGCGGCTCCGGCGCACCGGCGAGTTCGAGCGCAGCGCCTGCCGTACAAACCTCATCCTCAGGCAGCGCCAAAGCCTATATTCCGGTGATCTCCAAAGGCTTTCAGCACCAGTTCTGGCAAGCTGTGAAGCAGGGTGCGGAGAAAGCGGCCAAGGAATTCGACGTGCAGATAACGTTCGAAGGACCGGAGACCGAATCGCAGGTGGATAAACAAATCGAGATGCTGCAAGCGGCTTTAGACAAAAAGCCGACGGCCATCGCTTTCGCCGCGCTGGACAGCAAAGCGTCCGTCTCGCTCCTGCAGAAAGCCAAATCGGCGAATATCCCGATCATCGGGTTCGACTCGGGCGTTGACAGTGATATTCCGGTGACGACGGCTGCGACGGATAACAAGAAGGCCGCAGCGCTAGCCGCCGACAAAATGGCGGAGAAGATCGGCGATGCCGGCGAAGTCGCGCTTGTCGTGCATGACCAAACGAGCCGCACGGGCGTTGACCGCCGAGACGGCTTCGTGGAGCAGATGAAAGCGAAGCACCCCAACATCAAGATCGTCGACATCCAGTACGGCGGCGGAGACCAACTGAAATCGACCGATTTGGCCAAAGCCATTATTCAGGGGCACCCTAATCTGAAAGGGATTTTCGGAGCGAACGAAGGTTCTGCGATCGGTGTCGTCAACGCGGTAACGGAACTCAAGAACGATAAAATCGTCATTATCGGTTACGACTCCGGCAAGGCGCAAATCGATGCGATCAAGAGCGGCAAAATGGCCGGCGCGATCACGCAGGACCCGATCGGCATCGGATATTGGTCCGTCAAAGCGGCTGTCATGGCAAGCAAAGGGGAGAAGGTTGAGAAAATGATCGATACCGGCTTCCATTGGTACGACAAATCGAATCTCGATTCGCCCGAAATCAAAGCGCTGCTGTACAATTAGTTACCACGCGGAAGGGGGCTGTTCCTTGACAGGGCAGCCTCTTTTTTGAGGGAATAAACAGGAAATGTAAGCGCTGTTATCGAAACTATGGAAAGCCGCTTATAGCAGGTATATTCGTTTCGTAACCCGAGGTGATCTCATGTATACAATAATCATCGTCGATGACGAGGAAGCGGTGCGGGAAAGTATTCGTGCAACCGTGAACTGGACGGACTGCGGGTTTGAGCTGATCGGCTCTTACGGGGATGGACGCGACGCGTGGGAGTCTCTGGAGCACCGGCGGCCGGACGTGATCATAACCGATATTTCCATGCCGCACATGGATGGACTTGCGCTGGCGGCTGCGGTTGCCGACCGGTACCGGGATATCGCCGTCGTCATCATGACCGGTTACGGTGAATTTGAATATGCGAAGCAAGCCGTGAAGCTGAAAGTGTACGATTATATCATGAAACCCGTCAGCCAGGAGGAGTTCACAAACATTCTGGCGCTTTTGCGGAAAGAGCTGGATGAGAAGAAGCTAAGAAATGCGGATATTTTCAGACTGCAAAGCCAGTTGAACTTGAGTTTGCCTTTACTGCGCGAACAATTCCTGGAACGCATGGTTTCGACGGAAGTGAAGCGAAGCGACATTCATGCGAAATTCGCTTTTTTTCAATTATCTCTGCCCGGTCCGTATTACGTGGCCTTATCGCTGGATGTAGAACAGTTTCAACATCCTTATGACGCCGGACGTAGTTCGGAAGCCGAGCTGCTGCGGTTTGCCGTTTATAATATTGTTCAAGAAATATTCGAATTGGAGCAAGGGGGCATCGTGTTTCGGACAAGGGATGAGAAGATCGGCATTCTCTTCTCCGGAGAACGCTCTTCGCTCATGTTGGCTGTTCAGAAGTATGCCCAGCAGGCTGCCGAATGCATCGAGAAATATGTGAGGCTGCCTGTATCGATCGGCATCGGCCGGCCCTATCTCCATCCGGAGGAGGTTGCCAAATCGTATTCCGAAGCGCTAACGGCACTGGATTACCGGTTTCTGGTCGGCAGAAACAAAATTATTTCCATTGAAGATATCGTGCATGGCAAAGGGCAGCTCCAGATTCATCACGCAGAATGGGAACGCAAGCTGATCGCAGCGCTGAAAACGGGAAGCCGGGAGATGTTCAGCCTGCTGCTGCAGGAATGGATGAACGAGCTGCGCGCCTCCCAATCGTCTGTGGACCGCTGCTATATTTATGTGCAGCGCTTCCTGGTCTCGATTATTCCGTTGTTCGAAGATTCCGGATTGGATGTTATGGCGTCCGGCGATTTGCTGGGTCAGGTCAGGGCGTATAAGACGCTGGACGAAGTCAAAGTGTGGCTGGAGACCTTGTGTGTGCAGTTGTTTGAACAAGTGACCCTGAAGATGGCGCAAGATGTCGATTCGTTGATGCATAGATCGGAAGTGTTCATTCTGGAAAATTACGCCAATGAAAATTTGACCTTGAACGACGCCGCTCAGCAAGCGTATATGAGTATGAATTATTTCAGCGGTCTTTTCAAACAAAAGAAGGGGATATCCTTCATCGAATATGTGACCCGGGTCAGGCTGGCCAAGGCGAAGGAGCTGCTTGTCGAAACGAACCTGAAAGCTTACGAAATCGCAGCAAAAGTCGGGTATGGCGATCCGCAGTACTTCAGCGTCATTTTCAAACGGCATCATGGCATGACACCCAAAGAATACAGAGCCTCCGTGAGAGGGGAACTCACTTGAAACCAAGGCGATTCTTCCGGTTTAAATCCATTCATACGAGCATCGCATCGGCCTTCTTCTGTCTGATCATCGGTACGACGCTTATTCTCAGCTATAACACGTACCGGCTGTCGTCGGATTCCGTGACGGATAATTCCGTCCAGTATACCAATGAGCTGATAAATCAGGTCGGGACGACGATCGAGACGTACATCGACAATATGAAAAGCATCTCCTCCTTGTTGACGAGCAACGGGCAGATCGGGCAATATTTGGCCATGCCGGACCCCCATGCCGCGAGTGGCCGGAGCTTGGTTGCCGCCATCGAGAATTCGCTGCACGTCATCGTTCAATCCCGCAACGATATTAGCGCAATCTTGTTCGTCGGCTCTAACGGCACCGTGATCGCCGACAGGTCTCACGGATCCGTGAAAAGCTACCCGGATTTGATTGCTCAAGATTGGTACACCAAAGCGAAGAACGGTTCGATCTATATTTCCTCGTCACAAGTCGAGCATGTGTACCCCGGAGAATATCCTTGGGTTATCTCCATGAGCCAAACCTTTCGTGGGGACGATAGCGCCGGAGCAACCGGGGTACTGCTGGTTGATTTGAACTACAGTATCATCAACGATTTGTTCAGCCGTATTCAGCTCGGCAAGCGAGGATATATTTTCATCGTTAATTCCAAAGGCGATCTCGTCTATCATCCGCAGCAGCAAATCATTCACACGAATTTGAAAAGCGAGCCGATCGACGCTATTCTGGCTTCGCAGGATGGACAGCTTGTGCTGCCCGATAGCGAACATAAGAAGATTTTGTCGATTCGAACGACAAATTTCGGGTGGAAAATCGTCGGTGTCACATACCCCGATGAGCTGGTCGGCAATAAGAAAAATATTCAGCTGTCCACTGCGTTGTGGGGGAGCATTTGTTTGATTGTCGCACTCGGTATCTCCATCGTGCTGTCCTATACGCTAAGCGGACCGATCAAGCGGCTGGAGGCGAACATGAAGCAGGTGGAGCAGGGCAATTTCGATATTCGGGCGGACATCGCCCAGGGGGATGAAATCGGCAAGCTGGCGCGGTCGTTCAATGTCATGATTATGAAAATCAAAGATCTGATGCAGCGGATTGTTCACGAGGAGGCGCTGCTCAGACAGAGCGAGATCAGAGCGCTGCAATCGCAAATTCATCCGCATTTTCTGTATAACACGCTGGAATCGATCATATGGATGGCCGAAACGAACAGGATGAAGCAGGTCGTCGGGATGACGATGGCATTATCGAAAATGCTGCGCTACAGCATCGGCAAGGGGGAGCAGGAGGTGCCCGTCTCCTTGGAACTGGAACATTTGTCCAATTATCTCACGATTCAATCCATGCGCTACACGGGGAAGTTCTCGTATGAGATTGAGGTTGACAGTGAGCTGTATGATTGCCGCATTGTGAGGATCGTTCTTCAACCGCTCGTTGAGAACGCGATCTACCATGGCATCAGGCGTATGGAAGAGCATGGGCACATCCGTATTGCCGGGAAGCTGGTTGACGGCGACATTCATATTACCGTAAGCGATAACGGTCTCGGTATGGATCAAGTCAAGGTGATGTCTCTGCTTAGCGGGACGAAGGAGCAAGGCTTGGGCGTGCGCAATGTGCATCACCGCATTCAGCTGTTTTACGGTCACGGCTACGGCTTGACTTTTGAGAGCGAGCCTGAAGAGGGGACGACGGTGACATTGCGAATTCCCCGTTCCGGAACGGGAGGGGTGGAGTCATGAAACGCTGGATTTTACCCGTCTTCGTTGGAATTGCAGCTATACTCCTCTATATCATTAGCTTGAATGCTGCAAGAGGGAACGACCGGCCGATCGTGTTCGTACCGAAGACGGTTGACAGAGGCATTGAATTTTGGCAGGTCGTCGAGCAAGGCGTTTGGGCCGCCGCCGCAGAGACGGGGACGGAGGTGAAGGTCGTCGGAACGGATGCGGAGAAGGATGTCGACGAGCAGATTCGAATATTGCGCGAGATGATCGCCTTGAAGCCAAAGGCTATCGTTCTGGCAGCCTTGGATTATGAGCGGACCGTGCCCGTCGCCCAGGAAATCGTACGGGCAGGCATCCCGCTCGTGACCGTCGACTCCGGCTTGAAGGGCGGTATATCCAAGTCTTTCATTGCAACAGACAACGCAGAAGCAGGGAGGAAGGCTGCTCATGCGCTCGTTCAAGCCCTCCCGGAGAAGGGCCAGGTTGCGATATTGAATTTCGTCAAAGGTTCCTCCACTTCAATCGAGCGGGAGAAAGGTCTCCGCGAAGTACTTCAGAAGGAGAACGGGATCAGGCTGCTGGATACGCTCTATAGCGAAGGTTCTTCGGATCGGGCTTATGCGATTACGAAAGCGCTGCTGACGGACTATCCGCAATTGAAAGCGATCGTTGGTTTGAACGAGCCGTCGACACTTGGCGCCGCCAAGGCGCTGCGCGACTTGAGGAAGCCCGGGGAGGTGAAGCTCATCGGTTTCGATAGCTCCTACGAAGAGATCGGCTTTCTCGAGGAGGAGATCATTCAAGCCATCGTCGTGCAGAAGCCGTTCAATATGGGCTACGTAGCGTTGAAAACGGCCGTACAGCTGAGTGCCGGCAAGAAAGCGGAGTTATGGATCGACACGGGCTCCGAGGTCATATGGAAAAGTAATATGTACAGCAAACAGAACCAGAAGCTGCTGTTTCCGATTGTGGATAAGCAGCCATAGCGTTGTGTAACTAGCTGGGGTGGACGGGAGTGTGACTTGGCTGACCCTAACGGACACAGTTACCGCTATTCAGTGAAAATAAGCGCTTTTGAGTCTCTAACGGACACAGTTGCCGTTATCAGTCCTGAATGATTAGCAATATGATTGAAAAAAACTGAATAGCGTTTCTCCTGTCCGTTAGATTTGAGGAACTGGGCAAGAAGAGACAATAGCGTCTCGTCTGTCCGCTAGATAATCTCATATCGAATCCGCCCGAAAAACCGCGAAACGAATCGCGGTTTTTCGCTGTTTATCGACACTAATTTCTTCCAAAAAAAGCTGTTGCATTTTAGAGGAATCCGCTGTACGATACCAACTATAAAGCGCTTACAAATGTAGGCGGCCATGATTAAATCGGTTTAACCAAATGATTCTTACGAGCGCAGAGGACAGCACTCTATCACGTGTAAATAATCGCTCATCGGATTTGTGCACGGTTAAACCGGTTTAACCGCTCCCCAGTGTCCTAACCGCATGTGAGATTAAGCGCTTCACTCATTTCCGGATTACAGGCTTATATCGTTGTTTGCAGCTGATTAAACCGGTTTAACTTCCCTCCTAGATAACTCAGAAGAAAGTTCAATTCCGTAAAGCCGTCATCCTAATTAAACCGGTTTAATACACGCTGTTCCTGTATGTGCAGTTGAACGCAGTCGAAACTAGTTGAACTATACCTAGGGGGTGAAGAGACCTGATTTCCGGCAGCATTCAGAAAGATGGAAATGTCAATTAAATTACGGAGGGGATAGGCTTGAACACGAAGAGGTTCTATGTCGGCTTGATGATGGTGTTGATTGCAGCCTTTTTTACAGCCTGTGAGAGCGCAAGCGAAACGAGTCCAACGGCCAGCCCGGCCGGCAAGGAGGCGACAACGGCTCCGGTAGCCTCGGCTCCCGTCAAAACGGACGGGTACAAAGAAGCGCCGATGCTAACCAAGCTGGTCAGCGCAGGCACGCTGAAACCTGTCGCCGAAAGGATGCCGGCGAAGGAAGACATTATGGTGGAAACGGTTACCCAAGAGATCGGCAAATACGGCGGCGACTGGAAAATGCCTTGGAGCGGGCCGAACGACCGCTGGGCCGTAGGTCAGCCGACGGAAGAGGCGCTATTCCGCTTCAACAAGGATGGCAGCACGATTGAGCCTAACGTGGCCAAAGGCTACGAAGTGAACAAGGATTCAACGGAATTCACGATACATTTGCGCAAAGGCATGAAGTGGTCGGACGGTATGCCGTTCACGGCCGACGACGTGCTGTTCTACTGGGAGCATATGCTGACCAAAGAGACGTTCGGCAAAAAAATATACGACGCCTATTACTCGGTTGATCCTGTCACAGGCGAAAAGGCTTTGGCGAAGGTCACCAAAGTGGACGACTACACCTTCAAAGTGACGCACAAGTATCCGAGCGTGCAATTCCTGGAGCGCGTTGCGATCGACAACAAGTGGTTCTTCGCGCCGGCGCACTTCCAGAAGACGATTCTTCCCGAATTTGTCGGCCAAGACAAAGCGCTGGAGATTGCGAAAAAGTGGGGCTACGAAGATGTCAAAACGTTCTTGGTCCAAACGGGCTACTATTACTGGGTCAATCCGCAAATCCCAACCTTGCGGGCGTGGGTAGCGAAGAACGATCCGAACAGCGATCAGTTTATTATGGAGCGCAATCCGTATTACTGGAAAGTTGACAAGGAAGGCAATCAGCTTCCTTACATGGACCGCATCGTGGCGACGAAGGTGCAAGATCCCGCCCAACGGATCCTGGGAACTCTTGCCGGGGACTATAACCTGCTCGATTTCGATTTCAAAGATTTCACCGTACTCAAGGAAAATGAGAAAAAGGCCGGCTTCCAAGTGCTGCCGTGGACGACACCGAATTGGTCGAGCGCGGGCATACAGCTGAATCAAACGATCGCCGATCCGAATCTCCGCAAGCTGTTTCAAGATATTCGTTTCCGTGAGGCACTGTCCGTCGCCGTAGACCGGAAGGAAATTTCCGAAATCGTCACGAACGGGTTGGGCGCCCCGCAGCAGGCTTCCGTCCCTGAAGGACTTGTCGGCTACCAAGCAGGCTGGGCCGATCAATGGAGCAAGTTCGATGTGAATCGGGCGAATCAATTGTTGGATCAGATCGGGTTAACCCAGCGCGATAAAAATAATTTCCGCCTAAACACGGACGGCTCGGATCTCACGATTACAATCATCGAAGGCAGCACGAACACGGCGAGCTTCCTGGAGCTTGTGAAGAAGTATTACGAAGCCGTCGGCATTAAAGTCGATCTCAAAGTTGTGGATCAAGGGACTCATCAGGAAATGAAGTATGCCAATAAAATACCGGCCACGACAGAAAACATTTCCCTGGTCAACGTTGCCTTCCGCCCGGATACGCTCGTACCGCTCCGCGTGCTTACGCCTTGGTACGGACATTACGGCTTGTATTCTTCATCCGGAGGCAAAGAAGGCGTGAAGCCGGAAGGCGACGTAGCGCTCATTCTGGACTATTGGAATAAAGTAAAAGCCTCCACCACCAAAGAAGATATTGTGAAATGGAGTAACGAAATCGTGAAGCTGCATCAGAAAAACCAATGGGTCATCGGCTATGCCGGCCCGACTCCGCGCCTCGTTGTCGTTTCCAACAAGATGGGCAACGTGCCCAAAGAACTCGTATATTCGGACGAATTCCGCAGCTTGGGCCACGGGCATCCGGCGCAATTTTTCATCAAACAGTAAAGCATCGTTGGCATGATGAAGCGGGGGGAGCACGCCTCCCCCTGTCTTCGAATGAAACGGAGAGGATTGGGTAGAGATGCTCCAATATATTTTGAGAAGAATTATCTTGGTTATCCCGGTCGTTTTCTTTATCTCGATGATCGTCTTCTATATCATTCAGCTTCCGCCAGGCGATTATGTCTCCACGTATGCGGCCAAAATGTCGGTGGCCGGCGACGTCATGACAGAGGAAAATATCGCCGAAATGAGAGCCAGCCTGAAGTTGGATCAGCCCTGGTTTATCCAATATTTGGCCTGGATGAGCAATATGATTACGAAATTTGACTTCGGATATTCGTTCTCTTACAACAAGCCGGTGATGACTGTCATATCGCAGTACATGGGACTGACGATTATCGTCTCGTTGGTCACGATGGCTTTCACGTATGCGGTTGCGGTTCCGATCGGCATTTACTGTGCGGTGAAACAATATTCGATCGGTGACTATATATTCTCGGCCATCGGATTTCTCGGCATGGCGACGCCGCATTTCCTCATGGCGATTATTTTGATGTACTTGTCCTATGTTTATTTCGGCGATCCTTTGCTCGGCTTGTTCTCCAGTGAGTTCGTGAATGCCGCATGGTCGATGGACAAAGTGCTGGATCTGCTGAAGCACATGATCATTCCTGTCATCGTCATCGGCTTGGCTAATACGGCGGAGCTGATTCGCGTTATGCGGGGGCAGATGCTCGACGAACTGAACAAACCGAATGTCGTGACGGCGAGATCCAAAGGGGTGTCGGAAACGAAAATCTTGCTCAAGTACCCGACGCGAGCGGCGATGAATCCGATCGTCAGCACGATCGGCTGGTCGCTGACCTCGATTTTCACCGGATCGACGATTACCGCCATCGTGCTCAATCTGCCGATCCAAGGACCGGTGATGTACAATGCGCTGCTTGCACAGGATATGTATCTGGCCGGCACCTGGCTTCTGTTCATGGCGGTGTTGACCGTGCTTGGGACATTGATCTCGGATATTTTATTGGCATGGCTCGATCCAAAAATTCGCACAGAGTTCAGAGGTAATTGACCATGAGAACAATTCCTATTCCAGGCAAACAAGGTGTAGCGCCGCCGGCGGCAGCCCCCCGCAACGACCTTTCGCATAGCTCGCAATGGCGGCTCATGTACCGCCGGTTAAAGAGGCACAAGCTGGCCCGTATTTCCCTTGTCATCCTGGCCTGCTTCTATCTTGCGGCGATTTTCGCCCAATTTCTCGCGCCATACGGGTTGCAAAGCTATGACAGCAAGTATGTGAATGCGCCACCGGTGAAACTAAGCTTTCACGATGCGGAAGGCAAGTTTCACTTCAGACCGTTCGTGAACGAGCTCAAGAGCGGCCGGGATCCGGTGACGCTGCGCAAGATTTTCGTACAGGACGAGAAGGTTCGTCACCCGCTGCGATTTCTCGTGAAAGGGGAGAGCTATACATTCCTAGGCTTGTTCAAAACCGACATTCATTTATTCGGCGTCGATGCGCCCGGCCGCATTTTTCTATTCGGCACCGACGGAATGGGCAGAGACCTGTTATCGCGTGTGCTGCTCGGCAGTCAGATTTCACTGAGCATACCGCTCATCGGGGTCGCCATCTCCTTCGTTCTTGGCTTATTCATCGGCGGCGTATCCGGTTATTTCGGCGGCTGGATCGATTCGGTCATTCAGCGGGCGATAGAAATTATTCGCTCGTTCCCGACGCTGCCGCTATGGATGGCCTTGTCGGCGGCGATTCCGGCCAGGATCCCCGTCGTGACCATGTATCTCTACATCGTCATCATTTTCGCATTCATCGGCTGGACGGAGTTGGCGAGGGTAGCACGGGGGAAATTCATTTCCTTGAAAAATGAGGAATACGTGCTTGCCGCCAAAATAGCCGGTGTGAGCGATGCCAAGATCATTATCAGGCACTTATTGCCCGGATTTATTTCCTACTTGGTCGTGGCCACGACGTTAGCGATCCCCGGCATGATTCTGGGCGAGACGGCGATGAGCTTCTTGGGCCTCGGCATCCGCTCGCCGGCGACCAGTTGGGGCGTGCTGCTGCAGGAAGCCCAGCAAATCGAGAACGTGGCCCTCTATCCTTGGAAACTGATCCCGTTGGGCTTCGTCATCGTAACCGTATTGACGTTCAACTTTCTTGGCGACGGATTGCGCGATGCGGCGGATCCTTACAAGAAATAATCCAATCTAGCGCAAAGCGAGGGGAAAGTATGGCATCGCAAGCTTCCGTTTCACTACCCGATCGCCCTCTTCTGTCGGTTCAAGACCTCAAGATTCGCATTCAGATGGATAACGGCGAGATGAAGGCCGTGGATGGCGTCGATTTCACAATCCGCAAGGGCCAAACGCTGGGGCTCGTCGGCGAATCCGGCTGCGGCAAAAGCTTAACAAGCCGGGCCATCATCTCGATTAATCCCAAAGAGTGCGAGACGACAGGGAAGATTGTGTATCACTCTGAATCGGAGAAAAATTTGAATGAGCTCGACTTGCTGTCGCTGCATCCGCGAAGCAAGCAAATTCGCTCCATTCGCGGAAGGAAAATCGCGATGATTTTCCAAGAACCCATGACGGCATTCTCCCCTATGTATACGATCGGGAATCAGATCATGGAATCGATCCTGATTCATCGCACGAAGAATAAAAAGGAAGCCAAGCGCATTGCGCTCGAAATGCTCGGCAAAGTCGGCATCTCCGACCAAGAGAAACGCTTCGATCAATATCCGCACGAATTCTCCGGCGGGATGCGGCAGCGGGCGATGATCTCGATGGCCTTGTCGTGCAACCCGGAGCTGCTCATCGCCGATGAGCCGACGACAGCGCTGGACGTGACGATTCAGGCTCAAGTGCTGGAGCTGATGAAGCAGCTCCAGCGGGAGTTCGGCATGGCCATCCTGCTCGTCACCCACGATCTCGGAATTATTGCGGAAATGTGCGACGAAGTGGCCGTCATGTATCTCGGGAAAATCGTGGAACAGGCTCCCGTGAAGGAAATATTCAACAATCCGAAGCACCCTTATACGCAAGGACTGCTCAAATCGATGCCTAAGTTGTCCACCGACCGGCGCGCAAGACTGGAATCCATCGACGGAACGGTGCCTGTGGCGACGAACATGCCTCCGATGTGCGGTTTCTACGACCGCTGCCAACAAAGGATCGATGGCGTTTGCAATGCGCAAGCCGTACCGAAAACGGCTATTTCGGAGAACCATATGGTTCGCTGCTTTCTTTACAAGCATGAGGGCGGGGGAGAATAAGGATGGCCAAATCGATCTTGAAAGTCGACCGGTTAAATAAGGATTTCCAGGTGAAATCCCAAAACAAATTGTTCAGCAAACCAACCTCGGTCCGTGTGCTAAGCAATGTTTCCTTCGAGCTTATGGAGGGGGAGACGCTCAGTATCGTCGGCGAATCCGGCTGCGGGAAAACGACCTTAGGCCGGTGCATCGTCAGGGGCATGGACGCCACTTCCGGTTCGGTCTACTACCATCCCGAAACCGGGGAGCAGGTCGATTTCCTCGGATTGAGAGGCAAGGAGTTCAAGAAGTACCGCAAAGATATTCAAATGATTTTCCAAGACCCGTTCTCTTCGCTTAGTCCGAGAATGAGTGTTTATGATATTATTGCCGAGCCGCTGCTGGCGAATTTCAAGCTTTCCAAGTCGGAGCTGGATGAGAAAATTACGCAGATCGCGCAGCAAACAGGACTTAACGCAAGCTATCTCGACCGGTATCCGCATGCGTTCTCCGGCGGGCAGCGGCAGCGGATCGCCATCGCCAGATCGCTCATCTCCCAGCCGAGGCTTATTGTTTGCGATGAAGCGGTATCGGCGCTCGACGTCTCGATCAAAGCACAAATCATTAATCTGCTGAAAGACTTGCAGGAGCAGCTGCAGATCACCTACATCTTTATTTCCCATGATTTGTCCATCGTGCAGAACATTTCCGACCGAGTAGCGGTGATGCATTTGGGCAAAATCGTTGAGCTCGCGCCAGTGGATGCGCTGTTTGACGATCCTTTGCATCCGTACACGGAGGCGCTGCTGTCGGCGGTGCCAGAGCCGGATCCCAATGTGAAGAAGGAGCGGATCATTCTGGAGGGTGAGGTCCCGAATCCGGCGAATCCGCCGAGCGGGTGCCATTTCCATCCCAGATGCAGGTATAAAACCGATAAATGCATGCGGGAGGAGCCGGAATTGCAGGCAATCACAGAGGAACATTATGCCGCATGCCATTATGCGAGCCAATTAGTGCTGAGAGGTGTAACCCATGAGTCATGACAAAGAGTTGAACCCTAATGCCAAGAAGCTGATCGTTTTGCTGGACTGCGGAGATACGATTATCGATGAAGGGACGGAGATTCGGGATGACCACGATATCGTCATTCGGGCGAACGTGATTCCCGGCGCGGATGTGATGGTCAAAACGCTGGCTGAGCGGGGGTATACGCTGGCTATCGTTGCGGACGGGAACGCGCAGTCGTTCAAAAACATTTTGACGCAAAACGGCCTGTATGACTATTTCACGACCATGGTGTACTCCGAAACGGTGAAAGCTTACAAGCCGAGTCCCCGCATGTTCAAGGCGGCGATTGGCGCGTTGGATCTAACCTTGGAAGACATTCCGCGAATGATCATGGTGGGCAATAACTTGAGCCGGGATGTGAAGGGGGCGAATCAATTGGGCATCACGAGCGTTTTCCTGAGCTGGACGCCGCGTTATCCGAAGCTGCATGCGGATGAGAGCGAAATCCCCCGATACACGATCAACGATCCGCTTGAGCTTATCGACCTGGTTGAGGAACTCAATGCGAAGCTGGCATAACCGGAACGTTAGTTGAAGGGATGTTTAGGTGGCTATGGCAAAAATCGATGATGTCGCCAAACTGGCGAAAGTCTCGAAAGGGACCGTGTCCAATGTGTTCAGCCAGAAAAGACCGACCAGCAACGAGGTCAAGGAGCG
This sequence comes from Paenibacillus sp. MAHUQ-63, assembly GCF_028765165.1. Classification (GTDB taxonomy): domain Bacteria; phylum Bacillota; class Bacilli; order Paenibacillales; family NBRC-103111; genus Paenibacillus_E. The sequence goes on along the minus strand of NZ_JARADB010000003.1, from coordinate 324,934 downwards.
TGTACTGAGTGTGTCCAGGCAGTTGAATTATGTGCCTAACCATATCGCACGCAGCCTGGTAACGAAAAAGACGATGGCGATCGGGCTCACGATCCCGCATGGCAGCTTCCTTTTCAGCGCCTTCCATACACAGTTCATTAACGGCGTTATCCTCGAAGCCTCCTACTACGGGTACCGGGTGCTGCTCGATATGATTCCGCAGATGAAGGTCCAGACCCCGTTCCTGTCGAGCTACCCGATCGACGGGGCTGTCGTTATGCAGCCCGTGACCGATGATGAGCGAATTGCACTGCTGGATAGCGAACAAATTCCATTCGTTACCGTTGGACGGGTGATGAACGCGACGGTTCGTGACGTTTACAGCGTGGACAACGATAATCGGGAAGTCATTTATTCAATATGCGAATACTTGATCGGCCGTGGGCACCGCCACATCATGTTTCTGAATGCCAATGAGCGCATGACCGTCTCGATCGATCGCATAAGGGGCTTCATGCAAGCGATGAACGATTACCGGCTGCAGGTGGAACCGCATATGATCCATCATAAGCCGGATATGAGTTCAAACGAATACATGGATTACGGGTATGAGAAGACGATGAGCGTCATCGGCGAATCCAAGAAGCGAGTAACCGCCATCATTGCGGACGACGACCGTACGGCGTTCAGCGTGCTCAACGCGCTCAAAGATTTGCGGCTCCGCGTGCCGGAAGATATCTCGCTGTTCGTCATATGCGGCGATATGTCCATGATGGTGCAGGCGAACCCGCCGCTCACGAGCATGGACTTGCTCCCTTCGGAATTGGGCGCGGAGTCCGTTCGGCTGCTGATGAGCCAACTGGGCGTACGGCCGGGGAACACTCCCCGCAATGTCATCATCGCCAGTAAAATCATCGAGCGAAATTCCTGCCAGACGATTGATCAGGAAGATTAGAGCGTAACGGGAGGGAAGGAAGATGCAGAAAGAGGTATGGAACGTAGGCATTATCGGACTTGGGGGAATCGGCGACTATCACATGAATCAGTTGTCCAAAGTTCCCCGCACGCGAGTGGCTGCGATCTGCGACGTGAACGAGCAGGCGGTCCGGACAACGGGCGATCGTTTGAATTTGCCGGATGAAGCAAGGTTCACCGATTACAGGGGGTTGATCGACGATCCGCGAGTAGACGTTATTTTGTCCGGAGTATCCAATAAGTATCATTACGATATTCTGAAATATGCGATTGAACGCGGGAAGCCGATCTTCTCCGAGAAGCCTTTTACACGTACGATCGAAGAAGCGAATGAACTGGCGGAATTGTATGAGCGCAATCCCATTCCATGCATGATCGGATTCTCGTACCGTTACCGCCCCTGCTTCCAGTACGTCAAACAGCTTGTGGACCAAGGAGCCTTAGGTCCGATCCGGCATATAGCCGCACACTATTTGCAAGAAGAAAACGCCCCAATGTTCGATAAAGGCTACACATGGCGGTTCAGCAAAGAAATGGCGGGATCCGGCATATTAGCCGACATCGGCTCGCATATGGTGGATGCGGCACGCTTCTTCGTCGGGGAATTCCAGCAGGTCAGCGGGCTGATGAGCACGTTCATCGATCACAGGAAGGACCCCCGGACAGGGGAACTCACGGCTGTGGATGTCGACGATTTCACTGGGTTTCAGTGCGTGTTGGAAGGCGGCGTGATGGGCTCTTTCTATACGCATAAGAATGCGATCGGTACGAAAAACCAATTTCAAGTTACGCTGTTCGGGGATCTCGGCACGGTCAGCATCTGTGTGGAACAGCCGAATGAGGTCCATTTGACGTTAAGAGAGGGCGAGAAGCTGACCCTCACCGAGAAAGTCATTCACTTGGATGAGCAAGAGATGAAGCCGATGCTGCAGGATTTCATCGATTATTTGGAGCAGGCGCCGTCCTCGCTGCTGCCCGTGTTTGCCGACGGTTACCGGAACCAGCGGGTGCTGCAAGCGATTATTGATTCCGCGCAGGATGGGGTTACGCGAAGCTTATAGATGACGATAAGGGAGTGGGCATGATGATCAAAGTAACGATCTGGAATGAGTTCCTGCAAGAGCAGCGCAAAGAGGAGGTTGCCCGGATTTATCCCAAAGGAATGCACGGCGCCATTGCCGACGGCATCGGGCAAGCGGGCTTCGACATTCGCACAGCGACGTTCCAGGAGCCCGAGCATGGGTTGACGCAGGAGGTTCTGGACGGGACCGACGTTCTTATTTATTGGGGGCATGTCGATCATCAAGGGTTTCAGGATCACGTCGTGGACCGGATTTGCGCCCGCGTGCATGAAGGGATGGGGCTGGTCGTGCTGCATTCCGGCCATCATTCCAAGCTGTTCCGCAAGCTGATGGGCACTTCCTGCGACCTGCTGTGGAGAGAAGCGGATGAGAAGGAGCGCTTGTGGGTCGTAGACCCTTCGCACCCGATCGTAGCCGGAATCGGACCTTATATCGATCTGGCCGAAGAAGAAATGTACGGCGAGCATTTCGATATCCCGGTGCCGGATGAGCTCATCTTCGTCAGCTGGTTCGAAGGCGGTGAAGTGTTCCGCAGCGGCTGCACGTACCGCCGTGGACAGGGACGCATTTTCTATTTCCGCCCGGGTCATGAGACATACCCTACCTATCACAACAAAGATGTGCACCGGGTGATCGCCAATGCGGTCGAATGGACGGCTCCGGTCCGTCGGGAGAAAACGTTCTACGGGCATCATGCCCCACTGGAGGCGATTAAGAAGTAGACGGTTCGGCGATAGCTAAAGAACTCAGGGGGACTGTCGATTACTTGTGGGAGACCACAAAATGTATGCGAAAAATCATACATAATGAGCGGCACATACCAAGAATCAGTCGATTCTATTCGGAATTTCATATACAAAACGTGATTTGAGCCCTAATTCTGTATATATATTCGAAAAATCACATACATTCTCTGCATGTGTCCGTTTACGTTAAAACTGCGCACAGTTAATCGACAGCCTCACAGGGGCCCTTTTTCGATGATTAAGGGCCTCTTTGGAATGGCAACGGAGTTATTTGCCGATTGTGGGCCCGGCCAGGCTCCGCAATCGGCAAATTTTATTTCCGCTGATAATGGGATTGGCGTTCCATGGGGCGACCGATGGGCATGTAGACCGCGCCTTCTATATCCATTAAGCGCGAGACGACGTCGCCCGGCAGCTGATTGCGGCCATCGAGCACCAGCGGACGCCGCATCAGATGCAGCAGGTACGGCCAATCCAGCTCGGCGAACTGCGGCCACTCCGTCATGATCATGACGGCATCCGCCCCGGCGGCTGCGGCGTATGGGGAATCGACCACGTCGACGTTAGCCTTGGCAACTTGACGAATGACGGGATCGTAGGCGCGCACTTCGATGCCATGCCGCTTGCATTGCGCGAGCAGGGTGAGGAACGGTGCGTCCCTGACATCATTCGTCTGGGGCTTGAACGAGATGCCTAATACGCACAGTCTCTTCCCCATGGGGCTATCCCATAGAGAAATCAGCTTGGCGATCAGTCGCGGGATGCGCTGATCGTTGATTTTGGCGGTTGCCTCCAGCAGGGGGAGCGAGCTGCCGACAAGCTTCCCGGAGGTCAGCAGGGATTGCAAATCTTTGGAAAAGCAGGAACCGCCATAGCCCACGCCAGCTTGAAGGAACTCCGGCCCGATCCGCCGGTCCGCGCCTACCCCGTGCATGACGTCCCGAATATCGGCGCCATATCCTTCACAGACGTCGGACATCATGTTGGCGAACGATATTTTCATCGCCAGAAAGGCGTTGGACGCATATTTGACCAGTTCGGCACTTCGTCTGTCGCAGACATAGACAGGCGCTTCGATCCCTTCATACAGCTCCCGGAGCTGAGCCTCGGCATGCGCCGACTTGCAGCCGAGCACGATTCTGTCGGGCTCTATGAAGTCGCGGACTGCGCTGCCCTGGCGCAGGAATTCCGGATTGAAGGCGACTTCCGTACGCAGTCCGGCCGCATGGAGGCTCTCCTCCAGCTCGTCGCAGGTGCCGACCGGCACGGTGCTCTTCACGATGACCAGCGGAGGGCACACGCCGGACTGCATCAGATGTGCAAGCACCTCATACACGTAGCTCAGATTCGTATGACCATCCTCGCGGGTAGGTGTGCCGACGGCGATCATCAAGGCGTCGGTGTCCGCCGAGGCCGCAAGCAAGTCGGTCTCGAAGTGCAGCCTGCCACTGGCACAGCACGCCTCAAGCTCCGTCTCCAGCTGAGGTTCCCATACATGCAGGTTCCTCTCCATTAATCCGCGAATAATGGACTCCCGGTCGACCGCAATGACTTCATGGCCCAGTTTGGCCAAACATACGGCAGCCACCAACCCGACATATCCCGTTCCCACAATCGTTAAGCGCATGGCAGTTCCTCCCTCCTAAGCGGTATAGAATCCCGGTTTGCTTCCGATGCGCCGGGCATCGATCATTTGTGCGTAGTCCTGAAGCAAGCCGTCGAAAATAGCTTCCCATGAGCGGCCCAAAGCAAATGTTCTGGCAGCTTGCCGGTAACCGGCCAGCTGCTCGGAGCCGTCGACGCAGGCCTCGATAGCGCGAATGAACGATTCGGGCTCACGGGGCGTACAGAGCATGCCCGTACGTCCGGTCGCAACCATATCGCGAACGCCGCCGCTGTTCGCGCCGATGACAGGGAGTCCCGATGCCATCGCCTCTTGAACGACATTGCCGAACGTCTCGGTGCTGGAAGGGAAGACGAAGAGATCCGAGGAAGCGTAGATTTCGGCCAGTTCCTCGCCCTGCTTGTATCCGGCGAAGGTGACATTGCCGGGAGCCTGCTCGCGCAGCTCGGGGAGCTGCGGACCGTCGCCGACGACGAGCCAATGAACGCGTGACTTCAAGGAGTCCGGCATCTCGCGCATGACGGCGCTTAGCGTATCGATATCTTTCTCAGGGGCGATGCGCCCTACATAGAGGAGAAGGAACGGAGCGGTTATGCCGTACTTCGCGCGGATGGCATCGCTTCTCCGCTCCGGGGTGTACAAGCTGCAATCCACGCCTCGCGACCATAGCAGCAAGTTGGCGAAGCCTTGCGATTGCAGGTCCCGGATCGTATCGGCGGATGGAGCGAAGATAGCGTCGCAGGACTGATGAAACCACTTCATATAGGACCAGTAGAAGGGGATGGCGCGTTTCATGCGATAATAAACCAAATATCGGTCGAAATGGGTATGGTAGGAAGCGACGTGTGAGATGCGGTGCTTGCGGGCATAGTGCAGACCGCATAAGCCGATATTGAACGGGGTGGCCAAGTGGATGAGGTGAGGACGGAATCGGTCAAGCTCGCTGCGAAGCGACAGCAGATTGGGCAGGGCGATCCGGCATTCCGGGTACAGAAAGAATGGGACAGACGGAACGGGGCGGATTAATTCGGAGTAAGCCATTTCATCGGTGCACTTCGGCGTGAAGACAAGATGTTCGATGCCACGGCGGTGCAGATGGTCAGTGAGCCGTCCTAGCGTTAGGGCAACGCCATTCATTTGAGGAACATAGGTATCGGTAAACAACGCAAGGCGCATAGGGATCCCTCCTGTCGTTCCTGGATACGTCAAGCGTAGCACCGTTTTATTCGTGGAACGTTAACCTGGTGTTAATTAATTTTAAAAGCGGTATCCCGATTTTGTCGAAAATCAATTTCAATAGGCTTTCAGAAATCGACATACGGATTGAGAGATTTGGAATATGATAGAGAGGCAGGCAGAGTTCACTCGTTAAGGAGGAGATCGTTGTGGGCAAAATACAAATATCCTCAAAAGGGATCGAAAAAACGCTGCGTAAATTTGATTATTTGCAGGCCATTTCAGAATATATTTGGAACGGGTTTGACGCGCAGGCGACCGAAGTGGACATCACGCTTCATCCGAATGTGCTCGGCGGCATCGATTATATCGTCATTGCCGATAACGGCTATGGCATTGACAGGAGGGAGCTGGAGCGGAAGTTTACGCCGTTCTATGAATCGGAGAAAGGGATCGATCCGGAGAGGCGGACCCGAACGACTTCGGCCATGCACGGGAAGAACGGGATCGGACGCTTGACCTTTCATCGGTTCGCTACCGATGCGATTTGGAGAACGACCTATGAGGACGGTTTCCTCAAGAATACGTATACGATTCATATTGCCGGCAATCGGTTGGACATCTACCAAGTAACCCAAGCGGAGCTGACGGATGATGATCCGGGGACAACCGTTACGTTTCATAATATAATGAAAGATTTCGTTCCAGAGGAATTGCTCGCTTTCCTGTGCAAAGAGTTCGGCTGGTTCCTGGAGCTGCATGCGGACAAGGGCTTCGCCTTGCGCGTGAATGGCGAACCGTTGAATTACGCGGACCTGATCGGGGAGAAAGAATGCTTTACGCTGGTTGATCCCGGCACTCAAACCGTCTTCAAAATCAAATACGTTCGCTGGCAGGACCGGATCAATCAGGAATATTCGAAATTGTATTTCATCGATTCTCACCGGGACGAGAAGCACAAGCAGCCGACAACTTTTAATAATAAAGGAGACTCGTTCTATCATAGCGTTTATATTCAAAGCAAGCTCTTCGATTACTTCGACTTCGAAAGTGAAGACCAGAGCGGTCAGGTGGAGGCGGCTTTCGGTGTCAGCAGGAAAAGCGACGCCTTTCAATTCCTGCTGGAAGAAATCAATGCGTTCATTAAGCTGAAAAGAAGACCTTATTTGCAAATATTATCCGATCATGTGCTTCAGGAATTCGCCGAAGCCAAGGCGTTTCCGGCATTTACGGACAAGCCGGAGGACACCGTGAGGAAAGCGGAGCTGGAAGCCGCCATCCGGGATTTGTGCCAGCATGAACCCCGTGTGTTCACCCGGCTGAATCCGGAGCAGAAGAAGCTGCTGGCTCACCTGCTTCATTTGGCGATGGGGGCTTGCGACCGGGAGCGTTTGCTCGCCGCTTTATAATCAAAGAAGCTATCCCGTTGCCGGGATAGCTTCTTTGGATTATGACCGCTGCCGGTTCCGGTATTGGGACGGCGCAATGCCGAAATAAAGCGTGAACTGCTTGCTGAAGTGATGAATGGAAGAGTAGCCGAAGTCTTCGGCGATGTCGGTAACCGAGCGGTTGCTCTCGCGCAAGGCTGCGGCGGCTTGTTTCATGATCACGGATGTCCAATACGCTTTGGGTGACATGCCGGTCGCTTGCTTGAACAGCTGGTGAAACTGCGTTTTCTTCAGCCTGCTCATCTGCAGCCAGGCTTCGTACGATCCGGCATTCTTGTTGATGGCGTCAAGCAGCGGCTTGATGCGGAAGTCAACGAACGGTGCATGATGATTGAATTGTACGATCTCCAGCAGCCAAGCATGCAGCAGACTCTTGGCGATTGCACCGGAGTAAGAGGCGTCGCTTTGGTACTTCTCCACGACTCGGACGAACAAGTCCGTTATCGGGCTTTGATGCTGCAAATGGAGCAGGTTGGGCAAGCTGTCAAGCTCGTCATTGGGCACGATGACCGTAAGCAGACTGGTGTCGAAGTCGGCATCTTTCCAAACGAGATGCCGTTGGGCGGCTTCCGGGTTGGCCTGCCATAGGTCGCAGTATATATTGTATGTCGAAAGGGGACTAAGGGCGTCGGAATGAAAGGCATGCTTCATGGTCGGAGGGAAATATAGGAGATCGCCTTTCGCGACCGGGAAGCTGCCGGAAGGTACGGTAACGGTACCTTTGCCGCCGGATACGAGGTGGAACGCATAGCAGTAGCCGATTCGTCCCGATTCGCTGCCGTTTCTCTCATTTGGGAAGCGATAATGATGAGCCACCCGAATGGACGGCTTGATTTCGGTTAAATGCCTTGCAGACACGGAACATCCCTCCATACATAGCCGTTAGTGTTACTATACTTGATCTCCTGCTGCTTGAAAAGAAGTTGCCGGAAGATTTGATCAATCTTTGAACCTCCGGCTAAATACCGTTGCTTCCTCAGGTGCTACATTTATATTGTGTAGAATAACGCTAAGGAGGAATGATTGTGATGTCAGCCCAACATTCAGGCGGAAGTTTAAGTAAAGAGCAGTTCGATTTCTATCAGTCGGAAGGGTACCTCGTTTTGCCGAATTTACTACAGGAAGATGATATGGCCCCGGCGATCGAAGCGATGACGGCCAAGGTGTCTGCGATCGCGAACGAACTCTTGCAGGCAGGCTTAATTACGGATACGCTCGAAGACAGGCCGTTCAAGTACCGGTTAGCAGAGCTTTTTCAAGATTTAACGCCGGAGCATTTCCTGAATTACGGCAGAAGCTGGAGAGACCGGATCCCCGGTTACTTCCATCTCATGAGCAATCCCAAAATACTGGATGCGGTGGAATCGCTCATCGGCGGCGAGCTGTTCTCCAACCCGGTCTACAATACGAGACCGAAAATTCCGAAAGTCGCCGCCGGCGCCGTCCCGTGGCATCAGGACAAATCGTACTGGCCGGATGCGAACTCCAATCCCGTAATTACGGTATGGATACCGCTTGTCGACGCCAATGAAGTGAACGGATGTTTGCATATTAAGCCACGCACGCATCGTAAGCGCTTACTGAAGTGGCACCGGGAATCGGAGACTGGCACGGGTTATACGGCTTTACATGAAAGCCAGCTGGGCAAAACCGAAACCGTCGTGCTGCCCGTGACGGCAGGAAGCGCGATCTTGTTCAATGACCGCTGCTTGCATATGTCCACACCGAACAGGTCAGATGAGGTGCGATGGAGCGTGGATCTCCGCTATCAGCCTACCGATCAGGACCCGATGCCGCAGCATGGCGCAGGCTTCCTGGCTCGCAGCTACAAATACCCGGAACGGGTAGCGACGCTGGAGGACTGGCTGAACAATCGCATGGAACATACGCCGGAGCAGCCGGTCCCTAATTCGGCTATTTAGTGAACGCGTACTGAAATAAAGTTCAAGGAGCAGGCTCCCCGTGAGCGGCTCCTTTTCGTGTTTTCTTTCAAAAGGAAAGGAAAATGAAGAGAAATATAGAATTGATACTTAACAGCTAGTGTGATGGATAGGGTGGGAGTATCAGCATGGATAAAAGGATAGAGAGAGAAGTATTGCAAACGGATTGGATGCACCAAATCAATCAGCTATTTGAGGTCTGCTTTTACCACACAAATGCAAGTGTTGCCATAACCGGTTTGGATCATCGCGTGTTGAAGGTAAATCAAGCGTATGAACATATGTACGGTTGGACTAACAGCGAAATATACGGAAAACAGCTGATCGCTGTCCCTAGCGATGAGGCCGAACGCGTCAAAAGCATTCATCTGCGCGTTGCCCAAGGGGATTGCGCACAATGCTATGAAACGTTAATGCTGCGAAAAAACGGCGATGCGTTTCATGCGAGTATCACCGTTTCCCCACTGAAGGATGCGGCAGGCACGATTTTTGCCTTAGCGGTAGTGGCTAGAGATATATCGGAACGGAAGCGGAAGGACGAGAAGTTGAGGAAAAGCGAGGAACGGTACCGGAATTTGGTCGAGCTGTCCCCGGAACCGATTATCGTGTACGGCGAGTCCGTTATCACCTACGTGAATCCGGCGGCGCTGAAGCTGGTGGGGGCAGAAGCGCCGGAGCAGCTGCTTGGCAGTATCGCTTTGGATTTCATCCATCCGGATGAGCGTGAAGAGATGCAGGCGCAGATTGAACTGATTCTCAGAGAACGGCATTTTAGCGATGTGATGGAGAAAAGGCTGCTGCGGCTCGATCGGCAAGTGATCGATGTGGAGATCCGGGCTGTCCCTATCGAATATTTGGGCAAGTCATCCATTCAGCTGCTGTGCCGGGACATTACCCATAAGAAAGTGATGGAGAGCATCGTTCGTGAGCGGGACGAAGAGTATAGGCGCATGATGATGCTGCTTCCGGAACCGATTGTCGTTCATCAGGAGGGCATTATTTGTTATGTCAACGATATCGGCATGAAATTGCTGGGGGCGCAAGCGCCGGATGAGCTGATCGGGAAATCCGTTTACGATTTTGTGCACCCGGATCATTATGAAAGGGTGACACGCCGGATCAAAGAAGTTGTCTTGATGGATAATTTCATCCCTTTCATTGAAGTGAACCTCCTCGGATTGCATGGCGAGCATATTGAGGTAGAAGCTTCGTCGGTCGTATTGCATTCTTATCTGGACCGGCCAGTCATTCAAACCGTGCTGCGCGATATTACGGAGCGCAAGGTCGCTGAAGAGATGCTCCGGCAATCGGAGAAGCTGTCAGTCGTCGGTCAGCTGGCGGCGGGCATTGCGCATGAAATTCGCAATCCGCTTACATCGCTTGTCGGCTTTTTGCAGCTGATCAAAAGTGCGGCGCCTACTAAAGTTGTTGAATATGCGGATATTATGTTGGTCGAATTAAACCGTATTAACACGATCGTCAATGAGTTTATGCTAATTGCGAAGCCGCAAAGCAGCCGATTTGCTCATAAAAGCGTTTGTGACATTCTGGAAAATGTCATTTCTTTGCTGGAACCTCAAGCATTGCTGCATAATGTGAATATTCATTTCGTTTATAGTCGGAATTCGGCGTATTTGGTGAACAGCGATGAGGGCCAATTAAAGCAAGTTTTTATCAATTTGATCAAAAATTCCGTTGAGGCGATGCCGGCAGGCGGCAGCATTCGAGTCGTTCTGCAACCGCTCGGTCATAGCCGGCTAACCGTCAAAATTATCGATACCGGCGCTGGAATTCCGGATGAGCTTCTGCCCCGGTTGGGAGATCCTTTCTTCACCACGAAGGAGGAGGGAACGGGCTTGGGACTTATGGTTTGCTATCGCATTATCGAGGCCCATCAAGGGACGATGAAGATTCTCAGTAAGCTGGATGCCGGGACCACCGTCGAAATCGAGCTGCCAAGAATCTAGTATATTCTACGATTACAACGTTTCAATTCTTTGAAAAAAAATTTCATAAATTCGTTGAATTACGTCGACAAACTTTTACAAACTTCTGCGGCATCCTCGTATATAATGGGGTTACTAACGAAAAAGAACAGAATTGGTGTGAAAATGGCGATGGAGTTACTTCTGAAAAAAATTGAAGCTTTGCGACTAAAAATGATCCAGGAGGCTGAATTGCACGGATGCTTCACTCATGAGAAGGTCGTCGCGATCAGCCAGCAATTGGATGAATACATCGTCAGGTATTACGTGATGAAATGAACGGACAAGGGATCGGCTCCGAGAGCTCGACTCTGACCGATTGACGATTATTCAACGAGGTGATAAGATGAAGTTATTCCGAGTGGAGAGCTCGGTTTTGACTGTATCATTTCACCTACCGTATGGACGGAGGCAATCCTGGCTTGGACTGCCTCCTTTTTGCGTTGTATGACTTCCGGGACAGGCTGGCACATGTTGGAATGAATGCAGGAAAACGACGATGACAGGGAGATGAAGGGATGAGTATTGGACAAAGACGTTTAGGCAGAACCGGTTTGCGGGTATCGGAAATAAGCTTGGGCACGATGGCGTTCGGCAGATGGATCGGGGAGAAGGAGTCGGCCGAAGTGCTGGATGCGGCGTTGGATGCGGGGATTACCCTCATCGATACGGCGGATGTGTACGGCTCCGGCATGGACACGAACAACCCGCTTGCCACCGGTGAGTCCGAGACGATTCTCGGCAGCTTGCTGGGGGCGCGCCGTCATGATATCGTGCTGGCTACCAAAGTGCATGGCCGCGTAGGGCTGGGGCCCAACGATGCCGGGCAAAGCCGCTACCATATTCATCGGGCGGTAGAGAACAGCCTGCGCAGGCTGAAGACCGACTATATCGATTTGTATCAAGTACATAGATTCGATGAGCAGACGCCGCTGGAAGAAACACTGCGGGCGCTCGACGACCTTGTCCGGCAAGGGAAGGTGCGTTATATCGGCGCATCGAACTACGCCGCTTGGCAGCTTGCCAAAGCGCACGGCATCTCGGCGCTGCAGCGGCTTGAACGCTTCGAGAGCGTTCAGCCGGAATACAGCCTGATCGCGCGCGGCATTGAACAGGAGCTGCTGCCGTTCGCCATCTCCGAGGGCGTCGGCGTCATCGTTTACAGCCCGCTCGGCCGCGGTTTGCTGACCGGAAAGTACACATTCGGCGCGGAGCCGCCGGAGGGAACGCGGGGAGCGGCGAATGAGAAGCGGCTGCAGGCGCTGCTTGAGCAGGAGCGGCACTTCCGCATCGTCGATCGGCTGAAGCCGATCGCAGCGCGCAAGGGCTGGTCGTTGGCGCAGCTGGCGCTCGGCTGGGTGCTGAGCCGAGAGGGCGTCACATCCGCGATACTAGGCGCCTCCAAGCCGCATCATATCACGGATGTGTGGCCGGCGCTCAGCGACAAGCTCACCGCCGAAGAGCTGCGGGAGATTGACGAGGCGGCGAGCGGGGAGCCGGCGCAGCTGGTGCGGAATTGACAGCGCCGCGAGCTAGCGGCGAGGAGCGCTGGGGCAGCGCGGGCTAGCGGCAAAGGCGCCGATCCAGCGTGAGCTAGGTCGAAGGAGCCGGAGTCAGAGCGAGCGCGCACCTCGCTAACGGACACAGCAGCCCTTATTCGAGGCAAAAGGGCCGAATTAGCCACCTAAAGGACACCAGAGACGTTATTTTGCTCAATTGGGGCTGATTTGGCCCCGCTGATAGTAAATAGCGGCATCTGTGTCCGTTAGAATCGAAGAGCGATGTTTTTCGCGCAAATAACGGCATCTGTGTCCGTTAGCCGGGCCTGGCGAGCCCGCATGGGCATGCCGCTCTCCAGAGTGAGCGTCGAACCACTAAAAACCGTCAGCTGCTGAACTACACTCTAATGGTTAGAGACTAAGTCTAACATGGGAGATGAAGTTCATCCGCTGACGGTTTTTTTGTGCGCCTATACGATGAATAACACAAGTGAACCTAAAGAAAACACTACCAGAAACGGGAAATAAGCAACTATAATGAACATTGTTAAGCGCTTACATGGAATTGATCATTCCAATTCGAACATAGAAGGGGGTGGGAAGCTGTCAAGTGCATGCCGTCAATTTCATCATCCGATGTTCCCGAAGGCTCAAATCGTCTGATCGCTCGAAAAGTGGAAGTGTGTTTGCACAGAAATCCAGTCTTGTATATGAATGAGAGACGAGGAGGATTATTATGCGACTTATGTTCATCAAACCGATTCATTACTTGGTGATGCTCTCTTTACTTCTGTCGACGGCACTTATCTTCAGCAGCGTCACTTCGGTGACGGCAGCTTCAATCGCCATCGCCAACCCCGGCTTTGAAAGCGATGCAACCGGGTGGACCAAGGTCGGTTCCGCTGCGATCTCCACCAGCGACTATCATAGCGGCAGCCGTTCGGCGAAATCGACCGACACCGGCGGCGGTTATAAGCAAACGATTTCCGGGCTGACGGCCAATACGAGCTATACACTCAAAGCCTGGATCCTCGGATCAGGTGTCATCGGAGTGAATTCGTACGGCGGCAACGAAGTCACAGCCGGCGGCAGCACATCAGCCTGGACGCAGTTTACCGTCAACTTTACGACCGGTGCGTCCAATACGAGCGCCGTCATTTTCGCCAGAGGAACAACGTCTTCGGACGCCCGTTTTGATGATTTTACACTGGACAGCAGCTCAGGCTCGACGCCAACCCCAACGCCTACTACGACTCCCGCACCAACATCTACGCCGCCAAACGCACCAACGCTGCCTTCCCAAGTCCTTTACTTGAAAAATTGGAAGATCACACTCCCGATTCCGAAACAATCGGGTTCCACAAGCCCCTTGGAAGTGCTGCAACCTGCCCTTGATACGTACTCCATTGACCCTTGGTTCAAAGTGGTGCACGATGCCGACGGCTATGCGGTTCAATTCCGGGCCAACCATGGCGCTGTCACGACCTCCGGATCCAACAACCCGAGAAGTGAGCTTCGTGAGATGAATGATCTATATACGAGCGGCGATTCCAGCAGCCAGATGGCCTGGGGAAGTAACGACGGCAAGACACATACTATGTACATTAAGCAAAAGGTCACTCACCTGACGACTGTGAAACCGCACACTGTTGTCGGACAAATTCATGACGGCGACGATGACGTAACCGTGTTCCGCGTGGAGGGGAACAATCCCGGCGGCGTATCGACGACGGCCAAAATTTACATCACGGACGGAAACAATTCGCACGGCTATTTGCTCGATAGCAACTATACGCTAGGGACATTATTTACGGTGAAAATCATCGTCGCGAACGGTGTGATTTCTTATGAGTACAACGGTCAACCCGTACCTTATACGCAAACGAAAGATGTGACAGGCTGCTTCTTCAAAATCGGCAACTACACCCAATCCAACGACTCCACAGCACCGGGCGAGAGTCCGGACGCATATGCCGAGAATTGGGTGTATGAGTACTCGGTTACCCATCAATAGTTTCGCTAAAAGAGCTCTGCCATGTCGGCGTCTTCTTAGTTGAAGAGCCGACGGCAGGCTCTTTTTTTCGGCTGCATGATGGTGATTTCGGCCACTAGATTGATAGTATTGGCTACTTACTTCGTCCCGGAAGGGCTGTACAATGAAAAGTAGGACGAAGACGAATACTTCGGCCGGCTTGTCTCATATATTGAAATGCATTGTACTTATGGAAACGCTTTATCCACAAACCTATTTTCAATTGGAGGAATACGCGTATGGCAGGAAACAGAGCGGTTGTGTATAACAAACCGGGAAGCGTGGAAGTGCGGGATACGGCATTTCCGGACCTCGTCTTGCACGATGGGCCTGGCGTCAACCCATTAAACGTCGGTCGGAAATGTGAGCATGGCGTTATTCTGAAAGTGGTCACAACGAATATTTGCGGAAGCGACCAGCACATGGTGAGAGGCAGAACGACGGCGCCTTCCGGGCTTATTCTAGGACACGAAATTACCGGCGAAGTGATCGAGGTCGGACGTGATGTGGAGTTTATCCGCAAAGGCGATCTGGTCTCCGTGCCGTTCAATATCGCTTGCGGGCGATGCCGCAACTGCAAAGAACGCAACACGAACGTCTGCTTGAACGTGAACCCGGACCGTCCCGGCTCGGCATACGGCTATGTGGACATGGGCGGCTGGGTTGGCGGACAATCCGAGTACGTGATGGTGCCTTACGCCGATTTCCAACTGCTGAAATTCCCGGACAAAGCGCAGGCGATGGAGAAAATTCTCGATCTCACGATGCTTTCGGACATTTTCCCTACAGGTTATCATGGGGCGGTTAGCGCCGGCGTTCGACCGGGTTCAACCGTGTATGTGGCAGGGGCCGGCCCAGTCGGCTTGGCTGCGGCACATTCCGCACAGCTGCTGGGCGCAGCGGTCGTCATCGTCGGCGATCTGAACGCCGAACGGCTTGCCCAAGCGAAGAGCTTCGGCTGCGAGACGGTCAATCTGCGGGAGCACGCGAATTTGGCGGAGCAAATCGAGCAGATACTGGGCGTGCCTGAAGTGGATTGCGCGATTGACTGCGTAGGCTTCGAGGCGCATGGCCATGGGAAGGCGCATGGAGAAGCGCCGGCAACCGTGCTCAATTCCATCATGGAAGTTACACGAGCCGGCGGAAGACTTGGCATTCCGGGATTGTACGTAACCGGCGACCCCGGTGCCGTCGATGAAGATTCCAAAATCGGCACGCTCAAAATTCGCATCGGACTCGGTTGGGCGAAATCTCATACGTTCGTCACAGGCCAAACGCCGGTCATGCAGTATAACCGCGATCTGATGATGGCTATCCTTAGCGGCCGGGCGCAAATCGCCAAAGCCGTGAATGCGACGAAGATTTCACTGGAGGAGGCGCCGGATGCCTATCAGGCGTTCGATCGCGGAGTTTCACGCAAGTACGTTATCGATCCGCACGGACTTGTGAAATAGAAGATGAGAGACATTCCCGGTGAACGAACGGTTCGGCCGGTGAATGTCTTTTTTTGCCGTTTCCGCCGGGGGCAATCCGGGGTTGATTACGCCGATGACCCCGAGCTGCCTTCACGGCAGGGGAAAACTCGCCTGTGTCAGCCGGCTGAGGAGCTAGCAGACCGCCGCATGCGGATGACATACAGCCAGCAGCCGGTCAAGGCGGCGAACACGATGGCGAGCAGGCCGTCAGGACTTGGCATCAGGATATATTCATATTCCTTGGATATGACGAAGTATTTGCGCAGAATGAGCGTGTCGATAACGGCATTACCGGCCGCATGCATGACGACCGCCGGCCATACGCTGCCTGTCAGGAGCCGGATCTCCCCATAGACGACGGAGAGTGCGGCGATACCGAGCAGGAAACGCGGATAGAACCAATCGGCTGTCGGATCTACGAACAGATGCAGGTAGGGCAAATGCCAGGCCGCCCAGATCAGGCCGACGTACGCGTGGGCCAGCCATGTAGGCCAACCTCGCCCGTATACCTTAGGGGCCAAATAACCGCGCCAGGCGAATTCTTCGAATAGGTTTTTGAGCAAGCTGGGCAGCAAAGCCGTGCCGATCGCAGCCAGAACCGGTGCTGAGAACGTGACGGTACCGAGTCCATTGGCTTGAACGATCCACATCATGAGCAGTGCGCAGCAGGGGGAGAACAGGAGGCTGATCGCGTAAAAGAGCGCTTGTTCGCGGACCTGCGGCCGAATCCCCAGGTCCCTCCAGCCATCGCCCCCGAACGCCCGCAGCACAACCATGCACAACAGCGGGCAGACGATCCATAGGAGCTGCCCCAGACTGCCGCCGGCATCCATGCCGGCCTTCAAGTCTATCAGCCGTCCTATCCATCCGCAGCCCAGTGCGATGAGGGAGAAGATTCGTATATTTCTCATGTATTCTGCACCTCGTTTCAGCGTATTTCCTCGCGTAATCAACATATTTGCCAGTTACCGGAAATAGACTTTATGTGTAAGAACATATACGCAGGAAAAAAATAGTTGTCGCATTCGAAGAGCTGTAGTAATATCAAATTAAGCGCTTAACCTAGAAGGGGATCAAGCGCTTAGACTATGAGAGATTAAGCGCTTAATCCCTCGGGAGAAAAAAGGAGATCGTGATACCCATGAGCACAATCCGATTGACGATGGCCCAAGCTCTGCTGCGATTTTTGGACAGCCAGTATATTTCGGTTGACGGCGTTGAGCAGAAGTTTGTTGAAGGCGTTTTCGGCATTTTCGGCCACGGTAACGTAACGGGAATTGGCGAAGCGCTGGAGCGCAGCGCCGGCAGCCTTGCCTATGTGCAGGGCAAGAACGAACAAGGCATGGTGCATGCTGCAATCGCTTTCGCAAAGCAGCGGAACCGGCACCAAATCTATGCGTGCACGAGCTCGATCGGCCCAGGCGCGCTCAATATGGTTACAGCCGCGGCAACGGCGACGGTGAACCGGATTCCCGTGCTGCTGCTGCCGGGGGATAATTTCGCTTCGAGGCAGCCGGACCCCGTGCTCCAGCAGCTGGAGTCCGTTCAGGATTACACGATTTCCGCGACGGATGCTTTCAAATCGGTGAGCAAATATTGGGACCGGATCGTAAGGCCGGAACAGCTGATGACCGCTGCCGTACAGGCAATCCGGGTCCTGACCGATCCGGCCGATACCGGAGCGGTGACCCTTGCCCTGCCGCAGGACGTGCAGGCAGAGGCGTATGATTATCCTTTAACTTTTTTCGATAAGAAAGTCCATTATATCGACCGCCGGCCGGCCGCCGAATCTGCGGTAGCGCGTGCGGCACAGCTGATCCAAGGCAAGCGCCGGCCGCTCCTCATCGCAGGCGGCGGGGTGCTGTACGCGTCCGCCTCGAGCGAGCTTACCGCCTTCGCGGAAGCGTTCGGCATCCCCGTAGCCGAGACGCAAGCCGGCAAGAGCAGCATGCCTTGGAACCACCCGCTGTACGTCGGCGCGATCGGTGTGACGGGCGCGCTTGCGGCCAACCGGCTGGCTCAGGAAGCGGATGTCATCATCGGCGTGGGCACGCGGTATTCCGATTTCACGACATCGTCGAAGTCGGCCTTTGCCCATCCTGACGTGCAGTTCGTCAACATCAACGTTAGCAGCTTCGACTCAGCGAAGCTTAGCGGCACGGCCATCTCAGCCGATGCACGCGAGGGGCTCGGCGCTTTGCAGCAAGCGCTTGCACAAGCGGCCTACAAGACCGGCTATGGCAGCGGGGAAATTGCCGCGCTCAAGCAGCAATGGGACGCCGAGGTCGACCGCCTGTACGCAGCGGAGCATGAGTCGGGCCTTGCCCAAACGCGGGCGTTGGGCGTGATCAACGCAACGATCGCTCCCACATCGGTCATCGTGTGCGCGGCGGGGAGTCTGCCCGGCGATTTGCACAGGTTGTGGCGCTCGGCGGAACCGAAGACGTACCACATGGAATACGGCTTCTCCTGCATGGGCTACGAAATTGCCGGAGCCTTCGGCGCCGCGCTTGCGGAGGTTAACCGCGAGGTCTATGCGCTCGTAGGCGACGGCAGCTATCTGATGATGCATTCGGAGCTGGTAACCTCCCTGCAAGAAGGGCGTAAAATCACGGTGCTCTTGTTCAATAACCACGGCTTCCAATGCATTCATAATCTGCAGCGAAGCCAGGGCAGCGACGGCTTCGGGAACGAATTCCGCTACCGCTCGCAGGAAACGGGCCGGTTGACGGGTGAATTCATGAGCATCGATTTCGCCGCGCATGCCCGCAGTCTTGGGGCTCAAGCTTACAAAGCGACTACGGCTGAGGAGCTGCAACAAGCGCTTGAACAAGCTAAAGAAGAGAAGATCACAACGCTGGTCGAAATCGCGGTCGTTCCGGGCACGAATACGGACGGTTACGAATCCTGGTGGAATGTAGGCGTGCCGGAGGTATCCGTCTCCAGTAAAGTTGTGAAGGCTCACGAGAACATGAAGGCCCGCGAACGGGCAGTCACGATCATCTGAATGAGAGGGGAAAGCGACATGGGCAAGCTGCCTTTTCAATTAGGCATTCATCCGATTAACTGGGTCGGCGAAGATGTGAAGGAGCACGGAGCGGACACCACGTTCGAGCAAATCGTTGACGAGATTCAAGCTCTTGGCTTGACAGGCACGGAGATGGGGCGTAAATACCCGACAGATCCTGCCTTGCTCAAGGAAGAGCTGGCGAAGCGCGGCATCCAGCTCGTTTCGCAATGGAAATCGGTGTTGTTCTCCGATCCTGCGTACCGCGAAGAGGAGCTGCAGGCCTACCGCAAGCATGTGGAATTTCTGCAGGGGATGGGCAGCAAGGTGATCTCCACCTGCGAGGTCGGGGGATCGCTGCACTTTGACCCCAGACGTACGCCGCATGAGAAGGAAGTGCTGCGTTTCGACGATGCGGCTTGGTCCTCGCTGGCTGAGGGCTTGAATGCAGCAGGAGCGATTGCGCAGGAATACGGACTCAAGTTGACCTATCATCATCACGGCGGCACGGCGGTGGAGCGGCCGGAAGAGATTGACCGTTTGATGGAGCTGACCGATCCCCGTCTTGTGTACTTATTGTTCGACACCGGGCACGCGTATTACGGCGGCGCAGACCCGCTTGCAGTATTGCGCAAGCATTACGACCGGATTGCGTATATTCATTTGAAGGATATTCGTCAGGAGGTGCTGGATCAGGCACGCGCGGCGAACGCGGATTTCGTAACGTGCATCCGTCAAGGCGTGTTCACGGTTCCGGGCGACGGATGTCTGGATTTTGCCCCGATTTTCCGGGAGCTGCTTGACCGTAAGTATAGCGGCTGGGCGATGCTGGAAGGGGAGCAGGATCCCGCTGCGCATCCCGCTTATGACTATGCGAAGAAGTCGCTTGATTTTATCCACACTATCATATCCCAAGAAAGCAGGTAGAGAATCCATGACTTATGTAACCTTTCCTACGAATAAGACGCTCGACTTTGCAGCCATCGGACGCTTGTGCATCGATTTGAATGCGAACGAGATTCATCGGCCGATGGAGGAAACGATGACGTTCACGAAATACGTCGGGGGCTCGCCTGCGAACATTACGATCGGCATGGCACGCTTGGGACTGGATACGGCTTTCATCGGCAAAATCGCCAACGATCAGATGGGCCGCTTCATTGCGGACTATTTGCAGCGCAACGGGATCGATACGGCGAATGTGGTGACGGATACGACCGGCGCCGTGACAGGGCTTGCTTTCACCGAGATCAAAAGTCCGACGGATTGCAGCATTCTCATGTACCGTGACAACGCGGCTGACTTGAAGCTTACACCTGGCGAGGTGCAGGAAGAGCTGATCGCGAAGGCGAAGGTGCTCCTGATTTCCGGGACGGCGCTGGCCAAAAGTCCATCGCGTGAAGCGGTTTTCCAAGCATTGAGCTATGCCAAAAAGCATGGCGCTGTGATCGTTTTCGACCTTGACTACCGTCCGTACACATGGACATCGCCGGAGGAAACGGCGGTTTATTATAACCTGGCAGCGGAAAAATGCGACATCATCCTCGGCACGCGCGAAGAGTTCGATATGATGGAGCGCTTCGAGAATAATGACGCTCACGACGACAAGGTGACAGCTGCCAAATGGTTCGATTACGCTGCCAAAATCGTCATTATCAAGCATGGGAAGGAAGGCTCCATCGCCTATACCCAGGACGGTCAAGGCCACCGGGCCAAAAGCTTCCCGGCCAAAGTCGTCAAGACGTTCGGCGCAGGGGACTCCTATGCTGCCGGCTTCCTCTATGGCGTCATGCAGGGCTGGACGCTGGAGAAGAGCATGGAATTCGGCAGCGCTGCCGCCTGCATCGTCATATCCAGTCACAGCTGCTCCGATGCGATGCCTACGGCCGAGCAGGTGCATGATTATATCGAACGCTGCAACCGCAATGAAATTACGGCTTCCTAACATAGATTGCATATCCGGCCATAAATGAAAGGGGATTTTACGATGACAGCAGTATTGCAAAACTTGATCGGCGGGAAATGGGTGACATCGGCCTCGACACAATCCGAAGCTGTTTATAATCCGGCAACAGAAGAAATTATCGCGCAGGTACCGATCTCCACCAAAGAGGACGTAGACCAGGCTGTGCGAGCGGCCGCGCAAGCATTTCCGGCTTGGAGCGCTACTCCGGTTCCGCGCAGAGCGCGCATTTTGTTCAAGTACCAGCAGCTGCTCGTGGATCACTGGGAAGAGCTGGCCCGCCTCGTGACCCAAGAGAACGGCAAAAGCTACACGGAAGCCTATGGCGAAGTGCTTCGCGGCATTGAGTGCGTCGAGTTCGCAGCAGGCGCGCCGACGCTCATGATGGGCAAGCAGCTGCCGGATATCGCAACGGGTCTGGAATCCGGCATGTACCGCTATCCGGTTGGCGTGGTCGGCGGCATAACACCGTTCAACTTCCCGATGATGGTGCCATGCTGGATGTTCCCGCTGGCGATTGCTTGCGGCAACACGTTCGTCCTGAAGCCGTCCGAGCGTACGCCGCTGCTGGCGAACCGGTTGGCTGAGCTGTTCATCGAAGCAGGCTTGCCGGCCGGGGTGTTGAATGTTGTTCATGGCGCACATGATGTGGTGAACGGCATTCTGGAGCACAAGGATATCAAAGCGGTATCGTTCGTCGGCTCGCAGCCTGTCGCCGAGTACGTTTACACTACGGCATCCGCTCACGGCAAAAGGGTGCAGGCGCTGGCCGGCGCCAAAAATCACTCGATCGTCATGCCGGACGCCAATCTGGAGCTGACGGTGAAAGAAATTATCAATGCTTCCTTCGGCTCTGCCGGCGAACGCTGTATGGCGTGCTCGGTAGTCGTCGCCGTCGGCGGTGTCGGCGATGCGCTCGTTCAGAAGCTGGTTGAAGCGGCGGACAAAATTACGATCGGCAACGGCAACGAGGAAGGTGTTTTCCTTGGTCCGGTAATCCGGGGCTCGCACAAGGACCGAACGCTGCAGTACATTCAGTCCGGCGAGCAGGAAGGGGCCTTGCTCCTGCGTGACGGTCGCCAAGATGCGGCAGCCGGCGGTGAAGGATATTTCGTTGGGCCGACTATTTTCGATCAGGTGCAGTGCGGGATGAAAATTTGGAAGGATGAAATTTTCGCTCCGGTGCTTTCCATCGTAAGAGTTGAAACGCTGGAAGACGCGATTGCTTTGGCGAACGCCTCGGATTTTGCCAATGGCGCTTGTATTTTCACGGACAGCGGAAGCGCCGTAAGGCAGTTCCGGGATACGATCGATGCGGGCATGCTGGGCGTTAACCTCGGCGTACCGGCACCGATGGCGTTCTTCCCATTCTCCGGCTGGAAGAAATCATTCTATGGCGACCTTCATGCGAACGGCATGGATGGCGTTGAATTTTATACACGCAAGAAAATGGTAACAGCCCGTTGGTAACGCCATAGCTCAAATCATAAGTCGCACAGATACGCACAAGGGGTGGAAGCATGACGCTGGTTTCGATGAAAGATATGCTGCAAGCGGCGCTCAAGGAGAAGTATGCTGTCGGGCAGTTTAATTTGAATAACTTGGAATTTACGCAGGCGATTCTGCAAGCGGCGCAGGAAGAGGAGGCGCCTGTCATTCTCGGTGTCAGCGAGCCGTACATTCCATATATGGGCGGCCTTCCCTGCATCGCCGGGATGGTGAAGAGTCTCATCGAGCATTACGGCATTACGGTCCCGGTTGCCCTGCATCTGGATCACGGCTCGACGTACGAGGTCTGCGTGAGAGCGATTCACGCCGGATTCACCTCGGTTATGATCGATGCGTCGCATCATTCGCTTGAGGCGAATATCGAGCTCACACAGCGGGTGACGCAAGTCGCGCATGTCCTTGGCGCGACCGTGGAAGCGGAGCTTGGGCGAATTACGGGGCGCGAAGACGACTTGGTCGTGGACGAAGCCGAGGGGATGTATGCGGTCCCGGAGGAGTGCGTGAAGCTGGTGTATCAGACCGGGATCGACTGCCTGGCCCCCGCTCTCGGTTCCGTGCACGGACCTTACCGCGGCCAGCCTAAGCTGGGCTTTGAGCGGATGGCGGAGATTCAGCGATTGACCGGTCTGCCCCTCGTGCTGCATGGCGGCAGCGGACTGCCGGAGGAAGAAATCCGCCAAGCGATTGCTTTAGGCACTTGCAAAATCAATGTCAATACAGATAACCAAGCGGCTTGCACGGCGGCGATTCGGAACTATTTGAACGAGCACCCGGAAGCGTATGATCCTCGCAATTACTTGATACCGGCGCGGGAAGCGATTAAGGCTGCAGTGAAGGCGAAGATCCAGTTGTTCGGGAGCGCAGGGAAAGCGGGAGGATTCGGACTATGAACAAAATTAGAGTAGGCATTATCGGTGCCGGACGCATCGGAAAAATTCATACCGACAATTTATTAAGACTGCCCCAAGTCGAAGTTGTCGCGGTCAGCGATTTATTCGCCGGAGCGGAGCTGGCGGCGTGGGCGGCTGAAAGAGGGATCGGACAGGTCGTGCAGGACAGCGATGTGCTGCTCGCGAATCCCGACATCGATGCTGTTTTCATTTGCTCGTCGACGGATACGCATGTGCCGCTGATCAAGAAGGCGGCTCAAGCGGGCAAGCATATTTTCTGCGAGAAGCCGGTATCCATGGACATTGCACAAACCGAGGAGGCGCTTGAAGCTGTGCGCCAAGCAGGCGTACAGCTGCAGATCGGGTTCAACCGCAGGTTCGATCATAACTTCATCAGGGTTCGCGAGCATGTGCAGGGCGGTACGATCGGCCAGCCGCACATCGTGAAAATCACTTCACGCGACCCGAATCCTCCCCATGCGGATTATATCAAAGTATCCGGCGGAATTTTCATGGATATGATGATCCACGACTTTGATATGGCCCGTTATGTCACCGGCTCCGAGGTAGAGGAAGTGTACGCGCAAGGCAACGTGCTGATCGACCCGGTCTTCGCCGAGCATGGCGATGTCGATACGGCGATTGTGACGCTTCGCTTCGCGAACGGTGCGCTCGGCGTCATCGACAACAGCCGCCAAGCGGTATACGGCTATGATCAACGAGTCGAAGTATTCGGTTCCAAGGGCAGCGTCGCTGTGACGAACGATCATCCGAATACGGCGGAAATTGCCACGGCCGAAGGAATTATGCGGGATAAGCCGCTGCATTTCTTCCTGGAGCGCTATAATGCCGCTTACACGCTGGAGACGCAAATGTTCATCGAGAGCTTGACCGGCGGGCGTCCGCTTGCGGTAGAAGGGTTTGACGGCTTGCAGGCGGAGCGCATCGCGCTTGCTGCGAAGCTGTCGAGCCAGCTGAAGCGCCCTGTGAAAATCAACGAAATTAATGAACTGCGGACGCAGCAGCCTGTCGTTCAATAAGGAGGCGTGAAGGAAGTATGCCGGATTTAATTGTAAAAGCCAAAGAAGCGGATGGCGAAGGCGTCGTCCTGAGCGTCACGCCGGCGTCCGCCGGCTGGGAATACGTAGGTTTTGAGGTCGTGAAGGTGGCAGCGGGAGCATCTCTGCGGCGTGAAACGGGAAGCCAGGAAGTGTGCCTTGTCCTGCTTAGCGGGAAAGCGGATGTTTCGACGAAGCTGGCAGCGTGGCGGGGAATCGGGCAGCGGATGAGCGTTTTCGAGAAAATTCCGCCTTATTCCGTGTATGTGCCGAATGAGGATCGCTACGAGGTCACTGCGCTGACGGATGTGGAGCTGGCGGTATGTGCCGCTCCCGGCTTCGGGCGTTATCCGGCAAGACTCATCGAGCCGTCGCAGGTCGGCATTGAGACTCGCGGATACGGCCATATCGAGCGCCAAATCCATAACATTCTCCCGGAACAGGAGTCTGCGGACAGCCTTCTAGTCGTGGAAGTTTTCACGCCGGACGGCCACTGGTCCAGCTATCCGCCGCATAAGCATGACCGCGACTCCCTGCCTGACGAATCGCTGCTGGAAGAAACCTATTACTTCCATGTTCAGCCCGAGCAGGGCTTCGCGATTCAACGGGTGTACACGGACGATCGCTCGCTGGACGAGACGCTGATCGTTCGTGACGGGCAAACGGTGCTTGTGCCTAAGGGCTACCATCCCGTCTGCGCGCCGCCGGGCTATGAAGTATATTATTTGAATGTGATGGCAGGCCCTGTCCGCACATGGAAGTTTCACAACGATCCCGATCATGCCTGGTTAATGGCGAAGCCTCGCGAATAGCGGTGTGGGAAGCGAATGGTTATTGCCTGCGGGTTGCAACTTAGGTGCCTTCTGAGCATAATAGAACATAATGTGAAAGTGATGGGAGAAGCAAATGAAGGCAACCATTTATGATGTGGCCCGTGAAGCGGGCGTATCCATAGCAGCCGTTTCGCAAGTGATTAACGGAAAAGGGAAGATCAGCGAAGAGCGGCGCAACGAAATTTTCTCCGTGATGGAGCGCTTGAATTACCGTCCCAGCGTGATCGCAGCGGCTCTGACCGGCAAAAGGACCTATACGCTCGGACTGCTTGTGCCCGATATCTCGAATCCGTTCTTTGCCGAAATCGCGCATGCGGTGGAGGATCAGGGGCATAAGCTCGGCTACAGTATCGTGATTTGTTCCACACATAACGAAGATGAGCGTATCGAGCGGTATTTGACGCTGCTGCAGCAGAAAAGCGTGGACGGCATGATTATCGGTACCGGGATGGACAATCTGGAGCTGCTCGCTCCTCTGGTCGATAAATCGGTGCCGATCGTGTCGATTGCCCGGGAGATGCCGAGCGCCTATGTGCAGACGGTGCACGTCGGCGACTTCGACGGCGGCAAGCTGGCCGGGCAGCATTTGCTGGCGCTTGGCCATACCCGGATCGCCGTGCTGGCCGAGCACTTGAAGGTCAGCTCCTCCCGGGAGCGGATTCGCGGATTCCGCGACGCGCTGGCCGGAGCCGGCTGCGAGCTGCCGGACGCCTGGGTGAAGCCCGGCGGCTTCGATCTGCTGCAGGGCGGCAAGCGGCAGACGCTGGAGCTGCTGCGGCAGGCCGAGTGTCCCACAGCGCTGTTCTGCTGCAACGACCTGCTGGCGATAGGCGCCCTGCAAGCCGCCAAGGAGCTCGGCGTGCGCGTGCCGGAGGAGTTGTCTATCGTCGGCTTCGACGATACGATCTTGGCCTCCGTCACGGACCCGCCGCTCACGACGGTCGCTCAGCCGATCGAGGCGATGGGTAAGCTGGCTGTCGATCTGTTAATCGGGCAGCTGACGAATCCGTCGGAAGCGAAGCCGGCGCATGTGCTTGAGCCGAAGCTAGTCGTGCGCAAATCAACCGCCTCAATAGGAGATTGATAGAGAAAGGTCAGCCTGGTACTTGCGGGCTGACCTTTCTTGTTTGTGCGGAAGGTGATATGCTTAGCTGTATAAGAGGAGCATTATTTATGTCGAGTATTTCATAGGGTGCCATCATCATTTTGTTATGAAGAGAGGTTGTTTGCTTTGGAAGCTAACAAATCATGTTGTTCTGCCGGCCGGGAGACCGCAGCGCAGGTACATGCAGAACCTGCTTATCGCGAGAAGGAGAATGGCGGGATCGTCAGGCAGCCGCTGGACAAGTCCAAGATGATCTATATAAGCGGCGGTGCCTATCTGATGGGAACGGACGATCAGGAAGGGTTTCCCGCTGACGGTGAGGGACCGGTGCGCGAGGTCACGATTAAGCCTTTTTATATAGATCCGTGCACGGTAACGAACCGGGAGTTCAAGCAATTCGTCGATGAAACAGGTTACCGGACGGAAGCGGAATCCTTCGGTTGGTCCTTCGTGTTCCACCTTTTCGTATCCGAAGCGACAGCTCAGAAGGTGAAGTCGGCGGTGCAGCAAACACCTTGGTGGTGGGTCGTCGAAGGTGCCTATTGGGCGCATCCGGAAGGTCCGGATTCGCACGTCGAGGACAGATGGGACCATCCTGTGGTCCACGTGTCTTACCGGGATGCGCTGGCGTACTGCGAGTGGTCCGGGAAAAGGCTGCCTACCGAAGCGGAGTGGGAATTTGCCGCGCGCGGCGGTCTGGTGCAGAAGCGCTATCCTTGGGGGGACGAGCTGAAGCCGGGCGGCAAGCATATGTGTAACATTTGGCAGGGGAAATTTCCAATCAAAAACAACGCCAGCGACGGCTATGCGGGCACTGCGCCGGTTAACGCCTTTGAGCCGAACGGGTATGGCTTGTATAACGTAGCGGGGAACGTGTGGGAATGGTGTTCGGACTGGTTCAGCCCGGATTATCATATCAAAGGAAAGCGCGTGAACCCGCAGGGGCCGCCTTCCGGACAAGCCCGCGTGATGCGCGGAGGTTCCTATCTGTGCCACAAATCGTACTGCAACCGGTACCGTGTTGCGGCGCGAAGCAAAAATACGCCGGACAGTTCAACCGGCAATATTGGTTTCCGCTGTGCGGCGGATGCCGAGTAACGCTCGACAGGAGGTCAGTCTGCCATGATCAGATGCGGGAATTGCTCCAGGATGACGGAGCTTCAGATGCATCGGTGCACGCATTGCGGGAAGGTGCTGAATTATACCGTTGCGGAGAAGTTCGATATGCTTGCCGAATCCGTCGAGCAGGCGCTGAAGAAAGAGCTGGAAGCCAGGAGAAAGCTGAAAAGGTAGCGTTTTACGCGTGAGAAGGTCGCTGTTAAGGTCGCTGTTGCAGCGGCCTTTTTGCTTTGGCTTTTTACTTTGCGCTTTGTGTGGACACGTTGCCGTCGTCGGTTTGCTCTAACGGACTGAGCGGGCGTTATTTGCCGGAATTCCGGTTACCTGTGGAGCTAACGGACTGAGGTGCCGTTATTTGGCCTGAAATGTCGGAAATCGGCTGAAAATGGGCAAATAGTGTCACTCCAGTCCGGTAGAATGGAGAACGGAAGTATGTTGGTGAAATAGCGTCTCCTGTGTCCGTTAGAGGAGATGACGGAGGGAACTGGCTGATTGGCGGACGGGACGCAGAGTGTGATTCCACTGAGTTGGAGGTGCGAGTGAAAGTAGAATAACGGGTTAACCCACCGCCGAAAGAATATCGGATCGGCAATCTTCATGAATAAATCAAATTCGCACAAAACTGGGATAAACTTTGTCCGGTCTTTTTCTTGAACATGCGCCCGAATGTATGGACGTCAGCGTATCCGACGCGACCTGCAATTTCGCTGACGGACAGGCTTGTTTGAATGGCCAGCTCCTTCGCCTTGTTGACGCGAATCCACGTCAAATACTGCATCGGCGGCATCCCGACATGCTTGCGGAAGAGTGCGAGAATATAATTTTTGCTGAGTCCGGAGACGTTCTCCAGCTCATTCATTTGGATATTCCGGTTGTAGTGGTCGTTCAAATAATTTTTGATCAGCACGAGCTTCGGCATCTGCGCCGCATCGGATTTCGCCGGAAGCCCGGGCGCCTCCATGTCTTGTGCCGCTTCCGCCAAGATGCGCATCAGCAGGCTTTGGCAGTGCAGCTGATGCGCGAGCCCGGGCAGCCGGTAGTGGGAAACGAGCTGCGAGAGCATCGTTTCGACGGGATGGTCGGCGAAGTTGCCGAGCAGATGCCGGCGTTTGAACAGCTCGTCGTAAGGAAATGCAGCGGAGCCGAAATGGAAGACGAGCGAGATGCACACATAAGGGCTGTCATCCACCGTTAGGATGGAGTGGCGCTCGTGCGGGCGGTGAAAGAGCAGGTCGCCGCGCCGTGTCTCGTAAGCGTTCTCACCGATCGGGTAGCGGGCGAAGCCGTCCACAACATACTGCAGGACGAACTCCGTCATCTCCCGGTTATGAATCGCCCAACCCTTGGGCGCATGGAACATATGGGCCAGCGTAATATACGGGGGAAAATAGTAATGAGATAGCTCATGCTCCATCGTAGGCTGCACCTTCTTTAACGAAATGAGCTTGGGCGCTGCGGTTCAGCGCTGCTTCCGCCATTGCAGGCGAAACTGATGCGGCGTGCTGCCCATGCGGCTTTTGAACGTTTTGCAGAAATGAGAGCTGTTCGTGATGCCGATGTTTTCGGCGATTTGGGCGATCGACTGCTCGGTTGATGTGAGCAGCATGACCGCTTGCTGCATTCTGCGCGCCGTCACATAATCGGATATGGAGCTCCCCGTGCACTCTTTGAACAGATGTGACAGGTGGTAAGGGGAGAGATGCAGCTCGCCGGCCATGTGCTCCAGCCGAAGCGGCTCCGTGTAATGACTTTCCAGCCAGGTGAGTATTCGCTCCGCTTGATGCTTGTGGCGCGCCGTGCCGGAAGCGAACTGCACTTCGCTCCGCTCCCACAGCTGCCGGAACGCCCGGAAGAACGTAACGAGGAACAAGGAGAATTCTTCCAAATAATCCTGCTTCGGCAGTGCCGGCAGCTTCTCCGCCAGACTGGGAAACAAAGAAATGAGCGGCTCCGGGTCAGCGATGTCATAGATGCAGGGGGCCGGCAGCTTGCTTGTATACATTTGCTTGAAAAACGTCAATAAACCGGGCCATTTCTCGAAATACGATTCATACAGGAAAGGCTCGAAGTGCACGATGGAACGTGTAAACGGCGTATCCGGACTCATTTGGATATGGTGCAGTTGATACGGTTGGAAGATGCAGAGCGTGCCGGCTGCGACCTTGTAGCTTTGCTGGTCGACGATCAGCGTGCCTTCTCCTTCGTGGATATAAAGAATTTCGACCCCTTGATGCGCGTGGAAGGTGCCGTGATATTGTTCATGGCCGAGCGTTCGACGCCGGTAAGCGAAGTACAGCGGAATCTCGCTGAAGCTGAAATTGTTGATATTCGTCATTGAGGCACATCCCTCTGCTGCCGCGGCAGCGTGAAAAGAGCTTAATCCAGGCACGTGGATGCTGCAGGATTAAGCTTATGATTGTTCGTGTTGCATGGCCAAGCGGAGGCGTGGCTTCGTGTTAATCAGCGTCAACCTTTTGCAGCTTGGCAGGATTGTTAATCTTGTAAGGCACAGGATGCTTGCTGAGCTTCTTGGCTACGATTTTGCACTCGAAGGAGATCGTGTCGCCGACGGCCAGCTCCAGCTTCTTCAGCGTGTTGCTGTGGCTGGACCAAGCCGTCCCGATGTCGAGCGGGGAAGGCTCGAGAATGGACACCGCTTCATAGATGATGACTTCGTCGTCATTATCGGAGAAATTGTTCGGAACCGTCGTGAACTCTTGAACGGTCGCGATCATTTTGACTTTCTCTTCAGGCAGCTCCAGCTTCGGGGCTTTTTCTTTTTTCGCTTTCTCTTTGGGCTGTTTGGCAGCCTTCGGTGCTTTCGGTGCAGCCTCTTCCGCTGCTTCTTCTCCGATTGCTGCCGCTTCGGCGCTTGCCTGGGCCTCTTCTTCTTGCTGCGTCTCGGCCTCTGTTCCAGCCGGATCTTCAGCGCCAGCCGCCAGCCGCTGGCTGTAACCTGCAGCCTGCATTTCCTTGAGATAAGAAGGGTGGATGCAGTGCAGCTGCTTGTTGTCAAACTCGATGACAGCCGTCATCTTGTCCACGTAGCCGACGATGCTGCAGGTCATGTTCGCGCCGCCGCCTTTGTAATAAAAGACCTTGGTTTTGACCGCTTTCTCGGACAGCAAGCCCCATTCCTTGCATTGCTCCAAAAGCTCGTCTTCGTCATCGAAGGTCGTATAAGTTTCGGGATGTATCATAAACGCTTGAACCATGTTCGGTGCCGCCTTTCGTTCTATGTATCTTGCTCGGTATCGTCGTTATCCGTTTCTTCGACTAGCCGGAAGTCGTCGGTTTTCTCGCCGTCTTCCCAAATCTCCACGAACAGGGCGTCGCAGTTCTCGAAGTCGTCAGGCTTAAGCGACAGCGCTTTCTCCTCGTCTGTGCCTACGTACACATTCTCCATAGCTTCGCCGTCGAAAGCGAGGATGACGTATATTTTCATGTCGGAATGCCTCCAATGAGTTGATATGGATTATTATAGCACAATTGGTGGAGGGATCGCATGAGGTGAACATGATGTGTTCGGTTGGGGACACAGGGGGGAAGGTGACACGGTGGCCCCGCGTCTGGCTAACGGAAACAGTGGGTGAGGAAATACGGTGGCATCGCTTCCGGCTAACGGACACAGCGGGGGAAGGTAACCGATTGACGGCAAGCAGGTTGGCTGATGTGCCCAACGCGCCGTCGATAGGCAGGCCTGCTCTCTCAAGCAAGGGAAATACGATGCGTTATTGGATAGGAATCAGCCTATTTTCGAGGTTGGGCGGAAATAGAGTATCTTATTTGTGCCTGAAACCTATCATTCAGGCCTAAATCATCGAAATAGAGGATCGTATTTCCTCACAGCTGCGCCATTTCCTCAATTAGGCGAGAATAAGGCATTGTATTTCCGCTGACCGCTGGGAGGGGAGATCAACTGCCCGCCCTGACAGCATTAACAACACATCAGCTACTCAACGCCACACTCCATTATGATGGACATTGACGGCAAGCGGATTGGTTGATGTGCCCAACAAGCCGTCGATAAGCAGGTTCCTCTCTTAAGCAAGGGAAATACGATGCGTTATTTGATCGGAATCGGCCTCTTTTCGGGGTTGAGCGGAAATAGAGTATCTTATTTGCGCCTGAAACCTATCATTCAGGCCTAAATCAGCGAAATAGAGGAATGTATTTCCTCACAGCTGCGCCATTTCCTCGATTAGGCGGGAATAAGGCATTGTATTTCCGCTGGCCGCTGGGAGGGGAGATCAACTGCCCGCCCTGACAGCATTAACAACACATCAGCTACTCAACGCCACACTCCATTAGGATGGACATTGACGGCAAGCGGATTGGCTGATGTGCCCAACGAGCCGTCGATAGGCAGGCTCCTTTCTTAAGCAAGGGAAATACGATTCGTTATTGGATCGGATTCGGTCAATTTTCGGGGTTGGGCGGAAATAGAGTATCTTATTTGCGCCTGAAACCTATCATTCAGGCCTAAATCAGCGAAATAGAGGATCGTATTTCCTCACAGCTGCGCCATTTCCTCGATTAGGCGGGAATAAGGCATTGTATTTCCGCTGGCCACTGGGAGATCAACCGCCCAACACATCAGCTACTCAACATCGCGCCACGCCCAACACATCAGCAACCCCACGTCAGCGCCATGCCCAACACATCAGCTACTCAACATCGCGCCACGCCAAACACATTAGCAACCCCACGTCAGCGCCATGCCCGACACATCAGCTACTCAGCACCACGTTACCACCAACACATCAGCTACTCCACGCCACGCCACCACCAACACATCAGCTACTCCACGCCACGCCACCACCAACACATCAGCTACTCCACGCCACGCCATCGCCAACACATCAGCTACTCCACGCCACGCCATCGCCAACACATCAGCTACTCCACGCCACGCCATCGCCAACACATTAGCTACTCCACGGCCAGCGCCACGCCCAACAAATCAGCAACTCCTCGTCATGCTACGCCCAACACATCAGCTACTCAACACCACGTCACCACCAACACATCAGCTGCTCCACGCCAGCGCCACACCCAACACATCAGCTACTCCACGCCGGCGCCACGCTCAACACATTAGCTACACCACGTCATGCTACGCCCAACACATCAGCTACTCAACACCACGTCACCGCCAACACATCAGCTATTCCACACCAGCGCCACGCCCAACACATTAGCTACTCAACACCACGCCACGCCCAACACATTAGCTACTCAGCAGCACCCCGTCATCGCCCACAAATCAGCTACTCAACACCGCTCCACGCCCACAAATCAGCTACTCAACACCACGTCACCGCCAACACATCAGCTACTCAACATCGCGCCACGCCCAACACATCACCAACCCCACGTCAGCGCCATGCCCGACACATCAGCTACTCAACACCACGTCACCCCAACACATTAGCTACTCCACGCCATGCTTTGCCCAACACATCAGCTACTCAGCATCACGTCACCACCAACACATCAGCTGCTCCACGCCACGCCATCGCCAACACATCAGCAACTCCACGTCAGCGCCATGCCCGACACATCAGCTACTCCACACCAGCGCCACGCCCAACACATCAGCAACTCCACGTCAGCGCCACGCCCAACACATCAGCAACTCCACGTCAGCGCCATGCCCGACACATCAGCTACTCCACACCAGCGCCACGTCCAACACATCAGCAACTCCACACCAGCGCCACGCCCAACACATCAGCTACTCCACACCACGCCACGCCCAACACATTAGCTACTCAACACCACGCCACGCCCAACACATTAGCTACTCAGCAGCACCCCGTCATCGCCCACAAATCAGCTACTCAACACCGCTCCACGCCCACAAATCAGCTACTCAACACCACGTCACCGCCAACACATCAGCTACTCAACATCGCGCCACGCCGAACACATCAGCAACCCCACGTCAGCGCCATGCCCGACAAATCAGCTACTCAGCACCACGTCACCGCCAACCTTACACGGACCAAGCAAAAAAAGGGCCGTCCCAGGTTACAAAACCTGCACGGACGCCCCTGTTTGAGAACAGTTATAAAAACCTCTAGGTTAAAAAAACATGAGGTGCGGATCGTATCCAATCCGCCAACCGTCGGATCGTTCCGTCGCTAACCTGCTGCAGACGCTTATAGGCGGACTCGATGAACCTGCACAGCTCCTTATCGGATCGCAGATCCTCCCGCGATACCGCAGCAAATTCAGAAAGCTCGTACGGATGCTCGCGAGTTCGCAGATAATCTTCCACTTCCTGCAGCAGCGTAATGAACTCAGAATCCCCAAGCTCGCGCATCTTCGCCTTGAGTGCAGCCCATCGTTCCCCTTGGGCCATGAAGTATGCACTCCACCAATACAGCTCCTCGGCAGACTTCATCGCATGGAGGTAATACGTCTGGAACATAAACAACGCTTGCTGGCCAGAGCTCATTTGCCGATATAAACCGGCCACATCGCCATCGCCGCTGCTTAATTGTTTGTACAACCGGATAAGCGGGGCAAAGCAAGCCGAAACCAACGTTTCGTCATTCCAACTTTCCCAATCTTGCATCGCATTCGTTTCCAACAAATTCCCATCACTCCTCTGCCCGATTGTAGACAACTAGCTTCGCTCCGTCAATGGTTACAGCATGCTCCCGTTCACACCCCTTGGCGTAAAATTCCCTCGCTCCTCATATATATCGATTACAAGCTGGATATGCACACCAGATAAGAGCGGTGATAGAAAACGAGTGAGAGGGGGCTAAAAAGTGGCAAACGCGACGATTGCGGCAATTTGCGTCATCGGTTGTCTCTGCGGGTTTCTGCTGTTTCGCAAAAATGTGCTTCGGCCGGCCTATGTGCCAGGCATGCATCAAGTGAAGCTGTCCGTCATTATTCCGGCGAGAAATGAATCGTACAACCTGCCGCATCTGCTGCATGCGCTGAAGGTGCAAACACTGGAGCCTTACGAGATCATTGTTGTGGACGACTTCTCGGAGGACGACACCCGGGAAATAGCGGAGAGCTATGGTGTGACCGTCATCCGGAACAGCCAGCTGCCGGAAGGGTGGACAGGTAAAAACTGGGCTGTTTGGAACGGTTATCTGCATGCCGGCGGGGATGTATTCGTATTCCTGGACGCCGATATCCGGTTGGTGCCAAGAGCGCTGGAATCGCTCGTCATGGCGCGGCATCAGGCCGGCGGCGCGGTTTCGGTAGTGCCTTTTCACTATACGGTGAAATTTGTGGAGCGGCTGGCGCTTATCTTCAATTTCCTCGGCGTGTTTGCGTTCACGTCTCCATTCGAGAGGAATAATCCCCGGAAAGGGCTATACGGTTCCTGCATCGTTACGACAAGGGAGGACTACGAGAAAATCGGCGGCCACGAGGGCATCAAATCGGAAATGCTGGACGATCTCAATCTGGGTGCTGCCTTCCGGAAGGCGGGTATCGCGGTAACCAATTTCATCGGCTATGGTTTGGTCTCTTTCCGCATGTATCCCCAAGGGCTGGAGAGCCAAGTACAGGGATTCGGCAAAGGCGCGGTGCTTGGCACATCCAAGCTAACCGGACGGACGATCGCGCTGATCGCTGTTTGGGTGGTCGGCCTGATTGTCTCGGAATCGTTCTTTTTATTTCTGGGCACCTCGTGGTGGCTGCCGTTATTCATGGGCTATCTGATCTACACGCTGCAGATGTTTTATTTGGTCAGGTATATCGGTGTTTTTGGATGGATCATGCTGGTGCTGCATATATGTTCAACGTTATTTCTCATTGCGGTCATGGCGTATTCCGCATATCAAGTCGTCTTCCGGGGACACGTGGCGTGGAAAGGCAGACAGGTCCGCGTAGGAAGCAGGCGGGAGCCATGATCCTCGTATGGACGGTTTGCGCATTCGTATCGGGTTCGCTCATGTTCTCGTATTGGCTCGGCCGCCTTGCCCGGCACAACCTGACAAACGTCGGAGACGGCAATCCGGGAGCATTGAATTTATGGAAAGCGGCGGGGTACCGAATCGGACTGGCAGGCATAGCGCTGGATTTCCTCAAAGGATATGCCATCCTTGTCTGGCTGCTCGGAATCCATCTCGAGCAGTCCCGGGTGCAAGGATTGGCGATCGTGCCTGTTGCGCTTGCACCTATTGTCGGGCACGCTTTTTCGCCGTTTCTGAAAGGAAAAGGAGGTAAGGCGATCGCCGTAACTTTCGGCGTCTGGAGCGCGCTCACGAAGTTCGAAGCTTCGCTTGTCTTGGCAGTCATACTGGCAGCCAGCATGGCCGTTACCAAGACAGTGAAGAGAGGCAGCCCGGTTTCCTCCACGACGGACGGTCTGCAGGTCGTACTCGGCGTCCTGTTGTTGGGCCCGTATCTATTCGTGAGAGATTTTGCCGGGCCGCTGTTATGGATTTGGCTGGGGAATATGGCGTTGATCGTGTATAAGCATCGAAAGGAGCTGGCGTATTATTTGAACAAAAAGGGCTCCAAACAAGGGGAATAGAGTCCGGCGCAGCGCATGGAATGACAAAGGGGTCACACCGTTTCGGTTACATACTAGTTCCTCTCATGGGAGAAACTAGGGCGTAATTGGGAAAGGAGTGACCCCTTTGTATGGATCATAGCCTGCATTTAAAAGAAGAACGCCTAAATGCATTAAGTCACGGAATCGGGGCGGCGCTAAGCGCATTCGGGCTTGTGCTGCTGCTGCAGCGGGCCGCGGTTTTCGAGGATTTTGCCTACACCGTCAGCTGCACCATATATGGCTTGTCCTTCTGCCTCGTCTTTCTGTCTTCAACGCTTCTGCATTGTTCCCGGACGCCCAAGTGGGGCCAGCGCTTCGAGAGGTTGGATCATGCCGCGATTTTCATAGCCATCGCCGGTTCGTATACGCCGTTTCTGATGATTACGCTGCAGGGTAAGCTGGGCTATACGCTTTTGCTGCTCATATGGGCTTTAGCTCTGTGCGCCGTACGCTATATTCGCTTCATCATTCGGCGGTTCATCCCCTGGGGGCTGCTCACATACCTGCTGATGGCCGGATTCATGGGAGCGTTCATCGTTCCGCTGGAGGCGCTGCTGCCCAATGTGGCGATGGTTTGGGTTTTAGCAGGCGTGATGATGTACATCATCGGACTATTGTTCTTCCTCTGGCGCAGATTGCGCTTTCATCATGCCATTTGGCATCTTTTCGTGCTTGCCGGGAGCGGCTGCCATTTTATCGCCGTGTATTCCTTTGTGATGCCGGCATTGTTATAAGCTCGGCCCGATCCGGTTAATGCTGAATTCCTGATGGCCCAGAATTTCGGCTTTTGTCAGCTTACCTTCGGCCACCTCGCAAATTTCGCGCCATATACGTTCGCCGGCTTGGTTCAAATGAAGAGTGCCCGCCAGCATATCGCTCACATCCACATCCATGTTGTCTTCCATGGAGGAATAAGTGAATTGGTT
The DNA here is from genome assembly GCF_028765165.1 of Paenibacillus sp. MAHUQ-63. GTDB lineage: Bacteria > Bacillota > Bacilli > Paenibacillales > NBRC-103111 > Paenibacillus_E. Next base: position 288,030 of record NZ_JARADB010000003.1, on the reverse strand, counting down.
CGCCGTGATCTTAATGACCGGGACGACAGCGGCCCCCGTAGGCGTTCCTCGCCCTGTCGTAAAACAGACGATATGTGCGCCGCCGGCAGCCATCCCGGATACGCATTCGATATCATTCCCTGGCGAATCCATGAAAAACAGTCCGTGCCCGGGGATTTGCTCCGCATAACCGATCACATCTTCGATAGGATGCGTGCCGCATTTGGAAATGCAGCCGAGCGATTTCTCCTCAATCGTCGACAGCCCGCCGGCGATGTTCCCGGGGCTCGGATTGCCGCCGCGCATATCGGCACCCATGCGTTCGATCTCCTCCTCGAACCGGCGGATGGCGCCGTACAGCTTGTCGCTCGTCGCCTGCGACGAACACCGCCCGGCGAGGATGTGCTCGGCGCCGATGATTTCGGTCGTTTCCCCGATGACGATGCTGCCCCCGGCATCCATCATATGGTCCGCAGCAATACCCAAAGCGGGATTGGAGGCTAAGCCTGAAGTGGCGTCCGAACCGCCGCACTTGACGCCGACTTTCAGCTTGCTCAGCGGAACCGGAACTTTGGGCTGCTGCGCAAGCAGGGCGGTCATCCGTTTGGCCACATCCGCGCCATGCTGAATGGCTTTCACCGAGCCGCCGACGGATTGGATGTCGAACACCTCGACCGGCTTGCCTGTTGCGCCAATCGCCTCGGCCAGAGCCGCGGGATCGATCACCTCGCAGCCCAGACTGACGATGATCGCTGCGCCGACATTTGGATTTTTCCCTGTTCCGGCAAGCACGTCGAACGTTCTGCTCTTGTCGTCCCCGATCTGGCTGCAGCCGTGTTGATGGGGGATAACGACTGCGCCCGGGGTCATTTGGGCGATCCGATTGCAGACATGATTGGCGCAAATGACAGTTGGAATGATAATCAAATGATTGCGAATGCCGATATCCCCGTTCTCTCTTTCATATCCCATGATCGTCGTCATGCCCCACACTCCTTCTTGCCGGCCATATCGCCGCGGCCCCGCGTTCCTTCAATGTTATGGACGTGGACATGCTCGCCCGCTTCAATGTCCCGGTTCGCCCGGCCGATAATTTCGCCGTATTTGTAGACCATGGCCCCTTGGCGGATGAAGCGGGTCGCGACCTTATGCCCGAATGGGACGATATCGCGTACGGGGAGTTTTTGCAAACTATCCTCTTTCATAAAATGAATCGATTCACCGCTCTTCACATCGCGGAGAACGGTTGCGACATCGTCCTTCGCGTTCATGACAAGACTGTCGGTGCCTTGTTTAAAGTGTTGCGCCATCATGTGGGCCTCCTTCATGCATGCATATTCCTATTTAGTTTAAGGAGCGCAGGGAGGGGAGGAGAAGAACTTTTCTCATGCAAGTTAGCACAAGATTAAGATGATAACGTGAAACAAATTTATACAGCAAAATAATACTTAGCGGCAGCTTAATAGGTTACTTTTATAAACCATCTATTTATAGGTTGGCATGATTCTATCTTAGTTTTGTGCTAGCTCTGATTAAGAATGTGTATTAAGTATCGGCAGCGTCGCTCTTATAATAAGGGTAAAGCTATCACATTCCCTACACGCCAAGGAGGCAGGAGCTATGCAAGAAAATCAACCGCTTTTGTTGACAGACGAGCAAATGAGAGAATTTATTACGAATGGTGTGCTAATTCTGAAAACCGATTTTTCCCGCGCTTTCCATGCGAATCTCCTCGATCAGTTAAATACCGTTTATGCCGAGGAGGGGAATCCCGGCAACAACTTGCTGCCGCGAATTCGTGAGCTGCAGAAAGTATTCGATCATCCGGTCGTCACCGGCGCTTTAACGAGCGTTCTGGGGCCGAACTATATGATGCATGCGCACAGACATGGACACTTTAACGCGCTGCCTACAGCAGGCGGATGGCACAAAGACAGCTATTGGGGCTATGACCGCGTGCGCAATCACCACCCGAACTGGGCGATGATTATGTATTTCCCGCAGGACACGCCGGCGGAATTGGGTCCTACAGGCATTATGCCAGGCACGCAAAATCATCAGAAACGCGCCTTCGAATCCAATGAGCACCCGGGCGAAGTGCTGGCAAGCGGTGAAGCGGGAACGTTCGCGCTCATTCATTATGATATTTGGCATCGTTCCACACCGAATATTTTGGGACAGCCCCGTTATATGCTGAAGTTCGAATTCATGCGCACAGAGCTGCCGAAAGCGCCAAGCTGGAACAATCAGGAGCGCGCGTGGAAGAGACCGGCTAACTTACTGGCTCCGATGGGAGATCACGATCTGATGTGGGAAGAAACGTGGAACTGGCTTTCCGGGGAGCTGTGCAGTTTGGCAGGAACCGGTTCATCGGATCCGCAGGAAATCCAACAGTTGGCAGAAACTCTTCACGCTTCGGAAACGAACGCAATCAATGCAGCTTACGATTTGGCTCGCAGAGGGCAAGCCGGTATCGATGTGCTGCTGGAGGGATTAGCCAGCGAAGACGATCATGTTTCGCGCATTTCCGCCTACGGATTGTCGGTTGCAGGAAGCGAGGCGGTTGACGGTCTTACCGCAGCACTTCGGCATGCCAATGTGAATACGGTTACACATGCCGTGTTTGCGTTGGGCGAGCTGAGCAAGCTGGCGTCGGGAGCCGTTCCCGCTTTGACGCAGCTGCTGGACCATCCGGAGGATAAAGTCCGCAGCGCTGTCGTGGACGCGCTAGGCTTCATGGACTCACCGGTGGACCTCATTGTCGCAGGCTTGGAGCGCGGCCTCAAAGACGCCAACGCGCAAGTGCGCTTTATGTCCAGCTTATCGCTGTCCCGCCTAGGCGCATCCGCGGAGCCAGCCGTGCCGCAATTGATCGCCGCGTTGGATGACGAGAACAGGTACGTCCGTGCGCACGCTGCTGAGTCGCTGAATTATATCGGCACGGAGCGGGCGAAGAACTCGCTCATCAAATTCCTGTTGAACAACCGCTGGTGCTCTACGACGACCAAAGCGAGCACGTTTTATCCGTAAGCACGAGTTGAAAGGACCTTCCTTAGGGGAAGGTCCTTTTTCTTATGTTGGGCGTACACCATAGCAGCACACTTCTGGATATGCCTCTCGATGGCGTATTCCTCAGCCTACACACGCAAGTAGCAATACACTCCGATTGCATAACCGATGGTCAATGCACTATCACTTTAGTCGTGAATGTGTATGATTTTTGTAATAGAAATAGCAGAATTCGTTGTAAATACTAAATTGTAACCTATTTTTCATATACAATTAGCTCGATTTACCTTTGCTACGATAATTGTATATGATTTTTCATATACAATTTGGCGGTCGGTACGGTCGGGGAGAAAATCCAGTTGTTACCTCCCCGGAGGCGTCATTGAACAGAAATAGAGGGAGGAATTCCAGTTACGCATAAAATACCTGGAAAAACTCCTGCTATTTCAACAGTTCAATGGGCTCGCGGGATGAATAACAGGAATTCCTCCAGCTAAATTAGCGCCTGATGATCAGCACGCGGCACTTTCCACGAAATTAACGGGAGAATATCCAGTTGTTACCTCCCCGAAGGCGTCATTGAGCAAAAATAGTGGGAGAAGTTACGTCTACTTCTAACATGAGCCGCATACTACGCAAAAGTAGCCTGCCTCATCCGAAGTCGCACACCTCGGCAGAAGTAGCCTACCTCATCCCAAAGTCGCACACCTCGCCAAAAGTAGCCCGCCTCATCCGAAGTCGCACACCTCGCCAAAAAGTAGCCCGCCTCATCCGAAAGTCGCACACCTCGCCAAAAAGTTAGCCCGCCTCACCCAACGTAACTCACTTCACCCCAACCTAGCATCCTCACATCCCATCACCCGGAGACAAATCGTCTCGCTCTTGCATTTTCGGCTTCAAATCGCGAAAGGCCGTCGGTTTGAAGCCGGTTTGTTCACGAAACATGCGGGAAAAATACGATAATTCCATGCCGAGCGCATCGGCAATTTGCGAGACGTTTAGCTCCGTCGTCATCAGCAAGTCTTTGGCTTTCTCGGAACGCAGATGGTTCATATATTGAATGGGTGAGTAGCCGGTAAATTGTTTGAACGCATTGATAAAATAATTGGGATGATAGTGCGCAATGCGCGACAGGTCATCGACGGACACATTTTCGGCGAGATGCTGCTCCATGTAATGCAGGACTTTGTTCATCTTCTCATAGGTCGGCGTGGACGTCAGGTTCAGCTTGACGAATTTGTTCTGCTCGATAAAGTCGGCGATAAAGGTCAGCAGAACGGAATAAGCTCTGAATTCCGACGTCAGACTGTCGCTTTGGCGGAAAGCGATGAGCTGCTCGAACGCCGCTTCCAGCGCCGCCGGATCTTGAACTTGAATGCAGGGGTTCGTCTGCATCAATTGGAACAGATCCAAATCGCCGATTTTGGCCGTAAAATGACACCAATATTTGCCGAAGGTATGATCGCTTATCGTGCCGTACGCTTGATCGCTTCCGGCAGGAAGCAGGTACAGCTCGCCAGGCTTGGGGTAATACGTCTTGCCGCCGATCTTCACGTAGCCTTCGCCCTCGCGAATAAAATACAGCCGGTTAAACGGACAGGCAGGATTCTCATCCTGCCAGGTTCGCTGGACTTTGGTATAGGCGGCGTAAGATAAATCAAGCTTCGCTTTGGCGAGATATTTCTTCCAGAACGTTCTTTCGCTCGCATTCATGCTTGTCTTCATGACCTAATGTCCTTTCACGAAAAGCCGGCAAATACCGTCGATGAACTGTTCTTTGGTATATCCGAGCACTTCGATGTGATATAAGTAGTGATCCGGAACAACGGAAGCCAGAATCGTATTGGCGGTAAGGGTCACATCGAGCGGTTCCATCTCTCCTTGCTCGATCGCACGGGCAAGCAGCGGAGTGATCAAGTGATGAAGCCGCAGGAAGAAAGGCTTTTTGTACAGGGAAAAGCTGCGCTTATCGGTGTGCATGGACACCACAGTCGCGAGCAGAGGCGCTTTCTCTTCGACGAAGTCAATAATGCGGACGATGGCGAGCCGCAGTTGCTGAAGCGGGCTTACGCCCGGCATAGGTGCGGACAGATCGGCTTCCATCGAATTGAGGAACTGTGTCGTAGACGAGCGCAGCAAATCGCTGCACACGTCGCCGATATGCGCATAGCGCCGGTAGAGCGTGCCTTGGCCGACGCCGGCTTCTTTGGCGATTTGATGCATGGTGACGTTCTCAATCGGATGGGTTTGAAAAAGCGCCCGGGCCGATGTCAGGATGCGGCGGCGATATTCCGAATCGCGTTCCTCGCGACGTCCGCAGGCGGGACTAGCGTCTATATCAAGATCGTATAAGGATTGTTCATCGTTCTCTGGCTGTTTCATGTGGGTTCCTCCCGGACTAACGATTCTTAACAAAAAAGATATATTTGACATTGCGGACAATTGTCCGTATTATGTGGATTGCGGACAATTGTCCGTTCTCATTGTAACATGAGAGACGCGAAATTGTCGAAGGAGGCGTTAAAATTGAGTCAACCGTCAACATCCGGCGCACCCCAGCCGGAATTCAAGATGACAAGTATTTTAGTACCGCTCATCGCCATCATCTCGGGGATCTTCATGGTCATCCTGGATTCGACGGCCATGAATGTCGCTTTATCGAAGCTGGTCGTCGATTTCCAGACCGATCTGCCGACCATTCAATGGACGGTTACCGGCTATATGCTGGCTACCGCCGCAGTCATTCCGCTCGCAGGCTGGTTGTCCGACCGTTTCGGCGCCAAGCAGGTGTTCTTGACTTCCGTCGTGCTATTCACGGTTGCGTCCGTATTATGTGCCACACCGAACAGCGCGGAGTGGTTGATCGTTTTTCGTATTTTGCAAGGTTTGGGCGGAGGCTTCGTGATGCCTGTCGCCATGGCGTATGTGTATCGTCTGAGCCCGCCGAACAAAATCGGCCAGGTCATGGGGATGCTCGGCGTGCCGATCCTGCTGGCGCCGGCAATCGGACCTATTTTGTCCGGTTGGCTGGTGGAATATCATTCCTGGCACTGGATCTTTCTCATTAATTTGCCTGTCGGTATTTTCAGTCTAATTTTCGGTTTGTGGAAGCTGCCGGCGGCAGGGCGGAAAGCTGTGGCCGGGTTCGACTTGCCGGGCATGATTCTCGGACCGATCGCATTCGCTGCGCTATCTTACGGGATTACACAAGGTGCCGAAAGCTGGACCTCGGTGAACACGATTGGCGGTATCCTCGTCGGTGCGGTCGCATTAATCGCATTCATCATCGTGGAACTGAAAGCGAAAATTCCTTTGCTGGAGCTGCGCATCTTCAAGTCCGTTGACTTTTCATTCAGTATTTTCGTGCAATGGGTGCTGCAGTTCTCCCTGTTCGGGGCGATTTTCCTGCTGCCGCAATTTCTGCAGCAAGCCCGCGGGTATGGAGCGTTCGACACCGGTCTGACGCTGTTCCCGCAGGCGATCGCATCCGGTCTCATGATGCCGGTCGGCGGCTATTTGTTTGACAAAATCGGCGTTCGTTGGCTGGTCGTTGCCGGCCTCACGCTGGTTTCCGGCGCGATTTATCAATATTCGCACGTTGACTTGACGACCGAGGGCAAAGATCTGCTGCTGCCGCTTATTATGGCCGGCGCCGGCATGGGCCTCATGATGATGCCGCTGAATTCGCATCTGATCAAGAAGGCTCCGCAGGAGCTTGTCAGCCGGGTTACGTCGCTCACGAGCGCTATGCAGCAGGTGGTCAACTCCTTCGCGGTGGCTACCCTTGTGACAATCCTGTCCTCGCGCGTCACCACGCTGATTGCGGAGAAGCAGCTGGCCATCGCGGGTCCCGCGGATATGACGAAAGCGATGCTGGCCGTAGCGCCGGAGGCCTTCGGCTATACATTCCGCGTGATGCTCTTTATCGCCGTCGGCGGCATCTTCCTGGGCTTGTTCCTGCGCCGCGGGCAGCAGCAGTTCAAGCCGGCAGAGGAAGGCAAGCGCGAGGTTGCGTTGGAAGGACTTCATTAATTGCAGCCAAAAAAACCTAGCGGGATCGTGAAATACGATCTTCGCTAGGTTTTCCGTTTATTCGTTAGACAGCTTCAAGATGTCGAGCAGCTTGAAGAACAAGCTGAGCACAATGGCCACAATCGTCGCCAAAGCCATCCCTTTCAATTCGAAATGCCCCAGCTTCAGCGCCGCGCCGCTAAGTCCGATGACAAGCACGGCCGTCGTTAGAATCATATTAACCGGCTTCGCATAGTCGACCTTCGTTTCGACGAGCATCCGAATGCCCGAAGCGGCAATGATTCCGAATAGCAGCAGGGATACCCCGCCCATTACCGGAGTTGGGATCGTCTGAATCAGCGCGGAAATTTTGCCGACAAACGACAGCACAATCGCGAAGACGGCCGCGCCGCCGATGACCCAGACGGAGTATACCCGGCTGATGGCCATAACCCCGATGTTCTCCCCGTAAGTCGTATTCGGTGTGGAGCCGACGAGGGAGGACAGCATCGTGGAGATACCGTTACCGAGCAGCGATCTGCTGAGCCCAGGATCTTTGGACAAATCTTTGCCCACCATATTGCTCGTTACGATCAGATGTCCGATATGCTCCGCAATGACAACCAGCGAGGCGGGTGCGATGATCAAGATGCTCGCCAGATCGAAGGTTGGAGTTGTGAACGTCGGGAGTTGGAACCATTGGGCGGCGTTCCAGGTTTCTTGCACATGCACAAGTCCCAGACATGCTGCAAGGACATAGCCCAGCACGATGGCGACAAGAATCGGAATGACCTTGAGCAATCCGCGGAAGACGATGGAACCTATCACCCCGACTAAAAATGTGAAAATGGATACCGTGATCGCCGTCATATCGGGGCTCCAGGCTTCCTTGGCATCGGCCGGGCCGATGATTCCCGCCATGGATGCGGCCGTAGGCACAAGCTCCAGTCCGATGACAGACACGATGGCGCCCATCGCCGCAGGAGGGAATACCACATCGATCCAGCGCGTTCCCACAAAACGGATGAGGATGGCGATGATCGTAAAGATGAGTCCGACCACGAGGAAGCCGCCTAACGCCGAGCTGTAGCCCTTGGAACCAAGGACGACGAAAACCGGCGATAGGAAGGCGAAGCTTGACCCTAGAAAGGCGGGAATTTTCCCTTTGGTTATCAAAATATAAAGCAGTGTGCCGATTCCGTTCATAAGCAGAATCGTGGCGGGATCCACATGAAACAGAATCGGAACCAGCACGGTGGAGCCGAACATCGCAAACAGATGCTGCAGGCTGAGGGGGATGCTTTCGCCTATGGAGGGGCGTTCATCGACTTGAATGATACGAGACACGGTGATACGTCATCCTTTCTGTAACTTCTCGTTCGCTATCTTACCACAAATCCTGCTTGCAGGTAAGCCTTACCACTCTCTGCGGAGAGCAAACAGGTCGTGCAGCTCGTCATTGGAGAGCTCTGTGATCCATGCCTCCGAAGTGGAGATGACGTTCTCGCTCAGGCTCATTTTGCTTTCCAGCATGTCGTCGATTTTCTCCTCCAGCGTCCCCAAGGAAATGAACTTGTGTACTTGAACGTTCCGCGTCTGCCCCATGCGGTATGCACGGTCTGTCGCTTGGTTCTCCACCGCCGGATTCCACCACCGGTCAAAGTGAAACACGTGATTGGCGGCAGTCAGATTCAGCCCGACGCCGCCGGCCTTGAGCGACAGCACGAAGATACCCGGTCCGTCCGGGGCTTGGAAGGTGTCGATCATCTTGTCGCGTTCCTGCTTCGGCGTGCTGCCGTTCAAATACAGGACCGGCTCGCCCCGCTGCGCCTGGAGGATGTCGGCCAGCATACGGCCCATGCCGACATACTGCGTAAAGATCAGGCAGGAGTCGCCTTCATCGCGAAGCTCGCCGACCATAGCGACCAAACGTTCCAGCTTGGCTGACCGCAGGATGAAAGCATCGCGGCTGCTCTCTGCCAGCAAGCTTTCTTCGGTGAGCCCGGCTTCCTTCGTCAGCAGGACGGGATGATCGCACAACTGCTTCAGCTGGGTCAGAGCTGACAGGATCGCGCCCTTGCGCTCCATGCCTTCGAGCTGCCGCATGCGTTCCATCAGATTCTTGACGGCTTGTTCATAGAGAGCGCCTTGTTCGGCGGTCAAATGAATATAGACCTTCATCTCCTGCTTGTCCGGCAGATCGAGCTGGATCGCGGGATCTTTCTTTTTCCGGCGGAGCATGAACGGCTTGACGAGCTTCTGCAGCTGCTGCGTACGTTCTTCGTCCTGATGCTTCTCGATCGGGTTCGCGAAGCGATGCTGGAAGCCGCGCTGGGTCCCGAGATAGCCGGGATTCAAGAAGTCGTAGATCGACCACAACTCCGACAGCCGGTTCTCGATCGGCGTTCCCGTCAAAGCAATCCGGTGCTTCGCCTTGAGCGAACGGACTGCGGCCGATTGTTTGTTCTGGGCGTTCTTGATGTTCTGGGCTTCATCGAGACAGAGCGAGCTCCAGACGGTCTCCTGCAAAGTTTCTTGTTCCATCAACGCCGTCGTATACGAGGTCAGCACGATGTCGGTATGCTGCAGTACTTCCGCAAGCTTCTCGCCGCTCAGACGTCCTTTGCCGTAATACAACAAAACCCGCAGCTCAGGCGCGAAACGCGCAAGCTCCTTCTGCCAGTTGCCTAATACGGAGGTAGGGCAAATGAGCAGCGCCGGCTGCTCCGATTCCGGTTTATGGTGCAGCAAATAAGTGATGAACTGGATCGTCTTCCCGAGACCCATGTCATCGGCCAAGCAGGCGCCAAGGCCGAACTTGCGCAAGTAGGTCAGCCAGGTGAAGCCTTCCCGCTGATAGCTGCGCAGCTCTGCCCGCAGTCCGGCCGGCACCGGAATTTCCTCCAGCTCCGAAGGCTGTGCCAGCTGCCGCATAAGCCCCATCAGATGCGCGTTAAGCTCGACTTCGAGCTGTATTCTAGCCTCATCCTCCGCGTCATCCTCTTCCTGGCGGCTGCCATTCGGCGCAGGGTCTTTCTCGGATTCCCGCAGCAGGTGGAGCTGGAATATGTCAAGCAGGGACAGTCCTTCCTGCGGGTCGACGCTTGCCATCAGCCTGCGGATCTGTTCGAGCAGCGCAGGGTCCAGATATACCCATTGCCCGCGGAAGCGGATCAGGCGTTCATTCCTGGATAGCAGCGCAGCGAATTCGCTTTCGCTCAGCTCGGCGTTGCCGATCGCGATGCGCCAGTCGAAGTCGACTAAGGCGTGCACGCCGAAGAGCGAGCGGCCCTTGCCTCCGGCTTCGGAAGAGACTTTCGCGCGCAGCCGCGGTTTGCGTTTGGAGGCGGCCTCCCACCAGCCGGGCAGCATGACGTTCCAGCCGCCGTCCAGCAGGAAGCGGCTGTGGGCCGTCAGGAAGCGCCAAGCTTCTTCGTCGCTCAGTGGCCCCGCCAGCAGCTCTTCGCCGCTGCTGCCGCTAGGCAGCGCTTCGGACAGCCGCGCGGCCCAGCCGGCAGAACGCTCACGCACATAGGGGCTCCAGGAGCTGTCCCATGTGCCGATGGCGCTGCCCTCCTTGGTGAGCCGTATCGGCGCAAGCACCGAGCCATCCTGCTTGTCCTGCAGCACAAGGCGCAGCCGCCAAGTGTCGTCTTCTTCGTCCGGCTCCAGGAGCTGCAGCGCAGGGCGGAACGGCGCCGTGTCCGGCCGCCAGCCCAGCGAGGACAGCCATTCCTCCTCGGTCATGCCGGTTAGGGCCGCGCCTTGTTGGAACAAAGCGGGGTAGTCCCTCCGCAAATCGGACAAGGCGGCTTCGTCCGCGTAATGTTTGGCGGAGACAGCGGCGGAGAAGGCGGCCCGAAGGCCCTCCGCTCCGGAGCCGAGTCCCTCGACGTGCCGGAGTGTCGACCAATCCAACGCTCGTAACGCTTCCGCTTCCGTGTCCCATGACCAGCCTAACGTTCCTCTCCGAAAGTCTTGCAAGCTGGGCACGTAACGCCCCTCGACGGCTTCCTGATAGAGCAGGGGAGCGGCGGCGAGCAGAACGGTCGCAGCGGCATTCCCTTCGTTCATCTGCATGATGCCCATGAACGCAGGCTCGGCGAAATACGGCAGAACCATTTCCGCCGGAAGCACAACGACGGTCAGCTCGCCGGCTTGCCGCAGCTCCAGCGTAGTGCCGTAATAGGACGGCTCATGCCAGGCAAACAGCAGATTTCGCAGCTGTTCGCCCGGTGCTTCACGTCCGTCGAGTTCACCCCAGATGAGGGCGTCGCCGCGATCGGTCATCGTGATATGTAGGGTCAAGTCGTGCAAAATGACGTTCATTCGAGCAGTTTTCCTTTCTTCAGTTCCTCTTGCAGAGCACGCAGCCTGCTGTGACGGTCCGCGAAACCGTCGAGGAAGGCCGCCCAGCGTTCGGGCTGCTTCAATTTTTTGTATACCTTCCCCAGCCGTTTCAGCAGTTTAACCGCGGCTTTGTAGTCGTGGCGGTTCTTCAGGCCGACATAATGATGAACCGCTTGATGATAGTAGGGCAGCAGCAGCTGCGGCTGTTCCTTCTCAATCGGCTGCAGCACGCTGACACGGTGAAAGAGCGGATCGCGCCCCTGGGAAATTTGCATTTCCAGCCATGCTTTCCAGTTGCCCCGCTCGTACAGAAGCTTCTCGATAAGCCAGAACGAGCGAGGCAGCAGAGCTTCCAGCGCCTGCCACATCTCGCCTTCCCCTTGCGGGACGTGCTGGATAGCGATCTGCCAATATTTCGCATAAGTATCGAGTTCCCGGGTGCGCGGATTGCTGAAGAATTCGTTCGATTTCTTAAGCCAGTCTATCAGATCCGCGTAGCGGCGGGATTCAATCATATAATCGAAGAAGCTTACAAAAAGATAAGCGGGCGTGTCCTTGAAGGACGGAGCCGCTTCGAAGAATGACCATGCATCGTTCGGTTTATCCGCCACAAGCAACAGGAACGTGTTCGCCGCATGAAGCGAAGGCGTCGATGCAGAGGGCCAGGCTTCAAGCTCCTTCCGGGCGTGAACATGCGCCGCAGTGCCGTCGGCTTTGCGCCACGCTGTCCAGAGTGCCGTGTAAATGCCGAAATCCTGGTAGCTGTGACCGGTTTGCTCGGCCATTTGCTGGCGGATATAAGCAAGGGTCGAGGTCAGCCGATCTCCGGATTGCTCCAGAGATAATCGCAGTACGTTCGCTTTCAGCCAGGTCATAATATCGTCATAGACCTTGTAGATGGTTGACGATGTGAAGAAGCTGGCGCTATGGGAGCTTGAGCTCTTTATTTTACGGAGCAGGAACAGCTCCTGATGCAATTCGAAGAAGGCACGGTCCTGCGCGGAGAACGGGATGTCATACTTGCTTAACGCTGCCAAATGATTGCGCAGCTGGAGTACATAGCTGCCTTGATCCAAGGCGGGCTTGAACTGAATTGTCAGGTTGTCGAGAAATTGCTGCCAGGCGGAAACAGGCAAGTTCGGCAGCTCCAGGATCGCTGACTCGGATGAGGCTGCTGCTGCGGCGCGCTTCATATGCATTTTGGCATTCATGATGTGCGCAGCCGGGTACCCCAGACGATCCCCCAGCTCCATCATCACGGCGGCCAAATGCTTGCAAGAGCGCCCAACCGGACACGTGCACCGGCTTGCGGCAAGCTGATCCAGATCAAGCGTTACGCGGTATGAGTCGGAATCATCGACCTTGGCCTGCACCATCCGCGCTTCCGCCATACTGAGGGACACGACCTGACCTTGTTTAAAAGAAGTAAATCCCCGGCTAAGGGTCACATCCGTATAAGCTTCGGCGACATGCGCCAACAGCTTCAACCAATCTTCATCATGTAAAAGGGGAGAGGCACTCATGGTTGATCTCCTTGCTAAAAATGGAGTAACTAATAACCTTCTTAGTATAAATAGTGGAGGTTATAAAGTAAATTTCGTATTGTATGAAAAAAAATTCATAGAATAGGATCGCTAGGTGAATAAATGAAGATTGGAAGAGTCATAATTGGAGTATAGTGTGCGGAGCCGCGAACAACATAGGGAATTCAACATATACCGCATTGACAATTCTTACTGTAACAATTATAATTACAGTATAGAAGTTGAACAAAATAACGCTAAGGCGGTGTTGGATGATGAACTATCAAATCAGTGATTGGGTTATGGCCACCACGAATCAAGATGAAATGCTGCACGGTTATGTTGAATCCATTGATGTGCTTGGAGGTATGACTCGTATTTACGTGATTGCATCCGACCGTGAATCAACGATTGGAAAAGTCATGGAAGTAAGTACGCAGGATGTCAAAAAACTGCCAGTAAGCTCTCTGGATCTCGAGGAGCAGGTGAAAAGCTTGATTGATGTCGCTTTGGCCGTCAGAGACGAACAATGGTTCTTCGAGTTGACGGGGAAATTGCTTTCTCTTCAACAACATGGATCGAAGCGCAATGAACAGGATGCACTCCCGTCTCTAGCGTTCCGCAATCGCTTGGGCGTCGATCAGTTATAATAAAAGCCAGTCCCGGACATGTTCACATGTCACGAGGATTGGCTTTTTTTGGTGCCGCCGGCAGCGGCGGATCGTCCGTTTATTGTACAGGCGCCTTCTTAGCGCTTGGCTTCACTTTGGCCATCTCCGTATCGAACAACGCTTGCAGCTCGGCAATTTTCCGCGGATCGGTAAGCGCCATCTTGTCCGTAAAATAATGCTCTTGAATGAGCTCCCAAGTCGGCACCTGCTTCTGGGCCGTTATCGTGCGAATCGCCGTCTTGAGCAGCTTCCGTTCTCTCGCATTGCTATATACGTCGACGTATTGCTGCTTCCGGGCGAAATCCAGCTTGTCGAAGACGGCGCGGAACACGAGTGACGTCATTCGTGCGTCATCCAAAGCCCGGTGCGCGGCCCCTTCCGCCGCGATCTCCAGATCGAGCAGCGCCGCCTCGACGCTTACGTCGTTCGTTACATTTTTGTAGCGGATGTATCCCTTCAATAAATCGAAATAGTCGGCATTCATCCAATAGGAATCATCCAGTTTGTGCATCCGCGTATCGTAGACGATGCGCTTCAGATCCTCGCCTCCCCATGTGATGAGGAGGAATTGCTCGCTGCGGTTGAGCCAGTGGATGAAATCGGCGATCACTTTGCGAAAGCCGGCGGCTTTATCGATATCCTCCTGCGGGATGCCCGTTTTCTTCTTAATAAATCCGTTCAGCTTCGAGAAGTAGACCGGCTTGATCAACGCCGCGAATTCATCGACAGGCTGAAGCGCCTCATTCAACCGGACAGCCCCGATTTCTATAACCTCCATCGGCAGTTCGCTGGCAAATTTCCGGCCGTTAAATTCGATATCTAACACAATGTAATCCATGATGCAGCCCCCGTTCTTCTATTCCTATCATTGTATCAGAAAATGTTCAGGCTGCCATCTTTGCTTTTCCATAGACTAGGCGCAGCATGAGACTGAAGGCCAAACCGGCGAAGGACATGATAGAAATGCAGAGATAGAGCGACTGTCCGCCGAATACCTCATAGAACCATCCGCCGGCATAGGAGGCGACGATACCGGATACACCGAAGAACAGCAGAGCAAGCACGGTCTGTCCGGTAGCCCGCCATTCTTCAGGCACAATGCGGTACAAATATTGAATCGCAGCCGAATAGAAAATCGGGAACGTGAACATCTGCAGCAGCTGCAAATAGACGAGAGCATGAGGTTCGGTAATCCATGCGGACAGGAAGAAGCGAATGAAATAGAACAGCGCCGAGAACGCGATGATGGCAAGCTCCTTGCCTTTGCGCAGCCACCAGAAGCTCAGGGCGAAGACGAGTATTTCGCTGCCCGCCGCTAGAAACCATGCTTGTCCGACAAGGTCCGGGCTGCCGCCTAAGTTGCGGATATAAACGCCAAGAAAGGTATCATTAATCCGCTGAGGAACGGCAACAATAAAGATTAACACCATAAACCAAATCGTTTCTTTATTTCCTAGGAAATTCTGTAAGCTCTTCAGTGTAATCGGTTTTCCGGTGACTGGGGCATCGGGAAGAGCCAGGCAAATGACAAGTGAAATGAGGCCGATCCCGGCGAATAACAAGCCGAGGCTATTCAGCCCTAGATACTGAATGGCATACCCGACGGCGAGCGACATGACGGCATAACCCACTGCGCCGAACGTACGAATAGAGCCGTAGCTGACGCCATTGGCTTCCGCCGTTTGAAAGTTCAAGCTTTCCGTAAGCGGGTCCAGCGGCATTAAGAAGAAATACAAAAACATCGTAAACAGCAAGAGCACGATGAAGCTGTTCGATGTATACAAGAAATACCCAACTAACGTGGAACAGACCAGCAGCAGCAGCATGACTTTCTTGATGGTTTTGGTTTTGTCGCTGATCATGCCCCATAACGGTTGCGAGAAAATAGTAATGATCCCGCCCGTTCCGATGATCAGGCCGATCTTGGAGGCCGGCAGCCCTTGCGCGTCGAGATAAACCGGCAGGAACGAAACGAACATGGCCAGCAGCGCAAAATACAAAAAATTGAATGAACGCAGTAAATTTGAAGAACTCATGATGACCTTAACCTTCCCGGATGAATTAGCACTTGATGCTGTAAACATACATTCTATCATGATCCGCAATAGATTCCAAAGCATAAACGAATCAAGAACGCATCGCCGACGGCGCTTTCCCGGTTACTTTTTTATATTGTCTGCTAAAAAAATAAATGCTGCGATAGCCGAGCGCCTCCGCAACCTCGTTGACGGTCATGCCGAGCTTGAGCAAATAGGTCGCGCGTTCGATTCTTTTATCGATAATGAAGGATTCAAGGGATTGTCCCATGATCTCTCTGAATTTAATTGAGAAGTAACGCGGGGAAAGATGGGCCAGCTTGGCCAATTGCGCGATGCTGAAAGGATGTCCGGGGTCCTGCATGATGTGCGCGGCGACGTCGGTCATCACCTTGTGCATCGAACGCCGGGCGGTATCACCAAGCGCCTGATTAGCCGGAGCCTGACGCTCGAACAGCAGCAGCAGAAGCTTCAGCAGCATGACCGCTTCCTCATGGGAGCCATAGGCTCCACTCATTCTGACATGGATAAAACGGTCCAGATAGGACTCATAGGCTTCGGCGGAGTCGAAATGCACGTGGGAGGGAAGCGGGATAATGGCATCCTCGATCTTACTTCCCTGATCACCAGTGTTCCCTTGAACCGCAAAATGGATGTAAGTAACGGTTAACGGCTTGTGCGGATTGTGAGCGGCACTCGTAAAATCTCCAGGCCGAAATAGAAAGCAATCGCCCGGACCGACCTTTCGCTCCGTGCCGTTCAAGGTTACCTCGCCTTCGCCATCCCATACATACCACAGATCAAAGTCATGAAACGGCTTGTGGGCGCGGTGCCATCTCCAATTGGGCTCGCATACCACCTTGCCGAAATAATCGCCGAGAACGAGCTCACGCACTGTGAACGTCGACATCACGATCCCTGCTTTCTTATGTAAAATAGTGCAAACCGTCCAGTGCTTTAATGCATTTATTTTACTATGATCCGTATCTATAATAAAGCTATAATCCTGCAAATAAGTTAAATGGAAGGGACGGGAGGCTTATGGCGAAAGCGAGCACGCCGGAAGAAATCTCGGCAGAACTGTACAGGTACGACCGGATTGCGGATAAGCTGCAAGGCTTCGGAGAATGGGGACCTGAGCCGTTGAACCGGTACCGCATGGACGGATTCATGGCCGTCGAGCATGTGCTGAATGAGGATGAGATACAGTCGGCCAAGGATGCCTTGCACGAGCTCATTTTCGTCGATGCCAAAGGGGCGCAAATCCAGTTCACGAAGCCAAGCAGCGAACTGAGGACGCCGGAGGAACGCGAGCTGGCCGTGCGGAAGGTGCACGAATTCGTGGACGGCGACGAGCGGCTGCGCCGGATCGCCTATCATCCGGCGATTATGGCCGCCGTTGAAGATATATTGGGCGATGAGCCGCTGCTCGTACAGGACATGGCGCTGCTCAAACCGCCGCATGGCGGAGGCGAGAAGCCATGGCATCAGGACATGGCCTACGGGAATCTGGCCTACGATAAGCAAGTCGTCGGCGTGTGGATCGCCTTGGACGAGGCGGCGCTGGACAACGGCTGCATGCACGTCATCCCGGGCTCGCAGGCGGACGGGGCGACACCGCATTATGCGGTGCGCGATTGGCAGCTGTGCGATGCGCATGTAGCGGTCGAGAAGGATGTGGCGGTGCCGCTATTGCCGGGGGGCCTTCTTTTATTCCACGGCTTGCTGAAGCATGGAACCCCTTACAATCTTTCGTCCAAGCGACGGCGGGCCTTGCAGTACCACTATGTGGGCAAGTCAGCGGCGAAGCTGACGCCCAAAGAGTACAAAAGGTTCTTCACCAACGAAATGACCGGTGCCGAATGTTAATGAAGTAGAACCCTGAGGAGGGCTGTCTCACGTAGACAGTCTTCTTCTTTTTTCTTGCTTAAATCCCTGTCTCCGTATAAAATGCTCAGTAATCTGCTTATGAGGTGTACATCATGCGCAACCTGCTCGAGCGTTTTTGGAAACGCTTTTTTCAGCGAAAAACGTTTTTTCGCAACATGGTCATCCTTTCTTTGTTCGCTACGGTCGTTCCGGTGCTGGCTGTCGGTACCGGCAGCTATTTATTCTCCGCGGCGGCTGTTCAGCGGGAAGTGAACCAATCCAATGTCCGCATCCTTAATAACGTATCCTCGAGTATGGATGCAACGCTGGACCGAATTCAGAACAATGCCATCCAAATGCTGCTGGGCAGCTTCTTCAGCTCGAATCTCACTGAGTTGAAGAATACGAATTACTCAGGCTTCTATTCGAGCATCTCGCGGGAGCTGTCCGCCCTGCAGAGCGGCAATCAAGAGGTCAGCGACGTGGCGATGTACGTGCCTGACGAAGGCTATTTGATTTCTTCTTTCTATGGCGGACGCAAAATCGAGGGCGAAGGGGACCGGGCGGCGCTAAGCAAGGAACTCGAGTCCGAGGATCAGATCAAGTGGGTCACCGGACCTTATCCGAATGTCCCCGGTTATAACCAAAGCGGCGTTACCTTGATCAGCAAAGTGCCGCTGCTTGCCCAGAAGCCTACAGGACTTCTATTCATACGGATTGACGAAGCGTTGTTCAGAAATATGATGGACCGCTTCATCAGCTATGACGGGGAGCAAATGTATATTCTGAACGCACAAGGAGCGCTCGTGACTTCAAGCACCGGGAGCACGGTTCCGGACGGCTTATTGGAGCTTGTCGCGCATAACCGTGCGGAGCCGCGATTCGCCTATAGCAGCAATGGCACGGATTACATGGTAACGCCGATCACGTCTTCATACAATAAGTGGCAGTATATTAATCTCGTTCCGCTCCAAGAGCTGAATGCCAAATCCAATGGAATTGCGCTCATCACCCTTATCATCGTCGGGATTTGCTTATTGCTAGGCTCGCTCTTTGCCTTCTGGGGGACAAGACGGGTATATCGTCCTATACAGAATTTGGTTTCTCAGGTCAAAGGCGAGCACGGCCAGGACATCGATACCGACGAAGTCGGGTTTATGCACCGGAGGTGGATGGAGCTGAGCAGTGAAGCCAGCGAGCTCCAGCAGCAATTAAGCGATCAAGCGCCGGTGATTCGTGAGATTTTCGCTTTGCAGCTGCTGCAAGGAAGGTTCCTTCATTACTCCGGAGAGCAGCTGGAGAGCATGCTGCACAGATATGAAGTGCCGGTCGGGATGGACAACTGTATTTTCGTGCTTGCCTTCGATCTGCAGCCGGAACGGCAATCGCGTTTCCAGGAAAGCGATCATAACCTAATCGTCTTCGCCGTGAAAAATATTATTGACGATTTGCTAAGAGCTCATCAGCGCAAGGGGATCATCATGAACCTGCTCAATGACCAGGTAGCCGTTTGGCTGTTCGGCGAACAGGAGTCCGTGGAGGATAGGGAGACGGACATCAAATCGTTCGTCGAGCGGCTTCGCGGCCTCGTATCCGACTATTTGCGGCTGCCGGTGACAATCGGGATGAGCGGTCAGAGCGATCTCATCGCGGATGTGCCGGAGCTGTACGAGGAAGCGGTTCGCGCGGTCAGCTCCAGAATCATTGTCGGCGACAATCAGGTCATTGTGCATGCTGGCGGCAGCGAATCGGAGCACCATTACCGCTATCCGATCGAAATCGAATCGCATTTCGAGAATTCCCTGCAGCTCGGCCGGCAGGACGAGGCGGAGCGGATGCTGGACGAGTTCGCCAAATCCATGCAGGGAGGCACGCACAAGCCTGAACTCATTCAAATTTCCTATTACCGGCTGCTCACGGCCGCCATACGAACCGCCTATGTGCTTGGATTGGATTCAGCAAGCCTGTTTGGAGAAGGGGAAGAAGCTCCGTATGCGCAAATTCGTAAATTCAGCACGATCCGCGAGCTCAACCAGTGGTTCAAGGAGCAGTTGGTTGCTCCGGTTACCGCTTACGTGCATGGCAAGCACAATCATGAGCATGAACAGATTATTCATAAAGTCGTCCAGTATATGGAAGATAATTATCATTTCGATCTGTCCCTCGACCAGTGCGCGCAAATTTGCGGGCTAAGCCCGCACTACCTCAGCAAGCTGTTCAAAAAGACGATGGACGTGTCCTTCATCGAATATTTAACGAAGCTGCGTATTGAACGATCCATTGAGCTGCTTCGAACGTCCGAGCTTTCCGTTGCCGATATTGCCGGGAAGGTCGGATATCAGACCAAGAATTTCATCCGGGTGTTTAAAAAGATGACAGGCGTCACGCCAGGACAATTCCGCGGCACCGATACCGCTGATTAGCGTGCCCATTTTTTGTTCCGCAGCCTAATTACTTAGGCAAGAAAAGTGTATTAAGCAGGGAGGAGCCCCGTTTCATCGGGGTTCCTCTTTTTTTGGCATGGGACGGGCTCGGACGCAAGAATTGGTCATTGTTCACGGAATCCCCGTCATGTACGATCACTTCAGGAGCAAGGCAGCCAGATGCCAATGACATGAAGAGGGGTGAAGAGTTATGCTGCATAGCCGAATGGAGCGGATCCGTTCAGGGGATCAAGCTCATGGCAACCAAGAAGAACGCGCTGCAATAACTTGGGCGGGAGAATGGAAGACCGCGCTCCGGCGCGATAAATATTTGTATATGATGGCGGCGCCGGGATTGCTGTTTTTCCTCATCTTTAAGTATTTTCCGCTGTGGGGATTGCTGCTTGCCTTCCAAAATTATTCGCCTTATTTAGGGTTTTGGGACAGCGAGTGGGTGGGATTCAAATATTTCCACGAGTTTTTTACGAATCCTGATTTTATGCTGCTGTTTCGCAATACGATGGCGATCTCGCTGCTCAATATCGTATTCTTCTTCCCGGTTCCGATTATCGTAGCTCTTCTGCTTAATGAGGTGCGGAGCCTGCTGTTCAAAAAAATCGTGCAAACGGTCGTGTACCTGCCGCATTTTCTTTCGTGGGTCATTATCGTCGGGATCTGCTTTCTGATCTTCGGTCAAGCGAGCGGAGTGATTAACCAACTGATCGTTCAGTTCGGCGGCGAGAAGATCGAATTTCTGACGGAGCCGAATTTGTTCTGGGGCATGCTTACGGCTCAGAGTATATGGAAGGAAGCGGGTTGGGGAACGATCATCTTCCTCGCAGCACTGGCCGGCATCCATTCAGAGCTGTATGAAGCTGCACAAATCGACGGGGCCAACCGGTGGCAGCAAATGCGCAATGTCACGCTTCCCGGCATACGGGGTACCATTATCGTGCTGCTCATTCTTCGCCTCGGCCAGGTAATGGACGTAGGCTTCGAGCAAATTTACTTGATGAGCAGCGGACCTGTTGCGCATTTGGCGGATGTGTTCGACACTTATGCGTACCGTGTGGGCATTCAGCAGGGAAGATTCGGTTATGCGACGGTGGCCGGGCTATTCAAATCGGTCGTAGGGCTTATTCTTGTCGTATCCGCCAACAAAGTGGCCAAAAAATTCGGAGAGGAGGGGCTGTACTAATATGCATAAAAGCTTAGGATCTTCCGTGTTTAATGTGCTTAACTATGCCTTGTTAGCATTGATCGGACTTGCCACCCTGCTGCCGTTCCTGTACGTCGTCATCATCTCGTTTACGGACCCGTCCGAATACTTGGCGAAACCGCTTGTTTTGATTCCTGAAACGTGGAGCTTATCTGCTTATGAATTCATTTTCTCGACCAATGCCTTTATGAAGGCGATGGGGATCAGCGGTTTTTTGGCAGTGGCCGGGACCGTATTAAGCCTGATCGTGACTAGCGCGCTAGCTTATGTGCTGTCCAGAAAACGGTTGAAGGGGAAGAAGTTTTTCCTCGTCGCCATCCTGATGACCATGCTCTTTAATCCGGGGATGATCCCGAATTATTTGCTCGTAGACCGTCTTGGGTTGATGGATTCGGTGTGGGCGCTCATTCTGCCCGCGTTAACGAGTGCATGGTATGTCTTTCTGATGAAAAATTTCTATCAAGACATTCCGGACGAATTGGAGGAAGCCGCCAAAATCGACGGTTGCTCCGACTTCGGCGTATTCGTCCGCATCATGCTGCCGATCTCGGTTTCCGCGCTTGCGGCATTCGGTTTATTTTATGCTGTCGGGTATTGGAACACGTATTTCAGCGGAGTGCTCTACATTAACCGCGATGCGCTCCGGCCGCTGCAGGTGCTGCTCCAAATGATGCTGATCTCCGCTTCGCAGATGGGCGATCCGTCTGTGGCCGCCATGATCGAAAGCGAACGCACCGTGCCGCCGCAAGTGATCAAAATGGCCGCTGTCGTCGTATCGTCGCTGCCGATTGTCATCGTGTATCCATTCCTTCAAAAATATTTCGTCAAAGGCATGATGGTCGGCTCCGTCAAAGGCTAGATTCATAAGCGGACCGCTGCCGCTAACGTCTAACGAACGATTGAAAGGGGGGATGCGCGTTTCCACGTTCTGCTGAACACAGAGTTTTCCTGCACAGACAGTCATGATAGGATTAGATGATTAACGGGAGGTCATTCTATGCAAACAATGGTTAAAAAATGGACAGTCATCATGACGGCCGCAGCGCTGTCAACAGCTTTGGCCGCTTGCGGCAATGCGTCAACGGGGACGCCGCAAGCCGCGAACTCAGGCGGCGGCAAGCCTGCCGCTCCGACGGATATTTCGATAACGACGCTGGCCTTCTCCGCCGCTCCGACGGGCGAGCTGGAAGCAGTCAAGAAACTGAATGAGAAATTCAATATCAATCTGAAAATTAACTGGATCCCTTCGGCGCAAATTACGGAGAAATTGAACGCCCTTCTTGCCTCCCGCGATTTGCCCGATGCGCTATTCGTCGAAGATTTCAACTATACGCCGGCGTTCCTGAACGCGATCGATCAGGGGGCATTCTGGGATCTGACGCCTTATATCAAAAATTACCCGAACTTGGCCAAGTATCCTGAAAACGTGTACAAAAACGCATCCGTCAAAGGCAAGCTGTATTCGGTTCCGCGTGTCAGACCGCTTGACGGCCATGAGGCTGTGCTGATTCGGAAAGATTGGCTCGATACCCTGGGCATGCAGCCGCCAAAGACGATGGATGAGCTGGCCGCCGTGCTCGAAGCCTTCGCGAAGAAAGATCCCGACGGCAACGGCAAAGCGGATACGTACGGCGCCGTACTGGCAGGCTCGCCGGGCCCGGCAAGCTACTTGCTGTCCATGTTCGGTGCGGGCACCAAGTGGAAGGAAGAGAACGGCTCGCTGATCCCGTATTGGTGGACACCGCAAGCCAAGGATGCGCTTGTGTACTGGAATAAAGCATTCAAGACCGGCGGCATCATGCCCGACTTCCCCGTACTGAAAACGGCGCAGTTCAAGGATATGCTCGTCGCCGGGAAAGCGGGTCTGGCCATCGCGAACGTCGTCGATGCGTATAAATATAACGTGGAGCTGCAGAAGGCGAATCCGAAGGCGAACCTGATTGCCGTAGAGCTTCCGAAGGCGCCTGACGGCAAAGCCTATTATGAGCAGGCGAGCGGCTTCTACGGACAGTTCCTGATCAATAAAAAATCGGTGGACGAAGCCAAGCTGAAAAAAATACTTGAGCTTTATGACTATACGGCATCGGTTGAGGGGTATAATCTGGCCGTCTACGGCACTCAAGACGTTGACTACAAAGTGAAGTCCGACGGCTTCGTCGAGCAAACCGAAGAAGGCAAGAAAAAAGGATATTCAGGCGATACGACCGGTCAATGGGTAACGGGGTACTTCGATAAATATTTGCGGGCGAAAATGTCCGGCATTCCAAGCGACATCTATGAGGCGAATAAAAAGGTCGTCGATGCCATCTCCTCGATTCCGGATCCGACCTATGGACTGTCGAAGACGGCGCCGTTCCAAGAGAAAGGCGCGGATTGGGATAAGAAGCTGAACGACATGCTTGTGAACGTCATCATCGGCAAAAATTCATTGGACGATTGGGATAAATTCGTCAAATCGTTCAAGGACGACCCTAGCTTCCAGCAGCATGTCAAAGAGACCAACGAAGCGTATCAGCAAAAAATGAAGAAATAAGACCGGCCCGTGTACATAGCCCGCACAACCTTGGTGAATCGGGCTATGTACGCCATAGCTTTTTCTTGCTTCGTCGGCTTTTTTTATGAATGGGCTATCTCTGGATACGTTGTCGCCATGCAAGAAATGATGATTGCCTGCGATGAACGCTCTCTATTATGCTAAGAAAGCAAGTTGAATAGAAAGGAAGGATGACATGCAGACTTCTTCAAAGCCCGTTCCCACGACCAAACAGCTTGCGTATCAAGATTGGGAATTCGGGCTATTTGTGCATTTCGGACTGCGAACCTTCTATGAAGGGTATGTCGATTTCGACGAAAGGCCGATGTCGCTCTCCGCTTTCCAGCCGAACGGTCTGGATTGCGAGCAGTGGATTCGGACCGCCAAGGAGGCGGGGATGAACTATGCGGTGCTGACCGCCAAGCATCATGACGGCTTCTCGAATTGGCCGACGAAGTATTCCGAATTTTCGGTGGCGGGGACGCCGTGGGAGGACGGGCAGGGCGATGTCGTGCGGCAATTCGTGGATGCCTGCCGCAAGTACGATGTGAAGCCCGGCTTATATTATTCGCCTTTCGACGGTTCGGCGAATTTCTATACGCAGGATGCGAAGGCGTATGACGACTATTTCGTGAACCAGATTACAGAGCTGTTAACGGGCTATGGCGAAATCGATATTCTCTGGTTCGACGGCTGCGGCTCCGAAGGTCATGAATACGACTGGCCGCGCATCATCGGTGAAATTCGCCGTATGCAGCCGAATGTATTGATTTTCAATATGGGAGACCCGGATTTCCGGTGGGTCGGCAATGAGGACGGCATTGCGCCGATTCCGTGCTGGAACGTCGTCGATTCCACGGAATTCTCGATTCTGAGTGAGCACAAAGAAAGCTTGAACGAACAGCTGTGGCTGCCGGCCGAGTGTGATGTGCAGCTGCGGGCCAACTGGTTCTACAGCGATGCCGACGAGCATTTGGTGAAAAGCGTTGAAGAGCTGATGGGGTTGTACTACCATTCCGTAGGACGCGGTGCGAATCTGCTGCTCAATATCGGACCGGATCGGAACGGAAGACTGCCGGTTAAGGACACGCAGCGGGTATTGGAATTCGGGGCGGAGATCCGCCGGCGATTCGATCGTCCTGTCGGTACGCTGGCGCCGTGCAGCCGAATGGACAATACGTGGATCTATGAGCCAGAAGAGCCTCATTTGCTCGATCATGTGGTTCTTCAAGAAGATTTGGCGGATGGCGAGAAAGTGAGAAGGTTCACGATTACGATCATGACGAAAAAGACCGGCAAGCCTGTGACCGTGTATGAAGGACGGCATATCGGGCATAAAGCCATCATTCCCATCCCGGCCGTCTATGTCAGCGGCGTCCAGGTTCAAATTACGGAAAGCGACGGAGAGCCGGTACTGCGGGACTTGCTCTTGTATCATTGCGGGCCATCCAACTGACGGCCCCTCTTAGCGGCTAATCACCGTAAACGGTTGTCAACTCTTGAAAATATATCGACGAGGTGAGTGTACGTATGCCAAGAATGAGCAAGCTGTTATCTCTCAGCATCGTTTCGAGTCTGTTGGTTTCCTTCGTACCTTTTTATGAAAGCGCTTATCCGAAAGCGCAGGCAGCTGCCGTGAATCTCCTGAACAATGGAAGTTTTGAACAAACGACAACGACGCTGGACGCGAACTGGAACGGTGTCACGACTCCCGCACCGGTCGGGTGGGGCTTATGGATTCCGACGGGGAGCGGGAACGCGCCGAATCAAACGGTGCGGGTGTCCTTGGACTCAACCATTTATCATGAAGGGAGCAAATCGATTTTGTTTGACGCTTTCGCAACAAGCAGGGTCTCTGTCAACCAGAGCGTCCTCACGGTTACGCCAGGCAAGTCTTACAGACTGAAGGTGTGGGTGAAAACCGAGAACGTTACGGGAACCGGTGCGTATTTCCGAACGCAGTATTACAACACGAGCAAAGTAGGTGACGGTCCGGCATCCGCCAAGCTGCTTGGGACCAAAGACTGGACCATGCAGCAGGTGTTCATGACGATTCCGAGCAATGTAACGAAGCTGGTAGTCGAGCCCTTCCTCGAAACTGGCAAAGGAAAAGTATGGTTTGATGATATGAGTTTGGAGGAATATAACGGGATAACAGGAATTACACTGGACCAAACGGCATTCTCCATGGCGCAGGGGTCCTCCGTGACGCTCAGCCCGGCTGTCGTCCCGGCGAGCGCGCCGGACAAGACGGTTGTCTGGAGCTCGTCGAACCCGAGCGTGGCCACCGTGGACGCTAGCGGCAGCGTAACGGGTGTCGGGCTCGGCTCCGCGACGATCACGGTTGCGACGCCGGACGGCACAATCCAGGCCAGCAGCATCGTCAGCGTGGAGTCTCCGGAGCTGTTCGCCGCTTATGCGCAGATGCGGGCCAAATGGTTGACCAAATTGACGGGCGGCACCGAATATGATCCCGCCGATCCGGATATCGCCGCCAATTTGGCGAAGATGGCGGGCAGTGTGACGAACAGCGAGGCGACAGGCTTCTGGGATACGCTGAATAAAGAGGCAAACCGGACGTACGTGTGGAGCGACCTAACCAGCACGACGGACTCGGCGCAAGTGTCGACGGCGTACGGCAGGCTGAGGACGATGGCGCTTGCTTATACGCTGCAAGGCTCAAGCCTATATCATAACGAAGCGCTGAAGAGCGACATCCTGAGTACGCTCGATTGGATGAACGCGAACCGTTACAACGAAACGAAAACCGAGTACGGCAACTGGTGGGATTGGGAGATCGGCGCACCGCAAATTATGAATGATATCCTGGTGCTGATGTACGAGCATTTGACGCCTACGCAGATTGCGAAGCATATGAAAGCGATCGACCGTTTCGTGCCGGATCCGAAGAAGCGCACGCTCAACAATGTCGTGGAGACAGGCGCCAATCTGCTGGATAAGGCTTTGGTCGTGACGATGCGGGGAATTATAGGCAATAACAGCGCCAAGATTATGCAGGGACGCGATCCGATTGGTCCGGAATTCGTGTATACGACGCAGGGCGATGGCGTGTACACCGACGGCTCCCTGGTGCAGCACGCGAATATCGCATATACGGCGGGCTATGGTGCGGTGTGGTTAAGCCGTGCGGCTGACATGACCTACGTGCTGGGCGGCTCTCCGTGGCCGGTAACCGATCCCAATGTGCTGAATGTGTACAATTGGGTATCCGATACGTTCGAGCCGGTCATCTACAAAGGGCTGTATATGGATATGGTGAACGGACGGGGCATTTCCCGGCAAGCGTCGGGCAGCGCCAGAAGCACGATTACGACGCTGCTGCGTCTGGCCGAAGGAGCCCCTGCGGATGTCGCCTTGGCTATCAAGCGAATGGCGAAAGAGTGGATCTTGACCGATACCACGTATGCCAACTATGTGGAAGGACTGCCAATCTATGAATTGACGCTGGTGAAACAGCTGATGAGCGACGCCTCGGTTGAACGCCGTGGGGAGCTGCAGCGGAATCAAGTGTTTGCAGGCATGGACCGGGTCGTTCACCTGCGCGATGGCTACGGCTTCGGACTCAGCATGTTCTCCAACCGGATTTCCGCCTTTGAGAAGGGCAACAACGAGAACCTCAAAGGCTGGTACACCGGCATCGGGATGACGTTCCTCTACGATCAGGATCTTAATCAGTACCGGAGCGATTTCTGGCCGACCGTGGATTCGTTCCGGCTCCCGGGGACAACGACGGACGGGTCCGGCAAGGGCGTGACGCCGGGTGAGTGGACTTCGTACATGAATACGAAAAATTGGGTCGGCGGCTCCTCGCTGGACGGGCTTTACGGTGCGGCGGGCATGGACTTCTCCCTGAGTAAAGTGACGGGAAGCAGTCTCCAGGGCAAAAAATCGTGGTTCATGTTCGACGATGAAATCGTCGCGCTGGGTGCGGGCATCTCGAAAGAAGCGGGGGGCGCTGCGCCTGTGGAGACGGTCATCGATAACCGGAAGCTGAACGATGCCGGTGATAATGCGCTGACGGTTAACGGCACCAAACTGCCAAACGCGCCGGGCTGGTCGGACACGCTGAATCATGTCAACTGGGCGCACTTGGAAGGCAACCTGCCGGGCGCTGATATCGGCTATTATTTCCCGGATTCGCCGAGCTTGTCCGGTTTGCGCGAAGCAAGAACGGGCAGCTGGAAACAAATTAACAGCGGCCAATCGGATACGCCGGTAACGCGCAATTATTTGAGCCTTGCCTTTGAACACGGTCAAGCTCCTTCCAATGCTTCATATGCGTATGTGATGCTGCCGCATAAAGATGCTGCCGCCACTGCAGCGTACAGCGCTTCGCCGAACGTAGAAATTTTGAGCAATACGGCGGATGTGCACGCCGTTCTAGAGAAGCAGCTTGGCATAACGGCGGCCAATTTCTGGAATGCCGGTTCCGTCGGAGAACTGACCGCCCACAGCCCGGCCTCCGTCATGGTGAAGGAATCCGCAACGGAGCTGACGATCGCGGTGTCCGATCCGACGCAAGTCCAAAGCGCGATTTCCCTCGAGCTCAACAAGCGGGGCTTGACGCTCTTGCGCGCAGACGATTCCATCACGATCAATCAAACATCGCCGGCGTTAAAGCTTAACGTTCAAGTGTCAGGCTCTTACGGCAAGACGCATGTCATCACCTTCGCGAAGGACGGCGCAGCGCCGGTGACGACCGCAGACGCTCCATCCGGTTGGCAGCGCACGGCGCAAACCGTTACGCTGACGGCCAGCGACTCCGGATCCGGCGTACAGCAAACGCTTTACAGCTTGAACGATGCGCCGTTCACCGAAGGCAGTTCCGTCACGATTGCCGGAGATGGCGTTCATGTGCTGCGCTACTACAGCGTAGATCAAGCTGGCAATCAAGAGGAAATCAAGACAGCGGAGATCAAGATCGACGCCTCGGCGCCGGCGGTCGTTCCGACCGTTACGATGGATGTCTATTGGACGGATGGCGGATCGCTGAACTTCGACGTCACGGACGGAGTCAGCGGCATCGCCAGCGTTCAGGTGGAGCTGGATGGAGTCCCTGTCAGCCAACCTTATACGTACGAACCGCTTGCGCTCCGCATCGGTGACCATGTGGTTCAGGTGAAGGCGGCGGATGCTGCCGGGAACGAGAGCATTCAGACATTTGCGCTGCAAGTACGCATGGATGACGCTCATTTGGATGAAGCGGTGCAGTACGCCTACAGTCGAGGATGGATCGAGAACGAAGGCATCTATCGCAGCTTGCTCGCAAAAATTGAAGCTCTGCAGAAGCAATCTCAGGACGGACACGTCCAAGAGGCGATGAATGCCCTTGAGCACTTCGTCAGCGCTCAATCCGGTAAGAAAATTGATGCCAAATTCGCGGAGCACTTTAAGGAAGCTATTTCATTTCTGAAATCATAAAATAAGTAAAGGGCTTTCCTTCCTGCACTTGCAGGGCGGGGGAAGCCCTTTCTTTTTTTCATGGGCAGGCGTTCCTTCTTCTTCCATTTCTCCAGAGGACGGTTTACAATATTCGTAAGGAGTTGATGCGAATGAGTTCACCTCATGTGCGGCTGGTTCTCGATGCCAGAGCTGAATTAGGCGAAGGGCCTTGCTGGAATGAATTGGAGAAAGCGCTTTACTGGGTGGATATTATAGGTAAAAGGTTTTGCAAATTCGATCCGGCAACAGGCAGCAACGAAGAATTTCCCGTCGGTGAATACGTCGGTGCGGTTGTTTGCGCCGGACAGGGTGAGGTGATTCTAGCCACGCAATCCGGCTTTCAGTCCTACAGCATGGAACAACGCCGGCTCACGCCGATCGTCGACCCGGAATCGCATTTGCCGGAGAACCGGTTCAACGACGGGAAATGTGATGCGCGAGGTCGGTTCTGGGCCGGAACGATGGAAATCGTCGAGAAAGAAGCCAAGGGTTCCCTCTATGTGCTGGACGTGGACCGCAGCTTCCGCAAGGTTCACGAAGGCGTCGGCGTATCCAACGGAATCGCCTGGAGCCTTGACGGGAAAGAAATGTACTACGTGGATTCCATGAAAAAGCTGGTGCTCGCTTTCCAATTCGATCTGGAGCGCGGTGAAATCTCCGGCCCGAGAACGTTGATTGACTTTGCTGATGCCGGTGAGGAAGGGTTTCCGGACGGGATGACGATCGATGCGGAAGGGATGCTGTGGATCGCGCATTGGGACGGCTGGCAGGTATCGAGGTGGAACCCGCGTACCGGGGAGAAGCTGGACAGCATTCGGGTACCGGCGGCGAAGGCGTCTTCCTGTATATTCGGGGGAGAGGCTCTGGATACGCTGTATATCACGACAGCACGCAAGGACGTTCAAGACCATCTGGCGGGGGAGCAGCCTCATGCAGGCGGCATCTTCGCGGTGCAGCCCGGCGTGAAAGGCACGAGAACGTATACGTTCGGCTTGCACAACGAATTTTAACAATGAAGGAGCACCCATATGCAATTAAATTCCAATGAACTATTATCGATCCAATATATCGGACAAGTTGGCGTTATTTTGCGGAAAAACGACATCACGATCGCAGTCGATCCGTATTTGACGCATTCTGTCGATGCGCTTACCGGCCCTCCGGATCGGTTCTGGGTGCGAAGATACGCGCCTCCGGTCCAACCTGAGACGTTGACGGACGTGGATTTGGTCCTGATCACGCATGAGCATTTGGACCATATGGATCCAGGCACGCTGCTTGCGATCGCGGAGGCATCGCCGGCCTGCCGTTTCGGCGCCCCGAAATGCTGCATCTCTCAGCTTGAGGCGATTGGCATCGCGGCTGACCGGTTGAAGGCGCTCGGTGTGCAGGAGAGTTGGCCGTTTGCCGAAGGGCTGGACATCCAACCCATTCCTTCATGGCACGAAGAGCGCTTACAGGATGAAGACGGCTGGGATCAGTTTCTGGGCTACATGCTGACCTGGGATGAGCTGTGTATTTATCATGCGGGGGATACCCTCCTGACAGAAGGCTTGGTGCAAGCGTTGTCCGGCTTCCGGGTGGACGTGGGCTTCCTGCCGATTAACGGGCGGGATTTGTTCCGCAACCGGATTGGCGTCGTCGGCAATATGAACGCCTTGGAGGCGGCGGATTTGGCGGCTCATTTGAAGTTTGACACCGTTGTGCCCGTTCACTTCGACATGTATCCGAACAATAGCGAAGGCATTGCGGCGTTCGTCGATCGCTTGTACCAGAAGCACCTCGGGCAGAAATTCCATATTTTCCAGCCTGGAGAGACGTTCCTGTACCGGAAATAGCGGCCCAAACTTCGACACGTTCGGAGCCGGGTTTACAGCATTAGGACAATGTGACTATGCATATCTTCATCTAACGATTTTACATACGGTGTGATATTCTAAAGAGGCTGGTACGCTTGCAAACAGATGCTAACATGACCATTATGAATGGAGTGTTGTTCAGATGAAAATGTACCAATCCGTTGACTTCATCCAGCAAGCTGAGAAAATCGCGCTTTATAAGCTGCATCAACAGTCCAATGAGCCTGAGCATACGCATAATTTCATCGAGTTGGTCTACATTTGGCAAGGAGCCGGGTATCATCAAGTGAACGGGAAGTCTTTCGCCGTGCAGCGCGGGGACTTTTTGTTCATGAATGTCGGCGACCGGCACTCGTTCGAAATTCAGAAAAATATGCAGTACATGAACATTTTGTTCGACCCGGAATTTCTAAGCCATCACTTGCATTCGACTGAAACCGCTTCCCATTTTCTCCCGTTGAAGCTGTTTCAAGAATTCAAGGATTCGTTGGCTAATCCGTCGCCGCATGTCACCTTTCGGGGCAAGTGTATGCTTGAAGTGGAGCAGCTGCTCGAGACAATGTACATGGAATACTGCGGCAAAAAAAGCGGCTACCTGGCGATGCTTCACGGCTATGCGACTTTGCTGCTGACGCGGATGTTC
Organism: Paenibacillus sp. MAHUQ-63; assembly: GCF_028765165.1. Lineage (GTDB taxonomy): Bacteria > Bacillota > Bacilli > Paenibacillales > NBRC-103111 > Paenibacillus_E. The sequence continues at coordinate 256,442 of NZ_JARADB010000003.1, read as the reverse complement.
CGCAGCATGCAGGACAATCTGCATAACTCGGAGCTGCGCACGGCGTATCATATGCTTCCGCAGTTGTTGTCCTACATCGAAGAGCATTACGCGGGCCATATCACGCTTAACGACTTAGCGCGGGAAAGCTTTTATTCGCCGTATTATTTGAGCAAAATGTTCAAGGAATGTCTGGGATTTACGTTCACGGAGTACGTCCATGACGTCAGACTCCGGGAAGCGAAGCGGATGCTGCTGGAGACCAAGGATTCGATCGAATCCATCGGGCGCAGCGTCGGGTATGAGGATAAAACGCAGTTTTTCAGGCTGTTCAAACAGTCCATCGGCATGACGCCGCAGCAGCTCAGGAAACAGATGTGAACCGAAGAACTTGAAGCGGCAGATTACCGCTGGGGATAAGCCTGCTCCGATTTGGAGCGGGCTTTTTGTGCTGTTTTGGGGATGTGGATGTGTAAAATCTGGAAAGTCATGGACATGGTCAGCCCGGCCCGGGCAGATGCGGAGTTAAGCTGAGATATGGGAGATTGGGCGAGAAGGAGTGGTATATGGGGAAGTGTAGAAATATGGCATAGATGAGGAGATAAGTGGGGGGAAGTGCAGGAATACGACATAGGTGTGGAGTTGAGAGGGGGTAAGCAGATATATGAAGCAGTCGATGAGAAGAGCGGGGAAAGTGCAGAGATATGACATAGATGATGCGACGTTAGGAGAGGAGTAAGAAACATGTAAGGAAGAGTACGAAGGAAGAGTACGAAGGCAGAGTACGAAGAAAGAGTAAGAAGAAAGAGTAAGAAGGAAGAGTAAGAAGGAGGAACAAGAAGAGAGAAACAAGATGGGAGTAGCGAGTAAGGAGAAATAAGGAGGAATAAGGAAGAGTAAGGGAGAGGGAAGGAAGAGTAAGGAGGAGGAGGAGGAGGAGGAGGAGGAGGAGGAGGAGGAGAGCGAGAGGGAGACGTCAGAGTGATGAGCCTAGATCGAAGAGGGAGCAAGAAGTCGGGTCACACAGAAAGTAAGTAACTGGAAAAAAGTAGCTATAGGTGGCGTAAGGCAACAGAAGCAACCGGTTGACAAGGCGATGGAGCCACTATCCCATTGAGTCAGGAAGCTATGCTGATTGAATAATGTCTTCTAAATTAACAATCCCCCTCAACTAGGAGAACTGAGCAGAAGGGATAGTGTACAGAAGAAGCGGCGACACAGAGGTGAACTGCGCAGAAGGGATAGTGTCCAGAAGAGGCGAACTGAGCGAAAGGGATAATGGCCAGAAGAAAGCGGCGACACAGAGGTGAACTGAGCGGAAGGGATAATGGCCAGAAGAGGCGGCGACATAGAGGTGAACTGAGCGGAGGGGATAGTGTCCAGAAGAGGCGGCGACACAGAGGTGAACTGAGCGAAAAGGGATAGTCTCCAGAAGAAGGAACGATACAGAGGTGAACTGAGTGGAGGGGATAATGCCCAGAAGAGCGGCGACACTGAGGTGAACTGAGCAGAAGGGATAGTGTCCATAAGAAAGGGCGACATAGCAGCGAACCGAACGGAGGCAATAGCGCCATTAAGAGCAGTGCTGGGGAAGTGCAAGAAGGCGACATAGTTGCAGTTGTCCAAAGCAAAACAGTAGCTTGAGCGAGCGGATTAGCCGGGAGTTTTTGACTTTGTGGTACTTTCTTTGTCTTTGTCTGATCTGCGCAGGCATGCACAGAATTAAGCGCAATTGTGCCTAAGCGAGTAGTGTACCAACCCGTGGATTTCAACACGCAAACGGTGCCGAACAGGGCCTGATAGCGATTACATTTTATGCGCTAGAGGTGCTTTTGGGCTGATCTTGTCGAATGTTAGCAATGAGTAGTGAGATTGGTGAACATCGCGAATATTCAGAAAATTGGGTTGATTATTTGGCTGTTTCGCCATAACAATGAGGATGAGTCCACAAACTCAAAACTTTTGAGGAAATCGGAGGGTTGCAAATGAAGTCAAGGAGGAAGTCGATTATTTTACTCCTGGTTTCTGCACTCATGTTGACGCTTGTTCTTGGGGGTTGTACAGACAGCAGTCCTGCATCAACAACACCAGCGCCTGCGGCTACTGCTGAAGCAACGAAAGCGCCTGAACCAACCAAAGCGCCTGCCGGCGGAGGCGGAACGCAAGCTTTGCCGACGGAGTTTAAAGATTCACCGGTCTTGGCCTCCAAGGGTCTGCCTCCTGTCAAAGACCGTTTGCCTGGCGATTTCAAACTCACCAACGAAATTCCGGAAAGTCAAATGAAGTACGAAATCGGTACGTACGGCGGTGTTTTGAGAACGGTTACATCCGCGCCTAACTGGGATGCCGACGTGTTCGTCATGAACAACGAACCGCTGCTCAATACGCCGGGTATTCTCGGGGACCAAATTACGGGCAACGTACTGAAAGACTACAAAGTGAGCGACGACCAGAAAACGTTCACGTTCACGATGCGCAAAGGGATGAAATGGTCGGACGGCAAGCCGGTGACGACGGAAGATGTGCGCTTCACGGTAGAGGATATTTTGAACGATCCGGAATTGACACCGATCTTCCCGGTCTGGCTGCGTGGCGGCGGGGAAGCCGATGCGGCTCCGATGAAACTCGAAGTGGTCGACGAATATAACTTCAAGCTGATTTTTGACCGCCCGTACGGAGGTGTCTTGATCCGCTTCGCCATCCAAGGCTGGCGCGGGTATACGGAGCTCATTCGTCCCGCACATTACCTCAAGCAGTTCCACAAGAAATACACACCGCTGGATAAGCTTGAACCGCTGATCAAGGAAGCGGGCTTCCAGCCTGGCGAATGGTTCAACCTTTTCAACGACAAAGATATTACGAACTGGGAGCTGGCGAATAAGAAAGCCGTCGGATTCCCTGTCTTATACCCATGGATGATGACCAAGACGACCGAAACGTTAACGACTTACGAGCGCAACCCTTACTACTTCAAAGTGGATTCCGCAGGCAACCAGCTGCCTTACATCGACAGCATCCAAAGCACACTCGTGCAGGATATCGAGATGGTTGGTCTGAAAACGATTTCCGGCGAAGTGGACTTCTCCCGGGAGTCGGCAGCTCTGATCAAAATGCCGCTTTACCGTGAAAACGAGAAAAACGGCTACAAAGCGCTGCTCGCCAACATGCACGTAACGCCGACCGATATTTTCATCAATCAAACGTTCAATGATCCGAACTGGCAAAAAGTCGTGCAGGATGTCCGCTTCCGCAAGGCGCTCAGCCTGGCGCTGAACCGCAATGAGATCATCGATACCGTTTATTACGGCTTCGCGAAGCCGGGCGCCATCGAGGATCCGACTTTCGATCTCGCTGCAGCGAACAAACTGCTCGATGAGATGGGCCTTACCAAAGGGGCCGACGGCAAACGTCTCGGACCGGACGGCAAGGTGTTCACGATTCCGTTCGAGGTCGGTGCGCAAGCGCCGGATATCGTACCGCTGACACAGCTGATCGTTGAGATGTGGAAACAGCTCGGCCTGAACGTCACGATGAAAACGATCGACCAAACGCTCTGGACGACGCGAAATCAGAACAACGAGCTTCAAGCTACAATGATCTGGACGCATACGCCGCTCTGGTACATGGGCGACTGGGGTACGCAATACTGGGGAGCTCAATGGGATCTGTGGCGCACCTCCGGCGGGAAAAACGGTCAAGAGCCGCCGGCTAACGTGAAAGATCTGTACAAAATGATCAACGACGCCGCAGCTGCAAATCCGGAAGATGCCAAGAAGAAGGTTGCCGAAATCAAGCAAGTGATGAAAGACAATGTGTACTACTTCATTCCGATATCGGAAGTGAAGCAGCCTCTGATTGTCAACGCGAAGCTGCATAACATTCCGAATGACACGAGCTTCGCAATCGGCGCGAACTTCAGCGGCGAGCAGTTCTTCTTCGGGAAGTAAACAGGCGTGAATCAATGCGAGTCCGGAGGGCGGCATGCTGCTCGCTCCGGGCTCCATGGTTCGTTCGGAGACAGGGACCATTTTTGGAAGGAGGAATCACATGCTGAATTATATTTCCTACCGGCTTCTGCAGCTCATTCCGCTGCTAATTGCTATCAGCATTATCGTTTTCGTTATTATTCAGCTCCCCCCAGGGGATTTCCTGACGCAGTACATCGCTACACTGAAGCAATCAGGATCGGCGGTTTCCGAAAGTACGGTCATCAATTTGCAGCAGCTTTATGGGCTGGATAAGTCATTGATCGTTCAGTACATCATTTGGATGAAAAATATTTTGCTTCATGGCGACTTGGGGCGTTCCTTTCAGTGGAATCAACCGGTGACAGAGGTCATCGGTCCAAGATTGGCGTTGACAGTTATCATATCGCTCATTTGCCTGGTTTTCGTATGGCTGATTGCGATTCCGATCGGCATTTATTCGGCCACACACCAGTATTCGGCACTTGACTATGTGTTTACGTTTATAGGCTTCATCGGGCTCGCAATGCCCGGATTCCTGATTGCGCTTATCATTGTGTATTTCATCTTCGCACAGACCGGCGTATCCATTACCGGGTTATTCTCGGCACAGTACGTAGATGCCCCATGGAGTATGGACAAAGTATTGAATATGCTGCCAAGGCTTATTATTCCGGTTGTTGTGATCGGGATGTCCGGAACGGCATCACTCGTCAGAATAACGCGCGGTATGCTGCTGGATGAACTGTCGAAGCAGTATGTCATCACCGCCAGAGCCAAAGGGGTGCCGGAAGGCAAGCTGTTGTTCAAATATCCCGTCCGCCTGGCGATCAACCCATTGATCTCGACGATCGGCTGGACGCTGCCGGCGCTTATCTCAGGAGAAGCGATCGTCTCCATCGTGCTTAACTTGCAAACGACGGGCCCGATGCTGCTCAAGGCTTTGATGTTCCAGGACGTGTACTTGACGGGAAGCTTCCTGTTAATTCTTAGCGTGATGACGGTGATCGGGACGCTGCTGTCGGATATTCTGCTGGCGTTCGTCGACCCTAGAATTCGCTTCGGGGGTGTTGGGGAATGAGTGCCATAACGACGATTGCGAATCGGCTTCGCCGAACGAAAGCGAAGCGGGGAAGCAATATCGGAGCCGACAGCCAGTACGAGGTAGCTTCTCAGTGGCAGCTGATGTGGTGGAAATTCATCAAGCACAAAATGGCTGTTTTCTCAGCGATTGTGCTGATTCTGTTCTATTTGGTGGCGGTTTTCTGCGAGTTTCTGGCGCCGGCTCTTCAGGAGACGAGGTATTCCGATTATAAAAATGCCGCTCCGCAAAAAATTCATTTCGTCGATCCGAACACCGGCTTTCAGTTCAGGCCCTTCGTCTATGGCATGAGCGAGAAAGTCGATCCGAATACGTTTAAGCGGACGTTCTCCGAGGATCCGGCGAAGAAATTTGAGATTTTCTTTTTCAGTAAAGGCGAGCCGTATAAGCTGTGGGGACTTATTCCGATGGACCGTCACTTGTTCGGATTGAAGAATCCGAAGGATGCGCTCATCCTGATGGGAACGGATAAGCTGGGGCACGACCTGCTGTCCAGAATTATATACGGAGCTCGCATCTCGCTGTCGTTCGGACTTCTCGGCATCGTCGTGACGTTACTGCTGGGTCTGGTGCTTGGCGGCCTGTCCGGTTATTTGGGCGGCGTGACGGATACGGTTATCCAACGTACCATTGACCTTCTGATCTGTATTCCAACGATCCCGCTGTGGATGGCGCTGACAGCCGCCTTGCCGAGGGATTGGTCGGCGCTGCAAACGTACTTCGGTTTGATTCTCATCTTCTCCATCATCGGTTGGACGGGACTTGCTCGCGTCGTACGTGGGAAAATCCTCTCCCTGCGCGAGGAGGATTTCACCATGGCGGCGAGGCTCGCCGGAGCGAGCGATTTCCGCATCATTCGCAAGCATCTGCTGCCATCCTTCGCCAGCTACATCATTGTGAATGTGACGCTTTCGATTCCCGGTACGATTCTCGGCGAGACTGCCTTAAGCTTCCTCGGCATCGGCCTTCAGGCGCCAGTCGTCTCCTGGGGCGTGCTGCTGCAGGATGCCCAAAACCTGGAAACGCTGGCTCATCACCCATGGCTGCTATGGCCTGCGGCATTCATTATTGTAACCGTGTTAATGTTCAATTTCCTTGGGGACGGACTGCGCGATGCGGCGGATCCATACAAATAGGAGGCGGCGTGCATGCAGAAGCGGGATAACGTTATTTTGGAAATGAAGGATGTGAAAGTTCACTTCCATCTGGACGAAGGCGTGCTGAAGGCGGTGGACGGCGTCGATCTGCAGATCAAGCGCGGCATGACGCTCGGGATCGTCGGGGAAAGCGGCTGCGGCAAAAGCGTCACCTCGCAGGCGATGCTGCGCATTGTTCCTAAGCCCGGCGAAGTAGCGGGGGAAATCAATCTGCAGCGGAGCGGGGGGCAAGGCACGGTCGACTTGGTGAAGCTGGATCCGAGAGGCAAGGACATCCGGGATATCCGGGGCGACGAGATCGCGATGATTTTCCAGGAGCCGATGAAGGCGTTCTCTCCGATTCATACGATCGGCAATCAGATCATGGAAGCGATACTGCTGCATGTGACCGAAGATAAGCAAGAAGCGCACCGGTTAGCTTTGGACATTCTGCGGAAGGTGGGCATGTCCAATCCCGAGCAGCGCCTGAACGAATATCCGCACCAACTCTCGGGCGGCATGCGCCAGCGGGCGATGATTGCCATGGCGCTGTCCTGCAACCCCTCGATTCTTATCGCGGACGAACCGACGACGGCGCTGGACGTGACCGTTCAGGCACAGGTGCTGCAGCTTATCAATGATTTGAAGGCGAATCACGATACGTCCGTCATATTCATTACGCATGACCTGGGAGTCATCGCGGAGATGTCGGACGAAGTGGCGGTGATGTACCTCGGCAAGGTCGTCGAGTATACAGACGTAGACTCTTTATTTCATAACCCGAAGCATCCGTATACGAAGGCGCTCCTGAATTCCATCCCTGCGGTCGGCAGGGAAAGCAAGAGGCTGGAATCGATCGAAGGTACCGTCCCGTTCCCGATGAATTTGCCGCAGGGCTGCGGCTTCTATACCCGCTGCAAAATGGCGGTGGACGGCGTATGCAACGTCGCCGACGTCCCGCTCGTCGAAGTGAGGAAGGATCATAAAGTACGTTGTTTATTGGTGGAAACGGAGCTTAAGGAAGCCGAGGTGGTCTCATGAGCATGCAATCTGTGCAGGCCGACGAACTCATACTTGACGTTCGCTATATGCGGAAGTATTTCCCGATTAAGAAAGGCTTTCTGCAAAAAACGGCCGGCTACGTCAAAGCTGTCGACGATGTCCAATTCTATATCCGTCCCGGCGAAACCTTCGGTCTGGTCGGTGAGTCCGGCTGCGGCAAAACGACACTCGGACGCTGCATCCTGCGGGCGATCGAGCCGACTTCCGGTTCGGTACTTTTCCGGGACCGTCAGGGCCAGATGCAGGAGGTGCTGCAGCTCGGCAGTCAGGAATTAAGAGCGATCCGGCGGGATATGCAGCTTATTTTCCAAGATCCGTACTCCTCGCTCAACCCTCGGATGACGGTGTTGAACATTATTGCCGAGCCGCTCGTGTGCAATGGCATGGCCCACGGCGCGGAGCTGAAAGAGCGCGTAGCGGAGCTGATGGAGATGGTCGGCTTGAACAGCCGGCATCTCGAGCGGTATCCGCATGCATTCAGCGGCGGCCAGCGGCAGCGGATCGGGATTGCCCGGGCGCTCGCAACGAATCCGAAATTCATCGTCTGCGATGAAGCCGTATCGGCGCTCGACGTTTCCGTTCAAGCTCAAATCATCAACCTGCTGCAGGATCTGCAGGAGAAGCTGAACTTGTCCTATCTGTTTATTTCTCACGATTTGGGCGTTATTCAGCATATTTCGAACCGTGTCGGCGTGATGTATGTCGGCAAAATGGTCGAGACGGCCGCGACGCAGGATTTGTTCGCCAGTCCCAAGCATCCGTACACCGAAGCGCTGCTTTCGGCGAAGCCCGTACCGGATCCGCGCAAAAAGTCGAACCGGATTATTTTGCAGGGAGAGGTAGCCAATCCGGCGAACCCGCCCTCCGGCTGCTATTTCCATCCGAGATGCGCCTATGCCCAAGATATTTGCAAAAGCAAGGCGCCGGAGATGAAGCAGGTTGGGGACGGCCACTATGCAGCCTGCCATTTCGCCGGAGAGCTGGCGCTTAGGGGGGCAGCTTCGGTATGACGTATATTTTATTTCTGCTGCTCGTTTTCTTCGCAGCCTTAAGCCTCATTATGCTGGGCTCGCTCTGGTATATGCGCGTGCTGCTGGAGAAAATGGTCGGCGGCAAGCTGCGCGACCTGGAGACCCTGACGACAACGGGGACCGTTCCGGAAACGTGGTCGGCGAAGTATAACGAGCGCATGATTCATTATCAGAAGCTTGGCGATTTGGAGCAGGTGAACCGGATCAGCCGTATGGCGCAGAAGCGTTATTTGAACCGGATCGGCAAGCTGATCTCGTTCGTGAATAAATCGACGCTCGTCGAAAATGAGGAGTCGCGTAAAGCAACCTTGCGCATTCTGCAAAGAGTGGAAAGGGAATGGAGGGACGCTGACCCGTATGGATCCTTTTCTTGAAATAAAGCAGCCGGACGCTACGGCGGGCTACAAATCCGTCGGAATTACCGTCATCACAGCGGCGATTGGCGTTATCAATTGGTTTGAGCTGAGAGGCTTGCTGCTTGTTCTGCTTACTTTTTTCGGAGTGAAGCGCTCCTCCTGGCAGGGCATCGATAATTTCTCGTTTTTGTTCATGGGGGTCGTCTGGCTCGCGTATGTTTTCTACTGTCAGCATTATCTGAAGAAGAAAGCGGAAGCGAAGCAAGTGCTGCAAGCGTCGGCTATGCTGCTGGCCATCCAGCTCGGGCTATTGTTCGTCTGCAATCTGTTCTCCCATGTGCTGTTGAGCATTCCGTTCGAGTCGTATATGCTGCTGTTTCTCATAGTGGAAGGGATTATGACGCTCCTGCTGGGTTGGTATTCCTTGCATGCGGCACGCCGCAGAGCCGTACGCTAAAAAAGAAGAGGAAGGTAGGTTTCGCGTATGGATATAGGTGTTGTTTCGCGCAGCTTCCCGCAATTAACGAACGAGGAGGTAGCGGCGCTGCTGGCCGAGCGCGGCTTCAAGTGGACGGAGCTGTGCTTCTCCCAGACGGATTCGAATTATTGGCGGTACAATGGAAGAAGCGATATTAGCGAGCTCTCGGATGCAAGAAGCCGGGACATCATAGAGACGTACCGCAAGCACGGTATCGAGGTCGCCTCGATCGGCGTGTTCACCAATTTGCTGGAAACGGATGAACGGGAAATGGAGGAGAATCTGCACTACTTCGAGCGGCATATGCAAATTGCGGCGAATAGCGGCGTGCCGGTTGTCGCGACGGAATGCGGCTTCATACCCGGGAAGCGGGGGATCCAAGCGGACTCGTATGAGCAGGACTTCGACCGTCTGAAGCAGCAGGTCGCCTGGCTTGGCGAGCGCGCCGGACATTATGGCATCAAGCTGGCGCTTGAGCCTTGTGTCCTCGACGTGGTGCCGAGCGCCAAGCGTACGGCCGATTTCCTTGCGCAGGTGGGATCCCCGCATGTGCAAGTGCTTCTCGATCCGGCGAACCTGATCGCCAACAGCTCGGAAGAGGAGATGTTCCGGTATTTGGGGCCGCATATCGCCTACTTCCACGGCAAGGATCGCAAAGTCAACGATACGTACGGTCGCTGTGTCGGCGACGGGGACATTGACTGGGGCAAGCTGCTGAATTTGTACCATGAGCAGACTGAAGGAATTCCATTTATTTTGGAGTATGTGAATATAAACAATTTCTGTGAAATCCGTGATCGGGTGATCGCGTTTGATCAAGCCCGCTAATTGCGTTTCGATTCGCCCGATCGGAATACTGAGGCTCAGGGGGGTGTTTGATGATGCTGGTCGCGGAAAGGGTTCAACACATTCTACGGCTGGTTAACGAGCGGGGAAGCATGCGCGTCACTGAACTCAGCCAAATATGCCGGGTTACCGAAGAGACGATCCGCCGGGATTTGGACCGGCTGGAGAGCGAGGGGAGATTGCTGCGCAGCTATGGCGGAGCGATCCGCCTGACGCCGCAGACGTCCGAAACGTCGTACCAGCTGCGCGAGACGGTGCATGTGACAGAGAAGCAGCGCATCTCGGGAGAGGCGGCCAAATATGTGGAGCCGAACGATCGCATCGTGCTGGACGCCAGTTCCACGACTTGGCATCTGGCGGCACAGCTGCCCGATATTCCACTCACCGTCATCACCAACTCCTTGAAGGTCGCTCTGGTTCTCAGCGAGAAGAAGAATGTGAGCGTCATCAGCACGGGGGGCATCCTTGTGCCTAATTCGCTTTCCTTCGTAGGACCGCTCACGGAGCAGGCTTTGGAGGAATATCACGTGAATAAAGCGTTCGTATCCTGCAAAGGTGTTCATATGGAACGCGGCATCTCTGAGTCGAACGAAATGCAGGCCAGAGTGAAGCGGAAAATGGTCGGCATGGCGGAGCAGGTCTACGTGCTCGCCGATTACAGCAAGTTCGATATGCAGGCTTTCACGATGATCGGCGCTTGGAGTCAAATCCATCATCTGATTACGGATGAGTTGACGCCGGCCGATCATGTCGCGCAGCTGCAGCGCAAGCTCATCAATGTCATCCAGGTTTGAGATGGCGCAATCCCCATGCAAGATGGCTGAAACCGCAATGAAAGCTGAAGCTGCAAGCCTTATGATGAAGGCAGAGGCAGAGAAAGGAATGGACTAATGGTGAACCTGCTGAGACAAAGTCAATTTATGAAGGATACGCAAATCCCATTCACGATTAACCGCTGCTTTCATCATGAGCATAATACGCCGACGGTTCATTCGCATGATTTTATCGAGCTTGTCTATGTCGTAGCCGGTCAAGCCGAGCATGTGTTTGAGGGAGAATGCTACCGGATTCAAGCGGGGGACGTGTTTATCATCAATCCCGGAGAAGTGCATACATATCGTACCGAACCTGGGGAACGCATCGAGATCATCAATTGTCTGTTTACGCCGGAGCTGATTCACGAATCGCTGCTGAAGGAATTGGGCGTTTCGCAATCCATGGATTACTATTACGTGCATCCTTTCTTAAACCCTCGAGAGCGCTTTCATCATCGATTGAACTTGGTTGGCGCATCAGCCGGCCTAGTGCTCTCCATCCTGGAGATGATGATCTCGGAGTGGGACCAACATCGCCCGGGATACCTAACGATCATTAAGCTGCAAATGCTTCAGCTCCTTGTGCAGCTGTCGCGCTGTTATGCGGACTCCGCCGGCAAGGAGAAAAGGAGCTCACGCTCAACCAATCATACGATTCTCGTTCGCCGGATCACCGGATTTCTGGAGCGTCATTTCGATAAAAGGCTGACCATCCCCGACTTGTGCGAGCTGTTTAACGTGAGCAGCCGCCAGTTAAACCGGGTGTTCAAGCAGGAGACGAATCAGACCGTGACGGAGCGCATTCATGAGATCCGGATCGAACGAGCGAAGCAGTATTTGGCCGAAGGTGACGATAAAGTGATTCATGTCGCCCATCGCGTCGGCTATGAGGATCCTGCCTTCTTCAGTCAGCTGTTTCGGCGTAAGGTCGGTTGTTCACCCGGTCAGTACAGGGAAATTCAAGCGGAAGAATTGGAGAACGTACACGAAGTGTAGGAAACGAATGGGAGGGAATAGCGATGACATTAAAGGTTGGCGTCGTTGGCGTCGGTAATATCGGATCGATACATGCAAATGTATACCATGAACATTCCAAAACGGAGCTTGTGGCCGTGTGCGACATTCTTAAGGAGAAAGCGGATGCGGCTGCGGCTAAATACGGGTGCAGAGCCTTCTATAGCGTTCAAGACATGATAGCGAGCGGCATTCACTTGGATGCATGCTCGATGGCGACCAAAGGCGAGGAGAACGGCGGCGAGCATTATCAGCCGACGATGGAGCTGCTCGCAGCGGGCATTCCCGTGCTCGGCGAGAAGCCGATATCCAACCGGATCGACGAGGGCGAACGGATGGTTGCGCTGGCGAAGGAGAAGGGCTTGCCTTTTGCCGTTAACCTCAATCATCGCTTCACGCCGGCGGCGCTGCGCGCCAAAGAATGGGTGGAAGAAGGACGCTTAGGGCAGCTGCACATGATTAATATGAAAATGTGGATTAACAACCCGGTTGAGACATCGCCTTGGTTCCATTTGAGAGCGCTTCACCCGCATTCATTCGATGTCATTCGTTATTTCTGCGGCGATGTGAAGCGAGTGGCGGCCTTCATGATGAAAGGCGAGAACCGGAAAATATGGTCCAATGCCCAAGTAATGCTGGAATTCGAGAACGGCGCGATCGGCAACCTGGTCGGAAGCTACGACGCCGGGGCCAGCTACGGTTTGGAACGCTGTGAAGTCGTCGGCTCCAAAGGGCGGTTCGTGCTCGACGATGCCTGTGAGCATCTGACGTTCTATCCCCGTTACAGCATTGCTACCGAGAGCTATAGCTATTTAGGCGGCATGCGCCATTTCAATGAAACGTTCAAAAGCCGTATCAGCGACTGGATCGAGCAGCTGGATGCCAAAGTGCCGCATGACCAGATTAACGGTTCGGGTGAGGAAGCGCTGAAAGCACAGACCATTATCGAAGCCGCCATTCGCTCATTTGAAACTTCGACGATCGTTGAACTTTAATTCAGGGAGCTGATAGACATGATCAAATTAGGGATTAATTCCGTCTTGTTTAAAGATTTCGACTTCGCCACGGCGGCTCAGCATATTAAGCTGTGCGGCTATGATGGCGTGGAGCTGTCGGCGATCAAAGGGATGTGCGAGCATCTGGAGCTGGACCGTTGGCGCGATCAGGCTCCTGAGATTAAGCGGATCGCCGAGGAAACCGGCCTGAAGCTGCTGTCCATGGAGGTAGCGGAACTGAACGAGACGCGGCTGCCGCTGGCTTTCGAAGCGGCGAGGGAGCTGGGCATTCCGGTCGTCAATGTAGGTCCTGGCGGCAAATCGGATCTGGAGGAAGATGTGCAGTTCACGATCGAGAAGCTGACGCGGATGTCGAAGCTGGCCGGCGAATATGGCGTGACGCTATGCGTCAAAGCGCATGTAGGCGGTTCGATCTATAATACGCCGACTTCGCTCAGAGCGATGGAAGCGATTGCCGATCCGGCCTTCGGCATCGATATGGATCCGAGCCATATCTACCGTGCAGGCGAGAATCCGGAGGATGCGCTGCCGGCCGTCATTTCGCGCGTGAAGCATATTCATATCCGCGATTGCAAAGGACGTCAGGCGGGCCCGGGCACCATCGATAATCAAGCTTGCGGCCGGGGAGATATCGATTTGATCGGCTATTGCAAGGTGTTGGCGGATAGCGGCTACGACGGTCCTGTCTGTCTCGAGGTGATTGGCGCCAGGGATCATTCCCTCGCTCAGGTTAGTATCGTAGCTGCCGAGAGCTACGGTTACTTGAATGCGGTATTGAAATCATTCGGTGCAAGATAAGCCATTCCAATCCCAGAAGGAGATGATCTCATGACATCGAAACTGCCCAACTTACTGCTACTTGGCATAGACAGCTTGCGCCGCGATCATATGAGCTGCTATGGCTACGACCGGCTGACGACGCCGCATATCGATAAATACAGTCAGGGAGGCGTTCTGTTCGAGCAGCACTTCTCGCCGAGCATCCCGACGACTCCGGGATATGCCTCCATGCTGACGGGAATGGACTGCTTCGGTACGGATGTCGTGGCGCTGCGGCATGGCGGACCTGTCGGCGAGCATGTGAAGATGCTGTCCGAGCTGCTGGAGGAGAACGGCTACAATACGACCTGCATCGGGTTCACCGGCAATCCTTCCGCCCGCGGATTTCAGAAATATATCGATTTCGAAGGTTGGGGACCTGACGATACAGGTCGCAGTCCGAAAGCGGACAATTTGAACCGGGTGGCCATTCCGGAGCTGAAGCGTCTGAAAGAGGAAGGGAAGCCGTTCTTCCTGTTCCTGCGTCATATGGACCCGCATTCCCCGTACTTGCCGCCTAAGCCTTTCGAAAGGATGTTCTATGACGGCGACGAGTGCGATCCCGCCAACCATTCCTTGGATGAGTTGTATGCCTTCAAGCCGTTTGCGGATTATTTCAGTTCCTGGTTCCCGGAAGGTTGTACGGACAGCAAATATATTGACGCACAGTACGATGGGGCTATTGCCTATATGGATGCCGGCATCCAGTCGATATTCACGGCGCTTGAAGCGCTCGGCATCGAAGATGAGACGCTTGTCGTCATTACCTCGGATCACGGCGAAACGTTGAACGAACACGACTGCTACTACGATCATCACGGGTTATATGAGACGAATCTGCGGATTCCGCTGATTTTGCGGTTCCCGGGCAAGCTGCCGGAAGGCAAACGCGTCGCCTCGAATTCGCAGATCAAAGATGTGATGCCGACGATCGTAGAGCTGCTGGGCGTACCTTGCGATATCGAGTTCGACGGCCGCAGCTTGATTCCGCTGGCGAATGGAGAAGAGCGGGTGCCGGAAAGCGAAATGTACATTACGGAGTGCACCTGGATGCGCAAGCACGGCTGGCGGACACCGGAGTGGAAGCTGATCGTGGCGCTGGAGCCGGACCTGCATTTCAAGCCTCCGGTGGAGCTGTACAATCTGGTGCGCGATCCAGAGGAGCTGCACAATCTGGTGGATGAAGAGCCGGAGGTTGTCGCTCATCTAATGAACCGTTTAAACGCGCATATCGCCAAGCGTGAGCAGGAGACCGGGCGCGAGAATCCGATGTATACGAATTTGAACTGGCATGGACTCGGCTGCGGTCCGTTCAAGACATCACAGCAAGCTTTCGATTCCATGCATATCGGCTCTCCGCGTACGGCTAAGTCACTGCAGACGAAGGAGCAAGAGTCTGAAATTGCCGCTGCGGCAGAAGAACAGTCCGAAGAAGTGGAAGCGGATTCGGCATGTTGAGGGTAGCGGTCGTCGGCGTCAATCACATCGGACGCATTCACTGCCGGTGCTATAAGGAGCATAAGGACGCGGAGCTCGTGGCCGTCTGCGATTTGAACGCGCCGCTTGCGGATTCCGTCGCTGCCCAGTTCGGCGTGAAGGCATACTATGATTTGGATACGATGCTGGAAGCGGAGCAGCTGGATATCATCTCTGTCGCCACAGGCGGTGTTGAGAACGGTTCGCATCATATGGAGCCGGTCATGAAGGCGATTGCCGCGGGCAAAGACGTGCTCGTTGAGAAGCCGATCTCCAACTCTTTGGAGGAGGCGCGCGAAATGGTGCGGTTCGCGAAAGAGCGAGGCGTCCGTCTCGCCTGCAATCTCAACCATCGTTTCACACCTGCCGCTAAGAAAGCGAAGCAATGGTTGGATCAAGGGGATATCGGTCATCCCCTTTTTATCAACATGAAGCTTACCATCGGGAATCCGAACGAAACGAGCCCATGGCTTCATTTGCGGGCGCTTCATCCTCATTCGCTGGATGTGATGCGCTACTACGCCGGTGATGTTCGGCGGGTTCAGGCGTTCCTGACGAAGGCGCCGGGCCGCAGCGTGTGGTCGACGGCCTCCATGAATCTGGAGTTCGCCTCGGGTGCGGTCGGCCATCTGTTGGGCAGCTACGATATGTTCGGCCCGCATCCGATCGAAGCCTGTGAGGTCGCCGGCGACCGGGGCCGGTTCGTGATCGATAACGTCTATGAATCGCTGACGTACTACCCTCATCGCCAGGAGGACTTGCGCGTGTTCCGCAATTCCATCATGGGCGGCATGCGGGGCTTCGACGATACGTTCCGCTTGCGGCTCGACAGCTTCATCCAGGAAGTGAAAGAGGGCGTGCCTCCGGATCAAATCGCCGCTTCCGGCGAGGATGCGCTGGCCGTTCAAGTGATTATCGAGGCGGCGATTGCATCCCATCTTGCGAACGGCGCGGTGATGACGATTTCTGAATGACCCTAGTGAGCGCAGCGGAACGCTCCGTCGTTCTTGAGGAACACTCGTTCCAGAGCGTTCCGCTGCGCTGTTTGATGCCTCGACCGATTTAGACCGATCCGAAGGAGGAAGGTTATGAGTAAACATGGAGAGGTACTTTGGTTCACCGGTCTCTCGGGCTCCGGCAAATCGACGACGGCTCGTGCCTTGGTTGAGCCGCTGCGGGCAAGCGGCAGAAGAGTGGAGCTGCTCGACGGCGATGAGCTGAGGCAAACGATTTCGCAGGGGCTTGGCTTCAGCCGCGAGGACCGGATCGCCAATATCAAGCGGATCGTCTTTCTGTGCAAGCTGTTGTCACGCAACGGTGTGACGGTAATCGTATCGGCGATCACGCCATACGAAGAGATGAGAGAACATGCCCGCGCCGAACTGCCGGGTTATGTGGAAATATTCGTTGACTGCCCATTGGAGGAGTGCGAGCGCAGGGATGTCAAAGGGCTGTACGCCAAAGCGAGGAAAGAGGAAATCGCTCATTTTACGGGCATTGGCGACCCGTATGAAATACCGGAGCAGCCGGACATTGTCATTCGCACGCATATGGATGAGGTTGAGAGCAACGTTGCGTTCATTTTGGATTATTTGATGACGGATGCGGGACGGGGGGAGGCGGTATGAACATCGTATTCGTCTCCATGGATACCATGCGCGCTTCCAGGCTTGGCTGTTACGGCTACGAGAAGCCGACATCGCCTTATATGGACCAGATCGCGGCTCAAGGCGTCTTGTTCGAAAGGGCTTATGCGGCGGACATTCCGACGGAGGTGGCCCACACCGGTATTTTTACCGGGAAAGTGGGTCTTCGTACGGGCGTCGTCTCCCACGGCTCGCCGCTGACACAGCTGCCCAAGAAGGAGGCCTGGCTGCCGTCTTTGCTGCAGCAGCATGGCTTCACGACGGCCGCCGTCGACAATCTGTATCAGTTGAAGGAATGGTTCGCCAGAGGCTACCGGCACTATATTAATTCGGTCCAAAAAACGCGCAGCATCGACGGGAAAAGTGTCAATGAACTTGCTTTCAAATGGATTCGCGATCATAAAGAGGAGGATTTCTTCCTGTTCCTGCATTATTGGGATCCGCACACGCCCTATCAGCCGCCGGCCGATTATGTGTCTGAATTTTATGAAGCGGGGCGCGATCCTTACGATCCTTCGAATCGCAGTATGCAGGCCGCATATAATCATGCGGCTTATCCGTTTTTCAAGCACCATCATTACGACCTGCTTGGTCCTGTGACGGACAGCGACTATGTGAACGCGCTCTACGATGCGGAGGTTCGCTATCTCGACGACCGCCTGCGCGAGCTGGATGAGCTGCTGATCGCTGAAGGTTTATACGAGGACACCTTGCTTATTCTGTTCGGGGACCACGGCGAAAGTTTGACGGAACATGATATCTATTGGGATCATTGCGGGTTATACGAGGCATCCGTACAAGTACCGATGATCATGAGATGGCCGGGGCGCATTCCGGCCGGGCGCAGGGTCGAGGGCTTGGTGCAGCAGGTCGATATGATGCCGACGATGCTGGAAGCGGCGGGAATTGTAGCGCCGGCTTCGCTGGATGGCCGCAGCTTGTGGCCGTGTATTCGCGGGGAAGAGAACGGCACGCATGACGTTGTCTTCCTAAGCGAGTGTGCGTGGCAGGCGAGCCGCGGTGTCGTGACGAAAGATTACAAATTCATTCGCACGCTTGACGCAGGCCCTTTCGTTCGTCCGCCAAGGGAGCTGTACGATCTGCGTACGGATCCGAACGAGACGGTGAACATTGCGGAGAGTTCGCCGGGTATCGCAGGTGAGCTCGCCAGGAAGCTGGATGAGTGGACCGCCGGGATGCTGAACGGGCGCGAGGATCCGATGCTGATCCAAATCGCAGCGGGACTTCCTTTTCGCAACCGCATCCATGAGATCTTGCTGCAGTATGGACTCACGTGGGATGAATGGATGCAGGATCCGCGGCGCGACAGGTTCGATGAGGCGTCCGCTGCCCGGCATGCGGGGAGGTAACGAGGGTGACGGAACCGGTCAAACAACCGAATCTGCTAGTGATTATGGCCGATCAGCTGCGCTATGATTGTCTTGGCTACAGCGGACTTGCGCCTGTGCAGACACCACACCTCGACAGTCTTGCCGCCGGGGGAATGTGGTTTGAGAATGCGTATAATCATATCCCCATCTGCGGCCCGGCGAGGCAGTCATTCGTTTGCGGCAGACGGCCTGAATCGTTCGGAGGCTTGTGGAACTATTCATTAGGTCTGCAGGTCGGCGCGCTGGCGCCCACGAATTTCTCGTGGGCGCGTTCTGTGCATGATGCCGGTTATGTCAACGGCTATATCGGGAAATGGGATGTGCACCCGTCATTTGACCCGACACACTACGGTTATACGTATTACGTATCGAGCGACGACCGCTATCGTAAGCTGCTCAAAGAGCGGTATCCGGAGCTTGCCTACAAAGCCGGTTACTTCGGTGAAACGGATCCGCTTCCGCTTGCGGATACGCGTACGCATAAAACCGCGGAAATGGCCTGCGGGCTTATGCGGCAGTTAGCCGCAACGGACGGTCCGTGGCAGCTGCGCGTCAATTTCCAGGAGCCGCATCTGCCATGCCGGCCTGCCGCCGAGTTCGCTGCGATGTATACTCCGGATAGCATCCCTGAATGGGGAAGCTTCGGCGAGACGTTCGCGGATAAGCCGTACATTCAGAAGCAGCAGCTGCGGAACTGGGGCATTGAGCATTATGAATGGCCGGACTGGGCACCGATCGTGGCGCGGTATTATGCGGTTATCTCGCAATTGGACGATGCCGTGGGCAAGCTGCTCGCGGAGCTGGACGCGCTGGGGCAGGGCGGGGATACGGTTGTCGTGTTCACGACCGATCACGGGGATATGTGCGGCGGGCACCGTATGCTGGATAAGCATTATGTGCTCTACGAGGATGTTGTGAAGGTGCCGCTGATCGTCAGATGGCCGGGCGTTGTTGCTCCGGGCAGCCGCTGCGAGCGTTTCGTCTACAACCTGCTCGACCTGCCGCCGACGATGCTGGCCATCGCCGGCGCCGGCTTGCCGGAGGGCGGCGGTGACCGGCTGCACGGGGAGTCCTTGCTGCCGCTGCTGCAAGGCGCCGAGCCGGATCAGTGGCGGGATGAAGTGGTCGCCTCATTCAATGGCGCCCAGTTCGGTTTGTTCACCCAGCGGATGATCCGCACCCGCGAGTGGAAGTATGTGTGGAACTGCACGGATGTCGATGAGCTCTACGATTTGCGCAGCGATCCGCATGAGCTGCATAATGTGATCGGGCATCCGGGGAGCCGGCGGATTACCGCCGAGCTGCGCAAGCGGCTGTATCACATCCTGCTGGCGGACGGCGATGGGATCGTGCGGAATGAGTGGATGCGGGGGCAGCTGCTGGAGGGGCGGAAGGCTTAGCGTTCCGGGAACGTGCGCCTTGCCGGTGATTCTATGCGAAGGCGAGGTTCCGGGCGCCGCTAACGGACACAGAGGTTCTTATTCGGTGAATAAGGACCTCTGTGAAAATGTAACGGACACTGGTGCCGTTATTTGCTCATATGGGCCTGATTTCGCCCCGAAATCGGCCAAATAAGGCCTCTGCTGTCCGTTAGAGCCGAAACGTACCGCCTAATGGGCAAATAACGGCCGCTGTGTCCGTTAGCAAATAAAACAGGAGCCGATGGGCTCCTGTTTTTCGTTTCGCTCAGTCCGGCAGCCTCACCAGACTCGCCGGTCGCTCCCGCCGCCGCACCAGTGCCGCTGCGCACCTCTACCGCTGCCTTACGAGCTTCGTCACCCGGCCGTCGGAAATCCATTCCGCCACATACACATTGCCTTGGGAATCCACGCAGACGCCATGCGGTGAGCTGAAGCGGTCCGGGCGGTAGTAGCCTTTGGGCAGGTTAGGCCAACCTTGCTGCTTATACGCTTGTTGATCTTCACCTAAGTGTGTGATCAAGCGGTCATTATGATCCAGAATGGTCACCCTGCTGTGCAAATCGGGCAAATATACTTCATCGCCGAAGAAGTAGAAGGAGCACGGGAGATCCAGGTTATGCTCAACGAAGCGAAGATGCTCGCCTTCCAAAGAGAACACTTGAATCCGGTTGTTACTGCGGTCCGCTATGTACAACTCCGGCGTTTCTCCGCGCAGGTTGACGGAGATGCCGTGTGGCGACGATAGCTTGCCCGGTTCGGACCCTGACCCGCCCCAAGAGCGGATATACGCGCCTTCGGCATTGTAGTGATGCACATAAGACTGGCCATAGCCGTCTGCCACATAAATGTCGCCGTTCGGCGCCACGCATACATCGGTCGGTACATATTTTCTCTCTTCATCGTACAAATCCGGACGGTCCGGCGGCGAAATGCGGAGAAGGACTTCTCCGGTTAATGTTGTTTTTACAACACTTGCCCGTTTGGTGTCCGCGAAATAGAGATGCTGCTGGCCGTCGGAATTGCGATGCAAATAAAAGCCGTGTGCCCCGCCCTCGAACTCGCTGCCCCAGGAAGTAAGGAAGTTGCCTTCTTTGTCAAACACAACAACCGATTCTTTCCCCGTGTGATGCACATAAACGCGATCTTCATCGTCCACACAGATGCCGTGCGTGTACCCGTATTGAATGTTCAACGGCAATTGGCCCCAGCCTTCTTGCACCGCATAAAGATGTGAAGCGCTTCCAATGATAAGCTGCTCAGACATATGAAACCTCCTTCATGGTTGACAAGCTACTTTATCATCATACACCATGCCTTCCCCAAATAGGTCGGTTAAATGGAGAAGTTTTGATTTTCTGTGATAAGTGCAATTTCAGGTTGGAAATCTCTAACGACGGATGAGCCGGCTGACCGTACAATAAAGATATACCAAGCGAGGAGGAATCAATCATGCTATCACAAGAGCAGATCAAACAATTCGATGAATTGGGGTTTCTTAAGGGCGATGTCGTATTATCCGATGCGGAAGTGGAGACGCTCCGGGAAGAACTGGATAATGTGATGGAAGGGAAATCTGTCAAAAAGCCAATCCTCAACCGAAATATGCTCGACAACTCCCATTATGGGATGACGATAACGAAGAAGGAAACGGTCGTTCAGATTGTGAAT
This sequence comes from Paenibacillus sp. MAHUQ-63, assembly GCF_028765165.1. GTDB lineage: Bacteria > Bacillota > Bacilli > Paenibacillales > NBRC-103111 > Paenibacillus_E. The sequence goes on along the minus strand of NZ_JARADB010000003.1, from coordinate 235,221 downwards.
ATTTGGATGGCTAGCGACGTGTATTTGCAGCATGCAGCGAATCAGAGAATTTGTGAGGAGGTTGCCCAATTGTGCCGCACGGACACGCTGCGGATCTGGCACGATCAGATTCAATATAAACCGCCGGTGACGGGCGGACCGACGCACTGGCATCAAGATCATCCGCTTTGGCCGGTCATTCAGCCGGCAGACCTGATCAGCGCATGGGTTGCGCTTGACGATGCCGTCATTGAGAACGGCTGTATGTGGATGGTGCCGGGCAGCCATAAATGGGGCAACCATCAGAAATATTTGAGCAGCAGCGACGATTTCATGCCGGTACACAGACAACCTGAGCTGCTGCCTGAAGGGGCTAAAGTGGAAGCGATTCCTTTTGAAATTAAAAAAGGGCAGGTCGGCTATCATCACTCGCTAACGTGGCATGGCAGCCCGAACAACCGCTCCGATCGCAAGCGCAGAGCGATTGCGGTTCACTATATGCCGGGTCACACGTATTATTCGCCGACAGGCGGACACCCGATGGAACCTCACATTCATGTCGCTCCGGGCGAACTTATGTCGGGCGAGAGCTTCCCGGTCGTTTATCAGAAATAATATTGGTACCATGCAGGAAAGGGTGGTTCGTGTATCCGAAACGAGAAACCAACGCTCTATCCCGACGTTAATGATCTGCTAGATCAGCTGCTGCAGGGGACACAGCGCATTCTCGCGCAAGATCTGGTCGGTCTCTATGTGCACGGATCGCTGGCATTGGGAGATTACCATCCGGAGACGAGCGATGTCGATTTCCTGGGTGTCACCCGCAGCGAGCTGCAAGCAGCCCAGCGAACGGCTCTGGCTCATATGCATGACGAGCTTCGTTCGCAAGGTTTCCCTGCGGCAGAACACATGGAGGGGTCCTACATCCCGCAAGCTTCGCTTAAGCGGTATGATCCGCAGCATTGCCGGCACCCGGCGCTGCGCTGTGACGGCAGCTTCGGTGTCGATGGGCACGGCAGCGATTGGATCATTCAGCGTGCGATTATTCGCGGATATGGCATCACGCTCTGCGGCCCGGCGCCGGATTCGCTAATCGCCCCGGTTACAGCGGAGGAGCTTCGGTGGGCGGCGCGCAGCATTTTGCAGGAATGGTGGGCCCCCTTGTTGAAAGACGCATCGCGCCTTGGCACAAGCGAGTACCAAGCCTATGCGATATTGACGATGTGCAGATGCTTGTACACGATGGATACGGGACTTGTCGCTTCCAAACCGGCCGCAGGCAAGTGGGCGATGGGCAAATACGGGGAAGCGTGGGAAGCGTTGATCCGGCAAGCCCTGGCATGGCGCCGGGGAATGGAGCTGGATGTAAGCCGCGAGACTTTGTCTTTTGTCCGATTCACGCTGGGCAGGGCGTGCCAATAAGAAATCCCTTTCTACGCAGTTGTAGAAAGGGATTTTTGTTATTCCATCTGATACTCTTTCATCTTATTGTACAAGGTTCCGCGCGAGATGCCGAGCAGCTTGGCCGCTGCGCTTTTGTTCCCGGCGGTCTTGGCCAGCGCTTCTTCAATTAGTATCATTTCGTCTTCTTCGGACACTTTGGCTTTCAAAATCATCGCGGCAGACTCTCCCTCCGAAGCGGCTAGAGAAGGCTGGCCGCTTTGCAAGGCGGGCGGCAGGTGCTCCAAGGTGATCAGATCCTCATCGCACAGGATGACACTTCGTTCAATGACGTTCTTGAGCTCCTGAATATTGCCCGGCCAACTGTAATTGGCGAATGCAAGATTAACCTCCGGTGTCAGCGCCGGTACCGGCTTCTGGTACTGCATGGCAAACTGTTTCAAATACATATGAACCATGGCTGGGATGTCTTCCGTTCGATCGCGCAGAGGGGGAATTCGAATCGAAATGACATTGAGCGCATAGTACAAATCAGCCCGGAACTCTTGCGCAGCCAGCTTGGCGGATAAGTCTTCCGTTGTGGCGATGATGATCCGCGTGCGGACACGGATCGGCTGCGTCCCGCCTGAGCGCGTGATCGTTTGCTGCGTGATGTAGTGGAAAAGCTTGGCTTGTAATTCCCAAGGAAGCTTCTCAACTTCATTGATAAATAACGTTCCGTCTTTCGCCTGCTCAAGCTTGCCAGGCTGTCCCGTCTCGGTTCCGGTGAAGGCTCCGCCTTGATACCCGAATAGCTCCGTCTCCAATATGCCGGCGGGCACGATGCCGCAGTTGATCGTAAGAAAAGGATGCTCGGCCCGCGAGCTGGACCGGTGAATGATGTGCGCCAGCTGCTCTTTGCCGACACCCGTTTCACCTATCAACAGAATCGGTGTCTCCGTTGAGGCGACTTTTTTGGCCCATTGAATGACCTTGCCGATCGCAGGGCCTTTTCCTTTGATCAAGGTGAACAAATCTTCAGTCTGCTCCCGGAACGGGATTCCGAAAGAGTCCGCCGCGGTCAATTGTTCGTTCAATCGCACAAGCTGCGTAATATCCTGCTCCGTTGCAATTCCGCCGATAATGTCCCCCTTGGCATTGCGAATAGGGGAAGCGTTAATGAGGACATGCGTCTCGGGGCGAGGACGGTGGTACGTATTGCGGATCAGGCGGCCTTCATCCAAAATTTTAAGAACCATGAGCGTCTCGACGTCGAAGTGCTCGCCAATCCGTTTCCCGATGATGTCGGATGCAGGCAGCTGATACAAATCCGCAGCGACAGGATTCCAGCAAATGACGGCCCCTTCGCGATCCACGACGGTTACGGCATCCGTTACCGTGTCTGCAAGTGCATGGAAGTAGGAGGACCATTTGTGAAGCTCATTGGAGGCCGTGTTCAATAAATCGGTTAATGTGGAGTATCCCCGAATATTTCCTGCCTTATCCTTGATCACGAGAGGGCGATGCGATGACGACGGGACCGGCAGCTCAGGGAACACCGTTCGTGCGGTTTCATCCATTTGAATCGTGTCTGCCCGGAAATAGGAGCTCATCTCGAGCAAGTCTTGAATGTTCTTAGTGGATAGGGCAGGCAACAAGACGTCATCTTCCGGTATAAACAAATAAGTCTGCGAATCCTGCCGGGCGATTACCGCCGTCTGTTCTTGTAAATAGGAGGATACTTCTTGGATTGTCGCGTCTATCGGTAATATTACAAATGTAGGGTTCAACGGAAAGTGTTCATTTTTGAACATAATGTACCTCTTATGCCGAATCGTTTTTCACTTAAATTTACCATGAACATGAAAGTGATTCAACACGTCGGGAGGGGCGGGCGAGTATGATAAGGTATAGCCGCAGCAATGTGTACAAAATCATGAAAAATACACACATAAACAAATAGTGTTCAAAATATGAATATTAGTGTACAATGAGATCATAAATTAAACACTACTGTACAAATTCCTTTGGGGGAATACACATGGAACTTATGATGAGAAATATGTTTCAATCTTTAGGCAAAAGCAGAACCGCTAACCGACTGGCCAAAAGATACGGTTTACGCTTCGGGGCCGCACGTTTCGTCGCCGGCGAGACGATCGGGCAGTCGATCGCGGCTGTGCGCAACCTGAACCAGGATGGCCGGATCGCGACGCTCGACCATCTGGGCGAATTTGTGTTCAGTGAAGCGGAAGCAATTGAATCCGCCGAGATGTGCATCCAAACGCTGGACGCGATTGCGGAGTCTGGCGTGACCTCCAATTTATCTCTGAAAATGACCTCGCTTGGATTAGATATAAGCAAAGAACTATGTGTCAGCAATATGAAACGCATTCTCGACCGTGCCCGCATGCATGGCAATTTTGTCCGGATCGATATGGAAGATTATGCGCATTGCCAGGTTTCCCTCGACATTTACCGCGAGCTACGCCAAGAGTACGACAACGTGGGCATCGTCATTCAAGCCTACTTGTACCGCACGATGAAGGATATGGACGATCTGCACGAGCTTGGCGCCAATTTGCGTCTGGTGAAAGGGGCGTACAAGGAATCCCCGCAGGTTGCCTTTCCGGAAAAAAGCGATGTCGATGAAAACTATAAGAAAATTATCCAAAAGCATCTGCTGAACGGCCACTACACGGCGGTTGCCAGTCACGATGCGGCCATTATTGAGTTTACCAAAGATTTTGCCCGCCAGAACGGCATTTCCGGAGATCAATTCGAGTTCCAGATGCTGTATGGCATTTGTGAGGAGCTTCAGAAGCAATTGGTGAAAGAAGGTTACCGTGTCCGCATTTATGTTCCATATGGCGTAGATTGGTTCGGTTACTTCATGAGAAGGTTAGCGGAACGTCCGGCCAACGTCTGGTTCGTTCTTAAAAATATGTTTAAATAAGCTTCCCATTCGGAGAGGAGAAATGATATGACAACCTTTACACAAGTAGGACCGTACGCGAATGAGCCATTCACAGATTTCAGTCTTGAGGAAAATAAACAGGCGATGCAAGCGGCTATCCGCAAAGTAAAGCAAGAGCTGGGCCGCGAATATCCGCTCTATATCGGCCAAGAGAAAGTGACGACGGAAGCGAAAATTACCTCCATTAATCCTGGCAATGTGGATGAGGTGATCGGTTATGTGAGCAAAGCAGACAAGGCGCTGGCTGAGAAAGCGATGGGCGTCGCCCTGGAAACTTTCGAAACGTGGAAAAAGGTGCCTGCCAGAGAGCGCGCAGAGTACTTATTCAAAGCGGCGGCATTGATGCGCGCGCGCAAACATGAATTCTCGGCGCTCATGCTGCTGGAGTCCGGCAAAAACTACGTCGAAGCCGATGTGGATACGGCGGAAGCGATCGATTTCATCGAGTTCTATGCGCGTGAAATGATTCGTTTGAGTGAAATCAACGAAACGCAGCCGCTGGTCAAAATTCCGGGCGAGAACAATCGGCTTACGTACATTCCGCTTGGCGTCGGCGTCATTATTCCTCCATGGAATTTCCCGTTGGCGATTTGTGTGGGAATGACGATGGCCGCTGTCGTCTCCGGGAACACCGTATTGCTGAAGCCGGCATCGACGACGCCGGTCATTGCGCACAAATTCGTTGCGCTGATGGAAGAAGTGGGGCTGCCTGCAGGCGTAATCAACTTCATCCCGGGCAGCGGCGCGGAAGTCGGCGACTACTTGACGACGCATCCGAAGACGCGTTTCATCTCTTTCACAGGCTCCAAAGAAGTCGGACTGCGGATTAACAAGCTGGCTGCGGACACGGCTCCGGGTCAAATCTGGATTAAGCGCGTGGTCGCGGAGATGGGCGGCAAAGACGGCATCGTGGTGGACGAAACGGCAGATCTGGACGCAGCCGCTGCGGCGATCGTAGCCTCGGCTTTTGGCTTCCAGGGCCAGAAGTGCTCCGCGGGTTCCCGCGCGATCATCGTAGAATCCGTGTACGATGAAGTAGCGGAGAAAGTCGTTGCGCTTACGAACCGTCTGCAAAGCGGACTGCCTGAGCTGAACTTCGCGGCAGGCCCGGTCATCGACCAAACTTCGTATGAGCGGATTCTGGACTATATCGAAGTCGGCAAAACCGAAGGTACGCTGCTGGCTGGCGGCGGCAAAGCGGAAGGCAACGGCTACTACATTCAGCCGACGGTGTTCGGCGATGTGAGCGGTAAAGCCCGTATCATGCAGGAGGAAATTTTCGGGCCTGTGCTTGCTTTGGCCAAAGCGAAAGATTGGCGAGAAGCGATCGCGATGTACAACGATACGGAGTTCGGCTTGACGGGCTCGTACTTCTCCACGGACGAGGAGCGTATCGCGGAAGCGCTGGATACGGTTCATTGCGGCAATTTGTACATCAACCGCAAATGCACGGGCGCTTTGGTCGGCGTACACCCGTTCGGCGGATTCAACATGTCGGGTACGGATTCCAAAGCCGGCGGGTATGACTACCTGCTGCTGTTCACCCAAGCGAAGCTAACTTCCCGCAAGGGATAAGGATTGGTTTAAGGATAGGTTTAAGGATAGGAAAGACGGACGATGCGTCCGTCTTTTTTTTGCATGTCTCCGCCCTAGTTCCAGCGTCGCACGCACCATCAGCGCAAAGGAAATACAGTTCGCTATTTCACTCAAAAGGACCCATTCTACGAATGAAGAGGAAATACGATTCGCTATTGAGCTGATTGCCACTAAATTTGAAGGAATAATGGCGAAATAAGGTATTACATTTCCGCATCCTCCCCCCAAAAACCCTCTCAGGCCGAAATAGCGGATCGTATTTCCGCTAGCTACTGGAGGGTGCAGCATGTCTACCCTCACAAGCTCCAGCATCGCGCACATTATCAGCACAAAGGAAATACAGTTCGCTATTTCACCCAAAAGGACCCGTTCTACGAATGAAGAGGAAATAAGATTCGCTATTGAGCTGATTGCCACTGAACTTGAAGGAATAATGGCGAAATAAGGTATTACATTTCCGCATCCTCCCCCAAAAACCCCTCTCAGGTTGAAATAGCGGATCGTATTTCCGCTAGCTACTGGGGGAAGTGTAGTATGTCTCCCCCACAAGCTCCAGCGTCGCACGCATCATCAGCGCAAAGGAAATACAGTACGCTATTTCATCCAAAACCACTCATTCTGCGAATGAAGAGGAAATACGATTCGCTATTATGCGGATTGCCAGTGAAATTGAAGGAACAACGGAGAAATAAGGTCTTACATTTCCGCATCCTCCCCAAAAAATCCCTCTCAGGCCGAAATAGCGGATCATATTTCCGCTAACTACTGGTGAGGTTGAGCATCATCAGCGCAAAGGAAATACAGTACGCTATTTCATCCAAAACCACTCATTCTGCGAATGAAGAGGAAATACGATTCGCTATTGAGTGGTTTGCGAATGAAATTGAAGGAATAATGGCGAAATAAGGTATTACATTTCCGCATCCTCCCCCAAAAAACCCTCTCAGGTTGAAATAGCGGATCGTATTTCCGCTAGCTGCTGGGGGAAGTGTAGTATGTCTCCCCCACAAGCTCCAGCGTCGCACGCATCATCAGCCCAAAGGAAATACAGTACGCTATTTCATCAAAAACCACTCATTCTGCGAATGAAGAGGAAATACGATTCGCTATTATGCGGATTGCCACTGAACTTGAAGGAATAATGGCGAAATAAGGTATTACATTTCCGCATCCTCCCCCAAAAACCCCTCTCAGACCAAAATAGCGGATCGTATTTCCGCTAGCTACTGGGGAGGTGTAGCATCATCAGCGCAAAGGAAATACAGTTCGCTATTTCACCCAAAACCCCCCATTCTGCGAATGAAGAGGAAATACGATTCGCTACTATGCGGATTGCGACTGAATGAAATTGAAGGAACAACGGCAAAATAAGGTCTTACATTTCCGCATCCTCCCCCAAAAACCCCTCTCAGACCAAAATAGCGGATCGTATTTCCGCTAACTACTGGTGAGGTGTGATTAAACTGTACAATCGTGCCCGCTGCTGCCCACTGGATACCATGAGTATTTGCTTGTCACACAAGCTGCGCAAAAGGTTACGAGCATGGCGAGGACTCACGCGAAGATGCTCGGCCAGTTCTGAAGGAGAGAAGGGACGCAGCAATCTGCGTGCGAAGCGAACAGTTTCAAGCTCGACCCAGTTCATGGCATCGGAATTTGAATACGAAACAAATTTTCCAACCAATGCCAGCATCAGCTGTTGGCACTGTTTTGGCGTTTCCGCGATAGCGGGGTAGGCGAGCGGCATGACGAGCCAGCCATCTAAACCCAGATGGCAATGGCGCATGCACAGATCCTTGAACCGCCAAAGCTCAATATCGCGTGCATGGGTGGCGTATCCTTGGATCTCAATGGCAGCCTTGGCGCCGCCAGGCATATAAGCAAAGTCCAAGTAGCGGTACCCGTTCGAGAAATCACGCACCTCCCACTCGGGGTACAAATGATCGAAACTGCCGATTGCCGGGTACCACACCTTTCTCAGAAACTCCGTTTCTCCATGTCCCAAACCGCCTTCCAACCTTTCCCGCCGGCGAGCATTCCTCTCCGAAGCAAGCTGTGATGCCATGAAGATGTCGAAGGCACGTTCAAACTTCATGAAACCCCTCCTTTCTCATCGAAAAACAAAACGCCGCTCGCATCTAAGCCAGCAGGGGGGGGGCAACCCCTACAGCATTAGATGAAAGCGGCGTATGCTTCACGACCGTTGTTTTATTTTACCTAATTATAACGGAAGCGGGGATTGAAGCGCTACTGTTCTTCTCATCACAGCATCACAACGGCAGATCCCGCCGCCGAAAAAGAACGACACCCGCAGCAAACGCGAGCAAACCGATCGCGGCAAGTATCGACCAAGCGGAGCCGATTGCGGCTTTGCCCGCGATAATGCCGCTCGGGTCATAGAGCGAGAAATAGGTCAGGCTGCGCAGCCATTCGATCCGCTCGCTCAGCTTGCCAATAAAGTCCAGGCTGAAGAAGCCGAACGTGAGCGAAGCCGACACGCCAAGCGCCTTCTTCTCGTCGTTAACGAGTGACGAGACCAGGAAGGCGATCCCGCCGGCGGCGAAGAACAGCAGCAGTGCGGCGATGTTCATCCGCAGGTAAGCCGCGCCGTGGAAGGCGCTCAAGTCGCCGATGAACCAGGCGTAACCGGCGAAGCCGCAGAGCGTCGTGACGGCCATGATCGTCACCAGCCCGGTTACCATAACGGCGGCTTGCGTCACAGCGACCTTGCCGCGGGTCGTCGGCGCCGCGAGCAGGTAAGCCATCGCGCCTTGATCCACGAGCTTCGCCATCAGCTGCGTAGAGAGCAGGATACAGAAGACGGCGGCAATCAGCACCAGCAGAAGGCCGTAGTATTCGCCGGAGATGAAGCCCTCCACTGTGTTAAAGCCGCTGCCCAAGTTGAAGGCGTTCGTGATGCTGGCCGGCAGCGAGCGAATCAAATCGTCGAGGGCCGCGTTGTTGCCCGCCAAGCTGGGGAACAGCCAAAACATGAGCAGAATGTAGAACGCCGACCCGAATGCATAGTTCATCATTCCTTTGATGTGAATCTTCATCATATGTTTATAGAGCGAAACGTTCATTTCAAAGTCCCCCTCCGGTCGTAATAGTTCATGAAGACGTCTTCGAGACTTTGCGTAAACACGTCAACATTGCGAATGGTATACTTGGAAATTTCGCTTAAGAAACTGGCGTAATCGCCTTGAACGGCGACCCGCACCCTGTTGCCCTCGCGTGACTCAATCCCTTCGCCTGCGCCGAAGCCTTGCACGAAAGCTTCGGCATCCGCTGTGCGTTCGAATGTCACCTCGAACAATTTGCGCTGCATCGACTGCAGCTCATGAATATTTTTGACGGTGAGGATGACGCCGTCCTTCATAATGGCCGCGCGGTCGCAAGTCCGTTCAATTTCGGGAAAGCTGTGAGACGACATGAAGAATGTCGTGCCGCGCGCTTTCTCCTCCAGGACGAGATCGATGAATACCTTTTGCATGAGTGGATCGAGTCCTGAGGTAGGTTCATCCAAAATAATGAGCTCCGGCCTGTGCATGAATGCCGCAACGATGCCGACCTTTTGCTTCATGCCCTTGGACATTTTGCGAATCGGCGTCTTCACGTCGAACTGGAACCGGTCGACAAGCTCATCGCGCCGGGACCGATCCTTCAGTCCCTGCATCTCCGCCATGAAATCCAGGAAGCTCTTGCCGGTCATCCCTTCAATAAATGCGATTTCCCCGGGCAAATAGCCCAAATAGGATTGAACCGTGCCTTGCTCCGTCCAAGTGTCCAATCCCCCGACCTTTACTGTGCCCTTATCCGGCTTCATGAAGCCCATGATGTGCCGGATCGTCGTGGATTTCCCGGCTCCGTTCGGCCCCAGAAACCCGAACACCTCGCCTTTTCGGACCGAGAAGGTAACATCGAAAATGCCTTTCCCGTTCGGGAATGTTTTGGTCAACTGATGAACGGCCAACATGCGCGGCCACCTCCGCAAATGAAAGTTTTGAAATTTTAAACAACAATAATTTCAAAACTCATGTTACTCCTGATCATTTCCCTCGTCAATACTTTTGAAATATATTTATGTTATAATTTCATTATTCCAATTGACAGGTGATGCGCATGAACATGAACGGCTTTGAGAAAAGAGCTCAGCAGAAGAAAGAAATCATTATGAACACGACGTTCCGTATGCTGCAATCGACAGATCCGAAAAAGCTGCGAATTGCCGATATTGCCGAAGAAGCAGGCGTGTCGCAAGTGACGATTTATAACTATTACGGCAGTAAAGAAGCGCTGGTACGTGAAGTGTTCATCGATTATATTAGGCAAACGATCACTGAATTTGAGCAATTCATGGCGGGCAGCCATACGTTGAAGGAGAAAATGGAATATATCGTATTTCAGAAGAAGAAGTCGTCGCGGACATTCGGACTCGAGATAATGAAGCATATATGGCGGGAGGATCCGGAGTTGTCCCGTTTCGTACGGGAGGAATATATGGCCAGAGGCATGCCGCTGGTCGTTCAGCTGATCGAGGAAGGCAAGAAGAATGGCGAAATTACAGACAAGCTGTCCACTTCAACCATCATTATGTATATGCAAATGCTGACCAATCAAGCGGACATGATGCTGGAGCATGCCGAGCTTCATGGTGATCTGGATGGGCTGATTGAAGAGATGGTCCACCTGTTTTTTTATGGAATCGGCACCGTACCTGGACCGCAGGACGTCTAACAAACGTCATATTGCTCCAATCATTGGGATTTGAGATAATGCACATAGAAATAAGGATAGATAGGGGATGGATATGTTGACGAAGCTTCATAAGACACTTGCCTTCATAGGCTCATATGCGGATTCCGCCAATCCAGGGGTGTATGCCTGCCAGTATGGGGAAGAAAGCGGCGCACTGGAAGTGCTTCACGAAGTAAACGGCTTGCAGAATCCGACGTTTCTTGCTGTGGATAAGGAGCATTGGAAGCTGTATGCCCTGTCGGAAGGCACTGATGCCAGCGGACAGCGCTGCGGAGCGGCAGCGGCTTACGACATTGATCCCGGATCAGGCCAATTAACACTGCTGAATAAGGAAATTACGCTTCCTGCAACAACTTGCCATATTCAGCTTGACCATACGAATGCCATCCTGATGGTGTCCAGCTATCACGGCGGTATGGTCGGCGTCTCCCCGGTGCTCCCTGACGGCCGTATCGGCGAGAGCACCGACATCCAGCAGCATCAAGGTGCAAGTGTGCTGCCGGTGCAAGACCGTCCGCGGGCGCATTCGGTTTTCGTCGACCGCACGAATACCTACATCGGCGTCTGCGATTTGGGGCTGGACCGGATCAAGCTGTACAAGCTCGACTTGGCAGCACGGAAGCTGCATCCGCATAGTGAAGTCGCTGTCGCACCGGGTTCAGGTCCGCGGCATTTTGCTTTCCATCCATCCTATAGATATGGCTATGTTATCAACGAGCTGGGCTCAACGGTAACGGCCTTTCGCTTCGATGAGGAACAAGGTGTCCTGGAGGAAATTCAGACGATGGCCACCCTGCCGGATGACTACAAGGGGGACAATGCCTGCGCGGATATCCACATATCGCCGGACGGGAAGTACCTCTACGGTTCGAATCGCGGGCATGACAGCCTCGTCGTCTATGCGATCGATGAGGCAACAGGCCGATTAAGCCTGGTGGAGCACGCGCCGACGCTTGGGAAGCATCCGCGGAATTTCGCGATTTCACCGGACGGCGCTCATGTGCTTGTCGCGAACAAAGACTCGGATAATGTCGTTACGTTCTCGAGAGATGCGGCCACAGGCAAGCTCGTTCCTACCGGCAGCGTACTGACATTGTCTCAGCCGGTTTGCATCAAGTTCGCGGATGTATAACGATGACACCGTTCACCGAACGCGTTATAGGCATTATCCGTTCAATTCCCGAAGGCAAAGTCATGACTTACGGGCAAATTGCGAGACTGGCCGGAAGCCCCCGGGGAGCGCGCCAAGTGGTACGGATTTTGCATGCCATGGGCAGCAAGTATAAGCTGCCTTGGCACCGGGTGGTCAACGCCAAAGGGGAAATTGCCATTGCGGACGACGAGGGCGCCGAACTGCAAAGCTTTTTGCTGCAAGCCGAGGGAGTTCGGGTTAGCGCAGACCGCTTGGTCTCGTTGGAGCAGTATCAAGCCGCAATGGAAGAAAATGCATAAGCGTATTATAAGCAGTCTCATTTCTTGGAACACTAAGAGGTGAGGCTGCTTTCTTTCATGCACGGAAGGGAATGCAGAAGAATTGTCGAAATATGTAGAGATAGCGATGCGAATGCGGGGGGTAACATGAGTCAAGAAGGAGCTGCACCGGCAGCGGTGTATAATTTAATTACGATGCAGTCTAATCCCGCCCAGCGGCGTTTCGCCTTCCTGATCGGGGTTCTGGTCGTCCTGATTTCGCTTATTTCGATTCCTCTGGTTCGCATACAGCTTGCTGAGGTACAGGCTTTCCAACCGGCGATATTCTCGACAGTCGTTTGTTTTGAACTTATTACGGCTTATATCATCTATAGTCAATTCAGAATTTCCCGAGCCCCTGCAGTGCTCGTCCTATATGCAGCTTATTTGTTTTCTGCCGGTATGAGCTTGATGTATATTCTAGCCTTTCCGCGCGTTTTGGCCGAAAACGGCGTATTTCATTCCGGGCCTCAATCTTCCGTCTGGCTGTATACGATTTGGCACACCGGCCTTCCGTTAGCTATTCTGCTTTACTTGTGGCTCGATGCCAGATTAGGCAATATCCGGTACAGCGCGCGCAAAGCGAGAGTGTTCGGCTGGTTTACATTCATCGGCGTGGTGCTTCTGATCGCAGCTTCAACGTATGTTTCAACCGCCTATGTGAATGTCCTGCCTACCGTGCTGGTTAACGGCAAGCTGACGCCTTATTTTATGAGCACATTCGGGATTCCCTCCGTCCTGCTGACTTTTATCGCCCTGCTCGTGTTCTACTGGAGAACGAGAGCGAGAACCGTTACTTCGACCTGGCTGTGCATTGCGATTCTGGCCTCCATGCTGGATGTGCTTATCGTCATATGCGGCGGCGGCAGGTTTAGTTTAGGTTGGTATGTGGCCAAATGGAACACGTTCGTCTGCTCGAATGCCGTATTAGGCGGTATGATTTATGAGTTTACGAAAATGTATCTGAACATGGCCGAGCTCCTCCGCAAAGTGCAAGAGAGCGAGAACAATCACAAAGCGCTTCTGTCTGAAAGCCGGCAGGCCGAGAGAACGATCGCCGAGCAGAATACGATCATCGAGCAAATGCTGGAATCCATCCATGAAGCGATTATCATGTGTGACCCTCTGGGGCGTGTCATTTTCGCCAACCGTCGCGTTGAGCTTTTCTTTGAGAAAAAGATTCACCAAGGTGACAACATCTTAGTGTATTGTCATGACATGATGGTTCCCGGTGCCCCATTCGTGGAAATCATCGATGCCTATCTGTGCAGAGACTTGCAGCCTTTTCTGAGAAGGATTCTAAGAAAGACGACCGCCGGAGAAATCAAACATTATGAATGTTATGTCAATCCTATTGTGGATGAAGCGGACGGCACGCTTCGCGGCCATTTGTTCGGATTCCGCGACCGTACGGAGGAAGAGCGGACCGATGAGATGAAAAATGAGTTCGTCTCTATCATCTCCCACGAAATTCGGACGCCTCTGTCTTCGATTATGGGGTTTATAGAAATTTTGGCGACCCGCAGCGTCTCGGAGGATAAGAGAGTCAAATATGTGGAGACGATCCACAAGGAATCCAAGCGGCTGTCGAATTTAATTAACGATTTTCTGGATTTGCAGCGTTTGGATTCAGGACGTCACGCCTTTCATTTTCAAGCGTTAAATCCCGCTCTACTGCTCGGTGAAATCGTGGAACAATGGCAGGGTAAGGACAATCATGAGATCGAGCTCAATGTTATCGCGGAAAATCCTCTCATCTACGCGGATGAAGAGCGATTGAAGCAGGTGTTTCATAATCTCATTTCCAATGCCATCAAATATTCGCCGGGTATGCCGAAAATTACAGTGACTGTAGGGAGGGAAGACGGAGCCGTTGCTATCCAAATCCAGGATTTTGGGTTGGGCATCCCTCGCGACGCCACCGATAAATTGTTTACACGATTTTATCGGGTCGATAACTCGGATCGCAGGAAAATTGGCGGCACCGGCCTCGGGCTTTCCATCGTCAAAGAAATCGTCGAAGCCCATCAAGGCACCGTAAAGGTGGACTCGGAGCTAGGCAAAGGCTCGGTCTTTACGATCCATTTGCCGGAAATCCGGGAATCCATGCCGGATGGCCTAGAGTAGAAACAGGCCTTAAGCGGAAGCCAGACTTGCTGCCGCTTAAGGCTTGTTTGTAATACTACAACTTTGTGATGTGAGAAAATGCTTGTATTTGTATTAGGAATTTAAACCATCCCCGCAAGCCCAAAAAAATCGGAAAAACAAACAAAAAGGTTACAAAGATCACCTGCCCGGAATAGACTATCGTAATACTAGGCCATACGGACAGGAGGCTTCTCGATGAATGACCGCACCTTGTATCTATTCGATGGCATTAACAAAAGCTCTGTGAAAACCATCGTCGAGCAAATTATGAAAATCAATCAGTTCGACGACGACAAAGATAAAAAGGAAAAAGACTTCAAACGGGTCCCGATCGACGTCATCATCAACAGCAACGGTGGCAGCGTCTACGACGGACTAGGACTGATCAATGTCATTGAGAACAGTAAAACGCCGGTTCATACATACGTGTATGGACTTGCGGCCAGCATGAGCCTATTGATCGCAGTAAGCGGCCACAAAAGATACGCTGGCAGGTTAAGCACGCTGATGTACCATGCGGTTTCCACGCATTTGGACGGGAATTTGGAGCATTTGAAGAATCGGGTGGACGAGACGCAAAGACTGCAGAACATCTATGACGAGTTCCTGCTGTCCAGAACGAAGCTGAGTCCAGACGAGCTGTTCAAAATTCAGGAGCATCAGCGGAATTGGTACATGAGTCCGGAAGAAGCCTTGACGCATGGAATTATCGACGAAATCGTATAAGAAGCAGGGAGAGAAGCCGAGGGGATTCTCTTTTTCTTTGTTTTTTCTCTCTATTTGTTGTTTAATGAGAGAAAGAGAGAAGGCGGGCAGCATGAGCTGCCTCCGCAAGCAAAGGAGACCCAGACTGTGTACAAAATTGTATTTTTCGATATCGACGGTACCCTCGTGAACGAGGAGAAGCAAGTTCCTGCCTCTACGGTGACAGCGATTCATCAATTAAAGCAGCAGGGCATCGAGCCGGTCATTGCTACAGGACGAGCTCCTTATTTCATCAAGCCGCTGGCTGAACAACTGGGCATCGATTCGTACGTTTGTTTGAACGGCGGTTATGCCGTTTACCGGGGCGAGCCGCTTTACCGGCGCGTTATCGCCAAAAGCAGCATTGAAAATCTAGTAAAGCTTGCGGCCAAATACCAGCATTCCTTGGTGTTTGAAGGCGAGCACCAGTTCTTCACGGATACCGAGGATCATCCATTCGTAACAAGCTCCGTTTCATCCTTGAAAGTGGATTTGCCCGGCTATGATCCGCACTTCTGGCAAACGAACGATATTTACCAAATTTTCCTCCACTGCGAAGATACGGATGAACACCTGTACGAGGAGCTTCAATCGGAGTTTAAGCTGATTCGCTGGCACAAGCATGCGATGGACGTGCTGCCTGCAGGCGGCTCCAAAGCTCAAGGGATCGCTGCGCTTCTGGAGCTGGTCGGCCTCAAGCCGGAAGAAGCGGTTGCCTTCGGCGACGGGTTGAATGATATGGAGATGCTTGCCTATGTCGGGATGGGGATTGCCATGGGGAATTCGCACCAAGATTTACTGCCTTACGCCGATCATGTTACCACGCATGTAGATGAAGACGGCATACGCAACGGACTGGTTGCAGCAGGACTGCTCTAGTCGCGATAGAACAAGATTAGGGTGAATACACATGAGAATAGCATTTTTTGACTCAGGAATAGGCGGCATATCCGTGCTGCACGAAGCGATGAAGCAGCTGCCGAATGAAGATTTTCTGTATTATGCGGATACCCTCCATGTGCCTTACGGGACGAAAACCAAAGATGAAGTCCTCGGCTTTGTGACCAAAGCGGTGGAATCGATTTGCTCGGAAGGGGTGAGCGCCCTCGTCATCGCTTGCAACACCGCAACCAGCATCGCCATCGCCGAGTTGAGGAAAAGCTACGACATGCCGATTATCGGCATGGAGCCTGCCGTCAAGCCTGCACTCGAGATGAACCGCTCAACAGGCAAACGTGTACTCGTATTGGCCACGCCGCTCACGCTGAAGCAGTCCAAATACCGCGAGCTTGTTTCCCGCATAGATGACATGGGGGCTGTGGATTCGCTGCCGATGCCGGAATTGGTGGAGTTTTGCGAACAATTACAGGTTGACGGACCGCAAATTATCGATTATTTTCATTCCCGCCTGGAAGGCTTTGATTTGAGCACCTATGGTACTCTCGTTCTAGGATGCACGCATTTTCCATTTTTCCGCAAAGTGTTAAAACAAATACTGCCTGAACATATACAAATTGTAGACGGAAGCGCAGGAACGGTGAACCGGCTCGTACAAATTTTGCGTGACCGCAATGAACTGACGGGTACAGGACGGTCAGACCTGAAATGGATGTGCTCCTCGGAGGATCCGGTTTATACGGATAACATGAGAAGGGCGCTGGAGCTGTTCAACGTCACCGGTGCCTAAGAAGAGAAAAAGCATTGTCATGCAGAGCTGCATGGACAATGCTTTTTGATTTTATACGCGGATTTCCAACAATTCATATGTGATGACTCCCATCGGAGCATTCACCAGAATCGTATCGCCTACCGATTTGCCCATCAGTGAGACGCCTAGCGGGCTTTCGTAGGAAATTTTGTTCTCGTTCACATTGGCTTCGGAGGATCCGACGACTTTATACTCAATTTTCTCGGCAAATTCCACATCGTTAAGAACGACGGTGGAACCGACTTGAACCTTGGAGTTATCGAGATTCGTAACGACCCGCGCTTTCTTCAGCATTCTTTCGATAGTCAGAATGCGGGTTTCCATGAAACCTTGCTCTTCCTTGGCGGAATGGTACTCGCTGTTCTCTTTCAAATCTCCGTAGGAAATAGCCGTTT
This sequence comes from Paenibacillus sp. MAHUQ-63, assembly GCF_028765165.1. Classification (GTDB taxonomy): domain Bacteria; phylum Bacillota; class Bacilli; order Paenibacillales; family NBRC-103111; genus Paenibacillus_E. Next base: position 218,066 of record NZ_JARADB010000003.1, on the reverse strand, counting down.
TGATACGGGCAGCCAGCTCCTTGCGCTTTACGGTTTTCAGCTCTTCAAGCTCGTTCTCCAAGTCGCGCAGCCCTTGCGGCGTTAGAATGACCTCGTCATTGGACATTTATTACAGCTCCTCATGTATTCGATATTAGATAATAGTACTAAAGTAGAGGGAGCAAGTAAAGTGAAGGGACGAAGCAACTTTTTGGCGTGTGAGACGTCTTATTGATTGGAAGGTTTTTCCTTAAACTTCATGCGGAAGGGATTGGAGCTAATGATGAAACAGGGCAAAATCGTATTCGCGATGCTCGCAGCTGCGCTAGGTTTAGCCGGCAGCGTACTGCAGGCAGCAAGCGCCGACGTTATTTATGGCAGCTATGCACCGGATGGTCTTCGGCTTCCTGCCGCCATCGAGTTGTTGGCCGATACGCCTTATTACGGGCAATCCGACGTAAGAAGAGAGGATGTGGAACCGGAGGGGTCGTTCGCCCCGCAGACGGTGAAGGTGCTGGAGACCGAGAGCGGCTGGTCGATCGGCGAGGCGATATGGAAGATCGAGACGATGTACGGCCCCAAGTGGATTAAGCCGAAGCCTTGGGAAATCGATATAGCACCGCCGCCGCGAATTGTCCTCCTGGAGGAGACGCCTCTGTACCGCAGCCAAAGCACGAAGGGCGGAGCGGTTACAGCGCTGGCACCGCAAGAGGTAGAGGTCGCAGGGGCGGAAGAACGATGGTTCTATACGAATGATCCTGACAGCAAGGCATGGATCAAGATACATACGACTTGGCTTGGCGATCTATGGGCGCATATTCCGGTCAGTCGTATCGGAACCGTAGAGAACGTGCAGCGCAAAGCATATTATGGGGCCCTTCCGCTGAACAACGAGCTGGCAACAGCCATGGGAGTGGAGGGGAAGCAAACGGATTGGTCGCAGCCAGCTAGAGGCCAATTCCAGATCGTACGGGAGTTCACCACGATTTACGATCGTGCTTTCGAAGTACAAACGGATAAAGGAACAACGTGGACGCGCGATAGAGGCTTGCCAATCTTGAGCGCTGACGACACCTTGAAGATTACGCGGCGAACACCGCTGTTCAAGACGGCATGGGGCGGACTGCAGGAGGAAGAAGCCGTTCTGGAGAATGAAACGGTCACGGCTTTTGAGAAAATAACCGAACCCTTGTGGGGGGGAAGAGGCCCCTACGAATTATGGCACTACAGCACTTGGTATCATGTGCGTACGTCCAAGGGGACAGGATGGATCAACAAGCTGATTGGAGATCCGGAGGGAGCCGTTCCCGTTCGATGGAAATTGGCTATTACAGACGCCAAGGAGCTTCAGCGTTTCCCGGAGGTGCAGTTTAACGATACGTCTTTGCTGCTGCGTAATCAGACCGTACAAGTGACGGAAGCTTGGAATCCGCCGAACGGAGGCTCTATGTGGCTGAAGGTTCAGGTTGATAACCGGACGGGTTGGATTCCGTTCTGGAGCGGGTCGCAGGACCAAATCTGGGATCAAAGCTCACAAACGGTTGTTCAGCTGGCCAAATGGAATACGAACGGGTTCGGCATAGCGCCGGTTGGCCAAGACGGCTTGCAGCTGTACTCCGGCGAGCGCATCGGTTACACGGAGAAGGGTGAGTCCTACTTGAATGCCAACCTGCTCGCCGAGAAGTTCCAATACAAACTGAGTTCGGCAGCAGGCAGCGATGGACTATCGCTGGCCAAAAACGACTATGCGATCGATTTGCAGAAAGGCGCAGCCACCGCGGTGGTTCATTGGAAAGGCGACAAGGGGGATTCGGTTCCGCTGTCGGAGCCGGTCCGGCGAATCGGCCAGAACCTTTATTTGAATCTTAAGGATGTCAAGAGCTTACTGGGGTTGACCCAAGTGTTTGCCGGCAACGAATATACGTTATTCGAGAAGGTGTATTCGGTGAAGCTGGATCAGCTGCCGTCCCGGGCGGCAAGCGGAAGGTTGGAGCTGCAGGCGTTCGTCGAAGACTGGACCAGCCGGGAAGATTACGAAGACGGACAGCTGCCGCTTCAGATGACGATTGAAGTGAATGGCGACCGCGGAGGAGCCCAGCATACCGCCGAGAACCAAGGTGTTGTCAATCAGCCCAAATCGGAATCCTCTGTGACGTTGTACAGTTTGAAGGCATCCAGACCGTTTGCTGCGGGAACACATCCTGTCAGCGTCGTGATCCGCATCGGTGAGCGCATCGTTTGGAAAAATAGCATCAACCTGATCGTCGAATAAATAAAAGGCAAGCAGCCCCGATCCCGTATGCGGATTGGGGCTGCTTGCCTTTATTTGGACGCCATTGATTTGCGGATGACGCTGCCGAACAGGGTGACAATAGCTTTCCTGGAGAGAATGCGGCTAAGGAACGCGTTCAGCTTGTTGGCACTTCCGTCGATAACGTAGGTTTTATTGCGCTCGAGCGCTTTCAGCGCGGTCGTGACGACCTGCTGCGGCGTTCTTTTGTTGTTCGTTTCCACATCTTTGGCCGTATCGAAAAAAGGGGTGTCTGTCGGCCCCGGGCAGAGCGCCAGCAGTTTAATGCCTTTATGCCGGTATTCCTCCCATAGCGATTCGGTGAAAGAAAGCACGAAAGCTTTGGTCGCGCTGTAAACGGAGCAATATGGGAAGGGGAAGAAAGAAAGCAAGGAAGCCAGATTAATAATGGTGCCCTCGCCCTTCGCCACCATACGCGGCAAATAGAGATGGGTCAGCTCGACGACCGCTGTAATATTCAGCGCAATCTGCTGAAGGTATTGCTCCGCAGAATGGCTTAGAAATTCACCGCTCAGTCCAGACCCTGCATTGTTGATCAGGAGATCGACATGAACGCCAAGCTGTTCCGTTCGTTCATAGATGGTTAGAGCTGCATGCATTTCACTCAAATCCGCGGTAATGACGTCTACCTCGATCCGGTAGGTGCCGGACAGCTCGGCTGCCAGCTTGTCCAATTTGGCTTTGGACCGGGCAACCAGAATGAGTCTGTGTCCTTGGCGGGCAAGCTGCCTGGCGAACACTTCGCCGATGCCGGAGGAAGCTCCGGTGATAAGTGCAGTTTTTGTCATATTTTAAATTCTCCCAATCGGCTTGTTTGTTGCCATTTTTCCCTATCTTACCAAAGGTTCGATTGTCTGTACATTAATAGATAGACAACACTTTCTTATCCTACTATACTACTGAAAGGGAGATATTTTTCGGAATATGTCGAAAAAAAGCAGATTACATATTATTAAGGTTGTAATATCCATTTTACACCATACAGAAAGTGTGAAAACTTCATGAGAATCAACTCCAAAGTCATTTCTATTACTTTTATAATTGTCATTTTACTTTTGGTAACGAATAACTCTTCTTATTATTGGTATACGAAGTCTCTATTAACGCAAGCGCTTTCGGAGCGGATGGAGTCGACGGCGAACCAGATTCGAACGTCCATTGAGCAGTCGGAGGAAGGCTCTTTCTTCGTCGAGGATTTAATTGGCGAGAACCTCCGTTCGGTTGCGTTGTTCGCGGCCAGCAGGCTCGATCCGAATATCGATAATGTGAGCAATGAGCAATTGGTTCAGCTTGCCAAGCAGGCGGGTGTTGACGGCTTTTCATTGATGAAGCGAAACGGCAACGGCAACGATATCATGATAGGCAAGTCATCGGAGCCCAAGGAGCTGCAAATTACAAGCACCATTCCTTTCGGTTATTGGTTTACGGCGTTCGACCAATTAATGACCAATCATCATGTGACCATTCCCGAGGGACAGAAGCTGCCGAATTTCTGGTCGGGCATTTACGAGGTTCCGGCCTCAGGCTCAAGCAACGTCTCCAAATTCGGCTATTTCTATGACGGTACGACGAATTATATCATTTGCGTATTCGTGAACGCCGCCAAAATTCAAAGGTTCAAAGAGATTGTCGGAGCGGATACGATTGTCAAGAAAACGGTCGCTGCGAATCCCGACATTTTGGAAATTTCCGGACTCAACGGGAAAACGTTCGGCACGAAGCCAATCGAGTACAAAGGCAGCGACGGCACGGCCTTCATCTCGGTCTACGACCGGCCGCTGCTTTTCGGCTCCTATAATATCAAGAGCGATCAAGATCTGAAGCATTACAATGAAGCGATTGCCAATAATGCGCCTGTCAGCGTTGTCGATCAATGGAACGGCAAGCCGATCCTGAAGACTTTCGTATATGTTCCCGTCAAACAAAAGCTAACCGAAGTGCAGCGGGAAGTCCCTTATGTGATCACAATCGTCTCCGACTATCAATCGATTCAGCAGACTCTGAATAAACAGCTTGTCCAGCTCTTGCTGCTCGTCATTCTGTTGACTGTGTTCTCCGTTGTCTTCATGTATGTCGTTTTCAGATTCGTAACCAAGAGCCGGGAAACAGCCGTTCAAACAACTCAGGAGATGTATATTCAAAATGTCGATCTGATGTTCGCGACGATTCGCAGCCAGCGGCACGATTTCTTGAACCATGTACAGACGATGTACGCTCTTCTGGCGAATGGCAAGAAGGAAGACCAGATGCGTTATATGAAAGAATTGCTTGCCGAAATTAATGAAGTGAACGACATTATCCGCATCGGTCATCCGGCGATTGCAGCGCTCATTCAAGCCAAGTTTACGCTTGCGATGCGTACCAAGATTGACTTCCATTACGAATTCACCGGTTTGGAAGGATTATCCCTTGGGGTCAAATCGGTGGATATCGTGAAAATTATCGGGAACCTGATTGATAATGCGTTCGATGAGGTCAACAAATTCCCGTTGGATGAGCGGGAAGTGATCGTGAACGGTTGGTCGGAGTCCAATCATGTGATCATCTCCGTGTCGAACCCGGTGCAGCCGGATTTCCAAGTGGAGGATTACAACCAAATGTTCATGATCGGCTACAGCACGAAGGGCGGCGGCGAGCATCAAGGCTTGGGGCTGTCGGTTGTGAAAGAGCGGATCGAGCATTACAAAGGCACGATCGAAGTGTCAGTCGAAGACGGATGGATCTGTTTCAAAATATCCATTCCGATGCAATGAAAAATAGCCCCTTCCCAGGTAACGGAAGGGGCTAACGGACACCAGTAAATCGTTATTTGACCTTCGGGGCTCGTTTCCGCCCCGCAAATGGTCAAATAGCGTCTACGGTGTCCGTTTTATTTGAGCCGCCGCATTTCAACGGAATAGCGGCTCTGGTCGTTTACGTGCGCGTCCCAAGACTCGCAAGCGGCTATGCAGCAGGTCGAATGTAAGGGAACACGTAGACCATAAACGGAATGAGCAGGGAAAGCACAAGCAGCAGCCAACGGAAAATCGTCTCACCCACGGAGCCTGTGTCGATGGCCGCAAACTTGGGAAGCAGGCGAATTTTGGCCGGCAGCGGCCAGAACAGCTGAATGCCGCGCTCATTCAGCAAGTCGATGAGCGGGTGAGACGCATAGGCGAGGATGAATACCCAGAAGTAGAGCGGAGGCAAGGCGACCGTTGCCATCATCAGCAGCAGCATGAATACGATGGAGTGGGTCAGCGTGCGGTGCCGCACCTTCAATACCCGCAGCAGCGCGGAGAGCGGGAACAGCACCTTGGCCATGGTGGAGCCCGGCTTGTCGACGTCCGCCAGCGTTCCCGCAAGACAGCCGAGCAGAAGCGCTCCTGCGGTGTCCCAGGAGAAGAAGCTGACCTCTTGATAAGCCAATACGATTTCTGCCGAGATGCAGCCGGCAATACTGTGTGTTTTTTGCAGCATGGTAACGAACCCCTAAACATCATGAAATTTGAACTTTGAACTGTATAGCATTCGAAGCGCGAACGGCGTTTGAGTCCAAAGTATACCATATTGCCGCGATTGTGGAAGACGCTACTTTTGAATTACACATACATGCGTTTATACGTTATAATAGACAAATAGTTGATATAGAGAAGGAGAGAACTCCGATGCCTGTCTTTAACGCCATGGAGACGATTGTTGTCAATTTATTCGAGGAGTTTCAGAAAAATTACGAATTAAAGTGCGATTGCCATAAATGCAAGGATGATATGCTCGCCTTGGTTTTGAACAAAATTCCGCCGAGGTACACGTCCAGTGAGAAAGGGGCGCTGTTCGTCAAGGGGATGTACATCAATTCACAGCTGCAATCCGATGTCATGCGCGAGTTAATGGAAGCCGCCAACATTGTTGCAGACCATCAGCATCACGAAAAGGAATCTTTATAGAACGTAGAGCTGCCCTCCCGCTGCGGAGTGCGGCTTTTTTTGTATGGATAGAATCCGGATAATATAGTATACTTATCGACAAGATTCTTCAATTCGTGCAAAGAAGTTTGGAGTTTTATGTCGAATTCAAAAAAATCCTTTGACTAAATCCGAGCTATTTAGTAGGATATTAAAAAGAATCATAAAATCTTATACATATAACAGGGGAGAGATCATTAGATGAAAAAAGCATTAATTTCCATGTTCGCCGTCACTGTGCTGTTAACAGGCTGCGCAACGGCCAAAACAGACGCACCTGCTTCGAGCGCTGAAGCGACGAAAGCAGCTACAGCCAAATCGGACAAGAAAATCATTCTGATTACACCGGAGAAAATCGGCTTGAACCCGTTCTTCGCCCAAGAAGATGAAGGCGTTAAGAAAGCGGGCCAAGAGTTCGGCGTTACCGTGAAAACCGTTGAATCGACCGATGCCAGCGCCATCGAACAAAATCTGCGTGCTGCCGTTGCCGATAACTACGATCTGATCATTACAAGCTCCTTCGAGTCCGAGGATGCGCTGAAGAAGGTTGCCGCCGAGAATCCGAAGAAATCCTTCGCGATTATCGATACGGTCGTTGATCTGCCGAACGTTCGCAGCGTCGTATTCCGCGAGCATGAAGCAGCTTACCTGTTAGGTGCTGCGGCCGGTCTTGCCACGAAGAAGAACGTCGTCGGCATGGTCGCTGCCGTTGATATTCCGCTTATTAAGAAATACACGGTCGGTTTCCAAGAAGGTTTGAAATCCACGAATCCGAATGCCAAGTTCATTGTGAACTATGTCGGCAGCTTCACGGATCCTGCCAAAGCCAAGGAGCTTGCGCTGACGCAATTCTCGCAAGGCGCTGACTTCATTGCAGCGGCATCGGCAGTCGGCGATCTTGGCGTATTTGAAGCGGCGAAGGAGAAAGGGTTCTACACATCCGGTCAAGATATTGACCGTACGGTTACGGATCCGCAGCATATCGTTCTTTCCCAATTGAAAGGTACGGATGCCGTGGCCTACCAAACCGTGAAGGATTTCGTTAACGGCACTTTCAAATTCGGTTCGGTTGACTACGGTTTGAAAGAAGATGGCGTAGGTCTTACATTCGTAACCAAAGAAAGCAAATCCGCACTGAGCCCATTCGTCGGCCAAGAAGTCGTGAATAAAGTGAAAGCGATTCGTGACGATATCGTTGCCGGTAAAGTGAAAGTCGAGAATCCGGTCAAATAGTCATTCGATAATTTCATATGGACCTTGGAAACTGTTTGCGGAGACGCAAGCAGTTTCCTCATGTCTAGGTAGAGGAGCGATAAACCGTTATGCTGCTTCAAATGCGTCAAATTACGAAAGCATATGGCAATTTAACAGCAAATTCCAACGTTGATTTCTCGCTGCGTCAAGGTGAGATTCACGCGTTGGTCGGGGAGAACGGTGCCGGCAAAACAACGCTAATGCGCATCTTATACGGCATGGAGCAGCCTACGGCAGGAAGCATTCTTTTGAACGGCCAGGAGATCCGGTTCTCCAATCCGACGGATGCGATCCGTCACGGAATCGGCATGGTGCATCAGCACTTCATGCTCTTTCCTACCTTCACCGTTGCGGAAAATATCGTGATTGGGAACGAGCCGCGAGCGGGGGTGGCATTTGACCGCAAAACGGCGGTTCAGCAAGTAGAGGCCTTATGCGAGAAATACCGGCTGCCGATCGATCCGCACCGGAAGGTCGCGGATTGCCCGCTTGGCTTGCAGCAGCGGGTCGAGATTTTGAAGGTGCTCTATCAAGGCGCCGACATCATTATTTTGGACGAGCCTACCGGCGTGCTGACGCCTCTTGAAGCGAAAGAGCTGCTGGTCATTATGCGGGCATTGGCCGATCAGGGCAAAAGCTTCATCATCATTACGCATAAGCTGCATGAAGTGATGGAAATTGCGGACCGCGTCACCGTGCTGCGCGACGGTAAGGTAACGGGGGAAGTTTCGACGCAAGCTACCGATGTCGAGCAGTTGTCCAAATTGATGGTCGGCAGGGAGCTCGTCCCGATGTCCAAGAAACAAGCGGTCATCGGCGACGCGGTTGTTCAAGTGAAAGAGATTACGATAGCCGGAGACAAAGGAAAGCCTGTTCTGGATCGTGTCAGTTTGCAGGTCAGCGCAGGTGAGATCGTCGGCATTGCAGGGATTTCGGGTAACGGACAGTCCCAGCTCATTCAAGCGATTTCCGGTCTGCTGCCGATCGATCAAGGGGAGATCCGCTTGTTGGGCGAATCCGTGGCGGGACGTTCGGTTCGCGAGATCAGAGAAATCGGACTTTCGCATGTGCCGGAGGACCGCTACCAATGGGGGGCGGCCAAAGAGGGAACCGTGCTGGAGAATGGCACGATGGGCCACCACAGAAAGCAGGCGCGCACCGGCCTGCTCGCCGGCAAACAGCTGCGGGAGATGGTCGACGGCTTCATCCGGCAATTTCAGATCAAGACCGGCTCGCAAGAGACGAAGGCGAAGTTCTTGTCCGGCGGCAATTTGCAGAAGCTGATCGTCGCTAGGGAAATCGCCCAGAAGCAGCCGTTCCTTATTGCGGCCGAGCCTACGCGCGGTGTTGATATCGGGGCGATGGAGATTATTCATCAGGAGCTGCTGCGCAAAAGAGACGAGGGAGGCGCAATCCTCTTGGTATCGTCCGAATTAACGGAAATTCTGAAGTTGTCGGATCGCATTCTTGTTATGTATGAAGGCCGAATAGCCGGGGAAATTTCTGCGGAGCGCGCGACGGAAGAGCAGATCAGTCTATGGATGGCGGGGGGAGAATCAAATGCTTAAAGGACGTCTGAATATAAGCGCTTGGATCCAGCCGCTGCTTGCCGTTGTGATCGGCTTGCTTGGCGGTGCTATCGCCATAGCGTTGATCGGCGGATCGGTTATTGACACCTATGCGCAGATGTGGAAAGGTGCCTTCGGCAATTTCTACTTCATTACGAATACCTTAACGAGAGCGACGCCGCTCATTCTTGTAGGATTAGGCGTATCGATCGCTTTCCGTGCCGGATTCTTCAATATGGGATCGGAAGGTCAAATGATTCTTGGCGCGCTATCGAGCGCCATGATTGCGCTGTATTTGCCGGGACCGGCTATGTTTAAGCTGCTCGGCGCCATTCTCGGCGGGATTCTTGCCGGAGGCATATGGTCCGCTTTCGCCGGTTGGCTGGATGCCAAGTTCCGGATGAATCTGATCATCACGACACTGCTGCTCAATTACATAGCGGCCTTGTTCGCCGGTTATCTCGTTGCCTATCCGCTTAAGGACAAAACCGGATCGGCTGCACTGGCGCAAAGCATGATGATTGATAAGGGCGTATGGCTGCCCAAATTGTTTCAAGGGATGAGCATTCACGGCGGCTTCATCATTGCGATTGTGCTGGCGGTTGTCCTGTATCTCTTCATTAAATATACGGCCCTCGGATATGAAATCCGCATGCTCGGGTATAATCCGTTGTTTGCTGCCTACGGCGGCGTCAACAGAGGGAAAGTGATGCTGCTCAGCATGTTCGCGAGCGGCGCCTTTGCCGGACTGGCAGGAGCCGTTGAAGTGCTCGGGATGCAGTACAGGTATACCGACGGCATGATTACGAATCCGGGATATGCCTGGTCGGGCATCATGGCGACGCTATTGTCCGGCGCCCACCCGCTCGGGACGGCGATTGCCGCCATCCTGCTTGCAGCCTTGCAAACCGGCGGAATGGGCGTCGAACGGAACACGAACATCCCGCTTGAGATTTCCAGTGTCATTCAATCCCTGCTCATTTTGTTCGTGACCGCAAAGTTCAGTTACACCTTATGGAAAAGACGGAAAGGAGGCAGCGGCGATGGAGCATCTTCTTGATGTGTCATTATTCAATTCCATGCTTCGGATGGTGGCGCCGATTCTGCTTGCCGCACTCGGCGGCGCGATTTGCTCGCGAGTCGGCCTGTTTAACGTAGGTTTGGAAGGCTTCGTGCTCGTTGGCGCCTTCACGGCGATCGTAGGCAACTTCTACACGGGCAATGTGTTCCTTGCCGTCCTGATCGCAGTCGCCGTGACGATGCTGTTCTCGCTCATATTCGCTTACATCAGCATCCATTTGCAGGCCAACGTGATCGTCGTAGGGATTTCGTTTAATTTTCTAGCTTTAGGCTTGACCGCTTTTTGCTTGCGGGCTATCTTTCATGTCAAAGGCGCTTTCTACGATAAAAATATGATCGGCTTGCCGAAATGGGAGATTCCGGTCATTCAGGACATTCCCGTCATCGGGGGCATCGTCTCCGGGCATTCTCCGCTCGTCTACTTGGCTTTCATCCTGGTGTTCGCGCTTCATTACTTTTTATTCAAATCCGTGCTGGGCTTCCGCCTGATCGCGGTAGGCGAGAACCCGGTTGCGAGCAGAAGCATCGGGATTAAAGTGAACCGGATGCAGTATATCGCCGTGCTCATCTGCGGTCTGCTCTGCGGATTGGCAGGCGCGCAGCTCTCCCTCGGACAAGTGACGATGTTCACGGAAGGCATGACGGCCGGAAGAGGCTTCATCGCTCTCGTAGCGACGATGCTCGGACAAGCCAATCCGATAGGCGTCATGGCATCGAGCCTTCTGTTCGGCTTGATGGATGCGTTCAGTATCCGGCTTCAGGGCTTCTCGCTGCCTACCCATTTTACACAAATGCTGCCTTACGTCGTGACGCTGCTGGCTATGCTCTTCTTCCGGAAAAGCAATTATTTGGCCGATGCGCAGAAGGCTAACGGCAGCTCCAGATAGGAGAAGGAACACATGCATAAAGACAGTAAAGCCGAGCGCCTCAAGCGCATGCCAATTCCGGCCGTAGCGGTTCCGCAGGAGATTGCCCACCGGGTTCCGCCCGGTCAGGCCGTGACGGAACGGTTCCCGATCCTGCACGAAGGAGAAGTGCCGAATTACGAGATGAGCGAATGGTCGCTGCGCGTTTTCGGTGAAGTGACGCAAGAGAAGACATTCCGGTATGAGGACATTCTCGCGCTCCCCCGGACGCAGATCGTTTGCGACATTCACTGCGTTACTCGCTGGTCGAAGCTGGACACTCCATGGGAGGGAGTACGCTTTCGCGATTTCCTGCAGCTCATCGAGGTGAAGCCGGAAGCCAAGCATGTCATGCTGCACGCCGACAACGATTATGAAACGAATGTGCCGCTTCAAGACCTGATGGGAGATGATATTCTGCTGGCCTTCCATTATGACGGCAAGCCGTTAACGCCGAAGCATGGATGGCCGCTGCGCCTCGTTGTGCCCCATCTCTATTTCTGGAAGAGCGCCAAATGGTTACGCGGCATTGAATTTATGAAGGAAGACCGCGAAGGCTTCTGGGAGCGCAGCGGCTTCCATAACGTCGCCGATCCGTTCAAGGAGGAGCGTTTCTCCGGCGAAGCGATTCCGATTCCGGAGGATGAATGGGTAAGAAAGGAGTTCGATTAAGATGTGGTTATCGATTTTGCAAGTAAACTCGGAGGATCTTACTCCTTACGCGATCGTTTGCGGCGATCCGTTCCGCGCGGAAGCGATCGCAGGGAAGCTGGACGATAAGCGTGAGCTATCTTTCAGCCGGGAATACCGGACGTTCGTCGGGACATCGTCAGGGGTGCCCGTCACCGTCGTCAGCCATGGCGTCGGATCGCCGGGAGCGGCGGTGTGCTTCGAAGAATTGATCAAAGGCGGCGTGACGACATTGATTCGCGTAGGCACGGCAGGTTCCTACTCGGCGGATGTCCCGCCGGGAAGCCTTGTCGTCAGCACGGCTGCGGTGCGCGAAGAAGGGTTGACCCGCCAGCTCGTACCGGCCGGGTACCCGGCGGTTGCCGACTCCGATGTCGTTCAAGCGCTGTATGAAGCGGCTGGCGAGACGGAAGGCCTCGTGAAGAAAGGGATCACGGTGACGTTGGACGCTTTCTTCCAAGGCGTCGAGGAATTCCCGCATCAGAAATATAAGCGAGCCGGAGCACTAGCCGTAGAGATGGAAATCTCCGCGCTTTATGTGATCGCTTCGCTTCGCGGTGTGCGTGCGGGAGCGATCGTTGCGCTGGACGGCTACGCCGATGCCGATCTTCGGGAAGTGTATGATCCGCACACGGATGTGGTGTCACTTGCCGTTGAACGGGAAATTGCAGCTGCGCTTCGAGCGGTTGAGAAGCTGCACGCCAAGTAATAAACAAGAAGAGGTCAGCCAGTATGTTATCTGGTTGACCTCTTCGTCTTTATCGCCGATTGACATCGAAGATGTGCTTGAATTGATTGAACTTGTCGACCGCTTGCGCACGTGATTTGACCCCGAGCTTCTCGTAAATTTTGCGGACATAGTTGTCGACGGTACGTTTGCTCATGTGCACCTCCTCGGCCATCTGCTCATTCGTTAAGCCTTGTACGATCATGGTCATCATGTTCACTTCATCATCGTCAAGCAGATCGGTTTGATGCAGATTGCCGCTGGAAACTCTCATTTTATGAAAGACAGGCACCGGTACGACCGTAAAGTTTTCTTGCAGCAAGGTTACGAGGCTTTTGATCAGCGTTCCGCTGGACTCTTTGGAGATGACGGCACTGACCTCAAGCCCGATCAGATGGTTGTAGAGATGGGATAATTCGACGCCAGAGAAAATGACTAGATGGGTTGCAGGGTATTTGCCTTTGATAATCTTGGCAACCTCGTCGCCGTATTGATCGGGTAGATTGAAATCAAGGAAAACGATGTCGGGAACATGAACGTCCATCAATTCCAGGCATTGTTTGGCGGTAGAGGCAATTCCGACAATCTGCACGCCGTCGATCTGCTTTAACGTGCTCGAAGTCGCTTCAGCCATTAAAGGATGATCGTCTACGATCAAAATTTTCGATTGCTTATTCATGAAATCCTTCCTTCCTGCGCAGGTATGGGGATCCGGATGGTCAGCTCAAGGCCATTTCCTTTCTCTGATTGCAGATCCATATGTCCGTTCAGATGCAGCACGCGGCTTTTCATTTGTTCAAGTCCGAGGCCGGAATTGGCGATCGCATGCAGCCTCTTGTCCCTGGCAAGCGCTTGGGGATCGAGACCAACGCCATTATCCTTGTACGACAAGATGACATATTTCTCGATAACGGCCAATTTAATGATCACTTGTGCGGCTTGGGCATGCTTCTTGGCATTGTGCATCAGTTCTTGGAAAATACGAAACAGATGCTTCTTCATGTCCATGTCCAGTCTTTCAATGATGGAGACTCCGTCATATTGGAAATGGGTCTCGTATTCGTTCAGCCCAATATCGAGATCCAGTGTCGCTTGAATCGTCTGGATAAGCCCGATATTCTGGAGCAAATGCGGATGCAGCTCGAAGCAGCTTTGGCGCAAACTCTCGTTGACCAGATCCAGATGCTTGATGGCATGGAGAACTTGCTGCCGGTCCTCGTTATTGTCGATGAAGGAGACCAATCTTCGGCGAACGAGCAAAATGTCCTGCATCGTCGTATCATGCAGATCCGTAGCAAGCCGGTAACGCTCCTGCTCCTGCAGCTCAAACAGCGACTTGCGCAGCCATACGACGTCTTGACCGGCTTCTTCGTTCGGGATCTGGGACGCTAATTCATGGAGCTTCATCGTCAATTTCCGAATCAGGTAAATATTTTCCAGGCTTACGGCCAGGTAGGATATGATCAGACTCAGCCACTGCCGTTCCTCCAGGCTCAGGGAGGTATTCATTTTCTTGCGTCCCGTGACCAAGTAACATGCGTATTCTTCGTTCTGGTTAATGACAAATATGGCGTAATTGGCATCGTCCAGCCGATCTTCGCGAATGTACTGCTCCACCTCGTGAAGATCCATTTCGCCTTCTCCAATCGTCTCCATACCTTGCGGATAATGAATGACGATTGCACCGCCATGTATATTCAGGGTGTTCACGATATCCACGAGAATAATGTCCTTCAATTCACGGAAGCTCGTGATCGTGCGCAAATTTCTGGCGATTTTCTTGAGCGAGAGCTGGAGGTAAAATTTCTTAGGAAACATAACGGCATCCAGCTTCGTCACGAAGTATTCCAGTAGATACAGCAGAAAGGAAATTACCGTTAGGATAAACAGGAAGCTGAACGCTAACGTGCCGATGGTCGCCGAACGACCGAAAATAAGTGCGAGCATTAGAACAATAAGAAAACTCGGAACCATGGAAATAAGGGTCGTATAGATAATGCGGCGCAGTAATATATGAACGTCAAACCATTGTTTCGAAACAATCATATAGGTAAACGCTAAGGGAAACAAGGCAACGCAATATCCGGTATAAAGCGGCTTGACGAGCGGGACACCCCGGATCAGAATCGGCACAAAAGACAAAAAGACGAGCGGTGCGGTAGAAATGAAGAACGCTCCCCACACGATCTTGATAAGCGCTTGAACGGATACGTTATCCCGGCGGAAACGGACAAATACGTAAATAAGTATTCCGACGTTAAACAGGAAGCCGATCAGGAATGCGATAACGACGCTCGGATAATCAAATTGATAGAAGCCGTATGTATCAATCGGCGTGAAGTAGAGACATCTGCCAATGAAAATCAGCAGCATGCCTGCATACACATACCGGAAATAGCGGACCGGCAGGGAGGTGCCGCATCTTTCGTTGAAGAATAGAGTCAGGAATTGGGCAAAAACAACCGGCAGCAGCATGACGAGATCGCTGACGAGCACCCTCGCGAGACTATCACCTCTGGCTGAGGGTGGAATGCACATGAAAATGACGCCTACGCTAAGGAAGACGAGTGACAATAAACGTGCGGCTCGGGATTGCGGAATTTTCCAGAAAATAATGAAGGAGACGCATAAGCTGAATATTTCCCCGAACAGCGAAATAAAGTCAAAGGCGGGTTGAACGTCTTCGTTCAAGCTGACACGAATCGTTTGGTCGCCCCTGGCCACCGTAACGCTATGAGCTTGCTCCAGCGTCGCCCACTTGCTGACAATTTTGTTCTCGTTAGGATCCCGATCATTGACGCGAACGACCTTGTCCCCGACCTGCAAGCCCAGCTCCGAGCCCACGCGTTCGATCTGAAAAGATTGGATGCTCCATTCCTTCTGGTCGTTCCTCTGCAATTGAATGCCGTAGAACGTATATTGAAACGTTAGAAATAAAAACCAAACTTGAATGCAGAGTAAACAAAAGAATAAGAGCGCTTTATGCATGGTATGATTCAAGCGCTATGACTTCCTCTCATGGCCTGATAAGAACGATCCGAAGGAAAATGGGTTTAGACACTTCCTGCTTTCCTTAATTTTACCAAATCTCTCAAAAAGATTGCAATTAGATTTTTCTGAAATCTACTTGTTATCTTTTTTTATTTTTGCGCAAAAAAAGATGCGCATTCGTGAAAGAGGGAGGTGCAATTGCGCATCGAAATTTTGCGCTGATATTCGGGGCGCTTCACGGTATGATGAGATTAGGGGAATTTCCAATATCATGTAAATAAGGAGGGAAATCATATTGAATAACGAACAGTTTGAATATATGTTTGATTCGGTGTTAACGGATGTCGTCAAGCAAACCTACAACACGCTTTCCTTGCCCTCAAAGGAGCAAATTCAAATCTCCATGAAGAAGATGATGGATAGCCTTGAAGCCAACCATCGATGGCAATCGAGTAATGAAAGTTAATAGACCGTAAGAGGTAATTCATATAGAGCAGATAGAAGGTGGCCGGGAGTAACCCAGGCCATCTTTTTTTCATTGGGACTTTAGGACCAATTTTTTTCGTGGAGGAAGAAGGGGAAATGCAACTTGTGTCGAAAACAATCGAAAGATGAAGTGGAACTAAGGGGGCAGTCATGATGTTGCAAGGCGTTACATGGTTACGGAAACATTTGGTTGTGCGAATTGTTGCTGCAGTGATGCTGGTTATTGTGGTGTTGTCGGCGGGTTATATCACCATGGAGCTCCGAAACGCCAAACATGCCGGTATGAAGGCGATATCCAGCTATGGGATCCGTCTGTCAGAGAGTTACACCAAGGGGATGGATGCAGCCAGACTGGAGCAGTTCCTGAAGAATCCGCAGGAGAACGAACTGTACTGGAGTATCAGGCAGGAGTTGGATACTTATCGCAAGCAAATCGGTGCTTTGTATGTGTATCTCGTTCGCTTCGACGAGCAGCGCAAGGCCCTCATTATGATTGACGGCCAGCCCCGAAACTCCGATGTCGCTTCACCGATCGGTGAGGAGACGGAAATATCCGATACGGAGATCGATACTTTGCTGGGGGGAAGCTCGGCGAGTTCCGATATCGTTGACGATCCGAAATACGGAAAGTACATATCGACTTACTCTCCTGTGACTAATGCCGAGGGCAAAGTGATCGCCATTCTTGGCATCGATACGGAAGCCGGTGTGACGGAACAAATATCCGCAAGTGTCATGAAGAGCAACCTGCCCGTGTATGGGCTCATGCTCGTGCTGACGCTGCTGGGACTCGGTCTTGTCATGCTGTTCGTATCCAGGGCGCTGCGGCCGCTGCAGTGGATCGGGGCCGGTGCCGAAAGCATCGCGAAAGGCGACTTCATCCGCGCCAAGGAGCAGCTTGTCGCGAATCCGGTGCGTTCTGTCGATGAAATCGGTGCGGTATATAAAGCGATGATGCGGATGGCGCATGATATTAACGATATGCTGCGGGAGATCGTCTCGAATGTGGCGCATACTTCGGATCAGTTCGTTGAGACGACGCAGCACTTCAACAAGCAGGCTCACCGCTTGCTGGTGATGAATACGAACGTGAACGACTCGCTCAAGGCGGTTGCCGACGGTGCGAATACCGTGCAATATAGCACGAATGAGAGCGCGCGCTCGATGGAAGAGATGGCGGCGGCCATTCAGCGGATATCGGAAGCTTCCTTAACGGTCTCCGATGCATCGGGCAGCGCTCTGGAGAGCGCTGAAGCGGGTCAAGAGATCGTCCGCAATATGAATGGACAGTTCGTGACGATTACGGCAACGACGGAGGAGGCGCTTCATCGGGCCGCGTCCCTGCGCGGACACTCGAAGGAAATCGGCGTTGCGCTTAACGCAATCTCCGACATTTCGGAGCAGACGAAGCTGCTGGCGCTGAATGCTTCAATCGAAGCGGCGAGGGCCGGCGAGCATGGCGCAGGCTTCGCGGTCGTCGCCGGCGAAGTGCGCAAGCTTGCCGATCATGCGGCGGCATCGGCGAAGCTCATCGCTTCCTTGCTGCATAACATTCACTTGGAAATCGAACGAATGGGCGAGTCGATGGAAGCGGGAATGAGCGAGATCCGAACGGGCGCCGACCTCTCCGCGAAGGCGGAGGCGTTATTCCGCCATATCGTAGAGCAGTTTCGTTTCGTCTCCGATCAGGTCCACGACATTTCCTCCGTGACGGAGCAGATGTCGGCCGGCTCCGAGGAAGTGGCTGCATCGGTTGTGGATATCGCGCACATTGCCAAATCTTCGTCGGACGGAACATCGAATATTCATAAACTGACGCACGAGCAGCTTCGCATAGCGCAGGAAATCGCCGATTCGGCCGATGCGCTGAGCGGTTTAACGGACGTGATGCGGAAGTCCATCGAACAGATTAAGGTGTGATCGGCGTGCTGCCGGGGATAGCCCGGCGGCTGATCTGAATATCTGCCAATAACAAAGGAGCTAAGCGTTAAGCGCTTAGCTCCTTTGATTATTGACTGCCCTTGCTCACCCAGAACGTCACGTTGTCACCCTGCATCCCGTTAGCACCAGGCTGAGGTTCCTGCCTAATGACGGTTCCCTTAGGGAGATCGTTCGCTTCGATGACGTAATTGTAGTGCAATCCTACCTCCAAAGCCTGCTTCTCGGCATCCGTCAACTGCTTACCGACGAGATTAGGGAAGACGATCGGCTCCGCTTCCTTACTCGCATTCCCGGCCGGCTTCGTTGGGGCAGCCGATGGTGTCGGCGTGCTGGTGGTCGGCGCCGGCGTCGCCGTCTGAACCGGCGGCACGGAAGCCGGCACTTCCTGCTCAGCGGAAGGCCAGAGAATCCAGGCGCCGGCAGCGACGGCGAGAACGGCGGCCGCCCCGATGCCGGTCTTGCGGAGCGCGCTTCCGGTCGAGCCGGACGCCTCCGACTCCTCGTCTTCTTCTTCGGCTGCTTCCTCTAGGAGCGCTGTCTCCTGCAGCTTCACCTGCCTGGGAGGGTGCACAGCGTGCATTGGCGCGCTATGTTCTTGGGCCGCCGGCTGCAAGCTGCGCAGTCCGAAGACCAAGGATGACAGCGACGCTTGGCCTTGACAGATGAGCTTCACAAGCTTCACCAAGGCTGCCTTCTGATCTGGTGTGGCAGTTGGAATAACCGCACGCTCCAAGTGCGTGTGCATGACCTCAAAGGCACCCGTCACGGGCTGACTCCCGCTAAATAACTGTATCATTAACCGGCATAGACCGATCGCCCCCTGCGATTGCGCATCCGCTTCATCCCAGTAGTTGATGACGGAAAGCTTGCCATGGTCGTCCAGCCACAGGTTCTCCGGGGCTACGGAGAAGCCTGTGATACGCTCCTCCAGTGCGTCCAGGAGAGATACCCCCAAGTCGGCGATCATTGCGACGACGGCTTGAAAGGTCCATTTTTGACGGTTCACCTGTCCGGAAAATAGCGATCCTTGCTTGGCTTGCAGAATAATCGTGACGGAATCTTCTTCCACCGACGTATCGAGAATATGCTGGAACCCGTCATGAATGAATGCAGCTTTGTGGTGAAGAGTCCGCATATAGTCGGCACCGATTTGCCCAGGCTGAAGCTTTATATGATACAGAAGCACTTTGCGAGTCAGAAATGTATCTTCTCCATTATGAAGAGCGCCTTGAGGCAATGAGATGATCCGGGTTCCCGGTATGTATCGTGTCCCCATCTTGTTATGCATGGAAAATCAACCCTCTCTCATCATTAAGAATTGCCTTTATTATATATGATTCGGTGTGATATAGGAATTTTGGGATATGGGTTTAAAAAAACACGTAAAAATTCGAATTTTTTGTAGAATTTTGCCAAAAACATTCGGACTTGGTACAAACGGGCTGGACGAACGGTGCAAACGGGTGAACGTGCAGGTGGCTTTAGTTCTATATGGGTAAAGGTTTGAATTCACTCCATGGGTGAAGCGGTGAACGGGAACCAAGCCGAACTTGGACCCTGAGGCGGTAAGCAGTTATTTCAATGCCTATACTGTACACTTTTTTCCTCCGTTTTGGAACAAGTTAGTGCTAATTGAGTCCAAAGGATCAGCCAATGTCGTACGGAATGCATCCTTTAAGCTGCGGCCACACGGAGATCGGACCGGTTCCGCCCTCAGAAGCGAGTTTTGACTGTCTTAGAGGGAGATAATTCGACAAGTCAGCGTGCTGGGATTTCTGATCAGCGGCTTCATTCATTGTCTTATGCGGCAATTCATTCTTGAAAAACGATTTGAGACCTAGTTGATTTGTAATATAAATATTAATTGCGGTTTTTATTCTTTCTATTGAACTAAACTCTATGATTCAAATGACCTAAATGATATGATAGTTTACAGATTATTTTACAATATGCTCCAATTCAAGGGGGAATTATGGTGAAAAAAGTCGCAATTCTAGGTGGCGGTGTCGCAGGCATGAGCGCTGCGCACGAATTAATTACGAGAGGCTATGAAGTCTCGGTTTACGAGTTTAAGAGTATTCCCGGAGGTAAAGCAAGAAGCATGCCCTATGTGGGCAGCGGCGTCGACGGCCGAAGAGATCTGCCCGGCGAACATGGTTTCCGGTTGTTCCCGCGCTTTTACCGGCATGTCATCGATACACTGCAAAATATTCCCTATGAGAATGGCACCGTATATGATAATTTAATGGAAGTAACTAGACTCGATATCGCGACCTACACAGCTCCGCTGCTTCCGTTGTTAGCCAAAATCGAGTTCAGTCTCGATAACTTCCTCGTCGTGATCCGGGATCTGTTCGACAATAACCTGGGCCTGTCGATGGACGATATGGAGCAGTACGGGCGCAAGCTGTGGCAGGTGATGACTTCCTGCGATGAGCGGATCCGCGAGGAATACAATCTGATCGACTGGTGGACCTTTATAGAAGCGGAGCAGCAGTCCCCGGCTTTCCAGAAAATATTCGCCGGCTTCACCAAAACGCTCGTAGCTTGCCAGTCCAAAATCGCCAATACACAGACCGTAGGTCCCGTTGCCGCACAGATGACGCTCGACATTACGATGCCGGGCACCAGCTTCGTTCGCTTGCTGAACGGACCTACCAACGATAAATGGGTGAACCCATGGCTCACGTTCTTGCGCGAGAAGGGCGTTGACTATCACTTGGCAGCCAAAGTCGAAAGCATCGACTGCGCGGACGGCATCATTCGCGGTGCGACCATTACGGAAAACGGGGAGACCTACGACATTGAAGCCGATTATTACATTGCGGCCTTCCCGGTTGAAGTGATGGGCAAATTCATCACGGACGCTATGCTGGAAGCCGATCCTAAACTTGCAGGCGTGCAGCGTCTCGTCGATTCTGTGGCTTGGATGAACGGCATTCAGTTTTATTTGAAAGAAGATGTCACAATAACGCATGGACACGTCATCTATCTGGATGCGCCATGGTCGCTGACGTCCGTTTCGCAGAAGCAATTTTGGCCGAATGTTCACTTGAGTGAGTATGGCGACGGGACCGTCAAAGGCATTCTCTCCGTTGATATATCCGATTGGGATACGCCGGGCATTCTGTACGGCAAACCGGCTACGTTCTGCACGGCCGAAGAGATCAAGGAAGAAGTATGGGCGCAGATGAAGAAAAGCTTGAATGTCGACGGCGCCGTCATTTTGGAGGACGAGGTGCTCCATTCCTGGTTCCTCGATACTGATATCCAGTTCGATAATCCAATCGGCGCCAACACGAACATGGAGCCGCTGCTTATTAACCGCGTAGGCACTTGGGACGACCGTCCCGAAGCTTATACCGGCATCCCGAATCTGTTCCTGGCAGCCGATTACGTTCGCACGAACACGAATCTGGCTACGATGGAAGGGGCGAATGAAGCGGCGCGGCGTGCGGTTAACGCGATTTTGGACCGGGACGGTTCGAAGGCCAAACGCTGTGAAATTTGGGAGATGTATACGTTCGAACTGTGGCATCTCGATGTGCTCAAGCCATACCATATCCACGATAAGAAGCGTTTCGAGAAAGGGCTTCCGTGGGACGGGAAATTGTTTTAACTACATAACCGCCGGCAATGCGCGCCCGGAAGCGGAGGGGCGCTTGTCTGCGACAGCATTTGGCAGCTAGGTTTACTAGGAGGAATGTATGTTAATTTTGCCGGAATACGAATTGATCAGACAGATTTATCAAGGCGACCGGACCGTGCTCTACCGGGCCATCCATAAGCCGACGATGGAGAAAGTGATTATCAAAACGCTGCGGTCGGATTATCCGGTTTCAGCAGATAGCGCGCGATTGAAGCGTGAATATGAAATCGGTAAAATGCTGGATATTTCCGGGATTGTGAAACCGTTGGCGCTGCCCAAATATCAGAACAGCGTCGCGCTCATTCTGGAGGATTTCGACGGAGATACGCTGTCGGCGTATTTTCCTATGTTCCGCCAATCGCTTGAAGCATTTCTGACGGCAGCTATTCAATTGGTCAAGATCGTCGGAGATATTCACCAGCGTTATGTTATTCATAAAGATATTAAACCGGGCAATATCATCATTAATCCTGATAAAAAGATCATGAAGATGGCGGATTTCAGCATTTCCTCCTTTACACGCGAACGTCAAGAAATGATAGACCCCCTCATGCTGGAAGGTACGCTCAGTTACATGTCTCCCGAGCAGACGGGGCGCATGAACCGGATGATCGATTATCGTTCCGATTATTATTCGCTCGGCGTGACCTTCTACGAAATGCTCACGGGCAGGCTTCCGTTCCAAACGGAAGATCCGGTTGAGCTTATTCACTGCCATTTTGCCGTGACGCCGACTCCTCCGGACAAGATCCGCATGGATATTCCGAAGCCGCTATCCGAGATTGTGATGAAGCTGCTCGCCAAGAATGCGGAGGACCGTTACCAAAGCGCCTACGGCATTATTCAGGATCTGGAGCATTGCCTCATGATGGTGAATGCGCCGCAGGAGTATCCCGATTTCCCTATTGGCCTATATGATATGACGGATATGTTTCAAATTCCCCAGGGGTTATACGGCAGAGCCCAGGAAACCGAAAGGCTGCTTCACGTCTACGGGCGCGCCGTGCATGGCTCGCTCGAGGCCGTCTGGGTGACGGGAGAGTCGGGATACGGCAAATCGTTTCTCATCGCCGAGACGATGAAGATGATTATGAAAGATAACAACTGGTTCTTGTCCGGGCGGTTCGAGCCTGGCAAACAGCATGTATCTTACCATGCGCTGTCCAGAGCGCTGCGCCAGCTCGTCCGCCAGCTGCTGACGGAGAAGGATCAGCAGATCGAAGATTATCGCGGGAAATTGCTCAAGGTGCTCGGCACGAGCGGCAAGGTGCTGACCGATCTGATACCGGAGCTGAGTCTGCTGATCGGGGAGCAGCCCAATGCGAAGCAGCTTCCGCCGCAGGAAACGCAGAATCGGCTGCACTTCTTGCTGCAGCAATTTCTGCTCATCTTCTGCTCCAAGGAAAGACCGATCGTCCTGTTCCTCGATGATTTGCAATGGGCGGATGCGGCGTCTCTGCAGTTCATCGATCTGCTGCTGAACGATTCGCAGATGAAGCATTTCCTGTTCATCGGCTCTTACCGGAGCGAATATGATACGAATTGGTTGTCCACCACGCATGTGCAGCTGCTTGACAAGCTGCCGGAGCGGCTCGTCTCGGAACGCATTGCGCTGAAGGCTTTCGAAATGACCGACGTGACGCAGCTCATCGCCGAATCGCTGAAGACCGAGCAGCGGCAGGTTGCCGATCTGGCGCAGCTCATTCTCCAAAAGACCGGAGGCAATCCGTTCTTCGTCAAACAATTTCTTACTGCGCTCTACGAGCAAAATTTGCTCGCTTACAGCTATGAAGCAAACCGCTGGATATGGGATATGAATGAAATCCAGAAGCTCCGCATAACCGATAATCTCATGTTCCTGCTCGCCGAGAAGCTGCAGCGCATGCCGGCCAGAACGCAATATCTATTGCGGCAAGCGGCATGCTTGGGAGCCACCTTCGATCTGGAGGCGCTCGGCATCATTGCGATGACCTCATTCGCCGAGGTGCTGCAGGAGCTGGAAGTTTCCATCCAGACGGGCTTGATCATTCCGGTCGGTACGGATTATAAATTTTATAATGATTCGCAGGGCAACTCGGCCGCTCAAGACATCCGCTTCATGTTCGTGCACGATTCCATCCAGGAAGCCGTTTACGGTTCGATCGAGCAAGCTCAGCTGCCGGAGATGCATCTGAATATTACGCGTCAACTGCTTGCGCATTTGTCGGAGGATCAGATCGAGCAGCGCTTGTTCGACATCGTGAACCATATGAATTTCGGATCCGTTCTATTAACGGAGCGGCAGGAGAAAATCAATCTGCTGGAGTTCAATCTCCGCGCAGGCCGCAAAGCCAAATCGTCCAACGCTTATCGTTCCGCGCTGCAGTATTACAACAAAGCCTTGGAGCTGCTCAAGCAGGTTGAGAACCAAGATATGGCGGAGTTCAGCTTCTCGATCCGGTTGGAGAAGTCGGAAGTGCTGTACCTGAACGGGCAAGCGGATGAAGCGGAAACTTCTTACGAGCAGCTGCTGCAGGATGCGCGCACGAGCGAGCTGAAGCTCGAAGTCTATAACCTGCAGGTCATTTTGTATACGAATGTCGGCAAACAGCGCAAGAGCGTCGAAGTGGGCTTGAAGGCGTTGGCCGAACAAGGGCTGCGCATTCCGAGCGAACCGACGGGCGTGAATATTTTCGCTGCATACATGAATTTGAAGGCCAAAATCGGTCGCAAAAATACACTGCAGCTGTACGATTTACCGATCATGGAAGATGAATACCGCTTCAAACTGATGAACTTGATGATGAGTATTGCGATCGCCGCTTATTTCGTCAATACGAACCTGTTCGTATTATTTATGCTGATCATGACCAAGCATGCCCTGAAATACGGCAATACGCCGGTTATGGCGTATGTATACGGCTCCTATGGCCTTATTCTCGGTTCCGGCTTCGGGGATTATCAGCTTGGCTATCAGTACGGGCAGCTCGGCGCCAGATTGAACGAGCGATTTCAGTCGCATCAATTCCGCAGCAAAAGCCATTTCTCCTTCGGGTTATTCGTCACGCCGTGGGTGAAGCCGCTTAGCGTAAGTCTGGAGCATCTCAAAGATTCCTTCAAGAGCGGAATTGAGGACGGCGATTTGGTTTTTGCAGGCTATGCGCTGACTTACCAGGTGCTGGCCAAAGACTTCCAAGGGGTTCCGCTCCCCGAAGTGCAGGAGGATTTGAACAAGCACTATCGGATTTTGGAACAGACGAATCATCATGATACCTTGCTTATGTTGGAAATGCTGCGGATGGTCAACGAAAACCTGGAAGGAAAAGCCGGCAATCCGCTCATCCTCGGTGCTGACGAGGAACAGGAGGAGCGGTTTATCCGGAAGCTGGAGATTCATCCGAACCAAGTGATTTTGCACGAATATAAAGTTAAGAAAATGATGCTGTATTATTTGTTCGGTCAATATGCGGATGCCTTAAAGACGGGCAAGGAAGCGGAGCCGATGCAGTCTGTTTCTTTCGGACTGTTCCACATCCCGGAGAATTACTTCTATTATGTGCTGGCGATTGCCGCCATGTACAAGGAAGCAGCGGTCCATGAGCAGAAGCAGCTGGCCAAGCAGGTCGGGAAGATGCTGCGCAAGATGGACAAATGGGCCGCGCACTGCCCGGAGAATTTCTCTCATCTCGTTTCCCTGATGCGGGCTGAATGGTACAGGGTTACCGGCAGCTTCCAGAAGGCCGAGCAGGAATACGAAACATCGATCCGGTTGGCGCGGGAACAGGGCTTTATCCAGCATGAGGCGATTGCGTGCGAGCTGGCGGGCAAGCTGTACCGGGATGCCGGCCGGGAGAAAATCGCGAAAACGTATCTCATCGATGCCTATTACGGGTATTTGAGCTGGGGGGCCAATGCCAAGGCGGATGAGCTGAAAATGCGCTACCCGAACTATTTGACCTCGCTGAAGGAACAGCAGGACTGGAGTGCGACGAATATTAGCGATTACTCGCTGCAGGCGCTCGATTTCATGACGATTATGAACACGTCGAGATCGCTGTCCAGTGAAGTGAATCTGGAGCAGCTGATTAAACGGCTCATGGAGATCGTTACCTATTCGTCAGGCGCGGAGCGCAGCATTCTTGTCCTGAAAGAAAAGGACAGTTTGTATGTTGAGGCCGAAATGCTCGCTATTGACGGCAAAGATTCCTGCATTGTAAGCTCAGTGGCCCTTGAGACGAGGGAGGACCTGCCGACGGCGGTCATTCAATTCGTTGCGCGCACGAAGGAAGGCGTCGTTCTGGATGATGCGGCGAACAAAGGGATTTTTACGCATGACCCTTATATTCGGGCAGCGGAAGGCCGATCGATTTTCTGCGAGCCGATTCTGCATCAGGGCAATCTGGTCGGCGTTTTTTATTTGGAAAATAATTTGATCCGCAATGCGTTCACCTCCGATCGGCTCGATATTATTAAGCTGCTGTCCGCTCAAGCGGCGATCTCGATTGAAAATGCAAGGCTGTACAACGATCTGGAGTCCAAGGTGAAAGAGCGGACGAATGAATTGATTCTGATGGAGACGTCGCGCAGAGACTTGCTGTCGAACATCTCCCATGATTTGGGGACGCCGTTAACGTCCATTCAGGGTTATGTCGAGGCGATTCTCGACGGGGTGATCCAGGAGCCGGAAGAACAGCGGAAGTATTTGTCCGTCGTTCATATGCGGATCGTCGGTATTC
Organism: Paenibacillus sp. MAHUQ-63; assembly: GCF_028765165.1. Lineage (GTDB taxonomy): Bacteria > Bacillota > Bacilli > Paenibacillales > NBRC-103111 > Paenibacillus_E. The sequence continues at coordinate 191,826 of NZ_JARADB010000003.1, read as the reverse complement.
AGCGATTGATTACCGATCTGTATCAACTGAGCCGGATGGAGACGAAGCAGTTTCATTTCCAACTGGCGCCGACCTCTTGCCAGACGATGGTGCGTCAACTGTTTGCCAAGTATGAGCTGGATTGCGCGAATGCGGGAATCACCTACACGCTGGAGATGGACCAAACCGATGGCGAGGAACTGCTGCTGACTGTGGATGCGGACCGGATCGAACAGGTCTACGCCAATATCATTTACAATGCGATCAAGTTCTCACCGCGAGGCGGGTTCATTCATGTCCGGGTAGAAATGAAAGGGGATCCTCAGGAGCTGGTCATTCGGGTGTCTGATACGGGTGTGGGTATTGGCGAAGAAGATTTGCCGCACATTTTCGAAAGGTTCTATAAGGTTTCCAAATCACGCAGCACATCCGGCGGCAGCGGCTTGGGCCTGGCTATCGCCAAAGAGATCGTCCAGTACCACGGGGGACAAATCTGGGCGGAGAGCCGGCTTGGCAAAGGCTGCACGATTTCGTTCTCCTTGCCGGTGCACCGGATCTAACCGTCAAAAACCGCACAGCTTGGCTGTGCGGTTTTTATTCATGGCCGGATCGTCACTCGCGTGTGGATGGGGACCAGAGCGGACAGCTGAAGCACATCCTCGTTATACATCCGGATGCACCCATGAGACGTATGCTTGCCGATGGAGGAGGGGTCATTGGTACCGTGAATGCCATAATGCGGCTTGCTTAAACCCATCCAGAGGACGCCGAAGGGCCCGCCGGGGTTAGGCTGTTTGTTAATGATGGTAAACTCGCCGGTAGGCGTTGTGGTCACCATCCGGCCGATGCCGACAGGGAAGCCCCGTACGACCCGGTTCCCATCGAGCAGGTACAGTTGGAAATCGGACAGGTCGATGATGATGCGGTAATTGGGCATGAAATCTTCACCTCAATCTATCATATGAGCCGGTTAGGCAAAGGAACTGGGCTGTTTTCGATATTGCATCGGACTTGTGGTATACTGCTGTAGTTAGACATCAGACATCAGACATCAAGGGAGTAACAGGCATGCAATCATTTTTACAATGGAATCCTACCAAATTGTGGTTCGGCAAAGGGCAGATCGAGATGCTCGCGCAAGAGCTGGGCACAGCCGGCAAGAAAGTACTGCTCGTCTACGGCGGCGGCAGCATTAAGACCAACGGAGTTTATGAGGCTGTTAAGGCGCAGCTTAGCCATATGCAAGCGGAAGTCGTTGAGCTGTCCGGCGTTGAACCGAATCCGCGTCTGACGACGGTGAAGAGAGGCATCGACCTGTGCCGTGAGCATGGCATCGAGCTTATCCTGGCCGTTGGCGGCGGCAGTGTTATCGACTGCGTGAAAGCCATCGCGGTCGGCGTTTTTTACGAAGGCGACATGTGGGACATCATAACACGCAAAGCGGCTCCCGCCAGAGCGCTGCCTTTCGGAACCGTGCTGACGCTTGCGGCGACAGGCTCGGAGATGAACAATATTTCCGTCATTACCCACTGGGAGAAAAATGAGAAGCGCGGATGGAGCAGTCCTCTGGCATATCCGGCTTTTTCCATTCTAGATCCCGAATATACATACTCGGTTCCAATGGATCAGACTGTTTACGGCATCGTAGACATGATGACTCACGTGTTGGAGCAGTATTTCCACCTGACGGACAATACGCCGATGATGGACCGGTTCATGGAGTCTGTGCTACAGACGATTATCGAGGCTGCACCTAAGCTGCTGGAGAATCCTAACAGCTACGACCACCGGGCAACCATTATGTACGCGGGCACAATGGCTTTCAACGGGTTATTGTCGTGCGGGACGGACGGCGGGGACTGGGCTTCGCACCAGATCGAGCACGGATTGTCTGCTGTGTATGACATTCCGCATGGCGGCGGGCTGGCCATTATTTATCCGAATTGGATGCGTCATTGTGCGGAGGACGATCCGTCGCGGATGAAGAAGCTGGCGATGGCCGTTTTCGGTGTGGACGGGACGGGCAAATCGGATCTTGAGATTGCGAATGAAGGAATTGACGCGCTGCGGTCCTTCTGGAATGCATTAGGTGCGCCGAATTGCTTGGCGGACTATGGGATCGATGATACGAAAATCGAAGAATTAATTCACAAATCATTTATGAAAAATCAAGTCGGACAATACAAGTTGATGACCCGTGATACAGTCAGAGATATCTTGATGCGATCCTTATGATGAAATATTATTTGTACGTACTCGCTGGCGCTTGTTCCTTCGGGCTGTTATCCACTTTCGTGAAGAAAGCGTATGAGTCGGGTTTTCATGTCGGAGATGTGGTGGGCAGCCAAAACTTGTTCGGCGTGCTCATGATCTGGACACTGGTCCTCGTCACCTCGAAGTCCGACAGAGGTGGCACGGGGGCTTCAACTGCGAAGTATAGGGTGTCGCCGCGGCAAGCTTTGTCGCTGATGGCGGTGGGCACGACTTCAGGATTGACCGGTATTTTTTATTATGGCGCCTTGCAGTATGTCTCGGCGTCCTTCGCTATCATCTTGCTTTTTCAATTTACATGGATAGGCATCGTGCTGGAAGCCGTGATCGAACGCAGGCGGCCGGGCAAGGAGAAAATATTCGCTCTCTGCCTGTTATTCGCCGGTATCCTTATGGCAAGCGGTTATTTGCACGGCGGGCAAGAAGCTCCTTCCTTGATCGGCATTGTGCTGGGACTATTGTCAGCTCTGACTTACGCGCTATTCATTATGTTCAGCGGCAAAGTTTCCAGCCGTGTCGCGCCAATCACGCGAAGCGCCATTATGCAATCCGGCTCCATCATTCTCGTGATGGCGGTATATCCGCCGCACTTCCTATGGAACGGCTCTCTGCATGGGGAATTGCTGCCGTGGGCACTGCTGCTAGCTTTCTTCGGCGTAGTCATACCGCCGCTCTGCTTCGCCATCGGCGTCCCCCGGATCGGCGGGGGGATGGCAACGATCATGAGCGCGGCGGAATTGCCAACGGCCGTTATCATGTCTTATGTGGTGCTGCATGAGACCGTCCAAGCGGTTCAATGGATTGGCGTCGTTGTCACAATGCTTGGCATCGCACTGCCGGAGCTGATGAAATTCAGACAGCGGCAGAAGCAGCAGAATGCGGGCTAAGGAAAGAGCGAAATTGAACCTTCATCGGGATGATGGGGGTTCTTTTTTGCGTAAAAATGAATGCGTTCACGTCTCCCAAAGTGCATCGACGAAAAGTTCACTCCGAAAAGTATGAAAAGTTCATAGATGTTCGCTTTCTGCAGTGGAAGCAGAGCCATGAATTCTTATATCGTAAAGGAGGAGGAGGTGATGGGAAAGTATAATTGTAAGCGCTTCATAATTAGCGGAGCTATTGTTGCGGCAGCAGGAAGAGACAGGAAACAAAATCGATGAGAGGACGGATGAATGTGATGGAAAAAAGGAAAAGACCGGCGCTGCGCTTATTCGGGTTCATACTGGCGATTGTTTTAACATGGCAAGTGCTGGGCGCAGCCTTGTTCGCCAAGGAGACGGAAGCTGCTGCCGTCACGCTTCAGAACGGCATCCAGTTCAAGGATACAAGCGGCAATGTCATTCATGCCCACGGCGGCGGCGTCATCAAGGTTGGCAGCTATTACTATTGGTTCGGTGAGAACCGGAACACGGACGGAACCTTCAATGCCGTGTCCTGCTACCGCTCGACGGATCTGAAAACATGGGAATTCCGCAGCAATGTGCTGACGAAAAATTCGGCGGCTGAGCTGAACGTATCCAATATCGAGCGGCCGAAAGTGATTTATAACAGCTCCACGGGCAAATTCGTGCTCTGGATGCATTGGGAGAACGGCGTTGATTACGGGCAGGCGCGAACGGCCGTCGCTTCCTCGAGCACCGTAGACGGCGCCTACACCTACCACGGCAGTTTCCGGCCGCTTGGTTACGATTCCAGGGATATGACCGTTTACAATGATAACGGCACCGCTTATTTGATTTCGGCTACGCGCGTCAATGCCGATTTGAACATCTACAAGCTGACTTCCGACTTCCTGGGCGTCGATTCTTTGGTTCAAACGCTCTGGACCGGCCAGTACCGGGAAGCGCCCGCCATGTTCAAGCGCGGCAGCGTCTATTTCCTGGTCACCTCCGGCGCAACCGGCTGGGATCCGAATCAGGGCAAGTATGCTACGGCCACGTCCATTGCCGGTACTTGGAGCGGCCTCAGCAACTTCGGCGACGGTACGACATATGACTCGCAGAGCGCTTATGTGCTCCCGGTTGAAGGCTCCAGCACCACCTCGTACTTGTATATGGGGGATCGCTGGGCGGGAGCATGGAGCGGGAAAGTCATGGAGTCCCGTTATGTTTGGCTGCCTTTGCAATTCCCGACGAGCACCTCGCTATCAATGAACTGGGGCAGCTATGTCACAATTGATACGAGCACGGGTACGATCAGCGCCTCGTCGCCGGCGATCGATACGAACGCGTACTATTGGCTGGAGAACCGGAATGGCGGCAAAGGGCTCAATGTCGTTGGCCAAGGTACGGCGAACGGGGATAACTTGGAGCAGTATATCGACAGCGGCTGGTACAGCCAGCAGTGGAAATTCATTAGCGCGGGAAGCGGCTACTATAAAATTCAGAACCGCGGCAGCGGCAAACTTATCGGCGTCGAGAACGGATCCACGACGAACGGGGCCGTGATCGAACAGTGGGATGACGGCGGCTGGACCAGCCAGCACTGGCAGGTTATCGACAGCGGAGCCGGCAGCTTTAAACTGAAAAACCGGGCGACCGGCAAGTTGATCGACATCTCCGGCGCTTCCGAAGAAAACGGGGCTCCGGCCATCCAGTACACCGACAACGGCGGCAAAAATCAACAGTGGCGGCTGTTGAAGGTTGAATAAATGAAAACTTAAGGTACTCGAGGAATACCTGGCAGGTTCGATAATTTCGACGTGATGCATCCCGTGAGGGGCATCGCGTTTTTTTATGGATGTATGTAGATGATTTTTTGAATACAATATACCGATTTTGGTTCACTAGCGCCGAATGTGTATGATTTTTCGAATATATGTAACGATTTTCCCCCAATAGAGTAAAATTGCACATGATTTTTCGCATATAATTGCGCGAGTGGTAATTAGCGCCCTATCTGGATTGTTTCTGCGCCCGCGCTGCGCTGATGTGCCGAGGAGGCTTTGTCCGTTAGTAGCATAGTCTCGTAGAGATAAAAGAGAGTTTCGTGTAAAATGAAGGGGTATCACCCTAAATAATGAAACATGATGGCATTTTAAAAAAGAGAGGTTGAGCGGTGTGGACTTGAAAACGGATCGTTTGAATGTGCAAATGAGCGATATCACAGGGTCAACGTTTAGCAAATTGCGTGCGGAGAATATGGCCTTTCACGATGTGAATCTGGCAGGGACAAGCATTCATAATGCGAATATGAGCGGCATGGCTTACAATGACATTAATATGCAGCGGTCGATGATCACCAACGTGAACTTGTCTAACACCCGAATTCAACATGCAAGTCTAAGCAACGCTCAAGTGGATCATGTCCACCTCTTCGGGACGACGTTCACGAATGTGGTTCTCCCGCAAAAGGGCGACGGCAATTACCGCGAAGATGGCGGCTACGCGCCAATCACTTTTGATCATTGCCAGTTATCCAATACGAGAATTACCAATTGCGATTTAAGCGGAGTAGAGATCGCGGACTGCGATATCACGGGTTTAAAAATCAATGGAATCCCGGTGGAACAATTACTTAAGCACTATTCATCCCATTCATAACGACAAGACGTCTTATCCGGGGGCGCAAATTTTTCAGTATACTGAAACCGCAATCGAGCCAATCGCGTATGAAGATACGGATCATTTTAATTTAACTAGAGATTTTTTGAATCAGCGGGAGCGGTAGTTTCGGGCTCTTTTTGATCGGGACGAAGAGGAGGAAGAACGATGTCTTTTTTTAAGAAAATGCTGGCAAGTGCAGGTATCGGTAATATTGAGGTGGATGCGCAGTTTCATACGAATCGATTCGTTCCGGGTGAGCTCGTTGATGGCATCGTCCTGATGAAAGGCGGCAGCGTCGAGCAAAAAGTGGAGAAGATTTATTTCCAGATCATGACGGAGTACTTGAAGCCGTCCCAGAGCGACTCTGATCGCAAGGAGAGAGTAACGGCGGCCGTAGCGAACATCCTGCTGGGAGAGCGGTTAACGATTGCAGCCGGAGAATCGGTTGAGATTCCGTTTCATTTCGAGCTTCCTCATGAGACGCCGATCTCGATCGGGGCTGGCCGAATCTGGATTCATACGGGACTGGATATCGATAACGCCGTGGATCCGTCCGACCGGGATTATATCCAGGTAGCTCCGCATCCGCACACCGCAATTTTATTCGAAGCGCTGGAGGAGATCGGCTTTCATCTGCATAAGGCCGAGAACGAGTATTATCCGCAGCGCAATTATCATCTTCCGTTTATTCAAAATTTCGAATTCGTGCCGTATCAGAACGGCGAATACCGCAGCTCGGTGGATGAGCTGGAGCTTGTCTTCTACCCGAACGAGAACGGCGTAGAAGTCATCATGGAGCTTGACCGCAGAGGCCGTGGTTTCGGCGGCATGCTGGCGGATTTGATGGACACCGACGAATCGCTTCACCGCTATTATTTCAGCATAGACGAGCTGGAGGCAGGCGCCGGGGCGGTAGCGGATCAATTGAGAGGCATTCTGGACGATTTGCTTGGGTAATAAAAGGAGCTAAGCGGCAGCGCTTAGCTCCTTTCATATTTCTCATGCCTCTCGCTTCCTCATCGGCAGGCGGATCGTGACGGTCGTCCCCTCACCGGCTTGACTCCGAACGGTCAGGCCATACGGCTCCCCGAAATAGAAACCAATCCGGTCGTGGACATTCTTGATCCCGATATGAGCCTCACCCAGTGTATCGGATGATTGGGCAAGCCGCTGCTGCAGCTGCTGCAGCTGTAGCTCATCCATCCCGGCCCCGTTGTCCTTGATGACGATCTCCATGTCGTTACCGGAACTTTGCGTCATCACTTCCAGCAGACCGGGGTGGCTGACCCGTTCCAGCCCGTGAATAATTGCATTCTCAACGAGCGGCTGTAGAGAGAAATGAAGTACCTGCTGCTCTTCGCTAGCCTCCGAAAGCCGCTCCAAGTACTGAATTTTATCTGGAAAACGCAGCTGCTGGATCTTCACGTATAACCGGATATGCTCCAGTTCTTCCCGTAAGGTGACGGTCTCTTTCCCGGATTGAATATGAATCCGGAACAACCGCCCGATCATGCCGACCATATCGCTAATTTCCCGCTGCCCGTTCATAATCGCCTTCATTTGGATGGACTCCAGCACATTGGCCAGAAAATGCGGATTAATTTGGCTTTTCAGCGCGCCGAATTGGGCGATCTTCTGCTGCACCATCGCTGTGGCGGAACGCTCGATATAGCTTTGCAGATCCTCGGCCATCTTGCGGATGCCTTGGTACAGCACGCCGAATTCATCCTGCCGGTCAGTGCTCAAATCGACATCGAGCTTCCCTAATCCGATCAGTTTGACCTGCCGGCTCAGCAGAATGATCGGTTTGGTGACCCGCGCGGATAGAATGAACATGAACAACAACGCCGTTCCGAGCGATAGGATCGCCAAGGTCAGTATGATTTTGATTAAAATGTCGGCCTGCTTCGTCATCTCCTTCTCGTCGATATACTGAATCACTTTCCAGCCGGAGTAAGGGGAAGCGACATAGTTGAAGAAGGTATCCACACCGGCGAAGTCTGAGTAGAAGCTGCCCGAATCATGGTCCAGAGCGGCATGTATAGCGGGAGCTTGCAAGGAAGCCGAGATATCGGTCATCACTTGACTGCGCTCCGAATTATAGATCATGCCGCCCTTGTCGTCGAGGATGAGAAAAGACCGTTTACTGTCCTCCGAAAGCTTCAAAATCTCCCGCAGCGAATCAAGGCGGATATCGATCAGCATGACCCCGAGCGGCTGCTTGGTGCCGACTTTGTTAATGACTCTGGCGATCGAAATGACGGATTGTTTGGCATTCACGCGGTGAAACGGAAGATGTGCTCCGAAGAGCACGATGCCTCCCGCTTTACGTTGGGTCTGCAGGTACCAGTCTTCGTGCGTGAAATCGTTGACATCGTAATCCGAGCGATTGAAATTCATCGAGTAGAAGACGCGCGATCCGGCATAAATTTGGACGGAGTCCACATTTTTGATCGTCATCTCAATGGAAGAAATAAAATGCTCGATGATGTTGCCGTAGGCAATCATCCGGTCGCTGCCGCTGTCATCGCCAGCTGTCGTCCAATGCTCCAGCGCCGCTTGCAGCTGCCCGTCCATTTGAGCGTTGAGCGTGCCTTTCTCGATACTCTGCAAATATTGGTCAATATTGAAGGACAAGTTTTTCAAAATTAAATTGGAACTGTTCTGGTATTCGTTTTTGACCGCTTGAATGGAAAATACATAGATGATGACGGAGATAAGCAGCAACGGAACAGTGATGATAAGAATCGTCAGCACAAAGATTTGATGATTCACATGTTTCATCCGGATGGGAAAAGATAACCGCTTTGATTTGAACATATCAGGCCCAGCCCCATTTTTTTCGATATTCCGTAGGCGTCATCCGGGTGAGGCTGCCGAACGTTTTCACAAAATGCTTAAAGCTTTTATAGCCGCACATCGTACAAATATCCGTAACGAGATGGTCGGGCTTCTTCAGCAGTTCTTGGGCATATGCCATACGGATTTCCGTCACGAAGCGCATATAGTTTTTGTTCAGTTTACGTTTGAACAGCCGGCTTAAATATGACGGGTTATAGTAGAACCGGTCGGCTACCATCTGCAGCGTCACTTCTTCGGCGATATGCTGCTTGATATAGGATGCGATCAGTTCGAAGATCAGCATGTCCTGCGGAGAATCAGACAGCGAGCTCTGGCGGCACATCATGCCAAGCTGAACCATCCATGCGCCCAGCCATTCGAACAGAGCCTCCAGCGTAGGGAAGTCGTCTACGAATGCCAGGCTTAACAATTTATCACTGTAAACGCCTTCATAAGGGACGCCGTTCCTGCCTGCGAATTGAAGGCAAGCGCTGATCAGTTCCTGCAGAAAGGCAAGCCAGCGTGCAGGCGAGAGCTGCTGCATGGGTTCCGCATGCTGCCCGGCGAAATGCTGGAGAAGCGCCTTGATTTGTTCGGCATCGGCATTCTCCAGGCATGCCAGCAGCTGCTTCTTGTTCGGCTCGTCCAGCTGCAGGAGAGCGGCGGATGTGATGTCGGTGATGTCATGTTGGCCGTTGCCGCTTCCCGCCATAAAGATATGCCTGTCAGGTATGAAATAACGCTGCAGCAGCGCTTTATCCGCCTGTTTCATAGAAGGACCGAGTTCGGCTATCGAGGAGGTCGGTAAACCGACTGCTAGATAGAAGGAGGCTTGCGCGGTTAGCCCCGCCTGCTTGATCAGTTGCTCAGAAGGTCCTTCCGGCAGCCCTTGCTCATCTTGACTCCAGTTATGGACGAAGGCAATACCGTACAGCTTGTTCTTGTGCAGATAGGTCATGCATGGACGAACAAGCAGAGAGCTGTATAGGTTGGAAATCGCGCTTTCGATAATCGAGGCGGCCGCCTCTTTGACTGCATTTCTGGAAACGGGGGAAGCGGCAAGCGGTGGCAGCCAAGTCAGAACGAACGGCAAACAGCCGGCACTTGGCGATCCGAAGAGGCTGCTTGCCATCTCCTCGTGAAACGACTCGGACGGCTCATCCTCTAGCAGCAAACGAATCCATTCGCTTTCTCGGAACCGCTTCGTTTCTTGCACGGCAAACTCCATTTCCGCTAGCGCTTCGCGCTTCTTATGCCGGTTGGAAACCACCTCCATACACTCTTGAATGGTGGCTAGACTTTCCTCATATTCCAACGGCTTGATCAAGAAGGCGTGCACACCGCCCAAACGGATCGCTTGCTGCGCATAGGCAAATTCATTAAAGCCGGTCAAAATGATAAAAACGGTGTCGGGCAACCGGCCGCGCAGCCCTTCGATCATCGCCAAGCCGTCCATTTCCGGCATGCGAATATCCGTAATAATGAGATCGGGACGCTCCAGGAGCGCCAGCTCCAAACCTGATTTTCCATTGTCCGACGCCAAAATACGGGTGACCCCAAGTTCCTGCCAGGCAAAATAATGCTGGAGTCCCATGCGAATCAGCGGCTCATCCTCAACGATTAATAACGTATACATGAATTCCCCCGAAAATTGTGACCTGCTCTTCTCTTTACTTGAATTATATACTAAAATCGCTACAAAACGTGTTCATAAAAAACAGAAAACCGAACAGGTCATAATTGGACCATAGATGTCAAACCAGTGGGATTCTGCCATTGGACTTTATGATCTATGCTTAGGTCAAGGAATGAAACGAGTCCCGTAAATTCCTATAACGATAATGGGGGTACTTGAATGAGGACAATGAAAAAAGGGTTAATGACCGTGCTAAGCGTCGCGTTAGTTGGGTCCCTATTGGCTGCATGTACCGGCAATACAGAAACGGCCAAGCCGGCTGCATCACCGGATGCCTCGAAGCCGCCGGCTGCAGTAGCCAGCGCCAAACCGGTGGAGATTACGTGGTGGAATTTCCCTAACTTCCAGACGTTGGACGGTGAGGTAGGCAAATACGAGAAACAGATCATAGCCGCTTTCAACCAGAAATACCCCGAAATTAAAGTCAATTTGGAAATGATTACGTTCGACGGGGGGCCACAGAAGCTGAACGTGGCGATTGCCTCAAACACGGCGCCTGACGTCATCTACGACGCACCGGGGCGCATTATCGACTGGGGCAAAAAGAAACTGCTTGCACCGCTGAATGACATGGTTACACCAGAGGTGAAGAATGACATCGCCCCGGCTTTCTGGAAGCAGTCGACAGTTGGCGATCAAATCGTTATGTATCCGCTGAATACGGGGCCGTTCATGATGGCCGTCAATAAAACCGTATTTGAGAAAATCGGCGCGCTGGATTTGCTTCCGCTGGGCAGACCGGACAGAACGTGGACGGCAGCGGAATATGAGAAAGCACTGCAGGCGGTCAAAGAGAAGGCGCCTGACATGATTCCGACCGGATTTTTCGCCAAAAGCACAGCGGGGGACCAAGGCACTCGCGCCTACTTGGCGAATTTGGGGGTATCCCGATTCTTGACGGAGGACAACACGAAGGTTGCGATCAATACGGAGAATGCCGGCAAGGCGCTGGATTGGGTTGTTCAAGCGACCAAAAACAAACTGAGCGTAGCCGGAGCCGCTTCCTTGGCGGCATCCGACGTGAATGACTTGTTTCTGCAAGGGAAGCTGGCGTTTACACTGAATTATTCGCCGGTATTGAAAGCGCAGAACGTAGCGAATAAGAAAGTGCCTTTCGAAGATGTTTTGCTGCCGTTCCCTACGCTGGACGGTTCCAAACCTAAGCTGGAGCCGTTCCTGGGAGGTCTGGCCATCTTCAATAACGGCAATGCGGATAAGATCGCCGCATCCAAGAAATTTATCGATTTCGTCGTCAACGATCCTGTGTGGGGCAAGAAGAACGTCATTCAAACCGGCGGATTATCCGCCCGCACATCCGTGACCGGTCTTTATGACGACCCTGAGTACAAGTATGCTGACCTCGCGCGTCAATTCATTACGGATCCGCCGACGATTGCAGACGGTTATGCAGAGATCCGCACGTTCTGGTTCCCTGAGCTGCAGCGTGCTTTGACCGGAGCGGCTACAGGCAAGGAAGCGTTGGATGCTTTTGCCGTCAAAGCGAATGAAGCGATGGCGAAGGCCCGGGCTCAAGTCCAGAAGTAGCAATGGGTTGGCAGGGGCAGTGCAAGGAAGTGCGCTGCCCCTTTCACTACACACAAGATAAGGGGATAAGGACATGGAGGCATCCATTGGCAAGTGGAGAACCAAAGCGCTGCGCGACTGGCTGATGAGCTATTCTCTTTTTGCTTCCGGCGTTGGGATTTTTTCTCGTATTTGTTGCATACCCGATGCTAAGAGGCATTTATATCAGCTTTTTCGATTACTCGTTAAGAAATTTCGATTTCATCGGTCTGGATAACTATACGGCATTGCTTCATAACGAAATTTTTCTGAAATCCATGCGGAATACGGTATTGCTGGTCGTCATCGCCGTGCCGGTCGTTATCATTTTTTCCGTTTTCGTTGCGGTGAATATTTACAAGATGAAGGAAACGTGGAGATCGCTGTTTCGTGGCGTGTTCTATCTGCCTGCGGTCTCCTCGGTCGTCAGCGTTACCGTCGTGTGGGGATGGATCTACCACCCGAACTACGGCATTTTGAACTATCTCACAAGTCTCGCGGGACTCGAGCCGGTATCTTGGCTGGGCGATACGCGAACTGCATTGCTGGCGATTATTGCCGTACTGATCACGACATCGGTCGGTCAGCCAATCATTCTGTACGTCGCCTCGCTGGGTAACATTCCTGCTTCGTATCTGGAAGCGGCGGAGATTGACCGGGCGACACCGTGGCAAATTTTCATCAAAATTGTGTGGCCGATGCTGATGCCGACGAACTTATATGTCATCGTCATTACGACGATCAATACGTTCCAATGCTTCGCGCTTATTCAATTGTTGACATCCGGCGGTCCGGTCTACAGCACGTCGACGGTGATGTACGGCGTTTATGAGCAAGCTTTTCTCTTGGGTCACTTCGGGCTTGCCTCGGCCATGGGCATTCTGCTCGCGATCGTGATTGGCATCATCTCGACGATTCAGTTCAAATATTTTGGCAGCGATGTAGAGTATTAGGAGGTCATCATGACGGCAAACGCATATGGGCAAGCGCGCTCCGGCGGTATGAGGCAAACTCGGTCTGCGGGCGTAAAACGAAAATGGACCCCGATCAAGGTGGTCTCCATGATCATTCTCCTGCTATCGACGATTGTATTTATTTTTCCGTTTTACTGGATCGTGACAGGTGCATTCAAAATACAAACGGTCGCGACGGCGATTCCGCCGGAATGGTTCCCGCTGGAGCCGACGATCGGCAACTGGCAGGAATTGTTCAAAAACCCGATAGGCCGCTGGACGCTGAACAGCTTCGTCATATCCATTGTGAAATGTTCGCGGTATGCCTCGTCTCGTCAACGGCGGGCTACGTGCTGGCGAAAAAGCAATTTCCGGGCAGGAAAATCATTTTCACGATGTTTATCGCCGCTATGGCGCTGCCGAAGCAGGTCATACTCGTTCCTTTGTTCACGATGCTGGCTGATTTCGGTTGGGTGAATACGTACTATGGGCTTATCCTGCCGGCTATCGGTTGGCCGTTCGGCGTTTTTCTGATGAAACAGTTCGCCCAGACGATTCCGGGGGAGCTGATGGAAGCGGCGAAGATGGACGGCTGCACGGAAATTCGGCTGTTCTCGACGATTATTTTGCCGCTGTTAAAGCCTGCTCTGGGAGCTCTCGCCATCTTCACCTTCATTGCTTCGTGGAACGATTATTTCAGTCAATTGATCATGATTCGCTCCACGCCGATGATGACGCTTCCGCTGGGTGTGTCCATGATGACGACGCAAAGCGAATTCATGACGAACTACGGCGTTCTGATGGCAGGTGCGCTGTTGGCATCCGTTCCGATGATTGCCATTTTCATCGTGTTCCAGAGAGCGTTTACGCAGGGCATTACGATGGGTGCGGTGAAGGGTTAAGGGGCTGACGGTAGCGGGATTGTAACGGGGGAAGAAAGAGGAATGCAAGAAACTGCAGTAGTGCGAGACAGGGGAATGCAGGAAACAGCAGGAGAGCGAGACAGGGGAATGCAAGAAACAGCAGGAGAGCGAGACAGGGGAATGCAAGAAACGGTAGCGAAACGGTGAGCGTAAGAAGCAGCAGGGGTGCAAGTACAGATGGGAGCGCGGTAACCAGCTGCAGCAGTACACAAGTACAAGCAGGCGTGTAAGAGAGTAAAGTACGCTGGATCAAGCAGGAGCGCATTAAGTGGAGTACGTGGGAACAAGCAAGAGTGCGGTAACTGGAGTACGTGGGAACAAGCAAAAGCGCGGTAAGTGGAGTACGTGAGAACAAGCAGGAGTGCAGTAAGTGGAGTACGTGAGAACAAGCAAGAGCGTAAGTAAGTGGAGTACGGGCGAACAAGCAAGAGCGCGGTAAGTGGAGTACGTGAGAACAAGCAGGGGTGCAGTACGAGAGGTACGCAAGAGCAAGCAAAAGCGCAAGAAACAGGAGGTAAGATCAATATGAAAACCAACAATTCGGATGGGTTTGAGGGAATTACTATTGCGATGTATTCCTGCTATGACGACAACGGTGAGATAAGCAGAGAATCCGCACGCCGTTTAGCGAGGTCCTACGCACAGACCGGTGTCACAGGCTTGTACGTTGGCGGCTCCTCCGGTGAGGGCATGCTGCAATCCGTTGCAGAGCGGAAGGCGATGTTGGAGGCCGTGATCGAAGAAGTCGGCGACGAACTGACGGTTATCGCGCATGTCGGCGCACCGTCCACCCGTGACAGCGTAGAGCTCGCTGTGCACGCCGAGAAAGTCGGGGCACACGCAGTGTCAGCCGTGCCGGCTATCTATTACCGTCTGTCGGCACCAAGCGTAGAGGCGCATTGGCAGGCGATCATCGACAGCACATCGCTGCCGTTCATCATTTACCATATCCCGCAAACGACGGGCTTTCATTTGTCACTAAGCCTGCTGTCGCGTATGGCGGCACAAGACAAAGTGATCGGCGTCAAAATTTCCGCCGAAAGCACATTCGAGCTGCAGCAGTTCAAAGCGGCCGGGGGAGAAGGCTTCCTCGTTCTGAACGGACCGGACGAACAATACTTGGCAGGCAGGAGCATAGGCGCCGATGGAGGTATCGGGGGGACTTACGGAGTCATGCCGGAGCTGTTCCTTCACATCGAGCGATGCTTCCGTCAGGGCTTGATTGCTGAAGCGCAGAAGTGGCAGTTCATCGTGAATGAACTGATCACCGAGCTGCTGTCGTTCCCTTCCTTGTATGGGGCATGCAAAGCCATTTTGAAGGAGCGGGGTTATGAAACGGGGCAGCCCCGGTTGCCCTTACTGCCTGTTGCTGCAGCGGATCAACAACGGATTATAGCTTTGAATCAACGGATGCTGGGCTATATAGCTGAAGTGAATGGAGCCAGGCTATGATACATCGAGCTCGTGAATTATTCCCTTTGCGGGGGCTGATTGTTTCATGCCAAGCGCTCCCCCATGAACCGCTGCGAGGTGGCGATACGATGGCCAAAATGGCTAGAGCCGCTGTAAGTGCAGGGGCGTCCGGCATTCGCACGAACGGCGTGTTCGATATCATTGCGATCAAGCAAGAGGTGTCCGTGCCGGTAATCGGGCTAATTAAGAGAGAAATCGCCGGATCGGATATTTTCATAACGCCTACGCTGAATGAAGTGAAAGCAATTGTCATGGCCGGAGCAGAAGTCGTTGCGCTTGATGTTACGAAACGCGAAGGCCGCCTTGAGGCTGTTAAACCGCTTATTGAATGCGCGCATCAGATGGGGGCGGCGGTCATGGCCGACATCTCGACGCTGGAAGAGGGGCTAGCAGCGGAAAGGTTAGGCGCCGATTTCATCGGCACAACGCTTTCGGGATATACCGCTTATAGCCGCCAATCCGAGGAGCCGGATTTTCAGTTAATACAGGAGTTGAGTGAAGCGGTGCGAGTGCCTGTCATCGCTGAGGGACGCATCTGGACGCCGGAGGAAGCGGCCAAAGCGCTGGACTGCGGAGCTGCTCAGGTCGTCGTCGGCAGTGCGATCACCCGTCCTCAGCTGATTACCGCCAAATTTATGCAAGCCATGAACAGACAGTAGTCCGGAATTGAGGGGAGAACAGGTGGAGGTGTGAAGGGAAGCATGGAAGTTAAGGTTTCGGCTGCGTTGGACCCTATGTCCGACTACGCCATCGGGATTGACATCGGGGGCACGAAAATCAATGCCGGCATCGTTCATTCGAGCGGCGAAGTAGAGCTTGCCGTCAGTATGGCGACACTTGCGGGAGTGGCGGACACTTCGGAGCGTGTGACGCTGACGTTGCGAAAGCTTCTCCAGGAAGCCGGTTCAGCCAGACCGGGACTGCGCTTCAAGGGGATCGGCGTAGGGAGCGCTGGGCAGATTGATTGGGCGACCGGTAGTGTCCGGTCCGCATCCGAGCTGCTTCCGGGGTATGCCGGAACGCCGCTGAAGCAGCTGCTGCAATCTCAATTCGCTATGCCGGTATATGTTGACAATGACGTGAACGTCTTGGCGCTAACAGAGAAATATCTCGGCGCTGGCAAAGGAATGGACCATTTCCTTTGCGTGGCGCTGGGGACAGGTGTTGGTGGAGCGGTTGTTGTGAATGGGCAGCTTGTTCACGGTGTCTGGGGAGCGGGGGGAGAGCTCGGCCACCTGTCCGTGGATTGGAAGGGGGAGCCTTGCTTGTGCGGAGGCCAAGGGTGCTTGGAGCAATATGCCTCAGGCACGAATATTGCGCGAAGAATGGCCGTACGGTTGGAGAAAGCAGGGATGGGGCAGGTGCCGGTAGATTCGCGAGAAGTGTTCTCGCGCTGGCGGTTAGGAGACCCCCTTGCAGCCGAAGTGATGCAGGAGTCGATGTCGGCCGTCGGAGCAGGGTTGGCCTCGCTGATCCACATTTTTAATCCCCATTTAATTGTTGTTGGTGGCGGTGTGGCGGATGCGAGCGAGCTTTTTCTCGAAGGGATTCGGCGAGAAACGATGGCTAAGACGATGCCTTCGATGCGCGAGGGGGTGCGTATTGAGAAGGCCTACCGTGGAAATTGGGGCGGCATGATCGGCGCAGCCTTGCAGGTCTGGGAGTATGACATGGGTACACATGCATAGAAGGCCGGCTCCGTATGCCAAGGAGCCGGCCTCTCTCGTTAATTACCGTAAATGTCCACTTCGGTGATCGAATTCCAGCCGTTGCCGGAAGAATTGCCATGGCCGACGACACGGACGTACCTAGCACTCATATCCGCAAAGTCGTAGTCCACTTGTGATAAGGTCAAGGCACTGACTTTGCTCGCCAATACTGTCGTCCAGTTCGTGTTGTCCGTGGAAATCTGCACATCGAAAGTCGTTGTACGTACATCGCCTTGATGGAAAGCGATCGACGCATATTTGACGGTTTTGCTTGTGCCGAGATCGTACTTGATCCATTGGCCGTCACCTTGAGATGACCAGCGGGTGCTTAAGTTGTTATCCAGCGTATTAGATGCTACATTCCCGTCATTCCCGCTATCGCTAACGGCAGACACGGACAAAATATTAGGGGTTGGCGTCCCGTCAGAGCAGGATGTATACGTCGTTACGCCTGAGGTGTACATGTTGCCTGCCGGTGTGCGCGTATTGTTGCAAGCGGTGGCAGAACCGCCGTTGACAAGCACGACATAGGGGGCAGCGGTGTCCAAGTTGACGGTATTGTTGTAGAAATCATTGTTATATCCCCACCCCGGGGAACGTTCATGAACCTGAAACGCATCGACGATTATGGAATTACTGTTGCGGAACGCCGTGTTATTGCGGATGATGGAATTGTTCCCCTTGACGTCCATGAAGCTGTCCGCCGCATTGGCGCCGGAGATGCCGGTGCCGTTGAAGGTACTGTTTTCCACAATCGTTCCAGTCGTTCCTTCCTTAATGTCCACGGATTCAGCCGTCACGTTCGGACCGATCGTCACGTTCGTTATTCGGTTGTTGTTGGCTTCCTTGACATAAGTGCCCCACTTGCCGACGTCGGAGCCGACGTAGACGCCTTCGCCATAATCAGCCGTTACTTTCCCCGTATCGTAAACAGTGGAATTTTGGATGACGTTGTTGGAGCTCCCGTCGCGATAATGCACGCCTTCTTCTCCGATATTATACACTTCAACCCCGTCTATTAGGCCGTTGTTGGAGTTGTCAATCATAATGCCTTTCTTTGCATTCGTAATTTTTAAATTTTTGACTTGGGTGTAATCGCCGGTCAAATACAGCGTATAACCGCTGGAGGTTCCGCCGCCGTTCAATATGGCTTTATTCGCAGCGCTGGCGCTTTCGATGATGATCGGGTTCGCTGAGTTGCCATTGGTGCCAGAGACGAAATTGCCCGTGTATGTGCCCGCTGCAAGGACGATGTGGTCTCCAGGGGAGGCATTAGCCAAAGCGGTTGTCAGGCAGGCAGCGGTACTGCAGTTCACGGTTGCCGCTCCGGCTGGGGCTGGCAGCACGAAGGCAGCTGCTAATGCGGTGAGGGCAAGCAGATGTGGGAACCTGTTTTTTGAAGCGTTCGGACGGTCGGTTGACTGCTTAACGTAATGAGTCATTACATGAATCCACCTTTCATCGATTGAAATCGCTTACAATTATGACAATAGCATAATGCGAGGTTGTTATCAAACATTTTCGAACGAAAAGGTTAAAAATAGAACGTTTATAGGGCTGCCGGTGGGTGCGTGTATTTCCGTTTATGCCGGGGTGATGGATGGAAATGTAAATCAGGTTGAGCAAGGGACGGAATGGGTCGGGCAAACTGGCTAGCAGCAAGCGTAACTGGAATTTCTCCTGTTAATTTAGCGCAAAGATACCGCTGCAGGCGTAACAGCTGGAAAAACTCCTGTTAGATTCATGACAAAGCGCTGTATTCCATCTTCGATAGCTATTTTAACAGGAGAAATTCCCGTTATTCGTTCCAGTAGCCATTTACAGCTCTGAATAACGGGAGTTTTTCCATTTATCGGAGTGCAGGGGGAGTGGGACTTCGGCATCCGACAAGCGCTGAACCTTACCAGTTGGAGCTGACTTTCATCCAGCGGGAGTTGGCCATTGCCTGCAGGACCTGGTCCCTGACTCAGCAAGCACCCTGCCTGCAAAAGCTGCCCCTCAGGCAGGCCGCTTCAGTGACATGAGTCACTTGATCTTACGCATGCGCGAACTGCTCTGAACGATAGGTCATTGCCGTCATATATGTAAGTTCCGGTGCGGCGAACTTTTCCGCCAGCCGCCTAAGACGCATATATATGGTTCGTAAAATTACGCAATCCATCTGGGTAATGAGGCAGCGATTGCCGATAAAATCGTGCATGCTCACTTTGATCAAATCATCGCTGGCCCGCAGATCCCGAATTGATGGCTTGGATGGGCAACCTTCGTCAACGATATAGCGGGTTTGCTCCAAAGCCAGTTGATACAGTTCAGCGCATTTCCGGCTGATGCGAACATGCCTTTTGGCCCCCACGGCATCTGTAACGGTAAGCAGAAGGTTCATGCGATCCAATGAGCTCTTCTTCAAATAAACCATTTCATGCGCTTCGATACCTTCCGCCAACAACCGTATAATAATAGCGTCTTGCGGATTCGTGCAGCTTGCTTCAATACGATAAATGTTCTCCAGTGTAAGTATAAGAAATCAACTTCCCTTCCTGTGCCTGCATGATTTTCTGTAAAGGTTTCATGAAGCTTTCAATAATCACCAACTCTATATCCTATGCAGATGTACGGTCAGTTTATGCCTGATTACAAAAACTTTATGTTTCCGCAATACAGTAAGTAAGGTATTTCATCCGCAAAATGTCGCCGAACGGCTGAACGGGCTTCTAACGGACTCAGCAGCCGCTAATCGGCGGAAATCGGTCCTGTTCCGGGGCTAACGGACACAGCGGCCGCTATTTAACGGTTTTCGGCGATTTCATGCCGAATTTGCACAAATAGCGGCACCTGTGTCCGTTAGCCTTCGCGGAACAGCCCGATAACGCCGGATAACGGCCGCTGTGTCCGTTAGAGCGGCCGGGCTGCCGGCGGCAGAGCCGGCTAGCGGGCAAACCACCCGCAAACCACCCGAATTTACCGCCCGATCGTCTGCGGCATTCACAAGTGATTAAAACCTCAACCATATGGGCATGCCTGAAGAAGGATGATTATGTTTCACAACTTTTACATCGACAATATGCGGTTTGTATGGGATTATGGAGGGTAGTGCTCATCGGTAGTGCTCATTAGTAGCGCTCAATAAGAAGGGGGCAGCGCAAATGCGTTCTACACGCGGAGTCGCTCTGGTAACCGGCGCATCCAGCGGGTTCGGGTTAATCACATCCGTCGCGCTGGCTCAGAAAGGGTACCGCGTCATGGCAACGATGCGCGACTTGGGCAAAAGCGAGGCTTTGCTGCATCAGGCCCAGCGTGCCGGGGTTAGAGATTATATCGATACGATGGTCGTAGATGTAACGGTGAGTCCTTCGATTGAACAAGCTGTAGAGGCCGTCATGCGAGATCACGGACGGATCGATATCCTCGTGAATAATGCGGGCTTCGCGCTCGGCGGCTACGTGGAAGACGTCCCGATGGAAGCGTGGAGAGCTCAGCTGGAGACGAATGTCTTCGGCGTGATCGCGATGACCAAAGCGGTTTTGCCGCATATGCGGGCTCAACGGTCAGGCTGCATCGTGAACGTAAGCAGTGTTAGCGGACTTTCCGCTTTTCCGGGATATGCGCCTTACAGCACGTCCAAGTTCGCGATCGAAGGCTTTAGCGAGTCGCTGCGCTTGGAGATGATGCCGTTCGGCGTGCGTGTGGTCCTTGTGGAGCCTGGCGCTTACCGGACGGATATATGGCGCAAAGGCTTCGAGTCCGTTCACGCGCCGGAGAACTCGCCTTACGCGCAGCGGCTAAGCCGCATGCTGGCATATTCGCGCAAAGCGTCTATGACCGCTCCGGATCCGCAGGAGGTTGCCGATCACATTACGCACCTTGTGGACAACCCCCGCCCGAAGCTGCGGTATCCGCTTGGACGCGGTGTCCGGATGGGGCTGTGGGCGCGAAGCCTTTTGCCATGGAAGTGGTATGAAGGGCTAGTGCATCGAATGTTGAAATGAACGGACCGGCAAGTTGAGGAGAAGCAGAATAGCAGAAAAGCAGAAAAGCAGAATTCAAGGAGTGAACAGCATGTCACGCAAGTGGGAACGAATGGTCAGCAAGAACACGAAGAAATTAAACAAGGACAGAACGAAGAGAGGGATCGCCCCGATCTCCACAGATCCGGATCGCAGTGAGGTATTCAAGGGGAGAAGTATTATATTAGCGTTGTTTTTCGTCCTGGTTTCCGTTTTTCTATTGCTAACATTGACTAAAACGAGCGGAGATGCCATGTACTGGTATACGACTTTGGCTTACTTGGTTGTGGGGGTATTCGTCTATTTTGTTCGCAGGCCATATCTGAAGGTAAGCAAGTCGAGTCTGTCGAAGCGGGGGTTTGCCCGCGAGTTAATTCTTAATGCGGACAATATTAACGAGATTGAGTACGCTCCGGGTCAAGTTGTGATCCATCTGAAAGGGAAGTCGCCTCGTTGGGTATATAATCGAACGCTGAACCGATTCGATGTTGCGGCAATGGCGGCTAGATTGAAGAAGTTCGCCGAGCAGAATCACGTTTCTTTCGTAGATAAAAACGTATAGGGCTGTCCCTGAAGGTCATTGCTGATCTTCGGGGACAGTTTTTTCTTTATGGGAAATGATCCCGTTCATTAAGGTTTATGCGGAGCTTAATCGTATTTGTCCTCATCGACTCTCAGCAAATTGTCCAGGATCAGCTCGGCTTCCGTCTCGAAATTGAGGTGCAGGGGAGCGGGCAGGACGTCCAGGATGTCTTGAACCATATCCAAATCGAACAGTTCGCTCACCGTATGGGGACGCGGCAAGAGCGAGAGAACCCAGTCTCGGAAAACTTCGATGAATGCGTAGAAAGAGGACTGGAACTGGTCCGCTACGGCTTCCTGCTCATCGCCGTGGGAAGCGGTCATTGCGTTCCAGTTGTCGATGGTCGTTTGCAGCGCTTGCTTAACTGGAGGGTTCATAGGAACTCCTTTCACCTTTCATGTTCGCAGTGACGCAGAGCCGTCTATTGAACAGCTTGCGTGGATGATCGGATGAGCAGCTCGGAAGGAAGAATCATTTTGCGATTCTCTAGAGCCGCATCGCCCTCGATGCGTTCGATCAGCAGCTGCATGCCCAGCGCGCCGAACTGGTAGGCGGGCTGCGCCGCAGCCGTCAAGAACGGGTTGATCGCCTCGGCGTGTCCGAAGTCGTCGAAGCAGACGACCGACACGTCGCGGGGAACCTGCATGCCGCGCTTGCGCAGCGCTTGGATGACGCCGACAGCCAGCATATTGTTGGCTGCGAATATTGCGGTAGGCGGATCCTCGTGATGGATCAGGGCGTCCAAGGCGGATTCGTCATGGAAATCCCGGTAATTCATATGGACCACAAGCGAGTCTTCGACGGTTAACCCGTTCAGCAGATGCGCTTCGCGATAACCGGTATAGCGCAGGCGGGCCGTAGATACATCCGGCGACCCGTTGATCATCGCGATGCGGCGGTGCCCCAGGCCGATCAAATGCTCAACGAGCTTGCGTGCGCCCTCTTTGCTGTCTCCGAGCACGACATCCGCATCGATGCCGGGAATTTCGCGGTCCAGCACGACGAAAGGGATGTTATGCTTCCGCAGCTGGAGCAAGTTCTCCAGGGAATGATCCCCGGTCGGCGCGAACAGCACGCCGTCCACCCGCGTCGACAGCATCATATCGACATAGTCTTTCTCCTTCGCATAGTCCTCGTCGCTGTTGGCGAAGAGCAGCCGGTATCCGGCCCGCAGCGCCGTATCTTCGGCCCCGCGGGCAAGTGTTGTATAGAACGGATTCGTAATATCCGTAATGAGCAGCGACAATATTTTGGTCTTCTGGAGGACGAGGCTCCGCGCCATGGAGTTCGGGATGTAATGGAGCTCTTCCATGACTTTGCGCACGCGCTTGCGAGTCGCTTCGCTGATCCTCCCCGTGTTATTGATAACCCGCGAAACGGTCATAGCCGAAACGCCGGCTTTCTCTGCGATATCATAAATTGTAATCAAGTAACGTCACCTTTTTCGATTGATCGGAAGGACGACGATGTCGTTTATCCTTGTCTCTTGCTATTCGTCTATTGTATAGAAATTAAAGATTGACAGCAAGGCTTAAAGTTGTTAATTTTGAGTTATCGATAACACACATGATTTGAGGAGGTTATGAATATGCTGAAAGGGATACCCTCCATTCTGTCGCCTGAGCTGTTGAAGGTGCTGATGGAGATGGGCCATGGCGATGAAATCGTTCTGGCGGACGGCAACTTCCCGGCCGCCAGTCACACGAATCGCCTGCTTCGCTGCGACGGCCATGGTGTACCGGAATTATTGGAAGCGGTTTTATCGCTGTTCCCGCTAGATACGTACAGTGAACATCCGGTCGCTTTGATGGCGGTTGTACCGGGTGACAAGGTGGAAACGCCGATTTGGGACACTTATACGGATCTGATTCGCAAGCACTCGACACCAGCGATTGAGCATATGGACCGCTTTGCTTTTTATGAAAGAGCGAAGCAAGCTTACGCCATCGTGGCAACGAGCGAGAAGGCGTTATACGCCAATGTTATTTTGAAAAAAGGCGTTATTTCCACATAGTTTGAATTATCGGTAACTCTCTAATCGTGTCAATAAAGTGTCAGCATATCCATGCAGTTACTCAAAACTTAGGAGGAACATACGATGGCAAACAGCACGCACAGATGGAATCAGGAATTCCCGAAGATTGGCATCCGGCCAACGATCGACGGTAGAAGAAAAGGTGTTCGCGAATCGCTCGAAGAGCAGACGATGAACATGGCGAAAGCCGTGGCCGCTTTGCTCAGCGAGACGTTGAAATATCCGAACGGCCAGCCCGTCGAATGCATCATCGCAGATACATGCATCGGCGGCGTAGCGGAAGCTGCGGCGGCAGCCAGCAAATTCGCCAAAGCGGGCGTAGGCGTATCCATTACCGTTACCCCTTGCTGGTGCTACGGAACGGAAACGATGGATATGGATCCGTCGACACCGAAAGCGATCTGGGGCTTTAACGGCACAGAGCGTCCGGGCGCCGTCTACTTGGCAGCGGTTCTATCCGGTCATGCGCAGAAAGGAATTCCGGCGTTCGGCATTTATGGGAAGGACGTGCAGGATGCCGGAACGACGGACATTCCGCAGGATGTTCAAGAGAAGCTGATCCGCTTCGCCAAAGCCGGCCTCGCAGCCGCTTATATGAAAGGCAAATCGTACCTCGCAATCGGCTCCGTGTCCATGGGCATCGCCGGTTCGATCGTCAACGAGGAGCTGTTCCAGAACTACCTCGGCATGCGCAACGAATATGTGGACATGTCGGAATTGGTCCGCCGAATCGATGAGGAAATTTTCGATCCGGAAGAGTACCAATTGGCCTTGAACTGGGTGAAAGAAAATTGTGCGGAAGGTCCGGACAAGAACCCGGCCGAGATCCAAACGTCGCGCGAGAAAAAAGATCAGGACTGGGAAACGGTCGTGAAGATGTCCTTGATCGTTCGAGATCTTATGGTAGGCAACCCGCGTCTGGCCGATCTCGAATTCGGCGAAGAGGCGCTGGGCCACAATGCTATTCTGTCCGGCTTCCAAGGACAGCGGCATTGGACGGATCATTTCCCGAACGGAGATTTCATGGAGGCGATCCTGAACACGTCCTTCGACTGGAACGGGAAGCGCGCGCCTTATTTGGTCGCTACGGAGAACGACAGCTTGAACGGGGTTGCGATGCTGTTCGGCAATCTGTTGACGAATACGGCGCAAATTTTCGCCGACGTAAGAACATACTGGAGCCCGGATGCAGTGAAACGGGTAACCGGTCACACCTTAAGCGGCGCTGCCAAAGACGGTATCCTGCATTTGATCAACTCCGGTCCTGCGGCGCTGGACGGAACAGGCGAGCAGTCGCGTGACGGCAAGCCGGCTATGAAGCCTTACTGGGAGATTACGGACGAGGAAGTGGACAAATGCTTGAAAGCGACATCCTGGCGTCCGGCTTCCGTTGAATACTTCCGCGGAGGCGGCTACTCTTCGGATTTCCTGACGAAAGGCGGCATGCCGGTTACGATGTCCCGGATCAATCTTGTGAGAGGATTGGGTCCCGTGCTGCAGCTGGCAGAGGGCTACTCGGTAGATTTGCCTGAGGATGTTCATAAGACGTTGGACGACCGTACGGATTCCACTTGGCCGACAACATGGTTCGCTCCGATTCTGACAGGCGAGGGCTCGTTCACGGATGTATATTCCGTTATGGATAATTGGGGCTCTAATCACGGCTCGATCAGCTATGGCCATATCGGCGCCGATTTGATCACGCTGGCGGCGATACTTCGAATCCCGGTATCCATGCACAACGTGGCCAAAGAACACATCTTCCGTCCTCGCGTATGGAGCAATTTCGGCACGTCCGATCCGGAAGGCGCGGATTTCAGAGCTTGCGCTTCCTTCGGTCCATTATATAAGTAACGCGAATTGAGGTGGCGCCGGTGAGCACGAACATGAGCACGAATTCGCTGGGCATGTTGGCCGTCGACTTCGGGGCTAGCAGCGGCAGAACGATTCTGGGACGCTGGAACGGCTCCAAGCTGACAGTCGAAGAGATTCATCGCTTCGCCAATGATCCGGTTGAACTGAGCGGCAGATTGTATTGGGATTTTCTAAGACTTTTTCATGAGCTCAAAAAAGGCATTCACGCCTTCAAACAGCATGAAACAGGCAGCCCCGCATCCATTGCCGTGGATACGTGGGGTGTGGATTACGGCTTCGTTGACGGCAAGGGAAGATTGCTCGGCAACCCGTATCACTATCGGGAAGCCCGCAATGCCCAAGCGATGGAAGCTTTGCTTGAGCAGACTTCCCAGCAAGATCTATACAGCCGATCAGGTATTCAGCCCTTATCCTTTAATACGATTTTTCAGCTGTACGCCGAGAGAAGCGAGCAGGGGCTGGACCTCCCGGACGATGTGCGTCTCCTGCTGATGCCGGACCTTTTCCGTTTCTACTTGTCCGGCGTCCGCTCCACGGAGTACACGATCGCCAGCACGACCGGGCTGCTCGATTCAGCGGCAAGAGACTGGGATCGAAGCTTGCTGCACAGGCTCGGCATCCCGGACAGCCTCTTCACGAGCATCGTGATGCCCGGGACGATCGAAGGCCAATTGCGCAGCGAGATTACCGAGGAGCTGCAGATCGGGCCGGTCTCCGTCGTCGCTTCGGCTTCTCACGACACGGCTTCTGCCGTCGTTTCCATACCGTCTCTGGAGACGGACTACGCCTTCATTTCTTGCGGCACGTGGTCGCTGATGGGTGTTGAGCTCGATCAGCCGATCCTGACGGAAGCAAGTCTCCAGTACGGCTTTACGAACGAAGGCGGGGCCGAGCATAAGATTCGCATGCTCAAAAATATTATGGGCCTGTGGCTGCTCCAGGAATGCCGGAGACAGTGGGAGCTGGAGGGCGTTTCCCTCAGCTTCGCCGACATGCAGGAGATCGCCAAGGCGGAGCCGGGGCTGCGCAGCTATGTCGACGCCCAAGACCCGGTATTCCTCGCTCCCGGCAATATGCCGGAACGTATTCGCCGCTATTGCGCGGAGACGGGGCAATCCGTTCCGCAATCGAAAGCGGAAATTATCCGCTGTGTTGTCGACAGCTTGGCGATGAAATTCAAACAAACGCTGGACGAAATCGAAGAGCTGCTGGAGCGCAAGCTGCAAACGATTCATATGGTCGGCGGCGGCATTCAAAACCAGCTGCTCTGCCAGCTGACGGCCAATGCGACGGGGCGTCCGGTTATCGCCGGTCCTGTAGAGGCGACGGCCATCGGCAATATCATGATGCAGGTCAAAGCGCACGGCGAGGTCTCGTCACTCGATCAAATCCGCCAAGCCGTAAGGGATTCGTTCCCGCCTGATCGGTACGCGTCCAAGGATGAAGAGCAGTGGCAGGAAGCTTACCATACCTATCGGCAAGTGATTGCCAACCATTCTGTAAGGAGCTGAAAGAGCAATGTCTGAGCAGCACATCCGAGAAGAATTAACGAAATATGCCCGCAAAAGCGTTGCCAAAGGCCTCGTCGTAGGTCCTGGCGGCAATATAAGCGCAAGATTCGAAGATAAGATGTTCCTATCGCCGAGCGGCTTCGCGCTTGAGGATATCGAGCCGGAGCAGTGGGTGCCGGTTGATATTCCTTCGGGGACTATTCTGGACACAACGTATCGTCCGTCCTCCGAGGTGCTGATGCACTTGTTCTGCTACCGTGTTAATCCGAATATGACCGCCATCGTGCACACGCATCCGGCTTACTGCATCGCTTTGACGCTCGTTGACGACGAACTGCCGATGCTGTTCCCGGACCAAGCGGCGCTGGTCGGCGACGTAGCCTTCGTGCCGTACGTCGTGCCGACGACCGACAAGCTGGCCAATCTCGTAGCGGAGAAAGCGGACCGGTACAGCTCTATTTTGCTGAAAAATCACGGGCTTGTGACCACCGGCAAAAATTTGCGCGAAGCTTACTACCGCACGGAAGTGATGGAGGAAAGCGCGAAAATTTATATGATCGCCAAGTCGGTCGGTACCCCGAGAAGGCTGACGGAGGAAGAGTACAAGGAAATTCAAGGCTTGGAAAGCGAAGCCTACCGCGTCAATTTACTGCAGCAAATGAAATAAAGATGAATGGGATTAAACCGTTCTCATCGCTTGCGATGGGGGCGGTTTTTTATTGTTGGCTTTCCCGCTATATCCGACACGTTGATCGTAATAAAACTCATTGGAAACCCGTCCGTTGTACCATACAATGAAGAGGATGCTTGTGAAGGATGAAGAGGTGGCAAAATGGTCAATATTTTGGTTGTGGATGACGAACCGATGATTTGCAAAGGCGTGGCGGCGATTTTGAAGCAGTCCAAGCTGGATATCGGCGAAGTTTTTATCGCGTATAACGGTTTTGAGGCGTTGGACTTTATTCATTTGGAGAAGATCGATCTCGTGTTTACCGATATCCAAATGGACCAAATGAACGGCATTGAGTTGATTGAAAATATATTCATGGAGGATCCGTCGATCCCCATCGTCATTTTATCGGCACACGGTGAATTTGAATACGCCCAGAAAGCGATCCGTTTCGGAGCGAAGGAATATCTGGTCAAGCCGATCACTCCGCCGCAGCTCCTGTCCGTCACATCCAAGCTGTTGAAAGAGAAGGATGAGCGGCAGCAGCATTTCTCGAATTGGGAAACGGGCAGCACAATCGCAGACGTAACCGACCTGCAGTTAAACTATTATTTAAGCGAAATTGTTACCGGCACCGTTCATGAATCCGAGGTGCCCGACATTCGGGAGAGGCTTGGCGGCCGCTTGACCGGCACACATTTCAGCATGCTGTTGATCAAGCTGTCGCTGGACCGTGGCGGCATTCGCGACGAGCCCATATCGACCCTGAAGGACCGCAACCTGCTGAAGTACGCTGCTCTCAACATTATGACAGAGACGGCAGGCTCATGGAGCCATTTTGTTATTCATACGCACAATTCAACGTTCGCCCTGCTGATGCAAATGCCGGAGGAAGTGAAGCATGGCACCCTTGGCATGAACCAGATGCTGATGATGGCCCAGATGGTGCATACGAATCTGCAGAAGTATGTCAATGTCAAGTGCCAGATTGGGATTTCCCGTATTCGCGAAGGGATCGTACAGTGGCCGCACATTTACGATGAAGCCATGGAGAGTTTGGCTTGGGGCGAAAAGCAGAAAGACCATTACATGTTCTATATCGAGGATATCGGCAAGACGACGAATCAGCAGCAAATGACGAACACGCAGGTCGACGAGGCCAATAACCGGATTGTTTATCATGCCAAAACATACATTGAGCTTCATTACTGCAACAAGGGGTTGAAGCTTCAGGATATCGCCGACAGCGTGCATTTGAGTCCGAACTATTTGAGCTATTTGTTCAAAAGAGTGATGGGCATCAATATTTGGGATTATGTGACGCAGCTGCGCATGGAGAAAGGCAAGCAGCTGATCCTGACGACCGACAAGCGCCGGTACGAAATATCCGAAGAGATCGGGTACGAGTCGCCGGAGCATTTCAGCAAAATTTTCAAGAAGCATTATGGCATGAATATTTCGGAATTGAAGTCATCCGGTACGTAATATGCGACACGATAAGCGTAACAGGGCACATCGCTCCAGAGCAGGGCTCCCTTTATAATCGTAATTGCAGCAGTACTTAAGATTACATGATTGGAAAGGGGAACCACATATGAAAGCCAAACAAACATCCGCACTCGGTGTCATTGCGCTGACGGTCCTGCTCGCAGGATGCGGGACGCAGCCGGCGGCGACGAGCGCGCCAAGCACGCCAGGCACGAGCCCGTCAACAACCGGAGGAACGACCGCTACAGCGGCTCCAGCGAAAAAAGTGACCATTACCGCACAAGGGTTCAAGCCGGATCAGAAGGAAAAGAACGATCAGCTCGATCAGCGAATCGCCCGCTTTAAGGCGAAAAATCCGAACGTCGAGTTCAAGAAAGACGATTGGCAGTACAATCCGCTGGAAATCGGCATTAAGATGGCCTCCAACAGCGCGCCGACGGAGTATACGACGTATGCGACCGAAGGCAAGGTGCTGGTTGACAAGAAATGGGTAGCTGACATTACCGATTCGATGAATGCCTGGGCACATGCTCAAGATATGAACGATCTGCTCTCCAAGCCTTTTGTCGTGAACGGCAAAACGTACGGCGTGCCGATTGACGGCTACGTGATGACGATTACGCTGAACAAGAAGCTGTTCAAGGAGAAAGGCGTAGAGCTGCCTCCGATGGATTGGACATGGGACGATCTGCTTGAAGCAGCGAGGAAAATCAACGATCCGGCCAAAGGGATTGCAGGCTTCATTCCGATGGGCAAGGGGCCGGAGGCAGGGTGGAACTGGACGAATTTCCTGTATGCGGCGGGCGGCGACGTGCAGAAGCTTGACGGCGGCATGGTCGTCAGTGTATTCAATTCCGAAGCTGGATTGAAAGCGCTTGAATTTTATAAAAAGCTCAAGGACGAGAACCTCATTCCCAAAAACTGGGCGCTCGGTTACGGTGATGCTTTGAACGCGTTCTCGCAAGGGCGCGGCGCGATGGTCATGTGCGGAAGCGGCAACGCGGCAGACACGGCCATTAATGAAGGCGGCATTGCCAAAGAGGATCTGATCGTGTATCCGATGCCGGCATTGACCAAAGGCGGCAAGCATACCGGCGTGCTCGGCGGCAACTACCGCGTGATCAATCCGAAGAGCGACAAGGATCAGCAGGCGGTTGCTTTCAAATGGATTACCGACGAATATTTCACGGACGATTTCCTGAACTCAACGCAGAAAGAAATCGAAGACCGCAAAACGAAGAAACGGGTGTACATTCCGCAGCCGATTAACTACTGGAAAGACTCCTCCGAATTCGGCAAGAAGTATACGGACCTTCTGGCGAAGTATGACAACGTATTCAAATATGATCCGCAATTGATCTCCTTATGGGACGGCAAACCGGAAGCGCAGTACGAAGCGCAAAAATACTACACAGAGATGGCCAATGTGATCCAGAAAGTGTTCACAACCAAAGACGTCGATTTGAAAAAGACGTTGGCCGACGCTTCGAACAAAGTGCAAACCGAAGTATTTGACAAAGTCAAAGTCGAATAACGGCCGGAACGATTCGGATCTAAGCCGTCAGCGGTTTAGGTCCGATTTCATAAGGAGTGTTGCAGATGAGTGCAGAATTGAGCGCACAGCCCGCAGTTGCGGCAAAATCAGCGAGAAAGAAAATCAATTGGTATTTGTGGGGGACGCTGTTCATACTCCCGGAGCTCGTGATCTTTATTCTTTTCCTGTGGGTGCCGATTGTCAAAGGAATTATCTACAGCTTTTACAATATTGATTTTGTCGAGGGCAATCATTTTATCGGGTTGGCTAATTACTTGAATATTTTCCAGGATGAGCTGCTGCTTATGTCGGTCAAAAATACGTTGATCTATATGGGGCTCGGGATTGTTATCGGTTTCTGGATACCGCCGCTGATTGCGATCGCTGTCACGGAACTGAAGCGGTTCCAAGGCGGAGCGCGCATCGTCGGCTACTTGCCCAGCGCCATACCGGCTATCGTGCTCTATGGGATGTGGCAGTGGTTTTACGATGCGGTAGGGCCGATCAACTCCTTCCTGCAGCGTATCGGCCTTCCGCAGCTGGAGTTTTTCAGCCCTGGGCTGGCGATGGGCTCCATCGTTGTCATGGAGACATGGCAGAGCTTCGGCGCAGCGACGCTCATCTATATTGCTGCGATCGTCGGTATCCCGAGGGATATATACGAAGCGGCGGAGATCGATGGAGCTAGCGTCTGGCAGCGTATTCGTTACATCACCTTGCCAAGCATTCGCACGTTAATGATGCTGCTGCTGATGCTGCAGGTGATCACGACATCGCAGGGCTTTCAAGCGCAGCTGTCGATGACCGACGGCGGACCGAATAATGCGACGCTGACCTATTTGCTGTGGCTGAACCATACGGCTTTTCGCGATCTTGATTTCGGCAAAGCAAGCGCTATGGGCAGTTTGATGTTTTTCGTCCTGGTGCTGCTGTCCGTCCTGTATAATTTGCTCCAGCGCAGAGGTGAGAAGGCATGAAGCATCAAGAACGCGGCATTATTTCCAGGTACGATATGAAAAAAGGCCCCGTCCGCACCGGCTATACACTCATGGTGCTGCTGCTGCTGATGATGGCCCTGACGATGCTGTATCCTTTCTTCGATACATTTTTCGGCTCGCTCAAAACACGTGAGGAGTTTTTCGCTTTCCCCCCGACCTTTCTTCCGGAGAGCTGGGTATGGACGAATTATAAGGACGCTTTCACGGGATTTGACCTGCCGCTCCTTACTTTTCTCAAAAATACGGTGTTCATCTATGTCGGCAATGTGGCTGTATCCTTGCTTCTGATCGGTTTGGCGGCATACGCGCTGTCGCATCTGAAAGTGCCTTTCAAACGGTGGGTGACGCTGTTCTTCTTCTCGACGCTGCTCATCCCCCCGGCCACCTATATGGTGCCGAACCTGCTTAATTTGAAGAGTATGGGCATGCTGAATACGTATTGGGCATTCTGGCTGCCGGCTGCAGCGAATGCGTACTTCATGCTGCTGCTTAAGAACTTCTTCGACGGCATCCATCAAGAAGTTCTGGAAGCGGCGCGAATCGACGGAGCGGGGGAGTTCTCCTCGTTCGTCCGGATCGCCGTACCGCTGTCCACGCCGATTATCGGGACGCTGCTCATGCTGTCTTTCTCCGCGACATGGAACGATTTCTACTGGCCAAGTCTGGTGATGACCGAAAGAAGCATGTACCCGCTCGCCACAGGCATCTATCTGTATGTCGTCTATCCGACCTCGGTCATTCCGTGGAGTGTGCGCTTTGCTGTGCTGACGATGGCGATGCTGCCGCCTGTGCTGTTTTTTCTCGTTTTTCAAAAGTTCATTATCCGGGGCATTTCGGTATCCAGCGTCAAAGGATAGTCGAGGAACGCTTATCAGAACTCCGTTCTGGTGGCGTTCTCTTATGCTTAAAGGAGATTGTGTGCCAAGTATCGAAGTAGGGAGCAGATCGTGCGGTTGAAAGGCAGGTAAGTAAGTATGTTGCAAATGCTGCGTAATATGAATCTGATGAAAAAGCTGATTGTGCTGCTCATCACGTTCGTCGTCATCCCGATCCTGGTGCTGGATCTGGTTGTCGCCAAGAAGCTCGAATCGATTACCGAGGAGCAGGTGGGGAATGCTTTGCTCCAATTGGTGCGGGGCAGCCACCTTACGCTCGACCGGGAAAGCAGCGATTTCGACGAAAAAACCGAGAAAATCATGATCTCCCAAGAGATTCAACAGCTTGCCAGTCTGCCTTCCTTTTCGGAATATGAGCGGTTTGAAATTTTCAAGACATTGGATAAATATTTGAACAACTATTCGACGAATGCGATCCGGTATTCGATGTTTTTCTCGGATAAGGATAAGCAGTATTCGTTCGTGCCGAATCCCGATATTTTAAACAACGGCATTTTTTATGCGACGGATTTGGATGCGCTTTCTTGGTACCGTGAAGTTAGCCAGGCGAAGGGGAAAGGCGTGCTTCAGATCATCGATAAATTCGGCTACAATCCGAACAAGGTGAAAACCGTCGCGTATATGAGACAGATGAACAGCATTTATCATGGCGAAAGTGTTATCGGCTATTTGGTCGTTTCGGGTATCGAGACGCCTTTGCAGCAGGATTTCACGCCATTCGAGAAGTACGCCGACGCCCAGATCATGCTGCTGAATCCGAACAATGTCGTGCTGGCGACGAATACGCCTAAATTCGAGATTGGCGATAGCGTCCCCGTAGCGGCGGGCAAATCGGAAGGCGTCTATAAGCTGAAGGAAGATGGCGTGGCATACATGCATGTGCTTCATACGAGCGAAGTGACGAATACGAAGCTGCTGATGCGCGTCCCCGTGCAATCGATCATTATCGATCATATCAGCGTACAGAAGCTGGTGCACTGGATCATGGTCATTTATTTTTTTATACTCATTCTGGCGTCCATGTACTTTATTCAGTCGATTCTGAAGCCGATCTCCAGACTGGCGCGCATCACCAACTCGTACCACCCCGGCAGGCCGCTGGCCATTACGATGCATTCGGAGAGCAAGAACGAGATCGTGCTGCTCAGCAACCATTTCATACGGATGACGGACCGGTTAAATCAGACGATATACGATCAATATGAGCTGGAATTGAAGCATAAGGAGATTGAGCTGTCGATTCTGCACACGCAAATTAACCCGCATCTCCTCTACAATACCTTGGAATCCGTCTACTGGCATACCTTCATGGAAGGAGCGGCGGAGTCGGCGGAAATGATCAAAGATTTATCGCTCATCATGCGGATCGGATTGAGTAAAGGCAAGCTGCTCATTCCGGTGGCGGAGGAGATCAATCACGCTGAAGCTTACGTGCGTTTGCAATTGTTCCGGTACGAATATGCGTTCAAGGTACATTGGGACATTGAGGAAGAGGCGAAAAAGTTCCTCGTACCGAAGGTCATCCTGCAGCCGATTATTGAGAATGCGATCCTCCACGGCATTAAGAACATGAGCCAGGACGGGGAATTGTGGATTAAGGTGCGAAGTGGCGGCGGCATCGTTACACTCAGCGTTGAGGATAACGGCTACCGGCAAGCGGATATCCAGCTGATGAACGCCATTCTGGGCGGGAAGGAAAGCAATCGGGGCTTCGGCATCATTAACGTGCAAAAGAGGATCCAACTGCATTACGGCAAGCGTTACGGCTTGCATTACAGTCTTCGTGACGATCAGGGGGTATGTGCCCGGATTGAGCTTCCGTCGATGCGGGATGAAAATGAAATCAAGCAGCCCCCGGCCTAAGGCGGGGTTGCGCGAAAACACCTCTGCACAGGAACATTTCGGCAGATTAACGGGAGATATTCCAGTTATTCTGCTATAACTGCTCTTTGCGGTAAAATTAACTGGAGGAATTCCTGTTAACAGTCATAGCATCCGCACCGCTCGCTGACGTCACTTAAACGCGCCTGACTAATCTAGCTACTCTAAGTAATCACAGCTCTACCACAAATCAAGCTACTCTAAGTAACCACAACTCCACCACAAGTCAAGCTACTCTAAGTCATCCACATCACAACTTCATATCACGCAAACGCTCAAGTCTTACATAGAACGCACGCATCATCTACATCAACCACAGTTCACGGCCGGAAGTGGCTGCGTATTGCTCCGATGGCAGCCCGGATAGTTGCTCCATCCTCAGCCCCTACTAGCGAACAGCAGGAAATTCTCCCGTTAAAATCTTCGAAGTCCCGTTTACTAGCTGCCATAACTGGAAATTGTCACGTTATTTCGCACGAAAATGCCTCTGCAAAGCGACAACGCGGCAGATTAACGGGAGACATTCCAGTTATCCTGCTATAACTGCTCCTTAAGGTAAAATTAACAGGAGGAATTCCTGTAATCGTTCATGGCATCCTGGCATCCTGTACCACTCACCCAAATACACACACCGGTGCCTCGCAAAAGCCAGAAAGCCAGCGGAAAGATCCTCCGCCAGCTTTCAAATGTATTCCCGTTCCGGGGCTCCGTACATATGTAGTCGTTTAGTTTTGCGGCAAACCAAACTCGTTCTCTGATGAATTGCTGCTGTCCGTTATCTCTACGTATTGATCGACCGTATCCAGAACCTGGCTCAGCTGCCAACGGCTAAACACCACACGGTCCGAATAGATCGCATTATATGTGCTATCTTCCTTGCTGATCTTAAAGCCCCGGTAATTCTCATAAATGGTTCTCATTCTGATCTCTCCCTCGCTTTGATGTATATCTTAAACTATCATCAAACGGCTATTTTTGGTAGAGGTGTAAATTGAGAGATATTGTCTAATCATGGCTAATTCCATCAGAAATTTATGAATGGCTTCATATTTGCTGCTAGTAAAGGGATCGAGGCACTCGATTCGCTGCTTGAACGCAATGGAGAAGTCGGCGATTTCGCATAAGGTATTGGAATTTTGTTCCAAAGTTAGTGCAGCCACGTTCCTTTTTCAAGGAGTTGAAAGGTTGACAAAGTTCAGTTGGCGATGATAAGATTAACGCAACAAATTAAACCTTAGTAAACTTATTGGAATTAACTGAAATTGTAACGAACCGAACTGACCGGAAAACCGGAAGCGTGGATGCGGAATCCATGCTTTTTTTTATGGCATCATGCAGAATCAAGACATTCATAAAGGAGCGAATGAAAATGAAAATTGAGTGGTCATTTGAAATGAACCGGCCGTGGACGATAGATCAAGTACTTAACTTTGTTACGATTGCGAACCGATTCAAAAGTCAGATTTATGTGGGGGCCAAAGGGCGAATGCTCAATGCCAAAGGGCATCTCGGTGTCGTGTCACTAAGTCTTTCGGTTCCTCCCAATGCTACGATTTTGTTGGAGATAGAGGGGGAGGATGCGCAAGAAGCGTTCGAAGGGGTAGCGGTTTATTTGCAAAATGAAGAGCAGCGCGAGCGGGCAGCCCGGTTGCCCTCATCCTCCTTGATCAAGCGGCGGTCACGTGTCGCTCAATAGCGTCCAGGTCACCTTTTGCTATTCTGTTCCTATTTGTGTTACAGTTAAGGCAGAGGTGATTTACGATGTTGAAATTGGGGATTTTGGACCAATCACAAATAGGGGAAGGCCGCACGGCGGCACAAACGCTCGTTGAAACGACAGAGCTGGCGCAAGAAGCGGACCGGTTGGGGTATACGCGGTATTGGGTATCGGAGCATCATGCTTCGCAGGCGCTTGCGCATTCGAGTCCGGAGGTGCTGATCGCGCATCTGGCTGCCAAAACAAACCGGATACGTCTCGGTTCCGGCGGCATTATGCTGCCGCATTACAGCGCGTACAAAGTAGCGGAAAATTTCCGCCTGCTCGAAGCGCTGCATCCCGGGCGGATCGACGTCGGGTTGGGACGCGCTCCCGGCGGCATGCCGATATCGACACGCGCACTGCAGGAAGGTAAATATACGAGCGTTGATCAATACCCGCAGCAGGTTGCTGATTTGACCGGATATTTGTACGATTCATTGCCGGCCAACCACCGGTTCGCGGCGCTGCATGCCTCGCCAATCATTGCGACAGCGCCGGAGATTTGGCTGCTGGGCTCTTCCTACGACAGCGCCCGAATTGCTGCCGATCAAGGGGCTGCCTTCGGTTTTGCACAATTTTTCGGGAATGCGGATTGTGAACAGGCTTTGCGCATTTACCGCGAACATTTTACACCGTCTAATTTAAATGAGAAGCCGCATTCGTTGGCAGCCGTGTTGGTCATCTGTGCGGATACGGAAGAGGAGGCGAAACGGCTGGCCACCAGCACGGACCTGTTCTTCCTCTCGCTTGGTCGCGGCGCGCTATTGCCGTCCTTCCCATCGGTCGAAACAGCGATGAATTATCCGTACACGCCAGGAGATTTGGCTATGATCCAGGACCGCCAGCACAAACGGATCGTAGGCACACCGCAGCAGGTGAAAGCGGAGATCCTGCGGCTCAACGAGGCTTATCAGGCTGATGAAATCATGGTTGTTTCGCCAATTCATGATATTGCAGCCAGAGTTCATTCATACCGCTTGCTGGCTGAAGTGTTCGAGCTTCAAGGGTAATCCAGTCATCGCATCGCATCACAGCCTATTCGGTCTCAGCTGAGCCGGATAGGCTGTTTTGGTAGGGTTCAGAGCCGCAGATCCAGACATAATCCTCCCGCATCTCCATATGTATGAAAGAGGGTTTGGCGTCATATCGTGTCGGAATGTTGGGAGGGCGGCTGGGAATGAAATCTGTATTCAAGCTGGAATTGGAAGAAGCGCGAGTAATGATCGCGGCGGGCCTTGCAGCGGCGGCCGCTGCGCATGCCGCGGAAACGATCTGCATCGTCGACGACGGCGGATATGTGATCGCCATGGAACGAATGAACGGCGCGCGCAATACGAGCCCGGAACTGGCCATGGCCAAAGCATTCACCGCGAGCGGCCATCGGCGCTCGACGCATCTGTTCAATAGGCGGGGAGGTCCGGCGGCGGCCGATGGTGAAGCGTTCGGTATCCATGCGATGATGCCCGGCAAATTTGCCATTTTTGTCGGCGGGTTCCCGATCGTAGTGAACGGAAGCGTCATAGGCGGAATCGGAGTAAGCGGCGGGGCCGGCGAGGATGATATTGCGGTTGGCGTTGCCGCGCTGAAGGCGCTGCAGTCGTATTTAGGCGACAAGTATGAAGTGATAACGGAACCTGACATTCAGAAATAAATGCAGGAAAGCCCCTATCCTCCAATCGGAGGACGGGGCTTATTGCTGCTACAGCAAGTTTCTTACATAATGCAGTGTTTCATTTATCGTTTCATCTGTAAGCTGCTCCAAAGAAATGTCGACGCCAGGTTTGGCCTGATGGAGTTTCTGCAGGAATGTCTTGGTTTGGAAAATCCCTTGGCCGGACCGCAGCTGAATCAACTTACCGTCCTGGACGGCAACGTCCTTCAAGTGCGCCAGCACGATGCGGTCGCCAAAAGCGGCAAAGGCTTCATCCAAGAAAGCCTCTTGCGTGTCCAAAGAAGAAGGCGGCAGCAAATTGACCGGATCAAATACGACGCCTATGTTGCTGGACGGTACTTCTTCCATGATCCGAACCATTTTTTCGATGCTGGACAATGTGTGTGTGAACACCGGTTCGAGACCGATGTGCACGCCCCAACGTTCCGCTTCCTCAGCCAACTCCTCGACAGTTTGTTTAAAAAGCTGCCAACCGATCGCTTCGTAGCGCTCAGCATCCTGAGAAAGATAGGTCGTCAAGTCGGCCGTCTCCGTCGCTACAATGGACGTTCCGAAATCCCGGGCATAGCGCAGATGCTCCTTGAACCGATTGATTTCGCGGCGGCGCTGCTCCGGATCCGGATGGATCGGATTGATGTAACAACCGAGTACGCCGATGCGAATGCCGGCGTTGTTGAACTGCTCGCCGATGTGGCTGGCAAGTCCGGGACTTAGCTTACCTAAGCTTGTATCGATATCACTGATAGCTTTGCCAAGAGCCAGTTGGACGAAATCAATGCCGCGTCCGCGCAGCTTCTCGGTTAGCTGGTTCAGCGGAAGATGACCGACGGTATGTGCGAGCGTCCCGATTCCCATTATCTCGCCATCCATCCGCCGTCCACGCACAGCACGTGTCCGTTCATATAGTCGGAAGCGCTGGAGGACAAGAACACGACAGGACCTTTGAGATCCTCCGGAGCACCCCAACGGCCGGCAGGAATGCGTTCCGTGATCGACTTCGTACGGTTCTCGTCCTTCAGGATCGGTGCCGTATTGTTCGTCGTCATGTATCCTGGTGCGATCGCATTCACTTGCACGCCTTTGCTTGCCCATTCGTTCGCCAAAGCTTTGGTTACACCGGCGATCGCATGCTTACTGGCTGTGTAGCCAGGTACATTGATCCCGCCTTGGTACGTGAGCATGGAGGCAATGTTGATGATTTTCCCGCTTCCGCGTTCGATCATATGGCGTCCGATCAGCTGGCACAGGAAGAAGGCGGAGTTCAAGTTCAGATCGATGACATCGTGCCAGTCTTGACGGGCATGGTCGGCCGCCGGCGTACGGCGAATGATTCCTGCATTGTTGACGAGAATGTCGATCCCGCCGTAAATGCCGATCGCTTTAGCCACAACATCCTCGAGAATGTCTTCGTTGCTCAGATCTGCCGCGATTAATTCCGCTTGGCCGCCAAGAGCGCGAATGGCTTCGACCGTGGCTACGCTTTCGGAAGAGGAGACGGCAATGACGTTGGCGCCTGCTTCCGCAAGGCCGATGGCCATCGCTTGGCCCAGACCGCCGGATGCGCCGGTTACGAAGGCTGTTTTTCCTGCTAGGTTAAAAAGTGTCATGATAAGTACTCCTTCTCACTAATTCGTGACGATTTGAATGCCGGCATCACGGTATTGCTTGGCCGTTTCCGCAGGCAGTTGGCTATCGGTAATAATCATGGCCACCTCGGAGAGAGAGGCAAAAGTGCGAAGGGCGCACTGGCCGAACTTATAGTGATCGGCAACACCATAGACGGTTGCGCTCGAACCGATCAGCGCCCGCTTGTAATCTGCATGATCGCTCGTATAAATCGTAAATCCATGCTGGAGGTGTACGCCTGTCGCAGAGATGAACGATTTCTGAATGTTGAGGGAGTTCACATAGGCCACGGCTTCAGGACCTGCAAGCATATTGCGCAGCCGGTAGCCGCCGGGAACGACAAGCCGGATTTCCTCTTTATGAAGCAGCTCGGCAATAATGTGCAAATCGTTCGTCACAACAGTAAGCGGCTGATTATCCAGCCGCCTGGCAATTTCCAATGTTGTGCTCCCGCCGTCCAGGGCAATGATGTCCCCCGGCTGAATATACCGCAGCGCGATTGCGGCAATCTCCGATTTCTCATCGGCATGCTTCACGATCGGCTCCTTCGCCGAGAGAATGCCAAGCTGGTCGCTCTGGGCAAGCATCGCGCCGCCGTGAATGCGGACGAGCAGCCCTTTCTCCTCCAGCTTGGCCAGGTCTTCGCGAATGGTTTTGCCTGTCACGTCCAGTCGTTCGCTAAGCTCGTTAACGGTCACTTCTTTCTGTGCCAGGAGTATTTCCATAATGACTTCATATCTGCGTAAAGGATTCATCGGATATCATCACTTTCCCAAAGAGAGATGACCGATTAT
Organism: Paenibacillus sp. MAHUQ-63; assembly: GCF_028765165.1. Lineage (GTDB taxonomy): Bacteria > Bacillota > Bacilli > Paenibacillales > NBRC-103111 > Paenibacillus_E. Next base: position 151,547 of record NZ_JARADB010000003.1, on the reverse strand, counting down.
TTCAAATCTTTCATTGCGACGGCGTCCATATCGTCGAACATTTGGTTCTCGCCGGCCATACCCCAGATGAAGGTGTAGTTGTTCGTGCCCACACCGCTGTGAATGGACCAGCTTGGGGAGATGATCGCTTGCTCATTGCGCATAACGACGTGACGCGTTTGTTGAGGCTCGCCCATCATGTGGAAAACGACGGCATCTTCCGGCATATCAAAGTAGAAGTAAACCTCGGAACGGCGGTTATGCGTATGGGAAGGCATAGTGTTCCACATGTTGCCCGGTTTCAGAAGCGTCATACCCATAACAAGCTGACAGCTTTGGATGCCGTCCAGGTGGATGTATTTGTAGATTGTGCGCTCATTGGATGTGTTAATGCTGCCCAGGTGAGCGGGCGTTGCTTCGCTGATTGCCGCTTTGACCGTAGGGTATGTTTTGTGAGCCGGTGTGGAGTTGAAGTAGAATTTGGCAGGCTCGGCGGCGTTCTCGCTGGCGAAGGAAACTTCTTTGGCGCCAAGTCCGATATAGATGCAATCTTTAGGATCCATGTTGTAAACCGTGCCGTCAACGGTAACCGTACCGCGTCCGCCAACGTTGATGATACCGATTTCGCGGCGCTCCAGGAAGTAGTCGGCTGCCATTTCTTTTTTATCAGCTTGCAGCTGCAGGGAACCAGTAATTGGAAGAACGCCCCCGATGATGAAACGGTCAACGTGAGAGTATACTAATTTAATCTCGTTAGGGACAAACAGTTGGTTAATTTGAAACTCGGCTTGCAGACGCTCTGTGTCGAATTGTTTGACTTCGTTCGGGTGGGAAGCATAGCGGATATCCATGTGAAAATCGCTCCTTCGGATCGTTTATTTGGGTTGATATTAGTTCATATAGGTTTAATTTACTCCATTCATGGCGATATGGCAAGTCCTTTTGCTAGGTGTTTCAAATCTTTCGAAAATGGTGAATAAGGGATACAGATTCAGGAAAAAACAACCTTACAGGAGGTTATTGTCATGGATAAAAGTCATTATTTCGATCACGTGTGCAACGATACGATTCCGACCCTCCCCGATGAAGAGGATACGACGCCGACAGATATGGTGAGCGATGCGGTCGAGGAAATCATGGATAATATTAAGGATGCATTCTCGACTGAGGAGCGGGATTAACGCCAAAAAAACGAAGCAGGCCGGTGCCTGCTTCGTTTTTTTTTTTTTTGATATTTTCTCGGCCTGCGGCAGATGAAGAAACAGAACGAGAAGACACACCTCCTCGAACGAGAACCAATCCCAGAGGTAGAACGAGAAGACACACCTCCTTGAACGAGAGTCAAGCCCATAACGGGAATTTCTCCTGTTAAATGCAGCGTGACGGAGCCTCGAATGCTGGATAACTGGAAAAAATACCGTTATTCGGCCCGTTCCCGCCGTCTCTACGCGAAAAGGGGATGAATTAACGGTAGGAATTCCCTTTATTCGCACAACTGGGCTAATTTTCGCAGGAATAACGGGAGAAATTCCAGTTACGATCTGCGGCTGATGAAGAAAGCCCGGCTCACTCATCGAGGCCGCCCGCCATCATTGTCCTACTCCGGATCTTGCATAGGTCCGCCACTGCAGCGGCGTCATGCCGATGATTCGCTTAAACACCGTCGCGAAATGCTGGGAAGAAGCATAGCCAAGTGATCCGGCAATGTCCGTAACGGAAGCGTCGCTCTCCGCAAGCCGGCTGCACGCCGCCCGGATGCGCATTCGTTCAATATAGACCATCGGCGGAAGCCCGGAATAGGCTTGGAAGGTGCGAAAGAAATGGGAAGGGCTGAGCCGCACGCCCAGCGCCAGCTCCTCGATGCTCGGCCGCCATTGCGGTTCTTCCTCGATCCGTTTGACCAGTCTCTCGAACTGCCGGGTCAAATCTTCGGCAAGCGGCAGCTGCCGTCCGTACGGCTGCAAAATAACCAGCAGCAAACCGAGCGCGGCTTGCCGGATTGCGGAGGAGCGCAAAGGACTGTCGCCGATCAGAGCTGCTTTCAGCTTCGCGAAGCTTTGAGCGGCGTCGTGACCAAGGTGGCGGACGCGAGGGAGCGCCTGCAGCGCGCGCCGGAAGCTTTCGCATTCGCTTGCCGGCAGCCGAAACCAGCCATCCCCTTGCGGCGGGGTGACGATAAACCACCAGAACCGGCTCGGCTCAATCACGTTGAAGCCTCCGCGGTGAAGCTCGTCCGGACGGGTGTGGAACAAGTCTCCCGCCTTCGTCTCATAAACCGTTCCGTCCAGCTCCCAGCTTGCCTTCCCGCGTTCAACCAGCACAAACTCATACCCGATATGCTTGTGGAAAGTCAGCGGAAGCGCCGATCGGATCTCATCAAATCCGAATAGCAGCAGCTCCGGGACATCCGGTATTTCATGTTCCGAGGCAAGGTCGTAGGTCCATCGCTTAGCCGCCATAGAAGAAACCTCCTAATTTCATAAACATTCTCGATACTCGCTATGTTTCTCATACTACTCTGGAGCAAATTGGACGTCAACGGAAGCCGAAAACCGTATGATGAAATCAAGATATGGAAGGAGGCATGCCAAATGGCGCTGCAAGCAGATAGAACCTACAAAATTACGGCTCAGGATAAGGAAATTTTTGAAAGGGACGGTTACTGGATTTCACCCAAACTGTTGGACGACGATCAGATTGCTCGGCTGCGGCAAGCGCATGAGCGGGTATGGTCCGGGGATTACGACGGGGACGGGCTGCCCATGAATCATTACCGGCCCAGCTCCAATCCCGACGCTCTGCGCAAGCTGGACAACGGTTGGTGGATTAACGATGAGATACGCCGCGCAGTCACGGATCCTTGGATCGGCGAGCTTGCCGCTGACCTGCTGAATACGGATGAGATTCGGCTGTGGCATGACCAGGTGATCTACAAGCCGGGGGTAGGCGATAAGATCACGTCGTCAGGCAACGTAGGCTGGCATCAGGATTACGGGTACTGGCAATGCTCCGACAACCCGAATATGGTGACGGTGTGGATAGCTCTGCAGGACACGGATTTGACGAACGGCGGGATGATGACGATCGTCGGCTCGCATAAGTGGGGGTTGATCCCGGATAGCGATACGTTCTTCAATCCGAATATGGAAGAGCTGCGGGACAAATATGCGGCCGGTCGCGAGTGGGTGGAGGAACCGTGCATCTTGAAGGCAGGGCAGGCCAGCTTTCATCATGGGCTTACGTTCCACGGTTCGGGTGCGAACCGGACGAATGAGCCCCGCATGTCGGTTGTCGCGCACTTGATGCCCGGCGGCACAAGCTATCGCGCCGGCATTCAGCGGCATGACAACATCCGCTTGCTAGGACCGCGCCCTGTGAACGGACAGCCTTTTGCGAATCCGTATTTTCCGGTTTTGTTCGCGCGCTGAATGCGAAAGAAACCCATCGGCAGGCAGATCGTTCGATCTGCCGGACCGATGGGTTTTTGCATAAGTGCAGCAATTAGGAAAGCAAACATTGATCCAGCGCTTCGCTCAATAGGCGGATCATGTCATCGATGTCGTCCTTCGTGACGATGAGAGCGGGCATCAGACGAATCGTCTTCGGATTCGGCGAATTAATGAGGAGGCCGGCTTGCATGCAGATGGCGGCGAGCTCGGCTCCGCAAGGCCGCGGAAGATCGAAGCCAAGCAGCAAGCCTTTGCCCCGAATCTCTTGCAAGCCGTAGCGGTCTTGGATCGCATAAAGCTTAGACAGCAAATAGGCTCCTTGTTCCGCCGCTTGCTGAGGCAGGCCTCTGCGCAGCACCTCGCTTACAACAGCAAGGCCAACGGCCATAGCGAGCGGCTGACCTGTGTAGGTTCCGCCTTGATCGCCGGGCTCGAACAGGTTGTAGGCTTCCTTCGTCAGCATCGCCGAAAGCGGAAAACCGCCGCCAATCCCTTTCGCCAAGGTCAGTACATCCGGGAGCACGCCATAATACTGGTAGCCGAACATGGTGCCGGTACGTCCGATCCCGGTCTGCACCTCATCGAAGATGAGCAGAATGCCGTTCTCGTCGCAGAGCTTGCGCAGCTCTTGGATGTAAGGGACATTCGCTTCATAGACGCCGCCTTCTCCCTGGATGAGCTCCAGCATGACCGCGCAAGTATGCTCGTTCACGGCGGACTTCACAGCCTCGATGTCATTGAAAGACACTTTCACGAAGCCGGGTACTTGCGGCGTGAACATCGTCTCCCAGCCCGGCTTCCCGGTCGCGGCCATGGTGGCTAGGGAGCGGCCATGGAAGCTGCGTTTGGCCGTAATGATCTCGTAGGCTCCGCCTTTGCGGACGGCGCCGTATTTGCGCGCCAGCTTAATGGCGCTTTCGTTGGCTTCCGCTCCCGTGCTCCCGAAGAATACGCGCTCCAGCCCTGTGAGCGACGTCAACATGCGCGCGAATTCCACCATCGGCTTGTTATAGAAGCCGGGACCCGCATGGACCAGCTTGCCGGCCTGTTCCGCCAGCGCATCGCTGACGACCTGCGGTGCGTGCCCGAGACAGGTGACTGCCCACCCCCCGATAAAATCCAGATACTTGTTGCCGTCCGTATCCCACATATACATGCCCTCGCCGCGCTCCATGACGACCTGTGGCCTATTCGCCACGAATAAAGTAGAATGGTTTGCCGCTTGCAGAAGATCATCCGTCAATGTCTTCGTATGTTGTATCATGCCTGTCACTCCCTTATGTTCAATAATGAATAATTATACGTATATTTGTATTTTTATTCAATACAAAAATTGCCAAACAAACAAAACAGATTCTTGGCGTCTTGGAACGATTTTCTTTTCGGCACCGGGCGGTTACAATGACCTTAGGATCTTAACGGGAGCGGCGTTTTAACGAGCTATCCATTCAGAAAGGGGAAATGAAGGATGACAAGTGAAGCTGCGCTATTCCCGGCGCTCATGTTGCAGGAGCATGGCCACCCGCAGGTGATGGCGTACTATTTCAAGCAATGGCGCGGCTTTACCATGCCGTTTCACCGTCACGATGCGACGGAAATTATGTATACGATTCAAGGCAGTTGTTTGGTCGAGGTGCAAGAAGGGCCGTCACATACCGAGAAGGTTGCGCTCACAAAAGGGGAGTTCATTATTATTAATGCGGATGTCCCGCACCGCCTGATTGTGGACGAAACCTGCAGAATGCTGAACGTGGAATTTCGTTTTCCGCAGGGCAAAGGGGTATTTCCGTCCATTCAGGAATTAGCCGCCGAAGACCGCTTGCTGCTCACGCTGCTGGAGGCCGAAACCGCTTATTTGGTGCTGCGCGACGGCGACGAAGTCTACCATACGATGAGAAGTCTCGTGCTCGAGCTGGATAAAGCGGCCGCCAAAAGCGACCTGATGGTCCAACTGCTCATCGCGCAGCTGCTGATCCGCATAGCCCGGCTCTGGCAGGAATCGGTGGGCAGCGGGCTCGCGCCTAGCGAGAGATACGTCCGGCTAAGCACGGAATATTTGCATCAGAACTACGACCGCGATATTCAAGTGAAAGACATAGCAGGAGCCGTTAATCTGCATCCGGGATATTTGCAGCGATTGTTCAAGGCGCATACGGGCCAAACGTTAATGGCTTACTTGACGGTCATCCGGATGGAGAAAGCCAAGATGCTGCTGCTCGAAACGGACGTGCCGATCGCCGACATCTGCGATTATATCGGAGTGGGCAGCCGGCAATATTTTCACATGCTGTTCAAAGAGCATACGGGGCTCACGCCGGCGGATTTCCGCAAATCCGTCTATAAGGAGCAGCGCAACTACCCTGAAAAAAGTTAGGATTTTTGACAAAATGGCGCAGATGAAGTTAGAAAATTGATAACGGTTTCGCCTTCGTGCTTGTTACAATGTGAAGGGTAGAGCACATGAGAGAGAGGGCGAGATAGATGTCATTTAAAGTAGCTTTTATCGGTGCAGGAAGTATTGGATTTACCCGCGGTTTGCTCCGCGATTTGTTGACGGTGCCGGAGTTTCACGATATTGAAGTCGCTTTTACAGACATTAATCAGCACAATCTGGACATGGTGACGGAGCTATGCCAGAGAGACATTCGGGAGAACGGATTGAATATCCGGATTGAAGCGAGCACGGATCGCAGAGAAGCTTTGAAAGACGCGAAGTATGTTTTATGTACTATACGTGTGGGAGGGCTGGAGGCATTCGCCACCGACGTCGATATCCCGCTCAAATACGGCATCGACCAATGCGTAGGCGACACGCTGTGCGCCGGCGGCATTATGTACGGGCAGCGCGGCATCGCCGAGATGCTGCGGATTTGCCAGGACATTCGCGACGTAGCTTCGCCGGACGTGCTGCTTTTGAACTACGCGAATCCCATGGCGATGCTGACTTGGGCTTGCAACAAGTATGGCGGCGTGCGGACAATCGGCTTATGTCACGGCGTACAGCACGGTCACCGGCAAATTGCCGAGGTATACGGCCTTAAGAAAGAGGAAGTCGACATTATTTGTGCGGGCATCAATCACCAAACCTGGTATATTCAGGCCCGCCATCAAGGCAAGGATCTGACCGAGGGACTGCTCGAAGCGTTCGAGAAGCATCCGGAATTCGCCCGGACGGAGAAAGTCCGGATCGACATGCTGCGCCGGTTCGGCTACTACAGCACGGAGTCGAACGGGCATCTCAGCGAGTATGTGCCTTGGTACCGCAAACGGGCGGACGAAATCCAGGATTGGATCGATCTGGGGAGCTGGATCAATGGCGAGACCGGCGGCTACTTGCGCGTATGCACGGAAGGCCGGAATTGGTTCGAAACGGATTTTCCGAACTGGATGATAGACAAGGCGATGGTATACGCGGCAGAGAAACGCAGCGAAGAGCACGGCTCCTATATTATAGAAGGCTTGGAAACAGGCCGGCTGTATCGCGGTCATTTCAATATGGTGAATCAAGGCATCATCGCCAACTTGCCTGATGATGCCATCATCGAAGCGCCGGGTTATGTGGACGGCAACGGCATCTCCATGCCGCATGTCGGCAACCTGCCGTTAGGCCCGGCGGCGGTCTGCAACGTCAGCATCTCCGTGCAGCGGCTGGCGGTGGAAGCGGCTGTGCACGGCGATGACAAGCTGCTGCGCCAAGCGTTCATGATGGATCCGCTCGTCGGAGCCGTCTGCAATCCGAAGGAAATATGGCAGCTGGTCGATGAAATGCTCGTTGCCCAAGAGAAATGGCTGCCGCAGTACGGCTCGGCGGTCGAAGAAGCCAAGAAACGTCTGGCTGCAGGTAACCTCATACCGACACGCGATTATGAAGGCGCAGCTCGCTTGAAGGTGAAAACGGTTCAGGAAATGCAGCAGGACCGGGAAGCCGCTACGAAGAATGCAGGCGAAGCCGACAAAGGCAAGGATCGCGCGTCTGTCAATTCTTGAGGAGTCGGCAGAACAAATTGCACCCGCTTGATGTTCGTTTGTTTTCAAGTATGTTCATTTAGGTTCTTTTGAGGTATAATATACGATGTAAGTGAAGGACCGCTTGCGGTCCTTTTTTACGTGAATATGATCGCTTATGGAGAGGGGAAGCCAAATGTCGAATATTGGCGTGTGGGAACCGGCAGAGCCGGGCGTGAAACGCTGCATTTTGAAAGCGGAAGTCGGTCTCATGATGATGGAGGTTCACTTCGAGCCGGGGGCCGTCGGATATCAGCACAGTCACGTGCACGAACAAATGTCCTATTGCTTAAAAGGCAAGATTGAGTTTACGATAGATGGTGTAGTGACGGTCATCGAACAAGGCCAAACGGTCTACATCCCTAGCGGCGCTCAGCATGGTGTAACTGCGCTTGAGGCATCCGCTTTGCTGGATGTATTTACACCGATTCGTGAAGATCTTGTGAAACGTTAACCAGTTGCTCTTGCAGCTGGTTTTTTTCTTGATTGGTTGAATACGTTTACATTTGAATGAATAAGGGGGAGGCGTATGGGGAAAAGAAGCCGCAGAGCCTGGGTCTGGTTTTATCGAAGCCTGTTCTTACGCGATCGCCCGCTAACGGTGAAGCTGCTCGTATATTCCGCTATGCTGGTCGTCATTCCGCTGCTCGCCGTCGGTCTGATCTCCTACCAGAAATCTTCACAAGTGCTGCGGGAGGAAGCGAATTTGAGCAACGAACAAATTATCGAGCAGGTCAAACTGCACATTGAATACTATATCCGGGATTTTGAGATCGACTCGATCCGCATGCAAAATCACCCCGCCATGCAGCAATTTCTGCGCATGACAAGCGAGCAGGAGGTGCAGAGCTCCGGCATTCGCGAACCGATGATGCAGCTTCTGAAGGATACGGCTTATTCGCGTGCCGATATTTCCCGGATCATGCTTGTAACGGAGAACCAAGCCGTACTGGATACGAGCATGAACAAAAATGTGACGCCCGCCCTCGAACTGATCAAGGAGCCGTGGTTCGCCAATGTGCCTGCGAACAGCGATATTATGCTCATCATCAGGCCGCCTTCCGAGCGGTATGAGCTCGAAGGTGTGCCGGTCCTGTCGATCGTCAAGCGACTGGTCAGCCCCAACACACTGGAGCCTGTTGCCACGCTCATCATGGAAGTGAATTTCAAACGGATTCAAGAAATTGCCGAACGGGTGACGATTGGCCGAACCGGCTATTTATCGATTCTGGACTCCTATGGAAGATACATCTATTCGCCGGAATACGCAAAGATCGGGCATCTTGCGCTTTGGGAAACGCTGAATGATATGTTGCAGCAGGAGAGCGGCTCTTACCAGGCGCAGACCGGAGACAAGCCGTTCTACACGTTCAGCCGGTCCGCATATTTGAATTGGCGGCTCGTGACGGTCATCCCGGAAGAAGAGCTGACGAGGGGGACGCATTATATCCGGCAAACGATCTGGTGGACGGTAGCGGTCACCTTGGTCCTCGCGTACCTGATCGGGATCGGATTCGCTTCCAGCATCGTCAGGCCGGTGCGGGCTTTGCAATATTTCATGAAGCGGGTCAAAGCAGGCGACTTCAGAGCTCGTGCGGACATCGAATCCAAGGATGAGATCGGCCAACTAACGAACGATTTTAATAAAATGGTGGAGAAACTGCAAAATCTGCTCGACGAGATTACATACTCGCAGCTGCGCGAGAAGGATCTCCAGCTCCGGCAGAAGGAAACCGAGCTCAAGGTGCTTCAATCCCAAGTGAACCCCCATTTCCTGATGAATGCGCTGGAAACGGTGAGGGGCATGGCGTTGGAGCACGATATGACGGACATCTCCGTGCTGGTCGCGTCGCTTGCAAGGCTGCTGCGCTATAACCTGAATCATGCGGGAGCGACGATATCGGTGCAGCAGGAGGTCCACATCTGCGAGATGTACCTGCGCATTCAGCAATACCGCTTTGAGGAGAAGCTCAGTTATGAGTTTCGGATTCCGCAGTGGGCGGAGCAGCAGCAGATTGCGAAATTCGCGCTCCAGCCATTGGTCGAGAACTGCGTCATTCACGGTATCGAAACGGGCGACCGGCCGGTCCATGTCGTGATTTCGGCTGAGCGCGCCGGCGAGCAGCAGTTCAGAATCTGCATTCAGGATACCGGGGCTGGCATACCGGCGGACAAACTCCGGGCACTGCAGCTCGATCTGCTGCAGAAGGATATGGTGACGGCCGTCTCCCAAATCGGCATCGTCAATGTGCACCGGCGTATTGCCTATTTATTCGGCGATGCTTACGGGTTGGAGCTGGAGAGCAGCGCCGGCGCCGGCACGCGGGTCAGCATCAAACTGCCGCTCGGAGTCGGCATGAAGGAAGGAGCGTAGTGGCGGTGTACAAAATTATTCTCGCGGACGATGAGAAATGGGTTAGAGTTGTTCTGCGCAAGGCAGTGGAAGGCACACAGCTCCCGGTAACGATCGTGCAGGAGTGCGCGAACGGGCTGGATGCGCTGGACGCGCTGCGCCTCCATGATGCGGACTTGGTCATCTCCGACGTGAAAATGCCGGTCATGGACGGCATCGGATTGGCGGAGCAGATGGCGGCCATGCGCGCAAGCCTGGTGCTGGTCAGTGGGTATGACGACTTTCAATTCGCGCAGAAAGCGATTCGGTATGGCGTCAAAGACTACTTATTGAAGCCGGTGGAAATGGAAGCCATGGCGGATTGCTTGGGCAGGTGGCTGCAAAGCTTGGACATAGGGGAGCCCGCTTTGCCGGCGGAAGCGGCGGAGCTGTCCGTCATTGAGCAAGTGCAGCAGTTTGTCGCTGCTAATCTGGCGAGCGATATTACACTCACCGATGCGGCTGCGCATGTTCACTTGAATTCCAGCTATTTGAGCCAGCTGTTCAAGCAGCAAACGGGAGGCAAATTCGTCGATTACGTGATCGAGATGCGGATGGAAGAAGCGAAGAAGCTGCTTGTCAAAACGGCGCTGCGCGTGTCCGAAATCGCGGAGCGGCTGGGGTACGGGGATACGGCTTATTTCAGCCATACGTTCAAGAAGTTGACGGGGAGCACTCCGCTGGAATACCGCAAAAGGAACTAGAAAGAGGAGCCGCAGCATTCAGCCGCAAGCTCCTCTTTTTTTGGGCGTATTAGTTTCTCGCTTTCTCAATCGCTTCCAGCGTTTCTTTGTATTCGTTGCGGTATTTGTCAATGACCGGCTTGACTGCGTCCTGCCAAGGCTTCAGATCGGAGACTTCGGTAATCGTGACACCTGCGGCTTTGACTTTGGCTTCGGAATCTTTCTCGAATTTATCCCATTCGGCTTTCTGAGTTTTGACCGATTCCAGCGCCGCTTTCTTGATCAGTGTTTTATCGTCGTTGGACAGCTTATCCCACGCGACCTTCGAGATCAGCAGCACTTCCGGCACGCGCTGGTGTTGGTCAAGGATGAGGTTCTTGGCCTGCTGGAAATGGTTGGATGAGAAGTAGCTCGGATAGTTGTTCTCCGCTGCGTCGATGACGCCGGTTTGCAGCGCATTGAACACATCGCCGTACGGCATAGGCGTCGCATTAGCACCGAGCGCGTTCATGAGGTCAATATTGACCTTGTTTTGAATGACGCGGATTTTCATTCCTTTCAGATCGGCAATCGTTTTGATCGGCTTCTTCGAATAGAAGTGACGAGCTCCGGAGCTGTAATAAGCCAGCCCCTTCATACGGGAGGACTCCAAGCTGTCCAGCAGCTTCGTGCCCTGCTCGCTTTCGAGAAATTTCCACTGATGATTATCATTGTCGAAAATGTAGGGCAGGCTGAATACTTCATATTGCTTATTGAAGCCTCCCAGCGCGCCAGTTGATACGCGTGTGAATTCAATTGCACCTAGCTGCACCTGCTCGATGACCGCTTTCTCTTCGCCAAGCTGGGAGGCCGGGAATACGTCGATCTTGATGCGGCCGTTAGAGGCTTGATTCACGAGCTCGGCGAACTTCTTATCGCCGATCGTCGTCGGATAATCCGCAGGATGTGTTTCGGCGAGCCGGAAATTCAGCTTAGGTCCTTCGGCTTTCTGGGCTGCCGCAGGACTGGCTGCGCCGGGCGTAGCGGCGGATCCGCCGGTTGCCGGGGCGCTGCCTCCGCCGCATGCGGCGAGCAGCAAGCTTGCGCCTACCATGGTGCTGAGAGCGGTGATATAAGATTTCTTCATTTTCATATGGGAATCATCCTTTTCATCAATAGGTATGGGTTATTTCATTAGGTTAGGCAGCCACATGACAAGACCCGGGATATAGGTCAGGATCAAGAGCACGACGCACATGACATAGAAGAACGGCATCATGGCTTTGGTGCCTTCGGATATCGAGATATTGCCGATGGCCGAGCCAACGAACAGCACGGTGCCAACCGGCGGCGTCAACAAGCCGATGCCTAAGTTTAACATCATAATGATCCCGAAGTGAACAGGATCCATCCCGAGCGCGGTGACGACCGGCAGCAGAATAGGCGTCATAATGAGAATGAGCGGAGCCATATCCATCGGCGCCCCGAGCAGCAGCAATAGGACGTTGATGATGAGCAGAATGACGATCGGACTGTCGGTAATGCCGAGCATCCAATCGGTGAGCATGCCGGGAACTTTCAGGAAAGCCAGCACATAGCTGAAGGTTGCGGAGGCGGCGATCAGGAATAGTACCATGGCAACCGTGCGAAATGTTCGCTTCAGGATGATCCACATGCGGGAGAGCGGGATGTCGCGATAAACCAGAAATGTCAGGATAAACGCATACAAACAAGCCAGCGCGCCGCTTTCGGTCGCTGTGAACCAACCGGTGAAAATACCGCCGAGAATAATAACCGCAGTCATGAGGGACAGCAGTCCGTCGCGTACTATGCGCGGCACATCCCGCAGGGGAACGGATTCGCTCTTGGTGTAGCCGCGTTTGACGGCGATCACGTAGCTTGTAATCATGAGCGATATGCACAAGATGAGTCCCGGCACGATCCCGGCAAGGAACAGTGAGGCGATGGAGATCCCGCCTCCGGCGGCGAGGGAGTAAAGCACAAGATTGTGGCTTGGCGGTACGACGACGCCCTGGATCGCGGCGGACACTGTGACGCCTACGGCGTAGTCGGTATCGTAGCCCTTCTTATTCATCATCGGGATCATGACGGAGCCGATGGAAGATACGTCCGCAATGGCCGAGCCGGAAATGTTGCCGAAGAACATGCAGGCTACGCAGTTGACCATGGCAAGACCTCCGCGGATGCCGCCTACGAGCACTTGAGCGAGATTAATGAGGCGCAGGGCCATCTGGCCTTCACTCATGATTTGACCGGCTAAGATGAAGAACGGGATGGTCAGCAGGGAGTAGGAGTTCATCCCTTGAATCATCGTCTGGCCAACTGTTGCCAGCGGGACTTTCAAATACAGCAAGGTGAGCAGCGAGGAGCCTGCAAGTGCCAGCGAGATCGGGAAGCGCAGCACGATCAGAAGTACGAAGGAGACGATAAGAATGAGAATAGCGATGGTCGGATCCATTAATGGCCGTCTCCTTCCTGGAGATGAGCGTGCCGCTTCGTCTCGATACCGCAAAGCTGCAGGAGTGCGTAGGCGCAGGTCATGATGCCCGTGATCGGCATGATCGCATACAGCGTGCTGTTCGGCAGACCCGTGGCCGGCAGTTCGGATTCATGCATCATGACGGTGAAATCCCAGCCATAGGACACAAGGTAGATGCCGAAAGCAAGGATGACGAGCTGAATGATTTTGTCCAGCGCTTTGTTGATCGCAGGCGGCAGCTTGTGTGTGAAGGAATCGATGCCTAGATGAAGCTTCTCCCGAAAGCCGATCGCGATGCCCATGAACGAAAACCAGACGAGCAGCAGCATGGTGACCTCTTCCGACCAGAAGAAAACGAAATCGAACAGCTTGCGTGTCATCACCTGCAGCGTGACGATGATAATCATCGTGAGCAGTCCGATGAGTGCGGCGGATTCAATGCATGTATCGATCCAGAGCGCAATTTTTCTTATGTAGTGCATGGTTAAAAGCGGACCTCCCTTCCCTTTTCACTATTTTTGTAAGTGCTTTCATTTGAGCTGACTTTAGTATAGCGTTCCGCGGGGAGGGGGGGTACGCCATTGTTTTTAGGTTTTTTTGTAATTTTTTTAGGAAGTTGGGTGAGCCGTTTGCCGGAGGAAAAGGTGGTTGATGCGATTCTTAATATGTCGGTGGTGCGAGGACAAGCAGCGTTGCCGAGCGGACCATTCGGGTTCTAACGGACCTGGCAGCCGCTATTCCTCCGAATTACGCATGATTTCGGTTCAAAGGCAGCGAATAGCGATTCTGGTGTCCGTAAGTTTTGGAAACGGGGCCGCATCGGTGGAATAGCATCCGCTGTGTCCGTTAGCGGAGGAGGGGCTCACCAAAATTGCAGCCCCATATATATAGCAACGGCCCAGATCATACAAGCCGAAACCTTGTTCAATCCGGCGATGAAACGCCCGCCCGTATCGCGTTTGCGAGTCAAACGGCCGGCGAACGCCAAGCCGAAAAACCACAGCCAGGAGACGAGCATAATGGTGAGCATGAACACCCACTTGGCGGCTCCGGCATAATGCAAGGAGTTCGTTCCGATGACGCCGACCGTATCCAGGATGGCATGCGGGTTCAGCAAGGAGACCGATGCCGCGAACAATATCTGTTTTCTCGGATGGCTGTTCTCCTGCGAGGAGACGGCGCCGGGTTTGCTGCGCCAAATCACCCAGCCCATGTAGAGCAGGAAGAAGAAGCCGATGCCGTAAAGCGCCGCTTGCAGCCATGAGAAGGTGAAAACGACGAGGGACACGCCCATCACGGCCGCCCCAATAAGCAGGGTGTCGCAGAGCGATGCCGTCACGATGACAGGCAGCACCTGCCAATAGGTCCGCTGGCTGGCCCCCTGATTGAATACATAAACATTTTGAACCCCGACGGGTAAAATGAGGCCGAAACCTAAAATTAAAGCGTGCAAAACTGTCTGAAACAACATGATCTCTCCTAACCTGGTGTCGAATGCCGATTTCCCTTTAGTATAAGAGTTTCTCGCGGTATGTCTCCGACCAAATGGATGGCATCATACCCAACCAAATGATATAGTAAAGGAGACAGGAAAGGATGAGCACATGGAATGGCAACCGGACTTTTCGTCTGAGATACCGCTGTACGTTCAAATCAAGCAATATATCATGGACAAAATTTCGCTCGGGGAATGGGCCGTAGGCACCAAGATTCCGTCGCAGCGCGCGCTAGCCGAGCTATTCGGCGTCAATCGGAGCACGGTTGTGACCGCAGTCAGCGAGTTGATGGCGGAAGGGTTGCTCGAGGGCAACTCGAGGGGCGGGACCCGGGTCATCAACGCCTCGTGGAATGTGCTGGCCGCTTCCCCTCCGCCGGATTGGAGCTTTTATGTGGAGGCAGGCACGCATTACCCCAATCAACCGGCTATCCAGCACATTAATCGGGCCGAGTTTCAGGAAGGCATCATCCGTCTAGGCACCGGCGAGCTTTCGCCGGAGCTGCTTCCGGCCGCTAAGATGCAAAAGCTTTTCGCAGAGAGCGCAGCCCGGCCGTTCACGCTCGGTTATGAAGAGCCCAAAGGAAACTTGAACTTGCGCGGGCAAATCGCCACTTATTTGCAGGGCATCGGGATTCATACCTCGCCGGCGAACATTCTTATCGTATCCGGTGCGCTTCAAGCGCTGCAGCTCATCTCCATCGGGCTGCTTCCCCGCGGATCGTCCATTCTAGTGGAGAAGCCGTCATATTTGTATTCCGTGCACGTCTTTCAATCGAACAACATCAAGCTGGCCGGATTGCCAATGGATGCGGAAGGGGTCCAGACGGGAGGCATTGCACGCTACAAGGAAAGTTATCAAGCCTCGCTCTTGTACACGATCCCGACATTCCACAATCCGACGGGCATCTTGATGACGGAGGGCAGACGCCAGGAGCTGATGCGCGTCTGTATGGGAGAGGGGCTGCCGATCATCGAGGACGATGCGTACCGCGAGCTGTGGTTCGACGAACCGCCTCCTCAGCCGCTTAAGGCGCGGGATCCGCATGCGCTCGTACTCTATTTGGGGACCTTGTCCAAATCGTTGAGCCCTGGGCTGCGCATCGGTTGGGTCGTAGCACCCGAGCCGGTCATTGACCGGTTGGCCGATATCAAGATGCAGAACGATTACGGCTCAAGCTCTTTATCCCAATGGGCGGCGGCAGAATGGTTCGGAAGAGGTCTGTACGCGGAGAATTTGGTTTGGATCCGGCGGGAACTGAAGCATAAAAGGGATGTGACGGTTCAGCTGTTAACGGCGTATTGGGGTGATTTTGCCATGTGGACGGTTCCGGACGGGGGCTTCTATATTTGGGTGCGGCTCAACGTGAAATTGCCGATGCAGATGCTTTTTGAACGTGCTTGGAAAGCAGGTATTTTGTTAAATCCCGGTTCGATTTATAATCGACATGCAGGGAATGAATTACGGATCTCATACGCTTATGCCGCACTGCCTGAATTGGAATGGGGGCTGCAGCAAGTCGCGGTGCTGATTCGGAAGCTGGCTGAGAAAGAATGAAGACGGGAAGAAGAATGACAGGATGTCTCGAACAGAAGGGAATGAGAATGGCCGATGGCTCATGAGAACAGCAAACGGGCGGCAGCCGAGAAAGCGGTAGAGGCAATTCAGGACGGGATGATCGTAGGCTTGGGTACGGGCTCGACGGCCTATTGGGCTATCCAGCAGATTGGCAGAAAAGTAAAAGGCGGACTCCGGATTCAAGCGGCGGCGACATCCGTGCAGTCCGAGCGGCTGGCCGTGGAGCTGGGCATCCCCTTGATCCCGCTCGCCGACATCGAAGAGCTGGATATCACGATTGACGGCGCGGACGAAGTCGATGGCGCGTGGAATGTAATCAAAGGCGGCGGAGGCGCACTGCTTCGCGAGAAGATTATAGCCGCGGCAAGCAGGAAGCTGATCGTCGTTGTGGATGAGAGCAAAGTCGTCCGGGAGCTGGGACGATTCCATCTGCCGGTGGAGGTCGTGCCCTTCGGTTGGGAGCTTACTCGCAAGAAGCTGCGCGCGTTAGGCTGCGAGCCCCATGTGAGAATGGTTGAAGGACAGCCCTACGTTACGGATAACGGCAATTACATCATGGATTGCGAGTTCCAGCGAATCGCGCTCCCGAGCGAATGCCACGATGCCATCAACCGCATTCCGGGCGTTGTCGATAACGGGTTATTCATCGGCATGGTGGCGGGCGTCATCGTAGGCTGCAGCGACGGCACGGTGAAAGAACTGAAGCAAGGCTAAATTATGGGGCTTGGGGGAGGACGTCGAATGTTACAGGGGAAATCCGTTTGTATTACGGGAACAGACCGGGGCATTGGCCTCGCGATGACGGAACGGCTGCTTGGTCAAGGATGTATCGTATACGCAGGAGGGATTCGCGGCTGCCATGAGGAGCTGGCGAAGCTTGCCGAGCGGTATCCGGACAAGCTGCAGGCGTTCCGGCTGGACGTCGGTTCCGACGAAAGCGTGAAAGAGGCTGCGAAGTTCATCACAAGCAAGACCGATCGGCTGGACCTGCTCATTAACAATGCGGCGATTCTGGGCGACACGGTCAAGACGGTGCATGACGAGCTGGATTTCGACGACATTCAGCGGGTGTACAATGTGACGGCCGTCGGCGCCATCCGGGTGTCGAACGCGTTAATCGAACCGGTCATGAACGGCGGCAAGCTGATTGTCAACATTTCTTCCGAAGCCGGCAGCGTCGGGAGCAGCAACCGGGAAGCATGGTTCGGATACTGTATGGCCAAAGCCGCGCTCAATATGGGCTCCACGATTATACATAACAAGATTCGCAAGGAAGGCGGAAGGGTGCTCCTGATTCATCCCGGCTGGGTCAAATCGTATATGAGCGGGGAATGGAATCCGGCCGGCACGTATACGGCGGAGGAAGCTGCAGCTCATATCGTAAGCCGGATCGAGGAGCACGGGGACCAGCTTCGCGAGCTGCCGCTGTATATCGAAGCGGATACCGGAAACGAACTGCCTTGGTAAACTTGGGAGATGAGGAGAGAAGAGGCTATGAACAAGCGTACGAGAATATGGATGGTCGGTGATATGGCGGATGCTCCTTGGCATCCGTTAGAGCCGGCGAGAAGCGAGCTTGCCGGCATACTCGGAGACGAATTCGAATTGACGGCTACGGAGAATTATGACAGCTTCGCCTGCCTTGAGCCGGAGGCGTATCCCGTTTGCATTTCCTATACCGATTGCTGGAAGAGAGACCTCACTCGCGGGCAAACGGCGGGGCTGCTTCGCTATGTAGCCGGCGGGGGAAGTCTGCTTGTCATTCACAACGGCATCTCGCTTCAGCGCAGCTACGAGCTGCTGCAAATGATAGGCGCCCAATTCACCGGGCATCCCCCCTATCAGAAGCTGGCTTATTACGGAACTGACGCCAATCATCCTCTCCTGGAAGGCGTAGCCGATTTTGTGCTGGAGGAAGAGCCTTACATGTTCGAGTTCGATCCATTCACGAAGAAGAACGTGTTCATGGAGTTTGAATACGAAGGCAAGCGGTATCCCGCCGCATGGGAGCATGCATATGGACTTGGGAAGGTCGTTTATCTGCAGCCCGGCCATCATGCCCCATCCTTCTCGCCTCAGGCTTACCGGCGGTTAGTGCTGAACAGTGTGCGTTGGCTAAGCCAAAGGACCTGAAATTCCATGTACTTCCAATCGGAGAAATATGCTACAATAGGCCACAAATGAAAAACTGGAGGAGTGAGGACGATGGAGCACTTTTTATTCAATCAGCTGGATTTCGTAAGATCGCAGGTTCTCAAAGCGGTGGAGGGAATCTCCGAGGAGACGGCAGACCGGATTCCGGATGGCTTCCGCAATTCGATCCGGTGGCAGCTAGGCCATATTTATGTCGTATTGGAACGGTTTGCTTTTCAATTCACGGGACGTCCTACGCTCGTTCCCGAAGGATTCAAGGAACAGTTCGAATTCAAGACGTCTCCGTTAACGGCGCCGCCTGGCCTTGCCGTCCCGACCTTGCAAGAGCTGACGGCCTTGCTGAAGGAACAGCCGGCGCGAATCCGCCAGCTTGCGCCCTATCTGCAAGACGAGGTGCCTCCTTATACGACTTCGGCAGGAATGAAGCTGGAATCGCTCGAGCAATTTCTCAGTTTTAATTTGTATCATGAAGGTATGCACTTTAGCGTTATTAAACAATATAAGGTATTGTTAGCCCAATAAATGGCTGTTACAAGACGGAGAAGGAGCGCGCGCATGATGAGATTGACTGCGTTAGCCAGACCGCCCTGCTAAGACCTGATCTTCTGCTGCTCGCGGGCCCCGCCGTTGCGGTTGCGTGTTGAATACACACATCCATAACGGAAAGGAGCTTCGCGCATGGCAAGCCGATTCAACTTACGGATTTTGTTTGCTTTTCGTTTTTTCTCAAGCCTCATCCCGGCCTACGTGATCGAACGGTTGTACTGGGAGGAACGGGGCATGACCATTCCGATGGTCGTGTATACGGAAATCATATTTGCCCTGACCATCGTGCTGTTGGAGGTGCCGACCGGCATTCTGGCAGACAAGTGGGGCCGTAAAAACATGCTCCTGCTGAGCGCGCTGCTCGGATGCAGCGAATTCGCCATTCTGATCTGCGCGAGTGAGTTTTGGCACTTTGCGCTGGTCACTTTCTTGGCGGGCATATCGCGCTGTGCGAGCAGCGGTTCGGAGAATGCTCTGCTCTATGATACGCTGCAGGAGCAAGGGAAGGCGCCGCTGTTCGAGCGAACGCTGGGACGATTGAACGCCTGTGACTTCGTCGCCGCCATCCTGGCGGCGCTCAGCGGAAGCTTTCTGGCGGGCCACTTCGGTCTGAAGCTGAACTATTGGATTTCATTGGTCAGCGCAGCGATAGCGCTTCTACTGGCTTTCCTGCTTGTCGAGCCGCGGAGAGAAGCTGCGGAGGAGGAAGCCTCGATCCCAGCGAGCGCTTATGTGAAGGAATCGCTGCGATTCTTTCGGCGCAACCCGAAGATCTGTCTCGTGATGATCTCCGGCATGGTAACCGGTGCGGCGATGAGCTATATCGAAGAGTTCTGGCAGCTGTACGCCAGCCGGCTCGGCATGCCGGTCCTGTTCTTCGGCGCCCTGTCCGCCGCCATCATGCTGCTGCAGCTGCCGGGCAATCTGCTCGCTTATACACTGGTGCGCCGGTACAGCTACCGCACGTTGATTGTTGTTATCACGGGTGGCATGACCCTTGGCTTCGCCTGTGTGTCGCTGAGTCAGGGCTATGCGGGACTCGCCGCCATGCTGGCTGTCTGCTTGTTCGCAGGCGTCATGGAGCCTCTGTCGGCAGGCTACCTGCACCATCGAATCGGCTCCTCGATGCGGGCAACCATCGATTCTTTCCAATCGCTTGGCGAACATGCACTGAATACGTTCGCCGGCTTGGGATTCGGCTATTTCGCAGGGAAGCATGACATTTTTGGCGGGTACGGCTTCCTTGCATTTCTTTGTTTCGCTTTCTTTATTTGGTTTTTGATCTTGACGATCAAAGAAAAACAAATTTAAAGACAAAAAAACGGCGGCCTCCAGGGCTTCCGTTTTTTGTTTTTCTTTATTTTTATGAGGATAAGCATTGACGGAACGAGGTGGGCGCGCTAAAGTAAAAGCATGAGTGATCCAACATTAGGAGAGGGTGAAACGCATGACAGGCAGCGGTAAATTCGCATGGACATGGACGATTCGGGAGGAAGATCTGGAGGAATACGTACGTATGCATTTGGCTCCTTGGCCGGAAATTATGGTGGAGCACAGCAAAGCGGGGATCCGGGATTATTCCATTTTCCAGAACGGCAATCAATTTTTCTATGTGTTCCACTGCGACGATTTGGAGAAAGCTTTCGCTTACTTGGCTGAGAGCGAAGCTTGCAACCGTTGGAACGCGATTACGTCCAAGATGGTCGTGGGCTCATTCGATTTCCGTGAAGCCGTCCCGATTCAGCCGATGCGCGAAGTATTTTATTTGGCCTAGAGGCTTCGTTCACAAGCAGTCAACGGTAACCGTTATTGCGGAGATGCCGCATCAAGCCAATCCATGGATTGCCCCAAATATTTGACCGCCAAGGATGTTGGGAATCATTCCCAACGTCCTTTTTTACTTTTTATAAAGGGAATAATATGCCCAACCGCGAAGACTGCTACAGGTCTCTTACTTAGAACGAAATGTGGTGATCCATCATGAAAATGGGCTTTCGCCTATGGTTTGACGAAATCCGTAATATGCGCATTAAAGCCAAACTGTTCTTGCTGATTACGATCTCAATGGCTGTCAGCTCAAGTATTTCATTAGTCGGGCTGCAGATCGCCTTCTCGATGTACGATCAGCAAATTTATGAAAAATCTTCTCAAGTATTGAATCTCTCATCGACCTTGATCGAGAATGAGTTGAATAAAGTGGAGCGGTTGACGTTCTCGATTATGTCCGACGAACAGATTCAGCAGCACTTGATCGTGATGAATTCGAACGAATCCGATTATATCCGCATTCAGTCCCGCGCTAAGCTCGTTGACCGGCTGGTGCAGTATATGAACTCGGAGACGTATATTATGGCGGCTGATATTACCGATGTGAAGGGGAACAGCTATTCCAGCGGCAACTTGACAACGCTTACGCCGGAACGGAGACAATTGATTCAAGAAACGTCGGACCGCGGCGCCGGCAGCTTGGGTTGGGTGAACCCGGACGACTTGGATTACAGTCTGATCGCAACCCGGCAGATCCGATCCTCCGACAATTTGGAGCTGAAGAAGCTGGGCAGTCTCGTGCTGCATGTCAACTTGGATAAAATGGTGAATCAGTATGCCAGAGAAGCGGTCACCCGAGAAGGGGAGCTGGTCATCGTCTCCGACGGCCATCTGATTTACCCCCGTTCGGTCAGCACCACTTCGTTGATTAGCGAAGACAGCACATTCGGACTATCGCCGAAAGGGTTTCGCATCCTGGAGCAGGACGGCGACCAATATTTCGTGTCCCATATTCATTCGGACTATTTGGGCTGGACATATTATAACACGCTGCCGTTCCAAACGATTTTCCACAATATCATATTGATGAAAAATTGGATGATCGCCGCGTTCCTCATCTCCTTCTTCCTGCTTGTCGGTTTCGGTATGGCGGTTGCCCGTAGTGTTACACGGCCGATCGAGGGCTTGATCAGCAACATGCGGGGACTGCAAATCGGGGATCTGGAGAATTCGGAGCTGCCGCCGCTGCTGCCTGTCTCCAATCAAATGGATGAAGTAGGGCTGCTCCAACGAACATACCGCATGATGATCGTGCGGATACAGGAATTGATCAAAGAGAACTATACGAAGCAGCTTATCATCAAAGAAACCGAGTTCCGCTCCCTGCAAGCGCAAATTAATCCGCATTTTCTATATAACACGCTGGAATCCATCAACTGGATCTCCAAGATGAACGGACAGAAGCAAGTCTCCCAAATGGTCGAATCGCTGGGCTATCTGCTGCGCTCGTCGATCAGCCTTAAACAGGATATGATTGCGATCGAAGACGAGTTGAAGCTGGTGGAGCATTATATCACCATTCAGAAGGTCCGCTTCGAGGAACGGCTGGATTTCCGGTTGGATGTTCCCGATTCGATTAAGACGCAGAGCATCCCGAAGCTGACACTTCAGCCGCTGCTGGAGAATGCGATTAAGTATGCGGTAGAAGTGATGCTGGAGCCGTGCCAAATTCGGATAACCGGCAGAGAAGAGGATGAGACGGTACTGCTTGTTGTCGAAGATAACGGTCCAGGTATCGATGAAGGGTACTTGGAGCAGATATTGAACGGCGAGCGCAAATCCAAAGGCACAGGCATCGGCTTGAAAAATATCGATGAACGGATCAAGCTGACGTTCGGCGACGATTACGGCATTCAGGTTGAGAATCGCGCGTCCGGCGGTGCCTGCATTACGATACGAATTCCGATGACGAAAAGAGGTTCATGACCTATGTATAAAGTGCTGTTGGTTGACGATGAACGAATGATACTGGAAGGGATTTCCTCGATCGTGGACTGGCCGTCCGCCGGAACGAAGCTGATCGGCACGGCGCGCAACGGCATCGAGGCTTATGCCTTCATTTGCGAGCATGAGCCTGATATCGTGATCAGCGATATTCGGATGCCGGGTATGGACGGTCTGCAGTTGGTGGCCAAAACGAAGGAGACGCACCCGCATACCCGTTTTATTATGCTGTCGGGGTTCGACGAATTCGAATATGCGCAAATCGCGATGCAGCACGGTGTCAAACATTATTTGCTGAAGCCATGCAACGAGAACAGCATTCTGAAGGCGCTGGGCGAAATTGTCGCGGAGTATAAGCAAGAGGAGAGCAAGGAGGATTTCGTCCGATCGATGAAAGCGAACCTGCAGAAGGTGCTGCCTCACGTGAAAGAGCAGTTTCTGAAGGAATTCGTAACGAATAAATCGTACGGGAGCCGGGATTGGGAATATTATCAGGATTTGTTCGGGCTGCATGTCAGCGGGAAGAAAGTCCGGCTGCTGATGTTCCGGATGGAGGACAAGTTCGAGTACGAGCATTTGTTTGCAGTGAAAAATATTGCCGAAGACATTCTTGACGAGCCGCTGTTAAGCTCGACCGTAGCGGAACAGATCATCGTTCTGATCGAGGATCAAGAAGATATGCAGCGTCTGCACGAGCAAATTGCAGAAATCCGGCGTATTTTCATGCTGTATTATAAAATTGATACGACGGCCGCCTTAAGTGAAGCCGGGGAGATCGGGGAAGCCCGCAGGCTCTACTTGCAAGCGCTGGATTGCTTAAGCCACCGGTTCTACCTGGGCGAAGGCGGTCTGATTACGATGCGCGATATTTTGGATTCCGCTGTGCCCAGCCAAGCGGATTTCGTTCACGACGAAGACCGGATCCTGCTGCCGATTCGGGCAGGCAACTGGGAGGAAGCCGAAGCGGGTATCGAAGCCTTTCAAGACCTGCTGGTCAATTCCCGGTTGGACATCGAGACGACGAAATCGTACGTCATCCAAACGTTCATCTCCATGACGAGGCTTTGCGCGGAACCGCAAATGCATCAGTACATGGGCCTAATCGGGCAAATCTCGCTGATGGAGACGCTTCAGGGAAGCATTCAACTGCTGAAACAAACCGCTTCCGAGATTACCCGCGGGATCTTCGAACAGAACCGGAACAAGCATTCACAGGTCGTTCAGAAGGTCATCGATATCGTGAATGCGGAGCTGTCCAACCCGGAATTGTCGCTGAACTGGGTTGCGCACAAAATGCTGTATATGAATCCGGACTATTTGGGAAAATTGTTCAAAAAAGAGACCGGTGAGCGATTCTCGAACTATGTGGTGACCGTTCGCATCAAGAAAGCGATGGAGCTTATTAAAGCGAACGACGACGTCAAAATGTTCGAATTGGCCGAACAATTAGGCTTCGGCGACAATCCGCAATACTTCTCGCAAGTGTTCAAGAAGATTGCCGGCTGTGCGCCTTCGGAGTATAAGAAGCTGTCGATGTGACAGGGGTATACACTGTTTTTTAAACATTTATCGCGGTAATTTTGATTCAACTTTGGCTCCTGTAAGCCCATAATAAGAAATGTGGAGCGCAAGGTATTTAGGGGGAAGCGAACGATGAAACGCAGAAGATTACCGTCCCTGCTCCTGATTCCACTGATGATGGCTATGATCGGATGCAGCGCGAATCAACCGCCAGCAAGCGGAACGCCTAAGACCGTTGAGAGCGGAAATAACGATCGCAAGCAAGAGGTGAAGCTGAGGATAGCCTGGTGGGGCGGCCAAGCCAGACACGACTATACGTTGAAGCTGATCGAAATGTACCGGAAGCAGAATCCGAACGTGCAGATCGATACCGAGTATGCCGGCTTCGACGACTACTGGAAGAAGCTTGCACCGCAAGCGGCGGCCAATCAACTGCCGGATATTATTCAGATGGACATTTCGTACTTGACCCAATACGGGACGAAAGAACAATTGGAAGATTTGTCGGAGCTTGCGCGCAGCGGAACGATCGATGTGAGCTCGGCAGTGCCGAAGTCGGTCGATGCCGGCCGGGTCGAAGGCAAACTGTACGGCATTCCGCTCGGATTTAATGCGATGGGCACAACTTTCGATGCCACGATGCTGCAGGAAGCGGGGATCTCCTCGATACCTGCGAACTGGACGTGGAACGATTTGGAGCAAATCGCCAAGCGAATGAAGCAGCAAGGCAAAGTGCTGGATCATATGCGGTTCGATCAGTTTTTTCCGTATTATTTGCGCACGCAGAATCAGCATTATTTCAACCCGGATGGCACAAGTCTTGGGTTTAGCGACCCCCGATATTTCATAGATTACTTCACGATGTATCTCAAATGGTACGAAGCCGGCTACATGCGAAGCTGGGATAAAGAGTCTCTGTCCAAGCTGACGCCGGAGGAAAACCCCATTGCGCTGGGGGACGGGTTCATGACGATGGCTTGGTCCAATCAATTCGCGACGCTGCAGGAGGCGGCCAAGAAGCCTCTGAACTTAATCGGGCTGCCTGGGCCGAATGGGAAGCTGGGCTTATACTTGAAGCCCACGATGCTGTTCTCCATTGCCAAGAGCTCCAAGCAGAAGACGGAAGCTGCGAAATTCATCTCCTGGTTTCTGAACGATGTGGAAGCCAACAAGCTGATCAATGGCGACCGGGGGATTCCGATTTCGAGCAAAGTGAAGGAAGCTCTGAAGCCTTCGCTGTCCGTCGAAGACCGGAAGGTCTACGATTATATCGCCTGGGCGGAGCAGAACAGCAGACCGATGGACCCGCCCGATCCGATCGGATCGGCGGAAGTGAGCAAGCTGCTGCGGGATATGCAGGAACAAATCTTGTTCCGCAAAATTTCGGTCGAAGAAGCCGCCATCAAATTTATGAGTGAAGCGAATGCCATTTTAGCGAAAAATAAGAAGCGCTAACGCAAGCTGTAACGCAGGGCGGCTCAATTTGAAAATGGGGGCCGCCCCCCTATAAATAGAGCAAAAGGAAGTGGAACTATGAAACTACGTGAAAATGATCACATAGTCGGCTATGTGTTTGTCTCGCCTTTCATTCTCGGATTTCTTATCTTCACGCTGTTTCCGATGTTTTCATCGCTGTATTTCTCATTCACCGAATATGATTTGCTGTCGCCTCCGAGATGGGTAGGGCTGGCGAATTACGAGAAAATGTTCACCAATGACGACAAAATCATAGACTCAATTCGTGTAACACTCATTTATGTCCTTACGTCAGTCCCGATGCGGCTGATTATCGCTTTGTTGGTTGCCATGCTGCTAAACCGCGCAGTAAGAGGGATCGGGTTCTACCGCGCAACGTACTACTTGCCGTCTTTGATTGGCGGAAGCGTTGCGGTATCGATTATGTGGCGCCAAATTTTCGGTGACAAAGGTTTGATTAACGCGTTCCTGGACAATATCGGCATTCACACGACAACCTCCTGGATCGGGTATCCGGCAACGGCGCTCGGCACGCTCGTGCTCCTGTCCGTATGGCAGTTCGGATCGTCGATGCTCATTTTCCTGGCCGGTCTGAAGAACATTCCCGGTTCGTATTACGAGGCTGCAAGCGTTGACGGCGCCAGCAAGGTTCGCCAATTTTTCAATATCACGCTGCCGCTGCTAAGTCCAATCATTCTGTTCAACTTGATTTTGCAAACGATTTCGGGCTTCCTGACGTTCACACCGGCGTACATTATCTCCAATGGTGAAGGCGGACCGCTTAACAATACACTGCTATATTCGTTGTACTTATTCCACCGGGCGTTCACCTTCTTCGAGATGGGTTATGCTTCCGCCATGGCTTGGTTTATGCTGATCTTGATCGGTGTTATCACGCTGATCATTTTCAAAACGTCGAAATATTGGGTTCACTACGAGAACTAGGAGGGGTCTGACATGGCTCTACGCGCTAAAAATATCAAAACCGTGCTGTACCATCTCATCGTTTGTCTGATTGCGATAACAGCGATTTATCCGATACTGTGGCTGGTCGCCAGTTCCCTGAAGCCTAATGAAGAAATCTATACGACCGCCACCAGCCTGATTCCAAGCCGCTTGGAGTGGAGCAATTACTTGTCCGGATGGAAAGGCTTTGCGGGCATTACCTTCGCGACCTTTATGAAAAACAGCTTCATCATCGTCATCTTGTCGACCATTGGTGCAGTCGCTTCCTCAGCCCTGGTGGGTTACGGTTTCGCACGCATCAAGTTCGCAGGAAGCCAATTCTGGTTTTCCATGGTCATGCTGACGCTGCTGCTGCCGCATGATGTTACAATCATCTCGCAGTATGTATTGTTCGCCAAGATCGGCTGGTTATCCAGCTTCAAACCGATTATCGTACCGCAATTTTTCGGCATTCCGTTCTTTATCTTTCTCATTATGCAATTCATTCGCACGATTCCGGGCGAGCTTGACGAGGCGGCCAAAATGGACGGCTGCAGCAAATACAGCATTTTCTTCAAAATTATCGTACCGCTCATTGTTCCGGCCCTTGTTACGGCGGCGATCTTCTCCTTCTACTGGAGATGGGACGATTTCTATACCCCGCTGCTTTACTTGAACAACGCGGAGATGTATCCGGTTTCACTTGCACTGAAGCTGTTCCTGGATAGCGAATCCTTGAACAACTGGGGCGGTATGTTCGCGATGTCAACCGTATCGCTTCTTCCGATCTTTATCGTATTTATCATCTTCCAGAAGTATATTGTTGACGGGATCTCAACGAGCGGTTTGAAAGGATAGCAGGAAGCGTATGACATACGACCAACAAGGAGGAACTGAAGAGATGCCGGCTTTACAATTCGATCAAGATGAAATTCGCAACGTGATAGACCGTGTCGTTCATCGAACGTTTCGCATGGACTTTAATTGGGATTGGCCGGGGGGCGTGGCTTTCTATGGGGTTACGGAAGCTTATGAAGCAACCGGCAAAGCCGAGTATTTGCAGCTGTTGAAAGATTGGGTTGACGAGAAGCTGGAGGACGGGCTGCCGAAGCTGTCCGTCAACGGCATCTCGATCGGACATTCCCTGTTGACGCTGTACAAGGAAACAGGGGAAGAGCGCTATATCGAAATTGCGACGCAGATGGCGGATTTCCTAACCCACGAAGCGGAGCGCTTCGGAGACGGCATTTTCCAGCATACCGTAAACTCGGAGACGTACAATTTCCCTGAACAGGCCTGGGTGGATACGATGTTCATGGCGGGATACTTCCTTGTGCGTATCGGTTCCATGCTCAAGCGGGACGATTATCTCGAAGACGGGCTGAAGCAGTACCACGGTCATGAGAATTGTTTGCAGGACGGGACGACGAACCTGTACTATCACGGCTGGGACAATCTGGCGCAGAATCATATGTCAGGCATTTATTGGGCGCGCGGCAATTCTTGGGCTGCCATTACGATGGCTCGCGCCTTGCAATTGGTGCATGTGACGCACCCTTCGTTCATGATGATCGAAGGCTCTCTGCGCGATCAATTAAGCGCTCTGGTTCGTTTGCAGGATGAGAGCGGCCTCTGGCATACGGTGCTAACGGACAAGGATTCCTATTTGGAGACCTCTGGCTCGGCCGGTATCGCCGCAGCGCTTGTCGGCGCCGGACCGCTATATAACAAATATACGAACAAGTCGATTCAAGGCATCCTCTCCCGGATCAGCGAAGACGGTACGGTGACGGGCGTGTCGGCGGGCACCGCGGTCATGAGGGATCTCGCCGGGTACAAAGGGGTGCCGTATAAGCGGATTCAAGGCTGGGGTCAAGGGCTGGGCTTGACGTTCTTATCCTCCCTGCTGAACCGCAGAGAATGGTAGGAAGGTACAGCTGATGAGCATACATTTGAAGTTCGACTTCGGTCCGGAAACAAGCAGCGCGAAAGCCGGATTCACGAAGATTAGCGGCAGTACGACGTATAATGCGAAGAGCGGATACGGCTTCATGGAAGGCGCGGCAATCTATGAGCGTGATCGCGGGAAGCCGGGTACGCTGCGGCAGGACTTCTGTATTCCGCTCGGCGCCGTCTTTATCGCGGATGTGCCGGACGGGAACTACACGATTCATGCATTGATGGGCGATGCAAAATCCGCCACTTGTACGGGCTTGAAGGTCGGTGAAGGGAGGCTGCTGCTGGCGGAGTGCCGGACAGCCGAAGGCGAATTTGCCGCGAACAGCTTTAGCGTGCACGTCACAGACGGGCAGCTACGGCTCGCCTTCTCAGGGATTGCCCCGAGGATCAACGCCTTGGAAATCGTTTCCGCGCCGCAAGCGGCTACCCTCTACCTGGTGGGAGACTCCACAGTGACCGATCAGCCGCTGGAAGGTTATCCGTACGCGGGATGGGGGCAGATGTTCCCGATGTTCTTCAAAGCGGACGCCGCGGTGGCGAACTATGCGGTCTCCGGCCGCAGTTCCAAAAGCTTTCTGAATGAAGGGCGGTTCGAACCGATCCTCGAGAAGCTCAATGCGAACGATTATTTGTTCATACAATTCGGACATAATGACCAGAAGCTGGATGAGGAGCGGGCGACTTCTCCTTATACAACGTACAAAGAGCACTTGTCGATCTATATCGGCGAAGCCCGGAAGCGGGGAGCGACTCCGATTCTGGTAACGCCGGTGCAGCGCAGATTTTTCGATAACGAAGGTAAGCTCATAGATACGCATGGCGATTATATTACGGCAATGAAGGAGCTGGCCGAAGCGGAAGAGGTCGTTCTGATCGATTTGGCCGCAGAGAGCAAGCGATTGTTTGAAGCGCTCGGCCCGGAAGAAACGAAGTCGCTATTCTTATGGGCCTGGCCGGGAGAGTTTCCGAACTTCCCCCAAGGGGCCGAGGACAACACGCATTTCCAGCAACAAGGCGGCATTGCCGTCGCAGAGCTGGTTGCTGCCTGTATTCGCAAGCAGGGAATACTGCCGCTTCAACGCTATTTGAGATAAACTGCAAGTGAAAGCCCGCAACGATGGTTAACATCGTTGCGGGCTTTTTGCGGCGGCTTCTTACTTCGTTTTCTCCACCGTCACCTGATCGATTTGCAAGGAAGTCAGGCCCGGCGAATCCACGTAAAATCCGATATCCAGCCTTCCGTTCGAAACTTTGGCGCTAGCTTGAATGCGTACATAGCCTGCTGTAGGGACGATGTTCTTATACACCGGTGATCCGCCGTATTCGCTAAGCTCCATTCGGACCGTGTTCGGCTTGTTCCCGTAGACCGTCTCTTTCACCCGGGCGCTTAAGGTATAAGTGCCGTTCGGCAGCCCGGTCAGCATCTGATGGACGCTCTGTTTGTAAGCTTGGGTATTCCAGAAGTAAAGCTTATAGCTGCCCTGGTAGGCGTCAAACGAATCTACGCCGTACGCGGGGGCTTGGCCGGCCGGGTGCCACTCGCGCCAACCGCGAATGTCACCGCTTTCCCAATCGCCGTTCATCACCCGCAGTGCATTCGCGTTTGCCAGAGGGTTCGTATCCAGCGTAATGCCGTCCAAATGAATTTCGCCCTGATCGGAGTTCTGCCGCTCCAGCGTAATCAGATTCACGCCTTTCTTCAGATGGACGCGGCCTGTCGTATTGGACCAATGGCTCCATCCGGCGGTAGAAGCAAAGGCGACTGCCCGCGTAGGCTGAACGGCAGCACCTTGCTCATCGGTAACGCTTACATGCAGCGTACTGTTTGCACTTGAACCCTTGTCACCTGTAGCATAGCGGTAGGATAGCGCATAGTCGCCGTCTTCCGGTGCCTCCACCGCGTACACGATTTTCGCGCCAGCGGCGTTCAAGCCGTCGACGAATCCGAAGCCTTCATAACCCGCATAGTTATTGTTAAAATGCGTGCCGCCAACCCATGTCGCAACTTCTGCCGCATAATTCACAGTCGAGCCTTCCGCCTCAATTTTCACCACGCGGGAGCCGTGCTTGGGCAGCGAAGGGGAGTAGGCCGCAAGCTTGCCAAGCGATGCCCCGGTCCATAGCTCCGTTGTTGCCGCAGGCGTCTTCAGTCCCAAGTCTTTGGCATAATCGACAGAGCGCACGGCGGCTTGATCGGAGCGGTTGAACAATCCGACAACCCAGCTGCCGTCCGGCAATTGGCCGAGCCATTTCTCGGAATTTCTGGCCTGCGGATCGCTGCTGAACGAATTCCCATTGTTGTAGTAAGGCTTCCCTACGAAGCCTTGATTATGCAGCTCCAGCATATTTTTGTTCTTATAGAAGGCGCCGGTGCTGCCGATGGTGGCGTATTGGTCCGTGATGGCGATCGGCGAGCCGGCCATTGTGAACAAATTGATGATGCTTTTGCGTTCTTCATCGGTTCGGAACGTATTCATCCGGATGAAATCGCCATCCAGAATCATGTTGGAGCCGCGTCCGGCAATGTCGGAGAAGCCCGTGAAGCCTTGGAACGGGTTCGCCCACTGCGACCAGCCGTTCATCCAATTTTGCCGTTGTCCGCTCAGGTTTTCCCAGCCGCCGTGAGCCAGATCTTCGTTAATCCGCACCATGTCGCCATAAGGCAGCTCGCCTGCAGCATGGTTGTTCAGATGCGGCATCACAAGGCTCAGCTCCATCTCGTCGCCGGCCGCTTCTTTCATCCAGCGCAGCGCGGTTTGATAGTTTGCCGATCCGTGATTCACACCGATCGTTCTGCCTTTATCCGTGCCGGTCTCGTACCAGGAGAGGAAGTCGATTCTCAAATAAGGAACCCCGAGATTTTTGAAATATTGGATATAACCCTGAATATATTCCTTGGCTCCTGGCTTGGTGACATCGACCCAGTACAGATCGTCGTTGAACTTATCGGCGGAAGAGGCAATATCGCTAATTTTGTAGTTCGTTCCGATGACCTTCTTGGTCGGATCGGCTGCAGCGCTTCGGGTTACCCAGAGCGGATTGTAATAGACGCCAAGCTTCATGCCCTTCTTCTGAATATAAGAAGACCAATACGCCCAATCGTGCTGCCAGCCATCGTTATGGGATAAAATGTATCCGTTTTCATTTGTGCGCTGAGCGCCCTCGATCCAGCCGTCAGAGGCAATCATGTCGTACCCGGCCTGTTTGTAATCGTTCGCAATCCAGTCGATGTTTTTTTTCCATTCCGCCTCGTCCATAGGGGCATTATGTGTATATTGATATTCATAGGTGCTCCAATAGAGGGGCCCCGTACCGTTTCTAGTAAACTGGCTCTCGCGAGCCGTTGCGGGAGCTGCCAGAGCCGCAGCCATTACAAGACCGGCCAGACCCATTGTGCACGTTCGAGTCAAAGATGTCAGTTGTCTCATAGCAGTCGGTCCTTTCTTCATAAGTGATTCGTCGTCACAGGTCTATCATAGCCGAAAGTGAAAGCGCTGCCTATGACCTCTTTTAACCAGTATTTTTGGAGAGAAAGATACTTGTCCGTGGCAATGCATGGAGTCTTGCATATTTTGAAAAGAGAGCTTAGCAATCTTGCGAACGTATTTCGATATGTTACAAGATTCATATGACGATAATATAAAGGAAACGGAGTGAACCTGTGAATGAAACGTCTTCACATTGTGCAAGTGATATCCAATTATCCGGATGCCCAGAAGCTGCCGCCGACGAATCAGGGAGGAACGGAAAAGGTTGTTCATGAATTGACCGAAAGCCTTGTACGAAAGGGTCACAAGGTTATCCTGTTCGCGGCTAAAGGCAGTCGGACACGTGC
Organism: Paenibacillus sp. MAHUQ-63; assembly: GCF_028765165.1. Taxonomy (GTDB): domain Bacteria; phylum Bacillota; class Bacilli; order Paenibacillales; family NBRC-103111; genus Paenibacillus_E. Next base: position 119,279 of record NZ_JARADB010000003.1, on the reverse strand, counting down.
CAGACTCATTCCGTTCCCCAAAGGGCTTCGCGACGCCGGGATCGGGGGGTACGTGCTGCGCAAATTGCCTCCGCGCGTCGACGTCATTCACGATCACACGTTCACCTCGGCTTTGGGTACGCGCAAACTGCGAATTCCTACGGTGTGCACGATGCATCTGCCCGTTCGGCAGCGCGTCAAGCATCCTGTCTATGTATCCAGACGGGCGAAGATGGTCATGGGTAACAATCGCGGCTATTTCATCTACAACGGTATTAATCCGAACGAATATGAATTCAGTTCCAAAAAGAGCGACGTCATGGTGTTTATGGGACGAATTTTGCGTGAGAAAGGGGTCCTGCATGCCATCGAGATTGCCGAAAAAACGAACCGCAAGCTCATCATTGCCGGGCCCGTCAAGGACGCGGCTTTGTTTCGCAAGGAAATTATGCCGCGCATTCGCAGCAATCCCAACATTAAATTCGTCGGCCCTGTAGGCGGCAGAAGAAAACAGAAGCTGTTGAAGCACGCCTCCTGCCTGTTGTTCCCTACGGTCTGGGAGGAGCCCTTCGGGCTAGTCATGATTGAAGCGATGGCCTGCGGTACGCCGGTCATTGCGTTGAACCATGGTGCGGTGCCTGAGGTCATGGCGGGCTTCCCCGAGCTGATCTGCCGGTCCGTCCCCGAAATGATCGCCAAAGTCAAGCAGGGGCGTTTCCCCGAACCGGCAGCGCTCCGCAGGTACGTCATACGCCGGTTCTCGACGTCCCGAATGACGAACCGATACTTAGCCGTTTACCGGAAAGCGATGAAAAAATAAATACGCAGGATCGGCCGCGCGCATGCCTCTGGTATGCGCGCTTTTGGCACGCTGCAGCCCATGGGTGAATACACTGGATTACACGGGCGCGAAGCATCGGGGAGGGGAACGGATGAAACGGAAACTGACGGTAAGACGGGATCCGCGCGACTTTCGCGATTTGTATTACCGAAGCGCAAATTATGTTCGGGAATCTCAACTGCCTGCTGCCGTCGACTTGCGTAAGGGACTGTCTCCTGTAGTGAATCAAGGGAGCCTGGGTTCTTGCACGTCGAATGCGATTGTCAGCGGGCTTCGCGAATATTGGCTGAGACAGAACGGATACCCGGACGCCAATCTGCGGTTATCCCGGCTGTTTCACTATTGGCACGAACGCGATTTGGAGGGAACGGTCAATCGGGATTCCGGCGCCACCATTCGCGACGGCATGAAGGTGCTGCAGAAGATCGGTGTGTGTCCCGAAAGCGAGTGGCCTTATCAGATAGCTAAATTCAAAGTGAAGCCGGACCGCGAAGCGGAAGCGACCGCCGGTGAGTACCGCATCGAGAGCTATCACCGCATTCACGATTTGGCAGGAATCAAAGCGGCGTTGGCCGACGGCCAGCCGGTCGTATTCGGCATATGGATTTATGCCTCGTTCGAGAGCCTTGCGGCGGCGCGGACCGGGCGAATTCCGTATCCTAACCGGAGCAAGGAGATGCTGCTCGGCGGCCATGCCATGCTTGCCGTAGGCTATAGAGACGGCAAGAAGAAAGGCCAGGGCGTTGTCATCGCGAGGAATTCGTGGGGCCGGGGTTGGGGGGACCAAGGGTATTGTTATTTGCCTTACGCCTTCTTCAAGAACAGATTGCTGACGTTTGACTATTGGACCGGGAAGTAAACCCGGTACAACGATGTAAGGAGGGGACACAGCAGTGTTGAGTGCGGAAGACGCGAATAAAATCATTGCCTTCTTGTCTGCGGCGTATATGGCTACGGAAGACCCGCAAGCAAGAGAAGAATTTCACCGCTTGGCCAACGAGCTGCGGAAAGCATCCGGCCAGCCGTTGCAATAAAGGATATTTCATTCGAAACGAGGGCGGCTCTTATGGAGCAGGAAGATCGATTGATTTTGTTTGTTTTGGTACTTTTCGTATTGCTTGCAGTCATCCTTTTGATGTTATATTAATCCCAATGTGAACAGCCCTTAACGACTTCTGTCGTTAAGGGCTGTTTTTGGCTTGCCCGCCAATCGGAGTGAATTAGAAGCCTTTGTACTGCGGTTCTTCATTCTCCAATTGCTGTACGCGGGAAGCGACTTGGTTGACGATATCTTGCGCAGCCATTGCAGCCGTTTCATAAAGCTGCTTGGCCTCCTGATTTTGCGTGCTCAAAGCGAATGTTTCAAGGCTTGCTTGTGCGCTTTTCAAGGAGGCTAACGTCGTTTTTACTTGGGAAGCTACAGTCATCTCGGCACCTCTTCGTCATGGATTGGGATTGCAAGCAAATTGTTTAGGATGATTTCATTTGTTTGCGCTCATTAATATACCCCGACTTTCCGTAGTCATTATTGACAATTTAATCCATCAAGACAGAGGTGATAGCAGGCTCTTCTTTTGTGCATAATGTTTTTGTTTAGAGCTTTAGGAAGGAGCGTGGAACGATTGTGGCGGATTGGTTGCATATCGTTATCAGAGCGTTCAGCTCACTAGTCATTCTTTTTGTAATGACGCGGATTCTCGGGAAGAAGCAAATTTCGCAGCTGACATTTTTCGAATATGTCATCGGAATTACATTAGGGGATTTGGCGGGAGTCATCTCTACGGACGTAGAAAGCAATTTTTGGCATGGCATCATCGCTATATTGGTTTGGTGTCTGCTCCCTTTCTTTTTGGAATTGTTGACGCTCAAAAGCAAGACGCTGCGCAACTGGTTTGAGGGCAAGGGCACGGTGTTGATCAAAGACGGCAAAGTGCTTGAGGATAATTTGAAAAAAGAAAGATATACGGGAGACGAGCTTCTGGAGCAGCTGCGAACCAAAAGCGTATTCCGGGTAGCGGATGTCGAGTTCGCGATGCTGGAGTCCAGCGGCGACTTAAGCGTTCTGCTGAAGAGTGAACTGCAGCCGTTAACGCCAAAGCATCTGGGGATGAAGCTGGTTCAGGAGAAGCCGACCCAAACCGTCATTATGGACGGTGTCATACAGGAAGAGCCGCTGGCTGAGGCTGGCAAAGGAGTCGGATGGCTGCAAGCGGAACTGGATAAGCTAGGAGTAACGAAAGAAAATGTTTTTCTTGGTCAAGTGAATACGCACGGTGAATTGACCGTCGACCTGTACGACGATAAATTGCAAGTGCCTGGGCCTGCCGAGCGTCCGGCGCTGTTGGCCATGTTGAAGAAATGCGAAGCCGATCTAGAACTTTTTTCTTTGACGACGGAGCATCCCGAGGCCAAGCTGATGTATGAAAATTGCTCCGAAAGGCTGACGAAGGTGATTCAAGATCTTCATGTCTTGTTGAGATCGTAAGAGTACGGAATATCCAGGAGGGAACGTATGGCCAACAATAAAAAGAAAAATCTGACCATGACGCAGCAGGAGTATCAGGATCTAGCGAAACGGATCGAGCCGAAGCGGCCGGTATTGAAAAATTGCTTGCGGGCTTTTCTCGTTGGAGGCACGATCTGCTTGATCGGTGAATGCTTCATGCAAATTTTTATCAACTATTTCGGCTTTACGGAAAAAACGGCGGGCAATCCAACGGTTGCTTGCCTGATTATCATTTCCGTCATCCTGACGAGCTTCGGCATCTACGACAAAATGGCCCAATGGGCGGGAGCAGGATCCTCGGTACCCGTCACGGGCTTTGCCAACTCGCTCTGCTCCGCGGCCATCGAGCACAGGGCGGAGGGGCTTGTGCTGGGGGTCGGCGGCAACATGTTCAAATTGGCGGGATCGGTAATTGTGTACGGCACCGTGGCTGCTTTCGTTGTCGGCCTTTTGCATCTTATTATCAAGGGTGGGGGTTGACCATATGTTGAAGGGGCATCAGAGCTGGATATTCGAGAATCGGCCGGTCATTCTCTCGACAGGCACGGTTGTCGGACCCGATGAAGGCAAGGGGCCTATCGCGGAAGATTTCGATATCGTGCACGGAGATCTGACTATCGGCCAGAAAACGTGGGAAAAAGCGGAGAAAGCGCTGCTGGAAGAAGCCGCGCAGCAAGCGCTCGATCATGCCGGACTCACCGGCGGACAAATTCAGTTCTACATCGGGGGCGATCTGATGAATCAGATTATCTCCAACACATTCGCCGCACGCACATTGGGCATGCCGTATCTTGGCATCTTCGGCGCCTGCTCGACGTCGATGGAGGGGCTCGCGATCGCCGCGCAGCTGCTGGATTCCGGGGCGGCCAACTACGCGATGGCCGGCACGTGCAGCCATAACTGCACCGCCGAGAAGCAGTTCCGCTACCCGACGGAGTACGGCTCACAGAAGCCGCCGACGGCGCAGTATACGGTGACCGGGGCGGGAGTCGCCGTGCTCGGCAAGAGCGGAGACGGCCCCGTCATCACCGGCGCCACCATCGGGCGGATCGTGGACATGGGGATTACCGATCCGTTCAATATGGGCGCCGCTATGGCGCCTGCCGCAGTCGATACGATTCAGGCCCACTTCCGCGACACGGGACGCGAGCCGGGGTATTATGACCTGATCGTAACCGGGGATCTCGCCGCCGTAGGGTCCGAGATCGCCCGCGAGCTGTTTCACAAGCATCACGTCCCGATCGAACAGACGACGTATGATGATTGCGGGCTGATGATCTACCACCGGGACAAGCAGCATGTGCAAGCGGGGGGGAGCGGCTGCGGCTGCTCGGCCACCGTTACATACGGTCATCTGCTCAAACGTATGAAGAAGGGGGAACTGAAGCGGATCCTGGTCGTTGCGACAGGCGCTCTGCTTTCTCCGCTTTCGTTCCAGCAAGGGGAAAGCATTCCGTGTATCGCTCATGCGGTTGCTATTGAGTCAGGAGGGTTGTACGCATGAACTTTTTTTGGGCTTTTGTCATCGGCGGTGCCATCTGTGTATTCGGGCAGCTGCTGATGGATCTCGGCAAGCTGACGCCGGCGCACACGATGAGCACGCTCGTCGTTCTGGGCGCTATCGCCGACGGTTTGAACTTGTATGATCCGTTCATCGAATTCGCGGGCGCGGGTGCGACCGTTCCGATTACGAGCTTCGGCAACGCGCTTGTGCACGGGGCACTCGAGGAGCTGCATAAGGAAGGCTATATCGGTATCATCACCGGTATATTTAAAGTGACGAGCGCGGGTATATCCGCGGCGATTATTTTCTCGTTTATCGCGGCCGTATTCGTGAAACCGAAAGGCTGAGCGGCAGTATTCGGATATAAAGGATGTCCATAAGTCATGTAAATGGCTTGGGACATCTTTTTTTGTGCGCCGTTGCAGGATCGGCGGTCGGCAACGGCAAGGGCAACGGCATCGGCATCGGCGGCGCCGGCACCACGTGGCCGGCTAACGGACACAGATGCGCTTATTCGGCCGTTTCGGGCCGAATTGCCGAGCTAACGGACACCAGCGCAGCTATTTGGCGAATTCGAGCGTGATTTCGCTCAAAATCGCCAAATAAGCACGCGTGTGTCCGTTAGCTTTAAGACGCGGTGATTGCGCGTCAATTAACGGCTGTGGTGTCCGTTAGCCGCAGCACGGTGCGATCTCCGCGACATCGGCCTCGATACCGGCGCCGGCACCGGCCTCGCCGCCGCCAAGTGGCCGGCTAACGGACACAGATGCGCTTATTCGGCCGTTTCGGGTCGAATTGCCGAGCTAACGGACACCAGCGCAGCTATTTGGCGAATTCGAGCCTGATTTCGCTCAAAATCGCCAAATAAGCACGCGTGTGTCCGTTAGCTTTAATCCGCGGCGGCCAGCGCGTCAATAACGGCCGCGGTGTCCGTTAGCCGCAGCACGGTGCGATCTCCGCGACATCGGCCTCGATACTGGCGCCGGCACCGGCCTCGCCGCCGCCAAGTGGCCGGCTAACGGACACAGATGCGCTTATTCGGCCGTTTCGGGCCGAATTGCCGAGCTAACGGACACCAGCGCAGCTATTTGGCGAATTCGAGCGTGATTTCGCTCAAAATCGCCAAATAAGCACGCGTGTGTCCGTTAGCTTTAAGACGCGGCGATTGCGCGTCAATTAACGGCTGTGGTGTCCGTTAGCACGCCGCGGAGTCTTCCTCAAGGCGAGTAATTCCGCGCAGACATTTCACATGGTTAATTTTAACAAATAAATTTAGAGGAATTACAAGTATACGAGCGAAAAACTTTACTGTAAACTGGATTTATGCACTTTTTTCCGCGAAATTGGGGATTACGCTCATATCGGCGTTTTTTTGCCCGATGGCAGGACCCGCCACCTCGTTTTTTTATTCATTCATGCAGCAATCGCTTACGAGAATCAGCCGCAGCCTGCCAGCTCCAACCCATTCATCAGCAGCGGCTTACGGAGTAAGTCTTCTTACGAAAACTCTAAGGAGGATTAGGACATGGAAACTGCCACCCAACATCACGTAGAAGTTTTAGCAAGACTCAAAGCGAACTTGGAATCATGCATTCTTGGCAAAAGCGCCGAAATCGAATTATTGCTGACTGCGATGCTGGCCGGCGGACATGTTTTGCTCGAAGACGTGCCCGGCACCGGCAAAACCGTGCTGATCAAAGCGCTCGCCCGCTCGATCGACGGCCAATTCCGCCGCATTCAGTGCAATCCGGACTTATTACCCTCCGATATTACCGGTGTTTCTATATATCATCCCAAAGAAGAGAAGTTCCTGTTCCGCTCCGGTCCGATCATGACGAACATTTTACTGGTCGACGAAATCAACCGGGCGACGACCAAGACGCAATCCGCTCTGCTGGAAGCTATGGAAGAGCAGCATATTACAGTCGACGGCGACATCCATGAATTGCCTTCGCCTTTCCTCATGCTGGCCACGCAGAACCCGATCGATTTCGAAGGCACTTATATCCTGCCGGAAGCACAGCTGGACCGGTTCATGATCAAGCTGAGCCTGGGCTATCCGAACGAAACCGCCGAGAAGCAGATGATCGCCTCCCAGAGCCAAGCGCATCCGATGGAATCGCTGCATGCGGTCATCGATACCTCCACCGTACTCGACCTGCAGGAGCAGGTTCGCAAGGTGCATATAGACGATGCCGTTTCGGACTATCTCGTCCATATTTCCAGACGTACGCGGGAGCATGCCGCCGTCTTCCTCGGAGCAAGTCCGCGGGCCACGCTGTCTCTCGTACTAGCCTCCAAAGGCTATGCATTCTTGAAAGGCAGAGATTACGTCATCCCGGATGACATCAAATATTTAGCGCCTTACGTATTAGGTCACCGGATGATTCTACACTCCGAGGCGCGCATGGACGGGGCTTCGGTCCAATCCGTACTCGGATCGATCTTCGAACAAGTGCGCGTGCCGGTCCGATTGGAGAAGTGAGCCTATGAACCGACCGGTATTTCGACGATTCGGGGAACGCCCCCGGCTTCCGGCTCCGCTATGGGTTCTGATTTCATGTTTTATGGCCAGCTTGCTTTTCCTGCTGTTTCAAGGCGGGAAGCTGGCCTCCATGCTTTTTATTATTATCGCTCTGTTGTCCATCTATCTCCTCTCGGGGAATTGGAGCGGGATCAAGCGGACCCAAGGCGCCCGCAAGCTGACGAATTTGGCGCAGGATGCAGGGGCGGAAGCGGGACAATCGCTGCAGATCGCGATCAACGTGCAGATTCCGGGCTTCTGGCCGATTCCCTACATGATGATTAAGGATCAGCTCATCCGCCAGAGCGGAGAAGCGACGATTTTCGAAGGCTCGCTCATTCCGGATTGGAAGCGAAGAGGCGAGATGGTGTACAGCACGCCGCCGCTGAGACGCGGGTATTACCGGTTCGGAACGACGGAGTGTCTGACAGAGGATATTTTCGGGTTCTTTCAACATAAGGGCCGTATGGAGCTGCAGCAGTCGATAACGGTCTATCCGCAAACGGTGGCGATCCGCGAGTGGGCGCAATTCCACCAGATGCTCAAAGGCATGCAGCATCATTCTACGACGACGAGGGCTCACCGGGAGACTACGCAAATTAATGGCGTCCGTGAATACATCTACGGCGACCGGTTATCCCGGATTCACTGGAACGCGACGGCGAAGACGGGAACGTGGAAGTCCAAAGAGTTCGAGCGGGAATCGCTGCCCAAAACGATTATTCTACTGGACCGGACAGCACGCGCATACGGGGATGCAGCCGAATTCGAATTGGCGGTCTCGATTGCGGCGTCGTTATTCCGGTACGGATCGGGCCGGGAGCTAGCGCTCGGACTGCTGTCCATCGGCAAGGAGTCCACCTATTTCGAGCCGAAGCAAAGCCAGAATCACCATAAGCACATTCTGAAGCATCTGGTTGGCGTGGAAGCAGACGGTTTCCATTCGCTGCACCAGATCTTGAAAGAGCATTCCCGGGAGTTGCCGGCCGGCTGCTTCTTTGTCCTGATTTCTCCGCAGAAAGGCTCCGCTATGATGCAGGTGCTTACTCAATTGGAGCATCTCCAGATGAATCCGTGCCATATATGGGTTCATGCGGATGCGGCACCGTCACAAGCTTTCAAGATGCAGGGCACGGAGCAGGAGCAGGCGAAGGACGACTGGGTGAAGGCTATTCGCTCGCAAGGCTACATGGGGTATGAGGTCAGCCAATTAACGGACTTGCCTAACCTGTTGGGAGGGGCGAAACGTTATGCTTAACACACTATGGAGAAGAATCGTGCTGACCGACTGGGAGCAGCGGCTTTGCGCCATCTTGACCGGGATTTATCTCTATCAATTCGTTATTTGGATTACCAAAGAAGACGGTATGTGGCTGCCGGAAACGGTCGCCTACGTCACCGGAACGCTGGGCATCGTGGCGGCGACTTACATGCTGCCTCATATTCGCAGCGTGTGGCGTTCCTTCATTCAGTTCATTCTGATCGTCGGGATCCATGCCGTGGGCATGGGGTACCACTTCGTCACACTGCATGTAACCTCATGGAAAACGGCGCTGCGATGGATCGCTCTCAATGCCGGACAGCTCGAGCCGTATATTTGGTTCAGTCTAACGGCATGGGTCATCTACTTGTTCGCCATGTGGTCGGTCAAATCCAGGCTGCGTATTTTTGTCCTGATTACCGTCAGCATTCTGTTTTTTTCCATCCGCGACTCCTTCAGCGCGATATTTCTATGGCCGCAAGTCGCCATGGTCATCTTCTGCGGATTCTCTCTGCTAATCGTTCGGCATTTCGCCAAATTGAAAAAGCGGGCTCCCGTCATCTGGGAAACGATCACCGATTACCCGTCTTCGCTGCTTCTGCCTGTAGCGCTTATTGTCAGTGTCATCGGGATTGTCGGCTTCCTGGCGCCGACCGTAGACCCTGTGCTGACGGATCCTTACACGGCATGGAAGGTAAGCCGGGGGGAGCCTGTTCCCCTTCTAGGCAAAGGCGTCAGCGTTACGGCGTCAGCCGCCGACTCCTCCTCCGGATACAGCCGGGATGACAGTACGCTCGGCGGGGGATTCCAATTCGACTATACCCCTGTCATGACGGTCGAAACGAGCAAACGAACGTATTTCCGCGGCGAAACGCGGGCGCAATACAACGGGAAAGGCTGGGAACCCAGCGCTAACGAGAGAAGAATGCCGCTCAATCGGGTGAACCTGAATGTGCTGCCGCTTGACCCGAGATTCGATACCTCGCAGCTCGAGACGAAAGAAGTCACACAAACGATCGTGATGGAAAGGGATGAAACGTTCCCGGTTCTGTTCGGCGGTTACGCCATCCAGCGGCTCGTGGAAGTGAATCAGGGTGAGAATCAGTTCCAGCGCATTCTGTGGTCGCCTCGTCAATCCGAGCTTCGCTACTCGGGTCGGACGAACTACCCGAAGGAGTACGCCATTGTTACGCAGGAGCCGATTCTGGGCGTTGCCAAGTTGCGCGAAGTGAATGTCGACTATGCGAATAAACCGGAATGGGCCGAATATTTGCAAGTGCCTGCGGATTTGCCGGCGCGCGTCAAGCAGCTGGCCGCCGACATTACGAAGTCTGCGACCAACGCGTACGATAAGGCGAAGCTGATCGAGACCTATTTGTCCGAAACCTACCCTTATACGAACACCCCGGACGAGTCCAAAGGGAAAAGCAAGGACTTCGTGGACCGTTTCCTGTTCGAAGTGAAACAGGGCTATTGCGATTACTACTCCACGTCAATGGCTGTGCTTAGCCGTTCCATCGGACTGCCGACCCGGTGGGTCAAAGGCTATTCCTCCGGCGCTTCGCCGGTTTCGGAGGAAGTCAGGGATTTCGGCATTCTGAGCCAGTTGGGCGCAGATATCGATGAGGATGCCGCCGGTACGTACACCGTCCGCAACTCCGATGCGCATTCCTGGGTGGAAGTCTATTTCGAAGGCTTCGGCTGGATTCCATTCGAGCCTACGTCCGGATTCTCCCTTCCGAACGTGTTTCCGGAGGTTACGCCTCCTCCTTCAGAGCTGTCGACAGAGAGCGATCCGGTTACATTGCCGGAAGAAGCGGAAGCGGCTCCTAGCTTTACCTGGTTATGGATAACGTTTAGTGCTGCAGCCGGAGCGGCAGCGATCGCCGCCGGTGCATGGCTGTTCTTCAAAGGCGCGTACTGGCAAGCCTTCAGAGCCCGCCGGAAGCTCAAAGCCGTTAACTTCAATCAGAAAATTATCGTGGAGTTCGAGAGGCTGCTGCGCATGAGCCGCCGCAAGGGCTACACGAGACTTGAACATGAAACGATGCGCGAAGCCACCGCCAGATGGGCTAATCAGAGCAAATGGATGAAGCACGAGCTGGAGACGGTGCTCGAGCTGTTCGAGCGGGCCAAATACAGTCAAGCGGCATCCACGGAAGCCGATTATCAAGCGGTTAGCCAATCGATTATCAAATTAAAAGAACAAATGAAATAGGCATTTGAGAACCACTCCCCCTCCCGGGGGGTGGTTTTGCCTATGAGAGGAGCTTATTCGTATGGCATTTATCGATTGTCATTTTTATTCCGATACACTGGGCGTTTCCGCATCCATGTACGTTCTGCTGCCCCAAGCCGCTCATTCCCAAATCGGAATGTCTTCGGCCAGCTTCGGCAAGAAGCATCCGACCCTCTATTTACTCCATGGCCTGTCGGACGATCATACGATCTGGATGCGCCGCACGTCCATCGAGCGGTATGCCGCCAAATTAGGCATCGCCGTCGTCATGCCGGCCGTCAACCGCAGCTTTTACACCGATATGGCGGCTGGACCGAAATATTGGACCTTCGTTAGCGAAGAGCTGCCGGCGCTGGCCAGGTCTTTCTTCCCTTTGGCAGAAGAGAGGGAATTGAACTACGTGGCAGGATTGTCGATGGGCGGTTATGGCGCGATGAAACTGGCGCTTACGCACCCGGACAGATTCGCGGCTGCGGCAAGCTTGTCGGGTGCGCTCGATATTTCGCACCGCGCGCTCAACTTTCCGGGCGATTTCCAATTGATATACGGCGATGTCAACCAAATCAAGGGCAGCGCCAACGATTTATTTCACTTGGCGCAGAAGCTCGCATCAAGTCCTCATGCCAAACCCGATCTATATCAATGCTGCGGCACGGAGGATTTCTTATATGAAGATAATCTCCGGTTCCGCGATTACTGCCGGGAAATCGGACTGGACTTAACTTATGAGGAAGGGCCCGGCGAGCATGAATGGGGATATTGGGACCGCCAAATTCAAAACGTCCTGAATTGGCTGCCGCTTCCAACCCGCGGATAGTGGGAAAATATGTTCTTTTCTTTTTGCAACAATCGGGTCACTATGGTATAGTTTCTCGTATATGTCGAGGAAGCAGTTGGAGGGAAATGGTTTGCTGAATAAGCTTGTACCCAGACAGTCCGTACATACGATCTATGATATTGACGCCAATCATTTATGGGATTTTGGCGTGCGCGGTATCATTACCGATCTCGATAATACGCTTGTCGGCGCGCGCGATCCGCATGCGACCCCGGAGCTGATAGAGTGGTTGAACCGATTGCAGAAGATGGGCTTCAAAGTCGTGATCGTGTCCAATAACAATCACGGACGCGTTTCCGCTTTTGCAGAGCCGTTAGGCATTCCATTTATTCACCGCGCCAAGAAACCGTCGAACGTTTCTTTTCACAAAGCTATGAAGCTGCTTGGTACGAGCGTAAGACAAACAGCGGTCATAGGCGATCAAATGTTAACCGATGTGCTTGGCGGCAATCGAATGGGGCTTTACACGATTCTGGTACAGCCGATTTCCATCAATGACGAAGGGTTTTTCACACGAATCAACCGTCGGATTGAGAAATGGGCGACAGCCAGAATGAAGAATTAGGAGGTTTCATGAGTACAGAAATCGTTAATCATTGTGCGGGATGCGGCGTACTGCTGCAAACGGAAGACAAAAGCAAGCTGGGTTTTATCCCGGAAGCGGCGCTGCAGAAGGAACCGGTCATCTGCCAGCGGTGCTACAGGATCAAACACTATAATGAATCTTCGAGCATCACCTTGCAGCAGGACGACTTCCTGAAGCTGCTCGGCCATGTCGGCCAAACCAAAGCGCTCGTCGTGAAGATTGTGGACATTTTCGACTTCGAAGGCAGCATGATTTCCAGCCTTGCCCGGTTCGTCGGGACGAATCCGGTGCTGCTCGTCGTCAACAAAATCGACCTGTTGCCGAAGGTGACGAACGCCAACAAAATCATCAATTGGGTGCAGCGCCGAGCCAAAGAAGCGAATCTCAAAGTCGTCGATATCGTGCTGTGCAGCGCGAAGAAGAATATCGGCTTTGATCGCGTCATTACGGCCGTACAGGAATACCGCGGCAATATGGACGTATATGTCGTCGGTGCTACGAACGTAGGGAAATCGACCCTTATTAATCGTTTGATCAGCGATTACAGCGATCTTGACGCTGAGCTGACGACGTCCCAGTACCCGGGCACGACGCTGGATTTGGTCAAAATCCCGCTCGATGATGGCCGGTTTATCGTCGATACGCCGGGGATCGTTCACCAACACCGGTTAACCGAGGTTGTGAAGAAACGCGATCTTTCCCGCATCATGCCGGACAAGCCGCTCAAACCGATCGTCTTTCAATTAAACGAGGCGCAGACGCTGTTTTTTGGCGCTTTAGCCCGGTTTGATTTTATGAAAGGCGAGCACCAGTCGTTCACCTGCTACATCTCCAATGCAATTCAAATTCACCGTACGAAATTGGAGCGGGCGGACGCCTTATATGAAGAACACAAGGGCGTGATGCTGGCACCGCCGAATGAGGACGATCTGGCAGAGCTGCCGCCGCTTGTGAAGCATGTGCTGAACATTCCGAAGGGGAAACAGATGGATGTGCTCATCTCCGGTCTAGGCTGGATCAAGGTGAATTCCGTGGCCGGCGCTCAACTTGCCGTTCACGCACCGAAGGGGATTAAGGTTATCACACGCGAGTCATTGATATAGGGGGACCAGAGGAAACCATGGAGAAGAGCCGGGCGATTGACAGTCATACGATTCTATATGGGGTATTCGGGGATCCGATACGGCACTCCCGTTCACCGATCATGCTGAATCGCGCTTTTCAGGAAGCCGATTTGAATGCGGTTTACGCAGCTTTTCATGTTCGTCCCGAAGAGCTTGGCGACGCCGTTCGCGGGATTCGGGCTCTAGGCTACCGGGGGATCAACGTAACAATCCCCCACAAAGTGGAAGTGATGCAGTACCTGGACGAGATCGACGAAGGCGCCCGCATCGTAGGCGCTGTGAACACGATTGTGAACGATGCCGGCAAGCTGACCGGATACAATACCGACGGCATCGGGTACGTGCGCTCGCTCAAAGAGGAAACAGGTATCGAATTGAAGGGCAAGAATGTGCTTGTCCTAGGTGCCGGAGGAGCGGCGAGAGGCGTTGCCTATGCGCTGGCCAAAGAAGGCGCAGGCTGCATTTACATCGCGAACCGGACCAAAGAACGGGCGCTTGAGCTGGCCGAGACGATCGGCACTTATACCAAGACGGTCGGACTCGGGCTGGATGAGGTGGCGGACGTCGTGGATCACGTTCAGTTCGTGCTGAATACGACCTCCGCAGGTATGCACCCTCATACCGAGGAGCTGCCGATGCCGGTCGAGCTGCTTCGAAAGCATCATCTCGTAAGCGATCTGATCTATAACCCGCGCATTACGCGTTTTCTCCGTGAAGCGGAGGCCGTCGGCGCCCGCATTCATGGCGGACTCGGCATGTTTATTTATCAAGGGGCATATGCCTTCGAATACTGGACTGGCACACCTGCGCCCGTTGAGGCGATGAGACGGGTGGTAGAGCAGTCGTTAGCTGAATAAGAATGAATAGAGGGACATCGATGTTAACAGGCAAACAGAAACGTTATTTGCGCTCATTGGCGCATCATGTAGATCCGATTTTTCAAGTTGGCAAAGGCGGCGTGAACGAACATTTGATTCGTCACATTCAAGAAGCGTTGGAGGTTCGGGAGCTGATCAAGATTACAGTTCTGAATAACAGCGGGGAAGACCGCGCTGAGGTTGGAGCGGAGCTGTCCGAGAAATCCGGCGCGGAGCTGGTACAGGTCATCGGCAAAATCGTCGTGCTGTACAAAGAATCGCGTGACAAGAAGAAGATCGAACTGCCGAGCTAAAGAGGTGGAAGCATGCTTGTCGGAATAATGGGAGGCACCTTCGATCCGATCCATACCGGTCATTTGATCGCGGCGGAGCGGGCGAGGGTGGAAGCGGGACTGGACGAAGTATGGCTCATGCCGGCTAACGTGCCGCCGCATAAGGCGAATGCGCCGAAAGCGACGACCCTGCAGCGCTGGGAGATGGTCTGTCTCGCAGCGGAGGGGAATCCTTTTTTTCGTCCGATTGATATCGAAATCAACAAAGGCGGCGTATCTTATAGTATCGATACGATTGAGTTGCTGCGCAATGAGCATCCCGATAAGGAGTTTGCTTATATCATAGGTGCAGATATGGTCCAATATTTGCCGCAGTGGCATCGCATCGATGACATCGTGCGGCATATTCGTTTTATCGGTTTAGCCAGACCGGGCTACGAGCTGGATATGACGTATATGCCGGCAAACATCCGGAATCGCGTAACGATTGTTCCCATGACGATTGTGGAAATTTCGTCAACGGCGATCCGCGAGGAACGGTCGCGGCGGCGTTCGGTTCGCTATCTGGTGCCGGAGGCCGTGAACGGTTACATGGAGGTGAACCGGCTGTATGAAGCGTGAAGAGCTTATTGCGGCGGTGAAAGAGCAGATGCCTGAGCGGCGCTGGCTGCATACGCTGGGTGTCATGGAAACGAGCGTCATTCTCGCCAAACGGTTCGGAGGAGATCCTGTCAAAGCCGATCTTGCCGCAATTCTGCATGACTATTGCAAGTATTGGCCCGTTCAGGAGCAAGCTAAGATTATCCGCGATAACGGGCTGCCCCCAGATCTGCTGGACTATGACAAGGAACTATGGCACTCGCACGCCGGAGCGTTCATCGCGAAGACGCAATTCGGAATTGCGGATGAAGAGATTTTGGATGCGATCCGGTACCATACGTCGGGCCGCGAGCAGATGACTTTGCTGGACAAAATCGTATGTCTGGCGGATTATATGGAACCCAGCCGGGAATTTCCCGGTGTAGAGTCCATTCGTCAAGCGGCCGAAAGCTCTTTGGAGAAAGCGCTGGTGATCGGCTTCGATTCGACGATCCGATTCCTGATCGAAAAAGGAAAACGCATTTACCCGCTGACGATCTTGACGCGGAATGATTTGCTTCAACAATTAAATGAATAATTTAGCGGAGGTTGATTGAATGATTAAAAACCCAGAGGAAATTTTGGCATTTGTAGTGGATGCGGCGGAGGACAAAAAAGCGCACGATCTTGTTACGCTCAATCTGCAAGGGGTATCGCTAATCGCTGACTATTTCGTCATTTGTCATGGAAATTCGGAAACCCAAGTACAAGCGATTGCCGGAGAAGCCCGAAAGAAAGCGCATGAGCTCGGCGTGCCGATCCGCGGCTATGAAGGTGTAGATACGGCAAGATGGGTTCTGCTCGATCTGGGAGATGTGGTTCTGCACGTATTCCACCGCGATGACCGCGAATATTATAACATCGAAAGACTTTGGTCCGATGCCAAAGTTGTGGAGCGCGTATGAGACTGGAAGCAGGATCCCTCGTGACCCTTGAGGTGGCGAGGGAAGTTCCGCCGAACGGCTATTACCTGAGCGACGGCTATCAGGACGTGCTGCTGCCGTATGCGGAAATTGCAGGCAAAATTAAAGACGGCGACCAAGTGGAAGCATTCCTGTTCCACGATACGCAGGACCGGTTAATGGCGACGATGAAACGCCCGCACCTGTTGATGGGCGAGGTCGGCTTGCTGGAAGTCGTCGATATTCATCCGAGATTCGGATACTTTCTCGAGATGGGCCTCGGACGCCATCTGCTGCTTCCATACCGCAACGTACCTGAGCTTGAAGAGCTGCGCCCCCAAGTGGGGGACAAGGTGTTTGCGACATTGGCGCATGACAGGCAGGGGCGCTTAATCGCGAAGCTCGCGCTGGAAGAGGATTTGGCTCCGCTATGCGTGCGGGCTCCGTCGAGCTGGAGCAACCGCTGGGTGAAAGCGCGCGTGTACAGGCCGCTCCAAATGGGAACCTTCGTCGTATGCGAGGCGGGAGTTCTTGGCTTCGGCGTGATCGGACTCATTGCTCCGATGGAGCGGACAAGGCTGCTGCGGATGGGCGAGCTGGTCGATGTGCGCGTCGCTTATGTCCGCGAAGAGGATGGCCGCGTCAATCTGTCGATGCGGCAGCCGAAGGAAAAGGGGCGGGACGAGGACGCCGAACGAATTCTCAGCGTACTTCAGGAAAGAGCCGGCAATGCCATGCCTTTTTCGGACAAGACCTCTGCGGACATTATCAAAGAGAAGTTCGGTCTCAGCAAGTCGGCGTTCAAGCGGGCTCTGGGCAAGCTGATGAAGGACGGGCTCATTTATCAGGAGGACGATTGGACCTATCTGAAAAAAGAGGAGAACCCCGGTTAAAATGAGCTACGAACAATTTGCATATACGTATGACCGGTTAATGGATACGATGCCATACAAGGACTGGCTTCGATTCGTGCTGGAGAGCTTTGAGCAGTTCGGCGTGAAGCCGGTTTCGATCGTCGATCTTGGCTGCGGTACGGGGAACTTGACAATCCCACTGGCAGCGGAGGGCTACCAGATGACGGGGATCGATTTGTCCGAGGACATGCTCGCAGTTGCTGAGCAGAAAGCCGGGGAGAGCGCCCAGCCTCGCGGCGGAGCGATTCGCTGGCTGCAGCAGGATTTGCGGGAATGGGAGCTCGGCGAGCCTGTCGACGCGGCGATTTCCTTTTGCGACAGCCTGAACTATCTGCTGGAGGAAGAGGATATTGCGGATGCGTTCCGGCAGACGTACGCCGGCTTGAAACCGGGCGGCTTGTTCCTTTTTGACGTACATACGCCGCAACAACTGTTCGCCTACGCGGAGACCCAGCCGTTCTATTTGAACGAAGATGACGTCGCCTACATCTGGACAAGCGAGCTTGACGAGGAGCGCGTACAAATCCAGCATGAGCTGACCATCTTTGTGAAGGAGAGCGGGAACAGGGCTTTGTTCCGGCGCATCGACGAATCGCATGAGCAGCGCGCATATGACTTGGATTGGCTGGAGCAAATGCTGCGAGCAGCGGGCTTTCGTGAAGTCCGGATAGCTGCGGATTTTACGTGGGAGCAGCCGACCGAGCTTACGGAGCGGGCTTTCTTTATAGCGAAGAAATAAGGCGGAAGCCGGGTGCCGCTTGACAGTACGGCATTATTTTACATATAATCAAAGCTAATTAGATGATTTCAAAGCTTGGAAGAGGACTAGTAACATGTACAGCATCTTACAGAGAGCCGGTGTAAGGGTGGAAGCCGGCAGGTGCAGCTTGTGAACTCGCCTTGGAGCTAGAAGGTGAACCGCTATGAAGGTTGATGGCGCTAGCCGGATCGTTTCACCCGCGTTAAGGGGCAGAGTGAACACGGGCAAAGTATGCCTGGTGTTAACTAGGGTGGTACCACGGGAATCTAACCTCTCGTCCCTAGCGATATCCGCTAGCGATGAGAGGTTTTTTGGCGCTTGTAGCGCCGTACACAGGGAGGAAGTTGAACATGACACAGGAAACCAAAGAAGCAAGGGAAGTGCAAGGCTACAATCCGCAAGCGATTGAGCCGAAATGGCAAGCCTATTGGGATGCGAACAAAACATTTAAGGTGCTGGATAATTCGGAGCTGCCGAAATTTTATGCCCTCGATATGTTTCCATATCCGTCTGGAGCCGGCCTGCACGTCGGACATCCGGAGGGCTACACGGCTACAGATATCGTCTCCCGTTTCAAACGGATGAGAGGCTATAACGTGCTTCACCCGATGGGGTGGGACGCCTTCGGTCTTCCGGCCGAGCAATACGCGCTGGACACAGGCAATGACCCGCGCGATTTCACGAAGAAGAATATCGATACGTTCCGCCGCCAAATCAAATCGCTGGGCTTCTCCTATGATTGGGACCGCGAGATTTCCACAACGGATCCGGAGTACTACAAATGGACGCAGTGGATCTTCATCCAGCTGTACAACAAAGGGCTCGCTTATGTCGACGAAGTGCCGGTCAACTGGTGCCCGGCGCTGGGTACCGTGCTTGCCAATGAAGAAGTGATCGACGGCTTGAGCGAGCGCGGAGGTCATCCGGTTATCCGCAAACCGATGCGTCAATGGATTTTGAAAATTACCGAGTACGCCGAGCGGCTGCTGGAAGATCTGGAAGAGCTTGACTGGTCGGAGAGCATCAAGGATATGCAGCGCAATTGGATCGGCAAATCCACGGGGGCGGAAGTACAATTCGCGATCGAAGGACATGCGGAGCGGAGTCTGACCGTGTTCACGACGCGCCCGGACACTTTATTCGGAGCGACTTACTGCGTGCTTGCGCCTGAGCATGAGCTTGTCGCGCAAATTACGACAGGTGACCAGGAAGCTGCAGTGAAGGAGTACCAGGAGAAAGCATCCCGCAAGAGCGATCTGGAGCGTACGGATCTGGCGAAGGACAAAACCGGCGTATTCACGGGCGCTTATGCGATTAACCCGGTGAACGGCGGCAAAGTGCCGATCTGGATCGCCGACTACGTGCTTGGCGGTTATGGAACCGGAGCGATTATGGCGGTTCCGGGACACGACCAGCGTGACTGGGAGTTCGCGAAGCAGTTCGATCTGCCGATTATCGAAGTCGTTAAGGGTGGAGATGTGGAGAAGGAAGCGTATGCCGGCGACGGCCCTCACGTGAATTCCGGACCGATTGACGGCCTGAACAACGAGCAGGCGATCAAGCAGATGATCGCATGGCTGGAAGAGAACGGAAAAGGCCGCGGCAAAGTGACGTACCGCTTGAGAGATTGGCTGTTCAGCCGTCAAAGATATTGGGGCGAACCGATTCCGATTCTTCATCTGGAAGACGGTACGATGAAGCCTGTCCCTGTCGACCAGCTTCCGCTTCTTCTGCCGCAGGTCGATGAGATCAAGCCGTCAGGCACCGGGGAATCGCCGCTGGCGAACGTTGCCGAATGGGTGAATACCATCGATCCGGAAACCGGCATGAAAGCCCGCCGCGAGACGAATACGATGCCGCAATGGGCAGGCAGCTGCTGGTATTACCTGCGCTTCATCGATCCGCGCAACGACCAGGAGTTCTGCTCGCCGGAGCTGCAGAAGAAATGGCTGCCTGTCGATCTGTATATCGGCGGCGCGGAGCATGCGGTTCTTCACCTGCTGTATGCGCGTTTCTGGCATAAGGTGCTGTATGATCTCGGTTTCGTCCACACCAAGGAACCGTTCCATAAGCTTGTGAACCAAGGGATGATTCTCGGGGAGAACATGGAGAAAATGAGTAAATCCCGCGGTAACGTCGTCAACCCGGATGATATTGTGAACGATCAGGGGGCCGATACGCTGCGCATGTACGAAATGTTCATGGGACCTCTGGAGGCGACAAAACCGTGGAACACGACCGGCGTAGACGGCATTTACCGTTACTTGAACCGTGTTTGGCGATTGTTCGTAGACGAGAACGGCAAGCTGCAGTCCAAAATCAGCGCTGACGAAACGCTTGGCAGCGATACGTTCAAACGCACGTGGCATCGTTCCATCAAAAAAATTACCGAGGATTTCGAGGCGCTTCGCTTCAATACGGCGATCAGCCAAATGATGATTTTCGTCAATGAGGCGTACAAAACCGACCGCTTGCCGCTGGAAGCGATGAAAAACTTCGTTCAAATGCTTTCGCCGCTTGCCCCGCACTTGGCGGAGGAGCTTTGGGAGAAGCTGGGCGGCACGACATCCATCACTTACGAGCCATGGCCGGCTTATGATGAAGCATGGACGGTCGATAATGAGATCGAGATCGTTGTGCAAGTGAACGGTAAGATCGTGGAGCGTACGATGATCTCCAAAGATACAGACGAAGCGGCGATGGAACAAATTGCCTTCGGTCTGGACAAAGTCAAAGAAGCGACCGCCGGAAAGGCCGTTCGCAAATTGATTGTTGTCAAAGGAAAGCTTGTTAATATCGTTGTCGGTTAGTTAGAGAAGAAGCTATTGAGAAGACTGCTGCTATATCGTTAATTGCTGCTCAGTCTTCTCAAGGTCTTCTTGATATTTGGCGTGGGTAGCACGGATGACTCGCGTGAACACATTAGAGAGCTCTTCGTCCAGAATACGCAAGCCCTCGGAAGTAATACCTCCGGGAACGGAAACGCGTTTCTGTAAAGTGAGCGGGTTAAAGCCCCCGGTCGTCAAAAGTTTGCCTGTTCCAAGCGTCATCTCGCTGGCAAGCATCGTGGCATCCTCAGCGGAAATCCCCGTAACTTCAACAGCAGCGTCCACAAATGATTGAATGAAATGCGCGAGGAAGGCAGGTCCGCAGCTGGACAGGTCGGAAGAAATACGTGTGTAATTTTCCGATACCCGAATCGGCGAGGAAATGTGCGCGAACAGATTTTCCAACCATTCTTTATCCTCAGGCTGCATCCGGTTGCCATGAATGATCAATGTGGCGCCGCTTAATACATAGTTCGTAATACTTGGAATGATTTTACTGATTTTGGCCGGCAAAAGGTTTTCCAATTGTTTGATCAATACTGGACTTGTGATGGATATGATGTATTGAGAGGGAAGCACGTCCTTTTTAATTTCATCGATAACCTTTTTGAACTCCGACGGCTTCACACACAGGAATATAATGTCACTCCCTATGACAACTTCTCTATTCGATTGGGCAACTTGAAGCCCAGGATACGTCTCCGCAAGAAGCTCAGCTTTACGAATCGTGCGATTTCCCGCAATAATTTGCTCCGGATTGAAAGCCCCAGAATGAATGAATGCTTCAATCAGTATACTTCCCATACTCCCAGTACCGATGAACCCTGCTTTCATCTAGTAATCCCTCCCGAAAAAATCAATCACTTTCGTTCATATTTTTAGCACGGGGTCAGTTTTGGACGCCATTCGGATGCTTTTTCATGTATATGTGCCTTTCTCGGGCATTATGTCTAGAGAGTTATTTCACCTTGCATTGTTAAATTTCATATAGGAGGTTAACGTGACTTTTCTTCGTTATCGTAAATGGATCGTGATGGCGGCAGGCTTTTTTTTTGTTGGTTTTGTTGTTTGGCCTTATGTGCAGGGAAGCAGGTCATCGCTAAAGACGGAATTCGCGCCTATCAATGAGCAAATCTTAGAGGTTATTGCTCAAAGATCCGATGACACCATGCGTCCGGATGTACCGGAAGCGCCGGATGAAAAGGGAGAGTCAACGCCGAAGGAGACGCAAACTTCAGTCCGGAAGTCAACGGAATGGGAGAGCCGGGAAGCCAAGCCCAACATGGAAGCATCCCCATCCGGCGATTTGGAGGAAAGTCCGGCTGAGACGACGGGGAACGGCCTCTTAGATTTGAATGCGGCTACGCTCCAGCAATTGAATGAGCTGCCGGGGATCGGAGACAGCAAAGCGAGAGCGATAATGGACTATCGGGTGAAAAAAGGCAAGTTCACCCGGATCGAAGAGCTGATCGAGGTGAAAGGGATCGGAGAGAAGCTGCTGGAGAAGCTGAAAGAACATGTTTTCGTCCCTTCCACCTAGTCGTTTCTTTTATTTTGGCAAGAAGTATGAGAGAATACTAGAAATGAAAAAAGGAATAGAATGGAGGTATCGGTGCCATGAGCAACCGGAAAGACTGGGATACTTATTTCCTGGACATAGCCTATATGGCATCCACACGCTCCAGATGCAACCGGCGTCATGTAGGGGCGGTGCTAGTGCAGGGCAAGAAGCTGCTCGGCACGGCCTATAACGGTGCGCCTATGGGAGTGCCCGATTGTACGGAAGCAGGCTGCATGCTTGTCGAAGAGATTGAGCTGAAAGTGGTAGCGGATGTCGAAGAAGTCGTGCGGAAGCAGCGCTGCATACGTACGATCCATGCCGAGCAGAATTTGCTGCTGTTTACGGACAGAGAAGACCGCGAGGGTTCGACCGTCTATGTGACGGATCAGCCTTGCTGGACCTGTGCCAACATGCTGGCGAACAGCGGTGTGACGGAGATCGTGTTCCACCGGGGATATCCGAAGGATCATGAGAAGGTGAGCCAGCTAATGGCTGCCAGAGGTATCGTTTTTCGCCGAATGGACGGTTATGAACCTCCGCCCGGCACCGTATCCGATGTAGTGAATTAGAGCGATAAGCTAAGCCTAAGAGGAAGAACCTCTTTCCGGCAACAGCCCTATGATGACCAGGGCTTTGCAGGAAAGAGGTTTTTTTGTGTTGGCTGGATTGATATGGAAATTGGTGGATCACGACGTCGCGATGAAAGGAGATCTGTTAAGATGAAACGCCCAGTTGTTCTAGGAGGCTGTCTGTGGATAACCGGTTATGTGCTGGCGTTGTATACGGAGCTGCCTCTCGGCTTGTCTACGAGCGCGCTGCTGCTTGCCGCGCTCGCTGCCGTGCACCTGCTTCGGCTGCCCGGCAGACAGCTGCTGAGCACCCTCGTGCTGGTCGGAGCCGCCTGCGGCTACTTCGAATGGACCGACCAGCGCAACGTCTCTGCCCTGCCGCCTACGCAGCGGCAGGGCACCGCCGACGGCCGGGAAGCGCAGCTCCTCGGCCGCATCGCCACCCCTGTCACCGTCGACGGCGACAGGGCCAGCTTTGCCGTGGAAGCGGACAGCATCCGCTTCCCGGACGAACGCGTTTTCCCGCTCGGCGGGGAACGCGTGCAGGTTTCGCTGCGGCTGCTAGCGCAGGCGCAGCAGGGGGTGGCGTCCGGCTGGCGCCGCGGGGACGCCATTACGCTTGCGGGGACGCTGCGGAGCCCGTCCCCGGCGCGCAACTTCGGCGGCTTCGACTACCGCCGGTATTTGCGCCTTCACCACACCCATTGGCTGCTCGCAGCCAAAGGGGTGGATCAGGCGCAAGTGCAGCCTGCGGCTGCGCGCTTCGGCGTCGTTCAGCTGCTGCGCTGGAACGACGAGCTGCGCGGCTATCTCAGCAGGCGCATGGATCTTATCTTCCCCGCGCCGCAGGCGGGGTATATGAAGAGCATGCTGATCGGGCTGACGGACGATCTCGATCCTGCACGCTTCCAGCAATTCTCCGAGCTGGGACTGACTCATTTATTAGCCATATCGGGGCTGAATGTAGCCGTCTTTATAGGCGTTTGCATGTGGGGGCTGCGGCGGTTCAAGCTGACGAAGGAAACGTCCATGCTGGTCTGTTTGTGGCTGCTGCCCTTTTATATCGGACTGACAGGAGCTTCCCCGTCCATTGTACGGGCAGGGGGGATGGCGATGATCGCTCTGTATGCCGCCAAGAAAGGCTGGACCAAGGATGTGCTGCATACGATAGCCATTGTCGGCTGGATCATGCTGCTCTGGAATCCCTACTATGTGCTGGATGTTAGCTTTCAGCTATCTTTCCTGGTTACGCTCGGTTTAATTGTTGGCGTTCCGCGTGCGAATGCGCTGATCGAACGCCTCATCTCCTCCAATATGTTAAGGAATATGATATCGATCACATTCGTCTCCCAACTCGTTTCGTTTCCTGTCACCATCTACTATTTCAATCAGTTCTCCTTGCTTTCTTGGCTAGCCAATATGCTTCTTGTTCCTGTGATCTCCCTTGTGGTGTTTCCGGCCGGACTCGCGGCAGTCGCTGCAGGGTTAATCTGGTTGCCGGCCGGCAAGCTTATCGGCGCTCTCCTTGCAGGCTTGAACGATGCGGTCTTCCGGTTGACGGACGGGCTGCAGCAGTTTGCCATGTTCAAACAGATTTGGCCGTCGCCGAGCCTGGCTTGGCTGGCGGTCTATTACATGTTGGTCGTCGGCCTGTTCGTCATCTGTCATCTTTACCTGCAACAACATACCGATGAACCGCCGATTATATTGGATCACAGGCTGGCGCTTAAAAAAACGCACCTGCAAGCCGGACTTGGCTGTGCTGCAGCCGTCTTCATCGTGCATCTGTGGATCGGCTATTCGCCGGAACGGTTCGAACGAAGCGGACTGGTTCAATTCATTGATGTCGGGCAAGGGGATGCCATCCTAATACGAACCCCCTACGGAAAGCAGCTGCTTATTGACGGAGGAGGAACGCTTCGATTTCGCCAAGCGAGCGAAGGTTGGAAAGACAGGCAGGATCCTTACGAGGTAGGCAGGAAGCTGCTCGTGCCGCTGCTGAAGAAACGCGGGATCCACAAGCTGGATTTGCTCGTTCTCTCACACGCGGATGCCGATCATAGCGGCGGGCTGCAGGCGGTAGCCGAACAAATCCCCCTACGGCAGTTTCTGTTCAACGGGACGTATACCCCAAGAAATGGAATGGATAAGCTGTTTCGCACGCTGGACGGCAAGGGTGTTCCCCTGCTTGCCGCGCGGCAAAGCGATTGGATTGAGCTGGACAAGTCAACCAGGCTGCGCGTGCTGTATCCGTTTCGGGACACTGCCGATATCGCGGAGATGGTGAAAGAGCAGAACGAATACTCAGTTGTGATCTATCTGGAAATGCTGGGCAGCCGGATGCTTTTCACCGGAGATATCGGCAAGGCGACGGAGCAGGCAATAATCGACCGTTTGAACGAGGAACCCATAGCGGACGGGGAGCAACCGCGAATTGATGTCCTGAAGGTAGCCCACCATGGCAGCAAGCATTCATCGTCACAAGAGTGGCTGGATTACTGGAAGCCTGTAACTGCCGTCATCTCGGCAGGTGTTGGGAACGTTTATGGTCACCCGGCACCTGAGGTCATCGAGCGGTTAAGGCTGAGCGGCGCACATGTGCTGGGAACGGCCGATAGGGGGGAGATTCAGCTGGAAGTGCGCGAAGAGGGCATTTTCACGCGTCAACAACTGGCAGCTTCCCCATAATCGGGAGACCGTCATCGCAAAGTCTGCGCAGCCTGAGTCCTTCACGGTTGGTTCTGCGGAGACTTGTTGTGTTCCTGCTCGGTCTCGTTTTGCTGTTTCCACGGCGGATCTCCATTTTTGTGCAGAAGCCGATTGATTAGGTAAGTGCCCAAAGGCACGATGAAAGAAAGAATGGTGCACAGTATGACAAGCCCCGGCGGCAAGTAGCCTTGGAACGATGACCACATATCGATTACTCCCTTGTCGTTTCGAAAATATTGCCGACCCGGCGAATGATGACTTTAAATTGCACGTCGATGTCCGCTTCGCTAAATAAATGAGCCCCGGATTCCCAGTTGTCGGCAATCGGTTTCCACATTTTATAATGGTTTTGAAACAGATAGGAACCTAGTCCCATCGCATCTTTCTTATACGTATGCTGCAGTTTTTTGATGACTTTCGTTGTAGTTGTCGTAAGGGTGTCCTGGAGTTCGCTTTCTAGCGTTTCGATGGTTTTTCCATCGGAAGGATCGATATTTGCAACCGATTTTTCCAGTGTGCCCTCCACAATAATTTTTATGGTGAAATGGAGGATTCCGTTATTCGCTGGCTGCACATACAGCTTCCTGTTCGAACGTTCGACCTTGAAGGCGATCGGTTGCTCATTCATTTTGGCTTCGACAATGCCGCCCTTGATCCGATTGGTGACGAAATTAAGACCTTGTGTTTCCACACCGCTCAAAAAGCCGATGAACTGCTTGGTGTTCCCATCAAATAAGGCGCTTCCATTCAGAGTAACACCCCCGTTATCTCTCTTAATCATTTGTATAACAAAGCTCTCTTTTTTGACTAAAAATTCGTGAACGTCTCCAATCCTGGATTGCGGCAGCATGTAGTTGGTTTTTTGGTTATTTTTGGCGATGGATGAGATATAACTGACTGATGTTGATTCATTATTTGGATGTATGTTCAACATATCGGAGGCTTTGCCATCCGCAATCAATATTTGCACACCTCTGCGCATTTCGCTATTCCGGAGATAGAAATCGAGAATATTGGAGAGGTTGCCCTTGACTTTGGCGATCTCGTTCGAAATAATAATCATCTTCAGGTGCTCGAAATAGGGGGAGCGGCTCGTTCTGGCGGCTATCTTTGAAGCTATTGCCGGCATGGAATTCTCTGTCGTCGACATGTTGAAAAAAGCTTGACCCGCATGAGAATTCGTATTGTTGCTCTGGCCGCCGCTGCTGCCCGCATTCATCTTCAGTCCGCCGGGAACGATGATTTGATAGGTGCCTTCGAACAGATCTTTGGAACCATCTCCCGGACTATCCACGCCGACTCCGACAACGAAGCCGCGTTGGTCGATCTCCACCCGGTCCCAACAGCCTGTCAATAATGTCAGCGTACAGCACAAGATTAGGGTACTTGCTAGTTGTCTAGGCAGCATCACTCTTCACTCCCCGAAGCTTGGCCACCAGATGAATAGAGATCGGAGTTAAAATACTAATGACAAAACCGGTGTAGCTGATGAACGTGCTAATTCGACCGAAATCGGACAAGTTCTTCGGATACATACACAACAAATATATGATGGGACTGAGCATGAATACCCATGTTTGATGTTTGGGCTTTGCGAATAAGGACTTAAGGCCGTAGATCGCGCAGTCGTAAGCCATGACGGTCGTTGTAAATACAGCCATGATCCAAATGGTAAAAAAAATGGACTCGAAGCGTTCGAAAAATTCGCCCGGGACCTGCATTTCCTTCGCAAGCTCCACGGCCGGATAAGTGATCTCAGGCAAGGCCATTTGCGTGAATACCCCGACACATACCAGATAAATAGCGGTATACAGGATGATCGGTAAAGATATACCGATGACGACAGCCTTCGGAGCGCCCTTAGGCTTATTCATCATCGTAATATAGAAGAGGACGACCTCAAAGCCGAGAAGTGAGAACGCCGTCGTTTTCATAGCTGATGCCAGCGATTTCCAATCCGTTGTAATGTAAGGCTTCAATTCTTTGGCGTCCACCATGCTTAAGCTAAACAATAAAACGATAATCGTGACGAACAAGACGATCGGGATGAACAAAATGTTCAAACGAATCAAACCGACCCGGCTTCCCGAAACCGCGTAGACGTTCACCATTAAGAACCCGAAAGCAATGACTTCAACCGGAGTCGTTTCAAATAAATATTGCTTGGCGATATTCGCAATCGCCCTCGCTTCATAAGCGCAAAAGGAGAGAAAGTAGAGAGAAAGCCCGAGTACGGCGATGAAAGCGATCGGCTTCGTCACAGCTGCGGATGCGTAGGCATAATAGCCTTGCTTAGAGAAATGCGTAGCGATTTTGGCTAAAGCCCAGCCTACGCTTATAGCTAATAAGCCAGCGGCAAGCATGGATATCCAGCCATCAGAACCGTGCACCGTATTGGCCAGCTCCCGGGGCAGCATGAGGATGCCGACACCGATAATCATTGAGGACACGGTGATGGCTATGTCTAGAACGCTTATTTCTTTATCCCCGTACTCAAATGACTTCATTCGTCTTTCCTCCCAACTTTCATTCTGTCCTCATTATTGGTTTGAAGCATCTTCGGCCGTTTCTTCATGAAATGCAGCGGAGCCCGCAGCACGAGATCTTTCCAATCTCCGATGAACATTGGTGCAAAGGGCGTGGAATACGGGATTCCGAAGCTTTTCAGGTTTACAATATGGATGTTGATCATGATGTAGGCTAGGATAATGCCGTATAGCCCCAAGAATGAGGCGATCAACATGATGCCAAAGCGCATGACGCGTAAGGAAATGGCGAACGAATACGAAGGCAAAGAGAAGGAAGCTATCGCGGTAACGGCAACGACGATAACCATAACGGGACTTACCATCCCCGCGGCAACCGCGGATTCTCCGATAACGAGACCTCCTACGATGCCGATCGTCTGCCCGATCGGCTTCGGAAGTCGAAGCCCCGCCTCCCTTAGCAGCTCAAGCGTAAATTCCATGACGAAGGCTTCGATGACCGCGGGGAAAGGGACGCCTTCCCTTGCACCGGCGATGGAGAAAGCGAGCTTGGATGGTATCATGCCGTGGTGAAACTCCAGCAGCGCAATATAGAGTGCTGGCAGGAACGTGGCGATGAATGCCGAGATCAAGCGAAGTACCCTTGTCAGCGTGGAAATGAGCCAGTTTTGATAATAATCCTCAGGCGACTGCAAGCTGGAAGAGAAAGTAATCGGCAATATGAGTGCAAACGGATCACCGTCAACGAGTATGGCAACGCGGCCTTGGAGCAGCGCTCCCGACACTTTATCCGGCCGCTCCGTATTCAGAATGACGGGGAAGGGGCTGAGGAAGCTGTCCGTAATCCACTGTTCCAAGAAGCCGGACCCTTCGATATCGTCCATATCGACACTCTGGATGCGTCTCGTAACTTCTTTGATCAAGTCCGGATGGACGATATCCGCAACGTACGTTAGGATCACTTTCCTCTTCGCTCTGCGTCCTATTTGAAAAGTATCGAAGACGAGATTCGTTTCTTTGATTCTTCTTCGGATCATCGCCGTATTCATCCGCAAGTCTTCTGTAAATCCCATCCGCGGCCCCCGGATGATGGATTCCGTCTGCGGTTCTTCAATCGCTCTCGTTTTCCAGCCGGATGTGGAGATGACGATGTACTGCGAGATATGATCCAATAAAATCAGCGTATTTCCCGACAGCAGGGCTAACAATGCGTCATCCAGGAGTTCTCCGGTTTCCATCTCGTAGGCTGTTAATACCTGTTCGATTAGCGTATTCAGCAGGTCCTGCGGCGAACTGACCAACTGGTCGAAAGAATGAAGCATCGGATGTATGAGCTGTTCATTGACAAGTGTGGTATCCACCAGGCCATCGATAAAGACAACTGCGCAAGGGTACTCTTGGCCTACCATAAATTGTCGGACGACAAGATCGCTCGGCTCATGCAAAATTGTCTTAATGGTAGACAGATTATCCTGCAGGCCAGGATGCAGCACTTTATTCTCTTCCGCATTCACACTGTTCTCTCTGGAGACTGTCCTGTAGCTGCCCTGCATGCGCCTTCTGCCGAATAACTGTTTGAACATGGGAAAGTCCTCCGCGTTTGGGATACCTTCTCTGTAATATTTACCACTTTCCCCAGAATTACTCGGGATATGAAGGTACTACACAAACATAGTACTTTCCGTACGGCCAAAATGGCTTAAAATGGAGTTGATTTGACCGAACCGGGAAAGGGGTTGGACGGATCCTTTGATGAGAAGTAAAACTAATCCGAGTTTTATGCGTCTAACAGGTGTATTAACGAAGCAAAATTTGTTATTCTGGTAGTTGCGAACTGACTTTTTATTTTATTCTAAAAGAGTTGCAACATTATGAGACGTTCTTGCGTCTGTAAGATTGCAAGAGGGAGGGATCCCAGTGGTAGCACCCGAACTGGTTAAAAGAGCTCAAGCCGGTGACCGTGATGCACTCATTACCCTATTGCGAGAAATTGAGTCTCACGTCTACCGAACCGCTTATTATATTTTGAATAATGAACAGGATGCTCTTGATGCGTCACAGGAAGCGCTTCTGCGCATTTATACCAAAATTAATTCATACGAAGAAAAAGCTCAGTTCAAGACGTGGGTACAGCGGATTGTAACGAACATCTGCATCGATAAATTTCGCAAGGCGAAACCTACGGTTTCTATTGATGAGCATGATATGACGTTTACTGCAGAGCACAATGTTGAATATGAAATTATGTCTGGCTATCTGGCCAAAGACATTCGAGAGGCAATCGATAAGCTTCCCGAGCACCATCGATCTGTTGTTGTTCTCCGTTATTTGCAGGACTTTTCGTATCATGAAATTGCCGAATCATTGAATTTACCGCTTAATACGGTGAAGTCTTACTTATTTCGAGCCAGACAGCAGTTGCAATCGCTGCTCCAAGAATATCAGAAAGGAGGTGTTCGGGGATGATTTGTCAAGAGGTGATGGAACTCATGCAAAGACAGCTGGATGGAGACCTGAATTCGCAAGAAGAAGATGAGCTACACGCTCATTTGGAGTACTGTTTAGACTGTGCTGAAATGTTCGAACGATTACAACGATTATCCGATGATTTGACGCAACTACCGAAGGTTGTTCCTCCATACAGTTTGGTCGATGCAATCCTGCCGCAGCTAGCAGAAATAGATCGTGGTGCCGCGGCGTCCATTACCGACAAGGCAGCTGTCGTTACACCGGATGTGAGACAGAATGAACGAGGACAGACTACCAAACTCCCTTGGACACGCCGATTTGGCTCGCAGTTCTCCTGGAAATTCGCCGGCGGCGTCGTGGCCGCAGGTCTCATTCTTGGCTTCTTCGTATTCAATATGAAGCAGCCTGTACTGGATAATGCAGATAGCGTGCTGCCGATGTCGCGTCAAGCGGAAGAACGCAGCGCAGCTTCTTCCGAACTGAGAAGCAATCTTCCAGACGGAAGTAATATGAAGAAAGCCGAAACTCCGAATGCCGGCGCCGCAGCAACCGAAGCTCCCGCAGCAGATGCAAGCGCAGGCGGAGCAAGTGGAACGGATAAGCAGGAGACGCACAATTCCGATTCGGGAAGCTCAGGTCCGCAAGCTACAACAGATGCGAATCTGGAGAAGCCGGACGCGATCAAGATGTCCAAATCGGATGATGCCAAGGATGCCTCACAAGTCGATCCGTCCACAACAGCGCCTGAACGTATGAAGGACGCTCCTGCGGATAAAGTGGCTAAGAATACGGAAACGGCGCCGACGAGCCCGGCTTCCGGTCAGGGTGCGCCGAACAAGAACATGGTCGCGTCAACTCCATCGTCAACGCCATCGCCGTCGTTAACGCCGCAGCCCACTCCCGCAGCCGGGACGCCTGAACGAAATCAAGTCGCGAAGAAAGGCGCCGATGCGGATCAGCGCGGCGGAGTTTTCTCCTTGACGGTCCCTACTCACGAGAACATGCTCAAATCTGCCTCCGGCACTTTGAGTGCGGCCGTGGAGGATCAGCATGTTGTCATTCGCAACAGCACAACAGGCGAGCTTGTATTCGCCTCTAAGAAGGCCTGGCAGCCGGAAGACCAGATTACGTTACTGGAATGGTCCAAGGACGATAAACTATTCTATCAGGTCCAAAGCGGCGGTTCGCTGCATATGATGCGCATCGATGTGAACCTCAAAACAGAAGAAACTCCGTAAATTTGTGTCAAGAACGCACCAACAAGGCGGCTTCTGCGTATGTTATAGAGACGGAAGCGTAGTGTATGCTTTGGGGGTTCGTCCACATGGCTTAAGGTTTCTAGAGCCTTTCGCCGGTGTTTAAATAGACAAACAGAGGGATTGCTTCAAGGTCTTCGGGCTTTGACGTAATCCCTTTGTTGTTGGTAAAATGATAGCGAGGAGTGGACGCCAGCTATGGATGCGAAGAGAGCACTGAAAGATATACAAGCAGGGCGCCAGGCACCCGTCTATTTGTGCTACGGTCCCGAGAAATATAAGATGAGAGAATTTATCCAAGTGCTGACGGATTCCCTCATCGATCCGGAGCTGAGAGAATTTGCGGTAAGCAAATTCGATTTAAGCGAGACACCGCTCTCCGCGGTGCTGGAGGATGCGGAGACGCTGCCCTTCATGGTGCCGAGGAAGCTCGTGATCGCCAAGAATGCGTTGTTCTTTACAGGAGCGAAGGAAAGCACGAAGATCGAGCATCATCTCGACCGGCTAACGGATTATTTGAAGTCTCCCGCCGATCATACCGTTGTTGTTTTTACGGTCGACGCCGATAAATTGGATGAGCGGAAGAAAATCGTCAAAGCGCTCAAAGAAATGGAAGCGGCCGTGCCTTTCCTGTCGCTTAGCGCGGAGGAGCTGCAGCATTGGGTCGCGGCCCAAGCGCGGCAGCGGGGCTTCTCTTTCACGCAGGAAGCGTCCGACTTGCTGATTCTGTATACAAGCGGCAATTTGCAAGCTCTATCGGCCGAGATCGAGAAGATCTCGTTATTCGTTGGAGCAGGCAGCGAAGCAACGGCTGACGTGATTGATAAGCTCGTAGCGCGCAGTGCGGAGCAGAACGTGTTCATTCTGATCGAAGACATCGTGAATGTGAGGCTGGAGCGGGCTTTCGTCATTCTCGAGGAGCTGCTGAAGCAGCGGGAAGAGCCTATCAAGATCGCAGCGCTCATTGCGCGGCAGTTCCGCATCATGCTGCAGGTCAAAGAGCTGAGCAAGCAGGGATACTCCCAACAGCAGATGGCTTCGCAGATCGGATTGCATCCGTTCGCGGTGAAGGTGGCCGAAGGACAAGCCCGAAGGTACAATACGGAGAAGCTGAGCGACATTATGTCCCAGCTCGCCGATCTTGACTTTCAGATGAAGACCGGCAGAATCGACAAAGTATTAGGATTAGAAATGTTCCTTCTTAGGCTGGCTGCCTAAGAAGGGAATAGTAAAAAGTCCAGCACTCCGAGGAGAACTGGACTTTTGCTTTTATGTCCTTGTATTACGCTTGGGCCGTAAGAGCGTTCAGCTTTTTAGCCAGACGGGACTTCTTGCGGTTAGCGGCATTTTTATGGATTAAACCTTTAGAAGCTGCTTTGTCAAGTTTCTTGGAAGCAGTAACAAGAGCTTCAGGGGTAAGAGCTGTTTCGAAAGCTTTCACAGCAGTACGCAGAGCGGACTTTTGGGAAGCGTTACGAAGACGGCGCTTTTCGCTAACTTTTACTCGTTTAATAGCGGATTTAATGTTTGGCATGAAATTCACCTCCTACTTACAAAACACGGTTCAACGTTACATTTGTATGTTTGCTGACAACTTTAAGTATTCTACCATGCAACAATTGAAATTGCAAGACCTGTCAATAGGTTTTCAGTGGTCATCACTTTTGCATAAGGGAATTCGAATCGTCGCACAATAAGAGATGCAATGTACCTGAGAAAGGGGAACTTCTATGGACTTAGGCTCTTTTAATACACATACGGATCTTGCGCTGGATGCGCGGGATATGGCTACAGCTGCCAATCAAGGGCAACCGATACCGGGGATTGAACAGGAATCGGTACGCGAGAACGGTATACGCGTCACCAAGATCAATGTAAAGAACGAAGAAGGCTCCAGAGCCCTAGGGAAGCTTCTCGGTCACTATATAACGATAGAAGTTCCCGCACTTCGAGAGAAAGATTCGCAATTGCAAGATCGGGTGGCGACGAAGCTGGCACAGGAGTTCGAGCAATTTCTACAAGAGATCGGGATTCCTAAGAATGCCAAGGCACTGATTATCGGACTCGGCAATTCCAATGTGACCCCGGATGCGCTCGGCCCGCTTGTCGTCGACAATGTGATGGTGACACGGCACTTCTTCGAACTGATGCCTAATGATGTCAGTCCGGGCTACCGGCCGGTCAGTGCGGTAGCACCGGGAGTGCTGGGAACGACGGGCATTGAGAGCAGCGATATCGTACTGGGGATCGTGGAGAAATCCAAGCCTGATTTCATCATTGCCATCGACGCGCTTGCCTCCAGATCGCTCGACCGCGTGAATACGACCATTCAAATTGCCGATACGGGCATTCATCCGGGGTCGGGCATCGGCAATAAGCGTAAAGGATTGACGAAAGAGAATTTAGGCGTGCCTGTAGTCGCCATTGGGGTTCCTACGGTCGTTTATGCTTCCACGATCGTGAATAACGCCTTCGATTTGATGCATAAGCATTTCAGCGAGCAAACGAGCAATACAGGTCAAATTCTGGGCCTATTGGACAATATTCACGAGGATGAACGCTTGCAACTGGTCAAAGAAGTGCTGAATCCTGTTGGGCACGATCTGCTAGTTACGCCCAAAGAAATCGACCAGTTCATTGAAGATATCGCCAACATCATTGCCAGCGGGCTCAACGCCGCCCTGCATGAGGCGGTAAGTGTCGAGAATGTAGCAGCCTATACGCATTAATATTTGAACGAGAACTGGGACCGCGGACTGCAGTGGGAACAGTTCTTTCTTTGTGTGCGGCAGGAAAAAGATGGGAAGTGTCGAAGTAACTGACCATCACCATTTGATGAGGAAGTGGTTTCTATGAGCAGCACACCGCTGGCTAAGCTTTTCATAGGGTCCTCTGCCGAGAGTATCGACGTAGCAGAGGCTTTGCAGTCTAACCTTCATTTTTCCTGTGACGTAACGGTTTGGAGTCAATTATTGTTCCCTCCTTCGCAAACGACGTTAGCTCCACTGATCAAGCAGGCTCAATCCAGCGATTTCGCTATTTTCGTCTTCCGTGGAGACGATCTGACTCTATTAAGAGATTCGGTCGTCAGTACGGTGCGGGATAATGTCATTCTGGAGCTTGGCTTATTCATTGGGCAGATCGGCTTGGAGAGAACGTATTTTCTGATTCCGGAGAAAGAAAGCCTACATATCGCTTCGGACTTGCTTGGCTTGACACCGCTTACGTACAAGCCGGATCATCCTTCCGGCCTCATGGCGGGACTGGGACCTGCTGTTTATACGGTGAAGCGGATGGTGAAGGAGTTAGGACTGAGAGCCCGATGAAACCGAAAATATTCATCGGCTGCTCGGCAGCCAGTCAGCTATGGGGCGAATTCTATCAATCTCAGCTAGCTTCTATTTCCGATGCGACGGTGTTGAACCAAGGTGTTCTGGCAGCGTCCCAGCATAAATTGAAAATGCTCAAAAGGCATTTGGAAGATTCCGATTTCGCTCTTCTGATCATGACGTCGGAGGACAGCGGGCATTCCGGGACATACGAAAATCTTTTGGTGCTGCTTGGGCTCTGCATCGGGGAGCTGGGGCACAGCCGAACATTCCTGATCCTGTCCAAGGATCTTGAATTGCCCGAATTTCTCGAAGGCTATAGTCCGCTCAGAATCGATGACAAGCAGTCGGACCGGGACGTTGCGGAGCTCGCAGGGCCGCATCTATACCCGCTCAAGAGCAGCATCTCCGCTCACAAGAAGCGGCATAAGCCATCCGATATGAAAAAAAATGAGGCGATCCGCAGCTTTCTCTTCGATGCGTTGGACTCGCTCAGCGTTTCCAGTGTGGATTACGACCGGGTTTTGGATAAATTCCATAAGACATTTGATACCAATTGTGGTATAATTGAGCTTCAAGAAGTGACGGCAGCCACACTGTTCGAGCTTCTTGACGACGGCGTGACACTGCGGCAGTTTGGCCGCGCGGGTCAAGTCAGCCATAATCACAGCTTTAACGTCAGCGATCCTGCGAGTTATTTGGCCGAATGCTATCGCAGCAAGGATACGAACATCATTCTCGGACGCGCCAGAGACAAGGATGACGGCGAGTTCGAATATATTTATTGCGTGAAGCTGCATCCGACGATCGTTTCCTCCATACATTTCAAAACAAGGGCGGATATTCCGCCGCGTCATCATCATCAAGTGATGATGGAGTTGTCGGAACGCAATGCGAAGCTTGTGTCTTCACTCAAATCCATTGTGAAAGGAAGGATTCTATATGCTGAAGCACATGAAGAAAGCTCGTAACCGGCTAACCGCCAAGACGGCAAAGAAGGCAAGCGATAAGAGCTTGCTTAAATTATATACCGGTCCTACCGTTCTCAAAGAAACAAGCGGGGTCACGATTGTGGCCAAAGGCACCTTCGATTTCGAATCGCTTGCTTGATCATAGGAGCTGCATGTAACCAGGAAACGTAAGAACCCCGCAAGGGGTTCTTTTTTTTGCGCTTTTCCGGGGAGGGACGCCGTCAGCGGCAAGTAAGCCTATGGCCGTTCTCCCGTCGGCTCAGAAGCGGATGTGGACAGGACAGGGTGCCCATCAAACTCCTCTATCAAAAAAAACTATCGTTCCGGGTTCTATCGACGGGGCTCAATTCATAGATTGAATTAAGATAGTTTAGGAGGAATCAGACTATGAAATGGACATCCGCCACACTCAATCTCAGCCAAGTTCGAAAAACGTTTCAGAGCGCCAGTTCCGTCGGAAAAACGTTTTTTATTCTCAGCACAGCGACCCTAGCCATTTTCGTTCTTATCGGTGTAGGCGGTTACTTGCAAAATAAAGTGATTACGACCTCGCCGGTTTCTTCCATGAAGAGCTTGGCCGCCTCCGTCACGAACCAGTTTTTTATCGATATGATCGGCATGGAAGTGCCACATCTGAATAAAGACCAGAAGAAATTCACTTTCTCCCAGCATAACGTCTTTCACTTCGCCTTTCAGTTTCTGACAGACATTAACCCAAGCGACCCCAAGAGTCTGGTAGCGAGCGAGGTGCCGGGGATGGATACGAACAAAACGACGGTCCTCGTAAAAGGCAGCGCATCGAATCCGAGCGAGCCCGTCGATTACAATCCGGGGACGACGGATCTGCAAGCAGAGGCGAAGAATCCGCTCCCTGCGCCATCGCCCGAACCTGCGCCAACAGCTTCAACGAATCCGATCGTCAGTCCTGTGGGACAGCCGCCAAAGACAGCAGGCGACAACATCGCTTTCATCTATCAAACGCATAGCAATGAATCCTTCCTGCCGGAGCTTAAAGGGGTGACCAACCCGGACAAAGCTTACAGCGACAAAGTCAATATCATCTCCGTCGGCCAACGGTTAGCGCAAAATCTGGAGAAAGACGGCATCGGCGCCGTACATTCCACAACCGTATATCCGAGCACGGTGAAAAATTTCGAATATCCGTACTCCTACAAATATTCTTTGAAGACGCTGCAGGAAGCTGCCGTCCAGCATCCGGACTTGCAGTATTATTTCGATATCCACCGCGATTCGGCGGCCCGCAACAAGACGACCGCGACGATCGACGGCGTCGACTATGCGCAAGTGTATTTCATTATCGGGGGGAAAAACCCGAACTGGAAGAAGAATGAGGAATTCGCCAACAAAATTCATCAAGTGCTGGAAGCGAAGCATCCCGGTATTTCCAAGGGGATTCACGCGAAGGAAGCGAGCGAAGGCAACGGCTTATACAATCAGAACTTTTCGCCCAACAATATATTGATCGAAGTCGGCGGTCCTTACAACACCTTGGAAGAGTGCTACCGCACGACGGACTGGCTGGCGGAAGCGATCTCGGAAGTCATCCTGAACGCGAAGAAAGTAGATGCTCCGGCGGCAAGCCCGAAGCAATCATAAACGATAACCCGAGGGAGGGTCTTTTCCATGAAGCTGAGGCAGTTTTATATTAAAGTAGGCTTATTCGGATTGCTGCTGCTGTTCTGCATTTTGTTCGGAGTCAGCCTGGCCTCCAGCGGAATGGAACGGATCCAGGGCGCTGAACCGGCCTCCAAAGCTCCGCAGGAATCGGTGAAGCCGGCCGGCAAAACGACAACGTCTGCTGCCGGCGCCGCGGCGCCTGCCAGAACGGCCTCATCGCAACCGGGCAAAGAAGAGGCGGCTGCGAAATCCAAGGCGACGCCGAAGCCGGATGCGGCCAAAACGGCGGAGCCCGTTGCCGATCACGACGATTCCTTGAATCATGTCGGCAACAAGCTCGGCGACCTGCTGCAAATCGCTTCCCATCACGGCATCAAGCTGTTTGTGTCGCTATTTGACGCGGTATTAGGGAAAGGTTAGGACTCGTACATTGCTGCAACTCTCCACAACTGCTATAATGAAAATTATTTGCATGTTGTGGGGGTTAATACGTTAGCATGACTGACATTCGCGAAAGACAATCAAGAATTCGAAACTTTTCAATTATCGCTCATATTGATCACGGCAAATCGACTTTGGCCGACCGCATTTTGGAATATACGGGAGCGCTGTCGTCCCGGGAAATGCAGGACCAGGTCCTCGACCAAATGGATCTGGAGCGGGAACGCGGGATTACGATCAAGCTGCAGGCGGTAAGACTGAACTACCGTGCAGACGACGGCGTTGATTATATCCTCAATTTGATCGATACGCCTGGGCACGTCGACTTCACCTATGAGGTATCCCGAAGCCTTGCCGCTTGCGAAGGAGCGCTGCTCGTTGTGGATGCGGCTCAAGGCATCGAAGCGCAAACGCTCGCTAACGTGTACTTGGCATTGGACAACAATCTGGAAATATTACCTGTCATTAATAAAATCGATTTGCCAAGCGCCGATCCGGACAAGGTGAAGCAGGAGATCGAGGACGTCATCGGACTTGACGCCAGCGAGGCTGTATTAGCTTCGGCTAAGGCCGGTATCGGGATCAAAGAGATTATTGAGCAAGTGTGTCAAAAAGTGCCGGCTCCGCAGGGCAACCCGGACAATCCGCTTAAAGCGCTCATTTTCGATTCCCATTACGATGCGTACAAAGGCGTTATCGTGTATGTCCGGGTCGTTGATGGCTCGATCAAAGCAGGCTCCAAAATCAAAATGATGGCAACGAACAAGACGTTCGAAGTTATCGAAGTAGGAGCATTCAAACCGAGAATGTCTTCCGTTCCATCGCTTGAAGTCGGAGATGTAGGCTTTATCGTGGCCGGCATCAAAAATGTCGGAGATACGCGGGTCGGGGACACGGTAACCGAAGCGGACCGCCAAGCGCCTGAGCCGCTGCCGGGCTACCGCCGGATTAACCCGATGGTGTTCTGCGGACTGTATCCGATCGAAACGACGGATTATAACGATCTGCGCGAAGCTTTGCAGAAGCTGGAGCTCAACGACGCTTCGCTTCGTTTCGAACCTGAGACCTCGACGGCTTTGGGCTTCGGTTTCCGCTGCGGCTTCTTGGGATTGCTGCATATGGAGATTATACAGGAGCGTATCGAACGTGAGTTTAACATTCCGCTCATTACAACGGCGCCAAGCGTTATTTATAGAATTACCTTAACGAATGGCGATGTGATGGATATCGATAACCCGTCCAATTACCCGGATCCGCAGCGTATTGATTTTGTGGAAGAACCTTACGTGAAAGCTTCCGTCATTGTACCGAATGATTTCGTAGGCACTATCATGGATCTGTGCCAAGGTAAGCGCGGCGAGTACTTGAACATGGAGTATTTGGATTCCAACCGTGTTACATTGACGTACGACATTCCGTTGTCCGAAATCGTCTACGATTTCTTCGACATGCTGAAGTCAAGAACGAAGGGGTATGCTTCCTTCGATTACGAGCTGTCCGGGTATAAGCGTTCCAATCTCGTGAAGATGGATATCCTGCTGAATTCCGAACAAGTCGATGCCCTATCCTTCATCGTTCACCGTGATTCCGCGTACAACCGCGGCAAAATCATTTGCGATAAGCTGAAGGATCTGATTCCTCGCCAAATGTTCGAGGTGCCGATTCAAGCGGCGATCGGGCAGAAGATCGTAGCCCGCGAAACCGTTAAAGCGATGCGCAAGAACGTACTCGCCAAGTGTTACGGCGGCGACATTTCCCGGAAACGGAAATTGCTCGACAAGCAAAAAGAAGGTAAAAAGCGCATGAAGCAGGTCGGCAGTGTAGAGGTGCCGCAAGAAGCGTTCATGGCTGTACTGAAAATAGACGAATAGGCTCACACGAATAAGAAGCCGGGGAGGCAGAGAATTCTGTCCCTTGGCTTTTTATCCATTGATAGGTCAGAAAGGAATAAACCCATATGGTAGTGACTCATACAGCTCAAACCAATCATGGCGCTGCGACCGCGGTGTACATTCATATCCCGTTTTGCACGAACAAATGCCATTATTGCGATTTTAATTCCTATGTGCTGAAGGGCCAGCCCGTCATGGAATATTTGGACGCGCTGGAGCGGGAGATGGAATTGACGGTAGGCCAATATCCGCCTGCCAAGGTGGAGACGATATTCGTCGGCGGAGGAACGCCGACCGTACTGCTCCCGGACCAAATGGAGCGGTTTCTGCGCATGGTTCGAACGTATTTCCCGGCGGATCCGAATGAGGTTGAATTCTCAATGGAGGCCAATCCGGGAACGACGGACGAGGATAAACTGGCAGTGATGAAAGAAGGCGGCGTCAACCGGATATCGTTCGGCGTGCAGTCCTTCAACAATGAACTCTTGGCCGCGATCGGACGTATTCATAATACGGACGATGTGCACCGGAGCATTGAGAATGCGAAGAAGCTGGGCTTCGATAATTTGTCGATTGACTTGATGTTCGGACTTCCGAAGCAAACCGTCGAAATCATGCAGGCGACATTGGATGAAGCGTTGTCCCTTGATTTGCAGCATTATTCGATATATAGCTTGAAAGTAGAAGAGAATACGCTGTTCCATACGCTCTATAACAAAAATCAGCTGCCGCTGCCCAGCGAAGACGAAGAAGTGGACATGTACGAGCTGATTATGAAGCGGTTAGAAGACGCGGGATATAAGCAGTACGAAATCAGCAATTTCGCCAAACCGGGACGGGAGAGCAGGCACAATACGATGTATTGGCGCAACCGGTACTACTACGGGCTTGGTGCCGGAGCTCACGGTTATATGAACGGACAGCGTCATGTGAATATCAAAGGCATTCAGCCGTATATCGACGCGACCCATGCGGGTCTGCCGGTCATGGAGCAATTCGAGGTCACGCGGCAGGAAGCGATGGAAGACTTCATGATGGTCGGCCTGCGCCTGTTGGAAGGGGTGCGCAGCGCGGATTTCGCCGCTCAGTTCGGTACGTCGATCGAATCGCAATTCGGTGAGACGCTGCAAGGGTGGCTGCATAAGAAGCTGCTCGAGCAAACGCCGGAAGGCTATCGTTTATCGAAGCAGGGCATCTTGTTGGGCAACGAAGTGTTTGCTTCATTCCTATCATAAATTAACGGAAGAAGCTGCAAAAAAATCCCTTGTGCAAATATACGCTTTGTTGTATATTTATTCATGAATCCACAAGCGTTTCAGCGGTAAGCCCGCAAGAGCGCTAGCGTGGGTTTTATGCATTTTGTTGCGATTGGTGGGATGTCGGATGACCTTGAATTCATCAACTACAGTTCTCGTAAGAAAAGCTTCAATCGACGATATCGAGAAGCTTTATGATATTATACAAGGCTACGCGAAGCAGGGGATTATGCTGCCGCGTACGAAGGAGATGCTTCAGGAGCAGATCGACACCTTCGTTGTCGCCGAGCACGATGGCACGCTCATTGGCTGCGGTTCGCTGACGCGGCTGGGTCCGGACCTTGTCGAGATTCGCTCGCTGGGGATGACGCCTGGTTACAAAGGGCAGGGGATCGGCGGTAAGCTGGTTGATTTCCTGGTAGAGGAAGCGAGAAGCCAAGGCATTGTGAAGGTCATGGCGCTGACCTATGAGGTCGCTTTCTTCCAGAAAAATGGATTTTCCCTCGTGCCGAAAGAGATTTTCCCGGAGAAGGTTTGGAAAGATTGCATGCATTGCAAAAAGCAGTATTGCTGCGATGAAATCGCCGTACTTAAACGATTGGATTGACTTGACAACAGACCTTAGGGTCTGTTATTTTTGTATTAGGATTTAGCACTCACTAAATACGAGTGCTAACGAAAGTGATCTAACACCATGTTGTGAAGAGGAGGGGTATTTGATGTTGACAGAACGCCAGCGCATGATTTTGAGTGCGATCATCGATGATTATGTTCGTTCTGCTGAACCGATTGGTTCAAGAAGTATTTCGAAGCGGGGAAATGTCGGGTTTAGTCCGGCCACGATCCGTAATGAAATGTCCGATCTCGAAGAGATGGGTTACTTGGAACAGCCCCATACGTCCGCAGGCCGTATTCCCTCGCACAAAGGTTATCGCTACTATGTCGATCACTTGCTGCAGCATGGAACTCTGCATGAGAATGATTTGAATTCGTTGAAAGGCGCATTCGCCGAACGCATTCAAGAGATGGAAGGGGTTATTCAGCATGTGGCTGGCATGCTCTCCTCTCTTACGAATTATACGTCCATCGTGCTTGGGCCTGAAGTGTTCAGCACGACGCTGAAGCATTTGCAGATCATTCCGCTGACGGATACGACGGCGGTTGCGATCATTGTTTTGAATACCGGCCATGTGGAGAACAGAACGGTCACGATTCCTGAAGGCATCCGAATGTCTGAGATCGAGAAGGTCGTGAACATTTTGAACGCCAAGCTGAAGAACGTACCGCTGATCCAGTTCAAATCAAGGTTATATAACGAAGTTTCCAGCGAGCTTAGCAAGTATGTGAATGGCTACCAGGAGCTTCTCGCCGTCGTAGAGAGCGTGATTAACAGCGACGACAAGGACCGGGTATTTCTTAGCGGTATGACCAATATGCTGATGCAGCCTGAGTTTAAAGATGTTGAAAAGGTGAAGAGCATTTTTGATCTATTGGAAGAAGCGCCGACATTAATCAAATTGTTTACACCTTCTAATGAAGGCATCGAGATCAAAATCGGTGCTGAAAATAGTATTGAAGCCATTAAT
The DNA here is from genome assembly GCF_028765165.1 of Paenibacillus sp. MAHUQ-63. Taxonomy (GTDB): domain Bacteria; phylum Bacillota; class Bacilli; order Paenibacillales; family NBRC-103111; genus Paenibacillus_E. Next base: position 76,521 of record NZ_JARADB010000003.1, on the reverse strand, counting down.
AATTGTTCATTAATAACAGCGTCTTACGCGATTGGCGGACAGCCGCTCGGCACGATCGGAATTCTGGGGCCGACGCGGATGGAATATGCCCGGGTTATTTCTTTGATGCATCATTTATCCAAGCAAATGGAAGACGTCATGGGACGTTGGTATGGCAAATGAGTGGAATCAAAACGGTACAGGGAGAGGGCGAAGAACGCTACTCAACCTTAGTGAATAATGCCGCGGCCGTCCGGGCGATCTGCTCGGCGGTCGAGGGGACACTAGGTCCCAAAGGCTTGGACACGATGCTAGTTGGCGGGCAGGGTGAAGTGATCATCACGAACGATGGCGTGACCATCCTAGAGAAGATGGATGTTTCGCACCCTGCGGCGCGCTTGATGATTCAAGTTGCGCGCAGCCAGCAGCGGCAGATCGGCGACGGTACGACAACGGCTACCGTGCTGGCCGGGGCGCTCGTTCAAGAAGGCGTCGCCCAGGTTACGCGCGGCGTCCCTGTCGCGAAAGTCGTCAGCGGGATGCTGCAAGGCATCGAGCTGGCGACCGCCAGCCTGCAGCGCCGCAGCAGACCGCTCGCCGGATTAAACGACGGCGCGCTGCAGCGCATCGCCATCACGGCGGGCCGGGAGCAGGCGGATATCGCGCGGCTCATCGTGCAGGCGGCCGAAGCGGTCGGCGAGGCGAAGCTTCGCGAAGAAGGCTACCGCTTCGCCGACAGCGTGATCGCCCACGAAGAGGCGATCAGCGAGGTATGGACCGGCATTCTGCTGAACCAGAAGCCGATGAACCTGCATCTCGAGCAGGAGCGCCGAGATACCCGGATCCTCGTGCTGCACGATGCTCTCGAGCCTGAGGCGGTCAGCGAGGAATCGCTGGTGACCGAAGCGGGCTTCGGCCGGCATATGCAGCTCAGGGATCAGTTCCGCAGCTCGCTGGAGCGGCTGCTGGAGCTAGGGGTCGGCCTCATTGCCGCCGACCGCGGGGTAGATCCCGAGGCGGAGCAATTCTGCTCCGACCATGGGATTATCGTGCTGCAGCGGCTGTCCCGCCGGGACATGCAGCACTTGAGCGAGCACACCGGCGCCCGGCCGGTGCGGCGCACGGCGCTGCGCAAGAGCGCCGCCGAGCTGAGCGCGGCTTTAGGCCGCGCAGGCTATGCCGCATACGACGAGCGGCTGGGACGCGTGCGCGTGGCCGGCGGCCACGGCGAGCAGCACGTGACCGTGATCGTCGGCGCGGCAACGCGGGAAGCGGCGCATGAGCGCTCGCGCATCGCGAAGGACGCCGCTTCGGCCGTGCAAGCCGCCGTACGCGGCGGGTACTTGCCGGGAGGCGGCGCCGCGGAAATGGCGGTGGCCCATGATCTCGAGCGCGTTCGCGAGACGATCAAGGGCATGGAAGGCTTCGGCGTTGCCGCTGTTGCGGGTGCGCTGCGCAAGCCGCTGGCGCAAATTGTCGTTAACGCCGGCTACAATCCGCTTGAGAAGGTGGAGGAGCTGAAAGCGGCTCAGATCGCGCTGGAAACCGACAGCCTCGGCATCGATTGCGATACCGGTCAAGTGGCGGATTTTGTGGAAGCGGGCATCGTAGACCCCGCTGATGTGAAAATACACGCACTCCAGGCTGCAGGCGAAGTTGCTGCCGCCGTGCTGCGCATTCATACGGTTATTAAGATGAAGCAGCCTTTTGAAGAGGGCTAAAGCTGGGCAAACTGTCGATAGACGAACTTTTGGTGTATTATGTTTAGGAGGTGAAGGACAATTGAGTACTGAAAACAAAACAGAAGAGCAAAACGTGAACACTACATACGCAGCCGACAACGAGCAAGCCGCTGAGAATCAAGAAGATGCGGTTGCCCGCGAACAGGGCGCTGAGGCTTCTGTGGAGCCAAGCGAACTTGATAAGGTGCGTATGCAAGCCGAAGAAAACTATCAGCGTTTATTACGCGTTCAAGCGGACTTCGACAACTTCCGCCGCCGCGCCAGAGCGGAGAAGGAAGATTTCGCCAAATATGCTTCACTTAAATTGATCGAGCAGCTTCTGCCGATCATTGACAACTTCGATCGCGCGCTGGCTTCCAGCAAAGAGACGAAAGATTTCGACGCATTGGCCAAAGGTCTTGAGATGACGTATCGCGGGATGGACCAACTGCTGACGGCAGAAGGTCTGAAGCCAATTGAAGCAGTAGGTCAGCCGTTCAACCCTGAATTCCACCAAGCGGTGATGCAGGTTGAATCCGACGAGCACGAGGAAGGCGTCGTGGTTGAGGAGCTGCAGAAGGGCTATATTCTGAAAGATAAAGTCATTCGGCCGGCTATGGTGAAAGTCAGCGTATAAGAAGCGAACAGATCTTATCATTTTACCAAATCGCAAATTAACCATATGTTCCTGAGGAGCAAAAGGAGGAAGCTTTAACATGAGTAAAGTTATCGGTATTGACTTAGGTACTACGAATTCTTGCGTTGCTGTAATGGAGGGCGGAGAAGCTGTCGTTATCCCGAATCCGGAAGGTAACCGTACGACTCCATCCGTGGTCGGCTTCAAGAAAGACGGCGAGCGTGTCGTTGGGGAAACGGCCAAACGCCAAGCGATCACGAACCCGGACAAAACAGTTATTTCCATTAAACGTTACATGGGTACAAACCACAAAGAAGTGATCGACGGCAAAGAGTACACGCCGCAAGAGATTTCCGCAATCATCCTGCAAAAGCTGAAAGCTGACGCAGAAGCGTACCTGGGCCAAAAAGTAACCCAAGCGGTTATCACGGTTCCTGCGTACTTCAACGATTCCCAGCGTCAAGCAACGAAAGATGCGGGCAAAATCGCCGGTCTGGAAGTTCTTCGTATCGTCAACGAGCCGACTGCAGCAGCGCTTGCTTACGGCTTGGAGAAGTCCGAAGACCAAACGATTCTTGTATACGACCTTGGCGGCGGTACGTTTGACGTATCCATCCTTGAGCTTGGCGACGGCTTCTTCGAAGTAAAAGCGACAAGCGGTGATAACAAGCTGGGCGGAGACGACTTCGACCAAGTGATCATCGATCACCTCGTAGCTGAATTCAAGAAAGAGCAAGGCATCGACCTTAGCAAAGATAAAGCAGCGGTACAACGTTTGAAAGATGCTGCTGAGAAAGCGAAAAAAGAGCTTTCCGGCGTTCTGACAACGACGGTCTCCCTGCCGTTCATCACGGTAGCTGACGGCGTGCCTCAGCATTTGGAGCTTAACCTGACTCGCGCGAAATTCGAAGAGATTTCCGCTCACCTGGTAGAAAGAACGCTTGGACCAACTCGTCAAGCGCTGCAAGATTCCGGCCTTTCCACTAGCCAAATCGATAAAGTCGTTCTTGTCGGCGGATCCACACGGATTCCGGCGGTTGTTGAAGCGATCAAAAAATTGACAGGCAAAGAGCCTCACAAAGGCGTTAACCCGGATGAAGTCGTTGCGCTTGGCGCAGCTGTGCAAGCCGGTGTCTTGACAGGTGAAGTGAAAGACGTCGTTCTTCTTGACGTAACTCCGCTGTCCCTCGGTATCGAGACGGCAGGCGGCGTGTTCACGAAAATGATCGACCGCAACACAACGATCCCAACAACCAAATCCCAAGTGTTCTCCACTTATGCGGATAACCAAACGAGCGTAGAGATTCACGTGCTTCAAGGTGAGCGTTCCATGGCGTCCGGCAACAAAACATTGGGCCGCTTCATGCTTGGCGACATTCCACCGGCTCCGCGCGGCGTACCGCAAATCGAAGTATCCTTCGATATCGATGCCAACGGTATCGTGAACGTATCCGCATTGGATAAAGGAACGGGCAAAAGCCAAAAAATCACGATCACTTCCTCCAGCGGCTTAAGCGATGCGGAAGTTGAGCAAATGGTGAAAGACGCGGAAGCGCATGCTGAAGAAGATCGTCAGCGCAAAGAGCTTGTCGAGGCCCGCAACGAAGCGGATCAGCTCGTATACTCCGTTGACAAAACGATCAAAGATCTTGGCGACAAAGTCGACCAAGGTGAGATCGATAAAGCGAATGCAGCGAAAGAAAAAGTGACGGCCGCTCTGGCTGGCAACGAAATCGAAGCGATTAAAGCTGCGACTGCCGAGCTGACAGAAGTGATCCAACAGCTTTCCGTGAAGCTGTATGAGCAAGCTTCCGCAGCACAAGGTGCCGACGGTGCGGCTGGCGCAGGCGCTGGCGAAGCTCCGAAAGGCAGAGAAAATGTTGTTGACGCTGACTATGAAGTGGTTGACGAACAAAAAAAATAAACATATCCTAGAGTAATGCCGGATATGTAGGAACGAATGAGTCAAAGCCAAAGGGAGTTCTCCCGTGGCTTTGACTTTCCGTTCGTTGGTAGTCTTGAACATGGGAGTGGAATAATGAGTAAACGTGATTATTACGAGGTACTTGGGGTTGGCAAAGAGGCTTCGCAAGAAGAGATCAAGAAGGCTTACCGTAAAATGGCGCGCCAGTATCACCCTGACGTGAATAAAGCAGCGGATGCGGAAGATAAATTCAAAGAAGCAAAAGAAGCTTATGATGTGCTTAGCGATGATCAGAAGAAAGCCCAATACGACCGGTTTGGTCACGTTGATCCGAACCAGGGTATGGGTGGCCAAGACTTCAGCGGCGGCTTCGGCGATATTTTCGATATGTTCTTCGGCGGTGGCGGCGGCAACCGGCGCAATCCGAATGCGCCGCAGCGCGGGAACGATTTGCAATATACGATGCAGGTGGAGTTTAAGGAAGCGATCTTCGGCAAAGAAACCGATATTCATATTCCGCGTACCGAGAACTGCGACACTTGTAACGGATCAGGCGCCAAGCCGGGAACGAAGCCGGAAACGTGCGGCGGCTGCCATGGCAGCGGCCAGCAGGAAGTCGTGCAGAACACGGCGTTCGGCCGTATCGTGAACCGCCGCGTATGTACGCAGTGTAACGGAACGGGCAAAATCATTAAAGAGAAATGCGGAACGTGCCACGGCAACGGTAAAGTGAAGAAGCAGCGCACCATTCACATCAAGATTCCAGCAGGTGTGGATGACGGTGCACAACTTCGCGTATCCGGCGAAGGCGAAAGCGGTACGCGCGGCGGCCCTTCAGGGGATTTGTACGTCGTGATTCGCGTCAAATCGCATGAATTTTTCGAGCGTGAGGGCAATGACATTTACTGCGAAGTGCCGTTAACGTTCATGCAGGCTGCGCTCGGCGATGAGATCGAGATCCCGACACTGACGGAGAAAGTGAAGCTCAAAATTCCGGCAGGCACGCAAACCGACACGTATTTCCGCTTGAAAGGCAAAGGAGTGCCGCATCTGCGGGGCTTCGGCCAAGGCGATCAGCACGTCAAAGTCGTCGTCGTAACGCCGACGAACCTCAGCGAGGATCAGAAGGATCTGCTGCGCCAATTCGGCAAGCAAACCGGCGAGCATACGCATGAGCAAAATCAATCGATTTTCGAACGTATGAAAAGAGCCTTTTTAGGCGATTAAACCATAGCACCCCGTGCGAACTTTTGACAGAGAATGTTCTGTTTGAAATGTTTGCGCGGGGTGTTTTTTTATTGCGATGTTTACACTAAGCAAATAGTATATGAAATATTTTACATAGCGAATACGTTGGTATAACTTCCTCTTAATCTATCGGCCTTATGCTAGTTAAGGTGAAATACTATTATTGGAGGGAAACATCTTGAAAAAACGATTGAAACAAATCATGAGCTCCTCTTTAACTCTTTCCGTATTGGCGGTCAGCGTAGCAGGCGCAGCTTCGGCAGCGGAAACATCGGCACCTGCAACACCTGCTGTTCCTGCAACACCTGCAGCTCCTGCGGCTCCTGCTGCGGCGCAATCGAAGAATCTGATCGTGCTCATCGGTGACGGTATGGGTCCGGCCGAAGTGACGGCAGCAAGATACTACTCCAAAAAGTTTTTAAATAAAGACCGTTTAGAGCTGGATGGCGGATATTACGTCGGTAAAGCAACTACATACTCTCAGCCGGGCCCTTACACATCCGAATCCGGAGCCGTTACAGACTCGGCAGCGGCAGCGACAGCGTTCTCCACAGGCAATAAAACATACAATAATGCGATCAGCGTTTCGAACGGCGATGTGGCCAAGCCTTTCGGTTCGATCATCGAAGCGGCAATGAAGCAAGGTAAGGCGACAGGGCTTGTGTCGACGGATAATATCACAGGCGCTACGCCGGCGGTATGGGCGTCCCACGTTCGTCAACGCAGCAATCAGAATGCGATTGCTACGCAATACTTGAATAGCGGCGTGAACGTTATTTTCGGCGGCGGCAAAACGAATTTCGTAACCAAAGACGAGAAAGGCAAACGTACGGACAAAAACATTATCCCTGACTACGAGGCAAAAGGCTTCCAAACTGCGTTCGATAAAAAAGGCTTGGATGCAATCCCGGCCACAACGGACAAAGCGCTCGGTTTGTTCGCCATGAACGAGATCCCGTATGTGCTTGACCGCGATGCGAATACGCCAAGCTTGCCGCAAATGACGCAAAAGGCGCTGGACATTCTGTCCCAGGATAAAGACGGCTTCGTTCTGCTTGTTGAGCAAGGCCGCATCGACCATGCTGGCCATGCGAACGATTTGCCGGCGAACATTCAAGAATTGCTGGAATTGGATGCAACGTTCAAAACATTGGTCGACTTCGCGAAGAAAGACGGCAATACTTCGGTCGTTGTATCGGCTGACCACGAGACAGGCGGTTTATCCCTCGGGATCAACAACGTATACGAGTTGAACGTCGATCTGTTCAATAAGCAGAAGCATTCCTATGAATACCTGGACAGTCTCTTGAAAGCGGCGCAAACTGCGGAAGATGTTCGTAAAATTGTCGCCGACAATATCGGATTTACCGACTTGTCCGATGAAGAGGTTGCGCTCATTCTCAAAGGGGACGGTTCCTCTTACGGCCGCGCCGGCGGATACAATGCAGTCATCTCCAAAAGACTGGCTGTAGGCTGGACAGGGCATGGCCACACAGGTGTTGATGTTGGGGTCTGGGCATACGGTCCGATCGCTTCGCTGGTTAAAGGCGACATCGACAATACGGATATTGCGAAAAGCGGAGCGCAAGTGATCGGCGCCGATCTGGCAGCGGTAACCAAAGAACTGCAAGCTAAATATTTGTACCCGCTGTTCAAAGTCACTCGCGATAATCAAACCTTGTTTACAGCCAAATCGCTGGCTGAAGCGCTGGACATCACCGTTGCTTGGGATGAAGCCTCCAGAACGGTTACGTTGTCCAAGGGCAGCCAGAAGCTGTCCGTCCTCGTAGAAACCGGCGCAGTAACAGAGAACGGAGCTGCGAGCACCCTCGTAGGTAACGTAGACAACGGCAAACTGTACTTGCCGCTGGAAGCTTTCAACAAGCTGACTGGCACAGCGATGACTTGGGATTCCGTGAACGAGCGCATCATCAAAAATTAATGCATGCAAGCATAATGAAGGACAGGGGATCACGCTTCCCTTGTCCTCTTTATCTATCTGGGTGTACCGGATTCGGAGGATAGCGATGATTGAATTGAAACATATTTCGAAATCATTCAGGATGCACAACGGACAATTGCCCATCCTTAAAGTTGCCGATTGGGCGATCGCGCAAGGGGAGAGAGTGGCGCTGCTCGGACCGAGCGGAAGCGGGAAAAGTACGCTGCTGCACTTGCTGAGCGGCGTCATGGTACCGGATGAAGGTGAAATCTGGGTGAACGGAATGCCGCTGCACACGTACTCCCAAAGCGGCAGGGACAGATACCGCGCTGAACACGTAGGCTATATTTTCCAAGACTTTCATCTGATTTCCTCACTGACAGCCAGGCAGAACGTGGAGCTGGTCCTTCCTGCCGCTTGGAGCAAGAAACAATCCAAAGAGATTCTCGACGAATGGTTTGAAAGGGTCGGCTTGAAGGATCGCCAGCATCATATGCCTTATGAGCTGTCTCGGGGCCAGCAGCAGCGGACGGCAATCATTCGCGCGCTCGTCACGAAGCCGCAGCTGGTACTGGCAGATGAACCGACAGGCAGCCTGGACTGGGAAACAGCCGGCGATGTCATGGCGCTGCTGCTCGATATATGCAAGACGGAGCAGTTGACGCTGGTGACGGTTACCCACGATTTGCACCTGGCGGAAATGTATCCGAAGCAGGTTCAAATCGGCGATATTAACGAAGTAACAAGGAGAAGCGCCGTATGACAATGATCATCTTAGTATGGAGAAACATCCTTCATCGGAAAACCTTGTCGCTGCTCACTGTGTTCTCCGTCGGTATAACGGCTGCTTTGGTCGTCTTTCTGCTCTTATGCAGCGCTGGCTTGGAGCGGGGCGCCGAGAAGGGGTACGGTCCGTTTGAGGTGACGATCGGCGCCAAAGGCAGCCCTTCCCAACTTGCGCTTAACACGTACTACCATGTCGGGGCGCCGACGGGAAATGTGCCGTTCGCTCTGCTGGATGAGATTCGCCAGGAGGAATCCGTTGACAGCGCCTACGCGATGACAACAGGAGACAATTACAATGGCTACCCGATTGTCGGCATCGACGCGGGATATTTCGCCACCCGCTACGGCGCGGATACCAAGCTGGCGCAAGGCCGTATGTACGGGAAGTTAGGCGATGCCATCGTAGGCTCCCATATTGCTGATTCACTGGGGCTGCACGTTGGCGATAAGTTTCAAGGTGCACACGGCCTCGTGAAGGAGGCGGCGGAGGCCGAGGAGCATGAGGACGGCCAGGATGAAGATGAGCATCACAGCTTCTCTTATACCGTTGTAGGTATTTTGCCTCCGCTAATGACTTCGGACGACCGGGCTGTTTTCACGACGATGGATTATGCTTGGGCGGTTCATGAGAGCGAGTCTGCGGAGCAGAAAGAAATTACGTCCATCCTGGTCAAGCCCAAATCGCTGCTTGGGGCGCAAGCCATCAAAACGAAATATGGGCAGCTCAGCAACATACAGGCCATCTATACGAGCAAATCCGTTGCCGAAGTTGTGAATGTCGTCGATCAAGGCGCCCAGGCGCTAAGCGTCGTAACGGGCATCTGTATTATACTTGCCGCTAGCGCTATCCTGCTGTCGCTGGTTGCCGCCGTGAACGAGCGGAAGAAAGATGTCGCGCTGCTGCGGTTAATCGGCAAATCACGGACATTCATATGGTCTTCCCTGATCGGGGAGGGGCTTCTTCTCACTATCATCGGTCTTGCTTCAGGGATGGCGGTTGGACACATCGGCGGTCATCTGAGCCGCGAGGCGGTGTTTGAATGGACGGGATTGCAGCTGCAGGCTTGGCAGTTTCTGCCGGGCGAGTGGCTCCTTGTGCTGGGTACGCTGTGCATCGGCCTTGTGGCTTCCGCCGGCCCTGCGCTGCAGGCTTACCGCGTTGATCCGCTGCAATTATTCAAGTCATGAAGGTTGAGGTGTTCGTCATGAAGATCAATCGATATTCGCTTATTGCATATGCGTTAATAGGCATTTTGCTCGTAACCGGCTGTGGGCAAAAGAATGCGGCAACGGCCGGTCAATCGTTCGGCAGCGCTTCAGACACCGCGTCAGTTATAGGCGCTCCGGCAGTCCCCACGGCAGCCCCTGCGGCAACCCCCACGGCAACTCCTGCCGCAACCTCCGCTGCAAGCGCTGCGGCGCCATCGGCTGCGCCGGCTGTATCGCCGGAGCCGGCTCCGGTGACGGCGAGCCCGCCGGCAGCCCCTGTGCGCGAGTCGGCGTCAGCGGCTCCTCCGGCTTCCGGGCAGCCTAAGGCTGCGCCGAGCACCGCTCCCGCTGTGACCAGCGCAGCGACGCCTGCCGTTAAGGTGAAACCGGCTGCCAGTCCGGAGAGCTCGAAGCCGGCTTCTACGAAAGGCAACGAGATCAACTGGGACCAGTTTTTCGACGATGACAAGCAGGACCGGCCATCCGAACGCTTCTGGGATATGAGCGGTAAGACCGTGCAAATCAAAGGATTCATGGGCGAGGTGCTGTCCTTCGACAAACATTGGTTCCTGCTCATTCCGAAGCCCGGGGCGGAGTGCCCTTTCGATAACGGTGACGAAACCTACTGGAATAAAATTATGATCGTCTTCGTGCCGGATGATGTGAAGCTGCGCTACACGTCAGGCCCGCTGCTCATAACGGGCAAGCTTGATGTGGGCGTGAAGCTCGACGAGTCGGGATACAAGACGATGTTCAGACTGTATGATGCTTCTTTCGAGAAAATAAAGGAATAGCCATATTTGCATAAAACCCCCTCACTTAGGCAAACTATGAACTGCATTTTACAACGATAATGTGCAGGAGGTTTATGGTATGAGTGCCAAACGAAGCCAAGAGAATCAGGGCAAACTGCCCATTGCAAAGAATGAGGACGTCGAATTTTCAGCTGAGGTTGCCGACCGGGATGATTTCGAGGCTGCCGAGCGCGCCAACGCGGCGGATCACCGGCAGGAAGAGTGTTAATTATGGCGGAAAAAGCGATTCTGGCTTATTTTCATGCGCCTGAGCAAGCCGAAGGCGCGGCGGCCAAGCTGAGAGCCCTTCGCGCAGCCGAGGTGCAGGTTGACCGCTTTGACAACGATGTCGGACGCGGTTTTGAGTCGGCGATGGCGGACAGCATGCTAAGCGTAGACGGGGATATGAACGCAGTAGGTTTGGATATCATCTTGACGGCAGTCATTGACGACTCCATCTATGATCAAGCTTGCCGAGTCATTGAGAGCGCCGGCGGATCCATATAAACAAGGAAAAAGCATCTTTGTGCCCGCGGGGTCCCGCGAGGACAAAGGTGCTTTTCTTGTATGATTATATCGATTCGTTCATGAGACGAACAAGCTGTTCCGGAGCATCCGTAATAATGCTGGTGACCCCCAGCTGCAGCATGCGCTTCATGTCCGAAGTATCATTGACGGTCCATGCGAAGACTTCTTTATTATGAACCAGAGCTTTCCGCATAAATGGTTCGTTCACGATCGGATAGGCGGCAGAGATGACGTCATAATCCGGATTCTCCCAAAAAGCCGCTGTATCCGGGTTCTGACTTGTAATCAGCCCTGTCTTGATGCGCGGGTTCAGCTTCTTGACCGTGTGGAGCAGCGCGGCGTCAAAGGAAGTTACCGTGCACTGCTTCTCAAAGTCATGAGCCTTAATGATGTCGACCGTTTTCTCCGCAAGCCGTACACCATGCCCGTTGTTTTTCAATTCAATGTTCAGTTTAATCCGATCCTTGGCAAGCGATATGACCTCGTCCAGCGTGGGCACACGGTCATTTTTGAATTTGGGGCTGAACCAGCGTCCGGCGCTCTTGATTCTCAGCTCACTATAGGTGGCCTCCCACATGTTCTTATCGATTCCTGTCGTGCGGCGAACATTATCGTCATGCATCACCATCACGACGCCATCCGCTGTTTCTTGAACATCAAGCTCAGCGTAACCCGCTTTGTCCGCGATCGCTTGCCGAAAAGCGCTCAGCGTATTCTCCGGTGCTTTCACAGAACTGCCCCGGTGAGCGGTGACCTGACTGTAATTGCCGGCCAGCAGTGTGGTCGTTGCCAGCGGCGAGGTAAACTCAAGCCCTAGAATAACAAGTAAAATAAGCAGTGTTCTGACCATCGGGAAGGCTCCGTTCTAAGGTATGATGAGGGCGGGATCGGACTGCGTTCAACCGCTGCCACTTCTTCAAATGTACCATGAAATTATTAGAAAGTTGTTAGGAAAATAAAAGAAAATAAGACGTTTACAATTGGGCGATTTTACCCAAGAAGCGAAGTGTAGTACAATGTTCTTTATGAAGAAGCCCGGTCGGGCTTTTTTGGGTAATTTGCGATTATTGACAGGGGGAGCCACACCGATGCTTTGGCAAGAATTAACCGTACATACGACAGAAGAAGCCATAGAAATGATAACGAATTTCGTTCATGAACTTGGCGCCGGAGGCGTTTCCATTGAAGAGTCGGGAACATTGAACAAAGAACGCGATACATCGTTCGGCCAGCTGTACGAGACACCGTTTAACGATATTCCGGAAGGAAGAGCCGTGATCAAAGGCTATTTCTATCACGGGACGGACATGGAGCCGATTATGGCGAATCTCAAGGCCTCCGTTGCCCAGCTTAGCGACTATGATATTGATACGGGCAATCCGACTTTTGAGCTTAGAGAAGTGGATGACGAGGATTGGGCGCATGCCTGGAAGCAGTATTTCAAACCGATCCGCATTACGGACCGGCTCACGATCAAACCGACTTGGGAAGACTACGAGGCTTCGCCGGAAGAGCTGATTCTGGAGCTGGACCCGGGGATGGCGTTCGGAACGGGAACTCATGCGACGACATCTCTATGCTTGAAAACGCTGGAGAAAGTGATGAAGCCTGGGGACGATGTGATCGACGTGGGGACCGGATCGGGGATTTTATCGGTTGCGGCCGCTAAGCTTGGAGCCAAGCATGTCCTGGCGGTAGATTTGGATCCTGTCGCTGTCACCAGTGCGGAGGATAATACGAGACAGAACAGGCTTGAAGACCGAATTACCGTTAAACTGAGCGATTTGCTCGGCGTTCTGAAAGAGAGCGAAGGGGAAGGCGCGGCTGAGCTGGGCGTTACGATTCCCGTTCAACTGGTCGTAGCCAACATTTTGGCGGAAGTCATCGTTACTTTTGTCCAGGATGTGTATGAAGTGCTGCAGGAAGGCGGCTACTATATTACGTCCGGTATTATTACCGCTAAGGAAGAGCTTGTCGAAAAAGCGCTGGTTGCAGCCCATTTCACAATTGTAGAGAAAAACTATGATTCGAATTGGGTTGTGATCGTAGCTAGAAAGCTGTAGGTGTTCATCCATGGGAGGATTACTGTTCTATGACTGGAGTACGCTGCCTTTTGTCATTCTGGTCCTCGTGCTTTCATTCACGATTCATGAGTTTGCTCATGCGTACAGCGCTTATAAATTAGGAGACGATACCGCTTATCGGTTCGGCCGGGTTTCCTTGAATCCGATGGTTCATTTGGACCTGTTCGGGACGATTATGCTGCTGATTGCCGGTTTCGGTTGGGCGAAGCCGGTTCCCGTCAACCGCGGGAATTTCAAAAATCCGCGGCTGATGGGGATTATCGTAACGGCCGCGGGGCCGATCAGTAATTTGATTCTGGCCTTTATCAGTTTATTTGTAGCAATGCTTTTTGAGAAATACGGTTGGACGAATGGGATGACTAAGGGGAGCGCTGATGCCATCCATCTCTTTTTACAACTGATGATCGTAATTAATATCCGGTTGTTTCTATTCAACTTAATCCCAATTCCTCCATTAGACGGATACCGGATTATACAGGATGTTGTGAATTTAAAATACAGTGAAGCTTTGCTTAAGTTTGAGCAATGGGCTTCTGTCATTTTTTTACTCGTGGTGTTCGTACCGCCGTTAAGAAGAGTTACCTTAGATCCATATCTGGGTCTTGGCAATGACATCCTCAACTTATTTCTTCGTCCTATCGCTTGGATGCTCGGCATGTAACTGCCAAGTTCAACCCCTTGTAGATTTTCTAGTGCAAAAAAGGTATGATGGTGAGTGGAAGTTTCAACTAATATCGAAATGAACGAAGATAGAGAGGCTTTGACTATGCAGCGTTATTTTCTCCCGCCGGAGCAGTTTCACGCCAGCAATCCCACCGTCACGATTGAGGGGGACGATGCGCATCATTTGGTGCGGGTGATGCGGGCGGATATCGGCGACCAAGTCATCTGCAGCAATGGCAATGACCGCGAGGTGCTCGTCCGTATCATCGAGCTGAACAAAGGGCTTGTCACTGCGGAGATCGTAGAGGAGCTGCCGATGAACGCGGAGTCCTCGGTTCAGGTGTGGATTGCCCAGAGCTTGCCGAAAGGCGACAAGATGGAAACGATTATTCAGAAAGGGACCGAGATCGGGGCAGCCCGGTTTCTTCCTTTTTTATCCGAGCGCACAATCGTTCAGTACGATGCCAAGAAAGAGGCGAAGCGGACGGAACGCTGGCAGAAAATTGCCAAAGAAGCCGCCGAGCAAGCGCACCGCAACCGTGTGCCGCAAGTCGAAGCTGTGCACGCCTGGAAAGATTTGCTGAAGCGTGCCGCGGAAGCGGACGTCGCCTGGATCTGCTACGAGAAGGAAGACGGACAGCAGTTGAAGCCTGCTATACAGGAAGCGCGTGCCGCAGGCAAATTGGGGCCAGGAAGCAAAGTCGTGATCGCAGTTGGCCCGGAAGGCGGGTTTACGGAGCAGGAGATCAAGCAGGCGGAAGAGGCCGGCTTCCGTTCCGTATCGCTGGGGGCGCGCATTTTACGCACGGAGACTGCCGCAATGGTAGGTCTTACGTGTCTTTTCTATGAAACCGGAGAGATGGGAGGATAAGCATTATGGCAACGGTAGCGTTTCATACATTAGGCTGTAAAGTGAATTTCTATGATACGGAAGCCATTTGGCAGCTTTTCAAAAATGAGGGTTATGAGCAGGTCGACTTCGAACAAACGGCTGACGTCTACGTCATCAATACATGTACGGTAACGAATACGGGGGACAAGAAGAGCCGTCAAATGATCCGCCGCGCCATTCGCCGCAACCCTGAGGCGATTGTTGCCGTGACAGGCTGCTACGCGCAAACGTCGCCGGCGGAAATCATGGCGATTCCGGGCGTCGACATGGTCATCGGGACGCAGGACCGGGACAAAATCATTCCGATCGTGAAGCAGTTCGAGCAGGAGCGCAAGCCGATCAACGCCGTGCGCAATATCATGAAAACACGTCAGTTCGAAGAGCTCGACGTGCCTGATTTTGCCGACCGGACGAGAGCATTCCTGAAAATCCAGGAAGGCTGCAACAACTTCTGCACATTCTGCATCATTCCATGGTCGCGCGGGCTGATGCGCAGCCGGGAACCGCAAAGCGTGATTGCGCAAGCGGAGCAGCTGGTGGCTGCAGGCTACCAGGAAATTGTATTGACGGGTATTCATACAGGCGGATATGGTGAAGATATTGAGGATTACAGCTTGGCGAAGCTGCTGTGGGATTTGGACAAAGTCGAAGGTCTTAAGCGCATTCGGATTTCTTCCATTGAAGCCAGCCAAATTACGGATGAAGTGATTGAAGTGCTGCAAGCGTCGGACAAGATGTGCCGCCATCTGCATATTCCGCTGCAGGCGGGGGATGACCGCGTGCTGGCACGGATGCGGAGAAAGTATACGACTGCCGAATTTGCCGGCAAAATCGAGCGTCTGCATGAAATTATGCCGGATGTAGCGATTACGACGGACGTTATTGTCGGCTTCCCCGGCGAAACGGAAGAGATGTTCAGGAACGGCGTGGCCTTCATGGAGCGCATGAAGTTTTCAGAAATGCACGTGTTCCCTTACTCCAAACGGACGGGTACGCCTGCCGCGCGGATGGAAGACCAAGTGGACGAGGAGATCAAGAATGCCCGCGTTCACGAGCTCATCGATCTCTCTGAGAAGATGCAGCTTGCGTATGCGCAGCAATTCGTAGGTCAAGTGCTGGAAGTCATTCCGGAACGGGCTTACAAGGGAGCTCCTGACAGCGGCTTGTACATGGGCTATTCGGATAACTATGTGCAGCTAGTTTTCGAAGGCTCCGAAGATATGATCGGTCAAGTATGCCGGGTGAAGGTGACGGAAGCCGGTGTGAATGAAAGCAAAGGGCAGCTGGTTCGCGTAATGGAAACAGCGGCCGTTGTGAATCTGTAAGGCGATAACCTTGCCTCTAGCGCGGTCATACTCCGTGGTTAGAGGCTTTCTCATTGTTTTCCTGCAAGGAAAGCTTGTTTAACAATACGACGACGAGGTGTACCCAATGACATTGACTGCCAAAGAAATTGCCAAATATATCGACCATACGCTGCTGAAGCCGGACGCCAGCACAGCAGCCATCCACAAATTATGCGAGGAAGCGGCGCAGCATCAATTTTTCAGCGTATGTGTGAATTCCCAATTCGTCAGCACCGCCAGCCAAGCGCTGGAAGGGACAGGCGTTAAAGTTGCGGCGGTCGTAGGCTTTCCGCTGGGCGCAAGCTTAAGCGAAGTGAAAGCGTTCGAAGCGGCGAAGGCGGTAGAGAACGGCGCGGCCGAGATTGACACGGTGCTGCCGATCGGACTCCTAATGGAAGGTCAGTATGATGCCGTACGTTCCGATATTAAGCAAGTCGTAGATGCGGTCAAAGGAAAAGCGATCGTCAAGGTGATCATGGAAACCGGATTTTTGAATGACGAGCAAAAAGCGATGGCGTGCAAACTTTCCGAAGAAGCGGGCGCTCATTTCGTGAAAACGTCCACGGGCTTCGGTCCGGGCGGAGCAACCGTAGAAGATGTCCGCTTGATGCGCCAAAACGTACCGGACACGATCGGCGTGAAAGCTTCCGGCGGCGTTAGAGATTATCAAACGGCGGTTGCCATGATTGAAGCGGGAGCGACACGTCTTGGCACTAGCTCCGGCGTCGCTATTGTGAACGGAACTCAAGGCGCTTCCACATATTAAGATAGCAAAGCGGCAAGGCGAGCAGTGAACAGGCCACATTGAAAATCGTCTGTGAACGGGCGATTTGCGATGAAGCATCGGGCGCCAGCAGTGCGGACAGGCTGACCAGTTGATGAATGAACGGGTAGAACAGCACCGCTCCTCCGATATTCAGGAGGATATGCGACCAGGCGACATAGCGCCCGGCCCGCGAGGAGCTCATCCCGGCGATCAGCGCGGTTACGCAAGTGCCCACGTTGGCGCCGATCGTGATCGCGATGCCCAGCTCGACGGGGATGCCTTGCACCGCCGCTAGGCCCATCGCCATTGCGATGACCGCGGCACTGCTGTGCACGAGCGCGGTGACGGCGGCCCCGGCGATGATTCCCCACAGCAGGCTATGCTGCGCTTCCTGAACGAACCTGGCGAAGAGCCCGCGGGACTGCAGCGCAGGCCCGATGGTTTGCATGATCTCGATGCCGAGCAGCACGAGCGAGAAGCCCGCGGCCGCCAGCGAACCGTACCGGACGCTGCGCACCCAGCCTAGGCCGACTCCAGCAGGGGCGGCAACGGTTATGTCTTGCCGCTGCGTCGCAGCCGACGGCAAGGGGCCGGCCAGCCAGCTCAGCATCCAGATGCTCGCGCTAACGATCAGGATCGGCACGCCGATCCCTCCGAGGCTGAGTCCGATCAGCTCGGTGGTGAGACAGGTGCCGATGTTCGTGCCGAGAATGACGCCGAGCGTTCTCGGGAAGGTCAGCACGCCGGCGCCGACGAGGCCGATGGCGATGACGGTAATGGCGGTGGAGCTTTGCAGCGCCGCCGTCAGCACCGTGCCGGTGATCAGGCCGCGCACCGGCGTGCGGGTGAACCGCTCCAGCCACAGCTGGAGGCGAGGGCCGGCCCACTGTTGAAGCGAAGTTTCCATCAGTTTCATGCCGAACAAGAAGAGGACTAAGCCTGCGACAACAGGCACAATAATGGTATTCATCATAGCGGCAGTTCTCCTTTGCAACACCATACTTAATCATTATCCATCAATATATGTGACCGTACAGACAAGCATGACAAGCAGCGCGCGCAGGGAACGGTACAGACAAAGGACGGCTAAAGCGATATGGCAGCAGTATTTTTACATAAGAAACGCAAAGCTCGCATTGAGCAGGGGCACCCGTGGGTGTACAAAAGTGAAATTGAACGCGTGGACGGCGAAATTGCACCGGGACAATTAGTTCCTGTCCAAACGCATCTTGGCCAGTATTTGGCGACCGGCTATTATAATGAGGCTTCGCAAATCACCGTGCGCATCGTCTCGTACAAGCCGATTGAAGCGATGACGACGGCATTTTTCGTCGAAGGGTTTACCCGCTGCTTGCAGCACCGCAGACGCTTCGTGGAAGAGGCGGCATCCTACCGCCTTGTCTACGGCGAAGCGGACTTTATGCCGGGATTGATTGTCGATAAGTTCGAGGACATCCTCGTGGTCCAAATCCTGACTTTAGGGATGGACCGCTGCCGCGAGCAAATCGTCGAAGCCTTGGTCCAGGTCATGAAGCCGGCCGGCATTTATGAGCGCAGCGATGTGCCGATTCGTGAGCTTGAGGGTCTGCAGCAAACGAAAGGCTTGCTCTACGGGGAGTGTCCGAAGCACGTAGACATTCTGGAGAACGGTCTGCGCATTCGCGTGGATATCGAGGAAGGGCAGAAAACCGGTTACTTCTTCGATCAGCGCGAAAACCGTGCAGCAATAGCTCCGCTAATGACAGGCTGGGGCGAGCGCAGCGGCATTGAGCTCAGAGAGGTGGAGCACGAAGGCCGCCTCCAGACGATGCCTGTCAACGCCAACGGCAAAGTCGTCACATTCCCGCTATGGGATGGCGCTTCGGTGCTGGAATGCTTCTCACACACGGGCAGCTTCACGCTCAACGCCTGTAAATTCGGGGCTAAGAAAGTGACCTGCCTGGACATCTCCGAGCATGCGATTGAAAGCGCTCGGACGAATGTCGCTTTGAACGGTTTTGAAGACCGCGTGGAGTTCGTTGTTGCGGATGCATTCGACTATTTGCGGACACAGGTTCGCGGATTGGATGAGCGCAAAGCACGTGCGGGCGGTCAAGGTAAGGTCGATACGTCCAAGCCGGTTAGTGCCGGCGGCAGAACGTGGGACGTCGTCATTCTTGACCCGCCGGCTTTCGCCAAAACGCGCAGCGCGGTGGAAGGCGCTTGCCGCGGTTACAAGGACATTAACCTGCACGGGATGAAGCTCGTGAATGAGGGCGGATATCTGGTGACAGCCAGCTGTTCGTACCATATGCGTCCGGAGTTGTTCCTGGAGACGATTCATGCGGCGGCCGTAGATGCGGGGAAAATTTTGCGTCTGGTCGAATTCCGCGGAGCGGGAATGGATCATCCGCGCATTCTCGGCGTGGACGAGGGGCATTATTTGAAATTCGCCATTTTTGAGGTACGGAGCAAATGAGTTTGGATGAAGCGGGGCCTTGGGGCCTCGCTTTTTTTGGTGTTAGCTGCTTAGGGCACTCTCCCCGTAGCTCAGGTGGCCGCGTGTTGATTTACGGCTAACGAATGATGTGCGGAGCTGAGAGAGGCTTGTACAACTGCGGCGCAGCGCTAACGGACATAGCGGCCGTTATTCGTGCATATTAGGCATTTTTGTCAAGCTAACGGATTGTACGATCACTATTTGCTGAATTCAGGTGCAGCACGCAGTGATTTTGGTCAAAGAGGGGCTGCTGAGTCCGTTACCGCAATCGCCGTGTGGATGTATCCTACATGTAATCGCATTCTTCATAAACGAATATAATCACATAATTTTTAATGATATATTTTATTTATCATAACGAAAAAAAACGCCGATTGGATGAATTCGCCGGCAACGAATATGATGAGAATAGGGAAATACTCACATCATTTCGAGAGGAAAATGAGCTATGGCATCTGTAACCGGACTGGAAGGCGTCGTTGCAGCACAAACAGAATTGTCCCTGGTTGATGGACAAAAAGGATATTTGGTGTATCGCGGACATGAAGCGAAAGAGCTGGCGCTGCACGCAAGCTTTGAGGAGGCCGCTTACTTATTGTGGCAGGGAGAGCTTCCGGCAGCGGACCAGCTCGCAGCGTTCAAAGCGCAATGGGCGGATCGGCGCAGCATGCCGGCTGAGCTGAAGGCTGTCCTCGACTTGCTTCCGAAGAACAGCGATACGATGAGCGTTCTGAGAACAGCTGTCTCCGTTCTAGGAACGGCTGCGGCAGCACAAACGGCGGTGTGGCCGCCGCAATCGGACAGCATGCTAGCGTATACGGCTATGCTGCCTACGATCATCGCTTATCATTACCGCCGATCGCAGGGGCTGCAGCCGGTAGAGCCGGATCCTCAGCTCGATCATGTCGCCAATTATTTGTACATGCTGACGGGGACCGTGCCGGAGCCTGTACATGTGAAAGCATTGACGGCGTATTTCATCCTGGCGATGGAGCACGGCATGAATGCTTCGACGTTCGCCGGCCGTGTCGTGCTGTCCACGCAATCCGACCCGGCGTCCGCGATTTGCGCCTCAATCGGGGCGATGAAAGGACCGCTGCACGGCGGGGCTCCGTCGGAGGTGCTTCATATGCTGGATGAAATTGGGGCGAAAGAAAGAGCCGGAGATTGGATTCGCCAAGAGCTGGCGGCAGGCAGGCGGCTGATGGGCTTCGGCCATCGGATCTACAAAACAACCGATCCGCGAGCGGAAGCACTCAGAGTCATGATGACGGAACTAGCTTCAGAGGATCCTTGGTTCGATTTGGCGGTTCACGTCGAGAAAGTGGCTGTCGAGCTTTTGGAAGAATACAAGCCCGGCCGCAAATTGTATGTGAATGTGGAGTTTTATGCCGCGGCGGTTATGCGGGCTATCGCGCTGCCGACGAGCCTGTTTACGCCCAGCTTTACATTAAGCCGGATGGTCGGCTGGACGGCTCATCTGATGGAACAGGCAGGCTGCAACCGGATTTTCCGTCCGCAATCCCAATATATCGGAGAGCTGCCGCAATCGCTGCAGAGATCTTAACCGCTATTCAAGCCGTTTCCCGCTAAGGGGAAGCGGCTTGATTCATTTTCAGCCCATCATCTGCCACACCTCTTTCCTACCAAAAGTATGATAGAATAGGAGAGATTGATATTTTTCGAACTCTATCTTTTCGAACGGCTGAAGGAGGGCCCGTATGTCCATTCGATTCGTGATCGGCAGAGCCGGAAGCGGCAAGAGCGACCGTTGTCTCACAGAAATGAAGCAGCGTCTGGCAGATCAGCCGGAAGGCGATCCGCTGATTTTGTTGGTGCCTGAACAGGCGACTTTCCAGGCTGAACATGCGATTGTATCCGATCCTGGCATCCGCGGAATGATTCGCGCCCAGGTGCTGAGCTTTCACCGGTTAGCCTGGCGTGTGATGCAAGAAGAAGGCGGTACGGCTAGGCTGCCTATTGATGATACAGGCAAGAAACTGCTCTTGACGAGCATTTTACATAAACAGAAAGATCAACTCCGTTTATTCGGTCATTCGGCCGAGCAGATGGGCTTTGTAGACCGTTTGAACCAGCTCTACACCGAGATGAAGCGGTACTGCGTATCGGCGGCACAGCTCGAGGAACATGAGCGGAAGCGGGCCGCCGTGCTTGGCGAAAGCGGGCTTCTCCGCGATAAAATGCATGACATCGGGCTGATCTACAGCCATTTCGAGGCTGAGCTATCCCGTCAATATTTGGACGGTGAGGACTATTTGACACTGCTTGCGCAGCAAATTCCGGATTCCTGCTATTTGCGCTCGGCGTCCCTCTGGATCGATGGCTTTCATGGTTTTACGCCGCAGGAGTTCGCCGTGCTCGGTGCGCTGTTCGCCGCTTGCAAGGAGGTTACGGTAACGCTGTGCCTGGATCGCGAGCTGCAGGCCGGGGATACGCCGGACGAATTGGATTTATTCCACCCGACCGCAACGACGATGGTGCGTCTGCAAGAGTTGATCTGGCAGCTCGGGCTGCCTGCCGCAGAAGTGCTGGTGTTAGCCCCGGAGAGCTCGCCGCGATTCGAGGACAGTCCTGCCTTGGGGTACTTGGAGCGGAATTTCGACCGGAGACTCGGCGGGGGATCGCTGCGGTACAAGCCCGGCGAATACGAGAGGGTCGGCGATCAGCTTGTTATCGCAGAAGCCGTTCATCGCCGTGCGGAAGTCGAGGGAGCGGTGCGGGACATGCTGCGTCTCGTACGGGAGCAAGGTGTGCGTTGGCGGGAGATCGCGGTGATGGTCCGCAATATGGAAGGCTATCAGGATTTGCTGAAAGCGGTGCTGACCGATCTGGAGATTCCGCACTTCTTCGACCAGAAGCGGACGGTGCTGCATCATCCGCTTGTTGAGTTCATCCGCTCCGCTTTGGAGATCGTGCAGCACAACTGGCACTATGATGCGGTTTTCCGCTGTGTCAAAACGGATCTACTGCTGCCGATCGATGCTGGGGACAGGCGGACGGAGATGGACAAGCTGGAAAATTATGTACTTGCGTTCGGCATTCAAGGCTACAGATGGACGGACGGCAAGCCATGGAGCTACCGGTTCCGGGCCAGCCTGGAGCAGGAGGGCGAGCCGCTTCAGGAGCAGACGGAGGAGCTGGCCGCTTTGAACAGAAGCAAAGAATGGGTCGTTCGTCCGCTGCTTGCCTTTGCCAGACGCATTCAGCAGGCGAAGACGGTGAAGGCTCAGGTCGAAGCCCTGTATGAGCTGCTCATGACCGTGCAGGCTCCGGAGAAGTTGGAAATGTGGAGCCAGCAGGCGATAGCGCTCGGCAAGCCGGAGAAAGCGCGCGAGCACGGACAGATGTGGAACAGCATGATGGATATGCTGGATCAATTGGTTGAGACGATGGGGGACGATGATCTGTCGTTGGAGCTTTTTAACGGACTGGTGGAGACGGGCATGGAAAGCATGAAGCTGGGTCTCGTGCCGCCGTCGATGGACCAGCTTCTGATCGGTAGCATGGACAGGACGCGCTCCAGCGGAATTCGGTATGCATACATATTAGGGGTGAACGATGGCGTTATCCCGGCGCAAATGCCGGAGAAAGGCGTTCTGACCGAGGCCGAGCGCAGCGTGCTGATGGAGTCGGGTCTGCCCATGGCGGACGGAAGCCGCAGGAAGCTGCTGGACGAGCAATTTATTATCTATACGTCGCTAACTGTTCCGGGCAAAAGGCTGTGGATCTCCTATCCGCTCGCGGATGAAGAAGGGAAGTCGCTGCTGCCGTCGGAGCTGATTAAGCAGCTGCGGCATTTGTTTCCCGGGACCGAAACGCCGTTACTTCTGGCAGAGCCGGCCGGCGAATCGCCGGAGACCGAGCAAGCGGCATATGTGGCGCATCCGAATCAGGCGATCTCCTATCTCGCCGTGCGCATGAAGCATTGGATGCTCGGCGGGCGCATGACGGACCTGTGGTGGGAGACGTACAACTGGTTTGCGGACCGGCCGGATTGGAGCATGAAGCTGCAGTCCGTTGTTCAAGCCTTGCATTACACGAATCAAGAGGTCAGAATCTCTTCAAAAACGAGCAAACTGCTATATGGCCAGCATTTGCGCGCGAGTGTATCGCGAATGGAGAAATATGTGGCGTGCCCGTTTTCTCATTTCGTTTCACACGGCTTGCGCTTGCAGGAAAGACGCGTATACAGGTTGGATGCGCCGGATATCGGGCAATTGTTCCATGCGGCTTTGAACCAATTCGTTCTCAAGCTGCAGCAGGACCAGCTCGATTGGGGGGCGCTGACCGCCGAGCAGTGCATGGAGCGTTCCGCTCAAGTTGTGGATGAGCTGGCGCCAAGGCTGCAAGGAGAAATCCTGCTCAGCTCCAGCCGCTACGCGTACATCGCAAGGAAGCTGAAGCAGGTTGTGGGCAGAGCGGCGGTCGTACTAGGGGAGCATGCGAAGCACGGGCAGTTCGAACCGCTCGGGCTGGAGATCGACTTTGGTCCCGGCAAAGAGCTGCCTTCGCTGACTTTCGAGCTGGAGAACGGTTGTACGATGGAAATTATCGGGCGGATTGACCGGGTGGACCGGGCGGACGGCGAACAAGGTGTGCTGCTGCGTGTCATCGACTACAAATCGAGCTCTACCTCCTTGCAGCTGTCTGAAGTGTACTACGGTCTGTCACTGCAAATGCTCACTTATCTGGACGTTATCATCACGCATGCAGAGCGTTGGTTGGGCATTGCGGCGAAGCCGGCGGGCGTGCTTTATTTTCATGTGCATAACCCGATGCTGCAGCAAAAAAATGCGCTCGATCCGGCAGCGGTCGAGAAGGAGCTGCGCAAACGGTTCAAAATGAAAGGCCTGATCACCGCCGATGCAAGCGTCGCCGGACTTATGGACGACGAGCTCGCGAAGAGCGCCGGACACTCCCAGCTGATTCCGGTCGCGCTCAAGAAGGATGGCAGCTTCTATTCCAGCTCCTCCGTCGCCACCGAGCAGCAATGGGATACATTGCGGAAATATGTGCGCAAACAGGTGAAGGGGATCGGCACGAGCATTACCGACGGACATGTCGACATTGCTCCGTACCGCCTCGGCAAGAAGACAGCCTGTCTGCACTGTTCGTATAAATCGATTTGCCAGTTTGATCCCTTGTTCGAGGGCAATGAAATTCAAGTGTTGAAACAGCGGGGGAGAGATCAGCTGTGGACCGATTTGGAGCAAAACGTGAGCCAATGAGGGTCCGTGTACACGAACGAGAACAGGGACGAAACTCGAACATTAATGCGGAAAGGAGCCTAACGACGTGAATAAACAACAACCGCCTAAGCCTGCCGGCTCTACATGGACGGACGACCAGTGGGATGCCATTACGTTAAAAGGCGAGAATATGCTCGTTGCCGCAGCAGCCGGCTCAGGTAAAACAGCCGTTCTGGTCGAACGGATCATTAAGCGTATCTCCGACGAGTGGGAGCCGCTCGATGTGGACCGGCTGCTCGTGGCGACCTTCACCAAAGCGGCAGCCTCGGAGATGAAGCACCGCATTCGCGAAGCGCTCGAGAAGGAGCTGATGAAGCAGCCGCACTCGCAGCACTTGCGCAAGCAGATCGCGTTGATGGGGCGGGCTTCCATTACGACGCTGCATTCCTTCTGCTTGGAGGTCGTGCAGCGTTACTTCAGCCTCATCCGGCTGGATCCGGGCTTTCGGATCGCCAATGAGACGGAAGCGGAGCTTATGCGCCAGGATCTTCTCGGCGAGATGCTGGAGGAATATTACGCCGGCAGCGAGGAGGACAGCGCCTTCTGGCGGCTGGTCGATTCGTTCAGCGGCGAACGCAACGACGATGCGATCATGGGGCTGATTCAGAAGCTGTACGATGTATCGCGCAGTCACCCGTGGCCGGAGCACTGGCTCCGGGCGACGGCTTCGATGTTCGGCTCCCCGGCACCTGGGGAGCCGGAGGTACAGGACGAGGCGGCTTCCGTCATGCAGGAGGCGCTGCCTTATGTTGCGGCAGCGTCGGCGCAGGCGGATTATGGCATCTGGGAGAAGAGCCTGACCCGCGATCTGACCCTGGAACTGGAAGGGGCGGCCGACTTGCTGCGGCAGGCGATGCAGATCGCCGATGCGCCAGGCGGCCCGGCTCCGTATTTAGACAATTTGCGGGACGACTTGGAGCTGGTTGCCAATTTGCTGGAAACGACGTCGTACCCGTGGCATGTTCTGTATCAAGGGTTCCAAACCGTCGAATTCGGCAAGCTCAAAGCGTGCAAAGGCGACGATTACGATAAAGC
Source organism: Paenibacillus sp. MAHUQ-63 (assembly GCF_028765165.1). Taxonomy (GTDB): domain Bacteria; phylum Bacillota; class Bacilli; order Paenibacillales; family NBRC-103111; genus Paenibacillus_E. The sequence goes on along the minus strand of NZ_JARADB010000003.1, from coordinate 51,218 downwards.
GCTGCAGGAGGAAGTCAAGGAGCTGCGCAATAAGGCCAAAGATCAAATCAACAAGATGCGGGACGAGTTGTTCGGCCGCACGCCGGAGCAATTCTATCGGGAGATCGCCGATATGGCGCCGGTTCTGCATACTTTGGTCGATTTGGTCGTTGATTTCGGGCACCGTTACCAAGCGGGCAAGCGCGCCAAGGGATTGATTGATTTTGCCGATTTGGAGCATTACTGCCTGCAAATTCTTAGCGCACCGGGATCGATCCCCGGTGAACTGGCGCCGTCCGAAGCGGCGCAAGCCTATCGGAAGCAATTCGCCGAAGTGCTTCTCGACGAATATCAGGACACGAACCGCGTCCAGGAAGCAATCGTCGAGCTGATTTCGAATCCGCAGCCGGGGAACCGGTTTATGGTCGGCGACGTGAAGCAGAGCATTTACCGGTTCCGGTTGGCGGAGCCGGGGCTATTCTTGGAGAAGTACAAAGCTTACGCGTCCAAGCATGAGAATCGGCCGCAAGGTGCTGCATCCGGAGGGAGAATCGATCTGGCGCGCAATTTCCGCAGCCGGGTCGAAGTTGTAGATGCGGTTAATTATATTTTTAAACAAATGATGAATGAAACGGTAGGCGAGATCGTCTACGATGAGCGCGCCGAGCTCGTATACGGAGCGGGTTACCCGCCGTCTGCCGGTGATTGCGCCGTGGAGATGATGGTCGTCGACAAGGCGACGGACGCGCCGGAGCCGGCAGAGGCCTATGCATCCGATTCGGATGAGCAAGAAGAGGCCGGCGACAACGCCTCAGAGGGGACTCCCGATCCCGTCTCGGAAGCGCAGGAGCTGGAGACGGCGCAGCTGGAGGCGCGCACGATTGCCCGCCAAATTCGCGAGCTGCTGGGGGCTGACGGCCGGAAGCCGTTCCAGGTTTTTGATAAACGAACGGGAGGCGACCGTCCCGCCACATACCGGGATATCGTCATTCTGCTCAGGGCTACGCAAATGTGGTCGCCGATCATCATCGAAGAATTGAAGAAGCAGGGAATACCTGCCTATGCCGAGCTGAGTACGGGGTATTTCTCCGCTACGGAAGTGGAAGTCATGCTTTCATTATTGAAAGTGATCGATAATCCGTACCAAGATGTTCCGCTGGCGGCAGTGCTGCGTTCACCGATCGTCCAATTGACGGCGGAGGATTTGGCCCAAATACGCGTTGCGGACAAGTCGGCGCCGTTCTACGAAGCTGTTCTGGCGGCTGTACACAATCGAGATGAACGCAACGCAGAGCAGGAGCCTTATTTGGCTAAACTCGGTTATTTCTTAAATCTGCTGGAAACGTGGCGCTCGGAGGCAAGGCAAGGCTCGCTCGCCGACTTGATCTGGCATATCTACAGACAGACGGGGTATTACGATTTCGCCGGGGGCTTGCCGGGCGGCCTGCAAAGACAGGCGAACTTGAGAGCGCTCTATGACCGGGCAAGACAATACGAGAGCACATCGCTTCGCGGGTTATTCCGGTTCCTGCGTTTTATCGAAAGAATGAAAGAAAGCGGCGGCGATTTGGGTACGGCGCGAGCGCTTGGGGAACAAGAGGACGTTGTCCGGATCATGTCGATTCACAAAAGCAAAGGGCTGGAGTTTCCGGTCGTGTTCGTTGCCGGCATGGCCAAAATGTTCAACCAGCGCGATCTGAACGATGCCTTCCTGCTGCATAAGGAGCTCGGGTTCGGCCCCCGGTATGTGGATACCACGCTGCGTGTCAGCTACCCCACCCTGCCTTCCTTGGCGATCAAGCGAAGAATGAAGCTGGAGCTGCTGGCGGAAGAAATGCGGGTCTTGTATGTAGCGCTGACGAGAGCCAGAGAGAAGCTTTATTTGTTAGGGACGGTCAAATCGCTTGATAAGCTGCTGAGAGGCTGGGGCCGGCATCTGTCCAGAGCCGAATGGGTGCTGCCGGATTTCGAGCTGGCGAAGGCCAAAAGCTATCTTGATTGGGTCGGACCGTCCCTGCTCCGGCATCCCGATGCAGTACTGTGGCGCGAGCGTTTGGGGCTGGGTGAGGGGTCCGCGGGATTGCGGCTGCTGGCAGACGCCTCGCGGTGGAAGCTGACGGTCATCAAACCCGATAGCTTACAAGGGGATGAGGAGACGGAAGAGCAGAGCGCCGTACCTGACGGCGAGCGGTTGGCTAACATTCGACAGCTGCAATCCGTTCCTGCATCGGGGGAATGGAAGGCGTGGCTGCACGACAGGCTGTCTTGGACGTATGCCTATCAAGAAGCGCCTAAGCTTTTTGCCAAAACGACCGTTTCGGAAATGAAAAGGCTGTCTGAGTTGAACCGGATCGCCGACGACATGGAAATGCCTGCGGGAACTTCCGAGCTGTCATCCTTATCATCGTCACCGGCCAGCGCCCGGAGATCAACCGTCTGGCGCAGGCCCAAGTTCATGGAAGAGAGAAAGCTGACGGCGGCTGAGAAGGGGACGGTCGTTCATGCCGTCATGCAAAACCTCTCACTGCAGGAAATGCCGACGGAAGCTAGCGTCAGGTCGACGCTTGCGGACATGCTGGACAAGCAAACTTTGACGCCTGAACAGAGCGAAGTGGTGGACATTGCCGTGGTGCTCCGCTTCTTCGAGACAGAGATCGGCAAGCGATTGATTGCAGCCAAGCATGTGCAGCGGGAGGTGCCTTTCAGTTACGGACTTCCGGCCGGCGAGGTATATCGCGGAGACGGGACGGAGCTCGCTACGTCAGGCGAGACGGTGCTGATCCAAGGGGTGATCGATTGTTTGTTCGAGGATGAGCTCGGTCTTGTCCTGGTTGATTACAAAACGGACGCAGTGAAAGGCAGCGGGGACGAACAGCTGAAGCAGCGCTATGAGCAGCAGCTCGGGTTGTACACGCGGGCAGTGGAACAAATATGGAAGCGGCCGGTTACCGGAAAATATCTATATTTCTTTGACGGTGCGAAATTGCTGGAAATGTAAAGTGGAGGATGAACTATGCGAATTTTACACACGGGTGATTGGCATTTTGGCCGCACGCTGGAAGGGCGCAGCCGGCTTCAGGAGCAGACCGCCTTCGTGGATGAGCTTGTGCGCATCGTGGAAGACGAAGCGATTGATCTGGTCATGATCGCCGGCGACATCTATGATAGCGTTAATCCTCCCGCAGCGGCCGAACAGCTGTTCTATGAAAGTTTGGCCAGGCTTGCCGACGGCGGGAAACGGCAGGTTGCCGTCATTTCGGGCAACCATGACCATCCCGACCGGCTGGCCGCTGCGGAGCCGCTTGCGGCGAGGCATGGCATAACGCTCATCGGGCTGCCGGGATCGGATATTCAGTCGATCGGCGTTGCCCGTACGGGTGAGCTGGCCCGGCTGATCGCGCTTCCGTATCCGTCGGAGTCGCGGCTGAAGGAGCTGCTCTCGGATGTGGCCGAAGAGGAAGCGCTGCGCAGCAAATATTCCGAACGCGTCGGAGCGCTCATCCGCCGGCAGGCGGCTGCGTTCGAGCCGGGCACGGTCAATTTGATCATGAGCCATCTCTACGTGCTCGGAGGCTTGGAAACCGAATCGGAACGCCCGATTCAAGTAGGCGGCGCGTATACGGTCGACACGTCGGCCTTGACAGCCGGCGCGCAGTATGTCGCGCTAGGCCACCTGCACCGGCCGCAGCAGGTGAAAGCTGTCTCGCCGATCCGCTATTGCGGGTCACCGATCGCATACAGCTTCTCGGAAGCCGGTCAAGCCAAGTCGGTAACGATTCTGGATCTTGCGCCGGGTGGCGTCGCGGAGCCCAAGGAGATTTTCCTCCGCTCCGGACGTCCGCTCGTCAGTTGGAAAGCCAAAGAAGGAATTGCCGAGGTTCACCGGTGGTTGGATGAGAAGCGCGACGCTTCCGCATGGATCGATCTCGAAATCACGATGACGGAAGCGATGTCGATGGAACAGATTCAATTCCTTCGCAAAGCGTATGACGGCTTCATACATATACGTCCCATCTATCCGGAGATGGAGGCTGCCCGGGCGTACGAGCCGAAGGCGGACTTATCGATGGAGGAGCATTTTACACGCTTCTATGCGCGCCAAACCGGCGGTGCGCAGCCCGAGCCGGAATTGATCCGGTTGTTTCTGGAGCTGCTGCAGGAGAAGGATTTGGCGGATGCGGCAGGGGAGTAAGAGATCGCGTTATGATGAAAGGAGGACTTGAGCATGCGTCCTATTCAATTGCAAATGTCCGGGCTTCAGAGCTACCGGGAGCTGCAGACCATCGATTTCGCCGGGCTCATCGATGCCGGGGTGTTCGGTATATTCGGGCCGACGGGAAGCGGAAAATCATCGATTCTTGATGCGATCACGCTGTCGCTGTACGGCAAAGTGGAGCGAGCGAGCGGCGGTACGCAAGCGATCATTAACCATGCGGAGCAGACGCTGTTCGTTGCTTTCACATTCGAGCTTACGAATGCGGCGGGTACGGAGCGTTACCGTGTCGAGCGGCAGTTCAAGCGGGGATCGGAGATGTCCATCAACGGAACGATTGCCAGATTGCTGCACCTTGGGGAGAGCGAAACGATCGTCCTGGCGGATAAGGCCGGCGAGGTCAACCAGAAGGTGCTGCACATATTAGGGCTGTCGATGCAGGATTTCACGCGAGCCGTCGTGCTGCCGCAAGGCAAGTTTGCGGAATTTCTGACACTGACGGGCAAAGACCGCAGGCAGATGCTGCAAAGACTATTCCACCTTGAGCAATATGGAGACCATCTGAGCGCCAAGGTAAGCGCCAAAGTGAAAGAAACGGACAGCGCGGTCAAGCAGCTCGCCGCAGAGCAAACGGGCTTGGGGGATGCCTCCGAGCAGGCGCTGCAGGAAGCGAATGACAGGCTCCGGGAAGCGGAGCAGGAGACGGTCAGGAGCCGCCGTCATCTGGAAGCGCAGGAGAAGCTCCATGAGGAGCATAAACAAATTTTCCAATGGCAGCAGGAGAAGACGGTGCTGGAGAATGAAGCGCGGCGTCTTGACGAGCAGGAACCGCTCATTCGCCAGAAAGAGCTGCTGCTCGGACAAGCGGATAAAGCCGAACGGGTAAGGCCTTATCTCGAACAGCAGGATTCGGCTTCAAAGGACGTGCTTGGCGCGCAGGCGCAGCTGTCGTCGGCGGCGTCGAGCGGTCAGACGGCCGATGCGCGCTTCAGTCAAGCGGCCGAGTCGTTCGAGCGTGCACAGCAAGAGCTGGCGGCGCAGGAAGGGCCGCTGCTGCTGAGACTGGATCAGCTGCAGCAGGCGCTTCTGATTCAGCAGGAGCTGGAACAGGTGCAGCAGCACATCCAGACTTCGCAGCGCCAAGAGCAAGAGGTGAAAGCGGCGCTTGCGGGCAAGCAAGCGGAAATCGCGAAAACCAACGAGACGAAGCAGAAGGCGCTGCTGAAGCAAGCGGATCTGAAGGAACAGCTGAAACAAGCGGAAACGAATACGGCCGCCAGGCAGCTGATGCAAGCGGCGCACCAAGAGAAACAAGCTATCCGGCAGCTGCAAGATCAGCTGTCTCAAGCGCTGCAAGTGAAGGAAGCCAGAGCGAGAGCGCTGTCCGAGCTGGATCGGAGCTTGCTTCAGCACGAGGCCAAAGGACAAGCGCTGCAGCATCAAGTGGGCGAGTGGCTCCGGCAATCGGAGGCGACCCGCGGGCAGGGGGTGAAGCGCTATGAGGCCATTCAGTCTCTCATTCCGAGAGTGGAAGCTCAACTGGAGCAGCTGAAGATCAGCTGGAAAATGCAGGAGCGTCATGCGTTGGCGGCTATTCTGGCTGACGAGCTGGCGGATGGCGAGCATTGCCCTGTATGCGGCTCGACGGAGCATCCTGGCAAGGGGAAAGTTAGCAGCGGACCGCATACCGGTGATGAGCTGGAGAAGCAGATTCAACAAGCCGAACGGCTGCTGCAGCTTATCAAAGAGCGCTTGTACACCCAAGAGCAGCGGATGAACAGGATGCATGCCGTCCATCGGCAAGCGGTGGATCTGGCCGAGCAGGTTAGCCGCTTCGCACATGCTGCGAAGGTTGAGCAAGCCGCGAACTTATCCGAACTTGAAGCTGCTGCAGCGATTGATGAAATGACGCTCCCGAGCGGCAGCGTACGGCAAGAAGGTATGCAGACTCTGCACAATATATGGGAATACATGGAAAAAACATTGCTTTCATGGGGCACCGCCGCAGACGCTCTGGAACAATCGATCCAAGTGCTGCTGAAGGAGCATACCGCTTACGAGCAGCAATACGTCCAGACGACAGCCCAGCATAGAGCGGCTGCCAGCTTGCTGGCGGAAGCCGATGCCCAAGTCTCCGCCGTTCAAGGGGCCGTTACGGAGCGGACAACCGGCTGGCAGCAGCGGTATCCTGAATTTACGTGGGCATCGATCGACGAGCAGCTTCAGGAGCTGCTGGCGAAGGAACGCTTGGCCGAGGAGCTGCGGGGGCGCATTGAGCGCAGTATCCCGTTCCTCGAGCAGGTGGCGGCGCAGCTGGAAGAGCTGCAGCGCGCAGCCGCTGAGCACGACCGTACGGCTCTGCAGCTGCACGAACGGCTGCAGGGGCTGGCGCAGCTCGCTGCCGACAAGTCGCGGCAGCTGGCGCAGCGCGCGCCCGGCGCGGCCGTGCCGCAGCTCATCGCGGAGGCGTCCTCCGCGCTGGAGAAGCTGCGCCTCGCCGCGCAGCAAACCAAGCTCGCGCACGCTGAAGCGCAGCGCGAGCAGTCCCTGGCGGCGCAGCGCCTCAGCGCCGCCGCCGAAGCCGCTGCCGCCGCGGAGCGGCAGCTGGCGCAAGCGGAGCGCGCGCTGCACAGCGTGCTCGGGGAGAGCGGCTTCGCGTCGCGCGAAGCCGCAGCGGCTGCGGCGCTGGCGCCCGAGCAGCGCCGCGAGTGGACGCAGCTCGCGGCGGAGCATCGCGAGCGGGAGCAGGCGCTGCGCGCCCAGCTGGCGCAGCTGGCAGCGAAGCTGCAGGGCCGCGTGCTGAGCGCGGACGCGTGGGCGCAGACGCAGGCGGAGCTGGCCGCCGCGAAGGGGGCCGCCGAGGCTGCCCTGGAAGCGCGGGCCAGAGCGGCCCAGGGCGCCGGCGAGCTCGCCTCGCGGCATGCGCGCTGGTGCGAGCTGGAGGCGCAGCGCGCGGAGCAAGCGAAGCAGCTGGAGCGGTTGGGCAAGCTGCAAGCCGTGCTTAAGGCGAATGCCTTCGTCGAGTATTTGGCCGAAGAGCAGCTCATGCAGGTCAGCCGCGCCGCTTCGGAGCGGCTGGGCGAATTGACGCGCCGCCGCTACGCGATCGAGGTTGACTCCGGCGGCGGATTCGTCATCCGCGACGATGCCAACGGCGGCGTGAAGCGGCCGGTCAGCACGCTGTCAGGCGGCGAAACGTTCTTGACCTCGCTCGCCCTGGCGCTTGCGCTATCGGCACAAATCCAGCTTAAGGGGGAATACCCGCTGGAATTTTTCTTCCTCGACGAGGGCTTCGGCACGTTGGACCAAGAGCTGCTCGACATGGTCATCGGCGCGCTGGAGAAGCTGCATATGGACAGCTTGGCCGTTGGGGTTATCTCGCACGTACCGGAGCTTAGGGCGCGGCTCGCCCGCAAATTAATCGTTCAGCCTGCTGAACCGTCGGGCCGGGGTAGCCGTATTGTGATGGAGGAACAATAGTAGGATAGTGCGGGGGATTGGTAGTGAGAGGATCTGGACGAGTGTCATTCGCCCTTTTTATATCCGGTAACCGCCTTGGTAGGTAAAGTCATCATGCCGATTCGTACAAGTTAGCATACACTGCTACATCTTTACGAAGAGGAGAATGGCGTATGGCTACATTTCATGAGGCGCTGAAACATAAGAACAGACTATCGCCTGTATTGTTGAAGCGTGCGGAGGTTGTCGCCGTCGGCGTCGGTTATGCGGATCCCGGCAAGCCTGCGCTTGGCGCTGGTGTTATCGTGTACACGCAGAAGAAGATCGTCCCCTCCAGTCTTACGAGCCTTAAGGGCGTTCTCGCCAAGTCCGGCGCGGGCATCCCGATTCGATTCGTTCCATCCGGAGGATTCAAGCTGCATGATGCGGCGCCTAATGCGAAAGCCGTCAGGCCCAAACTGTTCAGCTCCCGGGTTCGGCCTGTTCCGGGCGGTGTCAGCGTAGGCAAAGTGGACCCGTCCGCAACGGGATCAGGGGGCCTTATCGTCACTAGAGACAATCAGTTATATCTCTTGAGCAATAACCATGTACTTGTCAAAAACAACTCGAATGCCTTCGCTGCTGTCGTGCAGCCAGGTCCTTCGGACTCGGGAACGGCGGCGCGGGACACGATTGGACGGCTGTTTCGTTTTGTCAAATTAAACCCCTCCGGCACGAATTACGTGGATGCGGCGCTCGCCCTCCCGAGCTCGAACCGTGTGCTGAATCCGCGATACTTACTCCGCTCTTCAGGTCAGTTAGTCACGGTTCCCGGTCATTTGGCCAGCTACCCGGTAGGGTTGCAGTTGGTCAAAGGGGGGCGTACGACCGGATTCGTCAGAGGTACGGTTGAGTCGAATAACGCGGACGTACGGGTAACCTACGGCGGAAGCTTAGGTGTATTGACGTTTCGCAATCAGTCGATCATTCGCGGCAACGATGGGGCTGTCTCGCTGCCGGGCGATTCGGGGTCGGTTTGGCTGCGGGCCAGCGACCGCTTCGCGGCAGCGCTCAATTTCGCCGGTACAGGCGACGGAATGCGATCGATTGGCAATCCGATCGGCTATGTGATGTCGGCCTTTGGCGTCAGGACGGCGGTTCCGTTAGCCGGCGGGAAATTCCGCGCAGGCACGGTTACAGGCTTCGCGCCTCCGGGTAACCCGTCTTATGTGCGTGCGCTGACGAAAGCGGAGCGGGACAGCATTCGGGTGGAAACGGCCAAATCCAAGCCATAATAGCGTACCTGCAAGCTCCGCCTCTATACGAGACGGGGCTTTTTGGCGTACCGAAAATATTTTCGCCTCAAAATGCTACTTTCCGTACGCCTGTACGTATCAAGTATAAGCAAATCATTAGATAGAGAGATTGAAGGGAGTCATCGCAACTTGAATAAGACGAAGAAAACGATCGGTATTATGATGCTGGCCGCCGGCATTCTAGCGGCGAGCCTGGTTGGCACGCCGGCTCCCGCGCAGGCCGATATCATCTGGGATCACTGGCAGAAGGCGGAGGCGCTTAGCGCCAGCGGGGAACAAGAAGCGGCCGCAGTACATTGGAAATTCCTTGCGGATCACTATGCGAGCGCTGGGGAATGGGAGAATGCTGCACTATTTTGCGGGAAATTGGATGCTTATTATGACGCGATCGGCGATTACGATCAAGCCATTCATTATTATGAGCTGGAGAATGAATATTGGGTGAAAGCCGGGAGGGATTGGGGGGCTGTCAAGCTGCAGCGGGCCGATCAAATTCGCACGACCGTCGAGCTGTACCGCAAGGAAAGCGGCGAGGCTTCCGTACGTGAGCTCACGGTGCCTGCGAATGGCAAACTGGCGAAGTTCGAACCTGCCTACGGCACCTATTTGGGCATGTACGCCGAGCAGGATCCTAAGGTCGGGAACATGTTTACGAAGAATGAATCGGTCTACGGCAAGAAGCATGCGATTTATTTGGCCTATGCCCATTGGGGTCAAGGCTTCCCGGCGACCTATGCGAAGAGAGCCAAGGAGGCCGGCGGCGCGCTCCAAATCGCATGGGAGCCGGATGACGGCCTGGATCCCGTGACGGACGGCGACTATTTGCGCAAATGGGCGCGGGACGCGAAGGCTGCCGGCATCCCGATCTTCTTGCGCTTTGCCGGTGAAATGAACGGAGCCTGGGTCAAGTGGCACGGCAATCCTGCGCAGTATATCGCGAAATTCCGGATGCTGCATGATGTTTTCGCTGCCGAAGCGCCGAATGTCGCGATGGTGTGGAGTCCCGGAGACGTGCCGGCGAATGACATCGATCCGTATTACCCCGGCGACGCTTATGTCGATTGGGTTGGCGTCAGCCTGTATATCGAGCCTTATGAGAACGGGGATCCGTCTCTGCCGTCGATGCTCGCGACAAGCAATGTTGAGCGGCTGACGCGATTATACGACACCTATGCCGACCGCAAGCCGCTCATGCTAAGCGAGACCGGCGTACCGCATTACTCCTATGCGACAGGCGAAGATTTCACGGAATGGGCCAAGCTCAATCTGCAGCGGCTTTACGAAATCATGCCATATAAATATCCGAGACTGAAGGCGATCACGTACTTTAACGTGAACCAGCAGACGGATAATGCCAAGAATGATTATTCCTTGTCGAGTTCCTCCGAGATTCAGAGCTACTATGCCAAGCTGATCGCGAATCCTTACCTGCTGTCCAAAGTCGCCGATTCGGCTAAGCCTGCGGACAATGCCGGCTATGTGCCTGTCGATGCGGATCACCAACCGTTCACGAAGCGAACGAAGGTGGTTCCGTTCGTCAAAATCCCGGAAGTCTATATCGGGAAGGTCGAATATCTGCTGAACGGACGAGTTGTCGCATCCCAAACCGAACTGCCGTATGGCTTAGAGCTTCGCGCCGGGGAGGTGCCTGAGGGCTCCGTTCTGCAAATCCGCGTGTGGAACAAAGCGGGACAGGAAGTCGCGCTGCGCACGTTCGGCATCTCCTCTCAGGTATCCGTCGAGATCGACGGCAAGGAGCAGTCGTTCGAGCAAGCTCCCGCCATTGTCAATGGCTCGACACTGACTCCGCTGCGCGCGATATTTGAAGCGATGGGGGCATCGGTTGAGTACGAGGCCTCCAGCCGGACGGTGACGGCGAAGAAGGGGAGCGCGACAGTGCGTCTGACACTGGACCAGAAGACCGTCTATGTGAACGGATCGGCCGTTCAGCTGGAAGAGCCTGCCCGCTTGATTAACGGCTACACGCTTGCGCCGGCGAGATTCGTCGGCGAGACGTTCGGCGGTCGAGTGAGTTGGGACGGAAGCAGCCGGACGGTCACGATTACAACCAAATAATGACTGGCTTATATAAAAAAGCTGCTCCATCCTTTGACGCGAGAGTCAAGGGCGGAGCAGCTTTTCGTTTACACGCTTTGCAGAGCTTGCTGAACTTCTTGGATGACGGCTAGCGCCGCGGTGCGGGCACTGGAGAAGGCGCGTTCCGCCAACTCGCCTTTCCCTGTGCAGCCGTCGCCGCAGAAATAAAACGGCACGTTCTCTACGCGGGTCGGGAGCAGGCTGTTAGAGGCGATATTTTTTACGCTGGATACCATCGCTTTCTTCGACACCCTTTTGACGGCCGTTACGTCGCGCCAGCCTGGATAATGCTTGTCGAAGAGAGCTTCCATCTGCTTATTTTTGTTATCGAGATATGTTTTACGCTCTTCTTCATTATCGAAACGATCGCTCAAGTAAGCGATGCCTTGCAGCAGCTGTCCGCCTTCAGGCACTAGCGTATGGTCGGTAGCCGATACGTCGCTGATGAACAGCTTGTTGTCCATATCGCTGATGTAGCTGAACGGTCTGGCCACGACTTGGCTTAACCCGACGTCGTAAACCATTACTTCGGTTGCGGTATTGGATTCGTATGTCGCAAGGAACGGCTCCCATGCCGTGCCTTTCAACAGCTTGACGACTTGCTGTACAGGCATGGCGAAGATGACTTTATCGAATGCGGCTTCGCGGTTCTTCGTTTGCAGGACGAATTTACGGTCTGCATAGCGCAAGCTTTCCACGCCTTCTTGCAGCGCGATTTCCCATTTGCCGGATGCCGTAAGCTTCTCCTTGAGCTGGTTCGTAATAACGGCCCAACTGCCTAGAATATAGTTCACAGGCTTCGAAGAGAGAAACAAATTATGATAGTACTCGCTGATAACCGCACCGGATACGTTGCGGGCATCCTCCGGCGTGATGAAGAAGTTGGAACATACGAGATGCTCCCACAGCTCTTTGACATCCTCGTCGGCATTGGATTCAGCCAAGTAGTCGGCCAAGGTGGCGTAATTTTTCAAATTATGGATGTTCGCGATAATCGCGGCGATTTCACCGACGAACCGCACTTTCTGGGCGGTGCTGAGCAAATCGGTTTTGAGCAGGTTGATCGCGTCAAGCGGTGCTTGCGTCAGTTGGTTATGCTTGGCGTAAAACACTTTGCGCTTATCCACTTGCTTGGAGGAGAAGGACAGTCCCAATTCACGTTCCATATTCGTAATCGTATGGCGATCGATTCCGTAGATGGCATGCGCGCCATAGTTGAGTGTGAATCCCGCTTTCTCATACGTAAAAGCACGGCCGCCAAGCTGCGGGCTGCGCTCGAACAGAACGCCTTCGATATGCGGGTTCTCCGATAAATAGGCGGCCGCGGTTAAGCCGGCGAGACCTCCGCCGATAATTGCTACTTTCATTGTGTGTTCCTCCTTGGGGACTGGTTCTACTTGCAGAAGGGCATTAGGCTCGTCGGAACGTAGGCCCGCCCACATCCAAGCTAAGTTGTTTTTCATCATGGAGAGTAAATCGGCATGCTCTTGCGTACACCAAGTGCGTATGGTGCCCGTGTACATGCAAACGAGCAGTTCAACCTTCCTGGCTTCCGGCAGCCAGTGGAGCAAGCTCTCGGTGAGCACATTCAGCTGGCGCTGTTCTTCGGCTTTCACCGTATCATTTTGCAGTGATAAGGCTTGCAAGCTCCGAATCAACCGGGGGGAGACGCGAATGTTAGACGCCAAGTCTAAAAATAAGCGGTTGATGTGTCCTTCCAGGGACTGCACCTTGGACGGGGGCTGCTTCACCCATTCTTGGATCAGTTGGATTTGTTTGTTGTAAAGGTCGGCGATGATGGCATCTTTGCTTTTGAAATAATGGTAAAAAGTTCCCTTAGATGTCCGTGTTGCCGCGATAATGTCATCGACGGACACATTCTCATAGCCTTTGTCCATGAACATGGATAAGGCGACGTCCATCATGACATCGCGCTTTTTGCGGGTGGTCGCTCGCATGAATTGACTCATGGGCTCACTCCATTCCAACCATCGATTTACTCCTATTATATGCAAAATTAGACCGTTAGTCTACATACGAATTGACCGATGTATAAATTCCTTCGAAGGAAAAATTAATCTAAATGATAGTTTACCGTGTGAGGGCAATAACCTTAGTCTATACTTTTGATCAGAACCCCATGAGAGGATGAATTTAACACTTGAATAAAGAAGCATTAGGTTGGAATTCGCACTTTGAGAAAGCTTTCGAACCTTATCTTACCGAAGGGTACCGTGCGGGACGGGTGTCCTTGGAACATAAACATATGTATCGCGTTCTGACGGAATCCGGCGAAGTGTTGGCTGAAGTTTCCGGCAAAATGCGCCACATGGCTCCTCACCGCGAAGATTATCCGGCGGTTGGCGATTGGGTTATCGTTGCGGTGCGGGAAGAAGAGCAGCGGGCGACGATTCATGCCATACTTCCGCGCCGAAGCAAGTTTTCCCGGAAAGTAGCCGGTCAAGTTACGGAAGAGCAGATCGTGGCGACGAACGTAGATACGGTCTTCTTGGTCACTGCGCTGAACCTGGATTTCAATATTCGCCGAATCGAGCGGTATTTGGTTCTGGCTTGGGAGAGCGGGGCTACCCCTGTCATCGTGCTGAGCAAAGCGGACCTGTGCTCGGATCCCGAAGCGTTGGCCGCCGAAGTCGCCGCGGTAGCCGCCGGCGTACCCGTCCATGTCATCAGCTCGGCGGAGAACAGAGGACTTGACGAGCTGGCCTCCTACATGGCGCCCGGCCGGACCGTTGCGCTGCTCGGCTCCTCCGGCGTCGGCAAATCGACGCTTGTGAACCGCATCTACGGCAAGGAAATTCTCCAGACCGGCGACATCCGCGAAGGCGATGACAAAGGAAAGCATACGACGACACACCGCGAATTGATTGCGCTGCCGGATGGCGGTATTCTGATCGACACGCCGGGGATGCGTGAGCTTCAGTTATGGGACGCCTCCGAAGGCCTCAGCACATCGTTTCAGGATATCGAAGAGCTTGCGCAGAGCTGTTATTTCCAGGATTGCAAGCACGAGAATGAGCCCAAGTGCGCGGTGAAAAGCGCTTTGGCCGACGGAACGCTGCCGCAGGAACGATTTCACAACTACGTGAAATTGCAGAAGGAACTTGCCTATTTGGCCCGCAAAGAGGATAAAAGCCTCCAGCTTGCGGAGAAAGCCAAATGGAAGAAGATCCACCAGTCACTCAAAAACCAGCATAACCGATAATTTGCCACTTGCAGTAGCCTTTTGCCTACAGCTGAATATGCTGTAGAAAAAAGGAGGCAAAGGCCCATGAATCATCCTGAGAAGCATGAGATTTGTATCAATCATATGCATCGTTATGTCAGCGTTACGATGGATAACGGCGCCATGTACGACGGCATTGTCGAGCATGTCGACGGCGACCATCTATACTTAGCGGTACCGATCGGCGGTGCAGACCCGGAACAAATGCGCGCATTCGTGCCATTCGGCTCCCCTTTCCCGTTCTATGGTTTTCCGTATCCCGGTTACGTATTCGGCCGGCGGCGTTTCGCCAGACAGGTTCTGCCTTTAGCCGGGTTGCTGGCTTTATCCTTACTGCCCTATTATTAATAGAAAAATTCTTTTCTGACATCTCGGTGTTCTGAGATGTTTCTTTTATTTGTAACCGTTCCTTGTATAAGGATGGATTGGATTGGATTTTTTGTTTCGTTTCCGATAAAATTAAAAGATGAGAGTTTACGAAAGCGAGGGACAAGCCCAAGAATGAGTGATTGTATTTTTTGCAAAATTGTTGCGGGGGATCTCCCGTCCAAGAAAGTATATGAGGATGATCAGATCCTTGCTTTTCACGACATCCAACCGGCTGCGCCTGTGCACGTGCTTATTATCCCTAAGAAGCATATTGCATCGCTGGCTGACGCTCAGGCCGAAGATTGGCCGCTCATGGGTCAATTGCAAGCGGCTGCCGCGCAAATTGCTAGAGAACTAGAGGTTGAAGAGTCCGGTTACCGTGTAATCACGAATATTGGGGCCAACGCCGGGCAGATTGTTCACCATATCCATTATCATTTGATGGCAGGGGCCCGGTTGTCCCCGTTAGGCGTACATAATTAGGGGCAACTTTCAGGAAACGTAAGGATTCGATTGACACCCTAATTACTATCACCTATAATGAGATTTGATGAACCGTTTGATCCTAGATGGTCTGTTCGGAGGGAGGGAAATCTGTTGTCAGAAACTCGAGTTCGTAAGAACGAAACTATAGATGCTGCACTTCGTCGCTTTAAGCGTTCCATCGCAAAGGATGGCATTCTAGCAGAAGTTAAGAAACGTAAACATTATGACAAGCCTAGCGTTAAGCGTAAGCTTAAATCTGAGGCTGCTCGCAAGAGAAAGTTCTAGGAGGCAACATGAGCTTAAGCGACCGATTGAACGAAGATATGAAGCAAGCGATGAAAAGTCAGGACAAGTTCAAACTCTCTGTTATTCGTATGGTACGATCTACCATTAAGAATGCTGAGATTGAATTGAAAAGAGCTTTAGACGACAATGAAGTGCTTGACGTACTAACTCGTGAAATCAAACAGCGTAAGGATTCCCTCCAAGAATTTTCCAAGGCCGGCAGAGACGATCTGGCCGACAACCTGAAGGCTGAACTTACCATTCTAACTGAGTACATGCCGCAACAGCTTTCTGAGGAAGAAGTGAAAGCCATTGTACAGCAGACCATCCAGCAAATTGGTGCTTCTTCCAAAGCGGATATGGGCAAGGTCATGACGGCATTGATGCCTCAGGTCAAAGGACGCGCTGATGGCAAGCTTGTTAATCAGTTGGTCCAACAATTATTGGGATAATACTTAAATATGTTTGAATGAATAAGACTGAGCGGATCGCTATCCACTCGGTCTTTTTATTTTTTATTGACGTAGACGAAACAGATCGGGATGTCAGACGTACATATTAATGATAAGGCAGCAATAAGAAAGGAGTGAGTGACGATGCTTGCAGACAACTTATCAGCCTTTCTGACACATCCTGTAACAGCAACGGTTTTATTAATGGTTGGCATTATTGGCATAGCACTGGAACTTTTGTTTTTTAGCAGCGGTTTGCTTGCTTTGGCGGGCGTTGCGGGTTTTGCGCTTTATTTTCTCGGGTACTACTTGGCAGGCTTTGCCGGCTTTGGCGATCTGGCCGTGTTCGGTTTAGGCATCGTTCTTCTCGTCTTGGAACTGTTCGTTCCGAGCTTCGGCATCCTAAGCGTGTTAGGGGCAATCTGTTTGTTCGGCGGCGTGCTGATGGCCTCCTCGGATCCGGCGGAAGCCGCGGTTATGTTAGGAATTGCGCTGCTGGCGGCGATTATCGTCATCCTGTTCGCTATTCGCACCTTCAAGCACCGCGGCGTGTGGAACCGGTTCATCCTGAGGGAGCAGCTGACGACTGACAAGGGCTTCACGTCCAGCCCGGACCGTTCCCATCTCCTTAGGCTAACAGGCCGGTCTATAACCCCGCTGCGGCCGGCAGGAACGGCCCTGATTCAAGGGGAGCGTGTGGACGTCGTTACGAACGGGAATTTTATCGCAGGGGATAAAGAAATTATCGTTGTCGAAGTGGAAGGAGCGCGCGTTGTCGTGCGTGAGACGGATGAGACGAACCTAGGAGGAATGTTGAATGACGATTGAACCTGGACTTTATTTGGTACTGCTGGCGGCGGTCATTATTGTTGCGCTGTCGATTCTGCTCAGCGTGGTACCCGTTATGCTGTGGATTTCGGCACTTGCTTCCGGCGTGCGCATCAGCATCATTACATTGATCGCCATGAGGCTTCGCCGCGTGACGCCGAGCCGCATTGTGAACCCGATGATTAAAGCGACGAAGGCGGGCCTTGATTTGAGCATCAATCAGTTGGAAAGCCATTTCCTTGCCGGCGGGAATGTGGATCGCGTCGTCAATGCGCTGATCGCCGCGCACCGGGCCAAAATTCATTTAGAGTTCGAGCGTGCGGCGGCCATTGATTTGGCGGGACGGGACGTTCTCCAGGCCGTTCAAATGAGCGTCAATCCGCGTGTCATCGAGACGCCTAATGTCTCTGCAGTGGCGAAGAACGGGATTGAGGTCAAAGTTATCGCGAGAGTGACGGTGCGGGCGAATATCGACCGCTTGGTCGGCGGCGCCGGGGAAGAGACGATAATCGCCCGTGTCGGCGAGGGGATTGTAACGACGGTAGGCTCCAGCGATTCCCACAAGGATGTGCTCGAGAATCCGGATCTGATTTCCCGCACCGTGCTGGGCAAAGGCTTGGATGCCGGGACGGCATTTGAGATTCTATCTATCGATATCGCCGATGTGGATGTCGGCAAGAACATCGGCGCACATCTGCAAACGGAGCAAGCGGAAGCCGATAAGCGCATCGCCCAGGCGAAAGCTGAGGAAAGACGGGCGATGGCGGTCGCGGCGGAGCAGGAGATGAAAGCGAAAGTCGTGGAAATGCGCGCGAAAGTTGTCGAATCGGAATCGCAAGTGCCGCTGGCGATGTCAGAAGCGCTTCGGAACGGCAAAATCGGTGTGATGGATTACATGAATTTGAAGAATATCGATGCGGATACGCAGATGCGCTCTACGCTCGGCAAGCTGAACGACGGCAAGGGCGATAAAGAATGACCGCGGATGAGGTGATGGTTTGGAGCAGCTCATTGAATTTCTAGTCAAACACTGGTATCTCGTACTGATTGGACTAACCTTCTGGTACCAACTGCAAAATAAAGCCCGCCGCGCGGCGAATCGTAAGCCGTCGCCCAGAGGCGGCATGCCCGCGTTCGGGGGTTCGCCTGACCAAGACAGGAGGCCGCCAAGCCCCGGCAGGCAAGAGGTGGAAGCCGCCGCTCGCGATACGCGCTCCAAAGGCGTACAGGGCGATTACACGCGTTCCGGCGCACCGGTGGCACCGGATGCCCCTAAGCCGAAAGGATCCCCGTTCAGCAAGCCTGCCGCTTCGTTACATGACGCCTCGCCGGTATATGCGGGCGATCTGACGGGACCCGGGGCATTCCCGGAGTCGCCGAGCCGGGAGCAGCTGCTGCAAGGTGTGGTGTGGGCGGAAATATTAGGCCCTCCAAGGTCCAAAAAGCCTTATCGCAAATAAATATGAACAGAGGAAGCGTCACTTTTCGAGCGATCGAAAAGGGGCGCTTTTTGTTTTCCAGTTTTTTCTCATAAAACAAGGGTCATTCGCATAATTTGGTAGAAAGTCTATGCACTTTTTCTGCTGCTCTGATCATCCAGTTAGAGGGGGTACTGCCCAGCTATGCGTCGCTTGACCCGCAAATGGAACCAGTTCACGGCCAAAATCCTGGATTTGCCTCAGGATGTGGTTCAGGACTTGCCGCGAATTACGATGATCGGCAACGTACAGCTCTATGTAGAGAATCATCGGGGCGTGCTTCATTTTTCCAGTGAAAACCTCAAGCTTGAATTAACGAAAGGGACTCTTGAAGTGCTCGGGAAAAATTTGGTCATCCGGGCGATCCTTTCCGAAGAAGTCTTCATCGAAGGTTTGATCGACAATGTCAAATACATGCCATAGGACGTAATACGCTTCAATTGGAGGGGGAGGCTGTCTCATGCAGCAATCATTGTTCATTGCCCGTTTGCGCGGGTATGTGCGCATTCAGATACGGGGAAACGGGTGTGAAAGGTTAATCAATCCCATGATGGAGAATGAATTCTCCATATGGGATATTCAAGTTGCCGGCGACGGGAAGCTTGAATTGAATATATTGATTAAGGATTTCTTCAAGCTTCGGCCGCTGTTGAAGCGGACAGGCTGCAGAGTGCATGTCCAGGAAAGGCACGGGCTTCCTTTCTTCATGGAGCGATTGGGCCGGAGAAAGGTGTTCCTGAGCGGGATAGCAGGCTTCATCCTCGGCATTTATTTGCTGACCTCGTTGGTTTGGCAAGTCAGTGTAGAAGGCAACGACCGCATCTCGGAGGCGGAAATCCTGCAGGCTGCGGCCAAACAAGGGATTCATACTTACCAATGGAAGTTCAGGCTGAAAAAGGCGGAGGACTTATCGCGGGAAATTCAAAGCTTGCTGCCGGGCACAGCCTGGGTCGGCGTTGAAATTCGCGGCACGCATGTGACGATCAAAGTGGTCGAAGCGACGATTCCGGATAAAAAAGAGCTGATGAATCCGCGAAATCTGGTCGCAGCCAAGAATGCGCTGGTGACGGAAATTTTAGCGGATAAAGGCAGACCGATGGTGAAGCCGAACACATATGTCAAAAAAGGGGACGTGCTGATCTCAGGCACGATCGGGGACGAGCAGAACAGCCAGACGGTAGTCGCTAACGGAAAAGTCAAAGGTGTGGTATGGTACACATCCCGAATCGAAACGCCTCTTACGAAGTCGTACCGGGTATATACGGGTGAAACGCGGAATCGCAATTATCTTGTTTTCGGCACCCGCGCTCTTCAGGTTAGCGGCTATGGGAAGCTGGAGTATGCCAACTTTGAGACGATTCCGGAGCGTAAAACGCTTGCCTGGCGGTCTTGGGCGCTTCCTGTCGGATGGCTTCACGAGAAGGTCATGGAAGTCGAAATCGTAGAGGAGCCTATCGACCCGGCTGCGGCCAGAAAGATAGGTCTGGAGCAGGCCAGAGCGAAATTGTTGACGACTGTTGGCGGCGATGCGAGACTCGTAGGCGAAAAAATTTTGCATGAAAAATCAGAGAATGGTAAAATTTATATAGACGTGCATTTTGAAGTCGAAGAAAATATCGCCGAAGAGCAACCAATTGTCATACGAGGAGACTGAGACCTGTTGGTAGAAAACGCACAATCCGTAAAAATAACATTGAAAAATCCGGCAGAAGGACTTGCATTGTTCGGTCCTCGGGATAAGTTCCTGCATGTGATCGAACGGGAAATCGCTGCACAAATTTATACGCGTGAAGCCGAAATAACGATTCAAGGACCGGCTGCGGAAGTGAACTCGCTTCAGCAGCTTTTTGAGGTTTTGCTGCAGCTTATCCGCAACAATTACACGCTGACCGAGCGCGACGTCCTGTACGCCGTTGAGCTCGCGAAGCAGATGAAAGCCGATCAACTTCTGGATTTATTCAAAGGTGAAATCACGACGACACACCGCGGGAAGCCGATTCGCGTCAAAACGATCGGACAACGGAAATATGTCGAAACGATCAAGAAGAAGGATATCGTCTTCGGTATCGGACCAGCGGGAACGGGCAAAACGTATCTGGCTGTCGTCCTTGCGGTTACCCGTCTGAAAGAAGGCGCTGTCAAACGAATCGTTTTGACGCGTCCTGCTGTCGAAGCAGGGGAAAGCTTAGGGTTTTTGCCCGGAGATTTACAGGAAAAAGTTGACCCCTATTTGCGCCCATTGTATGATGCTCTTAATGACGTCTTAGGCCCAGAGCAGGTGGCGAAGTCGCTGGAGCGCGGATTGATCGAAATCGCTCCGCTCGCTTATATGCGGGGAAGAACCTTGGACGATTCATTCATTATTCTGGATGAAGCGCAAAATACGACGCCTGAACAAATGAAAATGTTTCTGACCCGCCTTGGCTTCGGTTCCAAAATGGTCATTACCGGGGATGTTACGCAGATCGATTTGCCTCGCGGCAAATCCTCCGGACTTGTAGAAGCGACTCGCATTCTAAGCGGCATCGAGGAGCTTGGCTTCATTTACTTTGATGAGCAGGACGTTGTCAGACACTCGCTGGTTCAGAAAATCATCGTTGCTTACAATGCTGAAAACGAAAAGTAACTGTGCTGGTTTGTCAGGTAGAGAGGAATGACCTTCCGTATGAAAAATGAAGTGCAAATGAAAGGTAAATTTCATTACCAGCTCAACGGATGGAAATACAGTACGGGGATTCGGATACTGTTGTTTCTCTTGCTGGCTTTAGTATTCTTTACTTCCCTTTACGCAAAGCTCGTACCACAAGTGTATGACATCGAACTCGGAACGACGAGTGAAACGACGATTTACGCACCCAGGCAAATTGAGAACGCGATTGCAACCGAGCAAGCCAAGGAAGACGCGGCCAAGCGCGTTCAGCCTGTGTATCGTATCGTGAATCTCAAGAACGATACCATTATCGACGCTATTTATGATAAATTATTACAAATCAATGCGGACGAAGAAGTGAAGTTTGACGACAAAGTCAGCATTTTCCGGCGGGTGATACCCGGATTGATCAGCGATATGGAGAATCAGGCGGTCAAATCGCTCAGTGCGAGCGGCCAGTACAATGATACGCTGATCGAACAGATCAAGCAGGGGCTTGCGGAACAATCGTATCCGCTGCCGGAGGAATCGTATTTCAAGCTGCCACGGCTAACGAAGGACGAGCTGGCGGAGATGCGGCCGGTCACGAAGGAGATCGTGGCGAAACTGATGAACGATCAAGTGCTGGATGCTCAGACGGCGCGTGCCAAAGTCGCCGAAATGGTCAACACGTCCAATCTGTCGAAGAATACGATGCGTGAGATGGTGACGGAGATTGCAAGAGCCGTCATTACGCCGAATAAGTTCTTTGATCAGAAGGGGACGGATGATGCCAAGGGACAAGCCAGAGAAAGCGTCAAGCCGGTTTACATCAACAAGAATGATGTACTCGTCAAAGTCGGAGACGTCATAACGGAAGAGATTTACGCCAGGCTGGATAAGCTGGAGCTGCTGAAGAGCAAAGCGAACCACCTGCCGCAGATCGGTTTGGGCATCCTCTCCGCTTTATTGTCTTTCGTTGTGTTCATGTTCGTGCGACAGAGTCTGTTAGCGATCAAATACAACAATTCGCAGCTGGTAATGCTGATCCTTATTTTTATAATCAACATCACTTGTATGAAAATTATTTCGCTTGTCCAGAATTTGGACTATCCGTATATCGGTTATCTCGCACCGACAGCGCTGGGCAGCATTTTGATTGCCATTTTATTGGATGCACCGCTGGCTTTCATTTCATCGGTCTTATTCTCCTTGATGGCAAGTATTATTTTTAATGCAGAGCATACGCAGCTGTTCGATTTCCGTTACGGGATCGTTTCGCTCGTTATTTGCTTTACCGCCGTATTTACGATTCAACGGGCAAGCCAGCGGGCTACGATTCTGAAGGCGGGTCTGATGATCGCGTTTTTCTCGATATTGACGATATCGTCGCTCATGCTGCTGGAAGATCATTTCCAACAGAGAGAAGCGTTGTTCTCGATGGCATTCTCGGCCGTTGGAGGCCTGCTCACCGTTGTGTTCGTCATCGGCCTGCTGCCGTTCTTCGAAGTGGCGTTCGGCATTCTTTCGCCGCTGAAGCTGGTGGAGCTGTCGAATCCGAACCATCCGCTGCTGCGCAAGCTGCTGACCGAAACGCCAGGCACATACCACCACAGCGTTATGGTGGGCAATCTGTCGGAGGCTGCTGCGGAATCGATCGGCGCCGACGGACTTCTCTGCCGCGTCGGCTCGTATTACCACGATATTGGGAAGACGAAGCGGCCGAGCTATTTTATCGAAAATCAGACTAATATCGAGAATCCGCATGACCGCATCGATCCGAATTTGAGCAAATCGATCATCATCGCTCATCCGCGCGATGGCGTCGAGATGCTGAAGGACTACAAGATGCCAAAGGCGATCCGGGATATTGCCGAGCAGCATCACGGCACCACGTTGCTTCATTATTTCTACCACAAAGCCATGAAGCAAGCCGAAGAGGAGGGCAGCGACAAGTCCATTCTGGAAGAGGATTTCCGCTACCCGGGGCCCAAAGCGCAGTCGAAAGAAGCGGCCATCGTCGGGATCGCCGACAGTGTGGAAGCGGCTGTCCGCTCATTGCGCAATCCGACGCTGGAGCAGATCGATTCGATGGTTCACAAAATCATTAAGTCCCGTTTGGACGACGGGCAGTTCAACGAATGCGATCTTACGCTCAAGGAGCTGGATAAGATCGCCAAGACGCTGAATGAGACCTTGCTGGGCATCTTCCATGCAAGGATCGAGTATCCGAATGAGCTAGCTCCGAAGAAATCGGGAGCTTGATGACACAATTAGGAGGCACAGCCTATGGCAAGTGTAGATTTGACGCTGGAGTGGAGCAGCGAGCAGGACGCCAAAGAAATTACACCGGCGCTGATGGATAAGATGGAAGAGCTGCTGCGTTTGGCAGGGGAGCTTGAAGGGATCACGGCCGGCGAAGTCGCCTTGACGTTCGTCGACGACGAAGCGATTCAGGAGCTGAACAAGCAGTACCGCAATTTAGATAAACCGACCGACGTGCTTTCGTTCGCCATGAGTGAATTCGGGGAAGATGAAATTCACATTAATTATGAGGATGAGGGAACAGAGAACGCAAGTGACGACGATGAAACGGCTTCCGAAGGGTTCATTGAACCGCTGGGAGATATTATCATCTCGGTCCCGCGGGCGATTGCCCAGGCCGAGGATTATGGACATTCCGTTGAACGGGAGCTCGGCTTTCTGTTCGTACACGGTTTCCTGCATTTGATCGGCTACGACCACCAAAGCGAGGAAGAAGAGAAGGCAATGTTCGCCAAGCAGGAGGACATTTTGCAAAAGGCAGGTTTGACGCGCTAATGACAGACGGCTTCCGTAAATGGCGCAGGAGCTTCCGGTATGCCTACGAAGGAATCAAATATGCATTAGATACGCAGCGCAATATGAAATTCCATTTTTGCGTTGCTTTTCTTGTTTTGTTGGCTGCACTGCTTGTTCATTTGCCCAAAACGGATATTCTGTTTATTATGTTAGCTGTCACTTTGATGATTGTAACGGAACTGATTAATACGGCTGTAGAGAAAGCGGTGGATCTGGCGATGCCGGATCGGCATCCGCTAGCCAAGATTGCCAAGGACGTCGCAGCGGCGTCCGTCTTGGTGTCCGCAGGCTTCGCGGTCATCGTCGGGATGGTCGTCTTTTATGAGCCGATCGACCAGCTGCTCCGCGAGTCGCGTATTCAGCAGACGAATATGTCGGCGGGATCGATCTGGGTGTTGATCGCCTTGGTCGTGCTCACCGTCATCGTCATCGAGACCCGGTTCTCGGACAAAGGCAAATTAGTCCGGCCCAGCCTGTTGACGGCGGTCGCATTCTCCATCGCAACGGTCATTACCGTCTTCGTGGACCAGACGATCGCCGCACTGCTGGCCTATTCGCTGGCCGTAATTATTTTTATTATGCTGTATGACAAAAAAACACGCCCGTTTCCCGCGCTGTTCCTGGGCGCATTGATCGGCGCGGCGGTAACCGTCCTCGCCTTTTCCTGTTTAAATATGCTGTAGCGTGACAATATACGAAAGGAAGGTTAACGGACATGAATCCACAGGAGCTTATTCAACATGCCAAAGAAGCGATGAAAAGAGCCTATACGCCTTATTCGAACTTTAAAGTAGGTGCGGCGCTTCTTGATGCTGACGGCCATGTCCATTATGGCTGCAATGTGGAGAACGCGGCCTACGGTCCGACGAACTGCGCCGAACGGACGGCGCTGTTCCGCGCCATCGCAGACGGCCGCAAGGCAGGCTCCTTTCAGGCAATCGCGGTAATGGGAGATACGGATGGCCCGATTTCGCCCTGCGGCGTATGCCGTCAGGTGCTGGTCGAGCTCTGTCCGCCCGATATGCCCGTTTACCTGGGCAGTCTCAAGGGCGATTTCGCACAAACGACGGTATCCGCGCTGCTGCCAGGCGCATTCACAACCAAAGATTTGCAATCAAATGGAGGATCAGACTAAGTGGCTAAAAAAGAATTCAAATCAGGCTTTGTCGCCATCATCGGCCGTCCGAACGTAGGAAAGTCGACGCTCATGAACCAAATTATCGGACAGAAGATCGCGATCATGTCAGACAAGCCTCAGACAACCAGAAACAAAATTCACGGCGTTTATACGTCGGCCACCGGACAGATCGTATTTCTGGATACGCCGGGTATTCATAAGCCGACTTCCAAGCTTGGCGATTATATGAGCAAAGTCGCCCACGGGACACTGGGTGAAGTCGACGCCGTGTTGTTTCTCGTAGATGTCGTCGACGGCATCGGCGGCGGAGACCGCTACATTATCGAACAGCTGAAGCATGTGGAGACACCGGTCATCTTGGTATTGAATAAAATCGATCTTGTCAAGCCGGAAGAACTGCTCGCTATCATTACAACCTACAAAGATTTGTATAATTTTGCAGAAATCGTTCCCGTATCCGCGCTCAAAGGGAACAATGTTACGACGCTGCTGGAGCAGATCATCCGCTATTTGCCGGAGGGGCCGCAGTATTACCCGGCCGATCAAATCACCGATCATCCGGAGCAGTTCGTATGCGCGGAGCTTGTCCGCGAGAAAATTTTGCACTTGACCCGTGAGGAAATCCCGCACTCGATCGCTGTCCAAATCGAGGATATGCGCGTGGAATCCAACGGCGTCGTGCATATTTCGGCCGTTATTTTCGTGGAACGCGATTCCCAGAAAGGCATCATCATCGGCAAGCAGGGCAGCCTGCTGAAAGAAATTGGCCGTCAAGCGCGCCATGATATCGAGACGCTGCTCGGTTCCAAGACTTTCTTGGAGCTGTGGGTCAAGGTGAAGAAGGACTGGAGAAACCAGGAACGCGTGCTGAAGGATCTTGGCTTCCGACACGATTAAACGGCGATTGCCTAACAGTACCAATTATTTTTCGCATAGAGAAGCTTTCTCTGCACATCCTATGAACATCACGTTCGATGGGGAGAGTGCTGAACATGAAAGACTTTTCGTGGACGTATTTTTCAAAGACCGGTGATGTAGACGCCTATTTATTGTACAAGCAAGTCACCGGACAACCCGGCATGGATGCGGATGTGCAGGAAGAGGATCAGAGTAACGATGAGCCGTTGGAAGGTCTGGACATGTGACAGAAAGATCGTAAGTTCAGAGCGGCCTACATGGGGGAAATCATTTGCTGCGTAGTGTACAGGGGATCGTACTCCGTAGTATGGACTATGGAGAGGGGAATAAGATCATAAGTCTGTTCACCCCCGAGCTGGGTAAAGTTGGAGTCATGGCTCGGGGTGCGAAGAAAGTGAAGAGTAGACATGCCGCCGTTACGCAGCTTTTTACGTACGGCGATTTTGTTTTTTTCAAACAGAGAGGGCAGATGGGTTCCTTGAATTCAGCGGAAATCATTGAAGCCCATCATTCGCTGCGGGAAGACTTGCATAAGTCCGCACATGCCTCCTACTTGGCGGAGATGACGGACCGAATGCTGGGCGACGAGGAAGGAAGCACCTATCTTTTTGAGCAATTGAAAGCAGGCCTGAAGGCGATCGAAGAGGATAAGGACATGCAAATTGTCGTTCACCTCTACGAAATGAAAATGTTTGAGCTGGCCGGTTATTTGCCGGTCACGGACGGATGCGTATCCTGCGGCGAGACGTCGGGGATCACGAACTTTAGCCCGGGCATGGGGGGGACGCTATGCATCAGGTGCCGGCATAAAGATCCCGCCTCTATTACCGTGGGCGAAGGTACGCTGAAGCTGCTGAAGCTGTTTCCGCGCATGGATATGCGGCGATTAGGGGCCGTTCAAGTGAAAGAGGAAACGAAGGCACAGCTTCGAACATGCATGAGAACTTATATGGATATACATATTGGAGTCAAATGGAAATCACGGGATTTCATCGAGCAGATGGAAAAATACAATATTTAAACAAGTCTGATTTGACATGTAAATTATGGTTTGATATGATTTGATGGCAATCACCTCGCCTTTGTGCTGTCCGCATATCGGTGAGTTTTTTTTATGCTTTTCGGAAAGGGGCTTTATGGGAGATGGATCATTCGCTACCTACACGCGTTTATGTCGTTTCTGACTCTGTCGGGGAGACAGGGGAGTCTGTCGTGCGCGCCGCCGCCATGCAGTTTCATCCGGTACCGGTCGAGATTGTCAGAGCGCCGTTTATCCATGATACAGAAGGCATTGATAAAGTGATTAATGCAATTCGGATTCATGGGGGCATCGTCGTCTTTACACTGGTTATTCCGAAGCTGCGGGATGATCTGATCGCCAAAGCGACGGAGCACGGTATCCCGCATATCGATTTGCTCGGACCCGTTGTCGGCGCCCTTGGTCAAGCGCTGCATCAAGAGCCGCGGCGGCAGCCGGGCATGATACATCCGCTGGATGAGGACTATTTCAAGAAAGTCGAAGCGGTCGAATTTGCCGTCAAATACGATGACGGGCGGGATTTCAGCGGCATTCAGAAGGCGGATATCGTCTTACTGGGTGTATCCCGCACATCCAAAACGCCGCTGTCGATGTATCTGGCGCACAAGCGCTTTAAAGTGGCCAATGTGCCGTTAGTACCCGAAATGCAGCCTCCTGCGGCTATTTATACGGTTCCTAAAGAAAAGATTATCGGCCTCAGAATTGATCCGGATAAATTGAATGTCATACGTCAAGAACGGCTCCGCACGCTTGGTCTTGCAGAAAATGCAACCTATGCGAATGTGGAACGTATTAAAATAGAACTGGCTTTTGCTGACAAAATCATGAGCAAAATCGGTTGTGTGATCTTTGATGTCTCAAACCGGGCCGTAGAGGAAACGGCGAGCTTGGTCATGGATCATATCGAACGGGTTCAATAACGTTTTTATGTTATTCCTTGCAGGATTTTTTGCAAGTTCATCGTATATAATAGTACGGTGAGATTTCGTCAAAAAAGGGCGTGGACTGTAACCGTATGCGAGCGAGAACTATTATCGTCGATGCCGACGCTTGTCCCGTGAAACCGGAGATCGAAGAGGCAGGCAAGCAGTTTGACGTGCAAGTGGTGATGGTGGCTTCTTACGATCATCGCATGCAGGAACGACCCGGCGTCAAAGTGATTCAGGTGGACCGTTCCGATCAGTCCGTAGACCTCTATATCGCCAATCAGATTCAAGCAGGCGATATTCTGGTAACGCAGGATTTCGGTCTCGCCGCTTTAGGATTAGCCAAGGGTTCCTATTGTTTGACGAATCGAGGACAGGAATATACGGATAGCTCGATTGATTTTTTGTTGGACCGGCGGCATACATCTGCCAAAATGCGCAGGTCCGGGAAGTATGGTAAGGGCCCGAAGCCTTTCACGGAAGAGGACCGCCAAAAATTTCTACATGGTTTGACAAAACTTTTAAGATATTTGCAGGAAATCGAAAAAAAATAGCGAATAGTACTTAGTCTGAAAAGCAACTTGAATTGTGGGTGGATGGATTCATGAGGTACGGACGCATACCTGAAGAGGTCATTGAGGCTGTACTGAAGCGCCACGACATCGTTGATGTCATTGGCAGGCACGTACATTTAAGTAAGCAAGGGCATTATATGAAGGGGCTATGCCCGTTCCATTCCGAGAAAAGCCCGTCGTTTACCGTTACGCCCGAGAAGCAGATTTATCGTTGTTTCGGTTGTCATGCAGGCGGTAATTTAATTCGTTTCGTCATGGAAATCGAAGGACTGAGTTTCTCGGAAGCCGTTACGAAGCTCGCAGAGGAAGCGGATATTCCGATTACTTGGGAAGAAGCGACCGAAGAGCAGAGCGAACAGCAGCTCGAGAGAGCGGCGCTGCACAAGGCTTATGATTTTACAGCGAAATTGTATCATTATATTCTTGGCAACACCGAGCAAGGCAAAGTGGCCAAAGGCTATCTGGCCTCCAGAGGGATTTCGGATAAACTGATCGATACGTTCCAAATCGGTTACGCCCCCGCCATGTGGGATACGCTGGTGCAGCAGCTCGCCAAACGCGAATTCGATTTGGCTCTAATGGAGAAGGGTGGCTTAATATCAGCCAGGCAAGAAGGCGGCGGTTATGTGGACAAATTCAGAGAACGCATCATGTTCCCGATTTGTGACGCAACCGGCAAAGTGATTGCCTTCGGCGGGAGATCGATGGGCGATGCGCAGCCCAAATATTTGAACAGTCCCGAAACGATGCTGTTTAACAAAAGCAGAACGATGTACAACCTCCATCTCGCCAGACCCAATATGCGGAAGCTTCAACAGGCGGTGCTCTTCGAGGGCTATGTGGATGTCATCAAAGCTTGGGAAGCAGGCATTCATAACGGGGTTGCTACGATGGGAACCGCGCTCACCAAGGAACATGCCGCACTGCTGAACCGAAACGCCGAACAGATCGTCATTTGCTATGACGGAGACAACGCAGGCCAATCGGCTGCTTACAAAAGCATACCGATCCTCGAAGAGACGGGAAGCCGAGTAACCGTCGCCATGCTGCCGGAAGGCAAAGACCCTGACGATTATGTGAAAAATTATGGTTTTGACCGATTCGTACGGGAGATTATCGAACCTGCCGTACCATCGATGAAATATAAGCTTTTGTACATCCGCAGAAATTTTAAGCTGCATGAGGACGGTGACCGACTTCGTTATCTGCAATCTGCTGTAAAGCTGATTAGTGAACTGCATTCTCCTATGGAACGAGAACATTATCTGAAGCAATTGGCATCCGAATTCCCGGATTCCTCGTATGAGGCCATGAAGTTAGACCTTCATGAAATCTTGCTGCAGTCGGAAAAAAACCGAACAGATGGGGATAATAAACCGATTCTGTGGAATAATGTTATGAATAATGGGAGACCAGCGGAACGAACACGGAAGAAAACACCATCGCTGCTGCCGGCTTATCACAACGCGGAACGATTGATTTTAGCGGTAATGATGCATGATCGAGATGTCTGCGCACATGTGGAAGAACAGTTAGGAGATCAATTCAACGTTGAAGCTCACGCAGTCTTAGCTGCTTATTTATATGCTTACTACGCTCAGAATGCTGAGCCGGACGCAAGCCGATACATTGCCATGCTGCAAGACGAACAGCTGGAGAGCTTGGCCAGCTCCATCGTCATGATGGGAGCCGGTCATGGAATGAACGAACAAGTGATTGACGACTATATTCGCCAAATTCGTAAAGTTCCTATGCAAGAAGAAGTAGAACGTAAGAAAGAAGAGCAGGTTCGCGCCGAACGCGCGGGAGACCCTCTTCGGGCAGCACAAATTGCAATTGAAATTATCGCCCTAGAAAAAAGATTGAAGTCAACGTAGCTTTTACTGAACAACTAGGGAGGAGGGAGTCCGTACTATGGCGAATGATCAGCGTACAGAACTAGAGACAGAATTAACCTTGGAGCAAGTGAAAGAGCAGCTAATTGAGCAAGGGAAGAAGCGGTCCTCACTTACTTACAAGGATATTATGGAAAAATTAGCTCCCTTCGATCAGGATCCTGAGCAAATCGATGAGTTTTTCGAGCTGTTATCGGAACAAGGGATTGATGTAGGGAATGAGTCTGATGACGATTCCATGAATCATGATGACAACGATCGTGATGAATTTAACTTCGACGATGATCTGGCTTTGCCGCCGGGGATTAAAATTAACGATCCAGTTCGGATGTATTTGAAAGAAATTGGCCGTGTACCGCTTCTCTCTGCGGAAGACGAAGTCGGATTGGCCAAACGGATTGAGAATGGGGACGAAGAGGCTAAGAGACGTCTGGCTGAAGCGAACCTGAGGCTCGTTGTGAGCATTGCCAAAAGATATGTAGGCCGCGGCATGCTGTTCTTGGACTTGATTCAAGAAGGAAATATGGGTCTTATTAAAGCGGTTGAGAAATTCGACCATACCAAAGGCTACAAATTCAGTACATATGCGACTTGGTGGATTCGCCAGGCTATTACGCGCGCGATCGCGGACCAAGCAAGAACGATTCGTATTCCTGTCCATATGGTTGAGACGATTAATAAATTGATTCGCGTTTCCCGTCAATTGCTCCAAGAGCTTGGGCGCGAACCCACACCGGAAGAGATTGCGAAAGAAATGGATTTAAGCACGGATAAAGTTCGTGAAATTATGAAGATTGCACAAGAGCCTGTATCGCTCGAAACACCGATCGGAGAAGAAGACGATTCGCATTTGGGTGATTTCATCGAAGATCAAGAAGCGCTTGCCCCAGCGGATGCCGCTGCATACGAGCTTCTCAAAGAACAGCTGGAGGACGTATTGGATACGTTGACAGAAAGAGAAGAGAATGTGCTTCGCTTGCGTTTCGGACTGGACGACGGACGTACGCGCACCCTCGAGGAAGTAGGCAAAGTATTCGGCGTTACACGCGAGCGGATCCGTCAGATTGAAGCCAAAGCTTTGCGCAAGCTGAGACATCCTAGCCGCAGTAAACGATTGAAAGACTTCTTGGAATAAAACATAACGCTGTGAGAAGGGCCCTGCCAATTTCGGCGGGGTCTTTATTTATGTACAAAAAGTAATGCTAAAGCAAATGCACACAATCACCGATATAGTAGCTAGGAAGGTGAGCGCTAAGATGGATGCGGAAAAACGAAAAATACTTGTAAAAGAAATCGATCATTGGCGGCGGAGCAAATTGCTTCCCGAGCATTACTGTGACTTTTTGATGAATTTGTATATGGACGAAACAACGCCGAAGCCTGCTTCGATCATGGGCGTATCAGCGTCGTCAATAGCAAACAGTTCTTGGAAAATCTGGTTGGTCATTTTGGCGGTAATCGCCGCTCTGGCCTTATCTGCTCTTAATTTTAACTCTTTTGGAATGCCAATGCAAATTGGAATTTCCTCGCTTTTTGTCATCATTTGTTATGTCTTCGCATATCGTCAGCATAGCAAATCGCCGGTCGTTTCGTATATGCTGTGCGGAGTATCTGCATTGGCGCTGTTATTGCTTGGCGTCTATATCATGGATATGTATGAAGTGACATCGCCTTATTCGTACATTGGTTATTTGGCGTTCTGTAGTGTAGTATGGTTAATAAACGGTGTGGCAGGGCGAATGGGCATTTTCCAGTTATGCGGCTGGTTGGGGCTGGTCGGTACATATGGCTGGCTGCTCCTGCAGAAGCTGGACAATCCAGGCTGGTTCTCGCTTGAAATCAGCTGGATTCCGGTTAGTATTGTGCTTATATGGATTGCGTGGCTTGCACATCATACGAATAAGCAGGCGGCTGGCGTGCTGCTGCTCGTTGGCATGCTCGTGTGGTTCGCGCCCGAGGCGATGACATTCCTCACAGATGTCGAGATAAGTTCCCGCGTCATTCAATTGTCGTTCACAGGGAAATTGGTTACAGCTGGTGCAGCTTTCTTCATGCTGCGAAAAAAATGGGTAGAGTGGGTTGTATAACACATGGTGAAATTATCGAAAAGATTGCAAATGATTGCCGACCGGGTACCGCCTGGATCCAGATTGGCGGACATCGGGTCAGATCATGCCTTGCTGCCGACTTACTTGGCGCAGCAGGGTGTTATTGCGTTCGCAGTTGCGGGTGAAGTGAACCCGGGGCCCTTCGAGGCGGCGACGCGCCAAGTACTGGAGAGCGGATTGTCAGCCAAGATTAGCGTTAGATCCGGCGATGGCTTGGCGGTGATCGAGCCGGGCGAAGTGAATGTCATCACGATTGCCGGTATGGGCGGCAGCTTGATTGCGAGCATTCTGGAAGCAGGCAAAGAGAAGCTGCAAGGCGTAGAACGTCTTGTTTTGCAGCCGAATGTCGGTGAAGATCACGTTCGCAGGTGGCTGCTCGCCGAGGACTGGCGTCTGGATGCGGAAGCCATTCTGGAAGAGGATGGCAAAATCTATGAGATTTTGACGGCGACCAAAGGCGTTTCTGCTGACAGCGGGACTTCGCAGGAACAATTATATGCGGACCGCACGCTGCCTGGCGGCGTTCATGTCAGCAAAGAACGTTTGCTGCTGATGGGACCTTATCTCATGACGGAAGCCCCTGAAGTGTGGTTTGCCAAATGGGCAAGCGAGCTGAATAAACTGGCTATGATCGAAGGCCAGCTGAAACATTCCGCAGCGGAGGCATCCGCGGCCAAAGCGGAGAATATCGCTCGAGAAATTAGGGAAATAAAGGAGGTACTCGCTTGTTTGCAAAAGGTCAAACCGTAATTCAGCTGTTCGAACAGCTGGCGCCTAAGCATTATGCGATGCCTGATGATAAAATCGGCTTGCAGCTCGGTTCTTTGCAGAAGGAGATTACGAAGGTTCTCGTCGCTCTGGACGTTACCGATGACGTGGTGGAAGAAGCGATTCGCCTGGGGGCCAATCTTATTATTGCGCATCATGCGATCATTTTCAGACCGTTAGCCCATCTCCAAACCGATACGCCTGCCGGCCGCTTATACGAGAAATTAATCAAGCACGATATCGCCGTCTATATCGCCCATACCAATCTGGATGTGGCGGAAGGCGGGATTAACGATATGATGGCGGAGTTGCTCGGTTTGACGGAGCTTACGCATCTGGAGGACGTGCATACGGAGAAGCTGCAAAAGCTCGTCGTCTTCGTCCCCGAGACGCATCATCAGGCTGTGCTGGATGCCCTATTCACCGCCGGAGCGGGGTGGATCGGGCAGTACAGCCACTGCTCCTTCAACATCCCCGGAACGGGGACGTTCCTGCCGCAGGAAGGAACGCACCCGTATATCGGGGAAGCGGGCAAGCTCGAACGCGTACAGGAAGTACGCGTGGAGACGATCGTAACCGCCAGCGTGCAGCGCAAGGCGGTTCAGGCCATGCTGAAGGCCCACCCGTATGAGGAGGTGGCCTACGACCTCTACCCGATGGATCTCAAGGGTAGAGTGTTCGGCCTCGGGCGCGCCGGCAAGCTGCCCGCGCCTATGACGCTCCGCGAGCTGACGGAGCTCGCGAAGCGTGCGTTCGACGTGCCCGCCGTGCGCGTCGTCGGCGATTTGGCACGGCCCATCCGGAAGGTGGCCGTGCTAGGGGGCTCCGGCGGCCGCTATATGCGGCACGCCATGTTCGCCGGCGCCGATGTGCTCGTCACCGGCGACATCGACTACCACACCGCGCATGATGCGCTCGCGGCGGGGCTGACGTTGATCGACGTCGGTCACAACGTCGAGAAGATTATGAAGCGCGGCGTGGCGGACTATCTGGCCGCGCAATTAGCCAAAACGGATACGCAGGTGCTGGCGTCCGAAGTGAATACGGAGCCGTTTCAGTTCCTGT
Source organism: Paenibacillus sp. MAHUQ-63 (assembly GCF_028765165.1). Lineage (GTDB taxonomy): Bacteria > Bacillota > Bacilli > Paenibacillales > NBRC-103111 > Paenibacillus_E. The sequence goes on along the minus strand of NZ_JARADB010000003.1, from coordinate 17,131 downwards.
AGAACATGAGGCTCTATGAGCATTATCGGAGATTTCCAAGCAAGGAAACGATCAGCAGTTGTATTTCGCAGGCATTCCTAGTATACTAGCCTATGCATCGGAAAGTTTGACAGACAATCGCTGGCTGCGGGTAAGCCGCAGCGAGAGGAAAGTCCGGGCTCCACAAGGCAGGGTGCTGGATAACGTCCAGTCAACGCGAGTTGAAGGATAGTGCCACAGAAATGGACCGCCGATGGCTCGCCTCAGGGCGAGATCAGGCAAGGGTGGAACCGTGGTGTAAGAGACCACGAGGTTCTATGGTGACATAGATCCTGGTAAACCCCACTTGGAGCAAGACCTAGAGGAACGCTAGCCGTTTTCGAGACGGCAGTCTTCGCCTGAGACGCGTTCGGGTTGGTCGCTTGAGCTGTGCAGCAATGTATGGCCTAGATAGATGATTGTCGCTTCAATGGTGGCAGGGGACAGACGCCCGTTACGACCACTGGAAGTACAGAACCCGGCTTACGGCAAACTTTCCATATCTGTCGGTTACCCGCATGGCCTCGGCTATGCGGGTATTATAGTTTTGAGACCACAAGAGACCGCCATACGCATTAGGTTATGCTCCTATTCAGCAACCTACGCGCAGGCGGTCTTATTTGGTTTAGCGATTCAATTCCATACCGGCATATTTCTTCGAAACAAGATTCATCTGACGGAACCACTTTTGCGGCCAATCAAACCCGATGCTCGTTTGCTCCTCGGCTTTCTGCACGGCTTTGACGACATCGATCAGGCCGTAGCCGAAATACTTATCATGACCTGGGTCGCCGAGGTCTTTGGCCGTGTCGCGCATAATTTGGTACACTTCCGTATTTTTCAGCTTCGGGTTCGCCGAACGAATTAACGCGGCCAAGGCAGTTACATGCGGGCTGGCCATCGAGGTACCCGATAAAGCGGCGTATTGATTGTTCGGATATGTGCTTGCGATGCTCACACCTGGCGCCGTCACATCGATATAGTCGCCATAATTGGAAAATGGCGCTTTGTTGTTGTTCGAGTCGCTTGCTGCAACGGCGAACACTTCGGGATACGCAGCCGGGAAGCCCGGTCGCTCCGTGTTGTCGTTACCGCTAGCAGCGATTAAGGCCACATCTTTATCATACGCATATTTAATTGCATCGTGGAGGAAGCCGGAATCCGCATAGTTCCCCAAGCTTAGATTCATGACTTTAGCACCGTGGTCCGCAGCCCAGATGATGCCTTGAGCGACGGAGTATGTGCTGCCGGCTCCGGTCTGGTCCAATACCTTCACTGGAAGCACTTTATTATACCAAGTCATGCCGGCAACGCCCAGCTGGTTGTTCACGAGGGCTGAGATGACCCCGGTGACGTGTGTGCCGTGTCCCACATCATCCTGCGGCTTATCATCACCGCTGATGACATTATAGCCGGACAGCAATTGATCTTTGAGATCGGGATGCTGGAGATCGACGCCGGTGTCAACGACCGCGACGATGACATCTTTGGCACCGCGGTTGTACTGCCAGCCCTGAACGGTTTCAATCAAAGGCAAATTCCACTGGTACCTGCCGAACAGATTATCGTTCGGCATGAAGTTCGGTTCGATGCTGGCGGCTTCGCCGTTCGTATCCGCATGATCGTTATGGTAATCGCTCGTATCCTCGTCATCCGTTTCATCTTCATCGTGATCATCATAATAACCGTTCGTTAGATACAAGAAATGAGGCTCCACATAGGCAACATCCCATTTTTTGAAATACGCCATCAATGCTTTGGCCTCCATGCCTTCCGTGCGGAATACATAGGTGTACCCCAGCTTCTGGACGGAGGTGGCTTTGATTTCCGATTTGATTTGCGTGAGCTGAGCGTCCGACGGATCCTGTTTGAACTTCACGACAACCTCGTTCTGATGGTAATGGCTCGTTCCTTGGTTGTCTTCGGGATGATCGACGACCTTGTCCTTTAGTGTATCGGTATCGACGGATTCGACTTTCCAACGGTTTTCATTCGGATACGGTTCGAGCCGTAAATTTTTCATTTGATGGTCCGTGACCTGATGCAAAATATCCTGATGAATGACGCCGATGAGTGAGCTGGTACCGTCCGAGGAAGGTATTCCTTGAACGAAATACACCTGCTGTGCGGCACCGAATTTCGGGGATTGGTAATGCTTGCCTTGTCCGGCCGCGGTTTTGGCTTCCTGCAGATAAGTGCGGGCTTGCTCCCGGTAAGCGGCAGGTATTTCGCCTGCTTTGACGCCTTGTTCGAGCTTCTGCTGATTCCCGGACCAGATCAATACGTCCATCTTCTCATGCTGGGCCTTCATTGCAGTGAGAACTTTGGCTGCAGATTCGCCTGCTTCGATTTGCGCTATCATTTTGGCATAATCAACGGAGCACTGAGTTCGGCACAAATCGTCCGTCAGTTGAACATCCTGCTGAAGCAGAGTAAGCTTAGCATCCGTTTCATACTTGGTGCTGTATACCTCCGGACCGGGTTGATTCTCTTTGTTCGAGTGATGTGGAAACAGCACGACGCCTAAGCCGAGTACTAGACTAATAGAAGTTAAATAACGCCACATGCATAGCCCTCCTTCTGAAATCGTATCGCACCATCTAGCTGCGAAACGAAGTATCTTTGATTAGAGTGAGGAGCTTAGGAATCTTTTATGCACGGAATCGGGAGTTTTGCATATACCTTTTCAGGTTAATTTATGGTAGGATAGGAATAGCGCAATTAGAGGAGGTCTTCATAACATGGCTGTTTTTAATGTCAAAAATCTTTGTGATTCAACTCGTACAAAACTAAAAGAAACAACCGCCAAAATGGAGTTGTTTCTGAATCAACATTCGCTTTCACAACTTAATGTAGAAAATGATCCCGCTATGGATGAGTTTTACCGTGGTTATTTGCAAGATACACGCCACTTGCTCGTGTTCTGTGAAGTGGCTTATGAGAAACTGGGCGTTAGCTTGCGCCGTCCGACTTTCAATGTTGACTTTTCAGAGAAAGTACTTTATGAAGTTTATCATACTTGCGTTAATACATTTTTCTATCCTAAGAATGAGTGTTATTCGGAAGATGGCCGTTATGCTTACACAGGACAAGACGCCATCCGTTTCCGCAAGAAACCTTCACGCGAAGTGCGCGATTTGACGATTGAGCTTTCCAAAGTGTTCGAAGAGCTTCGTGAGGATCTGGCTTACTACGAAACAGATTATATCACGCAGCGCCGCATGCAAGGCGAGAAAGTATAAACGTAACGCATAATGTCAAAAGATATAAGAGGTGCCGCTTCTCAGCAGCATCTCTTTTCTTTTCAAAAGGAGATGGAACATGCAGCATGAAGACTTGATCCAGAGAAGCATAACGATTATTACAAGCAATCAGCATCCTCGCGGAGGGTATATCGCATCGCCGCTATTTCCGCCGTATGCTTACAGCTGGTTGCGGGACGGTACGTTCATCGCAAACAGTATGGACCGAGCCGGCGAGCCGGCGAGTGCTGAGCTTTTCTACGATTGGGTGGCAGGCGTATTGAAGAATAAGCGCCCCCAAGTGGACTCCTTATTACATAAGCATGAGCATAAACAATGGATCGACCGCTCCGAGTTTCTAGGAACGCGCTATCATCTGGATGGCCGGGATGACGTATCGGAGTGGGGGCATTTTCAGCTGGACGGTTACGGTGCCTATCTATGGGGGCTAACTGAACATGTGAAGCGGACGGGCAATCGGGACCTGCTGGCAAAGTGGCGCGAAAGCATTGAAATTACAGTCGATTATTTGATGGCGTTCTGGCACTACCCGAATTTCGATTGTTGGGAGGAGTTTCCGGATTATGTTCATCCGGCGACGCTTGCCTGCGTTTATGGCGGTTTAAGGGCGCTCGGAGAGCTTGAGGAACGGCAGCCGCTTCTGGAGAAGGCTGCTCTGATTCAAGATTTCATCTTACGCCATTCTGTACATGACGGCCGTTTCGTCAAATCGATTCAATGCGTCGATGAGCTGTGGAAGCCCGTCTTGACCGGGGTTGACGCCAGCTTGATCTGGCTGGCCGTCCCCTTCGGCGTGTGTCAAGCAGACGATCCGTTGATGGTCAAGACGGTGGAAACCATCGAAAATGATTTGAAGCACGAAGGCATTCAGCGATATGTGGAAGACCGCTATTACGGGGGAGGCGAGTGGCTGATCCTGACAGCCTGGTACGGTTGGTACCAGCAGGCGCTCGGCAATCGTTCTGAAGCCCAGAGGTGCTTGGACTGGATCGCGAGCAAGGCGGATTCGCTTGGTCGTCTACCCGAACAAGTGGCAGATAGTCTAAGGGCTCCTGAAGCCTATCCGGAGTGGATAGCCAAATGGGGAGAGCCCGCGCTGCCGTTGCTGTGGTCTCACGCGATGTACTTGGTGCTATCTGACAGCCTCTCCTGAGCATAGCTCACCCTGCCCACGGGCAAATTGTTAATGAGGTGATGAACTATGCCGGATGTAAAATGTTCAGTTGCTAACTGCGAATATTGGACGCAAGGGAACAACTGCAACGCGGGAACGATCATGATTGAAGTCGATCAGCATGCCAATGCCAGCTACAATGAGGAATTCGCAGGGGAATCATTTGATACCGATCATCAAGATGCAGCGAGCAAAGCCGCGAATACTTGCTGCCACACTTTCCAAGCAAAGAAGAAGCAGTAGCGATGCGACAGCATGGAGGCCGTCTGGATAAATCGACGAAAGCGCGATTCCAGAAGGAACAGTTTCAGAAGGAAAGCGGCGTAACCCATCAAGAGGAGTATGCGGCAGAAATCACGGCGCCCTCGCGGAGAATCAATTATGCCGAGCCGTATAAGGCTAAGAATGCGGAGAAGGTCGCTCAATCGGATGTGCCCGATGAAGAGATCGATGAGCTTGTAGAGGCTGTTACACGCAATAAGGCGGTAGGGTACATCGCATTGTTCGTAGCCTTCGCTTCGCTTTTCGTATGGCCTGTGCTTCTTGGCGTATCGGGCATCGTGCTCGGCATCATCGCCTTTTTTATGGGAAACAAGGGACTGGGAACGTGGTCCGTTGTCCTAGGCTTTATCGCTTTAGCCGCCTATTTTTTATTGGTTCCTTTCTATGCTTGAAGGAGCAGCAGAACAAGCCGAGATATCGGCTTGTTTTTCTTTTTGGACAAAAAATCGGGGATTTTCGAGTTTCAGAGGGATAATTCGCGGGTAAAGTCCCGTTATGGCGTAATTATTAACCTTATCCTCCCGTTTGCTCGTACTATTTACCTTCAAGAGTCATATTCGCACCTTTGAATGATTACAGTATTATTATATAATAAACAGTGATATTTCAAATCTAAATTTAAAATTAAGGGAGGTGTACCTACTCTCCTTGGCGCGGCCGCCGTGCTTCATAGGGGATAGGTAAGGTATTGGAAGATCCTTTGCCCGAAACGTTAATTAGCTTCATATTAATGTTTGCGCTGGTTTTGTTGAATGGTTTTTTCGTCGCAGCTGAATTCGCGATGGTCAAAGTAAGAGGTAGTCGAATTGATTCGCTTGTTGAAGAAGGTCGCCGCAATGCTAAATTTGCACAAGGGATTATGAATAATCTCGATGCATATTTAGGGGCATGTCAGCTTGGGATTACATTGACTTCGTTGGGACTTGGTTATGTCGGGGAGCCGACGTTCGCAAGAATTTTAGAACCTTTATTTGCTCCACTGCATTTGCCAGATTCGGTGTTCCACACGATTACCTTTCTTATCGCATTTTCATTGATGACCACTTTGCATATTACATTGGGTGAGCAGTTCCCCAAAACGTATGCGATTCGTAAAGCTGAACAGATTACATTGCTTTCCGCAGGACCGATGGTATTATTTTACAAGATTATGTATCCATTCATTTGGTTGCTCAACGGGATTTCCAACTGGATGCTGCGCCGCGCGGGTATTGAGCCAACGACGGAGCATGAATCCGCACATACCGAGGATGAGATCAGGGTCCTCATGAAAGAAAGTCACAAAAACGGACTTATCGATAACACAGAGCTAACGCTTGTTGATAATATATTCGGATTCGCCGAGACAACAGCTAGAGAAATTATGATCCCCAGAACTGAGATGGAATGCTTGTATGCCGGGTTGTCTTATTCCGAAAACTTGGCGATAGCCATCAAAGAGATGCGCACGCGCTATCCGGTCTGCGATCCGGATAAAGATAATATTATCGGATTCGTCCATATCAAAGATTTGTTGAAGCCTGACGCTAACTTGAAGGGAATTAAGAAAATTATCCGTCCGATCACGACGGTACCGGATTCCATTCATATTGCCGATTTGCTCAAAATGATGCAAAAAAGAAAAAGTCAGATGGCGCTGCTTATCGATGAATATGGCGGAACTTCCGGTCTGGTTACGCTGGAAGACATCATGGAAGAAATCGTTGGCGAAATTCAGGATGAGTTCGATGAAGAGCGTCCGACGATTGAGATGAAGGACGAAAACACATTCTCGATCGATGGGTTACTATTGATTGATGAAGTTAATGAGTATTTCGGTCTCGATATTGAGTCCGATGATTACGATACAATTGGCGGATGGATTTACTCACAAACGGAGATACCGCCGAGCAGGAACCAACAGGTGAATTATAACGACGAGTTCCTGTTCATTGTGGAGGAAACGGATCATCTGCGTATTTCACGGCTCATCGTCCGAAGAATGACGGAACAGGACGAGATTTTGCAGCAAAATATTTCTTGAACGGAAAGAGGGACAGTCGAATAGACTGTCTTTTTTTCAAGATATAAGAATTTATATGTTTTGGGTTTGGGGTGAGCGAAGCTTCCCCCTTATTTAAATTACTGAAACCAATATTTTTCGATGAGCATCGATACTGGGATGCCTTTGTAGAAAAGCATAAAGAACATATTCGACCTAACGTAGTGAAAGAAGTATAGGCATTTCGTGGCTGCGGAGATCCCCGAAACGGAAGAATGGAGCCGATTACTAACAGAGGATGTATTCCAGGTGAATCATCGACATGTGGTATTTACGATCGATGAAGGGCTGTGGAATGATTTTTGCTGCATAGAAAAATGTTGAAAGAGTTCATGGACGAAGCCGTACGGATGATTAAAGAACATTTTGAGAAGAAGCATAAGAGCGGACCGTCAGGTCGATATTCCCTGATGGTTTTTCTTAAACTGCGGCGGGGCGGGGCTCTCTCGTTGAGGGAGCCGAGCTTTTCTTGATCTGCCGCAGGCCGTAACTGGAATTTCTCCCGTTATTCGCGAGAAAATTAGCCCAGTTGTACGAATAAAGGGAATTCCTCCCGTTAATTCATTCCCATTTCGCGTAGAGGCTGCAAGTGCGGGCTGAATAACGGGAGGAATTCCTGTTATTCAGCCTTCGAGATCCGCCAGGCTGCATTTAACAGGAGAAATTCCCGCTATGGGCGGGACTCTCGGCAGAGGCTTGGCTCTCTAGGAGGAGCCGAGCTTTTCTTGTGTCGTCCCCGCAGTGAAAATTTGGGATGGTAGCGAGGGCACAAAACGTGTACAATGAAAACAACAATAGTTGAAGGAAACGAGGTTTGACGGATGAACAGCAACACCACGAGCAGTATGAACAGCATTGATCCTAGAGTATTGAAGGAGCTGCTGCAGCTTCAGATCATGGGCAAAACAAGCCTGCACGCCGGCAATGCCGAAAGTTCGAGCACCGACGATTCCAGCGACTTCAGCGCTTTGCTGAGCACGCTAATGGGACAAGCCTCCGTCTCCGGCGATGATAACGGATCTGTGTCGGGGAATCCAGCGAACAGGATCCCAAGCTCTTTGACTGCTTTGAATCGGGCGTATTCACCGCTGCAATCGGTGAGCCATGCTTCGGCAGCCTCGCAATTCGACGGTTTGATTCAAGAAGCCAGCAGCAAATATGGGGTAGCTGTTCCGCTGGTGAAAGCGGTTATTCAGCAAGAATCCAGTTTCAACCATCAAGCGGTATCGCCGGCGGGCGCCAAAGGTTTGATGCAGCTCATGGACGGTACGGGCAGAGGGTTCGGCGTCACGAATCCGTTTGATCCTCAGCAGAATGTGGATGCCGGTACGCATTTCTTAAGCAACCTGCTCAAGAAGTATAACGGCAATGAAGGCTTAGCGCTGGCCGCATATAATGCCGGACCGGGACGTGTTGACCGGCTGGGGATTAGAAACGATCAAGATTTAGCGAACAAACTGCATTTGCTGCCCAAGGAAACGCAAGCCTATGTCTCCCAGGTGTTAGGTCATAAGGTGAAATTTTCACTGTAAAAGGGAGCTCTCTTAAGCTGATTGTCGCATGCATCATGCGGGAATCGGCTTTTTGTGTTACAGTGATAACTTGAGTCCGTTATCTATTTAGGCTTTAATGAAAGAAAAAGGGGAATGAACGCAGTTATGTTATATCTCGATTATGCGGCGACGACTCCGCCCTATGAAGAAGTTATAGATACGATAGCCGAAGTTATGAAGACCCATTATGGGAACCCTTCCTCGATTCACGGGCTTGGCGTAGGGGCCGAAAGGCTCCTCAACGGGGCGAAAGAGGTTATCGCGGCGGCTCTCGGCGTCAAAGCTGCTCATATTATTTGCACGTCCGGCGGGACGGAAAGCAATAATTTGGCGATCCGGGGGGCGGCCTACAGCTACCAGAACCGAGGCAAGCACCTCATAACGACATGCATTGAGCATCCCTCGGTGAAAGAGGTGTTCGGCCAGTTGGAGCGGGAAGGCTTCCGTGTCACTTATTTGCCGGTCAACCGTCTGGGCCGCGTAGAGCTGGAATCGTTGGAGGCGGCGCTCAGCGAGGATACGATTCTGGTCAGCGTGATGCATGTTAACAACGAAGTAGGAACGATACAGCCTATCAGGGCAATCGGCTCCTTGCTGGCCAAATATCCGAAGGTGTTGTTCCATGTGGACGCCGTCCAAGGCGCCGCGAAGCTGCCTTTCTCACCGAAGGAGTGGGGCGTGGACCTATGCAGCGTTTCCGCGCATAAGTTCCGCGGTCCTAAGGGAGCGGGTTTTCTGTACCGCAGAGAAGGCGTGCAGCTGAAGCCGCTTCTGCTCGGCGGCGGCCAAGAGGGCGGTCTGCGCTCCGGTACGGAAAATGTGCCGCTCATCGTCGGCATGGCGAAGGCGCTGCGAATCTCGATGCAGGGGCTTGAGGCGAAGGTGGCGCACAAATACAAGCTTAGAGGCCAACTGGTGGAGGGCATCCGGTCGATCCCCGAGCTTACGCTGACAGGCTCTGAAGTGAACGAAGAGATGGCGCCGCATATCGTGCATTTTGCTTTTGCCGGTATGAAAGCCGAGGTTGTCGTGCATGCCTTGGAGCAAAGGCAGATGTATATTTCAACGAAATCAGCCTGCGCTTCCGAGGAATCTGATCCCAGCGCCGTCATGCTGGCCTTGGGCTGCACGCTCGAACAGGCTGTGAGCGGCCTGCGAGTCAGCTATTCGGACGAACATACGGAAGCGGATATAGCGAACTTTTTGGCGGCGCTTAGAGCGGTTGTGAGCGAGCTGTCACCGATGATGGACCAAACGACAGGAAGAAGGGGCAAGCAGATATGAAACCGGATTGTTTGATATTGCGTTTCGGCGAGCTGACGCTTAAAGGCAAAAATCGCAAGCGCTTTGAGCGCAGCGTCATCGCGCAAATTCGTAAAATTTTAGGAGCATTTCCCGATTTGAGGTATATTCCGGAATTTGGACGCGTATATGTGGAGCTAGGGGGTGCTCCATACGAGGAAGCGTCCGCGGCTTTGCAGCGCGTGTTTGGACTTGCGTCGTTCAGTCCGGCTTACCATGCAGCGATGGAGGTCGAGGCCATTAAAGAAACGGCGCTGCGGTTGATGCGTCATCTCCCCAAACAGCCGGCAACTTTCAAAGTGACGGTGCGCAGAGTCAATAAATCGTTTCCGCTGGATTCGCAGCAGATGAATTATGCCGTAGGCGGTTATGTCCTCGAAGGGATGCCAGGCCTCAAGGTTGACGTTCGGCAGCCTGAAACGGAGCTTCGTGTCGAGATTCGCGAGGATCAGGTGCTCCTGTATGCCGAAGTGATCGAATGTGCCGGCGGTTTCCCGGCGGGAACCAGCGGCAAGGCGCTGTTGATGCTTTCCGGGGGAATCGACAGTCCGGTGGCGGGTTGGCTGGGCATGCGGAAGGGACTTACGCTGGAAGCCGTTCATTTCCACAGTTACCCTTATACGAGTGAACGCGCCAAGGATAAAGTGCTGGAATTGGCGCATCAGCTTGCGGGCTATACCGATTCCATCCGGCTGCATCTCGTGCCTTTTACGGATGTGCAGACGTCCATTCACCGTTTCTATAAGGATAACTTATTAGTAACGTTAATCCGCAGAGCGATGTACCGCATTGCCGAGGGGATCGCCGAACGCGAGGGGCTGAGCGCTTTGCTGACAGGTGAAAGCCTGGGTCAGGTAGCCAGCCAAACGCTGCCAAGCTTGAATGCGATCGGGCGCGTCGTGTCTCTGCCGATTTTGCAGCCGCTCATGATGATGGACAAGCAAGAGATTATCCGAATCGCCGAACGGATCGGCACATTCCCGATTTCTATTTTGCCGTACGAGGATTGCTGCTCGTTGTTTCTTCCTCCTTCCCCTAGTACGAATCCGAACCTGAATATGGTGGAAAGACTCGAGGGCAGTATGGACTTTCTGCCAGACTTGATTCGCAAAGCCGTGGAGCAAACGGAAACGATCGAAATTGTACATGGACAATTGAACAAGGTGCCGGACCCGCATTTCTTCTAAATGCGTTCCCGGCGCCAGCAGTCGGTGATTGTTCACCAGCTCGCCATGCACCGGGAGGTTGTAAAGCATGATTGATGCGCTCATTTTGTTCCTGCAAATTATGTTGATCAATATTGTGCTTAGCGGCGATAATGCGGTTGTGATTGCTTTGGCAAGCAAAAACCTACCGCTGGAACAGCGCAAGCTGGCTGTCTGGTGGGGGGCGTTCGGGGCCATCGCCCTGCGGCTTGTGCTGACGCTAGTGGCGGTAAGCTTGCTGGACATTCCGTTCATTCAAGCGGGGGGCTCCATCTTGCTGTTCTGGATAGCAATCAAGCTGTTGACGGATGATGACGGGCATACGAATGTGAAAGAAGCTTCGACGCTCGGGAAAGCGATCTGGACTATCATTGTCGCGGACTTCGTCATGAGTCTGGACAATGTTCTGGCGATCGCGGCCAAAGGGAACGGCAACAACACCGTTATTATTTTGGGTATTGGGCTCAGCATCCCGATCATTATTTGGGGAAGCACACTCGTCATGGAGCTGCTGCATAAATTCCCGATTCTTGTTTACATAGGCGCAGGTATACTGGGGTATACGGCCGGCGAAATGTTCGTTAAAGACGAGAAGATGATCGACTGGTTCCTGCACGACTATGAATTTTTGCACGTTTGGATTCCGATCGCGCTCTGCACGCTGGTGATTTTGATCGGAGCTTCGGTGAAATGGCTGCGTCTGTTTCAGCTTAGGGCAAGAAACGAATAAATGGGAACACAAACCGCCAAGCTGGTTAAAACCAGTGAAGCGGTTTTTTTCTATTTATTGGACATCGAATTGAAACTTTTTTCCATTTTTGTCGTCTATCTATGAGATAGGTATGATGAGAAGGGAGTTACCCAAGTGAATGCCAGATTGTTAAACAAGCGCGCAATGCGTATGACCTGCTTCATCGGCAGTATTTTACTGGCTCTATGGATGCAAGGGGCCGGCTTTTGGGCGAATTCCGCTCAAGCGGAAACGGCGGTTCCTGTGCAAATCGAATCCCAAGTCGGATTCGGCGCGACGAACGTCAAGCAAGGCCGCTGGACGCCCGTCACGTTGACCCTGACCAATCAAGGCGCCGATGTGGCAGGGGATGTGGTCGTGCAGATTGCCAACCCGAACCGGAGTAAGGATTTCACGTATGTGCAGCATGTCGAGCTTCCGAGAGGGAGTACGAAAGCGGTTACGATGCTCTTGCCGGGTTATGCGTATACCAAAAGCAATAATACAATCGCATTTTATGAGAAATCACAAAATAACGGCAAGAAAATACCGCTGGAAGGCCGAACGTATTTGGAAGCCTTTAATTTGCCGAAGGAAACGATGCAGGTAGGCGTGCTGGCCAGGGATGTGGATACGCTGAATTTCCTTACGCTGCTGAATCAGTCCGGGGTGAAAGTGAACGTGCTCCATCTGAAGCAACCGGATATCCCGAAGGCGTCGCTGGGACTCGACGGCATCGACGTGCTGGTGCTGAACGATTTTGCTTCGGATACATTAGCTTCTGAGCAAGTGCAGGCGATCCGGCAGTGGACGAGAACAGGCGGTACGCTTCTTCTGTCCGGCGGCGCAGGCTACACGAAGACATCGGGCCCTTTCGCGGAGGCGTCCCCCATTACATATGAAGGCACGACATCGGTCACCAAGCTGACAGAGCTTGAGAAGGCGGGGGAGAAGGAGCTGGTTCTCGCCCAACCGTTTACGCTATCGAGCGGGAAACCGGTTAAGGGAGCGGAAACGGTATACGCTGAGGGGGAGATTCCCGTTGTTGCAAGAGCTCCTTACGGTAACGGGTTCGTCGTTTATGCGGCCTATGATTTATCCCTTAACCCGCTGGCTTCGTGGAACGGGAATCAGCGGCTCTGGGAGAAGGTTCTGCAAGGGCCGATTCAATCGGCTAATGCGCTAAGTACGAACCAGATGAAATTCGGCAATAACGCTTTCTGGGAAATGGACAGGGCTTTGGACTATTTCCCTTCCATACAGCCTCCCAAGCTGCCGATGCTGGCTCTCGTCCTATTGTTGTACGCCTTAATCGCAGCTCCCGTGCTCTACATCGTTTTGGCGCGTTTGGACCGGCGGGAGTGGGCTTGGTTTATCATTCCGGTCATCGCGCTTGTAACCAGTGTCGGCATCTTTCAATTCGGTGCCACGAACCGGGGCAGCATGATGGGACAGACACTGTCTGCCGTAACGCTGAACGGATCCGGGGGAGGGGCGAAGACGACGTGGATGTCGATATTTCTGCCTAAGGGCGGCGATTTGGAACTGAAGTTGGCGGGGAAGCCCGCTATCTCGCCACTCCTGCAAAGCGACATCTATCCCGGTCTGCTGCTTCATGAAGGCAGCGAGATGGCGATCAGACAAGAGCCGGAGGCAGCTGTCGTGAGGCTTCAGGATATTCCTTATTCATCGATCAGCAAACTGCTCATGAAGGAAGATCAGCTTCCTTCATTCGGCAAGCTGGATTACCGCATCACGGAGCTAACGGCCCAAAGTGCGAAAGGTCAAATTATAAATAACACGGCGAAAGAGTTAACGGATGTCGCTGTCATAATGAATCAAACGTACATTCAGGTCGGCTCCATCCCGCCGGGCGGATCGGCGAGCTTCGATACGAATATCGGTATAGGGAACATGAACGGGCCCGATATCGCGCAAATTGCTTTTCCGTACGGAGCGAATAACGGGGTGGATGCCGGTTTGCAGCAGCGCGCTATGCTGGCAACCTATTTGAATGAGAAAGTCAACTTCTCCGGAAGCTTCACGCCGATGATCATCGGATGGGCGAAAGAACAATCCGGCATCTCTTTAGCATCCTCAGGCACGATCCCGACGGATCAGCTGACACTTGTCGCTCAAGAAATGAAGATCGATTATGTGACGCCGGAAGGCAAGATCATGATTCCAAGCTCGGCGATCGTCCCGAATCTGACCGAAAACCATATGAAGATGAGCGCGGTACAATTCCAAAACGGTCCCTTCATGCAGTTGGGCAGCGGCGATCTGACTCTGGAATATCCATTGCCTGCCATTGCGGGAGCTGCCTATCAAACGATGACGCTCAGCGGCGATCCGAATCCCGATGTGACGACGGAGCTGTGGAATGCAAATACGCAGGCTTGGGAGCCCGTGACCTTAAAATCCATACAGACCTGGGAGGGAGCCGCTCTGCAGCCATATTTGACAGCAGGCCATTCGATTCGATTGAAAGTAACGACCATGCAAAATAACACCATGTTCCGCATCCCCGCCATCTCGCTGGAAGGAGCTGTACGGCGATGATTTCTATTACGGAGCTAACGAAAACATACGGCAACTTTACGGCGCTTGATTCATTGACGATGGAGATTGCCAAAGGAACGGTGTTTGGCTTCGTCGGTCCTAACGGGGCAGGCAAGTCGACGACGATGTCTATTTTGGCGACACTGCTGAGCCCGACGTCCGGCACAGCCAGAGTAGGCGGATTTGATGTAACCGAGAAGCCGAAAGAGGTTCGCAAATTAATCGGCTATATGCCGGACTTCTTCGGTGTGTATGATAATTTCAAAACGACCGAATACCTGGATTTCTACGGGGCCAGCTACGGGATTCCCCGGGCCGAACGGATGAAGCTGATCCCGCAGCTGCTTGATCTGGTCAATTTGACCGAGAAGGCTGATTTCTACGTGGACTCGTTATCCCGTGGCATGAAGCAGCGGCTTTGCTTGGCCAGATGTCTGGTTCACGAGCCGGAAGTGCTCATTCTGGATGAGCCGGCATCCGGATTGGATCCGAGGGCGCGTATCGAAATGAGAGAGATTTTGAAAGAGCTGAAGGCAATGGGCAAAACGATCATTATCTCTTCACATATATTGCCGGAGCTCGCTGAGATGGTTGATGAGATCGGAGTCATTGAATATGGGAAGCTGATCGCCAAAGGGCGGGTATCCGACATTCAAAGCCGCATGAAAGCAAACCGTGTGCTCCAGATTCGGATGGTTGGCGGGGCGGAGGAAGCATTGGCATATTTGAGAGAGCAGCCGCATGTTACGATGGTGCTGCACGATGAGAAAGGGCTGCATGTCCACTTTGGCGGTACGGACGAGGACCAAGCCGGCCTCCTCGCCCGGTTGGTGGAGAGAGGCTTTCCGCTCCTTTCCTTCAGCGAAGCTTTGACGAATCTGGAAGACGTGTTCCTGGAAATCACCAAAGGAGGCGGCGCACATGATGAAGGTCAAGTTAAACTGGATTAATCCCGTGTTGGAGAAAGAGTTTCGCTTGCGTATGCGAACCATACGTTCTCCGCTATCGATTCTGGCATACTTGCTTGCGATCGGGCTTATCGCGCTCGGCTTCGCTTATATCAATATGAACCATCAGCAGGCAGGGGTGCTGAGCAGCGCCAGAAGCAGCGAATTGTTTTATTTTCTTAGCGGCACTCAACTCGTACTGATCGCCTTCATGACGCCGGGGCTGACAGCCGGCGTCATTAGCGGCGAGCGGGAGAAGCAGACCCTGAACATGCTGCTGACAACGCAGCAAAGCTCGGGGACGATTATTCTCAGCAAGCTGTTTGCGGCGCTTAGTTTTATGGTTTTGACCGTAGTGGCGACAATGCCGCTTTATAGCATCGTTTTCCTCTACGGGGGCGTATCGCCGGCGCAAGTAGCCGCCGTATTCGCTTTTTACTTATTTGTTATGGTGCTCTTTGGGGCTGTCGGCATTTTCTTCTCGACGATATTAAAGAAGACCGTCATTTCCGTTATTGCGACTTACGGTTTTGTTTTGTTTATTTTTGGATTTACGGCTTTGGCCGGCATGTTTTTTGCGAATATCGGGCGCACCGGGTTAAATGAGCAAATCTTAGGTTATTTTCTAAGCTTCAACCCGATGGCTGTGCTCATATCGCTAATGGTTCCCGATTTCGCCAAGGAATTGTTCAAGGGGCATACCTATTTGCAAATGTGGCATATTTTCGCAGGTGTATACCTGCTGCTTTCAATCGTGCTTATCTGGCTCAGCGTCAGATATTTGCGGCCAATCCTGAGAAGAAAGAAATAAGGGTTCAGAAAAGAGCGTGGTGAGAATGAAATTCACATCTCTGGAAGAACTGCTGCTTCCTGTCAGACGGCGTCTGCTGCAAGTGAAAGGGCTGCAATTCACCGTACGGGGTGTAACGATCGGCTTATTCGCAGGCTGCTTGTGGATGGGGCTTGCGCGCCTCTTGCCGCTCAGCGGATACCGGCTTGCAGCATTCATCAGCATGCTGGCGGCTGTCATCGCCTCCGGCATCTGGCTTTACGTACGCCGGCCAAGCATGGCGGATGCAGGATATGCGCTGGATCGCTGCGGTTTGGAAGACAGGATGACGACGGCCCTCAAGTATCAGGAGGTCAACACACTGATGGCAGTCCTGCAGAGGCAGGATGCGATGGAGAAAGGCACTCCGATTGTAGAGTCGCAGCTGAAGCAAGTGATTAAGCTGCATGTACCCATGAAATGGCTGCTGACGCTTGCGGGTATGGCAGCCTTGTTATTGATCTTGGTCATGCTGCCGAATCCGCAGGACGCGGTGCTGCAGCGAGCGGAACAAGACCGGGCTTGGGTGGAGCAGCAGAAGAAACAGGCGGCAGCGTTAGCCGCCCAGCTGGAAGCGAAGCCCTCGCCGCTGCCGGCGATGCAGCAGATCACCGATGACTTGAAAGAGTTAGAGCGCCGGTTGGGTCAGACGCCAACCACTGCCAAAGCGTTGGAGGAGCTGGCCAAAACGCTGAAAAACTTGGAAGACCGTTTAGGCGAGCTGGCCAAGCAGCAGCAGCGCGCCGACCAGTGGGCGGAGTCGATGCAGCGCAAGCAGGCGCTGCGGGAGCTTGGCAAAGCGGTTGCGCAGCGGAGCCCCGAGAGCATACAGCGCGAAGCGTCTAAAATTGCTGAGCAGGTGCAGAAGATGACGCCCGAGCAGAAGCAGCAGCTCGCCAGTGAGCTGGAGCGGCTTGCGGCGTCGGCGGCCGCGGCATCGCCTGAGGCGGAGCAGCAGCTTCGCGAGCAGCTGGCGCAAGCGGCAAGCGCTCTGCGCGCCGGCGACAATGCCGCTGCGCAGCTGAGCCGCCTGCAGGCGGGCCTGGCAGGGGCGAGCGCAGCGCAGGAAGCGCTCGCGGCGCAGCAGGCCGAGGCCGCCCAAGCGGCGGCCAGCCTCGCCGCCGGTGCGCTGCCTGAGGCGCGCGAGCTCGCCGCTAGCGGCGCCGCGCCGGGGCAGGCGTGGGCACCCGGGGGCCGCGCGGAGCAGCTGGCCGCCGCAGGCAGC
>NZ_JARADB010000019.1 GCF_028765165.1 Paenibacillus sp. MAHUQ-63 | reverse complement strand
AAATGACTTGCTAGCGAGATTGTTAATCTCATGTTTGAACGATTGCTCGTTCTGTTTACTCACTCGTTGTTCAGTTTTCAAAGATCAATGTCTTTCGTACACTGCCGCGTTTCCGAAGCAGCGAGAAATAATATACCACATCTGAATTTCATTTGCAAGCATTTAATTTCTGCATCCATTCGTGAAGTTACACAACACAATCAGATCTTCCATCTCGCTCACAACCGCTCCGTTAGAAGCAGGACTCATAATATAGCACATACAATTTCGAAATGCAACCTCCATTCCCTATTTTACGACAAAACCTCCTATCACCGGGTTACGCCCGGCAATCAGGAGGTCGAATGATTTATTTGAGTCTGATCCCTTTAAGCAGCAATTCGAGGGGCTCCCTCTCTTCCACTTCGCCGCGATTATCGTGCTCGACAAGCTTATCCAGCCTAGCCACTTGATGGCCATAATCGTAGATGGCCGCAGCCACGATGGACAATCGCAGCAAGCCTTCCGGCTGCTTCGTGTAGCGTTCGATGAGAACGGTCATGAAACGCTCATTTTCCGCCTCCATCTCCATGCCCTCCGAACTGTCGTCCTTCAGCTTGTCATCGAACTTCAGAAGCACATGTTCATGAAACTTAATTAGTCGCTCTATATGCTGATCGAAGTATTCGTCAATAGCTTCCGTCCGCGCCGCCTGAAAATAATGCTCGTCTACGGCATCCAGCACCTCAAGCCCTTTGTACATGACAAGAAGCTTCTGCTTGTACACGACCAGCTCGCGAATGCGGCTGAAACCATTGCCTTTGCCTTTGAGCTTCTTGATCTCTTCTTCCATGAGCCTGTATTTATCCGATAGCGACTTCAAGCCGCTCCGCAGCGCTTCTTTTTCATCCCGGAATACACTTTCCTTCATCTCGTTGGAGATTACAGTGCGAAGGAGGAGCGACATTTTGCTGAAAATAGACTGAATCTGGACAGCGAACTGCTCTTTGGGCTTGGGCGGAAAGAACAAGATATTCACGATAAAAGCACAACCGATTCCGATCAGGCTTAGCAGCAGCCGGTTTAGTGCGAACTGCCACTCCCCCGAAGCCTCCATGACAGCGACTACGGTGACGAGCGTAAGGCCGATTGTCTCTTCCATACCCATTCGCAGCGAGAGGATAATTACAATAATACATACAAGACCGATCGCTATCACATTATTCGAGAAGAACATTCCCGCCAACAGCGCAAGCGCGGCACCGAGAATATTCGTCTGCAGCTGGTCCAGGAAATAGCGCCACGACCGGTATATCGAGGGCTGCATGGCAAAGATTGCGGCAACAGCCGCAATAACAGGAGGGCTGAAGTTAAGCCAGGCGCTGATGTATAAGCTCAAAGCAACGGCGATACCCGTTTTCCAAACACGCGCACCGAAAACCATGAAATCCCCCTTATCTACAATAAATAATCATCATTCTTATCTTACACAGGCAGAGGGATGGATGCAAAAATAAAAACATCCGCTGCAAGCCATACTTGTAAAGTGATCCCAAAACCTGCTGGAGGTGATCAAGGATGAAACGAAAATGGCGTATACCGCCTATGCAAGGAATGGCGTTCAAGCTGAGTCAAGGGCAGTCGGTCCGAATCATTGATGTTGAAGGCGCGCAGGTGGCCGATCTGGTTGCCTACCGCCAGGACGATCTGCATGAACGGCTGGACCCTGGGGTGACGATGGATGCTTTGCACAAGATGAAAGTTAAGCCTGGTGACAATTTGTACACCAATATGTATAAGCCGATGTTCACTATCATTGCCGATACGGTTGGACAGCACGATTTCCTCAATCCGGCCTGCCGCAGTGAGATGTACGAACGGCTTTATGCCAAAAGCAATCACCCCAGCTGCTATAACATTCTGAACGAGGCTTTGGCCGAATTCGGCATTCCCGCACCTGATCAACATTACCCGTTCAATGCTTTCATGAACACAATCGTGCATCCTTTCGGGGAAATCACAATTAAGAGGCCGTTGTCCAAGCCTGGTGACTTCATAACACTGCGTGCTGAAATGGACGTGATTGCGGCCGTATCCGCATGTCCATGCTCGGAAAGCGCCTGTAATGGCTACCAATGCACCGCGATAGACCTGGAAATGATGTGAAACCCGGGACATTCACCCAACGCTTCTTCTCCGCATAAGATGCACCGAACGGAGTAAGGAGGGTTGGTTATGGTAGATTTGCGTACCAAAAGCTGGCTGGACGCTCACGGCAAAGAGCTGCCCGACTGGCAGCTGGATGCTTTTCACAAGTTCGGTCACATGATTGCGGATGAGGACAGAATGTTTCCCTGCATTCCGGGAAGGCAGGGCTTTCTTTCGGACAGCTTGCGCTTCGGCTTCGCGGGAGACCCCAATAATGACGAATCGATCGCTCATGTCGCGCAACTGCTGCTGCAGTACGGGGAATGTTCCCGCGATACGGGCAAGTATGCTTCGCTTGTCATATTTTTTGAAACAACGGAAGAGATGCGGCTGTATTCGGTGGAAGATTACGAGCAGCTATTCTGGTCCGTCCTGAACCGGGTAAGCGCCCTGGACCAGGTTCCATGGCCTGCGCACATTCCCCAAGACCCCTCACACCATAATTGGGAATATTGCTTTAGCGGTCACCCCTATTTCGCCTTCTGCGGAACGCCCGCCCATCAAGTTCGCAGAAGCCGGTGGACGCCTTACTTCCTTATTACGTTCCAGCCCCGTTGGGTGTTTGAGGAAATCAACGACTCCACGGCTTTCGGCCGGAATATGAAGAAGCAAATTCGCCAGAAGCTTGTCGAGTATGATGGCGTGCCGGCGCACCCCTCGCTCAAATGGTACGGCCAGAGCGACAATTTGGAATGGGAGCAATATTTTCTGCGTGATGACGAAAGTGTGGCGCCCAAGTGTCCTTTTGCCGCGATGGCCCTAAGAAAAGGGTAAATGAAAAAACCAGCATAAGCCATAATGCGGCTCAGCTGGTTCTTCCCTATGTTAATGAATCGGTGCACGGTTATTCGGAGGCATTTGGGGCATACCTTGTACCGGCACGAACGTATTGAGCATCTTCTGCATGTCGTCGGTTCCGAGCTGCGGAACTTGGTAGTAGGCGTTGCGGTTTTGATATAAGAAGATTTCGTAAGCCATTTCGATAAAGTTCTGTACTTGGGAGGCCAGCACGCGGCGCACCGTCGGATTCGTTACCTCAAGGGAGGTCATCGTCAAGAGCGACGCATGGGATTTAATAAGTCCCAGCATATGTGCGCTGATGCCGGCATCCTTCACGTCCGCCAACGACTGATTCGGCTTCTTAGGCTGCGTCGGTTTGATGCCATAAATCGGTTGAGACAGATTGCGGATCATGTACGTTTGTGTTTCGTTGTGCGGCTTTTGACCGGTCGTGAAGCATTCAGCCGTCAGGTTATAGTGGTAAAGCGTGAAGCTGTACTGGTGGTCCAGAATATCCAACAGCTCTGGGTCTTGTACGAACTGCCGGAACATCATAAATTGATCCAGGACGTTAATCGTACAGGAAAGCACTTCATGCAAATCGAAGAGCTCATGCCCGCCGTGGTTCATTTGCGGTGCCATTTGGTTCATGTTGTTATATGGTGTTTGCTGCTGCATGTCTCGAAGTCTCCTTTAATAAGTAATTGGGAACTTCGATAATATGAGTCAAATCAGCGGAAATTATACCCGGTTTAGGGTTGTAGACTACGGAAAAACAATTCAAAGCTTACCGCCATCTGATTGTTCAGCTTCTCATCGCCCATCCCCATCCCCCACGACAAGAGCACGCCCATATAAGTCTGAATCGCTTGGTCAGCGATCATCTCGGCCGGGAAAACGGTGGAGAATTCCCCTCGCTTTTGGGCCTCCTCAACAAGCGGGATAAGAATGATTTTCATCTCACCCAGCATTTGCAGATGATGGGACAGCGATTTCTCATTGCCAAGGCTGCTTTGGAAAATAGCTCGAACAAGCTGTCTTGTATAAGGAACAAGCCGAACAAGCTCCATCAGAAACTCCCGCAGATGCGGAAGGATCGGGCCGCTCTTGTCTTTCAGCTTGACGAATTCGGTCGTTGCCCAGAATGTCTGTATATCGCATAGCACATCTTCTTTGCATTCAAAATAATTAAAAAACGTCCCTTTCCCCACACCGGCACGTTCCGTTATTTGATGAACTGTCGTCGCTTCGTAGCCCTGCTCCGCAAATAACTCGAGCGCTGTGTCCATGATCTTCTTGCGTGTGGCACGCTTCTTCTCCTCGCGGTTCATAGGTTCATCTCCGTAATTGCAAATGTGTCTTCATATGGTTCAAGTATAGAGGAATAGCCATGGATGTTCAACGCATAAAATGACCGCAGGTCCAATTTACACATGGCATGCATGCGCAGCGGAAGAACAAACCGTTGTCCACCACAGACAGCCGCGTACCGCGAAAAGCCTGAGGCTCAGCCTCAGGCTCTTGCGATGTTCACAATCTATAGATTGCGCTAGCTTGAACTGACTACAACTCCCCTGCAGTACTTGCAAACTGCCGCATCGATTTCAATTTCTTCATTGCAGTAGGAGCAAGGCTTATGCGTCTGAACACCTGCCGGCTCCACCGATTTTTTCTTCTTCACGCTGGCTGCGATCAACAAGCCGATAACCACAATAACCACGGCGACTATCCAATAAATCATAGTGAAACACCTCCTAGTTGATTAACCAACTTTTGATGAATCCTTATATGTATATTCGCCTATGCCCGTCCATTTGTCTTTGTCCTTCAGATTCTACATATTCCCAGATATCTTAAAGCGTGCTATTATGGTTGATGCCACGAATGTTTCGCATTCGAAATATTCGTATTCGAACATATTAGGAGGGTCGTATTTGGAAGACATCAGAGATCTTGTCGCTGAATTCTCGCGGCTGCATAAGTTACGGGCGTCTTTACTGTACCGCGAGTTACAACGCGAAGAGCTTACAGGACCGCAGTTGTTTATCTTAAGGGAGTTGTTTCAGCAGGAGCCCAAGAAGCTCGGGGATCTTGCGCAGTCCGTGCATCTCAGCAATAGCACGGTATCCGGCATAGTTGACCGCCTGGAACGCGATGGGCTGGTAGTTCGAAAGAGAGATGAGCAAGATCGCAGGGTCGTGTGGATTGAAACGACGGAGCGCTGTCTTCAGCTGAAAAAAACAAAGATTGAAGCTTTGAATAGAAAGTTCTATGAAGGATTAGAACATGCATTTGCCCCCGCACAGTTGGAAACATGCAAAGAAGTGGTCGGAATACTCATTAAACATTTGGAGAGAAAGCTGGAGGGAACGGTATGAAACGCAAATTAATTTTGGTTGTTATTCTGGCTGTCATCGTCATTAGCGGAGCCTATATCGGAGGTTATTACTGGTACCAGGGCGCTAACTACGTATCGACGGACAACGCCCGTATCGCTGGTGATATTTATCGCGTCATGCCCCGCATTGCCGGCAAAATCAATACGCTTGGCATTAAAGTTGGCGATACGGTTGTGGCTGACCAAATTGTCGGACAGCAAGATATTACGAACTTATCGAATAGTTTATTGGATCAAGCGGCACTGCGCTCCCCAATTAGCGGAACTGTCATCCAAACGGCCGCCAAGGTCGGCGAAGTGGTGTCTCCCGGGCAATCCGTTGCCATGATTGTTGACAAAAACGCTTTGTACATATCGGCAGACATCGATGAGACGAAAATCAAAAAAATTCACATCGGCCAGCCGGTTACCTTCGATATCGATACCTACGACGGAACCGAATTCCGAGGGAAAGTGACGGAGATCGGCCAAGCGACCGCCTCTACTTTCTCCTTGCTTCCGACAACCAGCTCGAGCGGAAATTTCACGAAAGTTACACAGCGGATGAATGTCAAGATTTCCATAGACGATTATCAAGGATTGGATCTGGCGCCAGGGATGAATGCTGCGATCAAAATCCATATCAAAGGGGAGTAACGATTACCCATGAAAAAACATCTTAATGTTGCTATATCTCTCAGTGTTCTAGCTGGTTCCATGCTGCTTGCGAGCGGCTGCACCTCTTCCCCGACGAACGCTGCGCAATCCGTTCCCAACGTTAAAGTCATGAAAATCAACAGCTCGAATGCGGTGGGTGCGAGCGGTAAGCTGGCGTCCGATCAAACCGTCCAAGTGGTGTCCAAAATCAGCGGTAAAATCGCCTCTATTGCTGTAGAAGAAGGCGCTAAAGTGAAAAAAGGCGATCTGCTTGTCCAGCTCGACACCGAAGATTTGCTTCAACAGTTGGAGCAAGCTCAAGCCGGACTGACCGCATCCCAAGCCAAACTGGCGGACACGGAAGCAGGCGCCCGTTCGCAAGATCTACAAGCCGCTGCGGCAGCGGTAGAACAAGCCAAAGCGGCGGTTAACCAAGCCAAGGCAGGCGTATCGCAAGCCCAGGCCGCTTATGATCTTGTGAGCAAAAACTACAATCATGCGAAAAACTTCTACGATCAAGGCGATGTAAGCTCCGACGAGTTGGATAAAGTAACGCTGGATTATGAAAAAGCCAAGGCTGCCACGGAATCCGCGATTTCGCAGCAGCAAGCGGCGACCTCACAGTTGTCTGCTGCTGAGGCTAAGCTGAGCTTGACGAAGGAAGGCGCAACAGCCAATACATTGGAGCAGCTCAGAGCCGATGTAGCCGCGAAGCAGGCTGCGTTGAATCTCATTCAAATCGCAGTTAAAAATGCCGGCGTCGTATCCCCCATCGATGGAATCATCGTGAAAAAGAACGTGAACGCGGGAGAAATGGCGCAGGCGGGCGCTGCCTTATTGACCGTTGTTAACATGGATAAAGTGAAGGTTGAAGTCAGCGTTCCCGAAGGAATGATTAATGCCATTAAGCAAGGAGCTAAGGGTACCGTAACCGTTCCTAGCATTCCAGGGAAAACCTTCGAAGGCACCATCACCTTCATAAGTCCTGTTTCCGATACGAATAATAATACATTTCCCATTAAGTTAACGGTCGACAATCCGGACGGAACGCTGCATGCCGGTGCCGTTGCCAGCGTTGCCTTCGGCGGGAACGCCAGCGAAAGCCGCGTCGAAGTACCCAAGATCGCCCTGATTCAGAAAGACGGCAAATCAATTGCTTACAAGCTCAACGGCGACACGGTACAATCCGTGCAGCTGCAAACCGAAGACAAGAATCAAGATTGGGTATACCTTAAGGGGGATTCGGCTCTGAAACCGGGTGATAAAGTGATCTTGAATCCCGGCGACAAACTGACCGACGGAGCCAAGGTTCATGCGGAGTAAAGGAGGCTGCAAGCATGTCAACAGCAACGGCAGAAACAGATACTCCCGCAGTTGAGCAGCAAGAGGAGAAAATTACAGTTTATCAGTGGCTAGCGCTAGTCGTCCTCATTCTTGGTACCTTCTTAGCCATTCTCGATAATAGTTTAATGAACGTTGCGATTCCCAAGCTTATGGCTGTATTCGGTTCTACGGCGACGGAAATTGAATGGGTCGTTACAGGGTATATGCTTGCTTCGGCTGTCGTCGTCCCCATGGGCGGCTTCCTGGCTGACCGATTCGGTTATAAAACAACGTTCCTCACGACCGTGGGCGCCTTCATCGTCGGTTCGATTCTTTGCGGGATCGCTTGGAGCGACACGAGTCTCACGATTTTCCGAATTATCCAAGGGCTTGGCGGAGGATTCATTATGCCTGTCGGTATGGCCATGCTGTACCAAATCATGCCGCGCAGCAAAATCCAAGTAGCCATGGGAATCTGGGGGATTGCGGCTATGGCCGCGCCGGCCATGGGACCAACGTTAAGCGGTTATTTAGTCGATAATTTCAGCTGGCGGTATTTATTTTACATCAACGTTCCTATTGGTATCGTAGCTGTCGGCCTTGGTCTGGTCATCTTGAAAGAGACGCCGCGGCATGAGGGTCTGAAGTTCGATTATGTCGGCAGTATATTGTGTATGATTGTTTTC
This sequence comes from Paenibacillus sp. MAHUQ-63, assembly GCF_028765165.1. Taxonomy (GTDB): domain Bacteria; phylum Bacillota; class Bacilli; order Paenibacillales; family NBRC-103111; genus Paenibacillus_E. The sequence goes on along the minus strand of NZ_JARADB010000019.1, from coordinate 5,029 downwards.
AGCACACTGCTTCTGGCGTTAACCGACGGGCAAGCCGACGGGTGGACGTCGTTCTATATCGTGAGCTTATTTTTCATTTCTATCTCGAGCTTCATCATTTTAATCTGGTTAGAGCTAGGCAAAGATAATCCGATTATGGATTTTCGCTTATTCAAGAATCCTGTTTTCACGCTGAGCTTGGCGGCCTCCAGCTTCGTAATGATTTCCATGCAGGGCGGCATTTATATGATGCCCATTTTCATGCAAAACGTAACGGGGCTAACGCCTATGCAAACCGGGCTGGTCATGATGCCGCAGTCGATCGCCATGGCTTTCATGATGCCGATCGCAGGCAAGCTCGTCTCGAAATATGGAGTCGTCCCGCTAAGTATCGTAGGTTTGGCCATTATTGGCTTTACGACGCTCGAGATGCATGTGCTCTCCCAAGACACCTCGATCCATTGGATCAGCGGATTGCTCGTCATCCGGGGCGTCGGTATTGGTCTATGCATGATGCCGTTATCTTCCGCCGGTATGAATACCTTACCGAACCATCTGATCGGCAGAGCCTCCTCCGTATCGAATGTTATCCGAAATGTCATGGCGTCGCTCGGCATTGCGCTGCTGACCAGTATCATGAACAACAAATCATCGCAATACGGAGTCAGATTCAATGAAGCTATCTCTACGAATACACCTGCTTATGCGGATTTCCAAACCAATGTCGTACATCGCTATTTGGAGCTGGGAACGGATACGAATTCTGCTGCCAGTGGCGTGATCGGGGTGCTGTACGGATTGGTGCAGAAAGAAGCTCTCACTCGAGCGATCGCGGACACATTAATGCTTTCGGCCATTCCGGCTTTTATTGCAATCGTCATGGTTATTTTCATGAAGCGGAAAAAGAAAGAGGTTATTGCCGAACAGGGAAGCGCCGATAACGATGCTAAACACCATGTGATGATTGAAATGTAAAAGAAGATTTTGAAACAAAGTTTTTTTAAAAAACTTAGGGGGAACTAAACGATGAGAATTCCATTCAAACAAGCAGCCATATCGTTCGTATTGTCGTCCTCTCTGCTCATATCGGGACTCCCTGCATGGGCAGATGGAACAGATGCCAATACAGCTATAGGGCAAACAGCCGCTGTCTATACGATCGCCAATCATCTTCAGGTAACGGTCGAAGGGATCTCTACCGAGAAGATAGCCGGCGGGGTGCGAATCGGCTCCGTAATTCGAACCATCAACACAAGCGATCAAACCTTACGCGTTCCGGATTTCGAGCTTCAAGTAAAGACCGCGAGCGGAACCGAATATACACTGCGTCCGAGCAGCAGCAACGCTCACGGGGTACAGCCGGAATCTGAAGTTGAATTGACGTTTATGAAAGTGATCAATCGGCAAACGGAAGTGAGTTTGAGCGAGCTGTCGCTCGTTGATGTGGATTATGATGTGTATCCCAAAAAGGAAACAACCCTGTTCACGGCTCCAATCTCCGGAAACGTGTGGAATGCGAATCGCGGTGAGTTTGGCAACGCTTTGGTTCCTGTGAAGTGGGGGGAAACCTTCAGCATCCCTACCGTGGAATCTCCCCTGCAGTACAAAACCGTAGATATGACCAAAACGAATAGTGCCGATGGCGTCGTCTATCTGGTGAAACTATTGGTAACCAACCCTAGCGACCAATCCGAAACGCTGCCGGCCATTCAGCTGGATGGGAAGTCTTCCGCGAATCTATATACAGGCAAACAGGCCGAATCAGGTCCAGTCCTGCTGGATGCAGGCGAGAGCAAATATGTGCACTTTGCGATTCGGACCGATATGGATACCGTGCTGGACAGCCTCAATGTTCTGACATCGGAAAATTTTACGCAAGCCGATTCTTCAGGCAATACGAAGACTTCGACTTTCACCTTGGGGAAACTCAATCTTGAACTGCCGAGTGCCGCTGGCGCAGCTAGCAGCTATACCTATGGTACTCCTATTGCTTTCGAGCAATGGAATGATGTGATTAATCAGGATCTTGATGTCGCTTTGGTGGAACTGCATGTGGCGGATAACAAAGATCAAGGCAGCAAGGTAGCTTTTGCTAAATTTACTTTGACGAACAAAGGGGTAAGTGCTGTTCCTGTCCCTGCTTTCCAAACGATGCTGTCGAGTCCATCCGGCTATGATTATACGGGATATAGACAAAGCGATGTGCAAAAAACCATTGCTCCGGGAACCTCTGCGGTTGTCAGCTATGGCTTCGTTCTCCCTGTCGCGGAGACCAGCGATCACTTTACAATGAAAGTGCAAAACGAAATCCAAGGGGAATCGAACGCAGGCTCTGTACCGGCTTTCAAATCAACGATTGCCTCCTATCAAGTTACGGCCCAGGCGCAAGAAGATAGACACGAGATCGCCCTGTATCCGTACAAAGTGAATATCAAAGATTATTTCTTATCGCAAATCACATCCCCTGGACAAACGATTGCACTCAGCTATACGTATAAACTACAGCTATACTTGGATCTGATTCGTGATCCGAAAGTGTTGGTAGACGATAATTTCTCCAAATTAAAATTCGAACTGGTTGATGCTGCCGGAAGCATTATCGGCTCCAAAACGTTCCCATTCACGGGAACTGACCGTCTGGTGAATGGCAAGCAAACGCTGACCTTCAACAACCTGACAACAGACCAGATTCAAAATCATGTCACTGTTAACGTATATGAAGTGTTACATACTCCGACGGGCGATGTGGATCGTTTGATCGCTGAGTTGAAATAATCGGAGAAAAGGGATCCTTACTCTTGTAAGGATCCCTTTTCGTATTTTCCTCCCCACTTTCCAGCTTTAAACGCAGAAAAACCACCCGAAGGTGGTTTCTCATTTGAAAGCGGGTGATGGGAATCGAACCCACGCTACCAGCTTGGAAGGCTGGAGTTCTACCATTGAACTACACCCGCAAGGTGTATTTAAATCAATCGGGACGACACGATTTGAACATGCGACCCCCTGCTCCCAAAGCAGGTGCTCTACCAAGCTGAGCTACGTCCCGTCGATACCGGCGAGAGGACTCGAACCTCCACTCGTGAGAACTCGATTTTGAGTCGAGCGCGTCTGCCATTCCGCCACGCCGGCTTAGGTGGCGCGCCCTGAGAGATTCGAACTCCCGACCTTTTGATTCGTAGTCAAATACTCTATCCAGCTGAGCTAAGGGCGCAAATGTTATTCAATTGAAAGTGCCGAAGACCGGACTTGAACCGGTACGATAGTCACCTATCGCAGGATTTTAAGTCCTGTGCGTCTGCCGATTCCGCCACTCCGGCTTAATGTGAAGGCAGAAGGCGCTACCCAGATTCGAACTGGGGGTAAAGCTTTTGCAGAGCTCTGCCTTACCACTTGGCTATAGCGCCGAAAAAGCGGAAGACGGGATTCGAACCCGCGACCCTCGCCTTGGCAAGGCGATGCTCTACCCCTGAGCCACTTCCGCATGAATGGGTGCTCTCAAATGATTGAGAGATGGTGCGCGTAGAGGGACTTGAACCCCCACGGTCGCCCGCTAGATCCTAAGTCTAGTGCGTCTGCCAATTCCGCCATACGCGCATGTGAAAAGACAAATGGTGAGTCATGTAGGATTCGAACCTACGACACCCTGATTAAAAGTCAGGTGCTCTACCAACTGAGCTAATGACTCACAAGAAGAACTGGGGATCAAGGATTCGAACCTTGGAATGACGGAGTCAAAGTCCGTTGCCTTACCGCTTGGCTAATCCCCAATATGTAAAGAGGGCGATCGACGGGACTTGAACCCGCGAGTGCTGGAGCCACAGACCAGTGCGTTAACCACTTCGCCACGACCGCCGTAATGAAGAAAAACAATGGAGGCTGATGGATTCGAACCACCGAACTCGGAGAGAGCAGATTTACAGTCTGCCGTGTTTAGCCACTTCACTAAGCCTCCACATTGCATGGTGCCGTCGAGAGGACTTGAACCCCCAACCTACTGATTACAAGTCAGTTGCTCTACCAGTTGAGCTACAACGGCATATTCATTTGTTGAAAAATGGCGGAGCCGACGGGATTCGAACCCGCGGTCTCCTGCGTGACAGGCAGGCATGTTAGGCCTCTACACCACGGCTCCGCGTTTAATTATGATGGTGGAGGCTGACGGGATCGAACCGCCGACCCTCTGCTTGTAAGGCAGATGCTCTCCCAGCTGAGCTAAGCCTCCATGTATGAAAGAAGTGACCCGTAGGGGACTCGAACCCCTGTTACCTCCGTGAAAGGGAGGTGTCTTAACCACTTGACCAACGGGCCGGATTATAAGAAGTGTATCGACGGAGAGAGAGGGATTCGAACCCTCGCACCACTTACGCAGTCTAACCCCTTAGCAGAGGGTCCCCTTATAGCCACTTGGGTATCTCTCCAATTTGAACTGGTAGCGGCGGAGGGGCTCGAACCCCCGACCTTACGGGTATGAACCGTACGCTCTAGCCAGCTGAGCTACGCCGCCATCATACATTCTATAAGAAACGGAGAAGGAGGGATTCGAACCCTCGAGACGCTTGTGACGCCTACACGATTTCCAATCGTGCTCCTTCGGCCAGCTCGGACACTTCTCCTAGTATTTATGGGTAAGGAACTCCCCGAACAGGACTCGAACCTGTGACAACTCGATTAACAGTCGAGTGCTCTACCAACTGAGCTATCAGGGAATATGGTGGAGCCAAGCGGGATCGAACCGCTGACCTCCTGCTTGCAAGGCAGGCGCTCTCCCAGCTGAGCTATGGCCCCATATCTTTTGACTGGATAATCTGTTGTATAAATGGTGGGCCCTAGTGGACTCGAACCACCGACCTCACCCTTATCAGGGGTGCGCTCTAACCAGCTGAGCTAAGGGCCCAGATGTTTAACCAGTCACCCTCAAGGGGTTCTGCTTGGCGACGTTCTACTCTCCCAGAACCCTGCGGTTCAAGTACCATCGACGCTGGAGGGCTTAACGGTCGTGTTCGAGATGGGAACGCGTGGGTCCCCTCCGCCATCATCACCAAACAGTCAA
>NZ_JARADB010000012.1 GCF_028765165.1 Paenibacillus sp. MAHUQ-63 | reverse complement strand
TATCCAATTCTGTAAATAATTTATTAGCCATCCCGATACCTCGCTTCTTTTATAACCTCATTAAAACATAGAAAGACCCGTAGGAGACACTTTTTTTAAAAGTGTCTATCCTACGGGTCACAGTTCAGGATGAGCAGTGACGCCGCTTTTTCAATCAAGGAAATTTCAATGATGACCGGACTGACAGAGGATGCGCTCCGCTATTACGAGAAGATCGGACTGCTTCCCCGGGCGAAAAGAAAAGGGAACGGCCGACGAATGTATCACAAAGAAGACATGCAGTTAATGGAGCTTATTATTTGTCTGAAGAAAATAGGGGTCCCCCTTAAAGATATTAAAGAGTTTGCATCACTCTCCTATAAGGAAGACATCCAGTCTACACCCGAAGTGTATGATAAAGTTCAAGCGTACAGAAGGAAGCTCCAGGACCAAATCGATCATTTGCAGAAGATTTTGGTTGTACTGGATTACAAAATTGCGAATAAGAAAAGCCTGCTGAAGGATTCACAACTTTAGATTCATATTGTTTGGGAGCTTCGTATGCAATGACAGAACACGGTGAAAGCGACTACCAGTGTTCTGTATTTTTTTGTAGGAACCAGGTTCCCGCACATAAGGCTGCCGCGCCTAATTCAATGCCTAGAACTAAGCAGCTCCTTGAGGAGAGACATACTTTAAGATAGTCTATTAAAAGTAAAATGCAGAGAGGATAGTGGACGAAGATATGAAAACAATAGCTGTATACTGTGGATCAGGCACTGGAAATGACCCTATCTATATGAATGAAGCAAAGAAGTTAGGGAAAGTTTTAGTAGCACATGGATTGGATCTTGTATACGGAGGAGCAACAGTCGGCTGTATGGGTGCTGTTGCCGATGCGGTCATAGAGTCTGGTGGTAAGGTTATTGGAGTGATACCCAGAAAACTGGCAAATGTGGAAATTGCTCACGAACACCTAACGGAACTTCATATCGTTGAAACGATGCATGAAAGAAAAGCTCTAATGGCGGAGCGCGCTGATGGATTTATCGCACTCCCTGGTGGGACAGGCACTTTAGAAGAATGGTTTGAAGTCTTTACATGGGCACAGCTTGGATACCACAATAAACCATGTGCCTTGCTAAATATCAATCAATACTACACGCCGATGTTATCGCTTTTTGATCATATGATTGAACAAGGGTTTGTAAAAGAGCCGTATAAAAATTTAATTGTAATTGACGATGATTCTACAAACTTAATCGAAAAGCTAAAGAAATATAAAGGGGAATATATACATAAATGGTAGCCCATTCGGCTAACGGAGGACGATAGCGCTGCGGTGGAACGGATCCGACGCAATAAGTGTTAAAATGAGTTGAGGCAGGAAGTTCAGTTTTACAGTTTGTACGCACCCCACAAAGGGGTTAACCATGTTACAACAACGTAAGAAGATTATTTCTACCATAACCATACGAGCTTTGAGAAATAAAAAGACTCCTTGGTATGATGTAGATGCATCCCAGTTGCTGGTCAGCGATCGGATCCAAAATACAAATGAGCCCATTAATCAAATCACTTCTTCAAACAAGTGTACAAAATTAAATATGAAAATACATCAAGGACTGTAAGTGGAGCAGAGCCGTACGACAAATACGTACGACTCTCTTCAATCTTAATTATTTTATTCGTAGCCTCTTTGCCAGTTACCTTATTGATCTTGCCTTGGTTGAGGCATTCCTTGCCATACGCCCTGTTGACCATGCCATTGGCCTTGGTGCATGCCATGATACGGCATAGGGGTTGGATGATGCGGGTGTTGACCTGGATGAATAACCACATGATGGAAGTGGTGGTGATGTATCTGATGATGTTGTTGGTGGTGTTGCTGGTGATGCATCTGATGCATATGATGCATATGATGAGGATGATGCTGCTGGTGATGCATTTGGTGTTGTTGATTTATATTTTGGTTGTAACTCATAGGGTATCTCCTCCAAATTTTGATACAACAACCTATGTTGAATAGTGATAGTCGGAAGCTTGACTTTATCGATTTGGGCGTGTGCCCTTTACCAGATTAAATGAACATTGGGTAATGGATAAAAAGACTGACCGATATGGCCCCTAAGCAAAATGCCGCGCAATTGAACATGGAGAGGGAGCTCCCCTTTAGCGGCAGTTCGAATATTTAACGGACTATATCAACGGGGTACGTATTGAATACCGCATCCTGCACAAAAGGAGCTGCATTAAGCATGAAGCAGCTCCTTTTTGTGTTCGTAGATAGGACACATCGATCTGGAGAAACGCGCTAAAACCAGCTTCGTAGCTGCTGATCAGGCGGGTTTCCGTAGATGGGTGTACGCACTGACGAATAAAACCGGATGAACAAGGAGCGTAAAATCCGTCTAAGCAGCAAAATAGGGGACCCGTGGCAGCTCTTAACGGAAGCGGATACAGCACAGCAGGCCAATTTATTAGTACGGCTTGGTAAGGATGCTCTTCCGTTTAGCGAGAGTGTCAGCAACGTCTTAGGGGTAACAGATGCTTAATTAGATGTTTAGCGAACGCGCTGCATTGTCGTCAGCTTAAGTTGAATCGTACCTTCGTACTGGCCGACTTGAACCGCAACCTCTTTCATGCTAACCGCCGCTTCCGTAATTTCCTGCGCGCCTTGAATGACATCCTCATTAATTTGCATAAAAAGGGAAACCTTGGATAACCTACGTTAAAGATCAACCTTTTTTGAAAAAATTCATCTTCTGGGGGAGCGCCGCTTGATTAAGAGCCTGTTAAGGCTGCTCATCACAAAACAATTAAACGATCATTCGCAGCCGCAACAGCAGCAGCAGGAGCAGCGTGCCGACATCCTTCAGCAGCCTGAACTTTATAAGGACTTGCAGCAAAACGTGGAGCTGCTTCATACGATTTATGCCCATTGCTCGGACGTTGTTTACCGTTCCTTGCTCATTGGAGGACAAAGGAATGCCATTCTGATCTATATCGAAGGCTTGTCCGACTGCGACCGAATCGAGGATTATGTCATCGCCCCCTTGATGCGGGAGGATACCGAACCATTTACCCAGCTAGGACAGCTCGTCGAACGGAAAATCAACGTAGCGCAAGTGTCGCAATTCACTTCATTTGCCGAGTGCGTTAACTATCTTTCAAGCGGCAATCCCGTCCTGCTATGCGACAATGAGACGATCGGACTTGCTTTAGGACTCGCCAAATGGGAGAAACGCTCCATCGAAGAGCCTGCGGCCGAAACCGGAATCAGGGGGCCGCGGGAAGGCTTTACCGAAACGCTGCGGACCAACACCTCCCAAATACGCCGCATCATCAAGAGCCCTCTGCTCAAAATGGAACCGATGAAAATAGGCGATTACACCCAAACAAATGTCGTCATTGCCTATATCGAAGGGCTCGCGGACACGGCGTTAGTGGAGGAAGTCAAAAACCGTCTGCGCCGCATTCGAATTGACGGTATTCTGGAAAGCGGTTATATCGAAGAAATGATCGAGGACCAGCCTTACTCTCCGTTCCCACAGCTGCTTAGCACGGAACGCCCTGATGTGACCTGCAGCAGTTTGTTGGAAGGGCGGGTGGCGATTTTGGTGGAAGGAACGCCGTTTGCGTTGGTCGCCCCCATAACTTTTTTCTCTTTATTGCAGTCTGCGGAAGATTATTACCAACGCTTCTGGGTCAGTTCCGTTATACGCTGGCTGCGTTATGGATTCGCCTTGATTTCCCTTTTGCTTCCATCGTTATACGTAGCGATTTTGACTTTTCATCAAGAGATGGTGCCGGGCTCGCTGCTCATCAGTATGGCCATTTCGCGGGAAGCGGTGCCCTTTCCGGCATTGTTCGAGGTGTTGATTATGGAAGTCACCTTTGAAGCGCTGCGAGAAGCGGGAGTACGGCTGCCTAAGCAGGTCGGCGCCGCCGTCAGCATTGTCGGGGCGCTCGTCATCGGTCAAGCGGCGGTTCAAGCCGGTCTGGTCTCGGCGCCGATGGTCATAGTCGTGGCCATTACCGGCATTGCCTCCTTTATGATTCCGCGCTATGTCGCGGGGATTGCCATTCGGATGCTGCGATTTCCGATGATATTGCTTGCAGGGACATTGGGACTGCTCGGCATCATGCTCGGGATCATCGCCCTTGTCCTCCATATGTGCAGCTTGCGTTCTTTCGGCGTACCTTTTCTGTCTATCGCAGTTCCACAAAAGAGGGAGCTCAAAGACATTTTGTTCAGATCTCCATGGTGGATGATGGATACGCGTCCGCACCTGACAGGAGAATACGACCGTTACCGTCAAGCATCCGGCCAAAAGCCGGGACCTGAACGAGTAGACAAGGCATAATCCAAGGTGGTGAATAGGTTGGACAAAGGACGAATATCGGCCTTGCAAATGGGGCTTATGCTTTATCCTACGGTGTTAGCCACAGGCTTGATTACGCTGCCGAGCATTTCGGCCCAGTATGCAAAAAACGATCTTTGGCTGCCCCCTCTTCTTGCAACCTTAGTCGGCTTATTAACCATCTATTTGGCGACCCGGTTACACGAGCTTTATCCAAAGCAGACCGTCATCCAATACAGTGGACAGATACTCGGAAAAATACCGGGGAAAATCGTCGGTGTCGTTTACTTTTGCTTTCTTGCGCAGATTACGGGGGTCATCACGCGAGAATATGCGGATTTTGTTTCGGGCAATTTTCTGTTCACGACTCCCATCCTGCTCATCATTTCCACGATCCTCCTGCTTGCGGGCATAGCTGTCCGCGGCGGGGTGGAGATGCTGGCAAGGAACGCCGTCATTTTCACACCGATCTTTATACTGCCATTCTTCATTCTGCTGCTTCTCATCCCCGATCTGGATGTGAAAAATATATTTCCCGTTCTGGAACATGGGGTTATTCCTTCAATCAAAGGAGCCGCCATGCCGCAGGCATGGTTCAGCGAATGCATGCTGATGTCCTTTTTCCTTCCCAGCTTGGTAGACCCGCAGAAAGGAAGGAAAGCCGCCGTGCTAGCTTTGATCGCGATCGTGGCCAGTATGATATATATCAACCTTTTTTTATTATTTTTGCTTGGTCCGGATACAGGGGTCAAAATGTACCCGGTACTGGTCGCTTTCCGGTACATCAGCGTGGCCAATTTGGAATCGCTGCTTCTGGCGATGTGGGTCGTCGGAAACTATATTAAAATCGGGGTATTTTACTATGCTACGTCGATTTCGTTCGGGCAAATGATGAACCTGTCGGACTATCGTCCCGCGGTCTTTCCGATCGGGCTTCTTATTGTCGTGTTCAGCTTATGGGATTTGCCCAATTTTCCCCGTTTAGGATTATTTTTAAGAACGGTAGTTCCGTTCGAAATCCCGACCGTCCTGTTGCTGATTCCGCTTCTTTTGCTTGTCGGCGCCCTAATACGCAAAAGAAAATCCTCAGTCCAAGGAGAGTCGTCCCGATGAAGAGATGGCTCGCATTATTGATCCTGATCCCCCTCCTCACCTTGTCCGGCGGCTGCTGGGACCGTACGGAGCTTAACGATATGGCTCTTATTACCGCGCTTGCCTTCGACAAAGGGGACAACAATCAAATCAAAACCACCATTCAATTTATCATGCCGCAAAATCTCTCCGCAGGGGGAGCGATGGGAGGTGGAGGGGGTAGCGGCGGAGCGCAAAAACGAACAACCGTACGATCGGAGCAAGGATATGATGTCGCCGACGCATTGTCTAAGCTACAGCGGAAAATGCCCCGCAAACTGTTTTGGGGACAATGCAAAGTGTTCATCTTCAGTGATGCGGTAGCAAAAGAGGGGATCCGGCAGCACTTTGATTTTTTGACGCGCCATCCCCAGCCGAGAGAGAGAGCCAATATGTACGTCAGTAAAGGAAAGGCATCGGAAGCGCTTGAGTTGTTCCCTTTCATCGAACGGTCCTCGGCCGAAGTGCTGCGGGAGCTGTCCGATCTCCAGATTGGAATCAAGGTGACGATGGAGCAGCTGAGCATGATGTTGAAAGCAGATTCTCAAGGGGCTGCGCTTCCGCTCGTTTCTATTCTTCCTACATTGAAATCAGCGGAACCGTTTCAGACGATTCCGTATATTTTCGGTACCGCCGTTTTCAAGAATGACAAGATGGTCGGGGAACTTTCGGAAAAAGCAACGCGCGGCGTCCTGTGGGTCAAAAATGAAATCAAAGAATACACCGTAACCTATAAGACGAAAGAAGCGGAGGGACTCGTTTCCTTAAATCCGGTGAAGGCGAATATTAAGCTTATTCCGCAAATTATAGGCGATCAATGGACGATGGTTATCAAAATCAAGACGGAAGGCGATATGGTTCAGAACGGCACCTCGCTTGATCCTATGAATCCGGACTTTATGACCATTTTGGACAAGGCTTTCGGGGATGACGTGAGAGAACGAATAGAATATTCGATCTACGAGTTGCAGCAGCGGTTAAAGGTGGACATTCTTGATTTTGCCAAGGAATTTCACCGAAAATACCCCAAAGAGTGGAGTAAGGCGAAAGATCGTTGGGATGAGCTGTTCCCCCAGGTTCAAACGAAGATTGAAGTGGAAGCGCATATCATCAGACCCGGACTGATCAACACGCAGGGTGGCATACCTAAAGAGGAGGCGAAGGAAAAGTGAGAATGAGTGTGTTCTGGGTCTTTACGATTGCCACGCTACTGATTGTGTGGGTAGAATGGTCGAAGCTGAAACAAAAGCCGTTATGGGACAGAGCGGTATTCGTAGCGCTGCTCCTGGCCGTCTGGCTGTTATCCATGCTGGATTTGCCCCATACGCCAGGCCCTCCTACACTTCTTCAAGCCATCTTTAAACCGTTTAAGCCGTTGGTAGAGCATTAAAAAAAGAAAAAAGAATTGGCTGGATTAAGTTTACAAGACTGCAAGTTGGAGAAGTACAAAAGTGAAACATCTGCAATCGTAAATGGGAAGGGGTCTAAGCAGAGAGAAGTTTATTACACGATCGTATTTCTCTTGTTATCGTGGAATAGGAGCAGCCTCATTTCCTGTCATCCCGCGGTAGGATGGGAATGGGGATTGCGGCCGTAAAGCCATCTAAATAATATCCTTGAACTAAACGAATAACGACATTGAAACCAATAAACCGGATTCCTAAGCAAACAGGAATCCGGTTTATTGGTGTAAAAAATGGCTTAGCGTGCGAAATCCGCGTTTTGTTGGCTGGACCCTTCGCGTCTTATAGAAATGGATGCGGATGCGGATTGAGTTGCCCGGCCGTCAGCGGCACTTTCGCATAATCAAGCTCTGCCGGCACCCGAAGTACTCTCTTCAGCCCTGTCAAGCGTTGCAAGTGATGTCCGAACGTCATCGGAAGCATTCCTGGAATGAGAACTTTTACACAATGCAGCCCGTTTCGCAGCGTTTCCAGCGACGACTGATTCACCGCGATCACATCGAGATTTAAGCGGCGAAACACCTCGATCGTATCATTCAGATCATCGGTCAGATTTGCATGACTTGCCTTACGCTTGAACTCCTCGTCAAACGTTCTGAGCGGACGTTGTCCGTCCAGCAAAAAATGTAGCCGTTCTTCTGCTTCCGGAAAACCGTAAAGCATGGCATGATCCTCCATTTGCAATACGAGAAACGGATCGTCGAGCATTTGCTTAAAATGTTCCTGGCCCGCCTCAAATTTTTCTTGCAAGAAGATCAACCTGCCGGCCAATTCGTGAATAGCGCTTTTCGCAGCCCGTACCGGATCCAAATGAGCTCCCGCCGCACAGATAAGATTCATCTTCCCGGGGCTGACGCTTTTCGCGAGCGCCCAAATGCTCGGAATCCCATTCTCCATCGTCATGTTAAACAAATGTACATCGTATCCGGCAACTGCGCGCAGCCTTTCGATCATGAGCCGCAATTCCTGATCGTTAGCGGAATAGGGGTCCAGACGCGGAATAGGCAACTGCGCGTACCAAGTCATCAGGAACGAGTCACGCTCCGCCACTTCTAAAATCCCGTACAAGATGGCTTCCTCCAAGCTTCCGCCTAACGCACACCCGTTGGAGCCTTCCTGAACAAAGCCGCCACCGAATCCCGAACTGTAATAAGCGAGACTCTCCGGAACAAGGATCGGACACTCCCGTACTAGCGAATAGCCCCAGATCCAATCGATCGGGAGGTCTGGATCAAACGGTTCGTACGGGAAATCAGGCTGCGCGTACTGTTTCTTTGAATATAACCCAACCTTGGAGGGGTCGAGCGCTTGATTCGCAATACGGTTGAAACTGTCATATATTACGGTCCGTTTGCCGCGGGGGCTTATACCGCAGAGTCGCTCCAATCCTTCCAAGATCGCGGTCAATTCGCTTTCCGCATAAGAAAAGCTATGGCCTCCCGTTACCTCATCTCCGATCAGAAACGATGGCAGGTTGACCCCCACCCCGGCAAACGGCGACACGAGGTCAAGCATCTTGGCATTAAAAACCCCGGTCCGTGAATCCATATAGTCTTTGTCCAAATGTTGTTTCATGTCGTCTATAGGACGGCAGCGGTAACTGTCGGCGCTTATCTTCGGTCTCGGCTTGAGCGATATGTTGGACGCCGCCGATGAATCGTCTGGCATACGGGCACACACCTGGCAGAGTGGGTCAGGCAGAATGAAATGGAGCGAGCTATTCAGATTTTTCAGGTTAACGATATACATATGCTCCTCCGTATAGGCTCGGCTGCCCTGCAACACTCGTTGCGTCTCGGCAATCAACATGTGAGTTGCATGCCAAAGTCCTGAAGGCGAAGATCTTACGTGTTGTATGTCTCCAGGCGACGCCGTGAAACGCCGGTTATCCGCACACTGGGAGCATCCCGGCGTTCCCGGACGAACCAGAGGCCCGATTATGGCCTCATCCATTGAAATAAAGCCCCGCAACCACGGGATGCCGGCCTGCTGTAGAGCCTCTTCAACCTCGAAGTATCCGGAGGAAGGCCAATCGTCGTGCAGCACTATAACCAATTTCGCCGCTTTCGGTATGTCTGAAGTGAAATCTGTCTGTCGAACGACTTCATAACGATCCAATAGCTCTCTGCATACGTAGTCGGCTAATAAACCTTCTCCGACAACTGATATGATAGCATTCACGCAGTTCACCTCATCTCGCTGCAATACGCACCGCTCGTTTCTGCAGGTTTGTCTACTAATCTCCTCGAGGCTGAAAAGAAGGAACTGCCGGTCGGCAGCTCTTATTATTGCAATTATGGTTTCTTCCCAATAAGATGATTTCATTATATCTTAGTGATGACGCGTATATGCACGTATAGGACAAGGGCTTAAAATTTTTAAATAATAACCATAAAGTCTACTTAACATATTGATCATCAAAAAGGCGGCTGTACCGATTGATTCATTCGGCGCAGCCCCTTTTTATTGAACTTTTATTTAAGGATGGGGTTCCTCGAGTGGGGTTTTTCCTTATGTATAAGACATGAGGGACAAATAGCTGTACATAAAATTACTTGTGAAGAGTTGGGACAGTTCGGGTGTTACGGAGGGGGAATGAAATGAAAAATTTGAACCATTACAATACACATCAACTGCCAGCAGAGATTCTCAAAGAGTATGCTTCTCAAATTGAATTTTTGGACAATTTTGGTAATTTGGGTGCTTACCGGTTTCAGTCCTATCGTCAGGCCAAAGTATTGACGGTCGGCTCTGGTCCATTTTTGATCTCGGTCATTTCTGCGCTGCTTGTATCCGGAATGCCCAAGATTCACGTGCTAGTTTCTGGCTCAGGTCCGACTGACCGGCAACGGATGCTAGAATTGGCGGCACATGCTCGTAAAAAAGACCCCGAGGTGACAATAGAGGAAGTTAAGCTGCAGAAGGAAGGGGTTAGTAGTTGGCGGGAAGCCGTGAGCTCGTTTGATTCAATTTTGTTTGTATCACAGGAGGGTAATATCAAGGAACTGCGAGTTTTTCACACGATTTGTAGAGAGGAGAGGAAGTTGTTTCTTCCCGCAGTATGTCTGCAACAGGTGGGTCTGGCTGGTCCGCTAGTGCATCCGGACTTTGAGGGTTGCTGGGAGTCAGCTTTTCGCAGCCTTCACGAATCTGCAATTTATAAAGACCCTCAGCTGCACACCTTTTCTTCCACAACGGGAGCGATGTTAGCGAATGTGATCGTGTTTGAATTATTAAAAAACATTACGGGAGTGGGCGATGCGGAACAAAGGAATCGAATCTTCCTACTTAATCTGGAGACGTTGGAAGGAAAATGGCATTCGTTCATGCCCCATCCGCTTGTGACCAGACGTACCGCAGCTGAATGGATTCACGATATTGATTCACAGCTCGAACGGAGATCAAGCAAAAGTGAGAACGGATTGCTTCCTTACTTCGGCCGGTTGACATCAACTGAATCAGGGATTTTCCATATTTGGGAGGAAGGAGACTTAAAGCAGCTACCGCTCTCTCAGTGTCGCGTTCAGGCAGTTGATCCGCTATCGGAAGGGCCGGCTGGGCTTCTGCCGGACATTGTTTGTACAGATTTGACACATGAAGGAGCGAGGCGGGAAGCCGGACTGGTCGGGATTGAAGCGTATGTTTCGCGAATGGCCTGCCTGCTCGTTTCTACGCTTCCATCCGATCATGAATCTGAGGGCAACAAGATAGACCAACAACATGAATTTATCGGCGTTGGTGCGGGAGAAACGGTTGCGGAAGGCATCGGACGAGGATTACAACGGACTTTGGCCGAGGTACTGGGCAAGCGAGTTGCAAGTCAGTTGCCTTCTGTCTTTCGAGTACAGTTGTCTACAATAGAAGATAAACACTGCCAGTTTTATTTGCAGGCTCTGACAACGATGAAGGGAGCACCAATGATTGGTTTAGGAGAGGAAGTATCCGGATTCCCTGTGATGTGGGTTGGTACATGTGATCGTTGGTATGGCGGTGTAGGCTTAAATGTGACACTCGCGTTCCGGGATGCTTTGCAGCAGGCTTTGTTGGATGCACAAAACCAACCGGCTGGCCTCACAACGAGAGTGTTGGAGGTATCGAACGTGCATCTAGCTGAACAGTTGCCGCTAATTTGTAAGATCCCTTCATGTGAAGTGACGTTAGAATCGGATGTTCTGCAGACAGCCTTACAGGTCTTGGAACGGAACCATAACCGACTCTCGGTATTGGATCTAGCAGTAGAACCGTTTTTGAAAGAGGAAATGGCAGGAGTGTTTGGCGTGTTGCTGCGGCTTCCTTCAGATATCGGAATGTTATAGATGAAGCACGAGAGAGTCCCGTATCACGCGTTCCACTACACGGATGTTTGTATAACGATGATGGCATTCGGCGCGATTCAGTTTCCACAGCTACTCATCTCATATTTCACCCTTCATTTAACAAAAAAGTCACCCTGAGATTAAGATTAAGGGTGACTTTTTCTCTTTGTTCTTTGAATTGGATTAATGTATTACCATACAAATGCTGATGTGATGATAACCAAAAGAATAAAGAGAACCAAAATAGCTGCTGCGCTTGAACCGTAACCTGCACAACTTGCACCATAACCTACTGCTCCCATGTTTACTCATTCCCTCCGGTGATTTGTCACTACGGTATAAAATATGTTCGTTACATAGTGATTGATTGGACGTATGACCCAAATTGAGTGTTGGAAAAGCCGGCATTCGTTCTACATTTTTCACCCTTCATTTACCATAAAAAGTCACCCTAAGATTAAGGTTGGTTTTTTATGATTAGAACAACGAAAAAACGGCCCGTATTTATTTCGCGGCCGTTTTTCTCATTGATTCTTTACGTTAGATTAAGGAATTACCATACAAAAGCTGATGTGATGATAACCAAAAGAATAAAAAGAACCAAAATAGCCGCTGCGCTTGTGCCGTAACCTGCACAACTTGCACCATAACCTACTGCTCCCATGTTTACTCATTCCCCTCTGGGTGATTTGTCACTACGGTATAAAATATGTTAGATAAATACTGATTGATTGGACGTATGAACCAAATTTCATTCGCAAAAAAATTCGGATGATCTCTGCAGCAGCTAATTTCGGTATCCGTAGAGAAAGCGGTCAAAATATTTTCTTCACGAAACTTAGCGAAATGACGAAGCTTTCAATTTGAAGCTGTTCATACACGTATCCCAAGCCTGGTTAAATCCTCTCCAGTCTTCTCCTTTCGGTAGAAGCACCGAGCTAATTCCACGTAGCCCCCAATCCTCGTAAATCACGTCTTTGCTTTCTTCCTGGTGATTATTCACGATCAGAAGATGGAACTTGCTATGCGTCAGCCTTTTTAATGCTGCGTGTAGCTCCTGCGCTTCCTTTTTTTTAGAATTGGTTCTAATAAAAAGAATGGGTTGACTTTGAATAGTTCTCAAAAACCGGTCTACGCGTCGATTGAGCTTTTGTTTAAACGCGGGATAAGCTTCCCGCCACCGCTCCGCAGTGAGATAAAGAGGGAAGTCATGGAAAGATATGACATCATTTGTGTTATCTCTTACAACAAAGCATTCATTGGTAGTGCCAATGAGTTCAAGCTGGCTAAGTTCCATAAATCCGTTGAAACGATGATCTATCAAACGAACCACTCCCCCGATCGAATCGGAAACAAACCAATCTAAGGGACCCGCATATTTTCGTAAGCCCAGTCTTTTAAGCTGATATGCTGTTTGACATGTAGAACCCAGACTAATATAGGCCACAGAATCGCGCCATTTCATAATTTTCACTCCCGTTTCAACAACCGATCTCCTCCGCAATGACGAGTAGAATTAAAGTATGCAAAAGTTAAAATTGCGCCTGGGCAAATATACGGCGTAATCCGAAGGTCTTTGCTGACAGACAACTCATATGCAAGTTTAGCCTCAGCAAAAGGGTTGAGTAACCGTGGAGTCGCTCCTCTAATCGTTGAGGCCATTCAACGGCTAGCCACCATTGGCTACGTACATGAAGGCGACCTAGGAACTAAGGGACGAGAGGATTTTATTCCTCCCGCAGGCAAATTGGCATCACCTATATGTCTGCAGACCGTTAGGCATACAACGTTGCGGGGTGAAATGATGTGTAGTGCAACCTGTATTATTTCCCTACCTCAGATCGATAATTGAAAAATGAACCCAAAGATAGGCTTATGTCCAATCAATGACTATGTACCGAGCGTATGATTATTTCGTAATGAAATTTTACTTGAGGGGAATGAGCAGATATGAGTGGTGCGAGTTGTGCAGGTTATGGTGTTAACAACGCAGCAGCTGTTTTGGTTCTCTTTATTCTTTTGGTTATTATCTTAATGACTTTTGCAATTTAAACCAACATCACAAAAAAGACAAGAAAAAACGGTCTTATCGCGAAATAGATGCGAATACAGACCGTTTTTTCCTGTTCTTTAAATGAGGGTGATGGGTGAGTTGGATGCGGGCTGGCAATATCCATATAGGGTCAAGTGGATGGTTACGCACTAGGTTGATACCCCTATCGTGATTAATTACCTTCTAGCCAGTTCCAGAGCGCTTTCTTCGATACTTTGGTAACACTCCATTACCGGTCGGAGTCAACGTTATCGTTACGCTAAAGAAAGAAAACGTCATGGCGTGGTCACCAGTAACGTCGGCGCTGGCTCCATTGAAAGATTTAGAGACTTGAGTTGGTGCCATAATTATTAACGATTCACCGTTGATTATGGTCCCTGAGTTAGTGACTACTCTAGAGGCACCGATTATAGAAGCCATCTGCATCCACCCTTATCCTATTGATCTTCCTATTATATGTGGGTCTGACCTTTTTGCTTGGTTTAATGAACATGTCCAGACCCATTTATATGTGGATTTTAGTACAATACAAAAGCCATAGTAATGATTAGCAAAAGAATAAACTGAACGAGAATTGTTGCACTACTAGTGTGATGTTGGTCATAACCTGCAGCTACCTCAACTATAGTTTGACAAAAGCAAGGAGTAGATCTGCTGCATCTGCTATTTGTTTTATTGTAATACGGGAGGATATCTTAGTCGCTTTGTGAATTCTGGCCTCACCCCTTGGACAGGTTGAATGAAGGAATGTGGGAGCGTAGACTCCGTGAGATGTGGGAGGGTTGAACACCATGGGTAAAGGTGCAACCATACTTTACCATACCATCCGTTTTTTACAGTCTACAACTTCATACCATTTAAATGTTATCTGCTAAAAAGTATTGATGGTCAAAAACTGAGAAAACAAGAGTATTTAAGAGCAAAACGTTTCTATTCACGGCCTAGCACGAGAAGGGGTCGATCCCGTATGTTGCGGGCAGCGCTATACCGGGATTTGCGGTCTGCCGCTGCAGCAATTCGAACGGCTGCTGCCGAACATTGAGGAACGACGCTGCTCGGGTTACTTCAGTTCTTGGAGCAGCAGAAGGAACGGATTGAACTTACATGCGAAAGCTCTACTAGTTGAAACGACTTTGGCCATGTGTTATGATGACACCAAACTTAACGATAGGAGTGATTGAATAATGTAATATTTTCTGTCGGTTTTAGAGGATAAAACAAAGCTATTTTGCGTTGTTTTGTTCTTTATTGCCGTAGGAAAAAGTTACTTATTCTTTCACTCTTTTATATACCTGCTTCAGCCCTGAGTAAGGGTTGTCCTGATGTATGTTTTTGAGCTGCGAGAAAAGTAACTTTCTTGCAGCTCATTTATTTTTCTGCAGCTGACAATAGAGTTCCATATTGAATTTTAAAATTATCGCCACCAAAATCGTTGAACTGTAATATAACACAATGCTTATTTAAACTAGGAGGTTGAAAAAATGTTTGAAGTTGTAAATGTTCAGGTGAACCGTTTATTGTCCGTTGGCACGGTTCACGATCATACTAAACGGATGCCGGAGCATTTTCCATCTATTGATAGGTGCACGTAGCGACTATAGCTACAAAGTTCGTGGATTTATATTTAGTTGGTTAATGTAGATTTTAAGCACCCACCCTTTAAAGGTGCTTAAGCCGATTCTCCGGCTTAAAAGGAGAATACATGAAATCAACTTCGAAATACGAAATGATTCACCACATATTGTCTGAATTGAAACAACCCGCATATCGGTTCCAACAGATCGCGGATGCGATCTTCAAACAACGAATTGGTGAATATGACCGAATGACCATGCTACCCAAGGGTATAAGAAATGAATTAATAAAGAACCTTGGTGAACACGTTTTAAATCTAACTCCTGTCATGCAACAGACATCCAGACAAGTGAATAAAGTGTTATTTTCCATTGAAGGTGGTAACCACATTGAAGCAGTTCAACTAAGCTATGAGCGCGGCTGGAAATCATACTGCATTTCCAGCCAGTGTGGATGCGGATATGGTTGCAACTTCTGTGCTACTGGTACAATCGGACTGAAACGAAATTTAACTACTGATGAAATTACCGAACAACTGTTATACTTTCATTTAAATGGTCAAGCCTTGAATAGTGTATCGTTTATGGGCATGGGGGAGGCTTTAGCCAATCCTACTATTTTCGACACGCAATTTTCACAAGTTAACCTGACCTTTTCACTACACTCTCCGTTCGACGAACAGCGAAGTGAATTAATGCCCATTAACAATCGTTTTCCTTTAAAAGATGTGTTGAACAAGTTGGATCAGCATATTCGTGATACAGGTAGAAAAGTATATATTGCATATATATTACTTCGAGGAGAAAACGATTCAAATGAGCATGCGAAAGCTATTGCTGCGTTGTTAAAGCACAGAGGTTCTTGGGAACATTTATATCACGTTAATTTGATTCCCTACAATTCAACCGACGTAGCGCCTGAAAACTTTCATCAATCAGACAAAGATCGGGTTCAAAAGTTTGCCAGTATCTTAAAGTCAAAGGGAATCAAAGTCACTGTACGAACTCAATTCGGAACAGATATTGATGCCGCATGCGGTCAGCTATACGGCAAAAAGCTGCAAATATAAAAATCACTTAAGAATATCTCTATAGAGGAGCAGGGATTATGTCTCAAAACTTTACAGTAACTCATGTTCAATTCCATGCAAAAACAGATATTTGGTGATATTTGCATGGAATAACAAGATCACCAATCATGCTGGCTTTGCTAGTTGAGATATTACATTTATTCAAGGAGTGAGTCTACATGAGATATGTTAATGCTAATGATATTCTCCCAAAAGAACTCGTTGAAAAATTGCAAGATTTCGTACAAGGTGAATACCTTTACATTCCTGCAATAAAAGATCATCATAAAAATTGGGGAGAACTATCTGGTTTTCGGGAAGAGATTGATAGAAGAAACCGTGAAATAATACAAGCATATAAATCTGGTGATTCGATTCAAGAACTTGCAGAATCTTACTACCTTTCTGTTTATGCTATCAGAAAAATAATTTATAACAATAAAAACGGCTGAACTGTGTTCCTTATTACGCTTTAAAAACACTACACTGTCAAAAGGTGATCCCTGTATTCATATGGGATCATCTTTTATTTATTTTAGGGACGTTTATACCAATTATTACAGAACCATATTGTACATAGCTTTATACGATTTTTATCTGATACCATATAACTAAGGGCTCTTCTAAAAAGGAGAAATAATTTATTTGTAAGTGCTCTTGTTCAAATGAATGCGAATCATCTGCTACCGTGTTTTTATTTCAGTGTGTAGAACGTGTATACTTCTAAATTTTTATTTGTAGTCGCGGAATAAAATTCACACATTTCAAGCGCCGGTACAGCGCTTTTTTTGTGCTCTTTTTAGTGAGAATCAAGAGTGCAATATGCTGCATCCAGTTAACCATTTAGAAATAATTGAAAATATCCTTAACGAAAGAGGAATATCTATGTCATTTGACGGTTTACTAATGTATCAGCTTGCCAAAGAAATTAAGGCTAATCTACCAATGACAATTATGAAAAAGACAAGTACAACGAGGAGATCATTAATTTCGTAAATCAAAAATAAGTTTTAGCTCACTTTGAGAACCGCTCATTTGAGAAAACGGCGTTTATTTTGAAGAATGGCGGTGCTAGAGATGTTACACCTGTGCCGCTATTGTGTATTCAAGACGGGGATATGGGGCATATGCGCTCACATTAAGAAGAAGCACTTTCGAAGCTTGGTATTAAGGTGGTAAAAGCCTCCATCACGAATAGCTCGGAAGTCAAACAAGCGGCACAAGCTTTAGTCGGGCGAGCCGATGCCATCAAGACAAGGGAGTAAGGTGTTTGATGAAAATGGCGCACTTCATATTTTTAAGCAAAATAAAAGTATAAGCGTCATTTTTGTAGTCGATTGCCAACCACCTAGCTATGAATACGCGTTATCGCATCCTTATGTACAGTTTCAATGGCTACGGCATTGACCGCAGCATGCAGCAGCCCGGAACCGAGCAAACCAGCAGCAACTGGGGGAAGCAGTCAGCCATCCGCATCCGCATCCGCTGCTGCCCCAGTAACAATCTCGCTCACACAGCCCGATGGCGGTCGTGTCTGGAAAGACGATAATGCAGCCACCAAAGAAATTGAAAAGAAAGCTAACGTCAAATTGAACGTAACGATGCTTCCCAATAACGACTTTAACAGCAAGTTCAACGTACTCGCTGCTTCTGGCGACATTCCCGACATGAGCAGACTGGGCTCTTTTGACTACCAGAAGTATGTAGATCAAGGCTTGTTCCTAGATCTTACCAAACTAATTGACCAATATGCTCCCAATTTGAAGAAGAACTTGAAGCCGGAACTGTGGGAGTTGACGAAGCACAAAGGCAAGCAGTTCGTCATTCCGTATGAGAATGGCGCTGGTAAGGAAGTACCTGCGGTTCGGAAAGACTGGCTGGATGCTTTGAATATGAAAATGCCTACCAATCTGGACGAGTTCGAGCAGATGCTGAAAGCATTCACGTTCAACGACCCGGATAAAAACGGCAAGAATGATGCGTACGGTATGGGCATTGCCAACAGCTTCGCAGAAACTTTCATGCCGATATTTGGAGCGTACGGCATTGCGCCTGGCATGTTTGCCAGCAGTGTGCCTATGAACAGTTATTTGAAAGACAACAAGATTGTACCCGTTGCTGTATCGCCGGAATACAAGGAAGCGCTGGCCTATATCAAGAAGCTGTGGGATGCTAAGGTGATCGATCCGGAAATTTTCACGATTAAAGCAGATCAGGCGCAGCAGAAAATCGCGCAAGGGAAAATCGGCTATTTCACAGCCTGGTGGTCCATCGTTCCGCAAACGCTTACTCAGCAGCTTAAGATGAAGGAGATTGTGCCGAATGTGAAATGGGAGCCTATCGCTCCGGGAATCAAAGGACCGGCAGGACAAAGCGGCATGCTGTCTTTCGGTAATGTAGGCGCGACAATCGCGATTTCAGCAAAAACGAAAAATCCGGAGGCTGTTTTACGCTTCCTAGATTACATGTCCACGGATGAAGGTTGGGAGCTCAACCATTATGGCATTAAGGGGACGCATTATACGAGCATTACGGAAGCGCGTACACCTGAGGGTCAGAAAGCGTTCGACTAGAAATGGCTGGATCCGCTAAGCCAGATCGTGTCCAGAGTAGATATCCAAAACAAAATCAATGCGGCTACGAAGGATACGATTCAAATTGAAAACAACCGCTATATTGATGCAGCAGCCAGTTATACCTTGATTTCAGACATCTTCTACGGCATCCCGGCAACGGATGAGCAAAATACACTAGGACCTGATGTGGCCAAATATGAAGTTGAGATGTTCCTGAAGTTCGTTACAGGCGGTGAGCCGTTATCTAACTGGGATTCCTATGTGGAGACATGGAAGAAGAAGGGCGGCAAATCCTTGTTGGATTCAAAAATCAAAAAGTATAACGAACTGAAAGCAAGCAATGTAAGCGCAGGTCTATAAGGATGGAAGGCTACCAAATGACGTCGCCCATTCTCTTGAGGGGAGATCACAAGAGAGCTTTCCGGGACCCGTGCGCGCTTTACCAGGACGGTATTTGGTGGCTGTACTACACCCTTGTGGAGACAGAAGAAGACGGTCGCGTCTATTTATATACGGCGATGAGCCGAAGCTCTAATCTTCGCGAGTGGAGCAAGCCGCTTCTTCTGACTCCGAGGGATCAGCACCTGAATTTCTCCAGTCCTGGCAATTTGATTCGTGTCGACAATCGCTGGCGAATGTGTCTACAATCTTATCCACGGCCAAATGGTGAGAAATATGGCAACGGTGATTGCCGCATTTGGATGATGGACAGTGAAGATTTGGTGAATTGGACGACCCCGGAGCTGCTTCGTGTCAAAGGAGAACATGTGGCCGCTAAGGATATGGGCCGTATGATCGATCCTTACTTCATCGAGAATGCAGCTAGGCCAGGGGAATGGTTTTGTTTCTATAAGCAAAATGGCGTCAGCCTATCGAAAACGGATAATTTCCAGCAGTGGACCTACTGCGGTAACGAAAGTGCTGGAGAGAATATCTGCATTATTCGGGATCAAGGGGAATATGTGATGTTTCATTCTCCCGAGAACGGTATTGGCGTCATGAGGTCGTATGATTTGGTTCATTGGCGAGAGGAGGACAGCTTAATTACGTTGAACCAGCAGGAGTGGGAATGGGCAAAAGGCCGAATAACGGCTGGATTCGTCTTGGACCTCAGCACACGATAGGCGATTCATAGTTGGTTGACGATTTTAGAGATCAGTGGAACTAGATAATTAACAGAATAAATATTATGTAAACAATAATAGGCGCTATAAGGTGCTTCTTTTTTTATTGACAAGAAAAGGAAGAGGAGCCGTGCGGCTAGTTAGCGATGTTTTCTCTATTTTAGAAATATTCGGTTAAGTGCTGATAGTTAATATAATACAACAATGGCTTATGGGCTTGATAGGTATAAATTTAAAGAGGTTTGAGATACTGTTATTATATGAAAATTTAGAATATCTGAACTGGGCATGGTCATAAGGGGGAGGTGAATTACGGTGGGAGTTAAATTCTTATGCGTGAATGAGGATAAGGTATACTTAGTTCCAACTTCACAAATTGATAAGAAGCGGAAAATTATATTGCGGGATCTGGCTGGCCGAAACGCACTAAAAATAACTTTAATGTATGAAAGCAAAGGCAGCGTACCAAGTCAGATTATTCTTATTCAATTCACGAGAATATCCTTCGATGAGAACGGAGTTTATGACTTAAGAAAAGCATTAGAATCAGAAGAATCACGTGTCTCTTTTGCGTATGTCAATCGGGACGTAAACGAAGCGATAGCTAGATTCCAAGGTACACGACCAGATCCGTTACCAATTCCACGTGGCGTAGCAGATCCAACAGAGAATGAGATTCTTTGTATCGAATCTTACTTAAACAGTAATTTTCCTGAGTTGCTTAAAAATTCTCCGGATGCGATCTATCAAGCAATTATTAGGGAGCAACTGGTTCACGATAGGCAAGTTCGTATGATGAAAAACTCATACAAGTCTTGATAATCCAATTACGTCAATTTAGTAGCTCAGATCGAGGTGGGTAATTATTTGGGTTGCGAGGTTAAAATGTCGGTTGTCATTTTAGACATTGAGATTAATTGTAACCTAGGGAAACTTCTAACTTAACATGTCTTTAGTACGTAGATATCATAAAATACGAATCCCCGATCAAAGTCGATCGGGGATTTTAGTATATTAATAATTAAGTACGGTCCGAATACCCGAAATTATTAAATTGGTAAAGAAAAACCCACTCCAAAAAGTTGTGCTTGTTCAATGTACAGTATCTTCTTGCGATTATCGTCATCTGTCGCCCCCAAAACACATGTCCGAGTACTCTTCGTACACACATGATATAATAGAAACTAATTTATCGAGTAGCAGTATGTTTGAAGAAAACAGCGGCAGAAACCGATCCTAATAATGTGAAGATATAAAACGGAGGGATACATTTCAATGAAACGGAATAGACTAGGCACTTCGGAGCTCGTGGTAGGCGAAGTGGGATTAGGCTGCATGTCCTTAGGTACAGATCAACGTCAGGCAATTTCTATGATTCATACAGCGTTGGACCGCGGGGTGAATTTTATAGATACGGCAGATTTGTACGATGAAGGTCTGAATGAACAAATCGTCGGTGCAGCGATTCGTGGTCGTCATCGCGAGGAACTCATTATAGCAACTAAAGTGGGCAATAGACGAATTCCGGGCAAAGAGGGCTGGGTTTGGGACGCCTCCAAAGCGTACATACTATCCGCGGTAAAAGATAGCTTGAAACGGTTAGGTACCGATTACATTGATTTGTATCAATTGCATGGCGGTACGCAAGAGGACCCGATTGACGATACGATCGAAGCCTTTGAACAATTGAAGCGAGAGGGAGTAATTAGATATTATGGTATCTCGTCCATTCGTCCAAATGTTATTCGTGAATATACAAACCGCTCGTCGATTGTTAGTGTCATGAGTCAATATAGTTTGTTGGATCGTCGGCCGGAGGAAGCTGTGCTGCCTTGGCTTGCTGAGCAGTTTTTTGGAGACAAACATAGAGATTTGAATATTATTCACAGGTTTGACTATATAAAAAATTAAAAAACACACTCGTCCCAAAATAATGTGCAACATAAGAAACATCCGACAGGAAAACCGGGGTTTTTCTTGCTCATAGACATATGTATAAAATACGGGTTTTGTGAAGTAGTTATAAATGAAATTCCGTTCATTGGAAAAATCTCTTATTGCTACGAGCCGTTCCGCGATTATTGAATGTTCTTTTCGCCACACAACTATATCATCGGACATTGGTCCAAATCGGAATCCGACGGCGGTTGTGAGGTTAAATATCCGAGCTCTACGCGCCGGTGAATCTCCCGTACTTTCCGAAGTGTATCGGCGTTAAAGCAGATAAGGACTGCAGGTTTCCAGCATGCCGTGCCGGTCAATCAGCTGAAGAAGCACTTCGCCGTTTCCGGCCACGATGTTCAAGTTACGGATTTGATCATACGTATGATCCTTTGTTTTTCCCGTCTCCGCGATTATTGAATGTTCTTTTTCGCCACACAACTATATATCGGACATTAACTCTCCATCAAGTTTGTATCAGTTGTTATGTAAGTAACCCCCGACTCGATAAAGGGCTCGGCATCTTCCCAGGAATTCACAGTCCATATCGAAACATCTATCCCTTTGGACAACAATCTTCGTACATCCTCAGGTTTGATCGCCCTGTAGTCGTAGTCCAGAAATGCCGGCTTTACTTGTTGGATCAGGTCCAAATCGGAATCCGACGGCGGTTGTGACGTTAAATATCCGAGCTGTACTCGCCTGTGAATCTCCCGCACTTTCCGAAGTGTATCGGCGTTAAAGCAGATAAGACTGCAGGTTTCCAGCATGCCGTGCCGGTCAATCAGCTGAAGAAGCACTTCCAGATCCGCATCATGGTGGTATTCCTCTATTTCGACAAAGGCGTGCATCTGATAAGACTTACATATATCGAGTACTTCTTCCAAAGTCGGAATTCGCAGTCCGGAATGCGCTTCAATGCCGTTACCGGCCACGATGTTCAAGTTACGGATTTGATCATACGTATGATCCTTTGTTTTTCCCGTCCCATCCGTCATTCGGTCAACCGTTCGGTCGTGATGGACGATTCAATGGCCATCAATCGTGCAATACGTATCACATTCGATCCCCCAGAACCCCGATTGCCCCGCCAATTCGAAGGCGGCGATCGTATTCTCGGGCGCTAGCATGCTAAATCCCCGATGGGCGACATATTTCGGCTTAGACATGATTATACTCTCCTCCCCATCCGACGATGCTGTTCTGCCTTCTTTCTTCGTCCGTATACATCTTACTTTCCCCTAGCTTATGCTCATCAGATTTCGCCAATTGTCCATCAAACAGCGCGGATCAGGGTTTCTTACTTCATACATGAAAGGTCCTGAATATCCGGTTTCCGCTAAAGCATGGATGATTTCCTTCCAGTTCAGCACGCCCTCTCCGGGCATCCAATGCTTCTCATCCAATCCGTCGTTATCCGAAATATGCGTCGTGATGATCCGGGAGCCGAGACTCCCGATAAAGGTCTCCGGTGTTTCTTTGAACAAATGATTGACATCGCAGCATATGCCAAGGCTAGGATGAATGGAGATGAGCGCCTCAATCTCTTGAATATTATTGCCGAGGCAAGTCCGCGGCAGGCATTCGACGGCGAGTCGCACCCCATGCGCCTCAGCTGCTGGAGCCAATCTTAGCAGCGATTCCTTGGCATAATCGAGCCGCTGTCCCCTCTCCTCAGGTGCGATCGGCTCGTAGCTCGGATGCAGAACTGCTTGGCGAATACCCCACTCTTGTGCAAGCGCCAGTATGCAAGTGACGCGTTCCAGTACCTTCTCTCGCTCGATAGAATCGATTAAGGAAATGTCCCAAGGGCTGCGGTAAGGAATATGAACCGACCAAATGTCGATTCCGCTTTCCCTTATGGCCTGCACGACTTTGTCGCAATGGGCTTTTGTAGCGGGATCGTGCGGCACATCCATAAATTTCGCCTGCCACGTTACTTCGACGCATGCGATTCCGGATTGTTTGAGCTGATGTAAGTCCGGTGGTGATATCAGGCTGATGGATAAGCCGACGGGCCATATTTTGGGGTCTGATGAGCCGATTTGCATCTGTGAGTCTCCATTCTTTGCTGATTTGATCTACAATTCGCCCTTATAATCCGTAACCGAACATATAATCTTCATTCACATCGACGGGCAGCTTGCCTCTCGCCTTCTTAGCTCCAAACAAGGCATCTACGGCCGCATCAATCGAATAATCACAGTCGTCATATGTACAAATGACGTTGCGCTGCCGCTCTATTTTCCGCAAAATATAGGGGCTGCCCAAGACAAGCAAAACAAAATCGGGATGACCCTCGCGGATACGTTCGATCATCTGGAGCTGACCTGGCGGCAACATGCCGCTTCCTTCCTTATAGCTGATGACGCGTATGAAAGCGGCATAAATCACATGATCGTATGCTGCGGAGCCGATCGCTTCGGTAACGGCTGCAAAATCCCGTTCGTCGGGAAGCTCATCGATCACGAGAAGATCGGTCTCAGCTCCATATCGTAAGCAGCTGCGGTGCAAGTATGCCGCTTTACCGGAGATTCGCGTTCCCATATCTTCAACTTCCTTCCCCTCGTCCTTGCTTCGGGAGGCGATAACCAACACTTTTGAACATGCATCCGGCTGAATAGGAAGATTTGCACTCTCTAATGCAGTGATGGAACGCGACGCGATTTCCTTAGCCAGCTCGATATGTTCATCGGATCCTAGCAGCTGTTCCGCTTCTTCCAGCTGAATCGGCTTATTCTCGAGCAATCCGAAACGTTCCTTCACATCCAAGATCCGCTTTACTGCCGTATCGATCAGCTCCAAACTCAGCTCTCCGGAACGGACAGCATTCATAATCGCATGGAAGGTGATCTCAGGATCTGACTGGTAATCCTGCAGAATGATATCATTCCCCGCTTGAACCGCCATGACGGCGGCCTTCTCAATGCCGTACTGCATCTTGATCGATTTCATCGTCAGACTATCCGAAACGATCAGCCCCGTGAAACCGAACTGCTCTCGAAGCAGCCCGGTCATCACGGATCTGGATAACGTCGCCGGCACAAGCGGCTCTCCCTCTGCCAGCAAAGCGGGATATAGAATATGAGCTGTCATGATACCCATCATCCCACGCTTAATCAATTCACGAAACGGACGCAGCTCTACGTTCATCAAATGATCGAAATCACGCTCCACGATTGGCATAGAGACGTGCGAATCGATCTTCGTATCCCCGTGACCCGGAAAATGTTTGCCGTTCGGAATGACGCCCGCCTCTTGCATTCCCTGCACATAAGCAGCGCCCAGCTCGATGACGACGTCGGTTCGGTCGCTGATCGCCCGCGTGCTAATAATCGGGTTATCCGGATTGGAATTGACGTCAAGCACCGGATTGCTGATCATACCGAAGCCGACGGCTCTCGCTTCCTTGCCGATCGCTAATCCCATCCGATAAGCAAGCTCGCTTGAACCTGAGGCTCCAAGAGCCATCATGCTCGGAAACGAAGTGCCGACCTTCAAGTTATGCCGCAGCCCTCTCTCCGCATCGGAGAACAACAACAGCGGGATTTGTGACTGTCCCAAATAGTCGTTCACCGTATCCACGAGGCCGTTCAACTGTTCAAATTTGTGAAGCAGGAGGACTGAGCCTACCGTTCCGATCCGGCCGGATGAAAGTGAACTGCGAACCGAATCTTCGAACCGTGAAGCCCGGACACATATCATTTGCCCGATTTTTTGCTCCAAATTCATATGCTGAAACCATTGTTCGGATGTTTGCATGACCCAATCTCCCATCATTGACCGCAAAATCGGTTACTTGATCGCGTTATAACGGTTATACGCATCTTGGTATACTTTGACCAATTTGTCCAGATTCATTTCTTTTAGCTTCTTCACATAGCTGTCCCACTCTTCGTCAATGCCTCCCTGCACGAGCCATTTGGCTTGCATTTTCTTGACATAAGCATCGATATCGGTAAAGTAGCGGCTGCGTGCTTCCGTTTCTTCCTCGCTGAAATACAGGTTAGGGAAAATATTTTTATCCAAATAAGGCTGCAATAATTTATCCATATCGCCTTTTTCATACGGCTTGCCGACGACTTTAGGCGAGTCGTTCGTTTTGGCAAACACGGAGGTCGAGCCTGGGGAAACCGTATGTCTGAATTCGTTCGCATTCACGCCGCTTGGCGGATCGATTGTTGTGAGCGTACCGTCTCCGTTATCCTTCATCACGGTGCCAATCGTTCCATTCACCGCTTCCAAACTTACTCGAGGATCATACATATAATCGATCCAGCGCATCGTTATTTCCGGATTCTTGTTGTTGGAAGTAATGGCAAATGCGCCTTTGCTCAAAATTCCCGCTGAGTAGCTGTTCCAAATCTGCTTGCCGTCCGGACCTTTCAACGGCATGACCGGAACGAAGTTAGCGGCCTGATCGGGGTCCATATACGTCGAAGCCGTCCAGGCTACATAGGAACCGACATTGCTATCCTTGCTTCTGAGCTTGGAACCGTATACCTTCTCGTCATGCGTTAGCGATTCCGGATCAACCAAGCCTTCGGCGAACAATTTATGGAAGAATTTCGTTGCTTCCTTGTACTCGGGCTGTACCGCCGTGTAAACGACTTGGTCGCCCTTCATAATGATGTGATCCTGTTTGTCGAGCAAACCAAATGAACCATACAGCGAATAGATGCCTTGAATCGCATGTACCCTGTAGGAGAACGGTACTTCATCCTTTTTGCCGTTGCCGTTCATATCGTTGTCCTTGAATGCTTTGAGCGTTTTGTAAAATTCATCCGGCGTCGTAGGAATCGGCAGCTTGAGCTGATCCAACCACTTCTTATTGACGAATAGCATATCTTTGGATGTAGGATAGGTGCCGTCAATCGTTGGTAACGAATAAATATGACCGTTCGGCGCCGTCATATCTTTTTTGTAGCCTGGATTCGCATCCAGTATTTTCTTCAAATTGGGCGCATATTTGTTAATGAGCTCTTCCAACGGAATGAACAAGCCTTGATAACCGTATTTCACCACTTCATCGTTATCAAGAATGTAATGACCGTAGAAGGCATCGGGCAGGTCGCCGCTGGCGAACATCAGGTTTTTCTTCTCTTTGAAACCGTTCGCATCATTCATTTGCCAGTCTACATGGACGTTTGTTTTCTCTTCCAGGCTCTTAAAGAACGGCAGCTCGCCAAATGGCTTCTGTCCGGCAATACCGTAAAGACCGGCAATCTTGAGAGTGACTTTGTCCTTGACGATCGGTAATCCGGTTGCGCTCATATTCGACGATGCCTTAGGCGGCTGTTTCGTATCCGTCTGGCCGCCGCTGTCGCTGCTGTTGTTGGCGCTTTCGCTGGAGCAGCCGCTAAGCAGCACTCCCAACGCCACAGCCAGCGTCACACTTCCATGTGCCCATTTATTCATCTTCATATTGACCTATCCCTCCAAATAATTGAAAGTTCTTACCCCTTCAGTGAGCCTATCATGACGCCTTTAATGAAATACTTTTGCAGAAAAGGATAAAGGACCAATACCGGCAGACTCGATACGATAATGACACCGTATTTCATCGTTTCAGCCATCCTGACCACATCCGCCTGATTGACCAGTCCGTCCACCATGTTCTCAGAGGCTTCGTTGCTGATCAGAATTTTGCGGAGAATGATTTGAAGGGGCTGAAGCGAGTCCTCCTTCAAGTAAATCAACGCCTGGAAATACGAGTTCCAATGACCTACGGCGCTGAACAGCACCATGACTGCGACGATAGGCAGTGAGACGGGAATCACAATTTGCAGAAAAAACCTGGTATTGGAACAGCCGTCCACTTTGGCCGCTTCCAGCAGCTCCGCCGGCATCGTGCTCTGGAAGAAGGTTCTCGCGATGATAATGTTATAGGCCGAGACCGCATTCGGGAGAATCATGACCCAGATTGTGTTGAGCATTCCCAAGCTTTTGATGAGCAAATACGAAGGAATGAGACCGCCGCTGAAAAACATCGTAAACACGATGACTAACATGAAGATCCCGCGGCCCGCAAGATCCGATCTGGAGAGCGCGTAACCCGCAGTCAAGGTAAGTATGACGTTCAGACAAGTACCGAGAACGGTATATATCAAGGAATTACGGTAACCAAGCCAGATACTTGCATCGCCAAATATTCTGCGGTATCCTTCCAAGGTTATCCCTTTGGGGAACAAGGCAACATCGCCCACATTCACAAGATCCGGGTTGCTGATGGAGGCGATCACTACGAAATACAGCGGGTATAACACAGCCAGCAGAAGAAGAGACAGAATCACGTACATACATGCGTCAAACCATTTGTCGGCTGCCGTGCGGCTGATAACCATCGGAGCTCTCCTCCCTTACCATAGGCTGGCCTGCTTTGTTTTTCTCGCTATTTGATTGACTGAGATCAGCAGAATAAAGTTGACGACAGAATTGAATAAACCAATGGCGGCCGAATAACTGAACTGGGCGTTCAACAAACCCGCTCTGTACACGTACGTTTGAATGATTTCTGATGCGTCAATATTCAGCTGATTTTGCATGAGATATACTTTTTCGAAACCGACACTCATCAGATGCCCGACGTTCAAGATCAGTAGAATCACAATCGTAGGCAGGATGGCAGGCAAATCAATGTGGCGTATCCGCTGCATCTTGTTCGCTCCGTCTACAACGGCAGCCTCGTGGAGATCGGGATTCACGCCGGACAATGCCGCCAAATAGATGATGGCCGACCATCCGAGATTTTGCCAGATGCCGGAGAATACATAAATCGTTTTAAACCATTCCGGCTTAGCCATAAAGAAGGTAGGCTCCATGCCCAGACCCGCTAAGGCATGATTGACTAATCCGTGCTTCGGAGACAGGAACAAATACAACATTCCGACCACGACAACGACGGAAATAAAATGCGGCGCATAAGTTACTGTTTGCACAATTTTCTTGAATCGTTCGTTGGCCACCTGATTAAGCAATAGCGCGAGCAGGATCGGGGCCGGAAAAGCGACCGCCAGCTCAAATAAGTTGATTCCCAGCGTATTCCTCAAAACGGTAATAAATTGATACGATTCAAAAAAACGCTGAAAATGCTCAATACCGACCCAGGGGCTTCCCGTGACTCCCTTAACTGCAATGAAATTTTTGAAAGCGATCTGAACACCATACATCGGCACATAATGAAACAAGATAAAGTAAACCATGGTGGGAAGCAAAAAAAGATACAGCTCATAGTTTTGCAATACTTTGAACAGATTTGATTTCTTCTTTCGAACAACCTGGATGGTCGGTTCTGCATTCGCTGGATTTGAATTTGTAACAAGTCTCACCGACACTCTCTGTATCCCCCCTCACTGTTTATCCGTGCTTGCCTTTTTATTGTAAGTACATCCCAAGTCGAGGTATATAAGCGCTTTCAATTCGGATGTGCAATAGATGACAAATAGGCAAAACCCTTGATTTATCAAGGCATTTCGTGCTATCCCTCGGCGTAAATATGCGATTCATGTGTGAATATGCGAAAAAAGAACCGGTTGTCTCAACCGGTTCCCGATCCGCTTTCCTGCTTCCGCAGCATCTTGCGATATTCACCCGGCGTGACGCCGACCTCTGCTTTGAACTTGCGGATAAAGCTTGACGTATCGAAATAGCCGACCTGCTGCACGATGTCTTTGATTGAGGCATTACTTTCCCTGAGCAGCCGTTTGGCGTTATTGATGCGGATTAAATTCATATAATCGGTAATCGTTTGACCGGTGTGCTCTTTAAACAAACGGCTCACATAAGAGGCTGAAAGTGAAAAATGATCGGCCATCATTTGCACGGAAAAGCCGGAATCGCCGTAACGCTGCTGCATGTAATCTGTCATAGCGTAGATGTGACGCTCCGCAGGATCTCGATGATGCTGCTCCATAGCGTGGCAAACGTCGATACAAGCCTTCGAGACAAGCTCGACCAGCTCTTCGACGGTATGGAATTCCATCAACGTCAACACATCGGGAAGCTTCTCGGTGATGCCGGGAAATTCGCTTTTCATCTCATTCAATGTTTTCATAACCGTATGGATAATATCAAAGCATAAACATCTGACGACAAACAGCGTCGTACCGCCTTGCTTAATCTGATGGACAAAATGCGTAAGCGCATCGACGATTTGCCGGGTTTGTCCCTCCCGCAGCCAATAGCTTAAATTTTCCAAATTGTAATTTGCGTCGTACAGCGTTGAGAAATGATCGGATGTCAGGTCGCGGAACGATATGATTTGGCCCATCCCTTTGATCAGTTTGTAATCGATCGCAGTCGAAGCCTCAATAAATGATCGACCGATCTGCTTCAATTCCTCGTACAGTTGGCCCACACCGCAAGTTAGCTTGATTCCGAGATCTCGGTACACGGCATTGTGCCACTCTTGCAGCCAAACGGAGAGCTGCTGAGGCGTGTGGTCGGTTGATACAAGGAAAGTTATCCGGTTGTTATCAATGGATTCCTTGTAATAAACGGTCATCCCGCTACTTGAGCAGTCAGCGACGGATTCCGCAAGCAGCTGCTTCGTATCGGGATTTGCTCCTGCACCTTCCACGACAAAGACACAGTAAGCCGCATGCCCGAATTCGAAACCGACTTCTTTGCACCGCTCGTCCAGCTGCTCCCTCGTCTCCACTTCCCCTTTCAGCAGGCTGAGCAGCATATGGTCGACAATGGCTGAACGGTTGTTCTCCCACTTTTCCCCAAGCTCCCGATTGGAGCGCATCGTCCTGTCGATTAACGTACGGACCGCTTCCAGCTCGTTCATGATCATAAGCGACTTCCCCAAATGGCTTTCCGCCAGCTGTGCGAGCTTTTTGATCGGATGATAATTGTAGCGCAGTGCGAAGTAAATCGCTACACTGCCAATTATCAAAATGATGAACAGCGTGCGCATCCATTGGGAGACGACGATGTCGATCGGCTTCATGACGTCGGAAACCGGCATGATATTCACATATGTCCACCCAGTCAGTTCAGACTTCATGCGGGAGACGAAATAGTTCACTTTGTCCAGCTTTTCCACGGAAAACATGCCGTTGGCCGACACGAGGAGCGGGTACAAGTCCTCGTCTTTGACATGTGAGTCGCCCTTATAGGAGGTGACGATGCGATTTCTCTCATCCATAATAACCGTATTTCCCGTTCTGGGATATTCATCGGCTTTCAAATAAAGAAGCAGCGAACTCTCTTTAATCAAAAACAACACGGTTCCGTAAGGGTGAAGGCTCCCCAGCGGGATCGGCAGCGCATAGCTAATGAACCGCTCGTTGGAAGCACCCATGAAGTTGACGTCCTCCGCGGGACGGAGCATCGGTTTCGTCAAAGTGTCCATTTCTTCCCGAAACTGCGCCTCCGTCCAAAAACGGTAATGATAAATATCGTTAATGAAGGTTGGAATACGGTAAGTGCTTACGGAGGAATATAGCAACGGTTCTCCCCTTACGTAAAAAAGCACTTCGTGAATAAAATCGTTCGATACGCGATAATCGAGCAGCGTCTTCGCCTGGTATGCGCCGTAGAAATCTTTGGTTACCGCATAAGGGGTCAGATCGGGATTCGTCTCGATCCTTGCCGCGATTTTATTCATTTCGATGATTTTCGTATCAACGCCTTCACCGAGCTGGCTCAGCATCTCTTGGTTCA
Organism: Paenibacillus sp. MAHUQ-63; assembly: GCF_028765165.1. GTDB lineage: Bacteria > Bacillota > Bacilli > Paenibacillales > NBRC-103111 > Paenibacillus_E. Next base: position 49,832 of record NZ_JARADB010000012.1, on the reverse strand, counting down.
TCTTCTCAACGTAGTGGTTGACCGTTTGCTTCAACTGAAGCGATCCGTAATAGCCTAATAGACCGAGCGGGATTAGCAAAATGACGAAATATGAGAACAGATATCTATAAAAGACTTGTGCTTTGGTAATCATTCCTTTTGTCATATGCTCCCTTTACATCCAAAATAATTATTGTTAATTTTATCAAATTCAAAGGAGAATGTGTATACGCTTTCATATTTTATTTGTAGAATAAGACGACCGCTTTCACTATTTATATATTACCACATATTGTAACCTTGCTACCCTATAGATTAATAACAAAAAGAGCAGCTGCCGCGGTGGCAAACTGCTCTCTGAATAGTTCTTTTCTTTTACCATTTGATTGCAGAAGGTACTTCTTCCGGATTGATCTTTTCCCATTCTTGTACATAGGCTCCCTTGGCCAATACCTTCAGATAGGTCCCCTTAGGAAGTTCTGTACTGGCTGTAAAATTAACATTTTCCTTGTCACCTTCCGCATTGTACCCGGTAAGTTTATACTCTACTCGCCCATGATTAGGCACGGGGGCTTGATTGATTTGGACATAGACATAGGCTTTTGTCAGAAACGGGTTAAATCGGTCTACCACATCCTTGTACAACACTATAAATACGACGGCCAGCATGACAACGACCAATGTCATTACGGGGACTCTTCTATTTTTCATGAATGAAATTCTCCTTTACAATGACCGGATGCGTGCATTAGGCACTACATGGCATTCTGAACGATTTTTTTGTAATAACCGATAGTTAACAAGATAAATACGATATATATCAATAGGTACACACCCATGGCTATCGCAGACGGCACGGCTATATTTGAGACTACGGCTATGGAGACTGTTTTCACGGCAAATATAGCGTGTGAAATCCCAATAACAAGAGGTATGGCAAAAACAAATAGCTGCTTACGTACAATGCCTTTCATGATGTCCTTTGTCTCAAAGCCGAGCTGTCTCAACGTAATAAAGCTGCTCTTCTCCTGATCCGCTTCCGTCATTTGTTTGAAATACAGGATACTGCCGGTTGAAATCAGAAAGAGGAGTCCCAGAAATCCGGCTATGAAGATAAACATTCCAAAATCTTGGAGTGCATTGCGGTATTGCCTCTCATAATCAGAAACAAAGTCTCCTTTAGCCACATATTTCGCATAAACATCCGAGGCCTTGACACGCTGTTCTTTGTCCGGTACCTGGAACGTATCGAGAGTTATCGTTTCGTATCGGGGATATCGTCTCGTCTTCTCCTCTTCATACTGCGGAGAAGCTATCATCCTCTCTTTGAGTTCCCGTACAGTTGACTCTGATGTTACAAGTTGAAGACCGTATACGTCATAATTCATAGCATATCTCTCTATAAGCCCCAGCACCTGAGGCCCTTTCTCGCTTCCGGACAGATTCAGCTCAACCTCTTTAGGAAAATTCGTATATTTCTGCCCTGCTATCGATGATTCGAGTTTTGCCCTTCCGTTATAAATAACGGCTTCCCCGGGTTGAGGGACGTTCATGTCCGCTCCAGCATTCTGAAGCTGTTCCGCTGGCAGAAAAAGCAATTCGTCATCTTCAACGAAGGCATGATCGGAATGATCACGGATCGTGCCCACCAGCTTCACGGCTTCTACCTGCTTATGAACGAAGCGTATCCTTTCACTATTCATCTCCTCACTGAACATCTTTGCATTCGTCTCGCCATTCTGAATAACGAAATCATACGGAAACGCGATGCGCGTGTCATTTCCAGCGGAAACATAGATCGAATAAGCTACCGCCACCATCGTAAGGGTCATTGCCGAGAGTACGGTGATCAAAGTTAGTGAATTAGCTTGCGCTTTCATCCTGTGCATGAGGGGGGCTAGCGACAAAGCAAACTTCAGCTCGAGATGTCCGTTGACACCTCTTCGATACCGATAGAAGAGCCAACTAATCGTGACGCGGAACAACAGATACGTACCTGCAATTGTTGAAACGAGAATCAGGAACATGTCCAAGAGCAATGTGTCGTCCGACAAATGCCCCGAATGTTGATAACCGTACGCGATGAGCGCTATGGCGAGCAGCGCGAGGATCGCGGCCGCGATGGATGTAGGCTTGGCAGGATGCTCGTTTTGTTTCTCCGCATGAAACAGGTCAATCAACGTATTGCGATATACCTTTCGTAGCATCTGTATGGAAGTGATCACGATCAGCGCGGCAAAAACGGCGACCGTTTGTGTAACACCCGATAGGGAGAACTTCACTGAGACTATTCCTTCGAAACCCAAAAGTTTAATAAGAAGCAGCAGGAAGATCCGGTATACAAGGGCTCCGCAGCCGATCCCGAATAGAAGTGCCCCGAAGCCAAGAAGAGCGTTTTCAATAAGGAGGAATCGTGCGACCCCTCTTTTCGTCAAGCCGATCAACTGATACAACCCGATTTCTTTGCTCCGCCGGCTCAAAAAGAGACTGTTCGCATAGACCGTGAACACAGCCACAATAAGCAGTAGCATCAAGCTGGCCGATTGAAATGAACTTGAAAATCTAGCGTTTTTCTCTATATTCGCGATAATGGATGCGTCATGCTGCAATGTGGCAAACACAAAATAGAGACTCGTGCTGAAAATAAGCGCGAAAAAATAAAGATAATAATGTTTGATATTTTTTCGCATACTACGAATCACTAGCTCAAATAACGTCAACGGTGTCACCCCCAAGGACGGCTTGGACATCCATAATTTCTTTGAAGAAGGACGGCCTCGTTTTATTGCCACGGTAGATTTCCGAGTAAATCAAGCCGTCTTTCAAAAAGATTACACGGCTGCAATAGCTGGAGGCCACAGGATCATGCGTCACCATCACAATTGTACCTAACCGTTCTTTATTGAGTTCCGCAATGGTATCTAATAAAGCAGAGGCGGATTTGGAGTCAAGGGCGCCTGTCGGTTCATCGGCGAATACCATGGCAGGCCGATGGATGAGAGCGCGGCTGGCCGAAGTCCTCTGTTTTTGGCCGCCAGATAGTTCATGCGGATATTTGTGCTCCAGGCCTTCGATACCAAGGGATTGGGTAATAGCCTTGAATTCTTCTTCCGCCGCCGTTCGGTTCCTTCTCCCGAGGGAAATGGGAAGAAGAATATTTTCCTTAACCGTCAACGTATCTAGCAGATTATAGTCTTGGAAGATAAACCCCAATTTGTTGCGGCGAAAAGAAGACAACTCGGCGTCCTTCATTTTGGACACATCGGCATCCTCGATGAAGATCGTCCCATCTGTCGGGCGGTCAATCGTAGCAAGCACATTAAGTAAAGTCGTCTTACCTGATCCCGACGGCCCCATGATCCCCACGAATTCCCCCTCTGTGACACGAAGGTCGATTCCCTTTAAAACCTCCTGAACGCTGCCTTTTTTACCATAGGATTTATGAACGTTCTGCGCATGCAGCATTGTTTTTGGCGATTGAATTGTATTCATATCAGACCTCCATATTGGATTTATCCTTATTGTAAGACGTACATCCGGTTGCGTCGCACGTATTAGATGATATTTGATAGGCGGTATGTTACATTATTGTCATATTGCTGTGAATTCATTGCTGTAATTGAATTTAAAAAAGCAGGCGGGAAAATCCCCGACTGCATAGTAGGTTTACATAGCTCGAACTTTTATTCCCGGAATGCCTCGAAGTCATTCTTAGTTGAGAAAATCATTCTCATAACGGTTCCATTCGTTTGACCGGATTGTGCGTCGAGCGTAATACCGATCATCGTTGCGACGTTCCGTGCCAGATACAGGCCAAGGCCAGTTGCCGCATTGTAAATTCTCCCGTTTCCCCCCGTGAAACCTTTGTCAAAAATACGGGGAAGATCATGCGCCGGAATCCCAGGTCCCTCGTCCTTCATGTACAGGATGACATTGCCTGCGGGCAATATTTCAGTCGATATAAGGAGGGTTCCGCCTTCGGGACTATATTTCACGGCATTCATCAGTAGCTGCCGAATGATAAACCGGCACCATTTGATATCGGTTATCACCTCAGCCTCTTCCCCTTTGAATTCGACTGCAATGTTCTTCTCCATACACCAAGAGGCTAAATCACGGACTTCTTTCGCCACAAGTCGCTGAATGTATGTTTTTTCTAGCACATAATCCGACCGCAGCGTAGGCATTCGCGATATATACAGCTGCCGATCGACGAGTAAATAAATCCGCAACCACTCTGCTTCTATTTTTTGCATGATCCGGACGTATTGATTTGCATCGATAATTAATTTCATAGCAGTAAGTGGCGCCTTGATTTCATGCACCCAGGATGCGATATAGTCGCTTTCCATCTTATGCGTGGTGTTCATATCCGACAGTTTTTGTTTATGGAACCGGTTCACGGCATACAAAGCTTCACTTACGATCTTATCCCGCGCATGTACGGGAGTGGGTAAGGCTTCAAGCCAATTGTCGCTCATGTCTCTAGTGCGTGCCTCAAGCATGCGAAGATAATGCATTTCTTTCAGGTAGCGCCATAGGAAGAAGATGATAAACGTAATCAGTAATACCGAATCCAAATAAACAATCGAACCGATCTGTAAGGCAATTCCTTTATCTAGTAGAAGGAGTACATTCGTTAATCCAATTAGTATAGCAAACATTAGAATCCAGCTTTTCATACTGCTAACATAACGTAAAAACATCTATGGGTTTCACCTTCCCCTATAAAGTGGCCGCCATGTAGCCTAAGCCTTTTTTCGTAACAATGGCTTCTTCCAATTGAAGGAGCGCCAGCTTCTGGCGTAAACGTGTAATATTCGCAGTGAGTGTATTGTCATTGACGAAGTGCTCGTCCTCCCATAGCTTTCTTATAAGCTCATGCCGCGATATGATTTCATTCTTCGCTTTAATAAGAGTCGAGAGAATAAAAAATTCGTTCTTCGTGAGCTCAACGTCCGTTCCATCCTTACGAATCACGCCGCGATTCATAAGTAATACGGCACCGTTCCATTCAATTACATCAGCCGCCTCTTCCCCATAGGCATAAGTGCGGCGAAGTAAAGCCTGAATTTTCGCAAGCAGGACATCGATATTGAACGGTTTCTGAATATAGTCATCTGCTCCCATGTTCATGGCCATGACCATATCCATCGGATGATCCCTTGACGATAAAAAGAGAATGGGGACCTTCGAAATAGCACGAATCTCCCGGCACCAGTGAAAGCCATCAAACTTTGGAAGTTGGATATCCAGGATGACAAGCTGAGGCTGACTGTTTACAAAATCACTTCGTATGTCCTCGAAATTATGGGGTCCTGTGACATGCAGAGACCATTTCTCCAGCCTTTCTTTCAGTAAATTAAATATGGAGGCATCGTCCTCGACGATGAAAATATTCATATTCATTCAAGCTGCACACCTTTCTACCACTTTCTTTATACTCGGATAACAGGATTATTGTACCCGAATGGACACAGGGAAACAAAGGGCGATGCTAAGAATTTGTTCTGAAAAAAAATCCGCCATTTATGCGGATGTTATTCTTTCCTTAACCATAACAGCATCACTTACTTGCCGGCTGCTGGTTTCCATGAATGAATTTCTATATTGTTCTTTGTCAACCGGCTGGATCTTATCACATTTTGATCTTTCAATTCATTGAATAACTGATAATAGTCTTGTTCTAAGCGATCCCAATCCTGATATTGTCCATTAGCAACTAAGTGTCCATGTGAAGATCTTAAGTTCGTAAGGTTATGTATGTATCCTTTGGAAGGCCGCCAAACGGGAACTTCATCAACCCAATCCGCAAATAATAATCCTTTCCACTTTTCCCCTAAAGCGGATTGTAATAATTTTTTATTAGCATCTTGACCAACGCCTCTGAACATTTCAAGCTTAGGAGGATCATAATCGGCAAGAAAGGAGCAGCTGCTGGTAGCAGAGCTACTCCTTATTTTTGTGAATAGCAGTAAAAATATGGTTAGGACGCTCCCATGGGCCGCCTTAAAATGGCTTAACGACCATAAGCACCAAGATGGCAATCATCAGCAGCTGTGCTGCCGTCTCGATGGGTACGATCCTTTTTATCAGCAGACCGAACTCGGCGGGGATTTCATTACTCTGGTCTTGACTGTCAGATATGATCTTTATGATCTTTTTCATGCGCGGCTCGATCCAACCGTCGATCATGACGACCATGAGCAGCGATAAAAGGATGGATACATTCAGCCACATTTGGGATAACCCCATCTTGGTTATAATCATAAGCCAAACCCCGGTTACGATTAGTACGACTCCGCCAATTTTAGGTATTATGTTAAGCTTGGTCGTTATACCAAAAATAAAGTCCAGCTGGCCGACGGTTCTGGCGAATCTTCGAATGAGGGGCATCACGAAAGCGGGGCCAATGATGGCGATCGAAGCCAATATATGCAGGAAGAGCAATAATCCAAACAAGCTTATTATCCCCCTTTTCCTCAGCACACTGCAATATTGCTATGATAGGCTAGACCGACCCTTTTTCTTTTAAATTCTCCACCGAGCTCAAGATGGTGCAGCATACATATGGCGACATCGTCGTAAGCAACATTCAGCTCTTGAAATCGGCTGAATAAGTGACCGGCTATTTCGGCCTCGGAATATTCCTTGATCATCTCCGGAATCGGAACAGGCAAGATTTCCGTTGTTACATGTAAATGAACCGCAGCTGGATGCTCTCTCGTATCCATCATTGTTCCCGGACACATTATGGACCAATCCAGTTGAGTCTGCTGCAGCCTTTCGAAGTTCCGGTTGTGATTTCTATATTCAGGTGGGAAGCCGGGTAGATTGTTCCCGATAAGGTTCGTATACGGAATGTCCAGCAGGCCTGCTCCTCCCATAATCCATACCCGCCCGGAGAAACTAGGTTGGCGTTCACATTGGCTTATAATGTTATCGACGAGACGAACAAACTCTTCTCCCTGTCCTGCATGGCCAGCTGCAAGAATAGCGGCGTCTTGGTGCACAAGCGCCTCACCGACGCTCACCGGGTCCATCATATCTTCCACGATCACCTTCACATGCTTGGCATCATGCTCACCTAGTTGATCATATAGCTTATCAGAATTTCGCACAAATGCGGTCATCTCATGCCCCATTTGTATCCCTTGTGCCAACACTCTTCTCCCTGTATTCCCCGTCGCTCCAAAAACAATAATTTTCATTGTTCCTTCCTCCTCTTGAATGGGTCCCAATATTTGGTTGACTCAAGCATAGCACCGCTTCAAAATTATGTTAAGAACCCACTTTAAAGTAGGGTACTTACTTAAAAGTAAGTATAACGGCAAGGAATACCATGTACGCGAAGGTTGGGAGGACAGAGATAAACAAAAGCCGCCCGGAATCCCGTGGCAGCTTTTAATTTGAGTTATTGATTGTTGTACAAGTTCAAGTGAACTAGCTCTATGACGCCGACTCTTCATATTTCCGCTTATTATGATTCTCTCCCCAAGCACACATGACTTCTGCTACAGGTATCAATGTTTTGCCGTATTCACTAAGAGAATATTCAACTTTTGGAGGGACAGTAGGGTGAACCTTTCTATCGATGATGCCTTCATGTTCCAAATCTCGGAGATGTTGTGCAAGCATCTTTTGCGAAACATCAGGTATAAGCTTTTCCAGATCGTTGAATCGCTTTGTGGATGCAATCAAATGCCATAAAATCATTGGCTTCCATTTGCCACCTAAAACATGAAGGAGTGTCTCAACTGGACATTCACGTTGATGAATCATTGATAATCATCCCCTTACAAACAAGTAAGTTCATTTCCTCAAATTAACATAACAAAATTTTACAATAGCCATACAACCAAGTCAATCATTGAAAATAACCTCCGCCCTACTATCCGTCAGGTATGGGATCATGTTAATACCCATTAATTCACTGACTATATGGAAACATTTGGGTCATTTATGCGTCTAATTTTTATATAGACTAAAGCTTTAAGGAGGAAATCCATTGCGATTTTACATTTTAGCCATTTTGATATTGGGCTTCATCATGAGGTCTCCGAATGTGCAAGCCGAGGAATTGTCCCCTGGAGAAAAAATAGCTGATCCCGAGTCGATGCCTTACATAACGCTGCTTGACGAATTTACCATGTACGCCAATAATACAACACGTCCTGAGGATTCGATAGGTAGACTTAGTTCCATGCAATCGGTACGTATGGCTCCACTGCCTGAGAGTGAGTTGATGGGTATCTTAAGTATGACTAAGGTACCTATCGTGACATGGCTTGGTACGGCATGGATTGATCTTAATGAGGGAGGTTATAAATATGGAAAGCTCGAGTGGAAGGAACAATCGTTAACCCTGCTCAGCGAAGTGCAGCTCTTTGATCAGCCGAATCTGTCGACGAAGCTTGCGCTTGCCCCTCAACAAGTCCATGCCATTGCTTCTGTAGAAGAATGTAATCCATATAGCCGATGCTATGGCAAAGACCGATGGTACTTAATTCAAACCTCTTGGCTTGGAGCAAAATGGATTCTTCCTTATCATTACGCAGAAAAGTATGTAGGTGAGCCAGTAGAAGGCTTCATCTCAGTTGAGGAGACCACTCCAGTTTACCTTTACCCTTTCGAGAAGCCTCTCGCTAACGAACCCGCGGCGAAGCCCTCGATTTTAAAACCAACAGCAAAGTATCTACTTGTTGGCCGTGCAGGGCCGAGTCTGTGGTATCAAATACAGACGGATGATAACAAACTTCGCTGGATACATGCGGATAGTTCACATGGTCTAGGCTTCGAGAACATACAAAGAATTGAACAATCATTCGAAATGACAGTGCCCTTTCACAGCTACGGCAATCCATTTGCTAGTTATGAAATTGTTCCGGAACATTCCCCCCAAATTCTTCACTTCACTGGACAACTTGGTGTCTGGTTTTTTACGGTTATAGGAGATAAAGGTCAGTGGATCAATCCTTCCTTGGAATATGCTAAGCAAATCTCAGAAAATGATTCTCAGCACTCCAAGTTGGGCGTTAAGCATATGCTTGTTGAGGTACAGTTAGATGAAAACTCTGTGGCTTTAGACATTCCTTATATAGATGATCAGACTATTCATGGGGCACTTAAGTTTTCAAAACAAACGGTGAAAGCCTCTCTTGTCTGGCAGGCACCCAATGGAGTGACTTGGTACTACATTCATACCTGGCAGGGGGCTAAATGGGTTCGGCAATAGTCAAGTCGAATTCTAGGTAATCTATCCTAAATTTCATCAACTAGCAGAATTGGCTGCCGATCTTCATATATCGGCAGCCTTTCTTTTTATCTTCATACTACCAACTGATCGTCATGGCTTGCTGTCGGTCTGTCTTTGAAAGACGACTTCATTGCCTGCCGGATTATCCTTCAGGGGAACTCCAATCTCTCTAAAGATAAAATCTATGCCCGAAATATCGTCAGGTAATGCTGGTGATACGATGTAGTTAAAAGATAAATGACCTGAACTACCGCCTCCACTATCCATGCGACAATGATAATTCTCTCCGAGATGCAATACGAAAGTTTTATTCAACTTTAACGAGTGGTCACTCTTTACATCCCAATCAATATTAAAGGTTATTATGCTTGCATTACTGTATTGCCGCATAGATGTCACCGTATAGATAAACTCTTCGTTTACCTTGGATTTCAGAATGGGCACGTGTTTTCTGAATCCAATAGGTTCTATTGTCGGTTTAAATTGCTCCTCATTTCTCAGAACATGAAATACTGATTTCAAATAATCTTCATAGAGGTCAAAAGCAATTGCCCATTTCTCAATATACTCGAATTGCGGATAACCTGGATTATTGTTCGATATTTCTTTGCGTTGTTTTAGTAACTCGCATATCTGCTCATCAATAGGCAATAATCGCTCATCATAATACTCGGTTGGACGTTCAAATGGCATCCGTTTCATCATTGTCCTCCTCTTGGCGTTCTTTTCAACCATGATCATCTAAATATTAACATATTATGGAACTCATGTATCTTCCCCCAAGCATCCCCTTTTAAAATGAGTCGCTCTCACAGGCAATCAAGCAATCAAGTTCCAATCTGATAACACAGGATAAGAACCACGTTCCGTGCCTGGAGGTGTAAGGGTGCAAATTTGCCCTGGCTTGGTATGCTCCCTGGTTTTACATCAATGAACCTAGTTGTCAGATCTTCCTGGTTGCCAGCCCACTTCTTGCGACCAGTTATGAGCTTTTTGCAAGATATCCCAAACGATCGGCCCTTTTCCTTCAACATATTTTGGGCGTTCATTTTTATATAGTTCCATTAATCGATGTTTCTCCTCTGCATATCTTAAACAATCCTGAGGGTGCTGACGTATATAGTCTCTAAAGAGCAAAGTCATTTGCTCAGAGAAACTACCGACTTGTCTAACATGAATATGAGTTCTTCGCGTGCCCGGCAGTTCTCGAAAATATCTCTTCGTTTTATCTGGATTTTCATCACGAAATACAAATCCAACGCTCTCAATCTTCGTCTTATAGCTTGCTATGTCATCGTAATTCAGAACTGATATTTGGATATCAATGATTGGTTTTGCATCCAGACCATCGATCGATGTAGAACCTACATGATCAATACGAATGGCCAAATTCCCTAGTGAATTTCTCAATTTTAAAGCAATGTCATTGAACAGATCCTTCCATCCCCTATCGTGTTTGGATATCCTCCACTGATCTTCCATATGTTCTTAAGCTCCTTCAATTCAGTTGTTTTTACGTTCGCCCAGCAATGAGTACTTCAATAAAAGACCTTGTCACTTTTTTAAACTTAAATGTATACTATGTTTATTAATAAAAAGGGTAAGTCACTCTAAATCATTGGAAAGGAGTGATAAATTCATGATTACTCATTTCGCTCTACTTCAGTTGAACACGGTTTCAATTCAAGGTGTCAAACAATTTTATCATGAACAGCTGCGGCTCCCCATTGTTAATGAATCGGATAATGAAATATGTTTCCAGCCGAATCCATACTTTACACTATCCTTTAAAGAAGCTGTGGAGCCATTAGCTCCGGCACATTTTGCTTTCGAAGTCCCCTTTTCAGAGTTCGAAGGTGTAGTAAATTGGCTCCGTGAGTCAGGTATTTCGCTTCTAAAGTGGTCGGACGGCCGAATTATTGACAATTTTGAAACAGGCAGGAATGTTTACTTCCGAGACGGGGACGGCAATTTACTAGAAATCATCGCTCATACGTATGTCAGAGAAGGAGTACTACCTCCAAGCGGTGAGATGAAAATACTTTATCTCAGAGAAATTGGATTTCCTGTAGATCGTGTAATAGATTTCAGAGAATTGCTAGTTGACATTTTTAATTTCAAACTGGATAAAGTTACGGATAACTTTACTTTTGCTATCGGCGGTACAGCACACGCGGTTATTCCGTCAAAAAAACGAAAGTGGATACCTATTGCCATGACTGCTTTACCACCGAAGATGGATGTGGCTTTTGGGGTCAGTAGTTCTGATTTTATTGAGAAAGTAAAAGCAAACATTCGTGCAAAAGGCATACATGACGAAAGTAAGGAAGAGGGTCTGCTTCATTTTAGAATCGATGAGTACAATTTTTATTTAACTCTTACGAATTTTCCTGAAGACGTGCCTGCACGTTTAAATTTACCTTATTCGAGACAACAATCTTAAATTCACTAACGAATCGCCCTTCTCATCAGTAGCACGTTTCAAGCAGAAAGGATTGGATTCTCTCAATAAGAATATCTATAGGTAATACAGTATCCAAAATTAATTCCCCTCCTAAATATTCCGGACCAAAATCCTTATAGTGTGCTTTTAGCTCAGATAAATTAGTTATCAATTGGTTGGGTAACGGATTGATGCTTCGCATAGCAAGTCTTTCAGACCAGATGGATTCATCACTGCAGATACAATGTATCGTCTTTAATTCCCCACCCCTATCTGCAATCCACTTCTCTAATTTCTTTACATCATCCATATTATTTAGTCCGTAATCGAGTATAATGGCGGCATTTGAATCGATTACATTTTGTAAGTAGCGATAGAGAATTCCGTAGCAGATCTTATTTCTCGAACCGTGATCTGGAATGAAACTAGCAACTGAATCATAGATATCATCCTTATGTAACACAGGTATCTTAACTCTCTTAGCTAGTTCGTTGGATATAGTCGTTTTACCAGTCCCAGCTTTTCCCCTAAATAAAATGATTCTAGTCATGCTATCCCCCATCGTTTGTGTCTCACCGCAAATGGTATTCATTTCCCCTTCGAATGATAGTTGGGTATTTATGTATTTGACGAGTCAAGCTTGAATGAAGCTCACTCATAAATCAAACTTTCCCAACTAAATAAGCGCTCACCCTCCTGTAGAGTGAACGCCTGATCTATATTTGCCAATTAAACCTATTCTTTAACAGAACCGAGCATGATACCGTGAATAAAATACTTTTGCAGAAACGGATACACGATCAGAATCGGCACCATGGATACGACGATTTTAGCGGCGTTTAACGTTTTATTGGACACTTTCATCAATAGCTCAGCCTGTGTGGAATCCAACTCCACAATATTGAGGTTGATGACGAGCTGCTGGATATACGTTTGCAGCGGATAATTTTCCGCACTGCGCATAAAGATCAAGCCGTCAAAAAAGGAGTTCCAATGTCCGACCACACTGAACAAGGTTACGGTAGCCATGGCCGGCAGGGACAGCGGCAGGAACACTTTGACCATCATGTACCATGGGCCAGCGCCATCCATATACCCGGCATCGCTTAGCTCTTTCGGCAAGTTCCGGAAAAAGTTCATGAGCAGAATGACATTAAACACCGGCACGGCTCCGGGCAGCACTAACGCCCAAATGGAGTTAAACATCCCTAGCGATTTGACTGTCAAATATAACGGAATGATACCGCCGCTGAATAGCATGGTGAAGAGCATAAACCACATATACATGTTCCGGAGCGGGAATTCCTTGCTGCTTCTTGAGAGCGGATATGCCATCAGTACGGTCAAAACGAAATTGATTGTTCCACCTAGCAATACTCGCTTGATTGAAACAAAAAAGGAATGCAGAAAATGCGGTTCTTCCATAATACGGCGATATGATTCTACATTGAAGCCGACCGGCCAAAACTTGACGAACCCCCCTTGAGCCGCCGCATTGTCACTGAAGGAAACAGAGAAATTATGTAAAACAGGTGCAAGCGAGATTGCTGAAATGATGAGCATTAAAATAACTAAAACAATTTCAGTCGTACGAGCCGCTAAGGTTCTGTTGCGTACCATTCGATTTCACCTGCTTTATTTAGAAAATTCGGTAATTCGCATATTTGTAGGCCACTTTATAGGAGATTATGATCAGAACAAAGCCGATTACGGATTTTAATAATCCGACGGCAGTAGCAAACCCGTACTGCGCCTGTACAAGTCCAACACGGTAAACATACGTATCAATAATATCACCTGTGTCATACACAAGAGGATTGTAGAGATTAAAGATCTGATCGAAGCCTGCGTTCAGTATATTGCCGATACTGAGGGTAGCCAGCAAAACGACCGTAGGAATTAAGCTCGGTATCGTAATATACATCAATTGTTGAATCCGGTTCGCGCCGTCCATCTCAGCCGCTTCGTACAGAGCGGGATTAATTCCTGCGAGTGCAGCTAAGTAAATAATGGCGGCGAAGCCGAACTCTTTCCAAATATCGGTACTGACAACAATGCCGGGAAACAGGTTACTTTTGGCCAAAAACATAATCGGCTCGAATCCTAGCGATGTCAGTGACTTATTAATAATCCCATCCAGGGATAGGATATCCCGGATCACACCTGCCAAGATAACCCAAGAAAGAAAATGAGGCAAGTATACGATCGTTTGCACCCATCTTTTAAGCGCCATGAAGCGGATTTCATTGAGTAGAATCGCGAAAACCAGCGGCACAATCAAATGCGCGATAATTTTACATACGGAGATGAACACGGTGTTGTAAAAAATGACACTGCTGTCTTTAATCTCAAACATATACTTGAAATTTTCGAAGCCAATCCATTCTGAACCCCAAATCCCCAAGCCCAATTTAAAGTCTTGAAAGGCAATAACGATACCAAACATGGGTACCAGATGAAAGATAATTAGCAGCACGATACCCGGCAGCATCATCATGTGATAATGCTTGTAGTACGATTTAATGTTCATGATGTCCACACCTCTGCTATTTAAGATAACAATCCTGGTTAATGAAGAGAGCACCACCGCTTGGCCTGGGGTGCTCTCTTGCCTTTATGAAATACGACTACTTCTTGCTTTTCGCGATTTCATCGGCAACTTCTTTTGTAATTTCATCGCCGCCCTGCGCCTTCCAATCGGCAACAAACTTTTCGAACGTATCGAGCGGCTGCTCACCCATGACGATTTTGAAGAATGTTTCTTTCTCAAGCTTCTGCAAATTCGCCCATTTTCTTTCCATGGTCTTGGTTGTCGCCGAATATTCACTGAAAACTTTATTCTGATTTTGCTTCAACAAGTCTGCCGGAACCGTGTAACCGTAGTAGCCCGACCAGTCCTTCAAATCCGCCTTCGGATTGGCCTTATCCCGCACAGCCTTATTGTACAATTCCTTCATTTCCGAATTCAGCTCTTCCGGCTTGATTTGATTACTAAGCGCCTTCTTGAGTAGATCCGCTTTCCGCTCCACCGCATCGGCATAGTCGTAGGTTGCATTCCCAATCGGCCAATATTCCGCACTGACCGTGAAGTCCAGCTTCAACGCATCAGGATCGACTTTACGCTGTGCGGCGATAAACGTGTTGGCATAGATCATAGCCGCTTCAGGATTCTTCATCCCTTTTTTCACGACGATGAAAGTGTTGCTGACTGGCAGCATCAGGGTATTGACAGTTCCCTTGGCATCGGGGATCAAATAAGGAACGAAATCAACCTTCGGATTATTCTTGATCGCATCGGAAACCAGTCCGCCCGACCACCATGGCCCGAAGAAGATTCCCGCTTTACCCGCGATGATGTTCTCATTGGGATCTTTGCGGAGGGCAAATTCCTTATCGATGGCTCCTGCGGCATACATGTCGCGCAGCTTGCCGAGCGCTTGCTTCGTCTCAGGTAAGATAGAGGCGTAAACGGTTTTGCCCGAGCTGTCCTTAATCCACTGGGAAGGGTACGCCCCTAACGCTTGGAATATGCCCTTGAAATCACCACGCTGCGCCTTGTTAGGCACCATCAACGCATTCTCGTAGCCGGCGATTCCCATGGTATCCGCCTTGCCGTTGCCGTCCGGATCCTTCTCGGCGAAAGCCTTGGCAAACAGGGCAATATCGTCGATTGACTTGGGCGGCTGCAGCCCCAATTTGTCCAGCCAGTCCTTACGCACCCAAGCCATACTGGCCGCATCGGCCTGAACGCTGATATTCGGAATGCCCATTAGCTTGCCTTTGAAGGTCGCTTTCTCAATCGCTTTGTTATTCGTGGAAGCATATAATTCCTTCGTCAGCGGGGAGGCATATTTCTCATATACCTTGCTTAAGTCTTCGATTTGTCCGGCTTCGGCAAGGGACAGGAACATTTGCTCATTGACCATCATCATGTCCGGGAGATCGTTGCTCGCCAGAGCCAGTTTCATCTTTTGATCATAATCCTGACCGGATGCGTACCATAAAATTTTAAAACTGATATTCGTTTTATCCTTGACATACTTCATGTATTGATTGCTCTCTACCGTATCTCCGGCAGGCAGTTTAGCTCCTGCGCTCACACTTTTGAAGGTAGTGACCTCGATTGGATTCGGCATCTTGAATGGATCTACCTTCACGTTCGTATCTGCCGTCGCTTGTTCACCGCTTTTCCCAGTCCCTCCGTCATTGCTTGTGCATGCCGATAGGAGAAGAGACATAGCAACCAGCGATATGATGGCATTCTTTTTTTTCATACTACCCCTCCTGAACGTTCTTTTGGAAAAGAGACTTCCTGTGATCGAAATGTAACCGCTTTACTCTTCCATCATATCGAATTTAGATTCCGTTGGGGGCAGATTTCATCTTGCATTCCGGCACATATCATCTCGTGTTTCAATCCTTTGAAGGCCTTTTGGATAAAATTGCACTTTACTTTGGACGATTTGCGACCTCGCTCTGAGTTTTACGGAATTCACTGGGCAGCATCCCTGTGATTTCCCGAAATACTTTGCCGAAATATTTTTCATTCGGGTATCCCGTCTGCGTCGCAACCCAGCTAATCGATTTCCCAGTCTGGCTAAGCAGCTTTTTGGCATGATCCACCCGCACTTCCCGGATGTAATCGTTGAACGTTTTCCCCACCACATCGCGGAAACAGCGGCTGAAATAACTGCGGCTCATGTTTACCCGCTTAGCAATCTCGGGCAAGTAAAGCTCTTCCTGCAGTTCTTGACGCATAATATCGACCGCCATTAGAATACTCGCTTTCACTTCGGAAGAATAAGGGCTCTCAGCATCCATAATGAATTCGTGGCCTGCCGGATGCGGAACTTTCAATTCTCCGTTACGGGTATGCAGCTCCTTCATCTTATTCACAATGCGCTGAAGCACCTCGTTCATCTGCTCGTGTTCGAGCTCCACCTTTGTAATGTAGTCCAACGCGCCCAAGCGCAGGGCTTCCTGGATCCATTCGAAGTCCTGATGAAACGTGAGCACGACCATGCAGATGTCCGGATATTGTTCTTTGACGCGCCTCATGAGCTCGATGCCAGACATGAGGGGCATCGCTAAATCCGTGATCAGCAGGTCTACCTGCTGGTTTTCTAGAAACTCGAGTGCCTTTTTACCGTTTCCCGCTTCACCGACGACTTCGAGATTATTCTCCTGCCATGGCATCATCGAGATAAAGCCTTTACGCACCAAATGATCATCGTCCACAACGAGTACTTTTATCATCTCCGGATCATCTCCTAGCAGTTTTTTGTAGAGAGGACTGCCTCATAAGTGCAAGAGGCGTATGAAGGTAGTCTTCTGCCTTATTCAGCGGGTGGTTCGGGATCGGAAGACGCAGTGAGATCGTTGTTCCCGCTCCGATGCTGCTATGAATATGAAAACTCGCATCCGCACCGAATTGGAACTTGACCATTCGGTATACATACTGCAGACCGATTCCCATGCCGACCTTTCTCTCCTCCGTCCCCCCGCTCATTAAACGATCGATCTCCTCCTGCGACATTCCGTCTCCATTGTCCTTAACTTCGATCATGACATGCATGTTCCCGTCTTCCTTCACTCTGACTTCAATAATGCCTTGGTCCTCCAACCCGTGATACAGCGCATTCTCGACTAGAGGCTGCATAATAAACCTTGGAATCGACAGTTCAAGGGCTTCGGCATCGGCCGATATGTTCACATGAAATTGAAAGTTATAACGGATGCCCTGCAGCTCGACATAATTTTTCAAGGCATCGATTTCGTCTTTAATTCGCGCCACTCCGCCTTTCCCAAGGTTATAGTGGAGCACTTTGTTCAGCGAGGATATAAGGCGGTCAATCTCCTTCTGTCCGTTTGCACGGGCTACCCAGCGGATTGTATCGAGCGTATTATGGATGAAATGCGGATTGATCTGCGTCATTAGCTTCTCGACCTCCAGCAGCGCTTTGCTCTTCTCGTTCTGCTCCACCTCTCCGATCAGTTCGACAATGCGGCTCCGCATCTCGGCAAACTCCCTGTAAATAACGGCAAACTCTGTTATCTGTGATTGCCTTGTTGGGAAATTTTCATGATTGTTTTTAACACTCCGGATATCTGTATTCAGCAAATTCAACGGTCGATAAACGGTTCTCCAAATCAACCAGGCAATAAAACAGCTTGTTGTAAGCGTTAACACTGCGAAGAAAGCGAATTGCTCCATCCAACGGTTAACCTCTTGGTTGTACACCCATCTAGGTACGGCCGCAATAATTTTCCATGATTGATTGCTGGTTTCTTCAAACATATAAAACTTATTCTTTAGGCCATCGTTTGTTTTGTTATCTAGATAGACCATCCCTAGCGGAAAATCATCGGGATTCTCGCTGTAAACAATGCGGCCATTTTGGTCAGCGATCAGGTGAACGAGATGCCCGCCGAATTGATCGCCGTCTTTAATGATGCTTTCCGCCAATTTAAAATTCGTTTCAATGTACACGTACACGTCATCACGGTCCGGCAGCTCTACCTTGCGTAGGATGGACAGGACTTGTTTGCCGTCGATCGGATTTAGGGAAAGGTGTGGACCCATATAGGTGATTTTATCGAATTGAATGAGTACCGGCAGCTTGTTAAGATCGTCTACCTCCCGGACATTGAAATTCTCGAACAATTTCTGGTTGTCTTCCGCGAAATAATAGAACATAAGTCCCAGCGTGGGGTTCGTAAAATGAATTAAACTTAGTGCGCTCCGGATCTCGTCGCTAAGCTGTTTTTTCTCGTATAAATCAGCGGACAGATAAGACTCCAAGCTTTTTCCGACCCTGCCGTCAAAGGCGAGCTGTTGGGACGTATGATTCAGCTGACCGAGCGTCTCTTCAAGCGATAGCCGCACCTGGTGCAAATTGCTTTTCACGCCACCCTCTGCTTTATTTTGCAAGATCGCATACATTGAGAAATAAGAGATACTTCCGATAAGGATTAACGGGGTTAGAGAGCTAATAAACAAATAGAGAATCAACCGATATTTCAAGCGGTACGTTTTGGCGGTAGAACCTTGTATTTTGGATGTATTCACAGCTGGATAACCTCACTTTGATGGAGGAATGGTGTGCTATCGCACATAAGCACGAAGTAAAGCGCTTCCACGTAAATTTATGTTTAGGAAACGTCAGTAAGACTATAACTTTAACACCATCAAATCCTCACTGTAATACTGCCCGTTATATTTTAAGGCATTATGTTCTACGCCGTAGACCTCGAATCCTAAGGATTTGTATAATCTTTTGGCGATTTCATTATCGGATAGGACTGCTAAATTTATTTGTTCTAGCCCCGTACAACGTTTAGCTTTGGCAACTAATTCAAGCAATAGCAATTTTCCTAAGCGGATGCCTCTTACGTTGGGTGCCACATACATGCCAAATACGTTGCCTTTATGAGCGGTTTTCAGACCAGTTTCTCTTACAAAGGCTACAATTCCGACTAACGTCCCATTAGGATCAAAGGCTCCAAGTACGAACTTATCTTTCGTGGGCTTCATCCGCTCAACAACGGTTTCGAGAGAAAATTTCACTTCTCTTTCATACGTCGACCCAAAAGCTTCCGGGTTGCTCTTCAATGCACTCAAGCGTAACACTTGATACAAACTAGCATCAGATTCTTCTAAAATACGGATTATCATTGAAATTTCCCCCTTTGAAGATAAAAGAAAACGCTAAGACTCATAGATAGAGAGCGATAATTTTACTATCATATCCCGCTTGGTAATCATTAACAAGTGTTTTTTGGTATTGATAGCGCAGTAAAAAGAGGCTTCCGCTGATCCGGAGCCTCTTTCGTTGGTCCGCGCTAACCTCCACGCAGTTGAAAGCGAAATCAACAAGACGCATCGCATGCGACTATTACCCGCGGCTAGCGGTCTGAGCGAGTTCGGAGAGCCATTTTCCGCGATCACCTTCGGCTTTGGCGGCTATCTTCTTCAGCTTCTCTGTCCCTCCCCAGATCAAATAGATGATTTGTTCCACCTCATCGCGCTGAAGACCGCGAACGTAATCGAACAGCTTCTTGAGATTCCTATCGTCTTCCATATCGGCCTTAATCTTCACCTTCATCGAATCCGTGCTAGACAACATGCACTTCACAAGCGTAGGAATCGTCTCTGCATGAACGCCATGCCGCTCAGCCAGAGCTACCGTGAAGTGGTTCTGAACGGACTGGTGTTCTTCGTCAACCTTCTCCATATATTGCTCTACTAATGGGAAATAAGCCTCATCCGCCAATCCAAGGCCGAAGACCGCATAACTGCCCGGCATGCAGCATGCTTCCCCTTCCGCATCCGAATACCATTCGAATGTTTCCATCGCCGCCCGGGCGTACATCTCCAGCAAAGGATGCAAATTCGGATATTCCAAGGCATTGGCAAAAAAGCGGTGCGTGCTCGACTTCGCCAACCCTTTGATTGGCAGCCATTGCTTGATACTAGATTTCAGCTTGATTTGATAGCTCTTCGGAAATCCCAAGCTTAACAAGCGAGTCAGGAACCGCAGTGCACACGCATAGCTCTCTTCCGTCTCCTGATTAATGGCGATGGTCACCTCGGCCAACACGTCGTTGGCTGTGCATTCTATCCGTTCGTCGCGATAGCTGGCGTCTTCCTTAGCGAACGTTCCGCTGCCTTCCTGCTTCACACGCTGCGCTAGCGCGCTCCCCATCTCGGTCGCGTAATTCAAATAAGCCAAACCCTCACTCCTACTATAGGAGGGAGCGTATTTCAGAATCAATATCGCGGCATAGAGGACGAGTTCAATCGGCCCCTGCTCGGTATTTTCAAGTCGGGCATCGCTTTTTTTCTTATATTCCTTCTGCCACTCTGTCCCTATAGGATCGAAATAACGGGGCAGCCAATGCTTCTCTACCCAATTGCGCAAAGCCGCGCTCAGATTACCCCGATGCTCTGCCAGATGTTTGTTCCCTTTATTCACTTGTTGAATGTGATCGAAAATGGAAATGATCCACCCGGGATCCGCATTTGGAAACAGTCTCTCGTCCAACAAGTGCCTGGAAAGGAAGAACGTCTCCAAGGGTTTGGAGGGATATTTCCCGGCAGTTAGCTTGTCCGCGATGTAAGTGGAGATTTGTTCCAGCAAATATGTCTTCTTCGTCTCGTCGACATATTCGAGAATCCGAACGTTAACTTCGCCTTCCCTCGTTCGAAATTTGCCGTTAAAAGTAAATTGATAATCGATGACCGCTGTCGGCAGCTCATTCAATCTATGCCGCATATAAGAAGCGAGTTCAGGCACAATCCACTCTCGCACTTGTTCCTCAGTCAAGAACTCGCCAATTGGACCGGCATTGCCTTCCGGCAGCGTAGAAGCGGGCTCCTCATCCGTCACATCCACCCTGCCAGCGGCATATTCGAGCAGAGCATAACCGTGAATTCCCACCTGCAGCGAGGTCCGCTTCACGATTTTTTCCGCATTCTTATCATGAATAAAAGCTATCCAATGGTCGATCTCCCGTTTCATTTCGCCCAAAATCGACTCAAGATTGTGATCCATATCCATCTAATGCTCCTTTCGGAAGAATAAAGAGGAAATGAATTCATTGTACCATATATTGGAATGCGTAATGTACCGCCTAACAGAACAAAAAGACTGCCAATTGTACCGGCAGCCTTCATATGTGGTGCTAAGACACGACGCCAGTCCAACAGCGGCTTTGCCCGTCAATAGCACTCTGCATGTTATGCTTTCAATTCCGAAACATGTTTCAAGCGCTCCAGCTGCGATAGATGGTGCCTGTAATGCATGTCGACAAGCAAGAACCACTCTTGGGCGTTCAGTGCGCCGAATCCGGGATGAACAACCTTTTTGCTCTCGGACACTCGGCTCACAACAGGTTCAGTCCGTTTCATCCGCTCCACGACAGCGCGAAAGCCTTCCGTCAGCTGCTCCTTGCTCTCCGGCTGTCGCGGCGTGTATTGCGGGGAAGCAGGTACCTGAATCCGAATAGGCGGGAAACTTCCTACTTCGTAGGCAGCCTTGCCCCTCTCTGTTTTTTCCTCCGCAGCGTCTACGGTTGCTTCACCTCCAGCCAAACATAGATCCACATTGTGCAAATGCATGAATTGCGCCGATTGAATTAAATGCATGTACATTTGACCAATCGACCATTCCTCCTCGCTCGGTTTGGCTAACAGCTGCTCCATATCGAAGCTTTCCAGTTCGATTAAATAACGTCCTACGACCACCTCAAAGGCTTGTAATGCTTCTGATGTATTTCTCATGTATCAAACAACTCCTCATTGATTCATTTCTTAGCTACAATCCCAATATAACAAAACGCTACTGACAACAGCGTGTCAGTAGCGTTTTAACATCTTTTCAGCCTCTTCCCGAATCCGATGTCGAAGAGTCTCCGGTTCCAGCACCTCAACATCCCCGCCCCAGCCGAGAATATAAGACAGAAGCTCCTCCGGCTGCCGGACGAGGAAGTTGACGATGAGACCGTCCTTCCGCTCCTCCGTCGATTCCATATAGAAATGGCAAGTCTCAGTGATTTTATCCGCAATTTGAGGATTAGCCAGAATCACTACCCGTTCGTTACGATCGTCCAGCGGACGGTAGTTGTTCAGGTTAAATCCATTGGGTATGAGAAAGCGATCCTCCATGACGGTAACCCCCGTCATCCGCGACAACCGGAAATGCCGAATTTCCTGCCGCAAATCGCAATGTGCAATCAACATCCAATTTCCCTGAACAAGCGCCAATCCGTAAGGAGCGACCTCACGCGTACTCTTCCGATTGCCGTCTGTTTCCGGCATTTTTTTCAGATACGTCATTCGTAGTTTGCGGCGTTCCATAATTGCCCGCCTCGCTAGTCCGAGATTGTCCTTTTCCCTCAAGCTGGTTACCGGCTCGCCGGCCTGAAGAAGCCGCATCGTCTCCCGAACGCGCGTCGACTCGCCGCGAACGGGCTCCGGCAGAATAGCTTCAATTTTGCGGCGAGCCGCCTTAGCTACAACTGCGTAATCACCATCCAATCGCTGTTCGATGAAGTCAGTCCCCATAAGCATGGCTACGGCCTCTTCAACGGAAAACCCGACCGGTGGCAGGAAATATCCTTCCATTAGAGAGTAACCCTGCCCAGGAGCACCAAGAATTGGAACTCCCATTTCGCTTAGCGACTGTATATCTCGATAAATTGTCCGAACACTAGTCTCAAATGTAGACGCCAAATCTTCCGCTCTCAACACTTTACTTCGCTGAAGCTCAAGCATGATGGCGAGCTGCCGATCCGTCTTGTTCATTATCTGTTCCCCCGCTGTCCAGCATCAATGTCCATTTTACTTATTCTAGCACAGGAATTTGCTCGTACGCGTGTATTCTATAAAATAAAAAAATCCGCGGTAACCGCGGATCATTCCTATATCTTTTAATCGATATCGAGAAGCTCCAGAATGACGCCCAAATCGTCCGTGCTTTCCACATAAGCATATTTATCGCCATGTTGAATAAGCGGGAAGCCGAATTCCTCAAGTTTGGAGGCTGTTTCCAGCATTTTGTTCTTCGCCTTGAATGCGATGTGATGGACGCCGGGTCCCTTAGTTTCAAGAAAATCCTTCCATGTGGTAGGGTCTTCCGTAGGTTCAATAAATTCTATCACCGTATTCTCCATGCGAAAGAAAGACAGTCTTACCCTTCCTTCCGTAGGCTGCCCCATGTAGATGACCGTATCCTTTCCATCTTCATTCGCCATAATGATGGGAGGGGCCGGAACGCCTAAGAGCTCGGCAAAGCGGCTAGTTGCTTTCTCCACATCGCGAACGATCATTGCAATCTGACAAACCAAAGTTGTACCGAGGATAGTGTTATCCATATTTCCCGCTCCTTTTGGGGACTGATTTAATTAGACATTTGCATTTCCATTGGAGATCCCGCTTCGAAATTAATCTTTCTGCTTGTAGCTGACAAATGCCAGTTGTCTGCTGTCGGGCGACCAGGAATTGACATTGATGGTGCCCTGTCCGCCGAACAACTTGACAAGCGTTCGGAATTCGCCACCTGAGCTGGGCATTACGCGAATTTCTACATGCTTATTGGCGGGATGGTCACCAGGAGCGACATCGTCCTTGCGATAAGTAATGAATGCCACCAGCTCTCCATCCGGGGAGACATGCGGAAACCAGCTATTGCTTTCGTTGAACGTCATCTGCGTCTGTTCGCTGCCGTCGGCATTCATGCGCCACACCTGCATAAGCCCAGTTCGTACCGAGTTGAACCAGATGTGTTTGCCATCCGGCGAATATTCGGGACCGTCATTCAGTCCGGGAGTATCTGTTAACCGTGTTTCTATGCCGCCGTTCACCGAAATGGTGTAGATATCATACTCCCCGTTCCGCTCTGCGCAATAAGCAAGCGTGTCCCCATCCGGCGACCAGCCGTGCAAATAACTAGGGGCCATTGGCGTAATAAGGACAGGATGGCCACCCTTGAATGGAAACAAATAGATGCGGGACTGACCGTCCTCGTAGGTATGGTGGCTTACCGCAATTTGCAAGTTATCAGGTGACAGCACATGATCATTATTGCATTGGATCGCATAACCGGAGTCGATAGCGGTACTTATCCCGGTTGCAAGATCGTAAGTATATAGACGGCCCAGACTGTTATAAATGAGCTGCTTGCCGTCAAGGGTCCAATTCGGTGCTTCAATGAGATAGTCAAACTCGGCCAAAACGCGGCGTTCGCCGCTATGGACATCTACGGTTTCGAGCATACTGCTTACTTGTCTTCCTTCCATTTTTCGCGGTTCTTTTAATGTATTCACGGTTTGATTCTCCCTCCTAATCATCAGCAACTCTAATCTTGACGAGTCGCCAGCCTTACGGCTTGTCGTATGGTCAGCAAATCGCGCTCAACTTCCAAGTATTCATCGGCGCCGCCACGGAACTCAAGCGACCAACATCCCCGATATCCAGCTTGACACAGAAGCTGTACTTTGTGAAGCAGCTCGGTTCCCGTAAAATCCACAAAAGCTCGATCAAACTGGGCATGGATGGTGAAAGGGGCTACCATCTCATCACCGATTTCCTGGTCCGTGAGCCAGCGGTTAACATTGAGAACAATGCCAAACCCTGGCGCGGCAATTTCATTCGCAATCCGCACAAGGTTTCGAGGTGACTGGGCTGCCGGCTGATGCGTTTGCGGACCCACCCGAAAGCCATAATCATGGGCATATTGGGCGTATTCCCTGTATCGGTTCACGCAACACTCAATCTGCTCTTCCGTCATGTCTGCCGTCATCCCCCCCATATCGATCCGCAGCGATTGGACTCCCCACCGACGCGCAATAGCCAGATACAGGAGCGCTTTCTGATGGTTATGCTCGCGAACGTCAGGATCGTCATGCCAGACATCGGCAGCGTCCACGGCGAGGTTGGCGACGGTTACTCCTTCTTCATCTAACGTATCCTTGACTTTCTGAATATAGTCATCCTCCGTCGAAAGCATCATACCGTTCCAAATATCCGCCGAACGAAGTCGATAACGGTACTTCATGCTCTCCAAATAGCCGAACAGACTCATTCTCCCCGAATTATACAGCGCATGGAAAGACCAGGATCCAACTGAAAAGTCAGGCATTTGATTTCCCCCTTGAAATGTGAATAGCCATTCCTTGTAGATAGGGCCAAATAAGGATCAAATAGGCATCGGCTCCCCTTTATAGTTAATAAAGAAGCTTTCAGGATCTACGTCTGTCTTCATCTCCAGAATATCGACGATATGATTGGCGTTTTCGGCAGGGTCCCCTGGCGCCTTCTCTCCCCCCATGTCTGTTCGGATCCAACCCGGGTGGATGGCGTAAACACGGATTCCTCTCCCTTTCACATACTGTTTCAACTGCTTGGAGAACATGTTGATCGCGGTTTTGGATATCGCATAAGGATAGTCTCCTCCGTACGCGTTGGTTATACTGCCTGCTTCCGATGAAATGTTAAGGACGGCCCGTGTGCCCCCATCAGGCATGAGCGGAAGCAAGTGCTTGATAACCATCATTGGACCGAACAAATTAATCTCGAAGGACCGGACGACGTCTTCCATCGGTAATTGTTCCAGTGCAACGCCTCTGCCGAGCAAAATGCCGGCGTTATTAATGATCGCATCGACCGGCCGCCGCTCTTCCTTCAGCTTCTCCGCTAAGCGGGCTATCGTGTCTTCACGGCCTACATCAAGCTCGACGGCTTCGATTTGACCGGGGTAACGGTCGATCAGCTCTACTAATTTCCCCTCGAGTTCCAGTGAGCGAATTCCGGCTATTACCTTGTGACCTCTCTGTACGGCAGCAAGAGTCAGCTCGCAGCCGAGACCGCGATTCGACCCGGTAATCACAATATTCATTTACATCTCCTCCTTAAAAGGCAACATGGTGATCAGCTAAATAAACGATCGTTAGCATACTCAGTGTTCCACTGATCGGTAGAAGCCCACATATCGGGAAACCCCGGCATCAAATGGTCCTTGATGACTTCATCGTTAATATCGTCGAAGCCAAGCCCAGGCTTATCCGACACACGGATAAATCCGTTCTGAATTACATTTCCGCCATAACCTGTTATGATATCGTTCCACCATGGAACATCAGGTGCATTGAACTCGGTGGCGATAAAATTCTCCGTGGCTACACCCATGTGTGCTGTAGCCAGTGCCGCCACAGGCGTCTCACACATATGCATGGCCATGGCTACATGATATCGTTGAGCCAAATCACCTATTTTCTTCGTTTCGTAAATGCCCGAAGAACAAATGTCAGGATGGATAATAGGCACGGCCCTGTTCATAATCAAATCCTCGAAGCTTTCCAATGTCGATAAATCCTCACCGGTAGCCAGTGGCGTCGAGGTTAACTGGCTAAGCCGCTTATATTCCTCCGTGTAGGTGCAAGGCAGCATATCTTCTGCCCATAGTAGATTATATTTCTCAAGCCGGCGCAACAGCCGTACGGCGTCTTCGAAATTTAAATAGCCCAGGTGATCTATCGCTAATGGCATTTTATATCCAAGGATTTCACGCATATGCGCAACCTCCTCTTCATACCGGTCCAAACCGCGTTCCGTCATTCGGAACATGGTATACGGAGACTGCGTATTGACCGTGTCATAAGCCCGGTTACGCTGTTGAAACTCCGGTCCATAGGGCGTATGCCTGCGGTTTTTAATAAAATCGAAATTATATCGTGAAGCCTTCAGATAATTCTCCACCTCGCTGCCAGGGGCGGATATTAACTCTTCGTGCGGATAAAGATCTTGCAGACTCTCTACGCCGAGCACCGCCTTGACCATGGTGAAGCCTTGTTCGTCAGCGAACTTCTTCAAGCGCTTGCCCATCGAATAGCCGTCACCTGGCAGCCCTGGCGTATTCACCCCTAGATCGCAATAAACACGAACTTCATCTCGGAATTTCCCGCCGAGCATCTGGTAAACGGGCACACCGTAAGCTTTACCGGCGAGATCCCATAAGGCGATTTCGATGCCGGCTACGCCTCCGGCTTGTCTCCCGGTGCCCATGAACTGTTTGAGCCTGCGAAACAATTTATCTACATTGCACGGATTCTCACCTAGCAATCGGCCTTTCAGCATGGCCGCATACGTGCGGCTGCCAAAATCCCTCAGTTCCCCAATGCCCGTTATACCTTGGTTTGTGTAAATTTTTACGAGTGTGCAATGCATCGGTGCTCCTGCCAAATCTACAAAACGCATGTCTGTAATTCTAAGTTCGGACGGTCTTGAATAGGTATTGACGCGGTCTAAAGTTGACTCATATGGATCCGTCATACAGTCACTCCCTCAATGAAAATGGACAGGCCAGCACCTTCAGCTGTTCGGCGGCTAATGGATTACCATTCCAACGTGCTTAGGTACTGAAGGTGCTCCTTCATGTACGCATCGGCCTTGAAAGCAAACCCAAACGTATTCTTGATTTGCGTAACGTCGATGGGTATGCCCTGAGGTTCAGGCCGTCCCTTGTCAACAAGTTGGATTTGGCTTTGGGACCCGAGGAGGTCCACAGCCATTTGCGCGATTTGGGCCCATGTACGGTATTCCGTGCTCACGGCGGTATAATAGCCCCGATCCAGCTCATCGGCATGGAGCAACGCGGCATATACTTTGGCAAGGTCTCCCGCCCAGATGAATTGTGTACCGTCATTCTTAATGAAGGACATGGATTCGTTTCGGAGGGCACTCCTGACCATATTTACGATTTTGCGATCTGGATAGAGGGGCCCGCCCTCTACGCAGGGGTTGCCAAACGTATAACCCGGCCGTATAACATTCGCCTGAATGTTATTTTGCGTGGCGATAGCCATGAGATAAGCTTCCGTCGCGGCCTTGGTGGCACCATAATAACTACTTGGCCTTGTATAACCCCTATCATCGTTAGGCGCCGAGCCGAAGCTGGCGATGGAAGAGGTATAAATCATCTTCTTAACTCCCGCTTCCGCCGCCATCTGGAACAGGCGAACCGAAGGCAATGTTTCATTGATTAACATTTCATCGGCGATCCTGCCCTGTTCCGGCCACGCCAGCGCGATATGGATGCACGCATCTTGCCCCGCAAGTCCTGCAGCGATTGCATGGACGTCATCCATGGCTCCCGCCACAAAGCGGATTTGACCATGGTCCAAGAAGCCCGATATTTTGTTCACATTCCTGGCTAAGAGGGTAATCTCATGTCCATATGTTAGCAGTTCCTTAACCACATAGGAGCCAATAAAACCAGTACCCCCGGTTACGAATATCTTCATGCTTCCACCTCTCCCTGCCTCATTCTTTTACGCTGCCCATCACAAGTCCTGTTGTGAAATACTTTTGCAGGTACGGATAAATACACAGAATCGGTATCATCGCTAAGAACATTTGAGCAGCGCCTGTGGTCCGGGCACTTACCATAGATAAATATTTAGATAAATTGCCGCTAAGATCGGTGTTGTTACGGATAAACTCCTCCGGGTTCACAACTACCGTTTGCAAGTATGTCTGTAAAGGGTAATTTTCTATTTGGTTCATATAAATCATGCCGTCAAACCAGCTGTTCCAATGGTCTACGAACGAGAAAAGGGTGACGGTAGCGATCGTAGGCGCTGAGACTGGCAGCACGACTCTTATCAGCGTCTGGATATGACTGGCGCCGTCGATATAGGACGCCTCCAGCAATTCCTTCGGCAGACTTCTCATATAGTTCATCACGACTAACATACTGAATACGGGAAGCGCGCCCGGCAAGACTAACGCCCAGATGGAATTCATCAACCCGGTGCTCTTGACCACCATATAGGTTGGTATTAAACCGGCGTTGAAAAGTATGGTGATTACAAAGAACCATGAGAATAGATTCCGTGCCCTGAAATCCGTTGTCGTTTTGGAGAGCGGATATGCCGTCAATACGATTAATAGCAGATTGATCGGTACGCCAATCGCCGTCCGTTTAAGAGAAACGACAAGAGACATGAAGAACTTCGAGTTGTTCGTAATAAACTCATACGAGATCGTTGTAAAGCCGACAGGATAAAAGGTAACCTCTCCTGCAGCGACGGCTGTTTTGTCGGAGAAAGACACCGCCAACAGGTTGATAAATGGGGCTATACATACGAATGCAACCATAAGCAGAAAAACCGTATTGCTCACCAGGAAAATTTTACGAGATAATGAGACCTTAATCTTCATTGTCTGTCCTCCGTTAGAACACTCGATATCCGGTTAATTTGTCAGCCAAATAGTAAGACACCACGATAAATACGAGCGATACCCCCGATTTAAACAAGCCTGCAGCAGTGGAAAGTGAATATTGTGCCTGTTCAATCCCAAGCCGGAACACAAAGGTATCCAAAATATCACCGGTCGAGTAGACGACAGGACTATACAAATTATAGATTTGATCGAAGCCGCCATTCAGGATATTGGCGAGCCCCAACACGCTCATCAGAACAACCATTGATGAAATGCCCGGCAGAGTGATGTGCCATGTTTGCCGCCAACGATTGGCTCCATCGATAACTGCCGCTTCATAAAGCGCAGGATCTATACTCGTAAGGGCTGCCAAGTAAATCACCGATCCGAATCCGAAGGTCTTCCAGATATCGCTAACGACCATCGTGGCCGGAAACACGCTCGGATTGCCGAGGAAAAAGACGGGCTCCATCCCCAATTTGGTTAGGAGTATGTTGACAATCCCCTCTCTCGGGGACAGAAGATTAATAAGGATGCCGGATAAGATGACCCACGATAGGAAATGCGGTAAATAGACCATCGTCTGGAAAATGCGCTTAGTCAAAATACCTCTAAGTTCGTTGAGCAATAGAGCGAACACGACCGGAACAATGATGCCTGCAACCATTTTGCACAAAGCAATAACGACCGTATTACGAATAACCGGCCATATATTGGGCATGGAGAACAACGTAACGAAGTTTTGAAAACCTACCCATCTCTGGTCTCCGAACAAACCTCTGGCCGGAATAAATTTCTGAAATGCGATCACAACGCCGGCCATAGAACCGTAGCTGTAGATAGCGACCAGGGCAACCGCGGGGAGCAGCATCAAATACAAGGGAAGCTCTCTGACCAACCTATCTTTCCGTTTCAGACTGCCAAGCATAAGGACACCGCCTCCTGTCAATGAATCGGCTAAATAACTACGGCGGGAATCCCCCGCCGCAGCCCTTGGAAGTGCACGAAACTATTTGGCCGGATACATCTTGTCTAGCTCGTCGAGCGTTTTCTGACCGCCCGCCTTCAGCCACTGCTGGACGAAGGTGTCGAAAGAATCGACTGGCTTCGTGCCGGTAATGATATCGGTAAAGGACGTGATCGTAAGCGTATCGAGCGAGGCAACGTTCGTCAGCCAGACTTCCGGTCTCTCGATACCCAGGATACTCTGAACAATCGCCTTCTCAGGCATGTATTTGTTCAATACAATCGGCAGAGATCCGGATTTGGACATCTGGCCCCAAGTACCGAAGGCATTGTCGTCTTTGGCAAGTGAGCCGTCCTCGAAGCCTTTAATATAATCGTATAATGGCTTTGCAGCGGGTGCGAGACCGTCAGACGAGCCTTTGTCAAACGCTTTCAATAAATCGGCTGCGTAAACTTCGCCCGGTTGATCGATATAGATAGGAGATAGCCTATACTGCTCATTCGACCAGTAGTTCAGATAGTCTTCCTTCGTTGAGTAATTGACGGTCTGATCGTACAGATTGAGAATCTTGATGGCGGCTTCCGGATTTTTGTAGTCCGCACTGACCATCGTCATCTGACCGACAGCGTTGCTTTCGATACCAACCTTGTAGTCGATACCGGCCTTTGTGGGAATCGCGTAAGGATGTACGATCACACCGCTCTTTTTGTAAACATTATTATAAGGGTACCAGGTACCCCAGTTGCTGCCGTAAGCCATGCCGATCTTACCGCTCGTAATATCTTCAACCAGCGCGGATTCATTTTTGGCGGTAAACTCCTTGTTAATCAGGCCTTTCTTATACATATCCGCCAACAAAGAGAGCGCTTGCTTCATGTTCGGTTGGATCCAAGCAAACGTCATTTTGCCATTCTCGTCGCGGTAGAACATACTCTCGTCACGTCCGGGAACGCCAAATGCAGAGACTAGCCCCAGAATGCTGCCGTGATTTTGTCGGATAAGATCCTTGTTGAGAGCAAGTCCGTAAGTGTCCCCATTGATGCCGTTCCCATCCGGGTCACCGGTAGCGAACTTCTCGGCAAGAGCGACCATTTCTTCAATGGTCTTCGGAGGCTGCGAATTCGTGTTCTTCAGCCAGTCTTCCCGAATCCAGAGAAATGGCGCTTCGTGGAAGTTGTCGTTCATACGCGGTATGGCGTAGAGCTTGCCGTCAATCGTGGCGCCCTTGAATGAATCGGCGAATCTCTTCTGATATTCCTTCAGTGAATCAGAGGCATATTTGTTGAAGACATCGGTGAGATCGGCAAGCTGTCCGTTCTGTGCCAGCTGCAAGAAAACGTTAGCGTCCTGCGTTTTGAATATATCCGGCAGTTCGCCGGAAGCGATGACGGCATTCAGCTTGTTTTTGTATGCGTCCGTACTGCTGTCCGCAGAGAAGGCAACCTTGAGATCGATGTTGAGCTTGTCTTTAATCAATCGGCTCCAGCGGTTATCCTCCCAAGTCTCCTTGTCTAAAAGCTTGGAGGCGGCCGCGGTTTGGACGGCCCATGACATCGTTATCGGCTTTTCATACTTTCCGGAAGGGTCTGTGTTATTAGGGGTTCCGCTAGCGGCGGCTGTTTGACCTGCATCGGACGCTGTGGGAGCGCTTTCGCATGCTGCAATACCTAGAACCATAAGCAAGGCCAAAGCGGGGGGCAGAACTCGTTTGGTGATCCTCTTTTTCACTTGCAATTCCTCCCTTATCTTTTAAATGCTATTGTGACACAGCCTTTTATCGCTGCTTAACACCAAGGGTTTGTTGAAGCGGTGGACACCTAACCGAATGATTCATGCGCTATTCATACAATCGATCTTGGCATGTACATGTGTGAACGCGCGTTTATGATACGACAAAAAAATTTAGATCCTTCTGCACGAGTCTCTGACAACCAGGCTGCACTCAATGGTGATTTCTTTAATATCCGACGTTTCCCGTTCTATTTTGGCGATCACGTCTGCCGTCAAATGCTTCAGCATATCGCCGAAATCGACGCGAATTGTTGTAAGGGCGGGATGATGTTTGGCGCTTAACACGTGATCGTCGAAACCGAGAATAGATATATCCTTGGGTACCTCTAGCCCATTCTCTTTAAGCGCACGGATTGCGCCAAAAGCGACGGAATCATTGGCGGCGATAATGGCAGTCGGCAGGCTGTTCGGTTTACGCAAAAGCGTATGAATGGCTTCATAGCCGCTTCTTTCATGGAAATCGCCCGACAGTACCCAGTCCGGGTTAATCTGCAGATTGCACATGCTCATCGCTTTCTGGAAGCCTTCGTATTTCGTTGGACCGGATAAGCGCTTCATATCCCCATTGATAATACCAATTTGGGTATGGCCAAGTCCGTGCAAATACGCGACAGCCTGCTTCATACCTGAATCATTGTTAAAATTGGCGACAATCCGATTGGGTTGCGGGTTATCCATATGCTTCTGGTCAAAGACGCCGACAATGTATCCTTCCGCGACCAATTCCTCGATGAGCGGTTCTTTGATCGCTGTTCCGATGAAGATGCCTCCATCGATCCTGTTTTGAATGAAAATTTCTTTGACACTTTTCTTCGTATCTGCATTCTCGATATCACGAATAATATGTGCCAGTGTATAATAGCCCTTCTCCGAAGCATTCTCGATCACGCTGACAAGCAGCATGTTCGTTAGGACATCGCCGGAAACATTGCCGGGTTCGTTAAGAAACAGTCCTATCGTGCGGACACGTTTACCCGCCAGCACTTGGGCAGATACGGAAGGAACATAATTATAATCCTGGATCACTTTCATGACGCGGTCCCGTGTTTCGGCCGGTACATTCGAATAATTGTTGATTACCCTGCTAACTGTACTTCTGGACACCCCGGCAATTCGGGCTATCTCCTCACTCTTGATCTTAGAGTTTCTCATGGATGATTGACCTCTTTCGTAAACGCGCGTTTATGATGTTATCATACATAGTCTATTAAAGTACTGTCAATCCTTTATTTCCCAAAACAAATGAATAATTTTCTATCGGTTTTAATAATCTTATTGAATGAACGCGCGTTTATGATATAATTGCAGCACAAACGAATACTTGCCATATATAACCAACGGGACAAAGGATGGGATTTCACATGCGCCTTGGCGGTCAGGTCTTTCTTGAGCAAAAAAATCCGGATACTTGGGCGAACGCGCTCAAAGAAGCGGGATTTCGGGCAACCACATGCCCCATCAGCGGAAATGAAGATATCGCCCAGCTTGACGATTACCTGCTTGCGGCTAAACAGTATGATATTTTGATCTCTGAAGTCGGTGCTTGGAGCAATCCTATCAGTCGTGATGAAGAGACAAGACGCAAAGCTGTATCCTACTGTATCCAGAGACTGGAGCTTACCGAGCAGATTGGCGCCCAATGCTGCGTCAATATCGCCGGATCGCGAGGCGCCCAATGGGATGGACCCGATCCGGATAACTTTAGCGACGAAACGTTTGAATTGATTGTGGAGACGACGCGGGAAATCATCGATGCCGTAAACCCGGAGCGCACCGTATTTGCCTTAGAAATGATGCCGTGGGTATTCCCGGATTCTGCGGACTCCTACCTTTCGTTGATCAAAGCTATTGACCGCAAAGGCTTCGGCGTTCACTTCGACCCTGTGAATATCGTCAGCAGTCCGCGAATTTATTACCGGAATGGCGACATGATTCGCGATTTTTTCAAAAAGCTGGGTCCCTTCATCCGAAATTGTCATGCGAAAGATATTCTTCTTAGAAGCCATTTGACCGTTCATCTGGATGAGGTTATTCCGGGTCAAGGTAACCTCGATTATCGTGCTTTCCTCACGGAATTACATAAGCTGCATCCGGATACGACACTGATCATCGAGCATTTATCGACTAACGAACAATATCGGCAAGCTTCCGATTACATCCGTAAGATCGCCGCTGAACTTAATATTCCCTTGTGATAGATGGACGTTAACCTACCCTTATTAGGAGGTCTCCTATGTACAAAAGTGACGGTACGTTTACCCCAATCTTCGATGGAGAAACGCTCGCAGGCTGGCACTCCGTCCCTCGACTGCCCGTTCCCCGTACCCCAGGTGGGCCTAACCCGGATATGACAACCGAAACCTACCGGCAAGCCGCACGGACATCTGGATTATGGACGATTGAGGACAGGGCCATTATAGGGCGGCAGGATCCACCCGGATGCGGATACGGCGGTTATCTCCTCAGCGATGAGGTATACGGCGACTTCGAGCTGCTCTTGGAAGCCCGTCCCGACTGGCCGGCGGATACCGGTATTCTATTACGCGCTTCTGCACTTGGTTCGCAGGGATTCCAAATCCTGTTGGATCACCGGCGTTCGGGAAATATAGGCGGTATTTACGGCAATGGCATCGGCGGCTTCCATGGCATCAATTTCACCCTAGATGCCCAGTACGATGAGCAAGGTATACCTATTGGACTAAAGCTGGAGGATGCTGCGACGTCCATCGAGGCCCTGACGCCTGACAAGCCCGCTCTCCTTCCATATGCTGCAACCGGCGAGCAGTTCCTGTCTATTTGGAAGTGGAACCATTGGAATGAATTCAAGATTCGAGTTGAAGGGGCATCACCGCGGATCACCGTCCATATCAACGGTACGAAAGTTTCTGAAATAGATACGGCAACGTTAAATCACCCCTTGTACGATGCTTCAGCCGTTCGAGAGCTGCTAGGCCCCAAAGGGCACATTGCCTTCGAAATCCATGATAACGATCCCGGAATGGGCGAAGCGCGCTGGGGGCCGAATGCGGCTTGCCGATGGCGCAATATAAGGATTCGTGAACTTTGACAAACTAAAAGGCTGCCTTTCAAGGGCAGCCTTTGCATATGTTAAAAAGTGACGGGAACCTCGACCAAATCTTGAATGCTGCCATCGCGGGCGCTGCGAGTGTACACCATCAATGTACCGTTATTTGTAGTGGGAGATTGATCAAACTGGAGCGGTACGTCGAATACGCCAAAGGCCGGAGCGCCTTCTGCCGTCGTTGCCGTCCGTTCTGCCGTTATGTAGCGCCCCATCGCATCGCGAATTTGGTAATTTATCGTCGCTTCGAACGCTCTGGCGCTGCCCATCAAATGCTGTCCGGGAGCAATCCTTGTTCCGGGCAAAGGCTCAGACACGACAATATTCGTCGAGGACGGAAGCGGGATGACCAAACGAAAACCGGGATAAATGACATCCGGTGATAACCCCTGGCGATTGCGGTTGGCTCGGATCAATTCGCTCATCGGCGTCCCGAAACGGCGGGAGATTTCGTACAGAGAGTCCCCCTGCTCTACTTCATAGACGAAGGCGGCAATATATAGCAGCTGTGCAACCCGGAGAATATCCGGATGCTGGATTTGGTTAAGCGCGGCTAACATATCGACGCTTACAGAGAACCGTTCGGCGATCCTGAATAGGGTATCTCCCTGCTGAACCTGATATAGAGCAGAGCTTTTCTCCGCCATACCCGGCAATCTCACGACTAGTACTTGACCGGGAAAGATTCGGTTAGGGTCTGCTACAGACGGATATAACGCATTAATCTGAATCAGCGACTGTATGTTGGTGCCCAGTTGTTCGGCAATCGTATACAACGTATCACCCGGACGAACCGTATACAGCAAGTGGGTCCCTGATGAAATCGGCATAGAAAAGCAACTCCTCTTCAAGTAGGTTAATACCCATCATATGCCGCATCCATACTTCCATGTATATATGCCTTTACGTGGTTCGTGCAATATCGGATATACTTATTGTCATTATACAATTTGCTTAACATAACCCCTCCTTCGATTAGAGCGATGATCACACCGCACGCCTCATCCGCATCCAAGTCGCTGCGGAACTGCTCCCGCTTCATGCCTTCCTGGATGATCGTCCCCAGACCCGACATGAGTTCACTCATAGCAAGCTGAGCCCTTTGTTTAAGCATCGGGTGACCGTCGTCATTCTCAATTGCGGTATTCATAATGGGACAGCCGCCCTCACAAACATTCTCTTCAACTAGCCGAATATAAACTTCGCAGATCGCGAGTATTTTCTCTGTTGGCTCAGACTGCTCAGTCACGGCCTTGGTTAACAGGTCTTTTAATTGTGTGAACAGATAATCAAATGCAGCCAGCGCAATCTCGTCTTTATTTTCGAAATGATTATAGATACCTCCCTTACGAACATTGCTGCGCTCGATAATCTCCGACAGAGACGTACCTGTATACCCCTTCGTATTAAATAAACCAGCGGACTGGCGAATAATATGTTCCTTCGTGTCTTGCCCTTTGCCCATGTGTCTCCCTCATTTCAAAAAGTACCGATTGGTCTTAAAATAACATATTCACCTGTCGCGTTCAACCGGTATGTGAGGCGTGAGAAAATAAAGGCTTGATTCGTATACAAAACTATGCTAATTTAAAAAACAGACCGGTCGGTATTAAAATGTAAGGAGGATCCCGATGACTATCTCCATTCAACACATTCGTAACGCTACATCGGTTTTGACCATGAACGGCCTTAACATACTGATTGACCCTATGTTAAGTGATCCCGGTGAGCTCCCGCCGGTACCTTTCACTCGTACACTTCGCAGAAATCCGTTAACCCCTCTGCCTGTTCCGCTGCATTTTTTCGATGATATGGACGCTATTCTACTGACGCACCGGCATTTTGACCACTTGGATAAGAAGGCTCTCTCCGTTCTGAATAAGAGAATACCTGTCTTTTGTCAACCCGAGGATGAAGCCTTTTTAGTGAAGGCCGGTTTCCTTCATGTATCTGCCATTCACGATTCTTATGCATGGTGCGGCATAAAGATGAAGCGGGTAAAAGGTCAGCACGCGCCAGGCGTTACGGCCAAACTGCTCGGCCCCGTATCCGGATTTCTATTAAGCACACCGGCGGATGGTACCATTTACATCGTCGGCGACTGCATCTACACGTCAGCTATTGAAGCGGTGTTCCGAGACGTTCAACCGGATATCGCGGTTTTGAATACGCCACGCGCGCAGATGCTTTTAGGAACCATCATCACAATGACAGCCGAAGATATGGTTCGTATTGCCCGCATATCTCCGTCCACGAGATTGGTTGCCGTACATATGGATGCAATCAGCCACTGTACCTTCAAACGCCATCATCTTCAATCCTTTCTGAAGGTGCGCGGCCTCGAACATGCTGCTTTCGTTCCTTATGATGGAGAGGTTATCTCTTTCTGAGCATGTTAACAAAGTAAGGCTAGGGGGCTCTTCCCCCTAGCCTTACTAAAGCCATGATCAGAGAAATCTCATGACGTCAAATCCACTTTATAAATACAAGGAATTCCCTCCATGTCGGATGTAAATATAATGAACGAACCGTCTGGAGCAAAGGCTGGATGCGGATGGGCATCCTGAGTATTCCCATATGACCTCCAGCTCGTTCCATGGGAGCATAGCCGTTCTTCTTGCCGCTTGGCTACATCCACTAAATAGATGAAATGCTGCTCCGGCAGTTGTCCATCCCCTACGATTTGCGTATGATTGGCATTTGAAATAAAGTGACAATATTTGGAGCAGTTCATCCAAACTTCTTCCTTCAACGTCTCGGGATCCATAAACCGAATACTTTCGTGATAGAGATCATCCTTATGCCGGTAGACATAAGCAAATCTGGATCCATCAGCCAGCCAATATTCATGCGTGATGAGCTCATCGTGCGTCTGCTCCTTCGCGCAGCGGAGCCGGGTCCCGTCCTTCTGGACCAGCCAGAGCCTGGCGTCGATCTTATGCCCTGGACCTTCATGACAGAACAAAATCGTTGCAGGATCGTGCGGACGAATTTGCGGATGCCCCAGCCAGCAGTTCAGCTCTTCATGAGCGATATGGCTTGTTCGCTGTTCGATATCCAGATAGATGATTCGGCAGTGGGGCTTAGCTGCCCATTGCAGGTCGAAGCTGGACCAATCCCCCGTAGGCCGGACGACATCCTTCTCATTCGTCTCCACCAAGACGATAAACTTATCGTCTGAGCTGAGACCGGGGTTCGCATTCGACTTCCACCCGGCAGGGGATGTATATAAGACCTCTTCCCTGAGCGTAGTCATCTCCAAGCGTATGATCCTTTGATCCCTGCAATAGATGAGGTAGCCATCGTCACTCGTCAGACTGCAGCTGAAATCGTGAATGTCCGGCCCCTCGGTTAATTGTAAAGCGGATCCGTCGTGCAGATCCATTCGGTAAAGCTGTCGCAGTCCCTCACGCTCACTGGTGTAAATCAGGTAGCGGTTATCGTTGGTTATCATTTTATAATAGAAATAGGGATGATGATTCACTTGCTCCGGCGCTGTCAAACGAATTATAGAACGACCCGTATAGGCATCGTCAAACCGATGAAACTCATTATGAATCGTAGATCCT
Organism: Paenibacillus sp. MAHUQ-63; assembly: GCF_028765165.1. Taxonomy (GTDB): domain Bacteria; phylum Bacillota; class Bacilli; order Paenibacillales; family NBRC-103111; genus Paenibacillus_E. The sequence continues at coordinate 11,023 of NZ_JARADB010000012.1, read as the reverse complement.
TTGGCCATATGGGATCACTCCGTTTCTTATCATTTCAACATCAACGATCGGCTTACTTACCCCGAGCACGCAGCATCGACTGTTTCTCAGCAGGCTTCACGGGTAAGGTCAATTGAAGCGCCGAGCGGCCCGGAGCACGGAATTCCGCCTGCACCTCTACCATTTCATCTGCACCGCCTTCGTCTTCCGCAATCATTCTCACTTGTATGACGGAAGCTGCAGCGTCAAGCTCTCCAGGCTGTGTCTGGCCCAAACGCCACGCAAACATAAGCAGCGCTTGCTGCAGGCTAAGAAAGTCAAATCTCTTCTTATCTCCAGCGTAGATGACGTAGTCCAGGAACAGCTTATCCTGCTCCTGCCCGAGCTCCCAGCCCAGCTGTTCCCCGCTAACGGCAGCGAATAGCTTCTTCACATGCAGCGTCTGGTCTGCGATATGAACAACGACAGCTTCGGCATCCCTCAATAAAGTTTCCGCTCTTACGTCATTCAGACTTCCGCCAATTTCGAAGCGAACCCGGAGATCCGATGATTCGATGGTCCCGTCGATGGGATCGAGTCCAATATGCGTATTGCCGCCATTCGTGCAAAATCCGATCCCGAACAACACATCCTTGCCTTTTTGCACGCTCGTAAAAATGCCGGAAGAATAATCGTAGCCCTCATGAAGCAGGCGCAAATGAATATAGGTGGATGCCTCGCCATTACGCACATAAGCTAATAAATTGCGGCGTTGATTCCACATCACATCCTTGCTGAAAGTTCCCACACTAACTGAGCCATCCATATACGTGGTTGCTTGGTTAGCTGGATTTCCCATCTCGTCTTTGCTAATTATCTGTACATGCTCATCTGTTTCTGTGTGTCTGAACGCCGGTATGTATTTCAGAGGGCACCGAATTTCATTCCCATACCAATCCAGGTTGTACTTCAGCTGGTCATCTGGCATAAAGTGCAATGCACCTTGGCTGGCGATCTGAATGAAAGACAAAATTTCAGGTGTCATTAACGTAGAATAGGCACGGCTGTGCGGTCCAGACCACTGCTTGCTGGGGGCATGGAAGTGGTTGGCTACCAGCCCCCAAGCGACATCCAGCATCTCCGTGCTGAGCTGCTTCGCTTCAACGAGCTGGGTCGCCGTATAAATGCTGGACAATTCCTGAATCGCTACGATGGTATATGTCGGGCTATTGTACTCTTGAAACGTGCCAAGCTGCTTGGTATACTCACTGAAAAGTCGCAATCGGTTCAGTCCGTAATTCAAATATTTCTCTTCCCCATAAACCTCGCCCGTGAGCAAAGTGACGAAGGCGCCCATAATGGCAATGTTCGTATAGCCGGGACCGACATTACGCTTGATTATGGCGTCACACGAGCAGTAAAGCGCATGCCGAATGACCTCTCGCAGTTCCGCGCTCAATAGGTCGGAATGCCTTTGCTCGGCCAGCACCAGCCGCTTCCCGCAGAAATCGGCCCAGTTCCAGTCCGGAGGAGCCATCCTCTCGAGCGGCTCCTCATAGAACCAAGACCAGATCCCGAAGGTCGCGCTCTCGGGGTCTTGATCCTGCAAGCTGATCACTTGCTCAAGTATTCCGTGCGCTCTTTCCACATGAGGAGGCTGCCGGCTGTCTAACAGCCCCAATGCATAAACGCAAGCCGCTAAAGTAGGATGCGTAAAAGCTACATGTTTCAATGTGCTGTGGTAACCCGGGGTATGGAAAGGCTTGCGAACCATTCTCAGCTCTGGCGTATATTCCGCATGCCATCTGTTAAGTTGTTCGAGCAGCATCTTGTTCGGGTCAATGGTCATAGTCGAAGACACTCCTTCATTCGTATGAAATAGCCCCCCGACCCCTGTTCGAATCGGGAGGCTGCCTAGCCGTCTATGAAGCTTATTTGCCCTTCACATTGTTCTGGTACCATTCTTGCGCTAATTTATCGACGTTATCGCCGCCAAGACGTTTCCATTCCTTGCGAAGCTGCTCCATTCCCCATTGCGGCGAATATTGGGCACCGCCTGTTATGACTTTGGTTTCAATATCATCAGCCAATGGGCCAAATGACGTAGAAGTTTCACTTAACTCTGGGAATGTCGGGTTAAACGGAATATCGCGTCTGTATTTATTCTTCATGGCCACCTTGAGCGATTCCCCCTGCACCTTGGCATATTCCTGAGAAATCGCATCCGTCGCTGCCATCACGGCAAAATCCTCCGGCTTTGGACTCCATTGATCCAGCACGGCATACTCAGAAGCATAGATCGTTTCCTTCTTATTCTTCTCGGCATCGATGGCTTGTGGAACACCATTAACCAGCTTGTAATGAACGCCTTCCGTGCCGAACTTGACATCGAACCAATTTTTGTCAATCCACCAGTCCAACAGTTTGATAGCAGCCTCCGGGTTCTTCATGTTTTTATTGAACACAATCAAACGGTTCGCCGGCGGTTCTTGATACAAGCCAAACTTGCCATACTTGGTTGAGACCGGCTCCAGAGGGACTAGCTTCGAGGCAGGAACATTTTGCTTCAATTCACGGTATTCAGGACCAATATTCCAGCTGGCGAAATAGATGCCCGCTTTTCCTGTCACGAACAACTGTCTTTCCTTCTGGAAGTTTTTGTCCGTAATGTATTCCTTGTCAATCAGGCCTTCATCGAAGAACAGTTTGAGCTGGGCAAGCACATCCGTATACCGGTCCGTCAAGCCGCCATACACGATTTTATCATTGTCAAGATACCAATTCCCTTTGTTAGAGGCATACATCGCTTGAATAATGCCTGCGTAGTTATAATTGAAAGCAGCTCCCAAGGTATCATTCTTACCGTTGCCATCCGGATCCTTATCCCTAAAAGCCCGCATGACATCGACCATCTCATCCATCGTCGTCGGTGCCTTCAAACCCAGCTTATCCAGCCAATCTTGGCGGATCCACATGCCGTGATTCGCAATTGAATCGATGCCCCGCGCGCTTGTAGCCATATAGGTTTTACCGTCGAACATCGTGTACGGCTTCAACTCTGGATGCGCTTTCAGATAAGCTTTGTATGAGGTGCTGTATTTCTCTATGTATTCATCGATCGGCTGAATAGCTCCCTGCTCCTTCAAGGTCGCCATATAATCCCGTCCGAATTCCCACATCATATCCGGTGCTTCGCCGGCAGCGATGAGTGTATTCAACTTCTTCGTGGATTCGGTCCGCAGGATGGGAACCCACTTGACTTGAATGCCCGATTTCTCATTAATGTATTTCGTAGTCCGGTTGCTCTCATAAGTCCCTTCGTCACTAGCCACTTGACCGCGGTCAAGGATGGAGACACTGACCTCCAGCTTCTTGTTCTCTCCGGAAACCTTGCCTGGTTGATCTGAACTGCTTGGCGAGGTACAAGCTGCTATTGCGAATAAAGAAGCGACTAGCGTTAATGCTACGTGCTTTTGTTTAATCATCGAAACTTCGCCTCCAGCAAGAAGAATGGACTTTCTGATTAGCCTTTAATCGAACCAATTAAGACACCTTTCACAAAATATTTCTGCAAGAACGGATATACACATAGAATCGGCAGCACCGAGATAATGATCGCAGCGGCCCTCAATCCCTCCGGCGTTACCATGGTTTGCATGGAGGCCCCTTCGCTCCCGCTGGTTGCATTCGTATTAAGCAGATTCTGGCTTGTGGTATCGATCATCTGCAGCAGCTTGACCATCAGAGACAGCTTACCCGAATTCGTAATATACATGAGAACGTTCATATACGAGTTCCACCAGGTTACCGAATAAAATAGGGTTAGCGCCGCAATAATCGGCATCGAGAGCGGGAGAATAATTTTCCAAATAATAAACAGATCATTAGCTCCGTCGATCGCCGCGGATTCCTCCAGTTCCGAAGGCAGGCCTTCGAAGAACGATTTCATAACGAAGAAGTTGTAGGTGCTGAGCAGACCGGGCAGCCATAGAGCCCAGTAGGTGTTCATGATGCCTAATGATTTGATGAGGATATAGTTAGGGATGAGCCCACCGCCGAATAACATGGTGAAAGTGATGATCATCAGAAGTATGTTCCTGCCCTTGAGCCGCTTCCGGCTTAACGGATAGGCCGCCATGATTGTCGCTACAAGGTTGATGGAAGTGCCAACTACCGTAATGATGAGGGTATTCTTCATTGCTTTAAACAGCTGGCCGTCCTCAATCAAATTCGTAAAAGAGGTGAACGTGATCTCCTTCGGCCATAAGAAGACTTCACCTGACATAATGGCACGAGAACTGCTTATAGAGGTAGCTAGCACATGGATGAAAGGGAACAAAGTGATCATGGCAAGTGCCGCCAGCAGCACATAGACTACGCCATAAACCAGCTTACCTGCCGAGCTCCGACTGTTTGACACCGCATTCCCCTCCTCACCATAGCCCGTTCTCGCCCAAGGCTTTAATTAATCGATTCACACTCACGACCAGGATCAAGCCAATGACGGATTGAAACAAACCGAGCGCTGTCGTATAACTGTACTGCGAACCTTCCAGACCGACATGATAGACATAGGTGCTGATTACGTTCGCAACCTCGGAGACCGCTTTATTTTGCAAGACGAATATATGTTCGAATCCGACATCCATCATCTGACCTACGCGCAGGATCAGCAGAATAGCAATCGTGGAGCGGATCCCCGGCAGCGTAACGTGCCAGATGCGCCGCAGCTTGCTCGCGCCGTCAATCTTAGCTGCTTCATACAGCTGAGGATCAATTCCTGCCATGGCGGCCAGATATAGAATCGTTCCCCAACCGGCATTCTGCCAGATCCCCGACAGGATGAACGCAATCGGCCACCAGAAGGTGCTTGCCATGAAATAAATCGGCTCAATGCCAAACAGCTTCATTAAAGCAATGTTGACAATTCCCGTGGATGGAGACAAAAGTGCGATAACAATCCCTCCAAGCACCACCCAGGAGATGAAATGCGGAACGTAGAGCAGATTCTGAATCGTTCGCTTATACCATTCCAAGCGTACTTCATTTAAAATAATGGCCAGCACAATGGGTACTGGGAAAGCGAACACGATACTGTACACATTCAGTAGAAGCGTGTTCTTCAATACATTGAAGAAATCCGGACTCGTGAACAGTCTGTTGAAATGCTTCAGTCCAACCCATTGACTCCCCCATATGCCGTCGGCGAAACGGTAATTCTTGAAGGCAATGATCTCTCCAAACATCGGTGTGTACTTAAAGATGAAATAGTAAGTAAAGATAGGCAGCAGCAGCAGGTACAAATATTTATCCCGTTTTACATATTTCCAGGCAAGTTTCAGCTTGGATGTTTGTTCCTTCTTTCCGGCATTCGCTTGTGTGCTGGTGGCACCGACGGTTTGTGATTTCATGTTTCTACCTCCTCTCTGGTCAATAACTTGCCCTTTCATGGTAGCGCTTTCGGTTTGCATAGGGAAATATTCACTTTTTATAGAACGCACCTTTTTTAACCGGTTTCGTATTCGCCATTTTTATCCTCTTCGCCTTTTTTAAGATTTTCCCTGAATTCGCCTGGCGTTTGGCCTGTATATTTCTTGAAAATGCGAATGAAACTCTGGACGTTGTTGTAGCCTACGCTCTCCGCGATGAGGTTGATTTTCTGTTTCGAATGGAGCAGCAGCTCCTTGGATTTCTCCATGCGGATCTGAATCAGACAATCCATGAAATTCGTTTCTGTCGTTTCCTTGAAGAGCTTGCTCAAATAAGGAACGCTTAACTCAAATTGCGCAGCCAAGAGGTTGAGTGAGAGGTCGCTATCCATATAATGCTCTTCTACGTACGCCAGTACCTGTTGAATGGTATCGTGATGCCCTTTGGCGAGCCGTTTCTCTTCGGTGCGCACAATGAGCTGATGCAGGAAGTCGGACATATAGCTCTTCAGTTCCGCCACTTTGACGCAGCACTCAATCCGGTCATATATATTTTCCTTAGGATCCAGGAATTCTTTGATCTCAAGCCCCTTATCCGAAATGACCTTGATGGACTTCATGATCATCTGAATGCACATCTGCTTAATCAACTCCGGCGGAACATTATTAGTCACGACTTCGCCGAAAACTTTATCCAGCTGAGAACGAAGCTTTATTTTATCCGTATCCCGAATCAGGTTGACCACAGAATCAATTAGCGAGGTAATCCGGTAAAACTTCTCATTATAATTACTGCCTGCGATATCGTCGATGGAGACAATTGTGTTATCGCCCATGATCAGCTTGTATCTGAGTGCGTTCAACGCTTCTTCATAGGAGGACTGGATGCCTTCCAGATGCGAATGCAAGCTGCCTACACCGATAGTAACGGTTTGTTTGAAATGAAGGGCTACATAATTCTTCACCAAATCAGCAACTTGCAGAGCTTGAATGAGATTGCCTTGCGAATCCTCCGTTTCAAAGCTCATAATGACAGTAACGCGCCCGTCGGTTAACTCCACGGATGTGCCCTTACAGACCCCGGCGATGAATTCATCCGCTACATTGCTTATGGCATAGGTAAACAAATAGATATCTCGCGGCGTGTGGGTCTCTTGGACGGGATCCAACTCAATCACCATCACGATGAATTGATTGTGGTATAAGTCAATACCGAGCGTATGGAAATAAGGCCGCATCCGATCGTAATTCGTTCTATCCCCCATCAGCAGGCTCATAATCAGACGCCACTTCAGGGCAGGCAAGCTATCCGTCATTTGCTTTTGCAGCGATTCATTATCAGATATCATCTGTTTGAAAAACTGCTCCATGTACGTCAGATCGCCGGAACGAACCGATTTCTTACCTGCTACCGACCGAAAGAACAGCTCAAGTGGCCGGAACGTGTAATTGCTTACCGCAAATACAATGACAATCGCCAGCAGGAACATCCCCGCAGTCACGGCCAGAAGTAAGTTGCGGACGAGCTGAAGCGGACGATTCATGACGGGGTCAGGGACGATACTGATGTATTTCCAGCCATTATAATTGGAAGTCAAATAAAAAGTAGTATAGCTTCCACTTTGCGCATGCGTAGTTAGATAACCGCTATCTTTAAATTCACTCAATTTCGGGGCGCCGGGTATCATGCTTAACGAATGGAAGAGGTGCTCCTTGTTTTGTGAGGAAATAATCGTCCCTTTGTCATTAATGACCAAGGTTTGCCCTGCCCTTTGCTGATCCACATCTTGAATCAAATTGGAAAGCGTGCTTTCCGCAACATTGACAATAATGGCGCCTTTACGGAACTGCGGCAGACTGATCAGCGGATATGTACGGATCAAAGTAATCATATTTTTCTCAATTTGCAGCCCGGAGCTGACCTCGGTTACCTTCCTGGTGTCGAGCCATTCACCGTAGCCCTTCATGCTTACATAAGCATCATGCCATGCCATATCGTAGAAGCTGGACTCGTCCGAATACGTCACATCCGTCAACAAGCTCTTGTTCGCCAGAGAATACAAATAGAACGAAGAAATGTTGCTGTTGGCAAACATCAGCGTCTTAAATCGGGTATTCAGAATGCGGAAATAATTGAGGCGCAGCTCATCACTCGCGTAACGTCCATTCAAGAAAAGCTCGACATCCGGTTCTTGTATGAAATTAATCGTACTCGTATCGATTTCACGCAGCATCATTTCAATCTTCTGCTGGCTCAAATGGAGCAGCGCTGTATTCGTGCGCCGCAGCTGATCCTCCATTCCTCCCTTCGAGCTTAAATAGGACAGCCACACCGTTGATGAGATGATGACTAGGAAAAATACACCATAAATCACCTTGAACCTGGCCGAGATGTTACCTTGTAGAAATTTCATGGCTATCTCCTCTGCTAAGCTTAAATGTCAGTTTCATTGTGCAGAAACCTGTTACTCTCCACATGGATTAGGCGCAGCAGCTCAACCAAATCCTGCAGCCGCTTCAATTGCGAATCATATTCTCTTGCCTCCGCTAAACGCTTGATTGCGATCGCTTCGCGGATGAGACCATGCCAACGTTCCGGCAGCAGCGCAAGGCCGTACTCCCCGGTTCGATATCCGCGTGAGCGTCGCGAATCAATTGAATGTCAGACGGGGTTAACGTTCGATTCACAAAGACGAGAAAGTCGATATCGCTCGAGCCTTCGATATAAGCATTGAGTGCAGTAGAGCCATACACATAGATTGCTTCTACGGTATCCGGTATTCGCGTTCGCAGCGATTCGCCTAACCTGTGAATAGCGATACTCACGACTTTCGGTAATCGTTCCGTCATTTCGGTATCCCACCTCGTTATCAGATGATTATATGCGCAACCTAAAGCCAATGACTTCCACTTCTTCTTATTATAAGGATGAAATCCTTCTCCAAGAAGCGAAACTTTCCATATCGATATAGAACGCAATCTGTCAAAGCCAAAAAGGCCGTCTCCCCTCACTAGAGAGAGACGGCCTCAGGCTCTTTCTTTTATTTATCCAACCATGTTGTTGACGGAATGCTTGGTATCAAAAACAGAAATGTGATCTACTTTGCCGCTTGATTTGGGAATAATAAATTTCAGCTGAAATGCATCGGTTGCTTGATAAATATAAATCATATCATCCCCGTTGACCTTCGTATCCGCTGGTTTTCCTAAAGCTTGTTCAATTTGATTCAATGTTAGTGTTTGCAGCTTGGGTGCGCTGGAGCGAATATCAACGATTTGTTCGCCCTTATTGAAGCCAATAACTGCATTTTTCTTGGTATATGTCGCATAAATCGTACTTCCTACCACATCTTTATGATCAACTTTCCCCCATGCCTTCTCCACATCATCCGTGAAGCTTGTTTCTGCAGCAAACTCAATGCCAGCCACTTTACCTAACTTTGCCAATTCCAACATCTCTTTAATTTGCTTAGTAACGGACGTTGTTTCTGAGTTAACCGGGTTTACATGGATGTTACCGCTCGGCGTTGATGCCGGCTTCGTTGAAGCAGTTGGAGCTGCACTAGGTGCAGTTGAAGGTTCAACTGCTGCACTAGGTGTGGTGCTGGCTATTGGAGCAGCTTCGCTCGCTGCTGGTTGTTCAGTAGATGTACACGCTGTGAACATGAGCATACTCGCAATTAACATTGGATATGCCACTGCTTGTTTACTATACCTTTTCATCATATGATTTCTCTCCTATATGATTGAGTACTTACAATATACAAACGTTTAAAAGATAGGTAATGTTGCAAAATCATCTAGGTATAGAATAAACGCCGCGAATATCGCGGCGCTTCATAAATGAACGTATATCACCTCATAGGTTGAAAAGCCCTGCGCAGTTCATCCCCGAAGAGCTTGGGCTGTTCCCATGCCGCGAAGTGGCCGCCTTTTACTGGTTAATTGTAGTAAATAAGGTTCGGATACGCCTTCTCCGCCCAGCTCTTCGGCGCTTGATATAGCTCGTCAGGAAAGGCGCTTACGGCGACCGGCAGCGTGACCCCTTTGACACTGAAAAAGGGATGTTTATTCTCCCAATAGAGACGCGCAGATGAGATCGACGTGTTCGTCAGCCAGTAGAGCGTAATATTATCAAGGATATCGTCTCGGGAGAGACCCCCGGGCTTTCCGTCATGAGTTCCAGGCTCTTGCATCATGGTCAAGCATGAAGGCCGCCAAGCCGACTGGCGAATCTGGTAGTCGGGTCAACGTCTGAGGGCGTGAACCCATCATCTGGGAATAGGCAAGCTGCATGTTGAAGAACTTCAGCTGCTCGCACGCGTGCCTCTCATCCCCTGAGAGACCTGACGGACAGCCGCTGCCTGACTGAAGCGCCTTATCAATTACGACTGGAACGGCACCAGGCATATTGGTGTGAAGGCCAATCAGTCCTTGTGGCTTCTGTACCCCCATCAAATCAGCGATAATGGCACCCCAATCGATTCATCAATTCTCCGTAGGCTCTTGCGATCCGATCGGGTCCCATCCGGTTGTAGTCGGCTTACTTGAAAAGTAACGCTCCTTTTTGGGAAGCCGTGTATCGAACTAACATTAAGTTCCATTCGAAATAGATTTCTTATGCGGAGATTGCTGAACTAGTCAAATTTCAAAGATACTTTTTCAACAAACTCGTCGCCTCCCTTTGTTATCTTCCAAGTACAGCTGTTGGAAATTGTATTGGTAAATACCTGAATAAATTAAAGAATATTGAAGATTATAGTTATGTATTTCAAAAACAAGGAGGTTCATCCCCTATGTATCAGAACCAAAACATTGCTAGCCAAATTAATCAATGCGAACAAATGCTGAGTCAACTTATGAATCAAACGCAGCAAGCTTCTCAGCTGTATCAACAAATGCTGCAACAAGAGCAACAAAATGCCTTCGTTTTAGAGCAACTTGCTCAAAAAGAACGCCAAGCAGCTCAAATCATTCAATCGGCTCTGCAAGGACACCAAACGGCAATTCAAAAAATGGAGCAAATTTCTCAAATGTGCAGATCGCTTGAACAAAATTTGCAAAATAGCGTTATCGCGAATCAACAACAAAGAATCGACACTTATCCAAATTATAGCTATAGAAATTAAATCTCATATATGCCCTCCTTTAAAGTGGAGGGCTTTTATATTTAACGGCGTGTCATAGGAGAAAGCCCGAGGAATCACCCCCGGGCTTTCTATTTGCCTATTAGCCGCCAGAATTAATATTTGCATCATCAATGCCATTATTGCTGCTTGTCTTTTTGCTATTGCTGCTACTGCTGCTGTTGTTTTGATTATTGCTTTTTTTGCTGGATTGACGCTTGTGTTGATTTGACATGTGATTAGCCCACCCTTAAGCGTAATTTTTAAAGCACATCTATTTTCTGTTGCTAAGGGTGATTATAACCAGCCAATTAATGTGTATGACTGGTCATTCAAATAACGTAAAAAAACCTTACTTAGATTTCTCCTTGTAAGGTTTATAGTCTGCTTGGCAACGTTCTACTCTCCCAGAACCCTGCGGTTCAAGTACCATCGACGCTGGAGGGCTTAACGGTCGTGTTCGAGATGGGAACGCGTGGGTCCCCTCCGCCATCATCACCAAACAGTCAA
>NZ_JARADB010000009.1 GCF_028765165.1 Paenibacillus sp. MAHUQ-63 | reverse complement strand
GTGTTACTCACCCGTCCGCCGCTAAGCACCGAAGTGCTCCGCTCGACTTGCATGTATTAGGCACGCCGCCAGCGTTCGTCCTGAGCCAGGATCAAACTCTCCATAATAGTTGAACGATTGCTCGTCCTTATTGAAAGCTGAATAGCTCAATTGACTTGCTAGCGAGATTATTAATCTCATGTTTGAACGATTGCTCGTTCATGTTTACTCACTCGTTGTTCAGTTTTCAAAGATCAATGTCTTTCGTACACTGCCGCGTTTCCGAAGCAGCGAAATGTAATATACCATGTCGAAATTTGATTTGCAAGTATTTTTTTTAATCTTTTTTGAAGAGCATTTCATGCTGCTTTCAACTTGCCTCACAACGACAGAATAGCAATATACCATGGTTCCAGCATGAAATCAACCTCGAAAAGAACAAAGCCGAAACTTTGTTCTTTCCCTAGGTATCTCGCTCTTCAATACCAGCTTGTGAAAACTGAAGAAGTCCCGTAAGCCAAAGGTATTGCCGCTCCAATCATGATAATCGGCCCCCACCACGTGAACATAGAAATCCCCAAAAACAAACTAATCAAGATAAGCGCCGGAAGCACAAGAATTGGAGTCGCCAATTGAAGAGCTCGATGCTTCTCCGTATCCTCAATTGAGAAGAGGGACAGAAACGGTGCCGTTAACTCATCTTTGCAAAACGATTTCCTCCAAAAGGACAGCAGACATGCTGCAAGAATCCAGACCGTAATTTTCAGAAATCCGGGCAAAATAAACATAACTCCGCTGATCAAGGCGGCAAACTGCAGAGACTGCTTCCACTGCGTACCGTTTCTAAAGAAGGATTTGGCGAGCAGATCGGCGATTCCGTTGCTTGCGCCCTTTCCCTTGAACAAACGCTGAGAGCTCTTGAACAACAGCGGCCGCTTCCGCTTCGGTCTTCTGTTCCGTTCCACGACGCGAATCAGCATCAGAGAGACGATCCGCATCCGCGCATCTCTTTCTCTGGCGATGTCCGCGAAGAACGTCCCCTTTTCACGCAGCCGCACTCTCCCTAAGTACACAATCAAAGCCAAGAGAGCAAGCAAAACCGCCCAAATATAACTCGTGTTATGGCTAATCGCAGCAACCAATGTTTGATACAGGAAGAAAAGCGCCGCAAAAGCCGCGATCCGCAGCAGCCAAAGCACAACACCACGAAAGCGCAGTGCCAGCAGTTGGCGAAGCAAGCCTAGATTAATTTTAAGCAAATAAGTAAGCAGCCAGAGGCTGACAGCCTGAGACACTCCAAAGGCATACGTCTTAACCAGCAGGGGCAGGAACAGAAGCATAAGCAGCAGCGTTGTGACCCCTTGCAGCACAAGCGAGTACCTGTAGCCAAGCAGCATGAGATGCTGAAACCATCCCTCGTTCTGTCTGAGAAAGAGCTGGTCCCCTTCTTCGACATAATACCGAATCGTTCCGAGCCAAGTGAACAGATAGCATACCGTGCCGACAGTGAACAGCGGGATCATGCTAAACCAGGAAGGCGGACTCATCCACCATGAGTAATATTGATAGCCTGCCACAATCAACAGCGGAATGACGAAATAAATGGCAATAATCCAATCCACCGCTGTTCGCAAAGCTTTATATTGATACAACCAATCGGACCGAACACGCCGCGCAAAAATCTGAAAGCTGTTAGTCAAGGTTCACGCCCCCTCTCACAATAAAGAGTGGAAGCAGTCGAATAACGGCGCGTCCGGCATGCCGCACTGCTGCCTGATGTCCTGCAGAGTGCCTTCCGCCACCAATCTTCCCCCCGACAGCAGCACGAACGAGCTGCAAATTCTCTCCGCCGTATCCAACACATGAGTGCTCATCAGAATACCGGCGCCGCGCTTGCGTTCCTCATCCAGCATCCCCAAGAAATCCTTGATCGCCTTCGGGTCCAAACCAATGAAAGGCTCATCGACGATATACACATCCGGTTTATTCAAAAATCCGAGAATCAGCATAATTTTCTGCTGCATCCCCTTAGAAAACTTCCCCGGCAATTGATGCTTCTCATCCAGCAGCCGAAAACGGTGCAGCAGATCGTCCGCACGCTCCAGAAATACGTTTCGATCCAGCTCATAGACGGAAGCGGCGAATTCCATATGCTCCCACAGCGTCAGCTCGTCATACAGAATCGGATGCTCCGGAATGTAGGCATAGCTTTTACGTTCCCCTCTAAAGGAAACCGTGCCCTTGAAATCCTTCAACAAGCCCAGGATGCTTTTCATCGTTGTACTTTTGCCGGCTCCGTTCGGTCCAAGCAGGCCAACAAGCTCGCCTTGCCGCACCTGAAAATGAATATTTCGGATCGTATCCGGAGCCTCTTCGTAACCAGCCTGATCGATATGTACATCTAATACAGCCATTCGTTGTTCTTCTGGCATTCCCGGCCACATCTCCTCGCGTCGCATCCTATATATTGAATTCTTGCATGTCCGCCCTTATTTTTCAAGTTAGACATCCCTAGGCATGGTCTTATCCAGCGTCCCCAGTCATATAGTACTAAGTGAATAACTGAACCGTCCTATCCTTCGATGATGAGGAGGTGTGCATGATGTCAGGGCAGCACGAGCATGGATCTGCTTATTTCGAGAAAGTGCTGAATATCATCGATGTCGGCGTTCATCTTATCGACCGCAAAGGCATCACTATTTTCTATAACGACAAAATGGCGGAAACAGACGGGCTTCAGCGGGAGGAGGTCGTCGGGAAAAATTTCTTTGAGCTCTTCCCTTCGCTCACCCACGAAACAAGTACATTCATGAAGGTGCTCCAAACCGGCGTCGAGATCCGGGAGAAAATCCAAACCTATGTCAGCGTCACAGGCAAAAGAATTACCACCATCAACAGCACATACCCGCTTCTGGATAACGGAGAGGTCATCGGTGCTCTCGAGGTGGCGAAAGACATAACGAGCATCGTTCAGCTCCACGATCAGATCCTGGATCTGCGCCATCAAATTTACGAGACCCCCTCCTCGGCCAAAGATAAAAAACATGCAGGCTCCGCCCGCTACCATTTCAGCGATCTGATCGGCCATAACAAGCAGTTCCTGGAGACGGTCTCCTTCGCCAAAAAAGCATCGCGTACAAGCTCGCCCGTCCTGATCTGCGGTCCTACCGGCACTGGCAAAGAACTGTTCGCCCAGAGCATCCATAATGCCGGGGCGCGGAGAAGCCGCCTGTTTATTGCACAAAACTGCGCCGCCGTCCCCAATGAGCTGATGGAGGGTATTATGTTCGGTACCGCACGGGGCGCCTTCACGGGGGCCATCGATAGGGCGGGTTTATTCGAGCAGGCCAGCGGCGGGACGCTTTTTCTCGATGAACTGAATTCCCTGGATCTGTTCCTGCAAGCCAAACTGCTGCGCGTGCTGCAGGACGGGCTCGTTCGCCGGGTCGGAGGGACGAAGGAACAGCAGGTGGACGTCCGCATCATTACCGCCATGAACATGGATCCCCAAGAAGCCTTGGATAAAGGCCTTCTGCGCAGCGATCTTTTTTACAGGCTGAATGTCGTCAATCTCACTCTTCCCCCGCTATCGCTAAGAACGGATGATATACCGCTGCTTACCCATCATTTTATCGATAAGTTCAATGCCATGTTCGGGATGAAAATAGCGGGAATCACGCCGGCCGCCATGGAGCGCCTGCTTCACTATCCTTGGCCGGGGAATATTCGCGAGCTGAGCCATGCAATCGAATCGACCTACAATATGATGGATCTCGAATGCGAAATCATTGAGGAAGCCCATCTCCCCTCGTCGATACGCAACCACAAGTCGATAAGCATCGAGGAGGCTCCTGTCGTCAACGGGCTAACCGATAAAGTGAAGCAGTTGGAAAAGGATGCCATCACCGCCGCCCTTGCCCGGCATCAGTACAACATCACCCTGACGGCACAGGCGCTTGGAATGAAGCGGCAAGCGCTGCAATATAAGCTGAACCGTTACGGCATTGTGAGGAAGCCATAGCAGGTCGTTCGACTCCGTAGGGAGTCTTTTTTCGTTGTGACGCGGGGCTGAGTAAACGTTGGCATGCTTCTTGCATCTTCTATAACTGAGACGACATCAATACTGGAGGTGCCCATATGGAACGACGTCACTGGAAACAGATTTCGCTATGGAGCAACGTCACGGATGAGCAGTGGAACGATTGGCTTTGGCAGCTGACACATACCATTCGTTCCTTGGATGATTTAAAGAAGGTGGTCCATTTAACTCCCGAAGAAGAAGAGGGCGTGCGTATTTCGACGCAAACGATACCTTTGAATATCACCCCCTACTATGCATCCCTGATGAATCCCGACGATCCGCGCTGCCCGATTCGGATGCAGTCCGTCCCGGTCTCCGCCGAATTATTGAAAACCAAATACGACCTGGAGGACCCCCTTCATGAGGATGAGGACTCCCCCACGCCCGGTTTGACACATCGCTACCCGGACAGGGTGCTATTCCTCGTCACCAACCAATGCTCTATGTACTGCCGCTACTGCACGCGCCGCCGCTTCTCCGGCCAGGTCGGCATGGGCGTACCCAAGAAACAGTTGGACGACGCAATCGCCTATATCCGCAATACGCCGGAAGTTCGCGATGTGCTGTTATCCGGCGGTGACGGGCTGCTGATCAACGACAACATTCTGGAGTATATATTGAAAAATTTGCGGGCGATCCCCCATGTAGAAATTATTCGCATCGGCACGCGGGCGCCGGTTGTATTCCCGCAGCGGATTACGGAGCATCTGTGCACCATGATCAAAAAATACCATCCGGTCTGGCTGAATACGCATTTCAACCATCCGCTCGAAATGACGGAAGAAGCCAAACAGGCCTGCGCCATGCTCGCCGACGCCGGGGTACCGCTGGGCAATCAGTCCGTTATTTTGGCCGGCATCAACGACAGCACCTACATCATGAAGAAGCTGATGCATGACCTCGTCAAAATGCGCGTGCGCCCTTATTACATTTACCAGTGCGATTTGTCCGAGGGTATCGGCCATTTCCGCGCGCCGGTATCGAAGGGGCTGGAGATTATCGAGTCGCTGCGCGGGCATACGTCGGGCTACGCTGTGCCTACTTTCGTCGTCGACGCCCCCGGCGGAGGCGGCAAAATAGCATTGCAGCCAAACTATTTGATCTCGCAGAGCCAGGATAAAGTCATTTTGCGCAACTACGAGGGCGTGATCGTCGGATATCCCGAGCCCAAGAACTATGTGCCGGGCCGTGCAGACGAATATTTCAACGAGGTATACGGTTTGGAGAAGCAGCCGGAAAGCACAGGCATCATCGCGCTCATGAAAGATGAAAAATTCAACCTGGTGCCAGAAAATTTGCGCCGTATCGGCCGCCGCAAAGCGTATCTGGACTCGCCGGACCACGCCTCCTTGAAGGATCGCCGCTCCAAGCGGGATGAGATGAAGGATAAGCTGATGAAGGCGCAGCAGAAGGATAGTAAGGCGACAGGATCCGAGATGGAGAGCAAGGCGACAGGATCCGAGATGCAGAGCAAGGCGACAGGATCCGTGATGGAGAGCAAGGCGACAGGATCGGAGATGGAGAGCAAGGCGACAGGAACGGAGATGCAGAGCAAGGCGACAGGATCCGTGATGCAGAGCAAGGCGACAGGATCGGAGTTGGAGAGCAAGGCGACAGGATCGGAGATGGAGAGCAAGGCGACAGGCGAAGGGACGAATGGTGAGTAAGGCGGTAAAAAGCGGAACGAACATAAGGTGTGTGAAGAGCCGAACAGCGAGTAAGACGTGCGATGAGCCGGACGGTGAGTTAGGCAATGAGCGAAGAGCCGAACAGTGAGTAATGCAGGTGAAGAGCGGAACGGTGAGTAAGGCGGTAAGCGCTTGGCAGCTTGCGGCGGACAAAGTCATCTGCTGCTCGGGGAGAATTGAGCGAACGCCTGCGGAACCCTGCTCCTTTTAAATGACAGGCTATCTCATCCGGTCCTAGTGACCTGAATGGATAGCCTGTTTTTGCTTGCTTGTTAGACGAACGGAAATAGGATGCGCTAATCATGTTGAAAGTCCCCTTCTCGGCCGGATGAGGGAAATAGGATTCGCTATTTACCTCTTTTCCGACCACTTATAAGCATTTGAGTGCAATTAAGGAACTGTATTTCCGCTTAACCTTGAAATTCTCTTATCTTCGTTCAAATAGCGGATTGTATTTCCCCTTCCCTCCAAAGGGGAGTCATTTGGGAAGGTTGCCGCTTAGGCTCCAATTATAGGCGCAAAAGCAGCGCTCCTCTACTTTTTGAAACAGACCAGCTTCAGCTCCGTCATCTCTTCTACCGCGTATTTGACGCCCTCCCGCCCGGTTCCGCTCTCCTTCACGCCTCCGTACGGCATATGGTCGACGCGGAAAGTGGGGATGTCGTTGATCATAACGCCACCCACCTCGAGCGCCTCTGCGGCGGCAAAAGCCGTTCGCAGATCAGACGTATAAACGCCCGCTTGAAGGCCATACCGGGAATCGTTGACCAGCTGTATGCCCTCTTCGACCGAGGCGATTTTGTTGATCATCACGACGGGAGCGAAAGCTTCCGAGCAGGAGATGCTGCTGTCAGGACGAACATGCAGCAGCACCGTCGGATGCACGAGATTGCCGTCGCTGCGGTTACCGGCAGCGATGACCGCGCCCGCCTGCTCGGCTTCCGCGACCCAAGCCAATGCGCGTTGCGCATCATGGGGAGAGATGACCGCGGACAGGTCCGTCTGCGGATCGAGCGGATCGCCTAGCTGGAGCGATTCCGTCTGTTTGACAAATTTCCAGACGAACTCGTCAAACAATGCTTCATGCACGTAGATGCGCTGCAAGGAGATACATACTTGGCCGGCATAGGAAAATGCCCCGGTAACGGCCCTGGCGATCATTTCATCCACGTTCACGCCTTGATCCACGATGAGCGCCGAGTTCGATCCCAGCTCCAGGGTAACTTTCTTAAGTCCAGCCTTATTGCGGATCGCAATCCCGACCTCCGGGCTGCCGGTGAAACTCACCGCTTTGACGCGCTCATCCGTCACCAGCATGTCGCCGATCGCGCTCCCGCTTCCCGTGACGACATTGAGCGCCCCGGCAGGGAGTCCCGCCTGCTCCAGCAGCTCCGCCAAAAGCAGCGCGGACAGAGGAGTTTGACCTGCCGGCTTCAGCACGATCGTATTGCCGGCAGCGAGCGCAGGCCCTACTTTGTGGGCAACCAAGTTCATCGGGAAGTTGAACGGGGTGATTGCCGCCACGACGCCCAGCGGCTGGCGAATCGTGTAGGCGATCCGATCCTCCCCGCCGGGGGCAGCGTCCATCGGAATCGTTTCACCGTGTATCCGCTTCGCCTCTTCCGAAGCGAACTTGTATGTCGTTATGGTTCGCTCTACCTCTTGCCTTGCTGTTTTCAGAGGTTTTGCCGCTTCCAGCGCGATCAACTGCGCGCATTCTTCCGCTTTCTCGCGAATCAAGGCGCTGAGCCGCTCCAAGATCGCGGCACGCTCATGCGCCGGCATCCGCGCCATCCGCGGCTTCGCACGCTCAGCCGCTTCAATCGCGCGCTGTACGTCAGCCGGACCCGCGTATGCAATTTCGGCGATTTGTTCGCCGCTATAAGGCGAGAACAATGGGCGGTAATCATCTGCTTCGACCCATTGCCCATCAATGTATAGTTTTTTTCTCATGCTGTTCTTCCTTTCAGCGTTAGAAGTAGCACCGTCAGCGCTCAGTTAGGACGGGGTTAGGACAGGAGCCAGAACAGGCTAAGACGGCTAGCACCGGGGCTGGGACTAGCTGGGATGAGCTAGAACGGGCTAAGTTGGGCTGAGTTGGGCTTAGCTGGCTGAGCTGGGTGAGCTGGGCTTAGCTAGCTCTGAGTTGGGCTTAGCTGAGGGCGGGATTGAATAGCGCGCATCTGCAGTCCGCTACTCCGCCGGCACGCAAGCCCGCAAGGCAAGCTCCAACACATCCAATCCTTCCGCAAGCTGATCGTCCGTAATCACCAGCGGACTCAGCATGCGAATCACATTCCCGTAGATGCCCGCGCTCATCACGATAACCCCATGCCGGTGAGCTTCCTGCAGCACCCGCGCCGTCAACGCTTTATCCGGCTCCCGGCTCTCCCGGTCCTTCACCAGCTCGATCGCACTCATCGCGCCGAGCGTGCGAACGTCCCCGATGCAGCCGAATTCCTGCTGCAGCCGCAGAAACCGCTCGCTGACGGCATCCCCGATCGCCACAGCGCGATCGGCTAACCGCTCCTCCAGCAGCATGTCAATGACCTGCAGCGCAGCTGCGCAGCCAAGCGGACTGCCGCCGTACGTGCCGCCGATTTCGCCGACGCCGGGAGCGTCCATGATGTCCGCTCTGCCGGTTACGGCGCTGATCGGCAGGCCGGCCGCAATCGATTTGGACATCGTCATCAAGTCGGGCACGACGCCATGGTGCTCCATGGCGAACATTTTGCCCGTCCGCCCGAAGCCCGTCTGCACTTCGTCGGCGATCAGCAGAATGCCATATCGCTCGCATACGGCCTTAACGCCCTGAATGAAGCGCGAAGACGGAATGACGAAGCCCCCTTCGCCTTGAACCGGCTCCAGGATGACGGCAGCGACCTCCTCGCCCGGCACCTCGACCAGAAAGAAGTCGTCGAATTTCTGCAGCAAGAAGGCATCCAGCTCCTCGGCGGACATGCCCTCCGGCGCTCTGTAATAGTACGGATAAGGCAGCTTATACGTATCGGGCGCGAACGGGCCGAAACCGTGTTTGTAGGGCTTCACCTTGCTGGTCAGCGACATCGCCATATAAGTGCGGCCGTGAAAGCCTCGCTCGAAGGAAATGACCGCTCTGCGCCCCGAATATTTGCGGGCGATTTTCACCGCGTTCTCGACAGCTTCCGCACCGCTGTTCAAGAAGAACGTTTTCTTCGGATGCTGCCCCGGCGTAATCTCGTTAAGTTTCTCGGCCAAAGCCACATAGGGTTCATACATCATGACATGAAAGCTGGGATGCACATAGAGATCGAGCTGTGCCTTCAGCGCTTCGACGACCTTTGGCGGGCAATGCCCGACATTCAAGGAGCCGATGGCCCCTGCGAAATCGATAAATGTATTGCCGTCGACATCGGTGAGCAGTGCTCCCGCACCCTTGGCTGCAAAGGTCGGGACCGTATTGAACGGCCCCCGCGGGATGCTAGCCAGCCGGCGCTCCAGCAGAAGCTGCGCTTGCGGTCCCGGCAGCGCAGTTCGCATCTCAATGAATTTCGTCGGCTTCCCTTGGGTTTCCATTTCCATTTCCATTTCCATTTCCATTTCCTTCTCCATCCCCATCCCCTATGACCTCCATTCTGTCAAAACCGCACCAGTGAATCAAGGTCAGCGCAATGATCTCCGCCGCCGCAAACAAGTCATCCAGCACGATGTGTTCGTTCGGATAATGCGCAGCTTGCGTGATGCCGGGGCCGAAGATGATGCAGGGCGTCTCCCCCAGCAACGTCAACAGCCCGCCGTCGGTCCCCCAAGGCGACGCCTCGATCGCAGGCTCCTCCCGCTGAACCTCCCGGTACTGCCGAATGAGCACCTCCATGAGAGGATGAGCGGGATCGACGCTGCCCGGAACCCATTGCGCCCCGAACCATTCCAATTCCGGGGGATGCTCGGCAAACCAAGGATCGGCTTGCGGCAGCCGTTCCATCCACGTTCGCATTTCCGCTTTGGCTTCTTCCAGCAGCTCCTCCGGAGCCACCCCCATGCGGCCCTCCAGCTTCACCGAATCGGGAACGGACGATGGCCAGTTCCCCCCTTGAATGACCCCCAAATTAATGGGAATCGGAATCGGATTGTTCGCGTACAGAGGATCTGTGATCCGGTCATTGCGAACACGTTCCAGCTCCCGGATATGTTCGATGACCTTCACGCTTTTCTCGATCGCGCTGACCCCTTCATACCTCGTTCCGCCATGGGCCGAGCGGCCCTTGACCGTCACGCGGAACCACATCGACCCCTGCTGCTTGGGAAAAATGCGCATGTTAGTCGGCTCCGGTATAAGCGCCCCATCGGCCCGGTAGCCTTTCACAATGGCAGCCAGCGTTCCCGCTCCGCCGCTCTCTTCCTCTACGACGCTTTGGACAATGACGTCGCCCTTCAGCTTCAGCCCCAGCCCTTGAATAGCGCCAAGCGCGAGCATAATCGCAGCGTTGCCGCCCTTCATATCCGTCGCCCCGCGTCCGTACAGCTTCCCGCCCGCGACTTGGCCGCTGTACGGATCGTGCCGCCACTGGCCGCGCTCCCCTTCCGGCACCACATCCACATGACCGTTCAGCAGAAGCGAGCGGCCTCCGCCGGCTCCCTTCCATACGCCCGCAACATTGGGGCTTCCGGCAAACCTGCTGCGCGGCGAG
Source organism: Paenibacillus sp. MAHUQ-63 (assembly GCF_028765165.1). Taxonomy (GTDB): domain Bacteria; phylum Bacillota; class Bacilli; order Paenibacillales; family NBRC-103111; genus Paenibacillus_E. The sequence goes on along the minus strand of NZ_JARADB010000009.1, from coordinate 152,375 downwards.
CAGAAATAAGGATGTCCGGCAAGCTCCTCGCCGTCCGGCTCCCACATCTCGACATCCATGCCCAATCCCCGCAACCGCTCGGCAACGAGCAGCTGAACTTCCTGTTCGTTGCCTTGCGTGCTGGCCATTCTGACCATGCGCTGCAGCAGCGCCGTTCCTTCATCCCGATGGTCTGCAATCCATGCATGCACCAGCCCCCGCAGATCGGGCGGCTCCGGTTTCGTCATCGCAATCCCTCCTCAGGTACGGCTTCCCGGCATCCCTTCAGGGGATGTAAACGATATGCTCCGGTATCACTAGAGCGGCTTCCGTGTTCCGCACAACGTCTTCAACCGTGTAGGGAGACATGATCTCTTTGAGCAGCAGTCCATGCTCCGTCACTTCCATCACAGCCATTTCCGTAATAATCAGCTTCACACAGCCCATCGCCGTCAGCGGCAAATCGCACCGCTTCTTGATCTTCGACTCGCCCTGCCGGTTGACGTGGTTCATGAGCACGATCACTTGCTTCGCTTTCTGCGCGAGTTCCATAGCGCCGCCAATGCCGGCCACCCGTTTGCCCGGCACGATCCAATTCGCCAGATCGCCCCGCTCGCTGACCTCCAGCGCCCCGAGAATCGTCATGTCGATGCGGCCGCGGCGAATCATGGCAAAGGCGATCGAGCTGTCGCAGTAAGAAGCTCCGTCGACAACGGTCACCGGGTACCCGCCGGCATTGCAGAGGAAGGCATCCTCCTCCCCCGGCTCCGGGGCTCCCCCCGCGCACAGAATTCCATTCTCTGCATGAAAAACGACGTGCACATCCTCCGGGACATAATCCGCAACTTGGGTCGGAATGCCGATGCCGAGATTGACCACCATGCCGTTTCGCAGTTCCTGAGCGGCCCGCCTCGCTATTCGCTCGCGGTTTTCTTTTCCCATACCCATTGCCAGTTCACTCCTTTGCTCTGGATGACCATATCGACGAAAATGCCCGGTGTCACAATGCTCTCCGGATCCAATGTCCCCAACGGTACAATTTCGTCAACTTCAGCAATCGTAAACGCTCCGGCCATGGCAACCAATGGATTCAAATTTCTGCCGCTTTTCTCGTAAACCAGGTTGCCGAACGGGTCGGCTTTCCGCGCATGCACGATGGCAATGTCGGCCGTCAAAGCCGGCTCCACCAGATACGTTCGCCCGCCGACCTTGACCGTCTCCCGGCCCTCCCCCATCATCGTGCCGACGCCGACGTCGACCAGGATGCCGCCGAGTCCGACGCCGCCGGCCCGAATTTTTTCCGCCAGCGTACCTTGGGGGTAGAAGACGACCTCCATCCTCCCGTCCTCCATCCGCTGGCCGGCGTGCGGGTTGGAGCCGATATGAGAGGCGATGACCTTCCTCACTCTCCCTTCCGTCACCAAACGGCCAATGCCGATATGCGGGAACCCGGTATCGTTGCCGATTAACGTCAGTTCGGCGACCCCTTTGGCCAGCATACCTTCGACCAGCGTCGGCGGCGTACCGATCCCGCCAAAACCGCCGTACATCAGCGTGCAGCCGTCGTTAATCTTGTGAAGCGCCTCCTCCAGGCTCCTCACCTTGCTCCGTTCCGCTCTTTCCATCCGAGCCACCTCCTACGGGTCTATCGCGAGCTCCTCTATGACTTCCCGAACGGCTTCCTCCAAAAGCTGTACGAGCAGATCGATCTCCGCTTCCGTAATGACCAGCGGCGGGGCCACAATGATCGCATCCCCCGCGCCATCGACTGCGCCCCCGGCCGGATACACCAACAGCCCCTTGGCAAAGGCGCGGTCGATGATCCTGGAGGTGACGCCAGCCTCCGGCGGAAACATCGACCGGTCGTCGCGGCTGCGGACGAACTCGAGCCCAAGCAGCAGCCCGCGGCCTCTGACATCGCCGATCTGGGCGATGCCGTCCGCCATTTGCCGCAGCTTCGCAAGCAAATAATCGCCTTTGCTTTGCGCAGCCTCAGCCAGCCGGTGCTTCTGGGCGTACTCCAGGACGGCCAACGCCACGGCCGCCGACTGCGGGTTGGCGCTGTACGTATGGCCGGCCATGATGCTCTTGGAGCCTTGCAGGATAGGCTTCATGACATGGTCCTTGACCATCGTGGCAGCCATAGGCGTATAGCCGGCGCTCATGCCTTTGCCCAGCGCGATCAAATCGGGCTGGACGCCGTCATGCTCGATGCCGAACATCGCGCCCGTCCGGCCGATGCCGGTCATGACCTCGTCGGCGATCAACAAAATCTCATGGCGGTCGCAGATTTCCTTGATCCTGCCGAAGTAGCCTTCGGGCGGCACAAGAGCCCCTCCGGCAGCCCCGACGACAGGCTCCGCGATGAAAGCGGCGATATGCTCGGCGCCGATCCGCTTGATCGCGGTATCCAAGTCATCGGCGCAGGCCAGCTTGCATGACGGCGACGCCAGCTTAAGCGGGCAGCGGTAGCAATAAGCCGGTGCGACCACCGGGTAATCCTCCAGCAGCGGAATAAACCGCCTGCGTCTCAGCACATGTCCGGACATCGACAGCGCGCCCATGGTGATGCCGTGATAGCTCATCCGCCGGGAAATAACTTTGTTCTTGCCCGGGCGCCCGCGCTCTTGCCAGTGTTGGATGGCGATCTTCATCGCCGTTTCCGTCGCTTCGGAGCCGCTGTTCACGAAGAAGGACCAGTAGTCCCCTCCGGGCGCCAAATCGCTCAGCTTCTTCGCCAGCTTCTCGGCCGGCTCGCTTGTAAACTGGGACCGGTATACAAAGGATACCTTGGCCGCCTGCTCCATCATCGCATCGATGATTTCCTGCACGCCGTGCCCGATCCCGGCGGTGACAGCTCCCGATGACGCATCGAGATACGCCTTACCCTGCTCGTCGTAGAGGAACACCCCTTTCCCGTAATGGACAGTAGGATATTGACGATTCAAAACCGGCTTGATGACATGCTCCCGCTCCATAGGACACCCCCTTGAAGGTTTACTTCAAGAACATATTTTTGATGCGCGGAGCTTTCAGCAGCTCCTCATAACGGAATGCGCTGCCCAGCGCGGAGACATCATGCCAGTACAGCATCTCCTCAATTTGCTGGGCCGTCTCTTCGGACACATAGGTGCGGCAATTGGCGCACTCGATGGCGGGAACGTCCTTGATCTGCACCGCCATTCTGCCATCCGGCATGATCCAATAGCAGTCTTTAACACTCTCGCGGACGTCTTCTCTTTCACACCACATGCATGGCATTGGTTTCATCCTCCTTATGGCTTGCCGGATTCCTTGCGCGCAGCTTGCTGCTGCCTATTTACGAAGCAAAATTCATGCCAACTTCAAAGCAGGCAGGACGATTAGATTCAAGGCTAATCTGACGGAACGGTGCATATAACCTTGGTAAGAAAGGGGAAATGCGAGATGCCAAGCGATCGGCCGGCTTATACGAATGAGGTTGAGACAGGCAGCGACTATACGGTAAGCTTTTGCCTCGATTACAGAAATAAGCGATTGCGGGTGGACGACTACCAGGGCAACCCCGAGGCCATATACAGACGGGTCGCCGAAGCGGCTCAAAGCCATGCGTTAACGAAGGTTTTCATCAAATCGCGGGAGCAGGACTGGCAATATTTCCTGGGAAAAGGTTGTATGCTTGAGGGCATTTACAAGGGCTACTTTCACGGCATGGATGCGTACTGCATGGCCTTTTATACCGATCTGGAGCGGAGAAGCAGCGATTATTGGATCGAGGAGGACCGCATTTTGCAGCAGGTGTTGGCGCTTGCCCGCAAACCGGACCGGCCCAAGGTGCCGGACCATCTCACCCTGCGTATCGCGCTGGCGGAGGATGCGGATCGGTTGTCAAATTTGTACGGCCGCATTTTCCAAACCTATCCCACCCCGATGAACGATCCGGCATATGTAGCCGCAACGATGCGGGAGGGAACGATTTATTATCTGGTCGAATCGCAAGATGAGCTCGTCAGCGCCGCTTCGGCAGAAGTGAATGCGGCCTACGCCAATGCGGAAATGACCGACTGCGCCACACTGCCTGCATACCGGAATCAAGGGCTGATGCGGCTTCTGATGCATGCTTTGGAGGATGAGCTGCTCACCCGCCGAATCACCTGCGCGTATTCGCTGTCCAGAGCCTTGTCGCCGGGCATGAACGCCGTTTTCTACCAGATGGGCTACGGGTATTACGGCAGGCTGACGAAAAATTGCGATATCTACGACAAGTATGAAGATATGAATTTGTGGGCCAAAGCCTTAAACGCGCCTTGACCCTCTAAGCTATCTATATGCGTTTCCTCCGCAAGGAAGAAGAAATGCCTAGTTCTTCGCGGTATTTGGTCACCGTCCGGCGCGAAACGGCAATGCCCTCCCCGGCGAGCAGATCGGCCAGCTTCTGATCGGAGTATGGCTTCGTAAGCTGCTCGCCTTGAATCAGCTCCTTGAGTCTCGCCTTCACGCACTCGGACGACGTATCGTCTCCGCTGCCCTGCGCCAGCCCTGACGGAAAAAAATACTTCAGCTCGAAGATGCCCCACGGCGTTTGGGCGTATTTGCCAGCTGTCGCCCGGCTGACGGTCGATTCGTGCATGCCGAGCTTATCGGCGATCTGCTTCAATGTCAGCGGCCTTAGGTAGGCTGCACCCTGCTCGAAAAAGGCGCTCTGCTCCTCTGCAATCGCCGCCGCAACACGGAGAATCGTCTTGCGCCTCTGCTCCAGGCATTTCAGGAAGAACGTCGCCGCCTGCCATTTGCCGGCAAGAAACCGCGCCGCCTCGCTCGCGTCCCTTCCCTCCTTCACAATGCGCTCATAGTAGCCGTTCAAGGACAGGCGCGGGAGCCCGGCCTGGCAGACAGACAGGGCGAGACGGCCGTCCGCCTGCTCATAGATGACCTCGGGTATGACATAAGGAACGGTTTCCGTCTGAAAGGCAGCGCCGGGCTTCGGATTGAGCCCTCGAATAACGTTCATGGCCGCTTGAATATGCTGCGGTGATGCCTGCAAGACCTGCGCCAATTTGTGTACATGATAGTCCCCGACATCCTTCAGGTGGCTGCGGATCATCTCCGCGACAAGCGGGAAGCTTTCGGCCACAGGCCCGATTTGCAGCAGCAAGCATTCCCGCAGATTCCTGGCGCCTACGCCGGCCGGCTCCAAAGACTGCAAAATGGCCAACGCCTGCTCGGCACGCTCACGGTCGACCTTCAGGATGTCCGCTATTTCATCGATCGAGGATCTCAGGTAGCCGTTGCCGTCCAAATTGCCGATGAGGAACATAACGATGCGCCGCATGGCTGGCGGGAGCTCACGGGCGAAGAGCAGCTGCTCTTTCAAATGCCGCTCCAAAGAGACCTCATTCGAAGCCGCTCGATAGAGCGGGTCTGCTTCCATGTCCACCGCATCCCGGCGATTGGACATATAGCGGGATCCCCCCCATGCATGCGGCGAGGAGAATTCCAAAAGCGGATTCTCCAACATCTCCTGCTGGACAACCTCCATGAGTTCCGGCGCTGACAGCTGCAGGATCGAGATGGCTTTGCGCAGCTGCGGTGTCAGCCGCATTTTCACCGATTGCTGTTGATACATCCCGTATCCCGGGCGCATAAGCATCATTCCTTTGAGGTCGCAACTCTAGTAAATTTCGATAGATTACGTATAGAAAAATAGAAAATAGACAACTCTAGTAGCTATAACTCTATTATTTTTCTTTTGAGGAGGAGCTACGATGTTGCTAAGAATCTTATTTACGGTGTTGACCATTCCTTTGTTGTTCAGTTTATGGCTTGCAGATAAAGCCTATTCCTATCCAAGCAGTGATGATCATACAGATCTTCCCCCTTCCTACACGGTTGCGGCAAAGGTCACGGAACCGGAGCCTGACACCGGCGCGTCAACGGCTGCATCCGCTGCGGTGCCTACGACTCAGTACCAGGTAAACCGGGGAGATACCCTTTTTCAAATCGCCCGTGATTTCGGGATCGACGTCAACGACTTGATGGCTGCCAACCAAATTTACAATCCGAAAAGCTTAACGATCGGCCAAACACTGACCATCCCGGCATCGGTCGGAGGCACAGACGCCCCCAGGTCGCAGCCGAAAATTATAAAAAAAGTGATCAACACCACACTGACGGCTTATACGGCCGGCTTCGAATCTACAGGCAAAAAAGCCTCTCACCCCGAGTACGGAATAACGTACAGCGGACTTAAGGCCAAAGAGGGACGAACGATCGCCGTCGACCCTAACGTCATTCCGCTGGGATCTACGGTGTTCATCGAAGGGATCGGCATTCGCAAAGCGGAGGATATCGGCTCGGCCATTCGCGGTTCGCGCATCGACGTGTTCATGAACGATCTGGGACAAGCCAAGGAATTCGGCATAAAGAAAAATGTGAAGGTGTATGTACTGGATAGGGAACTGATTTAGACGGTAAAAAAACCTAGTGCGTGAAATGCCCCCCATGGTTAAACACCATTGAAGAATTGGAGGTGCAGTTCACTGCGACTAGGTTTTCTCCGTCACTACGAATAAGAAGCCAGTTTATGAAACACGACGTTCATCTCGCGCAACCCGTCATGCAGCGCATCGATCGGCACATGCCGAATCTCGCAGGAACGGTCTACGGCAATTGATGCTGCGATGCCGGCCGCCTGACCCAGCGCATAGCAGGTCGGCTGCACGCGCATGGAAGACATGGCGACATGCGTAGCGGAGATCGCGCGTCCCGCCACCAGCAAATTGTCGATGGCAGCCGGCACCATACAGCGGTACGGAATATCGTAGCCGCTGACTTTGCGTTCGTCCGTCGTCTTCTTCCCGTCAGGACTGTGGATGTCGATCTCATAATTGGTCTGAGCCACAACATCCGGGAAGCGGCGTCCTTCCACCACGTCGTGCTCGGTGAGCGTATATAGTCCTTGAATTTGATTCGTTTCCCGCACGCCGACCTGATTGGCTACATGAGACAGCGCGTACGTCTCGAAGCCGTTCCGCTGCAAGTAATGCACAATGGAGAACACCTGTCTGAGCGCCTCGGTCTCTGCGTAATTGACATCCTTGATCGTGGCGCCGTTTCCTTTGACCCGGGTCATGTTCACGAGCAGCTGCCCGTCCTTGTTGCGCTCCCAATACAAGTGCCGTCCCTGCGGGAGGTCGGACACGTTCTCGTAATAGTAGCAGCCTTCCGGCAAAATCGGAGTTACCGGCTTCCCCGTGTTCTGCATCATGAACATAAGCGTCATCGGCTGTGTCAACCCGTCGCCTTCCCTTCCCGAGGTATGCGGCACCCCGGCATCGAGAGCGACCCTGGCATCCCCCGTGCAGTCGATAAACTGCAGCGCTTCAAATGCTTTCAGCCCTTCGCGGGTCGAAGCGACCACGGCCTCCAAGCGGCTTCCGTTCTTAACCGCACCGACGAACTCCGTGTGATAAATGACTTCGACGCCTTCTTTCTTCATTTTCTCATTCAAATAATGTCTGAGCTCAAACGGCGAATATTGCGGGGCAATGGACACATCGTGATGCTCCGGCAAATATTCGGCAAGCACCTCGGCGATCATCTCCCGATAGATTCCGGTCACATTCCCGATCGGCATGAAAATACTGACGTTCCCCAGCGTCCCCATGCCGCCGAGCTGCCCGGATTTCTCCAGCACAATCACCTTCTTGCCGCGTCTGGCTGCAGAGATCGCAGCCGCCGTTCCGGCAGGCCCTCCGCCAATGACCACTACATCGGCTCGATCGTAAGTCTCTATTTGTCTTTGAAAATCGTAAGTCCGCTTATCATTCGTCATTTGTCTTCATTCCCTTCCCGTTTGGCCCATGCCTCAAAGGCTTTCTGCCGCTCTTCAAATTCGTAATCCGCCACCTGGCGCACGTAATCGAGATCCTCGCCAAACAGCTCCGGCGTCCACTTCCTTCCGAAAGCGGCATGCGTCACTTCATCCGCCCAGTCATAATCCTGGAACCGTTCCATCAGCTTGTGCTTCGCTTCATCCCGGCAAAACTCGTATTCGGCGATTTTGCCCGGGCGCCGCATCGCCTTCTCTTCGAAGCCGATGCTAAGAATCGCATAACGCTGGGCCGGGTGCTTGACGATCAGCGGGTCGTAACCGCCGACATACTGCCGGAGCGCCATCCAATCAATACCCTCCGCCTCCATCGCCGCCTGCCCGAACAGCGCATGCCGCACTTCATCCCATAGATGGCGCGCCAGGTCCTGATAAAACTCCCACGGCATATTCGCTTGATCGTAGATAACGCTCGCCACATTTTCTACCGCCGCCATTTCCTCTTGCCGGGATTTCATCATACTTAGCAGCTTCACGCGCACAGGGTCATCGGATTGACCCGGGATGGCGGTGCGGCCGAGTGCCGGCGGGCCCATGCGCTTGGCGTCGCGAACGGCCTGCCTCGGCATTTCGTAGGCCGTGCCCGAACGCCAGCGGGGCGGCAGCTTAATCGAAGCGCCTTGCTCGCCGGTCATACCGCCGGCTGCAGCCAGGAAAGAGCCGATCCGGCGCTCGAACTCTTCGGCCTGCGCCACGGACTCACCCTCGCTTTGCAGCGTCTGAATCATGCTTTCGCCCCACGCGATCGCTTCCTGCAAATCGGTACAGAGTCCCCTCAGCAGGCGAATGGTCGGATAGTCCACCAGCTGCTGCGTGTCCGCCATATGCTGCGTATACGCTTTCAGCAATGCCGGCTTCACCACTCGGTAGATGCCTACCAGCAGCTCCATGTCGCTCTCAGCATGGATAAGCTCATCGAACAGCAGCGCCAGCGAGATGTTCGGCTCTTTGTGCAGCATCATCGGAGACGTTCGCAGCTCCATCATGCGGCGGCGCAGCGATCCGACCGCTTCAGCGTCTTCATAGAGATGCTTGCCGAGCGCAGCCTTAAGGTGCCAATGGCTTCTCGCCGGAAGCTGGCCGGCGGCGCAGCGAAACAGCCGCTCATGAATATAGCTGTATCTTCGCAGCAGCTTGGAGTTCTGCTCCACGCTGTACCTGCCCGTTTCATATGGATGAAGAATGCCTACATACGCAGTTCCCGGCATCGCCTGGCAGCCTCCCTATCATGAAGTGATGTTTATGTTCGCTCTCTGGCTTCATTATAGGGGGCTAAGCGACTCTCTGGCTTTGTCAAAATGCATAGGTAATTTATCAAAACGTCTTTTTCATGATTTGCGTCTGATTTGACTTGGCGGGCATCCGAAGCGGAGTTTATACATTTTTGAAAAGTGGTGCACACTCGAGAAGCCGCAGCTGTCCGCGATGTCCTGAAGCGGTAAAGCCGTGCTTCGCAGCAGCTCCGTCGCGTAGTCGAGACGCAGCTTGAGCAAATATTGATGGGGGGCCATGCCGAATTGCGCGCGGAAATGCATGGAGAAGTAAGAACGGGACATGAGCGCCTTATGGGCCATTTCCTCCACGGTGAGCGGCTCGGCCAGCTGGTACTGCATATAGGCGGGAACCCAATTCAGCGAAGTGGAGCGGTTATGCTCGGTCGTGATGTCGGTCGTGTACTCTTTCAAAATTTCCAGCACCATCTCTGCAGCATGCACCTGCGCCTGGAGGAAATCGAGGGCGTTCTTGCGGTTCCAGTGCGCGATTGCCTGCTGCAGCGACTCCAGCATCCATTCGTGTCTGGGCAGCTTGAGCACATACGGAATCGCGATATCCGCGTAAGCTTTCAAATTTGGCTGCATCGCAACTGCATCGGGATTATAGCCTTGGTCGACCGGCACGATCATTTCGGGGCGATTCTCCGCCAAGTAGGGGAACAGCTCCAAATGCAGCGACAAAAGCGTCAACTGCGACTGGGATTCCATCTGATGCACGATGCCCGGCTGGACGAAAATGAACTGCCCCTGCTTCACCTCATATTGCTCTCCCTCTACCCGCAGGCGGAATGACCCATTCTGCACATAAAGCAGCATATAATCGGTGATGATTCTCGGCGGCGTAATCCATTGCTGGAAGTGCAGCAGGTCCGCGTAACGGATGTACGGCTGCAGCTTTTGATTGAAAATCGACTCGGCGGACATGGGGATTGGGATTCTCCGTTCTTCATAGGATCTTTCTATTCTAAAAGAATCCGGGAGGATTGGAAAGTAAGTGCTTTCAACCAGAGTTCCGCTGGCCTATCAGGCGGTGCGCAGAGGGGTGTAAGGGAGTCCGGATCGGGCTTGATCCGACACATCGTATATATTCATCGGTGATCGCGGGAAATCGGCGGTTGTACTCGAAAATGATCGCGGGAAATCGGCGATTCTATTCGAAAAATCATATAGATATGCAGCAAGGAGGAGGCCGGGGCAAATCTGCAGACAGATGCGTGCGTGAAGTCGAGGACATAACTCGGGGACTTGGCTGCAAGCGGATATATGATGTGTAAAGCCGGGTATCATCGAGACGATTGCTCTGCTGATCCGTGGGCCGCAGTCAGGCTTGCCCCGGCTGGCTGCGAACTCCCCCTAACGGACACAGCAGCCCTTATTCGGCCTTTTGCGGCCGAATTCATGATCTAACGGACACACGTGCAGCTATTTGCCCAAAATCAGTGCGATACCGCACCGATCTCGGCAAATAAGGACACGGGTGTCCGTTAGATCGGCTAGCTCGCGCTCCTGGCACAAATTACGGCCGTACTGTCCGTTAAACGTGGAGGAGCGCGTCTGCTCTCCGGTGCCTCGGCATAGCCGCCGCAAGCAGGCCCGGTCGGCCCGCAGCGACCGCAACCCTCGGTCCGGCGAACGGCCCTCGGCCGACTTGCAGCCCGTACATGCAGCTAGTCTTCCGCAGATTGGCGGCGCCCTGGTTCACTAGCTGCCGCCTAGAGGGAGCGCCCATCGGCCACACCACAAAAGGCTGTCTGCCCAGGCTTCGTTAAGCCTTGAGTAGACAGCCTTTTTCACGGCAGTCGTGCTGCCCGGCCCCTGCGAAGCGGATCACTCCCCCAGCTGCCAAGCATCCAAGCTCTCCAGCCGAGCCGCTCCCCTCTCGGCAAACAGCTTGATGCCGACGCTGTCCGCCGCCGGATAGATCCGGTTCGTGACGGTCTTCATCCCGTCATTGGCGAACAGCTCGACCGACGAGCGGTCGAGGAACAGGTGCAGCTTCACGCGCCCGTCCGCCAGCGGCTCCAGCTGCACCTCGCTGACGCCCGCGTCGCCGGCGCCGGCGCGCGTGCGGTCAACGCCAAGCTTGCGCTCAGCCGCCGAGTACACCACCTTGGTGTACTCAGAGCCGTCTTCCGAGCAGCGCAGCAGCAGGCCGAATTCCGCATGCTCAGCGGAATTGCTCACATCATAGACGGCGATAATCTCCAGCGAATCGCCGGCCACGCCCGGCAGCGCCACCACCGTACCGGCGCCGACGGTAAGCCCGCTCACACGCCGGTGCTCTCCGCGCAGCGCGGTCAACTCCGCTGCAGGCCGCATCCGCAGCGTGCCGTCCTCCGCCAGCGTCAGCTCGCGGGGCAGTGTGAACGCCCCCATCCAGCCCCGCTCCTGCTCCGGCATGCGGGCCCCCCAAATATTCATCCAACCGAACAGGATGCGCCGGCCGCTATCGTCGGCGAACGTTTGCGGAGCGTAGAAGTCGAACCCGTAATCCAGCCGCTCGGCATAACGGCGCTCGAAAACCCCCGTCTCGTAATTTAGCGAGCCGGTCATATACATCGTCTTCGTCGCCCCCATATTCATCGGGGAAATGATAAGGACATGGTCGTCACCTGTGCCTAAAGGAAACAAATCCGGGCATTCCCACATATCGCCCATCGTACCGTCGCTTTCGGCGGCTGCGCCCAGATAGCGCCAATTGCGCAGATTCGGCGAAGTATACAGGAGCGCTTTGCCCAAGCCGTCTTTGCCGTAACCGACGACCATGTACCAAGCCCCGTCATGACGCCATACTTTCGGATCACGGAAACCGAAGCCGCCTTCTTCCGGCGGTCCGGCAACGACCGGGTTGCCGGCCTCCTTGCGGAAGATCACCCCGTCGCCGCTTGTCGCCAGACACTGGACTTCCGTCGGTGTTCGCCCGTCGACATGTCCCGTATAGATCAGTGTCAGCACGCCGTCATCATCGACAGCGCTGCCCGACCAGCAGCCGTAGCCGCCGGTCTCTCCCGCGTCGTACGTCTCCGAAGGAGCGAGAGCAACCGGAAGGTGTTCCCAGTTCACGAGGTCTTTACTTTTGGCATGCCCCCAATGCATCGGCCCCCAAGAGGATTCGTACGGGTAGTGCTGATAGAAAGCATGATATTCATTTTGATAATAAATGAGTCCGTTCGGATCGTTCATCCAGCCTGCCGGCGGCATCAAATGATAGCGCAGTCTGTAGCTGTCGTCTCCCATCCCGGCCGCTTTACCCTCCAATACCGCACCAGCCCGCTCCACATACCGCTCATGCTTCGCGTTTTGTTCCCGTTCATCCAATCGCTCACTCATACGCCTTCTCCCTTCGACTGCATCAGTGTTTCTATCTCCGCCATCGTCCCCAGCGACGGAATCGCCCCTTTGCGGGTTGTCGCCAAGGCTCCTGCCGCATTCGCGAAAGTCAGCGCTTGCCGCAGCTCATCCTCGCTCCATCCCTGCACAGGCTTGCCGGCCTGAAGCACCCGGTATAGGAAAGCGCCCAGAAAACCGTCGCCCGCCCCCGTCGTATCCACCGTCCGTACAGGAAAACTGTCGACCTTGCCCCATTTGCTGCCCAGCCGGTAATAGGAACCGGCCCGCCCGGCCGTGACCAGCACAAGCCCAATGCGATGCCGCTCCGCCAACTGATGCGAGGCCAGCTGAATATCCGCCTCCCCCGTAAGGAACGTAAGCTCCTCTTCCGATACCTTAACCAGATCGGCCAGATCCAGTCCAGCCGCTATCGCCTTCCTCGCTTGTTGACCGCTCTCCCATAAAGAAGGCCGCCAGTTCGGATCATACGAGATAAGCGCTCCACTCTCCTTAGCCTTGCTTACAGCATAAACGGTCGCCGAACAGGCGGGCTCCACTGTCATCGAGATCGATCCGAAATGGCAAATGCGGGCTCCCTCCAGCAGCGCCAGGTTCACTTCATCCTCACGCAGCAGTTGATCCGCACCGGGACTTCGCGAGAAATGAAACGACCGCTCCCCTTGCGCATCCAGCTGAACGAAAGCCATCGTCGTATGCGCCTCTGCCGTGGTAACGAGCCCCTGTTCTGTGATGCCATATTCCAGCAGCGCTTGCCGCAAATATGTTCCGAACGGATCCGCGCCTACTTTGCCGATAAAACCGCTCTTCCCGCCCAGCTTTGCCATCGCCGCCGCGACATTCACAGGCGCGCCTCCCGGATTGCGCTCGTAGACCGGCTGCCCGGCATCGGATACGCCATACGGTGTAAAGTCAATCAAGAATTCCCCTATTGCAATTACATCATAATTCATCTTAAGCTTCCTTTCACCCGGTTTATACAGTCCTTTCGACCAGCTTTAATTAGGTATGCGTGCAAACCAGTAAAGCCCTATCCTTTTATGCCCGACATCGTAATCCCCTGAATATAGTACCGCTGTAGAAAAAGGAACAACAGCAGAATCGGCGCCGTCGACAACGTATTGGCCGCAAGCACTTTGGACCAGTCCGTCCCTTCATTGGAGGAAAAGGCGGCAATGCCGACTTGAATCATCTGCATTTTCTGATCGTTAATGACAATAAGCGGCCAGAGGTACGAGTCCCAATTGCCAAGGAAGGTCATCAAACCTAATGTAATCAAAGCCGGTACTGCCGCCGGTAGCACGATCGATACGAAGGTGCGCGGCAAGCCGGCCCCGTCTATGCGCGCCGCCTCCATCATTTCACCAGGAACTTCCGCGAAAAATTGCCGCAGCATGAAAATGCCGAATACCGACAGCATCGAAGGCACGATCAGCGCCTTGTACGAATTGAGCCAGCCCAAATCATGCATGAGCAAATAATTCGGCACGAGCGTAACTTCCCCCGGAATGATCATCGCAGACATGAACAAGGCGAACAGGACGGTCTTGCAACGAAATCTAAGCTTGGCGAACGCGAAAGCCGCCATGGCGTTAATGATCAGCACGCCTGCGGTAACAACAGAAGCGACGAATAATGTATTCCACATATAGCGAAGGAACGGATTCCTGGTATTGAAAATAACATTATGGAAATTGCGCCACGTCCAGTCCACAGGAATAAGCAAATGAATGTCCAGCGACGTATATCGGAAAAGCTCCTGATAAGGCCGGAACGCCCCAGCCGCCATCCATACGATCGGAGCGACCGAAATCAGCGCGATGACGATCATGACGATGAGTCTAATGGTGTTGGCTATCGTTTTCACAGCGGTTCCCCCCTTATTTAATCCGCATCTTTATTAAACAGCTTCATCTGGATAAGCGAAATCGCCAGCACGATCGCGAACAGGACGAAGGCCGCCGCTGTCGCATACCCCATCCGCATCTGGGTAAACGCCTGCTTGTAGATATAGAAAACAACTGTCTCCGTCGAGCTGTTCGGTCCCCCGTTTGTCATGACGAACACGAGCCCTGACAGCTTAATTGCGTCGATCGTCGTCATAATGACCACGAAGGCCATCGTCCGGTTCAGCAGCGGCAGCGTAATCTTGGCAAACTGCTGTATCCGCGAAGCGCCGTCGACCCGGGCAGCCTCGTACAGATCAGGGGAAATATTGTTCAATCCCGCAAGAAATATAATCATGAAAAAGCCTGCGCCCTTCCATATACCGAGCACAATAATGCCGTTCATCGCCGTATCCGGATCGGAAAGGAAGCTTGTTGCCGGCAGATGCATCGCCTTCAGCACGCTGTTGAGCAGCCCGAACTCCTTGTTGTAGATGAGCTTAAACACCGTCGCTGCGACCGCAGTGGATATAATCACGGGAATGAAATAGAGCGTGCGGAACAGAGCCGTACCGGCTGTTTTTCTCTGAATCAAAAGCGCCAGTCCCAGCGCAATGCTCGTCTGAACCGGAATAACGATAACGGCGAAATAGAACGAATGCTTCAGACTGTTTATAAAAGCTTGGTCCTTCATCAGCTGCACATAGTTGTCCCATCCGACGAACACATCGCCCGCGCCTACAAGCGAGTAGTTTTTGAAGCTGATGACGAAGGCTTGCAGCATCGGGTAGAACACGAAAACGAGCAGCAAAGCGATCGCGGGCAAAATAAACCAGAATGCGGTCGCCTGTTCATGCTTGCGGAAGGCATGCGATTTCTTCCTGGTCTGTGAGGCAGTCTGGATCACCGTATCCATGGTTCTTCTCTCCATTCATGTAAAATTAGTTATCTCCATATACGAAAACTCGAAGGGTGGAAACCGCGCTGCCGTCTTCGCTAATCGCTTTGATCTCCGCTTGCCCGGCCTGTAGGCCTTTGACGATGGCTCCGCCGGATACGGCCGCAACTGACGCTACCGAATTGTCGCTGGATTGCCACCTTAGATCCTGCGCAGCATTGTACGGCACTACTAAAGAGCGGACTTGCTCGCTCCCGTTAACCGGCACGTCCAGAGAGCTCTTGTTCAGCACGACCCGCAGCGGCTTGCCGGCAGCTGTATCCTCTTGACGCCAGACGGTCCTCAGCGGGTAGAAGTGCGCGCTCTCCAGCGAGACGCCTTCTCCTGCAGCTGTCAGCATAAGTTCGCTGCTGGTAGGGTCCGGGAAGATGAGCGAGGTAACGACAGCTTCGCCGTCATTCGCGAACACTTCTAGGCTGGATTCATCGACATACAATCTCAGCTTCAGCTTGCCGTTCTTCAGGGCGACGGGCGCCGTCATGATCTCGGCGAAGCCTTTCTCGAACGAAGCGGCTCCTGAACGCGTACGGTCTACGGCGAGCTGCCCCGAAGCCGCATTATAGCTGACCGTCGTCCCTTGGCCGGGACCTTTGCGAAGCTCCAACGCCAGCTTGGCTCCCGGCTTGACGCCCAGCTCCGCCACGAGCTCGTAGGACGTTCCCTTGATGTCGGCAAACGGATTGCTTCCTGGGGCCACCGTTTGCGGCCCCAGCGCGATCTCCTTGCCGCGCAGCCGCTCCAGCTCTATGACCGGCAGCTGTACGAGCCGCAGTCCTTGGCCGGGGACGTCCCTTAGCCTCAGCTCCCGCGGGATGGACATGCTGCCCTTCCACGCACCGGTCGGCATCGCGAACGGATATCGCCAGTTGGACATCCAGCCGAGCCAGATGCGGCGTCCGTCTTTGGCTGGAATGTCCGAGTAGGACACCGCCGCATAGAAATCTTTGCCATAATCCGTCCAAAGCACGTCGGACGGCTTGTTATCATTCTTGAACGTCTTGCCGTCGAACGAGCCGACAAAGTACTGCGCCGTGGATCCTTTCGTCGCCCCGTTGTTGCCGATGCTGACCGCCAGCACCCATTTCTTCGCTTTGGAGCCTTCAACCGGCAGCTCGAACAAGTCCGGGCACTCCCATACGGCCGCGTGCGAGCCTTGGTCGCTGCCGAACTCGCCGGTCATCGTCCATGACTTCAAATCGGGCGATACATAGAAGCGCACCCGGTTATCGGCCGCGACTACCATTACCCACGACTTCGTCGGCGCGTGCCAGATGACTTTCGGATCGCGGAAATCTTTCAAGCCCGGATTCGGAATCACCGGGTTGCCTTCGTATTTCGTCCATGTCCTTCCTTTATCGGAGCTGTATGCAAGGCTCTGCGACTGCAAGCCGGCTTTGAAGTGGGTAAAGACGGCCACCAATCCCGCTTTCCCTCCGAAGAATCCGCTGGAATCCTTGGCATCGACCACCGCGCTCCCGGACCAAATCTCTCCGAGCGAATCGCGCGCCAGAGCGACGGGAAGATGCTCCCAATGCACAAGATCCTTGCTGACCGCATGTCCCCACTGGCCGCTGTTCTGATAGAACTGGTGGTACTCTCCATCGAAATAAACCATTCCGTTCGGATCGCTCATATTGCCGGATTCCGGTGATAAATGATATTGCGGCCGGTAGGTTTCCGTATAGTAGTCAGGATCTGCTGATAACGCAGATGCCGTTGCGCCGCTTCGCGCAGCAGAGTCCGTTAAGCCTGCGGATTCGGAATCCGCTGAAGTTCCACCGCTTCGCATCATGGCCGCTCCCCCCCATCCCAGCAATGCGGCAGCAGCTACGGCGGCAGCCAACATGCTTATCGTCTTTCGCATACTTCCCCTCCTGCACAATGTTCGGGTTATACCGTATGGTCATTGTACCGGGAACCGGCGGCGAAAGATTTCAAAATCATCGGAAATTCCCTTTCAATTTCATTGGCCATGGAAATGAGAAAAACCCCAGCACCACAGGAAACGTGGTAGTGGGGTTATATGTCGCGGGGCGGAGCAAGGCCGCAGATGCAGAACACCGGCGCAAGGCCACTGCGCCCCAAAGCTCAATTTTTACCTAGTAGTTCTTCACGGTACTCCTTAGGGCCTTTACCGTAATGCTTTTTAAACGCTGTGCTGAAATAACTCGAACTGGAGTAGCCGACCAGCGTAGCGATATCGGTTAGCTTGAGCTCATTCTCTTTCAATAGCTGAACCGCCTTGCTCAACCGAAGCTTCGTCACGTAGTCGCTGAACGTAACACCGGCGCTTTGCTTGAACAACCCGGAAAGATACGTCTCGTTCAGATGAAACATATCGGCCAGCGAAGCCAGCGTGAGCTCGTAAGAATAGTTCTCGTCCACATAGTTGCGAATCGCCTCCATCATTTGTTGGCCGCTGGAAAACCGCGTTCGGCGCACCTCATTCATAACGAGCTGCGCCATGTCGTGCAGCTGCTCCAGCACCTGTTCCCGCGACGAGTAATCCCTTACGGTCATCTGGCAATTCCAGAGGTAGCTCTGCAGCGAGGCGCCGCCGAGTTCGAACTTTTTGGCAATCGCATTAAACAGCAGAATTATCCTCAGCGTCAAAAAGGTGAAGACGAACATCGGCGTATCGCGATCCTCAGCGAAAATCGCCTGCAGCTGTTTCGTAAAAGCCGGCATGTCGAGATTTTCCACCGTCTGCACCAGCTTCCGCTCCACTTCCGGGGAGAACGCGTGCGTCATGGCCAGCACGCTCCGGTTCGGCTCCGCCCTATCCGAGTGGACCGTGCTTTGACTCCAGGCCAGCATGCTGGATGCATACCCATCCTTCAACTGCCTCAGTCCGCTGATAGGCTCGCCGACGCCCACTACGCTCTCGACACGCAGATACCTTTGAATATTTCGCTTCAATTCGCGGACGAAATCATCCATCAACCGGGCATGGGACTCCGCGTCCTTCACCAGAATCAGGAAATGCATCATAGCCGGATGGCTGCTGGCGCCGAAAGGGTAGACCTGCTCCCGCTTCTCCGCATACTCCCGGCAGAGCATCTGGAAGGCCAAATACAGCAGATCTTTCCGCTCGCTCCAATCGTCCAGCCTGCCTTGGGGGATACGCATCTCCACAGCCGCGAACTGTGCACGCAGGTCATCTACGGCCAAGCCGGACAGATGCAGCTGCTCCATGCGCTCTTTGACCGTAGCGATGCTGAACCACTCGTCCTTCACCAGCTGCCAAATCACTTGCTCCTGCATCAATAACAGCAGCTGATTATTTTTCAGTTCCTCCTGCTCTAGCTCGCGCAGGCGGTTGCGGTCCTGCTCCAGCTCGAGGGACAGCTTGCCCAGAAGCGCTATAACTTCGCTGCGCCCGACAGGCTTGAGCAAATAGTCTTTGACTCCGAACTGTATGGCCGCCTTCATATATTCAAAGTCCGAGTAGCCCGAAAGCACGACGACGCGAAGCTCCGGATACTTCTCCTTACATGCTTTCACGAACGCGATGCCGTCCATTTGCGGCATGCGGACATCGGTAATGACGGCATCGGGCAGCGGATGCTCCTGAAGCAGGCGGAGCGCTTCCGCGCCATTGGAAGCCTCTTGGGCAATGACGAAGCCCGCGGACTCCCAATCGATTTTGGCTTTAATGCCGTTACGCACGCCAACTTCGTCATCAATGAGCATAATGGTGTACATCTGGTTGTCAGCTCCTTATAAGCGGAAAGTGCAGAATAAGTTCCGTTCCTTCGCCCAATTGGGAATGTAAATCTATCCGGAATTGCTCTCCATACTGCAAGCGGCAGCGGGACAGCACGTTGCGAAGCCCGATGCTCTGCCCTTCCGTACTAAGGATGGCCACGGAATCGCCTCCCGCCTCGAGTTCGGTCTGCAGATCCCGTACCAGCTCGGGAGACATGCCGATGCCGTTATCCTTAACGCGGATCAACAGCTCGCCGCCCTCAACGCAGGCCGTCAGATACACCTGCGCGGTGCCTTCCTTCTCCAGGCTATACTTCACGGCGTTTTCCACCAGCGGCTGAATGAGGAATTTTGCAATCACAAGATCCTTCGCTGCGGGATCTTCCTGAATGACCACCTGCAGCCGCTCCTCATGGCGCAGATGAAGAATAAACAAATAATCGCGAATGTAAGCCAATTCGTCGGCCACCTTCACCAGATCGCTATTCAAGTTAAGCGAATATCTCATCATTTTGCCCAGAGCCTCGGTCGCATCCATCACCAGATCCTCGCGCTTCATAGCCGCCAAGCCGCTTATAATTTCAAGCGTATTATTATAGAAATGCGGGTTGATCTGCAGCAGCAGCGCTTTGTATTCGGCGTTTTTCCGGCGCAAATTCGTCTCGAACTCCGTTTCGATCAAATACCGCAGCCGATGCGTCATCTGTTCGAAAACCCCGGTCACATAGCCGACCTCGCTGTGTCCTTCGCTGACTTTCGGCATGATCTGCAAAGCTTGATGGAACTCGCCGCGCTGCACGAATTTCATCGCTCTGCCCATACTGCTCAGCGGTCTCGTAATGCCCGCAGACAGCCAGAAGGCTGCGAACATGGCAAGCAGGAGCAACCCGGCCGAAACGGCGATCATCGTCTGCCGGATATGCGTGATTTTCTCGTACAGCTCCCCTTCGGGAACGGTGCCGACGATAATCCAATGCTGTGCGGGCAGCTTACGGAAAAATAACAGGTTCGTTCCGCCATTGTCTTCTATGGCAAAACTTCCGCCGGTCTCCGCCTGGAACTGAGCGTCGATCCGTGCAAGCCCCCGCTCCAGCAGATCGCGGTGCCCGGCCGTATTTTGATCCAGAACCGGCTGGCCTTCTTGCGTCAACAGAACGACTTGTCCTGTATGTCCGAACCGGATTTTCTCAATTGCGCTCTTCAACAGCGTCGAAGGGTAATTGACTTTGATAAAACCGGCATTGCGGAGCGACTGCAGCTGAACAAGAGGAAAAAGGAAAGCGTTCACTGTTCGAGCCTTCATCAGATCGTCGGGCTGATCCGGATCTTTATGGGCTGTTGTCCAGCGCCGGCCTGAGGTCGCGAATGCTTGGTACCAAGCGCTGCTCCTGTAGGTTTGGTCTTGCGTCCATACGCCTCCGGCATCCTCGGTGAACGCACTGATGGAAATGCCGCTGGCATTGTTCACCCCGTACGAGGAGAAGTATTCGCGCAGCCTCATCTTGGCCAGCACCCGCTCCTGAACCGTTAGGTCCGGATTCAAGTGCTGACTCAGCCATTCCTGGGTGATCCGCGAGCTGACCACCTGGTTGCCGGTATCCTCGACCTGCGTCAGGAGCGTTAAGACGTGCGAGGCGAACTGCTCGATCGTCTGTGCGGCCATGGACTGAGTCGATGCCTCGATGGTTGCCGCCGCTTCCTCGCTGAGTATATAAGCTAGCAGCCCAAATGGAAGGATGAGCAGAAGCGAGAAAATAGCCATCAGCCGGCTCCGCAATGAGAAAAACATAGGATCCCCCGTTTCCTAACGACAAAGAGACGATCATCGGAATGATTCGTCTCAGCTTATGTTATTGCCTTACTTTTTCTGCTGTGCTTTCACATCGGCATAAGCCTTGTCGATCGCCGCAACCGCTTCGGCTACGGAAGCGTCGATATTCCGTTTGCCGATGGTAACGTCCTCGAACATTTTGTTCACGGCATCCGCCATTTGCGGGAAAATCGGTGTTATCGGCCGCGGCCTGCCATATTTCTGATTCTGGATGACGAAAATGTTTTTCGGATATTGGCTCAATTCCGGGAAATCCTTCGCCGCCGAGTAGCGGGATGGAATATCTTTGGTCATGCCGGCATACGTTGTCTGCCCTTCATGACCGGTGACCCAATTGACGAATTTCCACGCTTCGTCCGGATATTGGCTTTTGGCCGATATGCCCAGCGCCCAGCTTCCGTTCGCTACCGCTTGCGCCGTGCCTTTCGGCAGCGGAGCGATATCATAGTCTTCGCCGAGCTTGAAGTTCGGGAATTTCTCTTTGAGATTCGCGAGCGACCAGGAGCCGTCGATCGTGATGCCCAGCTTGCCGTTCGGGAACGGGTCCGGCGGATACTCCAGCGCGGACACTTTGTCCTTGTTGTACAAATCCGAGAAGAACTGGATGGCTTTCTTCGTTAGCGGCGAATCCAGATAGCCTTTGGCCGTCGTGCCGTCGGGACTCATGATTTCCCCGCCAAGCTGCCAAATGATCGGATATTTGAAGTACGCCGTTCCCCCGGCGTTGCCGAAGCCTTGTGCCGGATCGATGCCGAAGACGCCGCCGGCCGGGTCATTGATTTTTTTTGCGGCATCAAGCACTTGATCCCATGTCCATGGTTCGTCCGGATTTCTGGAAGGCAGCGGGATGCCTTTCGCTTGGAACATTTTCTTATTGTAGAACATGGCGATGGACGATTCCGTCAGCGGGGCCATGTAGATTTCATTCTGGTACGTATAAGTGGCCAGCGTTGATTTGGGGATATCCTCCATATGGCCGTCCGCCTTGAAATACGCCGTCAACGGCTTGAGTGCGCCTGCATTCGCATAAGATCCTACAGTCGGAGCGTCCAGCGCCATGATGTCCGGCGGACTGCCTGAAGCAATGGAAACTCTGAGTTTGGTGTCATAATCCGAGTATGGGATAGGTGTCATTTCTACGGAAATGTTCGGGTACTTCTCCATAAAGGATGCCACGAGCTTATCATAGGCGGCGTTCTCCGTATCATTTCCGGAGTTTCTCCAGAACGTCAGCTTGATTTTGTCTTCTTTCTTAACGGCAGGCGCCGATGAAGAAGAAGATGCGGCTGTGTTCCCGCTGCCATCCTGTGCGGAACACCCGGCGAGCAGCCCGCCGATGACGATAGCGCTTACGACTGTTTGACTCAGCTTTTTCAAAATAATATGCCCCTTTCAATCTCTATTGTTGTTCTTGTCATCATCATAGCAAAGGGGCTATCCAATTAAATTCAATTTGCTCTGCTTTGAACTTGCAAAATGCTCATGCTTATTGTACACGAATATCGCCCTTGTCCCAAGTTGGCAGCGGCCGGTCTCGGATCACAACCAGCCTGCCGATCCCGTACGGCAACCGCCTCTTTTTACCGGGGCCATCTCATCTTCACCGGAAGCAGCACGGGGAAATCGGCGTGAGGCTCCGCCTGGTACCAATAAGCCACTGACGAAACGTCGTCGGAACGTTCGAACAGCTGCCCATGGTCATGGCCGATCTGCTGGATGGTCACCTTCAGATCGCGCTCGAACCGGATCGGATCAGGCAGATGCCAGCGATACATGCCGTGCATCGGCACTTGATGGCCGTACCAAGGGTCAATCCGGGTCGTATCCTTGTAGTAGGTATAACCCAAGTATGGCGTCGAGTAGCTCTCCGGCTCCTTCGTCTCCAAATTGCTGAAGCACCAAGCGCCGCCTACATAATCCTCCGTTCCCGTCCCGCAGATGGTCGGCCACTCGTCATCGCCGTCCATATAAAACTTGATCTCCCCCTCGCCCCACCAATTGCGCTCCAGCGCGGCCCAGGCCAGGTATGTACCGACATATTGTCCCGCACCCTGAACGTTGTCCAGAATCGTGTAGTCCTTGCCGGGCTCCGTCTGACGTTCTCTGCGCCATTGGGCGTGGAAGTAGGCCGCATTGTCCGGCAGCTCGTCAACAAGCGTATAGTTGAATGTATAGAAAAATCCGCCGATATCGTGGGCATGCTGATTCTCAACTGTAATTTTGGCGGAGGTCCGAAACGGCATCGGGAAGTAACAATTCATCCCGCCCGTCGGGTTGACGGCAATCGGTAACGAATTAACAAGGCTGCGTCTGGCGAACCCGTTGCAAAAGAAGTCCCCGAGCGGAACCTCGACGGAAGGCGTCTCCTCTTCGTCCCAATACATTCGAAGAACGAGATCCCGCAGGACATAGCGCGAATCATGCCCTTTCCCGCCCGTTTCATTCGTAACCGTAATCCACATATGCTGAATAATGCCTGTCCCTTGTATATGAGCAAGCGTTGCCGTCTCGCCTTGTTTCAGATCGATGCAAGGACGCCCTTTTCTGGCTGCGCCCAAGTTGCTTGCGGCTTGACCGCCCTGCCCTTTCGCCCCCGTCGGATTCTCCGCCGTAATCGAACGCGTACGTCCATTAGTTACGAGAGGAGCCGTTCCCAGACCATTGCCTAAGCCGTGCTGTTGCAGCATATCCATCACCTCATGTATCATTTATTGTGGTTCATGTATCTAATTATATTAGGTTTCCCTTGTATTTCTTTAGCATAGATTGCCGACTTGCTTACCACATATTGCTGAGGTGATGTCATGGATGTGGTTAACGTTTCACCTTATATCCGCGTTGCATTCGACAGTGTGGTCGAAACGCCATGGACGATCGAAGAGCGCGTCATCTGGGATTATGAGATGCTTTTTCTCATGGAAGGGCACTTATTGGTGACGGTGGAGGGGGAAACGTACGAAGGGCGGCCCGGGGACGTTTTCTTTTTCAAACCGAATCAAAGGCACTCGATTCAATCGACAGGTCCGCAAGCCGTTCGGCAGCCTCACGTCCATTTCGATCTACACGTTCTTCCGAATTGCGAGGAAATAACAGTGTCCTTCAAGGCCTTCGACCAGATGAGCGATAAGGAAAAAGGCTGGTTCCGGATCAACCAGCTGTCGGAGCACCCCTATTTCATCCCGAACCATTTCCGGCCCCGGGATCCCGCCTACTTGGAGAGAGTGCTGTTCGAGCTGATCCGTGAATACGAAACGAAGCCGCCCTACTACGAGCTGCGTCTCAAAAGCAATATGCTGGATATCTTGGCCTTCCTGCTGAGGGAGCAATACTATAGCAGTCTGACGGGAAAGGACGGACAGGTCGAATTTCTATCCGAAATCCGCAGCTATATCGACCGGAACGTCAATCAACCTGTCACGCTGGACGAGTTGACCGAGCAGTTCCACGTCAGCAAATTTTATCTCATCCATTTGTTCAAGAAGATGTTTCGCATGACGCCGATCCAATATCATCAGCACATTCGTATGGAAAGAGCCAAAAATATGATCCAATTCTCAACCATGCCCTTAAGCCAAATAGCCGAGCATCTCGGATTCTTGAATATTCATACGTTCAGCCGTGCATTTAAAACGGCCACAGGCCGCAGTCCGTCTTATTTCCGCACAAGGACCCCGTAACACGACAGAAACCGCTTCGTTCTTATGAACGAGGCGGTTTCCCGTTGCCGTTACTTCGTACCCTTAAGTTTATTCGATCCGCAACCGGAACTTGTGATCGCCGAACGACACTTCCTCCATA
Organism: Paenibacillus sp. MAHUQ-63; assembly: GCF_028765165.1. Lineage (GTDB taxonomy): Bacteria > Bacillota > Bacilli > Paenibacillales > NBRC-103111 > Paenibacillus_E. The sequence continues at coordinate 127,723 of NZ_JARADB010000009.1, read as the reverse complement.
TCATCCTTCCCATCCGCATACCGGACATCAGCCAGCAAGACGTTATCATGCAAAACATGATCAAACCGCTCAAGCGCCGCTTTCAGCGGTGCATCCACTTGAAGCGTCAGGATGACTCGCTGTTCGATCGGTAAATCGAGCTTTTTACGGTAATCCTGAATACCGCGGATCACTTCGCGCACGAGACCTTCCTGCTCCAGCGCCTCCGTGATCTCCGTATTCAGAGCAACGTTGATGCGATAACCGGAAGCGAAGGCAATCCCTTCCTTGCCCTGCTTCTCTACAAGCAGCTCATCGAGGGTCAGACGAATAGCTTCCCCGTCATTCGCAATTTCTGCATAGCCTCGCTCAACGGCCTGTTGGGCTTCGGCGGCGGACAGCTCCTTCAACCTCGATTGGAGGGTTCCGACAAGCTTGCCGTATTTCTTGCCGGCTGCTTTCAGGTTCAGCTTCAACCGGTAGTCGATAAAGGAGCTGTCGCTTGATTCCACCCGAATCCGCTTCACATTCATTTCGTCCTGGATGATGGCTTCGAACCGCGGCAGGTTGAACTCACGGTCCAGTGCGACGATTAGCTCGGACAGCGGTTGACGGGTCTTGATTCCCGTCTCGTTCCGGATGTTTCTTGCCAGCTCCACGATTTGGCGCGCTGTGGCCATATCGCTCTCCAACGTTTCGTCGATTGCCGATTCCTTCACGACCGGATAGTCGGACAGATGAACGCTGCCCTCCCCGCCAAGATTACCGAATAGGTCTTCCGCAATAAGCGGCATATACGGCGCGATCATTCGGGCTAATGTCAATAGCACCTCGCGCAGCGTTTGGTACGCGCAGACTTTATCTTCCGTCATCTCGCTGCCCCAGAACCGGTCGCGGGAACGACGGATGTACCAGTTGCTCAGCTCGTCGACGAAAGCCTCGATGTGCTTGGCGGGATTGAGGAAGTCGTAATCCTCCAACCCTTTGACGACATGCTGCAGCAGAGTATTCAATCTGGACAGCACCCAGCGGTCTAATTCATTGGAGGACGACCGCGGCGGATGATCCTCAGGCCGGTATTGATCGATCAACGCATAGAGCGAATAGAAGGCATGAGCGTTGTGGATCGTATCGACCACCTTGGACTTCGCTTCCGCAACGATTTGTTTCGAGAACCGTTTGCTGTTCCACGGCGCGCTGTCGGACAGCAAAGCCCAGCGAAACGCATCCGCTCCGTACTCGTCGATGATTTCCCAAGGATCGATCACGTTTCCTTTGCTTTTGGACATCTTCAAGCCGTTCTCATCCAGGACGTGACCTGTCGAAATGACCGCTTGATAAGGCAGCTTGCCGTTATACAAGGTCGATACCGCCATCAAGCTGTAGAACCAGCCGCGCGTCTGATCGATTCCTTCGCAGATCATATCGGCCGGATACTGCTCCTCGAACACCTGCTCATCGCCGAACGGATGATGGTACTGAGCGAAAGGCATTGAACCGCTGTCGAACCAGACGTCGATGACTTCCGGTGTTCTCTCCATCGTTCCGCCGCAGGAGCAGCGCAGCTTCACCTCATCTACATACGGTTTATGCAGCTCCAGATTGTCGTCGATTCCTCCCACGGATCTCTCGCGCAGATCCTTCAAGCTGCCGGGTGCGTATTCGGTCCCGCATGCCTGGCATAGCCATAAATTCAGCGGGGTCCCCCAGTATCGGTTCCGGCTAATATTCCAATCTACCAGGTCTTCGAGAAACTTGCCGAAGCGCCCTTCGCGAATATGCGCCGGGTACCAGTTCACTCGGTTGTTGTTCGCAATCAGCTGATCTTTCACGGCCGTCGTTTGGATGAACCAGCTCTCCATCGCATAATAGAGAAGCGGCGACTTGCACCGCCAACAGAACGGATAGCTATGCTCATACTTTTCTTTGGCGAACAGCAGATCGCGCTCCGCCAGACTTTTGACAATGTCAACGTCGCAATCCTTGACGAAGCGTCCTGCATAATCGGCAACCTGCTCGATGTAGCGTCCTGCCTGATTCACTGCGTTGACGAAATCCAACCCATGCTGGCGGGCTGTCCGGTAATCGTCTTCACCGTGCGCAGGTGCGATGTGGACGATTCCTGTACCGCTCGTATCGCTCACGTAATCCGCATCGACGACGACATGCCCATGATTCACCGGGAAGTAGTCGAAAGGGGGCGTATATGCGGTACCTACGAATTCAGAACCTTTGTGCGTGGATACAATTTCATAGTTGTCTTTCAGCACTTTGTCCGCTAAGTTCTTGGCGACCACATAGATTTCGCCGTTCTTTTTGGCTTTAACGTAATCCGTATCTTTGTTGACCGCCAGCGCTACATTGGCCGGAAGCGTCCAAGGCGTCGTCGTCCAAGCCAGGAAGATGTCCTGCCCCGTTCTGCTCCGGAACTTCACCGTCGCGCTCAAATCCTTGACATCCTCATAGCCTTGCGCGACCTCATGCGAGCTAAGCGTCGTTTGGCAATCGGGACAATAGGGACTGACGCGGTGTCCTTTGTACAGGAGCCTTTTCTTATGAATTTCGGCCAAAATGTGCCAGACGCTCTCGATATAATCATTCGTTAACGTCACATAGGGATGGTCCATATCCGTCCAATAAGCGATGGCTTCCGTAAGCTCGCGCCATTGCTTTTCATATTCGAATACGCTGTCCTTGCACTTCTGCACGAATTCGGCGATTCCATACTTCTCGATCTCTTGTTTGCCCGAGATGCCCAGCTGCTTCTCCACGCCAAGCTCGACGGGCAGCCCGTGCGTATCCCATCCGGCTTTCCGGACGACCCGGTAGCCGGCCATCGTTTTATAGCGGCCGATGAAATCTTTGATGACGCGTCCGAGCACGTGTCCGATATGCGGCTTGCCATTCGCCGTAGGAGGTCCCTCATAGAAGACAAAATTCGGCTTGCCGGCCCGATGGTTGATGGACGCTTGGAACGTCCCGTTGTGCTGCCATTGCTCTAGAATACGAAGCTCCCGATTTCTCGCTTTTTCTTTGACATCGACTTTTCTCATGGTCACTCATCCTCTCTTGTACAATACCAATGAACGCCAAAAAATCCCGTCCCCTAAGGGACGAGATTTCATTCTCGCGATACCACCCTTGTTCCGAACCATCGAATACTCGATCTTCGGCACCTCATCTGCGCACCATCATACGCGTCCTTTGTAACGGCAGGATCCCGGGGCAGCTTACCTGGACACTTCAGCTTTCCTTCTCGGAGAGGATTTTCGGCTAAATCTTGAACGTTGGCTTTCAGCGCAGGGCCAACTCTCTGGGGATCAACGGTTTAGCGTACTCGATCTCGTCAATGAATTTAATCAGAACATTCAGTTAGTTTATTTCTACACCTTCCCGCTTGAAAAGTCAAATGATTTTACAAAGAACCGAATTTCGACAAATCGTCTCAAATTCCACCCGTTTACAACGAATCGAGGTTTCTTCATAATAATTTATGGGTTCCCATCTATTTCCAAGGAGTGATACGATGTCCAAAAAAATCTTAATTCTCACCGGCGATGCGGCCGAAGTGCTCGAGGTTTACTACCCTTATTTCCGCGTATTGGAGGAAGGGTACGAAGCTGTTATTGCATCCCCGACGAAGAAAGTGCTTCGTACAGTCGTCCATGATTTTATCGAAGACTGGGAAACCTACACGGAGAAGCCGGCGCATCTGCTGCCTTCGCACGTTGCTTTCGCCGATGTAGACCCGAGTCAATATGACGGCCTCATCATTCCGGGAGGCAGAGCCCCCGAATACATTCGCTCGAACGAGCATCTCCCGGGCATTATTCGCCACTTCCTGGAAGCTGACAAGCCGGTCGGCGCCATCTGCCATGCCGCGCTGGTGTTCTCTGCGCTCAAGGACAATCAATATTTCGAAGGCCGCACGATGACGGCGTATTCCGCCTGCCGGTTGGACGTCGAGCAGTTAGGCGCCAAGTATACGACGGAGACGCTGCACGTGGACGGCCGATTGGTCAGCGGACATGCCTGGCCGGACTTACCGGGGTTCATGCGCGAGTTTCTGAAGCTGCTTGCCTAACAATATACATAGAGAGGTCCGAAGCCGTTCCGCTTGGGACCTCTCTTCGTTATTCGCGGGACGACCGGTTACCCTTCTACGACATCCGCTTCCAGCTCGCTTGCGACCTCCAGCATCTTCGGAATAACCGCTTCGTTCGCCCCCGAAACGTAAATATCCCCATCATAGTGACGGAACGGGATCTGTACCTCGCCATAGCTCCACATGAAAAAATCGCCCTGAATGGACATCGTAGTCGTGCCTGTCACCGTAAACACGGATGAGTATGTAAAATCAGGCTTGGACGCAAAGTAACTTTTGCACTCTTCCAAGGAGATGGCTTGGTCAGACCGGCCTTGCTCCTGTAACGTTCTCGTAATTCGAAAGCGTCTGCTCATGGCAACTCCTCCATGTTATCTATTTATACCGCTCATCATCCCATCATAATAAAAAGCAGCTGCCTGCGGCAACTGCTTCCTTCTAAACCTCACCGTGCACTTCGTCCCTTCCAGGCCCCTTAGCCGGCATCCAACGTTTGAAAGCCAGCTTCAACAGAGGAGGAACCGCGAAGAAAATGAACCATGTCCGAAACAGCTGATAACAGGAGACGACGGCAATATTCGCGTCGATTTCCTTGGCCATGATTCCCATCTGATCCATGCCCCCCGGCGCCATAGCCAGAAAAGCCGTAGCTGCGGAGACTCCGTGCAGCCGGGTGAGCAGCGCGCTTAAGCCCAGCGCCCCCAAGATCAGCACAGCGCCGCTCAGGATCGCCAGGCAGACGACCCGCACCTTGCGCGTCAAGGTTTCCGGGCGAAGCAGGCCGACGTATGTGCCGATCAGCAGCTGAGCAACGTCCAGGCAAGCGGACGGCAGCGCGGGTCCGTGCACCCCTGACAGATGAAGCGCGGCCGTCGCAAACATGGGGCCGAGCAGATAAGCCGAGGGAAAGCGGATTTTATTCCCGTAATAGCCAGCGATCACGCAAACCGCGGCAAACAATAGAATGCCGGGGAACAGATCTCCCCACTGCGGGACGGCTTCCGCGGCTTCCGTGACCGCCGAGTGGGTACTGCCAAACAGCGGACTGAAGACGAGCAGCGGAACGCAGAAAATGATCATCATCAACCGGGACACCTGTAGAAATGTCACGACCGTCAAATCGATCCCCCGGGTGTCCTCCGCAATAATAATCATCTGCGACAAGCCGCCGGGAATACTTCCCATCAATACCGTCGGAAACGGCAGCCCCGATAACTTGGAAACACCGTATGCGATCAAGGCGCTGAGCAGCAGAAGCAGCACCGTAAGCAAAATCATATTCGGCAGCTGCTGCCCCATTTCTTTCAACGTCTGTACCGTGAACGACAAGCCGATGGAGTAGCCGATGATGATGAGCGCCGTATTCCGCAGGTAACCGGGCCACAGCGGCTTTATCTTCTTCTGCAGCCGCGTTCCCAGGAAAGCGAACACCATCGGCCCCAGCAGCCACGGCAGCGGCGAATGAATCAGCGTAAACAGCGCTCCGCCCGCCAATGCGATAACGAGCGTGATCAGGAATCTCTTCACGGCTGATCGGCCAGCACGGCAATGCGCTCGTTCGCGCTGCCTTGATAGAACCCGCCGTGATAGCAAATGACGGCCGCGATGTCGTAGGCCGCGAGCTTCTTGAGCGACAACAGCGCTTGCTCCATATCGGGTGTTACGGCCGGTCTAGGCCCTTGCAATTCGCCATTCTCAACAATCATGGCATCGCCGGCAATCAGCGTCTTGCTCGGTAAATGGTACAAGCAGACATGGCCTGGCGTATGGCCCGGCGTATGAATGACTGTGAGGCCTCCGGCAATCGGCAGCGTTTCTCCGTCAGCGATGGTTCGCTCTACATTGGGGCGCGACGGATGCAGAAACGTTTGCTCGAATTGAACCCGAACCGCTTCCGGGAGCTGCTCCAGCAGACCCGCCAGCCTCTCCGGCGTCACCTTGATCATGGGCTGCGTACCGTTAATCGCGCCTTTGTCATCCTCATGGGCATAGACGGTCGGCATCTCGTCTTCCTCCGCTAGAAAAGCCGGCAGACCCCCGACATGGTCAATATCCTGGTGGGTCAAAATAATATGGCGCAGCGGTAGCTTCCCGATCCCGGCAGCGCCCGCCAGCTCCCGAATCGCCGGAGCGGAGCCCGGCATGCCCGTATCGGCCAGTGCCCAACCGTTCTCGTCGTATACGATGGTCGGATGAATCTTCATTGTCGGACTTACCTGCAATTCCAGCATTTCTATACCTTCAGCTATGCGCATTCGATTGCCGCTGCCTCGCCTGCATGAAGGACGCAGCGGCCACCTCCTTTATAATGGGATGATGAGATGAATGATGATGCCAGTGATGATGGATGCTCCAAATGTGGTCCAGCCGCGATGTTGCCGCGGCGCGAGAACTTATGAGTTCATTATAGAACTGACTGGTTTTCGCGTCAACGCGGAACATTGACGGCCACTTGCTCTCATGTCAAGATAGGGGTGGAGGGATCACGATGGTCGATTCGAAAAAAAACAAAATCCTAGACACAGCCATCGAGCTGTTCCGGACAAAAGGCTACAGCGCCGCATCCATGCAGGATATCGCCGAAGCCTGCGGCATGGCTAAAGCCAGCATCTATAAATATTTTGCCACCAAAGAAGAATTATTCACCGCTGCGTTCGTCGCCTGCCATCAAACCTTATTGGATCAAGCTGCTGCGCTCGACCGTGCAGGAACGGAGCTGGGCCTGTCTTCGAAAGAGAAGCTGCGGCGGAAGATTGAATTCCAATTGCAATATACCGTCAAAAATCATTTGTTCATGCTCGATTTCCGGGAGCTTCCCATCACGTCGAACGAATACTTCATCGCCGCCTGGAAACGCAAAAAATCCGCGCTGCACACGTGGCGCCGCGAGCTGCTGATCGAAGCTTACGGGCCGCAGATCGAGCCTTTTATTTGGGATATCGTCGCGATTTTCCGCGGCATTCATATTGAGTACTTGTCCTATGTCCAGCAGAAAGTCATCGCGCTACCGATGTCGGAGCTGGCTGCCTTCATCGTCGACCGGCTCGATGCGCTCATCGAGGATCTCATTCGCACGTCGCCTGCTCCCGTCATTGACGGAAGCAGCGCGTACATCAACTATTTGAATCCGAGCGATGCCCCGGCCCGGCAGACGACCGTCGCGCAGCTGATGGAGCTCATGCGCTCCAAGATCGGCGAGCTGTCGAAGCCGGACGATCAGCGCGCTGAGCTGCTGAAGGTCGCGGCGATGCTCGGAACGGAATGCGGGCGCGAGGTGCCCGATCCGACGCTGATCCGCGTGCTGGCCGCTTATTTGGACTTCATTCCGGAGCTTCGTCCGTACATTCGGCAGCTGCATTATTTGTTGGCGTAGCTGCCTTGCGGGGGCAGCTCGCGCTAGCCGGCAGCTGTGCCGGCGAGATCCCGCGGTCCGGCTAACGGACACAGCGGACCTTATTCGGCCGTTCGGGCCGAATCGAAAAATCTAACGGACACCAGTACCGCTATTTGCCAATCCGAGGCGTATTTTCGCCTCGATGCCGGCAAATAAGGACCGTGGTGTCCGTTAGATCCGGAACGAGGCCGTTTTCGCGGCATTAACGGCACTGGTGTCCGTTAGCCTAAGCACGGCGATGGCCTCCACATTGCTGACGCAGCGGCATTGCATATCCATCGGTGAAAAGGAAATACAGTTCGCTATTTCATCAAGGACCACCCATTCTGCGGATGAAGAGGAAATACGATTCGTTATTACGTGGTTTTTTGCAGAATTTGAAGGAACAACCGCGAAATAAGGTCTTACACTTCCGCTCCCCAAATGCTCCCTCTTGAGGCTAAATAACGAATCGTATTTCCGTTAACTTGCTGGTGAGGGAGGTGGTGCGCCCGAAATGCTGCAGCTGTACCACCGTGCCGCTGCTGCCTGTTGGATAGCGTAAGGGAATTGCTTGTGCGTTCTGTTGCTGCACTGCGCTGCGTTGAACTGCGCGAGCGGCGCAAAACTGCACCACATTAAGCTGCGCTGCACAAGCTGTACAAGTAGCCGCGCTGCAATAACTGGAAACACTCCAGTTATTCCAGTGTCCAGGCAGCCCACGGGACGGAATAAAAGGAATTTCTCCATCTAAAATTAGCGATTGACGAGCCTTATTGCGATTTCTCGTGAAATTAGCAGGAGAATTTCCAGTTATCGCCTCGGTTGAAGGGGGAAATGGATGAAATAACTGGAGAAATTCCAGTTACGCTTTATGTAGCGCCCGCCGCGCACTCCCCGAGCGCTCCCCTCGTGCCCCCCCGCTCATCTCCTCCGCACAGCTTCACTCCCGCCAAAACCTGCTCCTTTCGCCGGCCATGAGCTTCTTGCCTCCTTTTCCCGCATCCCGAATATTTCCCTATATCCAGACTTTACCAATACAACTCCGTCCATCCGTGTCATAATGGCTGCATATGGCCTACTATTGATACAAATGGAGGTAAACTACATGTCCAAATTTAGGATTCGACCGCTGCGGCATCCTGATGACTTCGCAGCGGTCGCTCCGCTGTTGAATACGATCTGGTCCGAGCCGACGACCGCTGAACGGCTGCAGCTCGACGAGGAGAACATTCCGCCCGGCAAGCTTCATTACAACGAAGAGGGCGAACTGATGGGCTGGGACCGTCCCAAATGGGTGGCCGAAGACGAGCGCGGACAAGTCGTCGCTTACGCGATCGCCTGGCGGGCTCCTTGGACGGAGCCGGGCACACTCAGCCACACCGTTGTCGTACACCCGGAACGACGCGGACAAGGAATCGGAAGCGCGCTGTACGACACGCTCCTGCAATGGGCCTTGGAAGTCAAGGCCTCCCGCCTCATCGACTATATGCGGGAATCGGATGAGCGTTCGCTCGATTTCGCACGCCGCCGGGGTTACGTCCAAGAACGCCATACGTTCGAGTCCGTTCTAGACTTGGCGGTATTCGATGGCGAAACGCTGTTCGACGCTATTCAACAAGCCGAGCAGAGCGGAATTCGGCTCATCACTTTGGCTGATGAACCTGGAGAAGCGAGCGAAAGAAAGCTGCACGAGCTCTACCAAGTTACGCATCCGGATATCCCGGGGTACTCGGGCAGCTTCCCCTGGTTCGAAGAATGGAAGAAATGGACGATCGGGCAGGCGGGTGTACGGCCGGAATGGATTCATATCGCCAAGGATGGCGACAAATACGTAGGCGTCGTTACGCTCCAGCAGAACGAGCAAACGCGGGCGATGTACCATGAGTACACCGGCGTGCTGCCGGAATACCGCGGAAGGCGGATCGCCCTCGCGCTCAAAATGCTCGGCGTGCGAACGGCCCGCTCCTGCGGCGTCCCTTATTTGCGCACGCATAACGATTCCATGAACGGACCGATGCTGCGAATCAACCGCGACTTGATCGGCTTCCGTGCCGAGCCCGGCAACTACAAAATGGTGCGCGAATTGAACTAAGCGCCTCCCGCAAACGAAGAAGCCCCGGCAACGAACTGCCGGGGCTTCCATCTATTTTACCACTTATACTGCGCACAAGCCTTCGTTTTCAAAGCTGCCTCGAAGCTGGTGCCCGTCTTCTTGAACAAGTTTTTGGCATTTTTCACATCCGTGCCGAAATGGTCCAACTCCAAATTCATCGACGATTCCGACGGGCTCATGAAGTCATAACCGAACGGTCCCAGCTCTCCCTTGGCCAGCAGCGAAAATTGCGGGCAATCGCCGTTCCATTTGCTCGTCAGCTTCACGCCGTCCGAGAAGGACGCCGGCCCCCATGAAGCCTTCACTGTCGCTTCAACGGCCAATTCCGTGCTCGATAGATCTTCCACCGGGCTGATTTCGAAGCCGCCGCCCACACCGACGCCAACCTCGGCGCAAGCCGACACGCCTTCGTCCGTTATGCACACCTTGCCGCCTCCGCCCAAGCCTTCATAAGCGCTCGCGCCGACGCAGAACAAGCCGCACGGATCCCGATACGAGATCGGGTTGTTATTCACATAGGCGTACAGATTGGACTGCTCGCCGTCCAGCAGGATCGGATCCTTAGCCGTCCAGCGGCCGGTATGCGGATCATAATCGCGGAAGCCGAAGCGCACCAGCTTCGTGCCCTCATCCGCCAAACCGCCGGCATAGCCGAGCGCCAATGTAAACGACGGATTGCTGTCCGCAAGCAGATTGCCGAAGGAATCATACTGCAGCTTCTTCACGACGGTACGGTCGCTTTGAAGCACAAGCTGCGGAGTCCCTACGCCATCCGTAATAACATAATAACGGACACTTCCTTTTTCCAAAGCCAGCAGCTTCCCTTGCTCGTCATAGAAATAGCTCGTAACGGATTGATCGGGGTCCACAACAGCCGTCACCATGTGCGGCGAGTTCGGATTACCGTACAAGTACTGCGTCTTCTGCCCGGATACTTCGCGGGACACCCGCCGTCCAATGGCGTCATAACCATATTTGTACGTGATGCCGCCGACGTTAGCCTCCAACAGCTCGCCTCTGGATGCATAGGTGAAGGTATCGCTGCCTTTGTTGGTCAGGTAGCCATCTTTATCGAATACATAAGGTACCGAACCCGAAGATTTCAGCAAATTATAGTCGCCGAACTCTGCACTCTCGGCCGATGACCCCGTAACGTCCCGGTAAATCCGGTTGCGGCTGTCATCGTAATCATAGCTCTCCGTGAACGGACCGTCCGGACCTGTCTTCGTAACGCTCGTCAGTTGCCCGTCGTCTCCATATCCATAGGAGTAAACTTCCTGCCCGGCCGATGTCGTTACGGTTTTATCCGTCAAATAGCCGCGCTTATCGAAAATGTGATCCACTTTGTAGACTTCCGTTCCGCCCAAAGTGTAAGTTAATCCTTTGACACGGCCGTTACCATCATACTCTTTGCCTACGTTCATTGCGCCGTCCGTGATAGAGCCTACCCGCTTGCCCGGCGCAGTGCGATTAAAGGTAAACGGCCCGAAACGGATCATATTCAAATCTTTATCATAGCCCAGCAAAGTCTCTTTGTTCGTCACATTGCCGGCCGTCATTTTAAAGCCTGTAAGATTGGAATACCCGTCATACGTATAGGTGAATTTACCGTTCGCCAGACCGGACAGCGTTAGCTCAGTCACAGACGATCCGTCGTATTTGTACCCCATGGATTGTTTGTAGGCCGGATCGGCCGAAATTGTGTTCTCGAGCTTGCTGACAAGGTCCGTATTTCCTTGATACGTAAACGCTCGGGAAATTTCGTCGTCGTTCAAGCTGTTCACACGCCCTGTTGCATCGTATCCGTAGGCAACTTCCCGGCCGCTAGGCAGCACCGCTTTATCGAACTTGCCGGATGCATTGTACAGGACCGTCAACGCTTCGGTTGCGCTATCCGGCGCAAAGGAGCTGAACTGATCCAAACCGTTGAAGGTTTGACGGTAAACGTCCAGACCCGCCGTCGTCACCTCGGTGAGATTGCCGGCGCCGTCGTAGCCTTTGCCAACGGTTTTGCCGCTTGGCAGCTGGATCGCAATGACCCGGTCCGCCTCGTCGTACGTATACCGCTTGGTCTGCCCCGCCGCGTCCGTCGTCTGCTCCAGCCGGTTCTTCGCATCGTACGTCTGCACGACGAACTGCTCTCCCTGCTCCGCACGCTGCAGCCTTCCCTTCGTATCGTATAGGAATAGGGTCGGCGCCAGCTTCGGATCGGAATCTTGGATTTTGACCACTCGGTCGTAGCTGTCCAGATAAGTGTGCGTTACGTAGCCTTCCGCGCTTGTTTCCGTGAACTTCTTCTCAGCAACTGTATAAAGAATCGATGAGCTCGATGTCGTCGTACGTCCTGCATTCGTCTCGGTCATCGAGTACGTCATGGTCAACGACTTCAAGCTTGACGGATCGCTTCTGTTCTCCAGCTGCGCAACGCGCTTCTCTCCGAGCGTCCATTTCCGGCCGGACGGCGAAGTCACCGTCATACTGGAAATGACCGGTGAATCGTCTCCCCAACGCGGGTCAGGCGATTTCGTCTGGATAACTTTGGTTCCGTCCGGGTAATCCGTCGTTTCCGTTCCATCGTCTTTCACCACGTAGACGGTCTTCGCACCGGAGGGATCGGTGGTCGCCCGCTTCAACTGGCCTAATTCCCGCGTTACTTCATACGTCGTGATCCGGTTGCCCGGTTTCGTGTAAATCACCTTATATCCGTTAACCGCACTTTCGCGTGCCAATGTTGATACGCCTTCCAGCGGATTTTCCGCGCTGGTCAGATAACCTTGGGCATCGTATCCGTACTTGCGCACATGCCGGTTCGGATCGGCAAACTCTTTCAATAGTCCCTTGCTGTCATATGTCATGACGAACGACTCTCCCGCAGGATTCGCGATTTGCGTCAATTGTCCGTGCTCCACGGTTAGCGCCGTCCGCTGGCCGCCTGGCGCCACAATGGCCGTAGGCACCCCGCTGCTGTCCCGCTCTACGCGAACTTCATTGTTATTGCGGTCGTAGAGCTTGATTAAGCGGCCTTCCCCATCGTACTCGAAACGAGTGATCGTGCCGCCGGTGAGCGCGTTTTTCGTTTCTACATGCCGACCCGAGTTCGGATCGAATAAATATCGCTCCGTGGCGCTGCCGTTTACGAAATCCGGCTTCGCCTCAGGCATCAACCGGTACAGGTAGAAGAAATCGCCGGCCGCTTTGCTGCTTTGCACTTGAATAATCAATTCATCCTGAGGTCCCGTGGACATCAATCGGATCGGCACGGTCCCTGAGTAGGCGCCGCCTTCATCTTTCACCTGCTGTTTGACGCTGGCAATGAAATCCGCCGCTACCTCTTGGAAAATTTGGTCCGTTGTGATCCGGTACAACTTGCGGTCGTCCGACGGACTCGGTACAAGTACGTAGATGTTCCCCGCCCGGTCGATTTCCATCCGCGGCCCTTCGATGTTGAAGACCGCCTCGGTTGCCGGGATGCCTTCATAGAATTGAACGAGACTAGGCGTGATATCTCCCGCATACAGAGAAATCGTGCCGTCCTCCGTCATTTTGCGGATTCGCGCATAGGTGCAGTTGCTTCCCGAGCAACCTGCTACATCCAGCAAATATAAGGAGCCGTCAGGGCCAAGCTCGATATCGTCCACGATGCCGACGTTTCTTTTCGTTACCGGACCGTTGTCTACGCCGAAATTGTCCTTACTCCTATATCCGCGTTCGCCGAGAGCAGTCAGTATGCCATCTGCGCCAATCCGGTATAACCGGCTGGAATCGGTAAAGTAAATGCTGCCGTCTGCAGCGATTTCAATATTTCTCGGATCGTACAGCTTCACTTGCGTCGCCGGAACGCCATCGCCAGGATCTTCATACTCGGCGCCAAGGAGGCCGCTACCTGCAATTGGCACCCACTCCGGGTCCGCTACGGCTTTCTTCCAAATCCGGTAAGTCCCCCAGCTGGTTCCATACAAGGTGCCTTCAGCATCCACCGCCAGCGCGTTCATCGACAGCTGACCCTTCATCCCGGCCACCTCAACAGCTGTGCCGTCTCCTTGCAGGCGGAATACATCCGTTTGTACGTTATCCGGATAGGGCAGCGGGAGTGTCTTATACGTATTAAGATATAAGTCCCCATCGGGTCCAACAGCCATCATTGTCGGAATCGTCGTTTTATTGCCGGCCGCAATCCCTGTGCCCGGAGCAGAAGGGCTCTCACGGAACACGATTTCTTGAGCGTTGCGCACGGATTTTGGCCGCTGCTCGATGAAGCCGCTGCCTTTGCCAAGCGTGCCGGTCAACTTATCGTAGCTGTGATGCGGGCTAAGGCTCCAGCCGGCTATGCCCATGTCTTGGTACGGATCGATCGGGCTTTCGATAGTGCCGTTCCATGTGCGCGAGGTCGCAATCGTCGTCGCCGCTCTTCCCCCTCCGATGACGTTTCTGGATCCTTTGGTCACGCCTGCCGCTTGGCCGAAGCTGCTTGCAAACGAGCCCGATGAAGAATAATACACAGGCATGTAATGATACTGCACCGTAACTTGATATTCATGAATACCGATTAATTGCCGGCCATAGGCGTCTTTGCCATCCCAAACGTAACGGTAAGGCTTGCTTCCTTGCGATAATGGGATACTTGCCGTGATTCGGCGTCCTGCAATCTGAATGTCCACCGTAACGGCCACAACGGACGGCGGCAGCGGACCGTCGAGAACAGGGATTTCCAGCGCTGCTTTGCCTTGGTAGCCCTCGGCTCTGCGGCTGTAGTAATTTAACGTCATATTCGTCCCTGTCACCGGAATGACTTCCCCGAGCGTCATCTCCTGGCAGCCGATCACCGATCCCGAACTCTTGCATGGATCTTTGACATTAGGATCGTTGGAATTCGGTTTCCGGTTCGGCGGATTCGCCGCGTCCCCCGGCAGACCGTAAGGCCAGTTGAAGTCCCATGGGGTAAAATGCTCAATCGGCACGCGCCACAAGGTTTTGCCGGGTTCATACATGCCGCCGAGCTTCAACAGCTCCGCTTCCGTGAACCCGAGCGCCGCAAGCTTCGCAGCGTCGTCTTCCAAGGTGTCTGCATCCGAGTCTATGACGGCTCTACCGCCATCAACTCGCAATATTTGAATGATTTTGCCGTTCTTGGAAGGCACCCATTCTCCTGCTTTACGGTCATAATAACCGGAAGGAACGGTCTCCCCAACAGGGAACTCCAAGAAGTTATCCACATAGGTATAGATCGGTTGGCTGAAGCGAACCTCGGACGCCCCTGCAGCCACCGCTTCATCCGCCGAAAGCTCCACGGCGTACGTATAGCCTACGAATGCCGGAAGATCGCCTGGCATCGCCTGCTTGCCTTTATCTCCTACGGTATATTCCGTCGCTCGGACATTCATGCTTGGAAGCGGTACGGTCGAGCCGTCGGCAAGCTTCATATATGCCGTGGTCCCCTGCGGAATGAGCAGCGTCGCCTGTCTCGTACCGTCGGCGTCCGTGACCGGACTGCCTTGAACGACCTGGAAATCCGTGGAGCTTCCGGACAGTTCAACGGTTGTTACTTTCGTATCGAACGCTTTGAGCACGACATCAGGCAGCGTCACATAGCTCTCCCAGGATGCATGCACTTTGCGCCCAATAGCCATGTAGCCTTGCTTTTCATAATGAACAGTGACATTCGAACCGCCATTGACGGCCAAATCGAACATGCCGTCGGCACGCGTCAAGGTGTGTCCAAACTCCTCGTGGCCGACAATGGAAACCGTTATCCCAGCGAGAGGCTTCCCTTCTTCATCCAGCGCCAAGCCCCGCAGCACCGAGAGCCGTTCCGGCTCCATCGCTCCCGGCGTAACGCCGGTCTGAATCGGATTGCTTCCGCTGTAGATGAAAGCATTATTGTCGGCGAATTTCGCTGTGCCGTCAGCCGGAATCTCGGTCGCCACTTCGCCCGGATCGGGCGGAAGCTCCAACGGGAGCGTGACGGTTGCAGAAACGGCAGCCGACCGGTCGGATTCATTGCCAGCCAGATCCTTGGCCGCAACGGCGAAGAGATAGGATGTACCCGGAGTCAGTCCGCTTACCTCATATGCAGGTACGGTTCCCCCGGTCGGAATTGCTGTCCATGAGGCTCCGCCGTCCCCCGAATAATAGACGATATAACCGGCCAGATCGAGATCCGTTACGCTGCGCCACTGCAGGCTGACTTTGCCTGCAGCCGCTGTGGCGGCCAATTCCGCCGGCACCTCAGGCGCCGTATGATCGGGCTCGGCAAGCGGTACCGCCTGAACGGAGGAGGATTTCGGCGATTCATTGCCGCTCAAGTCCAGCGCTGTAACGGCAAACGTATACGTTACGCCGTAGGTTAACTGCGTCACCGAATACGTCGTTCCGGTGACTGTGACGGAAGGCGCGCCCCATGTGAGGCCATAATCCGTCGATGTATGAATGCGGTATCCGGCCAAATCCGGCTCGCTGCCTGCCAGCCATGACAGATCCACACGGCCGACGCCTGACACGGCATGCAGACCGCCGGGAGCCGCCGGCGGCGTAACATCGATACCTGGAAGCGGTACGGAAGTGACGGGAGACGATTTGGCGGATTCATTCCCGCTGCCGTCCACCGCCGACACCGCGAACGTATACGGTACGCCGGCCGTAAGGTTCAGCGCGCTGTAAGTCGTTCCCGTAACGGTCGCAGGCGGAGACGACCACGTTGCGCCGAAATCATGCGAGGTATACACATAGTATCCGGCCAAATCGCTGCTGCTGACCGCCTGCCAGCTAAGACCGACGGTCTGCATCCCGGCTGCTGCCGTCAATCCGCTAGGGACGTCCGGCGGCGTCGAGTCAACAGCAGCGAGCGGCACGGCATTCGCGACGTTCGACTTCGCCGATTCGTTGCCTGCCGCATCCACCGCTGTGACGGCGAACGTGTACAGCGTACCGGGAACCAGTCCTTCCGCCGTATACTGAATCACTTTCCCTAACGGCTGGGCAGGCCCCCAAAGCAAGCCCCCATTCGTTGACGTGTATAATCGATAACCGGCTAAGTCGGCATCCGGCACCTGCTGCCAATGCAGCTCAACTGCTGCGGTTTTGGCGCTTGCCGTAAGCGTACCTGGTACGGCCGGCGGCGTCCGGTCAGGCGTGCCACCACCATTACCGTTGCCATTACCATTGCCGTTGCCATTGCCGCCTCCGCCGCCATGACCGCCACTTCCACCTCCGCCTCCATGACCTGGAGGCTTGTTGATATCCGCGAGCTCAACGGATCCCAGATCGGTGACTTGCCCCGCCTTCGCTCCCTTCAACTCCTGCTTCCATTCCTGAATGCGGCATTGGCATCCGTCAGGTTCGGACGACTTGCCGTCCAAATAACGAAGCACAGGCGGAACCTGCCCGCTATAGAGGGTCGATGCAGATCGGTCCTCCAGCACCATCCCCCGGTAATTGCGGTCAGGCAGCACATAAACTGTAAATGCGCCTTGAGCATCGGTAACCGTAAAGAAGGTAGGATTCGTAGCGAAAGCGAGCAGAACGCCTGCCGCCCCTTTTCCGTCTTCGCCCTTCAGCACTCCCTTGAATGCTGCGGCCTCCACAGC
Organism: Paenibacillus sp. MAHUQ-63; assembly: GCF_028765165.1. GTDB lineage: Bacteria > Bacillota > Bacilli > Paenibacillales > NBRC-103111 > Paenibacillus_E. The sequence continues at coordinate 110,567 of NZ_JARADB010000009.1, read as the reverse complement.
TTTCAACTCAGCGGTCTGCACGCCCTTGCGGAAATGTACCGCCTCATGAGCGGCAAGACCGTCAGCACCTGCCGTTATTTCATATTGACCGTAAGGCAGCTGCAAGGAAAGCTGGCCCTCGGCATTCGTCATCCCCCACAAGCGGACGGAACGGTCGCCTTTGTCGTGCACCGTAACATGCGCACCGGCTAATGGTTCGCCCTGCAGCCCCTGCACGTTGACGGTCAACGCCTGCTCCTGCTTATCTTTCCAATACACCCATATCCGGTGCAAAATCACGGCAATCTCCGCGCGCGTCAGCGGTCTGTCTCCCTGAAAGGTGCCATCGGGATAACCGCCGATCATCCCGGCCTTAGACATCGCTGCGACAGCTTCCGCCGCCCAAGCCGGGATGACTGACGCATCCTTGAAAGACTCGGCCCCCTGCGCATCCAGCTTCAGCAGCCGGTTCATAATAACCGCTGCCTCGGCACGGGTTACCGGCGCGTTCGGCCGGAACTGGCCGTCGGCCGAACTCTGCACCCAGCCCAGCCGGGCAGCCTTCTGCACATCCGCCGCAAACCATTCGTCCTGAACATCCCGGAAGGTTACATTCAGGGACTGTTCATCCGTTTCCGGCTGCAAGGCGTCGTTCAGGCGAGCCGTTAACGCGATCAGCTCCGCTCTCGTTACCAATCGGTCCGGTCTAAAGCTCCCGTCCTCATACCCGGCAATAAGCCCTGCTGCGAGCAGCTCCTCAATTTCCTTCTTCGCCCAATCGGGCCATATCTCTTTCGTCACACTGTCCCCGGAGATAACGGAGCCTTGTCCCCCATTCCCCGCTGCCGACGCTTCGGTCAGCCATAGCGACGGAAATGACGAGGTCATGATCATGCTTAAAATAAGTACCGCCGCCATAATCCTATGGCAATTCCATGTCCTGCTCATACCTGCCCACCTTTCGGCTTTCTAGCCAAATTATGTTGAACCCACTGCACGTTCTCGGCGTCGCCATGCAATCTCCAATCCTTAGCGCCTTGGCCGTCCTGCAGCTCCTGGGGCCATAACACGGTTACCCGGTTACCCTCGGGATCCGGGAAGTGAAAGGAGATCCCTTCGTCCTGTATATACAATCCCCTTGCAGGGACCCCGCCGGCTTTCACTTTCTCCCACAGCCGCTTCATCTCGGTAAGAGATCCGGTATGGAACACCATCCGCACGGCGATGGGATCGCTGACAATGCTTAGATGGCTGTAATGGGGAGCCTGCCCCATCGTCAGCAGAGACACTTCCTGATCGGCATCCGGATCCTGCAGCTGCATATCGAACGTCGACTGATAGAATGCCGCCAGTCTGCGTCTGTCGCGGGCATATAAGCCCGCACTGCCCAGCCTCAAGCAATTACTCATTGCACACACAACCTTTCGAACTTGCTATTACATCAAAAATATCACTATTCACGGGAAGGCATAATTATCCCACTAGCTGCAAATGGGGTATCCATATGGATACCTCCGCAAATTTTGTATCTATACCGCGTGTATCCGTCCATGTAGAATGGGAAATAAAGGATACCCAGTCTGATAGAGCAGGTGATGGATACGCGTGATCGATGAGCGCTATGAAGAAGAAAGCGAGTGGCTCGTAGGACGGAAGCGGGAGATAGACGAATTCCTGCAGCTGCTCGAAGCCTCCCCCAAACCATACAAAATCTTGAATGTCTTCGGCACCGCCGGCATCGGCAAAAGCTCGCTGCTCGACGAGTTTCAACGTCTGGCCAGAGCAGGAGGCGCGTGGACGCTCTCCATCGACAGCGAAGGCGATGTCAAAACGCCGGAAGCGTTGTGCGAGCACATCCTGCGCCTGCTGCCTGCCGGGACCGCCGGGCGGGCAACGGAAACGACGGATCTGCCCGTAACTTGCCTGCAAGCTTTGAATCAATTGGCATCAGAGCGTCAGGTCGTTTTGTTTATCGACGTCTACGAGCAGATGGAGAGCATGGACCAGTGGCTGCGGGATTATTTTCTGAAAAAGCTCGACAACAACATCCTCACGGTCATCGCCGGCCGGCATTCGCTTAGCGAAGCCTGGCATCTATCCCCTGTGTGGAGGAGGCAGCTGACGAGAATGGCTCTCTCCGAGCTCGATTACACCGCTGTCGCCCGGTTTGCTGAAAATACATACATCACCGACGAGAAAACCATCGGACGGATTTGGCGTTATTCCAAAGGTCATCCCTTGACGCTGTCCCTGATCACCTTCCTGTTCAGTCAACCGGATTATGAAGATAGAGCCGAGCATCCCGGCGGGGACGAATCGCTGCCCTATTTGATTTCCCAGTGGCTTCGCGAGGTGCCGGGTGAACATCTGCGTCCTTATATCGAGGCTGCATGCGTGCTCCGTCATTTTAATCAAGAGAGCCTCTCCTTCGTCACCGAAAGAGAGATTACGGCATCCGAGTTTTATCAATTAATCCGCTTCTCCTTCATCCGGAGGGTCGACCGCGGATATACCGTACACAGCCTGATGCGCGACGCCGTGGCGCGGGAGCTTCTCTCCAGAACCCCTAGCCATTACGAGAAAGTGCGGGTCAGGGCGCTGCAATATTATTACAAGCGGTTGACCGATGGCAGCAAGACGGCGCCGGACCGGCGGGAGGGCTTCGAGCTGATGTATTACATCGGCGACTCCCTCATCCGGGCTTTCATGAACTGGTTCGAGCTCTCGCCCCGGCATTACGAAACCGTCGGCAGCCATCACCTCGCAGAGTTGGAAGCCTACGTCGCCAAGCGGAAAGCCTCAGCCAAAGATACACGGATCGAGCTGTACGACCCGCAGACGAACGGTCATTTCAATTTCAACCTGACGGCCCAAGAAGCCGGCTTCACCGTGCACAAGCTAGACTTCAAGGCGCTCTTCTCGCTCGGCTATGACGTTGTCCGGGCCATGCGGGACGCGGATGGCAGCATTATCGGAATCGCCGTCGTCATCCCGATTCACCGCGATACATTGCCTTATTTACGCAAGGCGCCGCGTTCCTCCGTTTATTTCAACAGCTTATCGCCCGAAATGAACGAACGTCTGTCGGTCCCCGCGCATACGCGAGCCGGATGGTTCATTGAGACGATCGATACGGCGGATTACGCCGATGCTTCCCAGCAGGCTGCGATCGGGCACTTGCTGCATGCGCTTATTTTTACAGGTGAATTGCTCGTCGAGTCCCCGGCACCCATCCCATATTTCATCCAGACGCACTTGAGTCTCGGCTTTGAAATTGCGCCTAACGGAAGGCATACGAACTATGACGGTGAAACGCCGACAGACACGTTCATTCTCGATATGCAGAACGAGCAGGTTGTCGCTTACATTCATCGCATGCTTGCACTCACCGGGCAGCAGATGCTGCTTCAGCAGGAAGCGGCGGCAACGCTGCAGCAAAGCACGCCTGCCGTTCAGGAGGAAGCAGCTGCCGCGCTTGACCGTATCTCGCTACGGACGGACATCACCTCCAGAGAGAAGGAAGTCGCGAAACTGCTGGAAGCGGGCTTTACGAACAAAGAAATCGCCGCAACGCTCTATATCAGCGAAGTAACGGTCAAGAAACATATGAAGTCGATGTTCGCTAAACTCGATGCGGTTAACCGGACGCAGCTGCTGAAGAAGCTGTTGGAGTGAATACTTGCAGAGTGCCAGCTGCGCTATACAAGAAGACCCCTTCGTTATCGAAGGGTGTCTTCTTTGCTTTTACTTCACGATGTCTCCCGCTTGCGCCAAAACCCGAAGCAGCATAACGGCCGTCTGTGCGCGTGTTGCCGGACTTGCCGGCGCGATGTGCGCAGCCGACATTCCCTGCAGCCAGCCTCTCGCCACAGCCGCAGCCATCGCGTCCTTCGCCCAGCCGGAGATGGCGCCTGCATCCGCGAAGGCATCCAAAGCGTCTGGCGCCGGAGCGTCCGCCGGCTTCAAACCGCGCAGCTCCGTAAAGCGCTGGAACAGCACAGCCAGCTCTTCACGCGAGACGGCGTCGTTCGGACGGAACTGACCGTCCGCCCCTTCGACAAGCCCGATCTCAGCGGCACGGGCTACATACGCTGCATACCAAGCTTCGTCGGCAACATCACTGATGCGGGAAGCAGTACGGCTTGCATGCCGTTCGACGGGACCCAGCGCCTCCAGAAGCAGCTTCGCCGTTTCCGCTCGCGTGATCGGGCGGTCGGGCTGGAAATGCCCGGCATCCGTGCCGTTCACGATATGGCGGCTTACGAGCACGCTCACGTCCGGCAGGCTCCAATGCTCCTCGAGATCGGTAAACGCCCGATCGTACAGGAAGATGGCATATTCGCCTAATGCCGCAATATCCGCCTCGATGCGCCGGTTAGCGAGATCGGCGACACCGCCGATGTACGTCCAGCCCGCTGCCGCAGCGCTGTCCCGCTTATAGATGCCGAGACGCCGCAGGTCCATCGCCGAATCCTCGGTCAAGCCCGCCGCCATCGACAGGCGCAGCGGCTTGCTCGGGTTCGTCTTGTCATCGGTGGTGAACACCACCGAATCTCCGATTGGCTTGTAGCCGGATTCGGAGGCTGCGGACACCAGGACCCGGATGGCTGTCAGCTTGCGTCCAGGCAGGAAGGCTCCGTCCGGAATCGACACCCGGACACGCCCTTCGAACCCGGACCATTCCTGCGAATGGCCCGTCAATTCGAGTTCCGCCGTCTCCTCTTTCGCCGGCACCGGAGCAGATCCGCCGCCTGACGCACCACCGGAACCGGTACCCGGTCCCGGACCTGGGGAACCGCCGCCGCCGTTCTTGGTCGCTGCTTGAACGGTAGCTCCGTTCGATGTATTCCTGTACGAATCCGCCGTCAGCAGCCGGATTTCATAGTCGGTTGCCGGCTCCAGCCCGTCGATGCGCCAAGACTGCACGCCCCGGTCCACATAGGTGACCGGCGAATAACGAGCTTCGCCTTTCTTCTTCCAGGCGACGAGCACTTGGTGCAGGTCGGCGTCAGCCGGATCCCGCCAAGTGACGGTCAGACTGTCCGTACTTGCAGCCGCAGCGATCTCGCCGGCCTCTTGCGGCGCTGTCGTATCCAGGACAAGCTCCATTTCTGCTAACGTAGTTCCTGACGATACTACGCCTATCGATTCCACACCGTTGCGACCTACGGTCGCTACGCGAAGCTCGTATGCCGTATTGGGACACAACGCACCAATAACGGCATTTCCGCTTCCCCGAGGAACGTTTATATCGACGGCTGCGCATGTGCTGCCAAGAGGCGAAGCGGTCAAGTGAACGTGGTCGTAATCAACAGTGTCATCCTCGGCCCACTCCGCAAGCAGCTGTCTGGAGCCTCCTGTGATGTTCACAGCACTGACAGCTTCCAGAGGGCTGGCGGTCGAAGGCTGTACCGTGAGCGTGAAGCTTTGCTCTTCATTCATGCCTACACGCGCATAGCTCTGTACGTCAGCCATTATGTGAAGACGGTACACCGCTCCTTCTGCAAGCGGGGCATCCGGTATGAACGTGAATTGCTTGGTAAGAGCAACCTCTGCGGCATCCGGCTTGGGATCCACAGCCTCTACATGCCCGGCCACGCGGAAACCATCCTCGGTTTCGGCATACACGGATAGATCGTTCACCGTATCCGCCACCATATACTTGCTGAAGCTCAGCGGAATACCGGAGCCATAAACGACCTGGCCGACGGAAGCTGTAGGCGGAGCCAGCGAAATCATCCCCACATTGACGTCAAAATGAGGCGGCAGCACCGTCAAGTCGGCGCTTTGTGCCGGCAGATAGCCTTCTTTTTCAAACATAACCCGCCATTTGCCTTCCGGCACATCCCATCCGTACCGTCCCAGCTTATCGGTGGTTAGCGGATTGCTCTGTCCGAACCATCCGGCATCCCACTCGCGCCATACCTCCGGCGAGCTGCTGTCCTGCTGCAGAACCGTAGCCGTTACTCCTCCAATCCGGTTCTCCGGCAAAGCTTCGTAGACGTAGCCGCTCGGGTCCCAGATCCAGATCGGGTCCGCTACTTTATCCGGCTTATCCGGCTTCTTAGGGGGAGGCACCTTGTCTTCATCGTCATCGTCGTCCTTCTTCTTGTTGCAGCGCTCGATCGCACCCGCTTCAGCCATATCGTCGCGCCATTTCTTTTCTTTCTCGAACTCTTCCTTCAGCTCATTGAGATCCGCCTGCCAGCTGGCGAGAATGCCGTCGCCCAATGCCGTTAAAACGGCAGCGATGGAATTGCCCACTTTGTTCGGAATTTTATCGATCACCCCAACGACGCCGCCGATGCCGGTGAGCAGATTTTTGCCCAACAGACCGTTGGCCGCATGATCGTAGAGCAGATTGATCCGTCTCATGTAATAATTCACAGTCGGTAAATTGCACTCATTGTTAATGACATAATCCTGGAATTCGAGCAGCTGATCGGCGAACGTCATGGAATCTCCGGCGTCCGAGAGAAGGCTTTTCAACGTGCCCAGAATGCCCAGAACTTCATTCGCCTTCTTGGCTTCAGGGAACGCCAGCGACAACGCAATCGTGACGTAATCCGTCGAGATGGTGTCGCCCCCCAGCGTCTGCGGGAACATCGCGCGCAGCTGCTCGGCGTCCTGCTGCGAAATGGCGGACAGCGCAACATTGCCGCTGATCCGGAAGGTCAAATCGTTCGGATTCAGCCCGTACGTGAAATCACGATAAGGCTTTGCCGTGCCGCTGTCCGTGATCTTGACCGCTTTCATACTGACTCGCAGATTCATCGCCGTGCGATTCTTATCACCCAAAACGGCGCGGTACGTAGGTGTATAAACGGTATCTCCGTCGGGTCCTTCTCTGCTCTCGTCGGCGATGCTGAACTCTGCGTTGCGCCAGGTGTCCGCCAGCTGCTGCCTGGCGGCCTGCCATTCGGCCGTTGTTGGCGGAACGGGGCGCGGAGATGGCGCTGCAGGCGCCGTATTGTACTTGACGTAGATGCCGCTGCCAAGCCCGTTCGAGCTGACAGGCAGGGAAGCTGTGTAGAGACCGGCACCCGCCGGAGTGGCCGCAACTTCCGTGTTGCCTACGCGAATGCGCACATTTTCCGCGCGCTCAGGGTTAGCCAGTTTGACCTGAAGCAGCAAGGGCTTCGAAGGAACAACGACATAAGGGAAACGCGATACGCCCTTCGAAGGGTCGAACGTAACCTCGCGCCCGTCCGGCTGCCTGAGCACGACCTCAGTCACAGCGGGCAGCGAGCGATCTGCGGTAACCTGCCGGGCTTCCGACTGGATATAAGCCCCATCGATCTCCGATTTGGCCGTAACCCGGTAATACTGCGCCGAATCGCTCCATATGCCGGGCGACTCCATCGACGGTAGTGTGACGCGCGTAAACCAGAGTCCGCCAGGTGTCGCCACCGTCCGGCCAATCAGCTCATCGTTAGCGAAGATTAGCACTTCCTTCCCCGCCGGCGCACGGCCGCTTACCGGAATCTCCAGGCCTTGCGTTCGCGACGGCACTTCCAGCGTGACAGGAGCAACGTGAATATACGTGCTGCCCAGGGGCTCAACCGTGAGAGAAGCATCCGCCGTTTTGCGGTATTCCATCGCAATGCCCGCTTCGACCTTGCTGTCTGCCGGCTGGCCGACCTGCAAGCGGTAATTCAACGTCCCTTTATTGCCCGGCTTCAAATTGCCTAACGGGATGCGGTAGGTACCGCCTTCCACTGCTCCAGGGACAATAGTAGTTCCATTAAGTACAACGCTATCCGAAAGCAGCTCAGTGCCCTCCGGCACGGTCAGCAGCAGCGCCGCATCGGTGACGGCGGGCTTCGCTCCCGGCAGCATGTAGCGCGCTTGCAGCGTGACGCTTTGCCCCGTCGATACCGTCAGTTCCGTGACGGCGAAGCCGTTATTCGGATCGCCGGTGAAGATGACCTCCCCTTTCGGAATGGCAACCGGAGGCAGCACTAACTTCTGGCCTTCAGCCACTTGCGTCACGATGCGGTAGGTCGGGGAACCGCCATAGTAGCCAATCGGCGTGCGCTTGGTTATGGCAAGCTCGTATTTCCCCGCTTTAGGCAGCGAAACGGAGAAATGGCCGTCCGTCTCCACCATCGCGTTGTATATCGCCGTGCTCTTTCCGTCCTCCTTATAGCCGGCTGTAACCTGATACTGGGAAGCATCCGCCAAATCCAGGACAGCGCCCTCGATCCGCGCTTTCTCCTCCAGCTTCACTTCGGCGACCGCATTCCACTCATCGTCGAGAACAGCCGTCGTACAGTTCGTCGTCAGTCCGGCTTCCGAGCCGTTCAGACAAACCTCGAAGCCTTCTCCCGAGGCGCCGTACACCTTCACGCTACCCGCTGCCAGCCCGCCGCCATTGTTCCATAGCATCCCTTGCGAGCTTTGCATGCCGGATGATTTGGAGCTGACCGTCAGTCTGTAATGAACGGCAGCCCGCCAATCCGATACGTCAATCGGACCGTAATCCCCGTCTACCGGCTTCAGCCAGCCTCGGATCGCTAACGTCCCGATTCCCCGGTTTACCAGCGGGACGACCAATTCCGTCGTCTCCCCGGAAACCAGCGTCACCCGCTGCGGCTGCTCGTTATGATACATAGGAGCCGCCTTCCGTTTGGCATTAATCACATAGGTGCCGGGGGATCCCCGGAACGTGAACTTCCCGTTCGCATCCGAGACGAGCTCGACCGATGTGCTGTTATTCTCGGAAACGGAGACTATGCTTACATGTGCGCCGGGGACCGCTTTGCCTCCCCCAAACGTAACGCCTTGTAGAATGCCGTCCGTCAAATCATTCAGTTGAACCGTTCGTTCATTTCTCCCCGGTTCCAAGGTAACCGTTATAACTTCCGGGGTCTCATAGGGAGGCTGCGTCTCCAATTTCACTCGGATGGTTTCCCCCGCAGAATGAACGCCTCTGAGCCTGATCGCCCCGCTCGCATCCGTCTTCCCGCTATAGTTCGGCTTCCCGTCTGCGTCCTGGAAATGAACCGTTACTCCAGGCATCTCTTCATTGCGGCTTCCCCTAACATGCAGAGTGAATTCCGCTAGAGGCGAGACGGTCTCCGCGATAGAGGTCCGCTCCGCGCGCTTAAGCGCGACGCCTCGCCGCTCGAGCAGCTTCCGGCCGGCTGCATCCGTGATTTGCACGGTGTAGTCGTCGGCCGCAGCCAGCGCAACGGACGCCTCAAGCGCCTCGCCGAACGCTGCGGAGCGGCCCGTATTGCGGCTTTCGCTCCACACGGTCACTTGACTTCCGCGCAGGTGTCCGGGATGATCCGTCACCAGCTTCACATTCAGCTCTCCGGCAACTTCCACAGGAAAGCCCGATGCGGCCTTGGCAGCTTCCGGGCTGCCCTTCGGCTGCACACGGACAGAAGCGACACGCACAGTCTCTTCTTGCAGCTTGTAGCTGCCGATATAGACTTGCGGATTGCTAGGCGACAGGCTTAACGCCACTGTGTCTTCATGTATGGACGCATCGCCGTCGAGCTCATAGGCAATAACCGCCTGCAGATTCTTCCCGGCATCCGCCGAAGCCCGGATGGACAGTACGGAGCCGATCGGAGCCTGACCATGAACAAGTTGAGGGATAGTTACGTCCGCTCTTTTCACGGTATCCTTAGAGGGGGGCGGAGTTGTGCTGCAATCATCCAAGCACACCGTAAACACGCGGTTCGTTCCGAACGACTCTCCGCCGTACTCCTCCGTGAATACACCTCTCTTGCCGTCTCCGCTCAACGAGATGCTTCCATTGTCTGCAGATAGCTTGCCGATGTACCGGTACATGGAAGTATCGGCCAAGTCGAAACGGATCGTAGCCCACTGCAGGTAAGGAGCCTGCATGTTCAGTGAATCGTAATTCTCATAGCGGAAATAAATATAATTGCCGTCTGCTGTCAAATGCGGCGCGCCGAGATCTACGCTCGAAGCGGCCGTACTCCACTGCCATTTCTTCGACCAAGCGGTCCCCGCACGCTCCAGAACGGCTATCTCCACGCCACGGTAATCCGCATAACGGATCGCCATGTAACGTCCGTCAGCCGTCAAGCTCGGAGACGTCACTTCAGTGTCGGATCCAGGCTGCCTGATATTCTGGTAGTGCAGTTGGCCTAGTAGCGTATCATAGACGAAAAGCTTGTTCTTGCCGTCGCCTGCGCCGCCATCCGGTACGAGTTCAGGCGCACGGGAGACAAAAGCCGCATACCGTCCGTCCCCGCTGAGCGCCACCTCTTCGCTGTCGGCGGTCGTTTCGGGCTTCCCTTCCGGACTGCTGATTCGCTTCACAGTGCCGCCCGACTCCCCGCTGCGGTCCACAAGGAATACATCCAATCGTCCGTTCGTATCGCCCGCCACCAGGTTGCCGGCTTCAGAGACGAAGGCCAGTTTGCTGCCGTCTTCACTCATGGACAAATGCGCAAAGTGCCCTTCTCCTGTCGTAACGACACGTTCATGCCGGTCCAGAGTTCGGTCGTATACCTCCAGAACGTTGACCTCTTCTCCCTCATCCCAAGTTTCGAAGGCCGCATACCGTCCTGTTGCGCTAAGCGCAATCATCTCTCCTTGCCGGTAGCGATTGCCCAGGTGACCGATGTTCGTCAAGCTGCCTGAGGCTGTATCATACACATAAACGCGTTCGACATCGGGATTCTCCGGATCGTAACCCGGCAGCTCATTGCTGTTCGAGATAAAAGCCGCCGTCGACCCGTCCTTGCTCATGACCGCGTCCCAGAACCCGCGATGGCGCTCCGCCGGAGACGTATTCGCAATTTCCTTCGCGTCGCTATGAAAGGTCGATCCGAAGAACAAGAGCCCATCGGAAGCATTGCCCGCTTCATCGAAAGCGAACAGCCGGTATTGCTGGAAGGCTTCCTCCGGCAGACCCGTATGAACGAATCTCAGGTCATCCTTCGTTTCCTTGAGAACCGACCACGACTCACCGTCTTTCCATTGCAGCTGATAATAATCAATCGTCTCACCCGTGATGGGATCCCATTGCAGCTCGATCTGGCTGTCGGTTGAGCCGACTGACCGCAAATTCATCCACCGGCCATAAGGCGGGAGCTGATCGAGTTCGATCCGGACCGGATCGGTTTCCGCGCTCGTTTGCTCTTCCCGTTTGGCGATTGCCCTCACCTGGTAAACCCCCGCTTCCGCCAAATGCAGCGTCATCGCGAACCGGCCCAGCCCCGGTCCGTACACCTCCGAAGCAACGGCCGTTTCTTCCGTATCCGGCATCCCATTCTCGATCAGCCCATACTTGATCGTCACTTCCGCATCCAGCGGCGCAGTCCCGGTAATCTGTACTTCGTTCTGGTTCGTCTTAGCCGGCAAGGGGTTGATCACCGGTTGCGCCAGCTCCGGAACTGCCGCAGCCTTGATGGGTCCAAGATCATACACTTGCTTGGTTACAGCCGTTTCCTCCGTCGAAAGGGCGATCAAGTCGCCGACTTTCACCGTATGCTGCTCCTTGGCGTATCGCGGAGAGGATACGGGCGGATCCGTGATCGCTGCCGCTGCTGGAACGGGCACAGGAAACAGGCCGAATAGTAAACTCATATTTAACAGAACAGCTACCCAGCGTCTCATTCTCTATGTTCCTCATTTCTTTCCAAATGTAGAAAAATGTCCGGCTACAGGGATAGGTTCAGCAGAAATGATGTACGCCCGCAATAGAAGGCTCAAGATGGAACCCTGTGCGCCTGTGGTGCTTCGGTAAAAAAACTTTCAGATCCGGACGGCTCCCTCCCAGGTTAATGCCTCGTTCCCCCGCATATTCCCGAGCAGCCAGCAGGCTCTAGCCAGGCTGGTGCGCAGCAGCGCGGGAGTACGATTTGTTTTGACCATCGTCACGTGTCTCCTCTCTTGTTTCGCAAAGCCAATTATGACAGCTTACGTCCGGGAACCCTATTATCCTTAAGCATACTTTTGGGAGCCAATAGGATAGCTAGAAGCTGGCTAGTGTTCCTCCAAAATGTTGCATCGGTTGCGGCTTAAGGCTTTACATGCCTTATCATAGCGAGGCCCGATTCCCGCGGGCAAGAGCACCCTTCCTGCCCTAATCGGGAAAATGAGCCGGGAATAATTCCCAGGAGAACGGGAAAAATTTCCTGCCAATCGAAGGGAAAATGCAAAAAGGCCTACTTTCTTTTTCAAGAAAATAGGCTTTCTGTGCTGAGCCGCGATGGATTATCCCCGGGTCTAGGATAAATGAAGTTGTTTGGCCATGAATTGCACGCGATTATGAACGTTGGTTTTGCGGTAAATAGCGCTCAAATGCTTCTTGATCGTAATGACGCTGACGAACAGCATCGCAGCCATCTCTTCATTGGAGTGCCCTTGCAGCAGCATGGAGGCGACCTTGGCTTCCTGTTTGGTCAATCTCTCTGAGCTGAACGCAATCGGCTGGGCGTCGTCCCATTCCGCAAGTTTGTTCAGGAAAGCCTCTTGCCTCTCACCGCGCAAATCCAAAACATAGCAGATTGAAGGACGTTCTGCGCCATAGCCGGTATGCCGGACTTCAAGGACCTGGGCAAAGCCGAGTTGAAGGAGCGCATCCTCATAAAAAGGCAGCGGCGGCGGGCAGGCTATGACGATCGTCCCAGGTTGAATATAAGACATCCTGAGCCTGAAGGAGTCGTGCCGCAGCGCTTCGTCCTCGGGATTATCGATATCGATCAGCCGGATGAACCAGCCCCCGCAACGCTTTGCCTCCTCCCACTCGGCAGTCCCGAAATAATCGCAGGTGAACGGATTGCGCTGCAAGTAGGACCTGGCGCGGTCGCTCAATGGAACAGCGGCGCTGAAGCCCGCGATCAGACCGTCATCCTTCATCACGAGCATGAGTTCGGCACCGCAGGATGCCAGCTCGCGAAGCTCTTCCTCATCAGGCAGGCCCAGCCTGCTATCCTCTTGCGAAAGCTGGTAATGGAACAGCTGGCCGGTATCATTTTCGCCGCATGCGATCCTGTAACTGCCGCTTTGTGCTTTCCTGCGCGCCAAGTAGGACCGCAGCTCGTGCATATTGGTTGCCGTAACCCGGACTAGGGAATTCGGAGACGTTCTGGAGCAGTGATAATGGGCTCGAATCAGAGGATTTCCGGTATGGTAGAGGAGGTCCCCCAGGGCTCGGAACGGCGTCGGCTCAGAGGAAGGAGTCAGAAATTGATTCCTGTAATAGCGTGCCGCCCTTCTCTCCAGCGCCAAATATTGCTCCTGGCTTCTAGCCCGCAAAGCGAGCCGGACGCCATCGCGAATGGAGGCCTGAACCGTCCAGCCATCAGTGCATTTGGCAATGAAGGTCAGCCGAAGCAACTGGTCGAAACGCTCTATTGTTGCTTGCGGGCCAAGGAGAAACGTTAATTTATCGTAGTCAAAAGAACGCAGCACGCATGCCGCTTCCAACAGTCTCCGGGTCTCCGGGTCCGGAACTTCCTGCAGCCAAGAGGCCAGAACATGTTGAAACGTATCCATTTCGAACACATTGCCTTCGGGACGGGAAGCCAGCAGCCACTCGATACTTAACGAAAGGGTCAACGGATGACCTTTGGAAATGATCCAAAGCTTCTCGATATGACGCTCTTCCGTTACGCCATGCCGTTTGGCGTATGCGGCCGTGTCACGGTAAGTGAGCGGAGCAAGCGTAAGCAGGCGTATGGAGCGCTTCCACACCGGCTGAAACTGCCAAGCGCCTTCCATCCCGCCGCGTCCGGCGATCAGAATGCGAACCGTAACCGGAAGACCGGGCAGCCATGTTTCTCTGAACCAGCTCTCCCAGTATCCGCTTTCTTCAAAATGATCGAAACATACGAGGGCGGGCGGCTCCGATTGCTGCGCCTCCAAATCCAACCGATTCAAGGCACTGCGGAGATCCGCTGCGGTCATGAAGCTTCGGCAATCGAGCGCATGCACCGCGAAGCCTTCCCGTCCCGCTTGCCTCAAGGCCGCTTGCATCAGCGAAGTTTTGCCGCTGCCTGCCGGTCCTTTGAGATGCAAAATAGGCAGCTGCTTGTATTCTTCCCGGTACCACTGAGCGATGATGGCCAGCTCCCCTTGCCTGCCCACGAAATAGGAGGCCTCCAGCCATTCTTTGCGCTCAGCCCAGGTTGCCGCAGAGGACGGAATGTCCATTGAACTCATGAAATTCACCTGCTTCATGTAAAGCTAATTTCCCTCAGTATACAACCTGAAACAACAAGCCGTATACGTCTATTATACTCCGGTATAATAGTCCTTCTTCCGCATGCTTGCTATACTTCAAACACATGAACTGCGACTGCGCTAAGGAGGATTTAAAATGAACACCCCCATTTACAAAACGCAGCGGAATTGGCGCCAAACGCTGCAGCTGCCGGAAATGCTGACAGGATCGGAGATTTTGTTGAGATCTCTGCTGCTGGAAGAGGTCGAATGCGTGTTCGGCTATCCGGGAGGGGCCGTCCTCTATTTATATGACGCCATGCACGGCAATCCGCACTTCCGGCATGTACTGACCAGACATGAGCAAGGCGCCATTCATGCGGCGGACGGCTACGCCCGCTCCACAGGGCGAACCGGCGTATGTCTGGCAACTTCCGGCCCCGGAGCGGCCAATCTCGTCACCGGCATTGCGACGGCGCAGATGGACTCCGTGCCGCTCGTCATCATAACCGGCAATGTGCCGTCCGAGCAGCTCGGTACGGATGCCTTCCAGGAGACGGACATCATCGGCATTACGATGCCGATCGTGAAACACAGCTTCCAGGTGCGCCATGTCGAGCAGTTGGCCCGAACGATTCGCGAAGCTTTCTATATAGCGGGTTCAGGCCGCAAGGGCCCGGTCCTCATCGATATTCCCAAGGACGTCTCCGCTGCGCGGGCACTATTCGCCTACCCCGGCCAGGTTGAGTTAGAGGGATATGTTCCGAAGCCTCCCCTCCCTCGCCAAAGCATCGACGATCTGCTCGCCGCTATTGAAGCAGCCTGTCGTCCTGTCATTCTGGCCGGCGGCGGTGTTGTCCACGGAGAGGCGAGCGGAGAACTGCTCGCCTTCGTCCAAAAGAGCGGGATCCCCGTCACGACAACGCTCATGGGCATCGGCGGCTTCCCTGCCGTCCATCCGTTATGGCTGGGGATGCCGGGCATGCATGGAACGGCTGCGGCGAACCGTGCGCTCATCGAAGCAGATCTGCTGATCTCGCTCGGCGCCAGGTTCGATGACCGCGTTACGATGCGGTTGGACGGCTTTGCCCCCCGAGCGACAATCGCCCATGTCGATATCGATGCCGCAGAGCTGAGCAAGAACGTAACGGCACACATGGCCATTGCCGGCGATGTGAAGGAGGTGCTTGCCCACATGCAATCCAGGATTGTTCCCCCCGCATCCGCGCATCTGGAACAGTGGGTCCGCCATCTGAGCGAGCTGAAAGCGAAACAGCCTCCCCGCTATCGGGGAGGCGGAGAGCTTCTGAAGCCGCAGTATGTCATCGAGATGCTGTCCGAGAGCACGCAAGGCGAAGCCATCGTGACGACCGACGTCGGTCAGCATCAGATGTGGACGGCACTGTTTTACCGTTTCCAGCATCCGCGGTCCTTGCTTTCCTCAGGCGGCCTGGGTACGATGGGCTTCGGTTTCCCTGCCGCCATCGGCGCACAAATCGCCCATCCCGACAGGCTGGTCATCTCCATCAACGGCGACGGCGGCATGCAGATGTGCGCTCAAGAGCTTGCCGTTTGTGCGATTCACAAGCTTCCTGTCAAGATTGTCGTCATTAATAATCAAACCCTGGGCATGATCCGGCAATGGCAGGAATTGATTTATGAGAGCCGCTTCAGCCATATCGATTTGTCCGGCAGCCCGGATTTTGTACTCCTGGCCGAGGCTTACGGCGTCAAGGGGCTAAGAGCGGCTACGGAGGCGGAAGCGCAGCAGGTGTGGAAAGAGGCGCTCGCGCATCCGGGACCGGTGCTCATTGACTTTCAAGTCGATAAGCAGGAGCTGGTGCTGCCGATGGTCCCCGTCGGCCATACGCTGAGCGAAATGATTGAGGAGGTGAACTGAACGAGATGGCTGATCCGGCACAATCTTTCCTATTATCACTGCTCGTTCATGATCGGCCGGGCGTGCTGCAGCGGGTATGCATGCTCTTGGCGAAAAGAGGCTTCAACATCGCCAGTATCTCGGTCGGCGGTTCGGAGCAAACCGGCTTCTCCCGGATGACCATTCGCACTTATGGCGATAGGAAGGTCATGCAGCAGATGGTTCAACAATTAAGTAAACTAATTGATGTGATCACGGTCCAGCCTGTCGAACAGCCTTTCGAGCGGGAGCTGGTGCTGCTTAAGCTCGCCGCCGGAGCAGGTCCGGGTCAGGAAGGGCCGGAGTATTCCGCAACCGCAATAGCCGGGCAAGTCTCCACATTCGGAGGAAAAATCGTGCAGCTTGAGGCGGGAGCTTGTCTCGTCGAGATGTCCGGGGGGACGGCGGAGGTGGAACAATTCATTGAAGCAATTGGACGCTACCCCATTGTCAATATGGTCAGGACCGGCGTTGCAGCGTTGTCTCTGCGGACGGAAGGCCTGTAAGAGCTTACGTCGGCGCACCGGATGCGCTCCCGGCGATGGCCGCCGTGACAGCAGCGTTTTCCGCCGGCTAACGGACACAGCTGCTCTTAATCGTCACATCTGAGCCGATTTACAAATCTAACGGACACCCGAGGCGCTATTCGCCGGTTTCAGGCATATTTTTGCCTCGAAAACGGCGAATAAGGCACCGGGTGTCCGTTAGATTCGGATCATGCCGCATTCCGGGACATTAACGGCTGTGGTGTCCGTTAACCGGCCGCCAACGCCCTGGCAACGAGAAAGGAGTTGAGCCTCACAGAAGGCTCAACTCCTTTCTCATTCTCGGCTCGCCCGGCTCAGCTTACGATATCGACCAGTTGGCCTTCCGAGGCCGCCGCCAAATCGTCGCCGCGCAGAAAAATTTGCAACCCCCGCCGGCCGCCGCTAATGCTGACCAACTCCATGCCTGAGATAGAGGCATGCAGGTAGAAGGGATATTTCTTCTTCATCCCGAGGGGGGACACACCGCCTCTAATATAACCTGTCAAAGCCTGAATCTCCTTGACAGGAACCATTTCCACTTTCTTGTTCCCGCTAACGGCGGCCAAGCTCTTCAGGTTCAGCTCGCGGTCTCCGGGAATGCAGGCCGCGAGCACCCCTGTCTTGTCACCGCGCAGAATAAGCGTTTTGAATAATTGATGGGGTTGTAAGCTCACTTTCCCGGCAACGGTCCCCACATCCAGCTGATCCTCGTCCCAATCGTATTCATGCAAGGAATACGCCATGCGGAGCGAGTCGAGCTTCCGGCAGGCATTCGTTTTCATAGACATAGGTGTACGATACCTCTTTCGTGTTCATCTCGCAATCCATACATTGACTATACCAAAAAGCCTCGCCCTTTTCGACGGGCACTCCCCGCAGATCGTATTGGTTTTACTACATTTGGAAATATTGTAACTATTATGGTTCTAGGAGTCCTGTGAAGTTATGGTTGCAATTATTTACTCGATCCTCTGGATCCTTGCGGCAATGGCTTTCGCCGACCGGGATTGGAAGCCGTACTATCCGACACTTCTCTTTGCTGCGTTGTCCAATGCCTTATATGAAATCCTTTGCTACCAGCACCAGTTATGGCAAATGGAACCGAATGGACTTCCCGCGGCTACAATCCCCATCCTTTTGCTTATTTTAATCGGCATGCCTCTATCCACCTGGGTGTTTCTATCGAAATACCCTGCGAATGCAAAGCTCCTTCCGCAAGTTTATTACATCCTGTTCTTTACGTTCGTTTTCTTGCTGCTTGAATTTGTTTCTGTCAAATGCGGATCCATTACCTACCATAACGGATGGAATTTATGGTGGTCGCTGCTCTTTGACATTATCATGTTCATCATGCTCCGGATTCATTTCCGCCATCCTTTGTTCGGCATCGGTATTTCCGTTCTGTATACGGGGTTATTGATGTTCTTGTTCCATGTATCCCTCGATAAAATGAAGTAGGTAGACGCGTGTTGTCGGCTGCTGGACGTTCTATACGGCCCGGCTGTCGCCTGCGCGTTACTCTTGCCTCTTCTCCGCCGGTGTAACCGGCGCATGGCGGCGGTAACCCCACAAACTGCCAGCCTGCCCGCCCCACACCTGCTCGCCTGATTCTATATGAAAAATCATATACATATCGCTCAAATGAAGCAAAATCGATAAATCGATATGAAAAATAGCATATATTCTGGCTTTTGGCGTCAATTCCGATTCATGTATTCGTAAAATCAATCAGATCAACCGTAGTAGGGCTGGGAACGCTAACGGTGTGAGAGAAGCGGTAATAGAATGTGCAACGGATACTGGGGAGAGCAGCGTTAACTAAGTGAGGCAACGACCCTAGGAGGAATTTTAAGCGGCGGCGGATGACGTATGGAGTGAATTGAGCGAAAAAAAACGAGCCCTCCGGCTCGTTTTTCAAATACCAACGAAGTAAAAGTAGATCCCTCCTGCAAGCGCGGCGGCTGCAAATAGGAGAAAATACCACTTCGAAATTCGCTTCAGGACAAATCAATTCCTCTCGACGTTGGCACCGCTAGGTTTGCTTTTTTATTGGCATAGACGTAGGAACCGGCGATCAAAATAAAACCAATCGGAAACATCAACCAGCTGCTTGCCGGATCACCGACCGCAATACTGGAGTACATAGCTCCCGCCAAATCAAAGACAAAGCCTGCATACGCCCATTCTTTCAAACGCGGGAAGCCTGGAACAACGATCGCGATAACACCCAATATTTTGGCGATGCCGAGGAAAGGAAGCAAATAGGCCGGATAACCAAGGTGCTGAAATAGTTCAACGGCTGAGGGTACTGACATGACATCGGGGATGGATCCCATTAGCATAAGAGCGGCTAATAAACCTGTGAAAATCCAATAAATCACAATTGTTTTTCTCATAACCTCTACTCCTCCCGGATTTACAGTTTCGCCAGCTCTTGCGCCAGCCGGTCAAGCGTTTGTTTGGCTCCTTCAACAGCCCCGTAGTTCTTCACAACGTATTCCAGATCTTCCGCCGACTTGAACAAAGACCGCATGGTAAGCTCCGTTCGGCCGTCGCGATCGGCGAAGTTGACGGTAACCCGGAATTGTTCGTCCTCCTCCGCATCGCCGTGGGAGTAGACAAGAGTCTCCGGACGGATCACTTCGATGTAAGATATTTTGTTCTCATAATCGGTTCCGTCAGGACCGTGCATCGTGTAGCGCCATACGCCGCCTGGGTTGACATCAATGGAATGAATGGTAAGCGTGAAGCCTTGAGGGCCCCACCAGTTCGTTAAATGAGCGGGATCGGTCCATGTGCGGAATACAAGCTCTCGCGGTGCGGAGAACATTCGGGTGACGATCAGTTCCGGGCCATTCACGGTTGCTGTGGTGTCATTCGCTGCCTGGTTATTCAACATTTGTTCATTCCTCCAATTTCGGTTTGCGTACCTCTTCTTCATGGTTTAAATATACCTTATCAGGAATATTCCTGTCAAGGAATATTAGAGGTATTTTACAAGGACTTTTCTTCCCTAATAAAAAAGTAAACACGAAGGAATATTAATGATTTATAACTAATATGAAAAAGACCATTTTATCAAAAAAAAGGAGACGTCTTCATGCAAAAAGTAACGCCCTTCTTAATGTTCCAAGATGGACAAGCCGAGAAAGCGATAACTTTCTACACGTCGATCATCGAAGATTCAGCCATTACGGATATCGTCCGTTACGGAGCGAATGAAGCAGGTCCCGAAGGAACGATAGTGACTGCCACCTTTTCATTGAAAGGGCAAGCATTCATGTGCATAGATAGTTATGTAAAGCATGCGTTCGGCTTCACGCCTTCTTTCTCAATTTTCCTCGACTGCAGTTCGGAGGAGGAGCTCGACGTGCTCTATGCGAAGCTGGTCGAGGAAGGACAAGCCCTTATGCCGTTAGGCGACTATGGCTTCAGCAAGAGGTTCGGCTGGCTCAATGACCGTTACGGCGTCTCCTGGCAGCTCAATCTGCCGAAGAAGTAGTCTTAAAAAAAGCTATGCACTCCCTCATCGGCAGCGCATAGCATGGTGTCGTATTCCGCGGCGAAGACTTCCCCTCACCTATATATTATAAGTGCACCGGTGCGGAGCAGCAGGACCTGGATAAGATCTGCTATCTATTGGGCAACCGTTTTGAAATAGCGATATACTTTCTCCAGCTTCTGCTGCTGTTTGCCGCGCGGGCTTTCCATGCTGCCAAACTCAAAAAATTTAACCTTCTTGATGCCTACATAGTTAAACAACGCTTTCCTCATCAAAATTTTGTGCGCATTGTTCAGCCATAACAGCGGATAATGAACCGGTCCTTTCATACTCGAAATACAGACCACCGATTTCCCCTTCAGCAGCCCTTCCGGCAATAGACCGCCCTTCTCCTTATAGGCAAATCCCGAGGCAAACATC
This sequence comes from Paenibacillus sp. MAHUQ-63, assembly GCF_028765165.1. Lineage (GTDB taxonomy): Bacteria > Bacillota > Bacilli > Paenibacillales > NBRC-103111 > Paenibacillus_E. The sequence continues at coordinate 90,067 of NZ_JARADB010000009.1, read as the reverse complement.
TGGTCGATATACCCCATGAGCATAGCCGGAGGGCGCCCCCACCAAATCGGATAGACGAACACGATTTTATCGGCCCATAGGAGCTGTTCCCGGTAGACGGCAAGCTTCGGGTCGGCATGCATATCCCTTCTGCGTTTATGCTCGTTAAACACCAGCAGCGGATTAAATTCTTCCTCATAAAGATCCAGTACGTTCACTTCGTCGATACTGGGATTCTCCGCGCTTCCCTGTACGACCTTCTGCAGGAAAGCATAGCTTAAGCTCTGATGATTCGGGTGCGTGTACACGATTAACGTTTTCATGTTGGCTGCTCCTTTACTTATCATTTGATAAGCAAATCGTAGCACGCCCCTAATTAGTTGTCAAATGATAATTGTTTTTTGATAATTATTTTGGTATCGTTGCAGGAAGAGGTGATCCTATGGACAAGAACGCGTTGTTTCAGAAATTCGTGGCTTTTACCACTTCCGTTCATCAAATAACGAACGATATGACCAAAGGCGTGCGAGCCGATGCGCTCACGCCCGTTCAATATAAAATTCTCGAATACATTGCCGTCAGCCAGCCTGTTACGCTCAGTGAAATCAGCGATTGCATGCATATGTCCATGCCGAACACGAGCCGCGAGCTGAGGAAATTGAGCGAGAAGCAATTGTGCGAGAAGGTCGCCGCCCCCGAAGACCGCCGCAAGCAGTCGATCCGGCTGTCCCAAGAGGGAGAAGCGTTGATGAACGGCGTTTTTCAACGTGTCGGGGTTTTATTCGCTCAGCGGATCGGAGCCGTTACGGAAGAAGAACTTCGAGAGATAGAGCGCGCTCTTGATCTGCTGCAGCGCAAAGTATTTTATTAAGCAAGCCAACACCCTCATTCGCCGCTTGGGCAACGAAGTATATATGAAACTATGCGAAGAAGGATCGAGGGGATTTCATATGTTGGCCGAAGCCAAGGAAAGCCGAATCACGAATGAGGATATTACCAGGATGATTGCCGAGATGGATGAAGGTTGGAAAGAACTGAACAACATCCTGAGATCCTGTCTGACGATAAGAATGGATCTGATTAACATTTCACAATATCTGGACGAGTTGCCCACCTGCTAATCAAATGGCCAAGCAGCAGAACAACCAGCAAACTATCGTTTGCTGGTTGTTCTGCGTTCTCTATGCACGCCTCATGATTACCAAGGCAGTTCTTCATCCAAATGATAGAATTTCCCCGTAGGTCCATCCTCAGGCAAAGTCGCCAGCATAACGCTGGTTCTGCTGCCTTCTGACGAATTCAATTGCGCGAATTTGCCGCCGATCTCCGTCTTCACCCAACCCGGGTGAGCGGAATTCACTTTAATTGCCGTATCCCCAAGCTCGTGCGCAAGATGCAAGGTAAATGAATTCAAGGCAGTCTTCGAGGTGTTATACGCCAGCAGCTTCATCCCATAAATTGGCGCGTCCGGATTCGCATGCAAAGCTAATGAGCCTAGAACACTAGAAAGGTTAACGATTCGGCCCGCAGGCGATTTGCGAATTAACGGGAGCAGTCCCTGTGTCAATTCAATGAGACTGAAGAAGTTCGCATCGAATGTCTCGCGCAGAACCGCTGGAGTAACCCTGCTCGTTTCGTTCATAGGGACAAGATGATCAACTTCAAGCTGTACACCGGCATTATTGATCAGAATATCCAGCTTGCCGTAGCGCTCTTCAATGAAGTCATAAGCCGTCTGATGATCTTCAGCCTCCGTAACGTCAAGCTTGATGCTCTCCGCCTTGATGCCTTCCGCACGCAGCGTCTCCGCGGCATCGCTCCCCTTCTCCCCGCTGCGCGCTCCGATAATGACGGTTGCGCCAAGCTTGCCCAGCTCACGGGCTGTTTCCAAACCGATACCGCGGTTTCCGCCTGTAATTAAAGCAACTTTGCCCTCAAGCATGTTCGTATTTGTGCTCATTTATCATTTCTCCTTTACACTTTACAATAATAGTTGTACAGCACCCCTTAATGAGAATGATCATTCTAATTAGAGCAAAAAAATAAGTTCGCTCTCGGTGAACTGTTACAACTACCTTACCATATTGAGAACGATCGGTAAAGAATAAAATTTGGAAGCTTCCCATCTTGTTCATAAGTTATCCCCCTGTGACACTAAAAGGAAAGGAAGCAGCTGCCTCAGCAGACTGCCTCCTTAATGCTAAACGAACAATTGTCGAATAGCCTCTTGCAGCGGTGTTGCCGAACGCCCCAGCAACCGCTCCAAATCATTGCTCTCGACGTTCAGCCCGCCTTCTCGTATCCCGCGCTGCATGGCAACCAGGAACGGAATAACACTATCGGGGACGCCGGCATCGCTCAATATTCGACCGTACGCTTCGTCATCCACATGCATCACCTGGACCTCGCGGTTCAAGGCCTCCCCAAAGATAGCGGCAAGCTCATCCTGTGTCAGCAGCTTGTTGGACAGCTCGTAGATCGTATTCTCATGCCCTGTACCGATAAGGACATTGGCTGCTGCCTCCGCATAATCGCGGCGGGCTGCCCAACCAATTCTCCCCGCTCCCGAGGCAATGATCCATGGCGCCCCGTTCCGTACGGCTTGGAACGTGCTCATTTCATTTTCCAAATACCAGTTATTGCGCAGGATCGCATAGGGAATCCCTGATTCGATAATGGCCTTCTCGGTTTCGCGATGGTCACTGGCTAGTTCAAACTGGCTTTCGGCCGCATTCGGTGCGCTTGTATACACGATGAAGCCAACGTTGGCTTCTTTCGCAGCCTTGACGGCCGTAGCATGCTGTTCGGCCCGGTTGTGCATATCGCCGGATGAGATCATCAACAATCGGTCAATACCGGTGAAAGCCGTTACCAGCGATTCATAGTCGTGGAAGCTGCCATAACGCACATCGACCCCTAAAGCGGTTAGATGTTCGGCTTTCTTCGGGTCGCGCACGCTGACTGCCATATCCGCAGCCGGCACTTTCTTCAACAATGCTTCGACGACCAGCGCGCCGAGATTTCCTGTTGCTCCGGTTACTAAAAGTTTCATAATGGGCTCCTCCCCGTCGGATACATATCGACGATATCATTATGCCATTAATGGTGAGGTTGAAGCCAATTTTGCCTATTGCTCTCTGCTGTTCTGCTGCACAAATAGCCGCCGAATTTCTAACGGACACGACCGCCGTTATTTTCGATCCAAACGCTGCGTTTCAATTCTAACGGACACACGTGACCTTATTCACCCATAATCCGGCTAAAAACACAGTGAAATGAGCAAATAACGGCGCTGGTGTCCGTTAGCGGCTCAAATCGCCCCAAACTCAACCAATAGCGTCCTCTGTGTCCGTTATGCCAGACTATAACCTCATGCAGCAGCAAAGCGCAAGCCGCAAGTTGCGCCTGATTCAACGAATGATCGTTTCGCCATCGGCAGGCACCAAAATATGGGCTGCTAGGCCCATTTCTTCAATAAAGCCTGTCAGCTCGCGTCTTGATAAAAAGCAGTGATTGACCGCTTCCATATGGGAGACGATAATCGTTGCTTGCGGAGCCGCCGAGTGGGTCCGGCGGATGTCCTCCTTGCCCATCGTAATGGGATCTCCCTGCAGGAACTGCGCGGAGCCTCCATTGACGACGATCACTTCCGGGCGGTGTGCGAGTATGGCTTCCTCGACGTCGCCGCACCAAATCGTATCGCCCGCTACGTACAACGTCTTCTCATCCGGATGCTCAAAAACGACGCCGGACACCTTCCCCATCAACCGTCCAATTTCACCTGTACCGTGCTGACCTCGGGTCCGGGCCAAACGGACGTCGCCTATCCGGGATACGCGATCGATGGCCTGCACGCTCACAAAGCCTTCTTTCCTGATGGTCTCCGCATCCTCATCGGATTGCGCGATGACATTCGCATCTTTGGGCAGCGCCTTGATCGCCGCCGCATCGAAGTGGTCGGGGTGCAGATGGGTGATGATGACGGCGTCGAACTTCGTCGCGACGAGGTCCTCCACGGCAACCGGCAGCCCGACAGTTGGATTATTCACTGGATTCGCCGTATTTCTAACGGGCGGATAAGCCCCTTTTTCTCCTAAGTACGGATCAATGAGGAACGTTAAGCCTCCGTATTCCAACACGATCGTCGCATTCCTGATTTGTCTGATTTGCATGGTGGTGTGCCTCCCTTTCATAAATCTCCTTTTTAGGTTACCATTTAAGAAAGCATTCTTACATAAACGAAATCAAGAAATTTGGCTCTACGACTTGATTGTTGAAAGAGGTTATGACGATGTTGGATCCCACAGATCAACGTATTCTGGAGGAACTGGCCAAGGACGGCCGTATGTCGATGAAAAAGCTCGGCGAGAACGTCCATCTGACCGGTCAGGCGGCGGCCAATCGGGTCATGAGACTCGAAGAAGAGGAAGTGATCGAAGGTTATACCGTTCGCCTAAACTATAGAAAGATAGGATATTCCGTTCATGCGTTTATTACGATTTTTACGAAAAGCCCCGATCATCGGCCGTTATTATCCTTCATAGAATCACAGCGCCCTTATGTGATGAACCATTTCAAAATTAGCGGTGAAGGCTGCTACCTCATGGAAGGCAGATTTCCTTCGAACGAGGATCTCGATAAGTTTCTTAACGCATTGAACGGCTATGCCAACTATAAATTATCCATTGTGATCAAGTAAAAAGAAAACAAACGCAGAAAGGTCGATGGATCATCAAGAAATTACTCGGATTAATCGTATTATTAGCCCTCATTTCTACGGTATTCTATGTAAATAAGTCCGGATTCCTCTCAGACAAACCAACCGCCCATAACGGTTCGACGGTAACCCTCGTCTTCCCTAAGGATCGTTATCCCGAAACCGCAGCCCACATTCAGTCTGCCATTGAGCATGGGGAGTCCAACATTTGTACCATCGATAGAGCCGGTGCGGAGCATAACCGGGATTTATCGTTGAAAGGAGTACCGACCAAGAAAGGGTATGACCGCGATGAATGGCCTATGGCCATGTGCGCAGAGGGCGGCGCCGGAGCGGATATCCAATATGTCGCACCGTCCGATAACCGCGGCGCAGGCTCCTGGATTTCGAACCAGCTGGAGAAGTACCCGGACGGCACGAGAGTTGAGATCATGGTGAGATGAGATAATTCCACAGCAGCAGAAGGCAGCCGGTCCGAGAGGACCGGCTGCCTTTTTCCACAAGTCTACCCCTTAACCGCCCCAACCGTCATTCCTTTAATGAAATATCGCTGCAAAAATGGATACAAGAAAATGATAGGCCCTATCGTGATGCATACGGTCGAAAGCTGAACGCCGGACGGAGAGACGGGGATATTGATATTCGTATTTAAATAATCGAGATTCTGCGCATTCGATACGATTCTTCTAAGCATCATCTGCAGCGGATGATTATGCGGATCGTCTATGAACATCAGCGCATTGAACCAGTCATTCCAATAGGACAGCGCATAGAACAGCGTAATCGTCGCGATCACAGGCATGGATATGGGCCATATGATTCGAAAGAAAATATACAGTTCATGGGCGCCGTCCATCGTCGCCGCTTCATTGAGCTCAAAGGGCAGCGTACGGAAGTAGGAGGTCATCAGGAACGCGTTGAATGCGGAAAACAATTGCGGCAAAATTAGCGCCAATAAGGAGTCCCGCAGGTGCAGCCAGTTGGAGATGAGCAAATAATAGCCGACCAGCCCCGGCGCGAACAGCATCGTAAGATAAATGTAGAAGGACAGGACATTCCGGTACTTCACCTTCAAATGAGCGGCCACATAGGAGAACATCGAGGTCATCAGCACGGCGCCGACGGTTCCCACTACGGTAACGAAAATGGATACGAAGCCGCTGCGGTACACCTGGCTGCCATCGAATAAGAACCGGTAGGAATCCAGCGTAAAGGCTGTCGGGAACATCTGGAACCCCCTGACGATCTGATGCTCCGCCGTGAAAGAGCCGATGTACACAAGCCAGAAGGGAATGAAGCAAATAAGGGCGAACAAGCCTATGAAGACATACGCGATGGCAGACACCGTCCACCCGGATGTATCTCTCTGTTTCACAATCATGTGATCTTCCTCCTAAAATAACTTCGAGTCGCCATCGACCCGGCGGACAACCCAATTGAAAAACAGGATCGTGACAAAGCCCATGACCGATTGGAACAAGGCTACGGCCGCCGCATTGCTGTAGCTGTTCATATTCGAAACGTCTCTCAAAGCCCGGTACGTATACGTATCGATGACATCCGTTGCCTTGAAGAGCAAGGAATTGTCCCCGATAATCCCATAGATCAGGCCGAAATCGCCGTAGAAGATCCGTCCCAATGCAAGCAGCGTCAAGACGATAATTGTCGGACGCAAGAGCGGCAGGGTAATGTACCAAATCTGCTGCCAGCGCTTGGCGCCGTCCATTCTGGCGCTCTCATAATATTCCTCCGAGAAGCCGGTGATCGTCGCCAAATAAATAATCGACCCCCAGCCCGCTCCCTTCCAGACGAAGATGATCGTCAGCAGCAGCGGCCAGACCGATGGCGTCTGGAACCAATCGACCGTCTGCAAACCTGCCGCCTTCAGAATGCCGTTAATCATGCCGTCCTGTCCGTTAAAGAAATTCATAACCATCAGATTGACCACAATAATGGAAATGAAATGGGGCAGGATGACGAGCGATTGCGTCAGCTTCTTGAAAAACGCTTGTTTAATCTCATTTAATAGTAATGCAATTAATAAAGAGCTCACGGTGCCTGCAACAATAAACAACAGGTTCAAAAACACCGTGTTTAAAGTAACCGCCAGCCAATCGGGACCTGTGAAGAAGAACGTCAGATTATCCAATCCGACCCACCGGCTGCCCCAAATGCCTTTCACCGGAATGAACTGCTTAAAAGCCAGCAAATGTGCGGACATCGGCATGTAAGAGAAAATGAATACATACACCACCACAGGAAGCGCCATCACGTACAGCCATCTATTTTTTCTGAGTTCCTGTATTATGCTCATGACCAAGCTCACCTTTCCTTTCGTCTGTGCTTGTATCTTACTCATTGCCGATGGCGGCGTATAGTCTTGCTTTTATCAATGAGTTCGAACGGTAACGGCTTGTAGGGGTACGAATTCTACCACACGACGCAGTACGGAGTTTACCAATTGAAAAAGCCGGCGAACCTGACATCCAGGTCGCCGGCTTGCTGGCCGTTTATTTCTTTTTGCCGGCCAAGAAAGCGTCCAGCTGCTTCTGATACTCATCTTGAATCTTCTTGATATTGGCGTACGCCTTATCCTTGAACTTCGCCAACCCTGCCTTCGGCTCGACGACCCCCATAATGATCGGATCGTACATCTCCTTGCCTACGGAACTCAGTTGAGCAATTTCGTTGGATACCGGGCTTGGGTCGAATGTAAATCCGGCCAAAATATCCGAGGTGAAATTGTTGGGATCGCGCTGCCACTTGTTCAGCTTAATGACGTCCTCCGGCAGGCTGGCATCAATGCGGTCCAGCTTGGAGTTCCAGCCCCATGCGAAGGGAACGCCGGCGTAAGGATTTTCTTTGATCGGTTTATACAAGCCTTCGCCCGCATCCTCCCAGTTCTTCCCTTTGATCCCGTAGGCGAGCAAGTCGTAATTATCCTTCTGATTCAGCCAGTTGACGAATTGAACGGCGCGTTCCTTATTTTTGCTGACGACCGGAACGGCGATGAAGTTGCCTGCTTTGAACGTGGAAGGCAGCTTCATGCTCGAATCGTATAGACTGAAGGCTTCTGCCGTTGCCCCCGGAACCGACTTTTCCAAGGAAGTCCGCGTGCTCAGCGCAACGCCGAAATCGTTGAAGGTGGATACCGCCGCTTTCCCCTTAGCGAATTCCGCATTTTTCAGAATCAGCGTATCTTTGGCGAGAATTCCGTCCTGATAGAGCTTATAGTTTTGCTCGAAATTTTTCATGATCATCGGATCCATGTTATCGAAAATATTATATGCTTTGCCGTCAGATCCTTTCGTATAAAGCCCGGGATAATTCGAAATCGGAGCGAGATTGGCTTTGGGATCCAGCATACCGGCCATCTTTATGCCCACATGCTCGGTGCCGTTCGGAATGTACGGCGTGATCTCGGGAGCTTTCTCCTTCACCGCGTACATGAATTTGACCAAATCGTCATAGCTCTTGATCGGCTCAATGCCAAGCTTCTCCCGGATGTCCTTGCGGATCACGAACGTCCACGGCCGGATGAAATTCACTTCCAGCGGAACCGCATACAATTTGCCGTTCACCTTATTGGCTTCCATCAACTGGGCGGAGCGGTTGCTCTTGATGTCCGGCCCCACTTTGTCGAGGATAGCGTCTAATGGCTCGTAGAGTCCTGCGGCAATATTCTGGTACGGATTATTATCCCAGATCAGGTCGTAATCTTCCGCAGACGACAGGGCAACCTGACGTTTCTGCAGGACATCCGCCCATGGGATGAAGACCACGTTCAACTTCACGTTCAATGTGCCGGCCAGACGGTTCTCCATCTCGCCTTTGACTTCGCTCCAGTTGGCCGGAGGATCCCCGGGGAACATAATTTTCAGCGTTACCGGACTCAACTTGGCACTGTCGGAAGCCACCGGTTTGCCCTCTGGCGATGCCGCACCGCCTGTCTCATTGGTCGAACCGCATGCGGCAAGTGTACCCGCTAATAATAGCGAGACTGCTGATAATAAAATATTTTTCCTGCTTGCTCTCATTGCTAACCCCTCCTGTGTGATGATCGATTCGTGATAGATCATACGCAGAACGATCTGTTGCCGTACAGTCCGGTATCTATCAATCAGTATGAATTGTTACAAAAGAAGGAGTTTGAATTTGCTAACACGCCGAGTACGAATTCCGACTCCCTTAATTCTTAAGCTCCGAGCGGTATTGGTTCGGCGTCATGCCGGTTGCCCGTTTGAACAGAGAGAAGAAGGTGCTCTTCGTTTGAAAACCGGATTGCACGGCGATATCCGCAACGGTCCAATCGGTCGTTGTCAGCAGATTGATCGCATATTCGATCCGCTGGTTCGTTATGTAATCCGAAATGGAGCACAGGAAACGGTCCTTGAAAATTTGTCTGGCATAGTTCACAGACATGGAGACGTGCGCCGCGATGTCATCGACGGTAAGCATCGGATTATGCAGATGATTACGCACATACTCGATCATCTCTGCTGCGACCTCATCCTTCCGGCTGGCGGTACTCTTCTTGCGATGCTGGTCCATAATCTGCAGCAGCTCTCGGTACAGCCAGGTCTTCACTTCTTCCAAGGTTGCAAATTGTTCCAGGAAAGTGTGAATCCCCTTCATCCCTTGAAACGTTGTATAGCTCTTGAAGCTTTTCATAATCGAATAAATAATGTGCGTCAACTGCAGCTTGCATTCTTCGTAGCTCAACGCCTGCATATGCATCGTAAGTTGATCCAAGTATCCTTCCAGCGCCATGTCGTTCTTAAGCTGCACGGAGTGAATCACTTGTTTCAGCAGCACTTCGTCCAGATCGCTGTTGTCTTTGCCTCGTTCATAGCGCTCCAGATCTTCTGAAGTAAACACCCTGTCCTCGTGATGGATGAATCCCAATAACGACAGTTCGTACAACTGCGTATAAATAATATGCAAATTCTCTTCCGCATCCATAACGGAGCTCATCGCGGCATGCAGTTCCAGCTTCAGCCAACGTCTGATCTGCTCCCTGACATCCTCCATCGCCCGGATGGCCAGCGCCCTCTCCTCTTCCGACCCGGAAGAGGAGAGTAAGGCGACGATGTGATCCGAATTGAAATCGACGGTTTCGGCCGAGAACCCGTGATTCGCAAGGACTTCGGCCATAATGTTCCCCATGGCGTAACGCAGCAGCTTCCGCGAAGCGAAATCGTACTGCTCTTCGAAGCGTCCGTACGACTCCAACCGCAGGACAGCCATACGAAACCAACCTGTCGCCAGGATGGCCGTTTCATTGCGAATGAATTGTTCAATCGGTTTGGAAGCTTGCGCATTCAGAATCCATTGTCGCAAGAAATCATCCTTGACCAAAGCTTGACTGCTCTTGATCGACAAGTCCAATTGCTCGAGCTGCTCCACCAACGAATGGAACCCGGTATGAATCGTCTCCATCTCATTATTCGTATTCTTCGTCTCAGAGGCGGTCTGCTTTTTGCCCAGCTTGCTCTGGATTTGCGAAGCCAAATCGCTGATGGGCTTCAAGCTTCGGTACGATTGCCAAAACAAGAATAATAAAAGAGCCAATACAAGTACGATCGAAGATCCGATAATTTCCACCCGGATTTTGGCGACCTTCGCTTGCCATAGAGAGATCGGCGACAGATGGTATACGTTCCATCCTTCGATAGGCAGCCGCTCTGTCCGAATCGACCATGTCTCGTTGCCGGACTTCCATTGCCAACTAGGTTCCGTGGTTCGGTTCGCCGCTTCCTGCAGCTCCTCGGTCAATTCTGGATCCGTATTGCCTAATATGAATTCGTGTTTCGCGCCTTCGATATAAACTTTATTCTGATCTTCCTGTGCAATCTGCAGCATGTTCTCATTCAGCAGCGGTTTACTGAACAGAATCGCGACATATCCCTGATAGCTCTGATTCGGCCCTGCTGCCGGGACGACAAGCGCCAGGAACGATTCGCCATCCGCTTCATGGTTAAAATACTGCATGTACGGCGTCTTCTGACCCCTTATGTAATTCAGCATCGTTTGATCGTAGAAATTCTTCGTCGTATAAACACTGGAGTCCGAAGTATAGATCTGATCCGTATTGAAATTGATTAAATATATGCCGTGTATGAACGGCTCGCTGCTCATAAATTCCCTGACGCTGATTGCCGCTTTGTTCAAGAATAAAGGGGAGTAATCGTCTCTTTTCATGTTCAGCCAGCTCGCAATGCTGTCGTCCGAGTACACTCTTAAAGCGAATTGGCGCAGCTTCTGCAGTGTGAATTCGGATGTCTTCACAACTTGTTTGATTTTCTCCTGATTCGACTTATCCATTTCATCCAACGCGCTCTTGGAAAACTGCTGGCTCAGGAATATCGTGAATACGAGGGTAAGCAGGCTTATAGCCAAACAGGAATACAAAAAGATGCTTAAATACATTTTCTTCGGCTTCATCCGGCTCCACATGCCCTATCATTCCTCCTGTACAATCTTAACTAACATAAGACAGGTGATGTGTATTGTACAGTATGAATCTTACCAAAAAGGTGCGGATTTTAACATGCGCCGGGACGGCGGTGGACAGCGGAAAAAGCCTGCCGCTTTCGCGGCAGGCCTGCTCTTTTCACCGGTAACCCGTCGTATCCGCCGGCTTGCCTGCCTCCTGCACTTCAACCAGATACCGCCAGCAGTCCGGCTGCGAACCGTCAAGGTCATAAAATCCGTAGACCCTCGCGAGCTCGCCGCTTGAGAGTGAGCGGCCGTTCCATCTGGCGGCCTTCGAATCCCCGGCCAGTGCGGCAACCGCACGCCCGACGTAACGCGTCGATTCGGAGATGCCGAAATGCGGTTCGGCCGCCGTAGCGTCCCGCCAGTTCGCTTCCTTCACGCCGAAGTGCTCGAGCATGATCTCCGAACGCATCCATCCCGGCGTTAAAGCGACGGCCGTGCATGCATGAGGAGCGAGTTCATGAGCCAATGATTTGGCCATACGATTGACGGACGTCTTCGCCAGATCGTAGAACATGGATAAACGGTAGTTGGTATCGTTATACGTCGCCGTACCGTCCGTCATCTCTACGACAAGCCCTCCCGCGTTGCGAATTAGCAAAGGAAGCGCGAAGTGGCTCGTTATAATGTGCGTATCAATGGCAAGCCGCAGCAAGCGAAATCCCTTCTCCAGGGACTGCTCCCACACCGGCACGTTCCACTCGGTCAAATGCTCGCCGCCCCAGATATCGTTGACCAGGATGTCCAGTCTCCCCTGCTCCTTCTCAATGCGGGTTATTAACGCTTGCACCTGATCGGGATCCAGATGGTCCACTTGGACCGCAATCCCCTGTCCGCCCGCATCGCCAACGAGCTCTGCGGTTTCCTCAATCGTCTCCGGGCGATTGTACTCGGACGGCTGCGACCGTGTCGTGCGACCTGTCACATAGACCGTGGCCCCGGCCGCTCCCAATTCGATCGCGATGCCTCTGCCTGCGCCTCGTGTCGCACCTGCCACCAAAGCTACTTTTCCTTGTAAAGGTTTCATCTAGGGTTACACTCCTTCGGTTGATCTGTTACCAAGTATAACCCTTAAGTATGTCAGTTTATGTCATGGATAGCGTGACGGGTTAGCTTCGTTGAAGCTGAATCCAGAACCGCCTGACGACATTTCCGTCCTCCTCCACGTATTCCGATTCGAAGCGGCCGCCATTTTTGACAATAGTTCTTTCCGATCCCACATTCCCCTTATCGCAAACAAGCAGCACCTTGTCCAAACCCATCTCTTGCGTCACTTGTAAAGCCAATGCCAGAAGCGCGGATGCATATCCCTTCCGTCTTTCTGACGGGCGGATGCCGTAACCGATATGTCCGCCGCTATTTAGGAGCTTCGCGTTAAGTCTGTGCCTTATGTTAACGGCCCCGACAATCCGGTTGTGCTCGTTCACAAGCCAATAGGTCGAATGCGGGACAAAGCTGTGATCCTCGATTTTATCCTCCGTATCTTGCGAGTACAGGAAATTCACCATCGCCGTAAAATCGTAGGGCTCTTTCTCCACTACCCATGGAACGATATCTTCGCCGGTCGATTTCCAGTCTTCGTAAAACGATATGTACTCCTGCTTGTAGTCTGCTGATGGCTTGATCAGTTTGACGGATTGGTGCATGGTTTGGCCTCCGAATCTTCTGACATAATAAAGACCTCCGTCAAAGTTAACACCACCCTACCTCGACGAAAGTCCTCTCGCTTCTCATAACGCGAGCCGCTGCCTAGGCAGACCCGCTCCTTATAAATCGGCTGCCGAGACAGCAAACCCACTCATACCTGCCCTCGTTGAATAGCATTGCAGGCACTCAACCTATTACCGTCCGGGTCTCCGAAACCAAATCCACCGTGATCCGAGCTCATATTCAGCACACCGACTTCAACCGATTGCTCGATGAGATAGGTTCGAAACGCCTCCAGATCAGCCGTATAGAAATCGACTACACTGTGGGTAATACCGTTAACGGTATTAACGAATTGCAGCCGGTGCGTATCCTCCGTTTGGCAAAGGAAAATTCCCGGCACACCTACCTCGTTAAATGTTAACATGGCATCATTGGCACTTCGGAACTGTATGTCTAATCCCAGCACCCTAACATACCATTCGATCGACCTGTCCAAATTCGAAACCGGCAGTTCAATGGCGGAGATTCTTGGAATGAACTTTCTCATTTCACCCGTCCTCGCTTCCGATAATCAATGGTATTAATTATTCATCAGTTAAAAAAAGCCTGCGGATCTCTGATCATTTCTTGCTCCCCGAACCGAACCCGATCACGTATCCATCCGGATCTTGAACCGAGAAATCCTTCCAGGTTCCCCAATCATGCTCGGTTACTTGAGGCTCGGAAGCAATCATGGCGCCATTAGATTTCAGTTCTTCATATAAACAATCAAGAGCATGAAGGTCTTTCACATAAGCGTATGTATTCCACGTACCTTGGTTAGGTCTGACGTCTTCTCGATTCGCTGCTTGAAGCAACTTGAAGCCTAAGCCGAAATTGTCACGAATAGCCCAGTGTTCATTCACTTCGCACCCTAAGGCGTTCTCATAATACCGCTTGGACTTCTCGAAATCGGAGACCAACAGGACGGTAAGCGAATTCTCGACTTTCGTTCTCATCACTTCCACCATTCATCACTCCTTCGAAACTGGTAAAATCACCCATCTTCAGAATAGCGAATACACGTTCGCTTGTAAAGGAAATTTTAGCCTATGCGCTTCTCGATCCTGAAGAGCGCTTCCGGGGCGGCCAACAGCAGTACAATCGAGCCGTATAAACCGATGGTGTAGCTGGTCGAGTACTCGACGCCGGCAACCTGGTTAAGTCCGAAGGTGAACAAGTGAATGAGCATATTCGTGAAACAAAAAGCATAACTCCGAATCATCCATCTCCGGTGCTGGGGAATCCGCTTTTTGAAAATATGAATAAGAGCAGCTGCCGTGAAGATCAACCAGAGGATGTTCAGCAGATTGAAGCCCATGCTGCTGATTTTCCCCCCGGTGGCGAACGGTGCCATGTACCCGGAAGTAAGCACGACAGCAAGCACGGACGCCGCATAGACATACCCGTTCAGGCGGTGTAAGGTACGGTGCTTCACATAGCTGCGGGAGGCAAAGTTAACGAGTCCCGATGCCATCGCTATACAAGCGAATCCAACATGTATGTACATGACCGTTAGCCAGATTCGGGGCTTAAGTTCACGCTCCAGATCCGCTTTATGACTTAGGAACGTCTCAGCGCCAGGGTTGATGATGAAGTTGTTAATCAGAGCATACAGGATGTATAAGGTACAGACACAAGCGATGATTTTATAAAAATGCCTATTCATGCTTTCCTCCCTCATGCCATACCCGCTTCCCGGTTAATTTCGACACCGGCAAAACACCGGCTTTGGCGGTACCTGTCATCCGGTCCCCGTCAACCTCTGCTTCGAATTTCAAATTCAACCGCATCGGTTTCATAATCCGCAGCGACCAGCGAAGCATCCGGCCATCCAGCTCAGGATCGAGGAATGGGCTCACCTCTTCCCCCATAGTCGCCGTGCCTTGCAGGATGCCGTTATCCGACCGAATACGGAGCTTCACCTCCAGCTTGCCGACCGGCGTCGTGATTGTCGCATCCCATTCCCCGTCGAAAGCCGGAGCCTCGCCGTTATCCGCTGCAGCTTGAGGTCTACAAGGTGCGGACGGCAGTTCTCTAACCGCTCCCCCGCTTCTCGGGACTATACCATGATTGCGCCATACCGTTCCTCTCCGCTCATACTCGAACAACCGCTCTACCGCATGTGCAATGCGAGGCCCCAGTTCCCGTTCTACCAAATGAAGGGCGACATCAAGTCCCGAGGTTACGCCTCCCCCGGTAACGAGATTGCCGTCATCGACGACGCGGGCCGTAACCGGCAGTGCCCCCGCTGCCTCAAGCAGCCCCATCCCCATATGATGCGTTACAGCAGGCCGGCCTTCCAGCAAACCTCCCATCGCCAGCACCAGAGAACCCCCGCATACGGTGGCAACCACGATATCCGGCTGCTGAAGCGCCTGCTCAAGGATGCCCGTCAACGCCGTGTTCACGGCTCTGTTCAGAATGACCGGAATAGCGTCAGGACCGTCTCCCTCCACCTCGCCGGCTGCGCCGGGTACTAGAATAATACCTTTATGATCCAGACTAAGCTTGCTCTGCGCTTCGATTTTCAATCCGTTCACCCCGCTCGTCACGAGGCCCGCTCCTTCCGCCGCAACGAATTCCACATGCAGCGTACCACGAGCGGCAGCCCCCGCAGCGCAAAATACTTCGTAAGGCGCAATCGCATCCATAAGATCAAAGCCGTCGAACAGCACGATTTGTACGGTTAACATTGAAATAACCTCCTTCTAGTCTAGTAAGAATAGCAGAGGAACCTCTCGAAATAAGCCCCATAAAAGTAACAAAACGATAAACAAACCGTCACAATATGTGAGGGGCTCGTTTGTTTTGGCGGGAGAGATGTTACACTGGGATATAGAAGAGGAAGAGCATTTCGCTCCGTCTAGTGAAGGTGGGATTAGTGTGAATGAAAGACCGACGATCCTGGTCGTGGACGATGATCAGAGCATCGTTGAATTGTTGAGGGACTTTTTGGAGAACGATCATTTTAACGTCGTAACGGTGAATGATGCGGCACAAGCTTGGACGGCGTTCCAACAGCACACGGTACATGGCATCATCCTGGACATTATGATGCCGGGCCAGAGCGGCTTCGAATTCTGCCGGAACATCCGGGCGGAGAGCAGCGTTCCGATCCTGTTCTTGAGCGCGCGCAGCGACGATGTGGACAAGATTCGCGGACTGACGCTAGGCGGCGACGATTATATCGTCAAAACCGCTTCGCCCGGCGAGATCGTGGCTCGCGTGAAGGCTGTTTTACGCCGCACGAACGCGTCGCAGCCAAACTTGGCCAGAGTATTGGACTATGGCCGTATCAAGTTCGATTTATCAACACGGGAAGTGTTCGTGGACGGCCAAACCGTTTCGCTCACGCCGAAGGAATATGAGCTGCTGCGATTGTTTGCGGAGCATCCGAGACATGTGTTTACATATGACCAATTGCTGGCGAAATTCTGGGAAGGCGTCGGCGATAAGCATACGATTCGCGTTCATCTCAGCCGGCTTCGCGAGAAAATCGAGCTCGATCCGGAGCAACCGCAATATTTGACTAATGTATGGGGAATCGGCTATCGCTTCGAGGGGGGCGTCCTATGAGCAAACTTCGTGTTCGCACGTATGCCTTGCTGAGCTTGGTGCTCCTCCTGACGCTGCCATGGATTTTCTTCGTAACGGCCCACTTCATCACAACTCAGTCGCTGCGGCTCGGAGCGGACCGGCCGAACTCGTCATACGTGATTCCCATGGTTGCGGCGTTCGCAGGGCTGCTGCTCGCCTTCGTTATTGTCGCCGTAAGGATGCGAAGGCTGCTTCTCCTCCCTCTGGAGAGGATGGGCCAGGCGGCAAGGCAAATTGCCGGGGGCGATTGGAACGTAACGCTCCCCCGAACGACGATCCGGGAAATTGCCGAAGTCCGGGACGGGTTCGAAATCATGGTGGATGCACTGCAAGCCGCGAACCGGAAGCAAGCGGCGCTGGAGGAGGAGCGGCGGTTCATTATTGCGGCCGTCGCTCATGATTTGCGGACGCCTCTGTTTGCTTTGCGCGGTTATTTGGACGGGCTCGAGCAAGGGATTGCCAGATCGCCGGAGCAGATCGCGAAGTATGTCGCCGTGTGCAAAGAGAAATCGGCGCAATTGGACCGGCTGGTGGAGGATCTGTTCACCTTCACGAAGATGGCGTATCTGGAAGGCGAACGCGTGGAACACATGGAACACGTGGAAATCGCGGAACGCACAGTTAGCTTGAACGCTATCGTTCAGCAGGCGATCGACAGTCTGAGACCGCAAGCACTGCGGAAACATATTGCGATCTCTGTCCATTACGCGCCGGAGGACTGTGAGCTTCAAGCGGACGCGCACTTGCTGGAGCGAGCCTTCAGCAATGTATTGGATAATGCTGTGCGGCATACGCCCGAGCATGGCCGCATTCTTGTACACTGCCGGCAGGAGGACGGCCGAATCACGTTTACGATCCATGATTCCGGGGCAGGCTTCGCGCCGGAGGAGCTCGAACGTATCTTCGAGCCGTTGTACCGGGGGGAGCAATCGAGAAGCCGGTCAACGGGCGGCGCCGGATTGGGGCTGACCATCTCGCAGCGAATTATCCGCCAGCATGGCGGCGAGCTTGCTGCGAGCAACCATCCGGACGGAGGAGCCGTCCTCTCCGGCTGGCTGCCTGCCTAGTGGTGAGGCAGGGTTAATCCGCCCGCCCCCCGACGGGATCCCGCGCTGCGGAAGTCATAGCTAACGGACACTGCAGCCGTTAACTCCGCCAATATCCTTCCGCCACAAAACTAACGGACACCAGCGACGTTATGTGCCCAAAATCGGGGCGAAATCGAGCCCCAAGCGGCAAATAGCGGTACTGGTGTCCGTTACAATCTCAAATAGGCTCGTTTTCGCCGAATAACGGCAGCTGTGTCGGTTAGCCCGCCGGGGGAGCAAACCACGCCGGGTAAACAGCCTCATATTCGCCGTTCCGCCTCCAAAACCACCGGCGGATCCCCCGCCTTCAGCTGTACCGAGTAGTATAGCTCCCCCAGCGGCGACTGCTGAACAGACGCACCGGTTACTACGCAGGAGCGTACCCATGCCGGCAGCTTGACGATGACGGCCGTCTCCCGCTCGGCTGTCAGCTCCGCGCGGAACATCCCCGACTCGGTGTCCCATTCCATGGCAACCTGTCCCGTATGAAATCTCCAGCGGGATAATCTCCCCCGCTTGAACCGTCCGGGCAGCGCAGGCAGCAGCTTAACGAAGCCCGGCGATACTTGGAGCAGCATCTCCTGGACCGCGTTCACCCAGCCCAGATTGGCATCGAGCTGAACCGGCGCCGCCGTCATGTCCATCGACACTCCCATCCCGCGCCAATCGTTGTGCAGCGTGAATAGATTGGGCAGCAGGCAGGCTCTTGACATCAAATCCAGACACTCGAGCGAGCCGTCTCCATCACCCAGCCGGGCGTAGATGGCGGCCATGTGCCCGAGCGACCAACCGGTCTGCGCCCCGATCTCGCGCTTGCTCACAGCCTTCTCGAAAGCGCGGAACAAAGCGGGGTCGGTCTCCTCGGTCACTTCATGTCCCGGGAAGAGCGGATACAGATGCGACAAATGCCTGTGCGCATACCGGTCTTCGAAATCGGGATGAATCCATTCGCTCACCGCTCCGTCGCGGTTCACCCGGTATGCGGGCAGACGCCCCAGCATATCCCGCCACGCCGCCGCATCCTTCTCGTCACGGCCAATAGCCTGGGTCGCCTCGATCAGATGCTGCAGCAATTCCTTCATGATCGCGATGTCCATCGTCGCGTTGATCGTTGTCGGCATCGGATGCGCCAGCGGCTTGCCGTCTTCCGGCATGTAATTGAGCGGCGTGTTCTCCGGCGATACGGAAGGGTACATGTTGATTTGACCGTTAGCGTCCGTCACAACAAAGTCCTGATAGAACGCCAATACCTCTCTCATGAAAGGAAGCGCGCGCTCCTCCAGAAACCCGGCCTCCTCCGTGAACCTGGCGTGCGTGATATAATGCTGGGCCAGCCAGCCGGCGGCTCCGGTCCAATTCAGAATGACCGGCACGATCTGGCTGGGTACGCCGACGCCCGCCGTCGTGCCCGCCGGAATATAGATCCCCCTGCAGCCATACAGCTTGCGCGCATTCGTCCGGAAGTCGTCCATCAGCCGCTCGTAATAGCGGAAAAGTGTCGGAACAAGCTCGCTTAATCCGCCGACATGCGCATGCCAATACATCATCTGGATGTTCTCGTTGGCCATGTTATGACTCCAGACGAGGCGGTAATCCCCGCCCCACAAGCCGTACAAGCCAAAGGGCTCCGCCTCCTCCGAAGCCGACGTGCCGCTGAGGAACAAATACCTCCCGTACGCCCACATGTTGCGGATAAGCTTCAGCGGAGCCTCTCCCTCATAGGCATCCAGCAGCAACCGTTCGTTGGAGCGAGGTTCCGCTACATCATCGCCAAGCTCCAGCAGTGCCGAGCGATAGAGCGGCCGATGCAGCGCGGTATGCCGCTCAAGCAAACGCTCATACATAGCGCCTGGAACCGCTGCTCCAGCCGAATGCAGCGCCGCAAGCTCGCGCTTCAAGCGCGGCCAGTCCTCTTCGCGTTTGCCGCCTACGAACACTTTGGCCAAAACAAGCACTCGGCTGGCGCCATTGAATCGGATGACGCCAGCCGCATCTGCATCTGCACTTGCACTTGCATTTGTATCTGCACTAGCACTTGCACTTGTATCTGCACCTGCATCTGCACTTGCATCCGCCCGGACCGCAAGCCCGCCATCCCGCACAATGCGCAGCACGGCGCCATAATCCGTGCCGTCATCATTGGTTGCCGCGTACCAAGCATGCACATCGTCTGCCCCTGTTGCCACGGAACGCTCCAGTTCCTTGAACTCCGGCGTATCCGCGAAGCGGTCGCTCGGATGAAGCTGCAGGCCGATTTCCCCGGCGATGCCGCTTCCGCCCTCTCCTTCAATTGCATAGACGACGCAATCGTCGGCACGGGAAACGAACAATGTCCGCTTATATCGGCAATTCCCGTCGTTCCAAGCGACTGTAATTTCGCCGCTGTCCATATCCAGCTCCCGGCTGTACCCGCGGAACGCGTGCCGGCACGGCATCGTCAGCCGGATGGCGGCAAGCGGGAACCTCGAAGCGAGCTTCGTCGCGTAGCCTTGCTCCTTCAGCGCATCCGCCAGCTGCCAGCTCGCTTCCAGATAACGCCGCTCGTCCATCAGCTGCCGCGTCCGCTCAAGCGTGCAGCTGACATCGGGCAGCTCATCCCGATGCCCCCAATGCCACAGCTTCGCATGATTCAGCAGCACCGTTTCCTCCTGAACGCCGCCGAATACGGACGCGCCCAGCACGCCGTTGCCGGCGGGCAGCGCCTCACGCCACATATTCCGCCACCAGGAGGCCGGATAGCTCAGCGTCAGCTTATCCTTATCGCGATCTTCCATCGGCTCCGCCGTCTCCTCATGCCGATTGTTCACGCAGCTTCTCCATCTCCACGCTGGCCAGCAGCAGCGGGGCGACCCCCATCAGCACGTCGCTGACAACCGCTTCGCTCAAATAATACGCATAGGAGCCGTCCCGGTATTTGCGGCCGCCAAGACCCGCACCGTGACAGATGCTATGCAGGTGCACACCCTGCTCGTCTTCCGTCACGAACCGCTGAAGAATCCCCTCATAAGCCCGTTCAACGACGCTCCGGTCGATTTCCGCCAAATAGTTCAGACGGATGCCTTTTGCGATGGCATAAGTCAGCATACAGGAGCCCGACGCCTCCAGATAGTTGCCTTGTTGGCCATTACAATCCATGACCTGGTACCAGAGGCCGCTGTCCTGATCCTGCGCGCGCACGACGCTGTTCGCCATCCGCTCGAAAATACCCATCAGCTGCCCCCGCTTCGCATGCCCGATCGGGAAATGCTCCAGCGCATCGACCAGCGCCATGGCGTACCAGCCCATCGCCCGGCCCCACACATGTCGCGAACGGCCCGTGCCGAAGCTGTCGCACCAGCGCTGCTCCTTCGTCTCGTCCCAGGCGTGATGCAGCAAGCCCGTCTGCGGGTTGCGCGTCCGCCGCTCGACCAATAGCAGCTGATGCGCCGTCTCGTCGAACCAGCTGCTGTCGTCGAAGGTACGGGCATATTCAGCCATGTAAGGCGACGACATATACAGGCCGTCCAGCCACATTTGGAACGGGTATATTTTTTTATGCCAGAATCCGCCTTCATCCGTTCGGGGCTGCCCGGCCAGCTGCGTGATCAGCAAACGCGCCGCCTTCTCATATTTGCTTTCGCCGGTTTCCCTCCACAGCCGAAGCAGATTTTTTCCTTTATTAATATGGTCGAGATTGTAATCTTCCAATTTATAGCCGTGAATCGATCCGTCTTCTTGAACGAACACGTCCATATGCCGTTTGACGAATTCATGATATTTGGCCTCGCCCGTCCAATCGCCGAGCTTATCGATGGCCGCCAGCGCCATTCCTGCGACGTAGCCCCACTGGTTTGCAATTTTCGGATGATAGCCATCCACGCTATGCGATAAAATGGTCTCGCCAACCTTCACGGACATGCGTTCAATCTTCGTATCCAGCATAGAAGCCTTCATAGCTTATGCCTCCTTCGGTTTGGATGTTGTTATGGCGTAAACATCGGCAGCACGGTCAAATCCTCCGGCACATCGACGAGATACAAATTACCGTATCCATTCTTATCGCTTGTAAAAAGCACACGCTTGCCCCCCGCGTCGAAGCGCGGATGCGCATGAACCTTCTGCGAGTGGAAGCTGCAGCGCAGCTCGCACAGCATGCGGGGACCGTCATAAACGCCGTCCCGTTTCCGCCAGATGCTCAGCGTTTTCACATGGCCTTTGCCGTCAACAATCGCTTGCCCCAGGCCGTCGGCATACCCATGCCACGTGTCGAAGCCGAACTCCGTCTCTTCCAGCCCTGTATTGTCATACCGGATGCTGCCGAAGAAATTCGTTCCATTCGTCCGGAACCCGTGATAACCGATGGTGACGCCGTCCGGAAAGAAAAATTCATGCCCCACCTTCTCACCCGGTTCCAGCCGTTCGCGAATTTTCCACGCTTCACCCGTGCGCAGATCCAGTCCCCAGATGCGGTGATCGACCAGATGCCAAGGCCCTTCATGGCAAAAGGTCAACAGCCAAGGCTCCGTCGGAGACGCATTGATATGCGTGATGAAGCGGTTGGCTTCGTAGACGGTCTCCGCGCCGCCGGCTCCTGCATCGATGCGAACGATCATGCTGTGAGGAGCGGCTTCCATCAGCTCCCGGTGCCCGACATACCCGTTGCCGAGATCCAGGCGAATCCGGTGTGACAAATCCTCTTGCACACAGGTATAGATGTGTTTCCCATCCGCGCTGGCGCTAACATTGCCAAGATGATAGCCCTGCGGCGCTTCATAGACGTTTTGCTCTTCCAGGCTCGCCAGATCGAGGCGCACGAGCTGTCTTCCCAGCTTCACGTAAGCTGCACTGCCGTCCGGCAGCAGACAAGCATCGAGCTGGTCGTTCCCGGCATAATCGGTCAACTGCGTGATGACACCGCTCTCCACATGCAGGCTGAACAAATTCGTACTATTCCCGCGGTCCGAGACGAAGAGCAGACGCTGCTCCCCGTCGTACCAGCCGCTCTCGGTAAAATATAAATGATGGCTGTGCGCCTTATAATCCGTCAGCTGCGTGACCTCAAGGCCAGTGAACCGGTCCGTTGCCGATTTCCGTTCCGAGGGCCATACCGTTCCTTTTCCCATGTTATCGCCTCCTGATTCCTCTCTCGTCCTGCTCGCTTACAGCCAAGGCTTCAAGCCTTCCCAACTCACCTTCCAGCTTCCATCCTGCGGGAATCCCGGATTACCGCCCTCCGGTCCGCCCTCCCAGCCCGCAGCCATCATGGCGACGGCCGCCAGCAAGCCTCCGTTGCCCGGCAAGTACGCCGACAATCCGGGACGCTGGTAATTGTGGCCGTTCGTCAAATACGTGTTCTTCGCCGCATCCAGGAGCAGGAAGTCTACGGCCAAGTCCAGCTCGCCAAGCCGGGCCGCCGTCATGGCGCACATCGGGAAGTCCCAGCCCCATGCGGAGCCCCATTTCCAGACGTCCTTCACTTTCAGCAGCGTGCTCAGCATGACTTCGCGGTCGATCATCGTGCCTGGCAGAATGCCGAGCGCGCCGAGCATCGACGGATGATCGTGATTCTTGGCTGTGAACGTATCCGGGCACAGCTCGTGGGCCAGATATACCCCCTCCAGCTGCGGCGGCTGGGCCATGTTCGCAGCAACCTCCGCCCACTTCGGATCGGGCGTTTCCTGCAAAAGCTCCGCCCAGCGCACCGCAATCGTCAAGCCGTACTTCCAGTACTCGAGCTCGTAGGGCGGATTCTTACTGCCTGCAAGCGGATGGCACTCCTGCGCCGGAATTAGCGGGGGACCCAGATCGTAAACTCGCTTCTCTTCGTCCCAATGAGCGTAAGAGACCATGAAATCGGCCGATTCATAGACAATATCGCGGAATCGCTCCAGCATCTCCCTGGTCGGCTCCGCTTTGTAGCACAGCTCCGCAAGCGCTATCGGATGCGGCTGCTGCCAGATCAGCCCGGGCGCGACCGGCGAAGGGCAAGGCTTTCCTTCGTAATCGACCATTTTCGGCCAGCGGGCGCCTTCGTACCCTTGTGACCGTGCCAGATCGCGGGCAACCGGCAGGATGCGGGTATACCAATCCATGCTTTTCAGCAAAATGCTCGCCCGCCCCCATAGCGGGAAATGTGCGCCATGCCACCAATGCATCTCCAGGTGAGATTTGCCGAACCAGCTGTTGTACATAAGTCCCGTCTCCTGCGGCGGCAGGGAGCCTCCGCTGTGCATCGCGCACAGGAACTGCGACAGAACGACGCGCCGCTCCAGCTCGTAGGCCCGCGGGTCCGAACTGCCGGAGAAATCGATGGACGCCCCGCTCAGCCAGAATTGCTCCCAATAGTCTCCGCTTGCAGCGATCGTCTCTTCTACCGGCGGTGCCGATTGAGCCGCTTGCTGATCGAAGCTGACGGAAAATTCGAACAATTCTTCTTGCTCTACCGGAGGGAACAAAGTGAACTCATGCGTTCCGGTCCGTTCGAAGCTGCCGTCCTTCCAATTCCAGCGCACCTCATACCTGTCCTCATCCATCGTTCGGACCAGCAGCGCTTCCCCATGGCCTCCTTCGCGAATCTCGGTCTTATGCCGGTCATCGTTCTCCCAGTCCGGGAATACCGCTTTGGCCCAGCCGGTATTCGTCATATCCGGCGCCGGGAAACGAATGAAAGCCTGCAGCCGCCCTTGCGTCACCAGACTCGACCGGACACGCACGCCGATGGCATCCATGGTTGGATGACAAGCCGTCGTCACCTGAACCGGCACCCCTTGAACCGTATACGAACTGTTCAGCACGCCCGTCCACAGATCGAGCTGTTGGCTGATCTCCTTCACGTCGGCCGCATCCGCGACTTCGCCCGATTCCAGCAGGAAACGGAACGAAACTCGCCCTAGCTGCAACCGGTGCGGGTTCATCCGCAGCCAGTGATAAGCCTCCGGCGTACTGCCGGGCTTCATCGGGTAGCCGACGAGTCTGCCGTGCGTTTCGAACATTTGATATTCAACATCCTGATCGGTGAAGCGATCGCGTCCGCCTGTATAATGCCATCCCCAGTTGGATTGCGTGCCAAGCGGCACTTCGTATTGTTCCGGGAAAGTCTGCAGCCCGGTGATATCGGCACTGAAAGCGAACTCGCCGTTACCGACGGAAAAAGGGGATAACGGATCCCATTTATGCAATTCCGGATTATGCCGTGTAATGATTTGTCGTCTGTCCATGGTTCCTCCTCATCTCATTGGCCCGGCAGGACGCCGCTCTATTCCAGCATAGCGTCCGTGCGGGTTCTCATCATATCCCGGTATTTGCCCGGGGTAATATTCTTGAATTTGCGGAAGCTCCGGATGAAGCTGTTCTCGTGCTGATAACCGACCATGACCGCAATATCCGAGATCTTATATTCGCTCTTCAGCAGCAGCTCGTCCGCACGTTCCAGGCGCAGCTGCGTCAAATAATTGTAGATGGTTTCCCCTGTTTCTTGCTTGAAAATCTGGCTGGCCAGGGAGCTGCTGATCCCTACCTCGTCGGCAATCTCGGGGATGCCGATCGCCTCGCTCAAATGCTGCTTCATATAATCGATCATGCGGTGGCATGTAATGAAATCCTTGCTTTGGATAAGCCGGTGGAAGCGCTGCACGAGCGGTAGGACCCGCCTGCTGAGTTCATCCTGAATGTCGCCCAGATGCAGCGTATCGAACCTCTCGAACGCGCTTTCGGCAGCCCCCTCGTCCTCCGCCTGCGACAGCTGCCCGATGCGCTCCAGCGCTGCTCGCAGGAACGTTAAAGCCGCTGAGGGATACCCGTATTGGCTTCGCACATCGGCGATTAGACGCTCGACCGCCTCCAACGAACCGGCCTCGTCCCCCGATTCAATCAACTGCGTCAGTTCATCCAGCGTTCCTTCATCCACAACCGTCTCCTTGACCTCATGCCCCGATACTTCATGGAACGGGATGATCTGCCCGTAGCCTTGGTAAAGCCGGTAGTGCAGGGCATTCTCCGCTTCCAGCATCGTCTGGCGCAGGCGTGCAATCTCCGTCTGCGGTGTGCTTACACCGGCCGAAACACTGAACTTGAGCAAGCTGGATACGACCTCGATCGATTCCTCCAGCTTGCGCTCAAGGTGGAGGCCCGCTTCAAGCGGTTGGAGCAAGATCGCCATCTTGTCTTTGCCGAAGTCGGCGCAGACAACCCGCCACTTCTGCTCGAACAGCTCGGCGGCAATGTTGGCGATTGCGAACTTGAGCAAGGATTGATCATCGCGGCTGTAAGAGCGGGACCATTCCTCATAACGGTCGATCGATAGAACGGCTACCGTCACCGGCTCGGCCGTCCATTCTCCGAAATAGCGGCTCCACTTCTCCTCGATGTCCCGTCTGCCCGTCAAGTTCCCTGTGTACATATCGTAAAGAAGCTTGGACGACGCTTCCGACATCGTCTCGCGGACAAGCTGGGACAGATGGGCATGGTTCGTGAGCAGCTCGCCCGCCAGCTTCTCCAGGTCGATGCCTTCGGGACTGAGCGACTTGCGGTCGTAAGCGCTGAACAGCTGCCTCAGCCTGCGGACCGGGCGGAAGGCGGCGGCATTGATGTAGAAAATCGTCGCGCAGCCAAGCCCCAGTGCAGCCACGGAGACGATCAATACGGCATTGCGTACCTTCTTGGACTTGGCCAGCAAGCTGTCCTGTACGACAATCGAAACGTATTTCCATCCTGTGACTGGCGAAACAAGTTGATTCACCAGCAGTTTGCGGTTCTGATGAGTAATGTCGCCGCTGCCGTCTTCCCGCAGCTCGGTGAGCGCCTGCCGGATCGACTCCTGATCGAAATCGTAATTGGAAACGGCATACAGAATCTCGTCATGCTCGTCGATGACGTACCGCATGCGGTCCAAATTGTTTAATACAGGAGGATTCAGCTTGGCGAACAGCTCCTCATCTTTGAGATTGACCGCGACTACGCCTTTGAGCTGCCCTTGAATCATAATTTTCCGGAACAGCGTAACCTCGGACCCTTTGCGCCCCGCTCCTTCCGGCACCTGACGCTTCTTGATCACCCTCAAGCCGCCGCCGAACTCTTCCGTCACCGAGGTCCAATCGGAGTCATCGAAGTTCACCTTGTTGGAGCTGTAGCCCTGCGGAATCGCGACGAAGCTCTCTCTGACCGTGTCATACACATAGATGCTCTTGATATACTTCGAATTGCTGATTAAGGTAGACAGCAGCTGATACAGCTCCGAGATATTGCCATACGAGTTTTGTTCCTCACTCGTCAGAAACGTATAAATATTCGCGTTCAAAGCCACCTGAATGGCGACATTATCGCTTTCTTTGATCACGTCATCGATCACGTTCATATTCAATTGAAGCAACTGGCGCTGCGGCTCGCTGAGCTCTTCCTGCAGCACGGATTTGGACGTATAGTAAGAGGTCAGGCTCACTGCCAAAATGATAAGAAAAACCGAAACGGTTAAAATGAACACGAGCCGGGTCTGCGTATGGGCCAGATTGTATTTCAACCACTTCATCATGGATTGTGTCACGTTGAGGTTCCCACCTTATAACAAGATCTTATTATTATAGCGCGATCCGCTCAATCGCGACACGTTCCGCCCGGCTTCTTATGCTCATCCCGTACCCTTATCAGATTGTCATCCCTAAACTGTTCATCATGGCCTGCGTTTCGATCCCGGCAAGCAGCACGATGCCGATCCCATGCGTGTCATTCAAGTTCCAGCCGAGGTCATGCTTATAGTAGGCATTCGAATAGGACCAGCTGGAGCCTTTGCACACGCCGTACAGATTGCCGCGTTTATCGATGGCGCGCGAGCACAAGCCGATCCATCCGGCGATTACCGCCTTCGTATAGACCTGCGGCTCCGGCAGCCATCCGTGGCGTACGCCGAGCGCGAAGCCGTACATGAACATTGACGTACAGGACGCCTCCTCGTACGATTCCGGATCCGTCAGTACCTGATGCCACAAGCCGTTCTTGCCCTGCAGCCGGAGATAGCCCTCCGCCAGCTCTTGATAGAAGCGAAGAATTCCCTTGTAGTTGGCATGCCCCTTCGGCAGCGCCTGCAGCAGGACGGCGAGCGAGAAGAATACCCAGCCGTTCCCCCGCCCCCACGTTGTCAGCGACGGTTTGCCGCTGCCGACGTCATAGACGTGGGACATAATTTGCCGCTGCGGCATATATAAGTACTTTTTGTACAACAGCATTTGACGGGACGCTTCCTCGACATATTGTGAATCCCCGGACAACTCGCTATAGCGGCATAGGAACGGTACGCTCATATACATGTCATCGCACCACATCGTGTTATGCATGCTTGGCGATACGCCGATGCGGCGGTACAGCGTCCCGTCCTCCAGGCGGTCTTGCACGTTCATGATGTAATCGGCGATGTCCTCCGCAACCGCGCGCGCCCCCGTCAGCTGCCGCTGCCGGTCCGCAAGAATCGCCAGCGCTCCGAAGGAGCCGCAATCATCGAGGCTGTCGATGTGCGACAGCTGATTATTCAAGCCCGCTGCTCCGAAATGCTTCCGGTCCCAGAGCGAATACGCATAGGTTGAAGTAGCGAACTCCACGTGGCGGGTTACGTATTCCGCGATATCGGCTCGTGCGAGCAGACGGCTCGTCTCGAGCAGCCCGTTCAATGTCACGCCCAACGGATAATTCCAACGGCCGAATAGCTCGTTCTCGAGGAAGGGGCGAACGTAAGCGCCCGGTTCATCCGTCGTCCAGAACACCTCGCCAGCAGGTCCGCTCGCCACCGTATCCATGCGCATATAAGTTTCTGCGCGAACTGTGCTGTCCGCGGCTAACGGTCCCAAATGCAGCCATTCCCCGGCATAGCCGTGAACCTTGACCGGCGCGAACAGCGCTGCATTCGTCAAATCCCCCAGCAGCCCGAAGCCCCAGCCTTCATCGCCGCAGGTGCTGTATGCCACCAGGCTGCCGCTTCGCCGGCACGCTTCCAGGTTGAAGCTGAACGTGCCCGCTCCGGCCGTTTCATAAACCGTATGTCCGTTCCAGACGAAGGTTACCGGACCGTAGGCGGTCCCCGAGACGGTAACGGGACCGGTCATCGCCGGATCGACCCGGACGGATGTCCAAGAGATCGCCTTCATCCCGGGAAGCAAGCCGTAGAGCCGTTCAAGGCGGCCTTCTCCGGGATTGCCGGAAGCTCGCAAGGGCAGCCAAGATCCCGTGCCTGCGGCCGCTTCCGCCTGAGCTGCAGCGGGAATCGGTACAAGCGGTCCCTCCATCGGAGCCGTATGAATCCACCCTTCCTCGCCCTCACGTTCTAAGGAAGGCGCAAGGAAGGCATACGGTTTATTTTTGCGGTTACCGGTACCGAACTCAGCTCCGCTGCTCCCGTCAGCCCGTCGGCCAAGCTCCAGCACGAAATGGTTCCAGCCCCGGACAAGACCGATCTTCAGCTTGAGCGACTGCGCCCCTTCCGCTTCCTCCTCCAGGGCAGAGCCGAAGCGCTGCTCCCCATTGTGAAACAAGCGGACGGGACCGAAACAACGAAGAAGAAATATAAACTCATGCGGCTCCTCGATCCACAGCTTCGCCCAAGCATAAACCCGTTGATCCGCACGCATCTCCGGAAACATGCGGTCGATCGGAAACGAATACGAGTGGTTATCCAGCTTGCGGATTTCGCTCGCCCGCGTCACCCTGTATACCGGGCCGTGAGGCGGATGCTCGCCGATATAACGCTGCGCCATGACGGTCAGCACATGAGGAATGTCCGTGCCGTTCGTTTGGGCGGCCATGCTTTCTTCCGGATCTATATAACGGGTTAAGGAAGTCGTCACCTGCCGCCCCCTCCTTTGCCGCTCAGACTGAGTTCAAGCTGAGGCAAGCCTCCGCCCAGCACTTCCGCGATAGTCACCGGCCGGTGTTCCTTCACCGATCGCCACACGGCTTCGCCGGTCGCAACCGAGTAAGCGCCGTCTACGGCTCCGGACAAAATCCGGTACGGCCGCCGGCGGTCTTCGCCCATGAACAGATCCTCCAGCAGCAGCGGATCTCCCCCTCCATGCCCGCCTTCCCGGTGTACGACATGGATCGTTTCCTTGGAACCGAATAGCGGGAAGTAATCGATCGTCTGCACCGGCGTCGGGAATGGCGTCCGGCTCGGCATATGATACTCCACCGACTCGATTCGGCCCTTCGTGCCGTTAATGGCCAGCCGGTATCCCTCGTACGGCAGGGAGAAGTTGACCGAATAGCTGAGGAGAGCGCCGCCGTTGTACCGAACCGTTGCCGTGTACGTATCTTCGATATCAATCTGCGAATCGAAGATGCATTGATCCGGCCGGTAATCGGAGTAAGGAAATTTATTTTTCACCGCACCCAGCGAACCGAGATGGTCGTCCTGTACTTGCAGGTTCTTACTGCGCGCATTCCAACGCGAATAATAATCGCATTCTTCCGTCAGCTCGCAGGTGCTGCAGAACCGGCCGTCTTCCTTCTTCGGATTCGCTTCCCCTTCCGCTCCGTAATAGTTCAAGGCGCCATAGGAGAACGCCTCGACAGGCTGCTGCCCGATCCACCAGTTCACCAGATCGAAGTGGTGCGTACATTTATGAATGGATAATCCGCCGGACAGCTCTCGGACCCGATTCCAGCGTTTGAAGTAACTGGAGCCGTGATAGGTGTCGAGGTACCAATTCAGATCAATCGACGTGATCCGGCCGAGCTTGCCTTCCAGAATCATTTCCTTGATCTTCGTATGGATAGGCGCATAGCGGTAATTGAACGTAACGGTCACCTTTCCCTTGCTGGCCTGCTCGGCATCCGCCACCCGCCTTGCGTCTTCACCCGTTGTCACCATCGGCTTCTCTGTGATTACATCCAGATCATGTTCAAGGGCCGCAATGATATATCTCGCATGCGTATCGTCCCGCCCTGCGACGATGATGACGTCCGGACGCGTTTCCTTCACCATCCGGTCAAATTCGTGCTCGCTATAGGTACCGATCTCCTGCTGCTCCGGAAATCTGGACCGGAACAGCTCGAAGCGAGCCTGGTCGCGATCCAACAAGCCGACCAGCTCACAGCTGCCGGAGAACGTCGATAGAATCGGCTTGGCGAACATCCCCAATGCCCGGCCGCTAACCCCGCAGATTGCATAGCGCTTTTTCATGAAATTCCATTCCTTTCCATGCCATCCGTAATGTTATCATTGCCAACGTGCTTGCAGCGCGTCAGGGCCCGCCAGAGGCCAAGCAGGCTCTGCAGCGGACCTCGCGCCGGTCTTCACACCGTTACTTCTTCACCTTCGCGTACCATTCCTGGACGCGCTGCGTGACCTTGTCGCCGCCCGCTTTATTCCAACGGTCGACGAACTCGTCGAATTTCTCCATCGGCCATTCGCCGATCACGATTTTGGTCAAGTATTCCTGGAACAGCTTGTGCGATTGAATATCCGGGAAGCCCTCGTACACGGTGTTCGGCAATCCGTCTCCCGCAATGCGGCGGGCATCGGCTGTATTGACGGTGAACATATCCTGCACCATCTTCTGCATGTTCTCCGGAATCGTTTCCTTAATCCGAATGTCCATATCCTCTTTGGTCGTCAGATTGCGCATGCCCAGGGCAAGCGGACGGCTATCCTCCGGCGGCAGCAGCACTTTCTTGCCGTTCACGACTTGGTGCTGCAGTCCTTCGATGCCGAAGCGGATGAATTCATCGTTGCTCTGATCGTAGAAGAAGTCGAGCAGCTTCAGGGACGCTTCCGCCTTGTCCTTGGCACTGGCCGGGATGATCCATTCCGGCTCGCCCATCGTCTTCATCGTGACGAAGCCTTGGTAGCCCTCTACTTTCGGTATCGGCATGCCGACAATATACGCATCAGGCGCTCCTTTCAGCATCGCGGTATAACGATCGCGCACATTGGCCGGAAGGTGGTACCAGCTGCCGACCAAATTGTTGTTGATTTTGGCCTGCCAGACGTCGCCTTTATTCAGGAACGTCTCATTATCCAGCAGCTTCTCTGCATACAGCTCACGGATGAAACCGATGGCCGCCTTCATATTCGGCGTAACGCCCGCATACTGAATCTTGCCGTCGTATACGTCCCACTCCGGACTTCCTTCCCACATGGCGACTCCGTAGATCCCGAACAAGTGGTCCATCCACTTGCCGAACTCCCGGCCCGAAGTCGGCAGCTCGTCCTTCACGCCATTGCCGTTCGGATCCTTATCGCGGAACGCCTTCAGCACTTCCTTGTATTCGGCTACCGTCTTCGGCATGGGCAATCCGACCTTATCCAACCAATCCTTCCGGATCATCGGCGCCCGCTCGGGAACGAGGAATACCTTTGGCACATAGTAGATATGGCCGTCCGGCGATGCCGAACGCACGACGTCCCACGCCTCCTTCGGCACGTTCTTCCATACATTCGGTGCGTACTTCGGCAGCAAGTCCTCCAGCGGCAGCGCGCCGCCCTGCTTGATCAGCGTCTGCTCGATCCCGCCGATCGGGCGCAGAATATCCGGCAGATCGTTCGATGCGATCATCAGATTCAGGAACTCCGTCGGTTCGGAGCCCGGAGGCGTCGTTGTCAGTTGATATTCGACCCCCGTCTTCTCCGCTACATATTTGACATGCGCGTTATTGGCATCCGGGATGGTGCCTACGCCCATATGACTTTTGAATACTTTCACTTGAACCAGCTTGTTGCCCTGCTCGCCGCCCTGCGCGGCGGGTGCCTTGTCCCCTTGCTGCGAACAGCCCGCAAGCACGGTGACCGCGAGCAGCGACGCCGCTGCTGCCGTCAGCGCAACCTTTTTACCGAATAAACGTTTCTTCATGCATGTAACCTCCCTTTTTAGTGGCACGTCAACGTAGGATTGCAATTGCTTATATGAAGCCTCTATGGCTTGATACCCGCTGCTTTGTTACTCCTTCAAGGACCCCAGCATCGAGCCTTTGACAAAGTACTTTTGCAAGTACGGATACACCAGAATGATCGGTACCGTCGCGAATAAAATAGTTGCCGCTTTCAGAGTCGTCGTATTAAAGTCGTAGTCGCCCAGGAACAAATTCACGGCTGCCAGCTCTTCCGGCGACTGCAGATAGGCGCGAAGCTTCATTTGCAGCGGCCATTTGTTCGGATCTCGGATGAACAGGACAGCCCTTTGGAACGTATTCCAATACCCGACCGCATAAAATAGGGAAACCGTCGCCAGCACGGGCTTGGACAGAGGCAGGTAAATCCGGAACAGAATGCCGGCGTCCGTACAGCCGTCGATGCGCGCGGAATCGTCCAGTTCAGCGGGAATCCCCATGAAGAACGTACGAATAATAATCATGTTAAATGTTCCGATCAATCCTGGCAAAATAAGCGACCATAGCGAGTTCATCATGCCCAGCTCCCGAACCGTCAGAAAAAACGGAATCATCGGGGCGTTGAAGATCATTGTAATAATGATGCCGAGCATCATCGGCTTGCGGATCAGGAATTCCTTGCGGGATAACGGGAACGCGGTTAAGACCGAGAACAGCATGCTCAGCAGCGTACCGACAACCGTAATGTAGGCCGTCACCCCGAAGGCGGTCCATAATCCTTTATTTTGCATGATGTGGACCCATGAGGCCCAAGTGAATTCTACGGGAAGCAGGAACACCTGCTTCGAATCGGCCGCGATCGGCGAGCTGAGCGATACGGCCAGCAGATGGATAAGCGGCATCAGCATCGTGGCGGCGGCCGCAACGAGAAACACATAGTTCAACGCTTGAAATACCTTTTCACCGTATGTCTGCTTCATCACCACAACCCCTGTTCTGACTTTCTCGCCATCCGGTTAAAGATCCACAGCAGCACGAAGCCGATGACGGATTGGAACAGCCCGATCGCTGTTGTAACGCTGTACTGGCCTTGAAGAACCCCTGCACGGTAGACGTAGGTCTCAATAATATCGCCTACGGAGTACGTCATTGGCGTCAATAGATTATAAATCTGGTCAAACCCAAGCTCCAGGAAATTGCCGATATGCAGCAGGAACAGCACGAGAATCGTTGGGAACAAGACAGGGAGCGTAATATGAAGCGTCTGCTTCCAACGGTTCGCCCCGTCCATCACGGCCGCCTCATACAAATTCGGATTGATGCCGGCAATTGCGGCGAGGTAGATGATGGTCCCCCAGCCGACCTCTTTCCAAATTCCCGATAGCACGACAATGGTGCGGAAATAGCTCTGCTGCTGCATAAACAAGACCGGCTCGAGACCGAACCATCCGCGTACCATGTTAGCCACGCCTTGATTGGACAACAGCTCGAACACGATGCCGCCTACAACGACCCAGGATAAGAAGTGCGGGAGATAAAACATGCTCTGCACGACCCGTTTGACCAGCATCAGCCTCACTTCATTGAACAGCAGGGCCAGAATGATAGGCGCCGGGAAGCCGAACACAAGCTGATAGGCGGCTATCGTGGCGGTGTTTCTTAATACATGGTAGAAGTCCTGGTAGGTGAAGATGAATTTGAAATTGTCGAACCCTACCCACGAGCTGCCCAAGATTCCCTTGAAGATCTGATAGTTCTGAAAAGCGATCGCACTCCCCATGAGCGGCACGTATTTAAAAATAATGTAGTATAAGAGCCCGGGGATGATCATTAGATACAGAACCCAATGTTTTCGCATATTCATCAGATACCGGTTTTGCGCGGACTTCGAATGTGTCAATTCTCTATCTGCGATCCCGGCCTTCGCTTCTGTATACAGCTTTGCCACTGTCGCAAACCTCCTTCACGTCTAGTACCGCCATCTTACCCGCCGGGGCGCTTGGAATACAATCGTTCAATCCTCTAGGACATGAACCGATCCGCGAATCGGCTGATTCCCTGCAATTCGTAAGTGAACTGGAGGATAGGTTGATGCCCCGAACACCGATTCTGCCTGGGATTTGCACATAGCCTGCATATAGGCGGCCGGTATATAAGATTATCTTGCATAGAGGAATTGTTGATGTTTTGGAGCATTTGTTTATTCGAATTAATGAACCATTTTCATGTGAATCGCGCTCATTTGGCCATCCCGTTTGAACCAACAAGAATCCGGTTATCCTATTTCTCAGGTGCCGGACTTTTGGTATACTGGGAACAAACCAACTAGAAATGGGTGTCGAGTGTTGAAAAATGAAGATATGCTTGCGGTGCTGAAGGCTCTCTCGAATGAGACTCGTCTCAACATCCTGTGCTGGCTGCGGGAGCCGGAGAAGCTGAACATGAAGCTGCCGAACGTTATCAAAGAGGAGTTCTCCGGCGGTGTCTGTGTGGGAAGCATTCAGGAAAAGTCCGGCCTGGCGCAGTCGGTCATCTCCTCGTACCTCTCTTCCATGCAGAAAGCCGGATTGCTGGAGTCCCGTCGCTATGGTCAATGGACCTATTACAGGCGCAACGAAGAAGCGATCGCCGCCTTCTTGGAGAACTTCGCCGCGGGGCTGCAGGCCAAAAAGGACTAAGGATGTTTCCACGGTCTGATCTGTAGTGCTTGCATTTCACCAAGTTAATCTATATATTTGTATATACAGATTAATAAATAACCTTTTCATTTATAGGAGGAGAGAATATCATGACCCTATCCCAAACATCCAAGGCTTTGTTCAAGCCTTTTGAAGGCGGCCGTCTGCAGCTCGACA
The DNA here is from genome assembly GCF_028765165.1 of Paenibacillus sp. MAHUQ-63. Classification (GTDB taxonomy): domain Bacteria; phylum Bacillota; class Bacilli; order Paenibacillales; family NBRC-103111; genus Paenibacillus_E. Next base: position 54,857 of record NZ_JARADB010000009.1, on the reverse strand, counting down.
ACCGTGTTGTCATGGCGCCGATGACCCGCTCCTTTTCGCCGAATGGCGTTCCAGGTCCGAACGTAGCCGGATATTACCGCCGGAGGGCGGAGAATGCCGTCGGCCTCATCATCACGGAAGGAACCGTTATTAACCATCCGGCTGCCGCCGCCGATCATGGCGTGCCGCACTTTTACGGGGAGGAAGCTCTGGAAGGCTGGGCGCGCGTCGTCCGGGAAGTGCACGCAGCCGGCGGCAAAATCGCTCCGCAAATCTGGCACGTCGGTACGGCCCGCTCGAGGGAGAAATTCCCGGATTCGAATGCCGCTCCGATCGGGCCGTCGGGTCTGAGCCTGACCGGCGAACAGGTATCCGAGCCGCTGACCGTCGAGGAGATTCGCGGTCTCATACAGGCGTATGCCCAAGCAGCGGCCGATGCGAAGCGTATCGGATTCGATGCGGTGGAGATTCACGGTGCGCACGGTTACCTCATCGACCAGTTTTTCTGGGACGTGACCAACAAGCGGACGGATGCCTATGGCGGCGACTTCGTTGGCCGCACCCGCTTCGCGGTCGAGGTTATCGAAGCGGTAAGAGCCGCGGTCGGTCCCGACTTCCCTATTATTTTCCGCTTCTCCCAATGGAAGCCGGTCGATTACAGCGCGAAGCTGGCCGCGAATCCGGAGGAGCTGGAGCGCTTCCTCGCCCCGTTGTCCGCGGCAGGCGTCGATATCTTCCACGCCTCCACGCGGCGCTTCTGGGAGCCTGAGTTCGAGGGTTCCGACCTCAACCTGGCGGGCTGGACGCGCAAGCTGACCGGGAAGCCGGCGATTACCGTCGGCTCGGTGGGGCTGGACTCGGATTTCACCTCCTTGTTCTCGGAAGGCAAGGGCGGGCAGGCAGCCGGTCTCGATAGCCTGATCGAGCGTCTGGAGCGCGGCGAATTCGATCTCGTCGCCGTCGGCCGCGCGCTGTTGACCGATCCGGCCTGGGCGGTCAAAATTCGCGATGAGCGCACCGACGAGCTGCAGCCTTTCACCCGGGAGGCGCTGGGCACGCTGAGCTGATTCACGCGGAATCCCGGATTCTCAGCCGGCCGGGGTACATGCAATCATAAGCAGATGACGTCAGCACTTGCTGATGCATCCCTTCGAAGGGCAGCCATCCGGCTGCCCTTTTCTGCTGTTCGTACAAAAGGTCGATTCAGCCTAATATTTTGATTGAAAGCGCTTATATTCCCTTCCGCATCTATCCCTATAATCGTTACGTGAGCTAGAAAGCTGCAACTGAAAGGGGCGGATAAGGCACTCAATCCATCATGCTTGGTCAGGTTGATCGTTAGGCAATGGAAATGAAAATATGGGATAAGAAGGTGTACGTGAATGAAGTGGCTATCCTTATTACTGCCTATGGTCCTCATTAGCTTAACTTTAATCCCGGTTGTTCATGCGGAGAATGCTGCCGTTCATGTTAACCGAGCTTCTACGGAGCAACAAGCCGAGAAATTTAAAGATTTGATAGATTTGCCGCAGGAAACGAAAGCCAAATTGGATTCGTTGATTCAGGACGGTGTATTCAACGGAGTTTCGGACGATAGGTTCGGATTGAACGATAAAATGAACCGCGCGCAGTTCGCCAAGGTTGCCGCCATCATCTTCGCCCTGCCGGTCAATCTGTCGGCTGCCGCATCGTCCTTTGCCGATGTCCGCTCCGACGACCCGGCTAACGGCTACGCCCTCCCCTACATCGAAGCGTTACTTGCGGCCGGACTTACGAATGGCGTCGACGAAGAAGGCAAGCTGTACAATCCGGCAGGGCAAGTCACCCGGCAAGAGCTGGCAGCGTTCTTGATCCGCGGGCTGAAGTGGAAGGATGCCGGTGTTGCGCCGATTGCGGACAGTACGGTGGATGCCTGGGCACAAGGCTATGTCGCGCTGGCGCTTCAGAATAAGCTCATGACGAACGTAGCCGTGGGGAGCTTCGGCGGCACAGCCCCCTCCACCCGGAAGACGCTTGCTCTCGCCGGCTTCGCAGCCAGACAGGCTTATCAGAGCAAGGCGAGTCCTGTCTCCGGCAGTCCCGCCGCAGCCGAGAGCCTGCCCGCGGGTATTACGGTGCTGCCCACTAAGATTGAACTCGATAATGCCGTTAAGCTGAGCGCAGGAGATGCTTATTATGATGCGGACGGGCATATCTCGACAACGGGGCAGCCGCCGGTGATCGGTCTGAAAGTGACGGGGCCGGACAATTACGAATTTACCCTGAGTCAGATTGAAACTCTCTACAGCAGCGGTTATATCGATATATCCGCCGCGGGCGGCATCGTTCTCGATCAGCCGGCCGTCGGTCAAAGCTATGCGGGACTTGGCAAAATTGTCGTCAAAGAAGTGACTGCGGAGGGCGACGCCTCGATCACGGCCAGCCTTACGCATGTGGGCGATGCCACGGCGAGCCGGACGCTTACCGTAGCGCCTATGCGCATTCCTGCGAGCGTTGAGGTGAATGCCAAAGAGATGGTCGTGCTCGCCGAGAATGAACAGCCGCAAGGCCTCGCTTTTACAATCAAAGACCAATATGGCCAAGCATTCCGTGCGGCTTCTTCCCAGGATCCCAACCGTTATCTGATAGCCTATAAACTGGAGAGAATATCCGGCGAACCCGGTCTGCAAAGCGCCGGGGAGTTCTTCGAGTCGCCATGGAGCGATGGCGCCGATCGCAGCGTCCTGACTTGGCAGCTGCCAGTAGACAAAAGCGGCGATTTGTATAAATTTATGTTCAAGTCCCTTCAGAAGCCGGTAGGCCCGGAGGGCTCCCATTATCAACTTACAGCTTCTGTCGTCAAGCAAGACACCGCTGAATCGATAGCCTCGGCGACGTCTTCCTTAGAGATTTACAACTGGAAGGATTATGACCCTTTCATGAAATACGAGCTGGATATGCTCGATGATCATTTTGCGGCAGGCCAATATTTATTCGAACGCCATTCACTAGGCTCTCCGGATGATGTCGCCGCGCTGAATGCCAAATATCCTTATTACGGGAAAGAAATTAACATTATCGCTTCCGATGACAAAAACCGGAGAATCGATATCACCAAGGTATTCAAAGACAAAGCCGGCAAGCCGATTTCCGTCGTGCAGCAAGTATCCCCCGATACGAAAGATGCGATTCTGGCCGCCCCAAGCGTGAATACGTCCGGCATTCCGGTGTACAAGGCGTACGGCATCCAGCCGACGGAGCTATTCAACGTAGACGTAACGTTCTATACGCCAAGCGGATTGAAAACATTAACCAAATACCAGGTGACCGTTGACGGCGGCGTGCCTGTCGCGAAAGCGGTGGCGCTCAAAAATACGGCGCTGCAATTCAATTTAAACACCGTATATACAATCGTCAAATCAGACGGTACATCCGAACAAATCAGAGGCTCCGACTATCTCGCAAGCAACCCTTATGTATGGGAGTTTCTCAAATTCAGCGACAATCTTGGGCAGAGTGTGAAATACGAAAGCGGCTTCTTCAAATATTTCGTTCAGTCCACCGATCAATTCGGCTACAAATACCAGAACACCAGCGATGGCGGCATCACGGATTTCGTGGATAACCTCGATCTGCTGAAGGTCCAAGTGGCCATTGATACGGATAACAAATATCCGCCTAAGTGGAGCGTGAAAGACGCGACCTTACAGGATAAAATCTGGATTGACGACAAGTACAGGCTGCATTATGAGCCTGCTGCCCGCAAAGCCGACGGCTCCTTCGACTATTCGAAGAAAACGTTGCAAAGCTTCAGCATCGAGCTCATCACACCCTCGCAACAACGGTCGTGGTGCAACGTTACATTAGGCTATTAAGAAAAATAGACCTGCCAATGACGCCCTCTCCCATACCGGAAGGGCGTCTTTCCTTGCTCGAACGCCTATCTTTTTCAGCCGGTTTTTATTGCGTCGGCGGTAACGTTCATGCTACTGTGAGATGGACTCAATTAACACAAAAGGGTATGGCGATATGAACGAACTTTTCATGGATTTCTTAGCGATTCTGCTCCCTACTTATTTCTTTTTCTATATGGCCGTCACATTAATACATCGAAATATGAAAAGTATGCTGAACCGGATTGCTGCCGTACTCATGCTGGCTTTTCAATTTTATTTCCTAGGGGAATATATCAAAACGTCGCTGCTGCCCCAGTATCAAATGCAGATCGTCCTTTATGGGAATAGCCCGATGCTTCTGTTAGTCATCTGCTGCTTGGTCCACCTCAGCATGCTCATCGGCGGCCCCGCTGCATCGCCCTTGAAGCGATGGCTGCCTCTCGTTTACGCCGCACCCTACACGTTGTGGATGATTTTTCTGATTACCAAGGATCATCGGGTATTATACAATGCCGCCGTGACGGATGGGCGAAGTCCGCTCGATCCGCTCTTTCTGCTGCTTACCGTTCTCTTCGTGGCGGGCTATATCCTGATTTCGGTTGTGATCCTCGCCGTTTCCTGGTACCGGGTTCGCGAACCAAAGCATAGGACCATTCTTCGTTCCTTGCTGCTCAGTTTATTTATGCTTTTTGCCTGGTTTGTCCTGGTCACCTTTCTCCTGCAATCGAAGCTAACCACTTCGCGGAATGCGATGATCTTATTTTTCATCGGTTATTTATTCTGGGGAATTATACTTCGCCATTTGATTGGCAAATATGACATTATGCCGGATTACCGCAAGCTGTTTCACATTCTTTTCCAATCGGCTCCTACAGCCATTCTGCTTCTGGACCCTAAAGGGACCGTTAAGGAAATGAATCCAAGAGCCACACAGTGGCTGGAAGGAATCCCTGCCCCCGACATCGTGAGTTATATCCAGTTCGAAGACAGACTGAGTCTGGCCGACAGGTTGGCACGGGTTGAACGGGAGAATGAAGCTCAATGGGAAGCTCGAATGGTTAATCCGAATAAAGGCGATATGGATCTGATCATCGGCCTTGAATTGCTGGAAGAGACCGATGAGAAACTGTTCGTCATGCACCTGACCGACGTTACTTCGCTGAAGGATACGGAACGCAAACTTCTGGAGTCCGAGCAGCGCTACAAATATTTGGCCCATCATGACTCACTGACAAATTTATACAATCGCGCGGCCCTTCAGGAGCAATTGCTGCAAAAAATAGCGCATCGCGAATCTTTTGCCCTCATCATGATCGACTTGGATCAGTTCAAACCGATTAACGATACATACGGACATTTCGTTGGAGATCTTTATCTGAAGCATATTGCTCATCGTTTGGAAAATAGCTCCCGGCCCGATGATCGGATAGGACGTATTGGCGGGGACGAATTCGTATGGGTCATTTCATCTGCGGAAGATAGTGAATTAGACACCATGATCCATAGAGGGTTGTCCCTCCTGGATAAAATTCCCTTCCGGCATGAGGGGATTGAAATTCCGATTTCGTTCAGTGCCGGCTTCAGTCTGTCCCCTAGAGACGGTACGGACCTTGACACCTTAATGAAGATCGCAGATGAGGCTATGTACAAAATGAAACGCGCCAGAAAGCAGCTGCCTGCTCCGGCACCCTGGAATTGAGCAAATCGAAAATCCCCAGAACAACTTGTTCCTGGGGATCTTCTGCTGCCCGTATCTTCGCGGAAACGGTCACATCATGGGTTGCACGTTTCACATCCGCTGTTCCAGCGTTCGTTCCAGACTTGCAAGGACTTGCGGATAACCCTCGATCAATTGACGGAACGTCTCCCGCCTCGCCGACAGCAGCACCGATCGCCTCGTTGCGCGTATAGTAGCGGTTCGGGGAATTCCCCTCAGCAAGGCGATTTCGCCGAAATGATCCCCGTCCTGCAAGGTGGCGACCCGAGCCTCTCCGCCGCCTGGCGTACGCTTAAGAACTTCGACCTGACCGCGCACAATAATATAAAACTTATTCCCTTCGTCTCCCTCACGGACGACGAGGTCATTCGCTTGAAAGACCTCCGTTGCGAACAAGCCCGCAATATGATGCAGCAACGACGTATCGATCCCTTCGAAGAACGAGATGCGCGACAGCCGTTCCGCTTCCACCTCGGCATGCAGTCCGTCATCCGACAGTCGGAAGCCGTGCTGCTTCTCCCACAGCTTGCTATACAGCCCTTTGAGCTGCAGAAGCTCATCGTGCGTCCCCGATTCCACGACGCGGCCTCTGTCAAAGACATGAATACAATCGGCGTCGACGACGGAATCCAGCCGATGCGTGACGGATACGATCGTCCGATCCGGCCGGAGCCGCTGAACCAATGCATGGATCTCCGCTTCGGAAGCCGGGTCGAGCGCGGCTGTGATTTCGTCGAGCAGCAGCAGCTTCGGGCTCCGCAGAAGCGCTCGGGCGATCGATAACCGCTGCCGCTCCCCGCCGGACAAGGAAGCTCCGTTCCCGTGAATCGCCGCATCGTACCCGTTCGGCCAGCGGAGGATGACATCGTGAATGTTCGCTTGCGCCGCGGCTTCTCCGATCTCTTCTTCCGTCAGTCCGGTTCGATCCAGGACCAGGTTGTCCCGAACCGTTCCGTGGAAGAAGAACGCGTCCTGGGACACAAGCGCCGTCGCGCCGCGGAATGACGCTTCATCGATCTCGAACAGATCGATGTCGTTCAGCGTTACAGCGCCTTCCTTAGGCTTGTAGAAGCGAGCAAGCAGCTGCAAGGCCGTGCTCTTCCCGGAGCCGCTCGGCCCTACGAACGCGGCGTAGGTCCCTCCCGGGATCGTGACCGTAACGTCATGCAGCTGCAGCGCGTCCTCCCCGTAACCGAAGGAAACGCTGTCTAAGCGGAGACGCTGCAGAACCGCCGGCATCCCCTTCGGCTGAACCGGTTCGTCGAGCACCGGCTCGTCGAACACTTCGCGAACCCGCCGGTAGCTTACGCCCGATTCGATAATAGCCGGGATGATCGTAGAAAGATTGGTGGCCGATTGCCCGACGTTCAGAAACAGCGTGAAGAAAGCCATGAAGCCGCCGACGCTCAGCTCGTCTTGGAAGATGAGAGACCCGCCGTAACCGATCATAATCCCGTTCAATAGCAGCAGTACCGTTAACGGTACGCGTTCCATCAGCGCGTTCACACTCTGCAGCTTCACTCCGAACGTAAACAGTTCGTTGATTTGCTCGCGGGCTTTCTCTTGGAAACGGCGCTCTTGATGCAATCCCCTTATCGTTCTATGACCTTTCAACGTTTCGTCGATCGTGTTCGCGAAGCGCTCCTGCGCTTCCTTGTACGACAGATTGGCGTTCTCCGCACGGCGCGCGAGCAATCGCGGACTTAGGAACATCAGCGCGGAAGCGGCAAGCACGGCAACGGTCAGCTTCCACTCAAGCGAGAAAAGCAGCACTAATCCGATAGCTACGCTGAAGGTCTCCCTGAGAAAGTAAGGGCTCAACAGGCGAACGGTCCGCTCCACGGCATGCAGATCGTCTGCGAATCGGGTCATCAGATCGCCGATGCGGTACCGCTGGTAGAACGATAGCGGCAGACGCTGAATATGGGTATACAAGTCGACCCGAAGCTTGCGAACGATGCTCGCGCTCAGCCGGCCGATCGCGTAATCCCCCGCCAAATTGGCGCAAACATTGAGAGCTCCTCCTATGATTAATAACGTTAAGATTAGTACGAACATATGCACATTCTTTTGCAAAAAAGCGCCGTCCACCATAAATTTCAAACTGAGCGGAGCTGCGACTGTGTAAGCCGCCTCTGTCAGAACGCCCGCCAGGAATACGCCGCCAAGAAGCTTGTACGACGCTGCCAGTCGAAACATTTCTCGTATAAAATGCAAAATCAGCGCCCCCGTATCCAACCAATTGGCAAACTCTGTAGTATTTACTTTACCATACTAATAATCTATCATCTAAACAAATTTTTCTCCCCGTCCGTTGACATGCGAATAAGACCGCCGATGGGTCGTCCGGCAGTCTAAGGAAGTCGTACAATCGATTAAAACTCGATGTTTTTCAATACTTTTGCAGGATTGCCTCCTACGACAACATTGGCAGGGATATCTTTCGTCACAATGGCCCCGGATGCTATAACCACATTATCGCCAATGGTAACTCCCGGGTTAATGACCGCCCTGCCTCCTATCCACACCTGATTGCCGATCGTCACAGGCTTCCCGAATTCTGCCCCGGAGGCTCGTTCCAACGGATTCAGCGGATGAGTGGCTGTATATATATGAACGCCTGGAGCCAATAAACAATTTTCACCGATACGAACTTCACATACATCCAGAATCACACAGTCGAAATTGGCGTAAAAGTTGTTGCCTACATGAATGTTGTAGCCGTAATCGCAGCGGAACGTCGGTTCCACATACAGGCTCGGGCCGGTTGAACCAAAAAGCTGTTTGAGCAGCTCTACACGTCTCTCATATTCCGTTTCCAGCGTTTCATTCAATAAGCGCGTCCATTTCCGGGCATTTTCACGATCCTTCGTTAATTGCGGGTCGGACGCCTGATAGAGCTCTCCGGCTAACATTTTCTCTTTCTCGGTTCTCAGATCCATGTGCAGCTCCTTCCTGTCTATTCAACTTTTTTGATTAAAATGATTTCCAATGGCTCATTCTCGAGCAAGAGACACCCGGAGTCGCGATAGCCTAATTTTCTGTAGAAGTGCTGCGCTTCCTCATTGGCCAGGGTAGAGGTCATCACCCGTTCAACCCCCTTCTCTTTCATCGCACGTTCCCAAAAAAGGACGGCTTGTTTCCCCATCCCTTGGCGCCTATAGGGTTCATCGATCCAAATCAAATTCATAAACGGCGTGTTATCCCAGAAGTATCCATACCGCAGGAAGCCGATATTCATATCTGCATCGTCACGCAGGAGGTAAATCTCGTTTCCCTTAATTTTATGTAAGATCAGGTCTTTCATAATATGAGGATCATGCTCTTGGATATACGCATAGTCCAAATGACTTGCAGCTACGATTTTCACCTCTAGATCCCTCCTGGTCTTCTCGTTAGCCATCGCGATATCCATATTTTAACACAAAAACGATCCGATACATCCGATTACGCCGGCCTGATCGCCGCAGATTGTGAAAACTTTAGGACCTTAATCTTCAAAAACAGCAGCAGGCCGCCAGTACCGGCAGCCTGCTGCTTATGTTAAATAATGGTAGGTACCATCCCCCCGTCCATACGGATGGCGGAGCCTCGAAATGCAGACGCATAAGGGCTGCATACGAAGGCAACCAGCCTGGCTATTTCGGAAGGCCTGATAAACCGCTGAATTTCCGATTGGGGCAGGTTGGCAGTCATAAATGCTTTCTCTTTCTCGGCAAATGCCCTATCATCAGGAAATAAATGATCGATAATTTGATATACATTCTCGGAAAGCGTCGGTCCCGGCATGATTGCATTGGACGTGACGTCCGTTCCCGCCGTTAATTTAGATAAGCTTTTGGATAGCGAAAGCAACATCGTTTTGGTCACGCTATATTGAGGCATTTGTCCTGAAGGCATAACCGCCTCTTCACTTGCGATAAAAATGATTCGTCCGTCATTGTTCTTCAACATTTCAGGCAAATACCATTTAGATAATCCATTAGCCGCAAGGACATTCGTCCGAATGTATCTTTCCCATACTTCATCGTCAACGTCCTCATAGGACATGATTTCATAAATCCCCATACTGTTAATAAGAATATCGACACGGGGATATTTCCGGCATAACGCTTCTCTTTGCTCCCTATCCACAAGATCCGCGGTTGCATTCTGAGGCAAGGTGGATGGAAACTCCGCCTTCAGCTCAGCTACCGTTCGTTCTACCTCTTCATGATTTCGCCCATTAATGAGAACATGGACCCCTTCCCTGGCAAGTTCGATGGCAATCGCTTTCCCTATCCCTCTTGTCGATCCCGTTACTAAAGCTGTTTTGTTCTTTAATCCCATATCCATACCCGATGTCTCCTTTGCTGTCTTCAAGACTTCTGCGTCCCGAATAGAGATCATATTACTTGGTCTGGATCGTTCAGTAACTAGCGTGCGGCGCCAAATTTCTAGTTCAACACGCCATCATTCATGCCGCCACCTTAAAGAGGGTGTGGGTTGGAGCCGATTCGTTCTACACCAGCGGGTGTGACCTTACGACCTTACGTATGCGGAACGCCAATTGGCAGGAGTATCCCCTTCCCATAGGCGGAAGGCGCGGTAGAAGGAGTTCTGGTCCGTGTAGCCAATTAAGAAAGCCACTTCTTTAAGTTCCAGCTTGGGATCTTTCAAATATTCCAGCGACTGCTCATGCCGGGCCTGTGTCAGCAGCTGCTTGAACGTTGTCCCTTCGTCGGTAAGACGGCGCTGCAAGGTACGATTGCTCATGCCCAGCTCACGAGCCACCGCCCGCATGTCCAGGTGTCCTCCGGACAGGCTGCGCTTCAGTATCCACTTGACCATCTCCGGAACCGGACGGCTGCGATGTTCATCCAACGACTGGTCCAATATGGGCGTCAGAACCTCCAACAACTCTTGGTTGTACGATGTAAAAGGTTGCTCCAGATCTCTTCGATGCAGCGTCAATCGGTTCACGGCTGCTCCGGCCCGGACAGGACACCCGAAGTAAGCCTCAAGTAATTGGATATCGTCCATCGGTTGAATAAATTCCACGGATCGCGCCGTCAACGGCTTGCCCGTCCCCCGCCGGCCAAGCTCCAGAAGGAAAGCCAGCGTGGCACCGGTGAGCACTGGCGGCCCCGCTTGCTCGCTGCGCATCCAAGCCAATTCGATTGTACAACGCTCACCCTCTTCGGTGATACGCAAGCTTTCCGGAGGGCACAGTTGTTTGTACCGCGCCATTCGGTTAAGAGCATCGCGATAGTCACGGGCATGGTACGTCGCCAGGACGGTCGGCGGGTATTGTGTCGTTTCAAACACGTTAACAAGCTTGACGATGCCGATGGCCGTGCCGCCAATTAGGTCGGCATAGGCTTGCCAGATGCTGAAATATTCTTCGGATGTTACCGCGGCTTGTTCGGTGATTAGGGATAGCGGCAGCTGCGCTTTGCGAACTACGTCGTGCGGGGAGATGCCCAAGTGCTGTAAACCCGCCCAAAACCCGTTCGGAAACTTGATACGTTCGAATTTCATGCCGAATGGATCTCCTTATGTATCTTACTAATTGCTCTACTCCAGTCTATACGAAAAGTAAAGTAAATAAAAAGAAGACCCGCAGCAAGGCGGATCTCCTCATTCGATTTATTTCCCGAACGCTTAGCTCAAGCCGGCTTTGTTCAACCCGAATGCTGCGTCGGCAGAGCCCGGTACCGTCTTAAAGGCAACGTTGACTCTATTCCAAGCGTTGATCGCCATGACCGAGAACGTCAGATCCGAGATTTCTTTCTCCGAGAATTGACCGCGAACGCGCTCGTACAATTCGTCCGGCACGCCATGTTCCGGCAGCTTGGTCAAAATCTCGGTCCATGCGAGTGCCGCCCTTTCACGCGGAGAGAACAGCGTCGATTCGCGCCAAATCGAAGTGTGATAGAGGCGAAGCTCGCTCTCGCCATGCATCTTGGCTTGCTTGACGTGCATATCCAGACAGAACCCGCACCCATTCATTTGCGAAGCGCGGATGTGCACAAGGTGAAGAATTTTCTCTTCAATTGCACTTTCCTTCTCGGCGTTGCTGAATTCCATCATCTTTTTGAAAAGCTCCGGGGATTGCTGCATATAATTTAAACGCTGTGTCATGATTAGATTCCTCCAATTTTTAATTAGTTATTATTTCGAAGACACTAATAAGACAAATGGGGTCTTCCATCTGTGACACTTTGGCAGACATTGCTTCTTCACTATTTCGATCATTCGTCTGAATATTGACTTTCGTATGTAGAAGTAGCTTCGAACGGTCTGACTATTGTAAGCAACGGTATCGAGAATTCGAACGATATGCTCGCTATTCGCTGCAATCGTCTGCTTCAGTTGAGAGATGCCCCCTTGCATATAATTGCTATTGTCACGCTTAACCACGTCCACAGAACGAAAATAATTCGTTACCATGATGAGAAGCATCGTAACGACAATTAACGTAGTTAATAAGTTGCAAGAAATTCTACCGAAATTATTCGGGCCTGTCCATGGATTTCAATTAGGTATATGGCTAAGAAATTTCTCGTAGCGGCGATAATTCTGATCCGCCGGGTTACGGCAGCCAGCTTACTGCTCGGCCGCTGCGGCAAGGCTTTGTGCTTACGGCATAGCAGGCATCGCCGTAATTGGTGTATCGCGCTGCCTCGCGAAGCTAACGGACACTAGGAACGTTATTGCCCCGTAAATCGTCTCATCCGGATTCTAGCGGACACCAAGAACCTTATTTGCCGATTTCAAGACAAAATCAGAGCCAAACGGGACAAATAACCGCACTGGTGTCCGTTAGAACCCGCGTCCCGCCCAAACTCGGCAAATAACGGCCACTGTGTCCGTTAGCCACGCCAAAAATCCGCCCTCCAAAATGCCGGAGTGCGGACCATGGCTGCCCGGCTAGGCGGTTGTTGATCTTCCGGTTCGTACCTGCCGCAACCGCGCAGTACAATACAGCCGGCCGGCCGTTCTCGAACAGCAGAGATGGCTTTGCAAACTTATTTTCGGATTACGCCAAGCCCGTCTTTCGAGACTTCTCCCCCATCAAAAAAGGAACAGCTGCCCTATGGCAAACTGTTCCTTCTTCTCTTTCAAAATCATATATCCGCTAACTTAATACCGTGTTGAATACCAGTCCAGCACACGCAGGGTGCGAAGAGTGTTCCAGCGGCTAGGCTCGCCTTCCGCACCCTCCATGTCGAAGTGCACTCGGTCGGGATGAACGTTCTCCAGCGGCCACATCCCGTTATGATCTTGTTTCTTCGCCACCAGACCGACGGCCTCGGCAACCCGTTCATCGGGTTCGACACCTGCGCTGCGCAAGTAATCCAACCCTCGGAGCACGTCGTAATGCCACGTAGTCGGGAACGAGAACCGCGTCCAGTCGGGATCGATGACTTCACCGGATGACAGGGACCTCAGCATACGACGCTCCAGCATATATGCCTGTGCCCGGGCGCGGGCTTCGGTGACAGCAGCCGTTGCGCCCTTCGCCTTCTCGTACTCCAATAGTCCCTCCAAAATACAAATGGTGCTGTGGAACGAGGAACGCCGGCTTTGAGGAGCGTCGCAATTCCAGCCTCCGTCCTCCAACTGCTCGCTGAGGAGCCGGTCGACCAACCGGTCACTTGCCTCTCCGAAGTACGCACCCACACCAAGGATCCACCCATTCACGCAAGGCTCAGTCTCGCCGTCGAAGTATGGCAGACCGCCCATTTGCTGCGGCCAGGTGATATGCTCGCGCACAAGGCCGATGGATCTGCGGGCTTCCTCACCCGACGGGTCGAGGCCCAAATCCTTCAAGAGCAGCAAGGTGTAGCTTGTGCACAACCAGTTGCGTGCGTCGGCGTCACCGCCCCAGTTGCCCTTGGGGGATTGCAGGTCAAGGACCCGTGCGCCCCAGCCCTCCGAGGCAACCCGGGACCTCTCTGCAGCAACAACGTCATCGGGCTCCTTGGTCAGATCACGCATCACTTGCCAACGAATCGCAGGGTCCCCGTCAAGCAGCCACGCGATGACCGATTGCTTCGGCTCGGTGATCGGCCATTCGGAATCTTTGGCAGTCATCTCATTTCATCCTTCCTTAGGTTAAGTTTCTGCTCTGCATCCTCTCCAGCAGTTTTCGACTGCCGGTAAATATTTACATGTAGATATTCGCGAATTGATTATGTTCTCCTGCTCTTTAAGAGAAGCCACATGTAAGCACTCCCCCTGATTCTGCCAAGTTATCCGTTAACACCTGACATGCTTGCGCTTGAAACCAAGCTTTCCTCTCGCTTCTGCCTTTTGAATATTTTCCAAAGCGTTAAGAAACTTGCTTTTTCCCTTGTCATTTATGACTTCTATCGGGCATACGGCCTTAGCCGTTGCGACCGCCTGATCATGAAGCGGCGAATAGGACGTCGCCACCGTGTATATAAAATTATTCATGGCATATTTCGTACGCTCAGGAGCATCGCGAATCGTATTTTCCACTTGTTCTAGCATCTTGGCGAGCTTGCTTTCAGCGAATTCACTGTCCGGCCGGCTGCCCAAGAGCCAGCAATAACAACTCCAGCCTGCCGACATTCTCAAATCTTCACCGCTTCCAATCCACTTATCAGCAACATCCTGAGCAATGTCCGCTTCGGACAAAGTGACAGCCACTACATAATCGGACAACATGTAGAAATACGCTGCATCCATCCAACGATCATAATCCGCCTCCGTCATGACATTCGGTTCTGCAATGATGCCGGCGAAGTACATGGCGTCGTAATTGCCTGTGGCATATAACTGCTCCGCCAAAGATTGATTGAGCTTGGTTTTCTTGAGAATCGGCTTCATCTCGCCCGTCGCAACGCCAAATAACGGCTCTCTCGCGCCATTGGATATGTACATTTTCTTGAGCCGTTCTTTGCCAAGGGCTTCAAGCTCCTGCATAACCATTTCAAGATCCATACTGTAACACTCCTTCTGCGGGTTGTTTACGCCCTTATTTTACCATATATTCATCCCGTTAGTGGTACAACCAGAGCTGGAAGTCCCCAGTTAACCAAACGAAAAAACACCGCCAACTTCAAGACGGTGTTCATATTTTGAAACATCAATAAGATTCACGAATCTGACTTGGATGCGCCTGTGCGTCCAACTCGCGCATCGATAGCTTGGCCCCTATCGATCTGAAGCTGCCGATAACGTCTTCGTAGCCGCGCTCGAGGTGCTCGACACCTGTTATACACGTGCTGCCCTCAGCCGCTAAACCGGCCATCAGCAAGCAAGTGCCTGCACGCACATCAGTAGCATGCACCCAGCCGCCTTGCAAGGGCCGTCCTCCGCTGATCAACGCGCTGTCCTGCCGCAGCTCGATCTCTGCACCAAGCCGCCGCAGCTGCGGAACGTGAGCGTACCGCTTGGGGTAGACACGATCGGTAACGATGCTCTTGCCCTTCGCTTGCAGGAGGAGCGCAGTCATGGGCTGCTGCAAATCGGTGGCGAAGCTCGGATACATGCCTGTGCGGATACGCGTCGCTTTCAGCGAATTCGCCCCATAAGCCGTAATGTGGCTCTCGCCGCATTCCAAATGCATCCCTATTTCCTCCATCTTGGCCAGACATGAGCCCAGATGCTCGGGGATGACGTCCATGACGGTAACCTGCCCCCCGTGGAGCCCGGCCGCCATCAGAAAGGCACCGGCAATCAGCCTGTCGGGAATCACCGTGTGCGTTCCACCGTTCAGATAGGAGACGCCTTCAATTCGAATAAAATCCGTACCTGCCCCGTAGATTCGCGCACCCAACTGGTTCAGGAAGTTTGCCGTATCGCACACTTCCGGATCTACAGCTGCGTTGTACAGTTGTGTCCGTCCTTTGGCCAGCACAGCCGCCAGCATCGCATTAATCGTCGCGCCGGAAGTAATGGTGTCGAAATAAATGTCCGCCCCCTTCAGCTCAGCAGCCTCAACTTCGTAATAATCTTCGAAGAGACGCACCTGCGCTCCTAGCGCTTTGAATACCTTGATATGCTGATCAATCGGTCTTGAGACGAAATCGTCACCGCCAGGCAATCCGATCGTCACTTTGCCGAATTTGGACAGTAACGCACCTGCGAAATAATAAGACGCCCGGTAGCTCGAAGCTTTGCCTGGATCGATCACGGAGCTATGAATCCATCGCGGGTCAATGATGACTTGCCGGCCTTCCTGTCTAAGCTTTATCCCGATATCCCGGCCGATATCGGCGATAATGCGGACATCGTCTATACGGGGAATCCCCTCTAAAGTTACGATACTGTCCGCCAGACAAGCGGCGGCAAGTAAAGCAAGGGAGCTATTCTTCGCTCCCGGTATATGTACCGTTCCGTTCAGGGGACCTGAGAACTCAGCCTGTATATACTTCATGAAGTGTCCCTACTTTCGTTATGACGATTTCAATTCCGTTTCGAGCATATAGCCGCTGCCTCGCACTGCACTAATCAGAAAGGTAGCTTTGCCGTACTTTTTGCGTACCCGGTAGATCAAGGCATTCAGCTCGTCCAACGTCACATCGGAGAAGCCTTCTGCTCCCGTTGACCTTTCCGGCCATACGCTGGATTTAATTTCCTCGAGCGGAACGAGCCGGTTGGCATTCTCATGCAGCACACGAATCAGTAAATATTCTTTCTCTGACATGAGGATTCGCCTGCCTTCGACGATACATTCTCTTCTTTCCCAATGAATCGTGAGTGGCAGTTCCGGAATTTCTAGCATCCTGGTGACGCTAAGCGGTTCGATTTCTAGAGTCTGATCGGCGAACGTATATGAAAAGTGGATGACGGTCATCCCTTTTGAGAGCTTAATGATATCAAAATTTTTCAACGTATATGGGGTGTGCGGCGTTAACAGTACGCCATTGATCTCCGTTCCGTGCCGGCTTCCTAAATCATATAGCACCGCCACGTCTTGTTCTTTGCGGATGACGAGATGCTCCCGGGAAATAAAAGCGTTCGTTAAGGCCAAGTCCGGAGTAAACTGATTGGATACCCGGCCGACCCGCGTTTCATCTTCACTGAGATTCACGATGGTGCCCGGTCGATAGGGTTCACCACGTACGATGTATAAGCATGCAAAGTTTTCCAGTATTCTCCCCTCCATTCGCTGAAACAGCTTTCCCCCTTCTAATGGGATAACCCCAGTCATCATCGTACCCCAAACGCAGGCTGATTAAAACCCCTTGACACTGACGTCTCGCTCACATTTCGGTAACATCGGGAACCGGAAAGCATGCATGCAGTTCCCAAATTCATGCAACTTTACCACCGGCTTGACGTCTATTTATGTGAAATACGCGGTTTTCAATTTATAGGAAATGAGTTGATCGCTTGCTATTATCCGTTCGAAAAATTGCACTTAGCTGTGCGGCCATTGTGCTGCTTGCGTGTGCAGCGCTGCCCGTTCAAGCCACGGCCGGTACCTCGATCCGTGCATCCATTCCGAAGTTTCCTATTACACTTAACAACACTTCATTGGACCAGGCCTACAGTGAGTACCCATTTTTACTTTACAAAGACATTACCTACATGCCTATGACGTGGAACAATCTTCAATCGCTGAATATTGAGTATCAGTGGAGCGATGATGCGGGGCTGATTTTATGGCCAAATCGTAATTATCCGCCTCCTATACGGACGTCTCGGGCCGAGCAGGATCTGAGCAAAACGCGTAACAGTACATCGTACTCCGTTCAATTGGCAAGTTTCCCGATTCAATTCGGGGAAAAGAAAATCGAGAATGCGGAAGAGCCTTATCCGTTCTTAACATTCCGGGACATCACCTACATCCCGCTTACATGGCAATTCGCCCATGATTTATTGCGACTCGATCTTGTTTGGAATGAACAAACGGGGCTTGGCATCATTGGCGGTCAGAATGTCATGCAGGGACTCATCGGCGACGATGATCAAGCCTTGTATTTTTATTCTTTGCTGGGTGCGGATGACGAGAAGGCGATGGTGAAAATCGACAAGTCCACTCATCAAGCCGAGCTGCAAAACCGCAAAGCGCTGGAGGCGTTCACCAACCGACTCATCGATTCCAAGCACCCTATGGGCGGGAAACCCGTGGAGTTGACGCGCAAAGGCCGCGATTTATATGATGGTAACCTGAAGATCTACACACTGACGGACTCCGATGTATGGGAAGCAGCTGACTGGGGTCCGCCGGTACATTCCTATACGAGGTTCGAGGCGGCGAATAACGCATATATTCTCTCTATCAATCTAAGACTTCCAATCCCTGTGATCGGTCCGAACTATGGAACTACCTACAACTTCTTGGTCCGCGACGGCAAGGTGACGCAGCTCGCTGATTTGAGTCAAAGGCTGGACCGGGTCATACCGAATCCAGACGGGACGACGTGGATCGCATCGGCCTTGCTGCCAGGCCGCAATGGCATGATCTCCGGCACGGCGCGGCTAGCTTTACTGGATCGGGAGGGAAATGTTCACGACGTAAACGACCTGCTTGGTGAGCTGGACGTTCAGGTGCTGGGCATAACGAACCCGCTGCTTGCAGATCCTTCCGTCGGGGAAGGCAAGTTGTACGTCGTGATGAACGGTATAAATTCAAAAGATTTCTCACCGAACGAGCAAAGCGGGCTGTACACCATGACAACCGAACTAAAAATGGAGCGTGTATCCGAGCTTGCGGAAGGCCTCTATTACATGGATAAAACACACAAAATTTACATTATTCGGGCAAATAACACGATCGTTGACCAAGCGAAGGATGAAGTTTGGCGTTGGTTTGATGCAGATTTGGATCAATAACATGAGGTGCCGGGGCAATTCGGTGCGGGTACAAGTGGATTGTACAATAAAAAAGCCATAGGAGCTCCCTTCCTGGGAATCTTATGGCTTTTATTGTTTGCTGATTTTCAGTACTTTATAACTTGTTCGCACGCGTACTTCCTCCAAATTCGTCTACCCCGCGAATGTCATACCCTCTTTTTATAAGCCTTCATGGCAAAGAAATAAGCGACGAACACAATGCCGATGCACCACGCAAGCGCAATCCATATCTCATTCCCCACTTGTTGTCCTGACAGCAATGCGCGGATGGCTTCTACAATCGAGGTTACCGGTTGGTTTTCGGCAAAGACACGAACGACGGTCGGCATTGACTCAGTTGGCACGAATGCTGAGCTGATAAAGGGCAGGAAGATAATCGGGTAGGAGAAGGCGCTTGCGCCATCGACCGTTTTTGCGGACAAGCCGGCTATAGCGGCAACCCAAGTTAAGGCCAACGTAAACAGCGCAAGGATGCCGGCTACGGCCAGCCATGGCAGCACGCCAGCGGATGAACGAAAGCCCATAATCAACGATACGAGAAGGATGACGACAACGGAGATTGCGTTGGATACTAGCGAGGTGAGGACATGCCCCCAGAGCAAGGTGGAACGGGAAATCGGCATGGTGTGAAACCGCTCGAAGATGCCCCGCTGCACATCGGTAAACAGGCGATAAGCCGTGTAAGCCACACCGCTGGCAATAGCAATCAGCAGTATACCGGGCAACAGGTAATTCACATAGTTATCCGTTCCGGTTTGAATGGCACCGCCGAACACATAAACGAACAGCAGCATGAAAGCGATCGGCATGATGGTGACCGTGATGATGGTATCCATACTGCGGGAAATATGACGCATCGAACGTCCAACCATAACGCCCATATCGCTGAAAAAATGGTTCTTTGTCGTCTCCATTCACTTCTCCTCCTTTGTGCCGACGATGGCGAGGAAGATCTCTTCCAAAGTCGGCTGCTTCTCCACATACTCCACCTTGGCGGGTGGGAACAGCTTTTTCAGCTCCGAGAGCGTGCCGCTGGAGATAATCCTGCCCTCATGCAGAATGGCAATTCGGTCGGCAAGCTGCTCTGCCTCCTCTAAATACTGCGTAGTTAAGAAGATGGTCGTGCCTTTGTCCGCCAGCTCCTTGACAATCTTCCAAACCTCTATACGCGCTTCGGGGTCAAGCCCTGTGGTCGGTTCGTCAAGGAAAATGATCTGCGGTTTCCCCACAAGGCTAAGGGCGATGTCGAGCCTGCGGCGCATCCCGCCCGAATAAGTAGCCACCCTGCGGTCCGCGGCGTCTGTCAAGCCGAAGCGTCGGAGCAAGTCGTCCGCTACTTGACGCGGATCCTTGAGGTATCGCAGCTTCGCAATCATGATCAAATTTTCCCGTCCGGTTAAAATTTCGTCCACAGCGGCGAATTGCCCGGTCAGACTAATCGCCTGACGGACATGATCGGGCTTAGCCGCGACATCGAATCCATTGATAGCGGCAGTGCCGCCATCCGGTTGGAGCAGCGTGGTGAGAATTTTGACAACTGTTGTCTTGCCTGCCCCGTTGGAGCCAAGGAGAGCGAATATACTCCCTTTTTCCACCTCGAAATCTACGCCCTTCAGCACTTGATGCTGCTTGTAGGATTTAATCAGTCCTTTTACTTGAATGGGATTGGTTTGCACGGTTGGCATCGGATTCCCTCCCTTAAATTAAACGACAGTAACTTGGGACAAATTGGCTTCCATGCCTTTGAGCAATGCATAGGTCAGTTTATCCATCGTTGCGCCGTCAAAGCAGATGGTTTTGATCGCACGATAGTACTTCTTAGAGAACGTAAACGCAGACTGAAAAGAAACATTCTTTAAAGTAGCGCCCTTGAAGGAAACTCCGTTCAATCCCGCTTTGTCAAACTTAACGCCGATAAACGTCTGTCCGTCGAAGCACTGCCCGGTCAGATCGGAGTATGTGAAGTCAACCCCATCAAATGAACAACCTTCAAACATCGTTTTTCTAAGATCGGTCATTGTAAACGTCACGTCGGTCATTCTTATTCCTGTGAATTTGACGCCGTCAAGCCCCGACTTGCTGAAATTGGTTCGTACTAGGATCGACTTGTGGAAGCTTGCCTTGGACAGGTCAAGCGTGGATAGGCTGCAGTCCGTCAGATTCGCGCCGTCAAAAATGGCTTCGCGTACGTCGCTGCTCTTAAACGAGCTGCCGGTCAAATCTGCGCCCGAGAAATCGGAACCATGCAGCGCGCTGCCTTTAAACTGCCCTTTGTGCGCGGTAACGCCTGCAAAGTCGCTTTTGGCCAAGTTGCTTGCGCTAAAGTTTGTCACGACTTGCCGTTCCAGCGAACGGGAGAGGTTGGCGACCTCCAGGATCGTTTGTTCAATATCGCCGATGCTCTCAATCGTCATCTGAAACGCTGTTTCATCATCCTTGCCCTCCGCTCTGAGTTCGCGGTATCGCTCCTGTAAATCCAAGAGCAGGTCGGCCTTTAATTCGTTGACGCTTTTCACCCCATCGTATGGCGTAAAAACGCTGTTCAAATAATCCGTCAATTTGGGATTCATCATATCCAATCTCTCCTTATACTAAATTTTCTAATACGCGCTTGGCGTATTCCCAATTGCTTTTGTTACGGGTGTAAGTGTCCTTGCCCTTCTCGGTAATTCTAAAATATTTGCGCCGTCCTCCCTGAGTTTCATCGCCCCAATACCACTCGATATCCCCGTCTGCCTCAAGCCGCCGGAAGCTGGAGTACATCGTCGCTTCCTTCAACTCATACTCGCCTCCCGAGCGCTCGGCAATCAGTTTGACAACCTCGTAGCCATAGCGATCAGCTTCAGACAAGAGCCGTAAAATCATCGTATCCGTATGTCCGCGAAGCAGGTCGGATGTGATCTTGTTCTCGCTCAATTCAATCACCTCCATATCCGTATAATAAGTCATATTACTATGACTGTCAAGGTACTGTTTTAAATTAAATACTTTGCCTAGAAAAATCGGCGGATTCATAATAAAAAACCCGCGCATGAGCGCGGTTTTCTTGGATGATGTAAGGCGGGGATTGTTCCCGCTCCTTCAGCTTGTCTGCGATTTACGACAGACGCCAGGCAGCTTTCATCCTGATGATCCTTACCTCTATCGCAAGCATCTTTCCTGATAAGCAAGCAAGCGCACAGCGGCTAGTCCTTAAGTCTGCAGCATAACTGGAAAAACGCCAGTTAATCGAAGCTAGAGCTGGCCTTGGGAGATGAATAACAGGAATTTCTCCCGTTAAAATAGGGCTGAACAGGCCACTTTGCGGCATTATTCATCGAGATAACAGGAGAATCTCCAGTTATATCTCTAGAAGTTCTATGCGCGCAGAAGGCTTGGTCTGGGATAGGCGCAAAGTGAAATTGAAGAACTGGTTGCCTGCTGCGAGAAGCAGCACTATGAAATTTACGGCGACCGGATTCGAGCCCGTTACGGGCGTAGCCACGATAAAGTGCAATACCCCGTCGGAGAGCCGCCGGTGCTTCTTTTCCATGGAACGAATGCAAAGGCTGCGCCGGTGATTCTGAAGGAAGGAATGCAGGCCATGGCTGCCAATACGTGCATATGTCCGAAGGGCTGCATTTTGCCATGCTGGCTGGCAGGCGAAGAGGGGAGCTAGTCATTCTATGCATAAATTTGGCTAAGGCCCGTTCGGCGGGAGTTAACTTCTACTATGCGGGCAATGAAGTGTGGCTTGCAGATGCTGTGCCGGCCCAATTCATCTCACTATATAAGGAAGGCGAGACGTGAGCCATGCGCCGGTCGTTCGATGGCGATCGGTCGCAAGAGCGCTGGAAGCCGGCGTGTCACCGAAGGTGCGGCCGGCACGAGCGTGAGAAGCAGCTTGTCGCGGCCCGGTAAGCGGGATGGGGGGCGGCGATGCCGGTGGGCGGCGGCGGTGGCGCCGGTGGTGCGGCGGCGCGACGGCGCGAAAGCGCGACATAGCGCGGCATTCGTCCACGTAACTGTGGGCGTTCCACGGTCGGAGCTGAGGCCAAAGGACCCTCACGCCAGCGGAAATACAGTTCGCTATTACGGCTGAATTAGCGGTTCTGGAAGGTAAAGCGGAAATACAATGCGTTATCCTTGCTGAATTTGGGTGTTTCGCAGCTCAATCAGCATAATAACGCATCTTATTTCCGCTTCAGCGGCTATTGGCCCTCGTTTTACTAAAATAAGGGCCTGTATTTCCGTTCCGCTCACGCGCCGCCAAGCTTCCCAACCGAATCTACTGTCATCACGGCAGAACTCCATCCTCGTACCCTTAAGAGCCTGTCCCTTCAATGTCGCACACATCCACCTAACAAGCTGCCGCGCCGGAATGACCTCGCTACTATTTATTGCCTAACAACCCCACGAGTTCCCCCTTGGAAATATTGTGGCCCAAGGACTCTCACGCCAGCGGAAATACAGTTCGCTATTACGGCTGAATTAGCGGTTCTGGAAGGTAAAGCGGAAATACAACGCGTTATCCTTGCTGAATTTGGGTGTTTCATAGCTCAATCAGCATAATAACGCATCTTATTTCCGCTTCCACGGCTATTGGCCCTCGTTATACTGAAATAAGGGCTTGTATTTCCGCGGCTAGGCCCTCTAAATAGGTGTCTTGTCCACCCAATTTGAAAACTTAGTCGGTGGCATCAATTCTAAGCTTCCATGCATTTTACGGTTGTTATAGAAGTCCATATAGGTTTCGAACGCTTCAGAAGCATCCTCCCCAAGCGTATTAAATGCTCTTAGGCTGAGTAGATCACGTTACGTTCGTAGTATGTTGACTCCGATATCCCAAGGATGCGCAGTACAACTGCTGCTGGCTCACCCCGCTTAATGAATGGGTCTGCTACTTCAAATTTTTCTGATAAGCGGGGTTTTTCTTTTTTAATAGCTCTCGGAGGATTTCTATTTCGAGTTCTTTCTCACCAAGAACTTTCACCGCTTTTTCATAGCGCTCCTCCACCTCCTGCAGTCGCCGTAATTCCTCTATGTTCTCATCTGTTCGAGGGATCTCCGATTCTGGGATGGCGTCGCGGTAATCCTTCACCCACAAACGGATGGTTTCGGGGTGTGTGTCATATAAGCGGGCGAGTACCCCAATCTTAACACCGGCCAATGCTTCGTTAACTATTTTAAGTTTTTCTTCCTCTTTAAACCTCTTTTTCATTCTGGATCATCTCCCTTGCTTTTAGTTTAATTTATTGGTTGAGAGGACTCCAGTTTAATTAAGGGGCCTAAGAGGAATTTCCAGTTATATCTCTACAAGAGGATTTTTAAGCTGAAATAAAAGGAGAAATTCCAGTTACGCTTGCGTCGGGGCCAGGATGAGCCCTTATAAATGGCTTAAAACCGAGCTTTTTGTTGATCTACAGCTAGTCAAGAATAATTTTCAAAGAAGATTCTCATGGTTTTCTAATAAAGCGGTCTGATCCCTTTCGAGCCCACGGTTTGCTCTCCCTCTAGTAAATTATAGGAGACTTTCAGTCTGCTATACTAGGCTTAGCTACGAAATAGCGCTCATAACAAGGAGGAAGACAACTATGAAACTACATCATAAATGGAGCAAGCGCTTGGCAATTATGACAATTGGAGCAACAGTTGCTATCTCAGGAGGGCTAATCAGTAGTCCACAACCTACTCAAGCTGCTACTGCTGCTACAATCACCGCAACGTCAAAAGCGGATAAAATTATTTCTTTAGGGAAAAGATATTTGGGCACGCCTTATAAATTCGGGGCCAAAGTCGGACAGACACGCAACTTCGACTGCTCGACCTTAACGAAATATATTTTCGGGAAATACGGCATTAGCCTACCGCGGACAGCTGCTCAGCAATCGAGAGTCGGTAGTTATGTTTCGAAAAGCAATTGGAAGAAAGGCGACCTGCTATTCTTCTCCGTTCCGGGCAGACCCGGAGTCGGCCATGTAGGCGTTTACGTTGGAAATAACAAAATGTTAAACACTTACGGTGCCGGCGGTGTGAAAATCACTACGATTAACTCCTATTGGAAGTCTCACTACATGACAGCACGCCGTGTGATTAAATAGGTTCCACAGAACGGTTAACGAACTATTGATCTCTTTGAGATTAGTAGTTCGTTTTTTCATATTACCATCATTTGAATTCTTTATTTTCCAGCATGATTAATTGTGTATTTGAGGATTTTGCGATTTTCTTTGTATGATGAACGAGATGGATAATGTCTTGATAGGCTTGTTTAGCTCCAATAATTAATAACGGTACGCCTATAAAATCAATCTTCAGCCACCGTGACAGCATGCCGCCACATGTCATTGAAAAAGGCACCGTCGGAGACGTATTGGATAATATAATTTTTTCATGCAGAACCCCCTCCTCAATCAACATATCGATCAAATTATAAATGCCGGGAACAAGAATCTTAGACCTGCCTCTCCCCATTGTATAGACCTTGTTGCCGTCCTCATCTTTCCCGTGAAAGTATAACTTTCCTCTGTCCTTATACACTAATTTATTAAAATTATGCGTGTTTAGGATTTCTTTCTTCGTGGGCTCGCGAGTTTCATCCAACTTCTTCAGATGATAAGCTGCAGCCAAAGCCGTCGTATGCGTCCCCCCGAAATCGTTATAAATATATATCATTGGCAAGCCACCTCATTCTCTTTATTATCATTATCCCCCACAATGACAAAAACAATCGATACAATGCTTGACATCTGCAGCCCCGTGCAAATTAAAAAAGCCTGCAGCTAATTCGCCACAGGCTGAACAACATTATCAAAATAATGATGAGAACGATTCTTTGCTAATTACCAGACGAATGTCATAGTAACAATAACCAATAGAATGAAGAGAACTAAAATTGCGGCTGCGCTTGTCGTATTACTTGTTGTATACCCCATAGTTCATATCCTCCTTCCTTGGAAAAAGCAATCACCTATAGAGAGGAATCCATGCTGCCAATTTCCATCCAAGTGTCATAATCGCAATTAAGGAAGTGTAAGACCTTACAAGCATACTGAAGTGAGAACGATAACCAGTAAGATGAACAGAACAAGGACGGTTGCTGCCGATGTATACCCTCCACCATAGCTTCCAGCAGATGACGCGGTGTAACCCATAAAGTGCTCCTCCTCTTGTAATCAAAAGTTTGACGACTTTATAAAGTACGAACCTATTAGCGCATTTGCTTGGACGGAATGATCAGTTACATGTGCCTATCCCTTCATGGCCGGCCCCCGCTGTGTCTTTATCACTTATTCCCGCTCCCTATCATCCCCCTTTTCTACGGGACCACAACACAACCGGAATAAGAAGCAAGGACAGAAATCCTCCAGCCAAGGAGAGTGTCGAATAGCTGGACTGAGCCACAACCATCCCGGACAAGGCGCCTCCGGATGCCCCAGCCAGAGCAATAAGAACGTCTACGGTCCCTTGCGTCTTCGCGCGTATTTGGGGAGTCGTGGCATCGACGATCGCCGCTGTCCCGCTGATCAACCCGAAGTTCCACCCTAATCCAAGAAGCGCAAGTGCAAGAACGAGCAGCACTGTTGAGTCCCCGGGTGCATAGGCAGCCAGTAAGCCGGCCAAGAGCAGCGTAATACCGGAGGCATAGGACATGGGCAATCTTCCGTACTTATCGACGAGAACACCCGTTAATAGCGATGGCAGATACATCGCAGCAACATGGATGCCGATCACAACACCAACCTCTCCAAGTCCGTGTCCGTGATGCTTCATGTGAACCGGCGTCATGGTCATAATGCCGACCATAACAATCTGGGTTACTACCATCACTGACGCGCCAACAATGATCCCCCGTTTATTGAAACCAGCTTCCAATACATGCGATGATGGCAGTGTGCCGTTCTGACGATCTTTTAATCGCTCAACCTCTGCAATGGCTTTGGCCACGATCAAAGGATCAGGCCGCAGGAAGATGAGCAGCACGAATCCCGCCAACAGATATGCGATGGCCGCCAGCATAAAGGGCCCGGATAACGCAGGAGCGCCAAGAGATGTCGCTATCCGACCTGTCAACGTGACAAGATTCGGCCCGGCAACCGCGCCAATGGTCGTGAAAACCATAGCCGTACTTATCGCTTTGGCCCTTCCTGTCGGGAGGGCCAGATCCGTTCCGGCATATCTGGCCTGCAGGTTGGTTGCCATCCCTGCTCCATAGAGCAGCAGCGAAAGCAAGAGCAGCCCGATATGATGGAAGACGGCTGCCAGGACGACGCCTGCAGCGCCAAGCCCGCCTGTTAAGAAACCCGCAGCCAGCCCCGCACGACGCCCCAAGCGTTGGGACAGACGGCCGACGATTAGCGCCGCGGCAGCAGAGCCTAACGTAAACAGGGCAGTCGGAACGCCGGCAAAGCTGTCTGTTCCGAGCATATCCTGTGCGAGCAGTGCCCCTACCGTGATTCCTGCAGCCAATCCCGCCCCGCCAAAAATTTGAGAGGCAACGACGATGATCATCGTTCTTTGGTGCAGCTGACGCTGTTTCTCAGGGGAATCCACATATTGCTTCAGTGATTCTCTCCCGTTTTCTATTTGTTCTTGATCGAGTGCTGTTCGGCTCGACATGTCCCCATCCCCTTCTATTACCAATTAATTGCCTTCATGAATATGGAGAACGGCCCGAAACCGAGTGGATGCCGCCATCATTCGGTCATAGGCTTCGCTAACACGTTCCAGCGGAAAAGTTTCAATCATGGGCCGTACATCCGTAAGCACGCTGAAGTTAACGGCTTCCTGAATTTCTCGCGCATGTCCAGTAAAGGAGCCTCTCACCGTATTCGGTCCTTTGAGGAAATCTCTTGCCGATAAACCCAGCTGCTCACCCGAGCCGGCTACAATAATGAGCTCACTATCCGATCCAAGCCCGTTCATGAGGGAAGCGATCGCTTGGGCGTTCGGCGCAGTAGCGAGAATGACTTTGGCCCCACCTAACGCCTGCAAGGCCAAAGCCGGGTCTTCCTTGTCGGAATTAATGTAGTGATGGGCCCCAAGTTGACGTATCAGCTCTTCTTTGTCGCTGCCGCGCGAAATCGCTGCCGTGCGGAACCCCGCCTTGCGGGCATATTGAACCGCTAAGTGCCCAAGTCCGCCAATCCCTTGAATGGCTACAAGATCGCCAGGCCGAGCTTTACTGTTCCGAAGTGCACTAAAGGTTGTTTCACCTGCACACATAAGGGGTGCTGCTTCTACCGCGGACAATTCCTCCGGGATCAATGACAAGCTCTCCTCATAGGCAACCATGTACTCAGCGTAACCGCCGTCGATGGTCAGGCCTGTAACGTGGTTGTCCCCACCATGCCATCCAATACCCACGCGATCGCCAATGTTCCATTTCGTGGAACCGGCGCCAAGCTGCACAACGCTGCCAATGACTTCATGGCCAGGGATGCGGGGATACGCTGGGGACGCCCCTCCAATGGCGAGCGAGTCACCATGACATACGCCGCATGCTTCTACACGAAGCAAGACTTGCCCTTCTCCCGGCTGGGGCACCGGAATCTGCACCAATCGCATTTTTTCCCCTTTGGCGGGAATTTGTACGGCGTTCATCACTTTCATCATGCACGGCCTCCTATCCATTTATTTATCTCTGAAACTGCCTTGTCAGCAGACCGAAGCGCACCTTCCAAATGCCCGCCGAATGGCGAATTCGTCTCTGTACCGGCAAAGAAGATTTTCTTCTCCCATCTCCCAACGACCGAGGGTTGACCATAGGCCGGGGCATTCATAAGTGGTTCGAAGTCTTCTTCAACAGCCGTTTCGTCATCTTCCGACCAATCCTTGTAAAGAAAAGCACGTTCTTGACAAGCCTGGGGTCCAAACAGCCTAACCAATTGGTCCATGATTCTTTTCTTCAATTCCTCCTGCCCTAGTTTATGGCGCATGGGGGCTGGTATGCCGAAGAAACCGAATAGCGCTCCTGAGCCTGTACCAGGAGAAGCATCATGAATTTCCTGCAAGGGTCCGACCCGGCTTGATACGAATCCGGAGAACCCCAATTCCCGCCAGAAAGGACGATCATAGACGACAACGGCCTTGGCCTGTCCTGCCATCCACGTAGGTTTGTTGACAAGGTCGGCAACCAGTTCTGGAGGAAGAAGCGGCGTGAATGCCATATGCCGCGCCACAAGGCGAGGCGGCAAGGCTAGAATCACCGCGTTTGCTGTTATCTGTTCACGCTCTCCGTCTGCATGAACGGCATCAACCGTGACCGTACCATTACTATTGAGCCGAAGAGCTGTAGCTCGTGTCTCTAACTCGATGGTCCCTGGAGGAATCGTATCCGCTAACGCATCAATAAGCGACTGTACGCCTCCTGTGAATCGAATCGAGCTTTCATTCGCGTTAGCTGGCAGCCTATATCGCTCTGCCGGCTCGTTGTGAAACCGTTCCAGCAGTATCTCCCCTTTGGTGTACGGAATGAAGGTTTCTAGCTGTAATTCTTTAACCAGATTGGTAATCGCGCTCTCATATTGCGGCCAGAACCATGTCGGTCCGAGGTCAAACTTGCCCAGCTCAGGCCGATTCAGAACAGAAGTGCTCATGACCCTGCCGCCAATCCGGTCTCTAGCCTCTAGCACCCTGCATGAGATCCCGTGCACATGAAGCAGAGAGGCAGCCCGAAGGCCGCTTAAACCGGCTCCAACAATAACCACTTGATTGTCCATAAGGCTTCCTCCTTCCTTCAAGCAAGCTTCTTGCTACCCTTCAACAAGATTTGCTCCATCATAACACGCACAAAAATGCCATACAATATCATAATTGTATGGCAAACAATTTTCCTATTCGGTTATCTCGTGAAGTATATATTGAAGGATCGCTAATCCTTCCTCTAGCTCTTGGACCGTTGCCGGTGCACAGACTGCAATCCTTACAGCCCGCTCTGGGGTACTATTCCCCACTACGAACCGGTCAGCCGCATACACTTGAACCCCCTGCTGTGCGGCTAGCCTTTCGAACTCTGCACCTGTGATACTGCCTGGTAACAGCAGCCAACGGAAGATACCTGTTTCAGCCCCCAAGCACGTATAGTCTGACAAGTATCGGTTTACGATTCGATTTCTGCGAATGGCTTGTTCCCGATGGCCATCAATTATGCTTTCGAATTGATTAGATACAATTGTACGCGCTGCCAGTTCGGCAAACAACGGCGACACATAAACATTTAAATTATATAAAGCCTTGGCAATTAGCTCCTTGAAGGGACTCGGAACGGCTACATAGGCTAGCCGCAAGCCCGGTGCGATCGATTTGGATAAACTCGCTATGTAGATGGTCTGTTCCGGCGCGAAGGAGGCCACTGCGGGAAGCCGTTTGTCGCTCAGAAGGCTGTAAGACGCATCTTCAATAATGAATGGATTATACTTTTTGGCAACGGCTGCAATCCTTTGGCGATTCTCTACCGACATCGTACTAGCTGTCGGATTATGATAATCCGGAATTAAGTAAACGCCTTTCATATTGTCATTTTTACACGCGTATTCCAAAGCAGCCGGACTCATTTCGCCGTTCTCCGACTTTATCGGTACAATTTGGATACTAAGCATCGCTGCAGCCGTTTTTAAACCAGGGTATGTATGCGGATCGGCACCAATGCGGTCTCCAGGCTTACATAAACTTGCAAGTGTGGCCGCAATGGCATTCTGACCGCCATTAGCCAGTACAATGCGATCGACTGTTGTTTCAAGGCCGCTTCTTCGGATGAGTTTAAGAGCTGCGTCCCTTTGCCAGAGGCTTTCGCCTGAACGGCCATAACCGAACCACTTTTCATAATCCGTATCTTGCAGCATACTTTTCAACTGAAGCAGCAACGGCTCGTATGAAGCATTATCCGGCAGTGTCGCTCCCATTTCGATTAAGTGCTTCGGCTTGGTATCTTCAAGTAAATACGCATTGGATAACGCATCATACGATACGAATGTTCCACTGCCAACGGCTGCACTTAACAAACCTTTCAACTCACACATCTTAAACGCTTTGGATATCGTGCTCAAATTTAAGTCTAGGAAATCGGCCAGTTCCCGCTGCGAAGGGAGTCTTGTTCCGGGTAACAGAACTCCGTTTAGAATATCCTGATACAATTGCCTTGCGAGTACTTTATAAATAGGTTTTTGGGTTTTATCAATCGATGGTTTCCAGCTCATTGGATAGTTATCAAAAGAATTAATCGGCATGATCGGCATCCTTTGTCATCTTACTAGTTTGAAGAACGAGGTATGCTCTATTATAACCTTTGAACCCTTCATTACACTAACCCTCTAGAACCATAATCAATTGCTGCCGGCCTTGCGAATAGCTAAAAACGTTGGTCTCCATGATTCTTCAAGACATGATAGATGGTCACCCACAAGCTCAAGACGACCAAATAAATGCAGAAAGAGTAATAGATGCTATATCCTTGTTGGTAATGAAAGATCCCAACTAGCACGCACAATCGCTCGAAACCGGTACTTACGAATGCCCATACCAGAATGTACAACATAGCATTACTCGTTTTGACACGGAAGAAGTCATATAAATAAAAGAAAAGATAACTGTAGGGTGCGTACATCACATGGGAAAAAAAGTCCATCACTTCAAAGCGGGAAGTATCATTAATATCATAAAAACTAACCGGAAACACACTCAACGTATGATCGAAAAAGAAACCGTTAAATACGCCGCACATCAGGTACACGCAGGCCGTCTTTTTAGAAAAACGTCGTGGCAGCCATAATACCATCAAGGTTCCAACAATGAGGGCAATGACGATAAACCACTCATTCAGATTAAAGGAATAGTCGTAACGAATTTCGCTCAAGATTCTTTTGAGACCTCCTTATCCAGGCCTATATACCAATGGGCAATACGCCAGATGAGGATCACAAATACCCCGTACATGAGAACGGAATAGCCTACATTCCATCTCACGAACTCCATGAGATCAAGCCTCAAATAAATCCGATCCGCCCCAGATAAGACCATGACGATGATCGCCGATAAAACCACACGCCATTTCACTTTCATGTTCGAAAGGAGGACGCAGGCAGCCATGAGGACAAGAAGAGGGATTACGAAGAAACGACAAATATACATGGCAAAGGAACCTTCAACTTTGCGAGTGAGTGGAACCCAGTTCAGATTAACATCAAGGATAGTGAATATCGTAATGGTTAAGACGACGATGACGAAGTATAGAAGAACCATTTCCGTAAGTGTTAACCCTTTGGGCACAAGCGAGAATACAATCATCACCAACCATGCCATTAAAGCCAGAATCGCAATGGACATTGCAATCATCCTTTGAAGAAGTTAGCTGATACAGATACAAATTATTCCCATACATGCCTGAAATCATCCAAATCGTTTATCCGTAAAAAAAACACCTCAGCGGAGGTGTCTAATTAGTTCCTATTCTTTAAGCACTCTCAGCGTGCCGTTCACCTCTTCAATCGGCAGGAAAAGCGGCCGCTCATTCGGTGTCTGATTCGGCGTATGAACCGCGAGCATCAGGGTTCCGTCGAAGGCATGGAATAGCATGCCATGTCCGCCATCGCTTCGAAATAAAGCTTCTTCCTCCTGTACCCATGGCCCCTGTACCCGACCGGATACGGACTTCGCTACGCCGACAGCATACGTATTGTGAATAAAACTAGCCCATAGCATCATCAGCTCGCCCTTGGCTGTACGATACATGGAAGGTCCGTCGGTCACGTAGTTGTCTTGACCTGGATAACGCGCATGCTGGAAAGAAGTCGGCCACTTCGCTTGTGAAGCGGTAAAGAGAAGCTCAGGCTCTCCGATGGTGCCCTTCAGATCTTTCGTTAAGCGGACCGCGCAAACCTGGCCATCTCTTACCTGCTGCCATTCTCTGCAGAACACCATCCAAGGCTGACCCTCCTCATCGATAAACAAAGTCCCGTCCAGCGAGCACCATGCCTTCGGCGTCAGCGGCCCCTCGCTATGCGGGGTAAAAGGACCTAACAGGCTGTCGCTGACGAGCACGGCGGTGCCGAGCAAGTTGTTGTCCTTCCGGCGGAAGGTCGCGAACATATAAAAGCGGCCCTCGTACTTGTGCACTTCCGGCGCCCAGAAATTGTTCTCCGCGTAGAAGTCCGCATCGGGCCGGAAGACCTGGTAAGGCCCTTCCCAGGTTTCCAGGTCTCTCCCCACGTACACGTCAAACCCGATTCCCTTGCCCCAAATATTCGGATCCGTACTCCCGAACAAGTAGTATAGTCCTTCCGCTTGAACGGGAATGACAAAGGGATCCCGCACTTGCAATTGATGATTATGAACCGCAGCCATAGATGAACACCTCCTTTATCGATACGTTGGATAGATAATGCCTAGATCGCGCACACGGATGAATCGTCCTTGTGACAGCTCGACTTGCTCATTTCCCTTCACCACAAGAGGAAGCTCTTGTCCTTCATACCTAACCGTTCCTTCAATTGTACGCACATTCATCCCGATGACGGCTTTCAATCGGCCGCTTCTGTCGGTCACAGCCCGAGTCCCGCTCGGGATTTGCAAATAGGCTTCGCCGTTACGATAGACGGTGCTTCCTTCCTTTGTCGTCAGGCATTCAAACGTGACCCCATCGATGATTCGGCTGTAGCCGATCTCGGCGGCCGTCACCTCGCCATGGTCCTGCGGATACGGGATTAATGAAGTGAACCAGAGTTCCCCATCAGGCCTTGGCACGATGCCGCTCATCCGCTCAACGAAGTCTAATAGGCACAGAATGGCAGGCGAATAGGACTCCGTAAAGCCCTCTTTCCCTGTCCAAGGGCTAACAGTTTGCGCAAAACGCGTCATCTGCGCCAAGGCCGTAACGATCGGATTCAGCACCCACGTCAGCTCCACATAACGATGATGATGCTCGAAGGCGTGCGGCGTACGGATCAAACTCAAGAAATTGGATGTGCCTGCCCACGTATTGTAGCTGGAGAACGGATCAAAGCGGGGGTCATCCATGGCAATGGAGGTAAACGGATATTTGGCGAAAAATTTGCTCGTATTGAGCAAATACTTCCGCAGCGAAGCCGCAAAGAATTCGCCATCGCCCACCTCGCAAGCCAACACCCGCAAGAGAACATCCGACTGAATGCGGACCCATTCACCGTTCCGATCCACATCGTAGAAGAAGGCATCCGCCCTGTCGTAGCAATGTTCAAACAAGCTATCCAAGCTTTGTTGAGCCTTGGCTTCCCAGCCCGCAGCCGCCTCCGCATCCCCCAGCTCTCGGGCTATGCGCGATAAATAAAGCCGCTGGCAATATACATTCGCCGTCAAATCCGGCGCTAAGAAAGGCAAAATCGGAGAGTCCGGATTATACTGTCTCGCATCGTCAAGATGCGCGGAATCCGGCACATGCCAGAACCGCGGAGACAGGTCATGCCCTGTATCAAACGTGCAAAAGGCTTCTACGCAGCCGGTTTGCCGTGTATCGCGGTACGTCGCCAGCCACTTGTCAAAGCGTGCCATCGCCTCATACATTTTTCTCAGAAAGGCTTGATTGCGTCCATTCAGCGTATAGTGATTCCACACGCTGCGAGCCAGCGGCGTTACCATCTGAATTTGCCGGTAAGCCGGACCGTTTTCCGTTATTTTATAGGGCATCTGCCCGTCTTCCTTCTGATAGTCCGCAAATAGCTCAAAGGTGTCCTCCGATACCGCCGGCAGGAAACGCGATAGCAGCTCATTATTGATCGTTCCCGTGCTTTCCATCCAGCACCCCAAATAAATGCCGCCTTCGTGCAGGACAGGGGCTTCCCCCATCGTTGGCACGATGCAATCCAGCAGCTTGCGCAGCGCCGTGTAATAGGTTGCCTCGAGACGGCCGCCCGTCGATGCGAACTTCACTCCGGATTGCTGCCAGGCTTGGAGCACGTCTCCGTCCGTCGCTTTTTTCAGCTGACCCACCTGCTCCTCTACGGAGAGGCCCCGAAGCCGGTTCAATAGTTGTTCATGCATACCTTCTTATTCCTCCTTGATGAAAAAGACTGCCAAAGGCAGCCCAATTCGCTCAGTCTATGATCAGGTTGCCTTAACCCTTCACGCTGCCCATGACGAGGCCCTTCATGAAATATTTTTGTAGAAAGGGGTAAAAAATCAAAATCGGGAATGCCGCAAGGAAGACTTGCGCCGCTTTGAACGTACGGTCCGATACCTCGGACATATAAAGCTCGGTTGATGACAGCGTACTGGAGTCAGGATTGACGATAATCGTTTGCAAATAGCTTTGCAGCGGATAATTCGAAGGCGAGTTCATGTAGATCAAGCCGTCGAACCAAGAATTCCAATGCATCACGACGGTGAATAACGTGATCGTTGCGAGCGCAGGCTTGGATAATGGAATGTACATGCTCCACAGCACCTTCCAATGGCCCGCTCCATCGATGTAGGCAGCCTCTTCAATTTCCTTCGGCAAGTTCCGAAAGAAATTCAGCAGCAGAATCATATTGAACACGTGCACAGCTCCCGGCAGCACCAACGCCCATATCGTATCCAGCAAGCCAAGTGCTTTCATGGTCATATAGCTGGGAATTAATCCGCCGTGAAACAGCATAGTGATGATGAAGAACCAAGCATACACGTTCCTTGAACGAAGCACGCTCGTTTCTTTGGAAAGCGGGTAGGCAATGAGGATCGTAATGGCCATATTGATCACATACCCCAGCACTACGCGTTGTACCGAAACGTACAGGCCCTCCATAAACTCCCTCTTCGTTAGGGCATGTTTGTAAGAGGCAATCGTGAAATCCACCGGCCATAGCTTCACGAATCCCGCTGCCGCAGCGCTACTGGAGCTAAATGAGACAGCTAATACGTTGATCAGCGGCAGGAGACATAGAAAGGCGATTAACCCCAACAAAATATAGTTGAATAACAGAAATATTTTTCTGCTCACTGTCATTTTTTGCATAACCTTACCCCCTACCTAGAAAATCCGATAACCGGTAAATCGATTGGCAAGCTTATTGGAGATCACGATGAGGATGAAGGCAATCACGGATTTAAACAATCCAACCGCCGTCGCTACGCCGTATTGCGCATCTACTAACCCGATTCGGTACACCATCGTATCAATAATATCACCCGTGCTATAAACCATTGGACTGTACAGATTGAACACCTGATCGAATCCCGCATTCAGTACGTTGCCTAAGCTTAATACGGTCATTAGCGTGACGATCGGCATCATGCCGGGGATTGTAACATGAAGCGTCTGCTTCCAGCGATTAGCCCCATCCATGACCGCAGCTTCATACAGAGATTGATCGATCGCCGTCAGGGCGGCTAAATACACAATCGTGCTATATCCAAATTCCTTCCAAGTGTCTGATGCGACAAGTGTGAAAGGAAACCAGTTTTCATTGCCAAGGAAAAAGATAGGCTCGATGCCGATCAGACCCAGAAATTGATTCACAATGCCGGCGGATGGCGAAAGGATATCGATGAGAATGCCCCCCAGAATAACCCAGGACAGGAAATAGGGGAAATAGATGATGGTTTGTACAGTACGTTTGAATGCCGTGCTAATAACCTCATTCAGCAGCAGAGCAAAAATAACAGGCACGATTAAATGAACAATAATTTTCATCACGGCGATAAAAACAGTGTTCCATACAACGCTCGAAAAATTGGGCATCTCCAGCATATAGCGGAAATTATCGAGTCCGATCCATTTGGAATGGAAAATGCCCTTGGATGGTACAAACTTCTGAAAGGCAATGACAATCCCTGCGATCGGGACATAGTTAAAAATCAGGGTAAGGATGACGCCTGGCAGCAGCATGAGATGCAAAGGAATTTCCTGCAGTTTTTTATTCATCTCCACTTGTACTCCTCTCCGTTTGCATTGGTGGACGAATAACGAAGGGGAAAGCAGTGTTACGACCGCTTTCCCCTAAGCTTTCGTCTCGTCTTATTAGGCTGTCCGATACTTATTTATTTTTCGCGTACCAGTCGTTCACTTCTTTCGCGATCTGATCGCCGCCAAGCTTCTTCCAATCTTCAACGAATTTGTCAAACGTATCGATGGATTGACCCATAATAATTTTCGTGAATACTTCCTCCTCCATCTTCTGAAGGGAGGCGTTCTTCTCCACCATCGTCGGTGTCGCTGCGCCATAGAAGGCGTCCAGCATGTAGTTATCATCTTTTACATATTGAGAGATGACATCGAAGGAGCTTGGCGAACCGAAGACGCGCTCTGTTCCCCAATTCGCTTTATTTCCTTTACGGAAATCTACGATTTTGTCGTAGTAGCCCTTCTCTTCTGTCGACAGCTTGGAAGGATCGTTCGCAGCAATCGCGCTGAGCGCATTATGATGTGCGTTCAAGTTTTTATTCGCAGGCTCCGGATTCATTAAGCTGTAGAGATAAACAGGGATATTCGTTTTGCTGAAGCTCATCTCTGGGTTAGGCTTCTTGCTTTCGTCATAGCCATCCATCGCGAAGTTGAGTAATTTGATAATCGCTTCCGGATTTTTGCTCTTCTTGCTGACGGCATAATACCGTTGAATCGGCATTTTACCGATTGGCGTAGCCTTCTTATCATCGATAGAAAGCAGTGGAATCGCTTTCCATTCCGCCTTCGGATCGTTGTCGATATTCTTCTGCGTGATCGAGAGCGGCGCGGACATGCTGCCATAGAAGATACCCACTTTGCCGCCGGCTACAGACTCCGTAACTTTCGCGCGGTCTTTGACACCGAATTCTTTATCCAGCAGCCCTTGTGCGTACATGTCCTGCAATTGCTTCAGCGCAGCCTTGGTTTCCGGTAAAGTGCTTCCATAAACCAAGTTGCCGGAGGCATTCTTCACCCATTTGCCCGCATAGGCATGAAAGCCGGAGAAGAAGCCCGACGTGCCGAAATGGGAATCGGTCAAAAACGTTTTCGTAAACGCCATCCCGAACGTATCATCCTTGCCGTTGCCGTCCGGATCCTTCTTCGTGAACGCTTCCGCTACAGCCAGAACATCCTTCATCGATTTCGGTTCGGAGAGTCCCAGCTTGTTCAGCCAATCCGTTCGAACATAAAATAGCGGGAGTCCGTCAATCGCCGATGACGTTTGTGGAATCGCCATCAGCTTGCCGCCGATTTTGGCGGTGTTGAAGGCCTTCTGATCCTGCTGCAGGATGCTCTTCGCCATAGGCGATGCATATTTCTCATACAGCTCGGTCAAATCATAGAGCATATCATTATCCGTCAGGTCGGTGAGCTGCTTATTCTTCAGCCACATGATATCCGGCAAATCTCCAGCGGCAATCGCCACATTCAGCTTTTGATCGAATTGCTCGATGGGCACGGTCCACTGGTATTTCAAGTTGATCCCGAGCTCATTCTGATAGGCTTTTGTATAAATGTTATTTTCAATGGTATCGCCGTTTTCGTACTTGTAGGTGGCTTCCGTGTAACGCCAGGCGGTAATATCGACCGGCTTCTCATACTTGGCCATCAGGTTGGCTGGAGGCGTTGCTGCGCCCGGCTTCTCCGTTGCTTTGGCCGTGTTGTCTTCCGTACTTGATGAACTGCAAGCTGAGAGCACCATTAGTCCTGCTGCCGAGAGAATAACGGCTGATTTGGCTTTATCTCTTTTTCTCATGTGAACCTCCCCGAAAGATCGATCATGTAGTAGCATGCCTACCTCTCTAATGGTAAAGCGCATTCATTCGGCATTCAATATTCATGTCTTTACATTTGAATCACTTGTTTACTTGTTCATGATCGTAGCCCGATATTCGAGCGGTGTCATGTGCGCTGCCTTGCGGAAATACCTCGTAAAGTTCGTAGCGGTTCCATACCCGACCTGTTCGGCCACATCTTGAATTTTAATATTCGGATTCTCCAGCAGCGCTTTCGCTTTCGCCAATCGAGCAGCGGAGATATAGTCGGATAGATTGGTTCCGGTCACTTGCTTAAACAAGCGGGAGAGGTAGGAAGGATTGAAATATACCAGCTCGGCTAATTTCACCAGCGAGATTTCGTCCGGGTTGTGCAGATGATCTCTAATATGCTTCTGAATGAATCCGATAATCGCATTCGCCCTTCTCTCCTCTTCTTGGTTCTGAAGGTTGAACAGAATGTCCTCAACACGCCCTAGATAGTCAAAAGCCACCTTCCAGGATTCATGCTCGCCCGGCTGCATCAGCTTATGAAGTCCGATCTGCTCCGCCACGGTCTCTACCAAATGCCAACGATTCATATAGGATAAGAAGACCAATCCGATGGCATAATACAGCTCTTGTGCAGGAACATCATGCATGCTGTCAATCTCTTGTACAGAGGCCGCACAGGCGAGCAGCGTACTGTTAAAGTCGGCTCGCTGCCCGTGCTCCAATTGATCTGCGAGCTGATCCAGCTTGGCTTGCCGGATCTGCGGCTTCTCGCGATGGCCGCCCTCTACATGCTGCTTGTCCAGCAGCAGCATGCCGCCGCCTTGGCCGATGCGATAATTCATCAGCATCGTTAGCGTCGAGAACCGCTCGGCGGCCTCGCGCCAGACAACCGTGCTGTCATCCAGCACAAAGGACAGCACGGCACCGACGGATTCGCGGCACGCCGCCTGGATTAATTCCACCGTCCCTTTCATGAAGGTCAAGGTGCGATCCCAGCCTTCCCTCTCCATATGATCTTGGAACGGCTGAATGAACCACACCAGATCCATATGTTCATTCACCGCTGCCACAAAAGACACATGCGAAGCCAGATAGGGCTCAGCGATCAGCTTAATCCGGTAGAGCTGCCGCGATTTCTCCGAATACGTCATCTTGCCCGGCATACCGTTCATTCGGCCTATCATGAGGAGGACAGGACGGTCGGCTTGCAGCGGAATCGCCAATTCATTGAATTGTTCTTGATGAATCTCTCGTACATCCAGCTGATCGTTTAGAATCCGCTTCACATACTCGTTTTGCAGCATCCCTCTCATATCATCCAGCTGCTGCTGCGCATTCATGAGCAGGGACTGCGCCTTGAACTCGGTTTCAATTTCCATAACGGCATGCTCCACCATCTGGATCACCTTCGGATAGCCTTCCGTTTTCAGTAAATAACTGACCCCCTCATACTGGATAGCCGAATACACATAGGCAAATTCGTTATAACCCGTAAGGAAAATCACCCTGCACTGCGGCCATCTCTCACGGATTTTCTCCAGCAGCTGCAAGCCGTCGAGCTCCGGCATCCGGATATCCGTCAGCACAATATCGAAACGAGTCCGGTCAAAAAGCCGCAATGCCTCCATGCCCGAATAGGCTTTATATACGTCTAACTCCAGCTGTGGAATCCCCTGCAGCACCTCGCATAATCCGTCTGCAATAATCATCTCATCGTCAACTACCAGAACCCTGTACATTGTCTATACGCCTCCACCCATGTAATCGATGACCATTGTTGCTTTAAAGCCGCCCCATTCGCTTCGCTCCACATACAGCCCGCTGGACGGTCCGAACTTCAATCGGATGCGCTGGTGGATATTCAGAATGCCGGTTATCTCCAGCCCTTCATGTTTGGTTAATGCTTGATTAAGCGATGCGATTCGCTCATCGTCCACCGCTTCGCCGTTATCCTCCACGATCATCCGTATCTCATGATCGCTCTTAACGAGCCGGATCCTCAGAATACCGTTCGCGGCCTTCCTTTCCAAACCGTGCTCGAAGGCATTCTCAATAATCGGCTGCAGAATTAACCGTGGCACCATGACGTGACCGATATGCTCCGGCAGCTCATCGAATTCAACCCGCAGCCGGTTCGCGAATCGCATGGCTTGAATTTCCGCGTACACTTTGGCATGATTCACTTCTTTCCACAGCGGTACCTCATCCGAGCTATTTCGGGTCACGAACTGGAAATACTCGCCTAATT
Organism: Paenibacillus sp. MAHUQ-63; assembly: GCF_028765165.1. Taxonomy (GTDB): domain Bacteria; phylum Bacillota; class Bacilli; order Paenibacillales; family NBRC-103111; genus Paenibacillus_E. The sequence goes on along the minus strand of NZ_JARADB010000009.1, from coordinate 14,581 downwards.
GATTCGTAAACTGCTCGAGATTCTCGTAATCGCCAACGCGGGCCATCGTGCCAAGAATAAAGAGATTGTTGTACAGAAAGTGAGGATTAATCTGAGACTGCAGCTGCTTCAATTCGGCCTTCTGCGTCAGAATTTGTTGTTTGTATACCTGGTCGATCAAGGATTGCAAATTGCCCGACATCACATTGAACCGCGTATATATATACTGAAACTCATCGTTGATGCCATGCTCGATCTGAACATCGAAATCGCCATACTCGATTTTGCGGAAAGCTTTCACCAGCTTATCCAGCGGTTTATGAATGTATTTATACACATATAAGGAGTAAATGACGATAATAATAAGAGCTACGGCAGCTAGCAGGATAAACCAGCTTCTGTATTTCTGCAGCGGTTCGAACACGGCGGCTTCCGGCACATACTTGCTTAACACGGCGCCAAAAAAGGGAGAGGCGGTATACACGGCAAGGTAGTGCTTGTCTTGAATGACCAGCTTCTGCACTTTGCCAATATTCCCGCTAATGACCATATGCTGCGAGATTTCCTTATCGAAGTCAGCGTCGGGACTCGTGGAGATCACGAATTGCGAGCTATTGAGAATCAAGCCTTCATCCGGAGAATTCACCATCAATTTGAGATGCTCCTCCAGCTTTTCCTTCGACAGTTCGATCGCCACAATGAACAGCGGACTTCTTTTACTGCTTGGCGTGGAGAAAGGATACACAGCGCTTAGAAATAGTCCCCCGTTCACATTCATGACCTGCGAATCCAGTGTAAATGGAATGTTCCGCAGATTTTCAAATTGCTGTTGATCGAAGGCGGAAATCGTTAACGCCGACACATTCTTTTGGATCGCCGGTATGTAAGCGTAAACATCTTTGATATACATGGAGCTGTTTCGAATCGCATTGAGCCTCTGCTGAAGTCGTAAAATGCTTTGCATTTTCTCAATATCATTCAAGGAATCCGGAATCGCTCCGAGCGCGTTAAGATTGTCATCGGTTAAGGCATCGTACTGCAGCGTTTGGATCCGTCTGAAATCCTCTTCCAAGCCACTGAAATATTGCGATACCTGCGAGATCATCGATTTGGAGATTTCGTCTTGCAGCGTTCGTATCCCCCAATTGTAGATAATCATACTAAGGATATAGAGGGGTAAGAGAATACAAATAAACGAGAGAATCAGTCTTTTTAGCGCATTTTTCTTCCACGGGTGTTTCATAAGATTCATAGTTATCCCCTTTTGTCTGACAATTAAATGGCTAGTTTCTCTATGTGTCTTCAATTTCATCGAATTTAAGCTATTATAAGCTGAATTATTGCGTCTCCACCAGTGATAAAAATATACAGGAAGAAAAACGGTAACGGAGAAAAGGCAGCCACTTGAAGTCGGCTGCCTTCCTTAACTAAACAAACATCCGTCCAGGAACGACGTAGATTATGAGTACAAGTAGGAAATACCGGAGAACGTGACGGGACCTGTAACTGTTGCGCCGACTAACAAGCCTGGTTCCAGCTGTACAGTTAGGGAGTAGTTTTGGTTGGATATTGAAGCAACGTTCGAATCGATGGCTTGAAAGGTGATTGTGAGCTCTTGCAGGGAGTACGAGAAAGAGAACCGCTCGATGCACCAGGAACACTTGTCCCAACGCTGAAAATTTCTGCCATAAAACCACCTTCTTTCACTATATTCTATTAAATTTCCATATACTTGCTTGTGCGGGAATGATGTAAATGAAAAAAGATAGCCCCATGAACCGGCTATCTTTCATTTGCTGTTAGTAGGAGGCATCCTACGCGGGTTACCAGGCGTAAACGCCCTTCTCATTCAAGAATTCGCCGTTATGACGTTTGCCATCCGTCGCATACCCCACTATAATCGCAGCGGCGGCTTCTTTCGATTTACCGCCTGCAGCATTGCCGTTAAGGTCTGTTGTGGTGAAGCCAGGCGTTACCGCGAACACTTGAGCGCTGCTGTTTTTGACTTCATAAGCCATCGATAGTGTCATGGCATTGTTGGCCGTTTTAGATGAGTTATAATCGAATGCGTTTAATGTAAATTCGGCATTTTGCATATGGTCCAGAGAAGCCATGTCAGTCGATACATTGACGATTGTGCCTTCGTTTTCTTTGATCAACGGGAACAAACGCTGGTTCAAACGGAAGGTCCCGAAAAAGTTGGTTTCGAAGGCATTCCGCAGATCCTCCTCTTGGGTATCCGTAAATGAACGGGAGAAAGCGCCGGGCATACCAGCATTATTGACCAGAAGCTTCAAGTCCGGATAATTCTTGCTGATCGTGTCGGTTGCCTGTTCGATAGTTTTCAAGTCACCCATATCAATTCGTACAAATTCTACGTCTAACCCCTTGGAAGCTAACTCGGTAACGGCGGCTTCCCCCCGTTCGGCACTGCGTGCGCCAAGGATAACTTTCCAGCCTGCTTCACCTAACTGCTTAACGATTTCAAATCCGATTCCTTTATTGGCTCCGGTTACAAAGGCGGTCTTCTTCATGCGAATCCTTCTTTCCCAATTGATTTTTCTTTAACAATTTATAAATTACTATGCTACACTTAGTGCAGGTCAACAACTAATTTTATATAAAAGAGGGTTCGTATGTTAACGATTGGAGAAGTGGCGAAGGAAGTTGGAATCAATATCGGAGCCATCCGCTTTTACGAAAGAAAAGGACTTTTGAAACCTGCTGCCCGAAGCGAGCAGAATAACCGTCTTTATACGAATGAGGATCTGAGCTGGCTGGTTTTCATCAAATGTCTGCGCGAAACCGGGATGAGTGTGGAGGACATCAAGAAGTATTATGATAAGGTGAACGAAGGAACCTCAACCCTGCCGGAGCGAATCCGACTGATTGAAGATCAAAAGCAAAAGCTGCTGAAAGATATTGAAGAGAAGGAAGCGCAGCTCGTTCATTTGGAGAACAAACTGAAGCGCTATTATCGCGGGGAAAATTACTAAAAGACCACGGCGAATAAGAATCTAAAGGCAGTCGACCCTCTTCATCTGGGCCGGCTGCCTTTATGCTTTTAACACCCAAACTGATACAATGCTCCTGGGAATACGTTCCCATGCCCCCTGAAAATAATCATAGGTCTCGTATACCTTAGTATCGGCCGACAAATTACAAACAAGAGGTGGCAGTACATATGAAATACAATTTTATAACCAAAAGCGCCATGCTTAGCCTACTCGTTTTTAGCGTAGGCACAAGCAGTGTATTCGCTTCAGAGATGCCGACACCAACACCGTCCTCTACGCCTGCATCCGTGAGCGTAACCGAGAATAAAACGGAAACCACAAGTTTATTGCCTGGAGACTTCTTCTATTTCGTAAAAACCATGTACGAAAATATTCGCTTAGCCTTAACTGTTAATGACATTAATGAAGCAAGATTGCTTACCTCCTATGCCCAAGAACGACTTGGGGAGGCCAACTCCTTATTCGCCAAGGGAAAAACGAATGAAGCGAGCCTATCTCTTCAGAAGTCGCTAGAAACTCAACAAAATGCGATCCAAAAAACAGAACAGGCTTCCGGTTTGTCGATATCCGAAACATCTGCACCCGCTGCGTCTGCGACACCGTCGGTAAATACGGAAACAGCGACTGCAGCAACAGATCAAACTGAAACCAAAATTGAGAACGATAGTGAAATCGAAGTCAAACACCCTGAGAAGGTACTGAAGGTAAAAACCGATTTACAGCACAACATCCTGGCTTTGGCTTCCGCATTGGAAAAAGTGGGGAATCCAAAAGCCCAGTCAGCTCTAATGAAAAATATAGAAAAATCGTTTGATCACTTAGATAAAAAACTGTCTAAAATCGAAAAGAAAACGCAACAGGGGCAGACAATCAAGGTTGTAACAGATCAAGCTGATAAAGATGAGCCGCAACCCGTTGCTTCATGGGTTCCATCCGCAGTTCCGTCACCGTCTCCAGTTCCATCACCAGCAACATCACAAGTTCGTAACGACGCTGTTGTCTCTATCCAAGTAAAACAAGACGACTCCGTAGAGGAACAAGCCGATCATATGAAAAAGGGTAAAGACAACAAAGATAAAAATAGATCCACGCAAGAAAAAGAAAAAAAGAACAATAATCAACATGGCGGCAGCTGGAATGAGCACGGTAGAGGAAACGATAAGAATAAGGGAAATAAACAAGAATAATCATTGCTATTGGTACCTACTCTTCGTGAATGAAAAGCAAAAAACAGTGTATAGCTTGTCCAAAGTTATACACTCTTTTTACTTTTATAGAACAGATGAACCAATCGGAGGCGTTAAAATTGCAAAATATTACAATTGCAATCTGTACTAGAAATCGAATTGCAGATATCACCAAATGCATCGAATCCATCAGTAGGCAGGTTGAGCTTAATTGTGAGGTTGAGATTTTAATTGTGGATGATGGAGATATCAATAAGGAACAATTACATATATTTGAAGCTATCTTATCAAAAATAAAAGGCATGAAGCTGTCATACTTTAAGAAACTAAAAGCTGGAGTTTGGCTTTCAAGGGTTGAATGTGTCCGAATCGCCGCCCATGAAATTATCCTTTATCTAGATGATGATGTTGAATTAGATGATCCTTACTATATAAGCAAATTACTAAAAAATTACGAAGATGATGCAAGCCTGGCAGGAGTAGGAGGTATAGCCAAGGGTTTATATTCTAGCAAACTAGCAAATGCGCTCGGAATAGCTACGTTTCAAATGTCCCGTTCGTTGGGGAAATTGTCCAAAAGCGGTTTAGCAGGATCTATAGCCAATTGGCATAAAGCCAAGTCGACTTTTGAAACGGAATTTTTCCATGGGTGCAATATGTCATTTAAAAAGAGTTCACTTAAAGACATGAAGCCTTTAAACTGGATGGAAAATTATGCCGTTGGCGATGATTTATATATGTGCTGCTATGCAAGCCAATATGGCAGATTGGTTATAGATCCGGGTTTAAAAATCATCCATCACGAATCGCCTCAATCCAGGGATAAAGCCGAAAATGTGGCTAAGGCCAAGGTCGTAAATCATTACTATTTCCTTAAAATGAAACAAGCAGGGCTTTTGAATTACGGGGCCCTATTATGGACTATTGTGTATTCGATAGGTAAAGAACTGGTTAAGAAAAATAAAGATGCGTCAGTAGGTTACTTAAAAGGGATGAAATTTCTGTTATTTGCGAAGAAGGAATCTCTATAGTTATGAAATCTAATAATCCATGATATATCTCTCCATCGTTTGAACGTGTTGGAACTAGAAATCCTGCCAGCTTTCTGGCAGGATAAACTCGTTTGATCAGAACAATGTCCTCTGTAAAAATCAATTAGTGCCCTTAACTTTTGAATATAAGGATTGCCATCCCAGCCACTCGACTAGCACACATCACCACTTTAAGATGTCTGCGCCTCGGCAGTCGTCTTGAGGTCGGCGAGCCAGGTATTGAGCGAGGTCGTGAGAGCCGCACGCATGCCTTCGGGATCAGCCGCTACTGGCGGACCGTCCCAAGATTCCGTCGTATGCACGATGACTCCTTTGGCGGTGGGAGTGATGGTCCATACATGAACACCCTCGATGCCTTGTGCCGGTCCTCCCCACACAATCCGTCTCATGGGATCAACCTCGCGGATGGTAGAATGGATAGGCAGCCCATGGGTCTCCCACTGGAAGGTGCTTCCTACCGCGATTGGGCCGGATAACCGGGCTTGGGTGACGTTTTTCTGCCATGCTGGCCACTGGTCGATACCAGTTTGTATCCGCCATACGGTTTCCTCTGAAGCGTTGATTTCGACAGACAGGTCGACGATGACCTGGGCGTTTCGATCGACATCGATGGTAGACTGCTTTGAATCATCAAAGCGACTCGCAAAAATGACCCCACCAATTAAAACTATGAATAAAAGAAAGCTAATCTTGAATATTTTTGACTTGAACGATATATTCATTTTATTTCATCTCCTTATTATTGATTGACCAATTACTATTAAACAAAAGAAGCCTTACTCTTCTTCAATGCCAGTACAGTTGCGGCAATACCCTCTTGGAAAGGCGTCGCGGTGATCGGTCCGATTAACCGTTTGTATTTTTCACCACTTAGCGTCAGCGGCTCTTCCGTTAAATAAAGCATCTCGACAACTTCTTTCATCACGGGCACACCCATACCTATTAACGATAAACCTAATTTTTTCAAAGGAATGACCGGTTTAACATGGCCGCTTGCTTTTTGTGCAATCTGTACAATCTCTCGCCCCGAAATAAGCCCGGCACCCGGTATATGCCAGTTTTGTCCATAGGCGAAGTCTTTGCCTGCCAGCTCGGCAACCATCGAAGCCGCATCCGGTAAATAGATGAATTCGCGGGGAACATGCATGTTGCCGACGAAAAAGGCCATTTTGCCGGCAGCTATCGCTTCCAGAGTCGAGCCTAAATACGAGGCTTCATTGGCCGTAGGCCCATAATAATCAGGCAAGCGAGCAATCATAACCTTGGCCTTCGTCCACCGCTTGCTGAACAACATCCGTTCATAGTCCAGCCGTACTTTTCCTTTTATCGTATGAGGCTGTTTGGGATGCTCTTCCGTGACAAGCTCCATCTTCCTTCTTCCATAAGGATAAATTCCGTCGATTGCTACCACTTTAATCGCAAGCCGTTCTGCCGCCTCCATCACCGATTCGCCTAGCGGAATTAGCTTGTTCACCATCTCGTGATAAGGTACATTCGCGCAATGGAACAATACGTCGGCCCCGCCTGCCTGGGCTACAATATCGTCAGGGCGCATTGCATCTCCTATGGCAAGCGTCAAATGGTTAGGGTTACCCAGCCTTCTAGCAAACTGCTCTAATTTCTGACGCGAACGTCCAAAAGCAATGGTACGAATCCCCCGTTTGACCAATTCTTCCGTGATCGCTGCTCCCGTCCCGCCCGTTGCTCCAATAACAATTGCATTTTTCATTCTCTTCAGCCTCATTTCGATTTGTAATTGATCAATCACTAACTTGAACTCATCTTATCATCTTGTTATTGATTAGTCAATCACTAATTTGGAGTTTTGATGTAAAACCTAGACTCAGTTCTAATACACGAAATCAGGGAGCAGCTCCCATGGCGAGTCACTCCCTAGTTATCCCGGACCCACAAACGGCAAGATCCAAATAAGACCACAACCAAAAGCAATATGAGACCGGTAATCCATATACTGAATCGGTGGGATCTGTAGGATATCACAAATTAATCGCTTGGGCTTTCTATTTCGTCATATGCTTCCCGCGCTTTCTCAACTTCAGAGTAATAGGCGGAGGTCCACTGCTTCAAATGTTTCAACGGTACCGTTAAGGTTTCACCCAGCGCAGTTAGCGAGTAATCGACGATTGGAGGGACAGATGCCGTGATATCGCGTTTGACTAGTCCATCCCGTTCCAGTTGCCGCAGCGTCTGGGTGAGCATCTTTTTAGATATGCCGTCTATACGCCTCCCAATCTCCCCGTAACGCATGCTTCCATCTTCTAATGCATAGATGACAAGTGCCGTCCATTTGTTAGAAATGATCTCGAGCACCTTACTGTATCCGCAAACGGAAAGCGAGATGTCCGCGTGTATAACTTTCGTTGGAATTTTCACTAGGACGTCCTCCTTTATGCACCTAAAGGTTCCCAATGAACCACAAAGTGCCTACTTACATTATTTTAGTTAATGAAATATTGTATATACATCCCCATCGAAAAGGAGACGTATTCTTATGAAAGTATATCAAATTCAAGGCGGTTTTGGACTCGATCATTTGGTAGCTGCTGAACGGCCCGTACCGGTTCCCGGTCCAGGCGAAGTGCTTGTCAAACTGCGAGCAGTGTCGCTGAATTCGAGGGACCTTGGCGTGATTGGAGGTTTCTATAACCCGCATCTGCAGGAGCCACTGATTCCGGTATCCGACGGAGTAGGCGAGGTTGTTGCATTGGGAGAGCAGGTCTCCCGCTTGAAGCTGGGGGATCGGGTCAGCGGAATCTTTACCCAGAGTTGGATCAGCGGTGAACCTACGAAAGCAAACTGGATGAGCACACTCGGGAGTCCATTAGACGGACTACTGGCGGAATACGCGGTCCTTCCCGAAGATGGCTTAGTTCATGTACCTGCGTATCTATCGGATGAAGAGGCCGCTGCACTGCCCTGCGCAGCTGTGACCGCTTGGCACGCTATTGTGGAGGAAGGAAAGGTCAAGGCTGGGGATACAGTCGTCGTCCAAGGTACAGGTGGCGTATCGCTGTTCGCCCTTCAATTCGCCAAGCTTCATGGAGCAACCGTCATCGTGACTTCGAGCAGCGACGAGAAGCTCGAGCGGGTGAAAATGCTGGGCGCCGATGCTGGGATTAACTATAGACAAAGCCCTGATTGGGACAAAGCTGTGATAAATCTGACAAATGGGCTGGGAGCAGATCATATTGTCGATTTGGGCGGTGCCGTTACCTTAAACCGCTCGATATCGGCATTGCGGGTAGGCGGACAGATCAGCATTGTCGGTGTGCTGTCCGGAGCTCGTGTGGAGGGGCTGGATCTGGTTCCTGCTATACTGAGAAAAGCGCGGTTCCAAGCGATCAATGTTGGCAGTCGCGCTATGTTCGAGGCGATGAACCGGGCGATAGAGCATTACGTTCTCCGGCCGGTCGTGGACCGCATATTCCCATTCGAACAAGCAGTAGAAGCGCTTCAATACTTAGAGAGTGGTGAACATTTCGGGAAAATATGCATCAAATTCTGACCGGTCAATCCTTTAAGATAAGGTCCGTTACTTCAAGGAAACAAGGGGCAGATGGCTACGGCAGGCAGCTGTCCTTTGTATGCGCTATCGTTCTCCGCTTAGCTCAACAGACTACTTCTCGTAAAATTCTTTCTTTTTTGCAAGGGGCGGATAAAATTAAACCCAGACTTTATTAGTCCATCGATCTGTTTTGTATCTCATATCACCTTCAAAGTTGTTATAATTCCATCGGAAGTTTGCCACTACATTTAGCATAATAATAAAAATAATAAGGGCAACTAACTTTCGTTTTCTTCTATCCAAAACATCCCCTCTTCCACCATGACAGACTTTCTGAAGCTTAGCCATCGTCTCCTCGTTAGTTGAAAGGTCCATCTGAATGTTTTAACTTGTAGGCATCTGACACTTCATTCCCACCTACAAAACTTGGAGTGCCAAATTGCCTAACCCCGTTTTTGTCACTCTTATAATAATAAATTATGTTATCTTCATCAGAAAAAACTACTCTTGCACTATATCGTGGCGCTTTGGAAGAGTAAGTTCTTATACTTTTAATATGATCCTTTGAGTAACCCTGTTGTAATAAATAATTTGTTACATCATGCTTTAGAGAAATCTTTTGAAGCTCGTCAAAACAAAATACCATTAATAAGAAAACGGAAAGGCCAATAATAATGAATCTTAGAGGGCGATTTTTCATTGAGCTTCCACCTCCTGAAATCGTTTAACCAGAAGGATTCCCCCGGTAGTCATGATCACCCCATCTATCGTTCCTCATTATTCCTTTGTACATATTATCTTCTACAACAGGGGGATTTCACCTGCTCATATGGGTCAGCAATCCGTTAAGGAAACTCAAAAAAGCACAAAACGAGTTCCTATCGGATAACGTTCTGTGCTTTTATTTTAATTATAGTAAGCTGCCGTTCGTTTTACAGTACTCTGTCTGCATTGTACTTCGCTCTGTACTTATTTGCAATATAGATTTCATAGATAGCTCGATCCAGAAGTCCTTCAACGATACAAACCTCGATTTTCGTAATTTCATCTCTGTGGTTTTTGACTGGCGATACCGTATCTTCAAAGTGTTTTTTAATTCTTGGGCGCAGCTTTCTCGCTTTCCCCACAAACAGCAGCTCATCTTTATCATTGTAAAACATAAATATTCCGCCTGTTTCTCTAGAAATTAAATGAAAATCGGTAAACCCATAAATATTGCTTTGCTGGGGATTACTCTGTTTGGTTAGGGTCACGTCTGGCTTCGGTATGGTTATATTGATCACGATTGATTCACATCCTCTTTAATGTAGCTCTATACTACCATGAATTTAAGTGTAAACCTAATCTACCATCACTTGTGATGCGGCTCACCGTAATTTATCCAAACACAAAGCACAACTTGACCTCAAAGTATACATCAATATATAAAGATAGAGCCACTCCTGTCACACCCTTAATTTAACCTGCCCGTTACTTCAATCAGCGACAGCAACCACCGTTTCGATCTGCTCCCTGATCATTTCACATTCACCACCGTTAACGTGATCCTTCATTGACCGGCTTTTTTCCAATTTACTCATGCGTATTTTCAGTTGAAAGGAACTTCTGAAAGAATGTCATTGTTCGAAAATTAAACAGCATTTTGATGCTCCACATTCACATTTGGTTAAGCGATTACGCTAAAATCAACGAAACCATTAAATAACTCCGTCAAAAGTTGGCATTCATCGCAAAAAAGGTGTAACATCAGTCTAATCAATGAAACTTATTATAGTTTCAGCAGCAAGAAGGAGCCTAAATCCGTTGAACATTGAACGTACCAATGAAATCCCCGCGAAATTCGAAGAATTAAAGAAATCAGCCAATCGAACATCCAACTGGAGAGAACGGTTAGCAGCAGTTGAAGAGTTAGGTCAGTATAATGACCAACAAGCCATTAACATACTAACGCGTTTGATGACTAGTGATGCTGTTTACCCTATCCAAGAGGCCGCCTATCGTAAACTCAAAGCATTTGGTGAGGATGTCAAGCTACCGTCAAGGAAAAAAGGCGACTTGATAAAAGGTGCAGGTAAAATTTTGCTAAGAATTAAGAAAAGCTTACCAGATGGCCACACATTCGAAGAATTTAAGGAGAAGTTACAAAAAACGAGAAGCGATGTATATGATACTTACGAAGGCGACAAGGGACCAGAGTTTGACCAATGGCTTGAATCGACGTGGGCCTCGTTACTGAAGAAGTAGAAACACAACGTAATGGAGTGAACACATGAGTAAAGCAAAAGGTAAAGGCGGTACAGGCAGAGGGACGGATAAAAAGGGGTGGAATCGTTGGCAAGTAAGTGCCAATCGAGCAAAGAGCGCCCCCAAGCCTTATAAAAGCAAGGGACTTAAAGCCGCCGCGGAAGCCGCCGCAAAATCAGCAATCAGCAGCAAAAGTGAGAAGACAACCGAGTAGCATTGTGCAATTTAAAAAAACAAGGGACAGTATGCCGCGGCAGCTGGTCCTTGTTTTTTTGTTTTAAAAGCCTGAAAGACGCCCCCTTTCCTAGCTCCTGCGATCTCGTTATTGTGGTCACGACAACCGAGGCTGGAATTTCCCCTGAACCAGATCGATACTGAAATTGCAATTCCATATAGTTAGTATCCAAGGGAAATATTCTCAAAAATTATGAATTCTTGAAACTTCTACCCCAAAAGGTCTGGAAAGATTTTTTAAATTGGATGGTATTGAAGACGCTGCTTCAGTTAATATCACCAGTTACGCTGTGACAACAGAGTCCATTATCAAAAAAGATGGAACGGTTTGGATCTGGGGACTTGACCAATTCAACAAATTAAACAAAAAACCGCAGCAAGTAGAATTCAGGAATTAGTTTAGCAACTTCACTGACAGTAACTGTCAGTGAAGTTTCTTATAATAAAAGTAGAACACGATTCTTAAGGAGGAAAACCAAATGTCTACTTTCAAAATGGAGCATAAAAACCCGGAGGGTTTATTTGTATCAAAAGCATTTAGTCAAGCGATCACAGTAAGTGGAAAGGCAAAAACAATTTACATAGGCGGACAAAACGCTACTAATTCATCAGGTGAACTAATCGGGGCTGGCGATTTGGAATTGCAGACAAGGCAGGCGCTTAATAATATCGCAACTATACTAGCTTCTGAAAATGCAAGTTTCGCCAACCTGGTTAAACTCAATATATATTTAGTCAGTGGGAGCGACCCGCGAATTGGTTACAAAGCGTTCCAAGAGGTAGCTGGTATTTTAGAAAATCCACCTTTGGTCACCGTTTTATTTGTTTCGGAATTTGCCCGTCCTTCTTGCCTTCTTGAAATAGATGGAATTGCTGTTATTGAGGATATAGACTAAGCTATTTCGTCCCTAGTGTTAATGAAAGGTAGCCGGAGGACTTCTTAGAAACCTTTTAACCATTCCATGATTCCATCCACCGGCTCCCTGTATCTCTGTCCTACAAGCAAGCCCGTGTGAGTTGTATGACTAATGCCCATATATTGGGCATGGAGGTGTTCAGCTGTCAGTCTCCCTCGACGATCGTCATCTTCACAATTTACTGCTTTGATAACCAAGCATGGGCAAGAAATCGAGTTACTTTCTATAGAGATGCCCTTCGATCCATATAAATAAGAAAAAGCACTAAACGCCTTTGATGATTCCATCGCCAAATATTTTCTTTGGAATGCAATGTCATCCGCCGACTCGTCGATCGTTGAATGCTCAACGCGTACCGGCGGCGGCACAATCATGCCTGGAGACATCTGTGCTAATTCCTTGTAAGGAACTAGATCATGAACTTCCCTGCTTATGCTTGAATCGATCAACACCAAACCGGCAAGATCAACAGTTTCAGCCAGTTTCTGGCCCAAAATTCCGCCCATGCTGAATCCGATTAGAATCGGCGGGACTCCGCACATCGCGATAACCTCTTTAATATCCTCCAAATAATCTTCGAAAGTGATCTTTGTTATATCCAGCACCCTGCTTTTGTAGTGACATCTCAAGTTCATGACAAAGCATTTCCACCCATCACTTATAAAGTGAGGAATGTATTTGCTCCACATCCAACTGCCTGTATAAGCACCGTGGACAAAAAGTAACGGCGGCCTGTTTTCTGAGACGGTCTCCCCTTCGAAAATCTCTAAGAATAAATCGTTCTCCCCAATATAAGTTTCCGTATGGTCAGGCAATGCTTTCGTATAATCTCGCACGATGTTTTCCCCTCTCTTTACGTTGGTTTGATATCAAACTATTTGTTCAAAAAAAATCAAAAGTTGTTATAAATCTTTGTTAACACGCTAAGAACATCTTTTTTTTCTTTATCTGAAATGTTAGAGTAAAACACGGTTAGCAATTTTTCGGATATTGCATCGAAGGCAGGTTCCAGTTCTCTCCCCTTATTGGTTAAAGCAACATAAACAACCCTTGTGTCCTCTTTGCTCCTTTCTTTAGTTACGTATCCAAGCCGGACCAACTTTTCAACAAGTGCAGTGACGGTAGACTTATCCTTATTAATTCCCTTGGATATCTCAGCCATCGTGAGTCTGGGATTCTTAAATAGGGAATAGATTATATCCCCATGTGACGTGGCAATACCGTCCAGCCCATATCTCTCCATTTCCGATACAATAAACCGATTGACCTCTTCCCTAATTTTGGAGATCAATGAAATCACATCTCTTGTTTCCATATTCGCATTATAGTTTGACATCAAACCAATGTCAAGCAGAATCCATATCGTTTGGATGGGAGACAAATTACACAAGGCCAGTAAACTCAAAGGTTTGCCGGCCTTGTGGTGAAAATCAAAAATGGATTTTAAGCCATATTGTCTCATTGACACATTATTAGGCCCTGTTAGAGCCTCGCGAACGTAATGTAATCGACTTGAGCAGGCTCTGCCGATTCGATCCGAAGTGCCCGGTTGATCTGCCCCCGGTGGTATTGCCCATGTAAGAGGACTTGCAATAGGATGTCCCGGACGGACGTTCGGAACAGAACCCCGCTCAGGTTCGCATAGTCGATCATCTCGTCCAACTCGGATTCCTCAAGCCCTTCGATATAGATACGATAATGCTCGGCGTTTTCTTCGAACATCGTCCGGATCACCGTCAGGTCTTCCGCTTCCTCCCACAACGAATATTGCGCGCTGCCCTTGCCCTGCAACCGGGACAGCCAGACTCGTTCCGCGACCGCGACGTGCCGTACCAGCTTCAGCAGGTCCTTGTTCTTGGTCTCACTCTCGTCGAGAGCGTCCAAGATGCGTCCGTCCGCCCAGTACAGGTGATCCATCATGCGCTTGATCGTCTTCATTTCGGTTCCCCCTTCTCGTCTCATCGATTACTTGAACCTACTGGTCCCGTAAGCGTAATGCTTCCAGCCTTTTTGCTCGTTCATACGCTTAATGTAGAAACTCTTTAGCCGATATATTCTCGTAATCCCAGTTCAATAAATTGGTTCCGTGAAGCTATGTTATTACACTATTAAATAATTGGCAAACCTTAAAAACACACGATAGAGTTCTGGATTGAAACATACATTAGCCGAGTGAGTTTCTATCAATAGATACGCATTTGAAGAATTGATCTTATAGCTCTGCTAAGTTTAATAAGTAAATAATTAATATGCTAAAATAGAAGAAAAAGACCTCACTATTAAAAGTGAGGTCTATCTGCTTGGCAACGTTCTACTCTCCCAGAACCCTGCGGTTCAAGTACCATCGACGCTGGAGGGCTTAACGGTCGTGTTCGAGATGGGAACGCGTGGGTCCCCTCCGCCATCATCACCAAACAGTCAAAGC
>NZ_JARADB010000031.1 GCF_028765165.1 Paenibacillus sp. MAHUQ-63 | reverse complement strand
TTCGGACATCCCCGGATCAAAGCCTGCTTACGGCTCCCCGAGGCATTTCGTCGTTCGCCACGTCCTTCATCGGCTCCTAGTGCCTAGGCATCCTCCGTGTGCTCTTTCTAGCTTAACCTAGAAAAAACATTTAAAGATTCGCATGAACAAGTCATGCTACCTAAGTTCTTACATTTACTTTCGTTTCGTTATCTAGTTTTCAAGGAACAAAGTTGCGAATCGAAGATTCGTCAACCATATTATATGGTGGAGCCAAGCGGGATCGAACCGCTGACCTCCTGCTTGCAAGGCAGGCGCTCTCCCAGCTGAGCTATGGCCCCATATTGATGTCAGTCGATACGCTTCAAGAGATGCGCACAAGCTCCATCAAAACTGAACAAATGCGATGAACAATCAGCTTGACTGTGTCTGTCAGACACGAGTCTCCATAGAAAGGAGGTGATCCAGCCGCACCTTCCGATACGGCTACCTTGTTACGACTTCACCCCAATCATCTACCCCACCTTCGGCGGCTGGCCCCTTGCGGTTACCTCACCGACTTCGGGTGTTGTAAACTCTCGTGGTGTGACGGGCGGTGTGTACAAGACCCGGGAACGTATTCACCGCGGCATGCTGATCCGCGATTACTAGCAATTCCGACTTCATGCAGGCGAGTTGCA
>NZ_JARADB010000032.1 GCF_028765165.1 Paenibacillus sp. MAHUQ-63 | reverse complement strand
CCATTCGGACATCCCCGGATCAAAGCCTGCTTACGGCTCCCCGAGGCATTTCGTCGTTCGCCACGTCCTTCATCGGCTCCTAGTGCCTAGGCATCCTCCGTGTGCTCTTTCTAGCTTAACCTAGAAATAAACATGTTAAAGATTTCGCATGAACAAGTCATGCTACCTAAGTTCTTACATTTACTCTGTTGACAATTAACCTATGCTTCGCAAATGTGAATTGCAACTGTTTCGTTATCTAGTTTTCAAGGAACAAGTTGCGAATCGAGATTCATCAACAAAGTTGCAACAACTTCGTCTAATTCTGAATTTATCCGCTTAAATCGCTCATTAACAGGAAAACCTCCCGTTATTTTCTCCTCCAAGCGAGATCCCATCGTCATTTCGTCCGAAATAACAGGAGAAATTCCTGTTAAGCCGTCCGTACGACGCCGAATCTCCAGAATAGCGGTAGTAATTACCGTTAATCGTCGAAGCTTGCCCTGAAAGGATTAACCTTTCAAAACTGAACACGAGTGAGTAACACGTTTGTGTATCCGAAGATACTTGACTGGGTCGTTGCAGACCCGAGTCTCCATAGAAAGGAGGTGATCCAGCCGCACCTTCCGATACGGCTACCTTGTTACGACTTCACCCCAATCATCTACCCCACCTT
>NZ_JARADB010000034.1 GCF_028765165.1 Paenibacillus sp. MAHUQ-63 | reverse complement strand
CTCACAGAACGACATGGCTACGATCCGACTTCTCGGTGGCGACGACCCGCAGCGCCGCCCGCGTGTCCCGCAGCACGTCGGTGCCGACGTCGAGGTCCGCCCCGACTGCCCCTTCCCGCGTGCCGCACGGCACGCTCGTGGTCGTGGAATCCGAGGGCAACGGCCGGATGTGCCTGACCCTGCCCGAGACGCTGATCTCGGTCGTCGGCATCGAGAAGATCGTGCCGGCGTGGCAGGACCTGGAGGTGTTCCTGCAGACCCTCCCCCGCTCCTCCTCTCCCCCCCTCCTCTCCCCCCTCCCCCCGACAACAAACGCACCGGTCCGGCCGCCGTCGCCCCGCGGCGTGCCGGGCAACGCGGCAGACGCCGTCGTCGTCCCACGCTCGCGACTGCCCCCCGGTCATCCCGCCGACCCCCGTGCTCAGCTGTGCCGATGCCTGCCCCCTGCAGGCGTCAACGTACTTGAAATGACCATGAGAAGAACGGGCGACAATCGGCCGGGTGGCCGACACGCGGTGCCTCGTTGTGGACGCACCTGTGCCGGAGGGCGCGCTTCGGCGCATCATGGAAGGACTCCGGCCCCCGGGGAGGTGCTCCGTGTCGCAGCCCTATCCGTC
>NZ_JARADB010000015.1 GCF_028765165.1 Paenibacillus sp. MAHUQ-63 | reverse complement strand
TTTGGTGATGATGGCGGAGGGGACCCACGCGTTCCCATCTCGAACACGACCGTTAAGCCCTCCAGCGTCGATGGTACTTGAACCGCAGGGTTCTGGGAGAGTAGAACGTTGCCAAGCACGAGAGAAAACCTTTCTGAGAGAAATCTCAGGGAGGTTTTTTTGTTTTTGCACGGGCGCCCCAAAAAAAGGAACACCCCCTGACGTTAAGCAGGGGTTTTTCTGTAAATACTGAAAGTAGACTGTGAAATGGTCAGATTTATTAGGGCTCGGCAATGTTTGGAGTCAGTACTTGTCAAAAAGAAAGGAAATGATTATAATCTAGTTAAGGTCAAAGAAAGTCAAAGTCAATCAAAGTCAATCAATTTACTTCTAGCAGTCTGGGAGGATGAATTGATGCGTAACGTATCAGAAATAATTGAGCAATATTTAAAGCACGTCCTGCAGCAAAGCTCGGAGGGAGCCATCGAGATCCAGCGCAACGATCTTGCCGACCAATTCCAATGCGTGCCTTCGCAGATCAATTATGTGATCAGTACAAGGTTCACGCTGGAGAAGGGCTATCTGGTGGAGAGTAAGCGCGGCGGCGGCGGGTACATTCGTATCCAGAAGATTGAGCTTAAGAGCCATGGATCGATTCTCGATCATATTTTCCGCACGATCCATACCCATATCGATCAAGTGGCTTCGGAAGGGCTCATTTACCAGCTGCAGGAGGGCCAATATATTTCAACCCGAGAAGCCAACCTGATTCGGGCAGCGATATCGAGAGATGTGTTGACCTTCAAGCTCCCGCTGCGCGATGAAATTCGGGCCAAGATTCTCAAAGCGATGCTGATATCCTTGCTTAGCAGATGAGGAGGCATAGAAAATGATTTGTCAGGAATGCGGGAAGCGCCCGGCGACTCTTCATTTTACGAAGATTGTGAATGGCGACAAGAACGAGTTCCACATTTGTGAGAACTGTGCCCGTGAGAAGGGCGAGATGATCCCGGGGACCTCCGGCGGATTCTCAATTCATAATCTGTTGTCGGGGTTGCTTGATTTCGAACCGTCGTCCATGTCCGCCGCGAAAACGCAAGCGGTCCGTTGTGAGAATTGTGGACTTACGTACTCGCAGTTTAGCAAGCTAGGCCGGTTCGGCTGCGGGTCCTGCTATCAAAGCTTTTCCGAGAAGTTAGATCCTCTCTTCAAGAGAGTGCATGGCAACACCGTCCATGTGGGCAAAATCCCCAAACGAAGCGGCGGCATCATTCAGAGCAAGCGAGAAATCGAGACGCTGAAGAAGGATATGATGGCCTGCATTGAAGCGGAGGAATTCGAGCAAGCGGCGAAGATCAGGGATCAAATTCGCGACATTGAGAAGAAAATCGCGGGCATGTGATTATGTAAGGAAGGTGTGAATCCAGTGACACTACAGCGGTTTACAGGAGATGCATTAAGCGAGTGGATGAAGGGCGACGGACCGGAATCGGATATCGTGATCAGCAGCCGGATCCGTATCGCACGCAACCTTAGAGACTACCCTTATCCCATGCTGGCTACCAATCAACAATCACAAGAGGTGCTAGATCAGCTATCCGGCGTGCTTGAGAACGACGAATTGGAGACGATCAGCAACTTTTCGCTAATTCCGCTGTCGGACCTGAATGAGCTTGAGCGAATGGTGCTTGTTGAGAAGCATTTAATCAGTCCTAATTTAGCTAACGAATCCCGTAACGGTGCCGTTATTTTAAGCGAAAATGAATCCATCTCCATCATGATCAACGAGGAAGATCATCTTCGCATACAATGCTTATGCCCAGGCTTTCAGATCAAGGAAGTTTGGGACTTGGCGAACCAGATTGACGATATTTTTGAAACTCAATTGGATTACGGCTATGATGAGAAGAAGGGCTACTTAACCAGCTGCCCAACGAACGTCGGAACCGGTATCCGGGCTTCGGTTATGATGCATTTGCCGGCTTTGGTGCTGACCCAACAAATCAATCGAATTTTATCCGCTGTTACACAAGTTGGATTAACGGTTAGAGGATTATATGGGGAAGGCAGCGAAGCATTAGGTAATCTGTTCCAAATATCGAATCAGATTACTTTGGGCCAATCCGAAGACGAGATTATTGAGAATTTGCACAGTGTCGCAAGACAAATTATTGAGCATGAGCGTGCCGCCAGGCATAAGCTGATGCAAGAGTCTCGAATGCGTATCATTGACCGGGTGAACCGCTCGCTTGGCATTCTGTCCTATGCGGGAATCATGGATTCGAAGGAAGCCGCGCAGCGCCTGTCCGATGTGCGACTCGGCATTGATCTTGGTATTATCAACAATGTCTCACCGAATGTGTTGAATGAACTGCTGGTGATGACGCAGCCGGGCTTCCTGCAGCAATATGCAGGGGAGAAGCTGAACGCAGACGAACGCGATATGCGCAGAGCCGAGCTGATTCGAGAGAAGTTCGGCAGGATCTAAACGAAGGAAGATTCATCCTTTAGGTTTACCATAGATATACTACTTTTGGAGGTGTTCTCTATGATGTTTGGCAGATTTACGGAACGTGCGCAGAAGGTGCTTTCTTTGGCTCAAGAGGAAGCGGTCCGCTTAGGACATAACAATATTGGGACTGAGCATATTTTGCTGGGACTGATTCGTGAAGGGGAAGGTATTGCTGCTAAAGCACTCGTTGCCTTAGGATTAGGTCTTGAGAAAATTCAAGACGAAGTCGAATCTCTAATCGGCAGAGGACAAGAACAGCCTACCAACATTGCGTATACGCCTAGAGCCAAAAAGGTTATCGAGCTTTCCATGGATGAAGCAAGGAAATTAGGCCACACTTATGTGGGGACTGAACATATTCTGCTAGGGCTCATTCGCGAAGGCGAAGGCGTAGCGGCTAGGGTATTGAACAACCTGGGCGTTTCGCTGAACAAAGCCCGTCAGCAAGTGCTTCAATTGCTGGGCAGCAGCGAGACCGTGTCCCCAAGTCACGGGACCAGCCAGAATGTGAACACGCCTACACTTGACGGTTTGGCGAGAGATCTGACCGCCTATGCCAAGGAAGGCCATCTGGACCCGGTAATCGGGCGCAGTAAAGAAATCGAGCGCGTGATCCAGGTGCTCAGCCGCAGAACGAAGAACAATCCGGTGCTCATCGGTGAGCCTGGGGTCGGTAAAACGGCGATTGCCGAAGGCCTTGCCCAGAAGATTATCAACAATGAAATTCCAGAAACGTTGAAGGACAAAAGGGTCATGACCCTCGACATGGGATCCGTTGTCGCAGGCACCAAATACCGCGGTGAATTCGAAGACCGCCTCAAAAAAATTATGGACGAAATTCGTCAAGCCGGGAACATCGTGCTCTTCATTGACGAGCTGCACACGCTGATCGGCGCAGGCGGGGCGGAAGGCGCGATCGATGCCTCCAACATCCTGAAGCCGGCTTTGGCCAGAGGCGAGCTGCAGTGCATCGGGGCGACAACGCTTGACGAGTACCGCAAATATATCGAGAAGGATGCCGCATTGGAGCGCCGCTTCCAGCCGATTACGGTGGATCAGCCGTCTCCGGAGGAAGCGATCCAAATTCTCTATGGACTTCGCGATCGTTACGAAGCGCATCACCGCGTGAAAATTACAGACTTGGCCATTCAAGAGGCCGTTAAACTGTCCGACCGTTATATTACGGATCGTTTCCTGCCGGATAAAGCGATCGACTTGATCGATGAGGCCAGCTCCAAAGTAAGACTTCGTTCTTACACCATACCGCCTTCATTGAAGCAGCTGGAGAATAAGCTGGAGGATATCCGCAAGGAGAAGGATGCCGCGGTACAAAGCCAGGAATTCGAGAAAGCGGCTGGACTTCGCGATACTGAGCAGAAGCTTCGTGAAGAGCTGGATACAACGAAGAACGATTGGAAAGAGAAACAAGGACGTCTGGATACGGAAGTAACGCCGGACGATATCGCTCAGATCGTAGCGAGCTGGACCGGTATCCCGGTTAGCAAGCTGGCTGAAGAAGAGACGGAGCGTCTGCTCAAGATGGAGGATATTCTTCATGAGCGCGTGATCGGACAAGAGGAAGCGGTGAAAGCCGTCAGCCGTGCGATCCGCCGCGCCAGAGCAGGCCTCAAAGATCCGAAGCGTCCGATGGGCTCCTTCATTTTCTTAGGACCTACAGGTGTCGGTAAAACGGAGCTGGCGCGCGCCTTGGCTGAATCCCTATTCGGCGATGACAATGCGGTAGTCCGGATCGACATGTCGGAGTACATGGAGAAGCACTCGACGTCCCGACTTGTCGGAGCGCCTCCAGGATATGTGGGCTACGAGGAAGGCGGTCAACTGACAGAGAAAGTTCGCCGCAAACCTTACTCCGTTGTACTGCTCGATGAGATCGAGAAAGCACATCCGGAAGTATTCAATATCCTGCTGCAAGTGCTGGAAGATGGACGTCTGACGGATTCCAAAGGACGTACGGTCGATTTCCGCAACACGCTGATCATCATGACCTCCAACGTCGGTGCGGAAACGATTAAGAAGAACTCTTCCCTTGGCTTTACAGCTGCCATTGACGCCGGCAAAGACTACTCCAACATGAGAGACAAAGTGATGGGCGAGCTGAAGAAAAGCTTCCGTCCTGAGTTCCTCAACCGGATCGACGAAATTATCGTCTTCCACTCCTTGGATGAGAAACACATCGGCGAAATCGTTAGCTTGATGGCGGATGATCTTCGCAAACGTCTGAAAGAGCAAGATGTTGATTTCTTGCTGACGGATAAAGCAAAATCGTTCTTGGCCAAAGAAGGATATGATCCAACTTATGGCGCACGTCCGCTTCGCAGAGCGATTCAGAAGCATATCGAGGACCGCTTGTCCGAGGAGCTGCTCAAAGGCAATATTGCCAAAGGCGATTCCTTAACCATTGACGAGCAAGACGGTGAACTGGTCGTCCAACGGGGCGAAGGGGTAGCCGCGAAATAAAGCAAGCAAAGAAGCATTTTGCTGCATCCACGATGGGTGCGGCAAAATGCTTTTTATTTGCAGATGACCTTTCATGGACATCATAAAAATGGTAAACTTTATTGGTAAGGATAGCCAAATATTGAATTGTAAGATGTTAAGGAGTCATTTACGCCATGAGTAAACAGAAAACCAAATTTTGCTGTCAAGAATGTGGCTATGAATCGCCGAAATGGATGGGCAAATGCCCCGGCTGTCAATCTTGGAACACGATGGTGGAAGAAATCGAAACGGTTGTGCGCACGAAGGGCATGAATTCTTCTGCCCCGCGAACGAAAGAAAAACCGACCCCCATCATACATATAGAAAGTAGTCCGGAGCCCAGGGTTGTAACCCGCAATAAGGAATTAAACCGCGTCTTGGGCGGAGGCATCGTGCCCGGATCTTTGATCCTCGTGGGCGGAGATCCGGGAATCGGGAAGTCGACCTTGCTGCTTCAAACCTCACATGAACTTACGCAAGCAGAGCAGAAAGTGCTTTATATATCGGGGGAAGAATCTGTCAAACAGACGAAGCTGCGTGCGGATCGTTTGAACGCCGCTTCGCCGCTGCTGTACGTGCTCTGCGAAACGAATCTGGAGCTGATCGAAGAAGCCATTCAAGAGATTGAACCGGATTTTCTGGTGATCGACTCGATCCAGACGGTCTATCACCCTGCGATCACTTCAGCGCCGGGGACCGTTTCGCAAGTTCGGGAATGCACGGGTCATTTTATGAGAATAGCTAAGGGGAAAGGTATTGCAACGGTCCTTGTCGGCCATGTGACCAAGGAAGGTGCCATTGCGGGACCGCGAATGTTGGAGCACATGGTGGATTGCGTGCTTTATTTCGAGGGGGAGCGCCACCATTCGTACCGGGTGCTACGCGCCGTCAAGAATCGATTCGGTTCGACGAACGAAATCGGGATTTTCGAAATGCAGGAATCGGGCCTCGTGGAAGTTAGCAATCCCTCTGAATTATTCCTATCTGAGAGACCTCTCGGCGTTGCCGGTTCAACCGTCGTAGCTAGTATGGAGGGCACGCGTCCGGTTCTGGTAGAAATCCAGGCCCTCGTCTCTTCGACGAACTTTCCTTCGCCCAGAAGGATGGCGACCGGTGTCGATCATAACCGCCTTTCCCTGATTATTGCCGTTCTTGAGAAGCGTATGGGCATGTTTTTGCAAAATCAAGATGCCTATCTGAACGTGGCCGGCGGTGTCAAGCTTGACGAACCGGCTGTCGATTTGGCCATCGCGATCAGTATCGCTTCCAGCTTCCGGGATCAAGCGACCCAGCCGTTCGATGTGGTGTTCGGTGAAATCGGCTTGACCGGCGAAGTCCGCGGCGTGTCCCGGATCGACCAACGTGTGAAAGAAGCGGAGAAGCTGGGGTTCCGCAGAGTCATTATGCCGGAGAAAAGTTTGAAGGGGTGGACCCATCCGCCCGGTATGGAGATTATCGGAGTGAATACAGTGTCCGAAGCATTGAAAGCGGCATTGGGCTAGCTCGTGAATCATTCAACCTGCAAGCCTTCAGGAGGAAACTATGAGTAAAGATGAGATCAAGCGTGACGTGATGAGCCAATTGCTCCAGATGGTGGCACCTGGTACATCGTTCCGTGACGGATTGGAGAATGTCCTGCGCGCCAAAACGGGCGGACTGATCGTCGTAGGTTACAGTGCGGAAGTGAGGGAGATCGTCGATGGCGGGTTTTCGATCGATTGCGAATTTTCCCCCAACTATTTATATGAGCTTGCCAAAATGGACGGAGCGATTATTCTCAGCGAGGATATCAAGCGAATTCTATATGCGAACACGCAATTAATCCCGGACTCCTCCATCTCCTCCTCAGAGACCGGTATCCGTCATCGGACCGCTGAGCGGGTGGCGAAGCAGACGAATAAGCTCGTTGTATCCATTTCGCAGAGGCGCAACGTAATTACTCTGTACCAAGGCAATTTGCGCTATGCGCTCAAAGATATCGGCGTCATCTTGACCAAAGCGAATCAAGCCATCCAAACGCTGGAGCGTTACAAGGTGGTGTTGGATCAGTCGCTGACGAATTTGAGCGCATCGGAGTTCGAAGAGTTAGTCACGCTGCACGATGTGACCAACGTAATTGCCCGTTTCGAGATGGTGCTACGCATTAAGGCCGAAATCAACCGATATATTAATGAGCTTGGGAATGAAGGCCGGTTGATCAGCATGCAATTAGAAGAACTTGTCGGGAATGCGGAACTTGAAGCGCGTTTGCTCGTAAAAGATTATGTAAGAGAATTATCCGAGGATCGCGTCAAAGACATGCAAGCAGGCTTGAAGCGTCTTTCTTCGGATGAGCTGCTTGAACCGCACCAAATTATTCGATTGCTCGGCTACCCGCATTCCAATTCGATCGTGGAAGAGCCGGTTTCCCCTCGCGGGTTCCGGATTCTTGGGAAGATACCGCGGCTTCCCTCGATCATTATTGCGAATCTGGTGGAGAAATTCGGCTACCTGCCTCACATGATGATGGCGACGATTGAGGAATTGGATGAAGTTGACGGCATCGGAGAGGTAAGGGCCCGCGCCATTAAGGAAGGCCTCAAAAGAATTCAAGAACAAGTGTTCATTGACAGACATATTTAAAGTAGATACAATCATAAAGTATCATTGTTGAGGTTTTATAAAGTCAAGTTTAGGGCATAGTAAATCCAGAGGTGGACAAAAAAATATGTTAACGAAATCAATTCCCAGTCTTTTTACAGTAGGGAACTTATTCCTCGGTGTTCTGTCGATTATTCTCGCTTTCAGCGGTGAGCACGGCGTTGCAGCAGTGCTGGTCATTGTCGCTATGTTGCTCGATGGACTTGACGGTCGTGTAGCCCGCGCGTTGAATGCACAGAGTGAATTTGGTAAAGAGCTAGACTCGCTGTCCGATGTTATTTCTTTCGGTGTGGCGCCTGCCTTTATCATGTATGTTGTAGCGTTCAACGATCCGCATGTGATCAGTCCGGCATTCGCTTGGATCGTCACCGCAATCTTCCCAATCTGTGGAGCGCTTCGGTTGGCTCGCTTTAATGTCGTTGCCGGTACGCCTGGCTATTTCATCGGATTGCCGATTCCGGCTGCAGGCGGTGTGCTGTGTACATTGGCATTGTTTGTGAATGAAATTAACGTGTATGTTCTGTTGGTAAGTACAATTCTATTGTCTTATTTGATGGTAAGTACAGTGAAATATCCGAACTTCAAGAAAGCCGGCATTCCGAAAGCAGCGATCTGGATCACGCCTGTGATTGTGGCCGTTGCCGTACTCATCGCGATCAAGTGGCCGGAGTCGATCTCCAAAATGATCTTCGTACCGCTTCTGCTGTACGCGCTGTACGGCCTAAAAAAAAACGTTGATGGCTTCTTCATCCGAATCCGCAGAAAGAACAAAAGACGCGGCGTAGAGGATCCGAACTCCGTTAAATCCGACGTTTAATCTCCATACCGCAAAAATAAAAAGCATTTATTTTCTCTCTGGATGAGCAGAAGAAAATAAATGCTTTTTTGCTGTTCATGTGCATTGTCTTGATCATGACATGTTGAAAAGGCCCAAGGTTGAGCATTTCTTGGATTCGTTCTCTACGACTTGCTCCAAATTGACGCCGAGAATGTTGCTCAGTGCAGACATATAGAACAGATTCCTGCCCAATTCACTGCTCACGACCTCGATGCATTGCTCACATAAGTGACCGGTTACATGAGTGCCGAGTACGTTCTTCGCTTCGTTCAGAGTCATCTCTGGATGATACTCTTGCTTAGCTGCGTTAACCTGAATACATCCGCATTCTGTAATGGACTTCACCACGGAACGGTTGGCAGCTGCGCCTGACTGTTGGAACTTGGATAAGACGTCAAGCAGACTTCGGTGACGGAGCAACAATTCGGAAACCTGATCTTGAAACTGCTTTAAAGTCAAGGAGCTCATTCCATCCACCTCGGGTGTGTTGGTAACTTCCAATTTCATTATAATGGAAGGCCCTTAATATTTCAATTTTCCGAGAGCAGAAGTGATTAATAAGGGATAAATTGGAACATAATTGTAAGGAGGCTGTTATTAATAAGTTGATGTAGGAGGTGAATCTATGATGAGAAAATGGGTGCAATTCATTTTAGCCGTCATGGGTGGTAGTTTAGGATATGGATGGAGCGAGTCAATCGTACGAACGACAGGTTTCATGAGCGATTCAGGCAAGATCATAGTTTTGAATAGTATGTGCGCTGGGGTCATGTTCTTTCTTTCATTGTGGGTTGCCGGTAAGGGAATGAAGCTCCTGATCCAAGGAGAAAAGAATGTGGCGGACATTCCTGCGTCCGATTTGCTCTCAGGCACGTTAGGGCTCGTCATCGGACTTCTCGTATCCGTTATGGTGTTCCCTGTGCTGCAGCAGGCGACGTGGGCGGGTCCCTTTTTACCTTTCGTCGTATCGGCGGTTCTAGCCGTCATGGGATTCCGTATCGGTTACAGCAAGAGGGAGGAGCTAGTCCAGATTATGGCCAAGAGCCGGTCGGCTGCTCCGGAGAAAGGGACGCACAGGCCTTACGAGGAACATAAGATTCTCGATACCAGCGTCATTATTGACGGTCGTATTGCGGATATTTGCAAAACGGGATTTATCGAAGGAACGCTCGTGATACCGGAGTTCGTGTTGGAAGAGCTGCAGCATATTGCGGATTCGTCGGACTTGCTGAAGCGCAACCGGGGCCGGCGAGGGCTCGATATTTTGAATAAAATCCAGAAGGAACTTGAAGTGAAAGTGCTGATCTACGAAGGCGATTTCGAAGAAATATCGGAAGTCGACAGCAAGCTGGTACGATTGGCTAAGGTGCTTCAGGGCAAAGTCATCACGAATGATTTCAACTTGAATAAAGTATGCGAGCTGCAGGGTGTTTCGGTGCTCAACATTAATGACCTTGCGAATGCTGTGAAGCCTGTGGTCCTGCCTGGTGAAGAAATTATCGTTCAAGTCATTAAAGACGGCAAGGAGCATGGACAAGGCGTAGCCTACCTGGATGACGGGACGATGATCGTCGTGGAAGGCGGCCGTGAATTCATCGGGATGACGCTTGAAGTGATGGTGACCAGCGTTCTACAGACATCGGCGGGGCGGATGATTTTCGCGAAACCGA
Source organism: Paenibacillus sp. MAHUQ-63 (assembly GCF_028765165.1). Classification (GTDB taxonomy): domain Bacteria; phylum Bacillota; class Bacilli; order Paenibacillales; family NBRC-103111; genus Paenibacillus_E. The sequence goes on along the minus strand of NZ_JARADB010000015.1, from coordinate 49,959 downwards.
AACTATTGGAAAAAGCGCAGTAAAACCAGTATGATGGGAGATGTAACATAGCTCTTACCAGTTGCTTGGAAAGTATAAGTTTTATACTTTTGCTTTGCATCAACCATGACAAACCTTTCGTCCTATATGGACGACGGAGTCGTTCATCCATGGGTCTATGCTTACGTAGAAAGCTTTCGAACGAAAGCGCTTAGTCGGAGGGCTTATGGGGAAGCTGGGAGTCATCATCGTAGCTGCGGGCAAAGGCTCGCGCATGGGAACGGCGGAAAGCAAACAATATTTACAGCTGGGACAGAAGCCGATTCTGGTACATACGTTGCAATTATTTCAAAACATACATGAAGTGAATGAAATCATTTTGGTTGTGGGTGGAAATGACGTAGAGCGCTGTGCAGGTTATGTACAAGCCTACGGTCTTTCCAAGGTCACTCATGTGCTGGCAGGCGGCGCGGAGCGTCAAGACTCTGTTCGGCAAGGCCTAGCGGCTTTGGCCAAGGACACGGATTGGGTGCTCGTGCATGACGGAGTGCGGCCTTTCGTTAAGAGGGAACATGTGTTCGAATGTCTGGCGAAGGCGCAGGAACAGGATGCAGCTGTGCTGGCTGTCCCTGTGAAGGATACGATCAAAGTCGTAGATACCGACAAAAGAATTCAATCAACACCGGATAGACGAAGCTTGTGGGCCATCCAAACCCCGCAGGCTTTTCGGCTTTCCCTTCTGCGGGAGGCGCACGAACGGGCGCTTCAGGAGGGCTTCATGGGTACCGATGATGCGATGCTGGTGGAGCGGATAGGAACAACGGTGTATGTCGTCGAAGGAGACTATTACAATATCAAGATCACAACACCGGAAGATTTGCCATGGGCGGAATGGATTTTACAACACGTTAGGGGAGAGAGACAATCATGATTCGCGTAGGTCAAGGATTTGATGTGCATCAATTGGTGGAAGGACGCAAGTGTATTATCGGAGGCGTAACGATTCCTTATGAGAAAGGGCTGCTCGGGCATTCCGATGCCGATGTGCTCCTGCATGCGATCAGCGACGCGATCCTGGGCGCACTGGGCTTGGGAGATATCGGCAAGCATTTCCCGGACACGGCCGCCGAGTTCAAGGATGCGGACAGCCTGGTACTGCTCAAGCATGTATGGCAGCTGGCGAAGGACCGAGGCTACCGTCTGGGTAATGCGGATTCCACGATCATTGCCCAGAAGCCTAAGATGGCGCCGTATATTCCGCAAATGGCCGAGATTATCGCGGAGGCGCTCGATGCGCAGGTGGATCAAATCAATGTGAAAGCGACAACGACGGAGCAATTGGGCTTCACAGGCCGCGGCGAAGGTATTGCTGCTCAATCGGTTGTTTGTTTAATTCGAGATGTGCTAGAATAGCAGGTATTATTGGGAGAAGGGGTACAGTCATGAACCAACCATTACGTGTGCGTTATGCACCTAGTCCTACGGGACATTTGCATATTGGCGGTGCTCGTACGGCACTGTTCGATTACTTGCTGGCCCGCCGCCATGGCGGAGCTTTCGTTGTGCGTTTCGAGGATACCGATCAGACTCGTCATAAGGAATCGGGGATCGAGGACCAGTTGAATGGTCTGAGATGGCTTGGCTTGGAGTGGGATGAGAGTGTAGACATCGGGGGCCCATACGCACCATACCGTCAGATGGAGAGATTGGATATTTACAAGACCTATCTGGATCAATTGCTGCAGAGCGGGCATGCTTACCCGTGCTATTGTTCGGAAGCCGACCTGGAGCAGGAGCGGGCCGAACAGGAGGCGCGCGGCGAGATGGGCGGATATTCCGGGAAATGCCGCCATTTGACAGCGGAGCAGCGTGCTGCTTTTGAATCGGAAGGCCGCAAGCCTTCGACGCGCTTCCTTGTACCGGCAGACCGTGTAATTGCTTTTGAAGACAAGGTGCGCGAGCATGTGGAATTCGATTCCAATGGCATAGGCGATTTCATTATCGCTCGTCCGGACGGGATTCCGACGTATAACTTCGCTGTCATCGTGGACGATCATACCATGAAGATCAACCTGGTGATCCGCGGGGAGGAGCATCTGTCCAACACGCCTAGACAAATCCTTATGTATGAGGCTCTGGGCATGCCGGTTCCGGAATTTGCTCACTTGGCGTTGATTCTGAATCAAGACCGGAAGAAAATGAGCAAACGGGATGAGTCCATCATCCAGTTCATCGAACAGTACCGGGAGTTAGGTTACCTGCCGGAGGCCGTCGTCAATTTTATTGCGCTGCTCGGTTGGTCGCCGGGCGGTGAAGAAGAGATGTTCACCAAGGAAGAGTTAATCGCTCAGTTTGACCTCGATCGCGTGTCGAAGAGTCCGGCTGTGTTCGATATGGATAAATTGAATTGGATGAACAATGCCTATTTGAAAAAGGCTCCGCTCTCCCGCGTAGTCGACCTGTGTGTGCCGCATTTGCAGAAAGCCGGCTATATTCCGAACCAGCTGGATGAAGCGGGCCAAGAGTGGGTAACGGCGCTGGTCGGCCTGAATCAGGAAAGAATGCGTTTCGCCGCAGAAATTGTCGAATTGTCGAGCATCTTCTTCAAAGAAGAGCTGGTGATCGACGAGGAGGCTGCCGCCGTTCTGAAGGAAGAGCATGTGCCGGTAGTGTTGTCCAGCTTCTTGACGCAAGTGGAGGGGGCCGAGGCTTTCACGGTGGAAGCGATCCCTGCCTTGCTGAAGCAAGTGCAGAAGGATACGGGCTTCAAAGGGAAGCAGCTGTTCATGTCCATTCGTTCTGCGCTCACAGGACAGGTGCACGGACCGGATTTGAATGTATCTTTGTACCTGCTGGGCAAAGAAAAAGTCGCTTCGCGTCTAAGGAACTTATTGTAATAGACGGTGCTTTTCGTTATACTTAATCCAATAACGATTGCAATGATCAGGAGAGTACGCTTATTTAGGGTTTTTCAGAGAGGATAATCGGAGCCGCGAGGCTTCGGCTGTGAGTTATCCATTCCCTATAAACGGAAATGCACCTGGGAGCTGCTACGCCGAATACTCGGAAGACGAGTAAAGTAGGCGCAGCCGGATGACCCACGTTACGGGGACTTGAGTTGGGAGACTTCCGAGTCACCAAGCAGAGTGGAACCGCGATGAATAACGCCTCTGCAGCCATTGGGCTGCGGGGGCTTTTTTTATACACAGAATCTGATTTAAGGCGAAGAAGGTGAGAGCATGTGGCAAACGATCAAATCTGATATTTCTGCCGTATTCGATAACGACCCGGCTGCACGCAGCTGGTTTGAGGTTGTGTTTACGTACTCCGGTCTTCACGCCATCTGGGCGCATCGGATCGGGCATTGGTTCTACAAGCGGAAGATGTTTACCCTCGCCCGTATCGTCTCCCAATGGAGCCGTTTCATGACGGGCATTGAGATTCATCCCGGAGCCACAATCGGCAAGCGGTTGTTTATTGACCATGGGATGGGCGTAGTGATCGGGGAAACGTGCGAAATCGGCGATGACGTCATTTTGTATCAAGGGGTTACTCTCGGGGGAACAGGCAAGGAGAAAGGTAAGAGACATCCGACTATTGGCAATAATGTTGTTATCGGTTCAGGCGCCAAGATCTTAGGCTCCTTCCTTGTCGGCGAGAATTCGCGTATCGGTTCCAATGCCGTGGTCATTCACGAGGTTCCGTCCAACAGTACGGTCGTAACGATGCCTGCCAAGCTTGTGAAGCGGGACGGGGTGCGCGTCAATCGTTTGGATCACGGCAACTTGCCGGATCCCATTATTGATATATTCCAAGAAATGCAGCAGCAAATTAACGAGCTCAAAAAGCAGCTTGAACAAGAACGGGTCAGAAATGGAGGAGCGAGAGAACATGACGCTCAGAGTGTATAACACACTAACACGCAAGAAGGAAGAATTCGTCCCGATTGAAGCGGGCAAAGTGAAAATGTATGTATGCGGCCCGACTGTATATAACTATATTCATATCGGAAACGGGAGGCCTGTGATCTTCTTCGATGTCGTGCGGCGCTTCCTGGAATCGCAGAAGTATGAGGTTACTTATATTACGAACTTCACGGACGTTGACGATAAAATGATCCGCAAAGCCGAGGAGCTGGGCGTTACGGTGCCGGAGCTGGCGGAAACGTTCATCGCCGCTTTCTTGGAGGATATTAAGGCGCTGGGTGTGCATGAGGCTACTTTGAATCCGCGTGTTACGGAAAATATGCCGGAAATTATCGAGTTCATCGCCGCTCTTGTGGAGAAAGGCTACGCTTATGAGGCGCGCGGCGACGTGTATTACCGCACGACCAAGTTCGCCGAATACGGCAAGCTGTCGCATCAGAATCTGGAGGAGCTTCAATACGGCATTCGGATTGAGGTGGACGACCGGAAGGAGAACCCGCAGGACTTCGTACTGTGGAAAGCGGCGAAGCCCGGGGAAATTTATTGGGATAGCCCCTGGGGCCAGGGCCGTCCGGGCTGGCATATCGAGTGCTCCGCGATGGTGCGCAAATATTTGGGCGAAACGATCGATATTCATGGCGGCGGCCAAGATTTGACATTCCCGCACCATGAGTGCGAGATCGCTCAGACGGAAGCGGTAACGGGTCATCCGATGGCCAATTATTGGCTGCACAATGCGTTCTTGAACATTGACAATGAGAAGATGTCCAAGTCGCTGGGCAACGGCATATTAATTCGCGACCTCGTGCAGCAGTTGAAGCCGGAGGTATTCCGCTTCTTCATGCTGTCCGCTCATTACCGCAACCCGCTTAACTTCAGCGATGAAAGCTTGAAGCAAGCGGCGAACGCGCTGGAGCGCATCCAGAACGCGAATGACAACTTGAAGCATCGGCTGGCTACAGCATCCGCATCCGGCGATGCGGATGCAGCGCTGGTTGCGCGCGTTGCGGCCATTGCGAATCAATTCGTCGAGAAGATGAACGACGACTTCAACACGCCGGATGCGATTACGGCCGTATTTGATTTGGTGTCGGAAGCGAATCTATATCTCCAACAGGAGCGGGTTCATACCGCGGCGCTTCAGCTGCTGCTGGATCAGCTGCAGGCGTTCGACCAAACGTTGGGGATTTTGTCGAAACAAGCCGACGAATTGCTGGATGAAGAGATCGAGCAATTGATCGTGGAGCGCACGGAAGCGAGGAAGTCGAAGAACTGGGCGCGCGCGGACGAAATTCGTGATCTGCTCACGGAGAAAGGGATATTCCTTGAGGACACGCCGCAAGGAATTCGTTGGCGCCGCAAATGAGCGAAACCTTGAACGATGCAGCGAATTTGTTCGTTTACCCGCCTGCCGTAAGCCCGCATCTGCTGAATCCGATTGTGCTGGCCTATATCGGGGATGCGGTTTACGAGGTATACATTCGGCAGTATGTGATCTCCAGCGGGAATCATAAGCCGAACCATCTTCATAGGGCATCGACCGGTTATGTTTCGGCCAAGGCGCAAGCCAAGCTGCTTGATGCGTTGATGCCGATGCTGACGGAAGAAGAGACGGATATGGTGAAGCGCGGGCGCAACGCCAAATCAGGAACGACGGCGAAGAACGCGGATGTGCTGGAATACCGGCACAGCACCGCGTTTGAGTGCTTAATCGGATATTTGTACTATAAGCAATCTTATAGCCGCTTGAAGGAAATATTGGATTTTGCGCTTGCCTATAAGGCTGGTGCCAAGTCCGAAGCGTAGATGTAAGTTTTGTCAGCAGCGGAATTTTTAGGAGGAAAAAGGATGGAAGAAGAATATATTGGCGGGAAGCACTCCGTCATGGAGGCCATTCGCGCCGGCCGGACGATCAACAAAATCTGGATAGCTGAGAATGCGCAGAAGCAGTTTGCCGGCCCAATCGTGGCGGAAGCCAAAAATTTGGGTATTTTGGTGCAATTTACGGACAAGCGCAAGCTTGACCAAATGGTGGAAGGGCTGCAGCACCAAGGGGTTATCGCCCAAGTAGCGGCCTATGCTTATGTGGAAGTCGAAGAAATTATTGCTAAGGCGAAATCGCTGGGACAGGATCCGTTTATCCTGATTCTGGATGAGATCGAAGACCCTCATAATTTGGGTTCGATTCTGCGGACGGCGGATTGTACGGGAGTTCATGGGGTCATCATTCCGAAGAGGCGTTCGGTCGGTCTGACGGCAACGGTTTCCAAAACCTCCGCAGGCGCCGTGGAATACGTTCCTGTTGCCCGTGTAACGAATATTGCGCAAACGATCGAACAGCTGAAAGAGCAAGGGGTATGGGTTGCAGGAACGGATGTTACCGCAGCTCAAGATGTGTATAAAGCTAATTTCAACATGCCGATTGCGCTTGTAATCGGTAATGAGGGCAAAGGCGTGGGCAGGCTGATCAAAGAGAAGTGCGACTTCCTGGTGAAGCTGCCTATGGCGGGACACGTGAATTCCTTGAACGCTTCCGTCGCCGCGGGGGTTCTCATGTATGAAGTGGTTCGGCAACGTCATCAGAGCTAAGGCCGATGGAAGAATTCCTGATCGTAGACGGCTATAATATCATTGGCGCATGGCCGGAGCTGAATAAGCTGAAGGATACGGATTTGGAAGGTGCTCGAGACAAGCTCATTCATATGCTGGCCGAATATCAGTCTTACTCCGGGATGAAGGTCTATCTCGTATTTGATGCTTATATGGTTCCTGGACTCGGGAAAAAATATGTTCAAAGCAAGCTGAACGTGCTTTACACCAAGGAGAAGGAAACCGCAGACGAACGGATCGAGCGGCTGGTAACGAATCTGATGGGAAGGCGCAGACAAATCTATGTCGCTACTTCCGATATGATCGAACAGCATGTCATCTTCGGCAAGGGGGCTCTCCGGCTGCCGGCCGGCGAATTGCTCGTTAAGATCAAGCAAAATCGCAAAGAGGTTAGAGAACGCATTAAACCCGAGGTTTCTACGAAGCGCAATCCGTTCGAGGGGAAGCTGAGCGGAGAGCTCAAGGCGCAGTTCGAACGATGGCGAAGAGGGGAGTAAGTCCATCCAAATGCTAGAAATGGTGGGCTTCCCCGTTGACGGTGTGAGATTTCATCATGTATACTTAACCTAAACTTTTAATGTGAATCTGGGTAGTCCTGCAGGCCGGAGGGATTGTTGGTGAGTGTCGACCTCAAAGAACTGAGAATGTACGATTATGACCTCAAGCCAGATGAAGACATTGTCGAGGCAGTCCGAGAAGGCAGTAGCGAAGCTTTGGAATACCTTATCAATAAATATAAGAATTTTGTGCGTGCCAAAGCACGTTCTTATTTTTTGATAGGTGCAGACCGAGAAGATATTGTGCAGGAAGGCATGATAGGTTTATATAAATCTATCCGCGACTTCCGAGGAGACAAGCTTGCTTCATTCAAAGCCTTTGCTGAGCTGTGCATTACTCGACAGATCATCACGGCTATTAAGACGGCAACGCGTCAGAAGCACATACCTCTTAATTCCTACGTATCATTGGACAAGCCTATCTATGATGAAGATTCTGATCGAACGCTGCTTGACGTCATTAGCGGTTCCAGGGTCACTGATCCTGAGGAGCTTGTGATCAATCAAGAGGAATTTACAGGTCTTGAAGATAAAATGGGAGAAATATTGAGCGACTTGGAACGTAGGGTTCTTATGCTCTATTTGGATGGCAGATCCTACCAAGAGATTGCGGTGGATTTGGATCGCCATGTTAAGTCGATTGATAATGCTCTTCAACGTGTCAAACGCAAGCTGGAACGCTATTTGGAAGTTAGAGATTTGTAGAATGTCCCGCGGTTTCTGGGTTCCTACCAGGCGCCGCGGGTGTTTTGTTTGTAAGAGGTTTAACAACGCAGCGAGCCGTCAATACTGGTGATACTCTCGCAATTGTGAGACAGCGCCTTGACACTCCGTTGCGGGTTGTGATAAAGTATTTCAGGTAGCCCTAAAAGTCGCTTTCTTTTTGACGCGCTTCGAAGGGCTTTAATTAGAACGTGTCTGTAGGAGGTGTACATCATGCGGGTCATCATCACATTAGCGTGCACAAATTGCAAACAAAGAAACTATGCATCCACTAAAAATAAGCGCAACAATCCCGACCGTATTGAGTTGAAGAAATATTGCAAATTTTGCAATGAACATACTGCTCATCGCGAGACTAGGTAGTTCTTTGGAGGTGTAGTTTGTGGGGTTCTTGGCTAGAATGAGACAAAGCTTCGGATCCACTTTTTCCTTCTTCACCGACAGCTGGTCAGAACTCAAAAAGGTCAAGTGGCCAAGCCGCAAAGAGATGATCACCTATACGCTTGTCGTATTGGGAACGGTAGCTTTTGTCGCTGTTTATTTTTTTGTGTTGGATCTTGGAATTTCTGAGTTGCTGCGCCTTGTTTTTAAATAAAAACAGGACTATAGGTGAATTTATTCATGGAAAAAAGATGGTACGTCGTACATACCTATTCAGGGTATGAAAACAAAGTGAAAGCCAACCTGGAGAAACGTGTTGAATCCATGGAGATGACGGATAAGATCTTCCGCGTGCTCGTGCCGATGGAAGAGGAACTGGTGAACAAGGATGGCAAGAAGAAAGTTGTCATGCGCAAAGTTTACCCGGGCTACGTTCTCGTCGAAATGATTCAAACGGATGACTCTTGGTATGTCGTTCGAAACACGCCAGGAGTTACCGGATTCGTAGGATCTACGGGATCCGGCTCTAAACCGACTGCATTGTTACCTGAGGAAGTTGAATCTATTTTGAAGCATATGGGGATGGAAGAGCCGAAGGCGAAGATCGACTTCGAACTCAAAGAAACCGTACGCGTCAAGGTGGGACCTTTCGCAAACTTTGTCGGCTCTGTTGAAGAAATTGTGGCGGACAAGGGTAAACTTAAGGTGCATGTCAACATGTTTGGTAGGGAAACCCCGCTTGAGCTCGATTTCGACCAAGTGGAAAAGCTATAGAACTAAGACAACCAAGGGTTTCTACCAGGTCTATTCCTCGGGATAGACCTTCGTTAGTGGGATCTATATTATACACAGGAGGTGTCTATCATGGCAAAAAAGGTAATTAAAGTGGTTAAGCTTCAAGTTCAAGCTGCGAAAGCAAATCCAGCACCACCGATCGGTCCAGCTCTGGGTCAAGCAGGTGTGAACATTATGGCTTTCTGTAAAGAGTTCAATGCTCGTACTGCTGATCAAGTAGGCCTGATTATTCCGGTTGAAATCACAGTTTTCGAGGATCGCTCCTTTACATTCATCACCAAAACGCCTCCGGCTGCAGTTCTTCTTCGCGTCGTTGCTGGTATCGAAAAAGGATCCGGCGAACCTAACAAAAAGAAAGTTGCAACTGTGAAACGTGCAAAAGTTCGTGAAATCGCTGAGCAAAAAATGCCTGACCTGAATGCTGCATCCGTTGAGGCTGCAATGCGTATGGTTGAAGGTACTGCTCGCAGCATGGGAATCGTCATCGAAGATTAATTCCGCAAGGAATGCGACTGTTTAAGCCACGGGCTTATGAAGAGGTTTTCCGCGAAAACTTCAAGGTCGCTCGGTGGGAGGATTATCCGCTAATACCACTAAGGAGGATTATAGATTATGCCTAAACACGGTAAAAAATACCGCGAGGTAGCTCAGCTTGTTAACGCTGAAACCTTGTACGATCCGTCAGAAGCAATCGAGCTTGTTAAGAAGACAGCTCCTGCTAAATTCGATGAAACTGTAGATGTTGCAGTTCGTCTGGGTGTAGACCCAAGAAAACAAGACCAGGCTGTTCGTGGTGTCGTTGTACTTCCACACGGTACTGGTAAAACAAAACGCGTGCTTGTATTTGCCAAAGGCGAGAAAGCGAAAGAAGCTGAAGCGGCTGGTGCAGATTTTGTTGGTGATGCAGACATGATCAACAAAATTCAACAAGGTTGGTTCGAATTCGACGTTTGCGTAGCTACTCCAGACATGATGAGCGAAGTTGGTAAACTGGGTCGTATCCTCGGGGGTAAAGGTTTGATGCCAAACCCTAAAGCAGGAACAGTTACTTTCGACGTTACCAAAGCTGTTCAGGAGATCAAAGCTGGTAAAATCGAGTACCGTCTTGATAAAGCAGGTCAAATCCATGCTCCGCTTGGTAAAGTATCTTTCGATGCTGACAAGTTGAACGAGAACTTCAAAGCATTGGTTGATGCGCTTGTTAGAGCGAAACCGGCAGCTGCTAAAGGTGTATACCTGAAAAACATTGCTGTATCCTCGACAATGGGACCAAGTGTTCGCGTGAACGTAAACTCCTTCAGATAAGTAATAGCTTCCAGTTGACTTCGGTTACTGGTCGTGATACTCTATCAAAGGTCCTAAAAATGAATATGCAAACCGTAGACAGTAGGTGCCACGAGCTTAATTTCCTACCGAGGTGTTATGATATATATAGCGATTTCTTTGAAACGTCAGGGAAAAAGTGAACAAATCATGCCTTCGTAGCGTCTACGAAGGCATTTCTTATTGTATATAAGGAATGCTGATGCTCCTACTGTTTGCGAACTTGAAACATAAATGCATAAGAAGTGAGGTGTACTATGGCAAACGCGAAAATCCTTGCAGAGAAACAACAAGCGGTAGCTGAAGTAACTGAGAAGTTTAAAGCTAGCACTTGTACAATCGTAGCAGATTACCGTGGTTTGAACGTAGCTCAAGTAACTCAGCTGCGTAAGAGCTTACGTGAAGCTGGCATCGAATTTACAGTTCTTAAGAACTCCTTGGCAAGACGCGCTACTGCTCAAGCTGAGCTGACTGAATTGGATGAGTACTTAACTGGTCCTACAGCTATTGCTTTCAGCAAAGACGACTTGATCTCTCCTGCGAAAATCTTGACTGAATTTGCTAAAAAGAATGATCAGTTGAGCGTGAAAGCTGGCGTGGTCGAAGGCCGCGTAGTTGGATACGATCAAATCAAGGCACTTGCTGAGCTTCCATCCAGAGATGGTCTTCTCTCCATGTTGCTTAGCGTTCTTCAAGCTCCTGTTCGTAACTTTGCACTTGCTGTTAAAGCAGTTGCTGAGAAAAAAGAAGCTGAAGGTCAAGCTTAATTTTGTTTTACAAAAACAACTAAATTTATTAATGATAACGGAGGTTTAACCATGAGCACAAATGCAACGATCCTAGAAGCAATCAAAGGCATGACAATCTTGGAATTGAACGACCTGGTTAAAGCAATTGAAGAAGAGTTTGGCGTAACAGCAGCTGCTCCAGTAGCAGTTGGCGGTGGCGCAGCAGCAGCAGTTGAAGAAGCTCAAACTGAGTTTGATGTTATCTTGACTAACGCTGGTGCTTCCAAAATCAACGTAATCAAAGTAGTTCGCGAAATCACAGGTCTTGGCCTGAAAGAAGCGAAAGACTTGGTTGACGGCGCTCCAAAACCAATCAAAGAAAAAGTTAGCTCCGAAGAAGCAGAAGCTGTTAAAGCTAAGCTTACTGAAGCTGGCGCAACTGTTGAAGTTAAGTAATTTCTTCTGTAGGAAACCTCTTGAAGCTTGCCTTCAAGAGGTTTTTTTAACCTAAGTTTTTGCCCTTAGGAAAGCCTTAGGAACGCTCTTGAGTTATAGATTTTCCTATAGGTAAAAAAAGAGGAGGGAATCTTAGCGTGTCAGAGCATTATTATACGCAGCGTCCAACGGCGAAGCGCGATATTCAGGCAGCCCAAGAAGTACTGCGTGGCAAGACGTATACATTCCTGACGGATGCCGGCGTTTTCTCCAAAAAAGGCGTGGATTATGGCAGCAAGCTTCTGATCGAAACGATGCAGCTGAAGGAAGATGCCCGGGTGCTGGATGTCGGGTGCGGGTACGGGCCGATTGGTTTAAGTGCTGCGGCGATATGTCCGAAGGGGCATGTGACAATGGTCGACATTAATGAACGGGCTGTTGAGCTCAGCGCGGAAAACGCGCGGCGCAACGGCATCTCCAATGTGTCGATTCTGCAGAGCGATCTCCTGGAGCAGGTGAAGGACCAGCGCTTCGACGCTGTGTTGACGAATCCGCCGATCCGTGCCGGTAAGGAAGTCGTACATCGTATATTCACGGATGCTTACGATTGTCTAGTGGAAGGCGGCTCGATCTGGGTCGTCATTCAGAAGAAGCAGGGAGCGCCTTCGGCGATGAAGAAGCTGGAGTCGATCTATAGCGAGGTCCTCGAAGTTTCCAAGGATAAAGGTTACAAGATTCTTAAAGCTACGAAGTGAAGTTTTGTCTCCTGAAGGCGAGCCATGTAACGGACAGTCGTGGAAATTTATTTGACTTGACTTTTCACATGTGGTATTATTAAAAAATGTCAGTATTAAGATGGGACACATGTCTTTAGTTAACAAAAATGTCAAGTCTTTTTTTCCTCCAGAATGAATAAAATTTGAACTTGTAACGTATAATGTTTGAATTTTAGGAAATTCTAACAGGATGGGAAGAAATATTTGGAAGTATTACTGATTACAGGGAAAAATCTTCATCCATATAGTCACTCGATTCGGACGGGCTCCAATACGGAGGCGTCCTGAGTGTACGTCGGTCGAGGTTTTTCTTCTTCTTTTTATTTATTGAGTAGAGTTGAGGGGTGAATGAAAGTTGGCGGGACATCTTGTTCAATTTGGACGACGTAAACGCAGGACTTATGCACGAATTAATGAGGTGCTGGGCATTCCAAACCTGATTGAAATCCAGCAAAAATCGTATGAGTGGTTTTTGGAAGAGGGATTACGCGAGATGTTTCAAGATATCTCCCCGATTCAGGATTTTACAGGTAACCTGGTACTGGAGTTTATTGACTATAGCTTAGGCGATCCTAAGTATTCGGTTGATGAATCCAAGGAACGCGACGTAACTTACGCGGCTCCGTTAAGAGTCAAAGTCCGTTTGATTAATAAGGAAACCGGTGAGGTCAAGGAACAAGAAGTGTTCATGGGGGATTTCCCTATCATGACCGACACGGGGACGTTCATTATTAACGGTGCGGAGCGTGTAATCGTCTCCCAGCTCGTTCGTTCCCCTAGCGTTTATTATAGCACGAAAGTGGATAAAAACGGCAAAAAAACTTACACCGCAACGGTCATTCCGAACCGCGGTGCGTGGTTGGAGCTTGAGACGGACGCGAAGGATATTATTTACGTTCGTATCGATCGCACACGTAAAATCCCGGTAACGGTATTGCTGCGTTCCCTAGGTTTTGGGACGGATGCAGAGATTCTGGATTTGCTCGGCGATAACGAATATATTCGCAATACGCTCGACAAAGATAACACGGACTCTACGGAGAAAGCGTTGATCGAGATTTACGAACGTCTTCGTCCGGGTGAGCCGCCTACGCTGGATAATGCGCGAAGCTTGATCGTCGCTCGTTTCTTTGATCCGAAGCGTTATGATTTGGCTAACGTAGGCCGTTACAAAATCAACAAGAAATTACACATCAAAAATAGATTGTTCAATCAGCGTTTGGCTGAAACTTTGGTCGATACCGAGACGGGCGAGATCATCGCGGAAGCTGGACAGCTGCTTGATCGCCGTGTGCTGGATGAGATTCTACCTTTCATCGAGAAAGGCGCAGGCTACAAAGAGTTCTCTATTCCAAAAGGTGTAACTGGCGCGGATACGATCCCTGTTCAGTGCATTAACGTGTATTCGCCGACGGAAGAGGGCAAGGTCGTGAAAGTCATCTCCAACGGCACGATTGACAAGAGCGTTAAGAACATCACGCCGGCCGATATCATTTCGTCCATCAACTATTTCATTAACTTGCTGCACGGCATCGGGAATACGGATGATATCGACCACTTGGGTAACCGTAGACTTCGTTCTGTAGGCGAGCTGCTGCAAAACCAATTCCGTATAGGTTTGTCCCGTATGGAACGCGTCGTACGTGAGCGTATGTCCATTCAAGATGCGAACGTTATTACGCCGCAAGCTTTGATCAACATTCGTCCGGTTATCGCATCTATCAAAGAGTTCTTCGGAAGCTCCCAGCTTTCTCAGTTCATGGACCAAACGAATCCGCTTGCCGAGCTGACGCATAAGAGACGTCTCTCCGCACTTGGACCGGGCGGTTTGACGAGAGAGCGCGCGGGGATGGAAGTTCGTGACGTGCATCACTCTCACTATGGCCGTATGTGTCCTATTGAGACTCCGGAGGGTCCGAACATTGGTTTGATTAACTCCTTGTCTACGTTTGCCCGTATCAATGAGTATGGCTTCATCGAGGCTCCATACCGTTGGGTAGACCCTAAGACAGGTGTCGTTACAGACCAAATCGCGTACCTGACAGCGGACGAAGAGGATAACTACGTTATCGCGCAAGCGAACGCGCAGTTGACCGAGGACAACAAGTTCGTCGATTCAGCGATTATCGTTCGTTACAAGGACGATAACTTAACGCTGCCGGTTGAGCGTGTCGACTACATGGACGTTTCCCCGAAACAGGTTGTTTCCGTTGCGACGGCATTGATTCCGTTCCTTGAGAACGATGACTCCAACCGCGCGTTGATGGGATCGAACATGCAGCGTCAAGCGGTTCCGCTTCTTATCCCTAAAGCCCCTCTCGTTGGTACAGGGATGGAGCATAAGGTCGCTAAAGACTCGGGAGTATGTATTGTCTCCAAATTCGATGGAATTATTGAGAAAGCTGCTGCTAACGAAATTTGGCTGCGCCGCCAGGAAATGGTGGACGGTAAGCTGGTCAGCGGCAATATCGTCAAATATAAGCTTCACAAGTTTATGCGTTCCAACCAAGGTACTTGCATCAACCAACGTCCGATCGTGAAGAAGGGGCAGCTTATTAAAGCCGGCGACATTCTGGCGGACGGACCATCGACCGAACAAGGCGAATTGGCGCTTGGGCGCAACGTTGTCGTAGCCTTCATGACTTGGGAAGGGTACAACTACGAGGATGCGATCCTGCTCAGCCAAAAGCTGGTCAAAGAAGATGTGTACACATCGATTCACATTGAGGAATACGAGTCCGAAGCGCGTGATACGAAGCTTGGACCTGAAGAAATTACGCGCGACATCCCGAACGTCGGGGAAGATGCGCTGAAAAATCTTGACGAGCGCGGCATTATCCGTGTCGGTGCCGAAATCGGCGCAGGCGACATTCTCGTAGGTAAAGTAACGCCAAAAGGTGTGACTGAGCTTACGGCGGAAGAAAGATTGCTGCACGCGATCTTCGGTGAGAAGGCTCGTGAAGTGCGCGATACATCGCTTCGCGTGCCGCATGGTACGGACGGTATCGTCGTAGATGTGAAAGTATTTACGCGTGAGAACGGCGATGAGCTGCCTCCTGGCGTGAATCAACTGGTTCGTGTTTATATCGCACAGAAACGGAAAATTTCCGAAGGCGATAAAATGGCGGGACGTCACGGAAACAAAGGGGTTGTCGCGCGTATTCTTCCTGAAGAAGATATGCCTTTCCTTCCGGACGGTACGCCGGTTGAAGTCGTGTTGAACCCTCTAGGGGTTCCATCGCGGATGAACATCGGGCAGGTGCTTGAGGTTCACTTGGGTATGGCATCCAAATACTTGGGTATTCATGCAGCTACGCCGGTATTCGACGGAGCGCGCGAGTATGACGTATTCGATGCGATGGAAGAAGCCGGCATGCAGCGTAACGGCAAAACGATTCTGTACGATGGCCGTACAGGCGAACCGTTTGAGCGTGAAGTAACGGTCGGCGTGATGTACATGATCAAATTGGCGCACATGGTTGACGACAAAATCCATGCCCGTTCCACAGGTCCTTACTCACTTGTTACTCAGCAGCCGCTGGGTGGTAAGGCGCAGTTCGGCGGACAGCGTTTCGGGGAGATGGAGGTATGGGCGCTTGAAGCATACGGTGCTGCCTATACGCTGCAAGAGATCCTCACTGTCAAATCCGATGATGTCGTGGGCCGTGTGAAAACGTATGAGTCCATCGTCAAAGGCGAGAATGTTCCAGAACCGGGCGTTCCGGAATCGTTCAAAGTTTTGATCAAAGAGCTTCAAAGTTTGGGTATGGATGTCAAAATCCTGTCCGGCGACGAAGAGGAGATCGAAATGAAAGAGGCTGACGATGACGACGAAGTCACCAGCGACAAACTTAACCTTAATCTCGAGGGCTCTGAGCTTGGAGTCAACGAATAATAGATCGCCACAATAGATCGAGAACGATTCACTGCACTGTGGTATAAATTCTAAAAGGAGGGTTGCTCCTGATGGACGTTAACAACTTCGAGTTTATGAAAATCGGTCTGGCGTCACCCGATAAAATTCGCTCTTGGTCCCGTGGGGAAGTAAAAAAGCCGGAAACCATTAACTACAGAACTTTAAAGCCTGAGAAAGAAGGTCTTTTCTGTGAAAAGATCTTCGGACCTACCAAAGATTGGGAATGTCATTGCGGTAAATACAAACGCGTCCGTTACAAGGGCGTCGTTTGTGACCGCTGTGGCGTGGAAGTAACCCGCCAGAAAGTACGCCGTGAGCGTATGGGGCACATTGAGCTTGCTGCTCCTGTATCGCACATCTGGTACTTCAAAGGGATTCCAAGCCGCATGGGGCTTGCGTTGGATATGTCTCCAAGATCCTTGGAAGAGATCATCTACTTCGCTTCCTATGTTGTAACGGATCCAGGGGATACGCCTCTTGAGAAGAAACAACTGCTTTCGGAGAAAGAATACCGCAGCTACCGCGAGAAGTACGGCTATGCGTTCCAAGCCGGTATGGGTGCGGAAGCTGTTAAGAAGCTTCTCATCGATATCGATATCGAGCGTGAAGTCGATACGCTGAAGGAAGAACTCAAAACGGCGCAAGGTCAGCGCCGTAACCGTGCGATCAAGCGTTTGGAAGTTATGGAAGCATTCCGTAACTCCAAGAACTTGCCGGGTTGGATGATTCTCGACGTGCTTCCGGTTATCCCGCCGGAGCTTCGTCCGATGGTACAGCTTGACGGGGGCCGCTTCGCGACTTCCGACTTGAACGATTTGTACCGCCGCGTGATCAACCGTAACAACCGTCTCAAAAGATTGCTCGACCTCGGTGCGCCGGACATCATCGTTCAGAACGAGAAGCGTATGCTGCAGGAAGCCGTCGACGCATTGATCGATAACGGCCGCCGCGGCCGTCCGGTAACGGGTCCTGGTAACCGTCCGCTGAAATCCCTCAGCCATATGCTGAAAGGGAAGCAGGGACGTTTCCGTCAAAACTTGCTCGGTAAACGTGTTGACTACTCCGGTCGTTCCGTTATCGTAGTAGGACCGAACCTGAAGATGTACCAATGTGGTCTTCCGAAGGAAATGGCACTTGAACTGTTCAAGCCTTTCGTTATGAAAGAGCTTGTGAATAAAGGATTGGCTCATAACATCAAGAGTGCGAAGCGTAAAGTTGAACGCGTAAGTCCGGATGTATGGGATGTACTGGAAGAAGTCATTAAGGAGCATCCGGTTCTGCTGAACCGTGCCCCCACATTGCACAGACTCGGGATTCAGGCGTTCGAGCCGATTCTCGTGGAAGGCCGCGCCATCAAGCTGCATCCGCTCGTATGTACAGCGTACAACGCTGACTTCGACGGTGACCAAATGGCCGTGCACGTACCGTTGTCTTCCGAAGCTCAAGCTGAAGCTCGTTTGCTGATGCTGGCGGCAGGTAACATTCTGAATCCGAAGGACGGCAAGCCGGTTGTTACACCTTCACAGGATATGGTTCTGGGAAGCTTCTATTTGACAACCGACAACAAATACGCCAAAGGTGCAGGCGCAATTCTAAGAACTGTCAATGAGGCTGTTTCCTCCTATCAATCCGGCAAATTGGCGCTGCATGCGCGTGTTGCGATTCCGGCCAGAGCTCTGAACAAAACGAGCTTCACGGAGAAACAACAAAATGCAATACTGATTACGACAGTTGGTAAAATCATTATGAATGAGATCTATCCAGCGGATTTCCCATTCATCAATGAGCCTACCAAAACGAACTTGCTGAACGGTATTCCGGACTCACACTTTGTATTCGACAAAGGTGCGGACCTGAGATCCATTATGGCAGAACGTCCTGAGAACAAAGCGGTAGGTAAGGAGTACCTGGGTTCGATTATCGCCGAGTGCTTCCGCAAATACCACACGACTCAGACGTCGATGATCCTTGATAAAATCAAAGAGCTCGGCTTCACGTATTCCACTAGAGCGGGTATTACCGTTGCTGTCTCCGACGTTGTGGTTCCTAGTGAAAAAGAAGGAATCCTCAAAGAGTGCGAAGAGAAAGTTCGCGTAGTCACGAATCAATACCGCCGCGGTTTGATTACGGATGAAGAGCGTTATGACCGCGTCATTGCGATCTGGAGTAAAGCGAAGGATGAAATCACGGATATCCTGATGAAATCCCTTGATAAATACAACTCCATCTCCATGATGGTGGAATCCAAAGCACGGGGTAACAAATCGCAGATTACTCAGCTTGGCGGTATGCGTGGTTTGATGGCGAATCCATCCGGTAAAATTATGGAGTTGCCGATTAAATCCAACTTCCGTGAAGGCTTAACAATCTTGGAGTACTTTATTTCTACACACGGTGCGCGTAAAGGTCTTGCCGATACGGCGCTTCGTACAGCCGACTCCGGTTACTTGACTCGTCGTCTCGTTGACGTTGCCCAAGACGTTATCGTTCGTGAGGACGATTGCGGTACGGACAAAGGCTTCATGGTCAGCAAAATTCAAGACGGTAAAGAGGTTATTGAAGACCTGTATGACCGTATTGAAGGACGTTATGCGTTCGAAACGGTACGTCATCCGCAAACCGGCGAAGTTATCGTTCAGCGCAACGAATTGATCGAATCCGATATCGCGGACGCGATTATTGATTCCGGCATCGAAAGATTGCAAATTCGATCCGTTCTTAGCTGCCGTACGAACCACGGCGTATGTAAGAAATGTTACGGTCGTAACTTGGCGACTGGCCAATTCGTTGAGATCGGTGAGGCTGTAGGTATTATTGCCGCCCAATCCATCGGTGAGCCGGGAACTCAGTTGACGATGCGTACGTTCCATACCGGTGGTGTTGCCGGAGACGATATTACGCAAGGTTTGCCGCGTATTCAAGAGCTTTTCGAAGCGCGTAATCCGAAAGGTCAAGCGATCATTTCCGAAATTGACGGTATCGTCAAAGAAATCCGTGAAGCGAAGGACCGTCGTGAAATCGAAGTCCAAGGTGAAGCGGAGTCCAAGGTCTATGCGGTTCCATTCGGATCCCGTGTACGTGTATCCTTGAACCAGCAGGTAGAGGCCGGAGATGAGCTGACGGACGGATCCATCGATCCGAAAGAAATGCTGCGCATCAAAGGTATCCGCGGCGTGCAGAACTACATTCTGCAAGAAGTTCAACGCGTTTACCGTAACCAAGGGGTAGAAATTAACGATAAGCATATCGAAGTTATGGTTCGTCAAATGTTGCGGAAAATCCGCATCGTAGACGCCGGAGATACAACGCTGTTGCCAGGCTCTTTCGTAGATATTCACGAATACGAAGCAGCCAACAAAGTTGCGTTGTTCGCCGGTAATGAGCCGGCCGTAGCAAGACCGATCTTGCTCGGTATTACGAAGGCGTCTCTGGAGACGGATTCCTTCTTGTCCGCGGCGTCTTTCCAAGAGACAACGCGTGTCTTGACGGATGCAGCGATCAAAGGCAAGGTTGACCAGCTGTTAGGTCTGAAGGAGAACGTTATTATCGGTAAACTCATCCCTGCAGGTACGGGAATGCCGCGTTACCGGAACATCCGCATTACGGATCCGAACGAAGTGCTCGTGCAAGATGAGGATTTGGAGAAAGAAACCGTTGCGGTTGAATAATAGCTGTATAATCCGGGAGGGACGGCCATATGGCTGTCTCTTTCGGTTTAACATGCAGCATTACAATTTTTTAATAAAGTGATTCGAAGATCGTCCTTGACATGGCAATACCAAAATGCTAATATATCGTAGTGTGCCTAAGTTGATATTCTTTCCTTTCAATAGAGGGGGTGCCTTATGTCTTATGATAAAGTCAAACAGGCGAAGAATATAAGTGTAGGGACGAAGAAAGTAACTAAGATAGTCGAGCAAGATAAGGCTGTTGAAGTGTTTGTTTCCAAAGATGCAGATCCGCGATTGACGATAAAGCTGGTTGCTCTCTGCGAGCAGAAGAGTATACCTGTAACCTACGTAGATTCTATGAAGATGCTGGGTAAAGCGTGTGGTATTGAAGTTGGAGCTGCGGTAGCAGCTGTTGTAAATGAATAAACGCTTAAGATGTTTTTGTTAGTGGGATGGTGTACATAAAGTTGTTGAAACTTTTGCAGCGCCCTAGGCAAAGACTTTCTCTTTGCTCATTTATGACTCGCCTGGATCTGTGGGCTTGCAAGAAGCACAATATGTTATGACTGTAGGGAGGAGGTAACGAAATGCCAACTATTAACCAACTAGTACGTAAAGGTCGCCAAGCTAAGGTGGATAAATCCAAATCACCTGCTTTGCAAAAAGGGTTCAACGCTTTGAAAAGAGAGGCAACGGATTTGAGCGCTCCTCAAAAACGTGGTGTTTGCACGCGTGTAGGCACAATGACTCCTAAGAAGCCGAACTCTGCACTTCGTAAATATGCTCGTGTTCGCTTGACGAACCGTATTGAGGTGACTGCCTATATTCCGGGTATCGGTCACAACCTGCAAGAGCATAGCGTTGTTATGATCCGTGGCGGACGGGTAAAAGACCTTCCAGGGGTGCGTTATCACATCGTTCGCGGCGCGCTTGATACTTCCGGTGTTAACAACCGTAAGCAAGCTCGTTCCAAATACGGTACTAAACGTCCGAAAGTTAAAAAGTAAGCAACAACAATCAGGGATGATTCTTAGAAGAAAGGGGGATAACTATGCCTCGTAAAGGTCCAGTTACTCGCAGAGACGTATTGCCAGATCCGATTTATAATAGCAAACTTGTTACTCGTCTTATCAATCGTATTATGATCGATGGAAAAAGAGGGGTGGCACAGTCCATTCTATATAACGCTTTTAACCTAGTGCAAGATCGCACAGGTAAAGAGCCGATGGAAGTGTTCGAGCAAGCTATCAAAAACATCATGCCAGTTCTTGAGGTTAAAGCTCGCCGTGTTGGTGGTGCTAACTATCAAGTGCCGATCGAAGTTAAACCAGAGCGTCGTACTACTCTTGGTTTGCGTTGGTTGGTCAACTACTCCCGTCTTCGCGGTGAGAAGACGATGGAAGAAAGATTGGCAAACGAAATTATCGATGCTAGCAATAGCACAGGTGCTTCCGTTAAGAAACGTGAAGATACACACAAGATGGCTGAAGCAAACAAAGCGTTCGCTCACTATCGTTGGTAGAATTTTGATTCACATACTGAAAGGAGAAAAAACGACCTATGGCTAGAGAGTTCTCCTTAGCAAACACGCGTAATATCGGGATCATGGCTCATATCGATGCTGGTAAGACGACAACTACAGAGCGTATCTTGTACTACACTGGTAAAGTTCACAAAATCGGAGAAGTGCACGAAGGTGCGGCTACGATGGACTGGATGGAGCAGGAGCAAGAGCGCGGAATCACGATTACTTCCGCCGCTACAACTGCGCAATGGAACGGTCAC
Source organism: Paenibacillus sp. MAHUQ-63 (assembly GCF_028765165.1). GTDB lineage: Bacteria > Bacillota > Bacilli > Paenibacillales > NBRC-103111 > Paenibacillus_E. The sequence continues at coordinate 28,354 of NZ_JARADB010000015.1, read as the reverse complement.
CGCATCAATATTATCGATACCCCGGGGCACGTTGACTTTACCGTTGAGGTAGAGCGTTCCCTACGCGTGTTGGACGGAGCAGTAGGTGTATTTAGCGCGAAAGAGGGCGTTGAACCTCAATCCGAAACAGTTTGGAGACAAGCTGATAAATACCACGTCCCACGTATCGCTTATGTTAACAAAATGGATATCATCGGTGCAGACTTCCTGCAAGTTGTTCAATCCATGCGTGATAAGCTTGGTGCAAATGCAGTCGCTATTCAACTTCCAATTGGTGCTGAGAGTGATTTCAAAGGTATCATTGACCTAGTTGAAGAAGTTGCATACATGTACAAAGACGATCTTGGCAAGGACATCGAGAAAGTCGAAATTCCTGCTGAGTTCAAAGATAAAGTAGCAGAACTTCGTTTGGAGCTTGTCGAGAAAGTTGCTGAGCTTGATGAAGAGCTTACAATGAAATATCTCGAAGGCGAAGAACTGACAGTGGCAGAAATCAAAGCAGCGCTTCGTAAGGGTGTTGTAGAGGTTAAAATCTTCCCTGTTATCGCAGGTTCCTCCTACCGTAACAAAGGTGTTCAATTGATGTTGGATGCGGTTATCGATTACCTGCCGGCTCCAATTGACGTTCCTGATATCAAAGGTGTACTTGAAGATGGTACCGAAGTGACTCGTAAGTCCGCTGACGATCAGCCGTTCTCGGCGCTTGCGTTCAAAATCATGACGGATCCTTTCGTTGGTCGCCTAACATTCTTCCGCGTATACTCTGGTGTTCTGAACTCCGGTTCCTATGTCGTTAATGCGACAAAAGGTAAGCGTGAGCGCGTTGGTCGTATTCTGCAAATGCATGCGAACAGCCGTCAAGAAATCAGCATCGTATACTCCGGTGATATCGCGGCTGCCGTTGGTCTGAAAGATACAACGACAGGAGATACACTTTGTGACGAGAAGAACCCAGTAATCCTTGAGTCCATGAACTTCCCTGAACCGGTTATCCAGCTTGCTGTTGAGCCGAAAACGAAAGCGGACCAAGACAAAATGGGTATCGCGTTGCAAAAACTATCTGAAGAAGATCCTACTTTCCGTGCTTCTACGGATGAAGAAACTGGACAAACGATCATCGCAGGTATGGGTGAGCTTCACCTTGAGATCCTCGTTGACCGTATGCTACGTGAATTCAAAGTAGAAACCAACGTAGGTAAACCGCAAGTTGCTTACCGTGAAACATTCCGTGCTGCTGCTAAAGTTGAAGGTAAATTCGTTCGCCAATCCGGTGGCCGTGGTCAATACGGACATTGTTGGGTTGAGTTCGAGCCTCAAGAAGCAGGCGCTGGATTTGTATTCGAAAGCAAAATCGTGGGTGGTTCGATTCCTCGTGAATACATCGCTCCGATCCAAGCGGGTATTGAAGAGTCTATGAAGAACGGGGTTCTTGCCGGATTCCCTCTAGTAGACATCAAAGCTACAGTTGTCGATGGTTCCTACCACGATGTTGACTCCAACGAAATGGCGTTCAAAATCGCAGGTTCCATGGCGCTTAAAGCTGCCAAAGACAAATGTAAGCCGGTTCTTCTTGAGCCAATCATGAAGGTTGAAGTTACTGTACCAGAAGAGTACATGGGCGATGTTATGGGTGACCTTAACTCCCGTCGTGGACGTATCGAAGGTATGGATAACCGTCATGGTGCGCAAATCATCCGTGCTAAGGTGCCTTTGTCCGAAATGTTTGGATACTCCACAACACTTCGTTCGAGAACTCAAGGCCGTGGTGTGTACTCCATGGAACTTTCCCATTATGAAGAAGTACCTAAGTCCATTGCAGAAGAAATTATTGCAAAAGGCAAAGGCGCTTAATATAAAACTAATAGTCACTCTAAGGAGGAATCGTTTAAAATGGCAAAGGCTAAATTTGAACGTAATAAACCGCATGTTAACATCGGTACTATCGGTCACGTTGACCATGGTAAAACAACTCTAACAGCTGCTATCACAACTGTATTGTCCAAAAGATACGGTGGAGCTGCAGTAGCATTCGACCAAATCGATAAAGCACCAGAAGAGCGCGAGCGCGGTATCACAATCTCCACAGCTCACGTTGAGTACGAAACACCTAACCGTCACTACGCACACGTTGACTGCCCAGGTCACGCCGACTATGTTAAAAACATGATCACTGGTGCTGCTCAAATGGACGGAGCGATCCTGGTTGTTTCCGCAGCTGACGGTCCTATGCCACAAACTCGTGAGCACATCCTTCTGTCCCGCCAAGTAGGCGTACCTTACATCGTTGTATTCTTGAACAAATGCGACATGGTTGAAGACGAAGAGTTGCTTGAACTGGTTGAGATGGAAGTTCGCGACCTTCTTAACGAGTATGAGTTCCCAGGCGATGACACTCCAATCATCCGCGGCGCAGCTCGTGAAGCTCTTCAAAACCCAGACGGTCCTTGGGCTGACAAAATCGTTGAGTTGTTCGAGCAAGTTGACACTTACATCCCAACTCCTGAGCGTCAAACTGACAAGCCTTTCCTTATGCCTGTCGAGGACGTATTCTCCATCACAGGTCGTGGTACAGTTGCTACAGGCCGTGTAGAGCGTGGTACTGTTAAAGTACAAGACGAGGTTGAAATCGTTGGTATCGCGGAAGAAACTCGTAAATGCGTTGTAACAGGCGTAGAGATGTTCCGTAAATTGCTTGACTCCGCTCAAGCTGGTGACAACATCGGTGCCCTTCTTCGTGGTGTAGACCGCAAAGACATCGAGCGTGGACAAGTTCTTGCAAAAGTAGGTTCCGTGAAACCTCACACTGAGTTTTCCGCACAAATCTACGTTTTGACAAAAGAAGAGGGTGGCCGTCACAAGCCTTTCTTCACTGGCTACCGTCCACAATTCTATTTCCGTACAACTGACGTAACTGGTATCATCAACCTGCCAGAAGGTACTGAAATGGTTATGCCAGGCGACAACATCACAGTTTCCGTTCAACTGATCTCCCCAATCGCGATCGAAGAAGGAACACGCTTCGCGATTCGTGAAGGCGGACGTACTGTTGGTGCGGGCGCGGTTGCTACAATCTCCAAGTAATTCCTTTATAATAGAAGAAACACTCATCGCCAACGCGGTGAGTGTTTTTTTATGCAAATGCCTAAAATTTCGCTTGCATTTCACTTTTATTTTTTATATAATATTAAACGTTGGTCTGTGACGTTGCGATGATGTGAAAGGTTGCCGACACACCCGGACCCTTTGCCATGGGGAAGGCGTTGGAGAATTTTCGCGGAGTATGTCCGATACTAAATTGGGCGATAGAAGGAGGGACTTATATGGCAAAGCAAAAAATTCGTATCCGTTTGAAAGCTTATGATCACAGAATCATTGATCAATCAGCTGAGAAAATCGTGGAAACTGCCAAGCGTTCCGGTGCAGGTGTATCCGGTCCGATTCCGCTTCCGACAGAGAAGCAAATCATCACGATTCTTCGTGCGGTACACAAGTACAAGGATTCGCGTGAGCAATTCGAAATGCGTACGCATAAGCGTCTTATCGATATTGTGAATCCAACACCACAAACAGTTGATGCTTTGATGCGTCTAGACTTGCCGTCTGGCGTTGACATCGAGATCAAACTGTAAAACAATTATAGAATCGAACGTTTAGGAAGGAAAAGAGGTGTCAACGATGAAAGGTATCTTAGGGAAAAAACTAGGAATGACACAGTTGTTTACTCCGGATGGTAACGTAGTTCCGGTAACTGTCATTCAAGCGGGACCATGTGTGGTTCTTCAGAAGAAAGATGTGGATAACGACGGATATGAGTCGATCCAAATCGGTTTTGATGATGTGAAAGCAAGCAGAATCATTAAACCAGAGCTTGGCCATGCCAAAAAAGCAGGGGCAACGCCTAAGCGCTACGTTAAAGAAATTCGCGGTGTTCAGTTGGGTGACTACGAAGTTGGCCAAGAGCTGAAAGCAGATCTGTTCGCAGAGGGCGAATTCGTTGATGTAACGGGTACTTCCAAAGGTAAAGGGTTCCAAGGTAACATCAAAAGACATAACCAATCCCGCGGACCAATGGCTCACGGCTCCCGTTATCACAGAGGACCAGGTTCCATGGGTTCCATTCAAGCAAACCGTGTTCCTAAAGGTAAAAACCTGCCAGGACAAATGGGTAATGAAACAGTAACTTTGCAAAACCTGCAAATCATTAAAGTAGATGCTGAGCGTAACGTATTGCTAGTAAAAGGTTCCATTCCTGGTCCTACAAACAGCTATGTTAGCGTTAAGTCTGCTGTTAAAAAGTAAGAAAGGAGGAAGACAGAATGCCAAAAGTAGCTTTATATAATGTAACAGGTGCTCAGGTAGGAGAAGTTGAACTGTCTGACGTTGTTTTCGGAATTGAGCCTCACGTTCACGCGATTCACGAAGCTGTTCTATTGCAACAAGCAGCTGTGCGTCAAGGAACTCACAAGACCAAAGGTCGTTCGGAAGTTCGCGGCGGTGGTCGTAAACCTTGGAAACAAAAAGGAACTGGCCGCGCTCGTCAAGGTAGTATCCGCGCTCCACAATGGAAAGGCGGCGGTACGGTTTTCGGACCAACTCCTCGCAGCTATGGTTTCAAATTACCTAGAAAAGTTCGTCGCTTAGCGATCAAATCCGCTTTGTCTTCGAAAGTTCTGGATAATAACTTGATCGTTTTGGATCAGCTTCAATTGAACGCTCCAAAAACGAAAGAATTCGTAGCCATCTTGAACAACCTGAAAGTTGATCGCAAAGTATTGGTTGTAGGCGTAGAGAACGACTCCAACGTTGCTTTGTCCGCTCGTAACATCCCAGGTGTGAAATTTGTTGCTGCTAATGGCGTGAATGTTCGTGATGTCATGCTGTATGACAAACTGATCATTACGCAAGATGCTGTACAGAAAGTTGAGGAGGTGCTTGCACAATGAAAAATCCACGCGACATTATCAAGCGCCCGATCATCACTGAGCGTACAAGCGACCTAATGGCTAACAAAAAGTATGTTTTCGAAGTGGATCTTCGCGCTAACAAAACAGAAATCAAACAAGCCATCGAAGCTATTTTCAAAGTGAAAGTTACAAATGTAAACACACTTAGAATGCCAGCTAAGCCAAAACGTTACGGCCGTCACCAAGGCTACACTTCCATCTGGAAGAAAGCTATCGTGTCCCTGAGCGCAGACAGCAAAGAATTGGAATTCTTTGAAACGGTATAAATCATTCTTGAAGTAAGGAGGGAATCCGAGTGCCAATTAAAAAATATAAACCAACCTCTCCAGCAAGACGTGCGATGTCGGTTTCTACATTCGAAGAAATCACAACATCGACGCCGGAGAAATCTTTGCTTGCACCTTTGAGCAAAACAGCTGGACGTAACAACCAAGGTAAAATTACGGTTCGTCACCACGGCGGTGGCCACAAGCGTAAGTACCGGATTATCGATTTCAAACGTACTAAAGATGGAATACCAGGACGCGTTGCTACAATCGAGTACGATCCTAACCGTTCCGCTAACATTGCGTTGATTCACTATGCTGACGGTGAGAAAAGATACATCATCGCTCCAAAAGGTCTTAAAGTGGACGATCGTATCGTTTCCGGTCCGGATGCAGACATCAAAATTGGTAATGCTCTTCCACTAGAGAACATTCCAGTTGGTACAGTTATCCACAACATCGAGTTGAAACCAGGTAAAGGTGCGCAGCTAGTGCGTGCTGCCGGTACGGAAGCTCAACTTCTTGGTAAAGAAGAAACTTATGTAACAATTCGCCTTTCCTCTGGTGAAGTTCGTAAAGTTCTTAAAGTTTGCCGCGCAACAGTAGGTTCTGTTGGTAACGAAGATCACGAACTCGTGAAAATCGGTAAAGCAGGACGTAATCGTTGGAAAGGCAATCGTCCTCAAGTTCGTGGGGTTGTTATGAACCCGAATGATCACCCACACGGTGGTGGTGAAGGACGCGCACCAATCGGACGTAAATCACCTATGTCTCCATGGGGTAAACCGACGCTTGGTTTCAAAACTCGTAAAAAAGGTAAAGCTTCCGATAAATACATTGTACGCCGTCGTACGAAGTAATCACGGATATATGAATTCTCTTGAGGTTCAAGGAAGGGAGGAACACCCATGGGTCGCAGCTTAAAGAAAGGTCCATTTATCGATGGATACTTACTGAAAAAAGTAGAAGACTTGAACGCATCCAGCAAAAAGCTGGTGATCAAAACTTGGTCCCGTCGTTCTACGATTTACCCGCAATTCGTTGGTCACACTTTCGGAGTGTACGATGGAAGAAAACACGTGCCTGTATACGTAACAGAAGATATGGTTGGACATAAGCTTGGTGAATTTGCTCCAACACGTACTTACAAAGGTCACGATGACGATAAGAAAACCGGTAAACGTTAATTTCATTTTTTAACCGAGAGGAGGTACTACCATGCAAGCTAAAGCAATATTGAACCACGCTCGGATTGCTCCTCGTAAAGCAAAGCTAGTTGTTGACTTGATTCGGGGAAAAGCGGTAGGTGAAGCGATCGCGATTCTGCGTCATACGCCTAAAGCAGCTTCTCCAATCCTGGAGAAACTTCTGAACTCCGCAATTGCCAATGCAGAGCATAACTATTCATTAGATCCTAACAAGCTAGTGGTTTCTGAGACGTTCGTTAACCAAGGACCTACTATGAAACGGTTCCAACAACGTGCAATGGGCCGCGCTAGCGCGATCAAAAAACGTACCAGCCACATTACAATCGTGGTATCTGAGAAATAAGGAGGGATAACGTGTGGGTCAGAAAGTCAACCCGGTAGGCCTAAGAATTGGTATTATTCGTGATTGGGAGTCCAAATGGTTCGCAGAGAAAGATTTCGGAACTCTGCTGCTTGAAGACGTCAAAATCCGCGAATACTTAAAAAATAAACTTAAAGATTCTGCAGTTTCCCACATCGACATCGAGCGCGCGGCTAACCGTGTGAACGTAACGATTCATACTGCAAAACCAGGAATGGTTATTGGTAAAGGCGGAGCGGAAGTTGAAGTTATTCGCAACTACATCGCTGGCATGTCCAATAAAAAGGTTCACATCAACATTTCTGAAATCAAAACACCAGACCTCGATGCTATCCTGGTAGCTGAGTCCATCGCTCTTCAATTGGAACGTCGTGTTTCCTTCCGTCGTGCGATGAAACAAGCTATGCAAAGAACAATGAGATCCGGAGCAAAAGGTATTAAAGTAGCAACTAGCGGACGTCTTGGCGGCGCTGAGATCGCTCGTACGGAAGGATATAGCGAAGGTACTGTTCCACTTCATACGCTTCGTGCGGATATCGACTACGGTACTGCTGAGGCACACACTACTTACGGACGTATTGGTGTAAAAGTATGGATTTATCGTGGAGAAGTACTTCCGACAGCTAAGAAAAAGGCTCAGCCGGAAGGAGGAAATTAAATCATGTTAGTACCTAAACGTGTAAAACACCGCAAAGAACACCGCGGTAGCATGAAAGGTCGCGCTAAAGGTGGAACGGAAGTAACTTTTGGCGAATATGGTCTGCAAGCAGTTGAACCGGCTTGGGTAACCAACCGTCAAATCGAAGCAGCACGTATTGCCATGACACGTTACATCAAACGTGGCGGTAAAGTGTGGATTAAAATTTTCCCAGCTAAACCAATTACGCAAAAGCCGCTTGAAGTTCGTATGGGTAGCGGTAAAGGTAACGTGGAGAAATGGGTTTCCGTAGTAAAACCGGGCAAAGTATTGTTTGAATTGGCTGGTGTAAGCGAAGAAGTCGCTCGCGAAGCGATGCGTCTTGCTGCTCACAAGCTTCCAATCAAAACGAAGTTCGTGAAAAGAGAAGAAGTAGGCGGTGAAGCAAATGAAGGGTAGTGAATTCCGGAACTTAACCACTGCTGAAATCGAGCAAAAAGTGAATGGGTTCAAAGAAGAACTCTTTAACCTCCGTTTTCAACTAGCTACTGGTCAATTGGACAATCCGACTCAAATTCGTGATTTGCGTAAAGAGATCGCTCGTGCCAAGACTATTTTGCGTGAAAGAGAATTGGGGATTGGCTAACCAAATCTAGAAGGGAGGATTCCTTACATGGCTGAACGCAACGATCGTAAAACTCAGATCGGTAAGGTTGTCAGCGATAAAATGGATAAAACCATTGTTGTTGCTGTTGAAACTTACAAAAAACATGATCTCTACCACAAGAGAATCAAATATACGAAGAAATTCAAAGCTCACGATGAGAACAACCAAGCAAAAATTGGTGACACTGTGAAAATCGCTGAGACTAGACCATTGTCCAAAGATAAATCTTGGAGACTGGTTGAAATTCTTGAAGTAGCAGTTGTTATCTAACAATCTAGACACGAATCCCGAAAGGAGGGAATACGATGATTCAACCATTTACTCGTTTGGCTGTCGCTGACAACTCCGGTGCAAAGCAATTGATGTGTATCCGCGTTTTGGGTGGTACTGGTCGTCGCGTTGGTCACATTGGTGATCTTATCGTATGTTCAGTAAAAGAAGCAACACCAGGTGGCGTTGTCAAAAAAGGTGACGTTGTAAAAGCTGTTATCGTCCGTACGAAGAGCGGTGCTCGCCGTAAAGACGGTTCATATATCTCATTCGATGAGAACGCGGCTGTTATCGTGAAAGAAGATAAAAGCCCACGCGGTACACGTATCTTTGGACCAGTAGCGCGCGAACTTCGTGACAGAGACTTCATGAAGATCGTTTCCTTGGCTCCAGAAGTTATCTAAGAACAGTTACGATGTGTTTCCTAACGGAAGCATCAGGAGGTGTAGAAGCTAATGCCAAGAACAAAAAAGAGATTAGAATCTCATAACAATAAACTGCACGTAAAAAAAGACGATACGGTTTTTGTAATCACTGGTAAAGACAAAGGTAAGAAGGGCCGTGTAATCGCTGCTTACCCTCGTGAGAACCGTGTATTGGTTGAAGGTGTAAACATGGTGAAGAAACATGCGAAGCCATCCCAACAAAACCCACAAGGCGGTATCTTGACTCAAGAAGCTGCAATCCACGTTTCCAACGTGATGCTGATTGATCCTAAGAGCGGCAAACCTACTCGCGTAGGATACAAAGTATTGGATAATGGAACGAAAGTTCGCGTCGCGAAAAAATCCGGAGAAGTTATCGACTAATACAACAAGCATGGAAAGGAGGCAACTGACTCATGGCAGTAAGAATGAAAGATCGTTATTTGAACGAAATTACTCCAGCGTTGATTCAAAAGTTTAACTACTCAACAGTTATGCAGGTTCCTAAAATCGAGAAAGTCGTTATCAACATGGGTGTTGGTGAGGCTGTATCGAACTCCAAGGTACTTGACACTGCAGTAGAAGATCTTCAAAAGATCGCTGGTCAAAAACCGGTAGTAACAAAATCCAAAAAATCCATCGCGGGCTTCAAACTTCGTGAGAACATGCCGATCGGTGTGAAAGTAACACTTCGCGGCGAGCGCATGTATCATTTCTTGGATAAGCTCTTCAACGTTGCACTTCCACGTGTACGTGACTTCCGTGGTATTTCCAACAAGGCTTTCGATGGCCGTGGAAACTACACGCTAGGTCTGAAAGAACAACTCATTTTCCCAGAAATTGAGTATGATAAAGTAGATAAAGTTCGTGGTATGGATATTGTTATCGTAACAACGGCTAAGTCCGACGAAGAAGCTCGCGAGCTTTTAACACAACTCGGAGCGCCTTTCGTAAAATAGGTTCCAGGTCGTACCTATCAGGAGGTGTTATATTAAGTGGCAAAAACTTCGATGAAAGTTAAACAACAACGTACCCCGAAGTTTAAAGTGCAAGCATACACGCGTTGTGAGCGCTGCGGACGTCCGCATTCAGTGCTTCGCAAGTTCAAAATTTGTCGGATTTGTTTCCGCGAATTAGCACACAAAGGTCAGATTCCAGGTGTGAAAAAAGCTAGCTGGTAATCACCCTATTTTCGGGAAGGAGGTTTACACAAAATGGTCATGTCAGATCCAATTGCAGATATGCTAACTCGCATTCGTAATGCGAATATCGTACGTCATGAAACAGTTGAAATCCCTGCATCCAAAGTGAAGAGGGAAATCGCTGAAATCCTTAAAAAAGAAGGATTTATCCGTGATGCTGAGTACGTTGAAGATAGCAAACAAGGTATCATCCGTTTGTTCCTGAAATACGGTTCAAACAATGAACGTGTTATCTCCGGTTTGAAGAGAATCTCCAAACCAGGATTGCGCGTTTACACAAAATCTCAAGAGATCCCTCGTGTTTTGGGCGGACTAGGGATTGCCATCATCTCCACATCCAAGGGAGTTATGACGGATAAAGATGCTCGTCAATCCAAAGCTGGCGGAGAAGTTATCTGCTACGTTTGGTAATACAATTGTAATTGAATGGAGGTGCAAACATGTCTCGTATTGGTCGCAAACCAATCACCATCCCAAGTGGTGTAAATGTAACACTAGATAATACTCTGATCACGGTTAAAGGCCCTAAAGGTACTTTGTCCCGTGAACTTCATAAAGATATCAAAGTAAGTGTTCTGGAGAACGAGATTTCTGTTGAGCGTCCTTCCGATAACAAGCTCCACCGTGCTTTGCATGGTACAACACGCAGTGTTGTTGCCAACATGGTAAGTGGTGTAACGGAAGGCTTCGCGAAATCTTTGGATCTAGTAGGCGTAGGTTACCGTGCTAACAAAAGCGGTGACAAACTGGTTCTCAACGTTGGGTACTCCCATCCGGTTGAAATCACACCTGAGAGCGGTATTGAGTTCGAAGTTCCTTCGAACACAAAAATCATCGTTAAAGGTATCGATAAAGAGCGAGTTGGCGCTATGGCAGCTAAAGTTCGTTCCGTACGTGAGCCTGAGCCGTATAAAGGTAAAGGTATTAAGTACGAAGGCGAGCGCATCCTTCGTAAAGAAGGTAAAGCTGGTAAGAAGAAATAAGAGCTTTCGTGAGATAGCTTGCTATCAAAGCATAAGCCTCGCATCATAAGATGATGAAAGGAGTGTAAGTATAGATGATTACTAAAGGCGATAAAAACAAAGCACGTCTGAAAAGACATCTTCGCGTTCGTAAGAAAATCGAAGGTACAACTGCTCGCCCACGTTTGAACATTTTCCGTTCTTCCAAACACATGTATGCTCAACTGATCGATGACACTACTGGTGTTACTATTGTTGCAGCATCCACTCAAGATAAAGATCTGAAAAGCGAAATCGGCAACGGCGGTAACGTTGAAGCCGCTCGTAAAGTTGGCGCATTGATCGCTGCTCGCGCGAAAGAGAAAGGTGTAAGCCAAGTGGTATTTGACCGCGGTGGATACCTGTATCATGGACGCGTTCAAGCATTGGCTGACGCAGCTCGTGAAGCTGGATTAGAATTCTAGGAAATAGATATATAAGGAGGTAAAAGACTTGCGTGTAGATCCTAATACTTTAGAGCTAACAGAAAAAGTTGTTAACATTAACCGCGTAGCTAAAGTAGTAAAAGGCGGACGTCGTTTCAGCTTCAGCGCACTTGTTGTCGTAGGCGACGGCAATGGCTGGGTTGGCGCAGGAATCGGTAAAGCATCCGAGGTTCCTGATGCAATCCGCAAAGGTATTGAAGATGCGAAAAAGAACTTGATTCATGTTCCAATCGTAGGCACTTCGATTCCTCACCTTGTAACTGGTAAGTTCGGCGCAGGACGCGTCCTCTTGAAACCAGCTTCTCAAGGTACTGGAGTTATCGCAGGCGGACCAGTTCGTGCAGTACTTGAACTTGCTGGTATCGGCGATATCTTGACAAAATCCCTGGGTTCATCGAACTCTATGAACATGGTTAACGCAACGCTTGAAGGCCTAAGCCGCCTGAAAAAAGCGGAAGAAGTTGCAAAACTTCGTGGCAAAACCGTTCAAGAGCTATTAGGTTAGGAGGGGTAAACATGGCGAAACAATTAGCAATTACCCTAAAACGCAGCCTGATCGGCCGTCCTGAAACGCAACGCATTACTGTGAAAACTCTTGGTCTGCGCAAGCTGCACCAAACGGTTCTTCACCAAGATAACGCGGCTATCAGAGGTATGGTTAATCAAGTGAGTCACTTGGTAGAAGTTAAAGAAGTAGAAGCATAAGAGTACAATATTAAGATCTAGAGGAGGTGTGCAACGATGAAGTTACATGAGCTAAGTTCTGCTACTGGCGCTCGTAAAACCGCAAAGCGTGTTGGACGTGGTACAAGTAGCGGTATGGGTAAAACATCGACTCGCGGACACAAAGGTCAAAACGCACGTTCCGGTGGAGGCGTTCGTCCTGGATTCGAGGGTGGACAAAACCCGTTATACCGTCGTTTACCTAAACGTGGATTCACGAACCGTTTCCGTACGGAGTACGCGATCGTGAACCTTGAGGATTTGAACAACTTCGCAGCTGGTACTGAGGTTACTCCAGAAGCTTTGATGGAGGCTGGTATTGTAAAAGCTCCTAAAGATGGTATCAAAATTTTAGGAAACGGTGAAATCACAGTAAAATTAACCGTTAAAGCGAACAAGTTCTCTCAATCTGCGATTGAGAAAATACAAGCTGCCGGCGGTCAAACCGAGGTGATTTAATGTTCAGTACCATAGCCAACATCTTCAAGGTAGAGGATTTGCGCAGAAGGATTGTTTTTACACTCCTCTTGTTGATCGTCTACCGCTTAGGTGCGTTCATTCCAGTACCTAACATTAATACGGATGTTCTTAAGCTTCAAGACCAAGCGAATCAGAGCGATGTCTTTGGTTTGCTTAACACGTTTTCCGGCGGTGCGCTCTTCCAGTTCTCCATCTTCGCGATGGGGATTATGCCTTACATCACGGCTTCGATCATCGTACAGCTTTTGTCCATGGACGTAGTGCCGCGCTTTGCGCAATGGGCTAAAGAGGGAGACGTTGGTCGTAAGAAGATGACGCAAGTTACTCGCTACGGCACGATCGTTCTCGGCATTATCCAAGCTTTCGGATTATCGATCGGGTTTAACCGCCTATACAGCGGACTCGTTATTGATCCAGGGTTTACGACTTTTGCTTTGATTGCTATCGTATTGACAGCTGGTACTGCGTTCTTGATGTGGCTAGGTGAGCAAATCACGGAATTTGGAATCGGCAACGGTATTTCCATTATCATCTTTGCAGGTATCGTCGCGGCGATTCCTACAAGCATACAGCAAATCTACAAATCACTGTTTGCGACCGAAGGAGCATTGTTCCTGAATATCGTAAAACTGATCATTATTGCTATCGTTGTTGTGCTGATTATTGCGGGCGTCATTTTCGTACAGCAAGGGGTTCGTAAGATCCCTGTACAATATGCCAAACGAGTAGTTGGTCGTAAAATGTACGGTGGCCAAACGACGCACATTCCGCTTAAAGTGAATGCTGCCGGTGTAATCCCAGTTATCTTTGCACTATCGTTATTGATGTTTCCTCCTACCATTGCATCTTATTGGAGAGGAAATGTCGTGGCAGAATGGATCATCAACAATTTAAGCATTAACCAATCTGCACCGCTAGCGATCGTCCTATATGTACTGTTGATTATTGGTTTCACATACTTCTACACCTTCGTACAGATTAATCCAGTTCAAATGGCAGATCAGATGAAGAAAAACGGTGGCTACATACCGGGGATTCGTCCTGGTAAAACAACTTCTGTTTATCTGACTCGCGTAATGACTAGAATTACTCTTTCTGGAGCTCTGTTTCTCTCAGCAATCTCGATTCTCCCAATGCTTTTTGGAGGTCTTGCAGGCTTGCCAAGTTCGGTTCGGATTGGTGGTACATCTTTACTTATCGTAGTAGGCGTTGGTCTTGAAACGATGAAGCAAATCGAGAGCCAATTGATTAAACGGCATTACAAAGGGTTTATCAATAAATAGCATATAGGTTCTGATGGGGCTAGTTAGGCGACATCGGCACCTATTGTGCTGCTCGTAACGCCGAGTGCGATGGGAGGTTATAAAGTTGAACGTAATTTTTATGGGGCCTCCTGGTGCAGGCAAAGGTACGCAAGCTGAGAAGATCGTAAGTGAATTTCAAATTCCTCATATTTCGACTGGAGATGCTTTCCGCTTGGCGATGAGCCAAGGTACACCGCTTGGTGTGGAAGCCAAAGGTTATGTTGATAAGGGGCTTCTGGTTCCTGATGAAATCACGAACGGTATTGTAAGAGAGCGACTTGCTCAACCGGACTGCGATAAAGGTTTTCTGCTTGACGGGTTCCCGAGAACCGTTGCTCAAGCGGATGCTTTAGCTGAAATTGTAGATTCCTTAGGCAAAAAGATTGAGTTGGTTATCAATCTTTCCGTTGATCGTAGTTTCTTGCTTGCACGACTGACCGGCCGAAGAATTTGTAAATCCTGTGGCGCTACGTATCATGTAATCTTCAACCCACCTCAGCAAGAAGGCGTATGCGATAAATGTTCCGGTGAGTTGTACCAACGATCTGATGATACGGAAGAGAAAGTCGGAACGCGTTTGGATGAATACATCAACAAAACCGCTCCGCTGCTGGATTACTACCAAAAGAGGGAATTATTGCGTGAGGTTAACGGAGAACAAGACATTCATGCGGTAACCGAACAAATTAGCTCACTGCTACGAGGTCTAGCGTAATGATCATTTGTAAGTCCGAGGTTGAACTAGACCTAATGCGAGAAGCTGGTCGGATCGTAGCCGAAACGCACCGCTTGCTGGCAAGGGCCATTCGTCCGAACATTACAACGAAAGAACTTGATCAGATCGCGGAGGAATACATTCGCAGTCAGGGAGCGATTCCATCTTTTAAAGGCTATAACGGTTTTCCTGGAAGCATATGTGCTTCAGTCAACGAAGAATTAGTTCATGGTATTCCTGGTCCAAGAAAGCTGGTTGAGGGCGATATTATCTCGATCGATATCGGCGCTCAGTATAAAGGTTATCATGGAGATTCTGCATGGACTTATCCTGTCGGTGAAATTTCAGAGACGGCCAAACGTTTGTTAGCCGTAACTGAACAATCACTGTATCGAGGCATAGCAGAAGCTAAACCGGATGCTAGACTCTACACGTTGTCGCATGCAATCCAAACTTGTATTGAAGACGCAGGCTTCTCCGTCGTGATAGAGTATGTCGGTCACGGTATCGGTAAGGATCTTCACGAAGAACCGCAAATTCCGAATTACGGTGTACCTGATAAAGGCCCTCGTCTCAAACCAGGCATGGTCCTAGCCATTGAACCCATGGTGGTCGTTGGCGAAAGATTCGTCCAAACGCTCGAAGACGATTGGACTGTCGTTACCGCGGATAAGTCGATATGCGCTCATTTTGAACATACGGTTGCCATTACGGCAGCAGGTTACGAAATATTAACTCTGCCTAGATCGTAGGTGATGTAGAGTGAATAAGCTGACGCCGCAGGTCGGTCAAATCGTAAAGGTGCTTCGCGGCAGAGACCCCGGTGAATATGCGGTAGTGGTCGGCATTGCCGATCATCGCTTCGTCTGGCTTGCAGACGGCGTTCACCGCAAATTCGATCAGCCGAAGAAGAAGAACCTGAATCATCTTCAAATACAAGACACGATTAGTAGTGAAGTGGAGTCAAGCATTAGGGAAACAGGTCGTGTAACTAACGGTAAGCTGCGTCATGCAATTGCCAAATTCGTTGAACTTATGCAAGATGAAGCACAAGAGAAAGGAGAATGACTGTGGCCAAAGAAGATGTAATTGAAGTAGAAGGTACAGTGATTGAACCTCTTCCGAATGCAATGTTTAAGGTTGAATTGGAAAATGGTCATAAAATCCTAGCCCATGTATCAGGTAAAATCAGAATGCACTTTATCCGCATTTTGCCTGGAGACAAGGTTACCGTAGAATTATCGCCTTACGATTTAACGAGAGGCCGTATAACCTACCGTTTTAAATAAATGATCGGCTTACATGTAAGTTACTCTCTCAAGGCGTATGCTTACGAAGCAAGTTTTCTATTAGAAAACGCAACATGGTTGCTTACGATGATAAGGAGGGCTTAGAAATGAAAGTTAGACCATCGGTAAAACCGATTTGCGAGAAATGCAAAGTTATTCGTCGTAAAGGTAACATTATGGTTATCTGCGAAAATCCAAAGCACAAACAAAAACAAGGTTAAAAGGAGGTGCATCTGTAGATGGCACGTTTAGCTGGGGTTGACTTACCTCGTGACAAACGAGTTGTAATCGCGTTGACTTACATCTTCGGTATCGGCACGACTACTGCTCAGAAAATCATCGCTACAACAGGTATTGACGGTAACACTCGCGTTCGCGATCTGACTGAAGACGAAGTGAGCAAAATCCGTGATGTAATCGACAAAACTCTTAAAGTAGAAGGCGATCTTCGCCGTGAGATTTCCCTGAACATCAAACGTCTGATCGAAATCGGATCCTACCGTGGTCTTCGTCACCGCCGTGGTCTTCCTGTTCGTGGACAACGTACTAAAACGAATGCTCGTACACGTAAAGGTCCTCGTCGTACAGTAGCTAATAAGAAGAAATAATAAAGGGGGTTAGAGCTAATGGCAAAACCTAAAAAAGTAGTCCGTACGAAACGTCGTGACCGTAAAAATATTGAGTCCGGAGTTGCACACATCCGTTCAACATTTAACAATACGATCGTAACGATCACGGATCCGCATGGCAACGCAATTTCCTGGGCATCTTCAGGAAACCTTGGATTCAAAGGTTCCCGTAAAAGTACTCCTTTTGCGGCACAAATGGCAGCTGAAAAAGCAGCAAAAGCAGCTATGGAGCATGGCTTGAAAACTGTTGAAGTTATGGTTAAAGGCCCAGGAGCTGGCCGCGAAGCAGCAATCCGCTCTTTGCAAGCAGCAGGTCTTGAAGTAAACCTGATTAAAGACGTGACTCCGGTTCCTCACAATGGCTGCCGTCCTCCAAAACGTCGTCGCGTATAATTCAGGATTACTTTGTAGTATAATTATCCTAAAATCGTGAATAATGGTTTGAAGGATAGGCATACTATTGAATTTTGAAGCGAAGTATCCAGAGGGAAACGACGTATTGAATGGAGGGTACATTTCATGATCGAAATCGAAAAGCCAAAAATAGAAACCGTAGCATTAAGTGAAGACGGCTCTTATGGTAGATTCATTATTGAGCCGTTGGAGCGTGGCTATGGTACAACCTTAGGTAACTCACTACGTCGTATCTTACTGTCCTCTTTACCCGGGGCTGCAGTAACCTCTGTCCAAATCGATGGCGTTTTGCATGAGTTTTCAACGATTCCTGGCGTGCTTGAGGATGTAACGGAAATTATCCTTAATCTCAAAGGACTTTCGTTGAAAATTCACTCCGATGAGGAGAAAGTGCTTGAAATTGATGCTGAAGGAGAAGGTATGATTACTGCGGCTGATATCCGCGGTGATAGCGATGTGGAGATTCTTAACCCGGATCTGCATATTGCGACCTTGTCTCCGGACGCACGTCTTCACATGAGGATTCATGCGGGCAGAGGACGCGGTTATGTCCAATCGGACAAAAATAAGCATGAAGAGCAACCAATTGGTGTGATTCCAATTGATTCGATCTACACGCCTATTACCCGAGTGAACTACAGTATCGAGAATACTCGCGTCGGCCAAGTGACGAACTATGATAAGTTGACCCTCGAAGTGTGGACCGATGGAAGTATTCGACCAGAAGAAGCCGTAAGCTTGGGAGCCAAAATCTTAACAGAGCACCTGAACTTGTTCGTCGGACTGACGGATGAAGCGAAAGATGCTGAGATTATGGTGGAGAAAGAAGAAGATAAGAAAGAGAAAGTTCTGGAGATGACAATCGAAGAGCTGGATCTATCCGTTCGTTCTTACAACTGCCTCAAGCGTGCAGGGATTAACACCGTACAAGAGCTTATTACCAAAACAGAAGAAGACATGATGAAAGTTCGGAACTTAGGTCGCAAATCGCTTGAAGAAGTTCAAGAGAAGCTCGAAGAGCTTGGTTTGGGTCTTCGTACCGAGGAATAATCTGTCAGAAGGAGGTTAATTCAATGAACTACAGGAAGTTGAACCGCGATTCCAGTAATCGTAAAGCGTTATTCCGTGATCTGGTTACAGATTTGTTCATACATGAACGCATTCAAACTACAGAAGCAAAAGCAAAAGAAATTCGTTCCATCGCTGAGAAGTTAATCACTCTTGCGAAACGCGGAGACCTTCATGCACGCCGTCAGGTTGCTGCTTTTGTTCGTAGAGAAGCTGCAAACGAGAACCAAGATGCGATTCAAAAGCTGTTCTCCGAATTGGCTACTCGTTACTCCGAGCGTCCAGGTGGATACACACGTATCCTTAAACTGGGACCACGCCGCGGTGACGCAGCACCAATGGTTTACCTAGAGCTAGTAGATCGCGCATAAAGACGGATGGGAAAGGGTGGACGGAATCACTGATTCTGCTGAAGCCCTTTTTTTGCAGTCTTTTGCTTGACCCTAGAAAGGGATGACTCATGGAAGCGGAAGATCAACCATGGAGAAATCTGCGTTTTACCATAAGCTATGATGGAACGGCTTATTCCGGATTTCAGATACAACCGACTTCCGATACGATTCAACAACGATTGGAAGAGGCGGTTTATCTGTTGACCGGCGAGCGCGTGAAGGTTGCCTCCTCGGGCCGTACGGACGCAGGCGTACATGCGAAAGCGCAAGTGATCAATTTTACCACGCAATCCAAGATCCCAGTGGAACGGTGGTGTTTAGCTCTCAATGCTAGACTACCCAAGGACATCGTCGCCCATACGGCCGAGGAAGTCCATCCATCCTTTCATTCCCGCAAAGCCGCGAAACGTAAGACATACTGCTACACGATTCGCTCGGCGCGCTTCCCTGATGTCTTTCACCGGAATTATGAATACCATCACCCTACGCATTTGGATGTGGAAGCCATGAGAGAGGCGCTCCCTTGCTTGCTAGGAGAGCATGATTTTACTTCGTTTTGCACGGTGAGAACGGATAAGGAAGTGAAGGTAAGGACACTCTACGAGGCTCGTATGGTGCTGGAGACGGATGAACTTGGCGGAGAGGGTAAAGTGGAACGGATTCGCCTCATTTTTACCGGGAATGGGTTCCTGTATAACATGGTCAGGATCATCGTAGGCACGTTGATTCAGATTGGTGAAGGCAAACGTCCTAGCAGCGATATGCAGCGCATTCTGGAGGCTCTAGACCGGTCGCAGGCCGGCCCTACGGCGGAAGCAATGGGCTTAATGCTTTGGAGAGTCGAGTACTAACAAAGCGTAAAACATCGCTTGCTTCTTTACCTGGTTTCGTGTAAAATATAACTTGGCGTTTCGTGATCGGCTATCCCACAGCCCCTGATCCGTAACAGCCACAACCATCCATCGCAAATGTAAATTAACAATTATAATCAACGTATTGAGATATATTAGGAGGATTAAGCATGCGCACCACATATATGGCTAAGCCTAATGAAGTTGAGCGTAAATGGTACATCGTTGACGCTGCTGGCCAAACTCTTGGCCGTCTTGCAAGTGAAGTTGCAAGCATTATCCGCGGTAAGCACAAACCAGCATTTACTCCACATGTAGACACTGGTGATTTCGTTATCGTAATCAACGCTTCCCAAATTCACCTTACTGGTAAGAAAATGCAAAACAAAAAATACTACAGCCACTCCTTGTATCAAGGTGGTCTGAAAGTAACTTCCGCTCAGGACTTGCTGAACAGCAAACCTGATCGTATGATCGAATTCGCCGTACATGGCATGCTTCCTAAGAACCGTCTTGGCGACAGCTTGAAAACTAAGCTGAAAGTCTACGGTGGAGCAGAGCACCCGCACCAAGCACAACAACCTGAAGTATGGAATCTTCGCGGTTAATATAAGGAGGAACGTTTCGTGGCACAAGTTCAATATTATGGAACGGGTCGTCGTAAGCATTCGGTAGCGCGCGTGCGCCTAGTACCGGGTGAAGGACGCATCATCATCAATAAACGTGATCTGGATGAGTATTTCGGTCTTGAGACTTTGAAACTCATCGTTAAACAACCTTTGGCATTGACTGAAACTGTTGGCAAATACGATGTTCTTGTACTTGCTAACGGCGGCGGAATCAGCGGACAAGCTGGAGCAATCCGTCACGGGATCTCCCGTGCATTGCTGAAAGCTGATCCTGAGTACCGTGGATCCCTGAAAAAAGCAGGCTTCCTGACTCGTGATTCCCGTATGAAAGAGCGTAAAAAGTACGGCTTGAAAGCTGCTCGTCGCGCTCCACAATTCTCCAAACGTTAAGATCTTGCGCTTCTTGCGCATGTACAGGAAACCTTTCCGGCTCGTGCTGGGAAGGTTTTTCTTTTTTATTACGGGAATCCGTTAATTTCTTTTCATTTGTTGAAAAGTATTCTCATATAGTTAATATCGAGTGCTATTTGAGTGCCAAAATCCTCTTTCTTCGAAGAAGTTAATACCAAAATGGCAAAAAGTCATTGACAGAAAGAGGAACTCCGTTATAATAAAATATAAATCATACAATAACACTCGGAATTATAGATGGAGGGCACTGACATGAATCTTTTTGAAAAAGAAGCATTTGTTTCAAAAGCTGCTGAAGAGTTCGAAAACCAATCCCCTGAAGCGGTCTTGAAACTAGCCGTCGAGACATTTCCTAATCTGACGCTAGCCTGCAGCTTCGGTGCAGAAGATGTTGTGCTTGTCGATATGCTGCAGAAAATCAACCCCAACGTCGATATCTTCTACCTGGATACGAATGTTCACTTCCCTGAGACGTATGAAACTAGAGACCGTCTAGAACAGCATTACGGCACCAAATTCGTGCAAGTGCTGCCCAAATTGACGCTGGAAGAGCAGGCGGCGCAATTCGGTGACGAGCTTTGGAAAACGGATGCGAACCAGTGCTGCAACATTCGGAAAGTGGATCCTTTGACAGATATCCTCAGAAATTATGACGCATGGATTACGGGAATTCGCCGCGATCAAGCGCCAACTCGCGCTAATGCCAAAAAAGTGGAGTATGACGTCAAATTCGGTCTGATCAAGTTCAATCCGTTGGCTGGCTGGACATCCGAAGATGTCTGGAATTACATCCGTGAGAACGATGTAATCTATAATTCGCTGCATGACCGTAACTACCCAAGTATCGGCTGCTCTCACTGCACACGCCAAGTTGCTGAGGGTGAAGACCCGCGCGCAGGACGTTGGGCAAATTCGGAGAAAACAGAATGCGGACTTCATAAATAAGACCAATCATGGAGGTCGACGTAAATGACAACGATCAAACCTCATGGCGGCGAATTAGTAAATCGCCAGGTTCCGGCTGAGCAAAGAGAAGTGCTGCTTCAACACGCAGCATCCCTGAAGCAAATTCGTGTGAACTCTTGGACAATTTCCGACTTGGTTTTGATTGGTGTGGGCGCGTTCTCGCCTTTGACAGGCTTTATGGATGAAGCTGACTATAACTCCGTTGTAGAAACAATGCGCCTAGCGGATGGTACGGTATGGAGCATACCGATTACACTTTCCATTGCGCCTGAAGTGGCTGCAACGATCACAGTTGGTGAAGAAGTCGCTCTTGTTGGCGAAGAAGATGGCGTCCTATACGCTCTTCTGAACACGACAAGCATTTACGAAGTAGACCTAATGAATGAAGCTGTGAAAGTTTTCAAAACGGGCGATGCCGCTCATCCGGGCGTTGAGAAATTGTTCTCACGCTCTTCTACGAATATCGGAGGACCGATTCGGCTGTTGAATCGTCCGAAACGGAAGAAGTTTGAGGAGTTTTACTATGACCCGGCAGAGACACGCCGTATTTTTGCCGACAAAGGCTGGAAAACCGTCGTAGGATTCCAGACCCGTAACCCGGTTCATCGCGCGCACGAATATATTCAGAAATCAGCCATGGAGATCGTCGATGCCCTGTTCCTTAATCCGCTTGTAGGAGAAACGAAATCCGACGATATCTCGGCTGACGTACGCATGAGAAGTTACCTGGTGCTCCTGGATAACTACTATCCGAAGGATCGCACGTTCTTAGGGGTATATCCGGCTGCGATGCGTTATGCAGGCCCCCGAGAAGCGATACTGCACGCGATCGTACGCAGAAACTATGGCTGTACCCACTTCATCGTTGGACGCGACCACGCGGGCGTAGGCGATTATTACGGGACGTATGAAGCGCAGCAAATTTTCAGCCATTTTACACCGGAAGAGATGGGCATTACGCCCTTGTTCTTCGAACACAGCTTCTTCTGCACGACATGCGGCAACATGGCATCGAGCAAAACGTGCCCGCACGACAAGTCCGCACATTTGCACCTATCCGGTACGAAGGTTCGTGGTCTGCTCAGGGCCGGCCAATGCCCGCCGCCGGAGTTTACCCGTCCGGAAGTGGCGCAAGTGCTGATAGAAGGGCTTAGAGAGCCGGGATATCAAGCATAAGCCTTGTAAGTCAGGTATATTTGTCCACCTTGTCCCATATAGATGTTACAGAGTCTATGGGGAACAGAGGTGGATTTTTTTATGCGCAAAAGGAAGAAAAGATTGGTCGTTTGGCTGACTTTTCACAGCAGTCTTAAGCTCGCCCTTTCCGTTATGCTGGTCGCCCTTGTGGTCTTCATCTACGCTTATGAGCTGCCGGCAACGAAAACATGGTCGGATTGGCAGCTGCCGCTCTCTGGTAAGACGATTGCGCTTGATGCCGGTCATGGCGGTCCTGACGGCGGTGCCTCCAGTCGGGAAGGCGTGATTGAGAAAGATATTAACTTGGCGATCACTCTGCAGCTGAGGGATTATTTGCAGCAGGCAGGTGCGATTGTTGTCATGACGAGAGAAACGGACACAGATCTGGCGGAGCCGGGGACGAAAGGGTATAGCAAACGGAAGACGGAAGACCTGCACAATCGAGCCGATCTCATTGATGAGAAGAATGCGGATATGTTCCTAAGCGTCCATTTGAATAGTATCCCTTCTCCGAGATGGAAAGGCGCACAAACGTTCTACTACCTGAATAATCCGAACAATTCCAATTTAGCTACGCTGATTCAAGAGGAATTAAAGAAAAACCTGGAGAACACCGACCGCGTCGCGAAACCGGCAGACAGAACGGTCTATCTGCTCAAAACGCTAAAGATGCCAAGCGCGCTGATCGAGGTGGGCTTCTTATCGAATCCGGAAGAAGCTAGACTATTGGCCGATGAGAAATATCAGAGGAAGGTCGCGGCGTCCATTTATCAGGGTGTGCTGCGATTTTATAGCGGGGAGAAAGTGGGTTCTGAATCATAATGTGATATAATAAAGGCCACTAATGGTTTTACAATGACTGAATAAAGGTGAGTGGCTATGATAAATAAAGATCAGTTGATAGAAGCTCTGAAGCCTCTGTTAGAGCCGCGGTACAACAAAAGCGTCGTTGAGCTTAATTTGGTGCGCGATATTCTCATCAAAGAGGAAAGCGTCTCGTTAAGCCTGATTGTTGCGGCGGAAGACCAAGCTTATAAAGAGTCATCCGGTTCCTTCATTCGGCAAGCTCTGGAGAAGCTGGGGGTCCCACAGGTTCATATCCGCTATCGGTTAATGACGGATTATGAACGTAACCAGATCGAAGAGGCTTTTCAGCCTGAAGGAAATGCGTCCAAGCAATCCAAGCCTGTACAACCGCCAATTGATCAACCGATTCTGAGCGAAGGCTCCAAGGTTCAATTCATCGCTGTCGCCAGCGGTAAGGGCGGCGTCGGCAAATCGACGGTAACGGTCAATTTGGCGGTAGCTCTTGCTCGTCAAGGGAAGAAGGTAGGCATCATCGATGCCGACATCTATGGTTTCAGTATTCCCGATATGATGGGAATTGAAGAGCAGCCGAAGCTGGTCGATAATGTTATTTATCCAGTCGAAAGGTTTGGCGTCAAAGTCATCTCGATGGGCTTCTTCGTTCAAGATAATGCGCCGGTCATTTGGCGTGGTCCGATGCTGGGCAAAATGCTGCGCAATTTCTTCAACGAAGTCAATTGGGGCGATGTTGAATACATCCTCCTCGATCTTCCGCCAGGGACGGGCGATGTGGCATTGGACGTGCATCAGCTCATTCCGCAAAGCAAAGAGATTATCGTGACGACTCCGCATGCTACCGCAGCGTTCGTAGCTGCTAGAGCGGGAGCGATGGCTGTCCAAACGAATCATGAGATCCTGGGTGTCGTCGAGAATATGGCTTACTACGAGTGCAAAGACTGCGGAAGTAAGGATTACATCTTCGGTAAAGGCGGGGGCGCCAGACTGGCCGATGACTTGCACAGCGAGCTGCTTGCGCAAATTCCGCTTGGAGCTCCAGATAACCACGTATCGGAAATGGATTACTCGCCGTCCGTTTATAAACAAGATTCCCAAACAGGTCAAATCTACCTGGAAGTAGCTGCAAACCTAATCGCCAAATTGGAGAAATAAAACAAAGGCTGGCGGAATAAATCTCCGTCAGCCTTTGTTTGTTATTGGGAATCGGATGAACCCGATTCTTTTTTCTTTTTCTCCGAATCCTCGGAATCGCTCTCCTCTTCCTTCTTCTTCTCATCTCCGCCTTGTTGGCCTTTATCTTCGCCGCCGCTTTTCTTCTCGGCGCTTTTTGCCGTAGGCATTTGTTCAGGCTTGCTTTGCTGAGCGATGGCCGCTTTCAGCAGATCGACCATGTGAGCGCGGAACAATGGGCTTTGGATCGATTCTTCCATAACCGTCATCATCTGTTGACGATATGCCGCAGTTTTCATCACATCGAGCATCATCTTCTCGTAGTCAGGATTTTTCATCACATCGACGAGCGATTTTTGATACTCGGGGTCTTTCAGAAGCTCTTTGAACATCTGTTTGGTTTCTTTCTGAATCGCCTTGGCGAAATCGCCGGCGAACTTAGGATCCTTCATCATATCCGTCAAGAACATATTATTTTCTTTGGCAGTGAGGACATCCTTGACCGCCATCTGCAGCTGGAGGGACTCATTGGCTGAGAGCAGCTTGATTTGTGACTGGCCGGCAACGCCATTGGCTCCGACATCACCGTTCATGATGCTGCGGTTCGCGGCACTGATCGCTTTCTTCCCATCCTCGGATTTCAAAATATCCAGTATCATCGTCTTCTGCTCTTTATACGTCATGCCTTGCGACTGGCCTTGCGATGAGTTGTCGGTTCCACACGATGAAAGAAGTAAAGCAATAGCAATTAGCGGCAGAACCATCATTGGGCTTAACTTTCTTATTATCATGAAAGAATGCTCCCTTCCTAGCTTAGTACTGTTAGTATGTGTGGTTAAGGATAGATTATAAGGGCAATTCATTGGCTTTTTATCTCAATCGTTGGTACAATTAACAATTAGAGTTGATGTAGGGGGTAATAAGCTTGACGCTGCGCAAATGGTTCCATTTATTTTGGACAACACTCGTATTAGGTATGGTTGTATCGCTAGGAATTGGACTTATTCTGCAATTTTCCGACAAAGAATTTTCCGTAATGGGCTTATCGGCCGTAGGATTTAATGTCGTCAATATGCTGCTTGGGGGAGCGACGATCAGCGTTCTGAGTCAAATGGGCTTCTTCGCTTATCTGATTGTTAGATTCATAGCGGCTGGAATTATCAGATCCAAAACCGTTTGGGATTTACTTCAATTGACAATTGTTATCGTCGTTCTCATCGATTTGGTCTATCTCCGAATGACGAATTTTGAAGGAAACGGCTCTATGCTGAGCTATTCGGTTCTGCCGCTAATCATATTAGTCATTTCTTTGGCGGTAGCCTATTGGAAAGTACGGATGACGAACCGGAATGCGTTCATTCCGACACTGTTTTTCATGTGCGCCGTATCTACTTTGGAAGCTGTACCTGCATTGAAGTTGGATAACGCGGCATCCAGTCTTTTTATGCTGGCTCCGCTGCTCGTTTGCAATGCATGGCAAATTCTGATTTTACATAAAATATTGGATAACAAAAAGAGCTAATTCGCATTAGCTCTTTCTTTTTTTATAAGCCTATTAATTGATTTGTTTCATTGCGCGATCTTCAACGGGGGTAGTCTGCACTTCCGTTTGTTTAATCAACTCGCTGACGCTAACGAATTCATATCCTTTGGCTCTCAGCTGATCGATGATGACCGGCAGCGCTTCATGTGTTTGTTGGGAAGAATCACTGGCGTGAAGCAGCACGATATCCCCGGGATGAGCCTTCGAGACGACCCGATTAATAATCGTATCTACACCTTTATTGAGCCAATCCTGAGAATCCGTATCCCATTGAATAACGGAATATCCCAAGTCGTTGGCGATTCGCAGCACGCGTTTGTCGAAATCGCCGTTAGGAAGGCGAATGAGGTTCGGCTCTTTTCCGACCAATTCAGTCAAAATACCGTGCGCCGTCGTAATTTGTTTGCGAATCTCCTCATCGCTGAGAGTGCTGTAGTTATCGTGCTTATTGCCATGGCTGCCGATTTCATAACCGCTCTTCTTGATATGCTCCACGATCTCTGGATGGCTCTTGCTCCAAGGAGAGGATAAGAAGAAAGTGGCTTGCTGAACGCCTTTTTCCTTCAAAATATTCAGGATCGGTTCGGCCCTCTTCTCTCCCCAGGAAATATCGAAGGTTAGGGCAATGACCTTTCTTTCTGTCTGTACGCTATAGATAGCCGACGGCTCAGCGTTCGAGAAGACCGAAACATTGCTTTGCTCCGAATAGACGATGGCTGCTGCGAATACGATGGCAAGAGCGATAAAGACGTATTGTTTGAATTTCTTGGCATTTAGTACAAAAAAGTAATTCATGTAGGGCTTGTACCTCCTTCTGCTCATAAATGGGCAAGGCTTGTATACTCTTTATGAAATAATGTATGCTCGTACACACAGCACTTATGCTTCCGAAAATGGAGGAAATCACAATGACATTAAAGCCGCTTTTTCAACATTTTAAAGAAATGAAGCATTACTTTATCGTAGTCGTTCTCGTTTTTGGTTTTAGCTTTTACCTCGGGTGGGCGAATTCCGCTCAGTTTTCCAACTTTCTTGAAGGGCAAATGCAAGGGCTCAAATCCATTAGCCAGTCTTTAAGCAATAAGGAGAATCCGCAGCTATGGTTTTTCATCGTCATTTTTTTGAACAATGCAGTAAAATCAGTAGCCATTATATTCGTCGGTCTCCTTCTGGGTCTACCGCCGCTGTTCATGCTGATCGCCAACGGAATGATACTGGGGTATGTCTTATCGCTGCAGACGCACGAAAGCACTTTATCGATTGTACTTAAGGGCATCTTGCCTCATGGGATCATTGAGATTCCTGTCATTCTATTAGCCTGTGCCTATGGACTTAAACTAGGGATGCTCGTATGGAAGAGCTTTGTTCAGGTATTCATGCCTGCCGAGTTAAGAACGGCGCGTGCAGAGCTGACGAGAACGTTGCGTCTCACTAAGCCGCTAATTGTTGCCATTGTGGTACTTTTGTTGTGTGCGGCAATCATCGAAAGTACGCTTACCTACTGGTTGGTTCATCTGTAAAAATTTTTCAGTCGTCTTGTCATAAAATTGGCAAAAACTGAGCATAACAGTAAAGCAGTCAGGAGCGCAGGGTGCAAGGCGGTGCTGAGCGCTGCAAGCAATCCAACTGTAAGTGCCATAAATCTCTACAGTCGAGAGGGGTTTGGATGGATGTATGCTCGGATTTTTGTTCAATGATCGGGAATGTAGAGAATTAGATTATGTATTGCGTAAAGAATTGGATGAAATGCTGTTTGATTTGAATGACAAAAGGATCGACCAAGAAATCAAAGGGGCTATAGAATCCAGATATAAAGTTATCTTCAGGATGTACGCTCGATTAGCGAGTCCCAAGGAAATATCCAAGTATGCGAGAAATCGCAATTACCAAGCGCAAAAAAAATAGGGGGTATGTTCTTGACTTACCCTCTATGTATGTGTTACTTTATAACTCGCCCCAACGAAAGGGACAAGCTGCTTGGAAAAGCGGAAAAAGTTTTTGAAAAAAACTTGCAATGTCCCGGGCGAATGTGGTATATTAAAAAAGTCGCCGCTAAACAGCGGTGGAAATAATGAAGAGTCATTGATCTTTGAAAACTGAACAACGAGTGAGTAATGCATAAATGAGATTAACAATCTCGCTAGCAAGTCAATTGAGCTTTTCAGATTTTCCCTTTATGGAGAGTTTGATCCTGGCTCAGGACGAACGCTGGCGGCGTGCCTAATACATGCAAGTCGAGCGGAGCACTTCGGTGCTTAGCGGCGGACGGGTGAGTAACACGTAGGTAACCTGCCTGTAAGA
>NZ_JARADB010000027.1 GCF_028765165.1 Paenibacillus sp. MAHUQ-63 | reverse complement strand
CACCGGATACGTTGACTTTGATACGTTCGATGTTTTGGTCGCTTGTCAGATCATCCATGCTCAATTGGTTGCCTGCTGCATCATAAGCGACGATTGGCACATAAACATCTTTGTCGCCAGCCGCGATGACATCGTTCAGCTCGCCGATTTCAACTTTGTTTGCAACTTTGGAAGATTGGATCGAGATTTTGCCTGTTGCTGTTGCCGCTTGGTTGAACACCGTGAAGTTGTAGTCGCCAGCTTTGTCTACGTCGTTCAACAACGAGATTTTCACTTGCGGGATATCGTTTCCGTTATCTTCAACTTCAGTTTTCACATCGCCAGCAGCAATGTAGTCATTCCAGATCACGGTTGTGTCGCCGAACAATTTCGTTGTGTTGGAATCGTCTTTGCTGTACACTTTCGCGTTCATCAAGGAATCATAAGAAATCGTACCGCCGTATTGGTCAAACAGGTTCAGGTCGAACTTCACGTTCTCGCCTTTGCCATTCAGTGCTGTACCTACGGAGTAACGAGCTGCA
This sequence comes from Paenibacillus sp. MAHUQ-63, assembly GCF_028765165.1. Classification (GTDB taxonomy): domain Bacteria; phylum Bacillota; class Bacilli; order Paenibacillales; family NBRC-103111; genus Paenibacillus_E. The sequence continues at coordinate 643 of NZ_JARADB010000027.1, read as the reverse complement.
CCAAGCTCAAGCTTCGTCAAGATCGGTTGTGTACCCAGCTTGAAGTTCTTTGTAGCTGTGATGTGGCTGTCGTTGTTTACGATTGTCACAGGAATCACAGATACGCCTTGTGTTGTGTTTGCATTAGCTGTATCCAATGTGATCAACAAAGTACCATCAGTGTCTTTGGTGATTTTCGTGAAAGTTGCAGCCGATGTGTACACGTTGTAAGAACCAGCGTTTGTTGTTGCATTCTCACCGTATTGGTTGGAAGCTTTCACTTTTACGATCGTTTTGTCAGCATACGCAAGCGTGTCCCCAGCATTTACGAAGTCAATGCTTTTCAGCACTTCATCTTCACCTGTGAAAGTAGCGGATGTTTTCTCAACGGTTGCTGCATCCAAACCGGAAACTGTTACCGTGTACTCGCCTTTGCTAACTTTAACATCAGACAGCGTCAGTACCGCGGATTTCTTGTCATCAGCGAATTTAGCTGTTGTAGCAACTTCCGTTGTACCTTTTTTCAATGTCAATTGAGCTTTTTCAGTGTCAACCGGTTTGTTGAATGTTACTGTTACTTGTTGAGCGCCTGTTGCTTTCGCACCAGTCATGGATACTTTACCAGCCGGTACGTATTGTTGTTTCGCTTCATAAGCACCTGTCA
>NZ_JARADB010000010.1 GCF_028765165.1 Paenibacillus sp. MAHUQ-63 | reverse complement strand
TCGACTTGCATGTATTAGGCACGCCGCCAGCGTTCGTCCTGAGCCAGGATCAAACTCTCCATAATAGTTGAACGATTGCTCGTCCTTATTGAAAGCTGAATAGCTCAATTGACTTGCTAGCGAGATTGTTAATCTCATTAATGAACGATTGCTCGTTCATGTTTACTCACTCGTTGTTCAGTTTTCAAAGATCAATGTCTTTCGTACACTGCCGCGTTTCCGAAGCAGCGAGAAGTAATATACCACACTAACTTTTAAAATGCAACTTTATTTTATCAAGTTACTTTTTTATATCTCGCAACTTCATTTTATCAAGTTACTATTTCCTGTCTTACGACCGGATTGATAATATACCATGTATATCTCTTGTTTTGCAAATGTTTTATTTTCCCAATCCCCAATCTAATTTGGTTCGTTATCATCTCGCGGCAGCCATCTCCTCATATAGCTTCAATCATTCAACATATAGAACATCCATCTCTTCTAATTGTTGACTGTTATAACCACTTAAATGATCTGATGACACCCACTCATAATGGGTTAAACCAATTCTTTGAGCTATTAGATAAGCAGGTGGGTTTTCATAGCTTAGTTTACTATCTTTAAAGTCGAAGATTTGTTCTAGATCGCCAATGGGATTTCCCTGGGCTAAAATCAAATTCTCCAAATACGGGAGATTAAACAAATCCTTTTCGATGACCAGACTTTCTCCTGCCCAGTCCGCTTTATAATCAAATACAAGCTCATCTTTCTCATAGATCTTTAATGACCACATATGGTCCTCAAGGTAAACGTAATGAATGAATAGACTCGGATTACTTTCACTTAAAACATCATTTGCGTTTCTTCCTCTATAATCAATTACAAAGGAAACCCATCCATTTTGTTCACCAAAGACATACCCGCTCATTTCTGAGTCTCGTAAAAGAGTCACTGCCTTCGTTTGATCCAAAGTCTTGAGATGATAACTTTCACTAAATTCACTCATCTAACGTTTAGCCTCCAATTGTAGTTCTCCGATCTGTCAACAATAGAACCAGCATCCGAGGCATTCGCGCTCCCCAGTCGCCGCTAAAAAACTTCGTTTGATGCGAGCGAAGTTTTCTATTATCGAGCATCTTAAGTAGAATCGTCCCTCTCCGGTCCGCCGCCCAAGCGAGCTTCTCGGACAAGGCGCGCGGCTTCGCTGCGATTCTGGACCTGCAGCTTGCCCAGAATGTTCGTCACATAGTTGGCCACTGTCTTGCCGCTAAGGTCCAGCTTATCGGCAATACTGCCGTTGCTCGCCCCGTCGGCGATCAAATACAGCACTTCCCGCTCGCGCACCGTCAGTTCGGGGAACACTTCTTCATTCGCTGCAGGACGCGCCATCGCGAAATAGTCAATCATGCGTGCGGCAATGTTCGGGCTGAAGATCACCCCTCCACCGGCGACGGCACGAATGGCCCGCATCAAATCGTCCTTCTCCGCGTCCTTAAGGACATAGCCGCGAGCCCCGGCCCGCATCGCAGTGAACACGGATGCGTCGTCCTGAAACATCGTCAGGATCAGCACGCTGACGTTCGGGTGCTTGGCGACAATATGGCGCGTCGCTTCAATGCCGCTCACGCCCGGCATGCGGATATCCATCAGGACGACGTCCGGTTGCAATTCGCCGGCCAGGCGAACGGCCTCATCCCCGCTCGCCGCCTCACCGATGACTTCCATATCCGTCATACCGGCAAATAAAGTGCCGACACCGCGCCGAAACAACGGATGGTCGTCGGCAACAAGAATACGCAGCTTATGCTTCTTCATGAGGCGACCCCCTCGTTCGTCGGTTTCACCTGAATCGCCGGTTCCTCTTCCTTGAGTGGCAGCCACGCCGATACGATTGTACCGCCTTGGGCCGGCCGTTCAATACGACAGTCTCCGCCCAGCTCGGCTGCCCTCTCACGCATCGTGACCTGGCCGAGCCCGCCCCCGCCTATCCGCAATTGCGGAGGCCGCTCCGCCGAGGCGGCGCCGACGCCATTGTCGCTGATCGTAAGCTCCATCTTCCCGTCCACCGTCCGCAGCGTGACTGCGCAGCGGGTTGCGGATGCATGCTTCGCGACGTTGACAAGAGCCTCCGTCGCAATGCGGTACGCCGCCACCTCGACGGCGGCGGGCAGCGGTGGGAGAGCTTCAGGCGCATCAAGCTCGATGCGCAGCTGCGGCGCTCCCACCGCCGACCCGCTCAGATCGGCGATGCGCTCGCGAATCGCGCCGATCAAGCCAAGCTCATCGAGCGCAGGCGGCCGCAGATCGTACACGAGCGTGCGGATGTCTGCAATCGTGCGTCGAATGTGCCCGCGCAGTTCGGCGATCATCGACTTAGCGTCGTTGGGTTCCGTATCGACGCGCATCTCGGCCGCCGCAGACGTATACAGAAGCGCGGCGAGCCGCGGCGCGAGGTCATCGTGCAGGTTGTGGCGCAGCCGCCGGCGCTCATCCTCTCGTGCTAGCACAAGCCGTTCGCGCGATTCCTGCAGATCCGCCGCAAGCTGCTGTACGGCGTACGTCGCCTGTACGCCGTGCACGATTGCACCGGCGTGGCGGCTAAGCAGCTCGAGGAACCGCCGGTCTGCTTCGGCCAAGCCGTCACGGTCGGGGTCCGCACCGGTTCGGGGCAGCGCGGGCAGATGCAGCTCGCCGACCTGTTCTCCTCGGTGCACGAGCGGCACACGCCGCACATCCTCCGGCACCTCCCCGTCTTCCGCAACCGGCCGGCCGTTGCCGTTCTCTTGAAAGAATCCGGCATTGGAGGTACCGACTCCAACCGAAATGCCTGTATAAGATAACCGCAGCGCTTCACGGACCGACCGGGCGACGGCGAATAGCGCTTCCTCCGGCTTAAGCGGCTTGGCGAGCCGCTCCCCAAGATCGGCTAACGTTGCCACGGGATCTCCTCGTTCGCCGTACATCCACCTGTCGACCGCCCGCTGCAATCGTACTCTGAGCGGATGAAACAGCACCGCCACGAGTCCCGTCGCTGCGAACGAGACGAACCATGACCCCGACGTCTGAAACAGCAGGCTTAAATAGCCAACCGTTCCGCCGTATAAGGCGATGATGCATAAGGTCAGCAAACCGTATACAACCGTCCGGTTGACAAGCGGATCGATGTTCCACAACCGATACCGCAGCAGCGCAACGAGCAGCGTCACCGGAATCACACACATCGACATCTGTACCCCTATTTCCAATACATACAACAAGTAGGGGCTTTCTACCCACGCCTGTTGGTTCAATAAATAAACGGCCGACCATCCGGCGAGACCGCCTAAGGCGATGACGAAGCCGTAAACCGCCCACTTCGTTTGGAGCCGTTCCGTCGGACTCAACTTGAGACGATACCGGTAGACGACTAGCACAATCAGCGAACAGATCCATCCGACGAACCAGGCATGAAATAATGGCGTAAACTGCTGCAAATCAGCCCATGTGCCGGGAGCGAGCATTCCCGGAATGCGAAGTGCCATGATGACGCCCAGCAGCCAACCGGTCCAGGGAGGAGAAAATTTACCGTTCGGGAATGTCCCGCAAAACAGCATGAAGCCGACCATCCCGAGAGCGCCGATCGTCTGGACGGCCAATCTCCATACTGGACCCGCTTCTTTCAATACGTCCATAACCGGAATGAACGTAGCGCCGCAAATGATAAGCGTCAAAGTGCCCAGCAGCCCGACCGCATCGCCCCGTTTATACGCAAACAACACAGCACCTGCGGCAAAGAACAGCAGCGAAAACAATACATAAAGCCAAGTATACGCAGATGCATACGCCGTTGGCGTCAAGCCATGGGCGTCAAGCCACTCCATTCCGGGGGGCGGATTATAGAAAAAACGGCATTCGCTGACAGCGCAGCGATCGCGCATTTCCCGAAAAAAAAGCGGCACTGCATATGCATAGAGTGCCGCGCAGAGCGCCGAAATGAAAGCCACAACCCAACGGGCGGTTCGGATGAAAAGCAAAAGCGACAGCCTCCACGGACCAGATTAAATTCACTTTCAATTATAGCAGCAGCTTTATTTTTTAGTAAATGCTTTCACCCTCATCCGGAGAAAATACCCGGCCGAATTTCCCGGATTCGGGAATCGCCTCCTCTGCCGTTGGGATACCTCGGGAAGGTATGATGAAGCTATCAATTGAAGGAGGTATTTGCCAAATGAACGTATCAATCAGTCCGACATATTTCCGCCTGTCCGGCATCGCCATCGTGATCGGGGGGCTGATGGGAGCGGCCGGCCAGCTCATCCATGCCGAAGACACACCGGCCTCGGTCGCCGATATCCCTAGCTTCGTTTCTTTCGCTGTCAATACGCATGTGCTGCTCGCTTGGGCGTCCACCTTGCTGCTCCTCGGTCTGCCGGCGGTCTACCTGCGGCAAGCTGCAAAGCTGCGTTGGTGGGGATGGCTTGGTTTCCCGCTGCTTTTTATCGCGCTCATGTTCGAGATTTTCCACGGCCCCGTCCAAATTTTGGCGTACCCGATTATTTTCCATGACGTGACGACATTTGAACAGCTCCAAGCCGTTTCTGATCAAATCAACAACCTGGCCATCGACCAATATCCGCTGCAACTTGCCGTACTCATTCCCATCGTTCCTTTCCTGTTTCTCGGTCTCATTCTTACTGCTGCCGGGATTTTACAGACGCGCATGCTGACGAAAGGGCCTGGTATTTTCCTAAGCGTCGTAATCGGGATCGCCGTGCTCAGCCAATTCATTCATATTCATTTGCTTGAAGTTTCCTTTTCGTATATTCACCTCGCTTTCGTTTATATCGGCGCTGCGCTTGCATTCGGCCGCAGCGAAGCAAGCTCCTCCGCCGGGCACAGCCACATTGCCTGAACGAAGTCGACCTTCCCGAATTTCCCGATAAACTTCCCGGTTTCTTAGGTAGGGATGACTCTCGTGGCAAGGAATTCCTGTTTGTTATGATCATTTCAGGGGACGAATTAACAGATGTTCAATCGAATGCAGCACTTCATAGACGATAACCAATTCAAAGGAGAGATCAATCATGTCTTTTTCAAGCAAAAACGTAATCCGGAAATCCGTTATCGGACTTCTGCTCGCCGGCTGCTTGCCGTTCGGCAGCTACGCCGCCGCGTTCGGCGAAACCTCGCCTGCCGGCGTCCAGATCAAGGAATTCAGTCTGCTCGATACGGCGTCCGACGTTGTCGGCGCGGCGGACTTCACGCCGGAGGGTAACAAGGACGGCCACTTCAAGCTGCTTCTGAACCTGGCGCAAAAGACGGTCATCAATGCGGTCGTCCTGCGTTCCACCGACGATTACGGCAAAGATAATCAGCAAGGAGTCTGGAGGACGAACCGCGCCACCACCGGCTGGCTGCTCGGCATCGTGCAGGACAAAGTCGTAACGACAGCAAGCGGCACTACTCATGAAAGTGAAATCGTCAACCCAGGCTTTCGCAAAGATGTGAAAGAACCGGTCGGCGAGTTCGAAGGTCAGCTTACGCTCGACTTGTATGCCAGCAACAACGGCACGATCAAAGAAACGCAGTATTATGTGCTGGAGATCGAGACGCCGCAGGGCACGGTCGTATCCAAACCAATCAAATACATGAAACCGATGAAATCGGATGGATCTGCTCCAACATCATCACCGGCTCCAAGTCCGACACCTGTGCCTGTGCCTGTACCTGCACCTGTACCTTCGCCGAATCCGACGCCTTCACCGACCCCGGCTCCGGTTCCGGCTCCCGTCCCTGCTCCGGAGGATGGCTCGAAGGATATTGCGATCCATGTGTTTTTCAAAGGAACCGAGCTGCATTTTGAGAACGCGCAGCCTATCGTCAAAGACGGCCGCACCCTAGTTCCGTTCCGCAAACTGTTTGAAACCCTCGGTTTTACTGTGCAATGGGTGGAACATGGAGACGTTCGGAAAGCGATCGGTACGAAGAACGGTCTCTCCATCGAATTGACGATCGATAGCAAGAATGCGAGCGTCAACGGCAGCAACGTCGCCCTTGACGTCCCTGCCCAAATCATTGACGGAAGTACTATGGTGCCTTTGCGCTTCGTGTCAGAGAACAGCGGCTATCAAGTCGACTTCTCCAGCAGCGGCAATGTTTGGAATATTAAGATCGATGGCGCCGGAGATATCCCGGATCCCGGAACGAGTCCGGCACCGACTCCTGTGCCGACTCCTGCGCCAACACCGGTTCCTACGCCGGAACCAGCACCAACGCCCACACCTGTACCCGTACCGTCCGCAGGGGATGTTGAACCGTACGTCGTGAAGGGCTACTTGCTTAACGGGCAGGGTAACCCGATACCGGATGTTATCATAAATGCAGATAACTTATTGCTGTACGACAGCAATATGCAAGCGATAACCGACGAGAACGGATTCTACCGGCTTGACTTGGCTCACGTTCCCGCTACTTGGCGCATGAGTACGAGATTCTCCCTCGAATACCATGGCAAACAGCTCGATTTATGGTTAGCAGCCGACGGCGATAAACCGTTCGCCGGAAGCACAGGGGCCATCCGCAATTTCACCTTAACGAATCTAGTAGGAAAGTTTGAAATCCATCCCGATTTCTGGTCGTTTCCCGACAACTTGCCGCAATTCGATTCGGCCGACCTGGAAGTTACGCTTACGCCTGTCGGACCGTTGTTTGACGGAAGCGCCGGCCAAACGATAACGAGACACGCTGCAGCACTCGAAACAGGCGGGCACGGACTGGATCAAATCCCGCTCGGCCGCTACAAAATGTCGGCCAGATGGATGCCGGAAGGTCACGAGCCCATGCCAATGCTGGTAAAAGTCACAGGTACCAACCAATTTGCTCCATCTGTCGAGTTTGATTTTAATAATGTTCAGGGTGGAGGCTCCACCATCTTCGTCAACGCAATTGACGTCAAGCTTGCAAGTTCGACTAATAACTAACTCAAGAAGCCTCCGCTTTCACGGCAATCGTGAAGGCGGAGGCTTCTCTCTTTATTTAAAGCCATGAAAACGGCTTAACGGAAACCCTCGTACGTTCCGAGCGTTCCATTTCTTCTGCAATGATGCGAATGCCCTCTTCAATGTCACGTTCATCTGTCCGTATGATGCTCATGCGTAACAGGTTCATTTTCGGGAAAGTTGTAAGGAACTGCGGATCGGCCGCTAGAACGTCAACACCGCGATGGTTCAACTGTTGAATCAATTCCTCTTTATTAACGTCTGAAAGGCGTAAGGCAGAAAAGAGTCCTCCGCTAGACTCAATAGAATATAAGGAATCTTCGGGCAGCAATCTCCTGGCTATGTCTTTCAATTTATTGATCCGCTGATTATATAAAGATCTCATTTGCTTAGCATGATGGTCATACATGCCGGACTGTATATAAATCTCCAGCACCCCTTGAGAAAGAACGGAAGTACTCAAATCCGCCGTATGTTTGTACAACTGAAGGATTGGGATTAATGAGTTCGGTACCGCCGCAGCAGCAAGTCTTAATCCGGGCAGCATCACTTTAGAAAAACTTCGCAGATAGATGACATGACTGGAGCCATTATAAGCTCGAATGGGATCTGCTTTGGAGTTTGTTTCTAAATCTGCAAGGTAGTCGTCCTCAACAATGTAGACGTCGTAAGCCTGAGCAAGCTCTGCCAGCCTCTGCTTCTCTTCTTGTGTGTAGGAAGTCCCTAAAGGATTATGAAACCTTGGAATGGTATAAAAAAACTTGATTAGATTGCTTTGAAAATGACGCTCTAAAGTTAACCAGTCAATGCCGTCTGGCGTTCTTTCGATGCCAATTACGGTCTGTTGCTGCGCCTTTAAGGAAGCCAGCATCCCCCAATAGGTCGGCTGCTCAACCAAAATGTTCGTCTTCCCGTTCGGAAAAGGCATTCCGGCCAAAAGATGCAGAGCTTGCTGAGCGCCTGAGAATATAAAGACCTGCTGCTCCGAAGAAAAGACTTGCTGCTGGTGGAACAGCTTCACAATTTCCTGACGAAGAGAGAGTAAGCCTTGCGGATCGGGATAAGTGAATATGGAGGCCTCAAATAATTCCATGGCTTTGTTCATACATTGTCGAAAATCCTTTTGTGCTATGGATGAGGGATCCGGTGCCGCCGATGCAAAATCGATCCGCTTTGTTTGTATCAAAGGCAGCAGCGCTTCCTGGGCTACAACAAAGTAACCGCTCTTCGGGCGCGAATAAATCAGATACTCCTTCTCGAGTTCCTGATACACGCTAATTATTGTGTTCATGCTGCAATCAAATTTCCGGCTCTGCATGCGGATAGACGGCAATCTCTGGCCAGGTGCCATAAGACCTTTGACGATGTCGGAGCGGATACTTTGCAGAATCAATTCTTTTTTATAAGTCATATCCTCACCCTTTGATCTGTATCCATACAGATGAACCTTTTCTAGATATACACATGTTTTTGTACCCATTATAATGCAGATTATCATACAAAAGTATATCTGGGGTGACGATAATGAACAAATCGACGAACGGCTGGATCAACGGATTCTTAGGTGTGCTGATCTTCAGTGGTTCTCTGCCGGCAACACGTTTGGCTGTCATGGATTTTGACCCGCTGTTCCTCACGGTATGTCGTGCCGCTATAGCCGGGGTGCTGGCTGGCGTGCTAATCCTCATCTTCGGGCAGCAACAACGCCCATTCCGAAGCGACATTCTTCCGCTGTTGTTCGTAGCACTTGGTGTGGTAGTGGGGTTCCCTCTGCTGACAGCCTTAGCGCTTCAATATGTTACAACCGCGCATGCGATCATTTACGTTGGGCTTCTGCCGCTCTCGACTGCGATTTTTGGTGTACTGCGTGGCGGCGAACGTCCGCAGCCGATTTTTTGGGTGTTATCAGCTCTAGGAAGTTGCCTTGTAGCGGGGTTCGCTTTAGCGAACGTGGCTACCTCCTCACCCATAGGGGATGGACTCATGCTGGCTTCAATTCTTGCCTGTGGTTACGGTTATGCGGAAGGAGCACGACTCTCACGGAGGTTAGGCGGTTGGCAAGTTATCTGTTGGGCGCTCCTATTCTCGCTTCCCGTCATGCTATTGCTCTCGTTTTATTACATGCCTCAATCTTGGTCTAATATAAGTGTCGCGGCAGTTCTGAGCCTTGCTTATGTTTCTCTATTCAGTATGCTTATCGGTTTCGTGTTCTGGTATCGGGGTCTTGCTCAGGGAGGCATTGCAGCAGTCGGGCAGTTGCAACTCCTACAACCATTCTTTGGTTTGTTACTCTCAGCCGTCGTTCTGCATGAGTCCGTCGGTTGGCCGATTTTCATTGTCAACATTGGGGTCGTATTGTGCGTGGCGTTTGCCAAACGTTTTTCATCGAAATAGTTTCCCTTTTAGACCTCAAACAACTGGTTAAGCATCTTTTCCTTATTATTTACAAATTCTTTCATGATCACGTAATGCTCTGTTTCCTCCAAAGAAAGGCTTTCTATACCATCTGGCTTCAGATTGTATAGAATCGAATCCGGATATGCCATAAGAATCGGGGAATGCGTTGAAATAATAAACTGGGAATTTTGTTGAACTAATTCATGTATGCGAGCAAGCATCGCCATTTGGCGCAGAGGAGATAATGCGGCTTCCGGTTCATCCAAGATATATAATCCCTTACCTCCAAAACGGTGAACAAACGTAGAGAAAAACGACTCGCCGTGTGACTGCTCATGCAAAGACTTCCCGCCATATGCTTCTTTAATCGGAGGTCCAAATGAAAATTGACTATCGAGTTCATCCATATTTGTAGCAAGATTATAATAACTTTCGGCTCTAAAAAAGAAACCATCTTTGGGCCGACGAGGACCTTTGATCAAATGGATATATTCATATAGGTTAGAATGTGTAGATCGCGTCGAAAAGGAAAAATTGATGGTACCGCCCTCAGGGTTAAACCCCCACGCTACAGCAATCGACTCCATTAAGGTCGATTTACCCATGCCATTTTCGCCAACGATATAGGTTACTTTGGGGTGGAAATCAAGCTGGTTGAGGTTCTTAATCGCCCCTAGATTGAATGGGTAGGAATTGTAAGATGGGATCCCCTTTCTATTAAGCTGAATTTGCCTTAAGTAGGAGTTAGGAGAATTCATTTGTCAGCACTCCAGTGCAATCATATTTTCTGAGAAGCTTGTTTCTTTTCTCAATCTTACCATATAGCCAATCGCTAATTGTACTACTTAACAATGGCAAAAAAAGACCCGCAGCAGCAGGCCGAGGGTCGTAAAGCAAGCACTTATTTCCACTTAATCAACTGTCCTGATCACGATCACTGTGAACGCTTCCGGCTATTCCGCATGATCCCTGGTAACCGTCGTTCATTTGCATGTCCTCAAGATTCTCACGCATTTCCGCATCCCCGGCTATATCAGCCACCAGCTTTACAGGAGGTTGCCTGAACTCCACACGCCCTTTTCTTTTGTGCTCCGTCAATTCTGCTCACCTGCCGTTAATGAAGTTGCAATCCCAAGTAGTTTGTAACCAACCAAGGAATGCTATCCAATCTTTTCGATTCCAAACTCAGAACGAAACTTGATCAGCTGAAATAATAAAGTTAACTAAACCCATCTTGTTGTTTTGTAATAGGACATGAAACTCATATCGGTTATTGACTTTATATACTTCCTCATACAGCCACCATGAATCTTCCAATGACCCTTCTTGCTTTATTATATTAAAATTTTTGAAAGTGACTTGATTGATATTGGTAAAACCACCTGAGTTATCAAGGCGTATTACGAAGGACTTGTCTTCCTGTACGGTGTTTGTAATCGTACAATCATGGAATCTGAATTTGTTAATAATTTCTTTATCCATTGTATTGGAGACTTCCCGCATATATCTTCTATAATCTTCAATTGTCGCCTTTACCGACCTTTCGTTATCCTCACAATATGTAGTTACCGCATTTATTACTGCTCGGGTTGCTTTATTTAAAGTAAAAACCCTTATATCAGCGATTTGTTTCAATATTGCTGCTGGTAAATTCCTTTGTAAATGCTCTTGATTATAGTTGAAACTTTCATGAAATTGTTCGATACTCTTAGCTCTATTAAAGGGCTCATATCCATGATTATTATTTATAAATGCTGCTTCGTCGTTTTCTATTATAGAAGAAATTTCTTCTTGTAAATGAAGCCAACTATTTAACTCTGTGTTATAAAGTTGTTGAAAATACGGTTCTGAAAATGTTTCAGCGTGCTTTTCTTCCTCTAAGCCTAGATGGAAACTTGTTTTTTGACACAACTCATACCATTCTTTCGTAAAATATTTCATTGTATGTCGCCTCTCCGTTATTCAATTGTAACAAGATGATTCCGCATTCTTCCTCTCGCTGATTCTTTGTAATAATAATGGTGTGCTCATGCTGCGCCACAAAGCTATATGCAGGGCTTTCCCAATCCCGTGGCTGCGCAGATTCTTAATCCAAAGACTGCAACAGCCCACGAATAAGGCCGCGCAGCGAAGACGCGGTTCCAACATCTATAACATCCCCATCAGAACCTAGCTTCTTACTGGCAAATGGAACGGCAAGCGTTGCTTCCTCCGGAATCATCGCGCTCATCATCTTAAGAGTCAGTATCAAAGATGCCAGCGCCGTAGCGCCACCCTCCGGATGCGGTGATGCACTGATAACCGCGGTCGGCTTATTCATGAACTCGCCAGAGGATACAATCCAATCCAGTGCGTTCTTGAGCGAGCCTGGCACTCCACGCGCATATTCCGGCGTACAGATGACGATTGCATCCGCTGATCGCAGTTGTTCCCGCCATTCGGCCACCGCCTTATGCGGTCCGGATCCTTCAACGTCGAAGTCAGGGTTGAAATGTGGCAAATTCCCCAGCTCATCGTAAACACGATAAACTACACCTGGGGGCATCATTTTCTCCATAGCTGAGAGCAGGCGAGAATTGGTCGATTCCTTGCGAAGACTTCCGGATATACCTAACACGACAAGCTGTTGTTTTGTCATTCCGTTCACCGACTTTTCTTTTGATACCGCAAGTATAAACCATATCGTCAATGTTATAGTCAACAAGAATATCCTAGATGCATACCGCGGTAATGCTGCCTAGCCCTTATTCATTCATAGTTATCCTTATAATTCCTATTCATGACTCACTTCTTCTTCCGCAAGGGTGCAAAGAAAGCTTCCTCGACCTTACCAGCGGATAGCGGCTTGCTGTAGTAATAACCTTGAATCTTATTGCACTCATTATCCATTAGGATATCTAGCTGCTCTTTCGTTTCGATGCCTTCGGCGATAACATCCAAGTTTAGATTTTGCGCCATTGCGATGATTGTAGCCACAATGGCTTTATCATTCTGGCTTACCGCGATGTCACGGATGAAAGACCGATCAATTTTCAGTTTATGAATGGGCAATAGCTTCAAATAACTCAGTGAGCTATAGCCTGTTCCGAAGTCATCAAGACTAATACGGACCCCCATTGCAGTCAACTCGTTCAAAATGCTTCTTGAAATTGAGGCATCCATCATCATGCTCTCCGTAATCTCAAGCTCCAAATACTGAGGCTCCAGATTTACTTCCTCCAAAATCCCCTTGATATACGCTGCCAAATTGGTTTGGTGAAATTGTTGCGACGATAAATTAACCGAAACCGGTATCAACGGTCCGCCCGCTCGATGCCATTCCTTCATTTGCTTGCAGGCTTCTCGCAGCACCCATGTACCAATCTCATAGATCATCCCGGTTTCTTCCGCAATCGGAATGAAAATACCTGGAGAAATCATCCCCTTGATCGGATGATGCCAACGAACCAGCGCCTCAACTCCGATCATTTGACCGTCTACAGCTCGAATTTGCGGTTGATAATGAAGTGAGAGCTGTTTGCAAGCGATAGCTTTCCTCAAATCTGTTTCAAGTACAATCTTCTCTTGCAGCTGTGCATTTAAATCGCTGGTGTAGAACTGATAACCATTCTTCCCGTTTTTCTTCACTTCGTACATGGCAGTGTCTGCATTTTTAAGCAGCTGCACTGCATCTGTTCCGTCCGCAGGGTATACAGCAATTCCTATACTGGCTGTGACATAGAATTCATTATCCTTCAAGCGATAGGGAGTAGCAATCGCTTGAATAATGCGCTCGGCCAATTTGGTTACTCCATGATTGTCGTAACTGCTATCGCACAATAACGTAAATTCATCTCCGCCCATACGTGCGAGTAACACATTCGTTTTATCCATGCACTGTAGAATTCTCTCGCACACTTCCCGCAGGAATAGGTCGCCATACGTATGTCCGAGAGAATCATTAATTAATTTAAAACGATCTAGATCCAGTACCATAACCGCGAACTTCTCGTATTTATTTTCAATTAACTTGGAAATTTTTTCATTGAACATCCGCCTGTTTGGCATACCTGTTAGTTCATCATGATACGCCAAGTATTTAATTTTTTCTTTGCTCCTCTTTTCTTCGGTAATATCCTTGGCAATGATGTAGGTTCCCACAACTTGACCATCCAGAATAACCGGTGCATTCACGATACTAAGTTCAATCCTTCGCCCGTCTTGGCGGATGATTGCGGTTTGGAAATTTTGCATTTCACCCTCACTGGACTTTCGGAACATCTCCATCGTGTGCTCCTGCTCTTCTTGTACAATAAATGGCAGTAGTTTGTGAATCGTCTTGTTCCGAAACCAATCGGCTTTTACGCCTGTAAGTTCCTCTGTAGCAGAGTTGAAAGCAAGTATGCGATAATCCCTATTAATAGAAATAATGCCATCATGATTATTCTCAAATAAGGATCTGAACCATTTCTCATTCACCTCAATCTCAGAGTCTTTACTAGAGAAGCGGTTAGATATAAAAATGCCGAATAAAGACAAAGCTAGCGTAAACAGCGTTCCTCCCGCAATGACATATGCTAATAGTTTCTGGTCCAAAAGCATGCCGTTTGCAACAGTAAAGGCATCATCCATATGGAATTCAGCTGCATACATGCCCGTATAGTGCATCCCTACCACAGCTACTCCCATAATTAGGCCGCTTCCGAGTTTTTTCCACGATCTGCTAGGCCCATCCCCCTTGCGGAAGTAAAAAGCCAACCATAACGCTGTAATGGAGGCAACGACAGCAATGACTATCGATAATATAAAATAGCCTGGTTTATATGTAATTCCAATCTCCATAGCTGCCATACCAATATAGTGCATCGCCACGATCCCAGTGGCCAGCAGCAAGCCTCCCGTCAATAGTAGGTGCAGTGTCAATCGGCTACGTCCTACAACCCATAATGCCAGGAAAGAAGCTGCAATAACGACAACAAAAGAAAGGAAAATTGTTCTTACATTATAAGTAATCTCAACATTGAGGGAGAATGCAAGCATTCCGACAAAATGCATCGACCAAACGCCAAGACCCATCGCAATCGCTCCAAATAAAAGCCACGACCACCGATGCCGTCCCTTAGAACTGATGATTCTCCTTACAAGATCAAGAACCGTATAAGATGCAACTACCGCAACCATGTAGGAAAAAGCAACTAAAACCATATCGTAGGAGCCATGTAAGTGATTCATCATACGACCTCATTCTTTCATACGATAGTTTCGAATTTAATTAAAATGACTTTCAGTGAAGAAGCAGACGACTTTATTTCCATAAAGAAAAAGAACAGGAGCCCCGAAGGGCCCCTGCTTGTCCAGCTTCTTCTACCAGAGTGATTCAGGAATTAGCTTGCTTAATGTTTCCGATCCATCATCATTGCGCTTATACTCATGCGTATTCGCGCTTTCCTCTACCTGTTCGAAGCCCCAATAGGACGGCGACACGTCTGGGAAGGACTGACTCGCATTTTTAAGAGGTCCGCGGTGCAGCAGTCGATTGATCATCGTCACCGCTTCCGCACGAATCATGGCTTGCCCCGGTTGGAAAGAACCGTCAGGGTAGCCGTTAATAATATGATAACGGTAAATCTCTTCGATTTCATTCTTCGCCCAATGCGTTGCGATATCATTGAAATGAAGATTTCCAGAAGCATCTGAGCTTAGTTTCAGGAACCGAGCAATAACAGCCGACAGCTCGGCACGCGTGATGGCGTTATCCGGGCGGAAGGAACGATCCTCGTACCCGCCGAATAAACCGGCCCTCGTCGCGGCCTCGATATACTCGCTGCCCCAATAAGCGGCAGGCACATCCGGGTAAAGCACTTCCCCTTTGACTGTGCTGCGCAAATCCATGATTCTCGCGAAAATCGCTGCCACTTCGGCACGCGTAATATTGCGAAGCGGTTTGAATTCCAGATCAGGGTATCCCATGATATATCTCATATGTCGGCCATTCTCGTAGCGATTCGAGAATAACATCACTTGAAGCTTGGAACTATCGTCCTCCAGATGAGCTAATGTTGTCTGGCTCGTAATAGTCGCTTCATTAGTCACGTATTGCTCCGCTTTAGGCAGAACATTCGGTAGAACCTTCACTTTATAAGTCAAAGTCCCTTTTCCATTCGCAGCCAAATCGCCAATCGTCCAAGTTATGGTACTTCCGTTCACAGAACCGCCCGCCGCGTCAGCGATAGCTGTGTAGGCCGGGACTTGGGCAGTTACGGCCGTTCCCTGCGCCAACGTGCCTGTTTTGTTGCTGTACTCAATTGTGAACGTCAGTTCTTGACCTTCTCCATAGTTCGCTTTATCCGAGAATAAATGGACGGATAAATCCGTTTGCCCCGGCAGAACGATGGTATTGCCGTTGCCGATACTGCCGCCGCCGCCGCTGTCGGATGACTCCGGCTGCATCTGCAGGTCGTGTTTAACAATCGCGAATTCTACGGAAATCGTCGGGCTGACATACGTCACATACCCCGGTTTGGTGACTCGCAGGTAATAGTCGGAAGTCGGGAAGACCATGTAGGCATAGTCACCGGCAGCGTCTGTGTTCTGCGGATTTTTATTATCGTTCGGTGCGAACCCTGCTTGAATAGGAAGTGGTACCAACGTATGCTTCACTTTCCCGTTGCCTTCATTCCTTGGCGTATCCGCGTAATACAGCTCAACATGGGCACCCTCGATCACAGCGCCCGTAACGGCATCGGTTACTTTCCCATAGGGATCGATCAGCTCTAGTGCGATATTCAGTTCGCCGTCACGGCTGATTTGCAGCTTCGACAGCTCCCCTTGCGCATCTTCATTCAGAACAATGAACACACCCGGTTCGACTTCATAGCTGATCTCCACTTGGTATTCCCCTTGCGTCAGGCCGTTCACGCTGAATGTCCCATTCGATTGAAGCGGAGTACTCGCCACTTCATGATTCGAGCTGTCCAGCAGCCGCACCTTCATTTTATTCGTCATCTCCGCCGGGAATATGCCTACACTGCGGTTATCGTTACCCACTGCAATGAGACCGCTGGCCCCTTTGCTAGGTTTAAATTCTTCATATCCTGTTCCGGAAACCACACCTGCTGTTATCGTTTGCGTATAGGTGATAAGCTCCGTGTGCCCGCCGATTTGGACAGGCTTCGTAATTTGCATTTGATAATCGGCGCCTCCGCGCGGGATCGCGATCTTGTAATACCCTTGGTACGTATCCTTCGTAACCGTATAAGCTTCACCGGTAAAGTCGATGTCCGGATTCGCGTCGAAGTTAGCTGTAATGACGACGTGAGCTCCATTAACAGGCGTTACGACGCCGTCAATCATTTCGGTGACGACCCCTACAATACTTGCCGGTTCGAAGGTCATCATAATTTGCGCTTTGGCATGCAGATCGCGCGGGCTATCATCGGCGGTCGCTTGAATGGGGAACCGCTCAGAGATGATGCCCTCGATGACAGCAGACTTGAACGTTACTTTCGCTTCGCCTTTGTCATTCGTAACGGCCGATGAGCCTCCAACGAAGGTTCCTACTGGAGCACTGAAGTTAACCGGCACATTCGCAAGCGGATGACCCGCTTGATCCAGTACGACAGCCGTTAACATGGAAGTGGATTGCCCGTCGCCGACGATGGAGCTAGGGTCAGCCGTAAGAATCAGGCGATATTGACTAAGCTCGGCATCTACGATGACCTGGTTGCTGGCAACCGTGCTTGGAATCGCATAGAACGTCTTGCTCGCTTCCGCATAATTCTGGGCTGCTACCACAATGCTGTAACGTGCTGCCGGACGTTGGCCGAAATGATAGCCTCCGTTTGCATCCGTCGTTGCTTTCGCAACTTCTTGATAATTAGCATCATCGTTGAATAAAGTGACCGCAGCGCCAACAATAGGTTGGTGGTCGCCTGCATCGGTGATGGTCCCAAGAATTTCTATTGCATTCTTTACCGTAAAGCCATTATTGCCGCCGAAGACGCCCGTTGGCACATCCGTCTGTATATCTTGACCTCCGGTTGTTGAATCATAACCTTTGAATGTTAAAGTGAATGAAGCTGAAGGCTGATCGCCCAAAATATCATCCGGTAACCGCGTAAGCACGTTCTTCCATTCTTTGTGTCCATCAGCGATAAAAGTATCCGGATTCACCAGCACAAACGGAATGCTTACGGCGTTTGTGCCAAATACATAGGCAGCTTCCACTCGCTGCACATCATTAGAACTGATAGCCGACAGCTTTAGAGGATCTCCCGGTGAGAGCACCGGTTCTGCCCACGGCGAGCGCGGCTGGCTGCCCGACCATCCGTCAAGCGGATCACCGACAACATAAAGCTTGTCCTGAATACTTTCTTCTTTCCCACTCTGGACTGCAGATGCTTTCAAGCCAATCAGATGCGGTTGATCGTTGTCATAAGGCGTTCCTTCCGGAACATGGACGACTAGCTGCAGCGCCTGCTGCTGCCCGGCATTCAGATCGAAGCCTGGAACACCGCCTTGATTAACATCCGAAGAGAGGAACGTCCATTTCCACTGGCCTTGGTCAAGCGCCCACGTAGCGATTATTTGGCCGTTAACAACAACATCCGTGGCGAATGGTGTTTGTAAGGAAAGCTTGAAGAGATCTACGCCCGCCCCCGTATTTGTAATCGTATGCGGGAAAATAGCGGTTTGCCCGGCCTTCACGCGTTGGTCCGGAGCCGTATTCAGCGTGTGCTGCCCTAGTACAACGGCATTGATCAAGTTCGAGCTCAGCTCGTTATACTTCTTCCCGCCCTTCTCAGGGAGCGAGTAATACTCGTTCAGTGTGTATTTAACGCCATACACCGAGCTAACCACTGTAGCTTGATTCGCTTGTACTTTGAATTGTAATTCACTAGAATTGCCAGGCTGAATCACCGGACTTTCCCATGTCAAATCGTAAGTCGTTCCGCTTACCGTAGCCCCAGGAGCTGCCCAGGTGATGTGAATACCCTCTGGAAGCTGGATCGTCGTAAACGGATTAAATGCCGGGCTTTGCCCGTTATTCGTCAGCTTCATCGTGAAGAGAAGCTCTTCGCCGGCGGTGTCCAGCGGAATCGATCCGTCCGGACGGGCAGCCTTGCCATTGCTCAGCAGCAGGGAAATGTCAGGCTGTACGACATTCACGGATAACAGGCCTGCAGAAATCGATCGAGACGTGCCGGCGGTTTCCGCTGTTTGATAGTCAAGCTTAGGTGTGAACTGCGCAATGTAGCTGCCGGTCGGACCATCTGTTCTCAACCTGGTAACAACTTGATACTGCGCAGATGGCTCTGTGGGGCCGACATCCCCCGTAATATGGCCGAGCGGGTACGAATCTCCGACCTTCGGAATGTCGGTGACCGTGCCGGCACTGACCTTGCCTACCGAAACGATTTCCTGCTGAACGAGCCCAGTAATCGAATCAAGACCAACATGGTACACCGTCGTGTTGAGCGGTGCGTCCAGATTCAGGATGTAAGTTACTTCATCCCCAGGCCGTACCGTTGTTGTGCTGCTGTTCGTCGATTCCTTGATTGCCGCAGATAACGTCAATACATCCACGGAGAGAATCTGCGGCGCGGACACGACAGCGTCGTAGGTGGCAACCGGTTCGCCCTCCCGGGACTTATAACCGGTGACTTTACCATTGATCGTAATCCCCGTTGTTCCCGGCGCAACCTCCGGCTTAGTAGTTACGGTGAAAGTTACTTTCTTCGTGCCGCTTACGGCAAGATCAGGGAGCGAGGACCATGTAAGTTTGTCTCCATCGCTTAGCGAGCCGTTGTCCGAGATCGAGCCCGGCTTCACATGAAGCTCGCCCGGCAGCTTAACTTCTACCGATGGCTTGTACGCAGTCGCGTTGCCGGTGTTTTTCAGTTCAAACTCGACTTTAATTTCAGTATTTGTCTTAGAAAACTTCGAATCGGCAATCGCTACCGGCTCTATGGTCAGCTTCGGCTGCATAATCGCAATGCTTGTTACCTCAGCATCCGTTTGCGCCGGTTGGGAACCGCTTTGCTTGTTCCACTTGGCAACAGCCGATGTTAGATACGGGATAACTTCCCCAGAGGCGAAAATTCCTGCTTTCGCTCGCACCTGGAACGTGTATGTGAACACTTTCTCTCCCATGGATGCATCGGTTTCCGCATCGCTCAAAGCCTTGGAGAGCTTGTTTCCCGCAACGGTAAAGTTGTCGGGGTTGCCCGTTAATGTAAAGTTGCTTCCAAGAGAGTCAACTATATCCTCGACAACTACGTTATAGGCTCTTGTCCCTTCCGGAACCGTCACAACGACTTTATAGTCGACCGTATCCCCGGGTCGGATTGACGCCATATCTCCGCTCGATGTCGCTGTGATTACATTCGTAATCGTGACTCGCGGAACCTCTACCGCAGCGGCTCCTGTTACAAAGTCATATTTGAAGCCACCCGCTGCGAGACTGTCGTAGTCTCCTGTGGAAGCTTGTATCGTTTGTGTAGAGCCGGAACCTTTGACGTTGTCCAGTTGGACTGTAAACGCGTATGATTTCTCGGCATCCGCAGCAAGCGTAGTCACTTGCGGGAACGACATTGTAACGCCGGCAGGCGTGCCATCACCGGTTACGAAACTAAAACCGTCAGGCAGCGTCACCGTTGGAATGAAGTTATAGGCCGGATTCAATCCCTTGTTCTTCACTTTCACCATGTAGCCCTGGGTATCGCCCTTTTTCATAGAGGTTGAATTCGGATCCAAGGTGATTTCCAATTGTGGGGCTTTAATCGTTACCGTAGGCTTTTGTGCATTTTGGACGGACAAGCTTTTGGCCGTACCTAAAGGTTCCGTCTTCCATTTAAAGGTGGCACCGGAGGTATCGTTCTCCGACGTACCGGCATTAATTTTCTTGACGAGAGTTTTGACATAGTACGTGTACGTCCAGCCTGGTGTCTCATCCACTACGACAGGTTTAATGATTCCGGCTATTGCCGTATCGACAACAGGCGACCCTGTCCCTGTATCTGTCGAGGCATTATAACTTGTATATGTCGTGTCGTAGGTTTCATTACTTGGGACTTCAATCTCAAGCGAAGGCGTATAGGCCACGTTATTGGCAGGGACTTTCACTTCTACCTTGTACACAACCCAATCGCCCGGCTTCAGTGCGGTTGCCGTACCGGAGGTGTCCTCAACCGTCTTCGTAATCGTCGGTGCGGCCGCCGTCAGCTTGGTCGTCGTCGTTTCTTGTCCGTTGTACGGGCGGTTGATTACGCCTTCCGACGTATCATTTTGGCCATAGTAGGTCCATGTAGCATCTTTCAGCACAATCTCTCTGCTCGCGCCAATGGGATCGATCAACGCTGCCGTGTATGTCAGAGTCTTGGTCTCTCCTGGATCCATAAGAGGAATTTCATCGAACTTGATCGATGTACCTGTCTGCTCATAGCCTGGACTTACCGGCAAGTTCTGCAAGCCATCCGCCAATTTATCCGTCAACTCAACATGATAAGCTGGGGTTGATCCGTTATTTGTTAATTTAATGGTAATCTTAACAATCTCGCTCCCATGAAGGTTAGTTGTTTTATCCACCGTGCGCACCATTGTCACAGCAGGTTCCACATACGTTAGTTCAACTTCTGTACGCTTGCTTTCAACGATGCCTTCCGAGTTCTCAAAGGTAAGGACGACCAAATTTTTGGCCCCTTTGTCCTTGACGACGTGACTGGTATCATCCAGAATCCGCACCTTCAACTCCGCCGCAAGTAAGCCGACCTGATTCTCATCTATATCCGTATTCCCAAAATCCCATATCAGGGCTTGCATATCTGCTTCGTAGGTAGGTGTGATTGAGCCGATTCTATAGTCGGTAAGGGACCCTACATACGATGTGCCTAGAGGCAGATAGTCATAAAGCTTTACCTTATGCTGTTTCGCCGGTAGTCCGATGGCATCGTATGCCACTTCGAAGCTGGCCGTGTCACCTACGGTTACCGCTTGCTTCAGGGGATTAACCGCTTGTCCTCTCACCAATGTCCCATCGTTAACTTTAACAATCTTCTCATTGATTGCTGGTGTTGCTACATGAATCTCCGTTGAATCGGAATCAGTCACCGTTCCGGATGAATCGGACAGCCCGCTTACCTCTGCCGTATTAACCAGAATGTCTGCCGCCACGACGTTGTTTCCGCCCGGCTTCGCAGCCTTCCAGGTTGCGCGAACATTTGTTTCATAGGTAATCGTAAACTCACGATTCGTCGTACTCGCGTAAGTCATGTTCCCGAGCGTCCACGTTAATCCCGTTGTGCCGTCTTCCTCGTCTGTCTTGAAGAAGTCGGGGGATACCGCCGCGCCGGACGCATCCATGACCGCAATCGAACCGTTGACGAAATCCTGGCCGTCACCTAATGTATCTTTCACTGTGACTCCTGTCACTGGCACATACTCATTTACTTTCACATGCAGCGTATATACGAGCCTGTCATTGTACCCCGCATCGCTTCCCGCCGAGGAGCCCGCCTTCTTCTCTACACTTTTATAAATAACGATATCTCTTGCGGTAATCCTATGGGCTATAGATCCCATAAAAGTTTGGCCATCTACTACAGCCGTATAGGCAAACGTATCGTCTTTCTGCGTACCATGCGTCATGATCTGATTGCCTGCATCCGTATTCAGAAAAGCAGCCTGGTAACTAAACGTTTTCTTACCCTTCCCATTCTCGCCTGCCACTGTTAGTGTCGGAAGCGTCCAGTTAACGGTACGCACGCCGCTGGCGACCGATTGAGCCGGGGTTCCGGTCTGACCTGCAAAACCATAAAGTTCAACCGCTGCATCCGTCGTCTCTCGGAAAACCGTGAATGTTGTAGACGAACGTGCATTGTTAATCATCTCGATCGTATAAGGGAGTTCTCCCCATTCCGAGCCCCCTGCGCCAGGTGGCGAATCATCCGGACCGGCCCCTTTCACATTCTTCACATCGTCGACGATACGAATGGAGAATGGGGTGACCTTGATCGATTTGCTCCAAGTCTTGGTAGGTTGTGTGTTGTCATCGTACAGCTTCCGTGGATCACTACTGGCATATAGCCGAACTGTAGGCGTCAGCAAAGCCCCGAACGGAACAAGACCCCCGCCATTCGCTTTCCTGTAATTATTGGAAGCTTTAATTTTCACAGGGAAATCGAAGCTTTCTCCCGCAGCTATATCCTTAATATCTTTCCAAAAGGCGGTAATGGTTCCCGTAGTACTATCCGCAACCATCGTACTAGGACTCATATCCGATGCCAATTCGAGACCATCCGGCAGCACGACTTCAACGCCAACGTTGAAGGCCATCGCTTCAGAATCCTTATTATGGGTATGAATCAGGATATCTGTATCTCTCCCTAATACCGCTTCCGTTAACTCCTTCTTTTCCAGCCCATCCGGGTCGCCAGGGTCCGCATCATACCCCGTAACACGAAGCTCATCGAGCTTGCTTCCGTCAAATGCATGAGCTGCCGTGGCAGCCTGCACTGTGCCAAACATGCCGCTGAATAGCTGTATGACCAGCATGAGCGACATGAGAATGGCTATTTTCCTCCGATAATGCTGCATGTCTTACCTCCACAATCATTGTTGCAACCAATGCAATCCGCTTCATCTCCCGAAGTGAAAATATGCCATATATAAATAACTTGATGTCTTGACTTTATCTGTACGAATATGGGTATGGGTTGCCTTTCGACATTACACCACATTTCACTGAACATTCTCTGAACATTCGACAAAATTCCCGTTCATTCTGTTCCAAAAAACAAAAAAGCCGCCAAAGGCGGCCTTATTCTTATCCGTTCTATCTCTGCTCAAATAATTGATTCATCCATACCATCAATCCGGGACTTGGCCGTATGCCCAGCTCCTCATCGAGACGGCTGCACAGCGCCTCGTATTGCTGCTTAACTTCCGCATAATCGCCGCGCAGCTGATTCACCCTCATCAGCCCCCAATACCCGTCTTCGACAAGCGGGTTATGCTCCCGCATCTGCAGGTAGGCACTCCCCGCTTCTCTTAGCAACCCTTGAGCCAGGCAGAAGTCCGCATACGATTGGAGGTACTGCCACCTCAGCAGTCTTAATCGCTCTCGCTCCCCTTCTACCCAATGAAACTGAAAGTCAGCGAAATAATCGCCTTTGTACATATCCAGCAATTGTTTATATAACTCTACTGATTGCATATCAAGCGCTGGCGCTTTTGAAAGAGACTCCTCCCATACATCGACATCTACGTGAACTTGATCAAGTTGTAAACGGTACCCCTCTTGTTCGTATAGCACTTGAATTGGAACCCCAAGATCTTTCAGCATCTTTCGTATTTGGTACACAGTAGTATGCAACTGCACTGTAGCACGTACCGGATCGTGGTCAGGCCATAGAACCTCAAGGATGGCTTCCTTCCGGATGGTCGGTTCATGGCGGTGGTGAAGCAGAAGGATGAACAGTTCTTGAGACTTGCTTGTCCGCCATACAAATGATCGCTTATCAACTGCACTACTATGAATCCATCGCAGGGAATGAAAGCAAGTCAATTGCGTTTGCTCACTTTCTTTCATCGGGTCATGATGAGGGGGGACTTTGGCCTTGTACAATCTATCCATCGTTTTATCCAAACGCACTTGGGAAATGGGCTTTAAGAGGTAGTCCAAAGCGTTCAGCTCGAATGCTTCCACAGCGTATTGATTATATGCGGTAACGAAAACAAGCTGCACATCCGGCTGCACGGAGGAAATTCTCGCTGCTAATTCCAGCCCGCCAATCCCCGGCATCTCCAGATCAAGGATAACGGCGTCCACCTTCTTCTGTCTACTCAGTTTCAATGCTTCCATAGGATCTATTAGAGAGGCAATAATCTCAACATCCTCGTATTTGGCCAACATATTTTCGATAATCCTTAATGCTAGCGGTTCATCATCAACTAAAAGCACTTTCATGTACATCAACTCCACTCCATAATTCATTGTGGATTCAATATCGATCTCTGCTATGTCGACAAAATCCAAGTTATTTCGATGAAAGATGATATAATAAATTGAAAAATTTTTGTTGCTGAATAGAGGTTGATTGGATTGCTTACCAAGAAACGGACGTTAATGACCTTTGCAATTTTCATTCTAGTCCTAACAGGGATACGACTAACAGTGCTTAGTTTCCAGAAGCCCATCGATCATCCGCATGTTGCAAACGGAATCTTGGACCTGCGAGGGTGGACGATTCCGAAAGATAAAACAATTTCGTTAAATGGTGAATGGGAGTTTTTCCCGAATCAATTCGTAGTACCAGGAAAAGAGACCGGTTCTCCCCTACCTGAAACGACATATATTAAGGTTCCTGGTCCATGGGAACACTTTTTTCCAGCTGATGGCGATTCTTCTTTTCTTTATGGTACATATAGAATGCGTATTTTGATTGATGATCGTGTTGATCAAACTTTTAAAATTAGTACAACCGAAATCAACAATGCATCAGCTGTATTTGTAAACGGAGTGTTAGCTGCGGGTTCAGGGCAACCCTCGGATAAGCAGGATTTGTACAAACCTAAGGATACCCCCTACTCTTTCACATTACCTGCAGGCAGTAAATCGATAGAGATTAACATCCATGTTTCTAACCATGCAGGTGCTGGTGGTATAACGAAGGAGATACGATTCGGAACCCTTGAAGCGGATCATTATCGAGTACAGCTTTCCACCGGGCTGCAGATTGTTTTATGCATCGTATTTCTAGTACATAGTTTGTACGCACTTATGCTCTATTTCTTGGGAGCTGCGAATAAGGGATTGTTCTACTTTGCACTGGTGATCCTTTGCGCAATTCTCAGTGTACTTACAGCAGACGATAAACTACTGTTCGTATGGTTCCCCATACCATTTGAGATCTCAGTTAAATTAACCTTCCTTTCTTATATTGGCGTAGTTGCTTTCATGCCGCCATTGCTTAAACACATGTTTCCCGAATGCGGTAATGCCATGGTTATCCGCTTGTTTTCCTA
Source organism: Paenibacillus sp. MAHUQ-63 (assembly GCF_028765165.1). Classification (GTDB taxonomy): domain Bacteria; phylum Bacillota; class Bacilli; order Paenibacillales; family NBRC-103111; genus Paenibacillus_E. The sequence continues at coordinate 89,077 of NZ_JARADB010000010.1, read as the reverse complement.
TTATTGTCTTATATATGCAACATTCGTCTTTTTTTCGCCATCGCAGTACACGATTCCTTCAATTAAAGTTCTAGGGACTGTCCTTCTAATTTCGGTAATCGTCTCAGGCCAAATTTTATACTCCGCAAGGAAACAGCAAGATGTGATCTATTTACAGTTAGCCTGTGTCAGCCTAGGCATTAATATTATATGGATTATGGCAAAAGCTCACTATGAAATGATGCATTACCCCTTCGATTTGATCATTGCGGTATTTACTTTTGCAGCTTTCTGGTTTAAACGTTTTTTTAGATCAGTTACACAAACAAAACAGCTTGCTGAGAAGCTTCAATTGGCTAACCAACAGAAAGATGACTTCCTTGTTAATACTTCACATGAACTAAGAAATCCGCTACATGGCATCATGAATATTGCACAAAGCGTTTTAAACAATCCGCTCCATACGATACATGAAGAACATAGAGCAAGACTAGAGATTCAGGTCTCTGTTGCCAGACGTATGACCTTATTGCTTGATGATCTGATTGATGCGGCTCGATTAAGAGAAAAAAATGTTCGTTTGCAGATCAGCAGCGTTAACTTGCAGTCCGTTGTTGCGAGTATCGTCCAAATGATTCGGTACCAAATAGAAGGGAAGCCCATTAGTCTTCATGTTGATATCGCTGATAATTTCCCGTTTGTCAAAGCAGATGAAAACAGGCTGATTCAGATCATGTTTAATCTTCTTCATAATGCCGTTAAATTTACAGATAAGGGTGACATTACAGTCCATGCAAACATTGTAAACGGAATGGCGCACGTTCAGATTAAGGACACTGGAATAGGGATGGATCAGGAAACATTGGAACGTATATTTCTACCGTACGAACAGGGAAATCTGAACATGACAGAAATTTACGGAGGTTTTGGACTTGGATTAAGTATTTGCAAGTGGTTGGTTGAGCTCCACGGAGGTTCCATTCATGTCGTTTCTAATATAGGGGACGGATCCGTCTTCACTTTTACCCTTCCAATATCTGAGAATGCTAATCTAGAGATAACAGAACTCACTTCGATTATCAGTCATACCGAGTTAACTGCCTCTGATAAGAATATGTCCGTTCAAGCAGCCCTAACTTCAAATGGTAATAAGAATAATCCGAAAATATTGGCAGTGGATGATGATAGTATTAACTTGAAAATATTGATAGATATCTTAGGCACCGCGCAATACGATATGACTACCGCTTTGAGCGGTTCCGACGCTTTGTCCAAGATGGAGAGGACAACTTTCGATCTCATTATATTGGACGTAATGATGCCTCATATTTCCGGTTACGAATTAACGCGCATGATTCGGGAGCGATATTCTATTTCTGAGCTACCCATTCTATTGTTAACAGCACGTAACCGATCCGAAGATATCATTCTAGGATTCCAACTGGGTGCTAATGATTACATTGCTAAGCCGGTAGAAACTTGGGAGTTACTATCTCGGGTTCGTGCATTAACAGAAATGAAGCGTTCGATCGAGGAACGTATGCGTATTGAAGGCGCGTGGCTCCAAGCTCAGATTCAGCCGCATTTCCTTTTCAATACCATAAACACCATTGCCGCGCTTGGAACTGTGGATATTCCTAGGATGCTATTACTACTTGAAGAATTCAGTAATTACTTGCGAACCAGCTTTGATTTTCATAATTCCGATCGTGTGATTTGGATTGAACGGGAACTCGCTCTCGTTCGTCATTACTTATTCATAGAGAACGAGCGGTTTGGTGATAGACTGAAAGTTCATTGGGACTTGGAGGCCAACTTACATTTCCTTTTGCCCCCTCTCTCCATCCAAACACTCGTAGAAAATGCTGTAAATCACGGAATTTTGCGTCGCTCTTACGGTGGAACGGTACAAATTAGGATTACAGAGACTTCAGAATCATATGAAGTTTCGATTTGCGATAATGGAGTAGGAATGGATGAGGAAACTTTGCGGGAATTGTTTACTAATTCGTTAGACATAAACAAGGGGATCGGACTTCGAAATACGGACCGGAGACTTAAGCAGCTGTATGGAAAAGGATTGATAATTCAGAGCAAACCGGATCATGGAACAACCGTGACCTTTCAAATTCCCAAACAAATAGCCTATACCTAATAAAAGTTGCTTCCTACCGTTTGTGCTTCTACAATAACAATGTCCAAGCGAAACATACCTCCCAGAATACATTGTTAGTGGAGGTGTATGTAGCGATGGCCAAATACTTGCATACTGGATCGTTTAACTATCCAACTGCTGGTATCAAAACGTTAGTTGTGGTCCCGGTAGGAGTTGACGCAACTCTCGCAATTGCAAATAATTCCAATCAGCCCTTTACTATTTTGCTGAGCGGGGCTGTTACTGTTGCAGTAAAACCTTATGGGATTGCACGAATTGGATTTGGCAGTGGTGGGTTTACGACAACTGTTGCAATAAGGACGAAAGGACCCAGCAACGGGGCGTTTATTGTTCAACAAACCGCGTCCACATTGAATAGAAAAAAATGATCTAAACAATTCTGAATCCCTATATTCCCCCAAATAAAAAGACGACCCATTTCCATTTTTATGGACTTGAGTTGTCTTTTCTTTTCTCTTACATCTTTAATGCTGAGTTTTATCAGTCATACAGCCTCAATCTTAGGCCATGCCAGTTCGATGCCGTTCGCCGTCAGTAAAGCTTGAAGTTCTTTGAGCTTTGCTGCGTCAGCGCGAACCTCACTAGGGGTCATGCCTTGGTTCAAACAAAAAGCAGCTGTATAGCCTGCTGACTCCCCGATATTCCATTCAACGGGATGAAGCCTGTAGCAGCCGTTGGTAATATGGGTTGTTCCTATATTTTTGCAGGCAGCCAGCAAATTCGTAACCTGCTTGGGAATCAGACTCCCTAATGGAATTTGAAAAGGTAACGAAGAAATATCGAGGAAATTCCGTCCCTTCATACTCGGATGCAAATCAATACGGTAACATCCGATGCCTACGCTGTCCGGGAACTCTACTGCCCCTTGATCGCCTCGTATGGCTGTGCTTACATGCTGTTCCAAAACGGTGAACTCCGCTTTGATCCTACGCGATTCCCGAACATACGGCGCCTGGGCCATGCCATCAGCGGTCCCGACGACGTCCGGACGCAGCCGAAGCCCCGGATAGCCCACTCCCCCGTCAGGCCGAGGAGCTTCCGTCTGCAGCCAGTATAACAAAGATAAGCTTAGCTGTTTCGCTTGATGCCGATGCTTTTCGGCCAACTGCTCAGGTACATCGTACACATTGCCAAGAAAGTAATCGTTCTGCGCCCAATTGACTAACGAAATATCCGACGGGTATGTCCCGGCTGCGAAGTTCGCTCTATCTACAATCCGGCGATAGATAAATAAAGGATATTTATCCGTACCGGGAAAAAGCGTTTCTTCTGTTGGTTCCAGCGTCTTGGGATCGGGCGATACCCAATTCAACTGTGGATTCGGCCAAAACGGGGCTTGAAAAGAGCGCCAGAACTCGTAATCGTCGGGTTTATCAATGACATGATTCTCACCCTCGATGTAATCCATCGCAAAGCAGTAAGTAAAAGCCTGTATATCGTGAGGATCTGGGTCACCCTCCAAGGCATGTGGCTCATTTGTTTCTAACTTCGATTCTGCCCCAACTACATATTCGACTTCCGCAAGTGGCAATACATCCCCGCATTCCGTTGCATCAAGAAAATAAGGTGCGTGAACCGTCAGCTCTTCCCCGTTGTCGCGTTTGACAGTAACTGCTTGGATCACGTTACCCTTTCTATGTGCATTTACAATTTTACAACGTGTATGAATGATAAGTTTCCCGCTGTTAACGAACGGGGCAAGCAGCTGCTGTAATACAGCATGAAAGACGCGTGGTTCGGCGCACAGCCGGCTTACCCCGCCATTTCCCGGATTTAAATAGTATGCCGAACGCCCGTACTCTGATAACGGATAGTGTTGACGGTAGTATTCTCTGACCTCGTCGCGGAACTTGCGATAGCTTCGCGTACAGCCGAATTGCTCAATCCATTTATGCTCATCTGGCGGCACTGCCTGACTCGTCAACTGACCGCCAATCCAGTCGTATTCATCGGTCATATACACATTCTTTCCCATCCTACAGGCGGCTAGAGCTGCAGCGCACCCCCCTACTCCGCCGCCTATAATTGCAACATCTGTGTGTAGATCACTTTTCATATTCACCATTCACGAATTACCTCCTTCATCCACATTAGTTAATTTAAACCTATTAAATAGACGGCAGGTACCTTCTTAAAGTTGCAAAATTAGCTGAACCTCATAAGCTTCTAAGGGTTCCTCGATCGAGGCCATTCAATGGGAGTATGTGCCCATTCATGCATCTAATTCCAAACGTTGGGAATCATACGTTCAATTGATTTCCAGTAATCGTGGGGGGGGTTCAGCATTGGCCTTCTTTTTTACCAAAGATAAAAAACGTAAACTCAACCGGATTCCACAAGGCTCATCCGCTATGTCCAATGAGCCGGACAAGCTCAATCCCTCTCTTTCCATGAATGTGCTGCATTGTCGGTAAGCACCAAAGGCGGACCTGTACGTTTCATCTCCGAGCCGCAGACAGAGGCTGTCGTGCGCGGCCCAAGGCAAGGTTTCTTATACCGAGGGAATCGCCAGCCCTAATGTGCTGGAAGAAGTTCGGGCCCGGCAAGCACAAATCGATGTGGATACGATTCTGGACAGTTGCTGTTTGTCAATCCTATTGGTCCAACCGGACTCCTAGCCATGATAAAATTCCTGATGAGCAAGGGTTTCGTCTTACGTTGATAGATTGGACCGCTAAGAACAAAGGTTAATCCGCAGGAAACGGTATTTCGCATCAAAGCGCTTTGGAATAAGCGCACACCAAAAAACCCCGGCATCCTTCATCCTTGGCTGGGGTTTTTTCGTTTATGGGCCGATATTATACGCGGAACCTATTGAACAAATGAATTGTTCCGCTCCCAATGCCCGCCTTCATCTGTGCTTCGATAACTCATTATTGCAGCTTGAAGTGCACCCTTTGCAGCTTCCTCTTGCGTTTTATAGCTGTTTTCCATCGCTCCCGCATAAACAGGACCAGCATTATCAGCACCTTTGTAAAAGTGACTGAGTTCATAAAAATAACTGCCCTCACGATTTTGGAGAATATGAATACCAATAGAAATGCCATCAACGCTAGCTTTCAAACTTCGAACAACCTCGTGAACGGATTCAATATCTGCATGAACATTCTCCAGCTCGGATAAATTTAACATGATCTATGCCCCTCCAACTCTCATCAAAAGATATCATGGATAGTTTATCCAGTGTTCTCAAAACGATTCAAATGACTTACATCAAGTAGAAAATGACCTGTTTTTAACAAAACTAAATTGCCAACGCCCATTAACTTAATGATTACAAATGATCGGGTAGACCATGAAGATACATATTTATGCAGTCCGTGCTGCTCCTTAACACGCCAATGGTCTTAGCATTCGGAGACTTATAAATGGTCAAGTAATCAGCTTCGTCATAATCTTCCCGGATCGGGAAAGCAAGTTTTTCCTCATCCAGTGAGAACTCTGCGTGAATGCCAGGTTTATTGCCTCTTGGGTCCAAGCGGATCCACTTTTCCAACTTCTGAACATAAACAGCGTTTAAAGCATGAATACAGTAGCCTGTGTCTGGAGTGTCTCCGAGCGTAAGTCGTTGATAACAGAAGCCAGCGGGTATGCCCGCTCTTCGTAATATCGCACATAAAAGGTTAGCTTTTGCATAGCAAATGCCTTCTTCATGAATCAATGTTTCCGACGCGGAACAAGTAATTCTAGAACTTTGGATATCCCAAGAATGATCAATCTCATCACGGACATATTCATAAGATTTTTTAATAAAATCCACTTGATCTTGTGATGAGGCTTCCAATTTGGAAGTCAATTCGGCAATCAATTGGTGATCATAATCAACCTCTTCTGTCACGATCAAGTAATCGTTAATGACTAGCGATTCACAGATCAGATTCATTATAACAACTCCTAAACGATTATTTGCCATATAGTCTATCTGAATAATTATGCATAATAAAGATAATATATTCAATAATTTCATTGCCCGTTACCTTAACAAAACTAGGGAACAGCTGCACCATTGCGAGTTGCTCCATCATTCTTCTAAGTGTACAGGGCAAATTATTTTTTCGACACATGAGACAACTATATCTAATATCCTAAATTAGCCCATTTATTTAAAGGAGAGTTTGGATGGAAAGGAAATTAATTTATGATTACATTGTTGTGGGTACAGGACCCGCAGGAGCGGTAATTGCGAAAACCCTATCCGACGATAAAAGAACATCCGTCCTTATTTTAGAAGCAGGCGGTAACAACGATAAAGACAAACCGATTAGCGACTCGACGATGGCTTCCGAGCTGGAAGAACAATTCTTTCCTCAGTATTTTTGGCAAGGAGAAGGTGTCCCGCAAGCCGGGCTGGACGATCGGACGTTCGAATGGACAACAGGTCGTCTCTTGGGAGGCGGTTCATCGATTAATGGAGAACAGTACGTGCGCCCAACAGGCAAGGTATTTAGAGAATGGGCAAGGCTGCTCGGACCTCTCTGGTCTCCTAATCGGGCGGTTCTGCGATTCAAAAGACTTGAGAAATATAACGGGAAAACAAATAATGCCTCTGCACGCGGTTATAGTGGGCGCATTGATATTCGCCAGGCTCCTCTAAATCCGACATCGATGGCAAATAAATTAGTTGCTGCAATCGAACGAGCTTCCGGCTTCCCTGAGATTTTGGATTATAATAACCCGAAAACCACAATTGGCCCCTTTACGCGATGGCAATTATATCAGAAACCGAATGGCAGGAGGGAAAGCTCCTCCACTGCATTTTTGTCCTCGGATGTCGTAGCGTTGAATGGCCGGGGAGTAAATGGCCGTAAATTAAGATTATTTTCTGATTCGACCGCTTTAAGGGTCATATTTTCTAATAAGCGCGCCCGCGGAGTGGAATTTCTAAAAAGTGGGAAGCGTTTAATCGCATACGCAAGGAAAAAGGTCATTATCGCGGCAGGGATTAACAGCGCTCAGCTCTTACTGCTATCCGGGATAGGATCTGCAAAAATACTTAAAGAAGCTGGTATTCGCTGCATCTTTAATAACCCCAATGTGGGGAAAAGCTTAAGAAACCATACACTTAACTTTGCTGTATTTCAATCGAATCCGAGCGACAGACCTTTACCTTCGAATGATCCCAACGCCCTTTATACCGGCGGGGCTTTCCTGCCTGACCCTCTAGGAATAAAGCGTCGAGCGGTTCAAATTCTGGGTATAGGCTCTGAAGACGATACGTTAACATTAGGTTTGATCTACTTGCGTCCGAAGAGTCGCGGTACCATCCGCATCCAAAACAAAGATCCTCTTAAACTTGTGCTCGCAGATGAAGGATTTCTAGATAATCCGAATGATTTGGAAGCCGTAAAAAACATTTATAAGATCTATGTAAAGAATATAGCCGCTGAGCTAATGGCCATTGATCCATTATATCGGCTCATTTCACCTACTGTTGAAACAATTGATAACGATGCCGAACTGGAACAATTTATTAAAGACAACTTTGATCATAATCATCACCAACAAAGCTCGCTTCGAATGGCCCCCTTACAAAATGGAGGGGTTGTTGATCGGCGTGGAAATGTTCACGGTGTAAAAGATTTAATTGTTGCGGATGCTTCAATCATCCCTTTTACAGTGGATGGAAACACTTCAGCGGCAGCCTATCTAATCGGATATACCATCGCTAAACAAGTCATATGGATAGATAAAAGGAAACAGCGGAGGAAGATTCGAGAGAAATTTGAAAATAGCGAAGAATAACTGAAAACATTTAAGTTCAGTTTTCATAAAGGCACTCTATACTCAGAGTGCTTTTTTTCGTGTTTTTTCTGTTCCATGGAATTCGCACATTTTTGAATCCATAGGGATTAGTCCAATTCGCTATTCTCCATTAAGAATACGCTATGCTGAACATGACTAAAGGAGGATTTATATGGCACAATCAGTGAAATTAAGTCCGCAATTCAGAAGACTTTGTATGCAGTTTGGCAGAATCTTAGGAGGAGAATCGGAAATTGAAGCAGGTCCTGTTTGTTTTGTGACGCGAATGACGAATTTAAAAGAAACGATCTTAGGAAGAAGAACGCGCTCCCCGCTGGTTCAAATGCAAATGTTCTCGTTTGAATCGCTGGATAGCTCGGGTCGTGCACTATGCTTGGGTGAGACTGCCGTTCATCAAGATCAGGTTAACCGTTTAATAACGAACCTCCGTAGACGCGGGATTAAAGTAACTGCGATTCATAATCACTGGTTAAAAGAAAATCCTCGATTAATGTATATGCACTGGGAAGCCATCATGAATCCTGTCGTATTTGCGAGAAGAACCAAGGAATCTATTGCATTCTTGGGTTAATTGCCGTTGAGTTTTATTCGTATTTTATTATGAAGGGATGATTACGTATGGCGAAACAAGTGCAAGTAAGTCCTGCCTTTAGAAGACTATGTGATCGGTTTTCAACCATTTTAGGTGCAACGGAGCATGAAATTACAAAAGGTCCCGTTTGTTTTGTTACTAGAAATCGGAGAGTAAACGCTGCCATTTTAGGAAGACGTACTACATCTCCTTTAGTCCGCTATCAACTGTTCTCTTTTGAATCATTGGACAAATCGGGTCGCGCACTCTGTTTGGGGGAAACGGCTCTCTTCCAAAACCAAGTCAATCGTTTGTTGACCAATCTTCGCAATAACGGGATTACAGTAACTGCAGTCCATAATCACTGGCTGTTCGAGAACCCGCGCCTTATGTATATTCACTGGGAGTCGATTGATAATCCTATTGAATTTGCAAAGAAAGTAAAACGTTCTATCGCTTTTCTGGGTTAGTTAATATCCCTTATTTATATAAGTTTTAATATTTTCTAATTTGCATTTTTGTTGGGCTCTTACAACAATTAATCCTGTTATTGGGGAACCTTAATTTATCGGGGTTCCCCATTCTTATTGTTCTGCATTATCTGCTTTAGATGAAGAATCATTATCACGATCCGCACGTATAGCGTGAAAGCAATTGCCACCGCGTTTACAAATACGTCCTTTTCGACTTAAAAACCTCCTGCACTTTCTTTAACTCTTAGGCGTAATCCGCATATGATGAAGAAAATCCTTAATAAGGGAGGTGTTTTTTTGTATTATCGTACTTATGACGCACCGAATGCCGCTATATATGCTCCCTACGATTTAATGTGGTGGAATTATCGCCCAAATGGCATGCAGCCGCCATATCAAGCCCTGCAGAAATCGCTGCACGCTATTCAAGAAGCTGTAGCTAACGAGAGCAACACTGAAAAGTTCTACCAGAAGCTGCTTGAGCTTTCCCCATCCGAGGAAGACCGCGGTGTAATTACTTCTATACATGAAAATGAACGAGCACATTTGCAAACGTTACGGGAGATTTATTTTGCATTTACAGGAAGCCAAGTTCCGGCATCTCCACCTACAACGGTGTATAAAGAACCGGCATCATATAAAGAAGGATTAAAGACGGCTATATTCAATAAATGGAAAACTAACCTGATTGCCGGAGAGCTGTTAGCTGCTATGCCTACTGGATATTATCAGAACTTGCTGGCAAAAATCGCAGTAGACAACGTGACGATTGTATCGAAATTTAATTATTTGCTAGCAAACCTGCGTTAAACGAATACAAAAGCTCACGAGGCAAATACTTGGTTACGAATACTTAGATCCTTAAGACAACCGATCCATACGACGGCTGTCTTATTTTATTTGATGGATGATTGGGGACGGTTTATAGCGTAGACGGCTCGGTTTGTTGAGACAGGCAATTTTTTTACCAAAAAAAGCAAACCAGAATCCTTAAGTTTCTACATTGTAATTTTTTTCCCAGAGCTACATAATAGGACTCCTCGAGCAGGGAAATGCTACGCGGGCAGGAGCAAAAAGACTTTTGAGATTTCTCGCATCTCGGGCTCAAATTTATCATACAGGTGCTTGTTCGAGTTGTTGCGAAAAGAGGCAAAATTCAATAAAAGTTGTTATAGAAACTACTGTAGAACCCCGTGTTTAGACAATTTATCTTGCCGAATAATGCTGTACATCTTTAATGCGTTTATTACGAGGTGACCCAATGTACTATTGCATCAAGTGTAAAGAAGTCCACTTGCGTTCTGAATCAGAGCAAATCCTCATTTTTATTTCAGGGTTCCATTACTTTAATTCAACCATTTATAATGCAGGAGTTTGTAATGCTGAGAAAAAGTGGGAATGTGATGTTCTTACAAAGGAATTAACGGCAGATTAAGTTTAAATTGAAACGTTAAAATTAAAGAAGAGGCTGTCTGAGAAGTCTGTATGACTTCATACGGATTACCGATATAGCCGGCCTAGAGGGGAATGTATATATTTTTTCATATACATTTACCGATGTAGCCGGCATGCAGCCGGATTCGAGACGAAGAGGGTGTCCCAAAAGCCATGAATATGACCTGGGAACACCCTCTTCTTCTTGCCGCCCCAATGGCAGATTTGCCAGGGACAGCCCTTATCGAGGAAATTTATGGATTAATCAGTTTTGCAGCTTGCAGCATGCGGCGTACAAGAGCAGCCGTTTCGGCACGAGTCAGATTAGCGTCAATCAACTTCCAGCTTTTCTCCTCGTCCGTTCATAAGGTTAAGGCTGATCGCAGCGGCGACGTTCGTCGTGCCCAGGGTATTCCCTCCTTATACATATGTGTAATTTTTATTGATAATCAGTACATTCACGCGCCACTGGGAGCTTGCGTTGGTGCTGAATCTCAGCTTCACGTATCCATCCTTCCTCTGTATGACAGGCAGCATGTCTGTTGCAAATTCGCCGGCCTTGAGAACACGCTCAGGCTTCCACGCGCATTGGCCGACAATCTCGACCTCTGTGTAAGAGGGCGCAGCTTGATCTCCCGTTACGAAGACCAGATCATACCTCCCCCTGGGCAGCTCCACCAGCAGCGTCGCCTCGCATTTGCCTCCGATAAAATCCCTGCGCAGCTCATCCGGCTCGCCGCGATCCTCGGCAATGAGGGCTTCCGCGGTCTCCCAGCCGATGCCTGAATACGGATGGAAGACAGACTCCTTGGATATTTGGCGGAACGTTTGGCCTAGAACACCTTCCTTATGAATCTGCCTAGGCAGTGCTTGGGTATAATCTTTGTCCAGCACATGCGAGCCCACGCCGAAGTCTAACCGGTAAGCGGCCAGCCTTGATTCACGGGAATTGCCGGCATAGTAGTCGAACGTGAAATGGTCGAGCAGCCTATAATGCTGCGTGTCTTTATCTTTGCCAAGGAACACGCGCCTCTGGGTATGGGCTGTGTGAACAAGCGGAGTTGTCCGCTGCTCGGGCACATGATCGGGGCTGGGTGCAAACGGCTCCATCGTTATAGGTTTCGAATGAGGATACAGCGCGTACTCGCCGTTTTTCTCCGTCTCGAATGAAATCCGTCCATTCTCCTCCCCATATTGAATAGGACTCCAGGCATTCTCGCTTTTCCTGACAACCGCCACCCTGTCATTGCACGGGAACGGGTTGCGAACCACCGCCCGATGACCTGCCTTGCTGCGCACATAAACCCACGCCGTGCGGCCGTCCTTGAGCTCCGCGCTTACCTCGAATGCGCCTGCGGCCAGCAAGCCTCGGAAGGAGCATTGACTCCACTTCTCATAGCGTCCGCCCAGCTTCTCTGCCTCATGGGCGTACAATCCTACCCAACGCTCGGGCTCAGCCTCCCCGGAGGGCAGCGCCGGAAACACGTCGATCACCCCATCGTAGCTTTGCAGCAGCATTTCGTTCACGGCAGCGACCATCTCACCGGAAGCCTCCATCATATGCGGATGGTATAACGGTTCATTCGTGATATTGCAATAGTTCATCCAGCGCTCCGTCTCTTCCGCAAACAAGCCGTTGCACCTGAGCGACAGGTCAATTCCTTGCTCATACAGCAGCCTTAGCGCCGTGCTGCCCTTCCCTAATCTGGATGCGGCGCAGGAAAGCCAACCGAACTGAAACATGCCGAATTCCGTCCGGTTCGCTGCATAGCGAAGTGTATTCTCAGCTCTCTTCCTCAACGTGGGGTCGCTATTTTTACCTATTTCTCCAATCGGGTAAATCGGCATAAGAAGTGAAGGATGGCGCAGATGCAGGTCAGCAGGCGCCCATTCGGAATCTGCCAGCACATCGCCGTACAGCTTGGAGTCTGCTGTTGGATACAAAGCCAGGTTATCCGCAATATGACTCCATTTAAGCCGGTCAGCTTCCGCTTCGCCCAGCAATTGATTCGATTCTATAGCAATCTGCATCAAATATTTAACGGCGGCCAAGGAGCAAGTCGAGTTACGGGTCAATGGCCCTTGTTCCGGCGAGATATCAGGGAAGATATGATACCGTCCCGTCTCAGCGTCAATCTGCAAGAAGCCTTCGAAAAATACGGCCAGCTGCTTAAACAGCGGATACGCCTTTTCCTTTAAGAATGCCATGTCCATACTATATCGGTAATAATCCCAAAGGAATTGCGCACACCATGGCCAGATGCTGACATACAGCGCATGCGGGTAATCCCCTGCAACGCCATCCAGACCATAGAATTGCTTCGCCATTTGCTCGGCAAGCTGAACATGAGAGAGCAATCCCTCGTTAAACGCTTCCGCCACTTCAAGGTGGTTCGCCGTATAGAGCGGCCAAAATGCGGCTTGAATGTTCACATCCCAATACCACATACTGCCCCATTTGGTTGGCTGCTTAATGTCCCATAAGCCGTTCAATCCGCACGCTTGCCCGCGCATTCTGCCGCCTTTTCCGCTGCAGCAGGCGATTGCATACAGGTTGATATACCAGAGATCTTCAACCATTTTATCCGGCAAGTCGATGGAAGAGCGAGACCAGAAGCTTTCCCAATGCGCTTGATGATGGGCTATGAGGTTCTGCACATACGAGGCGGTACTATTCAACCTCATCAGAGCGGTGGCGAGCAGTTCCTTCGTTTCCTCTTCCGTTACCACCGTTGTGAGCAAGGTTATCGTTGCTTCCGCATCCCGCAGATCCATGTGAAGACCCTCTTGGGAGCCGGCGATAACGCTGCCTTTGGCTCCGATGATTCTCATCATCACAAGGAAGGAAAACGGACCGTACTGCTCCTTATTTTCACCGTCAGGATAGAAGGACCCCATATAGTAGAATGTTGCATCATCCAATTGATGAAACTCCACTTTCATATCCACATATCTTCCCTGGGGAACAGCCATCGCAACTGATGATAATAATGACGGTTTCGTCTGGTTGACTGTGGTAATAACATAATCGCCGTCCTGGGAAATGACCGTGTCTATGCTGAGCTGATCCTGGCCTTGCTTCACTTGTAACTGAACAACAGCCCTTTCAACATCCAGACTAAGGGAATAATGTTCGGGTTCTACAAGCTCCGCCGAAGGCATGAGGTGAATTTCTCCAGTCGGATAATGGGATGCTCCGCCGGAAGGCTTGCCATACTTTCTATACATGCTGTTAGCGGATAACACATCGCCGTACAGAAAGACAGGCTCCTGTTCGGGATTTCGGTACATCGCTGCAGCCAGCTTCTTCAGCTCGTCATAGGTACGTCCGTATTGAAGCGTAAAATCTCGGCCTTCACTATTCCGGTATTTTTTACTGTAGCAATGAAGCTTCTGATAATAAACCTCGTAATGATTGAGCGCTAGGGTTAATTGGTTGTCTTCATAATAGGCCATACCGCCAAAATGCCCGTTGCCAAGCGGTAAAGCCTCATTCCAACTGCTCGGAGCATTCTCGAATGTAACGCCTCTCACTGGAACCTCTCCTTCTGCCTGAAGTCTCTTGGTGAAATGTTTCAAATTTACTCCTTAATAGCCCCAATCAACACGCCTTGGACAAAGTACTTCTGAAGGAACGGGTATAAACAAATGATAGGAAGTGTCGAGACCATAATTGCAGCATACTTGATCGTTTCTCCGATTGCATATTTATCATCGCCCCCGCCGGCCATCATGGAATCCGTATTGTTGGAGATCAGAATCTCCCGGAGCACAAGCTGAAGAGGATACGCCTCACGGTTCCGCAAATAGACCAGCGCGCTAAAGTAGGAATTCCAGTGCCCTACCGCATACCACAAAATCATGACGGCGATCACCGGCATCGAAAGCGGAATGACGATACGAAATAAAATTGTCCAGTCGTTAGCGCCGTCCATTCTAGCCGATTCCTCCAAGCTGACCGGGATGCCTTGAAACGAAGTCCGCATGATAATCATATTGAAGGTATTGATTGCACCAGGAATGAGGAGAGCCCACATCGTATTCATCATCCCGAGCGAGTTCACCAGCAAGTAACTCGGAATAAGCCCCCCGTGGAACACCATCGTCACGACAATCACCAACATGATCATATTTTTAAAATAAAGGTTCGGTCTGGACAGCACGTAAGCGCCGATCGACGTCATTAACAGGTTGATGGCTGTACCAAGCACAACGTACAATAGGGTATTTTGGTATCCTTTCACAATCATCGGATTCTCGAAAACGGCTTTGTAGGCGCCAAGATCAAAGCCCGCCGGTTTGAGCATAATTCCCCGATGCTGCAGCAGCGATGTGGCATCGCTAAGCGAAGCGAACGCTACATACAGGATCGGATACAGGGTTACTGCGCAAAGTATGAGCATCAAGAGCGCATTGAAGTAACCGAATGTTCGCTCTCCTCTGGTTGGTTTCATGTGCGAATCTCCTTACCACAGTTTGTTCTCGCTGATCCGCTTGACGAAGCTGTTGGCCGCTACAATGAGCACGAAGCTGATCACCGAGTTGAACAGCCCGACCGCTGCGGTAAAGCTGTAGCTTGCTTCCAACACCCCTTTACGGTAGACATAGGTCGAGATAACGTCCGCCGTTCCGTAGGTAAGCGGATTATAAAGCAAGAGCACCTTCTCACTGCCGACCGTCAGCATATTCCCCATTTGCAGAATAAACAAGATGACGATTGTCGGCATGATGCCCGGAATCGTGATATGCAGCGTTTGCTTCCAGCGGTTTGCGCCATCCATCCTGGCCGCTTCATACAGGGTTGGATCGATCGTGGCCATTGCCGCCAAATAAACGATCGAGCCCCAACCGATTCCCTGCCAAATACCGGACGAAACGAACAGAAAGCGGAACCAGTTCTCATCCTTCAAGAAATCGATCGCTTCGATGCCGAAGATTCCCAAGATTTGATTGATCAGACCGTTTCGGCTCAAGAAATCAATCATCATCCCGGCCACAACCACGATGGAGATGAAGTGCGGCAGGTAGGAGATGGACTGCACCACCCGCTTAAATACGCTGTGACGGATTTCATTCAGCAGTAATGCGAGAACGATAGCCGCCGGGAAGCCGAACAGGAGATCGTATAAGTTAATAAGAATCGTATTCTTGATTAACCGCCAGAAATAGATCCCGTTAAAAAAGCTTTCAAAATGTTTAAATCCGACCCAAGGACTTCCTATAATCCCTTTCGCCGGCGAGAAATCTTTAAAAGCAATTTGTAAGCCGTACATGGGCCCGTAGTGAAATATGAGATAATAAGCAATAACGGGAATAGCCATCACATAGATGGACCCGTGCCGTTTTACATCCGCACGTATGGTTTGCAGAACGGTTGGATCGCGGTTGATTTTCTTTGTTGTTACGGCATTTCCAGGCTTACCATTAACCGTACTTGGCCTCATCTTCTCCCTATCCTTTCTTCTCTGTTTCTAGGCGAGGACGGGGGATAAACCTCATCCCCTCTCCCTGTTCTACGCTTCCCTTAACGTTTATTGAAACGTTCGAGTGCGCCCTGCTGAATTTTAATCGCCTCATCGATCCCCATACTTTGAATCTTTTTCACGTATTGATCGAATTGATCGAGCGGTTCGACGCCCATGATGAATTTTAAGAGCATCTCATCTTGGTACGTTTGGATATCGGTGACAATGGAAGCGAACTTGCTGCTTTCATCCTGCGTCGGAGAAACAAGCGGGATTTTGCGCTCGGCGGTTGGCTTCGACCAAACTTCCAAGGCCTTCTTCTGCTGTGGAAGCGCGAGATACTGCATTTGGAAATTATCGCTAAGCACGAAAGGAGCGCTCCACGTTGCGCGGTTATATTTGGCAATGGCTTGCTGGATGCTGGTGCCTGCCGGCGGATTCAGTATTTCAGGCAGGAACGTCGCTTTGCCGTTCTCCATCTTGTAGCTGGCGCCTTCCACCCCATAGTTGAAGAGCAAATCCCCTTTTTCCCCGTACGCATAATCCAGCCATTTCACGGTTTCGATCGGATTCTTGTTAGCTGTCGTGATCGCTGCTCCAACCCCGTTATAGGCAAAATCCTTTTGTCCCCAGATCGCTTTATCGCCAGCCTTCAAGACGGGATAAGGCGCCGCTTCCAGATCGAATTTGGGATCCTTATCTTTCATGAGTCCTGCATATTTGCCGATTCCTCCCCCGTTAAAGGACGCGGTCGCCCCCAAGAGGTTGGTCGTCATTTTGTTGTCGAACAGCTTATCGTTCGGCGCTGCGAAATCTTTATCAAGCAGGCCCTCCTTGTACCACTTGTTCATGGTAGCCAAGAACTCCTTGTACGCCGGCTGGATCGGGCCGTACTTGACCTTGCCTCCATCCTGATAGAAGCTGTAGTTGATGCCCCATGCGCCGAGGAAAGGCGCGTCGGTTGCGAACAAGTTTTTATCCAAATAGATCGGAATTTCATCCGCTTTGCCGTTGCCGTTCGGGTCCTTCTCTTTAAACGCCTTCAAGACGTTGTACCATTCGTCGATCGTCTCCGGCATCTTCAGTCCCAGCTTATCCAGCCAATCTTGGCGAATCGACGGGCCGAAGAATACCCTGACTTTATCGTCCCCGCGCAGGAACGGGAATGCGTAAATGCTGCCTTCATCCGTTGAAATTTGTTTCTTCCAGTCGGGATGGTCGGCAAGCAGCTTCTTCAAGTTCGGTGCATACTGGTCGATCAACTCATTCAGCTTAATGATTTTTTTGTCCAAGATCGCTTTTTCCGGCCCGCCGGGATAACGAATGACCGCACCGCTTGTCGCCCCCCAGCTTGCTTCAATGACATCCGGAAGCCCGCCACTCGCAATCATTAAGTTGAATTGCTCTTGCGCCTGCGAAGCCTCGATCGGAGGATGCTGGAATTCAACCTTCACGCCGGTTACTTTTTCAAGTTCCTTATACATGCCCATTTCTGCATACGTTTTCATTTGTGAGGAAGCTGCGGTGTGGTTAGGAACCCAATACGTCAATTTCGTCAACTTGGGCGGCTGGGCTTCGCTGCCGGATTGCGGCGATGCGGAGGATTGCCCGCTTTCCGTATTACTGCTGCAAGCCGCTGCCGACACGACAACAGCAGATAACACAAGAACAGAACCAATCGATCTCAAACTTTTCTTCATTTTTCTTGCCTCCCTTTTCTCATCATAACCGGAGCCTAGCCGGTACCGGTCACCCGGCACCTGCACCTAAGTATGCTTCACCTGCACAGTTCTGAATACTGCCGACTTTTCATTTGCACTGTACTTTCGTAAGAAATCAGCCCATTCTGAGAAATCATCAGTCCGTCTTACAAATCGTCAGTTGCCGTTATATGAATAAAGCAGCCTCCTAGAGGCTGCCAATTATTAATCTGATCCAACGATTTCCGCCAACATCGCCTCACGATATTTGCCAGGCGTTACGCCCTCAAGCTTTTTGAATGCCCGGATGAACACGGCATCATTGTTGTAGCCGACCTTATGGGCAATCTGAACAATGGTGAGTTCCCTATGCTTCATCAGCAGCTTCGCTTGCTCCATTCGTTTGTTGGTGATGTAATCCAGCAGGTTTTGTCCATGATGCTTTTTAAAAAAAGTCGAAAGATATTGCGGTGTCATTTGAATACTCTCAGCTAATTGTGCAACGCCAAGGCTCGGGTCGCCAAGATGGTCATGGACAAGGCTAATGACTTCCTCCAGACGCTGCGTACTGTGATCGGATCGATCGATATTAAACGAACGGGTCAGCATCTCGTACAGGTCTATGGTTTTGGCGTACATGCCTTGCGCGGTTGGATAGCTGAACACTTCCTTGATCGGATCGAAGTCCGCGCCCAGCACTTCCACCTGATCCGTATGCGTGGAGTTCACAATTTTCAAGAGCGTACTCGTCACGTTGAAGAAAAGGGCTTTCCCTAACTCGGGGGAAATATGTCCGGAATCGAAATTCATCGAGTAAATTTTATCGAGCAGCTTCTTCACATTTTCAATATCCCCGCTGCGGACAAAATTAATGAGCTGTATTTCAATTTCAAGCGGATAATAATAATGGTGCTTAACCTCGAGAATATCTTGAAAATGGATCACCGTATGCTTGCCAAGAATTAACCTGTATTCAAGAGCTGCGAGCGCTTCCGGGTACGCATCGCGAATGGCTTTGGGCCCGGAATGAATACCGCCAACCGCGATCGTGATATCGATTTGAAATCTCTGGGAAATGATGCTAAGGAGTGATTCTGCGATTTCGCGAATCGTGCTCTCAGCCGTATGCTTGTGCTCTGCCGATATGTTCACGAGAAAGGCAATGCGATCCCGATCAAGCTCGACGTGGAAGCCTTTATGATGGACCCCAATGAGATCCGTTCCGATGTTGGATACGATAAACCTGGCATGTGCCCACTGCCGCTCAGCTTGTTCCTCCGAGAAATGAACATCCTCAATGTTCACAAGGAGAACGGTGAAGCTTTCGCTGATAAAGGCTAGATTCATAAATTGGAGTGAGTCTCTGCTTTCATCCGAGAGCTGCAGATCCATATAACCATTCAGCAAACGGGACAAGTAGTTAGCGCGGATGAACGGAACCTGCTGAGCTAATGTACTGCGCAAATTTTTCTCTTCATGAATAGAGCCTTCCACGGTCTGTTGAATAAACTCGTATTCGTTCGCAGCAGGGCGTCCGATCATTTCTTTTCCTCGCATAATCGCATTAACGGTCCTCTGCAGAGGCTTATACGTACGGTATGCTCCGATACTGACAGCAACCAGCCCGCAAATGAGACAAAGGATAAATAAACCGAGCGACCAGCGCTGGATCTGATTCACCTGCTGCATAAAAACGTCATTCGGCATAATGGACACATATTTCCACCCTGCTTTCTGCGAAGACGTACTCGAAACCACTTGATCGACATTCCCGAGCCGGTAATCGAATGGTCCGTTGCTTTCTTGAATGCGTGTCAGGAGCTCAGGAGGAAACGCTAGTTCACTGTTGCTCATAATCGTATTTCCTGCGCCGTCAATGATATAGATGGAGCTATGGCTGGCCGATTCCATCTGCGCGAACAGTTCCTTGACGTGATTGCCGTCAATCAGCACGATAAAGCTCCCGAGATTTTGAGATTGCGATTGAACGGGCAACGACTGCATATAGGTGATAACTTGCTTGGGGGCTTGATCAGTACCTTCGGATAAGGAAGCTAACGGCAGATAGGACATCTTATGCTCCTTGGCCAGCAGCTGGCGCCAGCTGTCATAGGTCAAGTTTTTATAAGGGTAGTAGATGGAATAAAAGGTGCGGGAGTCCGTCACCAGATCCGATTTCACAATCGTATCGCTGTTTGCGAAGAAAACATAGTAATCAAGGATGAAATCGCTAGTCATGCTGTGATATTTGCTCATCTTGTCGCGCATGAATTGAATAAATTCATACTTGTCCACGTCTTTGGCATCCACCGGAATTTTAAGCATGTAATCCAGCTTCGGGTCAAACACAACCTGGCGCATTAACGTATCCACTTCCGAAATTTTATTATCAAGTGACAGCTTAAGCTGCTCGAGCATGGCTACATTAGTTCTTGTCGTGCTCTTCTCCAGGCTTTGCTCAACCTTGCTGTACAAGAATACGCCCATTGCAAGCGGTACCAAAAGTATAAATAAATTCGAAGCGATGATCGTCGAAAGTGCGCTTTTGCGGCTATCGAGAAGGCGTAAAATAAAAGGAATTTTCATAATTAGCCACCCTCCCTTTCTGGAAAAGAATTTACTATAAATACTAGCTTCTCTTCTTCAGAGTTGCAAGACAACAAACTAAAATACACGCAGCCTTTCTACATACTGTCATCGCAGAGAATGCAAGAAGCCAGCAAACCCAATGGGCTGCTGGCTTCTTCGTGGATATAAATAAAGGCTTGAGTGGCGAGGGCTATTTCTCCAACTCATAGCGGGTCGCGATAATCCCCGACTTGAGCGTCCGGCTGGATAGCAGCTTGAGCCTGATTTTCTCGCCGCCGTCGAATGCCGATTTTCCGCCGCCAAGGACGACCGGACAAATCGTCAGCAGGAACTCGTCGATCAGGCCGAGCTCCAGCAGCGTCTTCGCCGCTCCCGGACTGCCGAAGATAACGAGATTTTTGCCAGGCTGCTCCTTGAGCGCCTTGATTTCCTCTGCGATATTGTCCTTGATCAGCGTCGTATTGTTCCATTCCGCCTTGTCCATCGTACTGGAAATGACGATCTTCTTAACATCCTGCACCCATTTGGCATGTTCCATATCGTGCCTCGACGCATTCGGGTTGTCCAGTACCGTGGGCCAGTAGCTCTCCATCATCCGATACGTCGTGCGTCCGTATACGGGAGAGCCGACTTCGGCTACGACCTCCTCGGCGTATTTCTCGATTTCCTCGTCATACGGGATCCAATCGAGTCCTCCGTTCGTATCCGACGCATACCCGTCCAGCGACACATGCATGAACAATACGAGTTTTCTCATGATTATTTCTCCTCCAATTTCGAATTTATTTTGTGCGATTTTTCGGCCGTTGGCCCGTGTTTCGTCCTGCTGTTACGTTCACTATAAATCATTACGTTACGTAAGGTTCAAGTAAAAATTAAAATTTCTTTTTGAAGACAACCATGTGGTGCAAAACTGCCCACTTATTCAATGAAACAAGGGTCAGCTGCCAGCCGCGGCGCTCTGTCCCATAATCTACTTATCTTCGGCGATTTCACAAATTTTATTAATAACAATCGGTACATCTTCTTCATTACGGGTAACGACAAAGAGGTGGTCAGCTTCGCTTATTTCTGGGGTAAGAACTTCGCTCTTTTGTTGTCGAGCAAGTACATCCCCGAACGTTGAGGCACTCCTAAAAATGTCTTTGCTTCGCTGACTTTCTGTTACTCGAACTTGTAGTACATGATCTGGAATATTAAAATAGACAAGAATGGTTATAAATCCATTCTTTCGAAAATAGTTTAGTACCTCCATACGACCGTTTCGTGCAAGATTAGAATTGCATAGAACGAGGTGAGAATCGGTCTGATTGACTGCGTAGTCGACTATCGTTTGAGTAATTGTGTATTTCAGCGTATTTGGACCTTCTTTCGGACGTAACGATTTATAGTAAGCGTTAATAAAAGATGCTTGATTATCTTGGTCAATAGTAACTGAGTTTTTCAAGTGCAATTCTAACTGTTTAGCGAAGGTCGTCTTACCACTATGCGTTTTACCTACCGTTACGACTACAATCCTATTCATTGTTTAACCCCCTTTAATTGTCATATATTCAGACGAATTCCTTTTTAGAGACGTTCAATCTTCATCCCTTCACAATAAGAATAAGCAACCTTACGGGAATGGCGGGTATCCGAACTCCATACCAAGTTATTTTTCAAAATTTACGCTTCCCAATCCATGAGACCGATGAATTCCCGGATTAGCTGTCGTCTATATAAACGAAGGCATAAATGAACACAAACTAATTTGACGAAGAGGTGTTTTGAAAATGGCATTAACGTCCGCATTCACGAGCTTCAACCTGCCTGTAAAAAACGTACAACAATCGAAAGCGTTCTTCACCGGACTCGGATTCGAGCTCAACCCGCAATTCCCCGATAACGAGAATTCGGTAGCCATCGTGATCGGCGACAACCTGCAGGTCATGCTGATCAATCAAGCATTCTTTAATACGCTCACGGAGAAGGAATCCGTCGATACGAGCAAGTACGCGCAGATGACGATCGCCTTGGCCTTCGAGAGCCGGGAAAAGGTCGATGAAATCGTGAATACCGCGGTCTCCTTGGGCGGGAAATTGCACGCTGATCCTGAAGATCATGGGTTCATGTATCATTGGGGCTTCGTGGACTTGGACGGCCATCTGTGGGCCATTAACTACATGAACACGGATGCCGCGCAAGGTTAAGGCTAACGGAGAGCACGCTCGTACTAGGGTTCAAAAAGAAAGACGCCGGGCATCTTCCCCGGCGTCTTCTTCGCGATGATTAATTTTGTTCGGTATAGGCTTTGAAATTGTCCATGATCGCTTGCCAGCCTGCTTGCTGGAACTCGACGGGATTGGAGCTTTCCGCGTCGAACGTTTCAATGACCTTCGTCTCATCCCCTTGATCGAAGAAAGCAATATCCACTCTTCTTCCGTCCTCCATGGTGTAGCCGATCGCCTCATGCCGATTCACGACATCGTAGACGCCGCCAAAATCAAAGCCCATGCTGCCATCCTTCGCTTCCATCCGTGTCAGAAACTTGCCGCCGACCCGCAGATCGTTTTCGGCTCGCGGCGCATGTCAGTCCTCGGACGCTTGATTCCACTTCGTGATGTGATCCGGCTCGGTCCAATAGCGCCATACCTTCTCGACAGGGGCTTGAATGACGGCTTGCACGGTTACTTTCGTCGGTTGACTCGTTTCCATTTTGAATAGACACCTCTCTCATGATATTCGTCGTTTGGTTATTCTCAATAATATAGACGTAAGCCAATGACGAAATTCATCGGTCAATTCGCTCAGGCAGCCCAAATCGCGAAAATAATGGCGTATGAATGAAGTTTTGAACGTGCAGGATTTGATTTTCTTTGGTTTCGATGACGTGGATGCCCCAGGGTACCAGGCCAGAGCCCTCTTTGCCCGGCATATACTGGGCCAACGCCGGATAACCTCCATTCACCGTAATGGGCACAAATCGCGAACCCTCGCAATGCCAGCGAGTAAGCGAATAGAAGGCGGCCAAATCTTCCTTGCCGCGGATCCACATCTCGAAGGGCGGCATCGACATGCTGCCTTCCTCGTGGAACAACGCGACGAGCGCAGCAATATCGAATTGCTCGAAGGCCTCCACATACCTGGACAGCAGCTGCTGCTCCGGTTGAACGTCCATGCTGCTGAGCTCATCCGAGCGAAGCTGCGCCCGGTCCATCGTCTCCCGTGCTCTTTGCAAGGCGCTGTTCACCGCTGCCGGCGACATCGCCAACGTTTCCGCGATCTGCTTGGAGGACCATTCAAATACATCTTTCAAAATGAGTACCGCTCGCTGCCGCGGAGGCAAGGTCTGCAGGAGAGCGATGAAGCACAGTTGAAGGGTTTCTCTGCGGACGAGCCGATCCTCCGGATTGCCCCCAAAGTCGGGAGACGGCCAAATCCAGGCAGAGTCCGGCAGCGTGTTGCGCGGCTCGACGATGGCGACGGCCGGGTCGAACAGGTCAACGGGAAGCGCGCGGCGTTTGGATTGTCTCAGCTTGTCCAAGCACAGGTTGGAAGCAATCCGATAGACCCAAGTTTTGAACGAGGAATCCTGTCTGAACGTGCTCCAGCTCTGCCAGACCCGAATACTCGTTTCCTGAACGGCATCGTCCGCATCGTCCATGGAGCCTAGCATTCGGTAACAGAACGAGGTTAAGCCCGGCTTCAAGCTTGTAAATAATGGTTCGTCAAATGCGGTCTCGTTCATCGCAGCCTCCCTTAACGATCTCCCCGAAGGGTGGTACCTTCATTATATGCAATGAAGCGGACGGCCTCAATCCGAACTTAAATATAATAAGCCAGCAAACTCGAGGGTCTGCTGGCTTTTTCATGAAATTATATTCACAAATAATTTATCCCGCGTATACTCATTCATTCACTCTAAGCATCACCTGGTTGATCGTGTGTATTATTTTGTGCGGACTGGTCAGGCGATTTTCGAGTTCGGGATTTCAGTTCCTTATCTACGGTTCGCTGAGATTTGGTTATCTTCGTTTTAGTTTTATCGGACATTAAGTTTACCACCTTTCTATTTTGTTCAAATTAGCAAAAAAAATCAGCCTGTTTGGTGGGAAATTTCGTTCTCAGGCTTATTGCATATATATTGTGCTCACTTAAAAAGTAATATAAGCAGGCACTTTGTGCCAATCACTTAGTTGGTCAGCGAAATGAAACAATCATTTCTTACTGTGAACTAAAGCTTTTCAAATGAGATTGTTCTTGCATAATCCCCCCTTAATCTCCACAAAATAAAGCACATTGTTTTTTCCGAAATTACTTTATTCGAATGACTACCTTTCCTTTAGCCCTTCCGGACTCAAGGTAATTAAATGCTTGACCGGCATCATTCAAATGGTACACCTTGTCAATAATCGGCTTAATGAGACCTCCTTCAATAAATCCCTTTAAAACTCTCAATTGTTCTCCGCTCGGTTTCATGAAAAGAAAATGATATCTCGTTTGGCTCTTCTTCTCTAGGGCCTTGATCTTACGGCTCGCGATGGACAAAATTGTTGTTTTCACCCAACCCAAATTCGCCTCTTTTCCAAATCTGCCGTTTGGCATTCCGGAGATGGATACGATTTGTCCGCCAGGCTTCAGTATGCGGAATGATTTTTCTAAGGCCTCTCCACCTAAAGTATCAAAAACAGCATCATATCCGGTAAGAATTTCTTCAAAATTCTCTTTTTTATAATTAATAATTAGATCGGCCCCCAACGATTTGACCAATTCATAGCCTTTTTCGCTCGCTGTTGTGGCAACAAAAGCGCCTAACAGCTTGGCCAGTTGGATGGCGAAGGTTCCTACGCCTCCCGAACCTGCGTGAATCAAGATTTTTTGGCCTTTTTGAAGGTTTAGTATATCAACAAAAGCTTGGTAAGTCGTAAGGCCAATCAGCGGTATCGATGCTGCCTCTTCAAAGGTTAGATTCTGCGGCTTCAGCCAAATGTCTTCTTCATGAACAGCAATATATTCGGCTAATGTTCCGATTCGGTTTTTGCGGGGTCTTCCGTAAACTTCGTCTCCGGGTTTAAACGTATTCACCCGATCACCGACTTTGACTACAACACCGGAAAAATCATTTCCTAAGATTAGAGGAAACCTGTAATTCAACAGGAATTTCATTTTCCCTTCCTTAATCTTAAAATCAATTGGATTTAAGCTTGCTGCATGAATTTCCACCAGAACATCATGTTCCCCGATAGCAGGCAGTGGTTGTTCAGACAATACTAATGGAACGTTTTCCCCGTATTTCTCAATGATCATGGCCTTCATTTCAAATCATTCCTTTGTGATTATTAGTTTAAACAAATGGACCAATTGTGCATTATAAGTTTCTCCCTAAAGTATTCCCTTCAAGTCTTAGGGTAATCATTGGACCAATTGCATGCGTGTTCAACGGCAGAAATCAAGGATTTGAGTTGTTCAAGCGGTTTGCGGACGGTCAATACATAATAGTTTTCTACGCCCTTTTTTTCGGCTTTAATGTAACCAGACTGTTTCAGCACCTTTAAATGATGGGATACAGCCGGTCTAGATAAATTCATATGGCCTGATATTGTATTAACATTAAGTCCTAATTTGTTCTCCGCCAACAGTATAATAATGGCTTGACGGTTTTCATCCGTCAGCACTTCCAATAATGGGATACAATCTTTAAATTGTTGTAGAACATGCTCGGTTTGTTGGCTCATTCAATCCACCTCTTTAGTTCATTCGTTTAATCCCTTAAACGTAATTATAGCTATATCCTTCACATAATCAAGCTAAAGGACGAGGGGAATTTTGGGAGGTTACTTGTTTGTCATTTCAAAACGTTATTGTCCACTTCAAACATATTTGTCATCCAACAATAACTGTCGGGTGACAAATAAGTTTTGAAGCACTTTTTTCATAAAAGCTATTCAACTACCGTTCCCCAATAGCTATCCGGATCGGGTTTATTGGAAGCGTTAAACGGTGCGGATGGTTCCGCCGTCAATGACATACTCACAACCCGTAATAGAAGAAGCTCTGCTTGATGCCAGAAAGGCGGCAAGCTCGGCAACCTCCTCAGGTTTGGCCGGCCGGCCGAGAGGAATGCCGCCAAGCTCGTTCATTAATTGCTGGCGTGCGGCTAAATAGTCGGTTCCCGCTTGTTCAGCCATTCTCTCGATCAACCGTTCCGCTGCTTCCGTTTCGGTAAATCCCGGCGCCAATGCGTTGATTCTTATTCCCTCAGGGCCAAACTGGGTCGCCAGGTTTTTACTGTAGTTAACGAGCGCAGCTTTGGCGGCTGAATAAGGCATCGTCATGTTGCCCGGCAGCTTGCGCTGGATCGAAGATATATGGACAATTACTCCGCTTTGCTGCCCAACCATGTAAGGCAGAAATCCACGGTCCAGGCGGACGGATGAATACAGGTTGGCGTTAAACGTCGTGTGCCAATCCTCATCTGTTAAAGCTAACGCCCCTGCCGTGCTAGTTGAGGAACCTCCCACATTGTTAATCAAAATATCCAGACCGCCGAATTTATGAAACGTTTCCTGAATGATATGATCCACG
This sequence comes from Paenibacillus sp. MAHUQ-63, assembly GCF_028765165.1. GTDB lineage: Bacteria > Bacillota > Bacilli > Paenibacillales > NBRC-103111 > Paenibacillus_E. The sequence continues at coordinate 62,363 of NZ_JARADB010000010.1, read as the reverse complement.
CCTTCCGGAAGTCCGACATCGGCCTGAATGAACCCTACCCCCTCTGGCAATGCTTCGGGCAATGATCTTGCCGTAGCTATAACTTCAGCTCCTGCTGCATGCAACCGTTGGACGATCGCCCTGCCGATCCCCCGGGTTCCGCCGGTCACCAGGGCTCGTTTACCTGCAAATTCTTTGCTCATATCCAATAAGTACGGGCTGTTTTCCATCGTTTTGCTGATTCCTCCTTCGAATGTTGGGTACAAGGTTAGTTTAATCAACAGAACCTGACAGCAGCATGTCCAGTTATCTCAAATATTTTTCGGCCATTTTGGTCGTGCGGTTTTTCATTTCCAGCCTGACAGTCTCCGGCTCAATGACTTCCAGTAAATGTCCAAAGGAAAGAAGATAATGATAAAGCCATTCGCCGGGAGGCATATCTGAAGTGACCAGGAAAGACCCGTCTTCCTGTTTCAAAATGTCCTCTTCCTTAAACTCATCCACGATGCGATAGGCTCCAGCCGATTCTATTCTTAATACCAGAGGGATCCTCAGAGGTTTTTTAACCGAATCTTCTGCAGGAGAAGTCCCGGATGGCCAGCCCTGCTGAAGCTCAAGAAGCTCAATCCCGTCCCCGTCTGAAAGCCGAACATTCGACATCCTGGTAATCTTGAAGGTTCTTAAAGCGTTTTGTTCGAAGCAGTAGGTTTCTACATACCAGGCTCTGTCCTTAAAAAGCAGTTTCACTGGCGCGGCTCTCCGGCTTTTATGTTCTCCAGTCGCACTCAAGTAGGTAAACGAAATCACTTTATGCTCCAGAATGGCCTGTTTCAGCAATGCATATAGCTCTTTTTGTCTTTGCCCGCTCCCCCAAGAGGAGAAATCCACTTCAATCCAGTTGGTGCTGTTTTTCCTAAACAGGCTGCTCAGTTTCGAGAAAACCTCGCCGGAATCAGGGAATTGGGCCGCGGACAAGCTTTGCAAGGCAAAAAGGATCTCATCCTGCTCCTTGTCGGAAAGCAAAGATTTGTTCAGGACAAACCTGTCGGAAAGGGAAATGCCGCCACCTTTTCCTTGGCTGGTATAGATTGGAATTCCAGCCTGGCTTAAGGCCTCGACGTCTCTATAGATCGTTCTGACAGATACCTCGAATCGCTCGGCCAGCTCTTTTGCCGTAACGGTGCCATTTTCCAATAACATATAAACCACTTGAAATAATCTGCTGATTTGCATCCGCTCACCTCTAGGTTTCAGTATATCCGTTAAAACTTGACAATAATATGTCAGGTTAAGCTCAACTAACCACCTGTCGGTCCATACTCCCCTGACTCATATTTCAATGTTGTTGGTCCTTCGTCATTAACAATACCGAAATGGTTCAAGGATTCAATCATATTCGCTATGCTTCCATCCACCTCACGTTTTTTGTCACTATCCTTTCTCTTGAAGGATTTAAAGAAGTGGTGCATCCTGACATGGGACATTTGGAGTTTGATCATATTACCCTGCAAATCCCCAATGATCCTGATATGAGAGTGATGATTTACATGCCTCTCACAGCAACAAGGTCTAAGCTGGAAAAGTATTTTACCCACTTATAGAAAGAAATCAAAAGGCACCCCCTTGGGTGCCTTGATTCTGTCTACCTAAGTTTCGGTTGTCTCATACTAAACTCTTTGAGAAGATTCAAGCAGCCCTGAATGCTGGCTCCGATAGTCACCTAACAACCGCTGCATTTTTTCTACCGTGCCGTCTTGATGGGGAACGTGGATAGAAACGGTCAAGTTTGCATCGTTCAAATACTGAAACGATACAAGATCAAAATTCAATTTCCCAAGATTCGGACAATGCAGCGTCTTGGGAGCATCGATGGCATCGAGAACCTCCTGGGAATCCCAAAATTCCCGAAACTCCCTGCTAACTTGCGACAGCGCCTCAAATTGCTCGGACCACCATAGATCGTCACCGTGACGCCCATAACCAGCATGGAAATTAGCTACGATCCGTCGCGCATGCAGTTCCCATTGTTCTCCTTTAACGTAGCGGAAACGGGGAGAAGTAAACGTCATCCAGACAAAATTCCTTTCCCTATCCGAAATAGCCGCGAGATCCCCATTCAATGCGCAGTAAGCTTCATTCCAGGCAATGATGTTCATTCGCGCATCCATGACATTCGAAGGGGACAGGTTTTGGCTATCCAAAAAACGTTGAAGTTCCGTCGTTACCTTAGAGGGTTGCTGCGTATTGATCAAGGGAAATTCCTTACGGGCAAGATGATACAGATGCCTGCGTTCCGATTCTTCTAGTCGAAGCACTTCCGCTATTCGATCAAGAACCTCGGCGGATACGTTGATATGACGCCCTTGTTCCAAGTAGGTGTACCAATCCAATCCCACGTCTGCCAGCAGAGCGACTTCGCTGCGGCGAAGCCCGGGCGTTCGTCTTCGTCCGGACCCCGGCAATCCTGCTTGCTTGGGGGTCATTCGTTCACGGCGTGAACGCAAAAAACGAGACAATTCCTCATAACGGTCCAATCTGTTCGCCATGACCTCCATGCCTCCTTTCTATTCATGTAAATAGGATTCGCAATCCTACGATAACCAGATCTCTCCCTAGCCTCGTTAATCCCATATACACTAGTCTATGTCTTCCTTAGGGAGAATAGCAAGAATGGATAAAGTAGGATCTTCCATGGGATTGTTGGGATCAATTAAAGAGCAAGTCCATCTGCGCGACATTCTGTTCTCGTCCGGCATCTCCTCGCAGCTGTTGCCGGGGAATGAAGCGTACATCGGCCTGGTTCATGAGAAGCTTAATGAGAAGGGGGATCGAACGGACGAACCTACGATAAAGTACCTAGATCTCGTAGTCCCGATTGAAGCAGTTGCAAAGCGAACAATATTCAGGAACCTTGGAGGGAGTAAGATGTTTGAGCATATCGTACTATTGAAATTCAAGCCCGATGTTTCTATTGAAGTGAAAGAAAGGGCGGTCATGCGTGCGCATGACTTTAAGGGGAAAATTCCGGGAATCGTCGATCTTAGTGCCGGGATTAACATGACGGAGGAAATCGACCACGCACAAGGTTTTACGCTGGGGATCCGAGTTACTTTTGAGGATCAGCAGGCTTGCCGGAATTATGTTCAGCACCCCCTGCATCAAAATTTATTGCAATCCATCGGCCCATTTGTCGAAGGGGTCGCCGTTGTGGATTACCCGTTTGCCTGATGTTCCCCTTTAACCTCTAAACCACATTAGAAAGGGGATTCGCGGAAATGGATAAGAAGCTTGCCGGCAAAGTAGATATTGTAGTGAATAATGCGGGGATCGTCGTCACAAAACCTATTGGCGATGTAAAGGAAGCGGATTACGACCAGTTGTTTGCGATTAATGTCAAAGGGATCTACTTTTCATGCCAGCTTGCGGCCAAGCATTCTAAATCCCAATGGCCGCATCATCAACTTCTCCACTTCGGCGACCGGTCAGATGTTTCCGGCTTACAGTCTGTACGCCGGCTCTAAAGGAGCCGTCGAACAATTCACGCGCCACTTGGCCAAAGAGCTTGGAAAGAGACTTATCACGATTAATGTCGTAGCGCCAGGTCCTGTCAATACCGAGCTGTTCACGGTTGGCAAAACACCCGAGGGGCTTGCTAACATGAACGCATTCGACCGTCTCGGGGAGACCGAAGACATTGCAGGCGTGATCCTCTTTCTTGCGAGCGAAGAATCGCAGTGGGTAACGGGTCAAACACTACGTGTTAATGGCGGTTTTTTAACGTGCAGGAGAGTTTTTTAGCCCCTTTCACTGCTAAACGCTGTAGGGGCTATTTGTTTTTCACAATGGATCTAACCCTCATTCCCCGCTTCGACATGCTCAGGCGATTCGCTTATGAGATTGTTTGCAGAATATGAACGATTTTTCTTTCCATATCGGAGTCGTCTATTCGGTTCAGATATTCAGGTTTTAGCAGTTGATACTTCTTCATGTGGTAGAAATCCATAATTGCTTGTTTCAAGGTGATATCATACTGAATCGAAAATGATGGCTCGATAAAGCGTCGCAGCACAGCGTCATCTTGAACCATAGACAACACGGCATTCAATCTGTTGAAAATCTGTTGCTCCATTCCGGATTCAAAAAATGTTTGTAAGCTTTTATTCCGACTTTGCAGGGCAAAAGACAGATTCTCCAAATGGTGCGGATAAAATTCCTTCAGATCTTGCAAGAACAAATCGGAGATATACGCGGCACACATCAAAGATTGTACAAATGTGATTTGAAACCGATCCAAAAAAGAGACGGAATCATCTTTGACCACGGTGTCGGCTTGCTTCGAGTAATCAATGTAGTAATTTACAACTTGTTCGATGATGTCATCTTTGGAGGCAAAATGCTTATATAGTGTCACTTTGCTGATATCCATATATTTTGCGAGATCGTCGACTTTCAGTTGGCTGAATTTTGTTCTTCTTATAACGGGTTTTATTTTTTCGACATATGTCTCCACACTCGCGGCTTTTCTCACAAATTAGTGCCTCCCTTTGATACGTGTCAAACACATTATAACAAATTTACCGCCTTTTATTTACACCCATAATCAAATGAATTAAATTAACTAATTTAATTAAAGTAGTTTATTTTGTTAATTGATTGTTGTATAATCGTTCCTGTACCTAATCATCCGATTGCGGATTATACAAAGGGAGGACGATTCAAATGGAACCAATCGGCAAAGGCAAATTCTCCGGCAAGAACGTCGTGATCACGGGAGGTAGCAGCGGAATCGGCCTCGCGACAGCGAAGTTGCTAGTGGATGAAGGAGCACGCGTTCTGATTACTGGACGTACTCAGGCGACGCTTGACGCGGCTCGACAACAACTCGGCTACAACGCAATCTCGTTCTTGAGCGATGCCGCCTCATTGAAGGATATCGACGCGTTAGCCGATCGAGTGAAGGCTGAATTTGGAACAATAGACGCCCTGTTCGTTAACGCAGGTGTCACGGGCTTTGCTTCTTTCGAGTCAACGACCGAAGAAGCATACGACGAGATACATACAATCAACGCCAAAGGGCCGTACTTTACCGTACAAAAACTCGTTCCGCTCCTGAGCGCAGGAAGCGGGGTAGTCCTTACTACGTCAATCGTGAACGTAGTGGGTCTCCCCATGCTCAGTGCGTACGCAGCTAGTAAAGCTGCGCTGCGCTCCATGACTCGAAGTCTGGCACGCGAGTTATTATCTCGAAATATTCGCGTCAACGCAGTCAGTCCTGGCGTCATTGATACAGGTATTTTGGAGAAGTCAATGCCGATAGAAGCTGCCCAACAGACAAAGGCACAGATGACGCAGCAGATCCCGATGTTGCGTTTGGGCGATCCAGTCGAGGTCGCCAAAGTCGTAGCCTTCCTAGCCTTTGACGCCACCTATACCACTGGGGCTGAGTTTCCTGTTGACGGAGGCGGCTCCCAGATCTGAGCAGGAATGGAGGGAACATCGCAATGGACAATTTGAGCAAAGATGTGAAGAATCAGGCATCTAACCCTGTTACCATGCGGACGATCCGCTTCCGCGACTACGGCGAGCCGACCGATGTCTTACATTTGGAGGAGGCGGCGATCCCAGAACCAGGACCGGGACGCATTCGCGTGAGCGTACGCGCTTGCGGGTTAAATCCGGTTGACTGGGCGATGTGCCGAGGACACTTTGCCAGTCAACTGCCGGTTCCTCGCGGTATTGGACTGGACGTGTCGGGGATTGTAGACGCAGTTGGAGAAGGCGTAACCAATGTCGCCATTGGCGATGCCGTCCTTGGTGCCGCAGATTTCATGGACGGATCGAGCGCCGGCGCGTCCGACCGAGCGATTATGTACTACTGGTTCCGCATGCCGGCCGGACTCGACTTTGTACAGGCTGCAGCGCTGCCAATGGCGGTCGAAACCGCCTACCGGGGGATTGATACTCTCGGGGTGAGGTCGGGCCAGACCGTACTCGTTCACGGAGCCGGCACAACCGTAGGCTTCGCCGCCGTCCAGATTGCCCTTATGCGCGGCGCTCATGTGGTCGCAACCGCTGGTTCCACCTACGCCGACCAACTCCGCGCCATGGGAGCGATGGTGACCTCGTACGGTGATGGATTAGTTGAGCGAGTAGCAGAACTGGCGAAGCAGCCTGTTGACCTCGTCCTGGATGCCGCACCGATCGGGGGAGCCATGAAAGATCTGATTCATATCGTCAATGGGCTTCCCCAGCGCGTCCTAACCGTCAGCGATTTTGCCGCGGCCGCCGAACTTGGCGTTCGCGCCAGCTACGGAGAAGTACACACCCTGCGTTATGACGTTGTCGGCGACTTTGCCCAGTATACCGCAGAGGGCAAGTTCACGATCCCGGTCGCCCGGACTTTCTCACTCGACGACTGGCGTACAGCCCTGGAGATCAGTCAGAGCAAGCGTGCCCACGGCAAACTGATTCTCCTGCCCGCCGCTGACTGATGTGCTCAAATAAGCGGAGAGTTTTGAAATATGAAGGGGGGACATCCATTGAATACGAACCAACGAGAACATATCGCACTGATTACAGGCGCAAGCCAGGGGATCGGATTGGCATTAGCCCGGAAATTTCTGTCGCAGGGCTGGCAGGTGATTACTTTGAACCGTTCCGATTTTCCGGCGGACGATACGTTCATTCGAAATGCCCTCAAGAACGGATCGCTTCGAGCCTATAAAGTGACGGATCTCGCCGATTATGACAGCTTGAGACGCTCTTTGGAAGAGATCAAAGGAAAGGAGCGGCAGATCGATATTTTGTTCAACAACGCCGGAGGTGGCTTAAGTGAGCTGAGCTATTCGAAACAAGGCCGCGAAAAGCATTATGAATTATTGACGGTCGTTCCTTACATCATTCTGATGGAATTGAAGGAACTGTTGACAAACGGTCGATTAAAAACGGTTATTAACACTTCATCACAGGTGCTTAGATTTACGAAGGAGTTCTCAATCGAAAACTTAGAGCATCCCAAAATTTTCCGTAAAATGGTCGGCCCTTATGCGGCCTCAAAGATGGCGCTATCGTTGTGGACACAAGCCGTGGCGCCGCAACTTGCCAAGGAAGGCATCAAGATCCGCAGCGTTGACCCGGGACTAAACAATACTCTAAGAAAAGGAAAAGACTCGGGAATGCCCGTATGGTTTGAACTGCTTTTTAAGGTTCTTTCCTCTCCGCCTACCCACGGCGCCGATCAATTATATGAGGGGGCCCTCGGCAAACACCGCAATGAGAGTGGCGTATTTTTGTTAAAAAGTCGGATTGCGGACTTGAAATTTGTAGAACATGCGCAGCGTGTACTGGACAGAATTTCGGACATATATAGCCACGAGTTTCTTGACGGAAGTGTTCTTCTTGGCTGAGGTCCAGAAGAACGCTGCTTAAAGCGCCTATTCGGGCTCTCAGATCCCTTTACGCATCTGTCTTTTCACGCAAGGGAGCTGACGGGGGCAGCTCCCTTCGAGCATTAAAGTAGTGAATCTATTGATGTCTTAACTTTTCCGGATTGGCGACGTTATAGGCATGCATGGTGATCAAATTCCGATGTAGCTTCAGCACGCGCTCGAATCCGACATAGTTCAATGCCTAGATGATAATCAAACTTCTATTTCATAAAAGGCTGTTGGATACTTTCTAAACAACACTTGTTCCCTTACCTTACTAAAACCAATGGACTCATAAAATGAGCACAACTTAGGTCTATCAGCTGCACAATCCAATCGGAGGTATCTTTTATTCCGATTCTGTGCCTCTTGTTTTGCCCACTTGACCATATCCCTAGCCAATCCAAAATTGGCAAACTGACGTCGTACACTAAGCTTGTGTAGAAAAAGCGACTCATTTTTAACCACTGATGGCCAAAATACATCATCTTCTTCCTGTAGAATCATTGTTGATACAGGAACATCCTCCATGTAACCCAGAAACATTTCTTCAATCGAATACTCACTTAATATTTTTTCCCTGGATACCTGTTCAAGACTCCACATACCTTGACCTTGAGTATGCAGCCACATAACTACTTCTTTTAGAATTGAACAAAAATCCGCTACTTGGTTATCCGAAATATTTTTCACCTGGAGATCCACAGAGAATTCATCCTTTCGTTGTAAAGTTCAAACCCAAATTATAACCCCTAGTTATTGCTATCGTATTCGTTAGTTGAACGACTAATATAGTTTTTATCTGAAATGTTTTATCGATTTATTAACCGCAAAGCCGACTAAATACCAAAAGCCAATAGCCAATAATACTGTGATTAATCTGAAATTGTAATTGACGATATCATCGTATCCAAGTAAGAACTTAATGAAAAATTCGATATTGCTTACATAATTGGCTGTTACTTGATTAACACCCTCGCCACGCCCATGGTTGAAACTTTGATCTATTAGTACAGAAATAATAGTGAGAATGATTTGGATGCTTGGCAAAATTAATTTAAAATTCAAGGTCCTACGCATATTTCCCACCACCGACTTCCTTGTTTTTTCTACATAATATTAGACATTATAACAAAAGAGAAAGTTGCATATTCCTGCCAGTTAACGTAATAAAGCTGCCGATCAGATCGGCAGCTTCAACCTGGTTGCTTATTCAACTATCGTTCTCCCGTTAGGTTAATCATCCGGTTCTACTGCTGTCAATTTTTTAACAATTGTAAATTGAAAACCTTTGTACTCTCGGCATGGCCTACAATTCTAGACCCTTCTTGAATATTTATTATTTTACCAATCCACAAAGTATTCGGATAAGCTTCTGGAGAAATGAAGGTAATCGTTCCTAATACAGTCTCACCCATTTCAACTTTGTCTTTTTCATAATGATGGTGTGCTCCAGAAGTTAGATAATTGTCAGTAACCAGATGGTTAGGACGGTACCCTGTGAAGACAGGTCTTGTTCTTACGCCATTCTTTAAAAAAGTTATTTTCGCTTCTACATCAGGTACAGACATGTTCATCACTCCTAGACCCTGTGCATTATCCTATACGTCGCTCTTGCTGCCTTCATTTCTTGATTGAACTATAGTCTCCCAGTGCAATGGTCTATTGATGTGCTTCAATTGTCTATCCCTTCTAATATTTCGACTTCTATGAAAACATTGAATCTAAGCCGCTAACGACACTGCCGTGAATTGGGGGATATCCTGCAACATCTTTTCTTCACAACACCGATGACCCTTTTTTAGGACACCAAAGAGAACTCGAATCAGCTTATTGCATAGCGCAATGCGCGACTGCATCTTTGTCAAGGGATTATCTGACCGTTTGGTGTAGTACTGATGTAAGGCCTTAAATGCTCGGTTCTTAGCCACCAGTGGCATGATGACGCGAAATAGTAGTGCTCGTAGCCGCTTACGACCACGCTTGGTGATCTTTGTCTGTCCCTTGTGTTTACCGGACGTATTTTCTTTTAAGTTCAAGCCCGCTAGCTTTATGATTTGATTAGGATGCCGGTAACGCTCAATGTCGCCAACTTCAGCCAGAAATCCAGCTATGCTAACCCGACCAATACCTTTAATGCAACTCGTACTGTGTTAACAGCAGCTTAAGTTCGAGCTTTGCTAATTCTGTCGTATTTGTTACGAGTAAGAATAATAATAACACTTTTTCAAAGAACAAATATTATCTATCAGCTCTCGGCTCTCTTGACAGATTGAGATAAGCGCTTTCCCGTCAACGAGAGGCGTCTTATCATACACCTTCCGTACCTCAACCTTCTCGGCACCTTCAAAATCCCCGGAATGAATGACTACTTTCTCAGGATACCACATTATTATTGACATTATTTTCCGGACCTCTTCGATCCCGGAACTCAGTAGAAGATCAAGTAATTCGTTATTGGTCAGAGGAACAATAAATTGTAAACCCACTCGTTGATTTTTAGCGAAGATCGCGATTGCTTTAGACAAAAGCGCATCCAATGCTAACGTAAGCGGGTGAAGAAAAGTAATATGATCGTAATGAATCGCGCTCAGAATACTTTTGCTAGTAGCTAGATCCGCCTCAACAAAATTACCATTAAAACGGATGCGCTTCAAAATAGAAGCCGGATGGATTGATGCCCTCCCAAGCATGTATGAATCACGTAAAAAGCTGTCCAAATGATCCGCGCTTAAAAACGGTGTTTTATGTGAGAGCGGAGAATCAATATTTAAGATTTCAATGATGCGATCGGGTGAAAATCCATACTTTTTCAATATAGTTGAGACTTCATTCCCATAGATCCTTTCTTCTGTAATTGTATGGTGGTTAAAACCAAGCGTATTTTCTACCGCGTGTGAGAAAGGCAGATGCCCAATGTCATGAAGTAGGGAGGCAATGCGCAACTCCTCATCCTTCGGGAAGAAAGTAGAAACAATTGTCCAGACTCCAATCGTATGTTCAAATCTGCTATGCTTAGCGGATGTGATGAACGAGCCTGTTCCGTAATGGGATAAAAACTTCAGCCTTCGAACAGCAGAAGTCTGGATCAGCTCCATCTCCCATGGAAACACCTGAATTTGGATCTGATAGAAAGGATCAAAGTATTCATTGATCTGATCGAAAAGATACATTTGAATTCTCCTTTGGCAAAAAATAAAGAGCCGGTTCATATCTGCAAGAGATACGAAAACCGGCTCATCAATAATGAGAGTGGGATAACCACAGTTTAACAGTTTGTTGATTCCATAAATTGTACATTTTTATTATACATATTAATGAAGCTGAGTCAATAGTCTTGCATTCTGTAATACGCATGTGAAAAGAGGAGGTCATGGACATCTCTTCTGAGATGTCTAGCCAATCGACCTCATTTATAAACTGAGCGATGGGGATGCCTATTCAGGAGATGCAGCAGTTTGTCGCGTTGCAAAATAGTGAAGTCTCTACAATAACAGCAAGACGAGGATTTATAGAAACGTATCGCGGGAAAGTTATCGATCAAATGAAGGAGCTTGAAAAGACGCTGGAGAGAATCGATGATAAAATCAACAACTGTCCATTCCAAAGATTTCTCGTGAGAATAGTGGCTCACCTAAAAAGATACTCCTGCTATTTTTTCTAAATAAGCTTATTTCGACATTTCCTTGAATGCGGATGGACTGGGCTGGAAAGCAAACTTCGGAAGCTTAAGCAGAACAGCCACCAGCAATAACAGACTGCCGTTGATAACGAACACGACGGGAATGGACAATTGCGTTGCGAGAAAGCCTCCAATTAGCGGACCCATCAGCAGGCCTAGTTGATTGGCCGATTGATTCAGACTGAACGCGCGACTGCGAAAGCCAGGTTCCGTATGGATAGCGATAAAGGCATTAAGCGCCGGAAATACGCCAGCGAAAAAGAGGCCGTATACAAACCGCAAAGCACCGAATCCGATCAGATCATGAAACCATAATTGCAGTAAATTTCCGATCCCACCGCCGATGAGCCCGATGAACAGCACCTTCTCGTAGCCCCACTTACTTCCGAGCTTGCCCCAACGCGGCGCTGCGATCAATGTAGCGATGCCTACCGCAGAGAAAATAATACCTGCATAAAGCGATGCGGACGACTGGCTGGAGCCCAGCTCAAGCACATAGATCGTAAGCAGCGGCTCCACAATCATGATCGACGTTGATGTAATGAAGACAATGAACAGCGCGGAAACGAGCGTCCGATTGGCCGCCGCATCCTTCAGGTCGTTAAGCACTGCGGACCGCTTCGCTTCGGATTTAATAAAGGAAGGCTCCTTGACCCAAACCCATGCAATGATAAAGGCGATCAGTACCATCACGCCGGCCATTAAAAAAGTTTCACGTGTGCCGATCAGGTGACTTACAACCCCTCCCACAAGCGGTCCTAATACGGAAGCAGCTGCGCTGGAAGTGGAGATGATGCCAAGAGCATAACCAACATGTTTCTCCGGCGTATTGGTGGCTACCACGGCGATGGCGGACGGAATGTATCCCGCAAGTAAACCTTCCATAATTCTTACAAGGATAAGCTCATAAGGATTTTGGACGATGAAATATAGAAAATACGCGATCGACAGACAAATCCCTGCGCGAAGCATCATAGGCTTCCTGCCATACTTATCGGCCATGGAGCCCCAGAACGGAGCGATCAGTGCCGCGGCTAAAAACGTAATGGCGAATACGACACCTGTCCATAGCTCCAGATGGCTTCGTACACCTAGATCATCCTGCAAAAATATTGACATAAACGGTATGGATACCGTATAGGCCATACTAACGAGAAAAGTCCCTACCCACAGTACGAAAAGATTACGTTTCCAAGAATTGTCGATCAAAGAAGCACTCCCTTTTCTTCCGTTTGCCTACCATCATACCATTATTAAGGAGAGCTCCTCATAAAACGTTTTTGTAGGATGATAAAATGTAGTAATGGATACAGGCGCGCGAAGCCATTCCCCCAAAAAAAGGCCTGATTTCTCAAGCTTTTTTTCAAATGGGATGATGTGGACCCTTTGCATCTAAAAACTCTCTACTGTACGAATAGCGCGAATGATCATGTCTGAAGTAACAGGAAAGTTCATATTCCCCGTTGTGCTTTCTGGCAGAAGGGAAATTCTCGAAATTTCATTCAATTCTTCCTGTGATAATTCGCGATGGATACCAAGCTCATTTAGCTTAAGCGGCAGCCCGATCGATCTGTAAAAATCACAAAGCTCCTTAATCTCCTGCTTCGGGCGATCTTCAAGTACGACCTGAACGAGAATTCCATATGCCACTTTTTCTCCATGATAAGCTTCGTGTGTCTCCGGGATGACCGTCAATCCGTTATGAATGGCATGGGCCGCTGCAGAGCGGCAGTTATCCTCCCCGAGTCCGCCGACCATTCCGCTGAATAAAATGGATTTGCCGTACTTGGCGATCCACTCTCCCGCTTTTCGAACGATTCCCGGTTCTTGAATATAGCCATTCGGTGACCCCAGAACAAAATGTACGCCATCCATAGTTACTCTTCTCCCCTACTGTGAATGTTGTTTAGAACTACCCGATTCAGGCCGTATAGAAGATTGTGAAAAATCCGCATTGCAGATTCACCTCCGCAGGCAGAGCATTGCCTGACCTTTACTATGAAGCTATCGTTCGCCGTTTCTTTAATGATGAATTTAAGATGAGTACATTTCTTTTTATGATTCTCGAAATTCAACGAGAAAAGGATGAGTTTGATTGTTTAACGCCATATCTACTCTGTCCATGAAATTACCCCAAGTTATCATTTTCCTTGCCTCTTCCAATGAAAAGTAACCTACCTCATCACTCTCAATACTTGTTGTTAATGAACCGTCAACTGGTTTACCTGTAAAAATGTTATTACATACCCCCCGAGTTATGTTCTGATACAATCCACAGAAATTAATTAATTCAACTTCGATTCCTGTTTCTTCTTTCACTTCACGGACAGCGGCTTCCCGAATAGTTTCCCCTTCTTCGACACATCCTTGTGGCATCTCCCATCCACGACGACCTCGCATTAATAGAATTTCGTTATTTTCATTGAGTACAATTACACTCGCTGAAACGATGAATTTCATCAGATGCGCCTCCTAAATCACACTTTATTACTTAAACGCTTTTATGTATTAAAGTACATAATGTCCGGATATTCCTGTAAACAATTTTCTTCCACGCTATGCTGCCCGTTAATTTAATCCCTTCACCTCCTCCCACACGCGTGACTAATAAACCCATATGGTCCTTCGACTTCACGCAAACCATCACTTAAGTGGCCAAAATTTCTTATAGCCGTTGAAGCATGATTTATCTTTTAGTGACAACGGAGTTCTTAATCTTCTTCAATTGCTGTTATGCTTACAGAGCCTTTCATTAAATAGCGATCTGTTAAAACAAACTTTCCACTTGTATCGACAAATACATTATTGCCGTTGTCTGAGGCTAAATAAGTCGCTACTTTTTGAAATGAACCGTAATCAATCAATACATTTTGACCGTTTTCAAAGTCGCCCATTGTGTTCGTACTCCCTATTCTTGGCAATATGGGTATTTGACGTCATGTTTATAGACCACCACTTCTGGTGCATTAACAATGGCTCACGTTTCGTCCCGCTCCAGATATCAAGCGAGCCAATTGCAAAGTAATCCAACTTGGAAATATCCAACTTTATTTGTCACTTCATAACTTTATTGTCTACTTCAAAACTTATTTGTCACCCGTCAACAACTGTTGGATGACAAATTGGTTTTGAACTAGAGAAAGCCAGCAACCACAAGGGTTTGCTGGCTTTTCCACGAAAAATAAAATGACAAATAAAGTTTTGAAATGGATTTTAAGGTGAATTGTTTGAATAACAAATTAGTTTTGAAGTACTTCTGACAAATTAAATAGAATTACAAATCATAAGACTTGTTGAACTAACGTTCTCCGTTAGCTTAATCCTTTTTTGCTGTGAAACCTTTTAATTTAAGATAATTATCCATTGGAAAGTCAAAATTAACCCACTTTTCTTTGTAACCTTCCCGTCCATATTTCCTCAATAACATATCCAATGTTTGAGCTATTGTTCTAATAAACTCATGAATTGAACAGGTTTCATCCAGTTCAATAACTTGATTTTTCTTGTTCCTTAAATCTTCATAAGACTTAATTTGTACACGTAAGGAATTAACATTAATCTTGCTTAATGTCCACACAGTTCCACCGGGCTCCTCGTTCCATTCAAACTGCGCCATTGAGACAGGAAATGGACTTACTTCTGGAACAAGTGAATTTACGGCTTTCAACATGTCATAAAGAGCGTCCGTTATATAGCTTGCCGCGAAGTGAACGGTAGATGAGTTGATTTCAATGCAACCATCAGCCCAACCAATACCTGTTAGTTCATATTCAAACTTCATAACGCCCTCCGCTTAAGTATGGAATTTTCCCTCATCAGTAATTCGGAGCATACGCCACGCAATCCTGCCCGTTACTTCAATGAAACAAGGGACAGCTGCCTGTCGCGGGATCTCTCCCTTGTTTTTGAACTATCTTTTCCATTTTATACCTATATGAGTTCCTAACTATAGCCTTACGTAAAGATAGCACGTTTGAAGTAAATTGCCCGTTTCGACACTTTTTGTTGTCGGATAGGGGCCATAGCTGAAAAGGAGAAGAAGATATTTGCTTATTCCTGATAATATTTCAACCTCTTAGTCGGGGATGCTAAGTTATTTAGGGTACTGCTGTCTGCATTTTTAGTCTATTTTTTTGATCCTGGACGTTGCCTGTGACTCCCTATTTTACGGCGAATTAACTAGATTATAAGCACACGCAATATTACTTTAGTTTACATCTATTAAGTAGTGTACTAAGTAAAGGAATTTGAGGAGGTTATAATCGTGACAATTAAAAAGAAGATTAATAGAAATGCAACTGTAAAACGGAAAATCAAATTTAGTTCAAAAGATGCACGTATTACACAACCCATTGGGAATGGCTTTCGACGTTTCGTATTTACTAGAGTGGTGATACCACCAAAAGGGATGGCAGTACTCATTATGAATGCTGGAGCAGGAAGAAGAGTAGTCTCTGGTGGTTGGTCACAAAGGCCTATTGATCCAAAAACCTCAGAAGTGTTCTCAACAGAGTCTTATCCTATAACTCCTAGCGAATGGAGAATAACTGTCTGGAATAATACTACAGATTTTCAAGCTGTCATCCCTTATTTAATAGATAAGAGGAGGTAGTTAATAAGAATTATCTGATGTTTTATTGATCATTCCTTTCGCCTGCATATGGCTGTGCGCAACCATGTGCAGGTTTTTTTGTTCGGGAATTTCAACTATACAATAGAGCCCTTTGTTTATAGGGAGTGAACTTTTAATAAAGTTAATTAATATACCATTTCTTTAATTATTCTTCCGAAAAACAATAAACTCTTGCCGTCTTCCGTTAAATTTGAGCGTTCGCCTTTGGAACTTGAACAAATTGATAATACCCAGACTGTCATAAGGTTTCCTCGAGAGTGAAAGTATTTCCACGTTAAACTGCCCGTTAGCTGAATGCCACTACCGTTAAAAGCGGGCAATTGTTATTTAGCTCCCGTGCCAGTTAGATCAACCACTGCGTGATCAAGAACAAATAGCGGCTATCCGTCGGGAATGTCATAATGTTCTTGTCAAATTCGGGAATGTCCTCAAGTTCTTGTCATTTAAATTTGACAAGAACTTGAGGACATAAAAAGAAAAAGCCGCACCACATGCGACTTTTAATGTAACCATGTTCTTGTCATCCGACATCTGTCGGATGACAAGAACTTTATCCCATTCCCGCGGGGCGCAAAATTAATTTCGAAATCAAAAAACACACTCGTCCCAATGAGGTGCGTGTCTTCTTTATTTCATAATTAAAATTAAACAGAAACTTTAACGAGAACCTTGCTCTTTTGGAGATAACGAATCTCTTTGTTCAAACTGTTCGTGTCGATCAAGCTATGATCTTCTAGATCTTCCCCTGTATTATCGAATTTTTTGACATTGTGCACACGAAGCTATGTAAGCTGTGCTACATGGACCATTTCGTTTATCCTTTATCTCATCCACAGGTGAATAATTAATTTTTATTGCTTTTTGCTCGTCCATCTTTATTTGAAGTTGTGCAAAGATAATATCGTTAACACGTCTCGCCTACACAGATTAGCTTATTTTTCCCGTTCGCTTCGCTTCGTTCGAAAAGCCGATTCCTTAATGCCTGTCTCCTAACGCTTACATAGTTCTTGCTATCAAAAAAAACCACCCGCGATAAATTTCGCAAAGTGGTTATTGCTTATGCAGTAAATTAAATTTTCTTTAAGAGTTACTCAACTGTACGTTTAGAATAAGAGCATCTTTGTCTGGAATTAATCGGATACCTGAATCTTCAACAGTCCAGGTCGCACCCTCTACGGACTCTACTTCGTGTACACCGCGCAAAATGATTTCCCATGGTTTATCAGCGCCGCTCACATGAACGGTCATATTTCGGCTGCTTCGTTCTACACTCACGCTTAGTTCGACCTCTCCCTTCGTGCTGTACACAGTAGTGTATGCCGAGCGGCCGTCTTCAAGTTCAAATAGATGCAATGCAACGTTTTGAGCATAATCATAGTCTGGGCGAAGATCATTATTGCCGATTGCAATCAGGCTGTTCGGTCTGACCATAAGCGGCAAGCTGAAATAGTTGTGCTGTTCACGCATCCAGCGGCCGCCCTCTACGATCTCTCCACTCAGATAGTTCGTCCATCTTCCATGAGGCAAATAATATTGAGCAGTCCCTTGATCATTGAAGATCGGGGCAACCAGCAGTGATTCACCTAGCATATACTGTCGATCTAATTGATCGCAAGCAGCATCTTCGTTAAACTCCAGTACCATGGCACGCATCACAGGCAGGCCGGTTTGGGTGGCTTCTACAGATGCGCTGAATAAATACGGCATAAGTGTGGACTTCAGTTTAGTGAAATAGCGAAGTACATCGGAAGCTTCATCATCAAATAACCAAGGCACACGGTATGATTGGCTTCCATGCAGACGACTATGAGAGGATAACAGTCCGAATGCTGTCCAACGTTTGTAAATATCAGGAGTCGCTGTATTCTCGAAGCCACTAATGTCATGGCTCCAGAATCCAAAACCGGAAAGTCCTAATGATAAACCGCCACGCAGCGTCTCGGCCATGGAGTTGTAGCTTGCCGAGCAATCTCCGCCCCAATGTACTGGAAATTGCTGACCGCCGGCTGTAGCCGAACGGGCGAATAGCATCGCTTCGTTTTTGCCCTTCGTTTCCTCCAGCACTTCAAATACAGCTTTATTATATAAATGTGTATAGTAATTATGCATTTTAACAGGATCAGAGCCGTCATAATAGACGACATCGGTTGGAATACGTTCGCCAAAATCGGTTTTAAAGCTATCGACACCCATCTCTATCAATTCTTTGAGCTTATCTTTATACCACCGAACAGCTGCCGGATTGGTGAAATCGACAAGCCCCATTCCACCCTGCCATCTGTCCCACTGCCAGACATCCCCATTGTTCGTCTTGACAAGATACCCGTTCGCCTTGCCTTCATCAAATAGATAGGATTGCTGCGCGATGTAGGAATTGATCCATACGCAAATATTGAGACCCTTATCTTTAAGCCGCTTCAGCATGCCTTGCGGATCAGGAAATACATCCTTGTCCCACTGGAAGTCGCACCATTGGAACTCCTTCATCCAGAAGCAATCAAAGTGGAAGACATGTAACGGAATTTCACGTTCAAACATGCCGTCGATGAAGCTGTTCACCGTATCTTCATCGTAGCTAGTAGTAAAGGAAGTCGTCAGCCACAAGCCGAAAGACCAAGCCGGAGGCAATGCCGGTTTTCCTGTCAATGCCGTATAATTCTGCAGCACTTCCTTCATAGAAGATCCGCCAATGATATAATATTTTAACGATTCGCCTGGAACACTGAACTGGACTTTCGACACTTGCTCAGAAGCCACTTCATAGGAAACTCGTTCTGGATGGTCGACGAATACGCCATAGCCGAAGTTAGAAATGTAAAATGGAATGTTTTTATAAGCTTGCTCGCTGCATGTTCCCCCGTCTTCATTCCATAGGTCCACAACTTGCCCATTTTTTACGAATGGTGTAAAGCGTTCTCCAAGCCCGTAGATGTATTCGCCCACACCGCAATCGAGCTGTTCTCTCATATAGGTGCTTTGATCCTGCAGCTTGATGTGACCCGGACTTTTATATCCGCTGCCAGTCAAACGCTTGCCTTCATACATAAAATGAGTGCTCCAGCCTTCATTTTTATGAATTTGCACACTGAGCTTGCCGCTTGTAAAGCTGGCAACTTCCTCGCCGTTCTCAACTTTAACAGGAAGATTAGGTCTTACATTTTTTTTAAATTCGGGACCTTGATGCTCTTTGCCATTATGATGGATCAATTCAACGCAGATTACATCTTCCATTGGGGAAGTATAGTTCACAGTTAAAATTGCCGTATTCAATGTATCCCCGCGAGTAACGATTTTCTTACATGAAGCTAGCACCGTCAGAGTATCTGGCTTCGTTCGAATATTGCGGATTTCCACAGGGTAGTTAAATGTTACCCCTTGTCTCATATGCCAATACCCATCCGTAAATTTCATTTCGATTTCTCCACCTATCGTATCTTTATATTTTTTATTTTTTAAAGGCTGCTTGCAATTCAGGAATGATATTCACATTGGAACTGCCTAATAAGCCATGTACGAGGTTCTGTGCAGCGATTTTGGCCATATTCAATCGTGTAGCCGCTGTTGCTGAACCGATATGCGGAACAGTTACGACATTGGGAAGCTTTAACAATGGATGATTCACATCAATAGGCTCCTGCTCATACACATCCAGCCCCGCACCGTAAATCTGTTTATTTTGCAACGCTTGAAGCAATGCCTGTTCATTGACCGTCTCGCCTCGTGAAACATTAATGAAAATAGCATTCTTCTTCATTAAAGCAAATTGAGGAGTATCCATGAGATGTCTAGTTTCAGGCGTTAAGGGTGTCATGAGCAGCACGAAATCCGATGTTTGAAGGAGCTCTTCCAACGTACAATACGTTAATCCAAGCGATTGTTCCGTTTCAGATTTGCGATTTCGGTTGTGGTAGACGACATCCATAAGAAAACCCAGTTTGGCACGTCGGGCTATCGCTTCTCCGATACGTCCCATGCCAACAATGCCTAAGCGCGCATGATGGACATCTACGCCAAATAGCTCGGCATCCTGCCCCTGTTGCCACTTGCCTGATTTCACAAATTGATCCAATTCAGCAACTCTTCTTGCTGTAGACAAGATTAAGGCAAAAGCCAGATCTGCTACGGTTTCATCTAACACATATGGCGTATGAGTTCCCACAATTCCGCGTGCTTTTATGGCATTCAAAGACAGATTGTTATATCCGACCGATAAATTACTAATGACTCGTATGTTAGGGCCTGCTTGAAGCACAGCTTCAGTTATGGGTGTTCCGGTAACCAGCACACCTTCAGCATCACTCACTTCCTGAGCTAGCTGCTCAGAGGTAATGGCTTCAGTTCCTTCCCATTTTCTAATTTCACAATAATCTGCTACATATGCTTCAACTTCTTCAGGCAAGCTTCTTGCTAGATAGACTTTTGGCTTCACCGGGTATTTCCCCCTTAATAGTAAACAGTACGCTAGTCCTTCATAGAACCTGCCGTCATGCCACCCACGACATATTTTTGCATGGAGATGAAGATGACGATAATTGGAAGAGCAGCTAAGGTAGCAACAGCCATCAGGTTATTCCATTCCGTGCCGTACTGGCCGATAAATCGGTACAAGCCCAACGTTAACGGACGTACGGAATTGCCTGTCGTTAGTGTCAGGGCAAAAATAAAATCCCCCCATCCAAACAAGAAGCAAAAAACAGCAACCGTTAATAAACCAGGCGTCACCAGCGGCAAAATAATTCTGGTAAATGACGTGAACTTGTTACAGCCGTCAATCATCGCCGCTTCTTCCAGTCCACCAGGCAGACTTAAGAAGAAAGGGCGCAGCGTTATGATTGCAAACGGCAGCGCGTGAATTAAATCCGCAAAGATGAGACCAACGAAATTATCCGTCAGGTTCACTTTGGAAAACATCATAAATAAGGGCATTGCCATCATAATTCCTGGAAGCATTTGAATGGATAACAACAAAATCATGATGACAGCCTTCCCTTTAATAGAAAGCCGCGCAAGCGCGTATGCTGCCGGTACAGCCAGCAAGAGAGAAAGCAGCATAGTGCCGACTGCGATAATGACACTGTTGCCGATATAGCCGATCATATCCTTATTGCGAATGAAATTATTAATATAAGAATCCAAAGTAGCCTTCACAGGAACGATATGAGGCGGATTGTGGTAAAGCTCCGTTATGGGAGTAACGGAAGTCTTGGCCATCCAGTACACAGGGAATAAGAACACAATCATAATTAGTACGGCAATAAGCGTAGCACCAGACGATCTCCATCTTGATTCAGCCATTAATGTACCTCCTCTTTGTTCGACATTCTCAAGTAGACGATAGCAATCCCGATTAAAATCAAGAACATGATCATCGAGACAGATGCGCCTTGACTGAACTCAAACGCTGTAAAGGATAGCTGATAAGCATAGATAGGCAGCACGGTCGAGGCCGTCACCGGTCCTCCAGCGGTCATGATGAATACAAGATCAAATACTTTAAACGTATAAATAATGCCTAGCATAAATAAGACAAGAATAGTTGGACGCAAAAGTGGCAGCGTAATATGCCTAAACTGCAAAAATCGATTCGCCCCATCCAATTTCGCAGCTTCGTATAAGTGCGTAGGCAAAGTCTGCAAACCTGACAATAGAATAATCATGTTGAAAGGAATGCCCGTCCATATATTCGCTACAATGGTACCAAGCAGCGCTGTGCTAGCCTCGCTGAGCCAGTTGACAGGACTGTTAATAAGACCTAACGACTGTAAGAAATAATTGATTACGCCATAATCGCCGGAAAACATCCATTGAAAAACAGTTCCAGTAATCACAACAGGCAGCATCCAGGCAAGCAGCATCAAGGAACGAAACAAATTACGTCCCGGAAATTTCATATTGAAAAACAAAGCCAATCCAAAACCGATTGCAAATTGGAAAAAAATGCTTAGTACTGTGAATACTACGGAGTTCTTCAAGGAAATATAGAATACCGGATCTTGAAGCGACTTGATGTAATTGGCCAATCCAACAAAGTGGTGCTCTCCCTTCAAGTTATAGACATTCACGTCTTGAAAGCTGAGTGTAATATTGTAGAGGATTGGATAAACAACAAATACAGCCATAAATGCGAGTGCGGGCACAACAAATAAATAGCTGTTCCATGAAGAAAACCATTTTGCGCCTCTAGTTGATTGGGACATCATATCTCCCCCTATTTCTAAAAAGTAAAGGGGAATGCGGTACATACTGCATTCCCACTATTATGTTGTGATTACTTTTGCAGTAGCGGATTTATTTTCACACCTGCATCTTTAACTGCCGCTTCCGGCGTTTTGGCACCTGTAATGACTTCTTGCATCATATTTTGAATCGCTTCGGAAATCTTCGGATAGCTCGGACCATAAGCTCTAGCCTTGGCTACTTTCATGGCATCTGCGAAAACCTTCATTTGCTTATCATCCTGCCAGAATGGATCCATCAAGTAGTCTTCACGACTTGGCAGACGACCTGCTGCTTTGGTAAACTCCTTCAGACGATCTGGTTCATTAGCAAACTTAATAATGTCAAAGGAGATATCTTTATGCTTCGAAGCAGCCGTGATCGCCCAGTTTTCGCCGCCAAGAATAGTTCCGCCTTGTTTGTTAATTGGAAGTTCCACAACATCCCAGTTCACCTTACCTTCTTTTCTGAGCAATGGTATTTGCCAAGGCCCATTAATCATCATGGCGACTTTTCCGGTAGAGAATTGTACAACCGTATCGGATTGCTTCTGATTAATGACTTCTTTGGACATATAACCGCCAGAAATCATATCCTTCATTAATTGTGCTGCTTCAATTGTACCCGCGCTGTCAAAAGTCGGAATGTCAGATCCCGATTGATACATAAGAGGAAGGAACTGGAATGTGCCTTCTTCCGTTTTAACAGCCGTCATCGCAAAACCATACACATTAGGCTTCGTTAGCTTTTTAGCGGCTTCCTTAAGTTCATCCCAGGTTTTCGGCGGATTTACGCCTGCCGCTTTTAACATATCTACGTTGTAGTAGAGCGCTAAATCGTTACTTCCAACAGGAACACCATAGTTTTTACCTTTATACATTGTAGAGGACCATGGACCCGAGAAATACTTATCTGCTTGCCCCCACTCTCCTACTTCCTTCGTGATATCCGCAAGAATACCAGCAGCGGCAAAAGCTTGATGATCCGGGTTATCAATCCAAACAATATCAGGAACCTGATTTCCCGCAGCTCCTAGCAGCAGCTTATTTTTAATATCCGCGAAGGAAATAAATGTCCGCTCAATTTTGACATTCGGATGAGCAGCCTCATAATCTGCAATCGTTTTCTTTAGAGCTCCTTGTGTAGCTTCACTTGTCATTGAATCCCACCATTGAATAGTAACTTTGTCACCTGAACCCGCTGCATTCGAAGCTGTGGTTCCAGAAGATGTTGTCGTCTCTCCGGTTGATGTTTCTGGTGCGCACGCTGTCGTCAGGACAACCAACGCAGACATTGCAAGAATGGCAACCTTTACATTTCTAGACATTCTTATTTCCCCCTTGAAATGAAGTAATTATTATTGGATAACTGCATGCTTTTTACTAAAATACGTAAACGGTTCAAGCAGCTACATACCACTTTGCAATAGATACCAAAACTTAACTCACAAAATGATGTACGTACATCATTTTTGGTTAAAGAAAAAGTCGTTATTTTCTTTTAAACGAATTAAATATAATAACGGCCATTCTCTTTCGTTGCTAATTCCAGCTTCGTTATGTTTTCTTTCACATTTACTTTCTCTCCAGTAACCAAGTGATCAAACATCGACTTTATCGTCAGATAGCCCTGATTTACAGGATCTTGGCAAATGGTTGCCGTAACAACGCCTTTTTGCATGTAGTGATAAATTTCCTCTGTCATATCATGCCCAACCAGTACGATAGGCTTTGATAAATTCGCGGCCTCCAGATGCTTCGCTACCACGTGCAGCCTAGCACTGGATACATAAATACCATCAACCTGATGAAAATAATCAATAAATGAGTCTAGCGAGTCGTAATCATCCTGCCGCACTTTTAATGGACCATGAAGCTCGATATGATCATATTCAGCGACAACCTCACGAAAGCCCGTTATTTTTTGCTGCATTTGGAAGTTCGTATAGGACATAATGAGTCCTACCTTCGTTTTTTCGCCAATAAATTTGCACAGCATATCCGCAGCAAGACGTCCGGCAATCCGATAATCGCAACCGACATAGAACAGTCGTTTGCTTAATGGGGAATCACTGTTAAACGTGCAAATCGCAATGCCCTGATCCACGCCGTAATCAATAATATCCGCCATTTCTTGAGGATCATTCGGAGATAAAGCAATTGCATCAAATTTTTTCGAATCGATCAGCTGTTGCAGCGTTTTCTTTTGCTGGTCCAAATCGTATTTCTCGGAACGAACAATATGTACGTTTAAACCATAGTCACGAAATTCATCTATGGCAATTTGCACACCTTTTTCTACCTGCTTCCAAAAATATTCAGGAAGTTCCGGGAAAACTATGGCCATTGCATACTCGGTCTTGCGAGACAAAAAACTAGCTGATTTGTTAGGCGTGTAGTTCAGCTCTTTGATTTTGTCCATAACCTGTTGATATGTTTTGGGTTTGACATTTCCTCGGTTGTTCAGAACTCGATCTAGCGTAGCAACCGAAACACCGATTTCTTTAGCTAATTCTTTCACCGTTAGCCGTCTGTTGTGATCCATCTTTCATCCTCTGCCTAACTTCTTAAATTGTATCATCTCCGCTACCTCATCATCATAACAAGTTCGAAATTTCCTGTCAACGCTTCCATGATGTTTTTTCAATAATTTATGATTTACGAACATCATTTTCTAAGCGGTCGGTGTCCGATGCTTGAATGAGTGCTGACAAGCATCCACCGCTAGATTCTTGCGATCCTCTCGGCTTATAACTTGAGAACGGAGCCATACGGAAAGTCTGAGTTCGTCATTAGCCTCTGATACTTTTTTAGGATCAACGGACAAAAAGAAGGCTGCTAATCATCATGATTAACAGCCTTCTTTTTGTCCGTTGATTTTTTAATCGATATCAAGAAGCTCGAGAATGACGCCTAAATCGTCTGTGCTCTCCACATAAGCATATTTATCGACATTTTGAATAAGCGGGAAGCCGAATTCTCTCAGCAGCTGTTTCAAGCATTCTATTCTTCGCCTTAAATGCGATGTGATGAACCCCCGGACCTTTCATGGAATTCCTTCCATTTAGCGGGGTCTTCAGTAGGTTCAATAAATTCTATAACCGTATTCTCCATGCGAAAGCAGGATAGCCTTACCCTTCATTTCATGGGCTGCCCCATAAAACAGGGAGGTTATTGCCACAGATTAAACCGGAACCCCTTCGGAGTCCCGGCCCTCATCCTAATTTTTGTATATGCTCTTCCTACGGGTTGATCCGTTGAATAATTGGGATTTCATTAGAGTATCTCCCAAAAGATTATTAAGGATACAATAGCCCTTATGATGAAATTTGAAAAGATCATTCAACTACTACTATAAAGGATTCGTCAGTAATTTCCAGTTACTTTATTTGTAATTTCAACAATGGTTCATCTGTATATTAATTGCGTTAACCTGCCCGTTAACGTTAATCCCCCACTGCAACTAAATTGTTGTTAATCATATGCTTTAACTCAGCAAAAAAGCGTTCACCCAGAGTTGATGAGTGAACGCTTTTTTATTTCAAACTTTGTTTGTCATTTCAAAACCAATTTGTCCTCCAACATCAAGCCACCTGCAGCCAAGCTAGACAGCTGTTGGATGACAAATTGGTTTTGAACTAGAGAAAGCCAGCAACCACAAGGGTTTGCTGGCTTTTCCAAGAAGAATAAAATGACAAATAAAGTTTTGAAATGGATTTTAAGGTGAATTGTTTGAATAACAAATTAGTTTTGAAGTACTTCTGATAAATTAAATAGAATTACAAATCATAAGACTTGTTGAACTAACGTTCTCCGTTAGCTCAACGGATTATCGGCTGTTGAGGAGATGTCATAAGCTCAAGCTCTCTTTTCGTTTCCGGATGAACTATAATGCTATCTGTAAGGTTTAGAGTAGACTCTTTTACTTTTTTCCCCCATTTCCTTGAAAAGGAACGCCAGTCACATACCATTTCAATTACATACTTCTTTGGCATGGGCAACGCCTCTTTTGTGTTGGGGTTAATAACCCAATACTCCCAATGGTGCTTATTCTTACGTTGGTGACGAAGCCAAGCATATTTCCAATTCAGTTCCTCATCCAAGTCTAAAGGTCTTCCCGAATAAAATTTCTTTGCATAGGGAAAGAACTCAGCTGGTGAAAATTTCGAAAAATCATGAATAACTCCCTGAATGTACAAGCCTTCCTTCCAACATTCAATCAAAACGTTGATTTTGTGATTCATGATATATAAGGAATATCTCCAATAAGCTTTCATCATCGCATATACTTCTCCTCTCCAAGATAAATTTCATTCTGCTTGAAGAAATAATGTTTTATTAACTGTTCAGAGAAAACAAAAAGAATCCCACCTCCAAGAACAATGTCTTGGGGACGAGATTCGTCGTGGTGCCACCCCAGTTTACTAATCCATCATCAGATTAGCCTTATCGAGTACGGTATGATACTACATGCTTATACTCTAGCTCTGTAACAGGAGCTCCTGTCACACCACCCCCTGAGCCAATTCAGGTTCCGATGTGATACTCAGTGACTTGGTTCAACAAGGTATCCTTTACTCCTTTTCAGCTATCGGAGCTCTCTGTAAAAGTACGCCTTGTTTACTCTTCACATCATCGCATTTGTTTAATATTACCAGTGAAACGTTGTGTTTGTAAATACAAAAGCGTTGAAAGTATCCTGCCCGTTAGCGTAGAAAAGGCACCCGTCGTCATGACCGGCTGCCGCGGTATTTCAATTCAACCAACATTCTCCATTAGAGTTGAAGAACAATAAATTATTATCAATTTTCAAATCATACCTTTTTTATTACTTCATCAATACGCTACTTATTATTTTGCTTAGTTATTTTCATAAAAACTTTGAGGTAATTCAACACCATGGATACAGTAATCAAACCAGCGTCTTAGTCTTGTCATATAATCTTTTTTATACAAATCATTCCATCCACCATTATGAAAAGCATCTGGATAGTAAACTAAATGAGATTCAATGTTCTTGGATCTAATTCCATTCATAAATGGAGTGGCCAAACTCCCGTAATACGATCGCTCAGCTCTTGTTTCAAAAAATAAAATTGGTGTAGCAATCTCATTTACTTGTTCAATCGGTGAATTCAATTTATAAATATCTGTTTGTACCCATTTATCAGTAAATAGCCCCTTATTGGCATATCAATCATCGTAAAGAAGATCATAGACACCGACGGCCGCTGCTGCACCTTTAAACATTGAAGTTTTAGAAACAATCCATGTTGCCAACATAGCCCCAAAACTTGATCCATATATTCCTAATTTATCAGGATCCGCAATTCCTTGATTAATAAGATATTCGATACCTGCAATAACATCTTCATATGGAGCATGCATGAGGTTTAGACCACTCGCTTCCTCCTTAAACCTATCGCCATAGCCACCGCTCCCTCTAAAATTAGGAAGGAAAATAACATATCCATGCAATGCAAGGTAGTATGCGGCGCTTAGACCTCGCGCTGAAATGAGATCATTCAAATTCGCGGTAACAGTACCATTTGCTGGTCCACCATGTAAATATACTAATATAGGGCAACTTTTGATTTCTGAATTAATGTTTGGCGGGAAAACTAAGATTCCCTCGATTACTTCATCACCACTACGGTAATGTATAATCTCAACTTTTAAATCAGAAAAAAGATTATTTTGATTAATTTCACTAGTCGTAATCAAGTTTCCATTGAGGTCAGCAATAACTAATTCTGCAGCGGAGCTTGGATTGCCCAGTGGGAAAGCAAGATTACTGGAATGATGAAAGCTCTTTACTCCAGCACGATGCATAGGAGACCAAACTATATGATTCATAGGCGTAATTTGTTTTATTTTAGAATCTGTTCTTGCCATCCTATACAATGCATTTGTAACACCTTCCTGAGCACTGAAAAATAAATACGCTCCATCATTGGACCATGTATGAAGAATAATATTGTAACTAGGAAAATTTATAGCGCTTTCAATTTGAAATTCACCATTCGCAATATTCCCCACTTGAATTCCATTTGCTATTCGTTTTGCCATTATGATCTCATTGCCAGTAAATTGGATCAACTCGATGCGGCCTTTATATAAGCATGTACATTGACTATTGTCCAAATCTAAGCTTTTAAGCTCGTCCCCAATTGAAAAGATTAATTGATTCCCTTCAGGTGACCAATGCTCAATTTTTATCATCTTCTCTTTTATTGAAAAAACTTTCTTGTTCTCAAGCGTGTTAACATCTATGATATGTAATTCAGATTCAAAGACTGATAATTCACTACGAATTTTTTTATTAAGATCATCACTGCCCATATACATATAAATCTCACTGGGATTCTGATAATATTCTTTGAATTTTTTTACTAATCCATATTTACTGCCAAAAGGCATTACTACATAAGCTAGATATTGAGAGTTTGGAGACCAGATTAATGTTGTTCCGTTAAAGGGATCCCTGCCACTGAATTTTGATTGAGTTAGTATTTGTTTGCCGGACCCATCCCTGTCCATTAAACAGAGTTCTTTTTGCCCGAAGTTTAAAGAAGTATATGCGAATTTCTGACCATGAGGAGACCAAGTCACTTTTGACGAATCTTCCTCCGGTAATGTCATTTGAATAAAATCCTTGCTTTCCAAAGAATACTTCCAAATAGATCTGTTATATTCGTCGAAAGCATATTTAGGTTCCGGAACATCCGAACTCCCGAAGACAACCAAGATATCTTTGTCATCAGGTGATACTGCAATCTCCAAAAACCCATGATAATGAAGTTTGTTAATCTCCTCGATTAGCTTTTGATTATCCATCTAGTTGTCCTCCACTTCCACATTTTATTACAGCTTGCGCTTAAGCAGGGATGAGTACTACATAAGGTTATATATACTGTATGTTTCGAGAAAGCATTTGGAAAACTTTATTCAATTAAACCTCCCACATCCAATGATATTGCCAATATTCCCCTCTTACAATAGGTCGATTTAATCTTTCAATTACATTGGAAGTAACCTGCCCGTTAGCTTAATGCTCCATTGTAACTAAATTGTTGTTAATCATACGCTTTAACTCAGCAAAAAAACGTTCACCCAGAGTTAATGAGTGAACGCTTTTTTATTTCAAAACTTTGTTTGTCTTTTCAAAACTTCATTTGTAATTTCAAAACTTTATTTGTCATTTCAAAACCAATTTGTCATCCAACAACAATCGCGTCACCAACCCGACAACAGCGCCCATTGACTTTCCATTCCCCACGTAATAAAATGTTTTTACGTAACATATTCATTGTACTGGAGGCAACCTCTCCATGCTAAACGATATTCAAGACAGCTATTACATCGAGTCCCCGGAACAGGCCACGGTCCTGCTGAACCCGATTCGCGGCGAAATTATCGCACAGCTTCTCGAACCGGGATCCGCCGCTGAGGTCGCTCGGACATTGGGAGAGACGGCCCAGCGTATCAATTACCATTTGAAGGCGCTGGAGAAAGCCGGACTCGTTCGGCGAGTCGGCACTCGCCAAGTCCGCAATCTCGTGGAGGTGCTCTACCGATCCATCGCCAAGACCTTCGTGCTGGCAGACTCGCTCAGCATGAAGCCCGAAACGGTGCAGAAGCTGAAGGATCAAAGCTCGCTAGCCCATCTCGTCACTACTTCGGAGCGAATTCGGAGAGACGCCATGCTGCTGATGGAGCAGTCCGATGTCGGGGCAACCATTCCCAGCGCAACGCTTCAACTGCAGGTTCATTTACCCAATGAGCAGCAGCGGCAAGCGTTCGTCGAGGAATATGCCGCCATGGTGCAGCAGCTTGTAGAGCGTTATTCCGCCCCTGCGGGTGAAGAAGAACATGAGCCCTACCATGTACTAGTAGCCGTGTATCCCAAACCGAAAGAATGAGGAGGCCACTGCGATGAGCAATCAACGTGAACAAGAAACGAATGTACCGCCCAAAGAGGAAGCCCCCACAGCCCTTGTGGCGCCGCCGACGCCTGTGATTACATGGGAACGGTCTGCACGACGCCCGAAGCAAGCGAACAGCGCGAACACCCATGTCATCCCCTTCGACGCTAAGCGCCGCCAAGGCGTACCAGAGTCTGAAGCTACCTTCACCGTTCGCGAAATCCCTTCCCTGCATGGTGAGGAGCCCGTTCGTCTCATCGTCATCTCGTCCGGATTTGGCCAGCAACTGCCTGCACACCGCAACACGGTACAAGGAATGGCCGCTGCTTAATAGAAAACTATCTTACTGACAGAAAGGATGATTCCTATGAGTTTCATACCTATGGTTGTTGAACAAACCTCGCGCGGCGAGCGTTCTTACGATATCTATTCCCGCTTGCTCAAAGACAGAATCGTGTTCCTTGGAACCGAAGTGAACGACCAGGTAGCCAATGCCATCATTGCGCAGCTGCTGTTCCTTTCCGCCGAGGATCCGGAGAAGGACATTTCACTGTACATCAACTCGCCTGGCGGCTCCACTTCTGCGGGATTGGCCATTTACGATACGATGAACTTCATTAAACCTGACGTGTCTACAATCTGCGTCGGCATGGCGGCATCGATGGGCGCCATTCTGTTAACCGCCGGAGCACCGGGCAAACGGTTCGCGCTGCCCAATGCCGAAGTCATGATCCACCAACCGTGGGGCGGCGCCCAAGGGCAGGCCAGCGACATCCATATTCGCGCCCAGCACATTCTCAAGACGCGCCAAACCTTGAACCGCATTCTAGCGGATACATCGAAACAGCCGATTGAGAAAATCGAACTCGATTCGGACCGCGACTACTATTTGGATGCCGAAGCGGCCAAAGCTTATGGCTTGATCGATAAGGTTATCGAGAAAATTTAACATCCTTCTATTAAACACGAAGGGCTGATCCGAAGTAGACACATCTACCTGGGTCAGCCCTTTGTGCTATGCGGATGTACAATGTCCGTCCCGGAACGGCATTAACCTTTTACCGCAGAACCTGTTATGCCTTGAATAATATATTTCTGTCCGATCAAGAATACAAGCAGCATAGGAACAATACCTGCAGACGTCGCAGCCATCATCCCGTTATAATCGATATTGAATTCCAGAATGAAGTTTTGCATCCCTAGCGGCACCGTGTACAGATCGCGATCTAACAGGAAAACGAGCGCGTTCTCGTAATCGTTCCAATGCCAGGAGAAATCGATAATGGCCAGCGTCGCGAGCGCCGGTTTGGCCAGAGGCAGCATCAGCTGAAAGAAAATGCGGAAGTGCCCCGCCCCGTCCACGAATGCGGACTCCGTAATCTCATGAGGAATCGACATGAAAAACTGTCTCATCAGAAATACGCCGAATATCGTGAACAATCCAGGTAAAATCAAAGCCCAATGCGTGTTATAAATGCCCACTTTATCAAACAGAATAAACTTAGGAACAAATAACACCTGAGGCGGCACCATCATCATGGACAGATAGAACATGAATAACGCGTTTCTTCCTTTGAATTCAACGCGCGAGAATCCATAGGCAGCCAGTGACGATAAGAATGTAGCCCCGATCGTGCAAATGACCGCGATTTTCAAAGAATTCCAGTAATACGTAACGAAACTTTCCTTGCCTGTCCACACTTTCATATGGTGTTCTAATGTCACTTTATCGGGAATCCACTGGATCGGATATTGAAACACTTCGTTCGGCGTTTTGAACGAGGTGCTGATCATCCACAGAAACGGCATGATCATGAAAAAGCCCAGAAAAAGCATAATAATCGTTGTAAGGATCTTCGTTGATTTCATCTCCATATTTGTATCACCCCGGTCGATTGACTTAATAATGAACCCAGCGCTTCTGACCGACCCACTGAACCATTGTTATAATAAAAATGATGGCGAACAGCACCCATGAGATGGCGGAGGCATATCCCATTTCGTAATAGCGGAAAGCGTTGTGATAGATGAAGAGGGATAAAATCGTCGTGCTGCCGCCGGGTCCCCCTTGCGTGACCGCTTCAATCATTCCGAATGTTTTCATAGACGTAATAAGTCCTGTAATCAGCAGCAGGAACGTAGAGGGACTGACCAACGGGAAAATAATTTTCCATACCGTCGTCCACGTATTAGCGCCGTCAATTTTGGCCGCTTCCATCTGCTCCTGCGGAATTTCTTGAATAGCAGCCAAATAAATGATCATATTGTACCCGAGTAAAAACCACACCCATATGATGTCTATCGCATACATGGAAGATGTCGTTGTCGACATCCAGCCCGGCGGGTGTTCAATCCCTATAGAGCGAAGAAAGCCGTTAATCGGTCCTTGCGTCGGTTGAAACAACAGCATCCAGACGAACGATACGGCGACACCGCTTGTAATGTAGGGCATGAAAAACATAGCCCGAAGCAGGCTTTTGACATACACACTGCGGTTTAGCACAAGGGCTACCACAAACGCCAAACCGATGGAAATCGGGACTGCCGCAAGGAATAGTGCCGTTTTCTTCAAAGAAACATAAAAAATAGGATCTTGAAACAGTCTCGTAAAGTTATCCAGTCCCACCCATTGGATATCCGGGGATGTATATTTATAATTCGTAAACATAATGCCCAATGAGAAAATCGCAGGAATCACAAAGAATAAAATGACGCCCAACATATTAGGTAAAATGAACAAGTAGCCTAATCTCTGTTGTTTTTTTGCCCAGTTCATGCGTCTAGCCCCTCCTTTTTGAACGAAAAAGGGGAGGTGCCTCTTTGCCTGATGCAGCTCCCCTTTTTTCTTGCTTATTTCTTATTTTTAGCCAAATAATCGTTATGGCGTTTGACCGTATTTTTCAAGGTATCGTCCAAAGATTGTGCCTTCAAGAAATACTTCTCGTATTCTTCTCTTCTTGCATCGACAACTTGTTGAGGAATCGTCGCCGTGAATGTCGGGAACTTGCCGAATACGACTTTTTTGAGCGAGTCGACATCGTAGGTCTTCTCATTGTCGCCCAGCAGCAATTTCAAGGCTTCTTCCACATTCGCATCCTTCGAGGATGGGAGGCGTCCGCCGGATGCAAGCGGCAGCATGCCCCCGTCTGCGTACCATTTCAGGAACTTCCAGGCCGCATCTTTATTCTTCGAATTCGGGTTAATGGAGATCACATCGCCAAGTCCGCCCGGATATTTAAAAGTCGTTTGATCCTTCGTTACTTTCGGAACGGTAGCGAAAGCAATCTTGAAGTCGCGCGGGAAGTCTTTCATGTTGTTGGATGAGCGGAAAACGAACTCGCCTGCGCCCAGCATCGCGGTTTCACCTTTCAGGAACATCGTATCCGTCGGCATTTTGCTCGTAATCTGCTCGCCGAGAAGCGGCATCGATTTGTCGGTATACATCATGTTAAACATCGACTCATACGCTTTGCGAACCGAAGGCTCGTCCAAATTGGAGGTGCCGTCCGCTTTCGTAAACCCTGCTCCCGCATTCGAACCGTCGAAGAAATTCGTGTAGCCGGAGATATGCTGCGTGAAGCCCCAACGTGTGCCTTTTTTCAGCTTAGCGGCATACTGCTGCAGATCTTCCATTGTCCAATCCAAGGAAGGGACAGCAAGATCAGCTTCATCCAGTGCATTTTTGTTCAACCAGATGAACGAGACGTTCTTTTTGGTAGGAAGTCCGTAATACTTGTCCTTCACTTTCCAGTCCTTCGCGTCCGCGCCCATTTTCTCATCGATGTTGTAATCCTTAAATTCGCTCAAATCGAGAGCAGTCCCAGCTTCAACCCGCTTCGTCAACAGAGGCAACGCATAGTTCACATACAAATCAATGCCTTGATTCGTTGTCAGCGCGGTATCCAGCTTCAGATTTCCGGCATCGTCATTCACAAACCGCTCATATTTGACCTGAACATCAGGGTTCTTGGCATTCCAATTATCAATCACGGCCTGCGGACCGGATTCTGCCGGCACACCGCCCCACAACGTTAATGTCACGGATTTCTTCGCATCGGGAGCCGCACCTGACGTATTGGAGCCAACCGCCTTCTCACCGGATGCCCCGCACCCTGCGGTGATGCTCAGCAAGACCGTTGCGGACAGAAGACTTAGCATGGTGGTTTTCATATTCTTCTTCATTTGACCCTCCTGAATTTCTGATGTCGTCTGGCTATAAGGTAACTATAGCATCAGGGCTATTCAGTTCGAAGGAACAAATTCTTGTTCTTATAGCACAAAAGTTTGATTTCAGCCTTGCTGCCGAAACACGCTTGGGGGCTTGCCGACTTCCCTGCGAAAAATCCGGGCAAAATAATTCTCATTGGAAAAGCCGACCTTAGCACCGATAAGTGCGATGGGCTCATCCGTTTGCAGCAGCAGCTCGCACGCCTTCTCCATACGAATGCCCGTCAAATATTCGGTGATCGTTTTCCCGGTTTTTTTCTTAAACAGAACGCTGAGATACTTGTCGTCCATCATGGCAACCCCCGCGAGCAAAGATAGAGGTAAATCTTCCTCATAATGCTGGTTCAGGTAGGCGATGACTTTATTAATTTCGGCATGGTCCGTAACTTCATAACTAGATTCCTTCCAGTATGCCACATACATTTCGATCCTATGCTTGAATAGCAAGCCGGCCGCTTCATGCGAAACCGCCTCTGCATACACCTGGGTTTGTGAGACCGGAGCGCCGGCAAGATCCGCGAACAGACGGTCAAGCCGCATAGCGAACTCCTTCACCCGCAGCACCGACAGCTGGGCCTCCGCCATCCACGACCAAATCTCCTTCCAGGCGTGAAGTAAATTAGCTTGATTTCTTTGTTCGAACGCCTGAATCAGATTCTTCTCTAGCAGCCACGGTACATTGGAAGAAGCATGTCCTTGTGGGCTCTCCACTTTCGGCTGATAGAGGTAGACGCCCTTCCGGACGCCATACCATAACTCCGTTACACGGACAAGCATCCCCTGCCATACCTGCTGCAGGTCATCGGGCTTGAATCCGGACGCAACAACGACAATGGCATCGCAGCTGCGCTGCTCGCCGGTTTGCAGGCTAGGCCGGATACCTTCAGGCATGCTGAGGAACACCGTTGTTAAGCCATGTTTCGTATACAGATGAGCCCTGCTGCCAGGAGAAGCATGCTCCAAGTCCAAGACCGGCAGACGCGCCAAATCCTTTTTATCGAAATCGGCTTGACCATGCAGGATAAGAAGCAGCATATTCGGACGAAACGTTTCGTCAAACTGATTAGGGCCGGCTGCGGTCCGCTCTTGTGCGGGGGTTACGTGATACAGAGCTTCGCAATAATCGTCCAACTCTTTCGTCATTAGACGGGTACTGCGTTCCAACTCGACTTTCACCTTTGCAAGCGCTTCGGACATTTTATCGGGAGTCAAATACAGCTTCAGGACATAGCCGGAGGCTCCAAGCTCCATCGCTTGTTGAATATAGGCAAACTCGTTCATGACCGTGAGCATAATGAAGCTTGTTCCGAGCTGATCCTCGCGTACCTGGGCGAGCAGCTCAACGCCGTTCATCACCGGCATCATAATATCGCAAATCACCAGATCCGGCTGGTTCGCGCGAATAAAATCCAAAGCTTCCTGCCCGTTGCCGCACTCCCCGATCACTTTAAAGCCGTTAGCCTCCCACGGCATCCCTTTGCGAATGCTGCGTCTTACGAAGGCCTCATCCTCAACCAAGAGAACCGTCCACATGCAAGCTTTCCCCCTTCAAATATGGTGGCGACAGCAGGAGAAGCATG
Organism: Paenibacillus sp. MAHUQ-63; assembly: GCF_028765165.1. GTDB lineage: Bacteria > Bacillota > Bacilli > Paenibacillales > NBRC-103111 > Paenibacillus_E. The sequence continues at coordinate 26,695 of NZ_JARADB010000010.1, read as the reverse complement.
CGAAGCCTTACGAGCGTTCCCATCTCCAGACTCTCCAGCGTGATCTTCCCCTGCTTCCGGTACAAGAGCGCCAGCCGCTCTTCCAGATTTTTCAGTGCAATGCCGTTTCCCTTCTTGGTCGAAGAGAGGCTGCCGCTGTTCTTCAGCCCGACGCCGTTATCCTCAACCTCGATGACGAGCTCATCTTCCTCCCTGCGGAACCGAATGTCGATTCGGCCTACTCTGTCCAAGTTCGCAAACCCGTGGTAAATGCTGTTCTCAATCAGCGGCTGCAAACTTAGCTTGGGGACGAGGGCAAATCTGAGCTCCGGGTCGCAGGAAATGGCCACATCGAATTCCCGGTCGTAACGAAGTTTCTGGATGCTGATATAGCTTTGAGCGAGCTCGATTTCATGCTCCAGATGAATCAAATCCACGTCTAGCCGAATCCCCGCCTCCAGCAGCTTCCCCAGCGACTCGCATACCTCGGGAATTTGCTTGTTGCCAATCTCGATAGCCAGCCATTTCACCGTATTTAACGTATTTAACAAAAAGTGCGGATTCATCTGCGAGAGCAGCATTTGGAACCGCATGGATTCCTTGTTGCGCTCCTCTTCCTTCAGCCGGTGCAGCAGATTTTCCACATCCCGGACCATGTTGTTAAAAGCCTGAACAAAGGTGAGAATCTCTCCCTTGTAGCTCTCCTCAGGCAGTTGGATCTTCAAATTCCGGCGCACCACGTCGGACATTTTGCGCTGCAGCAGCTGCAGCGGCCGGGTGATGGTCGTCGATATGAGAAAGGTCATCACAATGAACAGCACCGCAATGAACAGCGTTGTTAAGATGTATGATTGCTGCAATTGATTTACTTTTTGGAATAAATATTTCGTTGGAACACTCTTGATCAAGAACCAGTTCAAATTCGGAATTTTCGAATAGCTGATAATATGATTATTCTCCACCTGCGAGCCCGTCGGCTCCCAACTCGCGACTTGAAGCGGATTGGGGATCGCGTCGTTATTTCCCTCCGAGCTGCGCGCATGGATTTGGCCTTCCGAGGAAGCCAAGACGTACTGCTCTTCGTTAACTTGGCTGGGAATGGCGCTTCTCAGCCAGCTGCGAAAGTCAACGCCGATGCGGATCACGGCGTAGATGCGATTATTTTCGTCCCGCAGCACTTTATACATCGTCAGCAAGGAAGGGTTAATGCCAAACACAGAGTCAGGCCCCCCTTCCTCCAGCAGCCAGCTGGACAACGATTTCCCTTGGAAAGCCTCCTGCACTCTCGGCTGAGCAGCAATTGTCTCATAATTTAGAATACGGTTAGGTCCATACGACATGTACACATGCCGATCGGCATCTAGAATGGTGTAATACACATAAGAATTCGCTAGAAACACGCTATTGTTAATGGCATTGAATTTCTCTTCGATTTTCAGCTTCTGCTGAACAGCCGTATAGGAGAGGCCGGATTCCGGATTTTTGAGCATCGCCGTCAGGAAAGAATCTTGTTCAATGAGCGTAAACGTTTTCTCGGAAACGCTTAATAAATTTCCCAATGACGACGTAATCGTTGTCATCTGTTCGAGGTTTTGCGAACTGACTTGCTCTCTCATTAACGTCTCGAACTTTTGAACATGCGTCATGTTCAGAAGGATGATCGGCAGTAGAATAATTAACAGGAAAGCTAAGAACAGCCTGTACTTTAAAGTTTGCGGTATCCAATGTCGCACGTCCGTGTCCCCTTATTCCGTTTAATATGCGTCTAGTATACTTGCTTGCCTAGAAAAAACAAAACGGCACAACAATAAACCCGGGGATGTTCATCCATCTCCGGGTTTATTTGCAAGTCTATTGGTCAGCCAATACGCGGCATCCACTCCACTCAAACCCGGATCAAGCCGCCCCGCGATACCGTCAGCTTCTCCCAGCCGGTATCCGTAATCAGATACGTATCCTCGATGCCGACTACACCGCGCCCGGGGAAGGTGAACTTAGGCTCGATCGCGATGACCATGCCGGGGGCCAACGGATATTTGAAGCCCTTGGCGAGAACGGGCAGCTCGTCGATCTCGAGCCCGATGCCGTGACCAAGGAATTTCACTTGGTCGGCGCCGTACCCCATGAAGTGGTCGCTCAGCCCCGCTTCCTGCACTTGATCCAGCGCGAGCAGATACAGATGCTCGGCGATCGCCCCAGGCTGCAGCCTGGCTTCCGTAGCACGGAGTACCGCCTCCGCCGCGTCATAAGCCTTCTGCAGCTCCGGGTCCAAATCGCCGATCACCAGCGTGCGCGTCTGATCGATTAAATAGCCGTCCGTCATGCACCCGATGTCGACGAGGATCGGTTCGCCGCGGCGTATGAGCGCGCGGCCTGAGCTCTGCGGGCTGGACGGGTGAAGCCCCGTGCCCCCGGCCGGCCCGTCGAAATAAGTGGGCACCGCCGCCGATGCGCCAGCCGCCACCATTCCGGTGATCAACTCGGAATTGTACGCGCGCATGCGCATCAGCCCTTGGTGCCCGCGCAGCCGGAGCTGATGCTCAATGAGCGCCATCAGCTCAAACTCCGCCATCCCCTCGCGCACGAGGGGGATGACCGCCTCCAGCGCCGCATCGACGATGCGCGCGGCCTCGCGAATCGCCGTGACTTCGTCCGGCGATTTGATCATTCGCTGCTCGCGCACGAGCAGTGAGCCGTCCTCCCAGACCGCGCCGGGCAGCGCGGTCTGGAGCTTGCTATACAGCTGGACCGGTAGAACGTCCAGCTCGGTTGCAATCCGCAGCGGGGCGTCCGCTGCGGAGCCGTTCGCTGCGGAGCCGTTCGCGCTGCGCGCGCGAAGACGCTCAGCCAGCGTCTTCCAGGACCCCAGCGACTGTACGTCCGCAAACGCTTCCTCCGAAGCGCGGATCAGGCTGCGGCGGACGAGATACAGCGCCTCGCCCTCCGCCGGGATGAACAAATACCCCGTTTGCATCGAACCGCAATAATAATATATATCCACGTGGTGAGTGACCAGGAAGCCCGACCACCCCCGCTTCAACAGCTCCACCTGCAGCAGCTGCTGCCTTTGTCGATAAATTGTCATGCCTACCTCTCCTAACTCGGCCTAATGTACACCTCACCTTCTATTATACATTCAAAAGACCATTTCCGCAGACCCCTTAATCGTCCACGTAATCGGCTGCATGATTGTATAGGTCCGCGGATAGTTCAAACGAATGAACATGATGACGCCAGGCCGCTCCAGCGTGACCGAATACCCATAAACCGGATTGGTATATGTATATGGAAAGACTTCCCCGTCATTAACGATCTTAAATACCTCCACCTCAACTCTCTGCTGCAGAAACGTTCCGGGCAGCGGATCATTCGCTGCGTCCAGCCTCAGATTCGCCTGCAAATATTGCAGAGCCGCAGTTTTTGCCTTGCTCTCATCGATCGCAGGAATGCCTCTGGCCAGCTTCGACTGATCGCTTTGCTGGGCGGCGGCATGTACTGCCCGGTTCAAAGCGTGCTTGCCGCGAAACAGCGTGTGCAACGCCACTTCCTCATCCGCTTGTAAGGCAAACATCGACATGATGACTGCACTCAGCAGCACCATCAACAGTAGCTTATACATGGCATCCCCTCAAACCTTAAGGCACATATTCGCTCATCTTCATGCCGCTTGCTCCCATCCGGTCCAGCTCGGAAGGAACGGGTATGCCGATCAATCGGTCAATGACGAAAAGTCGATGATACGGATACGTCAACTTTAGCCGCAATCCGGTCCCTCGCCTAACCGGCGAATTGCGGTCTGTGCCCCAGTTACCGTCCGTCGTGTCAACGGTGTACACGAGATCTTCAGCAATGAACCCTCTGGCCTCCATACGGGCTTTCGAATCCCGAATCATCACGCTATCAATATAGCCGTGCATTCCATTAGCACCAATCTCCAGCAAATAGTCAACCTCCTTTTGCAAAACGGCCTGCCTGACAATCAGCACATGCTTATACACCGGTGCAAACATAAGCCAGCAAATCACTGCAGCAAGCAGAACGAACACCAAAATCTGCTTCATGGATCAATCCGCTCAATCGTCCCATTCAATCTTGCACCGCTCGTATGCACCTGGGCACGCGTACCCGCGCTTCCCCCAAGCGAATGGTTATAAATTACGATTACCACCATAATCAGCATTATCGTCATTAGAATCGACCTCATAACAAAATGTCCTCTATGCCTAAGGTCTCAATGCCGAAATTTCCGTATTCGCTTTGCTGCCGTGTGTTGAAATATTCCGTCTTAACCCTGTCGAACCGTCGTTGACAATTGTCGTAAAAAGAAAAGCCACCACAATCAGCATCATAACGGTGATCAAAATATTTCTCATACCTACCCCTCACGCTCCTTAATTAATCGCATCAAATAAACGTTGGCCTTCCGCAATCCACGGATACATGAATACCCGAAACGTATTCATAATCGGCAGGCCGGCAAGCACGAACAACACATACGACACAGTTTCCTTTCGGCTGTCCCGGACGAGATCCATCTTTTCCTTGTAATCCTGAACGCGCTGTTGCAGCAGCTCATAATAACGGGCATGCTCGTTCAGTCTTAGCGCATTCAGCGTCTCCCCGAAGCTGTGCGCTTCGTCAGTTCCGAGCCTCATTTTAAACCGCACAATCGCCGCCTCAGAACCTTGGTACCACTCATTCAGCAGAAGTCCGAACTGCGTCCGGATTGTCCGCACCTGAGACGAGCATAGCGACAGCTTGGTGTGTAAACTCATTCGGGATTCATTGTAATACAGCAAATGATGACTAATGACATAAATCTCCCGAACAATGCGATGCGCCCTTCTGGCCTTCAATTGCATCAATACCCTTCTATCGAATAACAGAAGAACGAGCAGGCACGCACCTCCTGCCATAACAAAGGCGGGTTCTATGTGTAAAGTGAACATCGGCCGCTTCCACGCGGCATATCCTGCGCCGATCATCATGAATGCGCCGCATACCAGAAGTCTTCTAACGCCTTCATATAGGCCGCCGTTTAAGCGAATGCCGCAGCCCAACAGAAGCTGTTGCTTCTCTTCCACCATCTTCGCTTTCAAACCTAACAGCTTAAACAACCAGGACGGGAGCTTCGCGTCCTTCACCAAGGTCATGTGCTCTAAAGGTCTCCACCTTCTCACACGGACAGGAACAAGATGAAAACCGTGATATAGAGCCATCAAAACAAATACGAATAGCAGCAAATTAGATGCGATTGGCATCATGCCGGACCTCACATTCTCCGCATTGACAAGTAAATCCCCATCAAAAAGGATACGAAAATTAACAAAAGCGCATCGAGCAGCATATTTCGCCCTACCGGGTCGACAATGTAATACAAATAAGCATTGTCTGCATTTACCTTGAAATTAATAAACAGAAACAAACCGAGAAACAAAATCGGCGAGAAATTGGCAATCCTAATCTCCAATAACCGGTTTCGCTCCATTTGATCGAATCGCTGCGCTTTTCTCATGGCGGCAATCAAATCCTTCAAGCTATCCCCGACATAACATCCTTCTGCCAGAGCAACGCGCACGATACCAATGAAATAATCCCCCCAGGTATGTCCGAGTGTAAGCGAGAAAATACGCAAACTCTCCTCCGTATCCCTTTGAGTCATTAAATTGCGGTATAGCTGCTCAAATACGGGCTTGATCGGGTATAAAATACGATTTTCCTCCAAACAGTACTTCAATGCGGTCTTCAAATTTTTATTCGGATCCACCATGTAGTACTGATAAAATATTTCCACTGCAGGCAGAAACTCCAGCCTGGTTTGCAGCCGGATACTGACCAATTTGAGCCGAAGCATGAAGTAAGGGAACGATGCGCCAATCAGTGTCAACACCGTCACTCCTTTGAAAGACTGAAAAAACAACAGCCCTGTCAGCAGCCCGGCCAGAGATAAAATCACACTGAACATCAGCATCGCTTGCACACTGAAGCCCGTTTCGACGGATTCCATCAACTCCCTCACATGCCGAAACAGCCGGCTCCTATTTCCCAAAAATTCGCTGAAACGATGGTTAATCGCAGCCGTTTTGACATATTGCAGCCTCCACCTGGCTTCACGCTGTCGGATAGCGGCGTGTAAAACGGATCGCACAACCACAAAAACCAATAGAAACAGCAGTAAAACAAAGACATATTTGGCGACAATCATTCCATTACTCGCCTTCTTTCTCAATAAAACCGAGCTTCGACAGCACAGCATGTCCCTCTTGGTCAGACTTGCTGATTTTCCGCGATGCAGGTTGCGACAATTTCCCGGGAAATTTCCATCCATCTGTCGACTTGTCATAAACTGCGAGATCCGTGACGCAAACCTCCCCATTCTCGAAACGATATTCGACGATCCGCACAATTTTTCGTTTCCCGTGAACGACAGCCATTTCCATCCCGATTTGTGTCACAAACTCCGTGATCCGTTTCGTTAACCGCAAAGGATCCATCCCTCGGCCATCCAACATGCACATATCCGTGAGCGCATCGGGAACATCCTCCAATTCGCTAACATGGACGGATGTAATGCTGCCCTCATGCCCGCGCGTACAAGCTCTGACATACAGATTCGCATCCTCATCCCGAATTTCCGCATGACAAATCCGTTTCGGCGATTGCCTAAGCGCCAACTTAAAAGCCTGCAATCCGGAATGCCGGGAATCCTCCTCGTCAATTTCATATTCGACGATATTTTTGTACGGGAAATCCTTCTTCAAATTTAGTTCGAACCTAGATTCGATCGTGATAATCCTTTCGTTATCATCCATCTCCGCAATGATTGCCTTAATCAGGTTCGTTTTCCCTGAATTCGTCGGACCAATCACGACCATATTGAAATACGACCGGACCAGGCAGCGAATCAGTTGTTCCATCCGTGCATCCATCGTCGCAAGCTCTGCAGTAGCCAACGAAGCCAAATCAAACTTTTTCACCGTGTAAAAGCGGATCGTCAACGTCGGCTCCGACGTGAACCCGAACCCTGTCATCGTAACCCGCGACCCGTCCCGCAGCACGACCTCCGCCCACTTTTTCCTAGGACTCAACGTATCGTTATTAAAAAGCACCAGGTTTTGCTGAATTCTTTCCAATTCTCGCACGGACGGCAGCGTATAAGCAGAAGGAAGAGCGCATCCGCCCCGCACCTCGAAGATCTGCCTACCCACTACCTGTATCTCCTCAAGTCCCTCCTTTCGCTTCAAAACAAGCTCAAGCACATTCATCCCTATAATTTCTGCAAAAACCGCCTCCGGCAGCGACGTATATCCGCTAAATCTAGGAGGTCTGCCTTTCAGGCTTCTTTTGGAAACTATATCGTCAATCATGGCAAGCAGCTTTCCACGCTCTTCCTCATATCCGAGAATGGCCCGATTCAGCGTTTCGTTATAGCTCTGCTTCTCCTCGTCCGTCCTCCCCTTGATCGCGACAAGTTCGCCCCGTATCTCCTGCACCCATTGATAAAACAAGCTATCTTCCATCTCCGCACGGCCGGACCTGCCAGTTCCATCAGACAGGTGTTGGGGACTTATTCTCGAAGCTAACCCGTCATCATTGGCATCGCTCTTTCGTTCATGCATATAAGTAATAATCGAAAACCTTTCCTCGTTCACTCCCTTCATCTCATCCCCCCTTCTTCAGCTTGCCGTTCTTCTTCCTGCCATCAGCTTCTGCAGCCATGTGATCTGCCCAACATTCACTTTCCTCGATAGCTGGTAGTAATCTGCGAGCTTCAGGGCCGCAACTTTGATCTCCTCATACATGGGATGATTGGGACTGAACATCTCAAGCAGCTTCCCTTGATTGCATCGAGACAGCGCATCCGCATGCCTGGATATTTGCCCGACCAATGGCAGCTGTGTTTCTTTGCGAATATCTTTAATCGAAAACTCATGATTTCTGGAGTGCCGCTCCATCTGAACCGCCATTAACTCGAAACTATTCGGCTGGAGCCCAAAAACCGAACCAACCTGCCGGATCCACCGCGAGAAATCCTCTTGGAAATGGGCGATGTCTGCCGTAGTAACGACAACCTTGCTATCGGCCTCCAATAATCCGCACACCGTCGCCGCATTGTCCCAATACGCATTAACCTCAATGATGCAGATATCAAAGGCACGCCGCGCCACGCGAAGCAAATGTACAATTTCCGAGGGTGTGAAAAATTCCGCCTGCTCCCGGAGCATATTTCCGTACAGCACATGAAGCCCATGCGCTTCCTTGGGTTGGTCGCATACAAGCAGCAGCCTTTCCGCCGTGAGACTCTGCGCCTTTAACTCCGCACGCAGTCCATCGAGCGTGAACACTTGCTTATCTTTGCCTAAATAACGGTGAAGCTTGGAGCTTTTCAAATTCAAACACAGGTAGCCAACCTTAAGGCCGGTCTCCAACGCAAGCAAATACGCCACTCCAAAAGAGGCAATCGTTGTTCCTATATTCGGGGTAGAACCGATGAAAGTAATCAGCTTACCTGCCGGCTCTTGAAGCTCCCGGTCGCCTGCTCCACCATCCACCCAAGCCCGAATATCGTCTGCGATTACTGCCGTGCTGCGCCCTGGCTGAATATAGTCCAGCCGCATCCATTTGCACATTTTGACATACTTCTCATTGATTGTAACGTCATGATAGTTCGAGAGCAGGACAATAACTTTCATCTCGCCGTTCATCTGCAGCATCCGTTCAAGCAGCTCTTCCAGACCGCCGAAGTCAAGCACCCGATCGGAGATAATCGCATGCGATAACGTCATCTCCGCCAAACGAGCCTCCAACTCAGCCGCCGTAGATGCCACCACCCAGCTCAAGGGCTGTTCATAAACCACATGAATAATTTCGTCAATTAATCGTTCATCCGTTGAAAGTAATCCGACATTCCACTTTCCATCCAAGCTCCATCCCACCTTTCCCCCCTCTAGTTAGGCTTCATTCTTCCCGCAAAATCGAAGAGGAGCTGAACGCAATGACCAGCTTGGCTTTCTTCGGGCTGCACAAACGGTCGATCTCCAACCACTCATTCTCCGTTAAATTCAGGTTAATTTGATCAATCGCACCGTTAGCCTCCAACCGGGACGCATACATTTTCTCTTGATCTCCCTCTACCTTGGACAGAAGATTGGGATTCTTCGGATTATCCACCTCCACGTTCGATGATGATTTGACAGACGCGACCTTAATCTCCTTCTCATCAAAAAGCCGCCGTGAACTGCCGTCAGTCCCCGACACATACAGCCGGACTCGGTCACCCGCGCGAATTCCATTCGACACCGACAACACATACTCTTTTGGAATTTGAAATGTGGCTTGCAATTCGTTCGGCAGGAGATGGTAGCGGTTCACCTTCCACTTCAGAATCGGCTCCTCCTTCCCCAGCGGAATCAGCGTCTCCTGCCCAACAATCTCCTCCAATCGGGATAGCATACTACTTGTATAACTTCCTTTCTGTATAGACCTAAGCTCCACCATATCCTCTTGAATCAAAACGCCCGCCCTGATAAAATCCCTCGGAACCGCCACCTGAACAGTCTGCTGCATCTCCACCTGATGGACTTGCAGCAAATATAGGCCATATACAAGCAACGCCGCCAATACTGCAGACACCAATGCGATCAGTAAACTTCTTCTGCGATTCAACCTATCACCTCCCTTCCCTCAAACGCTGCATTTTCTAACAAAAACAAAAAAACGCAAACCCCGGAGATTCATCCGAAATTTGCGTTCTTCGCAAAATAAAAATATCACAGAAACTGCCATTTTTCAATAGAAAAATATTACGTTTTTCCGGCACGATCCCTTTCACTCAGAAAACTCTCTACCCTTGGGCTCTATGACCCGACCGCACCCTAAAAACGCAACCGCCTCACAGTCCCAACTCTCTCTGTTCCCCCTTCCCTTCGGACATTATCCCTTCCACTCAGAAACTCTCTATTCACGGGCTCTATGCCACGAACGCAACTGCCCATGCTGCCAACAATCTCTGCTGCCCCTCCTTCGGGCACTATCCCTTTCATTCAGGGAATCTCTTTCCATGGCTTCATGTCTATTGCTTCATCCCCTTTTGTATGTATCACAGAATTAGCCATCTAAAGCATTATCACATCAAATTATTAAAGCGCTTTCAATCCTTTGGTTACAAGGCTCTCCCCTCAATACTTCCCCCTTCACTTTCGTGACCACCTTCCTCAACCTCATCACTTTGTAGATACAACAGAAAAAAACAAACGCCAACTACAACGCAGCCAAGCCTCTGCTCTTCCTCAAGCCCCGAACACAAAAAGCCCCATTCCTCACAGCACAACTCCCCTTCCATTGCAGATACAACAGAAAGAGCAGTGCGGAGAAACGGAGCCCCTACCCAACTCGAGCCAAAAATTATTGTGCTTTATTGCACTTCCGCAAGCGTCGGCAGCGCAGGTATAGCACCGCGGCGCGTTGTAGTGATAGCACCAACGCGATTGGCGAAGCCAAATACGTGCTCGGCGACACCCGCCTCAGCGAGCGCATCAACGATACCAGCTGGCGTCACGCCCAGCGACGCCAGCTGGTAAAGCATGCCGCCGACGAAGCTGTCGCCGGCGCCCGTCGTGTCCACGGCAGCCACAGGCGTGCCGGGGATCACGACGTCCTGCCGCGCGCTCACCACGCGGCAGCCGTCAGGACCTAAAGTGATGATAATCACTTTAGGTCCGCGCTGCAGCAGCTGCTGCGCCCCCGTGGTCGCGTCCACGCCGAGGAGGAATTCGATCTCCTCCTCGCTGACCTTGACCACATCCGCAAGCTCCAGCTGCGCAAGGATTTCCGACCGAGCCGCGTCAGCGCTCGGCCAGAGCGCCAGGCGCACATTGGGGTCGTACGACACCAGTGCGCCAAGAGCTTTGGCGCGGCGCGCGGCGTCCAGCGTCGCGGTGCGGCAAGGCTCGGCGATCAGCGACACCGAGCCGAAGTGAAAGACCGCAGCGTCCTCAAGCCACTGCGCCTTCACTTCGTCAGCGCGCAGCAGCATGTCCGCCGCCGGATCGCGGAAGAACAAGAAATCGCGCTCACCATCCGCGCGCAGCGATACGAATGCCAGACCGGTCTTCGCCTCGTCGGTCTGGATCACAGCCGTTTGCACACCTACTTCGTCCAGTGTGCGTACAAGAAAATCGCCGAAAGGATCCCGGCCGATTTTGCCGATAAACCTGGCGTCGCCGCCCAGCTTGGCGACCGCCGCAGCAACATTGGCCGGTGCTCCGCCGGCCGCCCGCTGGAAGCTCGCGACGTCGGCCAAGGCTTGTCCGTTGACGTCCGGCACGAAATCAATAAGCAGCTCACCCAAGCATACGATACAGGTTTTTCCCATTAATTATTCCCCTTTACTGTGGTATCCCAATGCGTTCATCACATAGGTTGTTGTTTGTCGAATAAGCATGTCGATATCCGGGCGAGGGTCCGTAAATAACGGCTCGAAGAAATCTCTTTGCTTATAGAAGAAGATCGAGCCCAATACAAACATGAGCGTACTATCCAGCGATTCAAAATGATATAGCCCCTCCTGCCGGCCTTTCTCCAGTAGTGCTCTCACCTTGGACCAGACGGGGAAAACCAGATCTCTCATTTTCTCCATCCGCGGGGTTAAGGTGATGATCTCCATCTGCAAAATGCTGATCATTTGCGGATCCTGATTCCGGATTAAAATAACTTCTCTGATTATCGCTTTGATTCCTTCTACAGGGTCTTGAATGTCCAGGAAGTCCCCAAGCTTGTGAGACGGAAAATACTGATGAAAAATCTCGTAGAAAACGCTCTCTTTTCCGCCAAAATAATAGGAAACCAGAGCCACATTGGCCCCGGCTTCCTCACATATTTGACGGACGCTAGTAGCATCGTAACCGTGTTGGGCGAACAGCTTTTTTGCAGCCAGTACAATCTTCACCTTCATGTCCGTTACTTGTTGTGCCATACGATAGCGCCCCTTCCTACTGAATAATGTTATGCAGTTTGTGAACGATGGGCCATCGCAGGCGCTGCCTTTGCTTTTTTCGCAAATACAACGATAATATCAACTACGAGTGCAATAGCCGCGATCATAAGCAGGAACCCAACCTCTGTCCCTACGCCGGGTCCGCCGAACAAAATGTTCATTAATCCGTTGACCGCATACGTTGCGGGAAAAGCATTGCTTAAAGAATGATAGAAGCTCGACAATAGCTCTCTCGGTACGATGGCTCCGGACGATACGAGCTGCAGAGACAACATCGCGATGTTAAATAGCATACCTGCGTTCCCAAACAAAGTCAAAAACATCTGAGCAACAAAAGCGAAGGTCAGCAGGAACAAGGATTCGAATCCCCAAAGCGCCAAGAACCCCTTCTCCACATGTCCGCCCAAAGCAACGACCATCGAGGCGCTGATCAGGCCTACCACCACCGCGGCGACAACGGTCAAAGCCAAACGTGCTCCCAGTTTACCCCGTTTGCTTACGGAAGCCCCAAGTATATTCGTAGAAACGCTGAAATTCATTCCCATAATCATAGTACCTACGATCGATGCCAGCACAAGCATCATAGGAAGCATCTGATTAGGCATATCTTTTACCTTATTCGTGCTTTGAATATCGGAGGTTACTTTCGCAGCCAAGCCCTGCGCAATGGTCCCCGCTTGATCGGCAGGAAGATTCGGGTTCATCTGAGTAAGCACTGCGGTAGCTCCTGCCGCTACAGCTTCTTTATTCACGGTTGCCGTAATATTGGCGGCTACTGCCTGCATGACGGACTTCGTCATTGAAGGGTTCGACTCATTGATTGTATAAGAGATCGGAGCCGTTTGCCCCGGTGTTTGCAGCTTTTTGGAGAAGTCCGCTGCGATGTGCATGACCATCTGAACGTCGCGGTTATTCAGCATCTCTTGCGCCTGGTCGTTCGAAGCTATCAGCTCCGTCTGGAACGGCAGGTTCCCTTGCAAGTTGCTTACCACTTTGCTGCCCAACCCCTGATCCTCGTTCACAATGGCAATCTTCAAATTTTTCGTGTTGTCCGTGACACCGTCGTATCCCGTCATCCAAATCAAGCTGAACAGCAATTGAAACGTAATTGCCGTAATAATTCCGACCTTCGTCGTGGCCTGCTTCAGGAATGCTCCCACTGCATGCTTCATATGATATACCACTCCCTAAAAATTAAATGACCGTTTTAATTAAACGTTTGTTTAAAGTATAATTCCTCGTTGAATCGCTGTCAACTCCCCCTTACAATAACATCCATATTAATGAAGACTTATCAATACAATCACAAACAAAAAAGAGCCAGCTGCATACTGGCTCATCTTTCTCCCTTATTTCGATTTCAAATCCTCAATCGATTCAATATTCATATAGGACGGAACAACTAATCCTAATTTAGTGCCTTTGAGATTAGCCCCCAAATCCTCAAATTTCCCTGAGAACTTATCGAAATAATCCTTATGCGTCGTCGGCAGCCAAGCCGCTACCAAAGCGTCGGCGCTTCCGTCCGAGATGCCTGCCCACATTGGACCCGCTTCTACTTGAAGCATATCCACTTTGTAGCCCAGCTTCTCTTCCAGCACCGTTTTCACGACATTTGTGCTAGCAATCTCGGAATCCCATGCCACATAGGCCAATTTCAGCTTTTTGCCCTTCTCTTGGGCGAGATCTTTCACCCAGCCATCCACTTTGGCGGCATTGTCTTTCACCCATGCGGACGCAGCTTCTTCCGGCTTCTTGCCATCGGTGATCGCGGACATGACGACGGCCATTTCCTCCGGCGTCCATTCGAATCGATCCAGCATGGTATAGGCCGATGGGGCATCCTTTTTCAAATTGCTGCGTACGATGGTGTGAATTTCTTCATCTTTGCCATAGACCCCTTTAGGGTCGCTCAAGTATTTGAGCTCGTATTTGGCGAACATCCAATGAGGTGTCCAGCCTGTCACGATAATGGGCTTCTTCGCTTTATAAGCCTTATCAAGAGCCGCGGTCATGGCCGCACTTGATCCCTCAACCAGCTTCCACTCCTTCAGATCGTAATCCTTGATCGCCTGAGCGGTTTGCTTCATCAAGCCTGCTCCGGGATCGATTCCGATAATTTCATGGTCAACCTGGCTGCCGATGCTCGCCTCGGACGATGTCGATGCTTCCTTGGCGCACCCTGTCATCACAACGACGGCTAATATACTTAAACATGCCATAGCTTTGATTTTATTTTCCAGCATTCTTACACGCTCCTTTTTCTTTTCAACATATACTGGGTCATACGATCGAGAAGTATGGCTAATACGACAATGGCTAAGCCTGCTTCGAACCCCTGGCCTGTCCGAATTTGCGTGACAGCGCGATACACATCGGCTCCGATGCCTTGAGCTCCAATCATGGAGGCGATAACGACCATCGATAAGGACAGCATGATGGTTTGGTTGATGCCAGCCAGAATCGACGGCATCGCTAGCGGGAATTGAAGTTTGAACAACTTCTGCGCAGGTGTGGAGCCATAAGCATCCGCGGCTTCCACTAAGTCCTCCGCTACTTGACGAATCCCCAGATTGGTCAGTCTGATCGTTGGCGGCACTGCGAAAATAACGGAAGCAATGACGCCGGGAACGACTCCAAGCCCAAAGAAGGTAACGGCTGGAATCAGATAGACGAAGGCCGGCATCGTCTGCATGAAATCCAAGAGCGGTGTGACGATACTGCGAACCTTATCGCTTTGTGCACACCAGACGCCAAAGGGAATGCCGATGATGATGGAAATCAGTGCGGAAGTGAGCACGAGTGCCAACGTATCCATCGTATGGCTCCAGAAGCCTAAATTATAAATCAGCCATAGACCTAGCGCCGCGAAAATGGCGAATGTCCACCGCCCCAAATAAAAAGCCAATATGGTTACGAATCCGATGAGTATGAAAACCGGTATGCCCTGAAAGACTAACGATAAGGCGTTCACGCAGCCTTCAATGCAAGTGGAGATGAATTGAAAGAGGCCAGCCAGATGCGCTTCCAGTTGATCTACGCCGAACTCCACCCATTCATCGAGCGGTATCTTGTTGATCATCCCTGTTTCCCTCCTCTTTCATGACAGGCTGTCCGGCTAATGCACCAAGAACGGCGCCCCGAACGATTACGCCAATAATTCGATTCGTTCTATCAACGACAGCTACGGGATATTTCGAAGTGCCGCATATTTCAAATAGTTCATATAACATTTGCTCAGGCGAAACGGTGGGAACTTCCCGGATTACGATGTCCTCGAGCGTTTTCCCGAGCCGCACAGCTTCGGAGGCGTCCTCGGCCGTGATGACACCTAGCAGTTTTTTACCGCGGTCAACGACAAACAAGTTGGAAATGCCGCTCTCACGCATCAGTTGAAGTGCTACCCTAGGGCCTCTGTCCAAACCAACCGTTTCCGGTCTGCGCATGACGGACGAGGCCGTCAAGACTTTGGACAGGTCCACGTCTTCAACGAATCGCTCTACGTATTCATTCGCAGGGTTCATCATAATTTCTTCCGGTGTCCCGATCTGAACGACGCTCCCATCCTTCATGAGCGCGATTCGATCTCCGATCCGAAGGGCTTCATCCAGATCGTGCGTGATGAAAATGATCGTTTTCTTCATTTTATCCTGCAGCTCCAGCAGTTCGTCCTGCATGTCTTTGCGGATCAGAGGATCCAAGGCGCTGAAGGCCTCATCCATCAAAAGAATATCGGGATCATTCGCCAGCGCTCTGGCCAGTCCTACCCTTTGCTGCATGCCGCCGCTTAACTGGGACGGCATACTGTCCGCCCATTCTTGCAATCCGACAAGACTCAGCGCTTCCATCGCTTTCGAGCGCCTCTCCTTCTTGCTCTTCCCTTGAACTTCGAGTCCGTACTCCACATTCTGCACAACGGTTCTGTGAGGAAATAAGGCGAATTTCTGAAATACCATGCTAATCGTCTCTCTACGAACACGGCGAAGCTCCTCATCGTTCATTTCGACAATATTTTTGCCGAGAATGTTGATGATCCCTTTGGTAGGTTCAATTAACCTGTTTAACAGCCGGACAAGTGTTGATTTGCCGCTGCCTGACAGCCCCATGATGACAAAGATTTCACCAGGTTGTACGGAAAAGCTGACTTCGTTGACCCCCACTGTATGCTTCGTTTCCCTGTAAATCTGCTCTTTGGAATACGCCTTGGTCATTAGCGGAAGAACAGACTTGGGATCTGGCCCAAATACTTTGGTTACCTGATGCACATCAATAATTGCCACACGCTCACTCCTTTCTGTATGCGTTAATGCCCTGCATCCTTCTTAAGTGTATAGAACTAAATTACGTTATGTCAACCGTAAATTCAGTTTAATCCGTTTGTACAGAAAAAACTGTACGTTATAAACTGTATTCTCCATCAAGCTCCAGTATGCTATTCGATGACATTCTTTACTTTATTAAATTTGTTTTTTACAATAACGTTGTACACATGAAGGCAGGGTGAATGATGGCATGGAACAACTACACAACATCAGCTCCGAACAGGAACTGGTTATTCACAAAGCTCGCAAACGCGTCATTGAATCTATTGGCAAGAATATGGATCTCTATGGCATCTCCCAATCAATCGGACATTTATACGGACTGCTCTTCTTTCAAAACAAACCGATGACCCTGGACGCCATGGGAGAAGCGATGGAAATGAGTAAAACCAGCATGAGCACAGGCGTGCGTACGCTGGTTGATTTGAAAATGGTAAATAAAGTTTGGGAGAAAGGATCTCGCAAAGATCTTTATGAGGTGGAGTTGGACTGGTTCCAAACGTTTGCCGATTATTTCTCATTGAAGTGGCGCAAAGCGTTGGAAATCAATCTTAGCTCTCTCCGCAAATCCAGGCTTGAACTTAGCCAGCTTGGTCAGCAGTTCCCGGACGATACAGAGCTGCATGCCGTCTTGCAAACGGATATAGCCAAAATCGATGAGGCGATTCGATATTACCGGTGGCTTGACCGGCTTATCGACTCTTTTGAAAACGGGGATATTTACAACTTGGTGCCGAAAGAGCTGCCAGATGAGAAATAAATTCTAAAAAATACCGCTCACAGAAAAAAGAGCCTTCGCAGGCTCTTTTCTCATGATTTAATCTAAAAGTCCGCTCAGCTCCGGCGATTTGACCGCCTCCGGTTTGTTCCCGGGAAGTAAGCCAAGCCGCTGCGTCATCTGGGAGCTGATATCCCCGAGGCGTTTGGTATGCTCCGTCGCCGACTGGATGATCGTCCGGTTGGACTGCTCGAACATATCCAATGCCGTAAATAGGTCGTTCATCCCCCGCTCGATGGAGTCCATTTGCAGCCCAGGCTTCCCGAGGAGCTCGTTCGTTCTCTGCGTCGTTTCTTTGAGCAAGCGCGAGTTGTCCTCAAACATCTTGTTCAAGGTAGCGTTCGCCGAGTTGACGGCATCGATCGTCTGCACTTGATCATCGATGGCCATAGAGATCATCGCGGATACGGTAAGCAGATTTTGCGTTTTGTCGATGGTCGCATCGACGGCATCAATCAGTTTATCGTTATTGTCGTTAATAATGTCCGTGCCGGCAATGGCCTGCTGGTACAGAATGACCATCTCTTGGAACGATTGTATACGCGTCACGACCTTGCGAAGCCCTCTCTCAAGGTGCGTTCTGCGGTGTTCGTTCTCCGGCTTGGCAATCTCCTGTTCGAAGAGCTGCTTCAAGTTCTCGCCCATGGCGATCCGCATTTGCAGGTTATAGACGGATTCCAGTGAGTTTTTCTTCAAGGTCTTCATATAAGCCATATTTTCTTCGAGCGTTTCTTTGCCGTTGCGCAGAGATTGCACGATGGCGTTGACGTTCGTTTTCACGGACTGATACTTGTAGATGTAGTTCTTGAGAGGCGTTTTCTTCAGCATTTTATCGAAAAAGCCAAGCTGTTTGCTCTTACTCAGCGCATCGATCTCGGTGCGAAGCTTCACGATATTGTTCTGAACCTCCGAGCGCTTGCCCGACATCAATTCGTTGACCGGGCGCTCCAGCATCGCCAGGTTCTGCCCGGCCTGCTCCATCGTTTTGGACCCCATCCGTCCGATGGAATCCATCAGGGTCTCCAGCTCCATCGTATCGGTGGTCGAAACCTTCTGAAGCAGTTGTTGCGCTTCCTGCTCTACTTTTTGCAAGTCCGTCGACTTCAGTTGCACTAATTGGGTTGACATGGTTCGTACGTTCCTCCTTTAGTCTGTTGAACGATAGCGCTGCTGGATAAGCTCCATTCTCGTCTGCAATTCAATTAAATCTTTCTGCTCGATGGTTTCTACATACGAAGAAAGTTTGGAATCAATATCTTTAATTCCGGTAAGCAGCAGCCGGCGATTTAACCGCTTCGCTTCCCCGCCAAGCTTGAGAAACGGGTTGATGGCGCCATTCAGGTCTTTGAAAATCAATCGTTGTATGTTGTAGTTCATGTTCGCGTCATTCAATTCCTTCAGTTGGGGAATGAGCCGGCCTACTCGCGAGAGCAAGCTGAGCGCCTTCTCGACGATCTCATTATCCAGCGCATGCTTCTGGCCTTCGGAAATAATCATTTCCTCGAGCACATGAATATACTCGGCGATCGGATCCCAGAACGGATCGCTTTCGCGCACCGGTTCGACCGTCGCCACGGGCTCTTGCTTGGAACCTTGCGCAGCAGCCGGCAGCTCCGTTGCGGATTCGCCTGCGGCATTCAGCCTGCTCTTCCTCTGCTGCGCGGCTGCCTGGAGGCTTAGAACGTAAAGACTGCCTATGGCAAATATAGTCGGGACTAATAAATTCAGTGCGTCGGGCACATAGTGGCCTGTTATGAGACTAGCTACATATCCGGCAATGGATACGCCTATAGCGATTTTGAATTTTAGTTGCACGATACTCTCCCTCCCAATTCATTTACTTGAAACCCTTCTATCCTTCTGCCATGTTCATTTTCATAGAGTATCAAACCTAATTATACCTTACCGATGAGAACTTTACACATTCAATGTTTAATGCCCCGAAATATATAGAAAAAAAGAAGGCCACCGCGGCAGCTCCGGGCTGCATCCATGACCTTCTTCCCTTATTTAACGGCGTTTATTTCACAACGCTTTTCAGAACATCGTCAATCATTTGACTGTTAGCGATCGTTCCGGTATACAACCAGCTGGAGTTGTTATCGAAGTCGTAGACTTGCCCTTTTTTGACAGCTGGAATGCCTTGCCACACCGGCTCTTTCAAAAATTCTTCCTTCGTCACGCCCTTGCTGTTCACAATGAACAGATAGTCGGCGTCCAGCGTAGCCAGCTTCTCCGCAGAGAGAGGCAGCCAGTTCGCTGTTCCCGTTGCGGAGGCTTCTTTCACGACGTCGGGAACGTTCAGCCCCAAGTCCTTATACAGCACGTCTCCGCTCGACAGCTTCTCGCTGACGACATAAACGGCTTTGGCCGTCACCCACAATGCCGCGGCCTTCTGCGTGCCAACCGCTTTCGCAAGCTTTTCTTTGGCATCCTTCACTTTCGCATCGTACTTATCCAAAGCTTCCTTGGCTTCCTTGCTCTTGTTAAGCACTTCGCCGATCGTCAGCAGCTCTTGGCGCCAGTCATTGTTTTGCTCGCCGCCAACCGTATAGGTCGGAGCAATTTTGGCATATTGCGCGTATTTGTCACCGGCAACGGTCTCCGCACTGTCCATAATGATCAGATCCGGTTTAAAGCTCATGACCGCTTCAAAAGGCAGATCGAACGGGATCGGCGGAATGCCGTTCAAATCTTTCTGCAAATAATTTTGCACGGACGTAGTCCCTTTATTAATGGACCATTGCGCAACCGGCTTAACGCCCAGTGCGACAAGATGATCCTCCAAGTATGTAGCAATAACTCGCTGCGGATTAGCCGGTACCTTCACTTCATGGCCTAACGCATCTTTAAGAACCCGTTCCGCTCCCGATTGCTCTTGGGCTTTGGAGGTGGATGCCGGCGCTTGTCCGCTGTCCGCAGGACTTGGCGAGCTGCCGCAAGCCGTTACAAGCAAGGTCAGGCTTAATAGTAAAATGAATGCAATGGACGGTTTGGAACTTCTGAACATCGGTAATACCCCTTCACTCCTGTATTGAGAATGATTCTTATCCTCAATCATAGTATGCCCTTCCGACGCATCGAATGCAATGGAAGATATAGACATCGGGAATGGATTATTCAGACGCTGTACAGCATGCTGCTGATTTTCTTTATAGTGAACCGGCGCATAGCCGGTATGCTTCTTGAACGTACGGCTGAAGAAATAAACATCCTGATAGCCCACACCGGATGCGATCTCCTGCAGCGAAGCGTCGGTTTCCAACAGCATCTTCTTAGCTTGCTCCATCCGGTAACGAATCAGATAATCGATCGGGCTCGTGTTCAGCCAGGTCTTGAACATCCGGGTCACCTGCCTCGGCGAGCAGTCCAACACGTCGGCCAACCGTTCCAGCGTAATCGGCTCCGCATAGTGCTCATGCAGGTAGCGCAGCGCTTGCGTGGCAGGCTGCCCGCTATGCATGGGGACATTCTGCTCGTGAAGCTGCTGCATCAGTTCATAGATGAAGTCGTACAGGAGCGTCTTGGCGTGCAGCTTCGCCAGTTTGCCGGGGCTGTTCCACGCCCGCTCCAGCTGTTCCAGCTTCCGGTAGAGCAGAACCGGCAGCTTCGGCAGGAAGCTGTACTGCAGACTGAACGGATTGCTGCCTCGACTATCGGGCGATTTCCATTTATCCTTGAGCGCAGGCAGAGGCACGGATGCCTTATAGAGCACGAAATAATACTCGAACCCATCCTCCGTCCGTTCTATGTCCAAGTAGCTTCCTTTCCCGCCATGCAGCAGATGGAATTTCCGGAGGAGGTGTTCGCGCTCATCCAGCCTGACGACGGCGCGCCCCTGCAGCGCGAACATAAAGGCATTGGACGGGAACCGGTACGCCCGCAGCGCTTCGCCCGATGTCATCTTCACATGCCGGACATCCATGATTCGGATCGCGGCTTGATACCATATTTGTAATAGTTCCTCCAGCTGCATGTCCTCCGCCATGTTCTTGCCCCCTTATCGTATGCCCATATTATAAAATAGGGAGCGAATGGAAAGCTATCCTGATGCTATAAATCAAGCAGGTTCGCCAACGAGGAAGAAGCCGTCTCTTCAACCTGCAAGCGTAAGAGACAGCTTCTTCCTCATAGCCGTTTATGGAGTCATGCTTAGGCGGGGCTGATCCGCCGCTACCGTGCTTTCGCCATCCCCAACTTTTAAAGCATTTACATTCTTCAAAACAATAGGCTCATACGAGCCGGCTAGTACCGCTTATTACACAAAAAAATAACCCTTACAGGACTGGATGCCCGGTTCGGGTTACTTTTTTCCTGAATATTAATATTTACAAATGCCGCGTGTAATGATGACAAGCAAAATAAAGAGGACCAGAATGCTGCCGACATTGTTATAGGAGCTGACTTTGGCTACTGGTGCTGCGGCAACGACCGCCGGTTTAGGGAATACGAACGAAGTCTGTTGGTAGGAAGCGTGCAAGTGAATATCGTTATGAACCGGTTTCTGAATAATAGGCGCTGGCGCTGGTGCAACGGGCATTGGCATGGGAACAGGCATCGGCATCGGCATTGGCGCCGGCATCGGGGTCGGTGCAGGCATTGGGGCAATTGGATACGTTGGTTTTACAAACTCCATAATTGGAGCACCTCCTTAGAATAATGAAGCATTTAACCTCAGGGTTGTAATCGTTTAGGTTGGGTGAATAGCTTACAACATCAGTCTATGGGGGAGCACCTACAACGAACACGGTAAACACCCAGTTTGCCCGAAAATGGTTGCCTATCATGGGCGAACGAGCCTCCGGCATCCGCCTGCTTGTACAGGACAGGTGTCCTTGCAGGCATAGATGCCCCTTTATCCTCACATAAAGGCATCAGCGTCCGTTAGCGAGCGGAGCCCTGCCGAACAGCGCAAAAAAACGGCGGTCAGGAACGATTCCCGACACGCCGCCAGCGCTTATACATATGGATTATTGTCTCTTTCGAAGCCAATCGTCGTTTTGCCGCCGTGTCCCGGATAGACAACGACATCGTCGTCAAGGAGGAACAGCTTCTCTTGGATGGAATCCAGCAGCTCGTTGTTGTCACCGCCAGGCAAATCCGTCCGGCCTACCGACAGCTTGAACAGCACGTCTCCGCTGAACAGTTGCTTTTCGTACAGGAAACTGACGCTTCCCGGCGAGTGGCCCGGGGTATGGAACACCTTGAGCTGGATGCCCAGGAACTCCAAGGTCTGCCCTTCATCCAGCGCGTACTCAGCCGGCTCGGTCTCTATGAGAACGCCTAGCTCAGGCCAGCGCGCGGAGCCGTTCTTCTTCGGATTCGTCAGCCAGTCCGCTTCCAGGTCGTGCACATACACGGGACAGTTTTTGAGCTTGCGAATCTCGTCGACACCGCCGATATGATCGAAATGCGCATGCGTCAGCAGAATTGCCTCGATATCCAGATCGGCAATTTTTTTGAGCAGCGCCTTAGGGTTCATCCCGGGATCAATAATAATGCCTTTCTTCGTTTCCGGATTCGAAAGTAAGTACGCGTTGGTGCTAACCGGACCCAAAACAAAAGTTTCTATGTTAATCATATGTCCTCACCCTACATTCTTTCATTCGCTTAGAACGACTCGATTAGGTCGCGTAGTTCTTTCACGATAACGGCGTGATAGCCGTTGCCTTCGCCGTATTGACGTCCCATTTCGGCTCTGGCGACTTGAATTTTCTCATTATAGTCAGGTGCTTCACGATCCGGATTCTCTTTCTTGAACTGCGTCATCACCGCTTGCACATGCTTCGGACGAGGTCCCCAATGGCCAAGTACGAAACCGCCCGTATCCGTGAACACAACGACCGGGATGGCACGGCCGCCGCCTGTCAGGAACTGATCGATCACATCGTAGTTTTGCTCCATAATGAGCACTTCTACCGGCACTCCGCTGTTCTCCAGCGCTTTGAATACGACAGGCACGTTGCGGACAACGTCTCCGCACCAGTCGGCAGCAATAATGACACAGCGCAAATCGTCGCGGTTATTAAGGGAATCGAAGTATTCCTTGTCGCTTTCATTATCCCATTCGAATCCATTGTAATAGGCCAGGAATTGCTCTTTATTTTTCTCCATGCTGTCAATGAATTGTTGCGGCTTTAAGCCTGTACGCAGCTTGCTCGCGAGATTCGTACTCATCGTTACTCAGCCTCCTAAGATCGTGATTCTTCATCGTTATTGTAACAAATTGAATCGAAAGCGCAAATGCAGGAAATTACGTTCTGCCCTTTCTTTTCAAATAAAGTTGGTAGCCTACATATAGAACTGTCAAAATCACTGCTGCAATGATAAGAGGTTTAATATAAGGACCCGCGATTTCGTCAATCTTTTCCCAGTTGTCTTTGAGCTTCATGCCCAGATAAACATAAATTATTGAATAAGGTACTAAAGCAAGAGCCGTATACAAAGTAAATTTGCCAAGCGGCATTCTCGCCATTCCCCCCGGCAGGGAGATAGCATGGCGAACGATGGGAATGAATCTGGCCGTGAACATCATGCCCATACCGTAGCGATTGAACCATGATTCTGCAACGTCCAGATGATGCTTGCTGATTAGCAAGTACTTGCCGTACTTCTCCAGGAAAGGTCTGCCTCCGTAGCGTCCGATCCAATACAGCACTATTTGGGCTAGCGTCCCGCCAATAACCGCACAAACGATGGCTCCGACAAAATTAATTTCGCCTTTGGAAACCAGATAGCCGGCATAAGCAAGAAGCAGCTCGTTCGGAATCACTTCCAGCATTAATCCAAGGAATATTCCCCAGTACCCTAGCCCTTCCAAGTAGAGCAAAACATTGTGAATCAACTCACCCATCATGAACCCTCTTTCCCCTAAATTATCCAAATCCTAATCTATCTCATTCTATCACAGACAGGCTCCAATCAACCACTTTCATGCTGAACATCGGCGAAGCAAGCGATCAAATGCTCTTTGCAAGCTTTCACCGGCGCGCTCAAATCTTTGCCTGCGCGATGAATTAACCCATGCCGGAGCGGAACGGCCGGCTCGCTTGCCAGCCGCAGCAGCTTCCCGGCCCGCAGCTCCTCCCGCACAGCCGTCAGCGGCAGCATTGAGAGCCCCATTCCGTGCATCAGCGTTTGCTTGACCATCTCGGAGCTGTCGAATTCGAGCGAGGGCCATGCGCTATGCCCTTTGTCCTTCAGGCACTGGTCGGCCATCGTCTGGTAGATGCAGCGCCCGCCGAAGCCGATAACAGGCAAGTGCGCAGCCGCTTCCCACCCGTCCCGCTCGAGCAAACGCACCAACGGAGGCGCTCCGACCCAAATCAACTCATCCTCTATAAGCGGGATGAAGGTGAGCTGGCGTTGTTCCGGATCGCGCGGCACGATGCCTAAGTCCACGCGGTAAGCCGCCACCTCCTGCGTAATATCGCGGTGAAAGCCGGTTTCCAGCTGCAGCTGAATCTGCGGATAGCGCTCGAACAGAGACGGCAGCCATTGCGGCAGGTGCGGCACGCAGAACGACTCCAGCGCACGAAGGCGCACGATCCCTTTCGGCTCCTGCAAGCCGCTGAGCTTATCTTGCAGCGACTCGCCGAGCTGCATGTACCGGTATGCAAAAGGCGCCACTTCACGGCCTGCAGCCGTCAGCTCCACGCCTCGCGGCAATCGTTCGAACAATGTCTGCCCCAGTATCTGCTCCAGCTGATGGATATGCATCGTTACCGTCGATTGCACATAACCCAGCTTAAGCGCAGCCTTGCTGAAGCTCTTCTCCTCCATCACCGTAATAAATGTCTTCAGACTGCGTCCGTCCAACTGCTCGATCATGGTGCTCCCCCTATCCATCGGTAACTCGAATACCTCTTATCATAATTATTCGTTTCTCAAATACCTATAATCATGATAGCATCGGAACAACGATTAGAAAAGAGGAGTGAAACCCAATGTCAACTTCGGAGCACATCGCTTCCGCATCTACATCAACATCAACATCAGCATCAGCTTCCGCACCAGTCTCAGCCTCTACCGCCACCGTCCCTTTCACCATCGCCCGGCGGTTGGGCTTCTTCCTCCCCGGCATCGGCGGCTTTCTCGCCATCCTGCTCTGCAGCGCAGCCGGCGACCTCGCGCGCGTCCCGCTGCTCATGGCGCCCTTCGGCGCATCCTGCGTCATCGCCTTCGCGCTGCCGCATAGCCCGCTCGCGCAGCCCCGCAGCCTCATCGGCGGCCACGTGCTGAGCACGCTCGTCGGGCTCCTCGCCCTCGCCGCCTTCGGCGTGCACGCGTGGAGCCTCGCTCTCGCCGTCGGCGCCGCCATCACCCTGATGCAGCTGACGCGTACGCTGCATCCGCCCGCCGGCGCCGACCCGTTGCTCGTGATGCTCAGCGGCGCGAGCTGGGGTTTCCTGCTCACGCCGGTCCTGCTCGGCGCTGCGCTGCTCGTCCTCGTTGCCCTCCTGTATCACCGGGCAACCGGCACCCGCTATCCCAACGCGTGGTGGTAGCTTATTCATACGGTGACAAGCTCCCGCATAGGATGTACAAGTATGTTTGTACAGGAGGCGGGCTTCGATGTCCCAAGTATGGATTATTAAGCGCAAGCATCTTTATCTGGCAGCCCTTGCCCTGCTGCTCGTCCTCTCCGGGGTCCTCTACCTGAACCGGAGCAAGATCGTTCCGACGATGGCGGAGCCGGCAGCGGAGAGAACGATTCATATGGTTGTCGGCGAGTTCAAATCGACGACCAAAGACGGCAAAACGATCGAATCGTACCGCTGGGATCCGGGCACCGTCCCGATCCAGAAGGGCGAGCGGATCAAGTTGAGCATCTACGGCGTCAACGGGGAGAGCCACCCTTTCCTCATCGAAGGGCTGAACATTAGCGGCGAAGTCAAAAAGGGAAAGAAACCGTCGTCCACTTCACCGCCGATCAGGAAGGCACGTACCGGATTATTTGCATGTCGCATGCGGATATTGCCCACAACGGGCCGATGATCGGGTACCTGGTCGTGGATTAAACGATCTGTGAAGGCGCAAATGCGGCAAGGCATCCGCACCGAACTTGGGCTCCGTAGGTTGGCGCCCAAGAGTGGCTCAACGCCTACTCTCTGCATACACATAGCATAGAGGAGTGTGGATGCCGTCATGATCAACAACAAGCAGAATGAAAAACATAAACAGCAATTCCCCAACGCACGCAGCATTCGAAGAGCATGCAGCAAAGAGCTATACCGGACCGTCAAACGGTTGAAGGTATGGCTCACCCCCGAACAAATCAAAGAGGCCGAGGAGCTTTATGTCAAAAAGGTGATGCTCAATCTCTCCTTCATCGTGGAGAACGGTTCCAACCGCAAAGCGCTGTCCGACTGGTTCGACGTCAACGTCGGGCCCGAGATCGCTCCGATCTGGAACGTCGAGCTTGCCGCATTGAATCATGCCTTCCGCGATGCGTTCGGGGGCTAACTATTGAAATGCCCCTGTTGTTAAACTTGTGAACTGTGACCCAGAAAGTGGACGATTAAAAAAGAACCTTATGCTGTCAATAGATGACTTCTGTATTGATCAGGGGTCATCTTTTTTAATGTCCACTGGTACCTTGCTGAATTGTAATAGTGGATA
>NZ_JARADB010000004.1 GCF_028765165.1 Paenibacillus sp. MAHUQ-63 | reverse complement strand
CAGGTTACCTACGTGTTACTCACCCGTCCGCCGCTAAGCACCGAAGTGCTCCGCTCGACTTGCATGTATTAGGCACGCCGCCAGCGTTCGTCCTGAGCCAGGATCAAACTCTCCATAATAGTTGAACGATTGCTCGTCCATTTATTGAAAGCTGAATAGCTCAATTGACTTGCTAGCGAGATTATTAATCTCATGTTTGAACGATTGCTCGTTCTGTTTACTCACTCGTTGTTCAGTTTTCAAAGATCAATCAATGTCCCAGTCGTTTCGAACCGGAGGTATATCTTAAGACTCCACTAGCGAACTGTGCAACAACTTGAATTTTCCAATTCCGCTTGTTTCGTTCAACTCGCTTGGCGGACTATTAATGTACCATGTTGTATTCATCCTTGGCAACGTACAAAATATGGAATCAATCAAATATCATCATGTATGCTTACTTCATTTAATCGATCCTTGTTAAGTTAAGGTTAAGTTAAATTTTATTGTCGGATACATCTTACTTTACTGCAGTACTGTTTAATCCCATCCCAATTTCCCCATATGCATCCTCGACATTTTTTGGGCTGTCTAATTTTAATCTCTGTAAACAAGTGTACTTCTCCCCATTCATTAGGACTCTGGATATTGATGATTAATTTATCCATTGAAAACAAGAATATACCATCGCCATAAGAACGCTAACGATTAGTCGCTTTTTTAGTTATACAAGCTTCTTTTTAAGAATAAGTTGGTTAAGTAAATCATTCATCAACTTCGAGCGAAGAGGTGTCCAAGCTTGAGTACCATGATTAGTTATTTCATTCTGGGTTTATCGCTTGCGGCTCCGATTGGGCCAATTAATGCTGCCCAATTGGACAAGGGGATCAAGCACGGCTTCATGCACGCATGGATAATTGGCATCGGAGCCATCATTGCTGATGCTATATTGATGGCGCTTATTTATTTTGGAGTTGTTCATTTTCTGACTACCCCATTCATGAAAACCTTCTTGTGGTTCTTTGGGTGCTTCGTGCTCATGTATTCGGGAGTCGAGAGCTTAATGAGCGCGGGCAAGCTGAAAGAAGAACATAATCGAAGCGCAGATACGCTTGCGAAATCGTTCTTCTCGGGATTTTTCATGTCCATCTCCAATCCGTTATCCATTCTCTTCTGGCTGGGCATTTACGGATCCGTGTTAGCTGAGACGATCGCCGTATATGATAGAGATCATGTTTTGTTCTATACGGGAATTATGTTTACAGGGCTGCTTGTTTGGGATATCACGTTGGCCAGTTTAGCGAGTACATTTCGGCGGTTTTTAACATATCGCGCGATAACGTTCATTTCCATTATATCCGGCTTATCCCTTATCGGGTTTGGCTTCCATTTTGGGATTAAAGCTTGCCAGGCACTTTTCGGTTGAAGTACTGCTGTTTATGAGGCACACTCTCGGTTTGTTTGCTTGGTCGCATTTAAAATACTTACATATCGATCAGAATAATGGGGAATATTAATTATTAAGGTTGGTGTGAAAGTATCGTTAGAATCGTTAGAATAGAAAGTTAGGTGCACAATGGAAGAGAGAAAAAACTGGGATCTTTTAGCGATCGCCTCTATTCCCCTAATTATGACATTAGGCAACTCCATGCTAATTCCGGTTTTACCTGCCATTCGCAGCAAGTTAGGGATTTCTTCTCTTCAAGTCAGTTTGTTAATCACCATTTATTCAGGCATCGCGATTATCCTCATTCCCCTAGCGGGTTATTTATCCGATCGGTTCGGGAGAAAAAAAATTATTATTCCAAGTTTGATCATTACCGGGGTTGGTGGATTAATTGCCGGTTTAGGAGCTTGGTGGCTGGATCAGTCTTACCTTGTGATTATGTTGGGCCGTTTGTTGCAAGGAGTCGGGGCATCGGGAGCCTTTCCGATTGTTTTGCCGCTGGTAGGTGATATGTTCAAAAAAGATAGCGACGTCAGCAGCAGTTTAGGACTCGTAGAAACCGCCAATACATTTGGTAAAGTCCTAAGTCCAATCCTTGGTTCAGCACTAGCTCTGATTTCATGGTTCCTTCCTTTTATGTCGATACCTGTCTTTTGCGTTATATCTACCATACTAGTTGCATGTCTAGTTAAAACACCCAAAAAAGAGGACAGTGAAACAAACATTTCATTTTCTGAGTTTATCCAAGATATCAAACAATTGTTCAAAGATAACGGTCGTTGGTTATATGCAATTTTTACAATCGGCTGTATATGTATGCTCGTTATTTTTGGGGTGCTGTTTTATCTATCCGACACTTTAGAAGAGAAATACCATCTGGATGGCATTGTGAAAGGTTTGGTTTTGGCTATCCCTCTAGCCGCTTTATGCTTAGCTTCTTATATCATTGGGAAAACGATCGGAAGAAACATGAAGCTAATGAAATGGATCGCTTTTGCCGGCATACTCCTTGTAACAATAAGCCTTTTCTTAAACGGGCTCGTTCATTCATTGAAAATGCTGATCACACTGATTAGTTTTGGCGGCATTGGAATCGGGGTTGCTCTACCTTGTTTGGATGCTTTAATTACTGAAAATATCGAGAAACCGCAGCGAGGAACCATTACGTCGATCTATAGTTCTATGCGATTCATTGGCGTTGCCGCCGGTCCTCCCCTTGCCTCAATCCTCGTTAAGTTCTCGCCTCAGCTCATGTTTTATTCGATCGGGGGGACTGGGGTTATAGCCGCTATTCTGGCGTTGTTTGCTATTAAACCGGATTGTACAAAGCAAGCGGGATGAAGTCGTCACGATGTGTTGTTGGAAATTTCATTGGCTCAATCCCATCTCCCTTTCCACCAAATTCCCCGTTAAAAAGCTATAAATCCGAGCATGATAACTATGCACGACGATCATATGCCGAGAGGGGAAATGACAACAGTGAAAAAGTTTCGTACATTGACAATGACGGTAGCTTTGACAACAGCATTGAGCTTTGGGGCAGTTGGTGCGTATGCAAATACAGGCACCACCTCGGGAACAACGGGGATGGGGACAACAACAACAACATCTGGCTATACGGGTAGTAATTATGATGCAAGGACAACAACGGATGGGACAATTACACCGATCGGCACTGCCAATCCAACTGGTACTACGACACCAACGTACGGAACAAACAACTATGGTGGCAACAATTTAACGAACCGGATGCACACAACATCGACTTTAACAAACACAAACACGGACCGCGGTCATTATCGTACTTACGCCACTACTACAGACAATAATAGGAATTGGGGATGGCTTGGTTTAGCCGGACTATTAGGTCTCATTGGTCTAAGAGGAAACAACCGCGGCAGAGATGAGAGTTTCAAATAAGAAATCATTGCAAAGGTGTACCTATATAAGGTGCACCTTTTCTTTGTCTGCCTTTATTCATATCTTAATAAATAACCTGGATTCGGTAAGGGGAATACTAATTTTAATTACTTGATAACAAAGGGGTTGGTTATCCATGGTCGGTACTCATGTTGTTGGATTATCATCAACAGAACTTTCGGCATTATGGTCATCTTATGTCAGCGACAGTATCACCGTATGTCTATCCGGGTATCTATTACAAATAACAGAGGACGATGAAATAAAGCCATTAATTGAACGATCATTAAAATTAGCACAAACTCACATGAAAACGATCCAGCATCTCTTTAATAAAGAAAAATTTCCGCTGCCAATCGGCTTTACAGAAGCAGATGTCAATGTTGCGGCTCCCCCTCTCTATTTCGATACATTCCCTCTAAGCTATGTGTACGCGATGAGCCGAATTGGCCTGACCAAATACGCT
The DNA here is from genome assembly GCF_028765165.1 of Paenibacillus sp. MAHUQ-63. Classification (GTDB taxonomy): domain Bacteria; phylum Bacillota; class Bacilli; order Paenibacillales; family NBRC-103111; genus Paenibacillus_E. The sequence continues at coordinate 559,848 of NZ_JARADB010000004.1, read as the reverse complement.
GCTCTACTATCTAATACAGCTCGGGAGGATGTAAGAAACTATTATACGCAATGCCTGCAGTCGACCTCTGAATTGTACAACGACTCCGTCTCCCTCATGTTAGCCAAAGGAATCTATGATCGACCACCAATGATTCCTTACCCCGAGCATCCTAACTTTATTAAAAAGAAAGAAAACATATTATCTAAATGGTTTGGTCCTCAGAGAACGCTGAATGTCATGGAAATCTCCGAAATGTTCTTCAACATAGAGCGTAACTATTTCGGACTTATCCTTCTTACCTCATTCATACAAGTCGTAAAGGATGAAGCCATAAAGAACTTACTAATCAAAGGAAAAGAATTATCGATGGATCAAATCAAATTTATCAATGATAAGCTCTTTCAAGATGATTTGCTCGGGACTATCATGGTGAATACGGAAGTCACCACATCAACCGTCTCACCCTTCTCAGATAAATTGATCCTGAATCTGATTAACATACTAAATTCAACAGCCCTCATCTATCTTGGTAGTGCCATCTCAGTGACGACACGCCTAGACTTGACCGCTGAATATTTGAAGCTCATAGGAACCATTATGAATTTCGGTAAAGATGTAACGGATCTGCTTATTGAAAGAGAATGGCTAGAAGAGCCGCCGCTCGCACCTGACCGCAAGAAGCTTGCAGGGGTCTAGAACAGTCAATGCAGCATTCTCGTTGAATAATATAACGCTCTAAGGGGATTCTATAAATGTTAATTAAAATACTAGTCAAATAGGAGTTGTTACAACTATGGGTATCTTATCCGGCAATCAAAAAGATGAACCGTTGCATTACGGAGAAATCTATGATTTATGGCAGTTTTCAATGACGGCCAAAGGCTGTGTTTCCGCCAACAAAGCATATCGGTATCATGCTGTCGATAATGACCTCAAGAAGATACTCGGCGACATCATTAACCAAGCTGAGCTGGAGATAAGCGAATGTGATACGATTTTGATAGATAACGGCATCGTACCATCTCCTGCTTTACCGGACAGGCCTGAAACGAAATTAGAAGATATCCCAGCCGGTGTAAAGTTATCGGATCAAGAAATTGCAGCCATGATCGGTGCCGATACTTCCCTTAGCTTAATTGCATGCAGCCAAATTATGGGTAAGGCAACACGAGAAGATATCGGAGCCTTATTCGCTAAATATCACGCAACCAAAGCAGCAATCGGGTTGAAAATATTGAAAACATCCAAAGAAAAAGGTTGGCTGATTCCTCCTCCCCTTCAAATTAAGCGGCCGGAGCTTGTAGAGGCTTAATCATAAAAGCTTAAGGAGATCCTTAGTAATTTATTTACTGAGGGTCTCTTTACGTCATTCTATGATGAATAAGTAGAACGTTATTTTGAAAATAATAACTCCGTTGAGGGGTGGGATTTCATGAGAAAAAAAGACATTATTGAATTGATTGATGCTAATGTTAATCAAGTTCAAACTCTAATTCGTGAACGAGTACATATCTGGCATGAATATGTCCTTTTTTCAGATTTATGGTGGTTCGGCGTATTCTTATCTATTGTCCCTTGGGTAATTTGGTTTTTCTTACGAAATAAATACAGTTCTGATCGAATTCTATATGTTGGGTTTTTCGTCATCGTGATCTCACTTCTTCTCGACATTCTAGGCGACCAATTAGGATTCTGGCACTATAGATTCAATGTTATTCCTGTCCTTCCCACTTATTTCCCGTGGGATGTAACACTGATGCCTGTTTCGATCATGTTTCTTATCCAAGTAAAACCTAATACCAGCCCTTATCTCAAAGCCCTTTTCTTTGCATTGCTTACTTCGTACGTTGCAGAACCATTCATAACATGGCTTAAAATATATGAGCCGACAATTTGGAGATATAGCTACTCATTTCCTATTCAATTCATCATCTACTTATTTGCTCATTACATCAGCAGAAGAAATAAATTTGAAAAATTGACTAGTTAGCTGTGAAAAGAAAAAGCAGGCGTGAATGTACGCCTGCTTGACGGGAGCTTGCCATTTTTTATTCTGACGCATGCAACCACTCGGGTCCGACATCGCTCGGCTGTAGAGGCTTGTTCCGAATAGGCGTGTTGGTTACCTCATCCGCTCCGGCGTCCCTGTTTCCTTGAGGGCGGGGCTGGCCATCCATATCCTCTTTTACGGAGTAAACCCCGTTTTTCAATGCATTAATAATCGGACTTGTGCCGCTTGCGCGATATAAACCGTCTTCTGCCAATCCCAGCTGTGGATCTTGCTCAATAATCCCTGCGACCGGCTCAATCCCGAGTTCAGCGCCATGCATGAAATTACCTTCATACATAAGAGCTGCAGAATCGTCGATTACCTTAATTAGAGGAAGCTTAGCGTTCCCGCTTGCCTGGACAACGTTATTGGCAATTATCGTGTCTACAGGCGCTAACGTATTCGTACTGCTTTTTTTATCGCCTACGATGATGTTATTCTCATTGTTCACGAGTGTGTTGTGAGTAATGAGCACATGTTTGACTTGAAAATATTTGTTCAGAGCTGAGTTCGGAATGCCATTGGTTAGAACGATGGCCCCCCGTGTCGTATTGCTGCCCACAATGCCACTAATATAATTGTTGGCTATCACATGGTCTTCGCCAATAACCCGAATCGCGCCGGCATTCGTCTTGCCATTAGCGAAGAAGAAGTTGTTTTCAATGTGCGTTCCATTGCCATGACGGAGGGTGACGGTCGCTGCATTGTTCAAAAACGTATTGCCGCGAATTACATTCTTCCCTGATTTAACCGAAACCATTTCGATTTCTCCATCATTGTTCTCGAACAGGTTGTTCTCTACCGTTGTATAGGAATCCGTGAGCGAATAGGTACTCGTTCCGATTCTCAACGTTTCCGCTTCATTACTAATCACTTGTCCATGATCGTCTTGCAGGATGGGCCGGCCGGCAAAATGGTTGTAATCAATAACATGGTGCTGCTCGCCCGCCTGCTCTCTCCAGACGACCATCGTTGCACCGATGTTTTTCTTGCCTTTGAAGTAGGAATGATCCACCCTGTTATAGCTGCCGTATAATCCAACCCACTTCGTATTCTTTTCGTTGCTTGGAGGATTGTAATCGAGCATTTGGATGTTCGTAAGCCGGGAATGCGTCGCTTCATGATCTCCTACCCTGAACTCAATGACGCCGGAATCATCGATATCTCCCCCATCTTTGAACACCAAACCATCCACCACAAGATAAGATCCTCCGATGTTGAGTGTGGAGGCGCCGCTGAGCACTACCTGACCCGGCGTTTCCGCGCGGAGCGTGATGGGTTTATTGGGCTTGCCTGCACCTTCCATCACAATGGCAGCATCCTTCCATATTCCGTTCCTCATCACAATCGTATCACCAGGTTGCGCTTTGCTCATGGCTGCTGAAAGTTCGTCCACTGAAGAGACTTTCACGACCGATTCCTCGGCTGATGCACCAAAAGGGATGGAAGAGAAAGCGGTTACAAGACAAAGCGATAATAGGGATTTCCTTAACTTTTTCACTATGCTGCCTCCTTTATGTAGAATCTACAGCTATTATCCTATATTTTCCTGGAGAAGATTATGGTTTTTTTTAGCTTGACTGTGGATTTATTTGGTAAGTGGTCTTCCAGAAGATATAAAAAAAACAGTTATCTCCGCATAGAGATAACTGTCATTTAGGAGGGTACCGCGAATAAGAATTATCCAATTGATTCCTGAAAATCACTCAACGTTATAAACCAATATTACAACTAATGATACTGCCCTGTTATATGTTCATTCGAATCTCTCAATAACTTGGAGAGCAGTACAATTTGGCCGGCATGATAGCCATAGTGTGACGCAACCTGAACAAGGAGCCGGCTGATCACTCTCACTTCATAAGTTTCATTCTCTGAAGCGTTAACCCGAAGCATTCGGTTCCAATCCTCCAAGTCATAACGGATGATGACCTCCCTTTTTAAATCCTCCTCGGACAAAACGGATAGTATACTCGCTGACTCGGAACGTGTCCTTAATAGTAGACTAATCAATTCATCCTTCGATACGCCGCCTTCAGAAGCAAATTCTTGCGTGCGTTCCCGAACGAACGGTTTGTTTCCAATGGCACTTATGAAATTTTGGTACTCGTTTCCTGCTAAATGCAAGATTAGGTTACCAATGCTGTTCACGGAGTCCTTCATTTTAGTCCAAATGAGTTCGTCATCAAGATGGTATAAACTCTTAATAATGCGATCGAGCTGCTTGTTCATATCTTCGAGTACATGCTTGGTCAAGTCTAGCACGATGATTTCCCCTCTCAGCTTTTTTATTGGGATCCATAGTCATTCAACTATTTCTGTAAAAAAAGCAATTTCCGCACTTGCTCATTTCTCAACCAAAGGCCTCCCCAGACCAACACGGCAAGATAAACAGGAAACAAGACGTTAGAAAAAAGCGGGGCATCTAGACGAATATGTGTCGCAATCACACCGCCAAAATAGCCCGTCATCACCACTGCGCCTAAGACCGAAGTCCGGGGTATTGCATAAAGAATCGTTGAAAGAAGTCCAAGAATACCAATTAAGACAATATGATGTTCTTGGTAACCAAGGGAAACCGTAGATTCAACAACGAACGCAGGTTTAAATAATTTCATAATACTATCAAGCAGCATGAATAAGATCGCTACCCCGCTCATCACCCTTGACGTCCAAAGTCTGCCTTTAGAAATTGTTTTTGTCATCGTTCATCTCTCCTTATCATTTGTTCCTTCTAAGCATACAACGAATGAGCTATTTACAAATCGACAAAAGGAAAAAATTTTTTTTCGAGTTAAATAACGATAAGCCGAAACAAGGAAAATGCCTGCAAATACAACAAACTCCGGACCAGCTGCCAACAGGCTGCAGATCCGGAGTTTACTTCTTACTTTGTCGAAGCTGTATTCGTGTAATTAACTTTTAACCAGTCAGCCGTACCAAAATCCACTTTTTTGGAGATACCGGCGTATTGGACGACGGTTGGCACAACGCTATTGAGCGGAACGGTTTGGTAGGCATATGGCAATTTCTCGTTGTAATCGTAAGTGAATGTAAACGGCGTGCTTGGCGGTGCCGTTTTGCTCATGTTCTCTACGCCGACAATATGGGAAGACCACGCCCATTTCCCGATGGTTGATTTGTCATACCAAGTGATCCCCTTGGTAAACATGTTATTGCCATCGTTATCCCAGCTGCTTCCAATATAAGATCCGCTGCTATTCGTTACTTTGGAGTTTACAATTAAGCTATGGTTGAGCGCGTCTTTGAACAACTCATTAAATGGCGCACTCATGTTGCCAATATCGTCACCTTGGCGTTCTGCGCCAATTAGCGGTTCGTTGAAACCATCATACACATTCGTATCTGCGGCTATCGATGCGCCATTTCTTGCATTCACTCCGCGTGATAACGTATCTCCGCCGTATTTGGAAATAGCGGGTACTCGATTCATAATATCTTGATGCGACGAGTCATCGAAAAAATTATTATAGATATGGCCTGTACCTTGACGAATCATCGGCAGCCGCTGTCCAACATTCGTATATCGATTGTACGCCATGGTCAATCTGAGTCTTTGGTTTCCATCCTTGACCTCGACTCCGGTAGGACTTATATAGTTCGTATAATCCTTATCGCCGGAACCAACCAAATGAACTTTCGAATGATAAGCGGCATAAGCCATAATCTGATTTTTGGTAGCGCCCTCATTGCGCATTTTATAGTAAACGCTTGTTGAAGGATCCAATGTACCGGCTGTATATTTTTGCTCCATGAACTCGATGGACTGATAAATTGAACTGCTCTCATCCGGATTCTCCGTTGCTTCCAATCCGAATTTATTCCAAGAGAACGTGACATTGGATGCTCCGTTTTCCATGTCAATCATCCCATCTGCCGCGATCGAGAACTGACAGTGGTCTATCCACACATTGTTGGCGCCATTCACCTTGATGAAAGACCAGCCTACCTCTTTATGCTTGCCCGAGTCGTCCCATTGCCACATTTCATCAAATTTGAGATTCCTTAAGACAAGATCGTTAGATGTTCCTTGCAGCTTAATTTCCGCATGCTTAATGGTCTTGCCTGTTGTTGAAAAGATGGTTAGTCCATCTACATTCGCAATACTTAATTTAGATACACCGGAAGCGATTAGCAATGGATTCGTAAATCCGTTCGATGGCTTCGGATAATTGGTTATGAAGCTATACTTCGATCTTTCGGTTGAATCTAAGGCTAATTCCGTCCATCCTAAATTAATGTCATCCGCCACTTCAATGACTTTGACGGATCCTTGACTCGCGTCCAGAATAGCCTGCAGAAACTCTTTTCCATTATGAACCGTACGATAATAGGAAGTACCGATATAATGGCTTCGATCTTTTACACCTGAAGAAGCATAGCCGGGTACAGACAGAAAGCTGGAATCATAGTTCTTCTCAACCTTCGTTGAATTAGGAATTGTGGTGATTACCGCGGCCTCTGCTACACTGCCAGTAACGATGTACGATGAAGTCACCAGTAGACTCCCCACTACCAAACTGCCTAATACTTTTTTCATCATCATTAAATCCCTCCTTCAAATTGTAACTACACCCCGAGAGCCGTTATCTGCCACCTGTATCCGGCTTTCCCGCCCTCAACAAATGAAGCGCTTCCAAGCTTTGCGGGAAAGATTTCATTTCCATACAAGGAAAGATGAAGCGATGCCTTGGGGTTTATGCTCATTTGTGAAAAAAGGTAATAATTACTCGAATTATAGCATGGGTATGTCCATTATCTATGGGGGGAATCGCTCATTGTTATGGTATGAAACCTTCAATTCTCACCTAAGCTATAACGGGCCAAAAAAAAGCTGACACCGATTAGAACGATGCCAGCTTCTCGCCTACTCGAAAAGAGCAAAAAATTTCGAAACCCGGCTATCTTATGCCCGCCTCCGCCAGTTTCACGTCCAGGATCGCCTTCTGGCGCAAATGGTGTCTGCTGTGCATGCTAACCATCTCAAACCATTCACGCGCATGAAGCCAACCAAACCAACCATGGCGCACCTTGCAAGCCGGATTTGCCTCATCTACACGCCCCGCCCAGTAGGTCAGCTTCTCTCGAACCTGCTCTAGGCCAGCGATGATTTCTTCCTTACTCTCGGGGTTTCTTGTCGCGTTGGGCGGTTCCTCAAGTTTCACAGGGATATTGGGCCACTCTTTTTCGGCAAGCGCCTTCGTTCCGTCTTCCGTCTTGCCTGCAGTCTCTTCGTGTGCTGCCTTGGTGCATGTTTCCATATGCCCGATGTACTCTTTCGCCACTTCGATCACGTGGATATACATTTGCCCGAGCGACCATACGTTTTCTTCACTTTTAAATCGCAGCTGCTCGATTGAATAGTTGTCCAGATTTCGTATGTATTGCTCGATGATAGCCGAAGACTCCTTCAACATCCGTATCCTCTCCTCCCCAATCCCCCCAACCTTCCTAATGAAAATTATATCGTGTGATCTGATTTAAAATCAATTCAAAGATCATCCCTTAACCAACCTTGCGCAGCTGCGGCTACCCAACGAATTAGCTCAGATAGCGGTGACCTTTCCACATGGTGAAACCGTTCCGGTTTTTCGTCATTCTCCCCCAATGCTACGGTGAATTGCGCTTCTTGAATCCAATGATGCCGGTAAAAGTCACGTCCTTTAATCAGTATCTTATCCTTATATACCTCTACATACAGTCCCTCGCTTTCGTTGGGCCCCAGTGCCGTTTCACCGCCGTGGCCATCGTCTGTCCAGGGCTGATGCACGGAAGATGAATTGACCATCGTGAACGGGTCCCGCACAAGCGTATCCTTCAGCTTCAACTCCCAATGGGTGTGCCCGGAAAAGAAAATCACCTGCGGGTAATCCGACAATATTCGTTTCAATTCCTCATGTTGAACGACCGCTCTATTATTCGTACAGCAGAAATGCGTGCCTGCCACACTATAGGGCAAGGGTTGATGCAAAAACACGAAGACGGGCTTCGCCGCATCAACATCTTCCTTCAGCTTCGTTCTCAACCAGTCCAGCTGCTTAGGCGATAGGTAGGCATCTTCCAAGTTAGCCTCATTGGATTGACGATACTGCTCCGAACCAAGAAAAATAAAATGGTACCCCTTCATGTTCCGGTCATAGTAGACTTGTTGTTCACCGGTAAGCTGCAAGAATCGGTGTATCGATGCTTGCTCCGTTTCCTTGTTCGGAAATGTATCGGCATTCCAAGCATCATTGGCGTCGTACCAAGCTTGATAAAATTCATGATTCCCAATCGTCAGCGCAAGGTTCTTCGGATGCGGATTCGCCTTCAGCAATTCATCTAATTTGTCATAGTCAGATGACATTCCGTTTGTTAAATCCCCGTTGATGACGAGGAGATCGGAATTCGGATTCAACTCGTTTAAGTCACGCAGAGCAGCAGCGAACTTATGTTGGGACTGCTCGTCCCAAGACTGCACATGAATATCGCTAATAACGGGGAAAGATAGTTGCGGCTTCTCCTCACCCTGCGCACTGAAAGGTACTGTGAATAAAGCTAGTGATAATCCCCATCTCAAAAAACTTGTTTTCACGCCCACCACACTCCATTTCCATCCATGATGATGTCTGATATTCATTACCACCATAAGCTTTGAATGTAAACAGGAGATTTGGCGCAGCTAAAGCTTATATGAACGCTTGGAGGGCTCTTCATATCGCTTTCACCCAACTTGACAGGATTCGACCCTTGTTGAGCTATCTTCCTTTTTTTCCATATTGAAAAAAAATGCCCCTCCCTCTAAGGTGAACTTAGTAGGAGGGATTTCGATGCTTAGAAAGTTATTTCACAGTTATAAATGGAGGAAACTCAGAGTTTGCATTTGGAAGAAACGGCTGCACCGTCAAATACAAATCCTATCACGGCGGTATTCTCCTGCTATCCCCTGCCAGTTACATGTTACCTCAGGGCCATTTTATGGCGGTTCGGTCTTGGTTGACCGTCAATGTAGAAGAGCCACCCTCTTTATTCATATTTCCTATGACCGATATTTGAGCTCCGATGAAAGGCTTGTGATATCCCGATACTCGATTAAGAAGAATGACCTGCCCTATTTTATTCTCTATCATGAATTTTTTCATCTTCTCGATACTTTAGATTATTTGCAGAAACATCACAAGAAGAACCTCGGCACTTATCAAGCCGCACTGAAAGCTGCTGTTCAGCAAGCAACGAACTACCGCAATCTTGATGTAGAACAGCGCGCAGATGATTTTGCTTATCAGGAATATGTGAAGCAACGCAAAAAGGCCGGTTAAACCGGCCCTTACCATTCGAGTTTCTTCGCTTTCTCTTTGATATAATCGGCCGTCCTTAGCGCCAATGACATGACCGTATTCGTTGGGTTGCCGGCGCCCGAGGTGACGAAAATACTCGCATCGCAGACGAAAAGATTAGGAATATCATGCGTTTGTCCATATGAATTCACAACAGATGACTGTGGATCGTTCCCCATCCGACACCCTCCCATCATATGAGCGGTATCTGGAATGACGAATTCCACTGTGCCGCCGGCGGCCTCAAGAATTGCGCTCATGTTACTGACCGCATGATCAATGAGTTTGGTATCATTATCGCCGTAACTAAATGTCACTTTGGCTCTTGGCAATCCGTACTCATCTTTTTCGTCCGCTAAAGTCACCCGGTTCGCTGCATTTGGCAGAACTTCGCCAACCAGAGTAACTCGACCATAGTAATTGTAATCGAGCAATGTCTCCCTGAATCTTTCCCCCCAAATCGGCCCTCCCTTGGCCTTAGCAATTCCGCTGGCGAAAGCAACGGGTCTTGCTCCGTGCGCATGCAGGGTATAACCACGGACGAAATTGTTATGAGGGTCGGTGCGGTAAAAGTCTTGGGTGGTTGCCAAAACGGGAGTCCCTTTGTATAGCCTGATTTCTTGATCGAATTTGGCATAGACGTCCTGACTGCTGTGCACCATAATGGATTTCCCTACCATGCCGCTGCTGTTGGCTAATCCATCTGCAAATTGGGCATTCGCAGAATGGAGAAGCAGGCGAGGCGTCTCGACGACAAAAGCCGATAGTATAACCAGCTTTGCTCTTTGTTCATACGTTTTCCCATCGTGAACGAAGGTGACTCCTTTGGCTTTGCCATCCTTCCCCATCAGTACTTGCGTGACCATACAATCGGCCAGCACTTCTGCTCCGGCTTTGATCGCTTTGGGAATATGAACGATCAACGTGCTGAATTTGGCGTCCGGCATACATCCTTGATTGCAAAACCCTCGATTAATGCACGGAGGGCGGCCTTCGAACGGTGCGGAGAGGATCGCAAGCGGCGGAACCGACGAACGAATGCCGAGCTTCTCACAGCCTTTCATGAACATATAAGCGTTCGGGCTAAGCGGCTCCCTTTCCGGGTAAGGGTAGGGTCCGTGATACTCCCCCCAAGGAAAGTGCTTCGGACCGGATACGGCAATTTCTTTTTCAATTCTGGTGTAATACGGTTCCAAGTCCGTATAATCGATCGGCCAATCGTCCCCAACGCCATCCATGGATTTGACCTTGAAGTCCGATTGGTGAAACCGCAAGAAGACAGCTGTAAAGTGGACGGTGCCGCCGCCGATCCCGCGCCCCGAGTTATTGTGTCCCATCTGCAAGGGGTCATTCCCATCTACAATTCGGGTGTCCTGCCAACCCAGATTCTTCATAGAGAGCTCATCGCTGGCGAAATCTTTCTGCGGATCCCGGAAGGGTCCCGCGTCTAAGACGACAACACGCATGCCGGCTTCGCTTAATTCTTTGGCCAGCACGCCGCCCGCCGCCCCGGCCCCTACGATTACCACATCTACTTCTTCACCTTCGTATCTGCGTTCTATCATCGTTGTGGTTTCGCCTCCCAAGGATCCAATTGACCTATCTCCGTTCGTACATATCCTCGCGGATAAGCCGGGCCTGCATAACCGATCTCCGACCATACATTCGGATGCGAGCAATAGGATTCTATTGTCAAATTCATCAGCTTCTTGAATAGTTCTTTCTGCGGTATAGGGCTCCAAATATGTTGAGGTTCGGCCATAGACGCGCTTATCGATTGTAAATATTGTATTTGCTCTTGGGTATCCAGTTCGGTATAAGCAGCATCGTATGTCAGGCGTGCCCCTTGCTCAATGGCGCCAAGACCTGACCTGACTAACTCGGAGGCATGGGGTACGCCGACTTTTCTCTGACTTTCTCCCGGCGATTGATGAAGGGTCTGATCAATATGAACCAAAATATAATCCAATACGTCGGCTCTCTGATCATTGACCAGGATCGAACAGATTCGTCGGAGTAACTTCGTTTCCGGTTCGGTTAGAAAATGAAAGGTGATCTCCGAATTCAGCCGCGAGGTTACGATAGATTGCGTATGATCGTCCCACGCATCCTGTTCGTCCATGACATCGAAAGAAGGATAGTGGCCAATTTGGGTCATGAGATCACCAAACTTTCCAGTACATCGCGATCAAGCCGAGAACACTGAGCGCCGAGAACATTAACGGCAGTGTGACCGGCGGTCCGATGAGAAAGTTGCGTAAAGCCCATCCGCCAACTCGAATGCCTACCCCTCTGAAGTGGAAATAGAATCCAATCAAACCGGCTACCGTACCGAACCACATGAGAACCATAAACAAGTTGTGCAGCCAAGCAGCGTTATACCAGGCTAACACCAGACCCGTTATCAGGAAAATCGGTGAAGAAATGACGGGTACCCACATCGCTTTATGGGTGAAATTTTGCCGATAATGAAACATCGTAACTTGAATACCAATCACGAGAAAAGCCAAACTGACAAACAAGATTAACACTCTGTCGAGTGACCATGCTGACCAATTCATCGTAACCCCTCTTTCTTCGCAGTATTGTCGTTTCAAATTATTTCCTCGAGTTACCAAATATATTCTGCATATACGCACATACTAGGTGGAAATGAGACAAGGAGTTCAAAAATATCGATGTTAACGACTGCAGATAACCATTCATCAAAAAGGGTGACTCCGACGCAGCAGCCTTACACGGTTGCTGAGTTGATCCTTGAGCAGCTCAGTATCTTAGGCGTTGAACGGATTTATGGCGTCGTGGGCGATGCCATTTTCGGACTCATGGATGCTATAGCTAAGCATAAAACGATTTCGTTCATCGCGGTTAGACACGAATCCGTCGCCTCCTTAATGGCTTCTGCCGAGGCCAAGCTAACAGGACGGCTGGGTGTCTGTATCTCACAGATGGGTCCAGGGCTGGCCAATCTTCTCAATGGCTTAGGCGACGCCTACTTGGATAAAGCCCCTGTGCTAGCCATTAGCGGACAAGCACCGCTTCGCAAAATCGGGACATTCTATAAGCAATATATCAATCAGCAGGTATTGGCAGATGCCCTAGCTCCCTATAGTCAACTCATCGTTCATCCGGACGCGGTCATCGACGCCTTGAAACAAGCCGTACTCACATCTTGCTTGCATCGAACGGTATCACACTTATCCATTCCTGCGGATCTATTCGCGATGGCTACTACTGCGCAGCCGTTTGAACGTCCGTCTAATCCTACCCTTTTACCCGGTACGGAGACTGTACAGCAGATCCTGTCTCTCATAAGCACTGCGAAGCAGCCTATGATTCTGGTAGGCGATGCGGCCCAGGCCGCTCAAACATCGATTCAGACTTTTGCGGAAATATGGGGCTGCGGTATCGCCTTAAGCTATGGGGCCACAGGCGCCATCCCGGACAACAACCCATGGTTGTTAGGCTGGCTAGGCGAAGGCGGGAACCCCTCCCTCACCCATTTGTTTCAAAAGGCGGATGTTATACTTGTGATCGAATCCTCTTGGTGGCCGGATGGTGATGTTCCTCACACTGCGCAAGTGATCCAAATCGCCAAGCATCAAGATGACATCGGTATCGCCGTTCCCGTTGATATCGGGTGTATCGGAGATCCCGCGAAGATCATGCCGCAGCTGATAGCAGGTTTACAAGGACATCTGCCCAATCAAGCTTGGCTTGACCAGGTTCGGGCAGGCAAACAGCGATGGTCCGAGCAAACCGACAAGGAACGCAATCAATCCTCCTCTCCGCTTCACCCTGCAAACGTCATTCACCTGATGGAGCAGCATCTGGACGATGATGCGATTGTAGCTTTGGATGAGGGCGATGCAACACTCTGGTTTCTAAGGAATTTCCGGCCTGGACATCAAAGGGTTCTGCTCTCGAGCAGATGGCGTACCATGGGCTTCGGTCTGCCTGCAGCCATGTCCGCCAAACTATGCTCCCCGGATAAACAAGTCATCTGCATCACAGGAGACGGCGGTCTAGGCATGGTTATGGCTGACTTGATTACCGCTGCACAATATCAGCTGGCAATAACCGTTGTTGTTTATAATAACGGTACTCTGCAAATGGAGCGGGATAAAATGTTCTTGAAAGGTTTGCAGCCTGAAGGAACCGAATTGACCAATCCTGACTTTGCTAGGGTGGCGGAAGCTTGCGGTTGGGATGGCTACACAATTAGGAACTCTGATGAGTTCAATGAAGCCTTTCTGCAATCGCGGTCAAGCAGTAAACCCGTATTGCTTGATGTTAAGATCGGCCGGATTCCGTTCCCGGAATTCCCCAAACAACCATCATGAGGAGAGCAACCTATGACATCGAACACAACGCATAATTCGAGTGGTTTACTTTCACCGATGAAACCACTGCCTCCATACCAAGCACAGCACCAGGAGCAGCAGCCCGGTATTGAATCACGGATGAACCCGCGCCCCGTATTTGATAATCCTGACTACACAGGCAGCGGCAAGCTGAAGGATAAAGTGGCCATTATTACCGGAGGGGATAGCGGACAAGGGCGGGCCATTGCCTGTGCTTATGCCAAGGAAGGCGCCGATATCGTGATCGTCTATCTGAACGAGCATTCAGATGCGGAGGAAACGAAGCAATATGTGGAACAATATGACCGCCAATGTGTGACCATGGCTGGAGATATCGGTAACGAGGCGTTTTGCAAGCAAATCGTGACCGAAACGATAGCGAAATTCGGCAGGCTGGATATACTCGTTAACAACGCTGCGGAGCAGCATGTCCAGATCAGCTTGGAACATATCACTTCCGAGCAAATGGAGAGAACGTTCCGGACCAATTTTTACTCCATTTTTTATTTATCCAAAGCCGTATTACCTCATATGAAGCCGGGCAGCACGATCATCAATGCGGCATCCTTAACGGCCTATGAAGGGAACGAGCAATTAATCGATTATTCGGCGACCAAAGGAGCCATTGTCGCCTTCACACGTTCCTTATCCAAGTCTCTTATCGCGAGTGGTATACGCGTTAACGGCGTCGTCCCTGGAACGATATGGACACCGCTAATTCCGGCCTCTTTCCCGCCGGATCAGGTTGCAAACTGGGGCGCACAAACGCCGATGAAACGTGCAGGCCAGCCCTATGAGATCGCCCCTGCCTACGTTTATCTGGCTTCGGATGATTCCTCTTATGTATCCGGCCAATTTGTTCATATTACCGGAGGCGTGATTTCGAATGGATAATGGGGAGACGCTCCCCATTGATTTAATCTCTGGAGGTCGTACTATTGCTAATTCGTAAAATTGATACCTTTCCACTCTTTTACCGCCTTCCCAAGCCGTATGGGGATGCCAATGGAATGAAAACCTATCGCACCTGTTATCTGATTCGTATCACGACAAACTCAGGTGTCGAAGGTTGGGGAGAATGTATCGATTGGTTGCCTACCGTACATAAAGGCTTTCAAGAACGAATCATCCCCTATTTGATTGGCAAATGTGCTGCAGATCGGAATACCATCGTGTCGACATTGAAGAAATGGCACTCCCGTTCATCTGCCGCAGTCAGCATGGCATTAACCGAGATACTGGCCAAGACCAACCATTTATCCGTGTGTGACCTCTGGGGAGGCAAGTTTCGGGAGAAAGTGCCCGTATATGCTTCGTTTCAAAGCTATTCGGATGAAAGCCATTGGCAAAAGGTCTCTCTGAGCGGTATTGAGCAAGCAATCAACGAAGGATTTAACAAGATTAAAGTAAAGATAGGCGGGAAATCCATATCGGAAGATCAGCAGCATATCCTTAAGGTTCAAGAGGTGCTGCAAGGCAAGATTGAACTGGCATTGGATGCCAATCAAAGCTATGATGCCATTGCCGTTCTACGTTGGCAGTCATTGCTTGCTTCATGGGATAATTTGCTGTGGCTCGAAGAGCCACTGGAGGTTAAGCGCGTCACAGAATACGCAGCGTTAAGACAGCGCTTGTCCACGCCCCTTGCCGGAGGAGAAAATATCGGAACAACAGCAGACTATCTGCCTATTTGCTGCCAGCATGCTCTTGATTTCATCACGCCGGATCCTATGCATGAGAAGGGCATTGACGGATACAGGGATACGTTAAGTCTTGCCAGAAGCTTTGGCGTTCGCGTAACACCGCATTCCTATGATGGTGCCCTGTCAAGGTTATATGCGCTTATGGCTCAAGCCTGTGTGGAACCTTGGAGTAAAATGGAGCATGACGCCATCGAACCCGTAGAATGGGATGCCATGGAGAACCCTTTTACCAAATTATTGCCCCTCTATCCTACGAATAGTGAAATCACGCTACCCAGTGGCAGTGGAATTGGGCTCGAAATTGACCTTGAGCTGCTTGCATTCTATCAATGGGACGGGAATCGTTATGGATAATTCAAAAAAACAAGGAGCCTGTACTCCTTGTTTTTTGAATCCGGTGCCTGTTAGGTACCGAATTCGGATTATGGAATAATTTCAAAAACAGCACCTTGGCTATATTCAGCCACTTTCATAGAATGATAAACCCCTAGATAAAGTCTGGTCTGATCCAAATTCGTCCCCAAACTGACATAATAAACGGGTTGAGTGCCAAAATTATAGCTGGTTTCAATAACACTATACTCACTTGGTTTGCAGTCATTTCTTACCTTGGTATAGGCTAAGACACCTCTAGCCGGAGGCCGATTCTCTTCATTCCGTGCCAAATCGGTAAACACGACGCTTCCCGTTAAATCCGGGATTGCATACCCTTGATAGGGTTGGACTCCCGTAAGTGCAGTTCCTCCAAATTTATCGGGCCGCGGATCTTTATGAAAGTAACTAGTTATTGGCGAAAGACGCCTCGTCGAAGTTAGAACAGCCTCCTTATAATACGCAATTGTTTTCTCATCCAGAGTTGGATGGTTGGGGCAGCTTCTCATCATCGACGTCGGGAAGCCGCCTTCCCACCCTCGCCAGCCCAAATTAATAACTCCTTCCTCGTCAAGCTCACGATGCATAAGTGAAGCTTGCACAAGCTGAGTAACCGGGATTGGCTGGTAGTGAATGAATGCGAATATCGACTCGACCAGATCTTGTCCGACATTTCCTACATATTTCATATACTGATTATATACCCTGTGGAAAGAAATCCCTGGTATGTTGCGAATCCCTTTGGCCATCACGGTCAACATTCCCTGAATCGACGCCGGGAGTTCATTAAACCGTGTGACGACGGGCGGAGAATCGATGAATGTTGGCATTGCGACGTCGATTTCAATAATTTTACCGGCGATTTCCATATCATCTTGGCTTAGATTGAATGGATCAAAGCCCGATCCGCCATCTCCGGTTGTTAATACAAGTTTGCCTGATTCAGGTGAAAAGTTTAAGCTGTTGACGCCATTATGATTCAAAAATGGTCTTCTGATGTTCAGCAATGTCCGTCGTTTCTGAGGTTGCCCTGCCGGCTGCATGATCCATTCTTCAACTGTATCGATGTGATCATACTGAGTTTCTCTATGAATCCATTGCAGGTTCAAGGTTGCCGGATCACACGGGTCAGGTTTGAAAGGATTCGTCAGAGCACCTGGACCTTGCGTTCCTGCTACTGAATAGTGAAGATAAAATAGACCGTTATAATAAAAATCGGGATGAAACGCTAGCCCTAGTAAGCCTCGTTCATCGTATCCGCCGCGAGAAGCACCAAGTTGAAGGAGTCGATGGCGAATATCCAAAAACGTTCTTACGACTCCGTTTCCTATGTAGAAGATCTCTCCTACTTGGGTTGAAATGAATAATCTTTCTACGGACTCACCCGGAAGTATAGCAGTCTTCAGAACTGTCGGTAAATTTATGTTACTTACAATCGGCAGTAGATTAACCCCAACTTTTTTTAACAACCTATACGCACCTTCTTCTTGTTTTTAAAAGAATATGACTCGTATAGTTCTATTAGTACCTAGTGAGGGCTCGGGAATCTGCTACCCAGGGTGAACCTACGGAATATGATTAACAGGAGAGGAAATACTAAGCAAAAATAAATTAGTGGGAGTTTATATGGAAACGATTAAACCCATCAAAATCAAATCAACTGCGTCAACTACCTATGAAAAACTAACGTCAGCAGAAATGGGCAAGCTTTGGGCAACGTATGTGGGAAACAGCATGTCCAAATGTATATTGAGTTATTACCTTCATCACGTTGAGGATGAGGATATCAAAAAGTTATTGGAGCATGCACTAAAATTAAGCTTAGAGTTCATGAACACTACCGAACATATACTCAGGAAAGAGAATTTTCCGATTCCTAATGGGTTTTCCGATGAGGACGTTAACCTCGGTGCTCCTCGTTTGTATGAAGATGTCTACTATGTTCATTATTTGAAATATGCAGCTAAAGCAGGTATGAGCATTTACAACGTAGCTATTCCGCTTGTTTTTAGGAAGGATGTCAGAGAGTTTTTTATTTATTGCATGGATGCCACCATGGCTCTGATTGTACAAATCAACGAAGTATTGATGAGCAAAGGACTAATCATTAAACCGCCGATTATCCCGGTACCAGATCATGTGCAATATGTTCATCAAGATTTTTTAAATGGTTTTTTAGGCCATGTACGATCTTTGCACGCCTTAGAAATTGCCCATTTGCATGATAATATTGAAAACAATGTTACAAGCAAAGCTTTAATCATGTCATTTGGCCAAGTCGTCAAATCCGAAAAGATTCGTAAATTGTTTACGGAAGGTAAGGAAATGACGCATAAGCAAGTCGAACAATATATGGAAAAATTACATCGTGAAAATTTGCCTTCACCGTCCTTTCTTGACCATCTGGTTACATCGTCAACCTTCTCTCCATTTTCAGACAAGTTAATGTTGTTTCATAAGATTGACATGTTTTCAATGAAAATTAGAGCGATTGGCAATTCAGCGGCTGTAAATGGCAGGCATGACTTAGGAACCCTCTATGGAAAGTCATTAGTGCAGCTCACATCATTCGTTAATGATGCAGCCAAAATTATGATTGAGTACGGTTGGATGGAACAAATCCCCCTAGCAGTGAATAGAGACGTATTATCAACTGAATAGCAGAAAAATCAAAACTAGAGATGGAGCTTGATGCCCCATCCCTAAAAGAACGCATTTCTGCGGTGTTATTCCTCCTCAAACAACCGTTCGCCTTTGTGCAGCCTCCAGGCAATTTTGGCCGTATGCGGGAGCTCGCGTGCAGTTGGCGCATGTGCGGCCAAATATCGGGTGCAGGCAAGCAGCATCGTTTCTTTGGCCTTCTCCGCAAAAGAGCCTGTCACCGCTTGCCAGCGGTCGTATTCGGCTACAGCGGCCTCATACATTTGGAAAGAATGGAATTCCGCATCCTCCCGCAGCAGCGCATGACCAAGCGTATTCATCAGAGCTCCGGGCTCACCGCCGCCATGCAGGTAGTTCACGACCCACTGCGCAGCCGGTCCGACCTGCTGGCGCAGATCCAGCAAATCGAGCAGCTCCTGATGATTGGCAGGCGCTGCGGAGCCGGACGGCTTGGGCCGCGCAGCTGCCGGCACGTTCAAGAAACGGTCCAGATATACGCTGACCGCTCCATGAAAAATCGCCCGCTGCAGCAGCGGCTCATCCGATTGCAGAAGCCTTTCGTGTACGGCGTGAGCATAAGTGAACGTATGAAGGACGGCAATCCAATCGCCGAAATCGTTCTGCGTATGGAACCGAACGATCCGTTCCGCGGCGGCCAATGCTACGATCTGCGCCAATTGCGCGGGAGCCGTTCCCGAGATGAGCAGGTCTCGCAGCAAAGCGATCGTCTGCTCCGGCGAATCACTCAGCAGCAGCTGCAGCAGCTGCTCTTCCGTATCGGCAGACCGGGCTGACTGCTGCCGCGAATCCGCTGCCTCTCCAACGGACATGGTCTGCGCTGTATGCCTTTCAAGCTCCTGAACCGCTTGCTTGATCGGTTCTACAAGATTGAGGGGCGCTTGCCATTGGTGCAGCTCCTCGCTCCTTGTCGGACGCGCCATCATCGGTACGAGCGAGGTTAACACCCGCTCCTTTTGCGATGAGTCCGCCCACTCCAGCGCTTCGAAAGCTTTGCTGTGGAAATCGAACACATGACCGCCGTCTAAGTAAAAGTGATCTGTTGCAGCGATAAGCATCATATCCGACAGCCGCTTCGCATCAATGCCCTTCGAAATCGCGGTGATCAGCACTTTCTCCGCTCCCTGAGTATCCCTCACCTCTATACAGTTGCGATACCATTCCGTCAACCGTTCGAACGGCACGTCCGCTGACGGAAGTGCGGACAGCAGGTGGCGGGTTCCTCGACCCGAGCTTCCCCTTGCGACATGGACAAGACCTTGGTACAAAGCGAGGATCTTGCCGTTCTTGTCCAGCTTGTCGACGATCTGCGCCATCGCTGTAAGTATCGTAAGTCCCGCGTTCCAGCCGGTACCGTAGGTTGTGCCGAATTCGATGCCGACGCGGGCGATGTCCTGCTCCGGCACCCCCGCTTCGATCAGTCCGACGACCGCTTTCGCGATGACAATGCCGATATTTTGCTCGAGTCCTTCCTTCAGTCTATGCTTATATTTATCCACGCCCTCCACTCTTCGGGAAACCGGATTTACCCATACTTCGCCGCTGTCGATCCGCACTTCGTACGAAGGCACATCATCCGCCCATGGATCCAGCGTACCGCCGCTGCAGACATCGAACCGGGCATGATGCCAATGGCACGTCAACATGCCGTCGCATAAGCTCCCCATATGGAGCGGGAAGCCTAAGTGCGGGCAGCGGTTGTCCACCGCGTAGACTTGTTCTTCATGGTAAAATACAGCGATACCTCCTCGTATCACTTTTTTGCCCGCTTGTTTAAGCGCTTCCAAACCGCCTGCTGAAATCCAGTTCAAACTGACATTCATCGATACAGCCTCCTTTATTTATCGAGCTGCACTCCACACCGTAACCGATGTATTCCGCCAGAACGCTCTGCTTTTCGTTCCATAATTATTATACCTTAGTATCCCGGCCAAAGCTTTAGCAAAAAGCATTTGCACGTCTTATAAATTCAAAGAAAATGACTTCAAAATGTCATGCACGTTCACAGGCTGACCGATCTCCATACTTTTCTCCATCGCAGTCAGCAAGGCTAACGTATGGATACCTTCTTTCAAATCCGGTTTAGGGGTTTCCCCGCGATCCAAGCATTCTGCGAAATATTCGATATAGTTTTGATATTCGCCGGCGTGGTGGCTATCTCCCTCAAACCGGAAATAATAGGGGGATTTCTCTTCGAACGAGTGGGTAACCGGCTGCTCCGGCGGAAAGTGAGTGTGATATAACAGCTTGGAGTACAAGGCTCGGCTGGTTCCCTTCGTTCCCCGGAGTGTACAGCTGATGCCTGGATCAACATGCTGCAGCGACGGCTTGGTGTAGGAGCCGGCGACTTGGGCAATTCGCCCCTCCCCATCTCTCATGACAAATCTCATCGTATCAGGTGCAGTCAATCCATACGCTTCGTTCGTGCTGCTCGAATGACCGTATCCGAATACTTCTTCGATGTCCGGCAAGTACCATTTGGCCAGATCTACAGCATGGATCATAAAGTTATACAACCAACTGAACCCTCGCTGCCTGCTCCAATCTTTCTGCAAGAACCAGCGAGAGTCTGAAATGTACGAGGCCTCGACCGTATCCACTTCCCCGTGGCGGCCGGCCATGAAGTCATTACGCTGATGAAGCATCGGCTCGAAAAACCGGGAGCTTTGCCCGACAAATACGTGCTTTCCCGAAGCTTTCCACACTTGAAGCAGCTCGTTTGCTTCTTCTAGTGAATGAAGCAGCGGCTTGGTTACAATGACATGTTTGCCGGCTTCCAAAGCCAATGTGATGTGCCGTCCATGCAGCTGGTCCGGTGTATAGATGGCAATGACCTCAATGTCGGGATCATTCAGCAAGTCCTCATAGCGAAGGGTATACCGTGTAAGGCCGAACTCCTTGCTGCGCAGCTTACACATCTCTTCGTTCATATCGCAAACGTTAACCAGCTCCCAACGGTCGCTTTGCAGCGAGGCCGAGAGAATGCTGCGGCCTTCGCCAAGACCGATGACACCTAGCTTGTATTTGTAAGAATTCATGCGTACACAGCTCCTTTTGTGAAAAATGCAGTGAAGAGGACTCGCGCCGCTCCGCTATCCCTTCACCGATCCGGAGGTCATCCCGGAAATGATGTATTTCTGGCCTAGCAAGTAAATGATGATGACCGGAAGGGTAGTCAGCACAATATCCGCTGACACTAAATTCCAATTCACCTGGAACCGCCCGTAGAAGTTATATACGGCCAGCGTCATCGGCCACTTAGTCGAGGAGTTCAAGTAATATAACGGAAGCACGAAGTCGTTCCATGCCCCCATGAAATTCAGAATGGCCACTGTCACAACGACAGGTGCCAAGAGCGGCAGCACAATGGCGTAAAATAGCCGGAAAGGCGGACATCCATCCACAATGCCCGCCTCATCCAATTCTCGGGGAACCGAGGCAACGAAGCCGTAGATCAGAAAAACACTGAACGGGATTGAGCCCACAGCCAGCAAAACGATGATGCCAAGCTGTGTATTAATAAGATGTGTCATTTGCATGACTTTCGTCAGCGTGACGAAGTTGACCGGCATGGCAATACCCATGATGACAAACAAATACAGGATTCTATGGAGACGCGTACGGTTCCTGGAAAATACATAAGCGGCTATAGCAGCAAGCGCAATCCCGAGCACGGTGGATACGGAGGCGTAAAGCAGACTGTTAAAGAACGATTGAATGAGCTTGCCTTGTTCGATCACGATGGCGTAATTGCTCCACTGCAGACTTCCAGGCAGCGCCATGCTCATGGAGTTCGCCTCCAATTGCGTCTTCAGTGAATTGATGATGATCAGGAGTAGCGGAACGAACATGATCAGGCTGAGTATCCAGGCGAATGAGTTGCGTAGCAGTGAAACGGCAAGGTTCATTTTCATGCACTATGTTCCTCCTCTTTGGCCATCAACCGGATCACGAAATAACCGACGATTGTCATGAACAAGAACAGAACGGTTGACAGTGCTGTCCCCACACCATAACGGCCTTGGGAAAATTCCTTGAAAATCGTCGTATACAGCACATCCGTCGCATACCCGGGACCTCCGTTGGTCAACACATACACAACTTCAAATACCTTGAGCCCATGCAGCAGATTGAGCACCGTCGTGACGACAAGCGCAGGCATTAGCAATGGGACCGTCACGTACTTGAACTTTTGCCAACTGTTAGCACCATCAATTTGGGCAGCTTCATAGTAGGATTTGGAGATGGATTGCAAGCCGGCAAGAAGAATAATCATGATATAGCCGACACCTTTCCAAGTGTCGACCGCGATAATCGACTTGAACGCCCAATTCACGTCGACGAGCCATTTCTGCGTCAGGATATCCAATCCAACGGCCCGCAACGACTCATTCAGCAGACCGGTCGCAGGATTGAGCACCGATTTGAAAATAAGACCGACAACCAGCATCGGCACGATAGACGGCATGAAAATCATGACGCGGTGGAATCCTTTCATTCGAATGCCTTCATTCAGCGCAACCGCGAACGCAAGCCCAAGTAACGTCTTCAGGACCACCGTCGATATCGTAAAATTGATCGTATTGGCAATGAACTTCATATATTTCTCATCGGCAGAAAAAAGCGATTTGAAATTGTCGAAGCCGATCCATTGAATCTCATCGGAGTACATATTCCAATTCGTGAATGAATAATAGAAGCCCATCAAGCCTGGAACAATAAAGAAAACCAAGTATAATCCGAGTGTAGCCCAACTGAAATAAGAAGGATAAATCTTATTGTTCATTTCGGTATGCTCCCCACTCCGTTTAGAATCTGTCTCTTTATTTCGCCCAAGCCGGATCTTTGGCTACTCCCGCCATATCGGATCTTCGTTTGTCGATGCTCTTCAACACATCGGCCGGCTCCATTGATTGGCTGAACATGGCGACGATATCTTTCCCCATATCCATCCATTGCGGATTCACATAATTGACATAATCCTGAATATCCGTCCCTCTTTTCGGATAAGCAGCGAACAGCTTTTTCTGCTCCTCGGTGTACTTATCTTTCAGACCTGAGAAGTTAAGGTTGGAAACGGTCTTGTCGTTGTCCACCATATATTGCAAATTTTCCGGTTTGGCAAGAAAGGCCAAATACTGCTTCGCTTCTTCGATATGTTTGGACCCCGAATAGACGAACTTGCTGGGACCTCCCGGGTTGATGTAGTAAAACTGATTGTCCGCCAGCGGAATCGGGAAGAATCCGAAGTCTTCAGCTTTCCATTCAGGGTTGACCTTGGCGACATCATTCGGCGTACTTTGGGTTGACAAGGCCATCGCATATTTGCCGCTAGCCAGTTTGTTCGCCGTATCGGCACCTGTATCGGAGAACGCATTGTCGCCGAAGAATCCGAGGTCGTACATTTCCTTCAGCTGCGTCAACGAAGCTTTCATCGTTGGATCATCGACAAATTTCTTCTTGTTCGCATTCAAATCGTTATAAAGATTCGGCGTAACTTCATCGTAGCGCGGGCCCGGTTCAGCGAACCAGAGCACGTGATGCCACCCGTCGGCGATCGGCTCATACAGAGGTGTTATACCGGCCTGCTTGATCTTTAAGGAGGCTTGCTTAAATTCCTCGTATGTCTTCGGAATGTGGAGTCCTAGCTTTTCAAAAATTTTCTTATTGTAAACGACGACGAAGCTGTTGCCGGTATCCCAAATCGTAAGCGCATACACTTTGCCGTTCAGAGAAAGCTGCTCCAACGATAGCTTATCTTCCCGCTTCACCCATTCCTGGTCGCTTAGATCGACAGCATTCTTTTCCACATTGTAATTCAAGCTAATTTCGCTTTTGCCGCTTTGTCCGCCGAACAGATCGGGACCTTCTTTGGCATTGAGCTTTGTTTTGAGCACATTGAAATACTGGTCGGCCGGAATGATTTGATAATCGATACGAATACCGGTTTCACTCTCGAACTTTTTGGCCAGCTGCATCTCCGTATCCTTAATCCAACCTTGGCTTGCGATGTACGTTAGCGTTACGTCTTTTTTAGAGGACTCTGCCGATCCTGTTGCTGCCGGAGTTGAAGCGCTGCTCCCTGTTGTTGGTACTGAGCTGCTGCTGCATCCCCCGACCAGTGCCACGGTAATAACGGAAACTGCCAACATCCATAAAGGTTTTCTCATAACACCACTCCCCTTGGTTTATGCCCTCATAAATCCGCTTACATTTCAGTCATGCCTTCATTATAGATAGCCCGTTGCCTGTGGAACATGGAGAAATCCGACTCCTTTTATGCATTTATTTTACTTGGTTGCGCTTACAGAAAAACTTTGACAAAACGTCTCGACGGGTTGAAAATGAAACCATTACCGACGCAGCTCGTGTTTGGAGGCCGTTCATGTGGACTAAATACCGCAACATTCAAACGATTCTCTTCTCCACCTACTCGTTGTTAATCGTTATCGTGTTCACCGTTCTGGTCGCATGGTTCTATCTGTGGGCCTCCGACTTGATACGCAAGAACGCGACAGACTCATTGGAAAGCATGGGACAGTCCATGCAGGATAGTATCGATTCGGAATTCCGTAAATTAAACGATGTATCCTTGAACGTCATGTACTCCAACCTTGTGAAAAACCATTTCCAACGCTATCTGTCCCTTACGAAGAATGAGGACATCAAACAAACGTCAACCGCAAACGTTTCCCCTTTTGATAATTCCGTGCAAAACGCCAAAGAATTAACGGACATTCTAACGGCGGCAATCGGTCCTTCCCGACCGGTCGAACAGTTGTATTTGTACGATTTCAAAAGCAAAGTCTATGGGAATGGCTTCGATAACGGCGAGCGAACATATGTTCCAAGCGAGAAATCATGGTTTGAGCCTGTAATGAACAATGCGGATGGCAAATACATTGCGCTCCCCGTTCCCGATGAGGAAATGTCGCGCTTCATCTCGTCGAGCCAGGAGCAGTACTCCGTTTCTCTATTCCGCCTCTTCTATGACACGTACAACGCTCCGATGGGTATTATCGAGGTTAAGCAGTACTTTAACCGAGTCTTTAAAAGCGCTATCGATTTCACGGAACGGAACCCGTATCAAGCCAAAGTACTGGTCTACAACCATGCAGGTGATATCATCTTCCCGACCAATGCAGACAAAGACCGGTATGAACCTTATATGAGTTTCAAAGGCAAGGTCGATCCAGGCACAGGGCAATCGTTCCTCAACCCGGATACGGGCGAGAAAGCGCTGCTGTCACTGCATCACTCCGATTTTACTGGCTTCAATACGGTCATGATCGTATCCGAAAGCAAATTGTTATCACCGCTTTTTACCTTTGCGAAGCGGACCGTACTTATTGCACTCGTCATTCTGTTGTTGGCCATTGTCCTTTCCTTCCTCGCCGCCAAACGAATCACACGTCCTATTCTGAACATTCACCGTTCCATTAAATCAATGCGTCTGGAAGATCTAGGCACCGTTCGTGCTGCAGCCTTCGAGCTAAACAGCGGATTGAATGAGCTCGACCAACTGCATGGGTCGTTCGTGAAGATGAGCATGCGGCTCAAACAGTCCATGGAGGATTTGCTGATGTCGCAGCATCAAGAACTTCAAGCGAAGCTCGTCGCTTTGCAGACGCAAATGAATCCGCATTTTCTATATAATACGCTTACTACGATTCAAGTCATGGCGCAGGAGAATATGAACGAAGAAATCGTTGCGATGACCGAAAATATGTCCGATTTCCTCCGTTATTTCTCTACGGACGGCTCGCTTGTTGCGCTTAAGGAGGAAGTGCTTCATACCCGCAAATATTTGGAAATCAATCAAATCCGCTTTAGCCGTAAGCTGCATTACGAGTTCCGTTTAGATGAGCGCATCCTTGATCTGTACATCCCGAAGCTAATCATTCAACCGCTTGTGGAAAACTCGCTCAAATTCGCAACCAAACAGAATCCTCCTTGGTTTATCCGTGTAACCGGCACCATGGATGCAAGGAGCTGGCGAATTGAGGTTTCGGATAATGGCGGCGGGTTTAGTGAGGAAAGCTTATCTCATCTGCATAACAAAATACGCGAAATCAATGAGACGAACGTCCTTCCACTGCTCAAGCTGAACGGGATGGGGCTGCTGAACATTTATATCCGTCTGAAACTGATGTATGGCAACGAAACGATTTTCCGGATCGGGAATGGACCGGGACAAGGTGCGACCGTCCTCATAGGCGGAACTTTAGATCAAGGAGGCATCAACGATCATCATGGTCATGGAAGCAAATCGGTTGGTTAAGGTCATTGTCGTTGAGGATGAAGATTTGATCCGCAACAATCTTGTGAAGCGAATCGAAAGCGGTAACCATGCGGTCAAAGTCGTAGGTGCAGCGCAGGATGGCAAGGATGCGTTAGAGCTAGTGCGCCAGGAGCAGCCGGATCTCCTCGTTACTGATATTCGCATGCCCGTCATGGACGGACTGGAGCTTATCCATATTCTGCATATGTATTTCCCCCGTATCCGTAAGATCATCACCAGCGGCTATGCGGATTTCGAGTATGCTAAGCGGGCTATGCAGTATAATGTCAACGATTATTTGCTTAAACCCGTTTCCACGGATGAACTGCAACGAGTCATCTCACGGATGATTACCCTTATAGAGAGCGAGCGTGCGCAGTTTGAGGAGCGCTTGAGAGGACTGAGCCCGCATCCCGCTCCGAATCCAGAGGATACCGTTCAGCTTGTTCGCGATTTTATGAAGGAAAATTTCACTAAGGAGCTCAGCCTCGAGCATATCGCCCGGCATTTCAACTTCACCGCTTCGTATTTGAGCAAAATATTCATTAAGTATACGTCAGAGCCTCCCTCCCGCTATCTCATGATGTTGAGAATCAACGAGGCCAAATATTTGCTTACGCATCATCCCAATCTAACGATCAAAGAAGTTGGCGAAAGCGTCGGCTACCCCGATCAATTCTACTTTAGCAGAATTTTCAAGCAGATAACCGGTTTTACACCAAAGGAGTATCAGAAATAAATCATGGATTTTGATGGAAAAATCACACCTTTTAACTTCATGATGGCCATTCATTAATTGATGAAATGCATTCATATTTGATATTCTATTATTATCATTAATGAACTGGTCATTTTAATGCCTAATAATCGATGTAAGTTATAAAGTGAGGCCACATCACATGGAATTTCGCCAACTGGAATACTTTGCAGCCATCTGTAAAGAAATGCATTTTACTAGAGCTTCCGAGAAGCTTGGCATGAGCCAGCCTACGCTAAGCCATCAAATCAAAACGTTGGAGGATGAATTAGGGGTTCCCCTATTCGACCGAATCGGTAAAAAGATTGCCATCACGGAAGCGGGAAAAATTTTACTAGCGGAGTGCAAAGTGATTTTTTCTTCCCTGGAGAATGTGAAAGTGCAGATCATGGAGCTTCAGAAGGTTGCCCGCGGCACTTTATCCATCGGCGCACTCCCTGGCGAGCTAACGCAATTAGTCTCCTCTGTGTTGCTTGACTTTCACTATATTTATCCTGAAATACAGATTAAAGTTATTAACCTAGACGATATTGTGGAACGCGTTATGCAGAATGAAATCGATCTTGCAATCACAATCTTCCCTATTGAAGACGAGCGGATACGCAAAATACCGTTATACAAAGAAGATATGTATTTAGTGGTTTCCAGCCAGCATCCACTAGCTGACCAAGAACGTATTAACTTTGAGGATATCAACCAATATCCCGTCGTTTTGTTCCCTCAATCGCATAAGTGCCGTCAAGTCATTGATTTTACCAGCAACAGCTGCGGGTTAACTATAGAGCCAATAATTGAAACTACAGCGATAGAAACGATTATTAGCCTTGTAAAGACTGGTGCTGCAGTGACCGCGCTATCCAAAACGTATGTAAATATGTACAACGACGCGCAGTTAACCGCAATTCAGATTGTAAATCCAACGCTCAGCAGAGAAATTGGCATCATCTACCATAAAGATAAATATATTAGCCAGGCTACGCGGTTATTTATAGATTTGTTATCGAAGTCTATCGTTGAGCTGAAGCTGGCCTAAAAGGAGCCTCCTGCAGAGGCTCCTTGGTCTAGTTCAACCGTCCACTAAGTATACTCCTGATTTCGTCAATATTCTTCATCTCCTGGACCATCTTCCCTGTGTGTCTTATGTAGATATCCCTAATGAAGTCTGCGCCGAAGTCATGCAGTAACAGTGCGCCAAACACTTTATCCTGAAAGTCACGGGGATGAGAATCAGCCATAAACGCCTTGATCGCTTGCCGATCGTGATCGAAGAGATCGAACAAAATCGGCGGATATTCATACCAGACAGGAGCAACTATGCATTCTGCGAAATCTATGAGATAGAGTCGGTGATTCTCATCTTGAATCAAATTATTTGCGTTCAGATCCCCATGCACATACACGCAATCGGACAAGTCAAGTTCGCCAATAATCGTTTCAACCTGCCTCTTCACACACTCGGGAAATGGCTCCCATCTAGAATTCATCAATGCCCGAGTACGAATCATCCGGGTATCCATCTCTTTATCAGGTATGGTGTTGAACAATGACATCGTATGCTTAAGCTCTTGAATAAACTGCATCTTTTGGGCGTCATCGTACTTGTTGAATGCGTGTCCGGCTAGCTCACCATCAATGAAATCCATGACTATATAAGCAAATAAATACTTGTCTTGCCAACTGGAAGCGGCAACGATTCGCGGTGTACGAATGCCTAGTTCATAGGCTCGACGCATGGATTGCAGCTCCACATCATAATCGGCGTCCTGGTTTACGCCAGATTCGCAGGGTGCTAATATTTTGATTACATATTCCCCCACCCTAAAAACCGCATTCGTTCCTGCTGCTAGCAGCGAGATCCGGTCAATGCCCTCTAGTCTTTCCTTCTCGAAAATGGCACTGATTAATGGTCGAAAGTCTTCAATAGACTGGAGAACAGCAGCCCAGGATGTCCAATCAATGATTTCCTTACGAAATAAATACGCCACTATTTCTCCCTCCCATCTTGGCAATCCTCCGTGCTTCTATCGCAAAAAATGAAAAAGCCATCCTTGCGGGATGGCCTACTCCTTGACCTCAACGTTCGTTATCCGCTTATTCACTAGGCAGGACCGCTTTCATGGGGTAAAATTCCGTTGACATGATTCCTGCCACAACCGCAGGGTCTTCATCTATGATATGGGGAACTTGAGCTTCATTCTCAACTTCAATGATAGCAAGCCCATGCGGTGATGCGGGATTAAGAACAGGCCCGAACACTAGGGCAATCCCCTGATTCTGCTTATCCGTCCAATAGGCGATGTGATCCATCATGATCTTCCGTTCTTCCTCGGTCATGTCGACATGAAAAGTGGGTCTCGGCGGTGTGGACCATAACATGAAGTGCATCTTTTCCGAATTGTTAGCGATGTTCTCTGCCATAGCGTATCACTCCATATTCTTTGATTGTATGTCCAATGATGCCATAAATACCATCCATAATCCGATCACGAACAATCAGAATCTTATTTGCAGTGATAGCTTTCTGTTGGCTGATTCAAAACCCATTCCAGCATTTCGATTTGAATTCGAATAGCCTCCGTATCATTTACTTTCTGAAGTTCTCGTAATTGGATTAATTTAGCTTTGACTTGATTCTCTGTTCTCATACTAGCCTTCCTTCACATTCATATTTCTATCGAATTAGTATCCAAATCATGAAGCCAAGCAGCAAGCGCTTCGCCAACTTCATCTGGTGCGTCTTCTTGGGGATAGTGGCGTCCCGGTACAGTAACTTCGGTTTGCACGGGCCATGTACGGCAGAAATCGATGTGGGCTTGGGGCAATAGGCCGGGAGTGCATTGAATAAATAGCTTGGGAACAGCGCTTTGCGCCATCCACTCACCATACTCCGTGACGATTTCGGTTACATCAGCCGGATCTCCATCGAAGGGAAGTTGGCGTGCCCAACTTAGCATCGGACGGCGGCTTTCGCCTTGCTCCAGAAATGGCCGACGGTAATGCGCCAGCTCTATATCCGTTAGCTTACGTAATATGTTGACCGGCAAGTTGAACTCGATGAACGAATTTTGCTCTGACACCATTCGCTCTCCTTCCGGCGACCGGAGCGATTGGAATATGCTGCGTCCATTCTCCGGCATTTCACTCCAACTGCGCGGTTTGATGATCGCCTCCATGTACGCGATGCCTTTGACGGCGCCGGGATGGCGTTTACTCCAGTCGAAGCCTAGGGCCGATCCCCAGTCGTGAACGACGAAAGTGACACGCTCGCGAACACCGAGCTGAGCGAGCAGCTCGTCAAGATAGCGTCTGTGTTGGGCGAAGGTATAGGCTTGAGGCCCGCTATCCGGAAGCTTTGCCGAATCCCCCATTCCGATGAGATCAGGCACTATGCAGCGCCCGAACTTCTGGGCATATGGAATAATGTTGCGCCATAGATAGGAGGATGCTGGATTGCCGTGCAGGAATACGATTGGATCTCCGCTTCCTTCTTCCACATATGCCATTTCTAATCCGAATACTTGGTTTCGTTTTTTCTCATAAGGGAAGGTCTCGTTCATCATTTTTCATCACACCCTTCGATTTCATTTGATCATATTTAGAACGGGCGATTTCGATGGCATAAGCAACATCTTGCTCGGTATTCAAATAAACGGATAACCAGCCTGAATCCGGGTACATGTGATGCACACTTGCCTTCCCAGCTTCGACCCACCGCTTGCGTTCAGCAATCGGCACAAGGAGGTCAAACAAATGATTGCCGTGCAAATGCCCGATTTCCGTACCGTTTAGTTGAAACTCCACCCCTCCGAACCGATGCGGATGCTTGGTTACACCAGCCCAGCTTAACAGTTCTTCCGACAGGCCTGCTCCCCCAATCATGCTCATATTACGATTCCCCTTGTTCGGTCAGATTGTGAAGCACCATTTTCAGCAACTTGATGAATAATTCATACTCCTCATCGGCAATACCTTTCCGGGTTTTATTCTTCACACGAGCCAATGCTTCCTGTACCTTAGGTACCACCTCAAGTCCCGAGTCCGTCAAATAAAGCAGATGATAACGGTTGTCTTCAGGATCGGCTTCCCTCCTCACGTAACCTTCCGCTTCCAGCTTGGTTATGGCTTTGGCGGTAGTCGTTTTGTCAATAAGCAGTTTCTCGCTTAACGCCTTCTGAGTGATTGGTTGTTGGAATGCTATCGCCATAAGAAAAATATACTGTCCGCTTCCGATACGATAGGGTGCCAACTCGGCTGAAATCAATATTTGCATATGCCGGTAAATAGCCGAGATGTACGGACCGTGGGATTCCGCTGCGCTTTTGTCATTTTGACTGCAATGATCGCTCAATTGGTCGCCTCCTTCAATAGGATGTTATTGCAACTAATTTCAGAATACACCAAATAGGATGCTATTGCAACTAATTTTTGTAATATTTACCCAGCTCGCACTGCCGCCCAGCAATTTATCTAACTCGTTCCGCCAACTCTAAAATAATTCCCTCTGGCCCACGACAATAGCATAACTTAATAGTTCCTTCATAGGTTTGTATCTCACTAAAGATCTCCATACCTTTCTTTCTCAATTTTGCAACAATGCCTTCAATATCTTCGACAGTAAATGCAATATGTCGGATTCCCAGGGTATTGGCCAGAGGTTGTTGAATGTCTTGATCATCGGACGGCTTATAAAATTTGATTAATTCTATCCATACCTGACCGTCTGGTGTCCCCAATCCTACACAGGCTGTTTTGACATCATTCAGCCCAACTACCTGATTCAACAACTCTCCTTCCATTTCCCATTCCCCTTGCACCTTAAGGCCTAAATCGACGAAAAACTCCTTTGCGGCTGAGAGATCATTTACGACTACTCCCAAGTGATCTATTCTATGGATCTTCAAAAATCTACTACCTCCTATATCGCTGTTTCATTTCAGAATCAGTTTCATTAATCGATCGACTTCGTTCCGCCAACCGCCATCGATGCCGGGGGTATCCTGTAACATAAGACCCGTTATGACCGAGAAGTAGAAGAACAACAGCTTCTCCGGCTCACCTTCGGTGAATTCGCCGGCCTGTTGGCCTTGTTGGAACAACGGAACCAGCTTCCCGATCGTCCGGTCGGGTGAAGAGCTCGCCAAGATTTGCTTCGTCTGCTCCGGTACACCTTCCTCGATTTGCGCGTATCGCAGAAGCAAGAAGTAACTCTTGTGGCTTTCATCCAGCATCGTCAACGTGAAAGCTCTTAATCGTTCCTTTGGCGAGCCAGGGAGCCGCGAGATGTCCGCTAAGGATGTCTCCGCTTGGTCGAGAGCTTCTTGCACGAGCATTGTGAAGAGCTCTTCCTTCGAGCTGAAATACCGATAAGACAGTCCCTGGCTGACACCGGCTTCTTCCGCGATCATACTTATCTTCGCTGCCTGCAGCCCCCATTTGGCGAATACTTTCAAAGCCGCTTTCTTAATGCGTTCCCTTCGGTCATCGGGTAACATTGCTGGTTTCTGATCTTGATCTTGCTTCATTCACATTTCTTCCTTTCCGTTCGGCTCATTGCCAACTTTATAGTTGATTTTCGCTCATCTCCCATAACTGTTTCGCAGCTGCCGGATCCTGTGCCTGATTGGAAGGAACGGTGCGCTGCATATCCTTGTAATAGTGCCCGCTCGATAAGGACATTTCGTCGGAATCTGCGAGCCATACCAGCGTTTCGGCCCCTTTCTCCGGTGTGCGCGAGAACCGCTTCATGACGGACATCGTCATCCGTGCCAACGTTCCGTTGTCTTGGTTGAAATTCGTCGACACGAGCCCGGGGTCGAAGCAAGCTGCAGTAATGCCGGTTCCCTTCAGACGCCTTCCCAGCTCGGCGGTGAACATAATATTGGCAAGCTTCGTTTCGCCATAACGGAAGTTGGGACCGCCCATCAGTAAGTGTGGGAAACGAAAATTTTTCCGGCCGCTCTGGTCATCGAATCCGATACCGGTCCGTGCCATCTTGTGCCCATGGGAGGCGGTCGTGATAATGCGCCCATGTCCGCTCTCCTTCAACTTATTCAAGAGCAGCTTCGTCAGCAGGAACGGAGCCAAATGGTTAACCGCCCACGTCATCTCAATACCGTCTTCGGTAGTTAGATACTTAACGAACATCGCGCCTGCATTATTGATCAAAACGTCCAGCCTCGGCCATCTATTCTGAATATCCTTCGCCGCATCGCGAATCGACTGTTGTGAGGTCAGGTCGGCCAGAAAAATATCCACCTTGGCTTCTTTCCCTGCCGCCGCCTTCAATGCCGCTGCCGTCGCTTCCGCCTTCGACTGGCTGCGGGCTATGATTCCCACTATGGCCCCGCGCTTCACAAGCTCCTTGGCTGCTGCCAAACCGATTCCGCTAGTTGCGCCGGTAATGATGACGTATTTGCCTTTTACCGACCAAGTTCCTTCTTTTGCTTCCATCATTCAACACTCCCTCATAAGTGAATGAACCATTCATTCATTTGTTGACTCAAGCTTATACCTGAAAATGGAAAATGTCAACAACCATTTTGAACGCTTGTCACCGAATCCGCGCAAGCCTTGCGCGCGGTGCTACCGAAAAGGCAACCGTTCATTAGTCGGTTGCCTTTTGTCCAGTATCGTTATATCTTAAATGGAAATTCCACGCCTCGAACTTTGGAAAATATCATCGTATTACGCAAAGAGCCATCTACATCATACTTATCGTTTCGAAGTACCCCCTCTAGCGTAAATCCCAAGCGTTCGGCAACTCTAGCACTCCTTTTATTCCTTTCATCACATCTGATTTCGATACGATTCGCTTGTAACTCATTTATGGCGAAGTTCGTGATAGCTTCTACTGCTTCTGTAATGTATCCTTGCTTCGCATAGGAAGTACGTACCCAGTATCCAATTTCAAATTTACGTGATTGCCAATCTATCCTGTGTAGACCGCTGCTTCCAACAACCTCATCGGTTCCCTTACGTATAAGGAGTAACCTTAAATCAGAGCGATCCAAGAATTGTAGACGCGATTTACGGCAATTAATTTCGGACTCTTCGACTGTGGGAATGTTATTTGCCCACGGCATCCAGGGACGCAATTCCTCAATACTTTCTTTTACCGCCTCATTGACCTTAACGCCATCATTCCATAAGGGAGCACGTATAAGCAATCTTTTACTTTCGAAGCTCTCCGGTATCGAATAAATAATTGGATCAATTGCCGCCATATCAGTACCTCTTATTCGTTTAATTTTAAAATAATCCTATTTATTGAAATTAACTCAAATGGCCGGACTGCCCATGCTTCATATGGAAATTTCCCATGATTGAATGTTGATCTCACCACGAAGATACTCGCCATTCAAACCTGCATCCAATATATTCCATAGGATCATTGAACTTGTATCAAAAAAGCAGCCGATCATCTCTGACCAGCCGCCTTCATGCTTTGAATTACTGCTCTGTTAAGTTTATCGGACTCCCTTTCCCCAAACAAGTAATCTCATCCAATCGATGACTAAGACTGGTATTGGTCATCACTGACCTTTTCCAACCACTCCACCGCTTTACCGTCAAGACGTTCTTGAATAGCTATATGAGTCATAGCTGTGGTAGGCGAAGCTCCATGCCAATGTTTCTCACCTGGCGGGAACCACACCACGTCACCCGGGCTAATTTCTTCAATCGGACCTCCCCAGCGTTGAACGCGTCCTTTGCCTGCCGTTACGATAAGCGTTTGACCGAGCGGATGAGTATGCCACGCCGTGCGTGCACCTGGCTCGAACGTAACGCTGGCTCCAGCTCCGCGGGCAGGTTCAGCCGCTTCAAATAGTGGATCGATGCGAACCGTGCCGGTAAAATAATCAGATGGTCCTTTACCCGATGGTTGGGATCCAACTCTTTTAATTTCCATTTTCTAAACGCCTCCGTTTGAATTACATATTTGTTTTCACGTTGTTCTTGCCATCATTGACATTCTCTCGCCGCGATTCGATTCTCACAAGTCGGGAATGACTGCGCGTGCAAGGTGCCTGGCCGGAAGACGCACTTCCCGCAATTTGTCCATGTGATTCCATCGCTAAGCTATGGGCAGCGACAAATGGCGTGCCGGCAACGAAGGTAAATACAACGGCGAATAAAATACCATTTACAAGAGCATAACCCATAAATAGTATCTCTTATAACCCCCCAAAAAACAAACACGCCAATCTATGAACTGAACAAAGTGACCAGACTCCCTTCATTGGGGAGAAGAGCGACACGGTTGATCATCTTCAGCAGAGAGATGAATTTCGTCATTGCGATACCGCGGTAGGTATCGCGGGTAATCACGCGAAATGACGAAGCCAGCCGATGCGGCCACCCGCGGTTAGACTCGCTTATACTGCATTGCGCGGGTCTGCGCTGCAGTAACTGGAAAAACTCCATTTAATCCAGTGTCCAGACAGCCCTCGGCACGGTATAAAAGGAATTTCTCCTGTTAAAATTAGCGGTTGGCGAATCAGTACGGCACTTATCGAGAAATTAACAGGAGATTTTCCAGTTATTGTATCATCCGAAGGGGAAATCGGTTGCAATAACTGGAGAAATTCCTGTTACGCTTCATGCCGCACTCGCAACTGCCTCGCTTTGGTCCACTCCACGTTTCCCTACACTTGTATCTGCCTCGCTTTCATGCACCCTGCGTCTCCCCGCGCTTGTAACTGCATCGCTTTCGTACACTCTGCGTCTCCCCCGCGCTGCCACGCTCTAAGCTGATCTGCGCTGCAGTAACTGGAAAAACTCCAGTTAATCCAGTGTCCAGACAGCCCTCGGGACGGAATAAAAGGAATTTCTCCTGTTAAAATTAGCGATTGGCGAGCCAGTACGGCACTTATCGAGAAATTAACAGGATAATTTCCAGTTATCAAAAGCGAGCACGCTCTGCCGGTTGGCTCGAGCTCCGGAGCGTGGGCCGCCGGCTTTTTTGCTCGTTCTGTTGCTGCGCTGTGTTGCCCTGCAGAGCCGGGTAGCGCCAATCACCATTCGGATTTATAAAGTGGCTATGTCGATGACGAACCGGTAACGCACGTCACTGCGCAAAATTCGCTCGTACGCTTCGTCCACTTGATCGGCCCGGATGACCTCAATTTGAGGAACAATGCCATGCGCCGCGGCAAAATCAAGCATCTCTTGCGTTTCCCGAAGTCCGCCAACTAAGGACCCCGCTACACTTCGTCTGCTCATGATTAGCGAGAAAACGTTGTATTGACTTGGTTCCGCCGGTGCGCCGACATGAATAAGCGTTCCGTCTACGCGAAGCAGCGATAAATACGCATCGACATCAATATTGGCGGACACCGTGTTTAGAATCATGTCGAAACGGCCGGCTAACGTGTGGAAAATTTCAGGATCCAGCGTTGAGAAATAATGATCCGCGCCAAAGCTCAATGCCTCGTTTTCCTTATCTTTTGCCCGGCTTAAGACCGTAACTTCAGCCCCCATGGCATGCGCAAACTGGATGGCTACGTGGCCAAGACCACCCATCCCCAGAATAGCTACCTTTTTCCCAGGACCGGCTTTCCAACGTTTCAGAGGGGAATAGGTGGTAATACCGGCACACAATAGCGGACTGGCTACATCTAACCCTAAAGAATCCGGAATATGCACGACGAATCTTTCGGTAACTACAATGTTTTGGCTATAACCGCCATAGGTTGGATTGCCCTCATAGTCCAAGGAATTGTAAGTAGCTACAAAACCTTTGGAACAATGCTGTTCTTCTCCCTGTAGACAATACTCGCACTCTCCACAGGAGTCCACATAGCAGCCTACGCCTACCCGATCACCAACTGCAAACTTCGTTACCTGCTCCCCTACTGCCGTTACAATCCCGGTAATTTCATGACCAGGCACCATGGGGAAGATTCCCCCGGCCCAGTCCCCGTGTGCGCTATGAATATCAGAGTGGCAAATCCCGCTGAACTTAATATCGATCGAGACGTCATTCGCCCGTAATTGTCTTCTTTCAATTGTTGCCTTTTCGAATGATGCTTTGGCAGCAGTAACTCTTAAAACACGAGTTTTACACATGAATATGATCTCCCTTCCAATTTAACCAAACTATGATGATTAACCAAATCGGATTGATTAATCAACTAGTGTTTATTATTATATAATTAAATACGTCTTATCAATGGTTAAATAATCGCGATCTGTTGATATATCAACAGATTGCTCGATCCTGTTAAATAACTTAGAAAGATTGGTGAATATAAAGATGGCTAAAGTGGATAGGAGAATTATCAAAACACAGGAAGCTTTGAAAAAAGCGGTAATTGAATTAATGACGGAGAAAAATTTCGATGATATAACTATTCAAGATATTGCCGATCGGGCAAATTTAAATCGCGGAACCATCTATCTTCACTATCAAGACAAATTTGATCTATTGGATAAGCTCATAGAATCCCACCTGAATGAATTAGGTGAGATGGACGAATGGGCATGCAAGATGGATTGGAACGAGGCACTCGTCCCCTATTTTGAATATTTTGAGAAAAACTATTTGTTTTTTTCGACCATGTTAGCAAGTACTGGCGTTCCTTCGGCTTTCAGAACCCGGCTGTTAGCTTCTTTTATGGAAGGGTTCAAAGGTGAAATTGACAGAGAAAGCGGAAAAAATGCGGATTTATTGGATGATGTCATGCTGCAATATGCCGGCACCGCGTATGTCGGTGTCATCGAATGGTGGATCAGGAATGGAATGCCCCATTCTCCTCAAGTGATGGCTAAGCAGGTCGGAACGCTGTTAGAGAGAAATCTGTAGAAACAACAAAAAGAAGGCACGCTTCGGTGCCTTCTTTCTTTTTGTCGTTCCTTCCTCTTTCTGCCGCGGATAGCCTTACTTGCTCCGCTCCAGCACCAGCACATAGCCGCGCGTCCCGTCCAAGCGAATGCGGTCGCCGTCGCGGATCAAGGTCGTCGCCCCGTCGATGCCGACGACCGCCGGCAGCCCGTACTCCCGGGCTACCACGGCGCCATGCGTCATCAACCCCCCGACCTCCATCACCAGCCCGACGGCGGAATGGAACAGCGGCGTCCAACCCGGGTCGGTGAAAGGGGCGATCATAATTTCGCCCTTGTTCAGCTTCGCCTCCTCCGGCCGCAGCACCACGCGGGCGATGCCCTCTATGACGCCGGCGGATACCGGCGTTCCGACGAATGCGCCCTCGGGGGCATCCTGCAGCTTGCGCCGGCCGATAATCATTTCGCCTTCGCTCGTCATCAGCCTTGGTGGCGTCAGAGCGCGGAAGCGCTCCAGCTCCTCCTTCCGCTGCTCGAGCAGCACAGCAAGCCCGGCCGGCCGCTCGCCCTCGGTCAGCTGCAGCAGCTCGTCGAGTGTCAAATAAAACACATCATCCGCCCGCTTCAGCACGCCCGTTTTGACCAGCGAGTGACCTTCGTCGAGAAGTCCTTCGCGCACGAGGCGGAAGTGCTGCATCATTAAATATTTGGGATGCTCCCGCAGCCCCATCAACCCGCGGTATACGCTAATCAACCGCGACATCAGCTTCGCCTTCAGCCTGCCGAAAGATTGAGCGCGCAGGCGCTTCAGCAAGTCTCTTGCTGCAGTCTCCGCTTCGAGAGCGCCTTCGGCGAACTTGGTCCGGTGCTCCCCAGGCTCCATACTCCGCATATGGCTGCCGATCGACGGCAGCAGCGTGCTCGGGTCCTCGTACCACCGGGGGCGCGTGATGTCGATTTCGCCGGGGCACCTCATTCCGTAAAGCTCCATGAACCGGTCCCACTGCTGTCCGAATGCATCGCCGCCTTCCACCTGCCGCAGCTTCTCCCTGAACTGAAGAGGATCGCCGTGCAGGATCAGCTCGGTCACCTGCGGGTACGGTCTTGCCGCATCCGCCAGATCGCCGATCATGAGCCCCATCTCACTCGTAATGTTGCCAGGAAGTCCTCGATTGAGCACATGCACGACCTCGGTATCGCCTAACCACTTGATTGACAGTGCATTCACCAGCCGCGACGAAATAATTCCGGCAAGCGGATAGGGGATCAACTGGGGAAAAATGATCAGCAGCAGCAAACCGATATGCTCCTGAAGTCGGACGACCCGTTCAACGCCGGAGATGCCCGATAGCCGCTTTCTCCCCTCTTGGATCGAAGCTGCGATGTATGCATTTACTTCAGGATGTGCTTCGGAGACAGGAGCGTACAGCAGCTTGCGCACCACCTTCCCCAGCACGGGACGAATAAAGCGAAGAACGCCTTTTTTCACACCGGGCGCTGAAGGGAGATGTTGAACGTATGACTTCCGCTTCACGAGTTCCGCTACGCCGAGGCCGATCATTTCATCGACGTTGGCCAATACCTTAGGTAAAATAATGCGGGCCTCCTTCACCGTCAACAGCTTCGTGATATCGATGTAGACCCTTCCACCGACCGCCGCCGTGTGGTCGTTCATCGACCGGATGCCCGTTTTGCCGAATGGAAAAAGCGTGCGAAGCACGGACAGCCCCATCGGCTTCATCGCGTCCGTCATCATCTGTTGATGGCCGAAGGAAACGAGCAAATGCGGGCTCTCCCCTGCCGGGATATTCATCTCAGGCAGCGGATACAACGAAGTGATCGGCCGGCTCTGTACGATATAGAATTGCCCTTGCGCGAAACACCACTCGATGTCCTGCTCCGACCCGTAATGCCGCTTGATCTTCTCGCCGAGCGCAGCGAGCTCCAAAATCCGCGCATCGTCCAGCGCCTGCAGCTCCTGCTCCGCCTCCGGCAGCTCCTTCGTTACGGTGCCTCCCTCTGCGAGCGCATAGATAGCCAGCTTCTTGCGGGAGACGGTCTTCGTCAGCAGCTTTCCTGACCTCACCTGGTATAGGTCGGCGGATACTTGCCCGGACACGAGCGCCTCTCCCAAGCCGAAGCTGGCGTCAATCGACACCGTTCCCCGGTGGCCCGTAATCGGATCGGCCGTAAACAGGATGCCGGATACTTCGGGGAACACCATGCGTTGCACGACAACGGATAGCTGCACGGCACGGTGATCGAACCCATGGCGTGCTCTGTACGATATCGCCCGATCGGTGAACAGCGACGCCCAGCATTTGAGGACCGCGTCTAACAGTGCGGCTTCCCCGCATACATTCAGATAAGTATCCTGCTGACCGGCGAACGAAGCCGTCGGCAAATCCTCCGCCGTGGCGCTCGAGCGCACCGCATACGCTTGATCCGCTCCGGACCGGTGCCAGCTTTGTACGATTGAGGTGCGAATATCATCCGGAACAGGCATGCTCACCAGATGCTCGCGGATGAGCTGGCCCAATACCGTAATTTCCCCTAGTTGATCCGCCTCAACCTTATTCAACCGCCCAAATAATTCGTCTATAAGGACACTCTGCTGCAGGAACGCCCGGTACGCCTCCGTAGTGACACAAAAGCCCGAGGGAACGGGAAAACCCGCCTTCGTCATTTCGCCCAAATTCGCGCCTTTGCCTCCGACAAGTGGAAGGCTGTTCTTATCCAGCTGGCCAAAATCAAGCACATAAACGCTCATGGTTATTCGCTCCTCTTATTGGATTCATCCGTGCGAAGACCGTACATAAATAAACCAAACAACGTTTCGCCCATCTCGACCATCGTAACCCCATACTTGGCGGCCACATCTGGACGCGCCATCCGATGGATGCTTTCCAGCATGATGGCTGTCACTAGCTTGGGATTAACGTTCCGGATATGTCCCTCCTGCATCGCCCGCTGAAGCAGCCGTTCGATGAACGTGAGCTGAGCACTGCGGAAAGCTTCCAGCTTCTCCCATAAGCTCGGAATATATTTTTGGATAT
Organism: Paenibacillus sp. MAHUQ-63; assembly: GCF_028765165.1. Taxonomy (GTDB): domain Bacteria; phylum Bacillota; class Bacilli; order Paenibacillales; family NBRC-103111; genus Paenibacillus_E. The sequence goes on along the minus strand of NZ_JARADB010000004.1, from coordinate 518,485 downwards.
CGTTCAAAAACAGCGGATGCAGCTTGATAAGCTCCCCCTTGATGCCCATAAACACGCGCTCAAATACGTCCAGCGGATGACCTGTCGTCTCCATATGCTCCTTGACATGAATCGCAACCGCTTTCAAGACCGTTTCTAGCACCGCTTCGGCAATCTCCTCTTTCCCGCTAAAGTACAGATACAGCGTCTTCTTGCTCATCCCGAGGCGGGACGCCAATTCGCTCAGCGTCACGCCGCGATAACCTTGGGCATTAAATAGATCGGCCGCCTCTTGAACGATGCGCGACCGGACCGATTCATCCATCCGCACAATCCCTCCTATCCACTCCGGAAACCAGTTTGGTTTCTATAGTTTCCATTGTACACATCCGCCTTCCCGATCGCAAGAGTGTAAGCTCATTACCGGCCGGCAAAATGAAGGGATTGTTCGATTCCGATTACAAATGAGAGCCCCCGCTAGCATCGAGACATTGCCCGGTTATCCAGCGGCTGTCGGGAGAGGCTAGGAAAGCAGCAATATCCGCGACATCCTCCGGCTGCCCCCATCTTCCAAAGATAGAGAAGTCGGCTCCGAATTTGTTGGAAGCAGGATCTTGCAGCATGCCCGCATTCATATCCGTGGCTACGAATCCGGGTTGGATGGCATTGATCGTAATTCCACGTGGGCCGAGCTGTTTGGATAGTGCAAGCGTTAGTGTATTTATTGCCCCCTTAGTCATACTGTATGCCGGAATCGCAGGCAGTGAAATTCTTGTTATAGCAGACGACATATTAATGATTCGGCCTTCGTCTCTTAAACGTGGTAATGCTTGTTGAATCAGGAAAAATGGCATTTTCACATTCATGTCCATGATTTCTTCGAATGCCTCCACCGTCGTATCTTCAATTGGGGATACGAGAGCAATCCCTGCGTTGTTCACTAAGATATCGAAGTGATTGTCACCTGTACGCTCGATCAACAACTCATCTAATAAATGATAGAGTGTCTGAATACTTTCTGAAGAACCCAGTTTCGTACCAATCGTGAATGCTCTTCCTCCATTTTGCTCAATATCTTGTACGACTTCCTCTGCAGCTTGCTTGTTCGTACCATAATGAACGGCAACTAATGCTCCCTCTTGCGCTAAACGCAGTGCGATGGAACGTCCGATTCCCCGGCTTGCGCCTGTGACCAAAGCAACTTTCCCCATTAATCTAGTCATTGATTTATCTCCTTTTGTTTTGTATGACTTACAAGATAGTTATAACACGAGGCAAATTTTGTAATGTTGCGCTTATATTCTTCCTTGCTATGTCTTCCATCATATACAAACAGAAGCCGCAGTCAAAGGTTGTTAGCGAACATCCTTTGACTGCGGCTTCTGAACATGTATCTATGTTTCATCTCTATAAGTTACTGCATGCCAACACGAACGGATTGCACCGTTGATGTTCTCACTGCTTAATTCGAAAACTCCGTGCAGATGGGCCTTCAGCATGTAAACAAATGTGCCGTAATGCATCTGCACCATCATTTTCGGATTCATCGGGATAAACAGCTTCTCCTGAATGGCTTCCTCATATAACTCGTTCATGGGCCCGCACCATCCGCCGGTGTAGACTTCCTGCTTGACCTCTTCATAAATGTAAGGCGAGAACGAATACTGCTCAATAAACTGAAAGCCTTGAGGATATTGTTTTCCCAGTTCGATAACCTTATGCCAACCGTGTTCAAACCTGTCACGAATCGTAGTGCCCTTCTGCAAGCCTTCTCGCACATATTCTCCGTTAAATGTAACAATAGCTTTATACAATTCGTTTACGATATCTTCTTTACTTTTGAAATAATGATAAATATTCCCCGTCGACACACCTGACTCCTTAGCGATAAGCGCCATGGAGGTAGCCTGTAATTCCTTACGGATGATGATGTTCAGTGTGGTTTCAAGGACAGCCTGCTGCACCTTGTTATAGTTCTTCTCAAACATGGAGTTATCCCGCTCCCACCATTGGATCGAATGATCATTCTAAACTAACATACACCTCATCCAATCCGTAGTCAAGTTTGGCAGATCCGCCTGGCGCTAGGACAAATCGTTTTAAATAGGCGCTTACATATAATTTCTAGCGATCGTCTCCAAATATTCTTCAATGGGCACAGCATGTCTAAGCGCCATGAGATCATTGCCTGCTGTTCCGATGATCGTGCGAAATTTATTACTCTTCCCTGTCGCCAAACCGATGATGGCATCTACGATCATCTGCGGATCATCCAAGGAAGAGTTGGATTCCGCATGATTCATTACATGCTGCACTTTCGTCATTAGAGCGTCGTAATCCCGAATGTTTTCATCTTGGTTCCAAGTGATATTGCTCTTGAAATTATTTCCTGTGGAACCTCCCTGCTCGATTAATCGAAGCTCGATATGGAGCGGCTTCAGCTCGTAATAAAGGCCTTCCGTCAGTCCTTCCAAAGCAAATTTAGACATATTATAGAGGGATCCGAGCGGCACCGCTGTCGTGATTCCCATGAACGAGCTGATATTGATGAACATGCCTCCGCCATTCGCTCTGAAATGTGAGATAAATTTGCGGATCACATTGATCGGTCCTCGCGTATTAACAGCGAATTGCCAGTCGATTGCTTCCTCTTCCGCTAATTCCAATGCCCCGTAAGTCCCCATACCGGCATTATTGATGACGACATCGATTTTACCGAATGCGGCTATGGCTTGTTCTGCCGCCGTTTGAACCTCCTGCACATTGGTGACGTCGAGTTTGAAAATTTTGATATTCCCGTAACGGGTAAGCTCCGTTTCTTTGTCCGGTGTACGCATGGTTGCAGCTACATTCCAGCCCATCTCTGCAAACCGGATAGCTGTAAGTTTTCCCAGACCTGAACTGGTTCCTGTAATAAAAACGGTTTTATTCATGTGTAAAAACCTCCAAATTTTAAATTGAACGTTCATTCTATTCTGCGCGCATGGATATAGATCGAATGTTCATTCTATTATGTAACACGATTTATTTTCTGTCAAACACAAAAAAGAACAGCTGCCGGCCGCGGCAATCTGCTCCTTGGTTTGGAACTTCATTCCTTTCGTGTGATTCTCCTGCTCCCCTTACCTTTAATCCCAAATCTTAGGCCGCTTTAATCCGGCAGTTCTCATATAATCTAATAGCTGCCCTGCATGGACAGCTTCATGGTAGGCAATTCTCATCAGCATATCGCCTAATGCCCGAACATATCCGACGTCGCTTCGATCAATCTGAATGTTGGTTAAATCCTCTTGATCATAAGCTTTAATTGTATGGATAAAGGCGTTCCGATAAGGCTCAGAAAAGTTGAGTTCTTCTTGAAGTGTTGTAAAAACACGCGTCTCGTAGGGGGATTCATAGCTCTCTAGACTCCCTTTATTCAACAAGGCCAGATGATAGTAATGTTCGCTATCCAGTACATGGCGGATCATCTCTTTCATGCTCATAGCCTCCGAATCCGGTCTCCAGTCCATATATTCGTCAGGGATACTCTCCCAAACCAGGATGCTTCTGCGCCGAACCTCATTCAAATTGTGAACTATTGCTTCTACTGAATTCATGACAGCTTCCTTTCATTTCCCAATTTCCACTTTATTATATCAGAACTTACGTTCGTAATAAAGCCACCATTCGATCAGTCAAAAAAGGAACCGCCCTCTACGGGCGGCGTTCGTGTTACAGCGTACTGGAGGCTTGTTTCAACAAATCGGCCAGCATGCCGCTATCCATCTCTTGGCCGTTGCGAAACTTGATCGTTTTCCGTTCCGGTGGGCCGTCGAACAACCCTTCGGGCAGCTCTAGTCCAGTCGCGTTGAAAATCGTGAAGCTAACAGCGTCCTTCGATTTTGAAATTACCGCAGCATATTTCTTATTCTTAAGAAAATGAGGCTTGTTGTATTGGATGCGCTCCTGAACATCGGGAATCGCGTTATGAACGACTTGGCGCAAATCCTGGCACAGCTGGCCCTGCCACGGCTCTTTGACTTTCTCAATAAATTCGGTAACTTCTTGGCTCAAGTGACTTCTCCTCTCATAATGGCCTTATTCCATGGCGCAATCCGAAGCGCGCTTTAAGAGCAACTCTCGTTCTTTATCATTTCGCGTAAGGTTTGCAGCACGTTTGAATTCGATAGATGCTTCCTGTCTGCGGCCCAGCTTCATGAGGAAGTCCCCTCGTACGCTGGGCAAAAGATGATAGTTTTTCATGGACGGTTCTTGGATCAATGAATCAACAACTTCCAGGCCTACTTCCGGCCCGAACGCCATTGACAGCGCAACGGCGCGATTCAGTTCGACTACGGGCGACGGTGCGACTTGGGAGAGCGCGTCATAAAGCGCCGAAATGCGGACCCAATCCGTCTCCGAAGCCGTACGGGCACTGGCGTGACACGCTGCGATTGAAGCTTGGATCAGATAAGGACCGAAGACTTGGCCAAGACGTTCTGCCCGCGTTATGGCAGTCAGTCCCCGGCGGATAAGCAGGTGATCCCATAACGCCCGGTTCTGGTCCATCAGTAGAATCGGTTCCCCGCTCGGACTGACCCGCGCCCGGAATCTAGACGACTGAATTTCCATCAATGCGACGAGTCCATGGACTTCCGGTTCTTCGGGAGCTATCTCCGCCAGAATTCGTCCAAGCCGAAGCGCCTCATGGCATAGGACAGGTCGAATCCAGCTAGCGCCGGAAGTCGCCGCGTATCCTTCGTTGAACATGAGATAAATGACTTCGAGCACAGAAGACAATCGCGCGGCCAGCTCGTTCTTCGGCGGCAATTCGAATGGGACGCGCGCGGCCGTTAGCGTACGCTTCGCGCGAACGATCCGCTGTGCGACAGTCGGTTCCGGAACGAGGAAGGCGCTTGCGATTTCTTCGGTGGTCAATCCCCCGAGCAGCCGGAGCGTTAGCGCCACCCGAGCCTCGGCCGAAAGAACAGGATGGCATGACGTGAAGATAAGGCGAAGAAGATCATCGCCGACGGGATCGTCCAGCGCTTCCTCCCAGTCCGGTTCCTGCTGCCTGTCGATCTCCCGGCCGATCTCCTCATATTTGCGGTCGCGCAGCTTATTCCTGCGCAGGTGATCGATAGCCCTCCGTTTGGCAGTAGTCATCAGCCACGCTTCAGGGTTCTCAGGTATGCCCATCTCCTGCCACCGTTCAAGCGCAATGATAAGCGCATCTTGCGCCAGATCCTCGGCAAGCCCGACATCACGAACCATACGTGCCAGACTGGCGATGATTTTGGCCGACTCAATGCGCCAGATTCCATCGATGGTGCGGTGGACAGCCGATTCCTTCACTGCTTCGGATTCCTTCTAACCCGTGCTTGCATGTCGGTTACTTTGGCTAACGCTTCAGGGTCCTGTGTCAGCTCCGACACCTCGAACACTTGGCGCAGCTCAATGACACCTTCCCCGAAGCCATGCGGATCGGGCATCCGCATCGCCCACTCGATCGCCTCTTCCCTCGACTTCACCTCGATCAGCGTGAATCCCGCGATCAGCTCCTTCGCCTCCGTGAAAGGGCCGTCCACCACCTTCGGCTTCCCGCCCGGTTCGGGATAAGCGATACGAATCGCACCCGAACTTGGGTGTAGTCCTTCCGCTGCGACTAACACGCCGGCCCTCGCCAGCTCCTCGTTATACCTCGCCATGGCGTCAAAAAGCTCTGGATTCGGCATAGCCCCCGCCTCCGAATCTTTAGTCGCATGGACAATCATCATGAATCTCATCGAAAAATTCCTCCTAGTCTATGATTTGCCTTCATCTACACAACGAACGGAAAACCTCGGAATCGACAGGCCGAAAAAAAATTTTAGTAATTGTTCTATCATTAATAGAATGCCAATTGTTGGACACGTCGCTACTATACGACCTAATCAACCATTCGTCAAGTAATATCAACCGACTGGTCTAATTAAGATTGACTTCACCCCCTACATTCACTACGATATAGCTAACGTAAGCACTGGAGGTCCAATTTAATGGGTGAAATCAGAAATGCTGAACGCACGCGGAGAGCGATACTTCAAGCAGCAAAGGAAGAATTTTATGATAAGGGCTATGGCGGGGCTAGAATTGAAGCGATTGCCAAAAGGGCTGGGTGCAATAAGCAATTAATCTATCATTACTTTAGAAGCAAAGATCAGCTTATTAATGAAGTTATCGATGATTTCCTTACTTCACTGCCGCAAGGAAATTTTGCTCTTCCGTCTAATCCTGTTGAGATCGCGGAATTCAGATACAAAGTCAATGTGGATCACTTAAGGGATTTTCTAAAATATACAGCGTGGGAAGCTATCGAGTCGATACCTGAGAATAGCAACGGTGTGGAACGAAGAACGAATGTTCTGCAATCTTATGTTGAGGATATGAAGTCTAAACAGGAGATGGGCTTGGTGCCACAAGAGCTGGACCCTGCTCTCATCACCTTGATGATATCCAGTTTGACGATCTACCCTCTCCTTTACAGTAACGTTACGCGAATGATCACTGGATATTCTGCCGAGGATCCGGAATTTCAAAAGCAATGGGCGATGTTTTTACACCTTATAAGCGGACGCATTTTTGAAAATGTATAATCGAAACTGTGACTTTGTCACAGATTGAACTTCAACTTTATGCTAGCATCTTCAAGATAAGAAGCGAACAACTTAAGGAGCTGAACCGGTTGATATTGTCTGAACATCGATCTCGAATCATCTCATTATTTCCGAGCTTGGCAGACATTACCGAGCAGGACTGGAATCATGCTGGCATGAAAGTCATTCAGATGGAACCAAATTATATGATTGAAGAAGGACACTTTCTGGAGCACGCCATCCTGATTTTGGAGGGCACTGTCAGAATGTACAAAATAAGCGGCGGAGGCCGCGAAATCACGTTATACAGGATTCACAGCGGCGAATGCTGTCCTTTGATGACCTCTAGCATTTTAGGCGAGAGCGAATATGAGGCTTCCGCTTGCGTAGAAACGCCCGGATTAGTGCTGATTATACCTGTGGAGATTTTTCGGGACTGGACGGACCGCTATAAGAATTTCCGACAGTTCATCTTCAAATCTTTCGCCAAACGAATCGTCATCATGTCCAATCTGCTTGACAGCATCCATTTCAAATCCATTCGCGGAAGAATTTCGGAGTACCTGGTTCAAATGGCTGTTCAATCCGGTAATTCCGATACCCTTTATGTGACCCATGATAGCTTGTCCGTTGAGCTGGGGACGGCCCGTGAAGTGATCAGCAGAATGCTAAAGTCACTCGAGAAAGAAGAAATGATTAAGCTGTCGCGGGGAAAAATCACGATTATGAACCGAAGCGCACTCGAAAATTATATCGAATGATAATTTGTCCAACCAAAGCCACCCTGTCGTTCGGGTGCTTTTTTTTGTTTTTTAAATTCTTGACTATGTATGACATTTCGTTATGTGACAAAGTTACGGTTCATTACTATCCGTCCTTGTTATTATCGTATCTGTACCCAATCAAACCTCGAAACAAGAAAGGAGACATCTTATCATGAAAAACGTTGGAGGAGCAGATCGCGCCATTCGCATTCTTTTAGCTTTTGCCCTATTATCTTTGTTTGTAGTCCTGTCCGGTTACTGGAAATTATTCGGATTGGCTGCACTGCCGCTTCTGGTTACTGGTCTGACACAAAAATGTGCAATCAATAAATTCATCGGCCGCAATTCTTGCAGCATCCGATAAACGGCTGCAAGCCGAATTAACTTATATAGCAAGGGAGCTGTGCCGACTCGGCTGACAGCTCCCTGCTTTTTGAAATGGTGTTTCGTCTGTCGGATGTTCATTTGTTTACATAAGATTTTTTATGTCTACAATTTGGAAATTACCGAATGATTTTTAGCCAATGTCTCATAGCTTCTCAAAGCAATAAAAAAGCCCATACCTAAAAAGGTACGGGCGAACTCTGCTTACACTTGAGCCGTTGTGTTTTTGAGCCAGTCTTCGAAACGTGTCGTAGCAATACGCGCGTTGCTGCTATCGCTTGGTACGAGCGATTGATCATTGACCGCTGCGGATCCGAAGTAGAGCGCGTTGTCGTCCGTAACCACTTGACGCGGATCTTGAGTCGCTCTCAAGTATTGCCGGACCACTTCATCAAGAGGAATTTGATCGGGACCAGCCACATCAACGATGCCATTCACAGGCTCCCCGACAGCGAAATCCGCCATCGCAGCTGCAACATCATCCGATACCATAGGCTGCATAAGGGCTGAAGGCAAACGAACGGTGTCCCCTTCTGTCGCCACATAGGCAATGCTCCCGATGAATTCGAAGAACTGTGTTGCACGTACGATTGTATAAGGAATGCCGGAAGTCTGGATGAGTTCTTCTTGAGCCATTTTCGCACGGAAATAACCGCTTTGCAGCAGGCGATCGGTACCGACGACCGATAAGGCGACGTGATGACTTACGCCAGCGGCTGCTTCTGCAGCAAGCAGGTTCTTAGTCGAAGTTACGAAGAAATCCATAACGTCCTGATCTTCAAACGAAGGCGAGTTCGAGACATCCACAACAATCTGTGCGCCTCGAAGCGCTTCTGCCAGCCCCTCGCCAGTGAGTGTGTTGACACCTAGAGAAGGCGATGCTGCTACGACCTCATGACCAAGCTGACGAAGGTTGTTGACTGTTTTTTTGCCAATAAGTCCGCTGCCGCCAATAACTACAATTTTCATATTTATCCTCCTAATTTTTAGCCCAATCCAATGGACTAGAATAATTTTTTTTGTTGAACACTATGAAGACAACTGGCAGTTTCAATGTGTGACAAAGAATTTCATGAGTGATATTTTATTTGAAGTTATCGCCAGTAAAAGCAAGGAGCGAAAGAAAGAATAACAAGGAAACAAGTATAAAAATACCCATACTTACATAAGCAGATACTTTTTGGGATCGCGGTGAAACTGTGATGCCCCAGCTGATCAGGAAGGCCCATAAACCATTGCTGAAATGGAAAACCGCTGACAATATACCGATGACATACAGAGTAAAGTACACGGGATTCACAGCAATTTGATGCATCGTCGAACCTAGATCTTCATGTGTAATATGCCCCATATAAATTTGCAACCGCGTATTAAAAAAATGCCAAAAGACAAAAATAAAAGTAACAATCCCAGTAATGCGCTGCAGTGTGAACGCCCAGTTACGGCCGTATGCATATTGTCCGGCGTTCAGATTGGACTGATAAGCCATGTAAAGTCCATAAATGCCGTGAAACAATATTGGCAGGTAGATCCCAAAAATCTCAAGCAGCGGCTTTAACGGCAGACTGTTGATGACATGCACGTAGGTAGCGAACCCATCCGGCCCTCTTTCGTAGGCTTGGAAGTTGATCGATACGTGTACAAGAATAAAACCTCCCAGAGGAATGACCCCGAGCAGTGAGTGCAATTTGCGCCAGTAATATGAATTTCCTATCGTTTTTCACCTCTCTAAGTTGACTTATTTCCGGCAAGTGTATGAAAGATTCGAACACTTATAAGACAATCGGCGGCTTCCGTATGTGACATGTGAGATGAACCATTTTTTATATGTAAGTTGGAAAATAACAGTCAATAGCCAGTAAATTCACGAAAGCGACAAAGATTTTTGACAGAATCATGAGGCTTTGTTGAGGATCTGCACATAAACGACCCCTATATGGTAACCTGAAACTATAGAAGTGAATTTATATAAAAGGGTGTGTTAGCGGCATGCGAATCCAAGGCAATACGGTTAGTATCGAGCGAGTTCCCATCTCATTCACGAAGGTCCTCTTCGAGACGATCAAAATTGGCATTATTAAGTCGAACCTCATTGCAATGATCGCAGGGCTCAGCATGGCGTTGTTCGTTCATCATATACCGTTCTTCGATAAGATTGGTAACATTATGTTGGCATTGATCGGATCTGCCTTGGTGATCGGGGCGGCCGGAATCTTTAATAACTTGTACGACCGCGATATCGATCGCATGATGGAACGGACGAAAAATAGGCCGACGGTTTCCGGTATCATTGACATCGGGAGCGGGTTGATCATTGGGTGCTGGATTGCGATTGGCGGGCTTGTAGCCTTGTATATTGCTTCTCCCCTAGCCGCTTTCGTAGGATTTCTGGGGCTGTTTCTCTATGTCGTGCCTTATACCATGTGGACGAAACGCCGGACGATCTATAATACGGAGGTTGGAAGCTTGTCAGGTGCGATGCCTCCGTTAATCGGTTGGGCTGCGATCTCGCCTGATATTCTGCACCCCCACGCGATCGCCATTTTCTTGTTAATGGTTATTTGGCAAATGCCGCATTTCTATGCCATCGGGATTCGGCGAATGGAGGAATACCGGGCGGCTAACATCCCGATGCTGCCGGTCGTCAAGGGGATACGCAGAACGTATTTGCAAATGAACGTGTATCTGGTTGCGCTGATCCTAAGCAGCTTTTTGTTCTGGTCCTTTAATCCTTACATCGCCATAGCGAATGCCCTCCTGAGCTTAGGTTGGTTGATTCTGAGCATCAACGGATATCACCGCAAGCAGGAGGACAAGTGGGCCCGTTCGATGTTTATTTTCTCGCTAAATCACATCACGGTGCTCATGTTGATGATTATCGGCTACTCTCTCGGTGCACCTATGCTATCATAAAATGCTTGCAGGAAATAAGAACACCTCAAGGGTATCCCCTAGTGTAAGAACCGGGACCACCTTGAGGTGTTTGTGTTTATAACTCGCTAAAGCGATGAGATGACTTCAATCAATTCATCGGGAAGAGGTTCATTAACGAGTCGTTGAAGAATCTCTTTATTCGCTTCTTTCTCTTTTAAATAATGAAGCAATAAGTCAGACTTATCTTTGCGGTTCATGAGTGCATAAGCCACATACCATACTTCTGGGCTTCCAACATGAATCCCCTGCCAGAGGCTTACGGGAACAGCCGGCAGTTGGCAGAGTCCTTTATCGGAATGTATAGAGAAACTTCCTAAAATCTCAACTTGAGGGTTCTCGGATTGGACGACAAGTTTATATTTGCTTCCGAATGGATAATCTCCACTTCTCGCTTCTTGCACTGTGAGGTTCTCTAAAGCCTTCATCACCTGCTCTTTAGGAGCGTCGGTCATAATATCCCAGTCTCGAACCGCAGCTGTTAATCCCAAGCTATGTAATAAACCGCTTCCGCCTAATGCATAAGGAATACCTTCATGTTGAAGTCTTTCAGTTACAGCCAATAAATTCGTCGTGTCCGGTTTCATCGAAATACCCCGCTTTTTTTTCTGCCCACTCTGCTCGATAATTGCCTTGCTCAACCCATCCTATAATTGATAGGAAGCTCCCCTTAATATATCACAAGGCCTTTATTGATGCGGTAAACAGCTGTCGATGTCATGGACTTCCCTTTACAAGCGATCTCCCTCGTAAGTGGCTGACAAGCAATAAAATAATAGGTAAACCTACGATGAAAATCGGAAATATATAAATAATCCATACAAACTTCGCATAATCCAACAGTCCTATGATATTGGCAGGCACCAAAGAAATCGTGAAAATGGCGATCGCCGCAAAGCCGATGACTGCCCGCCAGTTCTTAATGCCAATCAATTGTGCCGTTCCATAACTGTTGATGAACAAGTAGATGGCCAATTTGACGAATACGCTGAAAATCCAGATGAACATAATCCAGACATCCATGTTTTGAATGAATTCCAAATAATTAATAAATCGAACCATACTGAAATACGGAAAAATTAAGGTTGACCCGATATTGGTTCCGAAAGTCATAATAACGAAAATCGCTGTAATAACGCCGATCATGGATGGAACACAAATCGCTAGCAGAGTGGGCTTAAGCATCTTATGCGAATTCGTAATAAAAGGCGCCAGCATCAAGATCATCATGGATTCTCCCAGGAATGAGGCATTCACCATTGACCCCTTCAGAATAGGGATTGCCCCAGAGTCTGCATATACGGGAAAAAGAAGCTCTAGGTGCAGATTCGTTATATTTAAGGCAAAAGTAATGACAATGCCGATCAGCAGCAAGGGGCCGGCCATTTCACTGAAGCGAGCAATTGCTTCAATGTTACCTGCGTAATTGATGTAAGCCATCGCTGCGACCATAAGCGCCGCGATGATCCAAATCGGCGTATCGTGAAATAGAAACTGCTTAATAAATAAGGAGAATATTCGCAGGATATCGGCAGATACTGAAAACCACACCATAACATACAATGCGCCTATCAGCTTGCCGACCCATTTACCAAAGAGCTTTTGGGCAAACTCCACCAGCGTCAGAGTAGGATGCCGTTGAGCAACTCGTACGATGATCAGCGTCACGACGAGTCCAATGACACCTGCTATTGTAAGCGAGATCCATGCGTCCTGTCTCGCGATCTCGATCGTAGGAGAAACAGTGAGCCAAATACTCATTGAAATTTCTAGGGTTGTAAGGATCCAAAACAGCTGCCAAGTCGAAATTTTCACTTTCTGTCTCCTATTCCAGGGATGCGCTTGCCAATACCTCCCGTGTTCTGAATCTTCAACTTCACTTCAACCGATATCTCAACCGCCGGGAAGTATTCGTCCCATCGGCTCTGAATTTCTTTCCAACGGTAAGGATGTTCTCTATGAATTTCTTCTCCGATGCCGAATACATCTTGTCCATATTGCAGCTGCAGCTTTTTAATCGTAGCTTCTACTTTCTTAGCTTTGATGTCATTCAGCTTCCGTTCTAACGGTATACGTTCCGAGGATGCAGAAATATCAATATCCGTGTTGTTTTCGAGAACTCTGCCGGTGCCTTCCAGCTTCACAACGGCTTTTATTTTATTGCCTTCTAGTACGGTATGAACGGATTTTTTTAAGTTGGATTCGTATAAGGATATGCTGCCTTCTCCCGTCTCTTCCGTAACAAACTGATCTTTCAACACGCCTTTCACCCAAAACATCTCCAGTGATTCTCTCCCGGTCACTTTCCCGACCATTTGCAAGTTCTTATTAAAAATAGCAACGGATCTAACTTCGAAAATTTCTTGTTTCTCTTGTTCATTGTTGGGTGTAATCTCCACCATCGGCATAGACGGCCGGATGCCATCCCGTCCGACATCGAGCAGTACATCTCGTAAGGCTGTATCCCCTAACCGGCAAAATCGGTCTTGCTCAACGGCCACAATCGCAGAGAATTGATTGAACGGACTGTTGATCTTCAGTACATCTTTCCCTTCTCCATTATTCACAACGAAGATATCCGTGCGCATACGCGTATCGGTGTTCCGTGTAAATTGATCCATGATTTCAATTAACCCTTTTTTCGCCAGCTTTTCGCCAATGAAGATGGACCTGCGGTGTCCAAGAAAAATTTTGCGCGGCAGTTTATCTTGAATTTGTTGTTCCAAATCAATGATTGTAGTTCCGTTAGCTGTGAGGACAATGTTTCCGCTTTGCCCTGACTTTCCTCCCCCGCTTTTGCTGTTGATATTGGCTGGAACAGCGATCTGTGCGCTTTTTTGAAGCTTTCCACCTTCCGACAAATCCAGGGCAGTGCCAATCCAGAACGCGTAGTCATTGATTTCATTTCGATCCCAACATCCGGAAATGATGACTGTGAGTATGAGCCAAAGAATCAAGCCAATTTTCCTCATTGTTTATTTCGCTCCGAAACGTATCGTTTATTCATTCTGATCAGCGTATCCTTCCAGAACTGCTTCCCAATAGGAGCTACCGGCTTCAGATAAGGAACTCCGAAGGACTTAAGGGTCACAAGATGAATCATGATGAACATAATCCCGATGGCGACACCATAAAGGCCAAGGAAACCGCCTAAGATGAGAAGTGGAAACCGCAGAATGCGAAATGGCAATGCCAAACTATAGCTCGGAAAAGCAAACGAGGCAATTCCGGTACCCGCAACGATCATCACGATGGGAGCGGAGATAAATCCGGCCTGGACGGCTGCTTCCCCAATCACCAGCGCCCCTACGATACTCACAGCTGAACCGATTGCTTTAGGCAGCCGTAGACCGGCTTCGCGCAAACCTTCGAACATCAATTCCATCAACAAGGTTTCGATCACGGTTGGAAACGGAATTCCTTCTCTGGATACCGAAATACTGAGCATGACGGCTAACGGTATCATTTGCGGATGGAACGTCGTAAGCGCTACATAGATGGAAGGAAGCAAGCAAGACATGATGGCGAGCAAGAACCGCAGGCTTCTGACTGCTGAGACATATAAGAATCGTTCATAATGATCTTCCGCCGCTTGGAAACCAGACCAGAAGGTCATCGGGAGCAATAAAGCATTCGGAGAGCCGTCCACGATAATAGCTACTCGACCTGCCAGAAGACTTGCAGAGACCGTGTCCGGACGTTCTGTATTCTGTATTTGGGGAAAAAAGGATAAAGACTTGTCCTCGATATATTCTTCGATATATCCGGAGTCCAGCAGCTGATTCGTATGAAAAGCATGCAGTCTTCTTCGAACCTCTTGAAGCAGCCCCGGTATAACTTTCTCTTCGATATACGCAACGACAAACTCCGTATTGGTGAATTCACCGGCTAGATGCTTTTCGAACTTGAGGTTGGGATGGCTTATTTTTCTTCGTATCATGCTTAGATTTGTTTTGAGGTCTTCGGTAAATCCTTCGCGCGGACCGCGAATAGATGCCTCATTGGTCGGTTCATTAATTGATCGTTGTTTGAACGACGTCAGGTCCGCTACATACGCAAAGGGCTTACCGTCAAGGAAGATCGCCGTACTGCCTTTCAAGATTTTGGCTACAAGTTCCGGGAAGTGATTCACGATACGATACTTTGTTAGTCGATCAGCGTCGCGGCTAATCATACAGGCCGATATGATTTGTTCCAATTTATCCGAGTCTGTCAGCTCTTCAATATAAACGAGTAGAAATTCTGGGCGGTCCGCAAGTTTTAACGGTCGAAATACGATATCCGCGCAATTGTCAAAAATAGATCGTAACACCTCGTGATTGATCGCGACACTTTCGTTAACAGCTGCAGGAGTACTTACTGCCATCTCACTTCCCCCTCTCCCCAAATCTCCGTTTTTTATTTTGTGTGGTTTATTTTTACTTTATTCCAATAAATAGAAAAAGAAGCCTGCTGCCAATTCGCAGCAGTGCTTCTAATAAGCGACTAGATGGGTTGTCTTTCGTTCTTGGACTGCTTGTACCACAGCAGCATGCCCAGCGAGATCACGCCAACAGCAAGCAGCATGCCATACACATGCTTGTACGAGGACACAAGCGGCGTCTGCGTCTGCAGCTCGAGCAGCAGTCCGCAGACGGCGACGGAGATGGATCCGCCGAAAAATTGGATCAGCTGCATGAGCCCCATGCCGGCTCCGATGAGCTGCTTGGGCAGCATCCGCGACGTCTCGTTGTTGAGCGCCGCGAGCGTCGCCGAGAAGGCCGGCGAGAAGACGATGTAGCCAAGCAGGATGACAGCCGGCGAGGTGCCAATGATGGCAAAGAAGCTCAGTAGAACAAGCGCCAGCAAGCCATGGCCGAGCAGCAGGAAGCGCACATTGCCGTAGCGGTCGATCCACCGCCCGACGAAGCGCGTCAGGAACGCGGAGAGAATCGCCCCCGGCGCTATGGTCAAGCCGATGCGCATGGCGCTGAGGCTGAACGCCTTGGCAAGGATGAGCGGCATGAGAAACAGGTTGCCGAGATTCAAGATCAGCAAGCAGAATCCGATCGTCACGAGCTTGAGGAAGGTGCCGTTTCTCAACAACGCCGGGTTAATGAAGGTTTCCTGCCCTCTGCGCAAATGCCAGGCATGAACGGCAAAGGAAGCTATGCTGACCGCAAGCCACACCCATGACAGCTGAGTGACCGCCAGCAGCAGCGTGGCTGCGTTAACGACTGTCATCAGAGCCCCGGCCAGATCGAAGCGAAACGGCGGAGCTTCTTCTCGGGGCAGCAATCGCAGCAAGACGGGCAAGATAACGAGAACAAGGCAGGTCACCGCGAACAAACCGTTCCAGCCGAAGTACTCGCTGATGATGCCGCCGACGATCGGACCGAGCCCGAATGCCATGGCGCTGCCTGCCGAGATCATGGCAATCGCGGAACCGCGGCGCTCTGCCGGGATATAGCGACTGGCGAGTACTAGCCCGAGACCGGCCATGACGCCGGCGCCGGCGGACTGCAGAATGCGAGCGGTCAGCAGCATGCCGAAGCTGTGCGCGAACAAGCCGAGTACCGAGGAGAATCCCAGCACGCACAGGCCGACGGCGAGCAGCTTGCGAATCGTCACGGTATCCGAGAGCCGGCTGTAGATGACCGTAGAGAGCGCGTAACCGATGGAATAGCTGGATATGACCCAGGAGCCGAGATCCGCGGTGATGTGTAAATCTTGAATAATGCTAGGGATGGACACATTAAACATCGTCGTGTTCATGACCACGATGAAAAGCCCGATCGTCCATACCGGCATCACAATTCTATCGTTCATATTCATACCGTCCAGTCTGCAGCTAAGATATTTGCTAGTGTTATTCCCCTAATTTACACAAAATAAAGGCAGCCATGCAAGCGGCTGCCTCCGTCATCTGTCAATTAATCCCGGTTTAAAAATAAAGAAACATGTGCGGCAAATAAATCCGGATACTGGAATAGAAAGCCATGACCGGAATCCGGGTAGATGATCAGTTGTGCGTTCGGTATTTTTTGAGAAATGATATACGAATTGATCGTGGGAACCATAATATCGTGATCCCCGTTGGCCACAAGAACGGGCTGCTTGATCTCTCCAAGCCGGTCAAAGGTTGAATCCGTTCTCCAAGCCATAGCTCCTTTGATCTGCGCTTGTACGGATTCCGGCTTGACTAACGGCGATCTGTCATCGCTTCTTCGCTGATTGAGCCGTTCCAAATACTTGGTTCCTGCGGTTCTGCTTGTTTCCGTCGGCTCGAAGAATAAATAAAGGAAATCTTCAGGTTCGTTAGTCTCCGGCTTGAACGCAACTTGGAATACTTCGGGTTTCCCGGATTCCGTACCTTCCCCTGTTCCGCCACCTGTCCCTGCCAGGATCAATCGGCGAACCAAGTCCGGACGAGTAATCGTTACGATCTGCGCGATATAACCCCCCATCGAAAACCCGAGCAGATCCACTTGCTTCAGACCAAGTGCCTCAATAAATGCAATCGCATATTCCCCGGTTCCATAGAACGTTTCGGCAACCTCTCCGGCAGATAGCCCGACACCGGCACTATCGAATAGGATCACCGTTCGTTCTTTCGCCAATGCATTCACTACGGCTGGATCCCAATCATCCATCGTTCCCCGGAAACGTTGGCAGCACACAAGCGGTACTTCCGATGGTTTGCCGAAAATGCGGTAGGCCAATCGAATTCCTTTGACATCGAGATAAGAAGTCTCAACGGTTTCAGCTGTTGCCCCAATGGTAGTCATCATACAAATCTCCTTTAAAATATTTTTATTTTGAGAATGATCATTCTAAAATGGTCTCATTCATATTATCAGAAAAGAAAACATAGATCAACATGCCTCCCCTGCTCCCTATTCAAATACTTGAACAAATTGTCGTGGATAAAAAAACCAACCCGTAAAGCGGTTGGTTCTCGGGTTGTTCCTGTTAGAAATACACGTGAATTATGACAGCTTGATGATTTGTCCGCCGTCTATGACCATACAGTGTCCCGTCATGTACCGGGACTCGTCGCTCGCCATGAACAGTGCCGCATCGGCGATATCTTCCGGCTGGCCGACCTTTCGCATTGGAATCGACATCACATAGTTCCCAATCGCCTGCGGATTGTCAATCAACGGTTGCGTCAACCTCGTTTCGATAAAGCCGGGGCATAGCGAATTGACGCGGATGCCGTGTTCGGCGAGCTCCAGCGCCATCGACATCATAAGCAGATTCAACCCGCCCTTCGATGCATTGTAGTGGGCTTGTTCAGACTCGGCAGCCAATCCGTTCACACTGGACATCTGAATGATCGAGCCCCCCGCTCCCTGACGCACCATCTCCTTGGCCGCACGTTGGGATACGAGGAAC
Organism: Paenibacillus sp. MAHUQ-63; assembly: GCF_028765165.1. Lineage (GTDB taxonomy): Bacteria > Bacillota > Bacilli > Paenibacillales > NBRC-103111 > Paenibacillus_E. The sequence continues at coordinate 500,433 of NZ_JARADB010000004.1, read as the reverse complement.
GCGCCTTTCAGGTTCACGTTCATGTGCCGGTCCCAATCTTCCTCCGTCATCTCGAGAAAGCGGGACGGCCTGCAAATACCAGCATTATTTACGACAACATCGAGCCTGCCCCATCGAGCGGTCACTTGATCGATCATGGCGTCAATCTGGGATTTACATTGCACGTCCGTAACGACCGCTAACACTTCCGCTCCTTCAGCGCGCAGCAATCCGCCGGCTTCTTCCAGCGCCTCCGCTTCGTTATCCGCGATGGCTACCTTCGCCCCTTCCCGGGCGAAACGGCGGGAGATGGCACGGCCGATGCCGTGCGCTCCCCCTGTAATTAACGTTACCTTTTCTTTAAGCCGCATATCCTTGCCTCCTCCCTTAACCGAGACGACTTAGAGCCCGATCTGCGGCAAGCAGCGTTTCTTCGATATCCGCTAGGCCGTGAGCCGTCGAAATGTACCATAAGCCGTTCGGCCGGAGCAGGACGCCTTCGCTGAGCATGAGTTCAGCGAAACGTGCATATTTGCCTGCATCTCTTCGATTGAACGTATCAAAATCCGCTACCTCTTGCTCATCGATGAACATCATATGGAAGACGGGACCGACTTGATTGATGACGCCTGGGAGGCCATGCTTCCCGAGCAGCCCGCGAAGACCGGCGGATAAAGTAACAAACAAATCTTCCATACGTTTGAAAGAGGCCCCTTCATCTTGGGCCAGCTCTCGGATCGTCGTCAGTGCAGCGGCCGTGGCCACGCCGTTCCCGTTCAAGGTTCCCAGATGACTGACCGCCGAGGTGTCGATATGCTGCATAAGCTCGGTTGAGCCGGCAACGGCGCTGACGGCCATTCCGCCGCCCATCGCTTTGCCGATGGTGACCAGATCCGGCTGGATGCCGAACCGGCCATGCGCGCCCCCAAGACTTAACCTGAAGCCTGTAATGACTTCATCCAATATAAAAACAATCCCCAGCTCCTTCGTTAAGCGGCGGACCAGCTCCAAATACCCGGGCTTTGGTTGAAGGCAGCCCGAATTGCACATAACCGGCTCCGAGATCACGGCGGCAATCTCGGAAGCCCGGCTCCTTAGCGTCGATTCCAGCGCTGCCGGGTCGTTCCATGGGAGCAGGATGATATCGTTCAGACTGTTACCGCTTTGCCCCTTCGTTCCCGGAGGTACCGGAGGTAACGCAGAAGTTCCTCCATCACCTGCCGGTTCGCTCAAACCCGCACCGGGAAAAGAGGTGAAGATCGAGTCGGACCAGCCGTGATAATGCCCGTGGAAACGGACGACCTTGCTTTTACCCGTATGGGCTCGGGCGAGGCGTAACGCTAGCATGACCGCTTCGGTTCCTGAACCGCTGAGCGCGACCTTATCCGCGCAGGGAAGCACTTCCACCAGCAGGTCGGCAAGCTCGATCTCGCCTTCATGCTGCAGCCCGTACGTATACCCTTTGCGCATCGCGGCTAAGATGGAATCCGTTAATCCGTCGTGAGCATGCCCCAGAATCAACGGTCCGTAAGCAAGTAAATAATCGATGTAGGTATTTCCATCTACATCCTGCAGCCGGGCGCCTTTGGCCGATTCGGCATATAACGGAACCGGCTTCATCGCAGCGCGCAGCGAGCTGGCGACTCCCCCGGCAAGATGCTGCCGCGCCCGCTCATAGTTAGCTTTGGAACGTTCAGTTGTTCGCATATCGGATTTACCCCCTAATACAATCTCAAATAGTTGATATTGTTTAATCCAACGGAAAAACAGGACGTTGGATTTGTTTATATGGAAAATGAGACAGGTTGGAGCTGCAGCAGCCCGGCGTATCGACCGGGATGACAGCCTTGCAAATCGATCCGAATGCCGTCTTCCAGGCTACGGCCGATTTGGCGACAATCACATGATAATCGTCTGCTTGAAGTCCCGCCGAACGGATATGGCCCGGATCCCAGGGAGCGGTTCGCTTTTCCGTTACCATGACCGTAAGCAATCCTGCTTCGATCACCGCGGTTTTCCCCATATCCGCCCGCTGTCCGGTCATATAAGGACCGATATGCGTATAACGACCGTCGAACAGCGTCCGGATGATTCCCCGTATCCGTACGGGTTCACCGTGCAGACGACCGCTTCTTCCTCCGATATGGCCGTCGTATTCGGCTCCGACACCGAGCTCGTGTGCGGCTGCAGCGGCTTCTTCGTCGCGAATGACGATAAGCGTTCTTCTTACAGGGTTGATGAGATGAACCAACGTATGGGTGGCATCCGCAGGTGCTCCGCCTCCGACATTATCCGAGCCTTCCACCAGGATGACGGGGCCTTCGGGAATCTCCATTGCGCGGGACACCGCTTCCTCCACCGGCAAATCCGCATAGGTGAACAGGTGCCTGCGATCCCAGGCCATCCGCTTCAGCTCCTCGGCATAGCACTCCGCTAGCGTAAGATCATTCTCAGTCGTCACCACGAAGGATAGACCCGCGTCCGGCACGTCACTGTAGGGGAATCCTCCCGCCACCGTAACGTTCAGTACGTTCGGCTCAAGCTCCATGGCAAACGCACGGTCCATCAATTCCTTCATCGGCCCCTCCTCGTGAGTCAGCATCACCTGAGGAACAACCAGCATACCGGGCTTGGCGAGGGCAAGCGTAGGCACAATGTTACCGCTGACCGTGCGAATCAGCAGTTGGGCTGCTTCAACCGCACGCTCATATGCATCGATATGCGGATACGTATCGTAGCCTACGAGAATATTGGCCAAGCGCGCCATTTCCGGACTTATGTTCGCGTGCAGATCCAGCGTCGCCACAATCGGCTTGGACGGGCCGATCCGCTCTCGCACCCGCCGCAGCAGTTCGCCTTCCACATCGGGAAGACCTTCAGCAACCATTGCCCCATGCAGAATGACCAGTACACCGTCCGATGTCACATCCAGCGAACCGGAGAAGGCATCAATCAGCCGTTCCCCCGCTTCCGCTGCCACAATCCCGCTCGGTGTCGCTCCGGCATACAATCCGCAGGCCAGCTGAATGTCCTCACCGCAGAGAGCGTCGATTGCGCCTCCCATCGATGTCCGCGTGCCGCCATAGCGGCTCACAAATGCTTCATTGCCGAGCACCCATTCGGAGCTGAACGCCTCCAATCCCGTGATGTCCGGCGCAAATGTATTCGTTTCATGGAAAACACCGAGAACAGCAATCTTCATCTTGTTCATCCTTTCGCAGGAAGCAGTCCGCACCAGTCAATGATCATCTCCGCATACCAGCGAATCAAGCGCTCGTAAGCATCGAGGTCGAGGCATTCATCCGCCGCGTGGGCATTCGCCCCGCTCGGACCTATGACGATGGCAGGCGTACGGCTATACAGATTAAACATAAAGGCGTCACATGCGAACGGAGCGCCTTGAGGCGGGCCGACAGGAGCTTCAAGCACCCTTTCGCCGGTACTGGCGGCGATGCGCATAAAGCTGTCTGTCCGATCGTCCCTGGGCAATTCACTCCCGCTTAAGTATCGAATCAACGGCTTAATCTGCGGTCGGCATTGCGCAAGCGTCGGATAATGAGGCGATTGAGCTTCGTAATACGCCCATAGTTCAGCCATTATCTCCTCTCCGGTCACTCCGGGATAACCTTCGATCCAGAAGTTCAATTCGCCCGTCGCGGGAAGCTTCTCTTGCAGCTCGCGGCTTGCGTCGCCGGAGTAAATGCTTAGCAGCGTTACCTCTGGCTCCCGGCCCCCTTCCCATAAGGGATGTGCGGGCATCCTGCCGAAGCGGTAGGCGCGGAATGCTTTCAGCATGGCGGCGAACTCCACCGTCGCATCCAGTGCGCTCACGAGCTCCTCCCCTGCGAAGCCGATCCCGCTTCTCCCTTCGAAAGACGCCTTCCAGATGCCGCCGCCCAAATGTGCCGTATACAGCCGCATATTGGATGGCTCGGGAATGATCGCCATATCCGCATTCGGTCCCCGCAATCTCCCGGCCAGCGACCCGTTGGCACCCCCATGCTCTTCATCGACAACGCTCTCGATATGTACCGTCCCCGCAATGGGAACGTTCAGCGAGATCAGGCATTTCACCGCCATCATGGCGGCGGCCATGCCGCCTTTCATGTCGTATGCGCCACGGCCGTACAGATAGCCGTCATGCACTTCACCGCCATAAGGCGGATATGTCCAAGCCTCATTCCCCTCATAAACCGTATCCGCATGGCCGGAAAATAGCAACGATCTGCCGTTCCCGCCAAAAAAACTTCCCGCAACATTGGGACGGTTCGTATACACCCTGCTGTCCATATAAGCGGGATGGTCCTTTAAGCCGGGTACGTCCGTAAGCGGGTACATTTCTACCGCAGCCCCGGCTTCTTGTAACCATCGGGCCATAAACCGCTGATATTCCGCTTCTTCCCCATGCGGCGGGTGATTGACGCTTGGTATTCGGACGAGTCGGGCCGCCAGTCCGACGGCCTCCTCCCGATGCTCTTCCACCCATCGCCGGACCGCTTGCGACAATAGATCTCGTTCCATCCCTCATCCCCTCCTGAAAGGTCCTTTATTGCTGCGTTCTTTTGGCCGGCGCATAGGCAATGACGTCGATCTCCACCAAGTACGCTCCCATATCGACAGGCGCGGTTGTTCTTGCGGGGTAAGGCTGTTGGAATATCTCAGCATAAGTCCGGTTGTATCCGGGGAAATCCTCCGTTCTGCTGACATAAGCGTTCGATTTGACGACATGATCCAGCGTAAGTCCCACCTGCTCCAAGATGATTTCGATATTCCGCAGACACTGCCGGGTCTGATCTTCAATGGTCGGACCGGCAACAGCAAGCGTAACGGGATCCACGCCAACCTGGCCGGAAACATATACGAAATCTCCCGCGATAACGGCATGAGAGAACGGCAGCGGGAATTGCGGTGCCTGAGGAACGTTGGAAGCGATAGACATTGTAATCAACCTCTCTTTATGAAAGTTATTGGATACGCCCGCGAGCGTCGACGGTTATCGGTCTCTCAACCTTCCCATGACGCACGCCTTGTAAGGTGTTGTGAAGATTAGTTACCGTACAGCAATGATTGGGAATGAATTCGAGCCGGTCTCCGATAGCAAACCTCGCCCCTTCGGGAACTGCAACGATGCCGTGCTCCTCGCTAAGCCGTTCAATGAACACCGACGGATCGTTTCGGAGAAAGCCGTAACCCGGGCGGTGCGGATTGGTGTCGCTGCTGAAGGTTTTGGAACCTGCGTCGATAATGATGGTCCCGGGCCGGGGCGCAGCGACAACGGTAGCCAAGATGCTCATTGCAAGATCATCCATCGTGATGGAACCGATCGCCAGCTGGGCGATGTCGCCGAATACGTAAGCGCCCGGTCTCGTTTCCGTCGCGCCTGTCTGTTCCGCAATAAACTTGGAGGTCGGAGTCGACCCGACGCTGATGTCGGGAATGTGAATGCCCGACTTGGCAAGCAGCTGCTTCGTCAAGACAAGTCCGCCGACTTCGTCAGAAGCTGTTTGCCGAAGCTCGCTTAGGCTTTTCTTGCCGTAGGCATGACCGCCATGCGTCATCAGCCCGCGCACCTCCACACCGGGCATCTCTGCAATTTGCCGGACCACATTGGCGGTCTCCTCGCCAGGCTCGCCGCCGCAGCGGTTCAGGCCGGTATTCACATCGATATACAGCGGAATACGGCGCTGAAGCGATTCGCCTAATCGGGATATACCTCGGGCTACGTCAGCATGATCCGCGGATACGGTAATCTTGATCCCGCGTTCGATCAACGCACGCAGCCTGGCAAGCTTGGCTTCACCGACAATCGGGAAGGCGACAAGTATATTCTCGATTCCCGCATCCGCAAGCACTTCAGCTTCGCCAAGCTTGGCGACCGTCAGGCCGCAAGCGCCGTAATCCATTTGTTGACGTGCGATCCAAACGTTCTTGTGTGTCTTGAAATGCGGTCTCAGTTTCACTCCGGCCTGTTTGGCCAGCTCCGCAGTGAGCTTGATATTTCGTTCAAGTACGTCCAGCTCAATAAGCACAGCCGGTGTTTCCAGCTCCGCTACGTCCAATAATCCGGCTATGATAACCGCCTCCTACTCAATCGCTTTGTCCACTAAGCCACCAACAGCGTTCACGTTCGACAAAAAAAGCCTGACGATTCCCAGCGTCAGGCAGCTATCTCAAGACAAAGAACTACGCATTCAGCACCTGTCCGTCCAGCACTAATCTTTCACGGAGCTTGGCGTAGTCGATCTCCTGCACGGCGCAGCCGGCCTCCAAGGCGAGTGCCGCCGCCGTTGCCGCTGATTGCCCGAGAATCATGAAGACGGGCTCCATGCGGATCGAACCGTACGCAATGTGCGAGGAGGACAAGCACACCGGTACGATCAGGTTCGTGCACTCCTCGCCCTTGGGGACAATCGAACGATAAGAAATCGGATAAGGTCCGATCGGATTTATTTCTACATTGCCTTCGTTGATACAACGTCCGTCCAACACAAGCCTGCGGCAATTATGGGAATCCATCGTGTAAGTGGCCAGACCTACGGAGTCTTCCGCTACGGTATATTTGCGGCAATGATGCTCGGTCATCACGACCTCGGCGATCATTCGGCGGCCTTCCCGAATATAGAGTTGATGCGGCCATCCGCCCGTCTCTTTGAACTCGTCGGCAGGCAGTCCCCATTGGCGCGCTTCAGCTCGTACGTAGGCCGGGAGCGATTCGTCGTTGGCGAGAAAATAGAGCATTCCCAGATTATAATTCACATGGTCCTGAAAGATCGCCTCCCGAGCGGCATAACTCCCCTCCGGCCAATCGTAATTCGCTCCGATATGATCGGTGCTGATTGCGCCTCGGTTGTTCAGGTCGGACTTGCCCCTCGGCATAATTTTATTCAGCTGCAAGGCATCCCACACACCGGATTGTATGTAGCGAGACAGCAGCGCGAACCGGTCGGGATTGTAATTCGGCGGCTCGGGGAACGCGATCCGATTGTCCGGAACATTCGTCATACATATACGGAAATTGTAGGCCTGAACGCTGCGGTCCCCCTGCCCCTGATAGCCCGGCGGTTCATCGCTGATGCCCGGAAGCAAGCCGCTGTCCGGTTTCCCTGCGATCCGGTACGGATCGGTCCAGGCATAGAAATTATGCTTCGGATGCCCGAAGTGCACGCCGTTCAACGTCTCTCTGTAGACCGAGTTCGCTTCCCTGCCTACATGATAGGACACACCGGCCCGAGCCAGAAGATCTCCCTCATACGTAGCGTCAATGAAGATGGAAGCTGTGAAGGTATTGCCGTTTTCCATCCGCATGCGGACGATCCTGCCGTTCTCCATCTCGACGGAGTCCAGATGCTGCAGGTAATAAACAGGCGTCTCCGCTCGTTCCAACCATTCTCGATAGATCGCTTCCGCTACATGCGGCTCGAAGGCCCATGCGGCTCCGTCCGGCTCATCGCTGCCGTAATGCTTGCCGATCGTACGGTAAAACTCCCGGGAAATGCCGCCGATAGCCTCTTTGTTCCCAACATCCGTGCGGCCAAGCCCGCTAGCCGTCATTCCTCCGATATGGGAGCCGAACTCGGCTATGACGGGGCGAAGCCCCATCCGGCTTGCTTGAACGGCGGCGGCTATCCCCGCAGGCGTTGCACCGTATATACACAAGTCCGCATGGATATGCTCCGGCGGTTCGTTCGCCGCTTGCGGAGCATAATAGAACAATTTACTGAAATCAGCCATCTTTTCCTATCTCCTATCTCATGGACTCTGCCGCAGTTTCAAACCATCCGCCAACATAACCGGTGATATCCCAGTTGCCGTCCGACCGCCCCTTCAAGGTTATCGAATCGCCGGGATTCGCGGATTTCAGTTCTCCCTTGAGACCGGCTGGCGTCCTGAACGCCGATCCGGATTGCGGCGTCAGCTTCACCGAATAAGGAGACTCCACCGCAACCGTGATGAACTGCCCCTTCTTGGACGGCGGCAGCGAGAACGCGGAAGCGCCGGAAGCCCCTGTATTCGTGACGAGATGTCCGTTGGCACCCGGATCAATCGCTGCAGTAGACGCCAGCGCCAGCTCCGGCTGCGGGTGCAAGTCGGCGAACACGCCGTCTGCGGCCGGATCTACATACAGCAGACGCTGTGCGCCTCCCTTAGCCGTGCAGTTGACGAACCTGATGTCCCGGATAGCCTCCGAACTGTTTTTCTTAATCGAGAATCCGCGAACAATGAAAGGAACAGGCCGCTCCTCAATCGACGAGCATTCTACAAACTCCACATTGCCAATAGCTTTTCTTGGAAACTGCGGCACGGTCGTTACGATGAAAGAAGAACCGTAGCCATATGGATCTTCGGGCGCATTCACCGTATTGCAATTGACCGCCCGGCAGCGTACGAAGGATACTTTAATGCTTTCCGGGGAGCTGGATAGGACCGAAAAGCCGGCGTATTGCTCTTTCTCAGCCACGCAATCGATGAATGTCACCTCTCCCTTGACAGCATTCGCTCCTTCAGCGCCGTAATTAACGGAGCTGCCGAAGGAATTGCCTTTGGTGCGGCAATGCTCGAAGGTAATATCGACGCGCTCATTGGCTGCGGTCATCCGGTGGAGCGTGACGAGGAAGCCCCGCCCGACATTGCCTTCGGCCACACAATCCACGAAGCGGATTTTCTTCAGGACATCTTGACCCGAATTATTGTTGGGCTCGATATCGACTCCGCTCTTCGGCGCTGTACCGGTCGTGTTCGTGAATCTGCAATTCTCCACCAGCAATCCGTCCACGCTAATGACGGAAAGCCCCTGCCTGCGGTTATTGTTAGCCGTGCAGTGCCGCAGGACAATATCCTTGCAATACGGCTGGGACGCTTCGTAATTGCCGATGTAGAAGCCGTCCCCCCCGCTGTCATTCGCCTGGATCCCTTCGATGACGACGTTCTCCGATCCGCTGATATCGAAGATATGCGCCTGCTCTCCGGAGCTGAAAGCTGCTTTGTTCATCCGCAGGGTAGCCCCGTTGCCGATGATTTGCACATGCTTCGCATTCTTAATTCGGATCAGCCGTTCATATGGAGCCACTCTTTTTAGCGTGTCGATCGCTTGGATCACGGTGCCGGGTTCGAACTCGATGACAATGTCGCTCGGCACGATCAGCTGGCCGGACAAATAATATCCGCTCCGCTGCTTCGGGATATAGAGTCTCTTGCCGGCAGCGGCGTTCAGCGCATTTTGCAAAGCTTGTGTTTCTACGGTTGTACCGTCCCCTACGGCGCCGAACCAGGAAAGCACGATGGTTTCGCCGTATACTCGCTTGAATCTTCGGCCCTGCGTTGTCACGACAACCGTTCCGGTATTGTCCACCGAGGTCGTATCCGCCATGTCCAGCAGATAAAAGCCTTCCTTGCCTGCATCCGTCACATAGTAGGCGGCATCAGGAAGCTGATCTGCGGAGGTACTGAGTTCGCTCAACGTGAGGGGCAAGCAAAAGTCGAGATTGCGCAAATCGTTCAGCTTTATTTTCTCATTTAGCGACCCATACACGTTCCCGGTAACGGACGATTGCGCTGACGCTACGCTTTGGAACCTCCCGTTCAGCAGGCCGCCGGTCGCAAAAGCCACCCCCGCCGCTCCAATCGAAGCGAGCAGCTTCCTGCGGTTGAACCTCACTCCTGCTCTGTCTTGGGCGGAAACTTCCGCTATTTCGTTATTCGGATTTGACGGTTGCTCACTCATACTCATAACCCTCCTAGCAAGATGTTGGATTAGTTCCCAATATTAAGCCGGCGTAACGGTTAGTTGACCTGTGTCGGTAACGCCCACGATGAAAACACTTCCACCCGGAGATTTCAGCTTCACAGACGAAGCGCTAAGCGCACCCGCCGATCCGATCGGCTCCCAGACGCCGGGCGTGCCGTCGGATACGCAAATCCATCCAGTCGGGGAGAGAACAGACGGCTGAGCGTTCCACAGGATGGAACCTCGTTTCCATGTCCCCGAGACAGGTGCGGCTGCAGCCCATCCCGTTATGGCATCCTTCGTCTGAATTTCCGGCGAAGTCCATGCTTTCAGATTAGCACCTCCGAATACGGGAGTTCCCGTGCCTGCGAACACGTTTCCGGTTGTAATCCGAAGGTCGGAGCCGGCCGCCGCCGCATCGATTTGCACGCATTTCCCCGCACATTCCGTCACATTGCCATCGAACAGCGTCTCCGTCACCACACCGCCGAACCAGTAACCGACACTGCCGATATTGACCAGCTGGTTACCGGCGATCAGATGACGGCCCGTCGCCTGCGGCCCTGCGAACCGGACCGCTCCGTTGGACGAGTTAATATCCTTGATCAGGTTGCCAGTGAATTGGACGGAAGAGCAGTTGGTAAACGATACGGCTATCGCCCGTGACGATTCGATCCGGTTGCCCGCAACGATCGGGGCTGCCGTATTCGCGATATTCCAGCCTGCGGCGCCGGTCGCATAATCGCGGTTGCCGCTGATTTCGAGTCCCTTGGTCACATTAGAGCATTGGATCATGCGGGCATCGGAGACAGACCCGTAGAAATCGTTGTCTTTGATGGTCACCTGCTCCGTGATCGCCGGAGCGCTGTTACACCGGAAGAAATACCTCGCTTGGCCCTTGTTCCCCGTAATGGTGATCCGCTTATTGGGATAGGACGTATTGGGATTGTATGAGTTAATGAAATAAATTTCGCTGTAATACTCATTGTTCGCGATCCAAATATCTTCTACGATATCCGAGCCTGTTGAAGAGCTGTTCGGCTCCAAATCGATGGTGGCCACATACGGAAAGGGATCCTTGATGACATTGCCTGAGATCCATACCTTGCGCCCGGAAACGACAGCAACCGCGCATCTCCTTGGATTGCTGAGCACGTTGTCCAGGATATGCACATTCTCACTGGGTGCAAGATACACGGTGCCAACACTGGAGCCGATATAGACACAATCTCCATATGGAGCATGCAGCATATTGTTATGAACGAAAACATTGACGGAATTGGCGATTCGGACAAGATGGGATTGCTCGTCGGCCGTGCCGGTCGTATAACCGCCGTTCAGGTAAAGTCCCGTTACATGCAGTCCGCCGCCCTGATAATTATGGATGAGAAACATGCGTTTCTGATCGGACCCGTTGGAACCGCTCATCTGGATTTCCGGCATGCCGATACCGATGATGGAAGCCGTTAGCGCTACCGGACCGCTCAGCTTATAGAATGCCGTCGGTTTAGGAACAATCATCGGTTTACCGGTAGCGGCAGCGTTCACGAAGGCGTTCGTGTCATCCGCAATGCCGTCTCCGGCGGCGCCGTAGTCAAGTACATTAACCCAGCACGGGTCGCTTGTGTTTAACAAATCTAACCCTTTCCGCCCGTACACATTACCGGTCACCGTACTTGCTGCCGCTGCTGCCGGCGATCTGAGCAGGCTCCATACAGCCCCTCCGGCAGCCGCTGATATTCCAGCCGCCCCAAGAACGCCAAGCAAGCTTCGGCGGGTCATTGTACGGGATGGCTCGTTATCTTCCTCTTGTCCGGCGCTTTCCAACTGGTGCTGAGTGTCGGTCGTCTCTTGAAGTTTGACATCATGGAGCTCTGAATCCCTCATCATAATCCCTCCTACATCGTAGTTATTCGGATCTATGCGGTTCGAGTCATTGGTGTACAATACTTCTCGTTTCCAGCTTACACGCTCTTCCTTCCTCTAACCGGACATGGCCTCCGAATCTAACAGCAGGCAAGCGGTCAAGGCAGCCGACCAGTGAAAATCACGGATCGGATCGATCTTCCGGCGTATGTCGTATTGCTGCAAAGGCGGGCCTTTCCGGCAGCAGGCGGACGGCGGCCTCTTGTCTTCGGCATCGAAATATTCAAAGATGACACCATGCCGCTCATACCAGAACTGCACGGCAGCAATGGTTCTCTCCGCCAGCTTGCTTGCTTCCTCCTCTTTCCCCTGCTTACGCAGACCTCGGATAACGAGGTAATTCGTACTGATCCATACAGGCCCGCGCCACATATCCGTGGAATACGCAGACTCGGAGACGGCGGTGCTGGGAATGGGCAGTCCGGTACCGAAGTGCTGCGGATTGTGCAGCATCGCGAGCAGGCGTTCTGTTCTTGCTTCGTGTATATCTTCAAGCAGCAACGGCATGAATCCGCTTACGGCCTTCACCTTCGACTTCCTTCCGTCCATGCCTAGATCGTAATAAAATCCGTCTTCCTCATCCCACAGTTGACTGTGGACATTCGCCGACATGTCAGCTGAACGCCGGGACCATAGCAACGCTCGCTCACGATCTCCCAGCTCTTCGGCGATCAGTGCCATATATCCCATATCGGCGGCCGCATAGGAGGAGAAATCCACGGCATCCAGCTGAGCCGCTTCATCGAATCTCGGAGAATTATCCATACCGGATTCGCCGGACCGGCAGAGCGGGTTGCCCTCGATCATCCATTCCAGAAGACCGTTCCGATTACCGTCCCGTTGTTGAAGTATCCATTCCATATAACGCTCAAGCCGGGGCAGCGCATAGGCCAGATCGGTCCTTCGCTTCGTATATCGGTAATTCTCCCATACCCCCCATGCCAATATAGGAGGCTGGGTGATGGAAGAAACGGTGCCGTCGGCTCTGCTCATATGCGGAATCATTCCGTCATCGCGCTGGGTCTCGAGCACGCTCCGGAGGAACATCCAGGCGGTACCGGCGTGCAGCCTGTTCATGGCGAAGGAATGAAACACGGAATCCCACAGCCACATGGCTCTGTGCGGCACCCGGTCGGGCGTCGACCATATCTGGCCTATGGATGCTTCGGCAGAAAGTGTATTCACTTTCATAACGCTTAAGCATTTATGCAGCAGCCTTGCTCTTGCAGGATCGCTAAGCTTGGGCAGCTTGGCATAGACGGCCAGCCGTTCCTTCGCCACCTGATCTCGATCCAGCTGAAGGGCGCCAACTGCGCGATCCGTCGCTTCGGCCGAACTCCTGCCGAAAGCCAGTGCCCAGGACCTTCCATCCGCCGCCACCAGAAGCGCGATGACATCCCCAGCTCCGGCATCCTCCGAGATCGTAAGCTGTCCGCCATCGGTGCGCCCCTCCATCCGGAGCCTCGTCCCAGCGATAAGCTCCGGGCCGCCGTCTGCGAACGCTAAAGCCACTTCACCATCGCCCGGCAGATGGCCGGTCAGCGTATGCCAAGCTGTATACGTCATCATCACCTCTCCCCCGGCAGTATCGGCAATCAGTACGTCGCCCGTAGCGACCCGTACCTTGCCGGAATCAGCGGGCCGAAGTTTAAGCAGCCGCCGGGCAGGCGTATGAATAAGCAGATCGTAGCCTGCCGACCCTGCGGCAGCGACAAACTGCGAACGTGTATCGGTATCTCCGTCAAGTCCTGAGAATGCAAACAGAGCTCCTTCTCCCCAAATATCGGGCATATCGGGCATATCCGCCCATACCGGCACATTGGCTTCCATCTCCAGCTCCCCTCTCTCTTCCTAGTTCATCGGCCCGGTTGACCGGGCCGCAGCAGCGCGAAGCGCCGCCATCATCCTTTTAACCCCGAAGACGCCACACCTTGCACGAATTGCTTCTGGGCGAAGAGAAACACGATCAGTACCGGAAGCAGCGTAATGACGGAACCGGCCATAATGATCGTCGTCTTGTTGTCCACTTCATTGCGCAGAAACAGGAGTCCGAGCGGCAGCGTATACAGCTTTTTGTCCTGCAAATAAATAAGCGGCTCCAGCGTGCTGTTCCACGAAGAGATGAAGGTAAACACGGCCAGGGCGGATAATGCAGGCTTTGTCAGCGGTAGGTAGATTTTGTAGAAGATGGTCCAAGGATTCGCCCCGTCCACCCAGGCCGCATCATACAGCTCCCTCGGAAGGGTCTTGTAAAATTGGTGCAGCAGGAAGATACCGAACGCGCCTCCCAGGAAGCTGCGCAGGTACAGCGGATAATACGTATTCAGCATATCCAGCTCTTTCCATATGAAATAAGTTGGAATCATCGTGACTTGCGACGGAAGCATCATCGTGCCTAACATCGCCAGAAAAATAAAGCTGCGTCCTTTAAATTCGAAAAAGGCAAGTCCGTAAGCGACTAACGCGCAGGAGACGACCATCCCTACCATATCAAGTACGGTGACAATCACGCTGTTCATCGAGTACCGCACAAAATTAACCTCGACCCAAACCTTATAGTAATTGCTCCACTCGATCGGTTCGGGCCATAATTTGGGCGGCAGCGTCAATTCATCGCCCGGCTTCATTAAAGAGGTAGAGAGCATCTGCAGGAACGGCACCAGCATGAACAGCATGCCGCCGATCAAAACGATATAGGCAGCCCACTGCAGACCAACAGACGGTTTATTCATAGTGGACCCACCTCTTCTCCATTTTTTTCTGAAACAATGTGACCAGCAGGATGATTGCGAATAACCCCCAAGCCCAAGCGGATGCAGCGCCCATCTTGGCGTTGAGGAACGCATCGCGGTAGATCAGAATGTTCGGCACCATATTCCGGTCATGAATGGAGTTGATGTCCCCCTTCTCGCCAAGCATAACCAGAAACACGTCGAACGCGTGAAATGCTGAAATCGTCGACAGGATCATGACCATATAGACCATCGGAGATACGATCGGGATCGTTATTTTCACGAAATATTTCCAGCCGTTGGCACCGTCGATCCGGGCCGCCTCCATAATGTCTTTGGAAATGTTCTGCATCCCTGCGAGAAGCAGGACCATCGAATATCCGGCCCCCTTCCAAATGTTGACGATGGCGATCGAGCCGATAACCAGCCACCACTTTTCGCTGCGGACCCAATTCACCCTGTCCAGACCCAGCGAATCCAGCACCCAATTCAGAATCCCGAACTCGTTATTGTAAATCCAGAGCCACACCAGCCCTCCGGCGACCCACGGCGTAATGACCGGCAGAAAGTAAATCAGGCGAAAAAACGTTTTTCCGCGAATTTGCAGATTCAGCATATAAGCCAGCAGCAAGGAGACCATCGTCTGACCAGGCACGAACAGCAGAGCGAAGTAGAACACATTGCGCAGCGCGATCCAGAACACGTCGTTGTGGACCATTAACGACCAATTTCTCAGCCCGATCCACTGAGGCGCGTTGAACAGATCCCACTTGGTAAATGTTAAGTAAAACGAGAAAAAGAACGGGAACAGGAAGAAGACGGCCAACTGTAAGAGAAAAGGTAAGGTGAAGCAGAAGCCCCACCAGCCTTGTTTGCGCATCGAAACACCTCATTCGACCGGACCCGGAGTCCGTGCTTATTTATTCTCGTCCAGAACGGACTGCACTTTTTGCTGGATTTCCTTCGCTCCATCAGCCGGTGCTTTCTTACCGTCGAGAATATCGTTCAATATCGGAGTCGCCGCTGCGCGCCATTGATTCCAGGACGGATTCTCATCCAGTGTGCCTCCGGCCTCCTCGACGCCTTTGGTGAAAGCCTTCTTATTGGCCGGCTTGCTGGTCGACTTCTCGAGAGCTTCGAGCACCGATTTCTTCACAGGCAGGCTGGCGCCGCTTTCGGATAGAAACGTTTGTGCTTCGTCACTCAAATAATATTGAAGGAACGTCCATGCCGCTTCCTTGGCTTCCGGCTTCGCTTTGGAGTAAATCAGCCATTGGTTGACCACCATAGGGACGAACCGTTTGCCGTTAAAGCCAATGGGAACCTTAACGACGTCCCAGTCCAGATTAGGCTTGTTTTTGTTCAAGCTGACTTGACCGGAATATTGCAGGAAAGTCATGGCCGTTTTCTCACTTTGAAAATAATTCTGGTTCGTCTGCATCTCACGGGTCGGGCTGATCTTATCCTTATGAATCGTATCGGCCCAACGCGTCAAGCCTTCAATCGTTTTGGGATCGGTGAATGTCGCCTTCGTCAAGCCCGCATCAAGCGCTGAGCCCCCGACCGACTTGATCCATGGAATCCAACCCTGGGCAATGGAGCTGGCCGTCTGGAAACCGTATACATCCGTCTTGCCGTCCCCGTCCGTGTCCTTCGTCAATTTCTTGGCTGCATCGATCATATCCTGATAGGTCCAGTCGTCGGTTGGGAAAGGGACATTGTTCTCCTGGAAGATTTTCTTGTTATACACGAGCGCGTTCGGGTTAACACCGTGCGGAATGCCGTAAACTTTGCCGTCAGGCGTCTTGGCGGAGAGCAGAGAATCGATATAATCCGCGGTCTTCAAATCCCGCTTGATGTAGGGCTCGAGATTTTCGGCAACGCCCCTGGCACCGTAACCGAGGATGACGGCATTTTCTTGAAACCAAATGTCCGGTGCGTTATTGCCCGCGATATTCGTGACGATTTTGGTTGTAAAATCAGCCCATGGCGCTTCTTCAATCTGCAGCTTGATGTTGGGATATTTGGCTTGGAAGCCTTCGATGATTTTCTTGCTTGTGATATCATAGCTGCCGGGCAAGCCGATCTTTAAAGTGACTTCTTTCGGCGCGGCTGAAGGCGCACTGGACGCTGCGCCGGACGGACTTGCAGCAGGCGTATTCGTAGTTTTGTCTGAGGAGCAGGCTGCAGTGGCAAATACAATCAAAACGGATGCGGATATAAGGTTGAACTTTTTCATAGTAGAACCTCCCTTTTGAATGGACGAAAGAACTTGGTATAAGCCATCTTATTACACGTGTTCGTAAATAAGCGCACTTAGATGCTTCTTGTCGACTTGCGCACATTCAGCTCGCATTTGATCTCAATATCCTCCATGCGATCTTCGCTTTGCCTCTCTTTGCCGGCAATGATTCCCAAGGCAAGTGCAGCCAGCTTCCCTATCGGAGGTCCAACCGTCGTTACGGGAATTTCCAACCTTTCCATTTCTGGAATCTCGTCATATACGATTAACGAGTAGTCGTCGGGCACACGAATCTCTCTGTCTCTGAACAGCTTGATCAGACCGAACGCGAAGGATTGGCTGTCGACAATGAAAGCCGTCGGTTTATCGGGACTGTCCAGCAGCCCAGCAACCCGATGTTCGGGAAAAGGATCCCCCTCTTTGACGGCAATCACATAATGCTCATGGTACTCCAGCCGCTGTTCCAGAACGCCTCTGGTGAAACCCAGCTGCTTGTCGGAGGAATCCCCGACGAAGGTGATTCTGCGGTGACCGTTAGCCGCCAAATAGCGTACTGCCTCATAAATTGCACCGCTGCGGTCCACACTGATCCGGTGCGCGCCCTTCAGGGCGCCGCCGCCCATCAGCAGCATTCGTCCATGGAAGAGCTCCTTCTGTTTGATGAAATCCAGGTCCGGCTGCCAGCCCGGAGGGCTCCAGAAAATGATCCGGTCGACAAAATGCTCGTTGAACGCACGCAGTCCGCGAGGCGGATCGGCGAGCGAAATCATCACGTCCAGCCCCCGCCTGGCGGCTTCCTGCTGAATCTGCAGGCTGAGGTGATGAAAGAACAGCGCTTCCGACTTCGGCCACAGCAAACCGATGGTCTGTGTCTGCTTGTCGGCCAGTCTGCGGGCGGCCTGATTCGGGATATAATTCATCTGCTCGGCGATACTGACGATCCTTTGCCTGACTTCTTTGCTGACTCCCGGAGAGCCGTTCAACGCTTTCGATACGGTGGGGTGGCTCACCCCTGCTGCACGGGCGATATCCTTAATGGTTACTTTCATGGATTGGATTTGCTTCCTTTCAACCTACACATGTCTATTATGTTTCTAAGTATATTACACGTGTTCGTAAATAGGAATACAAAATTTTCGGAATATTAAAACTTCACCAAACCGTCGATTCCGATCTGGCGTCCGGTGCGCATGGAGACATTGCCTGCGATCCCCGTCAATATCGAGACGGCGCCGTCGATATGCGAGGCTGCCCGGTTCAAACGATCGGGCTCCGGTTCGCCGAACAGATCGTTCAACAGAATCGGATCTCCGCCGCCATGCCCTCCGCTTCTTTCTTCAATCTCTACTTCATAAGCCTTCTGGAACATGGGCTGGACGGTCAACTGCTTGTAGGAAAGTGCCCCTTCATCCTCCTTCGCCCCCGCCGAGTTGATGTAGGATCGTTCCACGACCTTCAGCTCCATCCTTCCTTTGCTGCCATTAAATACGACATTGAACCCTTCCCAAGGCTGGTAAGCGTTCAACGAATAAGTGAGCACCGCCTTGTTCTCGTAACGCACCATAACGCCCAGCGTATCTTCAATACTAATTCCGTCGCCGAAGACGCTTTGGTCCCGCTGATAACCGTCTGCGATCTCCGCATCGAGATACAACGACTTCAAATGATCGTTCGTATCCAGATGAAGCGCGAACGGATCATTTCTGGCCGCTTCGCTGCCGAGTGCCCGCTGGTAAAATTGCGTGACTCCTCTGCGCTCCGCGTTTTCGCGTCCATAATACATCAGACCGCCCATAGCGAATACCGATTGCGGGCGGGTTCCCAGCCAGAAATTAACCAGATCGAAATGATGTGTCGATTTGTGGACGAGCAGGCCTCCGCTGTTACGCTTATCCCTGTGCCAGCGGCGGAAATAGTCTGCGCCATGCTCGGTGCTGAGCAGCCATTCGAAATGCACGGAATTCACTTCGCCGATTGCGCCATCCATGATCAGTTCGCGGACTTTGCTATTATGCGGAGCATAACGGTAATTGAAGGTGACTCTAAGGCTGCGTCCGGTCCGCTTCACCGCATCGAGAATTTCTTGGCACTTGTCCTCATCTACCGTCATCGGCTTCTCGGTAATGACGTCGCAGCCAAGCTCCATGGCACGGATAATATACTTATGGTGCGTCCTGTCGATGGTCGTTACGATGATGGCGTCGGGCTTTTCCTTCTCAATCATGGTATCGAACGCTTCGGCGCCGTAGACGGCGATCTCCGGATGGGCGTACTTTTCTCTAAGCAGCCGGTTCGCATAAGCTAACCTTACAGGGTTGATGTCGCAGAAGGCCACCAGCTCTGTACGATCACGGAATCCTCCGGCAAGTGCTCCATAAAAAAATTCGGCGCGACCGCCTGTACCGACCAGTGCATATTTTTTTCTATTCATAGCTACTTCCCCTTTCACTTATTATAACGCTTTCATTGTAACGCAATAAATCATTCCTTTCTGCTGATTATTTGCGATTATATCCCACTTTCTTTGCATTTTTTGCGCATTTCTTCGGAAGATCGTGCTATAGTGTGGAAAAGGAGGGATAACCGGATGCAGAAGGAATTGTTCATCCACCACCATACGCGGCACGGCTTCTACACGATGCAGAAAAACCACTTTCACGACCAATATGAAATTTATTATTTAATCAAGGGGGAGCGGACTTATTTCATCAAAGATCTCACCTATCGAATCGGAGAGGGCGATCTAGTTTTCGTTGATAAATATGAGCTCCATAAAACAGGCGATACACGTCTGCCCAATCACGAGCGCATTCTGATTAATTTCGCCGACGGCTTCCTGCGCCATTTCAACCAGCCGCTGTTGTATGAGCCGTTTCGGATGAAGATCAGGCTGCTTTCGGTTCCCCTCCAGGACCGGGAATGGGTGAGCTCGCTGCTGTTCGAGATGCTGAAGGAGTTCAACGATGGTCTGTCAGGATCCGAAACGGCGCTTCAGGCTCAATTGGCGAGATTTCTAATTTGGTGCGCACGCCGATTGAACCGCGGCAGCGGCGCGGATTTCGAACATGAGAGTCCCGCCCATAAGAAAATTGCCGATATCGTCGCCGACATCAACGGCAGCTTCGATGAACCTCTATCCTTGGAATCCGTCGCCAAGGAGCATTACATCAGCCCCTATCATCTAAGCCGTATGTTCAAGCGCGTAACCGGCTTTTCCTTCGTCGAATATGTCAACAGCATCCGGATCAATGAAGCTCAGCGGCTTCTTCGGGAGACCGACTGGAAAGTTACGTTGATCGCTCAACGCGTCGGATATGATAACATTAGCCACTTCGGACGCGTCTTCAAGGAGATAGCCAAGACGAACCCGCTTGAATACCGTAAAACATCTAAGCGCGAGGATCATTAATGCGAGGACAATTCATAGCCTTAGTCTATGATAATCATGTCTCCCCTGTTTGACATGAAATTTAAATAACCCTAAGATGGTTAGTAAAACAACTTTTTTCATAACGGAAAGCTGGTGTTCGTGTGCAATATAGTATCGGCGTTGAGTATGCCCTTCATTGCCTTGTTTATCTAATTGATATTCCGCCCGATTCCACCATTGGGATTAAAGAACTCTCCGCTTTTCAAGGCGTTTCAGAGACCTATCTGTCCAAGATTTTCAGTAAATTGACGAAGGCGGGCATTGTGAGTTCGGTGCCTGGTGCCAAAGGCGGCTATAAACTCGCGAAATCTCCGGATGACATCTCTTTCTGGGATGTCGTAGAAGCCGTTGAAGGAGCAACACCGATCTTTCAATGCAAAAATATTATCGAGAACGGCTATCTTTACAGGGATAACAGGGATAAGTCCTACTCGGCTTGTTCCACAGGCTCTTCGTCCTGTACGATCAATCTCGTTATGCTCGAGGCTGAAGATACGATGCGTCATTTCCTTCGCGGCAAGTCACTCACCTGGCTGAACGAAGAGCTTGACCGGGTTCTGCCTCCCAGAAATCGACAAGAAACGCGAGCCTTCTTCGCCAAAGACAGCATGTAAAAAATCCCCGCTAAACAACTTCTGACTAGAAGCTGCAAGCGGGGATTTTGAATGATTTGCGCTGTACGTACTTTTTAAAATAATGTCTTCGTCATAATGAAATCCGTTTGTTCTTCTTCACCCATATAGAAAGAGTGAGTCCCTGTTTGAACAAACCCCATCTTCTTATAAAAAGCGATAGCATTTTCATTTTTTTCCCATACGCCTAGCCAGATGATCCTTTTATCAAGTTTCTTCGCAATCTCCATAGCTTTATTGTACAAATATTTGCCAAGCCCACGGCTTTGGAAGCTGCTTCTCACATAAATCCTCTCGATTTCAAGCGATTCCTCCCCCATTTCTTCCGACTGAGCATCATGGGTATTGACCTTCAAATAACCTGCAAGTTCATGATGATCATAGACCAAAAAGAATTGCGAGAAAGGATTGGATAATTCCTTTTCCAGTTGTTTTAGGTTAAACGCCTTATCCAAATAGGCTTTCATGTTCTCGGGTGAATTCTGATCCTTGAAGGTCTGATTAAACGTTTCATAACTGATTTCTTGGAGCTTGCTTGAATCTTCAAGGGTACACTCTTTTATACTTATAGTCATCGTTAAGTCGCTCCTTCTGCAATATAAATCAATACATTCTTTCGTTTCCCTTTTTGACAAATTCCCAATCTTTCTCCACATTTTTTCTTATTCTTTGAAGAAGAACCAGAACCGTTTCTGCTTCCTGATCCGAAAATCCCTCTAATGCAACACGATCCGAATGCTCATTTTCTCTTTTGATAAAAGGATAAACGGTCTTCCCTTTCTCCGTTGGAAACAACTTTCTGATTTTTTTATTTTGTGCATCGTCTGTCTTCTCTACAAATCCGTTCATTTCAAGTTTCTTGATCGCACGGGCCGCTGTTGTTCGGTCCACTTTTATCATCTCAGCTAACTTTTCCTGAATGATTCCCGGGTTTTCACAGATTCGCACAAGATATAGATACTGCCCCTTGGTTAAGTCATACTCTTTAAACTCGATATTGCTTATTGAATCTAATGCCCTTGCTATCATGCCAATTTCACGAAGGATTTCTTTCATCATGAACTCCTTACCACATATTTTGTTGCATATTCAACAAAAACGGAATACTTCTACTTTACCTCAAAATTGTTGCATTTGCAACAAAGATGATTCGGAGATCATGCGCATACAAATCTCTCAACTTATTTTTTTGGGGCAGCTGCAACCTATTCGGAACGACTCCCGTCTGAAGGATTGTCAACAAGATTGACGATAGATTACAGATTCGGAAGGAGCTTTATGATATGAAAAAGAAACTAACGGTCATATTAACTTTGGCTGGGATCTTGGGCACAACGGCCGCAGTCGGAGCTGAAGATTTGGTAGAAAAGGTTACAGGGTACCTGCAAAAAGATGTAAAAGTTCTTGTGAACGGACAAGACAGCACACTTACCCCCGTCTATATTGATGGCAAAGCGTATCTCCCGGTGCGCGATGCTGCGACCAAACTTGGATATACAGTAAGCTACGATGAAGCGAACCAAGAAATCGAGCTTAACGAAGCGGCCGACCTGATGCGTGCATCCGGCGTGGTCGTAAGCGTGCAGACTACCGAAGACGGGAAATCCCGTATTGAACTGCTCGGCAGCACATGGGTCATCCTGCATGTCGACAACTCGACAGCTATAAAAAGTCTAGACGGCAAAACGCTAACACCTGCCGACTTGAAAGCCGGCACACAAATCGACGCGGAATTCGGTCCAGCCATGGCCATGAGCTTCCCGGGCCAAGCACAAGCCGTTAACATTAACGTTCACGCGGATCGCTTAGTTAAAGAAGATACAATTAAAGAAGTCAAACATACGGATGACGGCTGGAGAGTTCAATTAGGCGACGACTTGATCTTGAACGCAGGGAAAGAAACTCGCGTCATGACATCCCAAGGCGAATCCGTGAATTGGGAAGACCTGAAAGCCGGAACGAAAGTTAAAGCTTACTATGGCCCAATTCTAACGAAAAGTCTTCCTCCGCAAAGCCCTGTGTACCTCTTGGTTGTACAGGCTCAAACCGCTGTAACAGGCAAAATGTCGCCGGAAACCGCACAGGAGTACCGCAACTTGGCATGGGCGCAAGTGAAGGAGCAGGCTTCTCATATTACGACGAAGCAAGACGAAGCGATCGTCCAAATTGTGTCCTCCAAAGAGGTTGGCGTCTTAGCCGCTACAGATGATCAGAAGAAATTGCTCGCAGACGTTCAAGCTGCGAACGGCAACTTCGTAACGGTGACTTACAACACAGACCAAGACGAACTGCTTGGGCCTTTGACAGCTGTGTTCGATTTCAACACAAAAGCATTTATCGGCTTCAACGCAAGAAGATAACCGTTGGATAGCCAGCCATGAAGTTCAACTTCCGTTGAATTTCGTGGCTTTTTTATTTATGCGGGCACCTATTATGAAAATTAAATAAAGCCGCGACTTCCGCGGCAGTTCATGAGATAATATTCTTGTCATCGACACATGAAGTTCAATCCTCATAGGTAAGAAAGGAGCCCTTTCATGACCTTAAGACAAACTTCTGAGATTGCCATGAAGAACGAGTCCACCTTTCGTTATTGGGATATTTTGAAATCGACGGCCCGTTACGTGCTTTCAAGAACAATGATCAGAAAGTGGCGTACGGACCGAATCGTGCTGCCTGGCACTTCGCGAGTTATTTATGTCAATCCGACTGAGAATCGAGGGAGAATCTTATACATGACCGGCGGAGTGACACAACCTCGATTAAACCTCTTCTGGAATCAGGCCGTCGCCACTTTCCGGCCGACATTGGTTGTAGATGTGATGAGTCAACTATGGCGAATGCCTCTTCTCGGCAACCTATCCCAAGAACTGCAAACTAATTGGCATTGAAGCCAACCCCCACATGCAGCCTTACATCGAACGCTCCAAGACCGCCCACCCCAACCGCTCAAAAATCCAGACCGTTTATGCAATGGCATCAGATGTAGACCAAGAGAACCAATCCTTTTATATTCACGAATACTGGTCGGGACTCTCCTCCGCTTCTCTTGCTAAAGCCGATTCTTTGAAGCCATACACACAGCATTACATTACAAGCATTACGCTGGATTCCCTGCTAAGCAAGCATGCTCTTCCCAAAGAGAGGCTGCTATTCAAGATCGATGTCGAAGGCCACGAGGAAAAAGTGATGAAAGGCATGCTGCATTCGATCGAACGATGTCCGCGCATGCTTGGCTTTATTGAATTTGACAGTAAATATTTAGCCAAGAGCGGCACGGATGCCGATGCGTTCCTGACATTCTTGGAGCAACGATTCAACGTTTACATTTACATAAACAATCAAGAATTGGTCCGTTTCGGTCGGATTTCTTTGACAAAATTGCAGGCGTTATTCAAGAAACAAAACATTCATACGGATATCATTCTGGCCTCAAACGATGTCGATATACCCAAAATTTATTCGCAGCTTACCCTGCTGGAATAAAGTCAGCCCATGAATAAAACGGGCAGGAGACATGTTCTCCGCCCGTCTCTTTCTCCTTCTAATTATTGCGGCAATGGACAGGCCTCCTCCAATTCCATGATGAAATTGGGCAGATGATCCTCAAACCGATTCCAATCTCCGAGCATTTCCTCCTCCGTTAATAAGCAGGCATCCAGAGAAGCGATGAGGGCATCCCGGTCCATATCCATGCCGATGAAGACGATTTTATTGATGCGATCCCCATGGATAGCATCCCAATGCTTCATCAGATCGGCCTCTTCTTCCAGCACGGCTTCTCTTTCCGCATCGGGGAGCGCAGATATCCAAAGTCCTGCAGGCCCGAACCGGATAGACGGTCCTGCCTGGCTTAGGCTCTGCGCGTAATCATTGCGGCTCGCAAGCCACATCATCCCTTTGGCTCTTACGATCTCGGGAGGCCAAGCCTCCATCCATCTCATCAGCCGCGAAGGCTCGAAGGGGCGGACTCTTGCATACACGAAGGAGGCAATCCCATACTCCTCTGTCTCCGGCGTATGAGCCCCCTTCTCCATTTCCTCTATCCACCCGGCCGACGTGCTGGCCTTATCGAAATCGAATAGATGTGTGTTAAGAATTTCCGCCGGCGCCACCTGCCCAAATACGGAACGAATCCATTTGGCTCTAGGCTGCAGTTTGCGCAGTACGGCTTCCAGCTCGTTCAACTCCTCTGGCTCCAACATGTCGCATTTATTCAAAATGAGAATATCGCAGAACTCGATTTGATCAATCAGTAGATCAACGACTTCCCTCGTATCGTCTTCCCCGACCGCTTGATTCCGTTCGAGAAGAGTTTCCCCTGAGGAATAATCCGTCCAAAAGCGATAGGCATCTACGACTGTCACCATGCTGTCCAAGCGGCAAATTCGGGAGAGATCAATGCCCTGCTCCTCATCCAGATAAGTGAAGGTTTGAGCCACCGGCAAGGGCTCGCCAACGCCGGTTGATTCGATCAAGATGTAATCGAACCTATTCTCCTTGGCAAGCCGCTCCACTTCCTTCAACAGATCTTCGCGCAATGTGCAGCAAATACAGCCGTTGGACATTTCCACCAGGCTCTCGTTCGTCCGCGATAACCCGTTCCCCTCCCGAATAAGCCCGGCATCGATATTGACCTCGCTTAAATCATTGACGATAACGGCAACCCGCAAACCGTCCCGATTATGTAAGATGTGGTTTAATAAAGTTGTTTTGCCAGCCCCTAAATAACCGCTTAAAACGGTGACTGGAATTTGCTGATTTGACATGGCGTTCTCCTTTTATATGTAATAGTTACGATTAACACCCAAGTAATAAGCAAACACTAGGTTTGCAGGTTTGCTCTCTCTTCCTTCTATTCATTTAACGCTTTCTTCAACGCTTCCAAGTTATTGGTCATGACACCGATGTAATCCAGGTTTTGCTTCTTCTCTTCATCTGTCAACCCTTCCAGCGGATTCAACACATCCGTTTTGGCATGGAGTTCTTTGGCAATGGTTGCCGCTACTTTCGGGTCCACTAAAGTTTCAAAGAATATCGTCTTCACCTGGTTCTCTTTGGCAAATTGAATGATATCGCCCATTCGTGAAGGAGACGGCTCTTCTTCAGGCGATAGCCCGGCGATTGGAACTTGTGTCAGTCCATACTCTTGGGCCAAATAGCTGAATGCTGCGTGCTGGGTCACGAATTCCTTCTTTTTCACTTGCGCAAGACCCGTCCGGTAGGAGGCATCCAACTCTTTCAGCTTCCCGATAAACACATCTGCATTTTTACGATAATCGGCTTCATGGGCGGGGTCTGCTTGAGACAAGCCTGTCAGTATGGATTCAACCTCTTGCTGAGCAAGCACCGGATTCAACCATACATGCGGATCCAGCATTTCCCCATCGTGATGCTCTGAATGGGCCTCTTCCTCGTGATGCTCCTCTTCCTCCGGTAGCCCTTCCTTGAGTTCGATCCCTTTGCTGGCTTCGACCACAACCCGCTTTGAATTCTCAGCACTCGTTAATGCTTGCTCCACCCAGCCTTCCACAACTCCGTTGTAAACAAACACGTCCGCTTTTTTCAATCTTTCCATATCTTTGGCGCTGGGCTCCCAATCATGCGGCTCAGCACCGGCAGGAATTAAAGCAATCACATCCGCATGTTCGCCGGCAACTTGCTTGGTGAATTCATACATCGGGTAAAAGGTTGTAACAACGTTAAGTTTTCCGCTGCTTGAAGCAGGATTAGAGCCGCAACCTGATAGAAGAAGCGTTGTCAAAGCGGTGAATGCAAGTGATTGGACTGCCCGTGATTTTTTCATGATTAATTAATCCTCCTGATAAGTATGAGTTGTTTTGGCGGTGTCTCCCGACGATTTCAGCAGTCGGCCGAAAGCCGCCGGCTCTGCTAGCACAGTTCTATGATTGTTGGCTTTACTGTACTTGACGACCAGTTTTTTCATGCTTAATCCGCTAAGCAAAGCAATTAATAAGCAGATCGCAATGGTTCCTCCAGGCGGGGTGCTCAGTTCATACGAAGCCGTAAGCCCGGAGAACACGCCAAGCAAGCCAACCCCTATAGCGATCGCAAGCGCCGAAGTGAAGCTGGGAGCGATTCTGATAGCCAGAGCCGCAGGAAGTACAATCAGGGCTGAAACAAGTAACACGCCTACGATTGGCATAGCTGCGGATACGATCATACCGGTTAATACGCTAAAACCAAGAGACAGCCATTTGACCGGCAGTCCATTCGTTCTGGCGGTATCTTCATCGAACGTCATTTGGTACAGAGGCCGCCTGAACAAGTAGAAGAAAAGCCCCCCGACTACCGCTACACCCAGCATGAACAATAGCTCCGTCTCCTTCACCGCAACGACCGAACCGAATAAATAAGCCGAGAATCCTTTGTTAACACTCGGATTGAGACTCATGATAATAACAGCTGAAGATAATCCGCCTACCATAATAATCGCAACGGATATTTCACTGTAGGATTTGTAGGCTCTCCTCACCCATTCAACCGCGACCGCTCCCACGGCCGCTACAACAAATCCGGATAGCGTCGGATTGATATGCAGATAAGCGCCCCCGGCTATGCCAGCCAACGATACGTGAGACAGCATATCTGCCATAAGCGCCTGTCTGCGCAGCATTAAATATACGCCGAGCACCGATGCGATAACGGCTATCAACCCACCGGCACAAAATGCCCGCTGCATGAAGTCGTAGTGCAGCATCTCCATCCGCCGTCCTCCTTTCTCTCCAACGCAATGATGCGGTCCAGGTAAGGGGATACTTCATCGAGATGGTGTGTCACCATAATAACGGTCCGTTTATGTATGCTTACATGATGATGCATCAATTCATAGAATCCGGATCGGCTATCCTGATCCATCCCCGTCGCAGGTTCATCGAGAACGAGCACATCCGGTTCTTGGGCCAGAGCCCTGGCGATGCATATCCGCTGCTTCTGACCGCCGGAAAGCTCGCCGATTTTGCGTTTACGCAAATCCCACATGCCAACTTGCCGAAGCGCTGTTTCTGTCACCCTCTCGTCTTCCCCGTTAAGCTTGCGGAGCCATGATCCGCTGGCGTATCTGCCCGAACGGACGAACTCTCTTATGGAACTTGGGAATCCGCTGTTAAAAGCAGCAATTTGCTGCGGGACATACCCGACTTGCAGCTTCTTCCCTTCACCATTCTTAGGCGAGAGGTAGACGCGGCCTTTCCACGGCTCAATTAAACCCAAGATGAGCTTCAGCAGGGTTGACTTGGCTGCGCCGTTCGGTCCCGTCACCACGACGAACTCGCCCGATTGAATCTCCACGTCGGCATCTTGCAGACAAGGAATATCCGTATATCCAAACTCGACCTCTTTCAGAGATGCAATTAACATCACATATAACCTCCTGCATTTATTGTAAAAATTACGAATTAACGGCTTGAACTTTCATTTTTTCGTAGACATCCACCTATTGTTACATGTAATTATTACGAATATAATATCCCATTAATCGTAAAAATTACTTTTACCTAGACGAATATATCCGCTTTTTAAAGCAATGTCAATCCTGAATTTTTTCAGACCTTGCAGCGTTCCCTCTTTTATACTACAATTTAATTCGTAATAATTACGCTTTCAATACATACATAGTAAAGGAGTCCTGCAATGAGTAAAGTGCCTGTGATCGTAATAAGCGGATTTCTAGGCAGCGGCAAAACGACCCTGCTCGTTCGTATGCTCCAAGAGGCTGACGCCTTGGAACTCTCGCCTGCTGTTCTCATGAATGAACTCGGGAAACAAGATGTTGACGGGCACCTTCTGCAGTCCGCATCTCCGGATCTCAACATGGCCAAACTGCTGGATGGCTGCATCTGCTGCAGCAAAAAAAGCGATATTTCCGCATCCGTTAAACAGTTGATCGTTCGTAATCCCGATGTCATTCTCATTGAACTTACCGGTGTTGCTAACCCCGAGGAGATCGTCGATGCCCTGACGGAGCCTTCCCTGCTTCCTTATGTCAAGCTTCATCAAGTTATTACCGTGCTTGACGCTGAACATGTGCTCGAATATAACAGTATATTCGCATCGGACCGGGAACTCGTCCACACAATTAGAAGACAGATGGAAGTGGCCGATCTTCTGGTGCTCAATAAAATCGATCTCGTATCTGATAAACAATTGAAGTCTATCGAAAAAACAATTCGTAAATACAATGAACGTTCCATATTATTGAACACGGTTCATAGTCAATTTGATTTAAACTATATTTTCACGGGTCTAGCATCCAGACATTCGCAGCCTCCAAGCTCACTTCACTTGAACAAAAACATGCGGTTTCAAGCCGTAAAACCATTCCAAGCGACGAGTCATCCATCCAAGCAACCCGCATCTTTCTCCCGCATACAGACCCTTTCCATCCCTTTAGAGGAAGGGCATATCGTGACTAGACGCCTTGTGGAGCATTATTTGGCTAGGTGGGGACGAACGCTGCTTCGGGCTAAAGGATATTTGCGAATCGGCCATAAGCGCGAGCCTTTCCTTATGCAATTTGCAGGTAAACGAGTCAATTGGGAACCTATCGATTTTCAAGATGCGCCCTATATCGTTCTCATAGGTCTTGATTTGGATGTAGAAACCATTGAGGACGACTGGACAAAGTGTCTGGTGGAATCTCAGGCATCCATTCATGATTCGTAAGGAGCTGCCCCCATGCCAAGTACCGTTTTTCGAGCGAGCCTACAAGCTCTAGCCGTTATTTGCTTCTTGCTCCTAATTCTTATCTTCCTGAACAGAGACGTACCGTCTTTCGTTCTTCAAACCGAGCAAATTCAATCATTCAAAACGATTTTTATAAGCATCCTATTAGAAGCCCTTCCTTTCATTATCTTAGGCGTACTGCTGTCGTCGCTGCTGCAAACGTTTGTATCTGAACAAACGATTCGCCGAATCATTCCGAAGAACCCCGTCCTTGGCATTGTGTTCGCCTGTTTACTAGGCATCCTGTTCCCCATGTGTGAATGCGGGATGATTCCTGTCGTGCGAAGACTGATTCTCAAAGGCATGCCTGTTTACATTGCTGTCGTTTTCATAATAACCGGCCCGATCATTAACCCCATTGTATTTGCAGCAACATTCATGGCATTTCGCAGCCAGCCTGCTATTGCCTATTCACGCATGGGACTTGCTTTTGCCGCTGCAGCGATCATCGGCCTGCTCCTCTACCGGTTCCTGAGAAGCAGTCCGCTGCGAAACAGCCGCACGAACTTTATGAATCCAGATGAACACCAACATCAAGGGGGCGGGTTCGCAAGCCGAATGAATACCTTTTTCGTGCATGCGTCCGATGAATTTTTTGAAATGGGGAAGTATGTGGTCTTTGGTTCCTTGCTTACCGCACTGATCCAAATTTATATGCAGCGCGAAAGCCTGCTCGCCATCGGACAAGGCCCGATCAGCTCTCACTTGTTTATGATGGGTTTCGCCTACATCCTATCTTTATGTTCAACCTCGGATGCCTTCGTAGCTTCCTCTTTTCAAACATCGTTTACGCCAGGCTCCCTGCTAACCTTTTTAGTGTTCGGTCCTATGCTGGATTTCAAAAGCACGCTCATGCTGCTCTCCGTGTTTAAATCCAAATTTGTCATCATTCTCTCTCTATTAATCGCAGCCACTGTTCTTACCTGTTCGCTGCTTCTGGAGCATTTAGGGTAACTCTATCTTAAGGGGAAATGCACATGGATCAAATTCGCCTCATCAGCTTCCATTATTTCGCTCGAACATTGATTCTTCTCGGATTTTCCAGCTATATCGTAGTTCTGTCCAAGTCGGATGCGCTGCAATATTACATTGCACCGCGAATGATGATCTATGTGAAACTGGCTGCCGTCATCTTGTATATCATTGCCTGCTTTCAAGGTTATATGGCACTGCGGGCTTACTGGGGGAAACCCGTAACGTGTGCATGCGAGCAGCCGCTAACCCGTGGGGCTATACGGAACACAGTCGCATATGGACTGCTGTTGCTTCCGCTGTTCATCGGCTTTTTGCTGCCGGATACTGCTCTAAACTCTGCGATGGCTGCTGCCAAGGGAATGAATCTTTCTGCTGCTCAATCAAGCATTGCAAAGTCTGCCGCAGACGCAGGTGAACTCCCATCCGCCCCGTTGCAGACGACGGTCCCGGCGCCTTCGGCAGCTCCCCCTGCTTCCCAACCGGATAAGCCGATAACTGCGAATTCGGATGCCGACTTGCAGGCATTATTTCCTATTGATAATGAATGGGACGAAGATTTTGCCAAGGTAGGCATGATCCTTTATAAGAAGGATACCATCGTCGTTCAACCCGAAGTTTATATGGAAATACTCTCCTCCATCGACTTGTTCAAAAACAATTTTATCGGTAAAAAAATGGAACTGTCCGGCTTCGTCTACCGGGAAGACGGGATGACCAGCAGCCAATTCGTCGTCGGCCGATTCGCTGTGAGCTGTTGTTCCGCGGATGCTACCCCCTACGGAGTTCTGATCGACTTTCCTTCCGCCCAGACATATCCCAAAGACATGTGGGTCAAGGTCACCGGAACCATTCATAACGGCAGCTACAATGGCAACGATATTTTCATGATCAAGGCTAATCAAATTGAGAAAATCGCTCCTCCTAGCGAGCCCTACGTGTACCCGAACTTCGAACCTCTTAAAGTGCTCACTGATCATTAGACCCGGCTGCCGCCTGTCAACCGAAAGAAAGAGGAGCTGCATCCCTGCAGCTCCTCTTTCTTTCGTTGCGTACTCGTTAAGTACGATTGGAAACTTCCTTCTCCATGATAAAATCATCCATGACGTATCCGTTCCCGATATCCGCCATTTGTTCCCGCACGGTTCTGAAACCTTTGCTCTCGTATACCCCAATGCTCGATTCGTTATGACGATTGACCGTCAGCCATATATGGCTGAGGCTTCGCTGTTGGCACAGCTGCTCCAGGAAAGCCAATGCTTGGGTCGCATATCCGTGTCCCCGGTGCTCCTTGGCTATATAAAATTTGCTCAAGAAGAGCTTCCCCTCGACGGGTTTGACGGCCATATATCCGACTGCTGCGCCCTCTTGTTGGATGAAGAAATATTCGTAACCTTGGTGATGAATTTGATCCGTCATCGCAGGTACCGATTGGAACTTGTCAATCATGTAATCAATCTGTTCGATGGTAATCAGAGTTACATAATATTCGCGCCATATGGCTGCAGCCAATCGAGCTGCTTCTGCGATTTCCTCCGGTGTGCTAATCATTGGGAACATTAGCTTCATGACCTATACCGCCTTTTCTCGTTCTCTCGCTTCATCCTTTTAGAATAACATAGCGACCCGATCTGCGAAACTGTCAATCCCCCTACGAATGAAAAGAAAAGATCCCCTGCGACGGGGATCTTAGGAGCGCCTCTTTAGTGCGACGGCACCCAGCCTATAATTTGCAAAATAGTAATGACCACCTCGATGACGATGAGGATCACGACAATCCATTCCACGAACAGCCCTCTAATCGAGTGGCTGATGTTCGAAAATCCCTCCATTATATGGTACAAAATATCCGTTTTACTTTTGAGAATTTTATAGCGATCATTCAACTCAAAAAAGTTCATCATCCCGTCGTAAAATTCGCTTGCCGCGCTATGCGTCCACGTCAGATCAGGCTTATCCAAAATCATGATATAAGCTAATGTGTTGTATTCATGCCTCACGATTTTCGCAGTCGTTCTTGCCAGTTCTTTGTTGCCGACCCGAAGCTTCCCTTTCTCCAACCGGTCAATCATCAGCTCCAGATTATCCTGGATTTTGCCGAGCTGTTCCTCAATCTTCTCAAGGGCTACCGATTTGGCCAGCACGGTCGAGATCAGCTCGGGAAGGAAATACTCATACTCGGCTACAACGACATATTCGTCGGTTAATTCCATATGATCCACTTCACCGACATGCAGACTATAGTCGTCCGTATATTGCTTCGCCTGAGTCAAATCGAGATCCGGTTCGAACGATTGCAGAAATTTCAAAAAGTGTTGAATCTCCGACGTTTTCGAATGATTGACAAAGACGACACTGCCGAATGAAAATACCATTACCTGCTGTAATTCGTCAATCTCGGTTTGATAAATGTTTTTCAGAAAGCTGTTCCGGATGATCAACGGCTTTTCCCATGTATATTTTTTAGGAATGCCGCAGTGAATGGCAATTTTATTGAGGTCGATTTCATTGGCAACGGCGGCTGCCTTGAATGTAATGTTTTTCATAGAACTCCTATTGTAACCGTAATCTAAAGAAAAGTACTTCACTGCTACTCAGTCTTAACGGAAATAAGCCGTTCTAACCCTCATCGTCCTCGTCAGAACAACAAAAAGGATCAATTGCAAGGAACGCAACTGATCCGTAAGTTTTACATCTATTCGGCCACGAAAGGACTGACATGGACGGCGCAAACCTTGAAGCCTGGCATTCGACACGTCGGGTCCAAAGCATCGTTCGTAATTTTGTTGACGTTCTGCGTGTTCCCCCAATGCATCGGGACGAAAACGGTATCCTCACGAATGTCGCTGCTGTAACGGCACCGCACATAGATTTCCCCCCGCTTGGATGCCACCTTCACTAATGCAGCATCTTCAAGGCGGTACTTTCTCGCTGTTTTCGGGTGAATTTCCATGAACGACTCGACATCTCGCGCTGCCAATGAATGGCTTCTTCTTGTTTGCACACCTGTCAAGTAATGGGTAAGCACACGGCCTGTGGTCAAGTATAAAGGGAACGCATCGCTAATACGCTCTTGTGGCAAATGGTTCGCCACCGAAGTCAATAGCGCTTTGCCGTCCGGCAGCGGGAACGAAGCTTCGAACAAGCGGCGCTGCCCCGGGTGCTGCGGCTCCGGACACGGCCAGTAGATGCCCTCCTCTTGGCGCAGACGCTCGTAGGTGATGCCGTAGTAATCCGCAACACCTCCTCGGCTTGCCAAACGGAGCTCGTCAAAGATGTCTTCGGCATCTTGATATTGGAATAACGAGCCCCTCCCCAAGGAGCCAGCCAACTCGCATAATATTTGCCAATCATGCTTCACCTCGCCCGGAACGGGCTGGGCCGATTCTCTCAACAGCACACGTCCTTCCAGATTGGTGAGTGTTCCCCCGTTTTCCAGATAAGTGGAGGCAGGCAAAATCAAGTCAGCAAGCTGCGC
Organism: Paenibacillus sp. MAHUQ-63; assembly: GCF_028765165.1. Classification (GTDB taxonomy): domain Bacteria; phylum Bacillota; class Bacilli; order Paenibacillales; family NBRC-103111; genus Paenibacillus_E. The sequence goes on along the minus strand of NZ_JARADB010000004.1, from coordinate 466,573 downwards.
GGTTTCCGAAAGGAGGAAATCGGCGACAACGAGGAAATCAAGCTTTTTCAAGCCCTCTTCTACAAAATTGGCATTCGGATTGGATACGATCGGGTTGGATCCCATGACGAACAAGGCGCGAATCTCCTGCTGGTGTACCAATTCCATCATCTCATAGGCGGAGACGCCTTTCCCCGGAAGCTCGTTCGGATCAATCCCCCATACACCCGCTACATAAGCTCTGTCTTCCGGATTCTCGATCAGCCGGTACCCCGGCAATTGATCCGCCTTCTGGCCGTGCTCCCTGCCGCCCTGACCGTTCCCTTGTCCGGTGACGGCCCCGTAGCCGCAGCCCGGCTTGCCAATTTTGCCGGTGAGCAGAACGAGATTCAAGAAATTACGAACCGCCATATGCCCGTCTGTCTGCTGCTCGACGCCTCTGGCCGTGAACACCATGCCGGTCGCCGCTCTCCCGTAAGCCAATGCCGCTTGTCGGATTAACGTCTCAGGTACCCCCGCTAACTCGCTAATCTCCTTCATATCAAGCGATTCCAGGTGGGTTTTGAGCTCTGAGAAGCCATTCGTCCGGTGGTCGACGAAGTGTTGATCGACAAGCCCTTCTTCCAACAGCACTTTCAGCATGCCGTTGGCCAAAGTCGCATCCATCCCCGGTTTAACCCGCAAATGCAGATCCGCTATCCGTGTAGTCCCGGTCTCCCTCGGATCGATGGCAATGAGGAAGGCGCCTTTCTCTTTTGCTCTTGTCAAATAAGGCATTAAAGTCGGCTGGCACTCGGCAATATTCGTTCCCGCCAGTAGAAGGCATTCCGCCATCTCGATATCGGACAGCTGGTTCGTTAAACCGCGATCGATTCCGAATACCTTTACGCCAGCCGATGCAGCTGCCGACATGCAAAATCTTCCGTTATAATCGATGTATTTGGTTTGAAGGGCAACGCGCGCGAACTTGCCCAACAAGTACGCGGATTCGTTCGTTAAGGAGCCTCCGCCATATACACCTACCGAATGTTGGCCATATTGATCACGAAGGTTATGGAAATTACGCACGATATGCGCATAGGCGTCCGCCCAAGTAACTTGGACAAACTTGCCATCAATCTTCATCATCGGATGCAAGATTCGCTCGGCAGTGAGCGCATGCTGATAGGCATTCATCCCTTTGATGCATAACCGTCCCTCCGAAGCTTGATTCGGCTTCGGAACTACGCTGTAGGACGGCACGCTGCCTGCTGCCGCCACCTCTTCAATGACTTGCATTTTGCACTGTACGCTGCAAAATGGACACTGCGTGTCCATGACACGCTTCACACCTTTTGGTTCCGCAATTAGACTCATAGACTCACCTTATTAATGCAGCTGCTGGCTGCGTATTTGCTTGATGATCCGTAGATACGGCCGTTGCCAGACGCATTCTGGCCAGTAATGCTGCACGGAGATAGGGGTTAAACAGCCCTTCGCGCAGCTGCACGATGCCTAATCGCTCAACCCATTGCGCCGACGTTTCACCGTAATTGGCCTCTTCCCTGTACCACTGCAGGAATGCCGCCGACATCTCCAACACCGCCTCCTCAGAGGACTCCATACATAGCAGCTCGCCCTGCCGGAGCTTAGTTCCGGAGCTGCCGCCGACGTAGATTTCCCATCCGCCCGGGCTGCCGGCAATGCCAAGATCTTTGGCCAGCGTGCCTGCCCGGTGCAGAGTGCTCGCAGATACGGCGACACTGACGAGAGAAGGCATTTGCAAATGTTCGATGGCCTGCTCCAGCCTTGCGCCCAAACGAACGGAGTCTTGAAGTGCGCTGGTATCATAGCCTATACCCGCGCAAGTGGAGACAGCCGGAATTAATTTGCCATAGAGCGGCAAAGCGGCAGCAGGCTGCCCAAGCTCAGAGCGGATGGAAGCGACATGAGACTCTTCGATGCCTAGAAGGTTCAAATGCGTCCCGCTCGTCAGCTTCGCCAGCGGAATATCGTATTTGTCGATGACGTCCGCGATCTGTCTTAGCTGAGCAGCGTTCGTCACACCGCCATACATACGAGGAATGATGGCGGTGGTGTTGTTCGCTGCCGCGCTCGCAGCAGCGTCTGTCCCCCGGGCATCGGCTTCCCGCGCCAGCCCGATGTAGTAGTGCAAAGCCGGACGGCATATCGCACACCCGTCCGACAGCCACCCCAGCGCCGACATTGCTTCGCGCGCTGTACCGAAGCCGGAGCTGCGCACGGCTGCGCGCAGCTCTTCATGACTGTGCGACGTGCAGCCGCACACCGTTGCTTTCTGTGCGGCAGGCGCATCCTTGCTCTGCAGCGCCAGCTTCAGCATCGCGGATACGAGCGGCTTGCAGCCGCCGCATGTACTCGATGCCCGCGTGCATGCGCGAACGTCCTCGACCGTCTCGCAGCCGCCCTCAAGGACCGCATCCATGATCGCGCCTTTGCTCACGCCGTTGCAGGAGCACACCGTTGCCGTTAGCGGCAGCGATTCCGCAAAGGCATCGTCCGCGCCGCCGGCTGCCGACTGCTCCTCCAGTACGGAGACGTCCGCCTGCCGTTTAATATACCCGAGCAGCTTATTGCCTTCGCTGCTGTCGCCGAACAAGACGGCACCGACGATTTTATTGTCACGGATTGCAATTTTCTTATACGTGTTGCGAACGCCGTCAATGGCTTTTACCGCCGTCGTAATCTCGGCATCGCGAATTTCGCCGGCAGAGAATACTTCTACCCCGGATACTTTCAGCTGCGAATACAGAATGGACCCTTCATAAGGTTCAGTATCGAGGCCGCAAATTGTTCTCGCAAGCACTTTGCCCTGCTCATATAAAGGCGCAACCAGACCGTACACCATGTTGCGATGCTCCGCACATTCCCCAACCGCATAAACGCCGGGAACATTCGTTTCCATATAATCATTGACCATGATCGCACGATTGGTCTCGATGCCGCTGTCCGCCGCAAGCTTGATATTCGGGCGTACCCCCACCGCGATAACGATTAAGTCGGCTTCCACCTTGCTTCCATCCTTGAACAGCAGGCCTTCCACGCGCTTCTTGCCGAGAATTTTCTCCGTTTGCTTCTCGAGAAGGAACCGCATGCCTTGTTTCTCCAGCTCTTTGCGAAGCATGCCGGCGGATGTCGGCGTAAGCTGGCGTTCCATCAAATAATGAAAAATGTGTACGACATGCACTTCCATACCCAGATTCAACAATCCGCGCGCCGCCTCCAACCCAAGCAAACCTCCGCCGATCACAACGGCTTTCTTGTACGACTTGGACGCTTCCAACATTTTGTTGCAATCGTTGATGTCCCGGAATGCCGTAACTCCCGGTTTATCCGCTCCGGGCAGCGGCAGCATGAAAGGCAGTGAACCGGTTGCCAGGATAAGCTGATCGTAAGCGACGATTCTTCCTGATTCACTGATGACTTTACGCCCCGCCGTATCGATTTGGATGACCGGATCTCCTGCATACAGCGTAATGCCGTTATCTTGATACCACTGCCAATCGTTAATCGTAATATCCGCGATGGACGTATCCCCTTGAAGCACCTTGGACAGCATAATGCGATTGTAATTCGGATGCGGCTCGCTACCGAATATCGTGATTTCGAATCGGTCTGGCGCAAGCGCTATAATCTCTTCGATGCAGCGGACTCCGGCCATACCGTTACCGACTAGTACAAGTTTCTGTTTCCCCATGTATGATTAACCCCCACTCACTTTCCCATGTGCTGCAGATGGGATTCATCCTTTAGAACGCACTGCGGTTATGCCGCAGTGCTCTGTTTATGTAAGGCCAGACGTTTGGTTGCCAGATTCATCCATAAACAGACGAAAGCAAATACCATGAGCAGGATGAATCCGAGCGTATACGTCCCCGTCCAATCTTTAATCAGGCCGAGCACGATCGGCGGAAAAAATCCGCCAACGCCGCCGGCGGCACCGACAATCCCGGTCACGGCTCCCGTGTTGCCCGTAGATACCTCCGGCACCATTTTGAACACAGCCCCGTTGCCGATACCCAGTAAAGCTGCAGCGGCCAAACAGCCGGCGCTGAAGGCAGCGAACTGATGCAGCGATGCGGCCATGGTCAGCGAAGTGGCGATGAGACCGGTGAAAACGAACACCAGCACTTTGCGTGAACCGGCGCGGTCCGCCATATAGCCCCCCAAGGGGCGAATCAGCGTTGCGATAACGACAAAGCCCGCTGTCTTCAAGCCCGCATCCGTGGCGGATAGTGCAAACAGCTCCTTAAGAAATGTCGGCAGGTAAGCTCCGAATGCTACGAAGCCGCCGAACGTTAGGAAATAAAATATCGATAAGTACCACGTGGATTGTTCTTTAAGAACGACCATCGATTGCTTCAATGTTTTGGGCTGCGCCGGAGCAGGCAGATCCTTCGCGCCGAGCAGGAAGACGACCGCTACGGCGATGATCATGATCGCTAAGCTCCAGAATACCCAAGGCAAGCCGAAGCGGTTGAACACGATGGGCAGCGTGTAGCTGGCAACCGCTCCGCCCAGGTTCCCGAGCCCGGCTAGCCCAAGTACAAGGCCTTGGCGTTCCGGCGGAAACCATCTGGAGACATAGGTCAAGGAAATCGCGAACGTCGTACCTGCCATCCCGATGAATACGGCGCACAGCAGCAGCCACCCATACGACTGCACCCAACCGGCCGCTCCCAGTGGCAATGCAAGAAACAGCATCGTGATCGTGAATACGCGTTTACCGCCGAAGCGGTCCGTATAAATCCCCATTGGAATCCGCAGGATTGAGCCTAGCAATACCGGCGCTGCGATCAGCAAGCTTTTCTGTATGGTACTCAGCTGGAATTGTTCCTGAATCTGACCCGCAATCGGCGAAAATACGCTCCAAATGATGAAGGAAGCCATCATGGCAAATGTCGAAAATCCAAGCGCTAGATAAGATCCGTTGTGTCGCATATGACGTATCCATTCCCGGCTAAGATGCCAGAATACTTTCTTCTGGAATGTGCAAATACATCTCTCCGCTCGCCTCGTCGATCTCCACTTGGAACGAAGTTACACAGCCGTCATCCGGCGCTTGAACGAGTCCGTCATGCAAATCGATCTTCCAGTCATGAAGCGGACAATACACATGGTGATCGCAAACGATTCCTTCGGAAAGCTTACCCGCTTTATGCGGGCAGCGGTTCTCGATCGCCTTCACGACACCGTCGGAGAGTTTGAACACGGCGATCTCCAAGGTCCCAATACGAACCACGCGCGAGCGTTTTACAGCAATCTCTGACATATGGCCAACATGTACCCGTTTCATAGACGTCATCCTTTCTTATTTCAAAATCGTCTCAGCCGCTTGTTCCTCCATCGGCAGGAACGTTTGGCGCAGCGATTGCTGCTCAATAATTTCTTTCCAAGGATCTTTCATTAAGCTTAGCGTCTTATTAATGCGTGCATTCAAAGCATCTCGATCCGCCTTGTTTTCCAAAGCTGCTTTGATCGTGTCTAAGCCGATACGTTCCAGCCACTCGGATGTTCGTTCATTATACTTGCCTGTCTCGCGGTAATATTGCAGGTAAGCCCCGGACCACTCCAACACTTCCTCTTCCGTTTTCACTTTGCACAGCAGGTCGGTTCCGCGAAGCTTCGTTCCGCCGTTGCCTCCGACATGCAGCTCCCAACCGCCATCGATGGCGACGACGCCGAAATCCTTGATGGTGGCCTCCGCACAATTCCGGGGACATCCGGATACGGCCATCTTCACTTTAGCCGGCGTATACAAGCGTTCGAACTTTTTCTCGAGCTGAATGCCCATGCCGATCGCGTCCTGCGTGCCGAAGCGGCAAAATGTCGAGCCTACGCACGTCTTAACGGTGCGCAGCGATTTGCCGTAAGCATAACCGGACGGCATATCGAGATCCGCCCACATGCCCGGGAGATCTTCTTTCTTCACGCCGAGCAAATCGATGCGCTGGCCCCCTGTGACTTTCACCAGCGGCACCTCGTACTTCACGGCAATTTCCGCGATTTTCTTCAAATCCTGCGGTGTTGTGACGCCTCCGTACATTCTAGGTACAACCGAATAAGTGCCGTCTTTCTGGATATTCGCATGATTGCGCTCGTTCACGAAACGGGATTCTCGCTCGTCTTCATGTTCTTCCGGCCATACCATGCCCAGGTAGTAGTTGAGCGCTGGGCGGCACTTGGAGCAGCCCTCCGTATTCGACCATTCGAGCACGTTCATCACTTCCTTGGTCGTCGTCAGCCGCATGGAGCGAATGGCTTCGACAACTTCATCGCGACCAAGTGTCGTACAGCCGCAGATTCCTTCTTTGACGGTTTGGACTCCGTCGGCACCAAGGACATAGGTCAGCACGTCGGCGACAAGGGGTTTACACCCTCCGCAAGAAGCGGAAGCTTTGGTGCAGGCTTTGATATCATTGACGCTGGAGCAGCCTTTCTCCTGAATGGCACTCACAATCGCTCCCTTCGAAACCCCGTTACAGCCGCAGACGATTTCATCGTCGCTCATGGCCGCAACCAGCTCTGCGCCCGACTTCGTCTTACCTCCGGCTTCGCCCAGCAACACCGTCTTTTCTTTGCCGGTCACGTCCTCGCCGCCCCGGATCATCGCGAACAGCCTGGAGCCTTCGCTAATGTCGCCGAACAACACAGCACCGATGACTTTGCCGTCACGGATAACGACCTTCTTATAGATGCCTTCGAAATCATCTTGAACGCGCACCGCCCGTGTTCCCGGTTTATCCGCATATTCACCGGCGGAGAATACGTCTACTCCGGACACTTTCAGCTTCGTCGAGACGACCGATCCTTGATAGCCGTCGGTACGAACGCCTGCCAGACGCTTGGCGAGCACGGCCCCTTGCTCATAGAGCGGTGCGACCAAGCCATAAGCAACTCCTCGATGTTCCGTGCATTCGCCGATGGAATAAATATGCGGAACGCTCGTTTCCATGAAATCGTTGACTACAATTCCTCGATTGATCTCGATGCCGGCGCCTTTGGCAAGAGCGACGTTCGGGCGAATTCCGACAGCCATTACGATCAGATTGGCTTCCACTTCCGTACCGTCGGTAAACCGGAGGCCGGTTACGCGCTTTTTACCCAAAATAGCCTCGCTGTTCTTCTTCAGCAGAAATTTCATGCCTTGTTGCTCCAGTTCTTGCTGAAGCAGCATCGATGCGGTTCGGTCCAGCTGCAGATTCATTAAATACTCGTTAATATGAACGACCGATACGTCCATGTTCAGATTCAGCAGCCCGCGCGCCGCTTCAAGTCCGAGAAGTCCGCCGCCGATCACGACGGCCTTCTTATATGTTTTGGCGGTTTCCATCATCGCCTCGCAATCCTTGATGTCCCGGAAGGCGATAACGCCTTCCTTGTCTGCGCCGGGCAGCGGAAGCATGAAAGGCAGCGAGCCGGTGGCAAGGATCAATTCATCGTAGGACACGGTGATTCCGCCATCCGTACTGACCTGCTTGCGGGACGTGTCAATTTTGTTGACACTATGTCCCGAATGAAGCGTAATATGATTCTCTTCGTACCAGGACCAATCGTTAATCACGATATCCTTCATATCTGCATCGCCGGCTAGCACGGATGAAAGCAGAATGCGGTTGTAGTTGGGATAGGGTTCTTTACCAAAGATTGTGATCTCATATTGGTTCGGGGCAAGTTTGAGCAGTTGCTCGAGGCAGTTGACTCCAGCCATTCCATTACCGACAAGTACAATTTTCTTCTTCATATTGCTACACGCCCCTTATTCAGATTAGATAACATCTTATGTTAATATTATTGAAAAACATCTAAGAGTAGTTGAAAAATGAACTATGTGTAATGATTTCTGACACGATTGCTTGTTACTACTATACTTCTCTTCGCTGTACTTTTCAACAAAAATTTGGATATTCATTGTGAATTCGTACAGACACCCAATAAAAGACGAACATTAACTCATTATTTTCAATTTATTATTCGTATTAATTAAATATCATGAAGGTCACCCTTCCATTCCACAAGAAATGTTTCCTGACATGAATTACTAAGAATCTAACACAATCCAACCTGCCCTTCAAGAAAAATATATCGCAGAACGATTTAATTATATAGAATTTTATGGTAAGCTATAAGAAATCGTTATTTGTTATCACCTTGTACGTTAGTTTATATTACATGTAACGAAAGCGATTCGCTTTACACTCTCAAACAATGGAGGAATTCCTATGATTACAATTCGCCGATACTCTGCACTGGACACGGATGATTTATGGAGAATTCATTTACTCGTCATTTCCGAAGCCAATGTCGAGCCTACGCATCAGCATTATCACGACATCCTCCACATTCCTGAACAATACTTGCTGAATGGCGGGGAATTTCTAGTCGGCATGGATGACCGCGGCGTCATTCTTGCCATGGGAGGCCTTAAGATTCTCGAGAACGGTAAAGCAGAAATCAAACGGCTTCGCGTGCACCCAAGCTACCAGCAGAAAGGCTACGGCCAGCAGATTCTCTCTCGCTTGGAAGCGAAAGCCAAGGAGCTCGGCATCCGCCACCTCATTCTCGACACGCTGAATAATCAGCTGGGCGCCCAGAAGCTTTTCGCCAATAACGGCTATCAACAGAAGGGTCCCGCGATCATCGACGGCTTTAATGTCCTGTTATATGAAAAAGTTCTCGCCTAACCTAGCATCTTCCCTATACAAATAAAGAGGCTTTTCCATCCGTCACGGCGTGACCGATGGAAAGAGCCTCTTTATTTCGCTTAAGATGTTCTATCCTTCATCATGATTGTTTACAATCCGACAACGGGTTTCGAGCAACATTTTACATGCTATGCGTTATTCTATGAATAAGATCGATCTGAAATCTATGAAAGAAGGTGGACAAGGAGTGGCTCACATTGGAATCAGCGATGAAGAATTGTTGATGCTGCTGTCCCCCGCTGCCGATCAGCCTGCAGGCGAACTCGAAAAACCGAAGCTCACTATGAAATTGCTCTATGAGCTGATTAAGAAGCTGAAGCAAGAGAATATTCAACTCTCCGAACGAGTTGCCGAATATGAGCTCAAGTTGGACATTCTGCTTCAAACGAGAGAAGAAGTTGCAAGCAGCCTCGAACTGCCTGCCATAACCGAGCCTGAAACCGCGATGCTGCCCATCTCGCTCGAGCCCGCTCTGCCACAACCCATGTACACGCCGCGTTCCAAACGTCACGTATCACCGCGCAAACAGTCGATCGGTGCCTTGCTCGTTAGAGCGTTCATGAAATTGTTCGCCCGGCGGCGCAGAGGATATCCCTCCAGGTATCGCTCCCTCTTTTAAAATACCGGGAAAGTTGATAGGGACGAGCGCTGACTCCTTTCAACGATTTGTTCTTCTTCTGTCAGGTGAAAGAAAAATAGGCCGCATTATTTGCGGCCTACTGTTTCGTGCTGGATTTCATACTCCAGATCCTTCTTTATTTTATCCGGCATCTGCTCAGGCTTGCTGCCGAACCACTTCGTGTACACGGCTTCATACGTCCCGTCTTTACCGATCGCTTCGATGCCTTTGTTGACTTTGCCAATGTATTTATTCCGCTTCTTCGCCACGACCGCATACCGTTCTTTATTGAACGCCTCTCCAACCTTCTTCACTTGTCCTTGCGCCTTGTCTTTAAGAAAGTCGGTCGCATTCCGCTCATCGAATATGGCTGCGTCAACGGTATTGTTCTTCAATTCGTTATACACATCGGCAATATTGGAATAACTCCTGATTTTGGCCCCTTGAATTTCACCGGCGTAATTGTAAGCGGTAGAGCCATTCTTGGTCGCAACAACTTTCTGAGCCAAGTCGTCTTTCCCTTTAATCACACCGTTATCCTTGGAAGTGAGAATGACTAATCCTGTTTGAAAATAGGGACTCGAATAGTCGAAGTTATTTTTACGTGCATTGCTTACCGTCATCCCGGCAATAGCCAAATCGACATCACCGGACTTGACGCTCTTGATCAATTCACCATGTTCCATGGGGACGAGCTCGTACTTGATATCCGCTTTCTTCGCAATGGCTTGCCATAATTCCACCTCGAAGCCCTTTTTCTCCCCTGCCTCCATGTACGTGAACGGGCGAAAGTTTTGCTCGATGCCGACTTTAATCGTTTTGTTATTTCCGCACGCGGAGCCGGTCATCATGACCAATAGCGCGATCATCAGCGTCATGCCGCGCTTGGCTCGATTTCCAACACTCATCGATTATATACCCCCCTTATCATATCAACGGTATTATTTGTTAATCGATGAGAGGTTATGCAGCTATAACACGACGTATAGCGATAAGCTGGAACAATAACTAGATGATGTTATTCTTCCGGGCTATCCAATTCGCCATTTAATTGATCGGCGTAGGCCCGAATCAAATCATAATCTTGATCATTCTCTGTTTCCGCTGTTCGTGCCGTTATTTCCCGTTGAGTGCTCCATGTGCGATCAATTTCATCCTGCATCCTGCCCACCTCCTTATTCAGTTGGGGATAGGTTTTCCTAATTCATACTGGTTATTCATACCTGTCCATTTGGCGGGGAAAGACTCTAACTTCAACTTCTAACCATGAGCAACAAGTACGTATAGTAGAATTAGGAAGCATACCAATACCGGAGGAGGATATTCCATGATTGTCGCTGAGGACATCTACAAAGCTTACGGCATGGACAGAGATTCATTCATCGCCTTTATGAAATCACGCAGCCAGGATACTGCCATTCATGCGCTGGGCATTGATTTCGTTGAACTTTCAGCCGATCGCGTCGTCATGTCCATGGCGGTCGGACCGTCCACCCATCAACCGGCGGGCATTTTGCATGGCGGCGCTTCCGTGCTTTTGGCCGAAACCGCCGCTTCCATTGCCTCGGAACTCAATATTGCCGAGAAAAATAAATACGCTGCTGTCGGCCTCGAAATTAACGCCAACCATCTTAGGAGCAAGCGGGACGGGATGGTCACGGCTACCGCCACCCCGATTCATATAGGCCGAAGAACGATGGTCTGGGACATTCGCATCACCGACGAGAACGATCAGCTCATCTGCATTTCACGGTGTACGGTTGCCATTGTAGAGAAAAGATAAGCCAACAGCCCGCTATTCTTCGTCGTATATCATTTTCACTGTCATCCCGCCGTCGATGGTCAGATTCTGACCAGTAATGAAGCCTGCCTGCTCACTGGCTAAATAGAGGCAAGCGGCAGCAATGTCTTCCGGCTTGCCTACCCGGCCAACAGGATGCTGGCTTTTATCTGTCTCGGAATGAACGATACTGCCCTTGGGCGAGTTATAATGCCAATCTCTGACTTCTATCCAACCGGGAGAAATTGCATTGACGCGAATACCATAGCCGCCTAAACTTATCGCCATCGCATGGGTCAGCGCGGAGATCCCGCCTTTGGAGGCGGAGTACGCTTCGGTGTTGGGTTCCGACATCACAGCCCTTGTGGATGATAGGTTTATGATTGCGCCTCCCCTCTTCTGCTCTTTCATGAGGCGTGCAGCAGCTTGAGAGCAGAGGAAAGCGCCTCCCAAATTAACGGAAATAACCCGGTTGAATTGTTCGGCGGTTAGATCCAATACATCCGCGTTATGCATAATTCCGGCATTATTAACCAATACATCGATGCCGCCTAAATCCGAAGCTGTGCGCTGCATCCATTGACTTACTTCCGCCTCGTTCGCCACGTCAACTTTCATGTATTTCGCGTCATTCGTATAAGGACGCAGAAGCTCAAGTGTTTCCATCCCGGCATCTTCATGAACATCCGCAATGGAAATGCCATACCCTTCCCGGGCAAAGGCAACCGCGATGGCTCTCCCTATGCCTTGTCCGCCGCCTGTTACAGCCGCAACTTTACGCAATCCAATCACCTCTACCTCTTCTTTTTAGCCAACATTGTATCATTATAACCGAATATTTATTGGTCGGATGACAAGAACTTTATTCTGTGACTCTTCACTACAATTTATAAAACCCATTTCACCATTAAACACGCCAACCCTACCATTGTAACCATCACGCCACCAAAGCGAGTTGACCATACATACAAACTAGAAGGCTCTGTCGCATCGTTGGATTTCCAACTTTCCGTAACATTCCAAATCATTGAAGGCTTGAATAGCATCAACAATCCGCAAATAACAAGAAAAATGCCGAGAAAGCCCATTACGTTTCAACCTCCTAACAGTCTTTTACTTTCATACATCTGTACTTAGGAAAAGTTACGAAACGAATTGCTAAACTTAACGATACCGGAGCACAGCGCGGCGAGTTGTGCTCTGGTTATTGGGCTGACATAGAGCACTAAAATTAAGTTGCCACTCAGTATAACGCGGCTGCCGATCCATGTCAGCAGCCGCGTCTTATTACTTGATTTAACTCTTTTAAAAAATTCGGTTAATGAAATATAGAGCGGGTCCGTTTGCCGTCAGCCTTCGATGCTTGTCGATTTCACTAAATCGGTTCATGTCAAGTTGACTGCAAAAAGGGCTGTCTCTCATCGAGACAGCCCCTCTTAATAATACATTATAAAGAATTTCTCAATATCTTTCTGACGTCTTCTTTTGTAAGAGGAACATAGTTACCAATTTGTTCGGCGAGCATAGCTCTTTCCGTCATCAACTCAATTTCCTGATCATCTATTCCATAGTCCGATAGCTTCGTAGGAGCTCCAATGGATGCCCAGAAATCCCTGAGAGACTGGATCGCTTCTTTAGCCAATTGAGCATCCGTTTTTCCTATCGGGTCTAAATCGAATACCCGAACACCTAGCTGTGCGACTTTCTCTGGCCGCATGGCTGCGACATGTTCCATCCAATGCGGTGCAATTATCGCGATTCCCCCACCATGTGGTATGTCATGGACAGCCGATACGGCATGTTCGATAAGGTGCGTCGCCCAATCCGGATTGACACCCATTCCAGTTAACCCGTTTAACGCCAAGGTTCCATTTAATAACATGACTTCACGGTAGTCGTAGTTGTTTAAATCGTTCACAAGTTTAGGCGCCGTCTCGATAACGGTACGAAGAATGGCTTCACCGATCCTTTCCTGAAGAGGTGCATTGCTCGAACCATGAAAATACTGTTCGAAGACATGGGACATCATATCAACAGTGCCATACACCGTTTGCTCCCGAGGTACAGAGACTGTAAGCTCTGGATCTAGAACACTGAATCTGGGTAGCACATAGCTGGAATTGAAAAAAGCTTTCGTATTCGTTTCCCAATTCGTAATGACGGAATTTCCGTTCATCTCTGAACCCGTTCCCGCTATTGTTATAACTGTGCCAATCGGTGTTGAATTAGACGGAGCCTTCACCTTACTAGTCACGATATCCCATACGTCGCCATCGTATGGCACACCCGCGGCAATTGCTTTAGCACAATCGATGACGCTACCGCCGCCAACTGCAAGAATAAAATCCAGCTTATTTTCTCTGATGAGGCTAATTCCTTTTTTAACGGTCGTAAGTCGTGGATTCGGCTCAACTCCTGCTAGCTCAATGACATAGGCGTCAATTTCTTTCAGTTCACTGATTACTTTATCGTAAAGTTCATTTTTTTTAATACTGCCGCCACCGTACACTAACAAGATGCGTTTTCCATAGGCAGGAATTTCTTTTTTCAAGCTGCTAACTTGACCTTTTCCAAATAAAAGCTTAGTCGGGTTTTGAAATTCAAAGTTTTCCATATTCGTTTACCTCTCTCCATAAAAATTATTTTATTTAAAAATTCATAGTATTTCTTTAATCAAAGCGTCAGAGTTATACCAAAAATGCGGAGCTGTCATGTTTAACAAATAAACATCTTAGTAGTTTGCAAGTCATAACCGGCGGTTCTGCAATTACATTTTAACAATCACAACTCACCTCCTTTAACTCATATACCAATATTTAGAAATGTCGATATTTTAAATAAAAAAATTCATATATTGTAAAGTGTCGATATGTTTAAATAAAAAAATTTACATATTGCAAAGTGTCGATATAATGCTTTTTAGGAAAACTGAATTCTAATTGAATTCAGTTCTGTTTCCTAGCTAAGTTATTTTTGAAGGAATTGCCCTATTTCTTTAATCGCATCTTCATTCCTTCTGTAGTACGTCCATTTCCCTAACCGTGTTGCATGGACCAGTCCTGCTCTTTGAAGCATGGAGAGATATTGGGAGGCCGTAGACTGATTCATTTTTAATTTTTCGGTAATTTGACTTACACATACCCCAACTGTAAGAAGATCAGCCCCTTCCTGGGGAGAAAAATGGGTTGTTGGATCTTTCAGCCATTCCAAAATCTGAATACGCGCTTCATTGGAGAGTGCCTTAAAAATCTCAATTGGGTTGGTCATATCGATATTATATATTATAAATTTGCAATATGTCAAATCATTAATTCGAATTTGATATAGGATATCCATAAATCAGAAAAGCATGATCTCGGAACTCTTAGTTCTTGATTTTCCCTCTCCAAGAAAGGATACCGCCTTGCAGCTGGTTTAGTTCAGCAAAACCATTCTTCTTTAAGATTGAAGCCGCCTGTTTACTTCTCATTCCACTTTGGCAATACAGGAATACATCCTTATTTTTAGGTATGTCGTTAATTCTTCCCTTTAGTTCGGATAATGGGATGTTCACTGCGTTTGGAATATATCCATTCTTGAATTCAGTTTTTTCCCTAACATCAATCAATATTTTATTTGAACTGCTCTCAATAGCCATTTGAAAGTCATTTGCATTTAAGTTTTTTAGCCCCTTCAATGGCGCTAATCGAACAAAGAAAAACAAAGAAATCAGCACTATAATAATAATTAAACCCCAATTAGATGAATCCATAGTCATACATTCTCCTTACGATTAACGGCTTTTGACTAGTAATTCGATGGCCTCTTGAACAAGCTTATTTGAATCCTCGCCAGATTCTTGCGCTTCGACAATACATTGTTGAAGATTTTCTGCTACAATTTGAGCAATTGCCTTATCAGCTGCATTTCGGATAGCCGTAAGTTGAGCAATAACTTCTTTACACTGTTTTTCTTCATCCATTAATCGTAGAACTCCACGAACCTGACCTTCAATTCGTTTCAAGCGTCTCTTCATATCATCATTGTAATTGTATCACATTTCCATCGACACCCTTCCATTTTTGAAATACCTCAACAGTAATCTCCGCATTTTCATCGAGCTTGTTATAGTTAAAAACCACTTCATCTGCGTCTTTTGGTGGAAGCCAATACTTGGCACCTGTAAGTTGAACTAATTTCAAACTACCAGAAATATGATCAGCGTGAAGATGGGTATCAAGTGTGTACTTAATAACCGCATTATGCTCTTTTGCAAATTTCTCAAATACTTCTGTCATTCGCAATATCAATAACGGCAGCCTCACCGTTGGAGACTACCATATATTATAGACAACCTTTGCCAATGCGCACGAATTGGTAAATGGAGCCTCCGTCTTTTAAATCACCAACTTTTACTGGCTCCAAATGCTCACTCCAAGCCTTCATATCTCCAATTAGGTAAGCAATATTATGCTTTCCTCGTTCAACCAACTGCTCTGCTACAAAAACGGATGAACCTTCTTTTGTACAAACAACCAATACTTCTTTATCATCAGGAATTTTATCTAAAACGGCATCTACACCGTCAATAAGTTCAAAGTAAGGAACATTGATGATCTCAATATGATGACCTTCAATCTTCCAATCATTAAAATCACTGTCATTCCGCACATCCAAGATAAACAAATCCTTATTATTAAGGACTTTTTTAGTTAATTCCCCTGCAGTAATTCCCTTTAGTCCAACGGTTGTCATAAGGGTTCCTCCTCTAGAGATACGTCAGCATCAAATGCAAAATCTAAGAATGTTGCTGCACCGCCAACCTCTGTTCCCTCAACAAATGTTCTTTTTCTAGTCCGATAACATCCATTGTCATTTGGCAAGCAATAAATCGCACTCTTTTGCCATTCCAATCAGTTCTTCAATGGACGGGACGTTGGCTCTAGTAAATCCTTCTTGGAAATGTTCTTTTCCAGTAGGAAGGGGTAGTTGTTTATGGGCTCTATTGTGAATTAAATTCAAACCCTCAAAGGTGAAGAAGATTGCTACATTGGCATCCGTTGCCGCGGCTGCAGTTGCAATATTGAATACTTTATAAGCGTCAAAAAAAACCACCATTTGCCGCAATAATCGCTACTTTTCTACTCATAACTAATTTCCTTCTTATTTGTTGTCCTTCTCAATGGAACCTTTCCATTCGGACATTCCAGATATTACGTTCTACTTTGACTTCTGTAGAATCTGATTTCCGTACAAAATGATGAAGTACGTCTCCGTCTTGATTAGAACCTAAATACTGGTGACCAATTGATTTGGCCCAACTTTGAATATCTGCTAGTGAACCCTTGTCTGTTGCTTGAACTTCAAGCACTTGACCAGCTTTAAGTTCTTCAAGAGCTTTCTTCGTCCTTACGATGGGCATCGGGCAGGCAAGACCTTTTGCATCCAACACTTTATCCACTTTTATCGCCATTAATTAACGCCTCCTTATTCGATTTCTCCAACCCAATTATTCATCCCACCAAATAAATTTTTTACTTTAAGGTATCCTAATGAGTGTAAGTATGAGCACTTCGATTTCCGCTTCTGCAAACCATTACTAATTTTTTCATCAAATGGTAATATTTGCTTCAAATTTTCGTCGTTTGACATTTTTCTAGCCTCCTTATACCTATACCCGTATGGATTTCGATTACGTCACCCCTGAAATTACAAATCATTATGAAGCTCGGAAAGGGCATCCTATTCAATGTGTTAATAAAAGCAAACCATTAGAGAATTTATGGGGTGATAATATGAAGTGTAACGTTGGGGATAGGGAGCAAGTTCTAAGAATAGGAATTGGATCGGCTATTGTTCTTGCAGGGGCATATTATAAAAAATGGTGGGGATTAATTGGCATAGCGCCAATTGTTACGGGAGTGACTCGCTATTGTCCACTAAATGCGGCTTTGGGAATATCCAATTGCAAAGAACTCAGTAAGTAATACGAAATTATACATTGATTTGAACCTTAAAAAAGGGAGAACTGTGGTATGTATTTTCTTTATATTATTGGCTCTGGAGTATTAATAATTGCTTTGATCCTTTCATTCATTCTTGCAAAAAAACAACAAAATCGTGAGATTGATAAAACTATGAGTGCTGCGACATACAAGCATAGAGTATTAGCTAATCCAGGATTCATAGCATATGCTTCAATTATTCTAATTGCCATAGTTGTCATAGGTTTTTTCATGTTAACTAATACCTAAAAGGTGGTTCGTTCTAAATATGGATAAAAAAAGATATTATGTCTCAGTACAATCAGGCACAATTATGGAAAGTCAAGGTGATGCCTCGTACGAGCTAGAAATTGATGCTACACCGGATGATATAGATCGACTGAAAGAAGTATTTGAAGAATTGGAAAATTTCGATCAAGCATCAGCAATACAAACAGCCTTGGCATTAGGCATTGCTTATCATAATGATGAATCAAACGATGGATATGATTATTATCTAAAAGAAGCGTATGCCTTAATAAATGAACTTGGAACTAAGGAAACCAAACAGCATATTGGGTCAATGAATATCTTGTCATAAAATTTTTCATAAAAAATGCCTAAATACCTCTCCAAGAGATGGTGTTAAGGCATTTTAATTTTACACTTTAAAACTTTCACTTTTTTCTTGATTTCTGATTCTAAGTTTTACCCTTTTCGTTCTTTGACCCGCGCCTAATCAATTAGTCATTTGGAGAAAACTCCTCCCTGGCTTCCATCGGGAACCCTTTGTCAAAATCGGAAATGAGATAAGGTCCTTGTCACCCGACAAATCCAAACATGTTCCGTCAATTCCGGGAAGAAAAAAAGCTTGAGATCTCATCGAGATCTCAAGCCTTTCCCTCTTCGCGAATTGCCGCTAAATCCAGCCGCCAATCGTTGCAACGCATAACGTTACCCGGCGGATATTCGAACGCACTTTCGCCCAGGAACGAGAAGCCGAGTTTGCGGCAGATTGCATTGGAGGCGGCATTATCGTACGACGGATACGCATGTATGTATCGATGTTTCCCTTCCGCAGCAGCGTGTGCGACTGCCGCAGCCGAAGCTGCAGCGGCGATACCTCTTCCCTGATATTCGGGAAGAACGCCCCAACCCGTTTCGTATACGATCTGCCCTTGCCAATCGCGTTCCCAGTATCCGACATTCCCAACGTACACACCTTCGGGAAGCAGGACGATACTGAACATGCACCCCTTGCCAGTACTGCCAAGCTGGGCATAGCGGTTGTGCCGCTTAAGGACCTGCTCCTCCGTTTCAATCCCGCCAAGATGATCCAGCATTTCAGGAGCGTTCAAACGTCGTAATAAATCAAGATGAAGATCAGACCAAAGTTCAATCTTTATTTGCAAGGAGTCCTCTCTCATAGACAAATCGTTCACTCCTAATGTTAGTCGTCGTTATTGTACAATATGTAAAGATCGAAGAGCGCGTAAAACAGAAGCTGCAACGTCCGCCAACGTTTCATGTTCTTGAAACTCATCGCCAAAGGATTTCGTGAAAACTTGACGAATGCCTTGGGAAAGCAGCTGCTCATTCAAATTCGTCAAATGATTGGCAATATAAATCGTAATACTGCGCGCTTCGCCTTCATACTCATCTTCCGGGCCATCCATTGCCAATAACTGAAGAGGATCCCATGCATCGAGATGTGCGTTCACAACCTCAAGGATCGGCGTCGGGTCATAAGGCAGGGAATTCAGAAACGCATTCTCTTTCTGTATTTCCTTTTTGATGCTCCACATCATATAATTCATTCTCGTTTGTTCGGATACCGCTCTAAATTTCAATGCTAAAGCCTCCTTTATTGGACGCTTTCTTGACCCTCCGTCAATATCTTGGCGGACTCTGCCGTCCATTTGGCAGTCCGGTCAATGATCGCCCCATTGAAGTTTAGCATTTTCCCCGTTCCTTGGGCAATACAAGCCATCGGTTGTTCGGCAAGAAAGACGGGAACGCCCAGCTCCTGCTGAAGACGCTTGTCCAATCCTTCCAGAAGCGCGCCGCCGCCGCACAGCAGGATGCCCTGCTCCATCACATCGCCGGCCAGCTCCGGCGGACACTTCTCCATCGCCAGTCGAATGCATTCCACGATGGCATGCATGAAATCATCCAAAATCTCATAGATTTCACTGGATGAAATGGTGATGCTGCGCGGTAAGCCTTCCATGAGGTCGCGGCCGCGAATATCCATCGTCACTTCCCTTACGGGCTGTACGACGATAGCGACATTCTTCTTGATTTCCTCGGCGGTTCGTTCACCAATCACCATATTGTACGTTCGCTTGACGTACTCAATGATGTCTTGATCGATGGACATCCCGCCGCGCCGTATCGCTTCGCTGACGACAATGCCGCCAAGCGAGATGATGGCCACTTGACTCGTCCCGCCGCCAATATCCAGAACCATGCTGCCGATCGGCTCGGCAACGGGTAATCCGGCACCCATCGCTGCAGCCAGCGGCTCTTCTACGGTCGTAGAGCGGCGTGCGCCTTTATGTACAATCATTTCCTCGACAGCCCGCTTCTGCACATTCGTAATTCCGCAAGGAACGGAAATCAAGACGTGAAAGCTGCGGAACCAGTTATAGCCGCGTCTGATTTTGCCGATGAAATATTTAAGCATTGCTAAGGTCATATCGAAATTTGCAATTACGCCATCCTTAAGCGGGTAGATAACTTCAACATTCGCCGGTGTTCTCCCAATCATGTCATAGGCTTCCTGGCCAAAAGCTTTGATTTCCCCTGTATCCGTTTGGATGGCAACGACAGACGGCTCCTGCAGAACGATTCCCTTCTTCTGCTGATAAATCAGTGTATTACAGGTGCCTAAATCGACACCAAACAGTTCTTCCAATCTCTTTAACATGACTCGCTCCTTCTCGCTGTTTTGTAGACGATGCGCCTAGTAGCGTGTTTATTTAAATGATTATGACTAAACTGCATCTGTATATTTGTTCGCATACGAAGGGCATTCTGCGGGGGTATAACCGAAACTATCGCCGAAATCCATCTCGATTTGAGATGAATCCTTTCGACAAAACCTTCACAATTTCTTACTCATCACATACCAACTGTCCGTCCGATCCGGGTAAAATTGATGCTCAATCGTCTCGTATCCCAGCCTCTGATACATGGCAATATTGGCCGGAATGGAGAGCCTGACGCCTACTCTTGCTTCGAACACTTCCTGGAGTCTTGCTTTCTCCTCGAGATAACGCAGCATGAGTTTGCAAACTCCCTTGCCTCGGGCTCCAGGGCAAACGGCAACTCGTCCGATATACATATATGGATCCGAGAATCGGTAGGTTGCCGATCCGAGTGCCGTATCCTCTTCCCAGGCTAACACCGAGCCGCCGCCTTGTTCCATATTCGCTATAAGATCTTGCGGAGTTTCCCGCAGGGCGCCGGAAGGCGGATTCAGCTTGCCTTCATACTCTGCGAACGCCGCGCGAATCGTGTGATGGACCACCTCGGCCTCATCAAGACGAGCTTCCCTTATTTCAATCGTCATAACTTCATCACCCCGTCAAAGTGAGTGGATATAACCATAATACCAAACGTTTGTTCCCGTGTAAATAGGAAAATCCCATTTTCACCCAAACACAATGAATGGGAAACGGACTCCGCCATGCCAATCAGCGAGCCTATTTCCCATCGCAAGCCCTACCTCCCGTTCAACCTGTATATGTATAAAATCCCTGCCCTGACTTTCTCCCCAACCGCCCAGCCTTGACATATTTCCGCAGCAGCGGGCATGGCCGGTATTTGGAGTCCTTGAACCCGTCATACAAAATTTCCATGATCGACAGACAGGTATCCAAGCCGATCAGATCGGCCAGCTCGAGCGGTCCCATCGGATGCCTCATGCCGAGCTTCATCACCTTGTCAACCGATTCCGGAGAGGCAACCCCTTCGTATACGGTAAAAATAGCCTCATTAATCATCGGCATCAGGATGCGATTGGAGACGAATCCCGGGAAATCGTTGACCTCGACCGGTGTTTTGCCCATCTGCTCACTAAGCCGGCATACCTGTTCAAACACATCCTGCGACGTTTCCAATCCGCGTATCACCTCCACCAGCGGCATGACCGGGACCGGATTCATGAAATGCATCCCGATAATCCGGGACGGCCTTCCCGTCACAGCGGCAATTTCCGAGATCGGCAGCGACGACGTATTCGTCGCCAATATCGTGGCGGGCGCACATATGCCGTCCAAGCGGTGGAATAGCAGTGCTTTCAACGCCATGTTCTCGGAAATAGCTTCGATGACGATATTGGCCTGCTCCGCTTGCTCCAGGGAATCCGCCTGCTGCAGCCGGCTTAGAATGGCCGCCATCGTCTCGGATGTCAGCTTGCCTTTGTCAACAGCTTTCATCAGCTGCTGATGAATATGCTGCATCCCTTTCCCAAGGGAATCCAGCGAGCTGTCGTGCAGCAGCACCTTCAGGCCGGAAGACGCCGCCACTTGCGCAATCCCGCTCCCCATTTGCCCGGCGCCAACGACCATGACCGTTTCAATACTCATTCCATCCCTCCTTAAGTCTTCAGCCGTCCACCCGAATAAGCAGCGCATCGCCCTGTGCGGCTCCGCTGCAAATCGCAGCGATGCCATAACCGCCGCCAATCCTGCGCAGCTCATGGATCAAAGCCAGCACAATTCTGGCTCCGCTGGCGCCGATCGGATGACCGAGCGCGATCGCCCCTCCGCACACATTGACAAGCTCAGGGTTCCAACCGAGCATTCTCCCGCTGGTCAGCACAACCGAAGCGAAAGCTTCATTCACTTCAAACCTGCTGATTTGCTCCAGCTTCAGCCCGGTCCGGCGCAGCAGCTTCTCAATCGCTTTGGCAGGCGTGACAGCCAAATACGGGGCTTTCTCGCCGACGGCGGCATGGCCGACAATCGAAGCTAGCGGACTTAAACCGAGAGACGCCGCCTTCTCCTTCGACATCACCACCATGGCTGCCGCACCATCGTTGACCCCCGGCGCATTGCCGGCCGTGATGGTGCCGCCCGGCAGGAGCGGCCGGAGTGCAGCCAGCTTGGCGATGCTCGTATCCGTCCGCGGACCTTCATCTTGACTCACAACGTGAGCCCCATGCTTGGACGCTGTCTCCACCGGTACGATTTCTTCGTCCAAATAGCCCTTCTGTCTTGCCGCCAGAGCGAGAGCATGGCTGCGAAGCGCCCACTCATCCTGTTCTTCACGGCTAATGCCAAGCTCGCCCGCCACATGAGTGCCATGAACGAACATCTGCACATGATCGAACGGACACGTCAGCCCGTCATGCACCATCAAATCCAAAGCGGTTTGATGCCCCATCCGCATACCGAAACGGGATCCCGTCAGCGCATACGGCGCCATGCTCATGCTCTCCATCCCGCCGGCCACAATGCTGTCTCCATCGCCGGAGCGAATGATTTGATCCGCCAACGTGATGGTGCGGATTCCCGAAGCGCACACTTTATTGACAGTTTCCGCCGTTACGCGCCAATCGAGACCGGCCAAGCGCGCTGCCTGCCGCGCCGGATTTTGCCCGGCCCCTCCCTGCAGCACCATGCCCATCATGACAGCGTCGATCTCCGCCATATCCACCCCTGAACGCCGAATCGCTTCTTTTATCGCAGCGCTACCCAGCTCGGCAGCCGCTCGATCTTTTAGCGCTCCGCCTAATTTCCCGAACGGTGTGCGAGCGCCGCCCACAATGACGCTTTCTCTCATAACTCATCCTCCGGCACTGGATGCCGGTCAATAGACGACCGTATCCGCGTCGTATTTTTCCAGATTATGCTTCACCCTCTGCAGAAAGCGTCCGCAAATCCGCCCGTCGAGGATACGATGATCAAACGAAAGGCACAGATGCATCATTGAGCGGATGGCGATTTTATCTTCAATGACGACAAGTTTGCGGGTGATCCTTTCGAAAGACAGATAAGCAGCCTGCGGGTGCGCGATGATCCCTTTCGTCAGTTGGGAGTCCCTTGCATACATGCATGTAAATGTACCGCCTTGCGACTCTTCGGGTGCAAGATCGCCTCTCTTGGCCCGCTCCGTCAGGTAATGAAAACGAATCGCCAGACCGGCAATCGATAAGCGCTCTGCATGACGTACGACGAGGGTCGTCAAGGAATCGCCCAAGCGGGCAGGAACCGACAAATGAACAGGGAGATGCCGGACAATCCGCCCGGAAGACCACGAGCTATTCAGCAGCGGGAATTGTTTCAGCGCATGTACGATGCTTTTCATCACGAACGGCTCTACCGGCAGCGGTGCACCTTCCGCCTCTTGGAAGGACTCCGCCAGCTCCGCCTGACATGCGGCCAACCCGGTGACATCGGCCTCCATCGCGAGCCAGGCATGGGGAATTTCGGCGACGCTGCTTTGCAATCGGGAAGCCGCCTCGATGCGCTGCGAGCTTAGCTGCAGAATCCGATCTTCCGGGAAGGAAGCGCCTGATTCCTCTCTATGCGCCATAAGCATCCTCCTCTACATGTCCGCTAGTTGGCGCATGGCGTCCTTCACCGTATCCACATTCGGCAGGTAAAACTTCTCCAGCGTCGGCGCCATGCCGACAGGCGGAACGTCCGGCGGACAGCAGCGCATGATGGGGGCGTCCAGTTCGTACAGCAGGTTCTCGGCCAGCAGGGCCGCAATTTCCGCGCCGATCCCCCCTGTCTTATTGTCCTCGTGAACGATGAGAATTTTGCCGGTTTTCGCCGCCGCTTCATAGATGGCTGTGTGGTCCAAAGGATGCAGCGTCCGCAAATCGAGCAGCTGTGTGGAGATCCCCTCCAGCTCCAGCTCGGAAGCAGCCTTGATCGCATATTGAACGGATAGTCCGTAGGCGATGACGGTAATATCCGTTCCTTCCCGCCGTATAATCGCCTTGCCGATCGGCACGGTATAGTCCTCTGCCGGCACTTCATCGGTGACGGACAGATAGCATTTCTTATGCTCGAAGAATAGCACCGGATCCTCGTCTCTGATCGCTGCCTTCAACAAGCCTTTGGCGTCGTAAGCGGTGGACGGAGCCACAATCTTAAGACCCGGCGTGCCGAAGAAGACCGATTCGGGGCACTGCGAATGGTAGAGTCCGCCTCCGCCCGTTGCGCCGTATGGCGCGCGAATGACGATCGGGCAGTGCCAATCGTTATTGGAGCGGTAACGGATCTTCGCCGCTTCGCTAATGATTTGGTTCGCTGCCGGGAAAATGAAGTCGGCGAACTGAATCTCCGCGATCGGCCTCATACCGACCATGGCGGCTCCGATGGCAACGCCGACGATCGCCGACTCGGATAGCGGCGTATCGAGCACGCGGAGCTCCCCGAACTTATCGCGCATCCCCTTCGTTGCATTGAGCACACCGCCCTTTCCGATATCCTCGCCCAGCACGAAGACGCGTTCATCCCGCTCCATCTCTTCCGCCATCGCAGAACGTATCGCTTCCAAGTACGTTATGACAGGCATCTCAAGCTTCCCCTCCCTCCTCGGCGAACACATGCCGCAGCGCGTCCTCCGGCGCCGGATAAGGCGCTTTCTCCGCATATTTGGTCGCCTCGTTCACTTCTTTGGCAATATTCTCATGCAGCGCCCGGTCCATTTCTTCATTCAGCACGTCGCATTCCATCAAATAACGCCGGAACCGCACGACCCCTTCCTGCTCGCGGTGGTATTCCACCTCCTCTTTCGTTCTGTACAGCAAATCGTCGTCCGCCGTAGAGTGCGGCGGGATGCGGTACATCATCGCCTCGATCAGCGTCGGACCATAGCCGCGAACGGCCCGCTCCCGGGCTTCTTTCACCACGCGGTACACTTCCAACGCATCGTTGCCGTCAACCCGCAAGCCCGGAAAGCCGTACCCGGCGGCTCTGTCGACGACGCGTCCGGCTACCTGCCGGTGAGCGGGAATGGAGATGGCATATTGATTATTCTCGCACAGGAACACCACGGGCAGCTTGAATACGCCGGCGAAGTTGAAAGCTTCGTGCACATCCCCTTGATTGCTGGAGCCTTCGCCGAACGAGACGAAGGCGATATGCTCCTCCTTTCTCATGAGCGCTGTCAGAGCGATGCCAACTGCATGGAGAACCTGCGTTGCGACCGGAGAGGAGCCGGATACGATGCGAAGCTTCCGATAGCCGAAATGCCCCGGCATCTGTCTGCCCCCATTGACGTCCTCCGCTTTGAAGAGCGCCGCCAGCAGCAGCTCCTTTACGGACATGCCGACCGTCAGTACGAAGGCGTAATCCCGGTAATAAGGCAGGAAATAATCCTGCTGATGATCCAGCGCGAACGCCGCCGCCACCTGCGCCGCTTCCTGGCCGACGGAAGAGATGTGGAAAGCGGATTTGCCGGATCTCTGCAGAAGCGTCGCGCGTTCATCGAATTTTCTCGCTTTGATCATGTAGGCATACATCCGCAGCACCGCATCGTCGGTTAAGCCGAGCTGGTGGTGCTTGAGATTATGAGAGGTCATCGCCACTCCTCCTCCTCTGGCTGTTACATGTTTCTGCGATACTGACCGCCGACCTGATAAAGCGCACGCGTGATTTGTCCCAAACTAGCCACCTTGACCGTCTCCATGAGCTCGGCAAAAATATTGCCGCCGGAAAGCGCCGCTGCCTGAAGCTTCGCAAGCGCCGCTGGCGCCGCCTCCCGGTGGCGCTCCTGAAACGCCCGAAGCTGCGCGATCTGCTGATTCTTCTCCGCCGCCGTGGCCCTGGCAAGCGGAATCTGGACATCCTCCTGCGCAGGCTGAGGCCCCAGGAACGTGTTGACGCCGATAATCGGCAGTTCGCCTTGATGTTTTTTCATTTCATATACCATGGATTCATTCTGAATCTTGCCTCTCTGGTACTGCGTTTCCATTGCTCCCAGCACACCGCCCCGTTCGCTGATGCGGTCCAGCTCCTGCAGGACGGCCTCCTCCACAAGATCCGTCAACTCCTCAATGAGAAACGAGCCCTGCAGGACGTTTTCGTTTTTGATAAAACCGAGCTCCTTCGTGATAATCAGTTGAATGGCCATCGCCCTGCGCACCGATTCCTCCGTCGGCGTCGTTACCGCCTCATCGTAAGAGTTCGTATGAAGCGAATTGCAATTGTCCATCAGCGCCATCAAAGCCTGCAGCGTCGTCCGGATATCGTTGAAATCCATTTCCTGCGCGTGCAGCGACCGGCCTGACGTTTGAATATGGTATTTCAGCTTCTGGCTGCGCTCATTGCCGCCGTATTTATGCTTCATGGCAGTTGCCCATATGCGGCGCGCCACACGGCCGATGACCGTATATTCGGGATCGAGTCCGTTGCTGAAAAAGAACGATAAATTCGGCGCGAATTCGTCGATATGCATGCCCCGGGACAAATAATACTCCACATATGTGAATCCGTTGGCGAGCGTGAAGGCAAGCTGTGAGATCGGATTGGCGCCCGCTTCCGCAATGTGGTAGCCCGAGATGGAGACCGAATAATAATTGCGTATTTCATGATCGATGAAATACTGCTGAATGTCGCCCATCATCCTCAGGGCAAATTCCACCCCGAAGATGCAGGTGTTCTGTCCCTGATCCTCCTTCAAAATATCCGCCTGAACCGTACCTCTCACCGATTTCAGCGTATCCCTCCGAATCTCGGCCGCTTCCTGCTGCGACGGCTCCCGCCCTGCTGCTGCAGTGAACCTCGCCATTTGCGAATCGATCGCCGTATTCAGATACATCGCCAAAATAATCGGCGCAGGTCCGTTGATCGTCATCGAAACGGAAGTCAGCGGGTGACATAAATCGAAACCGGCGTACAGTTTCTTCATATCGTCGAGCGTACATACACTAACGCCGCTCTCCCCGACTTTCCCATAAATATCCTGCCGCTCATCGGGATCCTCCCCGTACAACGTGACGGAATCGAAGGCCGTGCTAAGCCTTTTGGCTTCATCGTTCTGCGATAAATAATGGAAGCGGAGGTTCGTCCGCTCCGGCGTTCCCTCTCCGGCGAACTGGCGTTTGGGGTCCTCGGCCGTTCGCTTGAAAGGGAACACGCCTGCCGTATACGGAAAATCGCCGGGCACGTTTTCCCGGTACAGCCAGCGGATGAGATCGCCGTGATCCCGGTACGGGGGTAAGCTGACTTTCGGAATTTCCAAGCCGGACAGGCTCGCCACCCTAAGCTCCGTTACGATCTCCTTCTCCCTGACCCGGGTGACGAGCGTCTTGCCGGCATAGTGCTGCCGGCGCTCGGGCCATTCTTCCAGCAGCCGAAGCGTATCGGGATGCATCTGCTTCTCGCAGCTTATTCGTAAGGATTGCAGGGCTTGAAGAGCTTCCTGAGACGTCTGTTCACCTTGCTGAAGTGCGGCGATCGCGCCTTCAAGCCGGTAGCGGGTACAAGCGAGCTCCGCTTCCCGCTCTGCAAAAGCGTGGTAAGAACGGACCGTCTGCGCGATCTCGCCCAAATACCGGGTGCGGTCGGCCGGAATAATGATTTGCGTTGCTGCTTGATTGGCTGCCAGCTGAGCGGGAATAGGCCAATTCAGCTGGCATTTGGCATTCAATGTCGCGATCAGAGCTGCGAATAAGGCGTCTACCCCGGCATCGTTAAACTGACTGGCCATCGTGCCGTAGACGGGCATCGCCTCATAGGGCTCGTCGAATCTGCCGTGATTTCGCTGCACCTGCTTCTTCACATCGCGCAGCGCATCCGCCGAGCCTCGCCGGTCGAATTTATTAATGGCAATCAAATCCGCATAATCGAGCATATCGATCTTCTCCAGCTGGGAAGGCGCGCCGTATTCACTCGTCATCACATAGAGGGAGAGATCGGCGAGATCCGCAATGAGATGATCGCCTTGGCCGATGCCGCTCGTCTCGACGAGCACAAGACCGAAGCCTGCCGACTTCACGACCGCAATGGCGGGCTTCAGCGCGGCAGACAGCTCGTTGCCCGAATGGCGGGTGGCTAGACTTCGCATGTATACGCGCTCGGAGTGGACCGCATTCATCCGGATCCTGTCCCCCAGCAGCGCCCCCCCGCTTCGCTGCTTCGTCGGATCGACCGACAGAACGGCGATCGTCATGTCCGGATCATACCGCAGCAGTCTTTGCAGCAGTTCGTCGGTCAGGGAGCTTTTGCCCGCGCCTCCCGTACCGGTGATGCCCACTACCGGACAAACGCTCGCTTTCACTGAAGGGTCAGCGTCGGGACCAAGATCAGCTTGAGGCTGTTCGCACGCAAGCTCCGCGGCCGTGATGCGCCGGGCGACCTTTTGAAAGCCGCCCCCCTTTTCCATACCGCCCGCAGCGCTCAAGGTGCTGAAATCACACGCCTGCATCATGTAAGAAATCATGCCCTGCAAGCCGAGTTCTCTCCCGTCCTCCGGCGAGAACAGGCGGGCTACGCCATAATCCTGGAGCTTCCGGATTTCCGAAGGCAGAATAACGCCGCCGCCGCCGCCGAACACCTTGATATGCGAGGCTCCGTGCTCGCGCAGCAAATCGATGATATAGGTAAAAAATTCGACATGCCCGCCTTGATAGGAAGATACGGCAATGCCCTGAACATCCTCTTGAATCGCAGCCTGCACGATGTCCCGGGCCGACCGGTTATGCCCGAGATGGATCACCTCCGCACCGCTGGCTTGTAGAATCCGCCGCATAATCGTAATCGATACGTCATGTCCGTCGAACAATGCGGAAGCCGTAACGAATCGCACCTTATGCTGAGGGCGGTAATGACCTGTATGCGATCCTGTTGGTGACACGGCTGCACCTCCTTCCCGGATGACTAGTGTGCACAAAGACCTCACCGACATCTGGATATCAGTGAGGCCTAGTCGTTATCAGGCAGGACGGTTGCGGCAATCCGGCCGTCCATCGCTTCATAATCGTAGTAGCGGATCGTCTCGTACAGTTCGTGACGGGTTTGCATGCGGTGAATAGCCGCCTGCTGCGTCCCTGTTCCCGCAATGTCCGCGAACACTTCACCGATCGCCTTGGCTGCAACCCGCAGCGACGTGACCGGGTAGATCACCATGCGGAAGCCCCACTGCTCGAACTGCTCCGCTGTATAATACGGCGTTCTTCCGAACTCCGTCATATTCGCGAGCAGCGGTATGCCGAGTTCGCGGCTGAATCGGACGAACTCCTCCTCCTTCTCTAGCGCTTCCGGGAAAATCGCATCCGCGCCGGCAGCTGCATACTGCTTCGCCCGCTCGATCGCCGCATCCATCCCTTCCACACTCTTCGCATCCGTGCGTGCAACCACATATAGCGTCGGTGCCGCAGCTTTGATGGCTTGAATCTTATGCATCATGTCCTGTGCGGCAATCAGCCGCTTTCCATTCAAATGTCCGCATTTCTTCGGCATCTCCTGATCTTCGATCTGAACGGCGGCGACTTTGGCCTCCACCATCTCTCTCGCCGTTCGCGCCGCATTCAGGACGCCGCCGAAGCCGGTATCGATATCGACCAGCAGCGGCAGCTTGGCTGCGCGTACCAGCTCTCGCGCTCGATCCGCCACTTCGTTCGAATATATGAGACCCAGATCCGGCAGCCCGCGGCTCGCTGTATACGCCGCGCCCGACAAATAAATCGCCTCGAAATTAGCCTGTTTGGCTAGAAGCGCCGTCATGCCGTCGTGCGTGCCCGGCATGCGGAGGATCGGACCTGTTTCCGCAAGCTGGCGAAAGCGGGCGGACAATTGCCCTTGCTCCGGTTCATCTTCAATGAGCCAAGACATAAAGACCTCCTGTCGTAACCAATGGTCAAATAACGAATAGGCTCATGAACTCATGACACGGCGTTTGGATAAGGCGCTCATAGTCAAGGGACAGCTTCATGATGTCATTCGTTTTCTTCCTTGGGAAGCGGGTCCGCACATGATGCTCGAATTTCTCAATCACCTTCGGCAGACCTTCGTCCCGCCGCCTCCGATGGCCGATCGGATATTCGCAGACGACCCGCTCTGTGGACGTGCCGTCCTGGAAATGAATTTGTACGGCATTCGCGATCGACCGTTTGTCAGGGTCCAAATAATCCCGGCTGTACTGCGGCTCTTCGACAACGGTCATCTTCGCTCTAAGCTCATCGATTCGCGGATCCTTCGAAGCCTCATCTTCATAATGGTCTGCCGTCAGCGTGCCGTAGAGCAGCGGGATGGCGACCATATACTGCAAGCAGTGGTCCCGGTCGGCCGGATTATGGAGCGGCCCCTTCTTATCGATAATCCGAATAGCGGATTGATGGGTTGTTATCGTGATCGATCTAATGTCATCCCAGCGATCCCGAACCTGCGGGTACAGCTCCAGAGCGCATTCCACCGCAGTTTGGGCATGAAATTCCGCAGGAAACGAAATTTTGAACAAAATATTTTCCATAACATAAGCGTCAAGCGGCCGCCCGAGCACCAACGCCTTGCCTTGGAATAAAACATCCTGAAAGCCCCAGGTTCGGGCCGAAAGCGCCGTCGCATACCCCATTTCACCGTTCACCGCCATAAGCGCCAGGCGCACGGCGCGGCTTGTAGCGTCTCCTGCCGCCCAGGATTTCCGGGAACCCGTATTCGGCGCATGCCTGTAAGTACGCAGCGAAGCCCCGTCGATCCATGCATTGGATACCGCGCTGCACACTTCTTCCTTGCCTCCGCCTAGCATAGCTGCCGCTACGGCCGTTGAAGCGATTTTCACCAGATGAACGTGATCGAGTCCTACCCGGTTCAGACTGTTCTCCAGGGCAAGGACGCCCTGTATTTCATGCGCTTTAATGCACATCGTCAAAATATCTTTCATATAGAGCGGTTGTTGGCCCTCGGCAACCCTACTGCGGCTGATATAATCGCCCAGCGCAAGGATACATCCCAAATTATCGGACGGATGGCCCCATTCCGCGGCAAGCCACGTATCGTTATAATCAAGCCAACGAATCATACACCCAATATTGAATGCGGCTTGCACAGGCTCCAGCTCATAGCGGGTACCCGGTACCCGCGCCCCACCGGGCAGGCTGGCCCCCGGCACGACCGGGCCCAAATGCTTCGCACATTCCGGAAACCGCAGCGCAAGCAGGCCGGTCCCGATGGAATCAAGCAGCACGTGCTGCGCAATGCGGTATGCCTCTTCGCTCGTGATGTGCGCGTGCAGGGTATATTCGGCAATGTCTTCAATTAACGGATCGAATGTCATCTCCTTATGGGGAACATGATCTGAACGGCTCATGCTTGTTCTTCCTTTCCGCTGGAATGCTTGCTGCCGCCTCAGGGATGCAAATGGCGCGGTCCCGTATACCTGACGCGCGGCCGGAACAACCGGTTATGCGCATGCTGCTCGATCACATGAGCGCTGATGCCGGCGGTGCGCGCGGCAAGAAACACCGGCGTGAACATATCGATCGGAATGCCGAGCAAATAGTAGACGGGCGCAGCGTAATAATCCAAATTCGGGTGCAAATTTTTCTCCCGCTTCATCAATTCTTCACCGACGACACACATGGTGTATAGCTCCGGTTGGTTCTTCTCCAGCGCCAGTGCGGCGAGCGCATCCTTCATTAACAACGCGCGCGGATCCGGTTTCTTCATATACACCCGATGACCGAAACCCATAATCCGCTCCTTCCGGGCCAGTTTGCCTAACATCAGCGTTTCCAGCTTGCTCTCCGAGCCTGCTTCCAGCAGCATCTCCATGACCGCTTCGTTCGCTCCTCCATGGAGCGTCCCCTTCAAGGAAGCGACCGCTCCGGTTAGCGCTCCGTACAAATCGGATTGCGTCGAAGCAATCACCCTTGCAGCGAAGGTCGAATTCGGCATTTCATGTTCGCTGTACACGATGAGAGATTGGTCAAAAATATCTTCCTCCATCTTGGTCGGCATTTGACCTGAGATCATATATAAGAAATTGGCTGTGTAGGACAAATCCTCTCTCGGGTCGAGGAACATATGTTCCGTCTTAGCCTGGTAGCCATTGGCTAGCAGCTGCGGCACTTTCGCCAGCAATCGGATCGCTTTCCGCCGGTTCGCCTCCACTGAACGGTCATCCAGCTCGCTATCATAACTTGCTAACGCAGAAATCCCCGTTCGCAAGACGTCCATTAAATCAGCTTCAGCCGGCAGCAGCTTCAACATCGAACGCACGTTCTCGTGCAAGCCATATTCCGCTTTTAGCGCATTCTCCAGCGTCTGACGCTGCTGCATGCTTGGTAGCGATCCCTCCAGCAGCAGCCCTGCGACATCCAGGTATTTAACCCTCTGCGCAAGCTCGATAAGATCGTACCCGCGAACGACGATTTCCTCCTGCTCTACATCCAGATAAGAAATGCCGGTCTCGCTGGCGATGACATTTTCCAGACCAGGGATATAGCTGCTCATGCTCTCATCGCTCTCCCTTCTTCTATGCCTGCCCACTAGGAATCGGCAAGCAGCATGCGGGAAATTACAATGCGTTGAATTTCGTTCGTCCCTTCATATATTTGCGTCACTTTGGCGTCGCGCATAAACCGTTCGACCGGATAATCCTTCGTATATCCATAGCCGCCGAAAATTTGTACGGCTTGGGTCGTGACGGCAACTGCCGTATCACTGGCAAAAAGCTTCGCAATCGCAGCCTCCTTGCCGTAGCTGAAGCCCTGGCTTTCCCGCCAAGCCGCTTGGTACGTCAGCAGCCGCGCTGCCTCAATCTGCGCTGCCATATCCGCCAGCTTGAAGGCAATCGCTTGCTGCTGTGCGATCGGCTTCCCGAATTGCCGCCGCTGCTTGGCATATCCCAGGGAGGCATCGAGTGCCGCTTGAGAGATGCCGAGCGCTTGCGCGGCGATGCCGATGCGTCCGCCATCCAGGCTTTTCATCGCGATGCGGTAGCCTTCTCCTTCCTTGCCAAGCAGCTGGTCAGCCGGAACACGGCAATTGTCGAATCGCAGCTCCACCGTCGGCGACGAGCGAATCCCCAGCTTCCGTTCCTTGCGGCCGAACTGGAAGCCCGGCGCCCCCTTCTCCATGATGAACGCACTGCAGCCGCCTTGCCTGACCTGCGCGTTCGTCATGGCGAAAACGATATAAACGTCCGCCTCCCCTCCGCTCGTTACGAACATTTTGGAACCATTCAGTACATAATCGTCCCCATCCCGGACGGCCGTTGTTCTCATGGCTCCCGCATCTGAGCCCGAACCGCTCTCCGTCAGGCTGTATGCGCCCAGCTTCTTCCCCTGTGCCAAGGGAAGGAGATATTGGATCTTCTGAGCTTCGCTGCCATACTTATGAATCGCCCAAGACACGAGCGAGGTATGGACGGAAAGCATCACGCCGGTCGACGCGCATACTTTGGAGAGCTCTTCGACAACGATCGCATACGTCAGGAAATCGGCGCCGATCCCCCCATACGCTTCGGGCCACGGGATTCCCGTCAAGCCCAGCTCACCCATTTTATCGAACAGCGCACGATCAAAACGTTCTTCTTCATCTCTTGAGGCTGCTGTCGGTTCAATCTCGTTCTTAGCAAAATCCCGCACCATCGCACGAATCATGAGCTGTTCATCCGTTAAACTCAGCTCCATACGACCGCCTCCTTCGACATGATGACTCTTTTATGCAGGTTCGGCCGAGGATAAGCAACGCTTTTGCCGCGAATGGGACAAGTTGTAAACGCTTCCAACAACATGTTTTATATATACACGCCGCGGCGAAGGCTTATACCTGACAGGCTCCTATTTTAAGCCGGCACAAAAAAACACCGCCAAATTGGCGATGTTCCGGATGATAAGCATATCGGTAAGATCAAGTTAATTTGACAGGAAGACCTGTCTGGGCAGATTCCAATGCCGCCAGCGTAATGCGCAAAGTCACCGCCGCGTCGGCGTAATCCGTCAAAATCCGCGAACGGTCGCCCGTTTGCAGCGCATACAAGAATGCATCGGTTTCCAGCTCGTACGGATTCACCGTGTTCTTGTACTCAGTCGTCTGCGAACGTTCATGATTTCTCAGATAACGTCCTTGCACAATTTCCAACACGCCTTGATCCGTCATCAATTCCAGTCCCGAACGATGGCCGAACGGCAGCATACACGTGTTCGTCAGCGAAGCGATCGCTCCGCCGGCAAGCTTCATGGTCACGGCTCCGACATCCGCGACATCGACGCCGTCATACACCGTATGCATATGCTGCAGCGCGTAGGCCGCATACACTTCTTCCACTTCGCCGGCCAAGTAACGGACCAGATCGACGATATGCGTCGTTTGTTCCACAAATTGTCCCCCTGAACCGCTTTGCTTGCGCCACCAATGAACGCCGGGCATGTCCCCCAGCCAGCTCCCGACCGCCATCCCCACCTTCCGGCCTGCAAGCAATTCCTTCGCTTTCTGCGTCGTATTCATATAGCGGATGTGGTAGCCGACAGAGGTGATAAGATTTCGGCTGAGCACCTGCTCCCGAATACGGTCAACAGTCGCCATATCCAACCCGATCGGTTTCTCCACGAGAAACGGGATATTCCGCTCCAGAATCGCATCTTCGATCTCGCCGTGCGCTAGCGGCGGCACACTGATATATACGGCGTCAGGCTTGCATGTGTCCAGCATTCGCTCAATATGGTCGAACGCTTGTGCACCCGCATACCTTTGAGCAAGTTTTTCCGCTTTGGGCAATGAAGAGCCCAGGAAAGCCGTCAATTTGGCATCGCCTCTTGCTGCAAGCAAGCTTGCGTGCTTATCCGCGAACCATCCCGTGCCCGCAATTGCAATTTTGAACATGTCGCGTACTCCTCTCGTCCCTCTATTTCGCATTAATTCCCACAAGACAAGTATATACGCTAACGCTTTTCTTTTCCCTCCTAATTTTACCAAATCATTTTTTTTGTAAAGTTGTTAGTAAAATCGGAGGTTTGGGTATATGATAATGAGGTCTTTATGGAAATATCTTTCAGAGCCATTTGGGCGAAAGTGTGTTTTAATGGAAATATCATGTTTTGAAAATTCCTTGAAAGGTAATTACTAACCATGAAAACTGCCGATTTTCTTTATCCGAAGGACAAAGTCGCCTTTATCCGGTCCTCCTCATCCATGAAAGAAGCGATGGAACAATTAGAGCAGCACTATTATACAGCACTTCCCATCGTTGATGACGATGGCAAATATGTAGGAACGCTTGCCGAAGGCGATCTGCTCTGGAAGCTGAAAGATACGCCTGGGTTAACATTTGATAATTTGGATCAAGTTCCGGTCAGCACGATCGAGAAGCATTACCGCAATGAATGTGTCTCTATTGATGCCTTCATGGAAGACATGCTGGCCAAAGCGGCCGACCAGAACTTCATCCCCGTTGTCGATGACCAGGACAAATTTATGGGCATTATTCGTAGGAAAGACATTATCGCCTACTATGTGAATAACATTACGGATTAATAGATGACCCCCGGGGATGCAAGCTCAGCGCCCCGGGGGTTCTTCGTTCTTGTTCTGGTTCGGAGGACAGTGATCAAACCAAACTGGGCGGCACGCGCAAGATAAGATGAGTTAAGCGTCTTGACGGCGTAACGGGAATTCCTCCATTTATTTCAGCGAAAATTGACGCCAACTGCCGTGATAACTGGAGGTTTTCCATTTAATCCAGCATTACCGCCACCGCCACCCGGAGCTGCTGGCTTCACGTTTCCCTCGTGCGCATATCGCGCACGAATAGCACCCTATACTGCGCCGCAATAAGGAGCAGCCAGCTTCCGCACGCGTTCGATCCCTTCCCACATATCGCCGGGACCGTCATAGACGAGTGTAAGCGGACCTTCGTAACCGGCAGCCTTGACGATGTCCAGGCATCGGATGAACTCCTCGCTGTATGGCAGCCCCTCCGCATTCGATTGCGCTTTGGCATGAATGGACTCGCTGCGCGGTACCGTCCGAGCAAGCGCATCAAACTTACCGGGGCCTTTGAAGTTGCCAAAATCCGAGGTAAAGCCCAGGGCATCGCCGCACGCATCGAGCAAAGCCACACAATTGTCGGCTTCCGAAGTCAAAGCGTGGAAATTTTCAGTAACGACGCGCACCCCTTTGGCCGCAGCGTACTGGGCAAGCTCCTGCAATGCCTCGGCTGAACGAGCCAACGCTTGATGATCGGATGGGTCCGCATCGCCGGCAATCACGCGCACCCTTTCAGCGCCTGCGAGCGCCGCATCGTCGATCCACGTTTTGATCCATGCGATATCCGTCGCCCTGCGGAGTACATCCTCGCTTGAAATATCGCCATATTCCAGCAGCAGCGTATAAAAGCGCAAACCCGCCTTCTCAAAAGCAGCCTTCAAATTTTGCAAATAAGCCGGAGTTCGCTCCGGAAAGTGAAAATGACAAATTTCTGCGGATGCGAAGCCTTTGTCGGCCAGCTTAGCAGGCAGCTCCATCAGAGTGAGCTCTTCCGGCTGCGCTTGAACATCCGTGTAAGGCGTGCGCAGCGCAACATCCCAGCGTGTCCACCGCAAGGGACCGAGCAGCCGGTGCAAGCTCCAGCTCGTCAGTGATAGAAATGGCATATGGTTATCCCCTTCCAAATCTTTATTGGTTGTATTTTACCAATCTGCACCGAAGTCCGCCATATGCCATTCCGTTGTTTCCTCTCCTATTGTGCTGCAACTCTTATTGCAACTCTTACTTCTTCTCAGCCACATGACGGGATAAATTCCAGGATGGCCAGGAACGCTCGCCTCCGCTGCCGATCACTTGATCGATCGATGACGGAATAGCCGTCAGCTCGGGATGCTTGGCTTGAAAATCTCTTAACGCCGGCACGACATCTGTAGAGAGGCGCCCTAAATAGGCAAGGTCGATTTTGCCTGTTTTCTCATACCGTTCCATATTGTTTACCGCGATCAAATGATCGATATTCATATAATTCATGACGAGATAAGCGATAATAGCCGTCGTTATGTAGGCTCTGGACATGGACAGCTTCTCCAGCCAAATACGAAACAGTGCAATGATAAACAGGATGCCCAAGAAAATCATGAATCCGTGCACAAGCACCCTGGATTGCGTGAAGCCGTAAGCTTCCTCGTACAAAGATAATCTGCTGTAAGCCGAGATCAGCATCACGATGGTACAGGTAACCAGCAGTGTCAGCAGCGTCTTGCGGAAAGCTTCGCCGCCACGGCCGCTTCTGCGGATACCGTGCAAGCCCGGAAATAATAGCGCCACATTGATCAACGCAACGACGACCAGCTCGGCAAATCCTCTGCGCGCATATTCCGCGTAAGCGACTCCCTCGGGCAGCAAGCCGTCCGCCGCACCGAACAAGTAGGAGAATTGGATGGTGACGAAGAGGACATAGACATTATTGACACATACCAGCAGCGTTCCCGCTGTAATGGGGTCAATACGAACTTTTGTGCGTTCGCCGGCAGTCGCCGGTTTCTCCTGAAGGGGACTGTCGAAAGGATGAGCAGCCTGCGCCTCCTTCTGGAAAAGCAGCCCCCACATATAGCAGAAAGTGTACAAGGCAACAACGAAAGCCAGCACTATGCGCCCTATGCTGTCTCCTGCGGATATGCCGCTGAACCACGCGGGAATCTCCGATACCCAGGATGAAAAGATGCGGTCTGCGGAAGCCAGGAGACCGATGACAATCATGAGGATCGGTGCGGCAAGCAGCAAGCCTGCTGCGATTTTCACCGCGTGCCCCCATGTGCCCGATTGGCCGCTATCCCGGCGGGGCAGCCATGTCCGGATTAATCCGAAGGGTACCGGCAGATGGGCAATCGGACGACCGATCACATGGCGCACCATATCTTCAAGGAATGTAGCATGGAACCACGCATGTTTGCTGTTTCTGGATAGTACGATGGTTTGCATCACGATGCAAAGCGGCAAAGCGATTGCGTTCAGGACGGAAAACAAGTTGTTATCGAATAACGTGTAGGTTAGCGCCAGCAGGAAAACCGGCACCAGGAGCAGCCAGCCTGCGGTGCTCTGTCCAGCCCACGGTTCGAAGCCGCCGAGCCTTCCCCGGATCGAATAAAAATAGAGACCGTAGAAACCGGCCACCGTCAGCAGGACAGAGACGCCTGCCGGGCTGCCGACGAACAAATATTGGAAGAAAATGCCGAATAAACAGGCATAAACAAGCATTAATGCATATTTTTTTTGCCAGGGAGCGGGATCTCTCATGGTAAGCTTTCTCTCCTTTGATCGTTTTGTTTGAACGTAATGACGGATTTGATCATTCCTGCTTTTTATTGTAACCTTTAAAATAAGAACAAAAAGTGTAAGTTTATTTTCAGTAATTTCATATTTTAGGAGGAGGCTCGTGCCAGGTGAAGATTCGCAAGCATTATGTAACGCTCCGGGATGCCTTCCCTCAGGTTCAGGAAGACATGCCGCTGGAGACGACGCTTGAAGAGCTGGCGGCTCATGTCGAATGCACGCACCGCAATATGGTGCTTCTCTTGAAACGGATGCAGCAGGAAGCCTGGCTTACCTGGCTGCCCAGGAAAGGCCGCGGCAATAGATCGACCCTCCTCTTTCATATTCGCAAAGACGACATGCTGCTGGAGGAAGCCAAAGCCTTCGTCGCCAAGCAAGATCTGAGCTCCGCGCTGGAGCTGCTGCAAGCACCCGAGCATCCCGCACACCTGCGCGAACAATTCCAGGCTTGGTTATCCGGGCAGTTCGGCCTTCATTCCGAGCTGCAGGGCCAGCGGCGTACGGACGTGCTGCGCTTTCCCCTGACGCAAACGATTCACGCCTTGGACCCGGCGGCCATTCATTATGCGGGAGAGTCCCATCTCGTGAGCCAACTGTTCGACGGACTCGTTCGCATGGAATCGACCGGCGAGCAGCTGCTGCCTCATCTGGCTCATGCATGGGACGTTGACGAGTCTCGCAAGCGTTGGACGTTCTATCTTCGCAAAGGCGTCCGGTTCCATCATGGCCGGGAGATGGTTGCCAGCGATGTCAAGTACTCGCTGGAACGGCTGCAGCGTCTGGCTGCGCGCGGACTGTACAGCTGGGCTTATGCGGCCATTTCCAGCATCGACTGCCGGGATGAGACGACGCTGCACATCCAGCTTAAAGAAAGAAATGAATTATTTTTGGGATTTCTCTCGACGAACCGGGCGTCGGTCGTTCCGGAGGATGTATGTGAAGCTGCCGGCGGATGGCTCGGTACATCACCAGTAGGCACCGGTCCTTTCCGTTTGGCCGGGCATGAGCATGGGGTATGGAGTCTGGAGGCGTTCCCTTCTTATTTCCAAGGGCGTGGATTTCTGGACCGTGTTGAGGTGTGGTCGCTGCCGGAGCACGGACAAGCGGCGGGAACCGCCCAGCCGCAAGAGCCGGCACAGCATTTTCAAGTGATGCACAATGTACGGATTGCGGATATGGACGCCGGGAGCTGGCAGCAGGTGCGCGGCTCCGGCATGACGACCAAATTCATGACCGTGAATGAATGGAAAGAAGGGCCGTTGCAGCATCCGCTCATGCGGAAGGCGTTAGATCTCGCCATAGACCGCACAGACTTGATTGAGCTGCTCTCTGGCGATGTCATTGAGCCGGCGAATAGCTTCTTCCCGCCATCCGCATCCGATCGGGATCCCTATCCCGCTGACGCCGACCGCCCGGCAGCGATCCGGCAGCTGCTGGATGCTGCAGGCTACAACGGCGAAGTGCTGAAGCTGGCGACCATCCCGCAGTACCAGCAGGATGCTCAGCTCTTGCAGAAGCTGTATGCCCGCTTCGGCCTTACGCTTGAACTGATGCTCATCCCAGCGGAGCAATTCAAAGGCGAGCTGCGTATGTCCGCCGATCTTGTCCTGTTCGCGATCATGATCGACGAGCATCGCGAGCTGCGGCTTTACGATATGTATACGAGCATGAAGCAGCACGCCTCTCTTGAAGTCCAGCATCTGCTCGAAACGAGTTTACAGCTTATCCGCAGCGCTCAGGATCCTGCAAGCAGAAAAACGCTGCTCGAGCAGTTGGAATCACAGCTCAAGCAGCGTTATAGCCTTCTTTTTCTATATCGCAAACATCTCAAAACCGCCTATCACCCGCAAGTTCGCGGTATCTCCCTCGATTCGCTCTCCTGGGTGAGATTTCGTGACATTTGGTTCACTTAGGGTTGGGCCACATGTTCCCGCAGTTGTACGCCCTCCGGCAGTACAGCGGCGATATGGGCGCGTAGCGTCTCATCGCTGTACATCTCATGACTGAAGATAGCGATCATCCCGCTGTCTTCTCTCGTACGGATTAACCGGCCGATGCCCTGACGCAGCCTTAACAGCATATAGGGCACGTCGACCTCTTCAAACGGTCTGGCGGCCGCCTGCCGCTTGGCCATGAATACGGGGTCTTGCGGCGGAAAAGGCAGCGCCCAGATGATCACATTGGACAAGGATGGCCCCGGCACGTCCAGCCCTTCCCACAAGCTGACCGCAGCCAGGACGCTATGCTCATCCCCTTGGAACGAAGCGATAAGGTGGCTGATTTCCTGATCGCCTTCGAACAGAAACCGCAGCTGCGAACAATCGGTTCTGAACGCTATGTCCCGCTTGAACCGGCGCAGCTCCTCGAAGGTCGGGAACAAGATCAATGCGCGGCCTTCCGTGCGATTGAGCAGACCCGCCGCCGCTTCCAGCTTCTCGTCAAACGAACCGCCGGCTGTCCATCTCGGGGCGATGACCTCCATGCGCTCCGCATAGTCATAGGGCGAGTCGACCGAGAACGACAAATATTTGTCCAGCCCCAGACTGTCCGCCACATACGAGAATGAACCTTCGACCGATAAGGTTGCGGAGGAGAAGACAATCGGCATTTTCGCCGTGAATACGTGCTCTCGCAACACTTCCTTCACCGTTCTCGGCATCACCACGAGGCTTAAGCCCGTAATGCTCTCCGTCGCCCAGCAGATGAAAGCTTGATCGTGCCGGAACAGGCCGAGCGCCTTCTGCATCATTTCCAGATGCTCCTCCACAATCTTCAACTGATAATCGTTCAAGGTGAACATTTCGCTCTCAAACACGAGTTCCTCTTCAATCTGCGACAAAATATCGCATAGACGATGAATTTCGCGCAGCAGCTCGTCCGTCATCACGATTTGTTTCCGTTCCGAGCCTTCGATCGGCTGGCAGCAGCGCTCCAACATCTCGAACATCCGTTCACTTTGATCGATCGCTTCGTCGATACAGACGGCCAGCGTTTCGCGCACTTCCCCTTTTAACAGCCGAACGACAAGCTCTTCGAAGACAACATGCTTAAGCTTATACGTCAGCGCTTTCTGCGCTGCCGCTTCCATCAGATGGCCTTCGTCAAACACGACGGCGCAGTGCTCCGGCAGTAAAGGCAGCTGCCCCTCCCTTTTGCGCCCGTCGTACGTCCACACATGCTCCATATAGAAATCGTGCGAGCAGATGATCAAATCCGCCGATTTCCGGTACGCCTCCCGGGACAGCGTTTGGCCGCAGCGGTGCCTTTTGTCACAAACAAAACAGTCCTGATAAGCATCCCAGCTCACACGGTACCACTGCTCATCGTTCAGATGGGGATAATTTTTGCGGTCACCGTACGCATGGAACGATTGAAGTGCTTCGCGCGTGTGCACAAAATTCGGCAAGCCTGCATACAAGTCGCGGTATAAGCCGATATCCTCGTGTCCGAAACGAGCTTCGTCCAGCTTCTGCAGACAGATGTATTGATCCGGGGATTTGGCCAGACGAGCGTCGATGACAAGATCCAGATGGCGCATCAGCTTGTCGATATCGCCGCCAGGCTTCACCAATTGCTCTATTAATGATTCATCGGCGCATGCTATAATGGCCGGTTTATTCGTTAAGCGGGAATAGCAGATCGCGTACAGCAAATAGACGAGCGTCTTTCCCGTACCTACGCCGGCTTCGGCAAAGATCGCCGCTTTCTCGGCGAACGCCCGCTCCA
The DNA here is from genome assembly GCF_028765165.1 of Paenibacillus sp. MAHUQ-63. Taxonomy (GTDB): domain Bacteria; phylum Bacillota; class Bacilli; order Paenibacillales; family NBRC-103111; genus Paenibacillus_E. Next base: position 424,559 of record NZ_JARADB010000004.1, on the reverse strand, counting down.
GCTGAAAGGCCATATAAATTTGCTCGTCGCGCACTTCAAAGCCCGCTTCCGGCAGTACTTCATAGAACAGATCCGCGATCCAGTCCGAAACCTGCTGCATATATGGTTGTGAATGATCATAAGCGAAAGGATACCTTCCCACGTTCGTGCCCCCAATAATTCAGAGTTCAATCAAACTTCTATTATCTCATTATCCGGCAGTAAATGCAAAGCAAATAGCAAAAAAGCTTCGTTCATCCTGCAACCCGGCAGCATGACGAAGCCATTTTTTACATACTGAAGCGTTCCCGGTACCCGCATTTGCGGCATAACTCCTCTACGACTTCCCGCCTGGAGAAGCCTTCGAACAAGCGGTTCGCCCGCTCGCCCTCAATGATGTCGGAGAACGGTGTCTGGTTAATGTTGCCCAAATTAATAACGCCTTCCCCATCCAGGCAGCACGGGATGACCGTCCCGTCGACAAGGATGCCGGCTTGATTGCGCAGCGCATGGCAGAAGCCAGGCCCTTCAATCTCCTGCGCTTTCAGATCCGGCCATTGAAACTCATGGTCCTGGTTCAGATACACGCGGTCCGCCAGTTTAACGCCCGTGCCCCGCACGAACATTTCGTCGATCTTGTCGTCGAGCTCGAATTCTTTTTCGAGCATTTCCAACACTTCACGATTGCGCTGGCGCTGCAGATTCGTCTGGTTGTCCATTGTCAGGTTCCATAGACGGAACGAAATGATCACATTGGATTTGGCCACAATTTCCTTGGCGAAACGCAGTATGCTCATCACGTATCCTTCTTTGTCCTCAGACCCTTCATGACCGTCAAAGCTGTGGAGCGAGAAGTTCATTTGCCGCAAGGCCGGTTTATCCAGCAGCTTGTGCCGGTTTTTGTTAATCAACGTGCCGTTCGTCGTAATATTTACTTTAAAGCCCTTCTCGTGGCTGATATCCAGCAGCTCGTCGATCTTCGGGTGCAGCAAAGGCTCCCCCTTCACATGCAAATAAATATGGTCCGTATGCGGCTTAATCTGGTCTAGTATATTCGTAAACGTATCGATCTTGATAAAATTAGCTTGACGCTTCGTCTGCGGACAAAACGTACAGGCCAGATTACACACACTTGTAATTTCGATATAAAACTTCTTGAATTTCTTCATTCCAGGCTCCGTTTCTAGCTGCGCTACTATAATAATAGTTATTATAACAAGGGGAGCTCTTGAAAGAAAGGAATTGCAATAATTAGAAAATAAGCTTGACGATCCAGCCGATAAAATAAGCCGAAGGCAGCAGGAACGCTTGTGCCAGCAAGGTGCCCAGAAACCGCGATGTCATCAGCAGGGCATAAATTTTGCCAAGCTGCCTCCGCTGTGACTCGTCCTGCAGCGCCTTATCCGTAATCAGTCCCAACTGCGGATCTATGAAAATCGTCAGCAGGATCGTGGCGATCCCATTGATGAGCCCTGAGGCTTGCGATGCGGTTGTGGCGTACTCCGGAAGCAAGTAAGCGGCATAAAGCGAAGACAATACCCCTACGGAGTAAAACGCCGTTACCAAAATATTGATAACTAGAAACCGCTTGGAAACGCCGAGATAACGGAATTGGCTTAGTTTGAAGCGCGGCTTTTTCAAGTAATTTTTCGTATTCTTCAATTGGGTGACCGTCACGCTCGAAATGAGCTTCGGGATTGAACCCGCCACTTCCAACCGCGCGATGACCCGCATACTCAGATTGATAAATGAGGGAAATAAGGCAATGGCGATTAAGGTCCCGATCGATGAGGCGAATAACGAAATTCTAAGGTATCTTTCCAAATCGAAGGAAGGCTCGACCTTGGCAAAATCAACGAACTTCGCCGTCATCGGCGCCTGAATCAGATTCGCGGTGCGCGAAACAAGGACGACAATCCCGACCAACGACAGAGCGACGGCCAGCTTGTTGACCTGTACCCCGGCAAAACGGATTGAATAGGACAATGTTTCGGCCGTATGTATGATCATCGTCAAAATGAATACCAATATCAGCGTATTCGTCATGCTCATGCGGGATTATGCTCCTGCAGCCGGCGTAGGACATCTTCCCAATGAATTTTCATATCTTCTCTTCGCTGCGCGGTGTCCAGCTTCTCCTGGTGAAAGCTTACCGTCGTCCGGCCCGGATTAGCAGCCGGCAGCAGCCGAATTTGCAAGGTGGAGGCCTCCGGCCAGCTGGCCGGCTGCCAGGTAAGCCGCAGCTGCTCCTGCGGCTTCACGACGCGGAGCTGGCCGGTTAAGCCTGCCGCAGTCCGGAATTCGCTGCCTTTAGCCCAAACGATCTCGTTGCATTCTCCCAACCACAGCTCTCTGCCCTCCGGTGAGGTCAGCAGCTCCCAGGCCTGCTCCCGGCTCAAATTCAGCGTCCTTCTGACGCCGATTTGAAAGCCTGCGGTGGCCGTTTGTCCGACGATTTTATGCGACTCCATCTCGAATCCTCCCTATCCAATCAAATTCTATTGCATGATGCAGTTCCATGCCGCGATGCGGGACTCCATAAAAACCTTTGTGATCCTGTGATCCGCCGACATCACTATCTCCGTTTGCCATTGATGTATTCGCTAGAGTCCTATCCATTTCCTTCCACTGGTACGGGTCCCTGCGAATAACAAAGAGGAAGCCCGGAGGCTTCCTCGCAATCAGGATGACGACTCGGCATGCCGTTCGTCCCCGTACCAAAGCTCCGGGAAAGTCGCGCTTCGCTGCAGCAGCTCCTCCGACGTTCCTTCGGCTTCGATGCGCCCGTCCTTCATCACAATGATGTGATCGGCCCGGGCGAGCGCCGTCTTGCGGTGCGAGACGACCAAGCATGTCGCGTCCTTCCGCCGCTGGAACATCCGCTCCCAGAGCTTCTGTTCCGTCTCCACGTCCAGCGCGCTCGACAGGTCGTCGAACACATACAGCTCGGCGTCGCGCACGAGCATCCGCGCTGCCGCCGTCCGCTGCGCCTGGCCGCCGGACAGCTTAACCCCGCGCGGGCCGATGACGGTGTCCAGCCCGCCGGGCAGCTGCGCGATGTCGTATTCCAGCACCGCTGCGTGCAGCGCCTGCTGCAAGCTCTCCTCGCGCTCCGGCTGCCCGAGCATGATATTGTTGCGCAGCGTATCGCTGTACAACCGAGGCACCTGTGCGGTGTAGGCGCTCCGCGGCGGCGTAAAGAACGTGCCCGGATCTTCGATGGGCACGCCGTTCCACGCGATCGTCCCCTCCCCTTTGGGCAGCAGCCCAAGGAGGGAGCGTACCAGCGTGGTTTTGCCGGAGCCGATCGTTCCCGTCACGACGGTGAACGAGCCTCGCTGCAAGCGGAAGTGAATGTCCGCGATGCCCCTGCCCGTATCCTCGTAGGCATAAGATAACCCATTCACTTCCAACTGCTTCAGCGGCTCGCCGGCCGCTTGCCGGTCATCTTCATGCCCTTGGTCGATGTCATCCGCCTGAACCGCTTCCTGCCCAGCATTGTGAATGCCGGCGTCCCGCTCCGGTTTCAGATGCAGCGAACGAACCATCGTCAGCACCTTGGCGGAGGCTCCCTGCAGCAGGAACGTGAGTCGTTCCAACGACACGCTCATCTGCTTGAAATACGTGATGAACTTCCCTACATTCGTTATAAACTGCGTCACGAAAGTCAAGTAATAGACGAACAGCGCAAAGTCGCCGACAGTGAACGACCCCGATCGCATTTTCGTCCCGGCCAGCAGCAGGATAAGACCCGTTCCCAAATTGACCGAGTTGGAAAATATCGAATCGAGCAGCTCCGTCATCAGGCGATCCTTCATCATCGCTTTCCTGCGATTGTCGCCAAGGCTGCGGAACCGCTCAATGACGCGCTTCTCGGCACCCGCTACCTGAATCGCCTGCACGTTACCGAACATCTCGCTGATTTCTCCCGTCACCTTGGACGTTGCCTCCCTGCTCGCGGCGCGATATTTCTGAAGCCGCACCGTCGCAAGCTGCGCAGCGGTAATGACGAGAACTATCGGAAGAAAAACGAGCAGCGTCATCTGGGCATCGATCCGAATAAGTATGTACCCCGAGACAATGGCGAAGCATGTTAGCCCGAACACATCGACGGACCAGCTCGCCGCCTCTTCGGATTGATCCACATCGTCGCGGAAATGGCTGATCGCTTCCCCCGGAGAAACCGGAATCGCTTGCGCACCCGGCTGCTTCAGTACATGCTCCAGCAAATTACGGCGAAGCAGCATCCCCATCCGGAAGCGGAAGTGAACGTCCGTAATGAATCCGACGACGATCAGCATGATCCGGCCGATTGCGGCAGCCATCAGCAAGGCAATAAGGCCCCACACTCCGTAGCCCAGCTTGGATTCGCCGGATAACGTGTCGAAGAACTCTTTGGTAATTAACCCCGGTAAGATCGGAGCCAAATAAATAAGGGTCCAAGCCAGCGCATTCCCGAAATAGCGAACAGGCCGGTACATCACAAGCCGCCACAAGTATTGAAATGTATTCATACGAGCACCTCCTCCAGTCCCGTGGCAAGCAGTTGGCTGAATCGGGAGCCCGGGTCTGCGGCGAGCTGCTCTCTTCTTCCTGTCTCCAGCACATGTCCGTTATCCAGAATGAGAATATGATCCGCGCGCTGTACCGTCGCAAGCCTGTGTGCGATCATGATGCAGGATCTCTCGTTCAACAGCTTGGAAACAGCCTTCTCAATGCGCTGTTCAGTGAGCGGATCCAGCCTGGAGGACGCTTCGTCCATGATGACGAGCCCCGGCTTCGTCAGAAATACCCGGGCGAAAGCGAGCAATTGCGCTTCACCTGCCGATAAGCTGCCGCCTCCTGACGCTAACAGCGTATCCAACCCTTCCGGCATCGACGCATACCAGGAACCGAGACCAAGCTCCGTAAGCACCTGTATGATTTCGTTATCGGAGATGGAATCATCATAGAAGGTCAGGTTATCGCGAATCGTGCCTTGCATAATTTCAATATTTTGCGTGACCAAAGCGACTCGCTTGCGCAGTTCGGAGAGCTTGCAGCTGCGAATATCCGTGCCGCCAAGCCTAATCGATCCGCTCTGCGGGTCATAGAAGCGCAGCAGGAGTCTGGCCATCGTGGATTTGCCGCTCCCCGTCCGCCCTAATAAACCTAGCACTTCTCCGGGCTTTAAATGAAGCTGCACGCCTTTTAATGTCGGCTGATCACCGTCATAGCTGAACGTAACATCCCGGAACTCGACGCTGAGCGGGCCTTTCGGCAGCGGAGCGCCAGGACCGTCCGCAATGGCGGACTCCGTGGCGAAAAGCTCGCGGATCCGCGAGATACTGGCGTCCGCCTTCTGCAAATCCTCCATCTGCGTGCGAATTTTCTCAATCGGCTTCGCCAACAGTTCCGTATAGAAGAAAATCAGATAGACCGTCCCCAGCGAAATGCTGCCGGAATACCACAAATAGGCGCTAATGCCGAAAGCCATCGCATTGCCCAGTGCAAATACGAAAATCGACATGTTCCACATGGCGCAGAAGCCGAGAAACGCTTTGACCCTTAAGGGCAGCATCTTTCTAAGCATCGTATAGAAGCGGTTCATCACGAAGCCGACCGCACCATTGGCGCGAATGTCTTCCGTGCCTTCCAAATGCTCGCCGATAAAGCCGTAGAATTCAGCATTCGCCTGACGCCATCCCGTCCACACCGGTACTGCGAATTTGCGGATCCATTGAATCATATACACGGCAAAAAGGACGAATAAGGCCATCCCCGTGCCAATGAGCCAATTCTCGCGGAACAGCAGCACGATAATGCCCGCCATCAGCAGCAAATTACCGACCAGATGAATGATCATGCTGGAGAAAAAGTTCGCAAGCGCATTCACATCGCCGTCAACCCGTTCGATCAAAGAGCCGGAGGTGTGGGATTTATGGAAAGACATATCAAGCGACAAGCAATGTGCGGCCAAATCCACGCGCAGCTTATTCGTGGTCTTCCAGCCGACATTTTCACTGAAATAAGTGGCCGTGACGGAAACCAGCTGCTGGACGAGCGAGAAGCCGATAAACAAGACGGCCGCGGTAATCAGGGGCTCTAACGCACTGCCGGCCTGCGCCGTATCGATGAAGAAGCGAATGATTTGCGGCGAAACGAGCTGCAGCCCGATCGAGGCGAATAAGAGCAGCGTCAATAAGATTAGCGTGCCTTTCTGAGGGAACAAATACCGGCTGAGCAGCTCGGCGTATTGCCCCATCGAGTTTTTCTTTTTTGGTTTTACCATCATTATGCAGGGGCCTCCAGTGATAATTAATGACATTAAATATTCATATCGTTAAGCAATGTTCTCCTTTGCCGACCGTACCTTCCATCATACTAAATTGGATCCGTCCGGACAATGTAACGTTTGGTTTGAATTGTTTTTTATTGGCAAAAAAAAGAGGCTGCAACAGCAGCCTGCTCCTTCGCTCAAACTGAATTTTAATCACGATTCCATGATTCCATGTATCGACGTATCGCTTAACACGTCCTGCTGCTTCATGAGGAGCATGACATAATATTTCCTCGCGTTCGCCGTTTTCAAATGAAGCGTTGCCGTTTCCCCGCCAGGGTGTTCGAGGGCCAGCCAGGCGCCGCTCAAGTCCTCTTTCACCCCGGTGATCCGGAAGTTCCGGCCCGTATAATCATCAAGCTTCTGCTTCTCTTGCCTATATTGTTCATGGTCAGACATCGGGCTCCCCCCTTGAGCGGTCTGCCTCCTGAGGCACAACCTCCATGGCGGCTGCAGGGTAAGTTTGCCGTTTCATATATTGTCCGGCGCCCGGTCTACCGACGAATTGTTTGTCCCTGATCACATACTCGCCTCTGGACAGGACCGTGATGGGCTCTCCGGTAATTTCCAGTCCTTCGAACGGATTATAATCGACATTCATATGATGTGTCTCCGCGCTAATAACTCTTTTGGCGTGCGGGTCAAAGATGACGATGTCGGCATCGCAGCCAACCGCGATCGTTCCTTTTCTCGGAAATAAGCCGAACAACTTCGCACTTCGCGTCGATACGATATCGACGAATTGATGAATGGAGATTCTTCCTTTCAAGACGCCTTCCGAGAAAAGAATGGAGAAGCGGTCTTCAATGCACGGCCCGCCATTCGGAATTTTGCTGAAATCGCCTAAGCCCAGCTCCTTCTGGCCTTTGAAATTGAACGAGCACTGATCGGAGCCTAACGTCTGAAGCTGTCCGTTACGAAGCGCTTGCCACAGCACTTCCTGGTGATGCTTCGGCCGCAGCGGCGGGGACCAGACGTATTTGGCCCCCTCAAAGTCCGGTTTCTCCAGATACGACTGATCCAGCATCAAGTACTGCGGACACGTTTCACCCCAGATGTCGATTCCCCGGCTTCGCGCTTCGGCGATCTGCTGCACGGCCTCTTCGCAAGTCACGTGGACTACATAGAGCTGCGAGCCCGCCAATGCGGTTAGTCTCGCCGCCCTGCCGGTCGCCTCGCCCTCGATGATGGACGGACGCGTCAACGCATGATGAATCGGCTCTGTACGCCCGGCCTCCAACGCTTCCCGGATCAAATAATCGATGACGTCGCCATTCTCCGCATGAACCATGACCAGAGCGCCAAGCCGCTTGGCTTCGAGCAATGTCCGGTAAAGCGTCCCGTCATCCGCCTGGAATACATTTTTGTATGCCATGAACACTTTGAGCGACGTTATTCCCTCATCTTGAATCATGACGGGCAGCTCCGCCAGCACATCATCATTGATTTCTGCGATCATCAGGTGAAACCCATAGTCGATCACAGCCTTGCCTGCCGCTTTTTGATGCCAGGTCTGGACGGAGTGACGCAGCGGGACACCCTTGTTCGTCAAGCAGAAATCAATGACCGTCGTCGTCCCTCCGAACGCGGCCGCCTTCGTCCCGGTCTCGAAATCATCGGCCGTAACGGTTCCGCCAAAGGGCATATCCAGATGCGTATGCGGGTCAACGCCACCAGGGAATACATAATGTCCCTGCGCGTCGATCACTTCCGCTCCGTCCTCGGGGAGGTGGCGTCCGATCTGGACGATGATACCGTTCTCGATACGAATATCCGCCAGATATTGGTCGGCGGCCGTCACGACCGTGCCGTTCCTAATTAGTTTGGCCATGCTAAACAGCCTCCTTCTTGTTGGAATTGCCATCCGACAGCTTGGCAATCGCCGCTTGCCGTTCATTCCAAGTCATCGGCGCATCGGTCCCGGCAACCTCAACCATCGTGATCGCTCCATCGACAGGACAAACGATCGCGCATAAATTGCAGCCTACGCAGTCTTCCTCCCGAACTTGCAAATACGATTTGCCCTGATCGTCAGTGAGCATCTCAATACATTGATGGGACGTATCCTCACATGCAATATGACACTTATTGCAGTTAATGCACGTTTCTTGGTCGATCTGCGCTACGACGGCGTAATTCAAATCGAGGTTGCCCCAATCGGAATAACGGGGAACGGATTTCCCGATCAGCTCCGTGACGCTGGCGAGCCCTTTATCCTCCAAATAATTGTTCAACCCGTCAATCATATCCTCAACAATCCGGAAGCCGTGATGCATCGCTGCCGTGCATACTTGTACGCCCGTCGCTCCCATCAGCATGAACTCCACCGCATCGCGCCAATTGGAGATGCCGCCGATCCCGGAAATCGGAATGCCGACTTCCGGGTTGCGTGCGCAATCCGCTACCATGTGAAGTGCAATCGGCTTCACCGCTGGTCCGCAATAACCGCCGTGAGAGCCTTTCCCGCCCACGTGCGGAATTGTATTCCACGTATCGATGTCGACGCCGGCCAGCGAATTGATCGTATTGATCAGGGAGATCGCATCGGCTCCGCCCCGCACCGCAGCCCGCGCCGTGCTCGTAATATCTGTAATATTCGGCGTCAGCTTCACGATGACCGGTGTTCGCGCCGCTTCCTTCGCCCACATCGTCTGCGCTTCCACGAGATCAGGCTGCTGGCCGGAAGCGGATCCCATGCCGCGCTCCGCCATCCCGTGCGGGCAGCCGAAGTTAAGCTCCAGGCCGTCTACGCCGACGGCTTCTACTTTTTTTACAATTTCATGCCATTTCTCCCGCTTCGGTTCCACCATTAGCGATACGACAAGCGCATGATTCGGAAATCGTTTCTTCGTCTCATATATTTCGCGCAAATTGACCTCAAGCGGCCGGTCGGTAATCAGTTCGATATTGTTAAATCCGGCAACCCGCTGCCCGTTGAAATGCACGGCAGCGAACCGTGAAGACGTATTGATGATGGGATCTCCAAGCGTCTTCCATACCGCCCCGCCCCATCCAGCCTCGAATGCCCGTTGAACCTGGTATCCTGTATTGGTCGGAGGTGCTGACGCTAACCAGAAAGGGTTAGGAGATGCGATGCCTGCCAAATTAATGCGTAAATCAGCCATGCTGAATCCCTCCAGTTTGATCGCGTATTATCGTTCTGTAGGTTAAGCCGACTCCTCCTGGTTGTTCATCAAATTCCTGTTAATGGCATGCGCAGCCAATTTCCCCTGTTGAGCGGCCGATACGACCATCGCTTCGCCTTGTCCTTCGCCGAAGATGATGTCGCCGGCCGCATACACTTTGGGGTTGGACGTTTGGCCTGTTTGCGGATCGACCGTCACCGTTCCTCGTCGATGATCCAGCTTAAATTGATCGATGAGCGCGGTGTGCTTCGTTTGCCCTATCGCTTTGATCACGGCGTCAACATAAATCAGAAATTCGGAGCCGGCGATCGGAACGGGCTTCTTACGGCCTGCATCGCCATCAATAAGCTCCATCCGCAAACATTCGATTGCAACGACACGGCCTGCTTCGTCTCCTAGTATACGCTGCGGGGCTGTCAGCCACTGGAAGGCGACGCCATCCCCTTTGGCAAACTCAAATTCAAAGTCATACGCCGTCATTTCTTCGCGCGTTCGCCTATACACGATTTGCACATGCTCCGCGCCTAACCGCACCGAACATGTCGCCGCATCGATCGCCGTATTCCCCGCTCCGATGATGGCTACGCGCTTCCCGATGAGATGAGGATCGAGTCCTATTTTGGTCGATTCCACGAAGTCGATGGCATCGTAGACGCCTGCCAGCGTCTCGCCTTCGATGCCGAGCATGGGCACCTTCGACATTCCGGCAGCCAGGACGACGGCATCATAGTTTTGAAGCAGTTCGTCAGCAGTAACATCGACCCCGACCCTCGTATTCATCCGGAAATTCACACCTAATCCGCGAACTTGCTCAACTTCCCAAAGCGACACTTCTTGCGGCAAACGGAAGGAAACAATGCCGTATGTATCCAGACCGCCCGCTTCGCTCTTCGCCTCATAAACCGTCACCTGAAAGCCTAAGCGGGCCAGCTCGCGGGCTGCCGATAAACCGGCAGGTCCGCTTCCAATGACGGCAACCGACTTCCCGTTGCCAGCTCCGGCCTTGAACAGCTGCTGTTCGTTCTCCATGGCCCAGTCGGTGGCATAGCGCTGCAATTGCCCAATCAAGATAGGCTTGGACGACTGATGAAGCACGCAAACCCCTTCGCACAGCTCCTCGGTCGGACATACCCTCGAGCAAGAGGCCCCGACCGGATTCGCCTCCATAATCGTCCGGGCGGATCCTTTGAGGTTGCCGGAGGCAATCTTTTTAATAAACGAAGGAATATTAATTCCCGTCGGACAAGCACGCGTACAAGGGGCATCGTAACAAAACAGACAGCGATTCGATTCCTCCATCGCCTCCTTGGGTCTCATGCCGGCTTTGACTTCGGCAAAGTTACGCTTTAAATCGGTTAGTGAAATAAAGGATGTCCCCATATGCCTCCCCCTCCGCGCTATTTTACTTCTTCATGGCGATTCGGACGGCCGCTCGGTACAGAAGCTCCGTGCCCAGCGTAATATCGTGTTCGCTTGCGAATTCCTTCGGATTATGGCTGATGCCTTCCAGACAGCGAACGAAGATCATGCCATAGTCGCATACGTAAGACATCGCCAACGAATCGTGAAACGGTCCGCTCATCAGCTCCGGCGGGTTAAGCCCCATCGCTTCCGCTTCCTCGCGCAGATGCTCCATGATCCATTCCGCGCAATAGCGGGGCTCGCTGTTCGTATCTTCACGGATGGCATACGTAAGACCATGGTCTCGCGACACGTTCTCGATGACGCTTAACAGCTCCGCTTCGAGCGCGTTGCGGCGCGCCAGGTCGATATCGCGCAAATCGACCGTGAATGAGACTTTCTCCGGGATGATGTTCCGTGAATCGGGAAAAACGGTCAGCGACCCCACCGTCCCGACTGTCGGCGCACCCGGCTCCTGCTTCACGAGCTCATTCAGCGCAACGATAATTTTGGCACAGCCGAGCAACGCGTCATGGCGCATGGACATCGGTACCGAACCGGCATGGCCGGCGAAACCGTTCATCTCCACCGTGAGCCATAGCGGTCCGGAGATTCCCGTAACAATTCCGATCGGAGCATTCTGGGATTCCAACACCGGCCCCTGTTCGATATGCAGTTCCAGGAAAGCCCCGATGCGTCCGGGCTGGAACGCATAACCTTCGAAATCGGCGGGATTGCAGCCGAATTGCATCAACGCTTCCCGGCGGGTGACGCCGTTCTTGTCCGTGCGCTCCAGCTCATCTTGTTCCAGCTTGCCTGTCATCCCGCGTACGCCAAATAAGCCTTTGTTGAAACGGCAGCCTTCTTCATCGCAGAACGCCACCACCTCGATATCGCATTCGGGCGTAAGTCCGGCTTCCCTCATGCTTTGAACGACTTCAATCGCGCCCAATACGCCGATCGCCCCATCATATCTCCCGCCGTACGGCTGTGAATCGATATGCGAGCCAATCATAAGCACAGGCGCATCCGGATTACGCCCCTTCCACGTCCCGATGAGGTTGGCAAAAGGATCGATATAAGCGTCCATCCCGGCTTCTTCCATCCACGTTTTCACCAGCTCTACGCCTTCCCGGTCTTCCTTGGATAACGCCAGCCGGCAAACGCCCGTTTCCCCGATTTTCCCGACTTGCGCCAGCTTCTGAATACGCTCGTGCAGCCTCGCTGCTTGGATATGGTTCCTAGGTGCTGTCGTCAATCGCCCTCATCCCTTCTCCTGATTGGCTTGGAATACAGCAAGCAAAGTATCTACGATAAATGCAACATCCTCATCCGTTGATGATAGTGGCGGACTGAGCGTAAGTATGTTGGCATAGCCGGGAACGGTATCCCCGTTCTTCCCAATCAGCAGCCCTTTCGATTTGCAAGCGGCTATGAGATCCGCCACGCGTTCGGGGGATGCGGGTTGCTTCGACTTCACATCCTCGACAAGCTCAATGCCCATCGCCGATCCGAAAATCCGGATTTCGCCGACATGCGGATGCTCGAGCAGCGGCATGAGCCCTTCCCGCAGTGCGCATCCGATCTGCGCAGAACGGGCAACCAAATTTTCCTTCTCCAAAATTTCAATATTTTTCAAAGCGACGACACATGAGACCGGATTCCCTCCAAATGTGTTGATATGCCTTAGATGGCTTGTCGCTCCCTCATCCTTGAAGGAATCATACAGTTCCGAAGAAACGGCGGTCGCTGATAGCGGCGCATAGGCGCTGGTCATGCCTTTGGCCATCGTCACGATGTCCGGCCTTACCCCATAATTGTGATGGCCGAATTTCTCGCCGGAACGCCCGAACCCGCAAATGACTTCATCGACGATAAGCAGAACCTCATATTTATCACATATGCGCCTTACAGCCGCCAAATACTCGTCCTGCGGAATAATCATGCCGCCTCCCGTAATGACCGGTTCCATGATAACCCCGGCGACGGAATCCGGCCCTTCCCATACGATGGCGTCCTCAATTGCTTTGGCACACTGCAGACTGCAGCTGTCTTGGGTTTGCCCGAATGGACAGCGGTAGCAATAAGGCGGCGGCACGTGCTGGAATCCGGTGCCGAGCGGTTCATATTTCAGCTTGCGCTGGGCTTGCCCTGTTGCGCCTAAAGCTCCCATCGAATTCCCGTGGTACGCCCGATGCCGTGAGATGAACTTGAACTTTGACGGTTTTCCGTTCTGGTGATGGTACTGTCTGGCTATTTTGAATGCAACTTCGTTGGCGTCCGATCCGGAGTTGGAGAAGAAGATCCGGTACTCGCCGTCCAGCCACTCGTTGATTTTGGCTGCCAGCTCGATAGCCGGGATATGCGATTGCACCATGGTCGAGTAGGCCAGCTTCATCATCTGTTCAGCTGCGGCATCGGCAATTTCCTTTCTGCCGTGCCCGACGTTCACGCACCACAATCCGGACATCCCATCCAGGTAGCGGTTCCCTTCCACGTCCGTAATCCAGCTTCCCTCGCCGGATGCAACAATCATCGGATTGTCGTTATGAGCGGACATGTGATGCCACACATACTTCCGATCCTTGTCGAGAAGCTCATCTTTCCATGTGCTATCCTTGGCTTCATTCGCTCCCATAAGCAGCCTCCTCGGCAGATGCAATGCTTTCCTTATTTATTAATATGTGTGTATGGAGAGAGACATCCCTCTACGCGATAGATTTGCTCAACCGTTCATCCAGGCGGATCGGGTGCAGTGCCTGCTTCCGTTCCATAAGAAGTGCGAATGGCCGCTGTTATGGCACGAAACGATTCTGTATCATGCAGTTGCGACGGCCGGTTCCCGCCCAGGTCGATGCGATGAACGGATTGAATGCGTCCGGGAGGAGCGGTTAGAACGATAATCCGATCGGATAGAACAACAGCTTCCTGGATGCTGCTTGTTGCGAGCACAATCGTCTTATCCAGCTTCCTCCTTAAGGTCAGCAGCTCGACATGCAGCTTCTCCTTCGTGAAAGCATCAAGCAGCGAGAACGGCTCATCCAGAAACAGGATGGGCGGATCCAAGGATAACGCACGCGCAATCGCGACCCTAATCTGCAAGCCGCCGCTAAGCTGCCACGGATAATACTCTTTATATTTCGTTAATCCCACCGTTTCGAGCAGCTGATCTACCCCCTCCCGATAAACGGAACGGCTAAGCCCCCACTCCTCAAGTGGCAGCGCGATATTCTCAAGTACGGTTCGCCATTCGTTCAATGCGGGTTGACCGGAAACAATGCCAAACTTTCTTCGCAAACGCACTTCCCGAGGATGATCTTTGCGAAGCTGGATTTGGCCGCTTGTAGGCTGCAATACGTCTGCCATAAGCCGCAGCAGCGTCGATTTGCCGCAACCTGAAGGACCTAACAAGGTGAGGAATTCGCTCCGGTTCACATCGAACGTGATATCTTGGAGCGCAGTGATTTGCTTGCCTCTTTTGCCGAACATCATGCATACGCCATTCAACGATATCTCCACGTTCCGCCTGGAAAGCTCTGAACTCATGGTGCTCCTCCTCGAATCGCCCAAGGTAGTACGTCATGTTGTTGTTATTGTAAATAACCACTTATGTTATATTATATAACACATTAGATGGATTTTACATAGTGCTTTCGAATTTTATCACGTTGGCTTGACATACCGTCTTAAGCTAAAAAATACCCTTCCCCAAATGGAGTAAGGGTATTATTATATTCATTACATAATTAATATTATGTAAACTAATTGTCGATTGTTCTGCATCCTTCTTAATGTCCATCATTCGAAAACATCGTAAACTTAATTTTTTGTTAACGAAACAATTATTATGTCAACTTATTATCCTTGTACAGTAGACTCGATCACCGTCAATGTATTATGGTATGTATCCAAGTCCGCAACCGCTCCGATTGGAATTGCCGCTTTGTAGTGTCCGTGCGCCGTAGCCAAATTCGTCATCAAAGGTTTACCTAGCGGGACGAGCACCCCCTCGATCAAATCTTCGTAGGACGTTCCATAGGAAGTCGTGCAATTCGTGCATTGTCCCATCACGATCCCCCGGCAATCCCGGAACTTGCTAGCGGTAGATCGTATTCGTCGGCTCATGCGTCTCTTCCAACAGCACGATTTTCCCCGCGGTATTGATTTCATAAGGCGTCCCCAGCGTTCCGATCAGCGAAGTCAAATTGCCGCCGACAATCGGTCCCCTCACCTTCCCTTTGACCCTGCTGCGCAATGGGATTCCCGGAGGGTTATGAATGACTCTCGCGCTCGCTAACGTGGAAGTTGCCGCAAAGAACTGGTCGAAATTATACGCCGGCGTCCTCGGCTCGAAATCAATGAGGAGCAGGCTTTGGAAGGAGATTAAGTTGGAAAACTGATATAACATATTTAAAAGAATCGTTATATCGCTGTAGCCTGATACGATCTTGGGATTTTCATGAATGAGCCTGTAATCCAAATACGGCAGTATTTCTCTGACTCCCGTACCGCCGCGGGTTGGTAAAATCAGGCGAACGGCAGGATTCCGAATCATCTCCATGAAATCTTCCGCCCGCTGTTGGGCGGTTGCCGCTACAATGCCGCCATAAGCGTAGGCATACTTCCCAATCACAACATGGAACCCCATCTCTTCCAGCGTGCGAACCCTGGCATCAATGACGCTCGCATCTAACGGACTGCCCAAAGTGACGATTCCAATGGTGTCCCCGCCCCGCAGGACGGGAGGCCGTATTGCCATACCGATGCCTCCTACCTTAGCCGTAGTAACCCCACATTATATGCCTATGCCTGCAGGAATATACGCCGAAATACGCTGCATCGCCTCTTGTTTCTGCTTATCGCCGACATGGGTGTAAATTTGTGTCGTTTGAATACTCGCATGGCCGAGCAGTTCCTGCAATGTGCGAATGTCGGTTCCCGCCAGAACCTGCATCGTTGCGAACGTATGGCGCAGCTTATGGCTTGAGATCGATTTGCCTTGGAGCTCCGTGTAATTCTTCTTCATCTCTACAAAATGCTTCTCCGCAATCGTCTGGATCATCCGAACCGATATCCGCCGTCCGAATTGCGATACGAAGAAAGGTTGCTCCCCTGCAACGCGCGGCTCCAGCCTCTCCTCCAGCGCCTTGTTCAGTACTTGAACCAATTCGTTCGGCAGCGGAATGACCCGCCATTTCCGCCCTTTGCCGTACACCTGCAGCGTGCTCGTGGCCCGATTGAAATCCGACACGTTCAGCCGGTTCAGTTCGCTCACCCGCAATCCCGCGTAGCTCATAAGAAGGAACATCGCCACATTGCGGACCTGATATTTGCCCTCGATCGATTGCAGGAACACCGCCAGCAAATCCTCGCTTAGGAAGGTCGGAATCGGATTCTTCTCAACCTTCGACTTCTTGATATGGAGTGCGGGGTTGATCTCCGCCGCTTGCAGCTCGATTAAGGCGGAGAAGAAGGTGCGAATCGATGACAAATAACGATTGCGTGCCGCATCCCCCGCTCCACCCTGCCGCATCCTGGTTAAGAAACGCATGATGTCGATAGCTGCAAGCTGATGAAGAGGCTTGTCCATCGCGGACAAAAATAAGCGAACATCGCCAAGATAAGCAAGCTGTGTTCGTTTGGTGAAGCCTTGGTCCTTCATCCAAGTGTCGAACAGCTCCAAATAATCGTCATCATACTCAAAATGGTGTGCCAAGCGCTCTCACTCCGTCCGTTACAATCTAAGTTGCGTTAAATATAGATTTAGTGCAATTTTTTGAGCTTAAAAAAAAGGCCGTTTACGGCCCAATATGCGATGTCGGTTTTAAATCGCGTATCAATCTCTCGGATATTCTACTTTCATAATATCCATGAAGGGTACTTTGTCCACTTCTCCGCTGCCCGTCTCGATATGTACGCGGCCAGTTCGTGAATCCATCGTCGTGATGAAGCCGCGAACGCCTTCCTCACGTCCCCAGACGGTAAGAACAATTTCGGAGTTTTCCATCTTCGCTTCCGCTAACTGATTGCCAATCTCCTCGAGCACGAACTCGTCGCGCGTAGGTCTTTTTGCTACCTTTTGCTTCGCCAACCTCTCTCCCCCTTATATGCTGTGTTATCTAGACGGTGATCTAATTTCCTTCACACGGCCGACTTGGCCGTCGGTCAAGCGTACTTTGATGCCATGAGGATGCGTAGGCGAATTAGTCAAGAGATCCTTCACAATGCCACGCGTAAGTTTGCCGGTGCGTTGATCCTGCTTCAGGACGATATCGACCTCGGCTCCCGGTACGACATCTTTGCGATTTTGCCCATTCATGATGGCTTCGTTCCCTGCTTTCATTCCAGAATGTGCTTCATTATAACACAAAAACACCTTAAACCCTATCTAAAGCTCCTTGTAATTAATTAATGACATTAATCGTTAACGATATTAATTCTTTAATTATCCAATTTAAACGGTAAATATCCATCTATAACTACTGTTTTTAGTTGAAATCAACTTTTTTCCAGTTATAATTATGACGGTAGCAGCTGTCCTCGCTTCCTTTATCGCCCATCAACTTGATGCTGCATGGCTATGATTTTCTTTACGAGAGGATGACGTTTCATGGTGATTACGATTCTATCTTGTTTGTTCCTATTCTTTATCGGAGCTCTGCATGTCAGTTGGGCATTCGGCGTCCGTTGGGGCAGCGCTGCTGCGATTCCCGTAACCCAAGCTTCACACCAGCCCGTATTTCGGCCCGGTATAACCGCAACACTTACCGTCGCGCTTCTCTTATTTGCAGATACGCTGCTGCTAGGGTGGCAGGGACGTTTGATTCCTCATCTCCCCGTCTTCTCCTGGGTAACATGGGGATGTTGGATTTCACTTATTGTGTTCGGCCTGCGAACGATCGGCGACTTCCGGTACGTAGGGTTATTCAAATCGATTCGTTCTACGCGTTTCGCCAAATGTGATACCTACTTGTTCACTCCCCTCTGTCTATGGCTGTGCTTCTCATTTGGATATGCGCTCACATTTAGTGCTCGGTGAGGGTTTCCACGAATTAACGTCCAGAATGATCCTTGTCACTGTTCCCATAGATGAAATATTCATATACAATGAAATTAATTAACGTGATTAACTTCAGGCCGAATCAAAGACACCAAGGATTGATGACGGAGGTTGTATACGATATGACAAAATTCATGGACTATTTAATCAGCCCTTACCCGCTGCGCATTATTACTTTGCCTATCGACGCTAGTAAATTGAAGCTGCAATCCTTAACGATTCTTAATGTCGGGCATTTGCCGGGACGCATCTCGTTTCGGCATCAAGCGAAATTTTCCAAGTGGGCTTTCATCTATCTGGCTGGCGGCGGCGGCTCCTATCAAGCCGATAACGGACCTGTGCAGCGTGTCGAAAGCGGAAGCTTGCTGTTTCTTCGACCGGGTGTCATCTATAATTATGGGCCAGATCAGGGCGGTTACTGGGATGAGTATTATTTCACTTTCGAGGGCAGCCGAATCGATGAATGGCTTGGAAGCTGGCTGACGAATGTCGATTCCGCCAAGCATACCGGCCATGAGGACGCCGCGCAGCTGAACCGGATCGAACGGATCTTCATGCTGATGGAGAGCGGGCTGCCGGACAATATCGACCGCGCGGCGCTTTTGCTTGAAACGCTGCTCTTTGACTTTATGCTGAAGGCTCAAGCCCCTGCCGAGACGTCGAAAACACAGCAGGTTATCGACATTATGGACGATCTAGGCGACTCTCTCTTCCAGCCCTTCGATGCGAAAGCGATCGCCAAGCGGCATCATATTTCCATTTCTACGCTTCGCAGAGTCGTCAGCGAGTATACCGGATACCCTTTAAATGCCTATATCAACCGTTTGAAGATCGCGGAAGCGAAGAACATTATTCTCAACACGGACAATTCCGTCAAAGAAATCGCCGATTCGCTCGGTTATAAGGATGTTTTTTACTTTTCCAGGTTATTCAAAAAATACGTCGGTGTATCCCCTCACAACTATAGGAATACCATGCAGCGATAAATTTGTTTACATAATATTTATTTTGTTAACTTTATAAAAACTTTTTTTGAAAATGAGTGCATCGTCCTAGTACGACTTGTCAAGGTGCTACATAGTATATCTCAGTAGTAAATCTTCCCGATGGGGAGGTGAATCCTAATGACACTCGCTCTTACAGGTTGGATGCTCTACTCGATGTTAGTCGTTCTTGGTTTAATGGGCCTTAGCTTCTTATACGGTTTATACAAAGCTCTCAAAGCCGGCTCCTTCTCCAGTTCTCTCATTCTCTCTTACTTGCAAGATTTGTTGTTCTATGTTTTCCCGTTGTTCATGCTTTCCAACATGATGTCCCTTGACCCTACCGGCTTCTTGTTGATGGTCTTCTACTATCTTGGCGCCCTTGGCGTTGCACTAAAATATTTGGCCGATTTCAAAAAATGATCTGTAACCGCATTCAAAGAATGCTAGCATATGGCTCATTAGGAGCTGAAAGCCGCTATGGTCTCATAGCGGCTTTTTTTATGTAGTAGCGGCCGCGCATCAGCCCCTGCTCCCGTTATGCTTAACATTAGAGGAAAATTCTCCGGTTATTCGATTGCAACAATCGGTTAATGCAGCAATAACAGGAATGCCTCCAACTAAAATGCCGATTATAGCCCCGAATGCCGCATGTTTTATAAAAATAACAGGCGTTTTTCCAGTTGGTACGTCATGATGAGCATTCGTACGAATTAATAAGTGGAGTTATTCCAGTTACGCTTGCTTGTGCGATCCCATAACAAAGCAGCCTGCAATCGGCAGGCTGCTCCTAATCTTATTAAAATCGCGGCAAATTCGATAAATTGTTGCTCGGATCTCCGTCCGGATAAGACCTTAAAGTCTTCTCGCCTTCCCGGTTTCGGCCGGTGTTGACATCCTCGATTAGACCCGCTTCTGCCATGTTAATAGCATTGGCAATGTCCACTACGCGGCCATCTTGGAATTGGACGGCTGCAATGGCGCCATCGCCATAATGAACCGCTTGAATGATCGCTTTATTCGGGTCAATCGTATGAGGTCCCGCCCCGTACTGTGTACCGTCCCGCATAAATGTGCCGTATTGAATCGGCTGACCATTCGGACCGTAGCCTGTATAACCGCCTTGAAACCCGACATTCCGGGCATCGGCGTTGTTGATTCCTGTATTACGCTCACCGTACGGCGCGTTGAGATTGCCTGAGGAACCTGGAACAGGCATTCCCCCTTGGTACGATGGATACTGATTCTGGTCGTTGCGAGCTTGCGGGATATACGCTTGAGGCTGTTGGTAGCCGTAATCCTGCTGCAGATAAGAAGACTGCATGTTGTTCGTTTGACTTTGCATCCCCTGTTGGTTCTGCATCATCGGTTGGCTTTGCATCGTCATTTGATTTTGCATCATCGGTTGGCTCTGCATAAACGGTTGTTGACTGCGTCGGCGTCTTGCCATTGCGCGATCACTCCTTTGTTTGCGTTTTACGTGCTGCCACCTAACTAGCATGCTTCGATGCTGCCTATTTTATCCGTATTAACGGCGCAGCCCCATCATATTCCCCGACGAGTACCGGCGCAGTCCCTTGTAAAACAATTGGATTCCCACGACACATAAGAATACGGCCACTGCGACGGAGCCAAGTATGAACGGGAGATCGATTTGGCGCAGGAGACCTATGGGCAAGTAGCTGATGAAACCGGCCGGAAGCACCGTGAACAGCACCAGCTTACCGAACCCTTTGAATATACTAGTCGGATATGTCGTAAACGTTAGCAGCGCATTGAAAAGCTGAAAGCTCAACCCCTCCGTATTGCCTAACCAGAAGGCCAAGCAGTTCACGCTAATCGTGAAAAACAGGAAAATGAGTGTCGAAAGCACCATCGCCAACGCAAATTTCAGCAGCCCGATCAAGGATTTGTCCCCGAAGGCGATATAAATAAGAAGAGCAAACAGCACATCGCCAATTGCGCTTACAGACATCCGGCTAATGAGAACATGCAGCAGCACAGGCTTAGGCTGTGTTAAATAAACGTCAAGCTGTCCGGTCGCAATCAGATTGCCGATCCGCATCGCATTGCCGAAGAAAGTCGCCATTACGCCGAAGCCTCCTGCAGCTACCGCCCATAGCATCATGACGTCCTGCAGCTCCCATCCGTTCAACACGGGGAAACGGCCGAAATAAATGCCCCAAAAGACGATCCACACGACATTATTAATGACCATCATGCCTGCGGTTAACAGAAAACTCAAGCGGAATTCCATCGCTCCCGCCAAATTGAGTTTCCAGAACTGCCATACAAAATGCAGCAACCGCCTGAACTTGCCCGGCTGATCATATTCACTGATCGGAGTGAGCTTACCTCTATCCACCGTTAACATTCAGCTTCGTCACTCCTTTCCGATATACGAACCAAACGATGATGCCAATGACCAGCATCCAAATCAACTGCGTAGCGATAATACCCGCCACATGGACAGTTTCAAAGGCGACCGTCGTTTTCGCAGGAAGATACACGATGGCTTGGAACGGCAGGAACTGGCCGATTCGCTGCAGCGTCTCCGGAAATAATTCTAAGGGCATCAGCATACCGCCGATTGTGAACAGAAATTTGTTGTACACGAATTCTAGCCCTCGGGTTTCCTCTACCCAGAAAGAGCAGAGCGCCAATACCATATTCAACAGGAAATTGACGGTGAAGCCGAACAACGCGATGAGTGGCAGCCAGAGCAAGCCATAGCCGAATTGCGGCGGACCGATGATGAGAAGTCCCAGCACCGCACCGAGGACAGCGTTCACAAGAAACCGTATCGCCGCTTCGCTCATATATTCGACATAGTGAAAAACAACGAAATGGACGGGGCGAACGAACTTGAATACGATATCCCCGCTCTTCACTTCTTCCTCAACACGTGTGCACAGGCTGGGACTGGCGAGAATCATTGATTCCGTGATGACCAAATACCACATAATTTGTTTGAAACTGAACCCAGCAATCGTATCCGTCCCTTCACCGTGAAACGTCGTCTGCCAAAGCTGCAGAAATATATATAGGATAAGCAGCAGAAATAAAGACCGCACAAGAAAATCGGCGACATAAGCCAGTTGATTGCGAAGGGTGATTCTGCCGATGAATACATATTTAACCGATTTGCCCCAGGTGTTCATGGGCCAATCCTCCTTTGCCGTAATCCCCATACATCCGAGTGATAATGTCCTCCATCGGCGGATCCTCAACGGTGACGTCGACGATCCGGTGCTCCGACATGATCCTGGCAAGGATCGCTTCGATAGTCGTTATGCGGGTATCTACCGATAGCGATATTCTTGCACCGGCCTGCTCCAATACCGCCACCCCCTCGTGCTCCATCACTTGCGGTTCTTCCACGAGCACCAAACGTACCGTTTTGTGGGTCATGAAACGCTGTTTCATCAAATGAACCTGATCATCGAATACGATCCTGCCGTGATTAATCACGATGGCACGGTCGCATAGCCGTTCAATGTCGCCGGCATCATGCGAGGTAAGGAAAATGGTCGTACCTTCTTCTCTTTTTAATTCCAGAATGAGTTCACGAATGCGCTGCTTCACCACAACATCGAGTCCGATGGTCGGTTCGTCCAGGAATAACACCTGAGGCCGGTGTAGTAGAGAAGCTGCAATTTCACACCGCATCCGCTCGCCGAGAGACAGCTTCCGAACCGTCGTTTGGAGGTAAGGGCCGAGCTCGAAGCGCTCTATCAGGTCGTCACGCCGCTGAATATAATCACTCCGCCGCAGTTCATAGATCCGGCTCATCAGCTCAAAGGTATCCATTGGGGGCAAATGGTACCAAAGCTGCGATTTCTGTCCGAATACGGAGCCGATCCGGTAGCTCAGCTGATTGCGCTCCTTCCACGGACAACAGCCAAGAACTTCAGCTTCGCCGCTCGTCGGATGCAGGATCCCGGTGAGCATCTTGATCGTCGTGGATTTGCCGGCCCCATTCGGTCCGAGGAAAGCGAGCGTCTCCCCTTGCGCAGCCGAGAATGTGATGTTCTCGACGGCAGCTCTTTCCACGTATTGCGGCTTCAGCAGCGCTCTGACACTGCCCAGGAAGCCTTCTTCTTTCCGCTTAATCTGGAATGATTTTCCTAATTGCTCTACGCGAATCGACGTCACCCCGATCCACCGTCCTTTCATTCGGTACAGCAAAAAAGACCTCTCGGTCCATTTCGCCTATTCAGGCGGAACTTTCCGAAGGTCTTTTATCCCTTACGGTGTAACACGTCGATTTCCGTGTCGGCTTCGCTCGGTTCGCCATCCGCGTGGATTCGGATCCCTAGAAGCCCTTCCGTTTATTTTTCACATCTTAACACACCATGTCATGTACAAACAATAGTTTTTTTCAATTAATTTCCTGACTGCTGCAGAGAGTCCAGCTCCTGCCGAAGTTCGGCCGATTTCGATTGCGCATCCTTAATTTGACTTTGCAGCTGCTGAATTTCCTCTTCTGCCTCAGTCAATGCAGCCGCAGTAGCTTGGGAATGCAGCTCCTGAGCTACCTGCAAGGTCTGTTCGGCAGCTTGTTCTGCCTTTTGCGCAAACTGCTTAATCTGCTCGATGGATTGCGAATTGCTATCTTCCTGGCTTTGCTCGTTTTGTTGTGGCATTTAGGAACCCCCAGTTCAAATTTTCCATACGAGATTAATTTAAGTAAAACAAGCCAATCTTATTCCTGCAATCTGCAGCGAATTGCTCGATGATGATTTCAACGATGCCCCTATATAACAGGCAGCCACTCCTCTATATCGTGTTCCGGCTATCCTTCTTCTACCAATTTCCTTCGCTCACTGCTATACTAACAGCATGCAGACGTTAGAGAGGTGACAGCGGATGAACATTATTAAAGTCAAAGATCGCCACGAATTAGAGAAAAGAATTCCTAATATGCCTTGGTATATCGAGAAATTCATCAATTATAAGCTGCCGGATCTTTCCCCTTCTTCCTTGTTGGAATATGTCCGGGACTATGAAATTTTCCTCTCCTGGCTGTTAGCCGAAGGCTTGAGTTCGGCTAGCACCATCAATCAAGTGCCATTGGAAGACTTGGAGAAATTGCATATGGACAGCATCGATAATTTCCGCATGTTTCTGGCCACCCGCAAGGAGCAAGCCAATGTGAAAACGACAATTAACCGTAAGCTTTCCGCGCTGCGCTCGCTATTTCATTATTTGAGCCAGATCGCCGAGGATGACAATTTCTACCCGCTTCTGAAGCGGAACGTGATGGCCAAGGTGGAAATCAAGCGGTCTCACAGGCCTAAGGATA
Source organism: Paenibacillus sp. MAHUQ-63 (assembly GCF_028765165.1). Classification (GTDB taxonomy): domain Bacteria; phylum Bacillota; class Bacilli; order Paenibacillales; family NBRC-103111; genus Paenibacillus_E. Next base: position 400,366 of record NZ_JARADB010000004.1, on the reverse strand, counting down.
GCGCCGCCAAGCTGGAAGGCAAGCTGCTCCAGGAAGAGGAAATCGCTCAATTCATCGAATATGTCCAGCATGGCTACGAACATGATGTAGCCTCCAACAAGCAGGCGATCTACGCTTATGAGCTGAACAAGATTCGTGATATTTGCATCATTACGCTTATTCTGAATTCCGGGCTTCGCGTCTCGGAGGTATTTAATTTGAACGTCGACGATATCGACTTGAAGAAGAAGCTGACCCATGTATACCGCAAAGGTAAAAATGATGATACGTTCAAGACGCCCGTATACTTCCGGCAGGATGCCATTCAAGCTTTAACGGACTATCTGGCCATCCGGCAAACCCGCTATAAACCGGTCAAAAAAGAAAAAGCCCTCTTCCTTGCCATCGCAAACGGCAAAAAAGAAGGCGATCGGATGACCAAGAGAGCCATCCAGGAGCTGGTTATCAAATATGCCAAACGGTTCGGCAAGCCCTACCTGTCCGTTCATAAACTGCGGCACTCTTTCGCCACAGACTATTACCTGCAGAACGATTTGTACAAAACCCAAGAGCAGCTTGGACATGCGTCTCCGGAAACAACGCAAATTTATGCGCACCTGACGGATCGTACCATGTCTGAAGCGATTGACAGGCGCCAGGAATCCTGAAGATTTATTTCTTCAGGATTTTTTCGATTTGCTCCAGTTCTTCTGGAGAGAATTCGAGATTGTTCAATGCTGCGACATTCTCTTCAATTTGCGAAACGCGGCTTGCTCCGATCAATGCGGAGGTTACGCGTCCGCCGCGCAGCACCCAAGCCAGCGCCATTTGCGCCAAACTTTGGCCGCGGCTTGCGGCAAGCTCGTTCAGCTGAATGATTTGCTTCAGCTTCTCTTCGGTAATATCCTTCGTATTCAAGAACTGGCTTTTCCCGCCTGCTCGCGAATCGCTCGGAACACCGTTCACGTACTTGTTCGTTAGCAGCCCTTGTGCAAGCGGACAGAACGCAATGCTGCCTACGCCGAACTCGTCCAGAACATCTTGAAGCCCATCCTCGATCCAGCGGTTCATCATGCTGTACGAAGGTTGATGAATCAGCAGAGGAGTGCCGAGACCTTTCAGAATCGTAACCGCCTCACGCGTCTGCTCAGCCGTATAGTTGGATAAACCAATGTACAAAGCTTTCCCTTGACGGACGATTTGGTCAAGCGCAGCCATCGTTTCCTCGAATGGCGTATTCGGATCCGGTCTGTGCGAATAGAAAATGTCGACATACTCCAGACCCATACGTTTCAAGCTTTGATCCAGCGAAGAAATTAAATATTTCTTGGATCCCCACTCGCCGTAAGGTCCTTCCCACATATAATAGCCGGCTTTGGTCGAAATAATCATCTCATCGCGGTAAGCGCCAAGATCGCTCTTCAGCACCTTGCCGAACATTTCTTCGGCAGAGCCTGGAGGCGGCCCATAGTTATTCGCCAAATCAAAATGCGTAATCCCCAAATCAAATGAACGAAGCAGCATCGCTCTGCCGTTCTCATGAATATCAAGCCCGCCGAAATTATGCCACAGTCCTAAGGAAATGGCCGGGAGCTTAAGTCCCGATTTGCCGGAACGATTATATTTCATTTCTGCATAACGCGTTAAACTTGCCTGGTAGACCATATGTATCCTCCTTCAAATGTGCATAGAAAACTTATGTCATTAAGCATCTATACAAGTTTCACCAAATGCTGGTTTCTTAGTATAGTATAGGCGAACGAGCCGAACAAAAAAAGAACTGAAAAAAACGTGTCTTACTTACCTGAAGGTTAGTTATCCCCTTATATATAGCAAAGCTGCCAGGTTTCGCCTGGCAGCCTCCGAACTTATTTACATTTGCCGCAGCCGCAATTACATTTGCGCTTAGGTTTAGGCTTGTAAACCAATTTGCTTGTAAAAGCTGCTTTCGTATGTGCCGTACCACGAAGACCTGCACAGCGTAAACAGTCTGCAATACATTGATTGCGGCCCACCACAAATAAACGCGTACACACATTACGGCAATAACGGCCGCAGTTCGGTATTGCACGTACATTTCCTACATAAGCACCTTTAGCCAACCTCCAGCACCACCTTCTCGTTTGGTACTATAGCGTATTCCCGCCGGTCGGTTTACGGTTGTACGGTACACTAGACAAATTCCTTATTTTACAGCGCCGCAACTAGTTCATGGCAATGATTTTGCAGCCATTTGGTTTTCTCGTAGGCGTTCTGAATAATATCAATCAACACGCCTTGAGGATCAACCCCATCCGCATAGCGCCCCAGGAAATGGATAAACACATCCAGCCTGCGCAGCTCGATGAGCAGCGGCAGCACGGCAAGCTCCGCTTCCTTCAATTGTACGAACTTCCGGTATCCCTGATAGAAGGCTCTGCAGTTCAGCTGCAACTGCTCAATGGGAAGCGTCGGATCGATGAAATCCGATAAACAGACCGCAAGCTCCATCACGCGCAAATCCCGGGTAACAAACTCGAAGTCGAGCACCGATGCGATCTGCCCCTTTTCATCCACAAGCATATTGGAACCGTTGATATCGCCATGCACGAGCTGATGAGGCAGCTTACGCAAAGCGGGAATCGATTGATATAAAGCGGAGAATCGATCAAAAATATATAGGAGCTCCTCACGCTGCGGAGAAAATATTTCCGTCGGATGGATACAAAATTCCCGTATCGCGTCCGGCGTGCAGCGGGGATGAATGTTCTCAATCTCATAGTATGGCGGATACACAGGCTTTAGATCGACAGCGATATCGGCCAATACGGAAGACAGCTGGCCCACGGCCGCTCCGAACTGTTCCACTTGGTCGGTATCCAGCCAAGCAGGGTTCGTGCCGTCGGTGAACGTAAACAAAGCGGCTAGCTTGCCCTCGCGGTCCGCGGCTAGCTGGACCACCGTGCCGCCATCCGGCAGCTCAATCGGGGCCGGGATCCGGTACGGCAGTTGATGTTTCCGTTTATTCAGTGCCAGTAGAATTCGATGTTCGAAAATAATTTTATCGATATCCCGGTGAGTCTCATAAAGTCGCAGAACATAGGTCGTACCGTCAACGTCTACAAAACGCGTTGTATTGTTCATCCCACCGGCACCCAATCGCATAGTCCACTTGCGGCCAGGAAACCAGTGGGATGGCAGTAAAGCTAATTGCTCTTCCAGCTCCAGATCTTTGACACGCATAATCGCATTCATCAGCTCCCTTTCCTACACGAGATTGTCTCCTTCGACAGCGAATTCGAAATCTTCCACATCAAAGGCCTGAACAGGAATTTCAGCTCCTATCAGCCGCTCAATGAAATCCAACTGGTCGGTAAGCAAGGCAGCTTGCTCTTTAATTGCCGTTAGAATTAACTCCGTTTCAATCGGATCGAACTGTTCACCATACGCCTCGTTATCGATCGCATAGACGACTGTAAGCGTTACATGCTCATTAATGGGCAATGGTGCGCTTTTCCGCCACGGAACGGTGAGCGCTTTCTCAATTTTCTTCTTATTAAACGACTCTTCGAAGAAAGCGATCAGCTCGCCAATCATTTGCTTGACGAAGCCGTCATCCTCTTCTTCCAGCATGATGGGGTCGTTAGCTGTTTGAAGCTCGTAGAGCTCCTGGATGCTCGTATAGGGTATGACATACGTGACCGGTTCTCCCGGCACCATCAATTGCCCGTGCACCGCCAGCATGACCGCCTCGATAATGAACGTTTTGCTCATATTCGTCCCCTCCTTTCTCGCTTGCTAGTTTAGCATGTATTTCGCTAAAAAGCATGTGAACTCCTTTTTTCATCTCCAAACAAAAACCGTTAGTTCGTTGATCTCACCGATCATCTTGAACTAACGGTTTATTCTTAGCTTATCTAGTGCCATCGATTACCTCACGTTTCTCATACATGGGGAGATAAGGCTTCTTGGAGAATCGGTTCGCATAAGCCGACGCTACATAACAATCCGGTTTAATGACCGGTACCATGCCTACCGATTCCACACGCCGTACCATCTCTTGGACAAATTTGGCTGTCCGGTTTTTGTTTATATCCGCACCTGCATCAATATGTATAAACATATCGAAAGAGGCGCCTTGGTACAGCTGAGGAAGCACGATATTCTCCATTTCCTGCCGTTTCGCCTCATGAAAGTACATTGCGATTTCTTCGCTGAACGCGGTTTCCATGGAGAGCTTCTCTTTGATGGAATGTAAAGCTCTGGGGACGATCACTTGGCGATAGCACGCCCATGCGCCTTTCCCCAGTCTCTGGATAACGACACCTGTAATGAACTTGGTGTGTCCCGGGTGCACCTGACAATCCGTTCCGATAATGAATTTGTACGTACCTGCCGGATCAAGCCGCATGAAGTGCAAGATGCGCTCATGCACCGTATCCAGGTCAAGCCCGCTTTCGGTCGTGTTCCGAAATTCCAGTGGATGACTCGCTGCTGAAGGTTTCAATGATAAGGCTCTTCCTTTCTCCTTAGAATCAGGAAGAAGCGGATGCTGGCTTATGCATCCGCCCCTATCTATAGTATATGGCAAACATTCGCTGCTCGAACCATCAACTATTTTAAAACACTGCCGCCATATAAAAAGCGGTTCTCCCACTGCTTGCCGTCGATGGTATCGACACGAACCCCGCCGGACTCAACTGAGTAGGTATGCAGCAGGCTGTCATTCCCTAGATAGACCGCCACGTGTGTGATAGGCTCTTTAAAGATGTCGATGTTGTCATAATCGGATGACTTGCTTCCCTTATATGCGGAGAAGAACATCAAGTCTCCACGCTTTAATTGGGTCCAATCCGTCGACACGGGACCGAGCGAACGTACGTAATCCCCTTGAGCCGCAGAATCGCTCGGAACTGCGAGACGAAGCGCGTCCCAGAACATCGTTTGGATAAGATCCGAGCAATCGAACGTCGTTGGATCATTGCGGTCGGAGCCGAATTCGTACGGGGTACCCAAGTACGCATTCCCTGCTGCAATAACGGCTTCAATCGCATCCGCTAACGGCATTGCCGGCACGATAACACTGAAATCCGTTGTTATGTATTTACTGCTGGAGCTGACGTATCCGCTTGTCCCGCCCGCATCTACAATTTTATACCAATTATCGTTCACTCGTTCGGTTACCAGGACTTCCTCGCCTTTACTCAGCATACGGATCACTTTGGAACCGCTATCCGATGACGGTAATGTGCGAAAGTTAACGCCATAAATGATTGCTGCATTGGAAATGACTTTTATGTATTTGCTATTGGTTGATACATAGCCGCTGACACCCTGCGCATCTTTCACTCGAAACCAATTCGCCGTCACATAGTCCGTTACGGTGACGATTTCATTCGTTTTGAGCATCCGGATGACATTGCTGGACGTGCTCGGCTGATCTCTAAAACTGACTCCTGAAACAATCTGTGCTTTGGTCGAAACATCTGCAATCGCTGCCATGGCCGCCGGACATACCCAGGTAAACGCAAGTACAAGCAAAAGACTAACCATTGTCCATTTTCTCATTTTGTCTCAACCTACTCCCATGTTGTAAATTTTTTCTTTCGCACCCTTATTATAGTTTGCGGGGGTGCTTGGCGAAAATAGGCGTAAGGTTGCGATTCTTGTCGTTTAATCATCCATTCGGCATGGCTGCGTACCTATTGACGGCAAGGTTTAATTTTCCAGTTTACGAACCTCCGGCTTACGGTCACTTGACCAAAAAAGTTGCAGTGCAGGATCGTTCTTCAGCTTCACGTTGCAGATCTTCATCTCCGATTCTTCGAGCTCAATCACTTGCCACTCCTCAGCGGCGATCCCCTCTGCGGGTTGCAGCAACGCTTGATATTGCTGTGCGGCTTCTTCTTCATCAAGCCAAAATTTCACCCCGTAATAAGCAAGTCCATAGTGATTAACCTGCATACACGTATAAATTTGATGCGTGTTGCGATGGAGCAGAACATAAGGCATATAGCTTCCTCCTGATAAAAAGGCACATTCGCCTCTGAGGCGAACGTGCCTTCTTTATTCATATACGTGCACAATGAATTAACGATTTATAAATACGCGTTCTCATGCTTGGCTTTCAATTGGTTCCACCGGCGTTCCACTTCCGTTTCGAACGACTTCAGGGAGCCTTCATATTCCGGCTTCGTCATATGCTTCGTTTTGCCCATCGTTTTCAGCCAATCCGACAACGGAATCTTCTTGTTTTTGTCCTCCGGGTTATAGGTGATATTCGTGATGCCGTGCTCCACTTCGTACAGCGGGAAGAAGCAGGAATCTACAGCTGCGCCGACGATATTCGAACCTTCTTGATCTTCAGACAGCCAGTTCAGCGGACAAGCAATCAAAATCTTGCCGTACACCAAGCCTTCGTTCTGGGCGTACCACTGGGCTTTCGCCGCCTTCTTCAGAAGATCCTGCGGATAGGCTTCAGATCCGGTGAACACATATGGAATATGCGTAGCCGCCATAATTTGCGCCGTGTCCTTATGATGGAACACTTTACCGCCTTGGTGCTTCCCGACGTTCGAGGTCGACGTGCGGTGGCCCATCGGTGTGGAATAGGACAGCTGCGCCCCCGTGTTCATGTATCCTTCATTATCATACTCAAGGATGATCATTTTATGGTTCCGCAGGGCAGCGCCGATCGCCGGTCCCATTCCGATATCCATCCCGCCGTCACCGGTAATCATGACGAAGGTGAAATCGTCTTTGAGTCCGAGATGGTCCAGCTCGCCCCGGCGTTTGCGTTCCCAGAACATCTCGACGACCCCGGAGAGAGTTGCCGCTCCGTTCTGGAACAAGTTATGGATATACGTCGCTTTATGCGCCGAGTACGGGTAGCCTGTCGTAACGACCATTGCGCACCCTGTATGGAAGATGGAGACAATGTCTCCTTCGATTCCCTTGAAAAACATTTCCAGACCGGAGAAAATCCCGCAGCCCGGACATGCGCCATGTCCCGGAGCAATCCGCTTCGGTTTCTTCGTCAAGGCGCGCAGCGGCGGAATGCGCACGTTCAGCTTGCCGCTCGCCTCATCCGGAGTGACCGTAATGAGTCCGGTTTTCAGATCTTCATACTTCATCGGCGTCAGCACGCGCTTGGGCGCCTTCGCCGGATCACCCGGCGTGTGGCCATAGTAATCGAATGGCACATCAACCTTGCCGCTTTGTGCGGCGTCAATGGCAAATTGGAACATGTTATGCCCGTCTTCGGCATAAAAGTCCTTGCCGCCAAGGCCGTAGATGCGGCTTATCACAAGCGTATCCCTGTTCCCGTGCGTGAACAGCGCCGCCTTAATTTCATTGACCATATTGCCGCCATGGCCGCCATAAGAATCCGCGCGATCGCCGACGGTGATCGCCTTCACGTTCTGCAAAGCTTCGGCAATCTGCTTAGCGGGGAACGGACGGATCATATTCGGAGCGATCGATCCGGCTTTAATGCCCTTCTCGCGGAGCTGGTCGACGACGTCCTTGATGATCTCGGAGGCCGAATTCATCAGGAACACCGCGACTTCCGCGTCCTCCATCCGATACAGCTCGAGAATCGGATAGTCGCGGCCCGTCAGCTCGGCGTACTCCTGCCGGATGCGGTCATACACGCCTTCGGCGTTGTACATGGCAACACTCTGCTGATAGCAGTTGTTAATGTAGTCCGGTTCATTCATATAAGGACCGACCGTAATCGGATTGTTGCGATCCAACGTATCCGGGAAGCCTGTCGGCTGCTCGCCGATAAAGGCGTGTACATCTTCGCGATTCGCGAAGGTTTGGACTCTGCGCTTCTGATGGGACGTGAAATAACCGTCCGAGGCGACCAGTACCGGCAAGCGCACAGCCGGATCTTCCGCCAGTTTAAGTGCGATAATATTCATATCATAGACGGATTGCGGGTCGCGGCACATCACGATGGGCCACCCCGTATTCAGAGCATAATAAAGATCCGAATGGTCTCCATGAATATTGAGGGGTCCGGAGACCGAGCGGCAAACGAGGTTCATGACCATCGGGAACCGGGAACCGGATTGTACCGGCATTTGCTCCAGCATGTACAAGTAACCGTTCGCGCTGGTAGCGTTAAACACACGGCCGCCAGCTGTTGATGCGCCATAACAGATCCCTGCGGAGCCATGCTCCCCATCGGCAGGGATGAGCACGATATCATGCTGTCCGTTAGACTTCATTAAATCCAGGAACTGGGCGACTTCCGTAGACGGTGATATCGGGAAATACCCCATAATATGATAATTAATTTGATGTGCGGCATAAGCTGCCATTTCGTTGCCTGACTCATAGACGATGCGCTGCTCGACCTTGGCCTGCCCTAATTCCTTCTTGATATCAATAGACATAACGCGTAGTTCCACCCTTCTCCCATAAATACTCTCTAAGAGTTTACAGCCAGATTGAAGCGATGTGGCATACGGTGTGCATCGGCATATCCGTCTGCTTCCCGCTCGCTAGAGAGCGCTTCAGTCGGACAAGCCTGTACACATTTCAGACATCCTTTACAGTATTGATAATCAATGCCCTGCAGGAACATTTGCGGACGCCCTTTCTTGTCGGGAAGCTCATCCCAGACGAAGCAGAAATCCGGACAAACGTTATCGCAGGAAGCGCAGTGAATACATTTATCTTCATGGAAATGGGGCATCATCCCCGCACGTGAAATACTCAGGTCTTTGAGAATACTGTTGCCGGGATTGGCAATGACGCCGCCGATCGTCTGGGTTTCATAGCCAAGTACAGGCGTATCGAATCGGACGAAGTCCGGCATCTTCTCCCCTTCGGGCAGCGAATAGGACTGGAACTTGACTTCATTGAACCCGCGATCGAACGTCCGAATGGCGGGTGCTACAGCTTGCGGATACTTCTTCTCCAACGATTTGCGAATAACGCCTCTCATCACTTCCGGGTCGAGGAAATCGCACAGCCGGAACAGTGCTCCGAGCATCGCCATATTGACGCGGTTCTTCTCCTCCAGAGCGATGCCAATCGCGTCGATTACCGCGATCGTGCCGCCCTTGAGCTTCATCTTTTCCTTGAGTTCATCAGGTGTTTTCGTCGAGTTTACTAATACAGTACTATCTTCATAGATGCCACTGATAACGTTTACAGTTTTGGAGAGCGATTCATGAAAAACACCAACAACGTGCGGTCTTTCTACGGGCGTCGTATCCCGTATCTTCGTATCCATATCGCAAAACCGGATGTGCGCTTTCACTGCCGACCCTTTCTTTTCTGAACCGTACGAAGAAAAACTGACTCCGTTCAGGCCCACCCCAACGACTCCCGCTTCCGCCAGCATTTTGCCGGCCAGATTCGCACCGAGCCCGCCGATGGACTCCAGTCGTATCTCGAAAAAACCGAGATCGTTCAATTTAGGCAAAGTTACCATGCAAGGTCTCCTTTCAAAAATGAACCGCATAAAGAATGAATAGTATGAATAGTAAATCTACTTTCATTGTAACAAGAAATCTCTGGTAAGCAACCTTTTTTTAGCTCAAGCGCACTCACAGTAAATAATCGATGATAAGGCCGCATTGTCCAAGATAATAGCTGGACGTCGTTTCAGACTCTTCTGCGCCTTCCTGTTCCTCCTTGCCGGCAAATTCACATTCCTCGCAAACGTTCAAATAATCATCATCAATCGGATTAAAGACAACACCGCAAACTTGTGAGCACGCCCGCATCCTCATCTCTCCTCGTTTTCAAATCCAATGAATTTGTAAACGCTTGCACGACTCGTATTTTCTATTATACAGCGCTGTATAGCGATAACACCATAAGTCTTTATCAAATCTTTAGCAAATCTTTAGCATACAAAACGTGTCATCTCTCTTGATAAGGTCAAATCCTGTGAGATAATGTAGAAATAAACAAGATACTGTCGGACAAGCGGAAAGGACGGCACTGATTTGCTCCATTCGATCATTTCCCACGAACTGCATGGACTTTTCTACTTCATGAGCGCTACCCTCATCCATATGGTTTTAACCCCTATATTCGTTTATAAAGAGAAGCAGCGGCATATTCTTTTCGGATGTTTACTTCTCATTTTTATTTCATTGTATTGGCAATATGCGGAGATCGATCCACTTATTTATTCGCTTCACTTGCTGCCCCTCTGTCTAGTTACCGTCATTTTGTATGCAGGGCTTGTGCCCGCCGTACTAACCGGGGCGATTCTAAATCTGGGATGCGGTCTGGTCCTTGATTATTATTGGCAGCCGGCCCTGCTTAGCAGTGCATTTCTAGTAATCGGCAGTTATTTCATAAGAAACCAATTGAAACGTATGAATTTGGTCCGCAAACTCGCATTCAGCATAAGCATGATGGTTGTATACCATCTCTTGTATGCACTGCTTTCGCCGGCCGGCTTTGCGTCCTTCTTCACTTTGTATGCTCTGTATACCATCATGTTTACTTTTATTTCACTCTGGGGCATCATATATTTACTTTACCGAGTGAAGCAGTATGAATTTCACCGGCAGCAGCTCGTCGCTCTGGAGAAAGACCGCATGATCGGCCAGCTAGCCGCCACCATCTCGCACGAAATTCGCAATCCGCTAACTTCGATCCGCGGTTTCCTGCAGCTGCTGGAACGCAAAGAGCTTTCGATGTACGATCATAAGCGTTATGTCGAATTGGCCATGTCCGGCGTAGATCAAGCGAACACCATCATCAACGATTATTTGAACTATGCCAAGCCTTCCTCCGGCTTACAGGAACAATTAGATGTCAGAGAGGAGCTTGAAGCGATGCTTCGCTTCATTACTCCTTTTGCAACGGACCATGGAGTCGTCATCGAGACGACGCACGAGTCCGAAGGTCCGCTCTATATTTTGGGCGAATCCAAGAAGCTGCGGCAGTGCTTAATGAATTTGGTGAAGAATGGCATCGAATCCATGCCGGACGGCGGTACGATCACGCTGCGCACCTGCCGGATGCCTGATGCTGTCCAAATAAGCATCACCGATACGGGGGTCGGCATGACGCCAGCGCAGCTGAACTCCCTCGGGGTTCCGTTCTACACAACCAAAGAGCAAGGCACAGGCTTGGGCCTGTTAGTCGTCATGAGTATCATCAAAATGATGAACGGCACGATCACTTTCAACAGTGCCATTAATCAAGGCACGCAATGCTCCATCCATTTCCATCAGAAATAGAACCCAAGTCCCTCCATTAACAGGAGTGATGATCTGTGTTATTCTGTTAAGACAAGCGCGAACATCATGACTCGTGAAGGAGGGCTTTTGCTATGAATTCGGATTTCATTCAGATCAAATCGCTGGAAGGCGACTTGAAAATGTCTCATAAGAAGAAGGACTATGGACTTACGGTTACGACCAAAGAGCTTATTCTTCATAAACCGCACGTTAACTACTATTTCAAGCTTGACGATATCATCAGTATTATCCCCTACGATAATTCGAGGTTCAAAGCCATCACATTTGTCAACTCCAGATCGAAGGGCCAAGAATCCACCCATTTATCACCGGGCTCCGAGCACTTTCGCATCTATGTGCAAAAGGCAACCGTGCACAACCGAAGCGGCTTGTTCGAGCTTGGACCGACCGATGTAATTATCCCCATTTATCCGAGTATGCTCAAAGCGATCTCCGATTGCCTGGCGCGATCCGGATTAACGATCCTATAGAAATAAAAAAGCAAAGATCGAGAAGTTATTTTCCTCGCCTTTGCTTTTTCTATTTTACCTTAAGTTATGTAAGCTGATGATGTTCCTTCACATAAGCAAGCAGCCGCGCACAGCTTTCTTCCACCATTTCATAAACTTCCTGAAAGTTTCCCGTATAGTACGGATCCGGCACGTTCTTGAGCTTGCGGTCTGGGGCGAAATCAAGCAGCTTGTGTATGGACGCCCGCGACTCGCCGGTCCGCTCAGCAGGAGCGAATCCGGCCAAATTGTTCACGTTGCTCTCATCCATTGCAATGATATATGTAAATTCAATGAAATCGTCAGCTCTTACCTGTCTGGCCTGCATTCCTTTGTAATCAATCCGGTATTGATCCAAAATTTTCCTCGTTCCTTCATGCGGAGGATGACCGATATGCCAATCGCCGGTCCCTGCGGAATCAATCATGATCTGCTCCGCTAATCCCGCTTGCTTGACCTGATGGCGAAATACCGCTTCTGCCATAGGGGATCGACAAATGTTACCTAAACAGACGAATAATACCTTAATCATACTTCACCAAATATGAGCTTTTTCTCACGCATTGTCAGCGATCTGGCCGGAATGTCAAGTACGATCTTGCCCTCCGATAAGCCCCAGATTCGCGTCGCGAACCGTTCTGCCAATTCAACCTTGTGCAGAGAGGCAATAACGCTCATGTTCCTGTCTTTGCATAATGATTTCAAATCTTGAAGAATATATTCCGTCGATTTCGGATCCAAGCCCGACACAGGCTCGTCGGCCACTAGCACTTTGGGACCGAGAATCAACGCTTTGGCGATCGCCACGCGCTGCTGCTCCCCGCCGCTGAGCTGGCCTACTTTCTTGTCGCCTTTATCGAGCAAGCCTACTTTCTCTAGATAATCCATGGAGTCTACGTGCTCATCTCTGGAGGTCATGCCTGTAAGTACCCGTATCGGCGTTTGGAATACACGGCCCATCATCACATTCTTGACAGCGCTTTTATTTCGATTCAGCGAAGGCTTCTCTTCCAGGTAAGCGAAATCTTTGCCTAACTTGAAACGCTCCCATGGCCCTGGCTTCGTAATATCGTTGGAGTTATAGATCAGCTGCCCGCTTGTCCACTTCTCCTGGTGAGAAATACAGCGCAGCAGCGTCGTTTTCCCGCTTCCGCTGCCTCCGATAACGGCGATGAACTCGCCTTCATCCACTTGAAAGCTGATTTGGGACAGCACCTGATTGTCTGGCGGATATACTTTGCTCAAATTACGTACAGTAAGCATGACAACCTCTCCTTCGTGTTTTTTGGAAAAATCGCCGCTCAAATCAAGCGGAGCCTGAGTCGAGGGCGATTCTCAAATTCCTGCAGGAAGTCATCTTAATCACATTTGGAAGGTGCTTCTGCCGTTCCCGCTTCCACGTTGATCTTATCGGAAATCGTGTCACGAATAACCGACATCACCAGCTGCAGCAAGTAGTTGATGTCATCTTGCGTTTGTTTGAACTCGTTCACGATCGGAATGCCATCAAGTTCGTCTTGCAGAACTTCGATTTCATTCTCAATCTTCTGCACCATTTTCTCGTTCTGGAACGTCTGGAAGGCGACGATTTCCTTCTGTTTTTTCTTAATGGCGTTAATTAATGTTTGAATTTCCGGGTTGTTCGAAATTTGCTTCTCTGCTTTTTGGTAAAATTGCACTTCATTCGAAGTTGTGAGCAGATTGGCTAATTCTTTGGCTTTCGCCAAAATATCCTCGCGAACGATCATTTCCGTGTTCGTATACTCCGGAACTTTGAAAGCATGAGGTTGGTTATCGTTATGTTGATGATCACAGTGAGACACTCGTACACACTCCTATCTATTATGGCAACGAATTAAATGGACATTTGCATAGGCTTCGATACGATTTCGCCTTTCAAGATCCAGGTTTGCGCATGCGTGACTTGCACGTCAACCATTTGGCCGATAAGCTCTTTGGGACCGGTGAAGTGAATTAATTTATTCGTCCGCGTGCGGCCGGCCAAAACATCGGCATTGTTCTTGCTCTCGCCTTCGACCAGCACTTCCACCGTCTGGCCAAACAGCTTGTCGTTGCTCGCTTTGCTGTGAGCGTTCACCAGCTCATTCAAGCGGTACAGACGCTGCTTCTTGACTTCCATCGGAACGTTGTCTTCCATTGCGGCTGCCGGTGTGCCCTCACGCGGTGAATAAATAAACGTGAACGCGAAATCGAACCCGACTTCCTCAAAGAGCGACATTGTTTCCTCGAACTGCTCATCCGTCTCGCCGGGGAAGCCAACGATAATATCCGTCGTCAGCACGACGTCCGGCATCGTCGCTTTAATTTTGCGCACCAGCTGCAGATAATGATCCCGGGAATATTTGCGGCTCATCCGTTTGAGCACTTCCGTGTTGCCCGACTGAACCGGCAGATGGATATGCTCAACCAAGTTACCGCCTTTGCCCAACACTTCGATCAAATCGTCATCGAAATCACGCGGGTGCGAAGTCGTAAAGCGAACGCGCGGCACATCGATCTTGCGGATATCATCCATCAGATTGGCGAAGGAGTAGGTGATATCTTCGAAGTCTTTGCCATAGGCATTGACATTCTGTCCGAGCAGCGTGATTTCCTGAAACCCTTGACGAGCCAGGTCACGTACTTCTGCCAGCACGTCCTGCGGTCTGCGGCTTCTCTCTTTACCGCGTGTATAAGGAACGATGCAATAGGTGCAGAACTTGTCACAACCGAACATTATATTCACCCAAGCGCGGATACCCTCCCGCTTCTTAGGCAAATTCTCTACGATATCGCCTTCTTTGGACCAAACCTCGACGACCATTTCCTTGTTATAGAAGGCATCCTTCAACAGAGCAGGCAGACGATGAATGTTGTGCGTACCGAAAATCAAATCTACGAAAGCATGCTTCTGCATGATTCGGTTCACAACAGCTTCCTCCTGCGACATACAACCGCAGACACCCAGCACCAGACCCGGCTTCTGCGCCTTCAGCGCCTTCAGATGGCCAAGCTCGCCGAACACTTTGTCCTCAGCATTCTCGCGGATCGCGCAGGTATTCAGCAGAATAACGTCTGCCAGATACTTGTCCTCCGTAGACTGATAGCCCATTTGTTCCAGTAAGCCTCTCATCACTTCTGTATCATGCTCGTTCATCTGGCATCCGTAAGTGCGAATCAAATAATATTTATCCTTGCCGAACCCCTGCATCTCCTCAGGGATAGTAAAGTCGTAATGGACGGCTATTTCTTCTTTTCCGCGCTTCTTAGCATCTGTCAGTGAAGGAGGCTGAAAATATTGGGAATAATCCTTGTCGGATTTCACTTGGTTAGCCACTTTCGTTCCTCCTAAGCGTTATGCGTTGGTAAAACTTACGTCATTCATCAATAATTACGCAACTTTTATTATAACATCACAAGCCTATTTAGTACAAAAGGAAATTGGCATAAGTGTGAAAAAGCCCTGTCGGATCAATCGATAATCTCAGCGAGATCTCCTGTTTTCACTCCTGCGGCATTCCCCTCATCGGTGTCAATGTGCATATCCAGCGCGAACTGATCGGACACTCGGGCAATGACGTTTTCGAATATCAATGGGCGCTCCCCGTTCACTTTGACACGAAGCAGCTGCTTGTCTTGAATGCCCCACTTCTCCGCATCGCTCGTATGGAAATGAATATGTCTCGCTGCGACAATGACACCTTGGTTCAGCACCACTTCACCGGCTGGGCCTACAACGCGAAGTCCGGGTGTTCCTTCGATCTTGCCTGATTCGCGAACTGGAGGATGCACACCGAGCGAGAATGCATCGGTTCGAGATATTTCAATCTGAGATGCCGGGCGCACTGGACCCAGAATTCTTACTTTTTCCATTCTGCCTTTTGGTCCTACGATGGCAACCGTTTCTTGGGCTGCGTATTGACCTGGCTGTGACAGGTCTTTAAAATGCGTCAGCTCATGGCCTGCCCCGAATAAAGCTTCCACATGCTCTTGAGTCAAATGTATATGTCGGGCTGAAACGCCTACGGGTACGGTTTTCATTGATCATCATCCTTTTATGTATAGTTATCGTTGAATAGATGTCAGTATTGCCGCTCGGCAAAAAGGGCATACGGAGTATCTCCATATGCCCTTAAGGTGGAACGTTTATTTAAATTCAGTGAGCATTTTGTTGAAATCCGCTTCTGAAAGTTGAAGATTTTGTTTCGAAAGTCCTTCTTTCGCGAAGTTCGGAATAGAATCTTCATAGCTCTTCTTATCTTTGTTTTGGTAAATGATACCAGTCAGCATGGAATTGGTTTCCATGATTTTGGTCATTGCCATTACGCGGTTCGTGTAATCATAGTCAGGAATTTCATCCAAGTCTACGATGTTTTCTTTGAACCAGTCATACGTGTTCACTTTGTTGAACGTTACGCAAGGGCTGAATACGTTGATCAAGGAGAACCCTTTGTGATTCAGACCCGCTTCGATCACGGCTGTCAGCTGTTTCAAGTTGCTGGAGAAGGATTGAGCTACGAACGTTGCACCCGCAGCCATCGCTACTTCTAGCGGAGAAATCGCGGACTCGATAGTACCTTGAGGCGTTGATTTCGTTTTGAAGCCTTCCGCACTTCGCGGGGAAGCTTGACCTTTCGTCAAACCGTAAATTTGGTTATCCATAACGATGTAAGTAACGTCGATGTTGCGGCGAATCGCATGCACCGTGTGACCCATACCGATCGCGAAGCCGTCACCGTCACCGCCGGAAGCGATAACTGTCAGATCGCGGTTAGCCATCTTCACGCCTTGAGCGATCGGCAGCGATCTGCCGTGAATACCATGGAAGCCGTACGCATTGATGTAACCGGAGATACGGCCGGAACAACCGATACCGGATACGATAGCCAAACCTTCAGGTTCCAAACCAACGTTAGCTGCTGCACGCTGAATAGCTGCTTGTACGGAGAAGTCTCCGCATCCTGGGCACCAGTTTGGCTTTACATTGTTACGAAAATCTTTTAATGTTGCCATGCTAAAGTCAACTCCTTACATTTTTGTTCGATCTCTGCTGGAAGGAACGGATTACCGTTATATTTCAGAACGTTCTTAATTTTATCTGCATGACCGACATGCAGTTTGATTTGATCGGCTAGTTGACCTGTCGCATTGTTCTCAACAACGATTACAGTCTTAGCTTTCTCAATATACGGTCTCAGCTGCTCGGCTGGGAACGGATGAATCAAACGTACAGTCGCGTGATTCGTTTTGATGCCTTCTTTCTCAACGCGGCGTCTAGCTTCATCGATAGTACCGCCGGTGGATCCCATACCGATAATCAAGAGGTCTGGGTTCTCATGCGGAGCGTCTACTTTGATCGCGTCTGTCACTTGAATGTGTTTCAGCTTCTCAAGACGTTTATCCATCATTTTTTGACGGTTTTCTGTGCTCTCGGAAGGACGGCCTGTTTGGTCGTGCTCAACCCCTGTTACGTGGTGAAGCCCATGCTTCACGCCTGGGACTACGCGAGGAGAAATACCGTTCGCTGTGAACTCATAACGTTTGAACAATTGGTTGTCTGTCAGCTCAGGAGCTTCTGTCACCAGGTTGCCGCGGTCGATAACGATGCGGTTGTAATCCAGCATTTCTGCGGACTGTTTACCCAGGGAAAGCTGAAGATCTGTCATAAGAATAACCGGGCATTGGTATTTCTCAGCCAAGTTGAAAGCTTCGATTGTATCGTAGAAGCATTCCTCGATTGTGCTTGGAGACAATACGATTTTCGGGATTTCACCGTGCGTACCGTACACCATCGCGTTCAAGTCGGATTGCTCTTGTTTCGTTGGAAGACCTGTACTTGGACCGCCGCGCTGCGTATCGACGATAACAACCGGAGTTTCCGTCATACCTGCAAGACCGATCGCTTCCATCATCAAGGAAAGACCAGGACCTGCTGAAGCCGTCAGTGCACGCGCACCTGCGTAGTTAGCGCCGATTGCCATTGTGCATGCTGCGATTTCGTCCTCGGTCTGAATGACTGTGCCGCCGAATTTAGGAAGCGCTTTGATCAGATATTCCATCACCTCGGAAGCCGGTGTGATCGGATATGCTGGCATGAAACGGCAGCCTGCCGCTACTGCGCCAAGAGCGATCGCATCGTTACCGATCATGAACAATTTCTGTTTGCCGTCAGCCGGCTCAAGTTGGAAGTCAGCGATCGGGCCGCCTGCCAATTCAAGAACGGATTCAGCACCTTTACGCACTGCTTCGACGTTCTTCTCAACAACAGCTGCACCTTTACGTCCGAACTCTTCTTCTACAGCTTTATTAAACACATCAAGAGGCAAACCGAGCAGCGCCCAAGATGCACCTGATGCGGCCATGTTCTTAAATAGGGATGTACCAAGTTCTTCTGCGATCGCTGTGATCGGTACAGGGAACAAGCGAGCTTTAATTCCTTCAGGTAATACCGGATTGAATTTGGCATCTGCGACGATTACGCCGTTCTCACGAAGCTCATGGGCGTTGAAATCGATACTTTCTTGGTCAAATGCGACCAGGATGTCCAAATCGTCTGAAATTGCGCGAATCGGTTTGGTGCTGATGCGAATCTTGTTATTTGTATGTCCCCCCTTAATCCGTGAAGAGAAATGACGGTACCCATACAAATAGTAACCGAGACGGTTCAATGCAGTAGAGAAGATACGGTCTGTACTTTCGACCCCTTCCCCCTGTTGACCTCCGATTTTCCAAGATAACTGACTAATCACCGTACGTCCACTCCTTTTGATTGTAGCTGCTCGAAGACATTGAATTAGCTAAATTCCTAGTAAATAAAGATGATGCAATAAAAAATTTCTTTCACTTGTCAACCAAATTCTATGCCTTTATGAAGCAAATTGCAAGGGGTTCAAACAAATCTAAAAGATAGAGTTTTTAGATCGAACCCATATCAATTTTAGATCGATCTTCAGTTTTCATTTCGGAAGATTCGCCAGCATGAAATTCCGCCAATTTCCATACAAAAAAGCTTCGACTTGCGCCTCTCTATAGTTTTTGCATAAAGCCTCGACTAAGTTTCCGTATTGTCCCGTGTGCCTTAATCCCTTGATCCATTGTTCAATGCCGTCAAAGTCCGATCCGAAGCCAATATGCCCTTCTCCTCCTAATGAACAGACGTGATCGATGTGTTTGAGCATGGCTGTTACGGGAACCGTCATGTTCACACTATCCACAAAATAGGGTACAAACGTCAGCCCGATTCGTCCCTGACATTGTATGATAGCTTTAATTTGTTCGTCTGATAAATTTCTTGGATGAGGACATATTTTCTGGGCGTTCGAGTGTGAAGCGATAAACGGCTTGTTGTAAGCCTCGATCATTTCCCAAAACGCCGCGGGCGACAAATGTGATACATCTGCTATTATACCCATAGTTTCTAATTCTCTTAACATGAGCTTCCCTTTTCTTGTGAACCCGCCTTTACGCGGCTCCATAACACCGTCCGCAGCCCAATTGGCATAGTTCCACGTCAATCCGATGCTCCTTACCCCTAGATGATAGAGGATACGCAGATGCGTCATATTGCCGGCGATTGCATCCAACCCCTCAAGAGTAAGGATTGCCCCCGTCAGCCCGCTTGCTTCGACTTCGTGCCAGTCCTTCACATTCTGAATAAACCGCATCCCGGGATGACGGACGACCTGCCGATGGAAAATATCAACCATTTGCAAAATATGATCGAACGTAGGATGCTGAATGGTATCCGATAAATAGATGGCAAAGCATTGGACCTTCACACCGCCCTGCCGCAGCCTGGGGTAGCTGACGTCCAGCTCTTGTTCTTCCTTGGCAAAATCAAGTTTGGGATTCGCATACAGCTTCGTCAACGCATCGCAATGAGTATCCACAATTCTCATGTCTTCAGCCTCCTCGTCAATTGAGTTGCAAGACAAAATAAAAAACCTGTCTACAAGGTAAACAGGCTGTGTGCATTATGTATGGGAATGTCGTTACCTAGGCTCTACGATAAGTTTGATGGCCGTCCGATCTTCCCCGTCAATCACGATATCTGTGAAGGCTGGTACACAAATTAAGTCAACTCCGCTAGGCGCCACAAATCCTCTTGCGATAGCTACTGCTTTAATGGCTTGGTTGAGGGCGCCTGCACCGATCGCTTGGAGCTCTGCAGCTCCGCGCTCTCGCAAAACGCCTGCCAATGCACCGGCAACGGAGTTTGGATTGGATTTTGCTGAAACTTTTAATACATCCATGAATAGTACCTCCTCGGGAATGATGGATAGTTCCATTACCCATCATATTCCGGAGCATGCCCAAACATGACATTCCAATCAAAATGAATTGTTGCAATATTCTGAAAGTTGATCAATCCATGAATACTTGATCTTCATCGTAACGGATAAGCTGAATATCTTTGGCTAGTCCCGTTTGGTCGTTAAGATCAATGACCACTGCATGGAAATGCCACTTGCCTTCATCCGTCACGAAACGCACAGGAAGCTGCGTCTTGAACTTCTGCAGTACCGCACTGCGCTCGACGCCGAGAATGCCGTCCCGCGGGCCTACCATGCCGACATCCGTCACGTAAGCGGTCCCTTGCGGTAGAACACGATTGTCATTCGTCTGCACATGCGTATGCGTTCCTACGACAGCCGATACCCGCCCGTCCAAATGCCAGCCCATCGCAATTTTCTCCGACGTTGCCTCGGCATGAAAGTCGACGAATACGAACTTGTGCTTCTTCTTCTGAGCATCCAGAATTTCATCCGCTTTGCGGAAAGGACAATCAATCGGCGGCAGGAACGTCCGGCCCTGCAGATTGATAATAAGCAGTTCCTGGTCTTTGACCTTAATGACCGTATGTCCCCTGCCTGGCGTTCCCGGCGGAAAGTTAGCCGGACGCACCATCTTCTCGTCCTTGTCGATGAAATCGAATATCTCCTTCTGATCCCATGTATGATTGCCCATTGTCAAGGCCTGAATGCCCATCTCATAGATTTCCTTAGCGATAGCCGAGGTAATCCCTTTCCCTGCCGCCGCGTTCTCTCCATTGGCAATAAAAACAGCGTGCGGATAGGCTTGTTTCAATCGCGGCATGACGTTTTTCAATGCTTTACGCCCTACAGATCCGACAATATCACCGATAAATACAATTTTCATAACAGTTGTAACTCCTTTATGTCATTTCAGCAGCACTCATATGGACCGCCTGAAAATAAGGAAAAGTGGCTGTATCAGCCACTTTTCGCATAGTCTACTCTATTTCGCGTATTCAACAGCTCGTGTTTCACGAATGACCGTAACCTTAATATGTCCCGGATAATCGAGTTCACCCTCGATTTTTTTGGTAATATCACGGGCTAAGCGGAACGCTTCGGTGTCATCCACTTTCTCCGGTTGAACCATGACGCGTACTTCGCGGCCTGCTTGAATGGCGTAAGATTTCTCAACACCTTCAAAGGATTCCGATATTTCTTCGAGCTTCTCCAAACGCTTAATATAAGTCTCGAGTGTTTCTCTGCGTGCTCCAGGTCTGGCAGCCGATAAGGCGTCCGCCGCTCCGACCAACATCGCAATCACCGAAGTTGCTTCAACATCGCCATGGTGCGAAGCAATACTGTTAATTACGATTGGATGCTCCTTGTATTTCTTACCAATCTCTACGCCGATTTCTACGTGAGATCCTTCTACCTCGTGGTCAAGCGCCTTACCGATATCATGAAGAAGCCCGGCACGTTTCGCCAAAGTTACGTCTACCCCGAGCTCTCCAGCCATCAGACCAGCCAGATAAGCTACTTCCATGGAATGTTTCAGCACGTTCTGACCATAGCTTGTTCTAAATTTCAGTCGACCCAAAATCTTGATCAAGTCAGGATGCAGCCCGTGAACACCAACCTCGAACGTCGCTTGCTCGCCGTATTCGCGGATCCGTTCGTCCACTTCCTTACGGGACTTCTCCACCATCTCTTCGATGCGTGCAGGATGAATCCGTCCATCCGCAACAAGCTTCTCCAAAGATGTGCGTGCAATTTCACGTCGGATTGGATCAAATCCAGATAAAATAACTGCCTCTGGCGTATCGTCAATAATAAGGTCGATCCCCGTCAAAGTTTCCAATGCACGGATATTCCGTCCCTCACGACCGATGATGCGGCCTTTCATTTCTTCATTTGGCAATGAAACAACGGAAACGGTCGTCTCCGCAACATGATCTGCGGCACAACGTTGAATGGCGAGCGTGATGATTTCACGAGCTTTCTTATCGCCATCTTCTTTGGCCTGCGTTTCGATTTCCTTAATAAGCTGTGCAGTTTCGTGACGCACTTCCTGCTCCACATTGGTAAGAATGATGCTCTTCGCTTCTTCCATGGTAAGTCCGGAAATTCGCTCTAGCTCCGAAACCTGGCTCTTATAAAGCTGATCAATTTGATTTTGCGTATCCTCGATCCGCTTCTCTTTGTTGGCAACTTGCTCTTCTTTACGCTCGAGAGATTCTAATTTTTTATCCAGCGATTCCTCTTTTTGCAACAATCGTCTTTCTTGTCGTTGAATTTCATTCCGACGTTCACGAATGTCTTTTTCAGCTTCGGACCTAAGCTTGTGCACTTCGTCCTTCGCTTCCAGAACCGTTTCTTTTTTCAGTGCATCTGCTTCTTTCTTAGCAGCTTCTCTAATCTGCTCAGCGGCTTCTTCAGCACTGGAAATTTTCGCTTCTGCAAGAGATTTACGGATAAAATAACCAATCCCTAAGCATGCAGCTCCAACAATGAGAATGATCGCGATCCAGATGAAAGTCATCATCTTGTTCACCTCCTCGTTGGTTTCTCCAAGGTGTTAGCCTGGGATTCCGTTCGGTTTTTTGATCCGATTTTTAATTGTTAAACTTTCATTACATACCCAAATGGCTCTTAAAGGAATGCGCACCGCGCCTTAGAGGCACTATAGTGCTAATAATCCATAATCAACAGCGTAAAAATTGGCGGTTTTTACAGCTGTCCCCTCAAAATCAATGAAATTAGTATGATTTTGAATACATTATGAAAATATACACTGTTATTTTATCTTTTGTCGAAGAAGCTTGTCAAGCGATTGTCCTCGGATGAACTTGGCAGTCGCTCCATACCGCCTCAAATAGTTAATGCCATTAACTAATTCTGCCACATGTTTAATGGCGTTAACTATTAAAAGTAGTCGTCGGAAATTTCAAATTCCTCCTCGCCTGCATCGCTGCTAATTTGGCTAAGCACCTTGTTGACAACGGAACCCGTATAACCTCTTCGCATGAGGAACGCCGCTGTTTTCCTGCGTTTATCGAATGGCTCTCCTGACGTCGTCTTCCACTTCGTCTGGGCCAGCTTCAACGCTCCCGCCAACTCATCCTCGGGGTTAATATGCTCCAATGCATGCTTCACCAAGTCCTTGTGAATGCCCTTCTGTTCCAACTCCTGCCGAACCAGATTGCGGCCTTTCTTCTGAGAGATGACCCGGCTCTCCGTCCACATCTTCGCGAATTCTTCATCGTTGAGATATTTTTGCTGATCTAACTTGTGGAGCACCCATTCCACAATCGGCAGTTCGTATCCGCTCTCTTTGAGTTTGCGCTTCAACTCGCTGGACGAATGCGGTCTCCGGCCGATCACCCGAATTGCTTTCATATAAGCATTATTGCGCTCCTCGTCCTCAATAATCTTTTCAATCTCTTGGAGATTGACATTCTCCCCTTTCGCCAAGCGATGTTTGATCAAAATATCTTCATGCACCGAAAACGCATACTCTTCATTCAGAAATATATTATAACGATGCTTGCCCCGCTTTTGCTTCTCAACCTTGGTAATGATAGTCGGCTGCTGCTCTTCCCGCTCCACGTTCTTTCAGCTCCTTAATGAACGAAAGCACCCTAACCCAAGGTTAAAGGTGCTTCCCCTAATATGATATATGCGAGCTTTATTCGAAAGCCGCTTCTAACTCATCGTCTTCCTCGTCAACGTTCGGCCCGACCGCAATAATTAAATTGCTGTTCTCACGAATTTTCTGTTCAATAGTTCCAGCGATGGCCTGATTCTCTTTCAAGAATTGCTTCGCGTTCTCACGGCCTTGTCCGAGACGCTCCCCTTCATAGGAGTACCACGCACCGCTCTTATTTACGATATCCATCTCAGTCGCAATATCGATAATACTGCCTTCACGCGAAATCCCTTCGCCGTACATAATGTCGACTTCCGCTTGTTTAAACGGAGGTGCCACTTTATTCTTAACGACTTTAATTCTTGTCCGGTTACCAACCATGTCATTGCCTTGTTTGATGGTTTCTACGCGACGCACATCCAGTCGGACCGAGGAGTAGAACTTCAATGCGCGGCCACCTGGCGTTGTCTCTGGATTCCCGAACATCACGCCGACTTTCTCACGCAATTGGTTAATGAAAATCGCAATAACTTTGGATTTGTTAATAGCACCGGAAAGCTTACGAAGAGCTTGGGACATCAAACGAGCTTGTAAACCTACGTGAGAATCCCCCATCTCGCCTTCGATCTCGGCTTTCGGCACAAGTGCCGCAACGGAGTCGATAACGATGATATCTACTGCACCGCTTCGTACTAGCGCTTCTGCGATTTCTAAAGCTTGCTCCCCCGTATCCGGCTGGGAAAGCAAAAGCTCATCTATGTTAATGCCGAGCTTACTTGCATAAGAAGGATCCAAGGCGTGCTCCGCGTCGATGAATGCTGCTTGTCCGCCAACCTTTTGTACTTCTGCAATGGCATGTAAGGCTACTGTTGTCTTACCTGAAGATTCAGGGCCGTATACTTCAATAATTCTGCCTCTCGGGAATCCACCTATTCCAAGCGCAATATCAAGTGCTAGCGCACCACTTGAGATCGTTTCAACTTGCATATGTGTTGACTCTCCAAGCTTCATGATGGAGCCTTTTCCGAACTGTTTCTCAATTTGTCGTAATGCATTATCAAGTGCGGCGCGACGATCTGTCAAAACACTCACTTCCTTCTATCATTATAGGTATATGATAACTTGTTTTTGGGTGTTTGCCAAGTACTTTTTCGAACATACATTCGACTTTTTCGCGAACAAACAAAAAACCGTAACAAAGTTATCGCTTTGCTACGGTTCTTCCGTCAACACTCTTTCAATTATAGGCTAGTTCTTGCTTTCTTTCAAGCGTTTCCAGAGTTGATAGAGTGCGCTTTTGGCGGCTCTGTGCTTGATAGACTCGCGGTTTCCGGAAAGCTGCAGCGTGAATACTTGCGTTTCCCTATTCTTCTGAGCGAATCCCACGTAAACAAGCCCTACCGGCTTGCCTTCCGAAGGATCGGGTCCAGCCACTCCCGTTACAGAAAGGCCATAATCGCTTCCCGTCACCGTCAGCAGATGTTCGGCGAGCAGCTCCGCCGTCTCTTGGCTGACCGCGCCGGGCGCCCCTTCGCCTTCCAACACTTCCATCGGAACGCCGAGCAGCTTATGCTTCAGCGCGTTGGAGTATACGATGATTCCGCCAAGGAACGATCGGGAGCTCCCGGGTATCGAAGTAAGCATATCGCTTAGCAAGCCGCCTGTGCAGCTTTCGGCGACGGCCAGCGTCATCTGCTGCTCGCCAAGGAGTTGTAGCACGATCGCTTCGATCGGGACGTCTTCATCGGCATAAATATGCTGGCCTAGACGGCTGCGAATTTCCTGCTCGGTCGCGAACAGCTTCCGCTCCCCTTCATCCGCGGTATGAGCCCGCGTCGTTAAGCGGATCGTGACCTCTCCTTCCTTGGCATACGGTGCGATGGTAGGATCCGTCTGGGCATGAATTAAGTCTATTAATTCATGCTCCAAATTCGATTCGCCGATCCCGGCGAATTTCAGCATTTTGGAATACAGCGGAACTTCCTCACTCATTACCCCGCGAAGCCAAGGTACCGCATATTTCGTGAACATCGGTTTCATTTCTTTGGGCGGTCCGGGAAGAAGAATGAAATGCGTCCCTTCGAACGTGAAGGCATTCCCGACGGCCAGCCCCGTCTCGTTATACAGCGGGTCGCTGCCTTCGATCATCAGTGCCTGGCGTCTGTTGCTTTCGACCATATGGATGCCGCGGCTCTGGAACATTTCCGCGATGGCCTTCATCGACGGCTCGTGGATAAGCAGCTGGCGGCCTGCGTACGCCGCTAGGACATCCTTCGTCAGGTCGTCCTGCGTCGGCCCAAGCCCTCCCGTACAGATGACCACATCCGCCCTTGAGGCGGCTAATTTGAAGCTTTCCAGCAGTCTTTGCTCGTTGTCTCCGACAACGGTCTGGAAATACATGTCTACACCGATCGCTGCGCATTCCCTGGACAGGAATTGGGCGTTCGTATTCACGATTTGCCCCAACAAGAGCTCTGTTCCAATTGCGATGATTTCTGCTTTCATCCAAGCCGCCTCCTGAATAGAAAAAAACCAATAGGTCGCCCTATTGTGTCTTTTCTGAAAAGTCTATGACATGTTTGTTTTTGACAAAATACTCAATGCCTGAGTAAACCGTTATGATGGCCGCTGCCCAACTGGCTATGACATCAAAGGGAATATGCAAAAACGTAAACGGAAAATTATTGATAAGTAGCGCAATGATGGCAGTAATCTGAGCCGCCGTCTTCGCTTTCCCCCACTTGCTGGCCGCCATCACTGTCCCTTCCAGAAGCGCGATTTGGCGTAGTCCTGTTACTGCCCATTCCCTGCTGATGATGACAATGACGATCCAAGCATCCACTTTATCCATTTCCACGAGCGATACGAGCACAGCCGTAACAAGCAGCTTATCCGCCAAAGGGTCAAGCAGCTTGCCCAAGTTGGTGACAAGATTGCGTTTGCGGGCGATGTAACCGTCCAAGCTGTCCGTGCTCGCTGCAATAATGAAAATTAAAGCAGCAATAATTTGATTATACGTAATGCTAAACTCCTCTATCCGTATATGAGGAAATTTGACCTTAATCAAGAGAAAAAACATGATGATCGGTACTAGTAATATCCTCGCCACGGTGATGCGGTTGGCCAGGTTCATGCAATAACCTCCCCGGATAAGTCAAACTCATAAGAGTGGGTAATGCGAACTTTGGCGAGTTCACCGATTTTCAGCTGATGGCCGTTGGATACGAATACTTCTCCGTCGATCTCCGGAGCATCGAATTGCGAGCGGCCAACATACACGTCGCTTCTGCCGTCATACTTCTCGATCAACACGTCGATCTCTTGACCGATGCGGCGACCTCCGCGGAGATTCGAAATTTGGCGTTGAATTTCCATAATCGTGTTCGCACGATATTCCTTCACATCGTCCGGAACTTGATCAGGCAAGCGCGCCGCTGGCGTATCATCCTCTTTGGAATAGGTGAACACACCGAGACGGTCAAATTGCACTTCACGCACAAACTCTTTCAAATTCTCAAAGTCTTGCTCCGTTTCTCCCGGGAAACCGACGATGAGCGACGTACGCAGAGCAACATCCGGAATCGCTTCGCGAATCTTACGCACCAATTCACGCGTATCCTTCTGGCGGCCAGGACGGCGCATCCGCTTCAGAATCGAATCCTCGCTGTGCTGCAGCGGCATATCGATATATTTGCAAACCTTAGGGTTAGTAGCCATGACTTCGATTAATTCATCGCTGAAGAAGCCAGGATAGGCATAATGCAGACGTACCCATTCGATGCCTTCCACTTCGCTCACTTTATTCAACAAAGTAGGCAGCATGAAACGATCATACAGATCCGTACCGTAATTCGTAGAATCTTGTGCGATCAAGCTAACTTCTTTGACGCCTTGGGAGGCCAGGTTAGCGACCTCGGCAACGATCGACTCCATGCTTCTGCTTTTGAAGCTTCCGCGCATAATCGGGATGGAGCAGAAGGTGCAGGCGTTGTCACAGCCTTCGGCGATCTTCACATAGGCTGTATAGCGCGGCGTAGTAACGAGTCTAGGCAGGTCCGCATCATAATTAAAGACCGGATTCCCAACGAGGAAAGGTCTTTTGCCCCGAAGCGCCTCGTCTACGATCTCGTTGATTTTATCAAAATCCCCCGTTCCCACAATACCGTCAATCTCCGGCATTTCGTCTAGCAGCTGCTTCTTATAGCGCTGTGTCAAACACCCCGATACGATAAGCGCTTTAAGATTCGCTGTTTCTTTCAATTCGGCCATATCCAAAATTGTATTCACGGATTCTTCTTTCGCTGCATCGATGAACCCGCAAGTGTTCACGATAATAACCGTAGCTTCTTCCTTGTTCTCAACAAGCTGGAAGCCTCGTCCATGTATAAGCCCTGCCATAATCTCGGAGTCGACCATATTCTTTTCGCATCCGAGGGTTACCACCTTAACCTTTTCTGTCATGTGAAAAACAACCTCCAATAGTCCTAAAAACACTCTTTACAAGTATAATACAAGCCATATAGGGTGTCAAAATTAAAAGCCCCCTAAATCTAGGGGGTTTCTCATCAATGAACCTCTTATGTATGACTATTTCAGGTTAACGAATTGCAGATCGAGAGGGATATCGGCTTTGCGCAGCAGTGCGATAACGGCTTGCAAATCGTCCCGGCTCTTTCCTGTGACACGGATTTGATCGCCTTGTACCTGTGTTTTCACTTTCAGCTTGGAATCCCGGATGAGGGTATTGATCTTCTTCGAATTTTCCTGATCAACGCCTTGTTTCATGCTGATTTTCTGTCTGACGGTCGATCCGGCAGCTGGTTCAACCTTGCTGTAGTCGAGATTTTTGATTGAAATTCCGCGTTTGGTCATTTTGGCATGCAAAATATCGAGCACATTCTGAAGCTTAAATTCGTCATCGGACGTTACGACCAACTGATCTTTCTCCAGCTTGATGGAACTCTTACTGCCTTTAAAATCAAAGCGGGTCTGAATTTCTTTCTCCGCCTGCTGAATGGCATTGTTCAATTCTTGCATATCCACCTTGGATACGATATCAAACGAGCTTTCTGAACTCATCGAGTCAAACACCCTTTCCATGAAATTACACTAGCATTATAGCAAGAAGTGTAGTAAAAAGAAACATCCCGAACCGTCGGCTCAGGATGCTCATGAGGAAATATTTCAATTACCCGGGAAAGCGCAGGAATTGCCAAAAAGCTAGCTTTTCTGCAGGTTCAGCTGTACCCGCTTCGGGTTAGGCGTATCGCCGACAGGCACGACGGTGCCGTTCACTGTCAGCTCCAGCGCGCTGGCCGCCCCAACATTCAAGTATGCGGAAGTTGTCAGATCGAACGAATCCGTGTCACCGGCTTTGTACAGCTTTTGTCTAAGCATTTCCTTGCCGCCGCCTTCATTTAGCGAATCGACTCGAATCCAGCATGAGCCGTTGATTTTCAATTGAATATTCAAGTTTGCCGATCCGGTAATCGTATAGTTGTCTACACCCTTCTCGTTACTGCTGAACTTCACTTGAACAGCCGGAGGGGTTGGTGTAGGCGTTGGTGTCGGTGTTGGCGCCGTGGACGAAAGAGGCACCACTTTACCGTCACTGGACGCATTCGTAGTCGTATTCGGAGCCGTGCCTGCTCCTGGATTCGTCGAATCCGTGATTCTCGGAGATTGCGTTTGTGAAGGCTTCTCCTCTGCCGGCGTTCCCTTATAATTCTTATATGTATAGTAATACACGATACCGAAAATGAGCAAAATGAAGCATATAAACATCACGCTGGACGCCCAGCGGCTCATCTTCTCCGTATTCCGAACACTCGTTCGATTCTTGCGAATCGTCTCTACAACCGGCTTCTCCACCACTGGCGAAGGATTCGTCGATTGGTACATATTCAGCACTTCCGTTGGATCCAGTCCTACCGCTTCCGCATAGCTTTTGATAAAAGCTCGTACATAAAAGCTGCCGGGAAGCACCTTGTAGTTCCCTTCCTCGATCGCTTCCAAATACCGCTTGCGAATCTTCGTCACTTCCTGCAGATCGTCAAGCGAAATCTTTCTTTCCAGTCGTGCCTTTCGTAAAATGTATCCAAGATCAGACATCATGGTCACCTCCCCGCGGGAATCTTATTTATTTAATGACGTTACAAATCTTAAAAAGGTTCGGATGTATACGTAAAAGAATCGTAATTAATTTCTTCATCCGGACTGTTGCGAAGCTCGATAATATAATCAAAGTGATTATATGTGTATTCGGATTCGCGAATAAATATATCGGGATGCTCAATCACCTTCGTGGACGGCATCGCCATAATTTCCTGCAGCAGACCATGATGCTTCTCATTCGAGCGAATCGTCGATACGATACCGTCGATAATATACACGTTGTTCGTGGTCATCTCGTCCTCGGATAGCTGGCTACGAACCGTTTGTCTCAATAACGTGGACGAGACGAACGTCCAGCGTTTGTTCGCGCATACGGAGCCTGCGATGATCGATTCGGTTTTACCGACACGCGGCATGCCGCGAAGACCTACCACTTGATTGCCTTCTCTTTTGAAAATCTCGCCGAGGAAGTCAACCAGCAGCCCCAGTTCATCGCGCGTGAAGCGGAACGTTTTGCGGTCATCGGAATCGCGCTCGATATACCGTCCATGGCGAACCGCCAAAATATCAACAAGTTTAGGCGGTCTGAGAGCAGTAATAGTAATATTATCTACTTTTTTTAACATTTTACCCATTAAGTCAATTTTTTCTTCATCGTTGGTCTGAAGCAGCATCCCGCGGGTGCGGTCTTCAACCCCGTTAATGGTCACAATATTAATGTCGAGCATCCCCATCAAGGATGCGATGTCCCCTAACAAACCCGGACGGTTCTTGTGAATTTTGTACTCCATGTACCACTCTTTAACGTCCAATTCTTCCACCTCATCGCAATCTGTAACAAACGAATCGTTACTTAATTCATACATATTAAATTTCTACAAATTTCGTCATTTTCCTGCTCTTGCACATGAAAATTAATTCATTTTCAAGGTCGTCAATTCTTGAGCATTATAACTTAAAGAACCTTTTTGCCAGGAATGGTTGACCATTACCGCCAAACGGTTCTCCAGAATCTGGTCCCAATTCAAATCTGCCGACAGCGCGTTGGAAACATCGATTACCGAGACGCCCAATGTTTTCGCTCTTTGCAGCTGCGCTTCCGTTGCAGGCGAATAGAAAATGATCCAGCTGGCGGAATGCTGTCTAGTCTGGAACGATAACTGCTGGAACCATTGCTCATTGTTATCGAGGAGAACGATATGGTCGGACTCCTCGGATGGCGCCCATTCCGACGGGATCGGACGGTCGCTGCGCGTCACCCATTCGACGGTCACATTTTGCGCTAACAAATCTTGAATCCATTTGGTTTTCAAGCCCTCAATCTGCCCTGCGTCAATTTGCAGGAATGCCGCTTGATCGATGGCACCATTAGCGGTTCCAGCCGGGTCAAGCTTGCTTTGTACTAGTGTCCATTTACCCGTAGTGAGCCCTTGCTGAATCACGGCATTGGCGGAAGGAAATAAATCGTTGCCAATGACATAAATGTAATCGTAAGAACTCGCTTTCAATTTGGCAAGCACAGCGTCATCAATCGCATTCAAATCTTTGAACCAATCATAGGCGATGAAATTGACGTTTCTCCATCTCTGAAGGGCATTCCCGACGGATTGCTTCGCCGTATCCGACAAGCTGGCGCTTGAAAGCATCAAGACAGACAATTTCTTATCCATTAACTCCTGCTTAATGACAGGAATTCCCCGACTACCACAACCTGTTATAAAAATCGATAAGAGCAAAACAAGAAGCAAAGAACGTTTGATTACCATGACTTCGATTCCTTTCTACCTTAGAAAGCGTGCAAAAGCCTCCGAAAGAAGGAGGCTTTCACATAGTACCCTATTGAATTGTAAAACGGTTATTACCCTTTGTCTACTAATTTTACCATGAGGCGGGCGATTGTGCGTTTTTCTTGCTCATCCCCTGCGTCCCATAGCTCTTTGAGCAAACGTTCTTGCTCATTCTCCGGATCCACTTTAGTTGCTAGAAATTCACCGATTTGAAAAGCGAGCTTCGAGATGATTTCATCGCTCATCCCAGCTTGTCCAGCTTGGCTGACACGCTCTGCCAGGAATTCTTTCCACTTATCAAATACCTTAAGTACTGTAGCCATTGTAAGAAGCCTCCTTTGAGTTATGAGAGATGGTCATTACATAAGTAATATTCGCTTCTCAGCTCAAAAATATGCGCGGAGTTCTTACAATCGTCCTAAGTCAGCCAACCGCCGTTGGGACTAATAATCTGACCCGTTATGTATCCTGATTCCGGAAGAGCCAAGAAATAGACGAGCGAAGCAACTTCATGCGGCATGGCGAAGCGGCCGACCGGAATTTCGCTGGCAATCGCATCACGCTCTTCCGTCTCGAAGCCGGACATCATTTCAGTTTCGACCGCTCCCGGTGCAACGGCGTTCACCGTCACTCCCGAGGGGGCCAACTCCTTAGCCAGCGCTTTGGTGAAAGCATTCAGGCCGCCCTTGGCTGTGGAGTAAACGACTTCGCAGGAAGCGCCCGAGATGCCCCATATGGAAGAAACATTAATGATACGTCCGTACTTTTGGGAGATCATAGCCTTCATGAACGTTTGCGAACAGAGGAAAGCTCCCTTAAGATTCACGTTCATCACCGCATCCCACTCTTCCTCGCTAACATCGGAGAGCAAACCATAATGGGCAATACCGGCGTTATTCACAACGATATCGGGGATCATATCCTTCTGCTCTAGCTTCTCTTTCATCGCCATAATCTGTTCACGCGACTTCACATCAGCTGATACCGTCAATACTTTGGCGCCATGCTTCATACAAGCTCTCGCCACTTCATTCGCCGCCTCGTGGGAGTCGCGGTAGTGGATGACGACTTGCATGCCTACCGCGGCAAACCGCTCGGCAATGGCTGCTCCAATGCCGCGGCTTGCTCCCGTGATGAGGACGGTTTGTTCGTTAAACGGCTTCGTGAAGGTCACGACTTCTCACGGCTTTGGACAATAGATACCGCAAGCTTACTCCAATCGAAATGCTCCCGGAACCGGCGATTCACATCATCTAGGGTAATTTGCTCATAGACCGGTAATATATCGAACAGATCGATTCCTTTGAACCGGTATTTCGTAAACTCGTTCGCAATGGATTCCGGTGAATTCATCATTCGCAGGAAATTGCCGA
The DNA here is from genome assembly GCF_028765165.1 of Paenibacillus sp. MAHUQ-63. Classification (GTDB taxonomy): domain Bacteria; phylum Bacillota; class Bacilli; order Paenibacillales; family NBRC-103111; genus Paenibacillus_E. Next base: position 367,502 of record NZ_JARADB010000004.1, on the reverse strand, counting down.
TTTTCTTCTTCCGGCTGCGCTCAAACGTCACTTCGTCCAGCCCCGTACTCTTCCGCTTCTCCACTTCCTCCCGGATGCGGGCGACCAGCTGATCGGGATGCTTCGTATCGCCGCCGAGAATGGAGAAGGCGTACCCATCGCTGCAGTTATACTCATGTCCGAAGTTATCCGTAATTAGTTGTTCATCATATAACGATTGATAAATATCCGAGCTTGAGCTGAATAGAACGTCCAGCATCACTTTCGTCGTCAATTCGCGGACCAGCAGCTCCTTGCCTTGTACGGAAGGCGCCGCCTCCTTTAAACCGATTAAACATTTGGGCATCGAAACCGGCAGCATCGTCACTCTGCGAGCCTCGTTCACTTCTGCCGGCTCTTCCGGGAAGAAGCGCTTGATTTCGCCCTGCGGCGGGAATGTTTTGGCCGCTTGGTTATCCCTGACAAGCTTAATGACTTCTTCCGGATCTACGCCTCCCACGACGAACAGGCTCATATTGCTCGGATGGTAAAACGTGTTATAGCACTCATACAAAGTTTCTTTGGTTATCTCGGAAATCGATGCTACCGTTCCGGCGATATCGATATGAATAGGATGCTTGGCGTATAAGGATTCGATCAATCCGTAATAGCTGCGCCAGTCGGCATTGTCCTCATACATCTTGATCTCCTGACCGATAATGCCCTTCTCTTTCTCGACGTTCTCGTCGGTAAAGTATGGGTTTTGCACGAAATTAATTAGCGTCGTTAAATTCGTTAAATAATTGTCAGTAGAGGAGAACAAATACGCGGTCCGGTCAAAGCTTGTGAATGCGTTAGCCGAAGCTCCGTTTGATGCGAATGTAGCGAATATATCGCCTTCCGGCTCCTCAAACATTTTATGCTCCAGGAAATGTGCGATGCCGTCCGGCACCTGCACGGCTTCCTTGCCCTCAACTTGGAAATCATTGTCGATCGAGCCATATTTCGTCGTGAACGTTGCGTACGTTTTCTGAAACCCTTCTTTGGGGAGAACAAACACATGAAGCCCATTCTCAAGCACTTCGTGATAAATCGTTTCACCCAGGTGTGGATATGGAACAACTTTCATGGCCTACTCTCCTTTCTGATCCCGCAAAAAGTAAATCGTATCCAGCTGAACTTTCTTGGCTGCGTCGGCAATCGCCGCAACATCGATTTGTTCCACGGACTCGATCAAGCCGGTTACCGTACGTTCTTTCCCCGATAAGATCGCATTGAAATCAAAAGAAATCAGTTCGAACGCGGAATCCTGTATTTCTCTCAATTGATTGGCAATCATCGCCCGGGTTTGGCTCAGTTCGATGTCGTTGATGTCTCCCTGCTCCATCGCCGTTAGCTGCTTGCGGATAATATCAACCGCTTTCTCATAATTCGCCATCTCAATCCCGGATTGAATCGTCAGAATCCCTTTGTGTCCGTCGAAACGGGATGAAGCATAGTAAGCCAAGCTAGCTTTCTCACGGACATTGATGAATAGTTTGGAATGCGGGTAACCGCCAAGAACACCATTGTACATCAAAGCAACCGGATAAAGCTCATCACGATACGATATGTTCGTGCGCAGACCCATATTCAGCTTGCCCTGGTTGACATCCAGACGCTCGACAACCGTCTTCACTTCGCCGGAAGTCCCCCGCGGTGCGGAAGTTACATAACCGACGTCCTGCTTTCTATCGATATTGAATGCAGTCCGGACAATGCCCTCAACCTCAGCAAGCGTCGTATTCCCTACGACATAAATATCCAACGGAGACGTTTGCAGCCATTCCTTATATTGTTCGTACAGCTGTTCGGGATTAATACGGTCCAAATCCGCAATTTTGCCTAACGGATGGAGCCGGTACGGATCACCGCTGCACATTTCTTCGATACAGCGCTCAGCCGCGTAACGGATTTTATCATTGATCACCGATTCAATCCGCTTCTGAAGCGTCTGTTTCTCGGAGTCCACATATTTGCTGCGGAAACGATTCTCCTCCAGCGCCGGGCGCGTCAGCGTCTCCCCTACAAACTCAAGCCCTTGTTTCAGCAGGGATTCCGCCGATTTCACGAACCGGTCGTTAATAATATCCATCCGCATCTGTACGATCTGGTAGTCGCCTCTTTTATAAATATCGAACCCGAATCCAGCGCCGTATAAATCGTCCAAATATTCGCGAAATTGCTTGGTTTCCGGCCGCGATTCGGTTCCTCTTCTTAATACGAACGGGGTCAACGCCGTATTCGTGACCGTTTCTTCGTCTAAGGGCCGGCCTATGTACACGGAAATAGCAAACGTTTTGAACCGGTCTGTCGGCAGCACATGCAAACGAATGTGGTTCAACGTAGTGCGCTCAAATTGTATATGCTTCAAAGGTCAGTCTCCCTTCTGAGATCGGAATCTACATCCATTATATTCCTATACGAAGAGGAGAAGCAACCAAAGGCGGTTCCTTCTCCTTGTCCTTTTAATCATTTATTTACAAAAGATGTGTTTACCGATTGTTTTCACTTGAGGCCGGCTCCAAATCCATTTGGACGTTGCGGTTGCCGGATTGAAATAGTAAATGCATCCGCCTGTCGGATCCCATCCGCTCAAAGCATCTCGAACCGCTTTCTTCGTCGACTCGTTCGGCGTGAGCCAAATTTGACCGTCGGCTACGGCTGTGAAAGCGCCCGGTTGAAAAATAACGCCAGACACGGTATTCGGAAAGCTCGCCGATTTCACTCGGTTCAAAATGACGGCGGCCACGGCCACTTGTCCCACATACGGTTCACCCCGAGCCTCGCCATGTACGGCATTAGCCATCAAATTAATATCTTGCTCCGACAGCCCCAGATTGTTGGAAGGAATTAAATTTGCCGGCTTATCGGTTGAAGTCGTATTCTCGGTGCCAGTGCCGGTGCCGGTGCCGCTTCCCCCTCCGCCTGTCGCAGGTGCAGTCGGCTTCCAATTTTTCGTCGCTTCCCACAGCTTCAACTTCGTCTTAGGGCCCACGATGCCATCCACAATCATTCCGAACTCACCTTGAAAACGTTTCACGGCTGTTAATGTCTTATAGCCAAAGTCGCCATCAATATTACCGCCGTAGAAGCCTATGAACTTCAATCGGCCCTGCAGCTCATTCACGTCCGAGCCCGTTGCACCATAACGGATTTCATTCTTGCTGAACGTCTCTTGTGCCGGAGGATTAAATTTCCCTTTTAACTGGAAAGCGACAACAAGAACGAAAACAATACAAAAAGTTAACACGATTAACCGTTTATTCATTCCCCTTCTCAACCTCACTTTTCAAATAAGAGCCTTTTCTTGCTTTTCTTTGCTTATTATGAGAAAGGGAGACATCGTTTATGCAAACAAAAAACACTCTCCTTCCGGAGAGTGTGCTCGACATCGAGAATTATGAGGAGATTCGGTTATGATGGTACTGCTCAATCGACATTAACACCTCACGAGGCTTACTTCCCTCATAAGGGCCGACGACGCCTTTGGCTTCCATTGCATCCACAAGTCTGGCCGCACGTGTGTAGCCGACTCGCATGCGCCTTTGGAGCAGGGAGACGGACGCTTGTTTCGCTTCCAGCACGATCTGGACCGCCTGGTCGTAGAGCTCGTCCTCAACCTCGTTGTTTTGCTCCGGCATATCCTCTACTTGCGGTACCAATTCCTCTTGGTAATTAGCTTGCTCTTGAGTCCGAACGAATGTAACTACATGCTCGACCTCTTGATCGGAAAGAAAGGCTCCCTGTACGCGTACAGGTTTGGATGCGCCTACAGGCAAATATAGCATATCGCCCCGGCCCAGCAATTTCTCCGCCCCGACCATATCCAGGATCGTCCGAGAGTCCACCTGCGAAGATACACCGAAGGCGATACGCGAAGGGATGTTCGCTTTGATGACCCCTGTAATGACGTCAACGGATGGACGCTGTGTCGCAATAATCAAGTGAATGCCCGCAGCACGGGCCATTTGCGCCAAACGGCAGATCGAGTCCTCCACATCGTTCGCGGCGACCATCATCAAGTCGGCCAACTCGTCCACGATGACCACATAGTACGGCAGCGGAGCGGCTGTTCCGCTCTCAGTCAGCATCGCATTATAACCCTCGATGTTGCGTGTTCCGCTTTTGGAGAATAGCTCATATCGCTTCTCCATCTCGACAACGACTTTCTTGAGCGCAAGCGATGCTCTGCGCGGGTCAGTAACGACCGGAGCCAGCAGGTGCGGAATTCCGTTATACACATTGAGCTCGACCATTTTGGGGTCGATCATCAGAAATTTCACTTCGTTCGGCTTCGCTTTGTATAGAATGCTTGTAATAATCCCGTTGATACAGACGGATTTCCCTGAACCCGTTGCTCCTGCTACGAGCAAATGGGGCATTCTCGCCAGGTTGCCGACAATCGGCTGTCCGGAAATATCGCGCCCTAACACCACGGAGAGCCGCGAGGCGGATTCCTGGAAGGCGGACGTTTCCATCACTTCCCGCATCGTAACGACCGAAACCTCCAGGTTCGGGACTTCAATCCCGATGGCCGATTTCCCCGGTATCGGGGCTTCCATCCGGATATCCTTGGCAGCCAGCGCCAAGGCAATATCGTCCGTCAAGGAGACGATCCGGCTCACCTTCACGCCGACATCCGGCTGTATCTCATAGCGAGTAACTGCCGGTCCGCGGACGACTTCAAGCACCTTCGCCCGGACGCCGAAGCTCTCCAGCGTTGCTTCCAGCTTCCTGGCATTGGCTTTGTAGTCGGACATTTCGCTGCCTTTGCCGACTGCCGGCTTAGCCAGCAGTTCAAGCGACGGCATTTCGTAGGGCCGTGTCTGGACAACGGGCACATTCTCTTGGAATTCGAGCGTAACCGGTTCATCGTCCCCTTCCGCGCTTGCGGATCCTCCGGACTGCGGTTTGGGAACCGCGCTGAGCGGTGGGGCGGCAGCAGGCTTGACCGTTTGCTGCGCTTCCTGGAACACCTGCTCTTGGAAATCGCGAATGATCGGCGTTACGGGAAGCTCACCTTCGTCGCCCGCAAGATCGTCTGCAGCTTGTACGGTGCCAGACTTATAAACGACTTGTTCCGCAGCTTCGTCATCCGTTGCATGTTGAAAGTCATCGTCCTGCTCATCGACTGGAGCAGTCTCACGTTTCTTGCGCCCCTCTTTGATCGGACGCAGCAGTTCCATGAACAAGGGCGACTTCTTCGCCTTCTTGACCGGCTGGAACACTTCCTCGTCGAATTCATCGTCGACAGGCACGTAGGCCGGCTTCCTCACCTTCTTCTCGCTGGCCCCCGCTGTGGCAGGTTGAGGCTGGCGGGCATCCCGGTCCTGCAGCCATTCCTGCATCCTGTCCTTGAAATTTTGTCCGACGTTGCTGAATCGGCCGCGGATCACATTGCCGATGTCGACGTAGGAAATTCCTGTGGCCAGGATGAAACCGATAACAAACAGCGCATATTGAATGAGTCTAGCGCCCAGATAGTCGAACAGAAAGTATAAGATGCTGTAGAGTACGGCACCGATCATGCCTCCGCCGATCCCGTATTCCAAAGCGGCTTTGCCGGCATCCGTAGGCTTCAATCCGTCCAGCATGGCATTCCATGTAGAGGAAATGATTTTGCCGGAGCTGAAGCCGCCATCCGGATAAAGCTGAGCGAACAAATCAATCTGATTCTTGATCAATAGTCCAAGAATGAACAGCAGAATACCGACTTTCTTGGGGGTCACCATCTGCGGCCAAGCCCGTTTGATCATGGCATATAAGGCCACATATATGAATATGAGCGGTATTAGCGAGTACCACGTTCCTACGAAAAACCGAAAGAGGTAAATGAGCGAATTCCCGACATGCCCCTGATGGGCAAGCGCAATGACCGAGAAAATCAAAATCAGTATGCCGTATAACTCAAATAGTAAGCTTGTTTTTAGAGCTTTGCCTTTTTTCTTGCGTTTCGCCACGCCTGTCACCCCCGAGTCCACATTATACCATATTTGGCTAGAGGGATGATACAGCAGCGGCGCTTTATGTGATTGAAGTCCCTTCCGGAGCAGGACTATACGAAATAATAGTGCCTGGGGCATATTGCTCTTTCAAAAAATCTTGAGGATTACAGCTGTACAGTCTGACAATTCGTCCTTGAAAGCCGCTGAGCGGTTCGATTTGCAGCTTGACGCCGCCTTGATCGACATCGATAAACTGAGGCCGGAACGCCTCTGCCCCTTCAAATATCACATCCATCGGGACGACCGAATAATGGATCATTGGACAATGCCACCGCCCGCCGTCGCTTTCTTGGCTTCAATCCGCTTGTTCAGCTCCCTGATGGCGTCGCCTATGCCGCCGACCTGATCAATCAAACCGTATTTAACGGCATCCTCGCCAATAACCGTTGTGCCGATATCCCGGGTCAACTCTCCCGTTTTGAACATCAATTCCTTAAACTTCTCTTCGGTAACATTGGAATGCTTCGTCACAAACCGAACGACGCGTTCCTGCATTTTATCCAAATATTCGAATGTTTGCGGCACGCCGATAATTAACCCGTTCAACCGGATCGGATGAATCGTCATCGTGGCCGTTTCCGCAATAATGGAATAGTCGGCCGACACGGCGATCGGCACGCCGATGCTGTGACCGCCGCCCAGAACAAGTGCAATGGAAGGCTTCGAAAGCGTTGACACCATTTCTGCAATCGCCAGCCCGGCTTCCACATCACCGCCTACGGTATTGAGAATGATCATGACCCCTTCGATCTTCGGATTTTGTTCAGCCGCAACCAATTGCGGAATCAGATGCTCGTATTTGGTTGTTTTATTCTGCGGGGGGAGGACGATGTGCCCTTCCACTTGCCCGATTATGGTGAGACAAAAAATGTTGGATTCGCCCGAAATCGTATTCGTCTGACCCAGCTGCTGAATGTTCTCCAGTACTGGATTTTTCTTGATTTCCTCGGATCCCGGTTCCTGCTGCTTCGGATCATTAGATGATGCCATTAAGAGTCCCCCTTCGAATTTGGCGAAATGACCTTGCCATCATGGTGCATTATCTCCCATAGTATGAATAAGCTTGCTCTCTTTCATGCATCCTCCCGTGCACAGAACCAACTGAAAAAAGCTCCCTCCGGTTAAGGAGAGAGCTTTGCTATTTGCATAGGTTCAAGTGACTGTTCGAGCCTAGACTTCCATGATAATTGGAAGGATCATTGGTCTTCTTCTGGTTTGTTCATATAAAAAGCGTCCGAGAACATCTTTCACGTTAGTTTTTAAAGATGCCCATTCATTAACATTTTCATTCATAAGCTTCGTTAACGTATTGGTTACGATTCGATTGGCTTCTTCCAAGAGGCCCTCCGATTCACGTACATAGACGAATCCGCGAGAAATGATATCCGGTCCGGATAAAATTTTGCCATCTTGTTTGCTGAGAGTAACAACGACCACCAGAATACCGTCTTGCGACAGCAGCTTACGGTCACGCAACACAATGTTGCCTACATCTCCGACGCCCAGTCCATCAATCAGAATGTTACCGCTTTGAACTTTAGAGCCTTTGCGGGCAACACCGTTCTGAATTTCTACCGTATCCCCGATATCGCAAATGAAAATATCTTCTTTTTCCATTCCGACAGACTCCGCGAGATGACCGTGTTGACGCAGCATGCGATATTCACCGTGAATCGGAATAAAGTATTTAGGCTTCATCAAATTGAGCATCAGCTTCAATTCTTCCTGGCTGCCGTGACCTGAAACGTGTACGCCGGTAACGGAACCTGGGCCATAAATAACGTTAGCGCCAATACGGAACAGTTCGTCCACAGTACGTCCTACGTCTCGTTCATTACCTGGAATCGGCGTAGCTGCAATGATGACGGTATCTCCAGGCAAAATATCTACCTTGCGGTGGGTGGAACGCGCCATTCTAGTCAGTGCTGACATTGGCTCGCCTTGACTACCTGTAGACAGAATGACAACCCGGTCAGCAGCCAGCTTGTTTACTTCCTCAGGCTCAATCAACATGCCATCCGGAATGTTCAAGTAACCTAATTCGCTGGCAATCGATACGACATTCACCATGCTTCGACCGATGACGGTAACTTTACGATTCGTCGCTGCCGCTGCATCGAACACCTGCTGTACGCGGTGAATGTTAGATGCAAAAGTAGCAATGACGACTCTCTGCTTAGCCTTACGGAACACTTCTTCAATCTCGACGCCTACACTGCGCTCGGATCCCGTGTAACCGGGACGCTCAGCGTTGGTGCTGTCGGAAAGCAAGGCCAAAACGCCTTTTTTCCCGATCTCGGCCATTCGGTGCAAATCTGCGTATTGATCATTCACAGGAGTCTGGTCAAATTTGAAGTCCCCTGTATGGACCACGACGCCTTCCGGCGTATCGAGCGCAACACCAACAGAATCAGGGATACTGTGATTGGTTTTGAAGAAAGTTGCTGTAATAGTGCCTAGAGAGAGCACGGAATCCGCATTGATGAGGATTCGGTTCGTCGTACCGAGCAAATTCGCTTCCTTCAGCTTCGCTTCGATCAGCCCCATTGTAAGCTTAGTCGCATACAAAGGAACATTCAAATGCTTCAGCACGTAAGGTAAGCCGCCGATGTGATCTTCATGGCCGTGAGTAATAATAATGCCGCGTACTTTATCCCGATTCTCCGTTAAGTATCCGATATCTGGAATGACAATATCGATTCCGAGCATGTCCTGCTCAGGAAACTTCAAACCACTATCAATAACGATGATATCGTTCGCATACTGAACGCAATACATATTTTTCCCGATTTCGCCCACGCCGCCAAGAGCGAAGATCAAAAGTTTATCAATATTTTTTTTGGACAAGAATATACCTCCTTCATAGATTGGACGACGAATTTTAAATGAAAAACCGAACTAGTCACTTGCCACCATTATACATGAAAAAAAACTACAAATACAAGTTTACTGCTATTTGCACTAGCTTCCCCAAAAAAAGAAAACCGATGCCGGAAGCACCGATTCATTAGGCGTTATCATACAAAAAGTGATTGGATGAATTGTCCTTCTTGCTCGGATACGCGAACCAACGGAAGTCTGACTCCCCCTGTCTGGATCCCTTTCAGTGCTAGAGCATGCTTGATTGGCGCAGGGCTCGGTACACGGAAAATGCCAGTAAAGATAGGATGGAGCTTACGATGAAGTTCTGCCGCTTGCTGAATGTTGCCTTCTAGATAATACTTTACCATAGATTGCATTTCTTTTCCAATCACATGACTGGCCACGCTGATAATGCCATACGCACCAACGGATAACGCCGGCAGCGCATTGCTGTCATCCCCGCTATATACAAGGAATCCCGGTGCCGCTTCACTGATAATGCGTGTCAATTGGTCCGTATTCGCACAGTCCTTGGTTGCCACGATATTCGCAATCTGCGATAGACGAATCGTCGTCTCCGCATCCACGTTAACGCCAGTACGTCCCGGTACATTGTACAGCATAACCGGCACTTGAACGGATTCAGCAACCGCTTTGAAGTGCTGGTACAGCCCTTCCTGCGACGGACGGTTATAGTAAGGAGCGACGATGAGCAAGCAATCGACTCCCAGCTTCTCGACCTGTTGGGAGAAATGGATGGTGTGGCCCGTGTCATTGCTTCCAGTGCCAGCAATGATCTTGCAGCGGCCTTTGGCATAACGAATGGATAGCTCGATCAGCTTCAGCTTCTCCTCGTCGGTTAATGTAGGCGCCTCACCGGTGGTCCCACAGATCACGAGGCTATCGGACTGCTGCTCCTCGATCAGATAATTGATTAGCGGTTCTACTTGGTCCCAGTTGACTTGCAATTGCTCGTCAAACGGAGTGACCATGGCTGTAATGACTCTTCCAAAATCCACCGTTTGCACCTCCTGAATCTCATTTGTATAAGTTAAATTTATGATGTAAAGCTTTAACGGATTTAACCATATCTTCCCCTTGCACAAGCACCCAGATCGTCGTATTCGAGTCGGCTGATTGCAAGATGCGTATGTCTTCCACCGTCAATGCTTCTACGATTTGCGCCATAATTCCGGGCACGCCGTTCATGCCTCCGCCGATGACGGAAACCTTCGCGCAGCCGCTGAGTGCATGTGGCTCATAGCCCTGGCTTGCGAGCAGCTTGACGGCGCGTTCCGCTTCATGATCGAATACGGTATATACGACCGCCGACGGATTAACGCTTATGAAATCTACGCTGATTTGGTTCTGCGCCATCGTTTTGAAGACGCGAAGCTGCAGATCAAACTGCCCTTCAACGGCAGCGACATGAATCTGCGTAATGTTCGTAAAATGCGCAATGCCCGTTACGAAACGGTCCCTGACTTGATTCATATCATGCGGGATCGTATCTGTAGCGGTCACCAAAGTTCCTGGATCTTTGGAGAAAGTCGATCTCACCCTGATCGGAATATTGGCATGCATGGCGACCTCGACGGCACGCGGATGGATCACTTTGGCGCCGTTGTGCGCCATGTTGCAAATTTCGGCAAAGCTGACGCGGATCAACGGCTTGGCATCCTCGACGATTCTTGGATCCGCTGTCATAATCCCATTCACATCTGTGAAAATGTCCACGATCTCGGCCTTTAGCGCTGCTCCAAGCGCGGTAGCGGACGTATCGCTGCCCCCGCGTCCGAGTGTCGTCAGCTCATTCTGGCTTGTTACGCCTTGAAATCCGGTCACAATGACGACCATATCTTGTTCCAATAATTCTATTATACGATTGGGCTGCATGGCAACTATCTTCGCATTACCGTGGTCGTCATTCGTCAGAATGCCGGCTTGCCCACCTGTCAAAACCGTAGATTTGATGCCTCTTGATTGCAAAAGACTGCACAAATGCACCGCAGAGATTAATTCTCCGCAGCCCATGAGCATGTCGAGTTCCCGCGCCGGCAGCCCCTCCCCGTTCTTCCGAACGAGGTCCAAGAGCGTGTCGGTCGCATACGGTTCGCCTTTTCTTCCCATCGCAGATACTACGACTACTAATTTATAATCATCGATTAGTGCATCTTGGATATGTCCGATAACATGTTCTCTCGCCTGAGCGGTGGAAAGCGAAGTACCTCCAAACTTTTGTACAAGGATTCGCATGAGTTTCCCCCATATTCACTGCATGTTGGTCGCAGACATGCCGATTACTGTTCTATAGCAATATATTCAGCAATTTGCACAGCATTCCAAGCAGCGCCTTTGAGCAGGTTGTCAGAAACAATCCACATATTCAGTGCTCTCGGATTGCTTAAATCGCGGCGTACACGTCCAACGAACGTATCCAGCTTGCCAGCCGCATCGGCTGCCAGCGGATACTGCTGCTCAGCCGGATTGTCAACGAGGACGATACCGGGAGCATCGGCAAGCAACGACTTCACATCTTCGATGTCGAAATCTTCTTTCAATTCCACATAGACGGACTCGGAGTGGCCGTACACGACCGGGATGCGCACACAGGTTGCCGTCACATCAATCGACTCATCGCCCATAATTTTCTTCGTTTCAAGAATCATTTTCATTTCTTCATTCGTAAATCCATTATCCAAAAATTTATCAATTTGCGGAATCGCATTAAAGGCGATTTGATGTTTCACAGGAAGCGACCCCACCGGTAAAATATCCGGCTTCACATCGTGACCTGCCAAAACCTCCTTCGATTGCCTCAGCATCTCCTGGATTGCCTTCGCGCCCGCTCCAGATACCGCTTGGTACGTCGAAACGATAATGCGAGAAATGCCATACCGATCGTATAGCGGTTTCAGCGCGGCTACCATCTGGATCGTGGAACAGTTCGGGTTGGCAATGATTCCTTTGTGCTCATTGATTTTGTCCATGTTCACTTCCGGGACGACAAGCGGCGTATCGGCATCCATACGAAATGCACTGGTGTTATCGATACAGATCGCTCCCGCTTCAACCGCATGCGGCGCCAATGCTTTGGAAACGTCTCCGCCAGCGCTGAACAAGGCGATATCCACACCTTCAAAGCTGCCGGGGTTAGCTTCTTGAACGATGACATCCTGGCCTTTGAAAGGGATCCTAACGCCTGCCGAACGAGCGGACGAAAGCAATTTCAGTTCCTTGATGGGGAAATTCCGTTCTTCTAGTAGACGGATGATTTGTTCGCCGACGGCGCCAGTCGCGCCGACTACTGCGACGTTAAAAAGCTTCTGGTTGGACATTAGCTGGACTCTCCCCTTCAAGAATGATCTATGAATTAGTACTGAAATCTCTCAATAATCATCGGCTGAAGCTGCTTGCCTTCCAGTGCGGATTCGCAAGTCTCCATGATCAAGTCCATCCGGGCTACCAACGAATTTGGCTTAGCGCCGGGTGCATCTTGACCGAAAGGCACAAAAAAGATGTTCTTCGTAATAAGAAGCTTCGCAATATTCATTGCGTTGAGTCCGAGTCCGTCATTCGTCGAAATCGCTAAAACAAGCGGTCGCAAGTTTCGCATTTGCGCTTTGGCCGCCATAAGTACGGGACTTTCTGTCATCGCATTAGCCAGCTTGCTTGTCGTATTACCCGTACAAGGCGCGATAACCATCACATCAAGCAGTTTGGATGGGCCGAGCGGCTCAGCATCTACAATCGTAGAAATAATATCGTTCCCCGTAATGTCCTTCAACTGCTGCTGCCAATCCGCCGACTTGCCGAAACGCGTATCGGTTGTCATGATCGTATTGGATACGATCGGGATGACCCTCGCACCAGCGTCTACGAATCTCTTAATCTGAGGCATAACCTCTTCCAGCGTACAGTGAGAACCGGTTAACGCGTAACCGACCGTTTTCCCTTGCCAATTCATTCCACATCGCTCCTGTCTTTGAAGTCTTCCTCGATCAGCTGACTTAATGTGTTCGCCATGATGCGGCCTGCTGATTTGGGGGCGACGATGCCAGGTAACCCGGGCGCCAGCATCGCTTTGATGCCTCTCTTCTCGGCAAATCGGAAGTCCGTTCCGCCGGGTTTGGAAGCCAAATCGATGATGAGCGCGCGATGTGGGATATTGGTAATTACTTGCGCTGTGACTATCATAGTCGGAATTGTGTTAAAAAGCAAGTCAATATTCCCCACTTCCGGGTACAGGTCTTTCGTATAAAACGGCTGAAAACCCATCTCCCACGCCCTTGCAAAATGCTCGGGTTTCCTTACCCCTACCTTAACGGTAGCCCCTAATCCCTGCAGTGTTCTGGCCATCGTGAACCCCGTCCGTCCAAACCCTAAAACCATACATACAGAACCATGGATCGTAATATCCGTATTCTGGATCGCCATCATCAGCGCGCCTTCAGCGGTCGGAATCGAATTGTAAATCGCAACGTCGTCCCGATTGAACAACTCAATAACTTCAATGCCGTGTCCTGCACACAACGTCTTCAAATACGCTTTGGCCATTCCTGTATATACTTTGGCATGCTTCGGCAGCGAAGAAATGTGAACGTCCGTCAGCTTCAATTCTTCGCTAGAAAATATAGATTCCACTTGTCCCGAATCATCCGTACCTACCGCCGGCAATATAAGGACATCCACGCTTTGAAGCAGCACGGGATCCAGCTTGGCGCTCGTCACGCCGCTAAATTGCCTCCCGAGATTGTCAAAGCCGATTAATGTCACCGTCGCATCCAACTCGGTAAACTTTTGAATTACTTCAAGCTGCCGGGCGTCTCCGCCCATGAAAGCAACCGAAATCCCAGTAAGCATTCTTTGCTTACACCCCTTTCTCGGTCCGTTTCGATAAGTTATAGTATGCGTTCGCCTAAAGATGGGTGCTTCCCGCCAGCGAAACAAAAAAAAGAACCCCTGTTAAGAGGTTCTCCTTCTTCTATCTATGCCTTATCGGCCTGTGTGGCCAAAGCCGCCTGCTCCCCGTACCGTTGCATCCAGTTCGGACACTTCCTTCAGTTCCAACGCCGGTACGAGCTGGAACACCATCTGCGCAATCCGTTCATTGCGCTCGATCGTGAACGCCTGCTGCCCGTGATTGATCAGCAATACCTTGACTTCGCCGCGGTAATCGGCATCGATCGTGCCGGGCGAGTTCAACGTCGTGATGCCGTACTTGAATGCAAGGCCGCTTCGCGGTCTGATCTGTGCTTCAAGCTCCGGCGGCATGCTGAGCGCGAAACCGGTCGGAATGAGCCGCCGTTCACCCGGCTGGAGGATGAGCGGCTCGTCAACGGCTGCATGAAGATCGAATCCGCTCGCCGCTTCCGACATCCGCTGCGGCATCTGGATGTCCTCCTGCCCCGGCAGACGTTGGATTTGGACTTCGAACTTAGAGTGAGACAAGCTGATCCCTCCTGAAGGAGGAAACGACGTCGTCGGAGTTCCCTACCATGGATAAAGCGAACGGTGTGGAGAACAGCGATTTGGTTAAGGCTGAAATATGCTCCATTTGGACGCTGTCGATGCGCGCGAGCATTTCATCCAAGCTGTAGTGCTTGCCGGTCATCAGCTCGTTCTTCCCGAAGCGGTTCATTCGGCTGCTTGTGCTTTCAAGGCTCAGAATCAAGCTGCCTTTCAGCTGTTCCTTACCTTTCTTCAATTCCGACTCCAGCATGCCTTTGACGGCGATATCATGCAGAAGCTCCATCGTCACTTTAAGTACTTCTTCCGTTTGTTTAGGAGCAGTCCCCGTATAAATCGTAAACATCCCGCTATCGATATGAGAAGAATGGTACGAGTAGACGGAATAAGCCAAGCCGCGTTTCTCGCGAATTTCCTGGAACAGCCTCGAGCTCATGCCGCCTCCGATCGCATTGTTCAATAGAACCATCGGATACAAATTATCCTCTTGCAGCGACAAGCCCGGCAGCGACAGGCAGAGGTGATTCTGCTCCGTCTTCTTCGCGTGGAAAATAAGCTCACCCAAGAAATCAGGTGCCTCGTAGCTCGTTTCTTCACCGGATAAAGCGAAGCCGCCGAAATGCTTCTCGATGAGCTCGCGAACGTTATCATCAATATTACCGGCGATGCTAAGCACCGTATTCTCGATATTATAATGCTGCTTCATATAATTTCGAAGATCGTCGGACGACATTTGCGACAAGTTCTCTTGTGTGCCGAGAATCGTATACCCCAGCGGATGCGATCCGTACGAAGCTTTGGCTAATAAATCGTGCACGAGATCGTCAGGCGTATCTTCGTACATGGAGATTTCTTCATAGATAACGCCCTTTTCCTTCTCCAGCTCCCCTTCATCAAAGGAAGAGTTGAAAAACATATCCGATAGCACATCCATCGCAAGCGGCAGGTGCTCATCAAGCACCTTGGCATAGTAGCAGGTGTACTCTTTGGATGTAAAGGCATTCACATTACCGCCGATGCCATCGAAGATCTCCGCGATATCTTTGGCCGAGTGGCGCTCCGTTCCCTTGAACAGCATATGCTCGATAAAATGCGAAATGCCGTTCTTGTCTTGTGACTCGTTGCGCGAGCCGGTTTTGACCCAAATCCCGAAAGTGACGGACCGGAACGTCGGTATTTGTTCCATGACCACTCTCAGGCCGTTATGTAAGCGATATTTGATCACTCTGTTTCCTCCTCGAAATGAAGCCCGTAAAGTCCCATTTCCAAATTATACTTTCTCAGTCTAACAAAAATGTACGAGCGACTCAACTTTCCTGCGAGCGGACAGGCTAATTGGCCAACGGCTCAGCTTCCGCTACTCGTTTTGAGGATAACAACTCCGTGACGGTGCCCAGCGTTAACCCTTTATTTTTGATGATCCGGATCATCCCAGGCAGTGCGTCCTTGGAAGATTGCGTAGGATGCATCAGGATGAGCGAGCCCGGTTCCACATTGGCGGACAGGCGCTGCAGAATTCGGCTTGCACCCGGATTTTTCCAATCGATCGTATCGAATGTCCATAGGACGGTTTGCAACTTAAACTCAGATGCCACTTGAATCGTTTCCTGTTTGAAATAGCCGGATGGCGGTGCGAACAACGTATTATTGACGCCTAGCTGCGACTTCAGCAGCTCTTCTGTTTTGGAGATCTCCTCCACCGCCTTGCTGCGGCTTATATTTCTCATATCCCTATGCGAATAGGCATGATTGGACATTTCGTGCCCTTCGCTTTGAATTTGCTTCGCCACATCCACATTCTTCTTCAACCAGGAGCCGTCCAGGAAGAAGGTCGCATGAACATTCTCCTTGCGAAGCGTCTCCAGCATGCTCGGCAGAAATTCATTGCCCCAAGCAACATTAATCATCAAGGAAACCATCGGCTTCTTCGGGTTGCCTTTGTAAACCGGATTTGGCCCCAGATCCTCCAATTGAATGGCTGGGGGCACTTCTTTCATGACATAATTGATTTTGCCAGTGTCTAGTCTGTGCTCCGTAAGCTTCATCGTCTCCGCAATATCGACTTCAAGCCCGTTATAGCCGGGGATCGCTTTCCAAACAGAATCAATTCGCGCATTAATCGGAGCGACTTTGCGCTTCTCCGCCTCCTGCGTGATTGTTTCCAATAAGGTATTGGAATTGTCAGTGCCTTGTACCCGCGCGCGGCCAGCCGTATTCGCGAAGACGGGCAGTGTCTCTTGATTCTGCCAATCGGTCCCGAATACAGATGGACTCTTGCCGTCTTTCACCGCGGCAATATAAATTCCCACATCAGGGATCGTATGTAACCCAAGCATCACCATAGCAAAGAAACTCCCGAGAAGAAGCCATTTCTTGTAGCGCATAGACAGGTCCCCCTTATCCTTATGTCCTGATTGTATGCACGAGGGGACAAGGTTAGAACGGAGCATGTCCGGCCTAGATGAAAAGCAAAAAAGAGACAGATTGATCTGACTCTTTATCCGAAAATTATGCGAATGTGACCTCGCAAGTCACGCGGCCTTAAGTTTGCGCCGGGACTTGCGAAGTTAGTGTAGCTTTGCGGGACAAATTGATTCTTCCTTGCTGATCGATCTCCGTCACTTTGACCGTGATTTGGTCACCGACATTTACGACATCCTCCACTTTCGCTACGCGCTCTGTGGATATTTGCGAGATATGCACGAGACCTTCTTTGCCTGGCAAAATTTCGACGAAAGCGCCGAATTTCTCCACGCGTTTGACCGTACCGAGGTATGTCTCTCCAACAACGACTTCACGCACGATGCCCTCAATGATGGAGCGCGCTTTCTCGTTCATCGCTTGGTTGGAAGAAGCGATAAATACGCGGCCGTCCTGCTCGATATCAATTTTCACGCCGGTTTCTTCAATAATTTTATTGATGATTTTACCGCCTGCCCCGATCACGTCACGGATTTTGTCCGGATTGATGTTCATGGTCAAAATCTTAGGCGCATATTCGGACAGCTGTTTCTTCGGCTCTGCAATGCGGTCCACCATTTTGCCCAGGATGTGCATCCGGCCTTCTTTGGCTTGCTGCAGCGATTGCTGCAAGATGCTGCGGTCGATACCGTCAATTTTGATATCCATTTGAAGGGCAGTGATACCTGCGGAAGTACCTGCAACTTTAAAGTCCATATCGCCGAGGTGATCTTCCATCCCCTGAATATCGGACAGAATGGAGAAATGGTCACCGTCTTTGATCAGACCCATCGCAATACCCGCTACCGGTGCTTTGATCGGAACGCCTGCATCCATAAGCGCTAGTGTGCTTGCGCAAATACTTGCTTGGGAAGTAGACCCGTTGGATTCCAGAACTTCAGAAACAAGTCGGATCGTATATGGGAAATCCGTTTCGTTAGGAATAATAGGCTCAAGCGCTCGCTCTCCCAACGCACCATGTCCGATTTCACGGCGGCCCGGCGGACGAAGCGGTCTTGCTTCCCCGACGGAGAACGGCGGGAAATTATAGTGATGCATGAAACGTTTGGTTTCTGTAAGATCGAGGCCGTCCAGAATTTGAACATCCCCTAGTGCGCCTAGCGTACATACGCTTAATGCTTGCGTTTGACCGCGTGTGAACAAACCGGAGCCGTGTGTGCGCGGCAGCAAGTCGATGTCGCAATCGATCGGACGGATTTCATCCAATTTACGGCCATCTGGTCTTACTTTATCGTGCGTGATCAAGCGGCGAACTTCTTCCTTGACGATGTCATAAAGCGTTTCTTTCACGTCTGCGAGCAGCTCCGGAGTTTCCGCATAAAGCGCCGTAAAGTGTTCAACGGCTTCTGCGTTCACAACATCGATCGCTTCTTGACGAGCATGCTTCTCCGAAATTTTGATCGCATCGACAAGTCTGGCCTGTGCGAAATCACGCGTAGCCTTGCTCACCTCAGCATCAACGGTATGAAGCTTCACTTCCATTTTCGGTTTGCCGGCAATTTCGACCAATTGCTCGATAACCGCTACGATTTTGCGGATTTCGTCATGACCGTACATGATGGCTTCCAGTACAACGTCTTCCGATACTTCATTGGCGCCGGCTTCAACCATCATGATGGCATCCTTCGTACCGGCAACCGTTAAGTGCAGGTCGCTCTTCTCGGCAGTCTCGCCTGTCGGATTGATCACGAATTGTCCGTCAACGCGGCCAACGATCACGCCGCCAACCGGTCCGTTGAATGGAACGTCCGAGATCGCAAGTGCAGCGGAAGTTCCAATCATCGCCGCGATTTCCGGCGGGCATTCCTGATCCACGCTCATCACCATGGAAACGATCTGTACGTCATTACGGAAGCCTTCCGGGAATAACGGACGAATCGGACGGTCCGTTAGACGGCTGGCCAGAATCGCTTTCTCGCTCGGACGACCCTCACGTTTAATGAAACCGCCCGGGATCTTACCCACAGAGTACAGTCTCTCTTCATAATTCACGGTTAACGGGAAGAAATCCAGGTCTTTCGGACCGCTGGATGCCGTTACTGTGCTTAGTACAACCGTATCGCCATAACGAACGGTTACAGCCGCATTGGCTTGTTTGGCCAGTCTGCCCGTTTCAAGAATGAACGGTTTACCGCCAAGTTCCATTTGTACCCTTTTCTCCATAACATCCTCCTAAGGAATTGACTTGCTTCACTATGTGTTTGTGTTTGGGTTAATTACGCAGAATCAAACACCTTGACTTCAGACTCCTCTATGTATTCCCTGTATGCCCTATGCTTGGAGTCATCCTCTATTTCTGCGCACTGTCTAGTATTTCCTTCTTTTTCCCTTTTAAAAATACAAGAAAAAGCAACCTCGTTGCTGCACGCTGCGCAAGCTTTATCAAGCCCAGCGAAGGAGCAACAGGTTGCTTCTCATTGTCGATTTTATCGACGCAAACCAAGCTTTTCGATCAAAGCGCTGTAACGGTTCACATCTTTGTTCTTCACATAGGCTAGCAACTTACGACGTTGACCAACCATTTTGAGCAAACCACGACGGGAGTGGTGATCTTTCTTGTGCGTACGAAGGTGGTTCGTAAGGTTTACGATGTTCTCCGTAAGGATAGCAACTTGTACCTCTGGTGAACCTGTGTCGGTATCATGTACCTTGTGTGTTTGGATCAGTTGTGTTTTGCGCTCTTGCGTCAATGCCATGATTGTTCATCTCCTAAATTCTATTGTATCCCCACTAGCCTAGAAATCGCCGATGAGAGCGTCTATCCAAGCTAAGGTTCATGCCGAAGGGAGTCCCTTGGGCAACGTTATTCAGTATATCATAGTCGCCATGCAGAAGTAAATGTTTGTTTCTGCTCGTACGACGCTACTCATAATTGCGGGCTGCTTCTGCATCCAGCTTTATCTGCGTGACCAGCTCATCAATCGAGGAGAACTTCCGCTCCGGACGCAGGAAAGCGATCAGTTCCACTTTCAGGCGCTCGCCGTAAATTTGCTGGGAGAAGTCAAACAAATGAGCTTCGAAAGAAGGCTTGAGCTCACCTGTAGCAAAGGTCGGTTTCACGCCGATATTCATTACACCTTTATAGGTTTCCCCATTCAGGATTGCTTTAATCGCATACACGCCATTTCTGGGAATAACATACGATTCATCTAAAGCCAGATTGGCCGTTGGAAATCCCAGCTGTCTTCCCCGCTTCTCGCCGTCAACCACCTTCCCGCTGATGCTGTAAGGACGCCCAAGCAGTCTTGTTACGGTGTCAATGTCCCCTTGCTGCAGCGATTCACGAATCAGAGTTGAGCTAACTTTTTCGCCGTCCATTTGAAAAGGTCTCACCACTTCTACTGAAAATTTCCCATGACTCAGCTCACATAGCGAATCCGGATTGCCCTTGCCTTGGTAGCCGAATGTAAAATCAAACCCGCAGATCACACTGTTCACACCAAGCCGATCCAACACTTGATCCACGAATTGCTCAGGGGATAGCCGCATTAGCGAAGCATCGAATGTGACGACATACGTGTGACTGACACCCAGCGAGGCGAACTTCTCCATCTTCGCTTGCATTGGCGTCAAGAGATCTAAGTATTTATCCTGCCCCATGACCGCTCGGGGATGAGGATGAAAGGTCATGATGGCCGATGGCAGGCCAAGCTTCTTAGCCGTGCTAAGCGCTCGTCCGATCACTTCCTGGTGCCCCAGATGGACACCGTCAAAGTCGCCGATCGCTACAACCTGCTCGCCTGCAAATACAGACGCAGCATCAAAATCGATGGGATATGATATCGGTATTATTTGCATATAAGTTCATTTCACCTATCCATTTCAGCCTGTCCCGGACATTTCGTCTAATGAAACACTTTCGAAGGGATCAGGATTTGGCCAGCGCTTCTCCATTCGAACAAGCCAAGAAAACGTTGATCGGGCGAATAAGCGCGCACTAGCACTTGAGAATCCTTCGCACTTTCTACGCGCTGCGCAGGCAAGGCAATTCGCTTCCCTTGCTGAACATGTACGGCTTCCTGAGCGGACAGCTCCACGGCAGGAATGTGCGAAATCGCCTGATCCATCGGAATCAGATGATTCTGCAAATCGCCTTGCTTCTTCAGCTCGGCAATTTGCTCGAAGGTTAAGCATTGCTCCTTGCGGATACTGCCGGTTGAAGTGCGGATCAAACTTTTCATAACGGCTGGGTACCCCAGCGCTTTGCCGATATCCACACATAACGTTCGGATATAGGTCCCTTTGGAGCACAGCACGCGGAAATGAATTTCCGGTCGCTCGGCTGTGAGGTCCATTCGAACAATATCCAAACGATGGATCGTCACGCGGCGGGATTTGCGCTCGACTTCCTTGCCCTCGCGAGCAAGCTCATAAAGCCGCTTCCCATCGACTTTCACGGCGGAAAACATAGGAGGCGTCTGGTCGATGTCACCGACGAAACGATGCAAAATGTCTCGGACTTGCGATTCTTCCAAATGAACGTGAGGCACTTCCGCTGTAACTGTACCGGTCATATCCTCCGTATCGGTGGAGAGTCCGACCAGCAGCTTCGCCTCATACTCTTTGGGCAGCTCTTGCATGTATTCGACCATACGGGTGGCCCGGCCAATGCAAAGCGGTAAAACCCCGGTAACCTGGGGATCCAACGTGCCGGTATGACCGATCCGTTTGATGCCGAGTATGCCTCTGGCTTTGGCCACTACATCGTGAGATGTGAAGCCCTCGGGCTTCCATACAGGCAGAATACCTTCCAATGATTGTTGCGTCATTTCAGCTTGCTCCCTACTTCCTGCACCATTCTCTCTACCGCTTGTTCCAGAGTCCCGTGGATCGTGCACCCGGATGCCCGCACATGGCCGCCGCCGCCCAGCGATTGAGCGACCGCCGCAACATCGACAAGACCGGATGAGCGGAGACTGACCTTGATCACGCCGGCTGCCTTCTCTTTAAACAGCATCCCCACTTCAACCCCCTCCACATTCCGGGGATAGTTGACGAGCCCGTCCAAGTCCTCGCTGGAAGCACCCGTGGCCTCCAGATCGGCAAGCGATACGGCAAGCCATGCTAACTTCCGGTCATGTGCGAACGATAGCGTGGATAGTGCTTTCTGCAGCAGGACGATTTGTGAATATGTGACTCTTTCCAACACTTGCTCCGCGATAACGGATCCCTCTACACCCAGATCGAGCAAAGATGCTCCCATCTGCATCACTTCCGGCGATGTATTGGAATATCGGAAGCCGCCTGTATCTGTCAAAAGCCCTGTATAGATGCAATCTCCAAACACCAGGTCGGGCTTCAAGTTCATATGTATAGCCAAATCGTACAAAATCTGAACGGTTGCGGCAGCATCATGCTTAATGAGATGGCACGTTCCGAAATTATCGTTCGTCGGGTGATGATCTATATTGAGCAAATCGGCTCCTTCATCAAAAAGAGTGCTGACCCTACCTATTCTGGAGAAATCAGCACAATCAACACTTATGATGGTCCGGTATTGCCTTTCCGGCACGTTCCGGCTGTAGTCGAGAACACGATCGCTTCCAGATAAATAGGAAAATTTCGAAGGCATGGCACCTTCATTGATCATCGTATAGGATTTCCCAAGCTGATCCAGAAGCCAGCCCGTCGCGTATGTAGAACTGGCGGCATCTCCATCCGGCTGGATGTGAGATACCACCAAGAAATCATCATGCTGCTCGATAAACTTAGCCGCTGCTTCCAGCTGCTGGCTGTATTCGTTGGCATGGATCATTCTATCGTTCATACGCTTGGATTTCCTTCCTGATTGAGCTTATGCAGCAAATTCTCGATGTGACTGCCGTAATCGATCGACGCATCGAATCTGAATTGCAGCTCCGGAATTTTACGCAACCGAATTCGTTTCCCAAGTTCGGAACGAATGTATCCGGATCCGGCAGAAAGAGCCTTCAAAGTAGCCTCTTTCTGTTCATCCGTACCCATGACGCTTAGAAACACGCGAGCCATGGACAAATCATTCGTTACGTCGACACCCGTTACGGTCAGGAACCCGATACGCGGATCTTTTAGCTCCGATTGCACGATTTGGCTTAATTCTTTCTTAATTTGCTCGCCTACGCGGCCTACGCGAACCCTAGCCATTTGTTATCACCTCTCAACGGACTCCATGATGAAGGCTTCAATAATGTCGCCCTCTTTAATATCATGATAACGCTCCAGAGATATACCACATTCGTAACCTTGGGCCACTTCTTTTTGGTCATCTTTGAATCGTTTCAAGGAATCGATTTTGCCTTCATGGACAACAATACCGCTGCGGATCAAGCGTGTTTGCGCATTACGAGCAATTTTGCCCGATGTGACCATACAACCGGCAATCGTTCCTGAACCCGTAATTTTGAATACGTTCCGGACTTCGGCTTGGCCAAGCAGCACTTCTTTGAAGATTGGATCCAGCATACCTTTCATGGCCTGCTCGATTTCTTCAATGACGTTGTAGATGATGTTGTGCAGACGAATGTCGACTTTCTCTTGATCAGCCGTAGATTTCGCAGCCGGTTCTGGACGTACGTTGAATCCGATAATAATCGCGTTGGATGCGGAAGCCAGAATGATATCGGACTCCGTAATCGCACCTACACCGTTATGCAGGATTTTGACGCGAACGCCTTCCACTTCGATCTTCTCGAGGGAGCTCTTCAATGCTTCTACAGAGCCTTGAACGTCCCCTTTGATGATGACGTTCAGATCTTTGATTTCGCCGTCTTTGATGTGCTTGAAGAGGTCATCCAATGTAACGCGCGAATTCGCCGTCATCTCGGATTGACGCAATGCAATTGCGCGGCGCTCAGCGATGTCTCTAGCTTTACGCTCATCTTCGTACACCAAGAATGGATCTCCAGCTTGAGGAACGTCGGTCAGACCCGTAATCTCAACCGGTGTTGAAGGACCCGCTTCTTTCAAGCGTTTGCCTTTGTCGTTGACCATCGCTCTGATCCGACCGAAGTGAACACCCGCTACGAAGCTGTCTCCAACCTTCAAAGTACCGTGCTGAATCAGAACGCGAGCCACCGGACCTCTGCCTTTGTCCAGCTCGGCTTCGATGACAGTACCTCTTGCACGCTTGTTCGGGTTAGCTTTGTATTCTTGAACTTCCGCTACGAGCAAGATCATCTCTAAGAGATTCTCAAGTCCGATGCGCTGCTTCGCGGAAATTTCGCAGAAAATCGTATCGCCGCCCCACTCCTCCGGAACCAATTCATAAGCGGTAAGAGCTTGTTTGATTTGGTCTGGATTTGCGCCTTCTTTATCGATTTTGTTCACTGCGACGATGATCGGAACACCTGCCGCTTTGGCATGGGAGATCGCCTCTACCGTTTGTGGCATAACGCCGTCATCGGCTGCAACGACAATAATTGTAATATCCGTTACTTGTGCACCGCGGGCACGCATGGTTGTGAACGCTTCGTGACCCGGTGTATCCAGGAACGTGATTTTCTTCTGGTTAACTTCAACTTGGTACGCCCCGATGTGCTGCGTAATACCGCCCGCTTCACCTTCGGTTACGCTAGTTTTACGAATGGCATCGAGCAACGTCGTTTTACCGTGATCGACGTGACCCATGATCGTAACAACAGGCGGACGCTCAAGCAGATCTGCCGCATCGTCGATCTCTTCGAAAGTCTCGAAGTTATCTTCTTCGACTTTGATTTTAATTTCAACCTCAACGCCGAACTCGGTTGCGATCAATTGGATCGTATCCAGATCAAGCTCTTGGTTAATGGTTGCCATTGTTCCCAGGAACAGCAGCTTTTTGATAACCTCGGAAGCATCTTTGTGGAGCAATTTCGCCGTTTCACCGACGGTCATGCTGCCGCGGACGATGATTTTCTTAGGTGTGTTATCGATTTTCTCTTTCTTGACCGTTTCCTGTTGGTATCTGCCTCTGTTGTTGCCGCGTTGATTGCCTCTGTTACCTGGTCCGCGATTTCCCCCGGAGCGGTTATCGTCGAAGCGCTTTGGCGTCGGCTTCGATTTCTTCGTTGTGATTACGCCAGCCTTCGCTGCCGCATCATCCAACTCGGCCGCTGAAGCTCCAACGTGGAACTGCGGCTTCGCTTCTTGAATGACCGGTCTTCCACTTTGGTTATTGCGGTTGTCATACGGTTTGTTAGGACGGCCTGGACCTGTATTGCGGTTGCCGCTCGGCCCTTGCGAACGGTTGCCGCTCAGGTTAGATCCGCCGGCAGCCGGTGCGCCTGCGCCCGGATTCGGACGGGATGCAGCGAAATTGTTGTTGCTGCGAGGAGCGCCGCCTTGGCCTTGACCGCCTGGACGTTGATTGTTGTAACCGCCGGAAGATCCGCCTGGACGGCTGTCATTCGAGCGGAAAGGAGGTCTGTCGCCGGAACGCTGGCCGCCTTGACCTTGACCTTGACCGCCTGGACGTCCGCCGCCAGAATTGGAGCCTTGATAGCCGGAGCGCTGGCCGCCCTGGCCTTGGCCGCTTGGACGTCCGCTGCCGGAGTTGGAGCCTTGATAGCCGGAACGTTGTCCGCCTTGGCCTTGACCGCCGGAACGTCCGCCGCCTTGATAAGAGCCTTGACCCTGACCGCCGGAACGACCGTCACGTTGTGGCTGGGAAGAACGATTCGTATTCGGCGATGTTGAATTCGATTGAGCCGGTGCAGCTGCACCATTATTCGTTTGGTTGGCTAATTGTTCTGAGGAAGCAACAGGCTTGGAAGCCCCCGTTGCTGCACCTTTATTCTCTTGTGCTGGAGCCTGCGTTGCAGGATTCTGATTCGTCGTCGATGAATTCACATTTCCTCCGTCCGTAGCTGCTCGTTTGGCAGCCGCATTTGCTTTTATATCACGGAAAAATTTTTCAACGGAACTAACCGCGTCATTTTCCATTACACTCATATGATTGTTAACTGGGATATTCAAACGTTTAAGAATAGTTATAATCTCTTTACTGCTCATATTAAGCTGTTTGGCGTATTCGTATACGCGCGTTTTGTCTTTATTATCTTGTTGTTTATTGGTCAATATGTTCCACCTCCGCAGGATTTTCTTGACTTTTCTGCAGCATCTGTGCGAAGCCTCCGTCCAATACACCTATGGTGACACGCATCTCTTTTCCAATGCTGCGGCCCAATTCATATTTCGATCCAATTTCCATGAGTGAAACCCCATAGAACTGGCATTTGTCCTGAAATTTCTTACGTGTATTAGCCGAAGCGTCCTTCGCCATAATGACAAGTTTGGCTTCTCCCGAACGAATGGCTTTGAAAACTCCTTCATCGCCGGTAACAAGCTTCCCCGCCCGCATCGCCAGACCTAATTGGGATGAAAATTTAGGATTCATCATCGGATTCCTCCTCTTTGGAAGAGAGGAACTCATCTTCGACGCGAATGAAATCTTGCTCCAATTGGTCATAAATATCGGCGCTAACGGCATGCTTAAGTGCTCGATCCAAGGCTTTGCTTTTCTTTGCCAATTTAAAACAAGAAACTTTCCCGCATAAGTAGGCACCGCGCCCGGATTTCTTCCCCTTAAGATCAATGAGAATGTCATCCTCAGGCGTTTTGACGACGCGGATCAACTCCCTCTTCGGCATCATTTCCTGGCAGGCCACGCATTTTCTCAGAGGGACTTTTCTCTGCTTCATTCCGATCACCCCTTGCTTTCAAACAAAAACTTAATCGATGGAGACTGAATCTTGATGCATTTCTTCTGTATAAGTTTTCACTCGGCCAAATTCTTGCTCCGCTTGTGTTTCACTCTTAATGTCAATTTTCCAGCCGGTCAACTTGGCTGCCAGGCGGGCATTCTGCCCTTTGATCCCGATCGCCAGAGAAAGCTGGTAGTCCGGCACGATGACGCGCGCCATTTTCTCATTTTCATGAATTTGGACTTCAAGCACTTTGGAAGGACTAAGCGCATTCGCCACATATTCCTCAACGCTTTCCATCCAACGAACGATGTCGATTTTCTCGCCGCGAAGCTCGGTTACGATCGTTTGGACGCGAAGCCCTTTAGGTCCTACGCAGGAGCCTACAGGATCGACTTCCGGATTGCGGGAATGAACCGCGATCTTGGAGCGGAATCCCGCTTCACGGGCAACCGAACGAATCTCCACCACACCGTCGAAAATTTCCGGAACTTCCAGCTCGAACAGACGTTTAAGAAGACCAGGGTGCGTTCTGGACAAAATGATTTGCGGCCCTTTGGTCGTGTTCTCCACCTTCGTAATATACGCTTTGATGCGGTCGCCCTGCTTGAACTTATCGGTCGGCATCAACTCTGTCAAAGGCAGCACTGCCTCAACCTTGCCCAAGTCCACATAAATATTACGCTGATCTTGACGCTGAAGAATCCCCGTAACGATATCTTCTTCTTTGTCGATAAAAGCGTTGTAAATCAAACCGCGCTCCGCTTCGCGAATGCGCTGCGTCACGACTTGTTTCGCCGTTTGAGCGGCAATTCGTCCGAAATCGCGAGGCGTAACTTCAATTTCAACGATATCATCCAATTGGTAATTCGGATTGATCTCACGCGATGCGTGCAGCGAGATTTCCAATCTTGGGTCAAGCACTTCCTCAGTTACGGTTTTGCGGGCAAATACCTTAATGAGGCCAGTATGACGATTGATATCTACGCGCACATTCTGTGCGGTGTTGAAATTGCGTTTATAGCTTGAGATCATCGCTGCCTCAATTGCATCAATCAGTAACTCCTTTGAGATACCCTTTTCGCGTTCAATCTCGGACAGCGCTTCGATAAAATCCGTGTTCATTTGAACTGAGTCCCCCCTTTCAATAAATACCGGTCACTAAAAGACGATAGCGAGACGAGCGCTTGCTACCTTAGTGAACGGAATCGTTACTTTCTTCTTGCCAATTTCAATTACCAGATCTTGTTCGTCAAATGAGAGCAATAATCCTTCAAATTCCTTGGCACCTTCGATTTGCTCATAGGTCGTTACAAAGACGTGGGAATTTACAGCCTTATAGTAATCTTGAACTTTCTTAAGCGGACGCTCTGCGCCAGGTGAAGATACTTCCAAGAAATAAGCATCAGGGATCGGATCTTTCTGATCCAATTGAGTACTCAGAAACTCACTGATGCGGCCGCAATCATCTATATCAATTCCGCCTTCTTTGTCCGCATACACGCGAAGGAACCAATTGCTGCCCTCTTTGACATACTCGACATCCACGAGTTCAAATCCATTTTGTTCCATGTAGTCTTTCAGCATGTCCTCTATGACGGATTTGATATGCGCTTGTGTAACCACAGATACATGTACCTCCTAAAATTTGACTTTCCCCTTATTTCATACCGAAAAGTCCTATATCAAAATGTAAAGAGTGGGTTTCCCCACTCTTTGATCACAAGCTGATATCCTCATTATTGCCAAGAAAAATTATACCATAACCAATCTTTGCATTACAATAGCAAGTTGTAAATGTTTTTCACTTGACAGCTAAGATTATACCAATGGAAAAGCTGGTCATTTTAGAAGAGAGACAGTTGATTGGATTCCGGTAATCCGCGGAAGCACCCCATCGATGTCAAAAGCTCGATGACCGTTTTGGATGCTTTGGACCGGTTCTGGAAGTCCTCGATCGAAAGGAAATCGCCATCATCCTTGGCGGCAGCGATATTCTTCGCTGCGTTCTCGCCGATCCCCGACATCGCCGCAAATGGCGGTATCAAGGAATTGCCGTCGATCGTGAATCGCGTCGCATCCGAACGATAAATATCGATCGGCTTGAAGCTGAACCCTCGCGAAGTCATCTCCAGCGACATCTCCAGAATGGAGACCATCGCCTTCTCTTTCGGAGTAGCTTGGAAGCCTTTCTCTTCGATCTCGATCAGACGCTTGAGTATGGCGTCGTAACCTTGGCACAACAGGTCCAAATCGAAGTCCGCCGCACGAACGCTGAAATAAGTCGCATAATAGGCAATCGGGTGATACACCTTGAAATAAGCGGTACGTACTGCTGAAATAACATATGCGGCAGCATGCGCTTTGGGGAACATGTACTCGATTCGCTCACAGGACTCGATATACCACGCAGGCACGTTGCAGCGTTTCATCTCTTCCTTCCACTCGTCGGTCAAACCTTTCCCTTTCCGTACGCTTTCCGTAATTTTGAACGCGAGACCCGCATCCATGCCGGCTTTATAAATTAAGTACAACATAATATCGTCACGGCATCCGATAACGGTTTTAATATTACAGATGCCCTTCTTGATCAGCTCTTGGGCATTGCCGAGCCAAACGCCTGTTCCGTGTGACAATCCGGAGATCTGCAATAAATCCGCAAAGGAGCTCGGCTGCGTTTCTTGCAGCATCTGCCGAACGAACTTCGTTCCCATCTCCGGCACGCCGTAGGTGGCAACCGGGGAACGAATCTGGTCCGGCGTGACGCCAAGGGCGTCCGTTGAATTAAAAATGCTCATCGCTTTGGGATCGTTCATCGGAATGGTCGTCGGATCGATACCCGTCAAGTCCTGAAGCATCCGCATCATCGTCGGATCGTCGTGCCCGAGAATATCCAGCTTGAGCAGGTTGGCGTCGAAGGCGTGATAATCGAAATGCGTCGTTTTCCATTCCGAATTCTTATCGTCCGCCGGGTATTGAACAGGGGTAATATCATCTACTTCCATGTAATCAGGGACGACTACGATTCCCCCAGGATGCTGACCCGTGCTCCGCTTAACGCCTGTGCAGCCTGCCGCTAACCTGTTCAGCTCGGCACCACGCCACTTATGGCCATACTCTTCTTCGTATTTCTTAACGAAGCCGAAAGCCGTTTTCTCGGCGACGGTTCCGATCGTTCCCGCACGGAATACGCATTTCTCACCGAAAATTTCTTTCGTATAATTATGGGCAACAGGCTGGTATTCACCGGAAAAGTTCAAGTCGATATCGGGAACTTTGTCCCCTTTGAAGCCAAGAAACGTTTCGAACGGAATGTCATGGCCGTCGCCTTTGAGACTTCCGCCGCAATTCGGGCAATCCTTGTTCGGCAAATCGAAGCCGCTGGGCACGCTGCCGTCCAAGAACCATTCGCTGTGCTGACAGGAATAGCAAATGTAGTGAGGCGGCAGCGGATTCACCTCGGAGATGCCGAGCATCATCGCAACGACCGATGAACCAACCGATCCCCTCGAGCCTACAAGATAGCCGTCGGCATTGGATTTCTTCACCAGTCGCTCGGAAATCAAATAGTTGGCGGAGAACCCGTATTTAATAATCGGCACAAGCTCCTTCTCCAACCGGGCAACGATGACCTCAGGCAGTTCATCCCCATAAATATTTTTGGCTGTCGTATAACAAGTATTCCGGATTTCTTCGTCAGCTCCATCGATGATCGGCGTGAACAGCTTGTCCGGGAACAGCTCGATCACTTCGAAGCGGTCTGCCAGCTCATTCGTATTGCGAACGACGACTTCGAGCGCTTTCTCTTCGCCCAGGAACTTAAACTCCTCCAGCATCTCTTTGGTCGTACGGAAATGAGCGTCCGGCTTCTTCATCGATTTGAGCGGGCTGAAGCCGGTAATCCCGTGAATCGTTATGTCCCGGCACATTTTCTCGCGCGGGTGCAGATAATGCACGTTCCCTGTGGCGATGACCGGCTTGCCCGTCTTGTAGCCGATCTCGCAGACGCGTCTAACGGCATTGCGCAAATCTTCTTCGCTGCCGACAAGCTCCTTATCGACCAGGTGCATATTATAGCTGACCGGTTGAATTTCCAGAATGTCGTAGAACTCTGCGACTTGTTCGGCTTCCTCGATGGATTTGTTCAGAACCGCTTCGAAGAATTCACCTTTCTCACAGCCGGAAGTAATAAGCAGACCTTCCCTCAGTTCAACAAGCACGCTCTTCGGAATCGTCGCCGACTTTTGCAGATAAGTAGTATGGGATAAGGATATAAGTTTGAATAAGTTCTTTTTGCCTACGGCATTCAACGCATACACACAGCAGTGGAACGGCCGCTGATTCGACAAATCTTTGCCGACGTAGTCGTTCAGCTTGGCCAGACTCGTAATTTGTCGATCGTACGCCTCGTTAATTAAATGATATAGTACAAATCCTAAGGCAATGGAATCGTCGATCGCGCGGTGATGGTTGTCCAAGCTTACTTTAAATTTGTCTGACAGCGTGTTAAGACGATGATTTTTCATAGCCGGGAATAAGAATCTCGCCAGTTCGAGCGTATCCAACACCGGATTCGTTACTTCGGGCAATCCCATTCGCTTCAAATTCGCTTGGAGGAAGCCCATATCGAAACGGGCGTTATGGGCAACGAGCACGGCATCGCCGACGAACTCCACGAACTTCGGAAGCTCCTCCTCGATGTCAGGTGCACCGACAACCATATCGTCCGTAATATTCGTCAATTGCTGAATGTTATAAGGAATCTTCTCATGCGGGTTAATGAACGTTGCGAACCGGTCGATTTCTTTGCCGTCCTGCATTTTCACGCCTGCAAGCTCGATGATGCGGTTGTTCGTAACGGACAACCCCGTCGTCTCCACGTCGAAGATGACATAGGTCGCCTCTTTCATCTCGATATTGACCGCATTCATGACGATCGGCACGGAGTCGTTCACCACATTCGCTTCAACGCCGTAAATCACTTTGATGCCATGCTTCTTCGCGGCCTTGCCGGCGTCCGGGAAGCATTGAATATTGCTGTGATCCGTGATCGCAATCGCTTTGTGACCCCATTTGGCCGCCATCTTCACGTATTGGTCAACAGGCGTTAACGCATCCATCGTACTCATCGTTGTGTGCAGATGAAACTCCACGCGTTTCTCTTCCGCATCGTCCATCCGGTCCTTAGGCGCCATGACTTCAGTCAAATCGTTCGGAATCATGACGAGCTCGGGAATTTGCATGAAGCGGTCATATTCCACCTTGCCTCTGGCTCTAATCCAGGTACCGTTCTGCAGCAGGCTCATGATCTTCACGTCGTCCTTCGTTTTGGCAAACACCTTCATCGCCATCGAATCCGTGAAATCCGTCAGATTGAAGGTAAAGAGCGTATTGCCGTTGCGGAGCTCCTTGACTTCCAAGCCGAAGACCGTACCTTGCACCGTGATTTTCTTCTCTTCCTCTTGAATATCTTTGAGCGGCGTCGGCACTTCCTTAATTTCATAGCCCATCACCAGCTTCAAATCGTCCGGCAGCGAGGATTCTTCCTCTTCCATGTCGATCGACATCATGATTTCTTGCGTGATCGTCTTCTCGCTCTGCTCCCGCTGTTTGGCGAACTTCTCATATTCCGTTTCGATATCGGCGGAATCGCTGATGGCATATTTCACATTTAATTCCGTTTGGAAATAGTTGTTAAAAAAGTCTTTGATATAAGTGTCGACATTTTTCTTCTTCGCCAGTTCCAGGCCGATCGCATCCAGCATAATCAAGGAAAGCGTTGGACCCGATACCTCAAATCTTGCTTTGGCCATCCAGCCGTTAATGGAAGGAACCTCGCGCTGCAGCCATTCCATGAATAAGGTCCAATACTCCTCCACGAGTGCGGCAGGTTCCGCCCCTTCGAACTTCCAAATAAACCGAATTTTCGCAATTTGCGCGAACTTCTCTTGAATCATTTTGCAGAAAGAGCGGTAAATGTTCTGAGGCACCAATTCATTTTTCACCAAATAAAACGTCCAGTCGCGGTTCTTCCGACTGATTTCTACTTGATCGATATAACCTTCCGCAAAAAATGAGCGCATCATATCGGCTGGAATCTCGGCTTGCTGCATCAAAAGCTCAAACCGATTCCGTTTATCAGCCAAATTACTCATGAACAGCCTCCCCAAAAAAATACGAAGGGCAATGGAAAACTTGCCTCCATGTGCCCTTAGGATTGTAATTAATAGCTCCGGCCAAAAACAACCGTATGCTTGGCAGCGTCGCCGCAAACCAGACATGTCGACTTCGTTTCTGTTGGTTCGAACGGAATATTACGGCTTGTTGCCCCCGTCTCTTGCTTCACTTGCTCCTCGCAAGCGTTCGATCCGCACCATCCGGCAAGTGCAAAGCCGCGTTTGGTTTCCAGGAATGTTTTGAACTCATCAATGGAATCAACGGCGATGTAATGCTCGTCGCGGAACTGCTTCGCTTTATCATACATCTGCTGATGAATCTCAGCAAGTAAATTTTGAACTTCTTCGACAAAGTTCGCTTGTTGCACGATTCTCTTGTCTCCGGTAACACGGGAAACAAGCACAACCTGGCCGTTCTCCATGTCACGAGGCCCCAGCTCAACACGAATCGGTACGCCGCGCATCTCGTATTCGTTGAATTTCCAACCCGGGCTTTGATCGGCACGATCGTCCACTTTGACGCGAACACCGGCTTTCTTCAATTCGGCATAAAGCTCGTCCACGCGAGCGATCACTTGCTCTCTCGTTTTCGGCGGCCCGATCGGAATCATAATGACCTGCGTAGGAGCAACCTTCGGCGGCAGTGCCAGACCGCGGTCATCGCCGTGAACCATGATCAGCGCGCCGATCAGGCGTGTACTTACGCCCCAAGAAGTCGTATGGGCGAATTGATGCTGGTTATCGCGGTCCAGAAATTTGATGTCGAACGCAACTGCGAAGTTGGTCCCCAAATAGTGGGAAGTTCCTGCTTGTACGGCTTTGCCGTCCTTCATCATCGCTTCGATGGAGAACGTGTCGATAGCCCCTGCAAATTTCTCGGAAGGCGTCTTCTGGCCGACGATTACCGGAATGGCCAAGAAATCTTCGGCGAATTCGCGGTACACTTCGAGCATCTGCATCGTTTCACGGCGGGCATCCTGCTCATCTTCGTGAGCCGTATGTCCTTCCTGCCACAGGAATTCCGTCGTGCGAAGGAACGGCAGCGTCCGCTTCTCCCAGCGCACAACGTTCGCCCATTGATTGATCAAGAGCGGCAGATCCCGGTAGGAATTAATCCATTCGGCGTACATGTGACCGATCATCGTCTCGGATGTCGGACGGATCGCCAAGCGCTCCTCCAGCTTCTCGCCGCCAGCCTCGGTAACCCATGGCAGCTCCGGATTGAAGCCCTCTACGTGCTCTTTCTCCTTCTGGAAGAAGCTCTCGGGGATGAACAGCGGGAAGTAAGCGTTGCGGTGGCCGGTATCTTTGAACTTACGATCCAGCTCGCGTTGAATATTCTCCCAGATTTCATAGCCGTCAGGCTTGAACACGATACAGCCGCGGACCGGTGAATAGCTCATGAGATCCGCTTTCTTAATTACATCTATGTACCAGCGGGAGAAATCCTCTCCCTGCGGTGTAATCTCTTTCACAAACTGCTTATCGTTTGACATAAACCCTCCCAGATCTTAGCCCTTAATCAAGCGTAAAATGTCGTTGTACGTGACGGCCACCATAAGCAGCATGAGCAGCGCAAACCCAACGAAATGAACCATGCTTTCGCGGTTCGGATCGATCGGCTTGCCCCGGAGCGCTTCCAATCCCATAAAGAGAAGACGGCTGCCGTCCAATGCCGGTATCGGCAACAAATTGAAAATGCCTAAGTATAAGCTTAACGTCGCGGTCCAAGAGAGAAATACGGTAATTCCCATTTGCGCGAATTGGGCAGATACTTGAGCGGTTCGAATAGGTCCGCCTAAATCATCAAGCTTAAATTGCAGCATGATGAGCTTCTGGAAACTCGTAACGATACCGATCGTCGTTCCTACAACGCTCTCATAGGTACCGCTAATCACTTCGCGGAAGGTAGCGCTTCTGCGGTCGCCGGAAATCACGATCCCCAGCTTGCCGGAGCCATCTTCCATTTCGGGGGTAACCTGTAAAGTTAACGGATTCCCCGAACGGTCAACGACCCACGTCATCGGCTGGCCGGCCGAAGCTTGAATCGTCGTGACCAGCTTCTCGCGATCGGCGCCGATCGGCTGATTGTCGATGGACATCACGATATCGCCTTTTTGAAGGCCTGCCTTCTCGCCTGCTTTGCCGGCAAGGACAGAGTCCAGCTTCACATTCGTGAAGACGCCGGACATGATGACGACGATCAAGAACAGCACAATCGCCAGAACGAAGTTCATCACCGGTCCCATGACGATGGCAAGCGCGCGTTGTCCCACGGTTTTGGATCCGAATTGGCGGTCATAAGGCGCGATTTGCGTCTCGGTCCCCTTCGTGACCATCATCGCTTGAGGGTCAATCGGATAGCTCACTCTTTCGCCATCGACATCGAGTGTGACCTGAAGCGTTCTCTCCATATCGATATGTTCTACCACGCCTTGAATGACGTTGGAGCGTCGATCCAATTGATCGAGAAATAACGAAGACACTTTATTATCCTTGTTCAGTTTGATGGCAACGGTTTGTCCAGGATTCACCTGTACGATTTCGGGGTCTTCTCCGGCCATGCGAACGAACCCGCCGATGGGCAGAATGCGCAGCGTATACCGTGTCTCCCCTTTTTTATATGAGAAAATCTTGGGTCCGAAGCCGATGGCAAATTCTCTAACTAAAATACCTGCCCTTTTGGCAAAGTAAAAATGACCCCATTCATGAATCGTAACAAGAACGAAAAACAACAGAATAACCTTCAATCCCACTTCTATGGCTGACAAGTCGTATTTCCTCCTTCATGGACAGCATGTTCTTAGATTACCATTTTTGAACCGCTGAATACAAGCTAGCCCTTTTATGCACAGTATACGAGCCGGGAGATTGAATTAGACTTACCTGCCGTCAGAGTAAAAAAGAGCCGAGCCAACCTGCTGACTTAAGCTCTTCTCCTTAAAACCGGATGGACTGAGCGAAAGCTCTAGCCCACTGATCCTGCTCATGAATTAATTCGAGTTCAGGATTGGCGAAACTTTCATGCTGCTGCAGCGCGGCTTCGATAACCTGCTCAATTTGCAGAAACGTGATCTCGCCTTTGAGAAAACGGGCGACGGCGACTTCATTAGCGGCGTTATACACCGTCGGTGTCGTTCCGCCCTGTCGGCCGCTCTCGAACGCCATCCGCATGCACGGGTATCGCTCATAATCCATCTCGCGGAAATTCAGCCTGCCGGCTTCAGCCAGATTGAGACGTTTCGTCGGCGTTGGATACCGGTCCGGGAACGTTAATGCGTATTGGATGGGCACACGCATATCGGGGTTGCCCAACTGCGCAATAATACTGTTGTCCATGAATTCTACATAAGAATGAATGACACTTTCCGGATGAATGATGACGTCGATTTGATCGTAGGAAAGATCGAACAACCAATGGGCTTCGATCACTTCCAGTCCTTTGTTCACCATCGTTGCGGAATCGATCGTAATCTTCGCGCCCATCGACCAGTTCGGATGCTGCAGCGCTTGTTCGACCGTAACGCCCTCGAGCTCCTGACGCGTGCGGTCCCGGAACGAACCTCCGGACGCCGTCAGCGTGATTTTCGCGATTTGCGAGCGGTTCTCACCGTTCAAGCATTGGTAAATCGCCGAATGCTCGCTGTCGATCGGAAGCAGATCAACGCCTTTGCTGCGAACGGCGCTTGTCACGATGTGCCCGGCGCTAACAAGTGTTTCTTTATTGGCAAGACCGATATGCTTACCGGCGGCGATTGCTGCCATCGTAGGCTTAAGACCTTGACTGCCAACCAAAGCGGTTACAAGCAAATCAGCGTCTGTGGAAGCCGCGACTTCCAATAAGCCTTGTTCGCCATGCAGCACCGTGGTTTGAGCCGGAACGCAGCTTGCAACCTCGTCCGCCAATTCTTTCGTCGCCACCGAAACTAGCTTCGGCCGAAACTGCTTCACTTGCTCGATCAGCAGCTTCGTATTGTATCCGCCTGAAATGGCTTCAACCTGGAATTTCTCCGTGTTGTGCTGCACGATGTCCAACGTCTGCGTACCGATCGAGCCCGTTGAACCCAGAATGGCAATTTTTTTCATCTCCAAATCACCTCACCTTTCGTGTTATATAGGAAGAATCCCGATCCAATATATAAAAGGAAAGACGATTAGCCAGCTGTCCATGCGGTCGAGAACGCCGCCGTGGCCCGGAAGCAATGTTCCCGTATCTTTAATGCCTTTCACACGTTTATAGGCCGATTGAATCAAATCTCCGACTTGACCGACGACTGCAATGATGAAGCCGAGTGCCAATGCTTTGCCCAAACCGAGCAAGTCCGGTGCATATAGAGCGAAACAGATAGCTGCGATCATGGAAATGATCACGCCGCCTATGGCCCCCTCGATGGACTTCTTCGGGGAGATGGTCGGCCACAGCGGATGCTTGCCCAGCTTCGAACCGACGAAATACGCCCCTGAATCGGACGCCCATATGCATACGAATATAAGGATGGACCAGAACAACCCATGCTCCGCCAGACGCGCCGTAATCATATAATAGAAGCCGAAAGCAATGTAGATGACTCCTAATAAGATGACGGACACCTGATCGATCGTGATTTTATTTTTCGAAGCGACCGTAATGAACAGAAGGACGAACATCGCCAACCAGATCATCGCGGTAGAAGAAACCGGCAGGGAGATGCCAACAAACTCCCACGGTATGGTAAGGTACAATAACGCAATGAGTCCGACAGCGCTTGTTCCTTTGTGCTTCATAAAGTCATTCATCTGCAGATATTCACGGTAACCCAGTATGGACACTAACACGATCAACCCCGCATACCAGTAGCCGCCTAATACCAATAAAGTAATGAAAACAGCTGCAGCAATGACCCCTGTGATAATTCTTTGTTTCAAGTTGAATCCTCCTAAATGACCGACTTCGGTCAGGCGGCGATAGCCCGCCATCTTGCATCGGGAGACAAGCTAATGAACTTAAAGGCCTCCGTATCGTCTCCCGCGGCGTTGGTACTCGGCGATAGCCTGCAAAAATAATGATTCCGTAAACTCCGGCCAGTAAGCCTCCGTAAACCACAGTTCCGAATAAGCTAATTGCCATAGCAGGAAATTGCTGAGCCTCAATTCACCGCTAGTGCGTATCAATAAGTCAGGGTCCGGCAAATCGGATGTAAGCATATACGTGGAGAATCGCGATTCATCCAGTTCCTCCGGCTGCAGCTTGCCGCTTTGGACATCCCGTATCATCTCTTGAACGCCGGCAATCATCTCTTTACGGCCGCCATAATTAAGAGCAAAGTTCAGAATGAGTCCCGTATTGTTTCTAGTCCGTTCGATCGCGCCTTCAATCGCACTAAGCGTGTGTTCCGGCAGCCCTTCTCTCCATCCGGTCATACGAATCCGGACATTGTTCTGGATGAGCTCCTCGATCTCCAACGGAAAAAACTCTTGCGGAAGTTTCATGAGGAAATCGACTTCTTCCTTCGGTCTCTTCCAATTTTCCGTAGAAAAAGCATACATCGTCAACACTTTAACACCGATCTCATTCGCGGCCATCGTAATTTTCTTGACGTTCTTCATGCCGGAATGGTGACCGGCTACGCGAGGCAAGCCTCTTTGCTTGGCCCAGCGTCCGTTCCCGTCCATAATAATGGCGACGTGCGCCGGTACCTTGTCTAATTCTATTTCGGGCCTAGCTGCAGAAACCGGCTGATTGTTCTTTCCAAACCATTGCCTTAATAGCTTGAGCACTGTTGTTCCTCCCAACTAGGGAAAGATGAAAAACCCCCAGCGACTACCCGGGGGCATATCTATCTTATACATCCATGATTTCTTTTTCTTTTGCAGCCAAAACTTTCTCAACTTCAGCTACGAACTTGTCCGTAAACTTCTGGATATCTTCTTGATGTTTGCGGGACTCGTCTTCGGAGATTCCTGCTTTTTCCAGCTTTTTAATGTCATCATTGGCATCGCGGCGAATGTTACGGATGGCAACCTTCGCTTCTTCGCCGAATTTTTTTGTCATTTTCACGAGCTCCATACGGCGTTCTTCCGTCAAAGCCGGGATGACAATACGGATGACGGAACCATCGTTGGACGGCGTCAATCCCAAGTCGGACTTCATAATCGCTTTCTCGATAGCGGACATGGAGCTTTTATCCCACGGTTGAATAAGCAAAGTTCTGGAATCCGGCGTCGTTAAATTAGCCAATTGATTCACAGGCGTCATTGCTCCATAATACTCCACTTGAATACGATCTAGCAAAGACGGTGTAGCACGCCCTGCACGAAGAGATGTCAAATCTCTTTTCAGTGCGCCAATCGCTTTATCCATACGGTCTTCTGCATTCTTTTTCACGGTTTGCGGCATCGTTTAGACACTCCCTTTAACTGTAGTCCCGATTTTCTCGCCAAGGACCACGCGTTTAATATTCCCTTTTTCCGTAATGTTGAACACCACTAACGGGATGTTGTTATCCATACAGAGGGAAGAAGCGGTGGAATCCATGACACCAAGATTGTTGCTGATGACTTCCATATAGGTCAACGTTTCGAATTTCTTTGCTGTTGGATCTTTGTACGGGTCAGCGGAGTACACGCCATCCACTTTGTTTTTGGCCATAAGAATAACTTCCGCTTCAATTTCAGCCGCTCTTAGAGCAGCCGTCGTATCCGTAGAGAAGTACGGGTTGCCTGTGCCTGCCGCGAAAATAACGACACGCCCCTTCTCCAGGTGGC
The DNA here is from genome assembly GCF_028765165.1 of Paenibacillus sp. MAHUQ-63. Lineage (GTDB taxonomy): Bacteria > Bacillota > Bacilli > Paenibacillales > NBRC-103111 > Paenibacillus_E. Next base: position 328,106 of record NZ_JARADB010000004.1, on the reverse strand, counting down.
GAATTGCTTTACGACGAATGTAAGGCTCGGCCACTTGCTGCATCGTGATGGAGGACTGTACTCTTGTAGGCACATCGATGTTTTCCAATGCATCCTGAAGAGCCAGCGAATTCATTACGGTTGCAAGCATGCCCATGTAATCGGCTGTCGCACGATCCATGCCCTTCTCACTGCCGGCAATCCCCCGCCAAATGTTACCGCCGCCGACGACAATCGCAACTTCGACATTCAGTTCAACAACATCTTTCACTTGTTGGGCGATGGAGGTAATCACCTCGGAATCAATGCCGTAACCTTGCTGTCCCGCCAAAGCTTCGCCGCTCAATTTTAGCACTATACGTTTATAATAAGGTTGACCCAACTTGTAAGACCTCCGTTTCCATGCATGAACAAAACTTATGGGCTAAAAAAGAAGGAACACCAAGTGTTCCATCTTTTTGATATAGCTATTATAGTTTAACTTGGGACATAACTTCTTCTGCGAAGTTTTCTTGTTTCTTCTCAAGGCCTTCACCTAGAGCAAAACGTACGAAGCGGCGGATAGAGATGTTCTCGCCGATTGTGGCGATTTTCTCGTTCAACAATTGCTCGATTGTTTTGTCTGGATCTTTCACGAATGGCTGCTCCATCAAGCAGTACTCTTCGTAGTATTTACCAATACGGCCTTCAACCATTTTGTCAACGATTTTCTCAGGCTTGCCTTCGTTCAGAGCTTGGTTGCGAAGAATTTCTTTCTCTTTCTCCAACGCTTCTGTAGGTACTTCTTCACGACGTACATAGCTTGGGCTTGCAGCCGCGATGTGCATGGCGATGTCTCTGCAGAAAGCTTTGAATTGATCCGTTTTACCTACGAAGTCAGTCTCACAGTTGATCTCAACCAGTACGCCAACTTTACCGCCAGCGTGGATGTAGGATTCAACTGCTCCTTCTGTAGCAATACGGCCAGCTTTGTTAGCAGCTGCGGAAAGACCTTTCTCACGCAGAATTTCTCCTGCTTTCGTCAAATCACCGTTTGCTTCTTCAAGCGCTTTTTTGCAATCCAACATACCTGCGCCTGTTTTTTCACGCAATTCTTTTACTTGTGCTGCTGTTACTGCCATGGAAAGAAACCTCCCGTTAATGGTTTAATATGTAATGCCATTGATTTCTTAAAAAAAGGGTGGTGACAGGCTGTTACACCTTCCAACCACCCTTTTCACATTCTTATTGATTAAGCTGTTGTTTGCTCGCCTTGGTGTGCTTCGATAACTGCGTCAGCGATTTTGGCTGTCAGCAATTTCACGGCACGGATCGCATCATCGTTACCTGGGATCACGTAGTCGATTTCGTCCGGATCACAGTTCGTATCAACGATACCAACGATTGGGATACCCAATTTACGAGCTTCTGCAACAGCAATACGCTCTTTGCGTGGATCGATAATGAATAGTGCGCTAGGCAGAGTTTTCATGTTTTTGATACCGCCCAAGAACTTCTCAAGACGCTCTTTCTCTTTGCGGAGAATGATAACTTCTTTCTTAGGAAGAACTTCGAAAGTACCGTCCTCTTCCCATCTTTCAAGAGTTTTCAAGCGATCGATACGTTTTTGGATTGTTTGGAAGTTAGTCAACGTACCTCCCAACCAACGTTGGTTGATGAAGTACATTCCGCAACGTTCTGCTTCTTCAGCTACGGAATCTTGAGCTTGCTTCTTCGTTCCTACGAAAAGGATTGTACCATTATCTTCAGAAACGGATTTAACGAAGTTGTAAGCTTCCTCAACTTTTTTAACCGTTTTTTGCAAGTCGATAATGTAAATTCCGTTTCTTTCTGTGAAAATGTACTTGTCCATTTTCGGGTTCCAACGACGTGTTTGGTGACCGAAATGTACGCCAGCTTCTAAAAGCTGTTTCATGGAGATAACTGCCATCCCCAATCCCTCCTCTAAAATGGTTTATTTGGTATCCGCCGCCTGTCGCATCTTTGCATAAAACCTACCGATGTAAGCACCATTATGCAAATTGACTGGCGTGAGTTTTTAACACCGTGAATAAATATACCACAACTCAAATGGCGATGCAACCTTTTGTCGTTAAGCTCAATTTCCCTCGAAAAGGGAACGTTCATGTCGGATTTCAATAAAAAAAGACCTCGAATTGAGATCCGTTAGAACTGCGGTTTATTGCTGCTGAGTGAGTAAATTCGTCACGACCTGCTTCATATCCATCTGCCCTTCGAAAACATGAAAGCCAACCTGCAGCTTCGTATTGCCGCCTTGCTTGGCAAGCTCATCGGCGAAGGCTTTGCGGTCGGTGATCAGGCCTGATTTCACCAGCAGCTCGGCAACGGCCGTCGCGTCAAGATTAGGCTGAACGTAAATCACCGTTCGATGGACCGTTTCGACCTTTGGCTGCTCGGTGGGCTTAGCCGCAGCCAACCCTTCTGTCGCTTCCTTGACTTTCTGCCCGACACTAGCATCGAGTTCAGCCTGCGTATACATTTTGGTGTTCTTATCATAGACCTGATAATATTTGGAGGCTTCTTCTTTCAACTTTTGGGGATCCATCTCATCCAGCGTCAACCCGGATCCGCCCGGAACACCGGAACGGACAGACATCACTTGCAGCAGCAGTGCCCCTACAATAACGCCAGTCCCTATGCCTACCAAGAAGGTTCGGTTTCTAAACACGAGCTCGTTCCTCCTGTCTGGAGAGCTGAAGAATCAACGAAACTTCGCCCTTGTTCATCCCTAATTTCTTGGCGATGGCTTCAACGCCTTTCCCTTGCTCATGCAAATCAAAAAGCTCAGCATACCTGCTCTTCATGCTCAAGCCCGTATAACTTGGTTCTTCGGGTACGCTTGCCTCCATAACGGGCAGCGTATCTTCTGAATGAACCGCGGCCGCGGCAGCTTGCGTCATGGATGCAGCTTCTATGTGAGCATTCGACGATGTATGCATCTGTTGGGTCACATGGACTTTCGTCAGTTCTTGCGAAAGCTCATGCTTCTGTTTCTCCAGCGTTTCGAGCCTTCCGGCCAGCTTGGCCAGTTCGACTTCATAATCCTGCTTCGTCTTCGCGAATAAATTCAGCAGCGATTGATTCTGCTCATCCATTTCTGCCGCGAAGTGCTCGATCGTTTCTTCGATCTCGGCAACTACGTTCTTCTTAGCTGAGGACCCTGCCTGATCTTTGGGCAGGAAGCGTGCGTACACGATGATGACCAAGCCTAAAAGCACGACATACATCCACGGCTGCATAGCCATAGGGTTCACCTTTTTCTATTAAATGAAATATGCATTTATAATGATAAATCGATATGATGCCCTTTGTAGGGGTGATCGGGTTGGTGCGACAGTTCCGTTGTCCCCGTATCCGCGCTCGCCTTGCGCAACCGTTTCCCATTCGTATTCGGCTGCTGCTGCTTGCCATGATCCTTAATGTCGGCACGCACGCTCTCTTCGAGCTTAGCACTGCGGTGGCGGTCTTGTTCCGTCGATTGTGAGGATTGATTCTCCAGAATCGTCTCGTCCTGCCGAGGCTTCTGCATCATCTGGTTTTGCCGGATGCCCGTCTCATCATTCTTGTGTACAGCGAACTGTAAATCGATGGCCTTCAAACTCATCGCGTACCCTCTCCTTCGCTCAAACGTTGGCCATCATCGAAATATCCCCGTCGTTCAAGCGGAACGTCATGCGGTTCGTAGGATCCTTGATGAATTTGGTATAACGTCCAATGACAATCTTGGTCCCGCCATATACGGTAGACAATACTTCCACTTTTGCTTTTTCGGAGTCTTCAAGCGATTTCTCAATTTCCAGAATGCGCTCTTTAATTGTGTTTTGCTCTTCAATGGCCTGCTTTTTGGTATGGTTGAGCTTCACGCGCATGGCTACTTTATCCGGAGTCAGCTGCCCTGCGGCGGCTAATGAATCCAATAACGTCAGCGCTTTGTCCGTCTTGTCCATATTCTCCATAAAGATGCGAAGCTGGTTCCGCAAATGAATCATTTCATTGCGAAGCTCAGGCAGCACGCCCACTTCAACGACCGTTGTCGTCGACATCGAATTCCCGATCGTGCGCGCCGTTACGCGTTCTCCCGCCTGAATCGTGCCACCGACAATCAACCCTTTGGCACCGTTGCAATTGACCGCTTTGCCGGCACGAATCGTGGAATGCATGATGCTCTGAGATACGATCAGCTCGCCGGCCACTTCAACGGTAGCATCCTGAATGAAGGAACTTTTCACATTTTTACCGGCTTTCACCAGCGCTTTGTTCTGCCCGACGATGCCGGCATTAATCTCGATGGAACCGTCGGCTTCAAGCTCAGCCGCCTCCACGCCGCCCGTTACCCGAATATCGCCGGCTGCGCGAATTTTAAATCCTGGCAATACGCTGCCGCGAACGACAACCGTGCCGATAAAATCAATATTTCCAATATTATAATCCACATTCCCATTCACTTCATACACCGGGAAAACGTTGATCTTGTCACGGTCCGTCCGGACAACCATACCGTCAATGAGCGAATAGAGCGCCATTTGCTCTCCGTCGGCCACGACGTTCTTGCCGATTTTGAAGCGCGTCTCTTTGCCGGCTTTCGTGAAGATCGTTTCGCCGGTGACCGCACGTCCAGGCGTCCCCTCGGTTGCCAGGAAACGCTGACCGATCAGCTGCCCCTTTTTTACATTATGAAGGGAGATGACTTCTTTATAATTGACCCTGCCGTCGTCGAGTTCCAGCGGTTTCTTATCTTCATCGTCAAAATCGAAAATATATTTAATGTAGCCGTTCACACCGGGGACAGGCTTCGTTCCGTCGGCTATCACCACCTTCTGATGGTAGAAAGGCTTCGGATTAGCTGCGATTTGGGCAAGTAAAGCTTGGTTTAGACCATGAATGATATGATGCTTCTGTGCCAATTCTTCCAGTTGAGCTGCGGTTACATGGAAGTTATCATCGGGGTTGCCGATAAGCAAATAAGCTGATAATTTGTCATCCGAAATTGAGATCGTGACGTAATAATCTAAAGGCATGTTCCTCTCAAGCATGGAATTCCACCCTTCAACTTTAGCAAATTAGTTAAGTATCCTGAAATAACTGATTTTTAAATCGCCCGAGTACACCTTTAAGGCGAAGAATCGCTTTGGAATGAAGCTGCGAAATACGCGATGGCGATAAATTCATGACCTCGGCTATCTCGCTTAACGAAAGCTCTTCGAAATAAAATAACGATACAACGGTTCGTTCTTTCTCAGTAAGACGTTCAATCGCCTTCGCGAGTGAATCTTTCAAGAAAAACTCATTCACCTGAAATTCGGGATTTTTGGCTTTCTCATCCACGAGCAGGGAGAGCCGGGTTTCCGAATCTTCCTCCCGGATCGGATCATCAATCGAGCATATCGTCGTGATGGAGATGTCCTGCAGCATTTGCTGGAAGTCTTGCTCGCTTACTTGCAAATACGCGCTGATCTCGGCATCCGTCACAGAGCGCAAATATTGCTGTTCCAGCTTCTGGTACGCATCCTCGACTTTCTTCGCCTTTTCTCTTACGGAGCGAGGCACCCAATCGCCCTGCCTAAGCCCATCAATGATCGATCCGCGGATCCGCCAGGAGGCATAGGTTTCGAATTGCAAGCCGCGGGCATAATCAAATTTCTCCACAGCATCAATAAGACCCATCACACCGAAGCTGGACAGGTCATCTTTGGAAACACTTTTGGGAAGTCCAATGGCAAGCCGTCCGGATACATAATCGACTAAAGGCAAGTAACTCTCAATCAATGCTTGCTTAGCGGGAATCAAGCCTTGCTCCTTCCACTGCTTCCATAACTCGATATTCGCTAATTGCGATTGCTTCTGTTCGATCATGATTTACGTTTCACCATCCTTAGTCTTCAGACATTCGTCTTAAGGCACCCGCCAGTTGTTCAGGGTCCAGGTTATTCTTGGTGGCTAGCTTAGGTGGATTCAGGGGTGAAAATTGCATGTCGGCGGACGATGACGTTGTACTGCTTGTCCCCCTATTTGCTTTCAAAAGCTCACACGTCTCCTCATCGTCGTCCGGTGTCGTCAAATCCATGGTCTGGCCGACGGATGACGCATCCGGTGCCGGCGCTCCCTGATCTGCACGCCCCGCCGCTTGCTCCGCTCCAATCATGAGACCTAATACCCAGCGAAAGCCGAAGGTCACCACGAATAGAATAACGAAGCTGTATAAGCTTCTGAGGCATGTCGTCAGGAATAAATTATTGCCAATCGATAAGCCAAAGGTTAACAATCCCGCCAACGCTGCTACGATGACATTAATGCGCATGGTTCCAATCATCATTAAATTTCCTTCACTCCTAATTGGACGCTTCGGATAACTAGAATACCGGTTTCGGTATGGAATTCGATCGTTCGACCGTAATTTGCTCCCGTATCCTCCGCTCGAATCGGAATTTTGTATTTATTCAACATTTCTTTACAAGATTCTACATTCCTTGGCCCAATTCTCATCGTATCATTATTTCCAGCAAATGCAAACATTTGGGCGCCGCCGGCCAGCTTGGCCTCTAACTTGTTAACGGACGCTCCCAGCTTCTCCATTCTGGCAATAAGCTCTGGAATCGCCGTGTCGGCGTACTTCGCAATATTCATCGTTCCCTCGCGGGCTATCTCGGAGGATGGCAGCATGACATGCGCCATTCCGGCTACTTTAGCGCGGCTATCATACAGGGTGACCCCAACACATGAACCGAGCCCTGTTGTCTTGAGTACACCCGTATGATGAGCAACATTCAAGTCAGCCATTCCAACTTTAATCAAATTATCCTGCGTCATGGAGACTCGACCCCTAATGCGGAAAATATTTTGCCAAACGATTCCGGATCAGGAATTAGGAAGAAATGCCCTTGTACTTCATTATCCCCTTCCAAAAATTTGGTATCAATGAGGAGCGCTTGATCCCCCATTTGCCCAAACTGCAGCAAGCCGTAGCTTAAAATGGCCCCCGCCATATCGATCGCCAATGCCGGTACTGTCGGCTGCATATTCAAATTCGTAAAATCAGCCAAAGAGGATAAATACGAGCCGGCCAGAATGTTGCCAATCTCATTAAGTGCGGACAATTCAAGCTCGGAGTATTCATCTTGCCCTTCTTCAATTTGCAATCCGATCAGGTCCCTCAGCATATTCTTCGCGGCATCCAAATTCAGAATGAAGAACATATTGCCGGGTGCGTCCCCTTCGACCCGCAGGAAGATGGCGAGGACGACCGTCTCCGCTCCGCCTACGCTGTCACAAATCTCTTCGAAAGGAAGCATTCTTACTTTGGGTACCAGCATATCGATCGGTTTATCAAGCAGTGTAGATAGGGCGGTAGCAGCATGCCCCGCACCTATATTTCCTACTTCTTTGAGCACATCCATTTGAAAGTCTGCCAACTGATTGAAAACGTCCACAAGTTAGTCCTCTAGTCTTTCCAACTGTTGTAGCTCGTTACGATCGAGAACCTGCTCCAAGTTCAGCAGAACGAGCAGACGCTGCTCGCCGACACGCGCAATGCCGTCCAAATATTTGGCCTTGATGCCGCCGACGATCTCTGGCGGATTGTCGATGTTGTCCGTATCCAAATCTATGACATCGTTCGCGGAATCTACGATGAGCCCGACTTCAAACTCTCCGGCGGAAACGATGATAATCCGAGTGGCGTCAGTCGTTGCTTGCACTTCCAACCCGAAACGGGAACGAAGGTCGATGATCGGAATCACAACTCCGCGCAGGTTAATAACCCCTTTAATGAATTCCGGCGCTTTCGGCACGCGCGTCATCGGCTGCATTCTCTCAATTGTTCTTACTTTCTCAACTTCTACGCCATACTCTTCCGTTCCAAGTGCGAAGACAATTACCTTTTTTTCTTCTCCCATTGTAATACCCTCCTTGGATGTTCTATCGTTATTTGATCAATGCGTTCGGATCGATAATGAGTGCTACTTGACCATCGCCGAGAATCGTTGCGCCAGAGATGGCGAACAAGCCCGTTAAGTATTTGCCTAACGTTTTGAGGACGATTTCCTGTTGGCCGATAAATTCATCAACCATTAGGGCTACTTGCTTATCGCCCTTGCGAACGACAACAATTTCGGTTTCCTCTTCGAGATCCTCGTTATAATCCGGCACCTCGAACAAAGTGCTCAAAGAAACCAACGGGATCACCGACTTCCGGTAGTCCACCATTTTATTGCCATGAATGTTGCGGATTTGCTTCTTCTGGATCGCCGATGTCTCGACAATGGAGGAAAGCGGTATCGCATATTTCTCACTGCCCAGACGGACCAGCATCGCGGAAATAATGGATAGCGTGAGCGGCAATTGAACCGAGAACTTGCTGCCGTGTCCAGGCTTGGAATCGACTTGGACATGACCGCCAAGCGATTGAATCTTCGTTTTCACGACATCCAGACCAACGCCACGTCCGGAAATGTCCGAGATTTTCTCGGCCGTACTAAAGCCGGAAGCAAATAGCAAGTTGTAAACTTCCTTATCCGTCAGTTTCGCCGCTTGCTCAGCCGTAACCAATCCATTTTTGAGAGCTGTCTTCAATACTTTCTCTCTGTAGATTCCTCTGCCGTCTTCTTCGATTTCGATAAATACATGATTGCCGCTGTGGAAAGCGCGAAGCTGAATCGTGCCATGCTCGCTCTTGCCGGCAGCCAAACGGTCGCTGATCGGCTCAATTCCATGATCCACCGCATTTCGCAGCAAATGAACGAGTGGATCGCCGATTTCGTCGATGACCGTGCGGTCGAGCTCCGTTTCCGCCCCGGTGATGATCAAATCAACCTTTTTGTCCAATGATTTCGCCAAATCGCGAATCATCCGCGGGAACCGGTTGAAGACTGAATCTACCGGCACCATGCGGAGCTTGAGCACGATATTTTGCAGATCGCTGCTCACTCTGGACATATGCTCTACGGTCTCTGTCAGATCGTTACGTTTCACTTCACTTGCAAGCTGCTCCAGTCGTACCCGGTCAATCAATAGCTCGCTGAACAAATTCATAAGCGCATCCAAACGCTCAATATCTACGCGGATCGTACGGTTCGCAACCGGAGCTCCGCCTGCCGCTGGTTTGGCCGGGGCTGCCGGTTCAGCTGCCTTCGCTGCAGGAGCTTCAGGAGCCGCAGGCGCAACGGCGGCAACCGCTGCTGCGATTTCTTTCCGGGCGGCTTCCACTTCACTTTGCGGACGTGACAGCTCTGCTAATGATTCCGAGTCCACTGTAATAATGACAGCGGATTCGATCTCCGAAACATTGAGAATCTCTTTCTCTAATGTAGCTTGGTCGACTTTGGAGATATAATATAAAGAGAACGAACGATCGAACTTCTCCTGTTCGATTTCTTGCACGGATGGAGTTGCTTTGACGATTTCGCCATTACGCTCTAGTGCATCGAATACCATGTAGGCACGTGCGGCTTTCAGAACGCAGTTCTCATTGACGTTCACTTCAATGTAGAAAACGAGGAAGCCCGCCTCGATGGATTGCTGCAAAATGGAGAATTGAAATTCATCCACTTCGATGCCTTTCACCGGCTCTTTGACAGCTTTGGCTGCAGCTCCACCAGAAGGAGCTTGAGCCGTTTTGTATTCACCTGTCACGATGGAACGAAGGGATACGACGATGGTACTAACGTCCGCTTTCCCCGTACCGCCTTGTATGATATCTTCTACCATCGATTCTAGCGAATCGAGACTTTTGAAGATGCAGTCGAAAATAAATGAATCCATCTCGATTTTGCTGTTGCGGACCATATCCAGAACATTTTCCATCTCGTGCGTCAGGGAGGCGATATCCTCAAACCCCATGGTTGCGGACATTCCCTTCAACGTATGTGCAGAACGGAAAATATTATGTACAATGCTAATGTCTTGAGGGTTACTCTCTAAACTTAGTAAGTTTTCATTCAAAGATTGCAGATGCTCTTTCGACTCATCGATAAACATAGATAAATATTGACTAAGTTCCAAACCCACACACCTCCAATAGGATCAATCAGTTACTTGCTTGTTCATTCAAGAAAGTACACATTGCGCCAGTCGAGCAGCGATTTCCTGCTGCGGCAGCACATGCATGGCCGCTTGCATCTCTACAGCCGCTCGGGGCATGCCGTACACGACGCAAGTTTCTTCAGACTCGGCAATGGTTGTCTGCACACCGGATTGCCGTAAGGAAAACATTCCTCTTGCGCCATCGCTTCCCATACCTGTCATCAGGACGATGTGCCGCTTCAACTCACTTAAGCCAAGCAAGGACTCAAACATGACATCCACCGAGGGGCGGTGGCCAGAACGAGGCTCTTCTTTGGTCAATCGAATTTTGTACGTTCTATTCACATCTTTATGCACCACCATATGCCAGCCGCCTGGAGCTACATAGGCCGTAGCCGGCTTGAGCACATCTCCGTCCGCTGCCTCGAAGACTTGGATCTGGGAGATGTCGTTCAGACGCTGCGCCAATGATTTCGTGAAGTTGGGCGGCATATGCTGGACAATTAATATCGGAGCAGGAAAGCCTGCAGGGATATTGGAAATGACTTGATGCAAAGCCCGCGGCCCACCGGTCGAAGTCCCGAGCGCTACGAGATGATCGAAGTGCGTGGAGCCTGTAGTGCTTACTAATTTCGTCTCCGGCTGCTTTAACGCCCGATTCGGAATTTGTGGCGATTGATTCAGCTTCGGTAAAGGCGCAGCCTGCTGAATGGGCTGAAATGTTCTCAACTTGGTTCGAACAGCCATGTGCAGCTTCTCGTGAAGCAGCTGCTTCACTTTATACAAGTCCAAGGAGATCGATCCCGACGGCTTTCGAATAAAGTCGACAGCACCCCATTCAAGCGCTTTAATCGTTTCAGCTGCCCCCTCTTCCGTCAAGGAGCTTAACATAATGATGGGGGTTGGATGCTCAGCCATAATGCGCTGCAAAGCATCCAGTCCATTCATGATCGGCATCTCAATATCCATGGTTACCGCATCCGGCTTCAGAAGCTTGACTTGCTCAATCGCTTCCTGTCCATTCTTGGCCGTACCAATAATGTTATATTGAGGATTTTCAGAAATCAGATCGCTTATAATTTTTCGCATAAAGACGGAGTCATCTACGACTAGTATGTTATATGGTGCCATGCTGCTCCCCTCCCTTTATGTGCTAATTCGACACGACTCGCGAAAATCCTATTTTAAAAGTTTCATCATTTTATTTAAAAAGCCCTTGACACCCGTAGAAGGTGCTTCGATAACCGAATAGCCATTCAAATAATTCTCGACGAGCGTTTGGAGACTTCTCGCCGCGCCTGAATTCGGGAAGGCTACCGTGAAAGGGACTTGCTTTCTGACCGCTTTGGAAACCGATATGTCTTCGTCCAGATAACCAAGGGTAGGAATATGAAGATCCAGGAACTGCTTGGCAACCAAGGCAATCTTGTCCGCCGTCTGCTTCCCTTCTTTCATATCCGTGACGCGATTGATAATGAGTTTGAAAGAAACGTTGTGCCCCATGGAGCTAACCATCTTAATAATTGCGTAAGCATCGGTGATTGACGTCGGTTCAGGTGTTGTTACGACGAACGTCTCTTCGGCGGCTAGAATAAACTTTAGCGTTTCTTTCGATAAACCGGCCCCTGTGTCAAAAATGATGAAATCCACGTAGCCGTTAAGCTGCATCACTTGTTCTGCGAAATAATCCAGCTCCTCTTGGGATAAGCGGAGCAAGTCGTTAAAGCCGGATCCACCGGCGATGAAATCCAAATTACCTGTACCCTTCTGGATAATCTCCCAGATCGTTTTCTCTCTCTTAAAAAGATGATACAGATTGTATTTGGATGAAATTCCCATTAATACATCAATATTCGCTAAGCCGATGTCAGCATCAAAAACTAGAACCTTATAACCTTGGGACTGAAGCGTTAATGCAAAGTTCAGCGTGAAATTGGATTTCCCGACGCCACCCTTTCCGCTAGTCACGGTAATAATCCTGGTTGATCTAGTGGCTTTATCATTCTGAAGTTGGACCAGGTTCCGCAACCCTTCTGCTTGATCCTTCATGCTTGAGGTTCCTCCAATAACATATCGATAATTTGCCACTCGTCCAGCTCCGTAATGTCGTCCGGAACGTTTTGACCGTTCGTCACATACGAGAGGTGCAAGGAGAACTCGTGAACAACATTAACAATGGCACCGTAAGAATCCGTTTCGTCCATTTTGGTGAAAATGACTTTATCCAATTTGAACTTATTGAAATTGTTCGTAATGGCCTTCATGTCCCGGTACTTCGTCGTTAGACTCAGCACTAGAATCGTCTCGCTGCTGCCCTGCGTGGAGAGAAGCGAATTCAACTCGGAGACGTACATTTCGTTACGGAAATTGCGACCGGCCGTATCCATGAAGATCACGTCGCAATCCGCCAAATGATGAAACGCTTTGACCAAATCCTGCGGCGAGAACACAACCTCCAAAGGAACGTTCAAAATGGTCGCATACGTTTTGAGCTGTTCGATTGCCGCAATCCGGTACGTGTCCGACGTAATGAAGCCGACTTTGCGCTGATATTTCAGCACTTGCTCGGCGGCCAGCTTGGCAATTGTCGTCGTTTTACCAACACCTGTTGGTCCTACGAAATGAACAACGCGCGTTGATGGCGATATGCGTTTGCTGTGATTCGTCTGAAAGAGTTGGCCTAGCTTCACTCTAACGAGTTGCCGGGCACTTTCGTCCGTGACCGGTTCGTCCGCGAGCCTGAAATCCGCTAACGTTTCCTCCATGATTTGCCGCACCAAGGCAGGGTCGACCTCTTGATCGCAGAGGCGCTGTTCAAGCTTTTGCAGCGGCTCCGGCAGAAGATCTACGTCGGAAGCTTGCGTCAGCTTCTTCATCATTTCCTTCATCTGTTTAAGCTCATCGATCAGGTGGTCATCTTTCTGATAAACAGACCGATTGGCTGTGTGAACTGAAGCAGGCGTATATGCCGTTGACGCTTGCCCGGTTAGTGGAACAGCGGTTTGCAGTTGGGCAGCTTGCGACTGCGCCGGCGGCTCAGAAGCGGCGCTAACAGCTACAGGCGCTTTCGGAACGGAGACAGGCGCCAGCACATCGGGAACCTCGGGAAAATCGGATTGATACGGAACCGATCTCGCTGCTTGCCCTTGCATCGCGGCTGCGGGCACCTTAACCGGTTGAGGCTGCTGAGCTACTCTAGGCGCAGCTGGCGCGGCGTTAGCATTATCGATCGCTGCGATAACCTCGATTTTTTTCTTGCCGAACATGCCAAGAAATCCGCCTGTGCGAATTTCTTTGGTGTTCAGGATGACGGCGTCCTTGCCTAGATCCGTGCGAATTTTCTGCAGCGCATCAGGCATGGAATCGACAACATATCGTTTTACTCTCATAAATTGACTACCCCCATGCTCTGAATTTCTACGCTAGGCTCCAGCTCGCTGTACGATAAAACAGGGATGTCTTGCAGCGTGCGCTCCAGCAATTGCCGTAAATACATCCGAATCGTAGGTGAAGTCAGAATGACCGGCTGTTGACCGGATTGAATCAACTTGGTCACCTGCTCGCTGACGCGGTGATAAATAATTTGTGACGATGATGGATCAAGCGCCAAGTAGCTGCCTTGATCGGATTGCTGCACGGAATCGGCAATTTTCTTCTCCACGGACGGACCGACCGTGATGACTTTCAAGGAATCTCCCAAAGAAGTAAATTGTTGTGTGATTTGACGCGACAGCGACTGTCTCACATATTCCGTCAAAATCTCGGGATCCTTCGTATAGGTACCGTAATCGGCGAGCGTCTCCAAGATAGTGACCAAATCGCGGACCGAAATTTTCTCCCGGAGCAGCTTGGCCAACACTTTCTGGACATCGCCAATGGAAAGAACGGATGGAATGAGATCATCCACAAGCGCCGGGTAAGACTCGCGCACAATGTCGATAAGCGCTTTGGTTTCTTGACGGCCGAGCAGCTCGTGCGTATGCTTCTTAATAATTTCCGTCAGATGCGTAGCGACGACGGATGGCGGATCCACAACGGTATAACCGGACAGCTCCGCTCTCTCCTTCGTCACTTCGTCAATCCAGATCGCCGGCAATCCGAAGGCAGGCTCCGTCGTTTCGATCCCTGCAATCGAATCATCGTCAATCCCTGGACTCATAGCCAGGTAGTGGTTAAGGAGTAGTTCGCCGCGTGCAACCGTATTGCCTTTAATTTTGATGATATACTCATTAGGACGTAACTGGATATTATCGCGAATCCGGATAACCGGCACGACGACACCAAGCTCAAGTGCGCATTGGCGGCGGATGAGGATGATGCGATCGAGCAAATCCCCTCCCTGCTGCGTGTCCGCAAGCGGAATGAGGCCATAGCCGAACTCAAACTCAATGGGATCAACCTGAAGCAGCGAAATAACGCTCTCTGGACTGCGCACTTCCTCGATCTGCTGTTCTTCCACAAGCTGTTCTTCCTTGATCGCTTCGCGCTCCAAATTTTTCTGCATCTTGTAACCCGCGAAAACCAACAAACCCGCGATCGGGAATGTTGTGAACCAATGAATAGGTGTGAAAATGCCAAGCATCACGAGCGTTCCCGCTACGATATACAGCAGCTTGGGTTGCGATGTCAATTGCTTCGTGACGTCATGACCCAAATTACCTTCCGAAGAAGCTCGTGTCACAATAATACCGGCAGCCGTCGAAATCAAGAGGGCTGGAATCTGCGACACCAATCCGTCGCCGATCGTTAAGATCGAGAACGTTTGTAGCGCTTCCGAGAAGTCCATGCCTTTCATAGTCATCCCGATAATAAAGCCGCCGATCAAATTGATGACGAGAATCACGATACCTGCGATCGCATCTCCCTTGACGAATTTACTGGCACCATCCATCGCTCCGTAGAAATCGGCTTCCCGCTCAATCTTCTGTCTGCGCTCGCGGGCCTGTACCTCGTTAATTAAGCCGGCGTTCAGATCGGCATCAATACTCATTTGCTTACCGGGCATCGCGTCGAGTGTAAATCTCGCCGCAACTTCGGCAACGCGCTCAGAACCTTTGGTAATTACGATGAACTGAACCAAGACAAGGATAAGAAAGACAACAAATCCCACGACAATATTGCCTTGTGCTACGAAAGAACCAAAAGTTCTGACCACGTCGCCGGCTTCGGCATGAGATAAAATGTTCCGCGTTGTCGATACGTTCAGCGTTAGCCGGAATAAGGTTGTGATCAAGAGCAAAGATGGGAAAATGGAAAACTGCAGCGCCTCTTGGGTATTCATCGCCACCAGGATGATCATCAATGCGACGGAAATGTTAATAATCAAGAGAAAATCCAGCAAAGGGATTGGAATTGGTACAATCATCATTAATACGATACCGATAATACCTATAAGGACGACTAAATCTTTCACTTTCATTAGATTGTACCTCCCTTCTCGTTTAATTCGTCTTACCTTTCATTTTATAAACGTAAGCCAATACTTCTGCGACTGCCTGGAATAGTTCGGCGGGAATCGCCTCCCCGATTTCGACTTGTGCGAAAATCGCTCTGGCAAGCGGCTTGTTCTCCATCGTCATAACGCCGTTCTTCTTGGCCACTTCTTTGATTTTCAAGGCTACATAATCGGCGCCTTTGGCAATGACGGTCGGAGCTTGCATATTCGATGCATCATACTTCAATGCGACCGCGAAGTGCGTCGGGTTCGTAATGATCACGTCCGCTTTGGGCACTTCCTGCATCATCCGCTGCATGGCCATCTGGCGCTGTTTGGCCCGGATCTTCCCTTTAATAAGCGGATCGCCTTCGCTTTTCTTATATTCATCTTTGATGTCTTGCTTGGACATTCGCAAACTTTTCTCATATTCATATTTCTGATAGATATAATCAAGAATTGCAAGAACGATCAATACAGCACCGATCTTAATACCCAGCTTGAGCGTTACCGATGCAATGAAGGAGAAGGTGCTTTCCAGCGGTGCATGGCCCAAACCTAACAGTTTAGCCTTTTCACCCATTAACGTGGTGTACACGACATAACCGATGATCGTCATCTTCAATGTTGATTTCAAGAAGTCCATCACGGTCCGCAAGGAGAAAATGCGCTTGAATCCTTCAATCGGATTGATTTTGTTGAACTTCATCATAAGCGGTTCGCCAATAAACATGAAGCCGATCTGCGCATAGTTTCCGACGATGGCAATGATCATGACAAGCAGAAAGATCGGCGCTAAGATAAACAAACCCTGCTGCACCAAATCCACGAAGAGTACCTGCACATTGCTCATGGTAATGTCCATGTTGAGCTGATTCTCGTATACGTTAAGGAAAATATGGAGTATTTTCTCTTTCATGAAACTGCCGAACATGAGAAACGATACGAATGAAAAAAGCAGAATCATTGCCGCGGGCAAGTCCATGCTTTTGGCAACTTGACCTTTCTTACGGGCTTCCTGCCTTTTCTTCGGCGTTGCAGGTTCCGTCTTTTCCCCAGCAAACCATTGTAAATCAAGCTGTAAGCGAAGTTGTTGGGACACGGCTTCCTCCTGCCTACGGAGATGGTTGCTGTGTGCCGTTCATAAGCCCGAGCAGCTTCTCCATATAATCGAAAATCGTTGCGAACAAACCTTGAAACTGCGAGATCAATTCCGGGAACAAAACGATCAGCAAGAAAAAGCCCAGAATCATTTTGAGTGGTGCGCCTATGACGAAAATATTAAATTGCGGCGCAACGCGCGTTAAAAGCCCCAAACCTAAATCCGTCAAAAAAAGGGCTGCTATGATGGGAGCAGCGAGTTGAAACGAAAGATAAAACATTTTGGCTAACGAATGAAATAAGAAATCGGAAACTTGGCCATTGTAGATTTGAGCGAACAATTTGTTGTCGAGCGGGACCCATTGATAGCTGTCCATAATGGCTCGAAGTAGATAATGATGGCCATCGAAAGATAGAAACAATAAGACGGCAATCATATACTTCAGATTCCCCAGCATGGGGGTCGAGGCTCCTGTCAACGGATCAATGACGCTCGCCATACTGAAACCGATTTGCATATCCATGAAAGAGCCGGCCGTCTGAATGACCGAGAAAAAGATATAGGCCACGAAACCAAGCAAAATGCCAATCAGCATTTCGCGAATAATCAAAAGTACATATTCACCATCTAGCGGAATCGGCTTATCCAACCCCATACTTGCGAAGATGATGAACGAAATGAATACAGAAAGTCCGACTTTGAACATCATCGGGACATTTCTGGAGGAAAGAATCGGAACCACGACAAAGAACGATGTAATTCGACAAAAGATAAGCAAAAAAATAGGAATTGCTTGAAAGACCAATGTCATCGCGCTCACAACCTATCCAACGAATTTGTAAAGGTTGTTGAGTAAATTAAACGTAAAATCAACCAATGTGTTCATGATCCACGGTCCAAATATTAAGATGGAGAGCAATACGGCAACAATTTTGGGAACAAAAGCAAGTGTTTGCTCTTGAATCTGCGTCGTCGCTTGAAAAATACTAATGATCAGACCCACAACAAGTCCAATCACCAGCATAGGTGCGCTTGCTTTAAGAACGGTATACACAGCTTCACCGGCAATGCGAATAACAAATTCCGAACCCATCTAGGAAACCTCCGATATTTCGATCCTCAACCGTAGCTTAAGAGTAACGATCTCACCACAAGATACCAACCGTCGACAAGAATAAATAGCAGAATCTTAAAGGGTAATGAAATCATGACTGGCGGTAACATCATCATCCCCATGGCCATTAACGTACTGGACACGACCATATCGATGACGAGGAATGGAATGAATATCATGAATCCCATCTGGAAAGCTGATTTCAATTCGCTGATGGCATAGGCTGGAACCAATGAAGTAAGTGGGATATCTTCTACGCCTGTCGGCGCCTTAGCCTTGGTGTAATCTAAGAATAGCTTTAAGTCCTTCTGCCTCGTATGTTTGAACATGAATTTCTTCATCGGCAGGGCGGCTTTCTCGAACGCTTGGGTTTGATTAATTTCACCTTTCAAATAAGGTTGAAGGGCGACTTGGTTAACTTCTCCCAGAGTTGGAGACATGATAAAAAAGGTTAAAAACAGAGCGAGTCCGATTAGAACCTGATTGGGTGGCATCTGCTGGGTACCGAGCGAAGTGCGCACGAATCCAAGCACGATGACAATGCGTGTGAAACTGGTCATAAGAATGAGAAACGACGGCGCTAGGCTTAATACAGTCAATAGAAGCAACAAAGTTACTGTGTTGGAGGATCCGGCAGCCGCACCTCCGGTCCCGATATTGACATTCAAGCCAGGAATCGGATTATTCGGATCCGGCTCCGCGGCAGATGCAGTTAACGATAATAGAAACACGGAAACCAACGCAACCAGAAGCATGAACACTAATTTATTTCTTTTCATTCATCATTCAACCGATCTTTATGTTTTTGATCCGAAATCCAATCTTCCACGTGTTTGTTACGGTTCGTTACTCGTTGCAGCTTATCATGAAACACTTGCTGGAAGGTCGAAGTGAGTTCAACCTCTTCTTCTATGTCTTTCTTCTTCACCGGCAGCTTGCTGATCCACTTGCTTACGGTCGTGAAGCCCATTCGATCATCTTGGGAGGACGTAAGCAGCTCTGTAATGTATGCTACTTCATCGGCGTCATTGATCTTGTCCAGCAGTTGGATGTTGTCTCCGACGCCTACCACGAAGAGCGAGCGGCCAATCTCAACGATCTGAATCGATTTGTTTTGGCCTAGGGGAACTCCACCTAATGAGCGAATCGAGTTCCCGAACATGGTTCCCTTATTTTTCTTCGCCATGTACCTAATAAGGACATAGAAAAGGAGAATAATTAAGATTAAGTAGAAAATAACCTTCACAATCATGCCAAACGAATCGAAGGCATCCGTTGTAGGGAATTCTGAAGAAGGAATCCCTTGTCCCGGCTCTGTTTCCGCAAAGCTCAGGGACTGGGTATACAACAAGGCAGATAAACTAAGTACACCTGTTAAAAGTCGTTTAATCGAGTTGAGTCTTCTCATAGTCACATCCCTTTCGGCTTATGTAAGACTCGACCGAATGAAGACGGCTTAACCTAGAGTCTTTTTAATCGCTTCGATAACGCGGTCTGCTTGGAACGGCTTCACGATGAAATCTTTGGCTCCGGCTTGAATCGCATCGATAACCATCGCTTGCTGACCCATCGCTGAACACATGATAACTTTCGCATTTGGCTCAATCTTCTTGATTTCTTTCAAAGCTTGAATACCGTCCATCTCAGGCATAGTGATATCCATTGTAATCAGGTCAGGCTTCAATTCCTTGTATTTCTCGATAGCTTGAGCGCCATCGTTCGCTTCACCACAAACCTCATAACCATTTTTGGTTAAAATATCACGAATCATCATTCTCATAAATGCAGCATCATCAACAATAAGAATACGGTTAGCCATGAATAAAGTCCCCCTAAAATTAAATTATTGCAACTTTTGAATTCGTTCCCATTGGTTGACAATGTCCGTAACACGAACCCCAAAGTTCTCATCGATGACGACGACTTCGCCTTTGGCAATCAACTTATTATTCACTAAGATGTCTACAGGCTCACCTGCTAGCTTATCCAATTCAATAATCGATCCTTGGGACAATTCCAAGATGTCTTTAATCACCTTATGTGTCCTGCCTAATTCTACAGTTACCTTAAGAGGTATATCCAGTAGTAAATTAAGGTTCGTATCGTCCGCATGCCCTAAGGAACCGTTCTGCAAATTGCCGAATTGCACCGGCTGCACATTCACATTCCGATTAGGCATCCCGCCGTTATAAGCTGCTGGCGGCTGTTGTTGATACATCGGCTGCGGTGGGTACATCGGTTGTCCCATCGACGGATGGCCCATCGGCGGCTGCATCGGCTGTTGGTACATCGGTTGTTCATACATAGGCTGCTGCTGATACATCGGTTGCTCATACATCGGTTGAGCAGCGGCAGGGGGCGGTGTATGAACTTCCTGCGCAGGTGCCGGGGCAGGAATAGAAGTTGGTGCCGGCGCTTGAACGGCAGGAGCAGCTTCCATGGCAGAATCGGATCCGCCCCCCATAAGGATCGATACCATTTCTTTGGCGAAAGGAACAGGTAATAATTGCATGATATTGGAATCAATAAGGTCGCCAATGATGAGTCGGAACGATATCTTAATAAATACGTCTTCGTCAGGTAGTTTTCCTTCTCCTTTCGACAAATTTAATATGTCGATTCCTGGGGGAGAAATGTTGACAAATCGATTAAAGATGGTAGACATCGAAGTCGCGGACGAGCCCATCATTTGATTCATCGCTTCTTGCACGGCGCTGATATGAATTTCGCTCAGATTTTCATCTCCGCCAGTTCCGTCCCCGCCCATCATTAAGTCGGCGATGACTTGCGCGTCGCGCGTTTTGATAACCAGCAAGTTAATGCCGTCGAAGCCGTCGACATAGTTCACATGAACCGCCACATGAGGTCTCGGGAACTCTTGCTCCAGTTCTTCCTTGCCGATGACGGATACCTTCGGAGTCGTAATATCGACTTTTTTGCCCAGCAATGTGGATAATGCCGTCGCCGCGCTACCGAATGTAATATTGCCGATTTCACCTAGTGCATCTTGTTCCAGGGAGGATAAATAATCTTCAACTTGCGGAGACCCGTGGAAAGAAGAGGCTGAACTATCGTCCGAAGACTGTCTCAATAAGGCATCGATCTCTTCCTGGGACAAATAATCTCTATTATTCGTCATTATCTTCTTCTCCTTCATTTACGATATCTGTAATCTGCACAGCCATCTTCCCTTTTACGGTACCGGGGCTTCCGAGATATTTCAGCTTCTCGCCCACTTTGACTTGAAGCGAATCTTCGACGGATTTTTGCAGCGGGATGACATCGCCGACAGTTAAGCCAAGGAAATCCCGGACTGAAATTTCGGACGAACCCAATTCTGCAATGAGAGGCAGCTTGGTTTTCTCCAAGCGCGATTGAAGTGCTTCCACTTCTTCAGGGGCTCTCGTCTTCTTCTGCGATACGAACCAGTGATGTACCGAGAGACGAGGCATGATCGGTTCGATGACGACATGAGGAATACACAGGTTGATCATTCCTGTCGTGTCGCCAATTTTAGTGCTTAAGGAAATCAATGCGATCGTTTCGTTCGGTGAAACAATCTGCATAAATTGCGGATTGGTTTCAAGTGCCTCTAATCGAGGCTGTATATCAATCACGGTTTTCCAAGCCTCTTGCAAGCTTTCGAACGCTCTGCTAAAAATACGTTCCATAACAATCGTTTCAATCTCAGTCAAAGCATTAATCTTGGTCGGGGAAGTCCCCGCACCGCCAAGCAATCGGTCCAACATGGCGAAAGCAACGTTAGGATGAACCTCAAGCACCATTCGACCCTCTAAAGGCTCCGCTTCAAAGATGTTCAAAATGGTCATTTTCGGGATCGACCGGATAAACTCGTCGTAAGGCAGCTGCTCCACCTGAACTACATTAATTTGTACGAATGTACGAAGCTGTGCAGAGAAGTAAGTCGTCAAAAACCTTGCAAAGTTTTCATGAATCCGGGTTAAGCTGCGAATATGATCTTTGGAGAAGCGAACGGCTCTTTTGAAATCGTAAGCCCTGACTTTCTTCTGCGTCTCTTCCTTTTTAAGTTCGTCCGCATCCATTTCGCCAGAGGACAACGCCGCTAACAAAGCATCGATCTCATTTTGCGACAAAACATCAACCATTAGAGTCACCTCCTTTAAGCAAAATCAAAAGCGAGTTTATTGAAGTACTTTATCGGTTATCCAAATTTGTTTGATTTTACCCTCGTGCAGCAATGGGTTTAGTTTGTTCATTAATGTTGATGTTAAACTGTCGGAACCTTTGCTTCCTTCGATCTGATCTTTCGTCATATCACCAAGCGTTTGCACAATCGTGCCCTTCACTGCGGAGTCCAGCAAGCTGTCGAACTCGGTTTTGCCTTTGGCGTTTTCCATTTCGAAAGCGAAACTGATTTTAATGAAATTTTGGCTGCCCGACAGATTCGTCAGAATATCCTTGATAATCGCTGTATTTGCTTTCACCGTTTCTGCTGAAGGAGCCTTCGTCGGCTTCACGCTGGCAACGGCATTCTGCGCTTGCTCGGCGGGGTCGCTCGATTGACTGTTCTTCTCCATAAAGTTCCACAACACGAATGCTGCTGTCAGAATTAGCGTGATAGCGATTAAAATTGAGACAACTAAAACAAAAATTTTGTTCTTAAACAATTACGAACCCTCCGCATCCTTTGACATAATTGTCGCTCGTATTGAGCCAATCTCCTGCATGTAGGTCCGCACTAAGCTTACCACAACCTCTGCTTTCTCGAGTACTGTGATTTTCTTGCCTGTCGTTAGCGTAATCATGGTGTCCGGCGTCTCCTCGATCATCTCGATCAAGATAGCATTTAGGATGATGGCTTTACCATTTAAACGAGTGAGAGAAATCATCTTTCTCCTCCTGCATCAGGATAAGGGGAGACTAGCTCCCCTCTGTCATTTTAATCAAAATTAACGTTTCAGATTGACAACTTCTTGAAGAACTTCATCAGACGTTGTGATAATCCGGGAATTCGCTTGGAAACCGCGCTGTGCGATAATCATTTCAGTGAATTCACCGGTCAAATCCACGTTTGACATTTCCAGTTGACCGGAAATAAGTGTTCCCGTGCCAGTCTCGGTATCGCCAGGTGCCACGACTTCGATAGCCCCTTCAGGATTGGCATTGGCTGTCATCCGGTACAAATTGCCGCCGATCTTCTCAAGACCCGACGGATTGACGACTTTCACGACGCCGACCTTCTGGCCTGTGGCAACCGTAGCTCCCGTGTTATCCACTCCGATGATATCGCCATTCTGAGAAATAGAGAACGAAACGATTTCTTCCGGAATTACGATGGGTCCTGCACCTTCGGCTCCCATAACGTGTAAGCCTTCGGCATTAACAAGGTTTCTGTTTGCATCCAAGGTGAAGTTACCGGATCTGGTCAAATAAGGAGCGTCTGTTTGTTCAGCTGTTCCAACCGCAAAAAAACCGTCTCCGTTGATACGCAGGTCTGTAACGACATTGGTCGTCATTGCACTCCCTGCCGTATGTACTGTGTCAATGGAAGCCATGCTCACACCTAAGCCGACTTGTTGAGCATTCACACCGCCGCGGTTCTCGTCTGGTGCACTAATCCCCGACACCGTCTGGCTGAGAATATCTTTAAACATAACACGGCTGCCTTTAAATCCAATGGTGTTTACGTTAGCGATATTATTACCGATAACATCCAATTTTGTTTGAAAACCACGCATACCTGAAACACCAGAGTACAAAGATCTTAACATCTAGCAATCCTCCTAATCGGATTAAAATCATACATGACGAGCTGCTTCCTTCGTTCCACAGCTCCAGGCTTCCTGCGCGGTCGAGCCTGATTATGAAATAATAATGGCACTGTCTATCTGAGTGAAAACATGATCATTCATTGCGTTTCCATCAAGCGCCGTCACAACAGTCCGGTTAGGGACATTGACGATCAAGGCGTTCCCGCCAAGAACCATCAGGGCATCCTTAGCTCCTTTGGCTGCAACTTTATCTATAGCTTTGCTAAGGTTATCCAGCTGCTCCGGTTTGAATTGAATGCCTCGCTCTTTCAGCCTAACCTCCGCATGATGACTGAAACGAACAAATTGCTCCTGAAGAAGCTTATGAAATGTGGGATTACCGGGGTTGGATACCGGCTGCTGTACAGGTGTTCGTCTCGCAGACGCTGGAGAAACCGCATTAGGATATAATTGACCTAAGGATATTCTCTCTGTCATGGGGTTTCTTCGACATTCTCAATCTTCTTGAGCTTGTCTAGCGAAATTTCCACTCCCTTCACATTGGCATATTGATTCCCGTCCTTGAACGTAATCGAATCAACGACGCCAGACTTTTCTGTCGTTGTGCCGGAAGCATCTGTTTCATCCCAAGTAATCGATTTGCCAATCAAGTTTGATACGTAACCGAGCGATTGACGCATCAGTTTCATTTCGCTAGCCATATTCGTCAACTGTTCGACGGATGTGAACTGCGCCATTTGGGCGATGAACTCTTTATCCTGCAGAGGCTGCGTCGGATCTTGATTCTGGAGCTGGGTAATCAAGATTTTCAGGAAATCGTCTTTCCCCAACGCATTGTTGTCTTTCTCCTTCGTCTTGGTAGTCTTCCCCGCATTAATCAAGTCGGTCACATTGCCCACAATCGGGTTTGTTGCCACGATATCACCTCCAACTGCTTCAATATGCATACATCTAGGCAGTCACATCAAATGAATTTCCGTTAACGGAAGTTCGGACTTGGGCGACCTGCTCGGCCTCTTGATCGAAATCAAGCGACTCCACCTTATAGCTGCCGGATCCATTTTTGTTTTGACGCTGCGATTGACTGAAAGCTTGTTGTTGTCGCTGCTCTTGGAACATGCTGGACTGCATATTCGAAGTTTGAGTTACCTCTAGCTTCTCAACTTGCAAGCCTTGCGTTAGAAGCGCTTGTCTCAACTGAGGCAGCTGGTTTTCTAACATTTGTTTGGCAGCTAAGGAATCTGCAGCAAATTGAGCAATGAGTTGACCGTCGTGCATCGAGATTTTGACGTCGATATGTCCCAGGTTCTTGGGAAACAAGGACAGCTTCGCTTCAGAGAAGCCTTCAGCAACCGTGACTTTCATGTTCTTGAGCACGTGCGCCGTCATTTCTTCGGCAAAATTGGAAGCATTGATCGTAGCGGAAGCCGCTTTGTCGGCTGTCATTGGTGTAAGCTGCGCTTTCTGCAGATCTCCGGCTGTGACAACCGTATTTGCTGTTGTTGCAACCTCGGTTGGGAAATCTACCAGAGCTGGTTGCGATTCCTCTTGAGTTGATGCTGTCTCAACGAACGATGCTTGCAGCACGTTTCTCAGTGCCAGAACTTCAAGCTTCGATTTGGTTGGCTGAATGATTGTGTAAGAATCGAGGCCATCTGTATTCAATTCCTCAGACTTCCTACCTGCTTGTTTGTGATGACTCACCTTGTCCGCGGAAACTGCTTCTTTCTTATTGCTCTTCAGTTTTCCATCTTCCATTAATTCTGGAGCACTAACGACAGTTGCAGTCTCTAGCGGTTGCGCTTTCCCACTTGTCATGAGCTCTGTAAGTAACGGCTTAATCGTCTCCTGCAAGTCCTGCATGAGGAAATTCAGAATCGGATTCTCGGGCTGTTGTTTCGACAACGACGCTAAAGTAAGCAGCGTATTCTGCGCCTGCAAACTTGTCAGCTCCGTCCCTTGCATCTTCATACTGTTCGTAAGCACAAGCCCGGCTGGTGCCGACGTTTCCGCGAACGATTGCAATAACTGTTGAGCATCTGCGAACCATTGCTTAACACCCGGATCCTGCAGCAGTTGCTCGGCTAATGCCGGGTTGCCGTTCATCGCATCAATGACTGCTTCAGGTAAGCTTTGCTCCTCTGTCGCAGTATCTTGAACGACAGCCCCGCTAACCGGCATCACCAGACTTTGCAGCATTTGGAGCAGCATGTCCAGTGAAAGCGCCGGATCGGCTGCATTCATGTCACCAGCGGTCTGATCTTGTGCAAGCTGATCACCTAATGCTTGACTGAAACCATCCGCAGTTGCCGCATTCGCTGAATTGGTCTTACTTGCTGAAGCTGTTGCACTTGTTCCTGTTGGAACAGCTTGAATTTGTACGTCCATCTTATTCACCTCCTTCCGTCTTGTACAAAGTTCGTTACTGAACCAGTTTAGCCGTTATGGAAGCCGCGATTTCCTTGTTTGCATCCGATAACGCTGACATCACTTTGGAACGGGACGCATTGTCCATGCCGCTAAGAATAGCCAATACTTTATCCGGATTCGCTTTGTTCATTTCTAAAATCACGTTGGCGGCGCTTTTCGGTGTCATGTTTGCGAACGTTTGACCGAGATCCGACTTGCTGACGGATGTCGACTCCTTCGCCGTGCTTGCTCCGTTCGTTGCCAATCGCTCTTGCAAGGCGGCAATTTCTCTGTCGCGAACAGGTACTGTGTCTTTAAGTCCCATAGACGCTTCAGCCGCTTTGGCCGCGCTCATCTTTTCCAAGATTGCACCTCTGCTGTCCGACTTCATCATGGAGAAAATCAGCACCATTTCTTTCGGCGTCATCGCTTCCATGATCGGAGCCGCCTTGCTAGGCGTCATCTTGGCATACATGCTGGCCAGCTGCGTAATTTGATTCGTGTACTCTTCTTCCGATTGCGTTTTGTCTTTGAGCTGCTCTTCGAGCTGGGCAATCTTCGCATCGGAGTCCTTGATGGAATGATCTTTCTGTTCGGATGTCGTTTCAGCCTTTTGCAGAGCAGACTGTAATTCTGCCACTCGTGCATTCAGCTTCGTAATCTCTTCATCCTTCGTCTTCATGTTTTCTTCTGGCGTTGCTGCCTTGCCGGAGCCGGCTTCCACACTTTTTTCTTTTGGAGCAGGAACGACAGCACCGATTACCGGCGTGTTATGCAGCGCTTTTTGAACACTCGACTTAATATCGTAATCAAAGATTGACAGCAACACGAAGAGCAGGACTGCCGTAAACACAAAGGGGATGACAAACCATATCAGAAACCGCTCCAGTGCACTATAGGATGCACCTTCCATGCTAGTATCGGCCATCTCCTCTTTCCTCCTTTACCTTCCTCAATAAGAGAGTCGTCTGAATCGGTTGGTTGCCATCTCGTCCAGAGCTTCCTGCTCTTTTTTGGCGACAAAAGATTGAAATTGGTTGAATGCCTTCTCTCTTGCCTTCGTCCATACCTTCTCATCGATCATTCTTTCCGAAAGATGCTCTTGCTTCTTAAGCACGACGTGCTTAGCTTGTTGAACATCTTTATGCTTGCTGGCGATTTGTTTATCCACATGGTCCATATAGGTTTGCAGCATGAGCATCTTGGAGATGGACACGGAATCGCTCGACACAGCTGCCATTTCGTTCTGAAGATTTTCTTTCTGCTGAAACAACCCGTGTAAGCTCGTCTCTTCATTCCGCAGCTGCCCCATGGCCTCAGACAAAATCCATTCCGCTTGGGTTCTTTCATTGTTTTTCAAATTGAGAATTTGTTGGAAAGAATAACGAAAATGCATTCAGGACCCTCATCCCTTATAAAATTCATGAATCAGTCGTTGCTGCGCTTCTTCATAAGTTAACTTTTCGCTAGTTCTCTGCTTCGTGAAGTCCCAGATCGCTTCAATATGATCGATAGCGACATCAATATTTGGATTAGAACCTTTTTGGTACGCCCCTATATTAATCAGATCTTCCGAATCTTTATATATAGAGAGCAACCGCTTTAGGTGATCGGCAGCTTCCATATGTTCAGTTGGAACAATTTCTTTCATTACACGGCTGACGCTGGATAACACATCGATCGCTGGGTAATGGCCTCTGTTCGCGATGCTCCGATTCAGCACGATGTGTCCGTCCAGAATCCCTCGAACGGCATCGGCGATCGGTTCGTTCATGTCGTCGCCATCGACCAGTACGGTGTAGAATGCTGTAATGGACCCTTTGGGACCTGTACCCGATCGTTCCAAAAGCCTCGGCAGCATAGCGAAAACAGACGGCGTATAGCCGCGCGTTGCAGGCGGCTCGCCAACGGCAAGTCCGACCTCCCGCTGCGCCATGGCGAACCGGGTGACAGAGTCCATCATCATCATGACATTGAGGCCGCGGTCTCTGAAATACTCAGCGATGCTTGTCGCAATCATGGCCCCTTTGATTCGAATCAATGCCGGCTGATCGGATGTAGCGACGATTACAACGGATCTCGCCAGACCTTCGGGACCCAGATCACGTTCGATAAAATCCAGAACTTCACGTCCCCGCTCTCCGATGAGTGCGATTACATTGACATCCGCGGAAGTATTCCGGGCAATCATGCCCATGAGCGTACTTTTACCGACACCGGACCCGGCGAAAATACCGACACGCTGACCCTTACCGATCGTCAATAAGCCATCGATACAGCGGACTCCTACGGAAATGGGATGAAGCACCCTTGGGCGAGCCAGTGGATTGCTCGGCGCATTGTTGGTCGAATATTGTGCCATTCTAGAAGGCAGGAACGATCCGTCCAGAGGTTGGCCCAATCCATCCAGCACTTTGCCCAACAGCTCGTGTCCGACCTGGACCGTGAGTGGTTTGCCCGTACCGACGACATCGCAGCCGGGACCGATCGCATCCAAATCGCCAAGCGGCATCAGCACCACTTTGTTGCTGCGAAACCCGACGACTTCCGCTTTGAGCGGCTTAGTCGATTTATGCGGGTAGATGTAGCAGAGATCTCCGATGCTTACATCCGGACCTTCGGATTCGACCGTTAAGCCGATGACCTGTGTCACTTTGCCGTTCACGCGAATGGGATCGATGTTGTTCAAGTGATCTTTGTACTTGTCCACTTTCGGTAACGTGGTACTCATGATGCGGTTCCCTCACTTTGAGTGGCTAACTGCTGCAAGGCTGATTTGATTTCTTTCAGCTGTGTGTCGATTCTGGCATCGATGCTTCCGAACGAAGAGCGAATGACGCACCCCCGGTCCTGCACGGTCGAATCCGGGATAATCTGGAGCTCGGCTTGGGAATCGATCGATGTTAGCAATTCTTCGCGAGCATCTTGAATGTAGGCGAATTGAGATGGAGATACGCATAATGCGATAATCCCGGTCTCCCTTCTGCGGGACAGCACGGTCTGAATTAATTCGATAACCCACTCCGGGTTCAACGTTAATTGACGGCCGATAACTTTCTCGGCAATAGACGTGCTGAGTTCAATGAGAAAAGGTTCCGACTCTTGTATAATTTGCTGTTTCAGCTTGTAAGCCTGATCCAAAATTCCTTGGGCTTCCGTTAACATTTCACTGTATTCTTGCCGAAGCGTCTCCTCGGCTTGCGTTACGCCTTGGTTGTAGCCTTCTTCGAAGCCGGCCTGCATGGATTGAGTGATATGTTCTTCATCTTCAGCACGGCGCGACTCCCACCATGCCGCAATCTCAGCTTGCGCTTGATCACGCAGGTCCGAGCATTCCTGCATGGCTTGGTGAATTTGCTCATTCGCGAATGCTTCAGCGTCTTGCAGAATTTGATCTTTCAGATTCGTCGCTTCCATGAGCTCTTGTTGTTGTTCTGGAGTAAGTTGATTCTCCTCCTCCTGATCATCACGAGCGAATTGAAGCGGCATTATGGTTTCAACGACTTTCTTATCATCCAATGCATAATAAGCAAATGATTTAATGACATTAGACAATAATATCATCTCCTCCACCGCGTGCGATGATGATTTCTCCCGATTCTTCTAAACGGCGGATCGTAGCAACGATGCGGGTTTGGGCTTCCTCAACGTCACGCAGACGAACAGGTCCCATGAATTCCATCTCTTCCTTGAACGTCTCGGCCATCCGTTTGGACATGTTTTTGAACAGAACGTCTCGCACTTCTTCACTCGCCACTTTAAGCGCAAGCTGCAGATCGGCGTTCTCGATATCGCGGATAATACGCTGAATGGAGCGATTGTCGATGTTGACAATGTCCTCGAAGACGAACATCCGTTTCTTGATTTCCTCAGCCAATTCAGGATCTTGAATTTCGAGCGAGTCGAGAATCGTACGTTCCGTTCCTCTGTCTACTCCATTCAAGATTTGTACGATAGACGCGATACCGCCGGCATTCGTATAATCCTGCGTAACCGTAGAAGACAGCTTTTGTTCCAGTACCCGTTCCACCTGAGAGATGACTTCGGGAGAAGTGCTATCCATCAATGCAATCCGTTTCGCAACGTCCGCCTGCTTCTCCTGCGGAAGCGACGACAAGATGATCGATGCTTGATCGGCTTGCAGATAAGAAAGCACCAGCGCGATCGTCTGTGAATTTTCATTTTGAATAAAGTTTAAAATTTGTGCAGGATCGGCTTTTCTGGCAAAATCGAACGGTCGAACTTGCAGCGTTGCCGTCAAACGATTAATAATATCAAGTGCTTTCTGCGAACCGAGCGCTTTCTCCAAAATATCTTTTGCATAAGCAATCCCGCCCTGCGAGATGAACTCCTGCGCCAGACAAATTTGGTGAAATTCCGCCAGAATGGATTCCTTCTCATAGGAATCGACTTTTCGAACATTCGCAATCTCTAGTGTCAGCTGCTCAATTTCTTCTTCTCTCAAGTGTTTGAAAATTTGAGCGGACACCTCTGGGCCTAAACTGATCAAAAGAATGGCTGCCTTTTGTCGCCCGGTTAACCCGTTTAGAGCAGCTTTGGCCATACAAGTGCACCTCTATTCTTCTACTAACCAGGTACGAAGCAGATTGACAAAATCCTCCGGACGTTTCCTCGCAAGAGTTTCCAGCTGCTTACGCACTTGATTGTCATTGGTTACATTTTCCATATCGATCGTAGGAAGCTCCGCTTTCGCCGCGGAAACATTCAAATCCTGTTCCATCATTTGCTGCTGAGCCGCTTTTCTGCGTCTTCTGATGGCAAAGCCTGCAATCGCACCGATTGCCAGCGCAGCCAACGCCAAACCTGCATAAGTCAAGTATGTTGTCGTTTTCGAAGCCAGCGTATCCGCAGGTCTTGCGAACGAGTGAGCAAGAACTGTAACTTTTTTCTGCAGTTCCTCGTCTGTATAGGTAGCTTTATTATCAGCCAACGCGGTTCGTACGATATTCACCAAAGCGTTCTGGACGGCTGTTTTCGTTTCATCGGTCAAAGAGGTAGGATCGTCTTTCACCGGCGGCTCGATTCCTACATTAATACTAAGGTCTTTCACTACATATGGCGTGGAAACGATATCGTTGGTAATACGGTTTACCTCGTAATTAACGGTCTTGCTGTTTTTCTCCGAATTGGATTTACCAGAGTTCGATGAGCCGGGGTATCCAGGAACGTCTGTCGTGCCAGTCCCAGGTACACCGCCTGTTTCGGAACCGTTATTCTGGTAGGACTCGCTTGCTTCCTGCAAAGAAATCTCTAGTCCTTTTTGATCTACTTGATTCGGCGCGGAGACCAACTGCTCTGTGCTTTTCTTCTGGTCGAAGTTCATGGTCGAGAAGACGCTCACGTTCACCTTATCGCGGCCAAACATCGTGCCAAGCATATTCGTGATGTTTCTCTGCAAATCTTTCTGGAACTTATCGTTAATATCCGTTTGGTTCGATACCAAGCTGGAAGAAGATTGTCCACCCGCTTTGGAGGAGACCAGGCTTTGTCCATACTGATCGGATATCGTGATATTCTCGATCGGAAGATTTTTGATACTGTGTGAGACCAAATTGTAGATCGTATCGATTTTCCCTTGATCCAGTGTGTAGCCTTGCTTCAATTGAAGAACTACGGATGCGGTCGCTTTCTCCTGCTGCTGTTGCAGGAATGGACCTTCTTCCGGGAGGGAAATCAACACTTTGGAACCTGCGATCGCTTGATTGGAATTAATCAACTGCTGCAGTTCACCTTGAATCGCACTCAAGTATTTCACTTTGAACTCATTATCCGTGATACCAAATGAACTGCTGTTGCTAAAAGCACCGAATCCCAGAGAGCCGTTCTTGTTGAGCCCTTGCGATTCGACTCCAAGCTTTACATTTGCAACTTCACTAGTCGGCACTTCGATACTCTTACCATCAGCACTAAGTTTATAAGGAATCTTAGCAGTATCCAGATAACCTTTAATCGCAGCGGCGTCGCTGGGCTGCAGTTCAGTGAAAGCCAACGAATACTCTGTCTTAGACAAATTAATACTAATAATTGCAGCAGTAAGTATCAAAAGGACAACCGTAGCAATAAACGTTATCTTCGTTGTTTTACTATATCGATTCCAATACTGCTTCACTTTATCCCAGTACTGGACCAGATTCTCGTTCACTCTGTCACCTCATCGAACCAAAGTATTAGCAGCATCTCCTGAATTACAGCTGCATTCTCATCATTTCTTGGTATGCTTCAATAACTTTATTTCTAACTTGAACCGTCAGTTCAAGCCCTAATGATGCTTTCTCGGTAGCGATGGTCAATTGATGCACGTCAGATAGCTCTCCTTTAATAAAGCTCTGATTCAGCTGATCAACCTGCTGCTGACTGGTATTCAAATTATTCATGGCATCATTCAAGAAAGAACCGAAACGTTTGCCGAGATCAGCAGCCCCTTCACCCGAGTTATCCTTGGGCTGTACGGAACTCATGATGTTCAATGGACTGTAACTGATTTTGTCAATCATGCTGCAACCTCCCGTAATAATTATCTACCGATTTCCAACGCCTTGGTTATCATCGATTTACTTGCATTCAATGCGGTAACGTTTGCTTCATACGATCTAGTTGCCGATATCATATCGACCATTTCTTTCATCACGTCGACGTTGGGCATATACACAAATCCGTTCACATCCGCATCGGGATGACTTGGGTTATAAACCTGCTTTAGCGGCGATTGATCTTCAAAGATTTTGTTCACTCGCACGCCTTCCCCCGTGCCATCAGCCATAGCCGTCTGCAGCGATTGAGCAAAGCTCGGCTGGGATTTGGTCTCGAACGAAACAAGCTTCCTTGTGTAAGGCACCCATTTCCCGTCAACAAACTTCGCCCGCGTCGTATCCGCATTGGCAATATTAGAAGAAACGACGTCCATTCTTAATCGTTGCGCCGTAAGCGCTGAGGCACTGATGTCAAATCCGTTCGTAAGTCTCATAGATTATTATTTACCTCCTAGCACTGTGCGCATTTTCTTGAACTCGCTGTTCATCTGCTGAATCATCGTATTATATTTAAGCTGATTTTTGGCCATCAACGACATCTCGTAATCCATATCGACGTTGTTCATGTTGTTGTTGATCGCTGTTGACTCATCCTTCTTTATTTCAGAAGTTGGCAAATTATTTGATTTGCCTATAAAGAAATGCCTAGGGTTTGTCCGATAACCTTCTATAGAGGGTGTTGATGAATTCATCTCACCTTGTAATAGCTCCTCAAACATAACATCTGAACGCTTAAAGTAGGGTGTATCCACGTTGGCGACGTTGTTCGCAATAACCTTTTGTCTTAGCGTCGATGCATCCAGCGAACGCTCCATCAAATTCCAACTTGGTTTGTCCAACAAAGACATGCGCGCTACCCCCTTTCAATATGGTATTCGACAATATAATTCCACAACTCGAAGAAGTATTCCTTCTTATTTCGACATTATTTTCGGAAAAGAATTTAAAATAGATCTTATTGTAGAAATATGTAAAAATTTTTGCTTCCCTAATCATCTAAGATATTAGCTTAAGTTACAATAAGAAAAAAGCCCTATCTTTTTATCAGACAGGGCTTTTGCTTCTAAGCTACTATAGCTTCGTTTTGATTTGTTCAATGCTCTGCATCAATTGTTCATTTAGGATACGGATATAAGTGCCTTTCATACCTAGCGAGCGCGTTTCAATCACACCGGCACTTTCCAATTTGCGAAGTGCATTCACGATCACGGAACGGGTAATGCCGACCCTATCCGCAATTTTACTTGCAACGAGCAGCCCTTCCTTCCCGTCCAACTCCTCAAAAATATGCTCCACCGCTTCGAGCTCACTGAAAGAAAGCGAACCGATGGCTACCTGGACGACAGCTTTGCTGCGCGCTTCTTCCTCAATCTCTTCGGCGCGTTCCCTCAATATTTCCATAGCGATTACTGTCGAACCGTATTCCGCCAATACTAAATCGTCATCAATAAAGACACCTTCGTTGCGGCTTAAAATCAATGTCCCCAAACGATCCCCGCCGCCGATGATCGGAACCAATGTCGTGTGCGTATATGGAAACATATCCTTCATTTGTTCCGTGTAATAGAAATACGGACTATTCGGTTCCGAAGTTAACGTGGTCTCTTCAATTTTCAAAAGAAGATTGTTGGATTCCGCCGGGAATCGGCGTTCAAGTAGTATGGCTTGATTCATTTCTGGTGAAATAGGATCATTCGTTGTTGCATACCCCAAAATTTTCCCTTTGCGGCTTACTACGTAAATATTCGCGATAACGATATCCCGCAGCACTTCCGCCATATCCATAAAGCTAACCGCATTTCCCGCTTCCTTTTGCAGCAATCGGTTAAGCCTTCTTGTTTTGTTTAGTAAACTCATGTAACTGCCTCCTACTTACTTCACCATGCAATCTTTCATTATAAGATGTACTGGCTTAAATCTCTATTCTGAACAATTCCGCTTAATTTCTCACGGACGTATTCGGGATTGATGACAAATGATTCTAATGTAAGCTCAGGAGCTTCGAAAGACAAATCTTCCAGAAGCTTCTCCAAAATCGTATGCAAACGCCGCGCTCCGATATTCTCCGTGTTCTGATTCACTTCAACAGCGATTCGGGCAAGTTCATAGATAGCTTCCTCTGCAAACTCAACGGTTATACCTTCGGTTTGCAACAAAGCCGTGTACTGCTTCGTCAGCGCATTTTTGGGTTCTTTCAAAATCGATACAAAATCCTCCAGCGTCAGATCGCTAAGCTCCACGCGAATCGGGAACCTTCCCTGCAGTTCGGGAATCAAATCCGAGGGCTTTGAAATGTGGAAGGCGCCGGCACCGATGAATAACACGTAGTCCGTCTTAACCGGACCGTATTTCGTCACGACAGTCGAACCCTCGACGATCGGCAGAATATCCCGCTGTACACCTTCACGGGAGACATCCGGTCCGCCGCCACCGCCGCGCGTACTGCTTGCAACCTTATCGATTTCATCGATGAAAATAATGCCGGATTGCTCGGCGCGGTAAATCGATTCCTGGATCACATCATCCATATCGATCAATTTCTGCGCTTCTTCCTGCGTCAGCACTTTTCGCGCTTCTTTCACTGGAAGCTTGCGCTTCTTCATTTTCTTCGGAAGCAAGTTGCCGAACATCTCTTGCATGTTCATGCCGGATTGCTCATTGCCTTGGCCGGCAAGCATATCCAACATGGAAGGCGAGGAATCCTCGACTTCGATTTCAACGATTTCGTTTTCTAATTTACCATCAGTCAATTGTTCGGCAATTTGCGCCCTTTTGGATGACAAGTTCGGGTCAGGCACACTTTCCTCCTGATCCGGCTGATTCTGGCCTCCGAACAACATTTCGAACGGATTGCGCTGTGATTTGGATTTCGCCGGACTCGGCGCAAGCAGGGAAACGAGACGCTCGTTCGCCATTTTCTCAGCACGGTCCTTCACCTTCTCCATCCGCTCGCCTTTCACCATACGCACGGAAGTTTCGATCAAGTCCCTTACCATCGACTCGACGTCCCGGCCAACGTAACCAACCTCTGTAAACTTCGTTGCCTCTACTTTAATGAACGGCGCTCCTACCAGCTTCGCCAATCTGCGCGCAATTTCCGTTTTGCCGACACCGGTCGGTCCGATCATCAAAATATTTTTCGGCACGATTTCATCCCGCATGGCCTCATCCACAAGACTTCTCCGATAACGATTCCTTAATGCAATAGCGACCGATTTCTTGGCTTTCTTCTGACCGACAATATAACGATCCAATTCTTGGACAATTTGTTTAGGTGTAAGGGAGCTGTTTGCCATTGGGGTACCCTCCTAGTAATCCAATATAAGCATCTATTCAATCTCTTCAACGATAATATTGTGATTCGTGAACACGCAAATTTCAGCGGCCGTCGTCAGCGCGGCATGAGCGATTTCTTTGGCGCTCAGGTTCGGTGCATGGCGATGCAAAGCTCTCCCGGCTGCCAGCGCAAAGCTTCCTCCGGAACCGATGGCCAGAATACCGTCATCCGGCTCGATAATCTCGCCGTTGCCCGACAGCAGGAGCAGACCGGACGCATCCATCACGATCATCATAGCTTCCAGGCGCCGCAGCACGCGGTCCTGCCGCCAGTCTTTCGTGAGCTCTACCGCCGCACGCTGCAGATTCCCGTGATGCTCCTCCAACTTCCCTTCGAACTTCTCGAAAAGCGTAATCGCATCGGCTACAGATCCGGCGAAACCGGCGATAACCTTCCCTCTATGTAAACGCCTCACTTTTTTGGCACTGCTTTTCATAATCATGCTATTGCCGAATGTAACTTGACCGTCACCTGCTATTGCGCCTTTACCTTGATGACGAATGGCAAAAATCGTTGTCGCGTGAAATTGAGCTTGACTGGAATCCATCTCTTTCACCCCTCCAATGGAATGATACACCTTGAAAGCAAGTCTTTGTTGCAGGTTTCGGTCTAATAAAAGAGATAAACCTCTAGCGAGGTCAATTCTTTCGTAAAGACCGCATCTAGAGGTACATGGTATGAGAAATCGAATGAATAATGATTCAAAACATAATTATAGTAACACAGTAAAGTGTCAAATTACAACTATTCGGCGATCACTTTCGAAAAATTCTGAATACTTTCCAACGCCCGGTTCGCGAGCTTCTCGTACTTCTCTTTTTTGTTCCGGATGCGTTCCGGCAACTGCGGCAATAATCCGAAATTGGCATTCATGGGTTGGAAATGCTTAAAATCGGCGGTTGTGATGTAATGCGCCATACTGCCTAACGTCGTTTCCTCCGGCAGCACTACACAGGACTGACCTTTGGCAAGGCGTCCCGCATTAAGCCCAGCGATTAACCCGGATGCTGCGGATTCGACATACCCTTCGACACCTGTCATTTGACCTGCGAAGAACAAATTCTCACGCCGCTTGTATTGGTATGTCGGCTCTAATAGCTTCGGCGAATTAATGAATGTGTTGCGGTGCATAACACCGTAGCGGACGAACTCGGCTTGTTCCAATCCGGGAATCAGCGACAAGACGCGCTTCTGCTCACCCCATTTGAGATGGGTCTGGAACCCGACCAAATTATAAAGCGTTCCGGCCGCGTTGTCCTGACGAAGCTGTACAACGGCGTGCGGCAGTTTGCCCGTATGCGGATTCACCAAGCCTACCGGTTTCATCGGACCGAACAGCACCGTTTGCTTGCCGCGCTTAGCCATGACTTCAAGCGGCATGCAGCCTTCGAAGTAAATTTCTTTCTCGAATTCTTTCAACTCGGCAACCTCAGCCGTGATCAAGGCTTCGTAGAAAACATTGAACTCCTCTTCGGTCATCGGGCAGTTGAGATACGCCGCTTCGCCCTTATCATACCGGGAAGCGAGGTACACCTTGTTCATATCGATGGAATCCTTCTCTACAATCGGTGCCGCAGCATCATAGAAGTAGAGATATTCTTCTCCGAACAGCTCCTTGAGCTGAGCGGACAAATCCGGCGAAGTCAGCGGCCCTGAAGCAACCACTGTAATCCCTTCCGGCAACACTTGTGCTTCTTCATTGACGACGTCAATCAGCGGGTGGTTGCGCAATGTTTGTGTAACGGCTTGGGAGAAGCCGTCCCGGTCCACGGCTAACGCACCGCCAGCCGGCACGGCGTGACGGTCTGCGCAGGAGAGAATCAGGGAATCCATCCGCCTCATCTCTTCCTTGAGAACGCCCACGGCATTCGTCAGGCCATTCGCTCGCAAGGAGTTGCTGCATACCAGCTCAGCGAATTGATCGGTAATATGCGCAGGCGTCTTCCGGACGTTACGCATTTCGTATAAAGTAACAGGCACGCCTTGACGCGCAATCTGCCAGGCTGCCTCGCTGCCCGCTAGTCCTGCTCCGATGACTGTTACTCTTGGATAATCTGGCAAATCGGACACCTCTAATCTTTCATATCATCAGATTGATCTTCATTTACTTCTTCTTTATGGTCGCATTTCGTACACTGCAGGGTTGCGCCGTTCTTCGTGCGCTTCTCGATCATCATCGAGCTGCATACCGGACAAGGCTTGCTGACCGGCTTATCCCAGGAAACGAAATCACACGTAGGGTAACGGTCGCAACCGTAGAATACGCGTCCCTTTTTGCTTCTGCGCTCGACGATCTTACCTTCATGGCAGCTCGGGCACGTGACGCCGATGTCCTTGATGATCGGCTTCGTATTCCGGCAATCCGGGAACCCGGAGCACGCCAGGAACTTGCCGAACCTGCCCATTTTGTACACGAGCGGCTTGCCGCATTTCTCACAAAGCTCATCGGAGACTTCGTCTTGAATCTCGATCTCCTTCATCTCTTCTTCGGCGAATTCAAGCCGCTTCTTGAAGGAAGCGTAGAACGTGTCCAGAACGCGGACCCAGTCTTCCTTGCCTTCTTCGACAAAGTCGAGCTCTTCCTCCATGTGGGCTGTAAATTCGATATCCAGGATTTCCGGGAAAAACTCCTGCATCAATTGAATGACAAGCTCGCCAAGCTCGGTAGGCACAAACTTCTTTTCTTCGATCGCCACGTATCCGCGTTTCTGAATCGTTTCCAAAGTCGGGGCATACGTACTTGGACGCCCGATTCCCATTTCTTCCAGGGCTCTGACCAAACGCGCTTCCGTATATCTTGGCGGCGGTTGCGTAAAGTGCTGTTTCGGGTCGATGCCTTGCTTCTCCAACGAATCGCCGACGGCGAGCGGAGGCAGCAATTTATCTTCTTCCGTCGTACCGTCATCGTTGCTTTCAACATATACCTTCATGAAGCCCGGGAACTTCATTTTGGATCCGTTGGCGCGGAATAGGGTATCCCCGGCGGTCAAATCGATCGTCATCGTGTCCAGGATGGCCGACGCCATCTGACTGGCAACGAAGCGCTCCCACACGAGTTTGTACAGGCGGTATTGATCTCTGCTGAGGTGTTCCTTCACTTGCTCCGGCTCCCGCAATACGGAGGTCGGCCGAATGCCCTCATGCGCGTCTTGCGCATTGGCATTCTTCTTCGTATAGGTGCGCGGCGTTTCCGGATAGTAGGTTTCGCCGAACTTCGCTAAAATGTACTCTTTGGCTTCTTCTTGGGCGACAGGCGAGATCCGGGTTGAATCCGTACGCATGTACGTAATTAAGCCGACGGTACCCTCTTTGCCTAAGTCGATACCTTCATACAGCTGCTGAGCGACGGACATCGTCTTTGATGCCCTGAAGTTCAGCTTGCGCGCCGCTTCCTGCTGCATGGAGCTCGTAATGAAAGGCGGGGACGGGTTGCGCCCGCGCTCCTTCTCTTTCACTTCTTTCACCTTGAACAAACCGGTGCCCATGGCAGCTAGAACTTGATCGACATCCTCGCGTGAAGAAAGTTCCTTCTTCTCGCCGTTGATACTGTGGTATTTGGCTTCGAATACAGCCTTGCCCGCGTTCAATTGAACCGTGATGGACCAGTATTCTTCGGGTTCAAAAGCTTTGATCTCATTCTCACGGTCTTGAATCAGCTTCACCGCTACGGATTGAACGCGCCCGGCCGATAGGCCTTTCTTCACTTTTTTCCAGAGCAGCGGGCTAATCTTGTATCCCACGAGCCGATCCAAAATGCGCCGTGCCTGCTGTGCGTTCACGAGATCCTGATTGATGCGCCGAGGCGTCTTGAAAGCGTCTTTCACCGCATCTTTCGTAATTTCATTAAACACAACCCGGCACAGCTCATCCGAACCGACGTCCAGATAGTGAGCCAGATGCCATGCAATCGCTTCACCCTCACGATCCGGGTCAGCCGCCAGATATATTTTTTTCACTTTTTTGCTTGCATCTTTTAATTCTTTTAATATAGACCCTTTACCACGGATTGTAATGTATTTAGGTTCAAAATTACGCTCAGCTTCTACGCCAATTTGGCTTTTCGGAAGGTCGCGAATATGACCCATTGAGGCTTTTACGATAAATTTGCTTCCTAAATATTTGCCGATGGTTTTGGCTTTTGCTGGTGACTCAACAATGACTAAAGAATCCGCCATGGATCGTCCTTCCTCCCCTCTTAATTTCAAAGGTCAAGTCTATTGGCGAGAAGAAAAACTTCTTGAATTGCTTATGCTAGGATGTAGGTAGAACCTGGAAGCTGTTTAATCGCCTTTTTCAATAGTAAAGATAACAGAACTGCATGCAAATGTCCAAACGTAAATTGACTGCCCTCCAACAAGGTATCGATGGTGACCGGCACATTCGACAGCATTCGTATGATTTCTTCCTCGTCAACTGTCAACGTAAATGCGGAAACCTGCGGCTTGGCAGCCGTCATTTCATTTGAATTTATCATATAATTGTAGTCTTCTACAATTTCTTCAACGCTCGTAACCAGCTTGGCGCCTTCTTTCAACAAATTATGCACGCCGCCGCTCAA
Source organism: Paenibacillus sp. MAHUQ-63 (assembly GCF_028765165.1). Lineage (GTDB taxonomy): Bacteria > Bacillota > Bacilli > Paenibacillales > NBRC-103111 > Paenibacillus_E. The sequence goes on along the minus strand of NZ_JARADB010000004.1, from coordinate 287,831 downwards.
ACGGGAGTTAATCGAACCCGGTACGGCAAAAACATCCCGCGACTCATCCAGGGCGAAATCAACCGTAATCAAGGATCCGCTGTCCTCAGCCGCTTCAACAACCATCACACCTAAGGATAATCCGGCAATAATACGATTTCTTTGCGGAAACATACCCGGTTTCATCCCGGTGCCGATCGGATATTCCGAGATGATCGCGCCTTCCTGCTCGATCTTCCGAAATAATAACGCATTCTCACGCGGATATATTTGATCAATCGCACATCCGAGTACGGCTACGGTCTTCGCTCTCCCCTGAAGGGCGCCGATATGCGCCTTGCTGTCGATCCCTCGGGCGAGACCGCTTACGATCCGGAAACCGGCTCTGGATAGTGCTGCTGCCCATTCCTCCGCGATCTTCTGGCCATACAGCGTCGGCGTTCGCGTGCCTACGATGCTAATCAGCCGGCCGCTTAGCATGGACAGGCTCCCTTTGACATACAGCACCCAGGGCGGCTGCGCGATCTCTCTCAAGTATTGCGGGTACTCTTTGTCCAGAATCGTCAGGATTTGAATGGATCGCTTCATATATATGTGCAGCCGCTGCTCGATGAAAGCCGGGGTAAACCGCGATGCGATTTGTTCGGCGACTGTGGATCGAATGCCGCTGGCTGCGATTTCGGATGCTGATAGCTCCAACAACACTTGCGGCTCAGGGAAGCGGTTAACAAGCTGGAGCATCGTCTTCCATCCAACGCCTTCAAGTTCATGAAGACCAAATAAAATCAATCGATTATCCATTAGTATATACACTCCTTACTTGAATGACAAATCCTTGCAAAGCTTGAAAAAAGAAAAAACCTTCCAATTCCCTAAAATAAGGGATTTGGAAGGTTGCTTACCTTCGTATAGAAGTATTTATTTTTTGGTAATAACTTTGTCCAGCATGCCTTTTTCTTCCAGGACGCTAACAAGCGTGGAGCCCATTTCGGAAGGTGTAGCGGCAACGCGGATTCCGCATCTTTCCATAGTCGCTACTTTCTCAGCAGCTGTTCCTTTACCACCGGAAATGATCGCACCGGCATGGCCCATACGTTTTCCTGGAGGCGCAGTTTTACCGCCGATGAAGCCGACAACCGGCTTCGTCATGTTCGCAGCGACCCACTCAGCCGCTTCTTCTTCTGCGGTTCCGCCGATTTCACCGATCATGATGACAGCGTATGTGTCTGGGTCTTCGTTAAAACGTTTGAGGATATCGATAAACTCGGAGCCTTTAACAGGGTCCCCACCGATACCTACTGCGGAGGATTGTCCGATTCCGCGAGTTGTCAATTGGTGAACCGCTTCGTACGTCAATGTTCCGGAACGGGAAACAACACCGACGTGACCTGGCGTATGGATGTAGCCTGGCATAATACCGATTTTGCACTCGCCTGGTGTAATAACGCCCGGGCAGTTTGGTCCGATTAGGACCGTTCTTTTGCCTTCCATGTAACGTTTCACGTTAACCATGTCAAGCACTGGAATACCTTCCGTGATACAGATAACAAGATCCAGATCCGCGTCAACCGCTTCGATGATGGATTCTGCAGCGAATGCCGGTGGTACGTAGATAACGGATGCCGTTGCACCCGTAGCTTTTTTAGCTTCGATAACCGTGTTGAAAACCGGAAGTTGAACAAGTTCACCGTTTTCCAGTGTGATGTCGACTTTTGTTCCGCCTTTGCCTGGGGTTACGCCACCAACCATTTGTGTGCCGTATTCAAGACCGCCTTTGGTATGAAACAAACCCGTAGCGCCGGTAATACCTTGAGTAATGACTTTTGTATGTTTATTGACCAAAATACTCATGATCTTTTGTTCACATCCCCTATATTATTTAAAAACCGCTCGGGTTTAGAGTTATTTCACAAGTGCAACGATTTTTTGCGCGCCGTCTGCCATCGAGTCTGCAGCAACGATATTCAAGCCGGATTCGTTAAGAATTTTCTTGCCGAGCTCCACATTGGTGCCTTCAAGACGAACAACAAGCGGACGGGATAAGCCAAGCTCTCTAGCTGCAGCAACAACACCGTCAGCGATGACGTCACAACGCATGATACCGCCGAAAATGTTAACGAAAATACCTTTCACTTGCTCATCGGAAAGGATGATTTTGAAAGCTTCTGTTACTTTCTCTTTCGTAGCGCCGCCGCCTACGTCTAGGAAGTTAGCAGGGTCTCCGCCGTAGTGCTTGATGATGTCCATCGTAGCCATTGCAAGTCCTGCGCCGTTAACCATACAGCCGATGTTACCATCAAGTGCGATGTAGCTAAGGTCATATTTCGAAGCTTGGATTTCTTTGGCATCTTCTTCTTCCAGATCGCGAAGCGCAACGATATCTTTGTGACGGAAAAGAGCGTTGGAATCAAAGTTCAATTTGGCATCCAAAGCCATTACGTCGCCGTCGCCTGTAACAACCAACGGGTTGATTTCGGCGATGGAGCAATCTTTATCTACGAATGCTTTATAAAGAGCGAGCATGAATTTAGCAGCTTTGCCAACCAGCTCGTTAGGAATGTTAATGTTGTACGCCAGTCTGCGAGCTTGGAAAGCTTGAAGACCGATAGCAGGATCTACAACTTCTTTGAAAATTTTCTCAGGGGAGTGTTCGGCAACCTCTTCGATTTCCGTACCGCCCTCTTCCGAAGCCATCATAACAACGGAGCCTGTAGCGCGGTCAACAACCACACCTACATAATATTCTTTCTTAATGTCACAGCCTTGTTCGATCAGAAGGCGCTTGACTTCCTTGCCTTCCGGACCTGTTTGGTGAGTGACCAGAACTTTACCAAGAATTTCGCTAGCATATGTACGAACTTCATCGAGGTTTTTGGCTACCTTAACGCCGCCGGCTTTACCGCGACCTCCGGCATGAATTTGCGCCTTTACTACGACGACGGATGTTCCGAGTTCTTTCGCTGCTTCAACAGCTTCGTCAACGGTGAAAGCAACTTTCCCGTTAGGAACGCTGACTCCGTACTGTCTCAGGACTTCTTTGCCTTGGTACTCATGGATATTCATTTCCTAAAATCCTCCTATCAGTATGGACTTTCTATACGTGCTATACAGGGAAAAAGTGTAATTTTCCAATTTGCGTTATGCACGAAATAATTCTTGCTGCCGGAATTAGTATCACACTTCTTCACAAGCCCTAACCATTGTATCACTAATTTTCGACAGTTTCCTCATTTTTTTCGTGAATCCATTCAAACTTTCCTTTCACACTGAAAAACTTTAGCTATCACTGATCAACTAATCCTACACAGGGTTAACTTCTACCCTCTATTTATAACTAAAAAAGACGTATTTTCCATGAACTGAAAAATCCGTCTTTCGCACGATATCAATAATGTGGCGTTGTCGGTGTATTCATCCGCGGCTCGCGCTCCGCTTGCTTGATAAAGCGCAATTCATTTCCTGTAAAGGAGCAGACCAGGCACTGAATCATAGGCTCTTCCTCGGGTATCGCATCAGGATCATTGAACTGCGTGATGCTTCCGGACAGAGCATCCTTCACAAAGGATTGCGCATAGCTCGTGATTATACTGAATTTAATCCGGTTCGAGCGGCAATTGGGACAAAAATACGGTTTTTCCTGCATGTCATCACCTCATCTTCCAGTATGTGCACGTAAAGCCTATTTAAAACGTTTTTCTGCCGCCGCAAGGATTGCGTAATTTTACCATTTTCTATACAATATAGGAAAAGAAGCTGATGGATAAGGAAGCACCTTTTATCCCATGAACAGCTTATAGGCTGATCAAACCATGGAGAGGGAAGGTGTTTTTCGTATGTATGGAAAAGTTTGGAGCGCCTGCTTGCAAGGCATTGAAGGACGGACCATCGAGGTGGAAGTGGATATCTCCAGTGGACTGCCCCAAATGAATCTGGTCGGTCTGCCGGATCCGGCCATCCGGGAGTCGGTGGAACGTGTCCGGTCCGCCATCAAGAATGGCGGCTATGCATTCCCCATGGACCGGATCACCGTGAATCTGGCGCCTGCTGACTTGCGCAAGGAAGGCTCCTCCTTCGATTTGGCCATTGCCGTCGCGATTCTGATGACGACCGGCCAAGTGTCGCCGGAATGCCTGCAGATGACGTTATTTCTTGGCGAGCTGGCGCTTGACGGATCGCTGAGACCGGTACCGGGCGTTCTCTCGATGGTGCATGCGGCGAAGCAAATCGGAATGAAGCGGATATGCGTACCTCATGCGAATGCCGCTGAAGCCGCATTGATCCGAGGCATCGAGGTATGCGGGCTATCGGCGCTCTCCGATTTCAAGCGGTGGACCAAGGAAACCGACAACGAGTTCTTATTTCATGCGATCAACAACAATCAATTCTTTGAAGCCTCGACAAATCTCGCCTCCACCACGCCATTTGTCGAAGATTACACCGACGTCAACGGTCAACACCAAGTCAAAAGAGCACTGACCATAGCGGCAGCCGGCATGCACAACATCCTGTTGATCGGTCCGCCAGGGACTGGCAAATCGATGCTGATCAAACGCATGCCATCCATTTTGCCGCCGATGTCGGATGCCGAGGCGCTGGAGGTGACGAAAATTTACAGCGCCGCCGGAAAGCTGCCTGACCGCACAATGCTGATGCGGACACGTTCTTTTCGCGCGCCTCATCATACGATTTCCTCGGCCGGTTTAGTCGGAGGAGGCACATTGCCGAAACCGGGAGAAGTCAGTTTGGCGCATCGAGGTATTCTGTTTCTAGATGAGCTGCCCGAATTCACGAGAAATGCGCTCGAAGTGCTGAGACAACCGCTCGAAGACCGCACGGTTACGATAGCCAGGGCTAGAGCCGTCTACACATTTCCCGCACATTTTATTTTGGCGGCGGCCATGAATCCGTGTCCCTGCGGCTTCTATGGGGCAGAAACTGAATCCAACGCCTGCATCTGCTCACCAGCCAAGACCGTTCAATACCGCTCCAAAATATCCGGACCTCTGCTGGACCGGATCGATCTGCATGTCGAAGTGCCGAAGCCCGACTACGATCAATTGAAAGAGCGAAAGGACGCTCTGTCGTCGCAAGAAATGCTCAACTCTGTGCTAATCGCCCACAGGCGGCAGCAGCAGCGCTATGCCGGAACTCCCCTTCACCATAACAATGAATTGAGCGGAAGCTTTCTACGCCAAATCTGCCGGTTAACCGCTGAAGGAGATCAGCTGCTCCGCACTTCATTCGAAGCCTTGGGATTAAGCGCCAGAGCACACGACCGCATTCTCCGGCTTGCGCTCACGATTGCGGATCTCGAGCAGAGCGATGCGATCCTCCCCGCCCATCTGGCCGAGGCCATCCAATACCGCAGCTTGGATAAACAGCAGCATGCAGACGGTTCGTTCCCCTGACATACAGAAGAGCCTTATGTCTCGGAGTTCGACCAAATAGGCTGAACGACGGAATCAGAAGGCTCCTTCGATATGTTCAATATGAGGCTGCGAACCGTCGCTCGTCAGCTCGACGGTAATGACGTCGAAACGAACGGACTGTTCGTACTTTCGATGGCGGTGCAAATAGTGTTGGACAACTTCTCTGACCTTGCTTTGTTTGCGGAGATCGACCGATTCTTTGGCCAGGCCAAAGCGACCGGAAGGCCGCCTCGTACGTACCTCAACCACAACGAGCATCCCTGCATGTTCTGCTACGATATCCAGCTCGCCTGCACGGCAGCGCCAATTCCGCTCGAGAATCCGGTAATCCAGACGGCATAGATAAGCCTCCGCTAGGTCTTCGCCAAGCTTGCCCAACTGTTTCCTGTCATCCTTGCGTCTGTCCGTCATAAGTCATTCCTCTGTGCACGCATTCGGTTATCGGAACGATAAATAAAGCTCAATACTTCCGCAACAAGCTGATACAGTTCAGGAGGAATTTCCTGGTCCAGATCAAGCTTCGACAACACTTCCACCAAGGAGGAATCTTCCTGAATCGGGATGCCGTTATCGATCGCCTTCTGCAAGATGGCTTCCGCCACTTGCCCTTTGCCCTTGGCGATCAGCGTCGGCGCTTTCTGCGTCTCCGGCGAGTAGCGAAGGGCGACTGCTTTCTTAATGGGGGTAGGTTCAGGCGTTCCACGTGCATTTTTGTCTTTGTTCATGCTCTGACATCTACCCCTTTGTACGTTTTGGGGAGATAGAGCGAACGGAGATCGGCTCTCCCGTCCGAAACCGCATTGGACGCAGCGCCCTCCTCTTTGGGCAGCGGCTGCGGGTACGGCGAGCATTTTAGGGATATAAATTGGTAACCCGCCTTCTGCATGGCGGAGGTGATATCTTCTTTGGACGCTTCCATCAGCGGTCCGAGAGCCGGATGATCGTTATGGATCGTCAGGGAGACGATTTTGTTCACGACATGCACGTCCACAAGCGTATTGCCCATGACCTTCATCTGCAAATCAAAAAGCAGACGGCAGTTGCTTGCATCGAGTTCTCCGCGTTTGCCTTTGCGGGATTGAATATGAACGGCAGCCGATTGCTGGCCCGTTCCGTCAAGGAAAGGAACAAACAGTGTCATATGAGCGAACATGGCGTTCTTATCGCCTGTCAGCATGAGCTGCTGGCCTGTCACTTGGCTTAAAGCTTGCTGCGCCGCCTCTTTAAGCGGTACCGGCGTATCGTCCGAGGCTGTCAGCTGCAGCAACAGACTCTTCAGCGTTTCCGATGAGGCCGGCTTGACCGTCTCCTCCTGACTAGAGGCTGCGGCGAGCGGCACCGGCTGAAGATCGTCCGCTTGAGCCTTATGGCGTACGAAAGCCTCGCCCCGCTCATCCAGCTTCGCTGCTACCTGAGCCTCGTGCTCGACGCCTACGGCCTTCAACATCCGGCTGATCCAGTTCGTCTCCGGAACAGCCTCCGGCACCTCAGACGCACCGCTGTGCGTCTGCAGCGCGCCCTCAGCCGCCTTCTGCGCAGGCGGCTCCTTCGCAGGCTCAGCGCTTCGCGCCTGAGCCTCCGGCACAGCCGCCCGCCCGGCGGGGGCGGCCTTCGCTTCCGCCGCCGGCTCCGCCGGGGCGGCGGCACGCTCCGCGCTTGGCGCAGCAGCGCGGACGTCCGTGCCCGCCGGCTGCGCAGGCGCGGCGGGCGGGGCAGCTGCGGCAGCGGGCGCAGGCGCGCTGCCTTGTCCGCCCGGCGGCCCCGCAGGAGCCGCCGCTGCAGCAGGGCCAGCCTGCGGCGAGGCTGGCGGGGCCGGCACCGCGGCCGGCGCTTCCGGCGGCCGCGCGGGCCATGTCGCTGCGGCGGAAGCCCGCAGCTCCTTCAGCAGCGCGACGACCTGCTTCGCGATGTCCGCCGCCGGATGCTGCGGCTCGTTCTCGAGGAGCGCCGCCGCCTGCCGTTCCAGCCCTTCCAGCACTTGCCCGACGGGCGGGCCTGAGGTCACCTGTCTCAGCGCCCCAACGGTTTCTACCGTCAGGGGCAGCCCCTTTTTATGCGCAAGGACGGCCGCTTGCATCCATTCTTCCTTGTTCACGCCCTCAGGCACGCCGCTCATTAAGGCTTCGAACGCTTTCACGTTCTCCTTGGAGACGGGAACGCCTTCCTGCTGCATCGTCTGTACCATCTGACGGGCGCCTGCGGTATCCTTCACTGCAAAAGCCTTGAGCAGCTCGCCCATGGAATCCTCAGTAATTTGAACATCCGAAGCCGTTAGCGGCTTGAGCACAATTTGCCCGCCGCTGGATTCCGGCTGAACCTGCAAATAAGTCACGTCACCCTGCTTAAGCGGCGTTTCCAGCTTCGCTCTTACTTGAACACCACCGATATTCAGCATAGCCTCCTGATCGCTTAGAAGCTGGAGTACGACACCTTTCACCACCTGACCGACTTTCAATTCAAGCACTTTGCTGTCGGCCGCCGTCAGATCGCCAACCAAGCTGCGAATTAATCCGCTGATGTTCATCCGTTCACCTCGATTTATCGATCGTTTATGTATAGTATCGGTTGACACTCGCCAATTGTTTAGATGGGAAGATCAAGCTCCAACTGCTCGGACATCCCTTCAGCCGGCTTCTCTTCCAGCTCCGCCATCACTTTACGAATAAAAAGCTTCCTATGCAGCGGCGTAGGCCCGTAACGCAGCAGCATCTCTCTATGATGCTTGGTAGCATAACCTTTATGTACAGCCAAACCGTATTCCGGGAAGAGCTCGTCCCATTCGGCGCACATCCGGTCTCTTGTCACTTTGGCAATAACCGATGCAGCGGCAATGGACTGGCTTCGTGCATCCCCATGAATAATCGCCGTTTGCGGCATATCCATATCAACGGTCTCGGCATCGACCAGCAAATAATCCGGCCTCGTCTTTAATTGCTCGACCGCCTGTTTCATCGCCAATCTGGCAGCTTGTTTAATATTGATAGCTTCGATTGTATCCACATCGACGATACCAAGACCTACAGCCACAGCCTCATTCATAATTTGCTCGTACAGCGCATCTCGCTTCTTCTCCGACAGCTTCTTCGAATCGTTGACGCCTTCCAGTACATAGCCTTTGGGCAGGATGACCGCGGCCGCAACGACATCGCCGAATAGACAGCCTCTTCCGACCTCATCGATGCCGGCAATTAGGCCGAATCCTTGCTCCCATACGTCTTTCTCATGCTCCAGCAAGCTCTTCGCCCCTTTCCATCTCACCATTATAAGGGATTACCGCAGCGGCAAGCCATACCATTTTTTACATCCGGTTCGGCATCCACATAAAAAAGCCACCTGCGAAACAGGCTCATCGCCGTTTGCAAGTGACTTCTTCACTTGAGTTTCCTTATGGCTTTTCTAAAGAAATCCGTCCCATCTTCCCGGCACGAAGCTCTCGGATAATGATCAGGGACGCTTTGTCCAAATCGACCTTCCCGCCGCTGACAATGGCGCCGCGCTTTCGGCCGATAGCCTCCATGACTTGAATAACTTCATGGACGTTCTCCATATCTTCAGGCAGCTCGGTAATTCCGAATCTCTCTTGAAGACCCGTCCCGTAATTCTCTACCATGTACCGCACGACGAACAGCGCAATCTCGTCCAGATGGAGCAGCTCTTCCTTGATCGCCCCCGTCGCGGCTAGCCGCATACCAACGGTCTGATCCTCGAATTTCGGCCACAGAATACCCGGCGTATCCAGCAAATCCATCTCAGTCCCGACTTTAATCCACTGCTGCCCTTTGGTCACGCCAGGCTTATCGCCGGTCGCGGCAATTTTCTTGCCGGCCAATTGATTCGTCAGCGTCGATTTCCCGACGTTCGGAATCCCCACGATAAGAGCGCGTATCGCTCTAGGATTCATCCCTTTGCTGATCTGCTGCTCAATCTTGTGTGCCCAAAGCTGCTTCACCCGCGGCAAAATTTCTTTGACGTTCGTACCGTTCGCCGCATCAATCGGCAAAGCCGGCAAGCCAAGCTCTCCGAAATATTTGACCCATTGCGCCGTCACCTGCGGATCGGCCAAATCGCTTTTGTTCAAGAGCACCAATCGGGGCTTGCCCTTCAAAATCTCATCTACCATCGGGTTCCGGCTCGAGAGCGGTATGCGGGCATCCAGAAGCTCAATGACGACGTCAATCAGCTTCAGCTTTTCTTCAATCTGTCTCCGAGCTTTGGTCATGTGACCGGGAAACCATTGAATGGTCATTCTAGTTCACCTCAGAAATGTATAAAACTTATTTTGTTGACCGGCCAGAAAATGACTTCCGAGCGCCCTACGATTTTATTATAAGGCACGAAGCCAACGCTCTTGGCCCGGCTGTCCTTGGAATTCGGCCGGTTATCCCCCATCGCGAAGATTTCGCCGTCAGGCACTTTCGTTTCTGGGAAATCGGACAGAGTGTTATAGGCATGTCCCTCTTTATTCGCTTGCTCGATCGCTTCCTTGATATACGGTTGATCGATCTCCTGGCCGTTGATGAACACTTTATCGCCGGTTACTTTCACGGTTTCCCCTGGAAGCGCGATGACCCGTTTAATATAATCCTTGCCTTCCGGCGCATGGAAGACGATGACTTCTCCCCGCTTCGGCGCGCGGATATCATAAATAATTTTGTTAACAATGAGACGTTCGCCAGTAGAGAAGTTCGGCCTCATGGAATCCCCGTCGACGATGAACGGCGAGAACAGGAACCAACGGATGACAATGACCAGCACGCCGGCGATCACTAGCGCTTTGATCCATTCCCATGTTTCACTTTTGGCTGTTTTTGCAGGTGTTGAGCTTGCTTCCGCAGCAGCTGCGGCGTCTAAACCAGGCTGATCTTGCTCTTTCTGTTCCATCACTGACTGCCTCTTTTCCAGTTTTGGTTTATGTAAAAAGGTGCTGCAAAAAACGAAAAGGAGACTTGCCTAAACAAGCCCCCCGTTTTCTTATCGAATTTCTTTGATTCTTGCTGCTTTACCGCGAAGACCACGCAGGTAATAAAGTTTCGCACGACGAACTTTACCACGGCGAGCCACTTCGATTTTCTCGATTCTTGGAGAATGCAGCGGGAAAGTTCTTTCCACGCCAACACCGTAAGAAATTTTACGAACAGTAAACGTTTCGCTGATTCCACCGCCGTGGCGTTTGATCACAACACCTTCGAACAGCTGAATACGCTCACGCGAACCCTCGATAACTTTTACGTGTACTTTCAGAGTATCGCCAGGACGGAAACTTGGAATATCCGTACGGAGCTGCTCCTTAGTAATCTCTTGAATAAGATTCATAGTTGACTCCCTCCTTCCACACAGGTGTTCATTCCGCCGATCTACAAGTTAAATCTAAGTTGTTATGCGTAGAGGACCACCAGACTCGAGCTGTTGAAAAATCACAACAGAATATATAATATCATAGACAGGAAAGAAATTCAATAGAGAAGTTTTGGGGGCTACTTCTTTGGATTTCGCTCCTGCCATTCGGCCAGCCAGGCCTTTTCTTCCTTCGTAAACTCCCTGCCTTCGAGCAAATCCGGACGTCGCTCCAGTGTGCGGAATAACGATTCCTTGCGCCTCCAGCGCCGTACATTCTCATGATGGCCGGACAACAGCATCTCCGGCACTTCCCACTCTCTGAATTTGGCGGGACGCGTATAATGAGGATACTCCAGCAGGCCTGTCGAGAACGAATCCGTCACAGCCGACATCTCATTGCCGAGTACTCCGGGCAGAAGCCTTACTACACTGTCTATAACGACCATGGCAGGCAGTTCTCCACCGGTAAGCACATAATCGCCAATGGAGAGCTCGTCCGTCACCAGGTATTGCCTAATCCGCTCATCGTAGCCTTCATAATGTCCGCAAATAAACACGAGGTGCTGCTCGCAGGACAATTCTTCAGCCACCTTCTGTGTGAACGGTTTGCCTTGCGGACACATGAGAATAACCCTCGGCTTCACCGAGCCGCCTTCGGCGTCCTCGCCCACAGGCAGATCCTCCACCGCCGCAAAGATCGGCTCCGGCTTCAATACCATTCCGCCTCCGCCGCCATAAGGATAATCGTCGACCGTATTATGCTTATTATTGGAGTAATCCCGGAAATTCACGGTGTTCAGACTTACGATTCCCTTATCTCGAGCTTTTCCCAAAATGCTGGACGAGAATACGCCGTCAAACATTTCTGGGAACAAGGTCAGTACATCAATTCTCATTCCATTAACCCTTCCATCAGGTGAATCCGTATTGTCTTATTAGCGACATCTACATCCAGAATGACATCGTCAATAACCGGCAGCAGCAATTGCTTGCCTTTCGGCAAAGATACTACCCAAACATCGTTAGCTCCAGGCGTCAGTATTTCCGTAATCGGACCGAGCTCTTGGCCTTCTTCCGTAATGACCTTACAGCCAATAATTTCGTGGTAATAATATTCTCCCTCTTCGAGCGGCTGTTGATTCTTCGCATCGATTTTGAGGAGCGCTCCTTTGAACTTCTCCACATCGTTAATGTTGCTGAATTGTGCGAATTGCACGATAAACATATTTTTATGTAAGCGGGACGTTTGCACAGTCACCGGCGTTTGCTTATTTTGGGAGTCAACAATAACCAACTCGCTGCCTTTATCGAAACGTTCGGGGAAATCGGTTTCCGGTACAATCTTCAGTTCGCCGCGAATACCATGGGTATTGGCGATTTTACCAATCGTCATCAATTTATCCGCCATTTGCGCTTGCTAACCTCCACTTTATTGTGCCTTATGCAAGTCCATATAAGAAAAAGGCTAGGAATAGAATCCTAACCTAATTTCTTATGAAACGATCTCTACGGCTACCCGTTTCGTTTCTTTCACTGCTGCCGACGTGACCACCGTGCGGAGCGACTTCGCAATCTTCCCTTGCTTGCCGATCACTTTCCCGACATCGTCGGGGTGAACGGAAAGCCTGTACTCGATTTTGTCATCCTTCTCCACGACAGCGACACGCACTTCTTCCGGATGATCAACAAGAGCCTTAGCAATAACGGTGATAAGATCCTTCATGAAAACACCCTCCGAAGTGAACAGATTACTTCTGTAATTTCAGCTCGTGAAACTTAGTCATCAAACCTGCTTTGGAGAACAGGCTGCGAACTGTATCGGACGGTTGAGCGCCAATTTGAAGCCATTTCAGCGCTTTCTCCTCATCAAGGTTAACAGCTGCCGGTTCAGCAATTGGGTTATAAGTACCGATTTCTTCGATAAAACGACCATCACGCGGGGAACGGGAATCCGAAACCACCACACGGTAGAAAGGAGCTTTGTGAGCACCTGCACGTTTAAGACGAATACGTACTGCCATGAATCATTCACCTCCTAATTAGAATAAAAACACCTTATATTTAGAACGGGAATTTAAATCCCTTGCCCAGCTTCTTCATTCCTTTGGGCCCCTTAGGTCCCATCATGCCGGAGAACTGCTTCATCATTTTGCGCATATCGTCAAATTGCTTGATGAACCGATTCACTTCCTGTACGGAATTGCCGCTTCCCAGCGCAATTCGCTTGCGGCGGCTTGCGTTCAGCAGCTCCGGCTTGCGCTTCTCTTCCTTGGTCATCGACTTCACAATCGCCTCGACGCGGGCCATCTGCTTGTCGTCCACCTTCATATCCTTCATGCCTTTGATCTTGTTCGCACCCGGCAGCATCTCCAGGATTTGATCAAGCGGCCCCATCTTCTTCACCTGCTCCATCTGGTCAAGGAAATCATCGAACGTGAACTCGGCGTTGCGCATTTTGCGCTCCATCTCTTTCGCCTTGTCCATGTCGATGCCGGCTTGCGCCTTCTCGATCAGTGTCAGCATGTCGCCCATGCCGAGAATTCTGGAGGCCATCCGGTCTGGGAAGAAAGGTTCCAAAGCATCCATCTTCTCGCCGCTCGCGACGAACTTAATCGGGCAGCCGGTTACGGCTTTGACGGATAACGCCGCACCACCGCGGGTATCGCCGTCCAGCTTCGTGAGGACTACGCCCGTGAGTTCCAGCTGTTGGTGGAAGCTCTCTGCGACGTTCACGGCATCTTGACCCGTCATCGCATCGACAACGAGCAATATTTCGTCGGGCGTAACAGCGGCGCGCACATTTTTCAGTTCATCCATCAAATTCTCGTCAATGTGGAGGCGCCCCGCGGTATCGATGATCACATAATCGTGGCCATGATCTTTGGCGTGCTGCAGCCCTTGCTTGGCGATATCGACCGGATTCACTTGATCTCCCAGTGCGAAGACAGGAACCTTCAACTGCTCTCCGAGCACCTGCAGCTGTTTGATCGCAGCGGGACGATAAATGTCGCACGCGACAAGCAGCGGTCTATGGTTTTGTTTGACCAGCATCTTCGCCAGCTTACCGGACGTCGTCGTTTTACCTGCCCCTTGCAGACCTGCCATCATAATGACGGTCGGCGGCCGGTTCGAACGAGCCAGCTTGCTCTGCGTACCGCCCATGAGCGCCGTAAGCTCTTTGTTCACGATGTCGATAACAACCATGCCCGGCGTGAAGGACTTCATGACTTCTTGTCCGATCGCCTGCTCCTTCACTTTGGCAATAAAGTCTTTGACGACTTTAAAGTTCACGTCCGCTTCAAGCAGAGCGAGCCGTACCTCGCGAAGCGCTTCGCCTACATCTTCTTCCGTCAGCTTACCTTTGCTTCTCAGCTTTCCAAAAACGTTCTGTAACCGGTTTGCCAATCCTTCAAATGCCATGCGCTTCACCTCCTGCTTGGACTATGATCAGTCGATCTCTATTATTGTATCAAAAAGCTCCGTCGTTTTCCTCTTCAGCTCAGGATCACAGCTTGTCAGCAATTGGTCCAGTTCGGTGCGAAGCTTCACGCGTTGTTCATGCTTATGTAACAGATGCAGCTTAGCTTCATATTCCTGCAAAGTCAATTCTGCACGCTTAATATGCTCATACACCGCTTGGCGGCTAATTTCGAAATTCTCGGCGATTTCTCCTAGCGAGTAGTCGTCGTGAAAGTACAATCTGAGAAACGTTCTCTGCTTCTCGGTCAAAAGGGGTTCATAGAAGTCAAACAGCAGATTGATGCGATTCGTTTTCGCGAGCATTTGATCAACCGTCATGACTCCACCTCCGTAAAGGTTGCGCCCTTGACAGCAGCACAACATGACCTATCATACTGAATTCCGGAATGAATGTCAAGCGTTTTACCTTGTCAGTATTTCAAACAAAAAAATCCCCCGCCAACCGTAGAGGCTGAGGGGATTTCCCGCTTAGTCTTCTTCTTTGGTCTCGCCCATCCATTTGCCGAACAAAGCGTGCACGAATTGCTCCGAATCAAACGGCTGGAGATCGTCCATTTTCTCGCCGAGGCCGACGAATTTCACCGGCAGCGACAATTCCTGGCGGATCGCCACGACGATCCCGCCTTTGGCCGTGCCGTCCAGCTTGGACAGCACAAGTCCGGTCAGGCCGGTCTTGTCTCCGAAGAGCTTGGCTTGGCTGAGCGCATTCTGCCCTGTTGTCGCATCCAGAACGAGGATCACCTCATGCGGAGCGTCCGGCACTTCGCGTTGGATAACGCGGTAAATCTTGTTCAGCTCCTCCATGAGATTCACTTTGTTCTGCAAGCGGCCGGCCGTATCGCACAGCAAGATATCGACGCCGCGCGTCTTAGCGGCCTGTACGGCATCATACATAACCGCAGCCGGGTCAGCGCCCGATTGCTGCTTAATGACATCGACGCCGACACGCTCGCCCCACGTTTCCAGCTGCTCGATCGCTCCCGCACGGAATGTGTCGCCTGCGGCCATAAGCACCTTTTTCCCTTGGGATTTGAACATGTGCGCCATTTTTCCGATCGTTGTCGTTTTGCCTACGCCATTGACGCCAACGAACAAAATAACGGATAATCCGTTCGGATTTAGGTTAAGCCCCGCATCGGCATCGCCCTTGAGCAGCTCGATCAGCTTCTCGGACAGAATAGGCTGCAGCTCCGCCGGATTCTCGATCTTCCGTTTCTTCACTTCCGCACGCAGCTGGTCGATCAGCTTGAGCACGGTATTCACACCGACATCGGCGCCGATTAGAATCTCTTCCAGCTCTTCATAAAAGTCTTCGTCAATCTTCTTGCGCCGGGAGAATAGGTCGTCGACTCGCTCCACGAACACATCTCTCGTTTTGGCTAGGCCTTCCTTGAACTTATTCGTTACCGCTTCGGCCTTGCTGGAAATGCTCTCTTTCAACCGTTTAAAAAAACTCATAGTTCCTCCTAGAATATAACTTTAGCCAATTACGACGCGGACATCGCGGCTTCCTCATCCTCCAGACGGACGGAAACCAGCTTGGACACGCCGCCTTCCTGCATCGTCACCCCGTACAGAACATCCGCCTCTTCCATCGTTCCCTTACGGTGCGTGACCACGATGAATTGGGTCATCTCCGAGAATTCGCGCAAATATTCGGCAAAACGGGAGACGTTGGCCTCATCCAGTGCCGCTTCGACTTCATCCAGTACGCAGAATGGGACCGGCTTCACCCGAATAATGGAAAATAACAAAGCGATCGCGGTAAGCGCGCGCTCTCCTCCCGATAACAGCTGCAGATTTTGCAGCTTCTTGCCTGGCGGCTGGGCTACGATCTCAATCCCTGTATCCAGCATATTGTCCGGCTCGGATAAAATCAAATCGGCCCTGCCCCCGCCGAACAACTTGGCGAAGACGACGCCAAAATGCGAGCGAATGGCATCGAAGGTCGTTTTGAACCGCTTGGACATTTCCTGATCCATTTCCTTAATCACCTGATAAAGCGTAGTCTTGGCTTCGATCAAGTCGTTTTTCTGCGAGTCCAGAAACTCAAACCGCTCGGAGACCCTTGCATACTCTTCAATGGCCCCCAGGTTTACATCGCCCAAGGAGGCAATTTCGCGTTTGAGCTCCCGCACCTTCGATTGCGTGCCTTGAATATTCTCAGGGATCGGATACCGTTCTTTGGCCAGTTCATAGCTGAGCTCATACTCTTCCGCAAGCTTCTTCAGCATGTTCTCCAGCTCTACATCCAAACGCGTGACGCGCACTTCCGTTTGATGCAAGCTCTCTTCCACCTGCTTCAATTGCAGACGCTGTGCCCGCGTTTCGTTCTCTTCCTGCTCCAGCTTATGTAACCAGTCGGTACGTTCAGCCCGCTTGAAATCAATGCTTTCGGTGCATTGCTGCTTCTTCAGCTTGAGATCATTGAGCAGTTCGACTTGGAGCACGGTTTCCTGCTCGAGTGCGCTCATGTCTTGTTCCAGCTGCAGGAGCAGCCCGCGGTTCGTCTCCATCTCGCGATCGGCCTCGCTCAAATCCTGCTGCAAGCGCCGCTGCTGATCCTGGAGCGATTGCTTCTCCTGCGAAATCGAAGCGACCTTCACCTTCAGATCCGTTAGCTGGCTCTGCAGCTCCTCCTTCTCGGATTCGCTCGCTTTCCGAGTACTCTCGGCGTCGCGAATCGCTTGCTGCAAAGAGGCTTCTTCCTGCTGAAGCTCAGCCAGCGCCGTCTCCGCCTCCGCTTTCTTACGGGCGAGCTCCGCCTGTTCCTCCAAAAGCGATCCTCGATCTTGGCTGTCGAGTGAGAGCTGCTCATCCACTTTGCGGCTTTCCGATTCCAGCGGATTCAATTCCGCCCGAATTTGCTGCTCTTCGATACGCTTCTGTTCGCCTTGCTGGCGGAGCTGCTCGACGGTCATCATCTCATCGGTGATCTCCCGCTTCATCGCGCTGGATTGGCTGCGCAGCGTGCCTAACTGGCTTTCCGAGTTGCGAATCTCCAGATCCAGCTCCTCAATTTGCCGTTGGCGGCCCAACAGGTTGGTCGATTTCTTCTGCAAGCTTCCGCCTGTCATGGAGCCGCCCGGATTGACGACATCCCCTTCCAGCGTCACTACCCGGTAGCGGTACTGCGCTTTGGCCGCAATATGGTTGGCGTCTTCCAATGTCTGAGCCACAACCACATTGCCGAGAAGACTTGAGAAAATGTTCTGATACGTGTTGTCGAACGAAACGAGATCTACGGCGATGCCGACGAACCCTCTCGCCGATTTGAGCGAAGCGATCTCATGATCGCCAATGGACCGGCCTCGAATGACGTTCATCGGCAGGAATGTAGCTCGTCCCATTTGGCGCCGCTTCAAGAAGGCAATCGCTTCACGGCCGTCCGCCTCCGTTTCGACCACAATGTTCTGCAGCGCGCCCCCGAGCGCGGTTTCTATCGCAACCTCAACCTCTGCCGGCACTTTCACCAGTTCGGCCACCGCTCCGCGGATGCCTCGCAAATCCTTCCGGCTCTTGGCTTTGAGCACTTCCTTGACGCCCTGCATGAAGCCGTCGTAATCGCTCGCCATCTCTTTCATCGTGTCCCGGCGGGAGGTAAGCGCATCGAGCTTCTGCTCCCACTTGCGCACCATGCCCTGAGCTTCGTCGAGCAGCGTCTGCTTGCTCTTCAAACTCTGGGTCAACTGGACATACTGCTGCCGGATATCTTCAATTTCTTGAACCGTCTTCTCCAGCTTGTCGGTCAAATCTTGCTTGCGCTGTGCAATCTGGACGCGCTGTTCGTCCCATTTCAGCCGCTCATCGTCCAGCCGCTCCACCCTGCGCCCGATGCTCTCCGTTTGCTGTTCGGCATACCGGATTTCATTCCGGGCTTGCGCCATCCTGTTCAGTGTCTCGAGCAGTTCGCCTTTCAACTGATCCTCCGGGGAGGAGGAGATGCCCCCATTCACTCCGAGCAAGCGCTGCTCTTCCGCTGTCAGCTTCGCTTGAAATTCAAAGAGCTGCGCACCGATCTGAATAATTTTCTCGCGCTGCTCGCCGAGCTCCGCTTCCTTGTCGATTCTGCGCTGTTCCTGCATCGCAATCGTACTGCCGAGCTGTTGATGATTGGCTGCGTAGTTTTTCTTCCGTTCCTTGAGCACCTCGCCATGCCCTTCGCATTTCTCGAATTCCTCACTGAGAACAAGAAGCGTTTCCTGCAGCTTCTCCAGCTCCTCTTCGAGCCTGCGCGTCTCCCAGCGATGCTTCTCTAAGTGAGCGTCATGCTGGTTGACGACCGTCGCTAGCTCGGTCTGCTCCTTGGTGAGCTTCTCCAGCTTCTGCGACGCTTCATTCCAGGAAAGATAAATCTGGTCGATCTGATGAACGTACATCGCAATTTCACTGCTTTTGAGCGTTTCGCGAAGCTCTTTGTAACGAATCGCTTTCTCCGATTGCTCGCGAAGCGGCTCAATCTGATCCTCTAATTCAGAGACGAGGTCATGAATCCTGAGCAGATTTTGTTCGGTATCGTTTAACTTTTTCTCCGCTTCCCTCTTACGCGATTTATATTTAACAATCCCCGACGCTTCTTCAAAGATGCCGCGGCGATCTTCCGATTTCGTACTTAAAATCTCTTCGATACGGCCTTGTCCGATAATGGAATACGCCTCTTTCCCGATCCCCGTATCCATGAACAATTCCGTGATATCCTTCAATCGGCAGGGCTGCTTGTTGATCAAATACTCGCTTTCCCCGCTCCGGTGCACACGGCGAGTCACCGTGACTTCATTGAATTCAAGCGGAAGCGATTGCGACGTATTGTCCAGCGTCAGCGACACTTCCCCATAATTCACTGCACGGCGCGCATCGCTGCCCGCAAAAATAACGTCTTCCATTTTACCGCCGCGCAAAGACTTGGCGCTCTGCTCCCCCAACACCCAGCGGATGCCGTCGGAGATATTGCTTTTGCCGCTTCCGTTCGGACCGACGACCGCAGTGATACCGCGTACGAATTCCAGCTCCGTCCGGTCGGCGAAAGACTTAAACCCGGATAATTCAATCCGTTTCAAAAACATGGTCTCACCTCAGACATCATTGTAACATATCCCTTACTAAAATAAGAGAAAAAAACAAAAAGGCAGCCTCGGCTGCCCCTTTGTGCTATATGACTTACCGCTGAACGGTCACATTCAATTTCAACAATGCTTGGGCAGCTGCCTGCTGCTCAGCTTCTTTCTTGGAACGTCCTGCTCCGGTTCCCAGAAGGTCGGCATCCATGTGGACTTCAGCTACAAACTCACGTTCATGTGCAGGACCCCGCTCGTTGACGATGCGGTATTCCAGAGATCCCAAGCCATGATGTTGGGTATGCTCTTGCAATTGAGTCTTGTAATCAATAACGAGCAGCTTGCCTTCGCTGGAAATGTTGGCGAACACATGCTTGTTGAGAAAGCTTTTGACAACATCGATCCCTTGATCCAGGTACAAGGCACCGATGAAGGATTCAAACACATCGGCAAGAAGCGCCGGACGTTGACGCCCTCCGGTCAACTCCTCCCCTTTGCCCAGCAGAACGAAAGCGCCGAAATCTAATTCTTCAGCAAACGTAACAAGTGAGGGCTCACATACGATGGAGGCTCTGAGCTTCGTCAGCTCGCCTTCCGAGCGCCCCGGATAAGATTCATATAAAAATTCCGAAACGGTTAATTCCAAAACGGCATCGCCCAGAAATTCCAGACGTTCGTTATCTTTGTGTCCGGCAATCCGATGCTCATTGACATAGGAAGAATGGGTAAAAGCTTGCTTCAGCAGCTCGGATTTGCGAAACGAGATGCCGATCCGCCGCTGCAGTTCTTTAATATCGCGGTTCATTGTGCCTATTCACCACCCAGAGAGAATGATATTCCGTTATCTTTCTTCGCAGGCAGGCAAATTATGCTTGAAACCTTTTCATGATGATCGTGGCGTTATGTCCGCCAAAACCGAATGAATTGGACATCGCAATCTCCACTTGAGCTTGACGCGCCGTGTTCGGCACATAATCCAAGTCGCATTCGGGATCTTGGTTGTCCAAATTGATCGTAGGCGCAATGACGCTGTTCGCAATCGTCATACCGCAGATAACCGCTTCAACGCCACCGGCAGCTCCGAGCAAATGCCCCGTCATCGATTTGGTGGAGCTCACGGCTACTTTGTACGCGTGATCGCCAAGCGCTTTCTTGATGGCCGTCGTCTCGGATTTGTCGCCGACAGGCGTTGAAGTTCCATGCGCGTTGATATAAGTAATGGCTTCCGGCGCAATCCCGGCATCTTTGATCGCTCTGGACATACAGCGAGCCGCTCCGTCCGGATCCGGATCCGTCATGTGGTAGGCGTCGCCGCTCATACCGTAACCGATCACTTCCGCATAGATGCGTGCGCCGCGCTGCTGCGCATGTTCCAGCGATTCCAGAATCAGAACGCCCGAACCCTCGCCCATGACGAAGCCATCACGGTCCGTATCGAACGGACGGCTGGCTGCATGCGGGTCTTCGTTGCGCGTGGACATTGCGCGAAGCGCGCAGAATCCGGCCACACCGATCGGCGTAATCGTCGCTTCCGCACCGCCGCAGATCATCACGTCGGCATCGCCGCGCTGAATCATTTTGAAGGAATCCCCGATGGAATGCGTACCCGTCGCACAGGCGGTCACTGCCGTTGAGTTCGGTCCTTTCGCACCGGTGATCATCGAGATATGTCCGGAGGCCATATTCGCGATCATCATCGGGATGAAGAACGGCGATACGCGCTTCGGCCCTTTCTCCAGCAGCACTCTGTGCTGTTCTTCCCATGTGTTCAAGCCGCCGATACCGGAACCTACCGAGACGCCTACGCGTTCCGGGTCGGTATCCTCTTTGAGGTTCAAGTTCGCGTCTTTAAGGGCGTTCAGCGCACCTGCAACAGCGAACTGCACGAAGCGGTCCATCCGGCGGGACTCTTTGCGGTCCACATAATCTTCAATGTTGAAATCTTTAATCTCGGCGGCGATCCGCGTAGGGTATTCGCTTACATCAAAGTTCTCAATGGCGCTGACTCCGGATTTGCCGGATGTCAGGTTGCCCCAGAACGTTTCCAAATCTTGACCAAGGGCAGTAACTACGCCCATACCTGTAATTACAACTCTTTTCATTTGTACCACCTTCTATGTCGCGAATCTTCATATTTTTTAGTTGGGCCTGGAATGATGAGAAGTCCCGTCTTGATTAGAAACGGGACTCTGTAGACTATTACGTATGAGATTTTATGTAATTCGTAACTTCTCCTACAGTCGTAATCTTCTCAGCATCTTCATCGGAAATTTCTAAATCGAACTCATCTTCTAACTCCATTACTAATTCAACTACATCGAGAGAATCAGCACCAAGGTCTTCTTTGAAAGATGCTTCGAGGGTGACTTCAGATTCATCAACCCCTAGACGATCGACTACAATTCGTTTAACACGATCCAATACGTCGGACATCCGGTTCACCTCCTCTTTGGTATTATACGAGAATCTTTGACAGATTGCCAGTAGGCAAATCATAAGATTCTCCAGTGGCGAATCTTACATGTACATGCCGCCATCTACGTGGATGGTTTGGCCTGTCATGTAGGATGCATCGTCGGACGCCAGGAAGCGCACAACCTTCGCGATTTCCTCTGGCTGGCCAAGGCGTTCCAATGGAATTTGCTTCAACATTTGGTCGCGCATCTCGCCAGCCAGTTTGTCGGTCATATCGGTTTCGATAAAACCTGGCGCTACCGCATTCACGGTAATGCCTCTGGAAGCAAGCTCCTTCGCCGTCGCCTTGGTCAAGCCAATGACGCCGGCTTTGGCTGCTACATAGTTGGCCTGACCCGGGTTACCGAGCACGCCGACTACAGAAGATATATTGATGATTCGACCAAAGCGCTGTTTCATCATCGGGCGTGTCACGGCTTTGACGCAATTGAACACACCTTTCAGGTTTGTAGCGATAACTTGATCGAATTCTTCTTCCTTCATTCGCATGATTAGATTGTCTCTTGTAATACCTGCATTATTCACAAGAATATCAATTTTACCAAAAAATTCAATGGTTTTCTTCACTAGATCTTCGGATTCCTGATAGGAGCTTACATCGGCGCGCAATTTAATCGCTTTGCGTCCCATCGCTTCAATGGCGGATACCACTTCAGCGGCAGCCGCTTCGCTTCCTGCATAGTTCACCGCAACATCGGCGCCCTGCTCAGCCAAATGAAGCGCAATCGCCCGCCCGATTCCCCGGGATGCACCGGTCACCAGTGCCACTTTACCAGTCAGCATCATGCTTGTACCTCCTGCAAGTACTTGTTCAAAGCCTCAAGACTTCCGATCGATACGGTCTTCACCGTTTTGTCGACCTTCTTGATCAAACCGGCAAGCACCGTTCCCGAGCCTAGCTCAATGAATGTGTCGACGCCTTGGCTGATCAGATAAGCAACCGTGTCCTCCCACAGTACCGGGGAGTATACCTGCTCGACGAGCAAGCCGCAGATGTCGCCCGGTTCAGTCACTGGACGAGCCGTCACGTTAGCCACCACGGGCACCGAGGCTGCGCGCATCTCGACGGACGCCAGCACCTCTGCAAGGCGCTCAGAGGCCGGCTTCATGAGCGAAGAGTGGAACGGCCCGCTCACCTCGAGCGGAATGGCCCGCTTCGCTCCGGCTTCCTTGCAGCGTTCGACAACGGCTGCAACGCCTTCCTTACTGCCCGAGACGACGATCTGCCCCGGGCAGTTCACATTAGCGAGCTCCACGACGGAGCCGCCGCTCGTGATGGCCGTGCACAGCTGCGCAAGCGCTTCGCGCTCGGCTCCGAGCACGGCCGCCATGGCGCCCAGGCCGCCCGGGACGGCCTGTTCCATGAACTCGCCGCGGGCCCGCACGGTGCGGACCGCGTCCTCGAACCCGAGCACGCCGGCGGCGACGAGCGCGCTGTATTCGCCAAGACTATGTCCCGCGACATAGTCGGGCGTGATGCCCGCAGCCTTGAACGCTTCGAGACAAGCGATGCTTGTCGTGAGCAGCGCCGGCTGCGTGTGGTACGTGATCTTCAACTGGTCCTCCGGACCTTGGAAGATCAGGTTGGATAAAGCGAAACCCAGCGTCTCATCGGCCCGGTCGAAATACGCCTTGGCGGCAGGGTGGTTCGTATACAGGTCTTGTCCCATCCCTACGGATTGTGAACCTTGGCCTGGAAAAACAAAAGCGATTTTACCCATACGAGAAAAAGATCTCCTTTGGCTTTTAGAATAAAATAATGTGCAGAATGGCCCTTACTTACCAGACCATCGCCGTGGCGCCCCAAGTCAAGCCGCCGCCGAAACCGACCAGCACCAGGCGGGTCCCTTCTTTCAATCGGCCCTCTTCCCAAGCTTCTGCAAGTGCAACCGGTATGGAAGCCGCGGACATGTTGCCATATCTGTCGATATTGACGATACACTTGTCATCCGTTAATTCCAATCGGTTCAGCGAGGATTGAATGATGCGCATATTCGCTTGGTGTGGCACCAGCAGGTCGATATCCGACTTGTCCCAGCCTGCTTTGCGCAGCGCTTCGTCGGCCGCGTTCCCCATGATACGCACGGCGAATTTGAACACCTCTGCACCGGCCATGTAAATGTAGTGCAGACGCTGATCAATCGACGATTGCGAAGCAGGATTGCGCGATCCGCCGCCTTCGATCTTGAGCAGCGGTCCGCCTGAACCGTCGGCGCCGAGCTCGAACGATTTGAAGCCTCTGCCTTCCGGCACTTCTCCGATGACGACGGCCCCGGCCCCGTCTCCAAACAGGATGCAGGTGTTACGGTCCGTATAGTCCGTAATTTTGGATAATGTGTCTGCGCCGATAACCAGCGCATATTTATAAGTGCCTGTAGCAATGAAATTAGAGGCGTTGGCCAGTCCATAAACGAAGCCGGAGCATGCTGCGGACAAATCGAACGCCGCTGCCTTCTTGGCGCCCAGCTTCTCTTGCAGAATGCAAGCCGTCGACGGGAATGCCATATCCGGCGTAATCGTCGACACAACGATCAAATCGAGCTGATCGGCCGTAATTCCAGCGTTAGCCAATGCGACCAGCGAAGCTTCATAGCACAGATCGGAGGTAGCTTGTCCCTCTGCTGCGATCCTTCTCTCGCGAATGCCTGTCCGCGTCACGATCCACTCGTCATTCGTGTCGACCATCGTCTCCAGCTCTTGATTCGTCAATATTCGATCAGGTACATACTTACCTGTACCGAGTACTCCTACTGGTATTAGGTTCATGTTGTTCTAATCTCTCTTCCCCTGGCTAATTTCGGCAGATATGGTGCCAACCAAATCATTTTTCAAGGCAATTCTGGCTTGACGCACGGCATTTTTGATGGCATTCGCATCGGATGAGCCATGGCTCTTCAAAACCAGCCCGTCTATGCCGAGAAATGGCGCTGCCCCATGCTCGTTATAATCCAGCTTTTTGCGGAATTGCGTGAGTCCCGGCTTCAGGACAGCCGCAGCAAGCTTCGTAAACAGCGATTTCGTAAATTCTTGCTTTAACGCGGAAAATATAGCGGAAGCTGCGCCTTCCAGCGATTTCAGCATAATGTTCCCGGCAAAGCCGTCGCATACGATGACATCGCACTTCGCTCTCAGCACTTGCGATGATTCGACATTACCGACGAAATGAATCGGGCCTTGTTCCATTAAAGGATACGCTGTTTTTGTTAATTCATTCCCCTTGGCAGCCTCGGTGCCTACGTTGAGCAGGCCTACGCGCGGCTTAGTGACGCCATGCACCTTGGAACGGTAAATACTGCCCATAATCGCATATTGAAGCAGCTGCTCCGGCGTAGCATCCATATTCGCCCCCAAATCCAGCGCCAGCACGCCGTTGCCGTCCATCGTCGGGATCATCGGCGCCAGTGCAGGGCGTTCGATGCCGGGAATCCTTCCTACGACCAGCAAGCCCGTCGTCATCAAGGCGCCGGTGTTGCCTGCGGAAATCATCGCCTCCGCTTCCTTCTCTTTCACCAGTTTGCCCGCGACGACCATGGAGGCGTCTTTCTTGCGGCGAACCGCCTTGACCGGCTCATCCTCCGCTTCGATAACTTCCTCCGTGTGCCGAATGCTGATATTAGCCGGCTTCTCCGTCAGATGAGCTTCAATTGCCGCGCTGTTGCCGACCAGAATGATATGTACGTCTTTCCATTCCTTGGCCGCCGCCAGCGCTCCTTCTACGACGATCTTCGGGGCATGATCGCCGCCCATCGCATCAATCGCGATCCGCATGCAGCTTGTCCTCCCTCTCTAGGTGTTGCTCCTTCTTCGAATGAAAGATCACGAAATTGCCGCGAAACACAGCCTCATCGCCAACATATGAAGACACTTCAACCCTTGCTTTCCCTTTGGAAACGGAACGCACATAAGCTTTGGCGATACATTTCTCTCCTAACTTTACCGAACGTATAAAGCGGATATCTGCTGAGGCTGTCAAGGCGATCGGATCGTCGATAACGGCAACGGCGAGGGAGTTTGCTTGTGAGAATATATGATGTCCTCTTGCAATTTTGGTTCTTGAGAAAACATGATCTTCTTTAATTTCAAAAATCGAGATACCGCTCTGATCCAGCTGTAAATCGATCACTTCTCCAATCACTTCATCAATGGTCAACGAGCGCACTTGATCGTACGTCTTGACCGCCATAGTCTTCATTCGCTCTCGCAGCTCAGGAATACCTAGCTCCAATCGGTCTAACCGGACAGTTTGGATGCTAACCTGAAACGTTCGCATCAGTTCCTCGTCGGTCATGAAAGGATTGGCTTCAATCGCTTGAAGCAATTGCTGCTGCCTTTGTCGTTTAGGTAGGCGTTCGATGGCTAGCACCACCTTATCTCGTGAGATCTCATCTTATTACCAGATACTAAACTGTAGTATATTAAATTTGGAACCAAAAAGAAAGCAAAAAAAATAGCACCTCACACGAAGATGAAGTACTATGTTTAATCTTATGCTTTTACGATCTCTCTACCTTTGTAAGTTCCGCAAGATTTGCACACGCGGTGAGCCAGTTTCAACTCTCCACATTGTTCACATTTCACCATGCCTGGAACTTCCAGTTTGAAGTGATTACGACGCTTGTCGCGACGAGTTTTGGATGTTCTTCTTTGAGGTACTGCCATTTCAAAAACACCTCCTTATACGAATTTCGGGCGCCCGACTTATTCCTTGTTAAAAAAGTCAGCGAGACCTGCCAGCCTTGGATCAATCTTCTCCTGCTTGCAGCCGCAATCGCGTTGATTGCGGTTCTCCCCGCATACGGGGCAGAGACCTTTGCAAGCTTCGTCACAAAGTGGTATGTACGGTAACCCGACCACAACATTTTCAACAATGTAAGGCTCCAAATCGACTTTATCACCAATGACCAAATGAATATCCTCGTCAAGATCAGGATCTTCTTCCTCTGGCTTCTGCATGAAAACTTCCTCAAACGGAAGCTCGATTGTTTGGTTAGTGTGCGTTAAGCACCGCGAACAGCTTAACTCCAAGTCTAGCGTTAACGTTCCATTAACTTTGACCGCTCCCTCTTCATGCGTAGCAAGAAGATCTGCACGTACGGGACCATGACCCAAGACATCTGTACGTCCTTCGAACGGAGTCGTCAGATTCATCACTTCGGTCATATGAACCGGATGCCCTTTAAGAGCTAGTTCCTTAAAACGGATTAACATGATTTTCACCCCAAACAAACAAAGATTATTATATCCAGTTACATGACCTTTTGTCAATTATAAATCTACTTAACTTATTTCACTTCTTTTATTTCGGAGGCAAAGCTGCTAGAAATTTGAGCGCGTCGTCCATCGTACCGATTTCCACAACTTTCATTTTGGACTTGATCTGATTGGCTCTTGCGACGGCATCAGTATAGTTCAACACCTTCGTGCCGTCCGGATAGGTCACATCCTTGGGCGCAAAGAAAAAGTCCGCTTTCTGACGGTCCGCGGCAATGATTTTATGTTGAATGCCGCCGATCGGTCCCACAGTACCATCCGTTTCTATCGTGCCCGTCCCTGCGATCCGGTACCCTTTCGTAATATCCTCCGGAACCAGTTGATTGAATATTTCCAAGGAGAACATCAATCCTGCGGAGGGCCCGCCGATTTCGCCGGCCTTGATGGAGACCTGCTGGTCCTCCTGATCGGCCTTGACCGACTGCATATCAGCCGGTACGACGCCGATGCCGGCCCGCGGCTCGCCCTGCTCTCCTTCCTGCTTGGGCAGCGCTCCCAGGGTCAGATCGGCCGTCTGCTCGACCTTCTGCCTGGCGTATGTAATCGAAATAGACTCACCGGCCTTTTTACCTTTCAAGGCATCCAGCAAATCTTGCGCCACCTTCACTTCTTTATTCCCGGCTTTCAGAAGAACATCGCCAGGCTTGAGCACCTTCTCGCCGGATAACCCCGGCAGCGTCTGCAGCACCATAACGCCTTCGTGGCTGATATGGAACGGAATTTTGGCATGTGTATAGGCCGCCTGAATCGCGCTTGATTGAGACGTAAGCATGACGTATTCTTGCCGCTGCGTATATTCCTGCTCGGATTCTCCCTTGCGCAGAACACTCGTTTTGGGCTGAATCTCTTCATACGGGTGAAGCATACCGACAATGTAATTCACAATGTTCGCATCGGCGACGCGCACCGTCGTTAGCATGAGCGTTCCTTTCTCCTCGTCCGACGCTTTCGGTATCGTCACCATCGGCTTGATTTCTTCCGCCGTTCCCGGCATAAAGACGAAAAAAGGCAAGCGCACAAAAAACAACAAATAAACAATAACAATTCCGACAAGAGCTGAAACTAAATAGCGTCTGGTCGACGACTGCCTCGGGTAGCGGTAAGAATCATTGGACCAGGTGCGGATCCGATCCTCGTCTTCATTCTCCATGCAGGTTCCCCTCCCTGATGTCTGATTCATAGGTTGTGTTCTTGTCCCTAGGACAAGCGAAAGCTTGGTCTAAACCTTCATCCTCCCGCGTACAAATGAAGCATGTTAAAGGATGAGGTGAAACTATGCGGCCTTCGAAAGTAAAATCCAATCCCAAATTGACGACGCTCGTACTGGGGGCTTTGACAGCCCTAGTGGTCGTGTCTATCATACTATTCCCCGATAAAGCCTTTCAGTCCTCGCTGGAAGGGTTGACGATCTGGTGGAAGCTTGTCTTTCCGGCACTGATGCCCTTCCTCATCTTGACCGAGTTGTTGATCGGATTTGGCGTCATCCAAGGAACAGGCGTACTGCTGGACCCGCTGATGCGAAGGTTGTTCCGTTTGCCCGGCATAAGCGGATGGGCACTGGCCTCCGGTCTAATTGTAGGATTTCCTAGCGGAGCCAAAATTACTGCCACCCTGCACGAAAAAAAACTGATCACACGCTCGGATACCGAACGCGTCACCTCGCTCTCGCATTTATGCAGCCCATTGTTCATGGTTATGATCGTAGGCGTCGGTTTCTTGCACAGCGCCAAGCTCGGAATCCTGCTCGCTATCGTTCATTACATCACGGCCGCCATCACCGGTATATTGATGAGAATGTTCCAATCACCCGTTCAATCTTCCGAAGACGGGCTTACGATACAAACAGAGCTTGTACCTCCCGGCCCCATCTGGAAGCACGCCATCTGCACCATGCGGCAGGCCTATCTTCACGATGGACGCGCCTTCGGCAAGCTCCTGGGCGATTCCGTCCTCACATCCGTCCAAACCCTTATGCTGATTGGCGGATATATGATGATTTTTTCCGTTTTGATCAATGTATTGACCATCACGCACCTGACAGACGCGCTTAGACCTCTCACTGCGGCTCTGTTAGGCTTTATGAATATCCACACGGACACTGCGCCGCTCTGGATCAAAGGTTTCATGGAAATTCATCTAGGGGCTTACGCCTGGAGTCAAGCCCAGGATCTTGCCCTGCTTCCACAAATGGCGCTCCTCAGCGCTTTCCTCGGCTGGGGCGGACTTTCCGCTCATGCGCAGGTTGCCGGGTTTCAACAGCATACGGATGCGCGTTACAGTTTCTTTTTTCAATCCCGCCTGCTGCATGCCGTTCTCGCCTTGGTGTTCACCATCCTGCTGTGGAAGCCGCTGCAGTTCCTCCTTAAAGATACCGAACCAAGCTTCCTATGGTTGGATGCCCATCCCCATACGGAAGCTCTGCTGCCCGCACTTCTGAATAGCGGTTCCCTCTGGGGAATCGGCACGATGACATTAGTCCCTTTTGCGCTATGTCTTCTCGTCATGCTCACGGTCTCGGCACTGCTTAGAACCTCCGATAAGAAAGCACTCTAGCTTTATTTTTATGTAATTGGTGCAATCGGGTATTTCTTCTGAAGCGCTTCTTCGACCTCTGGCGGAACCAGATCCGTAACCGGTCCGTGAAACCGGGCAATCTCTTTCACAATGCTGGAGCTCAAGTAGGAATACTTGGGCTTGGAGGTCATGAAGAACGTCTCCACGTCCGAATTCAATTTGTGATTCGTAGAAGCCATCTGCAGCTCATATTCGAAATCCGAAACCGCCCGAAGTCCGCGAACAATGAGACGCACATTGCGCTGCTTCATATAATTCACCATCAGATCGCGGAATCCGTCCACTTCTACGTTCGGCAGATCCTTCGTGACTTGACGGATCAGCTCCATGCGTTCCTCCAACGTAAACAAAGGATTCTTGGACGTGTTGTTCAATACCGCTACAATCAGCTTATCGAATACTTTCGCCGCCCTGTGTATAATATCGAGGTGTCCGTGTGTTACCGGATCGAAGCTTCCCGGGTATACCGCTACTGTAATTCCATGTTCCTGTCTCATTCCTGCTGTCCTCTCTTTCTTCACTCTACGGGCGGCTTATAAATCGTCACAGCGGTATCCCCGTAGTCAGCTCTTCGCTGTTGCCGAAATTGGCCGATACCGTCTTCTTGCACATCTTTCGCATCGTGCTCCACAACAATTGTCGTCTCCGCACCTACGATCGCATATTCCTCCATCGCTCCAATCAGATCTGCAATGACCTTCATTTTGTACGGAGGATCCAAGAAAACGAGTTGGAATTGCTGGTCGCGCTTCGCTAGCGCCTTCAAAGCCCGCGCGGCATCCGTGCGGTAAATTTCCGCTTGGTCCTTCAAACCCGCTGCTTGCAGATTATGCTGGATCGTGTCGATGCTCTTCTTCTCGATATCAATGAAGACAGCTTTATCCATCCCGCGGCTTAACGCTTCGATCCCGAGTCCGCCGGTCCCGGCGAACAGATCGAGCACCTGCCCGCCGTCGAAATAAGGGCCGATCATGCTGAAGATCGCCTCTTTCACTTTATCCGTTGTCGGTCGTGTGCTGACACCGGGTACAGCCTTTAACGGCCTTCCTTTGGCCGTGCCTGAAATCACTCTCATCTTGCATTTTTCCCCTTCTGGCTGTTCATTCTTTTGCTATCGTACCACAAGCGTTATGCCGACACAAAAATTTTATGCCGCCGATGTATAAATTTCCTGTAAAACGGTCATCCTTGAACTATCGACATCAGAGAATGTCGTAGACAACCGCGGAGAAGACTTACGTTTCCCCATAAGCTCTTCGTCCGGTTTCTCCTCTCCCATGAGACGGCCCGTAACAGGGCCGTCGTTATTATTTTATGGTACAGTTTTATAAAACCCTTGTCTTATAAGAGTTTTGTTAAGTATAACAGAGATTAAAAGCCGTATAGTACAGTTATAAATTTTATCTATTGGGGACGGTTTGGGGACGAAATTTCCCTAAGCAAAATGGAACGAATCAACATCACTCCCACTGAATCATTTTAGATAAGTAAAATAAGCCCTGGGAATTCATCCTAGGGCTTATTTGTTTCTTCATTATATTAATACTGACACTTCATTACTTAGAACAATACATGAGGACAACATATTTTAATCTAAATGCACATTGAACGCGTAGATGAGAAAGCAAACGATCCCAACTGAGAGCAGATAAGCTATATCAGGTCTACGACTGTGTAATACCATCATTGGGAACATCATGATATCGAACAAAATCGAATAGAAAAGGTTCCAGTTGTTTTGATACGTTATTCGACCTGTATGAACCATTACCCATTCCATCGAAGCATAAATCGTTATCCATAAGGCAATATGACGGGATTTCTTCCAAAAACCATTTTCCGGAAGTGTGGCTAGAAAGAGAAGAATATTTAGAGGCATCGTAAGTACCGCGTAAACAACTACCGTTACAGTGTAATTAAACAAAAAATCAGGGTGGAACTTCCACATCGTATTATCTTTCATCAAAAATTCATACAAAAATGCTCCTGAGGTCATATAAAGCATAGTTGAATGATATTTCTTCCAATGGCTACTGTCTGACCCCCACAAGGCTGTTATTATACTTAGTATTGCTAAACCAGCATGCATACGTTTTTCGCCTCAACCGCATTAAATTCCTATGTTTAAGATTCTGCCCACATATTCTTCAGTTATGCTGCCTTTCACTTTAACGAAACCTGGGAACAGCTGCCTCATGACAGTTAGCCATTGATGTAAAATGCCCACGGGACTTTACCCTTGGGCTTGTTGTTTCTTCATTAATATTTACAAAAATCCCCACTCTGCTATTGGACCCAGTGGGGAAGACTCATCACATTGTTATAATACATATCAAACTTGAACTATGGAATAATAAAAAAGTAACCAGAATTCTGGAGGCTATAGGCATGACGAATATTATTGAAACAATTGCTAGTTATTTCAAACCCGAATTAGATGATGAACCAAAACAACCATTGCATGTTGGAGAGGTTATGTCTTTATGGACATTCTATACCGCCCTTGGAGAAGCGATTGCTTTTTATGGGGTGTTTTTGAACATAACGACAGATGCTAAGCTAATTGACGCAATTAATGGGGCAAAAGAGGAAACAGAAAGAGCTATTTCTAGTCTAAAAGAGTTCATGATAAATGAAGGAATCCCTTTACCAGATATTTCATCTGAAAAACCCAAGTCTGATCAGGAATTAGTGCCGCTAGGTGTTCGTTTCTCTGATAAAGAAATTGCAAACTTTATTGCTGTAAAGACGGCTGGGTACATTGCTTTCATAGGGCTGGCAATGTCCCAGGCAGTTAGAGGGGATGTTGGAGTTATGTTTTTAGGGTTCATGACAACAGTTTTAAAGTACGGCACAACCCTTAAATCCATGATGATAGAAAAGGGATGGATAACCGTCCCTCCTTACTTTAAACCTGTAGGAATCCCAAAAGAATAAGTAACAACTAACAGCTAGTGCATATTGGGGGGGGTTATTAGCATAATTGTTCCTAATAGCTTGTATAGGAAGCATTGGACGAAGAATAAAGCCCGTGGGCATCCCCTGGGCTTTTTTATTATCCGACTATCTTTATCTCTTCTTCTTTTACCACATGATTTGGTTTGTTATCATCTTGATCTTTAGTGTTTGAACTATTAGTCGAGTGAACACGTTTCTGTGGTTAAGAATTTATTTGTTTAAGAGTTTACTACGGTCAACTGCTTCTGGTGGTTTTTCCAACCATCCGTTGTCAATCATGAGATTTGCGCCATCTTCCACATATAGCATTACTTCCGATTGACATTTCAAAAATAAAGCACCAATATCTATTCTTCCGTTTAGCGATAAGCCATTGGCATATTCTCTAATTTTCACATTGAACATGTCAACTTTGTGAAAAACCATGAGCTTGTCAGAAAAGGGCGAGATTGTGGAAGAAGTCACCAAATGATCTTTAAGTGTCGGGGAAGGCAATCCATCTTGAGACAATTTTTCTGTTAACAATTCGATGTGCTTTTGATTAATATTCTTTCCGCGCTCTAGAAATTTTCTTACCTTATTGTCATTTGCTACTTGAGTAAACCCAATGATAAGTGCTTTACTAGTGATATCGTTATTCAGATTTCCGAAGATATGCGCAATTTCCAATCCTTGTAGGGGTCTACCTTCTTGAAAAAAAGAGCCTAAAAACTTTTGGCTATGAACAAAATCAACTTTTTCGGGGGGCTGAATCACAGGCGAATTCATAAGCTCATTCTTATTTTCTGAAACCACCGCAACAACGGACTGCAATTTCATTGTATCTTCAACGCATTTGATAAAAAAATCCCGAATATCTCTTCTTGTTACTAATGGAACAGCAATTGAATAGAGACTCATCCCCCCTTTGCTCGCATACTTTAAATAATGAAGATAAAACTCATCAATAAATAAACGAGGCGCTTTCAAGTCCACGTCACTATCAGTAAACCCAGTAGGTATAGGAAAGTCTGCTTGATTAAAGAAAAGCTTAATCGTTTGGATATAATTATTGCTTAAATCTAATGCATATTCTAAAACCGCTTTAATCTCGGGATCATCTACATGCTTTAGATAATAACTGAGCACGCACTTTCCCATTGTGTTTCCGATATAAGTCGCCCAAAGTTTCCCCATTTCAGTTCCTGTGAGCACTGATTTCATAATACATAGTCCTCTTTTCTAGAGTTAAAAGGTGTAAAAGCTACTATTAATCTCCCCAATGAGAAAATACAATATGTAAAATTTGTTGTTATTTCTCGCTCACCCATAGTTTTAAACACCTGATAAAATAAGCTTCCAATTTATCGGGACAAACTTATGTCACAGTGACCTGATCTATTTCTAACATTTTCAATATCGTTAACGAAATGAACTGTCGATCATACCGGTAGTTACAACATCGCATCTTTGTGAATCCTTTGAACAGATTATTAGATGATTATTGGAATTCAAATAAAAAAAGCCCGGAGCAATATTTCCCCAGGCCAACTTAAATTATGGCACACATTGCATTGTAAAGATATAAAAAAGAGTCATCTAGCCCCGCAGGAACGGCTAAATGACTTAGAGGTGGAATCTTACATCAATATTATATTCCGTTTATTGGTATTGTGTTAAAGGGAGAAAGCCTATTCTTAATGCATTAATCTGACTATTGAAATACATAGAAGGATAGAAAACGCTTTTCGATAGGCCATTAGAAAGAGAAAAACACCTTGGCGTGTGGACGCGAGGATGTGTCAAGGGGTATCTAAGTATTGAAATATTCATGAGCCATCATGCCAATTCTTTATATTTATTTCTTCTACTTATGTAATTAGCAAATAAATAAATTATAAACTGAATTGGAACTGAATAGCTAAATCTCCATATTAGCGGCTCATAAATCATAAGCCATGTGATAAATGGTTCTGCAACGTATGAAGTAAGCAGCGCAAACAATATTGCTTTAAGGTACGGATTCGCTCTAGGTTTTACTTGTATAAGAAACATTATCGTTATAGGCATTAGAGTTACATCCCATGGGAAATAAGTTGGAAGGACTGGAATAACATTGAATCTGTAGTGCCAAAACCCTAACTGATCGCCAAGTATGTCTAAAATAAGTGAGATGACCATGACGAAAAATCCAGCGTATAGAATACGATCAGTACTATGTTTATTTCGTACCAAGAACCAAACTATCCAAGGAATAATACTTAAGAATACACCCAACCACCATAAGCCTGAAAAGAGAACATACTCTTGCCAGATGTGTACTCTTTCATGAATTAGTAATTG
The DNA here is from genome assembly GCF_028765165.1 of Paenibacillus sp. MAHUQ-63. Classification (GTDB taxonomy): domain Bacteria; phylum Bacillota; class Bacilli; order Paenibacillales; family NBRC-103111; genus Paenibacillus_E. The sequence goes on along the minus strand of NZ_JARADB010000004.1, from coordinate 252,952 downwards.
AACTTGATTGACATTATTATCTATAAGTTCAACGATGTCTCTTTTATCCATGAAATACCCCCCTCACCGGAGTTATTATTTTCAAAATACTGATACTTATACACAATAGTATAATCAGTACGAAGTTGATTCTTTAAGCACATGAGGGCAGTAACCTATCTGTTAAAGCTGTTCATTAAAACAAATGATCGTATATCAAATACAACATCTTAAGTTAACCCAAAAAAGCACTGACGCAAAGGTCTGTGCTTTTAAAATCTGTTTTTAATTCAGGGATGAGTTGTATATCGTTTAATTCTCTGTTGGTAAATATCATTTTGCCTATTACATATGCCTGCATGAAGCAAACTTAAGTTTACATAACTGAATCCAGTTTTAAAGATTGTTTCGTTTGGCATAAGAGATCGTACATGCACCATATTGCACTGAAAACAAAAATAACTGTTCAAAATCACGACCTCCCTTCCTTCTAAGTATAGACGATTTTATTAGGAGTGTGTTGTATATTTACTCGTTCGTTATTATATATTTAGTTTAACCTTCCTCCATGTTCAGTTAATAAATCAACGAGTTCTTTTTTAACTGTATTTCCATTTTAATTTACACGAAATGGTAATACTTAGTTGTATCACTTTATATTCGATCACAAGGATGTTTCTATGGATAACTTTAAAAACTTAGATAACAAACACCGGCGTTTCAAAGCACATGTAAGTATCTTTGGAACAACGCAAGCCATGAATAATTTAAACCTTATCTATTACTTGGAGGGATACTCATTAATAACGTCGCCCTGAATGAAGCAATGACCATGTTAAAGAAAACGAGTCGTACTTTTTATATACCAATAAGTAACTTGGATTTTGGACTAAAGGAGGCAGTCGCATCTGCCTATCTTTGTATGCGGGCAATAGACGAAATCGAGGATCATAATGAACTCACAGACGAATTGAAGATGGAATTACTTATTGGAATAAACGAAGCATTTACATCCCCGGATATTAAGGAAGCAACACAAAAAATTCTATCTCCTTATCGGACGGAATTACCGGCAGTTACGATGCAACTTGATGAATGGGCGCTTCTTTGTCCGACCTCCGGGGCCCCAATCGTATATCATTACATCGCAAAGATGGCGTTACATATGGCTGAATGGGTTCACAACGGGTGGAACATTCATACAGAAGAGGATCTGGACCGATATACCTATAGCGTGGCTGGTATGGTTGGAGAAATGTTATCAGAACTTTGGTTATGGCATGACGGAACGCAATCTGATTTAATGAAGGCGATTGCATTCGGGAGAGGATTACAAGCGGTAAACATCCTCCGAAATAGAGTTGAGGATCTTAACCGTGGCGTTGACTTCTTTCCTGATGGCTGGGGATTTAAGGAAATGCAACAGTACACATGCCGAAATTTACAAACCGCCGACTCTTATATCGCAGACCTGAAGGATGGTCCAGCGTTAAAATTTTGCAAGGTACCATTAGCGTTAGCCCATGCTACAGTCAACCTCATCGCTGCAGGCGGAAGTAAGTTAACGAGAGATGCTGTTGTAAAAATTGTGAATCGTGTGACCGGATAATGTAATTGCCAAACTTTTAAAATAAATAAAAGCCCTCATTCATTGAAGAAAGAGGACTTTTATCACCTAAAAAAGTCCTTTGCGATAAATTATAGTAAGCAGACTGTAAAAGTCGTGGCTGCGTCCTTCTGGAGAATCGATTAGCCCGCAATGTACAGCTGTAGCAACGGCCCTTTCGGCCCAATCAGGAACGGGCATATTCGCAATCTTTTCAAGAGCGTTGATCTTTTCTATGTGTGCCTCTGCAGTTTTAAGCAACGTCAACTGCATACTTTCGAGCGCAGATATCTGATTTTGTAATTTCTGAATGACTTCCTTCATATAATAAGCCTCCTGGTCGTATGTATTTAAGTTAGTGTTTTCAATTATTCCTATCAGCTTCGCAGCATACTGCGGATCGGTTGCATAGCCAGCAGATTGTAATGCACGTGCCGCTCCCGCGTAATCTCCTTTAATACAGCAATCGAAGAAACCCGCCTTCCGATATCGAGAATTTTGCAAGAGAAATTCAGAATGATCCTTTATGCTACCAATCCAGTCATTGTATACACGGAAACCAGCCTCGATGGTAACCCATTTCCCATTAATAAACTCTTGTGTGGTTTGAGTAGTGCCACTACCTTTAATGCCAAACAGATTATTACCGGGGGCCAACTGCCCCCATGCGCTTTCTAAGCATGCTTGTGCTATGGTGATGCTCGCAAGTACACCAGTTTTTATCATGTCTTCGACTGCTGCAGGCGCAATTTGCTCAATGAAACTTTGTTTGGTCATTTCTGACCATCACCTTTCTGTTTCAACTGCTCAAGCATGTTTTGGATAGCTGGCGGCCATGGAACACCTAGTGTACCGAAGTTTTCAATTAGAGATAAACCTTCACGGCCGGCATAAAAATAAATAGCCAAAGTTCTGAAAATCGGTGCATCTCCACCAATAAACTGATCAAGTTGCACTGCTAATAATACAACGAGCAGAACAATCCCTTTACGAATCCCACCCCAAAACATGATATCGCTGTTCACTTTTTTTCCTTTAATAGCTCCCAGAACCCCGGATACATAATCAGCAACCATCAAGTAAACAAGGAGTTGGATCGCAATATCCCAGCCTCCCATTGCAGCAGCAATAAACGTACCTGCGGCGGCAACAACACTCCCAAAAACTGACTCCTTACCGGTTGCACCAAATGCTGCAGATGTAATAGTGGATAGAATAAATTTAGTAGACATATATTTACCTCTCTCTACCTTCAGTAGGCTTGTTTGATGTAAATCTGGATGTCGGGTGTATCAATTCTCTGTACTTACTACCTCCAACTCACTTCTCACTTTTTCTAAAAACAGCGAATCCCATAAATCCTGAGGACTCACGTCCCCTGTTGATTGATCAATTATTCGGATGCCAGTTTCTTCGTAGACAGCTTTAGATAATTCCTCAGCACATTCAAATGCTTTTGAATTATCGTAAAATACCGGTACCCCTAGCCTCTTTCTTAACAGAAGCGCGAACACCTCTCCCCATCCATATTTACTTCCTTCGGTTTCTTGGATTCTTCTGAGAATTCTATCTCGTACTTCCTGGCTAAACATAAGTCGTTTTACTTCGAATTCTGCATACTCATAAAGCGAACCATAACCTGCACGCTGAAATGGGTTAACTTCAAAAGTGACGCCCGGACATACTAAATAGGCTACGTGAGAGTATTCACTCTTCGTAGCCCATTTGACAAGCTTACCGATTAATCTATCTTCTAAAGTTGGATCACGACGACGTTTGACGAATATCACATCACATGGTTGTAAATTCACCATACAATCCCCTCAACTTCCTCAATAGACGATGCTGCTAGTACGGCAGCCTTCATTGCCCAAAATCGCCCAATCAAGGCGTTCTTATGCTCTAGACCATCGGAGAATACCGTCTTGAACTGCTTCATAGGCAAGATCATCCATTGCTTTCATCCGATCGGATTCCAATCTCTTCATTTCGTCCTGAGCATTCGTCACCCATGGATGATTAGCTACAATGGTCTCTTCTGAAATCACACCTACGCTGTTCTTCGCATTAGTGATGGTATCCATTTCATTGATGAGAATGTCACGGTTTAAAATGAAATCAACCGACTCCTCGGAGAGTCCCCCAAACCACTATTAGCAAGGTGAGTGTCAATAAACCATCGCAGCTGCTCGAGGCTCGCCTGAAATTCCGTTTCAATATCGTTAGCGTCCAGGTCCAAATCCTGATAAAGAAGCTTTAAGGCAATTCCACTAGGGCTGTTTCCAAACTTGTCAGACTGCGTATCGACGCCGCGTCCGAATTCGTAAATATCCTTACGGTTCATTTCTTGATGAGTCTTGTAGGCTTCGGTATCGATGTCTAAAGATTGTGTTTCTACGGCGCCATCATCCATTACCTTAACCGCACGAAACACCGAAAGATTACGCCGGAACTCGCCTAGATCCTGTCCATCATAGTTCTTGATAACATAGACACTGTTTGGTAAGTCGTCTAGATTATTGGAATTATCACTTTTCTTTCGATCGTAGTCATCCACCAAAGCCTGAACGAATTTCACTAGCGTTAGCTCGTCCTCATGATATTTGAAGCAGACAAATGGCACCCTTTCCCAATTCAAAGGAACTTGTTTGTCTTCTCCTTCAACGAGTGTGAAGTGGGTACCACTATCGCCGGCTTCAATATCAGGTGTCATGCCTACCCCATCAAGAACGAATCTCTTCACGCCTGCTGTGTCCCAAAACTCAATCTTCTTGATGACCTTCTTGGTTTTACCTTCGTACACTTCAACCTCATAAATACGTATAAGTGCATCGAGCTCCGTATGTGCAGCATCGCGCCAGAGAGGAATACACTCCTCAGAAGGAATTCTTTTAAGAGATAGCTTGCCGGTTGGACTATAGTAGATATGAACCCAAGCTTTTCCTTTTGTTTATTGCCTCACGGCCAACAGACTGCAATAGGCGCAAAAAAGACTTATTAAAGAAATCCTTTAACAAGTCTTCATAGGCTGTATTTTCAGGAATGCTGAGTGGCTTACTAAGCAGATAGCCTACCTTCTGATCAACGAGCTTTCGATGGCGTCGGCTCGGAGAATGGCTGCAATAGTCTGCATTTCTGGAGTCAATTCTCACTCACTTCGCTATAATTAATCAAAAGAAATACCCGATCCTTTTCGGATCTGTTCCATGGCATAGCGCAGAGCATCCATAGCATGGTTAAAATCATCAATCGGCCTGTTTAAGAAGCGCCCGGTCTTGTCCTGGTCCCAAACATAACTGGACAGTTCCACACTGACATTTGGACATTTAAATTTGTGCACAATAATCTCATACTGCTGAAGATACGAAATACCGTTTATCACACTGTCCGGTCCCTTCTCAGCAGCCCGGATCCGATTAATCCCATAACCCCTAATCTCGTCGATGGACTTAGGCTCCGAAGAATCCGCAATAATCTTTTCTTTCGAGAAGCCTTTCTTCTTGATGATCTCTGCGATCTTGTCATTGGTCAGAGCCCCCTCGTAGTGTTCATCAAAGATATAGATTCGCTTCAAGTCCTTATGGACCAAGGCAAAAGCGCTCGGATCATTCGTGTAACCAAAATCCAGACCAAATATGGCTTTATAACCTGGCAGCTTCGCAATGTCACGCCACTCAAACTCTTCTTCACGCCAGTTCTCATAGATGGCACCTTCTGCAACGGCAAACATGATCTCACCGGGAGTGTTCCGGTACCTAAGGAGGACGTTAGAGCGTCCTTCTTTTATTTATGAACTTAAATAAAACAAAAGGCGTTCTCATATTTGTTATTGAGCTAACGTCCCTAGACAAAATCGTACCAAGTGAGCGGAATACACTTAGCCCTGTTTATTTATCTTGTAAATTTCAAGCCTGTGTTCTATTAAACTTGTACTTTCGCTACTCCTAAGGCAAAGTGACTCCAAAGGATATTCTCAATTAATTCAGCTTGTGTGTCTTCACAATCAATAATTAAAATGATTTCAGAATGTTTGTCCTTTAGAAGTCTTCTCTTTTTCTTTATCACCAGTTCCATAGACAGACGAATAGCAAAACCAAGAACAAATCCAACAAACGCACCGATCAGTCCCCAATAGATTGGTCCCCACGCCAATTTAAATCCAATACTCGCTCCAATGACTGAAAATGCAGTAGCTAACCCCATGCCGATGTCAACAAGGCTTGTACCATCTGAGCGATGAAGGGTATCAAAAATTTTACGGTCTTCTGCTCTATTATCCAGGGGAACAGCAAAAATACTTTCTTTTGGAATCCCTTTCTTTTCTAACGTTAAAACTGCCAATTCTAAAAATCCATGGGTTTCAAAGGTTGAAAACAGTTGCAAAGATATCACTTCACTTTTTGTCTTTTTAGTATTTTGAAATTCTTGGATTGATAATTTTCGGTTAAATGATTCCTTATGTCTTTCTCGAAAAGTTTGTTATTCTCAACAGTATTCATGTATGCATCATAAATAGCGAATCCGTAGTGCGAAGGAATAAAAAGGAGCCATTCTGGATTTAAAACAGAAGTAGCATCTTGAACTTTTCCTAAAAACAGGAGTACAATAGCTTCCTGAATATGCGAGTAATAAAAAAATGCAACTAACCAAGCAATGACAAAAAGAGCAGTTAAAATCCTATGAATGTAGAGCTGTCCTAAGCCTGGGATAAACATTGACCACATAACAGAAACAAGCGGATTTCTTTTGTCCAAGTAGTTAATTTCTAAAGCGCCTAATGAAAATGAATTATAACGATGTTCCTCGCGTTCGGCTAAAATATAAACCCTGTTCATATCTACTGTAGTCCGATAACTGTCCCATATAGCAAAAAGGTAAACAGGAATATACATAATAAGCCACCTTGTATTTAATACCTCTTTAGCCATGTGTATATTTCCTTGAAATGAATAAATCATTGATGAGTTTACATGAGCATTGATGTTAACAGCAACTTCCCAAATAAATAATGCATACCCCCTAAGATACTTTGATAATAACATGTGCCCGAATCCCGGAAACGCTGCGGACCACCAGGCAATAATATAAGGATTTCTTAAATGTAGTTGAGTTGTTCCCATGACACTAACATGCGCCTTATATCTTCTAGCAGTATTGTCATTTGTATAGTTGTTCATCTATCCACCATTACAAACCTTTTTGAGACATATGTTTCCAAAAATACACTGTGTTTATACATGACTTTATAAGCTTCCGTTCGTTCAATGGTTTAGCAACAAATTTATGCAGTCTCTACCCGAACTAAAAGAACCGGCTCAACCCCAGTCCACTCAAAGTACCACTTCTTATTTATAATATCATAGAAAACTACATGATCTCACCGGGAGTGTTCCAGTAGCTATGGAGGACGTTAGTTCGTCCTTCTTTTTTGCTATGGTTAAGAATAAAAAAACGCCAAATTCACTCCGCTGCATTTATTGAACGCTAACGTTCTGCGTCCCTTGGTTGAAATTTCCCTTTGAAATAAACATTCTCGTTAGTACTATCACAAAATGCACAAGCTGGGGCATATCGCTTTATTGTTATTCTTTCTCATCATGAAAAACATCTAATAAATCATTATTATCAATATTCATTATTTTCCTTAGTTCAATCGGCAAAACAATACGTCCTAATTGGTCTATTTTGCGTACAATTCCTGTTGTTTTCAACATAATCACCTCTCGATTTAGCCCTGGCGATCATCGGATATTAAAGAAATGTTGTAGGTCAGCGAAGTTTACAATTGACTTTTCCCCCTAAATTAATCAGTAATGTGTTATATATATTATTACAATTGAAAAATTAGAAAAACGAAAAAAAGTGTACCTTCACTGCAATGATTTTTGCGCTGTTACGCAAAGAGGCTTCCTTTATGCATGTTATTTAACTAACATTCAGCGTTAGCGAACACAAAGGAAGTTACCCCATTTTCTCTGCAGCCCGTTAATATTAAGGATTATCAACGAGAAAAAACGGCCTGTGTTCGCATCTGTTCGCGATAGGACCGTTTTTGTTGTTCTCAGTTAGATTAAGAAATTACCATACAAAAGCTGATGTGATGATAACTAAAAGAATAAAAAGAACCAAAATAGCTGCTGCGTTATTACCATAACCTGCACAACTACCACCATAACCTACTGCTCCCATGTGTACTCATTCCCCTCGGTCGTGATTTTTCATTACGGTATAGATTATGTTCTTTAACTAGTGAGTGATTGGACGAATGTACCAAATTGAGTGTTTAGATGGCCAGCATTTATAATAAAGAATTCGGAAGTCCGTGACGGCAGCTATGTTGGTGCTTATGAATTTGTACCACTGGATATCCGATCTGCATTTTTCAAAATACCCGAGCAATTAAATCGAACAGTGTTCGGCTCATTCAATACCGGGTTAAATACCTTTTTATAAGAACCCAAAAATAATTACCGCAAATTCCCGTTATGTGCCCACGCATTATTTTAAAACTTGAATCTTATATATTGAGCCCCAGCAGGCTACTCATGTCATGTGTCACCTTCAATTACCATAAAGAAGTCACCCTGAGATTAAGATTAAGGGTGACTTCTTTTATAGTAAGAACAACGAGAAAAAACTGCCCGTATTTTACTTTGCGGCCGTTTTTTCTCGTTGTTCTTTTTATGGGATTAAGGAATTACCATACAAAAGCTGATGTGATGATGGACGTATACCATCGAAGGTAAGCGCTGAGGAACACAAAAATGTATCGTAATTTATGCTTTTAACATCTGAGAGAGTGTAATCGCATAAAAAAAGCGATTCCTAAATTCAGGTAGCAGCTAAGCACTTAAATTGAGAAATTTTTCATTAATGGCGTGATAAACGAAATGACACCCATCCCAAGCTTCATAAAGCTGCCCAAGTTGCTAAATAAACCGCCTACCCCAGCAGTGTTAGTAGCTGCACCTTGACCAAGCCCACCAAACAATCCACCAGATAAACCTCCTCCAAGCAATCCTCCAAGCCCCCCGCCACCTAACAGCCCAAGCATGTTACCCAAGCCACCTAAACCAGAGATATGCACCTTAGAATTCCCTTTTTTCTTAGAAATCTTTTGATTTCCTTTGAATCCTTGAAGAATGACTTGATCGGCTCCAATTTCTTTCAGAATGCCATAATAGAAAGACCCATCTTTAAGGACTACGTATACCGGTGTTCCTAAGTTAGCTTGTGCTTGTGCTGAAATAGTAGCCGACGCACCAAATAATGCTTTTGGTCCTTTATCCACGCGTCTGTGTTTACTTTTGGACCGATGTAAAGTTTTCATACTGGTCACTCTTCCTTCTAATCATCATAGTTATTCTTGCCATCATATGTTGAATAGACAAGTACGGACTATGCGTTTAGGACAAAATTTATTTATTCTTTGGTAGCACGAAAACTACGCAGCCTCCGCTCGAACTAGAAGCACCGACTCTATACCAGCCCACTCATAAAATCTCTTCTTAATAACATCACAGAATACAGGATCTCACTGGGAATATTCCGGGGACTAGAAAAACGTTAGCGCGTCCTTCTTTTATTTATGACATCAAAAAAACCGCCAAATAGGCGACTTATATTATTAATGAACAGCTTTCCTCTTTAACTAAAACGTATAAGGCTTACTTTGTATCTAATTAATTTCTGTAGGTAGCCCTGGCGGAAAATATTGAGGTGGGACCTTAATCCAACCTCGCTTCCTCATTGTTGTTTTCAATTCCGCACCAAACTTCGCATGTTCGAGCATAAAACCAGCCCACTTAAGTCCTATATCATTCCGATATGTTTCAGTCATGCTTCTTGCACATTCTTTAAATGCCAAAAGCAATTTTGCCGAAAGAATATTCGCTATTTCATCATCAGTCATTTTCGCACCCATTGGGACAGCATTTGGGCTTGATTTCGTTTTATCTTCAGGTAAAGGAGGTATTGGCACTCCCTCTTCCTCCATAAATTTCTTAATCCGGTTGGAATGTGTGCTGCACATATCAATGGCATCAGTAAGTAAAGAAATCAAATCTGAGTCGGTTGTAGTATTCCTTCCAATTTGTTCAAGAACAATTGCTTCCTCGATAAACACAAGGTATTTCCAAAGGTCCATAACCTCACCTACATGTAACGGTGGTTTTGGCTCATCATCAATAAATGTTTTAATTAGACTATTTACAGCTTTTAGAATACTTGTCATGACTTCACCCCTTTATTTGGTATTCCATTATTTATGAAAATTATACAATCCATCACGCTCACTAGTTTAATGTTTGCGCAACATTACGCAGCCTCAGATCGAACTAAAAGAACCGGCTCAACCCTAGTCCACTCATAATACCGCCTCTTATTTATATCATAGAAAACATATATGATCTCACTTGGAGTGTTCCAATGTGGGAGAAGGACGTTTGCGCGGCCTTCTTTTTTAAATAAAAAAACTCACCCCGAATGGAATGAGTTGCTTCTCAATTGTTCTTGTATGGTATGGACAGAAAAGGTAATTTGATTATTACAAAAGCCAGCATAATATAAATTTGAATTCACGTAGTGGAAGCCCGATTTAAAGATCATCTCTTGATCGGAATAATTATTAATATGAATTTGTTTACATTGAACACAGAAATAGCAATTCATAGTTATAAATCGCCCTCCTTTGTCTACATGTATTATAGACAGAAGTGTATGCGAACGAAAATAGTACTAAGAACACTTAATCAAATTTTTATAGAATTTGTTTATTTAAATCTACTATGAAACTCATTTAATAGTATATCGAGCTCCTGTGACTTGCATACGATTACATCACTATTCATTGAGATACCCTCCAAATACATATGAACCAATTGTTGTCTAAGTGTCTCAATTTCTTCTGTCAAGCTAGCAAGGTCCAAATCAATTTGCCCCTTCTTGTTGATTTTGGGACTATTTTACTATTAGTCCCTCACTATGACAACCTTTATTTTTCCAAAATCACCAAAATCAAAGAAGCATATTTCATAGGAAAAAGGGAGCCGTTTGCAGCAGACTTTTGTCCGGTGGCAGAGGAGGACGTTAGCGAATCCTCCTTTTTTTTGCATTGATTAAGAATAAAAAAGACCGCTAAATTTAATAGGCATTCGCACTGTCCTAATCTCCCCTACTTGCATTAAATATCTAATCATAACGAAGGGGTTGATTCAAAATGGCAATACGTCCTCCCCAAACATTGAAGGGGAATTACAAAAAAGTGCCTCTCACGAGATTCCGCTCTGTGAAACCTACTCAAACTCTCACCCGGTTTACAGTCATTTGGGCTAACTTCAATGGAGTACCTTTTAATACGACCGGATTTTTTGCAGTACTCCGGCGTACGAATGGAACTTTCGTTCAAGCGGTCAATTTCGATCGTTTTGGCACAGCGGTTTTCTTTGCCGTTCGCACACCGACCAACAGGCCTTTTATCCTCCGAATTTTCAGAAACGACGGAACATTATTCCGGGTCCGGTTCGTACCCGCCGGTGTCTCTTCGTTTGTAGTTATCGGATAAATGAATGCCGGGGGCTCCCCGGCATTTTTATTATTTATTTATCCATTATTCCATATGTTGTTTACATAGTCGTTTCGCTTCAAATATAGCTCATAGCCGGTCGATGGAATCCGACGGTATATCTTAAAACACCCATACAGCCCCAGTTGTCAGCACACTCTACCCGTTAATCCAATGATTAGCACGAAAATTATGCAGCTTCTGCTCGAACTAAAAGAATTGGCTCTATCCCTGTCCACTCATGATACTGTGACCAACCAAAGGAAGCAGCGTTCTTTGACCAAATACATTGGGACCTAACAACGATGCCGGCCGCATTCATCGCGTTTTCAAACTCCCTTTGATAGGAAGAAGGATGGAACACATAGATAGCTGCCTTCGGGTCCATAACTGAGGCATAGCAATTAAATACAGAATTTATAAAGCCCGCAAACTCCTCAGCGGGCATATCGTCATTCATAATTGTACCTCGACCATCTGCGGACAACTAGACCGAGTCACTTTCCACCGCCACATTATACGGCGGGTCAGTAACAACAAGCGCCGCTTTGACGCCATCCATGAGCTTCTGAACATCTGCAAGCTTGGGAGCTTAGCCTCTTCATCGCTTGATTCTACAATGACACAGGTAAGTTCAGTGAATCCTGCCTCCTTAGCTGCTCACCAGCGCTTCTCACCCTTAACGATTGTCATATCACTGCGGACCAATGGAATAAATAACAGCCTATCCCACAAGGAATAGGCTGTTATTTAAATCGTCTGAAATTTTCTTCTGAGCCCGTGTCACATAAACCTCCACACTTCCCTTACTAATTCCAATCATCCCAGCAATCTCACTGAACGAGAAGCACTCCCCATGAGCTAGCACATAGCACTCTCTTTCCCGTTCGCTTAACCTAGATAACGCATCCTCAATCTGAAACCTCTGCCAGTTAGAAAGGTTGGCCGGACTGCCTGCAGAACTCTGCGTGATGTAAGCCTGCATTGGGACTGGATCCATTAACTTCTCACGCTGATACGCTGCTCGCCGCTCAATCCCTCTTTTATTATCGGGCTGACGCCAAGTCTCTAGCCACTCGATCGTCCACTCACAATCAGATACCATTTCATTAATTACCCGCCTGTCAGCCTGTAGTATTGAAAGCTCATCTTGTTTAATAAGAATATCCTCTTGCTGCTCAATTTCTTTAATCTTATTTGTTTTCTCTGCAGATAACTTTCTCAGCATGGCGGCCGTTTGTTTGTAAGCATCAGATAAATCATTACGTCCCATTCCCTCACACCTCCATAGTGTGTTAATATAAGTGACAGGAACATATGTTTGATCTCCCGTGATTCTGGCTAGGAGTCGGGGGATCTTTTTATTTTAAAACTGTGCCTACTCTTTATGTCCCTCAATGTGCTGGATTAAAGTTTTGTATTTCGGATAATAATGAATGTATTAAAAATATGGATGGTCATTCTCATGGATATGATAATACTTTGGTCTGCATGGATCGTTACTGCTATTCTACTGATAATATTTATTAACCGGAAAACCCTGCTACAAGCAATTCTAAGTTTTTTATTTATGCAAGTACCAACCTGGTTATTTGGAGCCTTAGTTGTTCAAGGTGGGCTAATCGAATACCCAGTCGGTATTCTAGAAATGGCCTACAAAGCAAGTTTTACATTTGAGTTTTTTATCTTCCCTGCTGTGAGCGCTATTTTTAATGTGCATTTCCCTAAACAAAAGTCATGGTTAGTTAAATCCATATACACATTAAGCTTCCCAACGGTGATAACAATAATTGAAGTCGTTCTAGAAAAGCACACAGAATTAATTAAATATGTAAATTGGACATGGTATTTGAGTTTCATCTCTATAACCTTCACACTTTTAATTTCATATTGGTTCTATCTCTGGTTTTTCAAAAAAATAAAAGAAATGTACAAGTAACTAAGTATTCATTTTGACGCTGTTCATGGTCTAAAAAACATAGGTTCGTTGATTGAAAGTGGGTTCGGGGAAACCGAGATTAATACTGTCAGTTCAGTTATTAACGAACTCAGAAAACGCGATGAAGAAGAGATTCATTTTAATATTTTTTATAATGGTGAACTAACTGGATTTACGATCATTGTTTAGATGCTGCCTAGCTCTATTATTGGGTTAGAATTTGTCACGGATAAAACATTGTCTGAAAAGATTCAAGTTGAAGCAGATCTTTACGAAAATTCACCAAAAGGTAACTTTCATTAACCAAAGAAATACTAAAGGGATCCTTGAACAGATATTTGAAGGTGGGGTCATTGAATCTCATTGTGAGATATGTGTGAAAATGGCTGGAGGGTATTTTTTGAAGCAGAATTGTGAGTTTATGGTGATATAAAGAATGAAAAAAAGCCGCACTTTTCGCGGCTTTTTATTTATTTAGAACCAGTAAATTCTATGCCATTCTTACGAATTGAAATATCTATGAATGTTTTATTCTTCTTAGTTGTCCCACTATTACTAAGCATCATATTAACTGTATAATCATCTCTTACCCAATCTGCCCCTATAAACATATCACCATTAGTTATTCCACTGTAAATAATTTGATTAGCTTCATCCTTACTCTTTCCTTTTAATTGTTCGCTGATTGCCTGACCTGCTTTCTCACTCGTAAATGCAGATCCTTCTGACTTAGGATTGCCATAAGCTTGACTTAATTCTTGTCTTAATTTTGTAAAGTACTCAAAAGACGATTCCTTGTCAGTAATCCTATAAGCAATCTGCCAGAGCTTTCCATCTTTAAAGTGATAATAAACAGTTGCAGGTAAATCAAACAATGAATAATTTTCGTAACCTACAACATAATCAAAATCTACTAACATTTCTAAATGACTGTTTTTGGATTTTATTGTTTCAATAGAAGTACCCCAGAGATATTCTTTAAAAGGGTCTGTAAGTGTAATAATTTTATCCATGACAATGTTTACTCGATTTGTTTTCTCATCCCACGTTACAACCCCATTGCAACTTTCACCTATAAATCGGCAATTGATTGAAATTCATTTGAACTCCATTGACGAAAACACTTACTGGTTCCTCAGCAGCAAAAGACTTAGAAGGAGATACTAGCAATGTTGTAATGATTAAACTTAATATAAATTTCGAAAATTTCCCCATACAATATTCCCCTTTTATGTTGCTATCCTATTCACATGCCACGCCGTCATTATCTCGGTCTAACTTACTGCTGTACCCAGGGTCACCGCGATGAAGTGGGGCTTTGCCTGCCGCTTTAACTGCGGAGCAGTTAGGATAACTCACATTTGAGTTAGTTGCTGGTGCTTTTGTAAGCTGTGTTTCTTTTGGTGCTTCCTTCACAGGTTCTTCTGCTTTCTTAACTACTTCTGGGTGATATCCATCATCTTTGGCGTAGTTTTCTATACTCCATATACCAATCCCTGCTTGCTGTGCTTTTTTTTGAATCTCCCTAAAGTGGTCTATGTACTTCACATCTGGTTGATAAACTGCTACTCGAGCTAATCCTTTCTCTAAAAGCAACTCATTTACCATCTTATCATCTAGCCAAACATACATTAGCAAACGGCCAAAAGTATCACGTTCTGAAACATCTTTCTCAAGCTTAACCTCTCTACCATCAAGTAATTCGGTTGTAAACTTGGATGCCTCCGGACCAAAAGGTTCCACTGGTTTAGAGGGATGCTTAGTTTCAGGTGTATCTACTAGGACAAAACGAACTGTTTCCTTTTTGTCCCCAATCAATACATCAATTGTGTCTCCATCTACAACCTTTGTCACTTTTGCAGTTATGTATTTATTCGTTTCTGCTGCTGGGGAGGCGGCTGGCTGTATAGTAGTTGCTGCTTGTGTAGCAGGACTCTCTTTAGCTTTTTTTAAGGCTGCAATTTCTGCAGCTTGCTTTGCTATTAATTCATCTTTCTTTTTCGCATCAGATGACTCCAGGACTGTAGTACTTGCAGTTAAAGGCTTAATCTCCTCTTTCTTATTAGTAAAAGTACTAATGATAATAATTAAGGCCCAGACAGTTACACAGCCAAGAAGGAGTTTGTTCTTTGTTCTCTTCATCAGAATGAAAATTCCGATGTATGGTGCAATTAAGCATAATAAAACTAAAAACCAAGTTGTTTGATACCATTTCTGTTGTGACATGGAAGCCCCCACCTATTTTGTATTAGATGTACATTCTATCATACTAAATTCGACCTTTAAAGTAATATTTTGTATCTTTAGACCTAGTACGATGGTATAATATGCTCATCGTACCCTGCATTGGTTTACTAACTTTTATATATCATTAATAAATATCGGAGGAGTAACTTATGGGGATTGGTTTTAGAAAGAGCATTAAGATTGCGCCCGGTGTCCGCTAAAATGAACAAATCCCCACAGGCCTATTCGACCGTGATCGTTGAAATCAAATGTTGCTTTTTTCTTATTCACAGGTTTCTGTATTCCTGTATTTACAGTTTCCTGTATTCCTTGACTACACCGTTTTCCTAATAACTGATCAATCGCATCACGCTTGGACACGCCGCTCCAGCTCCTCGACAAAATTTCTATAATTCCTAAGTGCCGATGTATCCGTATTACTGTATTCCTGTATGCCTGTAATAGAAAACTCCTTGATTCTATTTCTTCGCTTTATTTCTGTTTGAAATACAACTCCCTCGTATTCTCTTCTTACCCTATCAACGATTGTTTTATCAATAATTGTTCTGGAATCGATCATTGTTGGCGCAAAAGACTTCCCTTTAAATCCCAATAGTCACAATTAGTTCTGGGGTGGTACCATTATTTTAGGTGATGAAGAAAATGTTTATTCCTCCAATGCTTCTCCAATATGCCAAGAACAACGATCCGTTTGATGGTAGTTCCACTTTCGCCGAATTGAAGTGGGATGGCATTCGATTGATTGTATCGAATATGGATGAGTTTAACCTTTACACAAAGAACACGAATGCAACTGCAAAATATCCGGAGCTCCATCATCCGCCGATTCCTAAAGGGACTATTCTCGATGGAGAGATTGTTGTACTGGATGAACATGGAAGAGCGGACTTCGAAGCAACAAATTCAGGCTTCCGGTCGAGCAAGAAGCGCAAACCAGTTGTATTCATGGCTTTTGACATTCTATACCACCGAGGCATAGACGTAACTGGATTACCATTAATTCGGCGCAAGCAGCTGCTTGAAGAGACACTTCAAGAGACGGAACATTATAGAATTGTTCGGCCCATTAAAGGAAGTGCAAAGGAATTTTTCAAAATCGTATGTCAGCATGGACTTGAAGGTATTGTGATAAAGAAAAAAGACTCGAAATATGAGAAGGGCGTACGATCCTGGTCATGGCAGAAGGTTATTAACTACCAAAAAGAAGTGGTATACATAACCGGTTACAGCAAGAAAGAAAGTTCATGGCTGCTCGGCTATCCAGAGAGTGAACGTATTCGCCAGATCGGCACCATGGAGCTTGGAATAACCCAGTCTGCCCGGGAATCCATGATGCCCATATTTCATTCTTTTAAATGCGGTGAGAGCAAAGAATACGTTTTTATCAAGCCAGTGGTGAGGTGCAAGGTTAAATTCAGGGATTGGTATAGCTCTGGTACCATGCGGCTTCCAGTTTTTGAGGAATTTATCATTTAGGGGTGGTGACATTTATGGAATACAGAGTTAGACATAAGGAGACAAGCGAAGAAAAAACGTTGAGTCATTTAGAAGTGAATGATATGGATTATGATATAAATGACCAAATCGTTGTTTTTGACAGAAATATGGAGGCATACTTTTTAATCGATGAAGTTCAAGAGCAGTGAATTGTCAAAAATTATTGGTTTTTACCGTAAACATCAACGAGTACCTTCTATGGAACAGGTTGAGGCCGCGTTTAATGATACAATGGCTGGTGATATTGACGGAGCTCTCCGACTTCTAGATTGGAAACGTCACTGCTTTTATGTAAAAAATGAATATGAAAGAGATGTCATGTCAAAAGTTTTTGCATATTGCTCCGAAGTTATAGAGTAAAATTGGTCTTTTCATTTTCAATATCCAATCATATGTCCCCTTGGACAAGCAGTATGTAATATCTTTAAGAGAATCGTCAAACACAAAATGTTTGGCGATTTGCTATTTAGCCTTATTCCATACCAGGATAACGTCCGCCAAAAGGCTTCATATTTCCGAACAACTGAAACAATAGGCTTTTCGAATTGCCACGCCCAAAGAGTTAAAGTCAAGCATCCGATTATAAAAACTCCGCATAGGTTGATGTATCAGAATTAGGAGGAGATTATTCAATGAGTTACAACCAAAGCTATAATTATAATCCTTATCATCAACATCCGCACATGTATCATCCGCATATGCACCATCAGCCAGTTATCATTTATCCCATTCCATATCCGCAATACCACCCGCACCACTACCCATATCACGGTTGGCACGGTGGTCAGTGGCATGGCCACCATGGCGGAGGCTCGCATGGTCACTACCACCAAGGGCATCATGGTAACTGGCAAGGAGGATATAATCACAAATAGTTTATACGGAGGCGTGCGAATATGTCGTACGTCTCCTTTCCATTATTCACTCAAGCAGCACCATACTTGCAGCCAAGTTTTTTCACTGTTCGCTTTAGTGTTAGCTATTACAGTGCAATATTTTAAATACATAAGAATCCCGTTCACTCCACACGATAGGACTACACCAAGATGGCAAACAGTAATACCTTTACAGCCAGATATAGAAATCTCGCTACATGCAATGCAGTCTCTTGGTGGCGGTATCAGAAAATTGGACAAATAGCTGGTCAGCAGCTAAAAGGTTTTCAACGGTTTTATGCCAAATATCAAAAGGTCGGAGATGTGAACAAGATGACTCAATCGGACAAGCAAACATCTATGGATATAACCAATGAGCTTAATCAGCATACAACGAAGGATACTTTAGCAATTACTGATGAAGTTAAAGATATCAATGACCGTATTAAGGTAGATACAACACCAGAGACATGCCGCGCGGATTTGGATGGTAATTAATTGTTGAAAATGGCCGTTAGATTGAACTTTCCACAAATCAAATAGAAAAGAGAGCCAGATTGGCTCACATGTTTAATCGCTGCTGCTGCTCCCGCTGTCACTCCCGCCCCCGCCTCCACTGGAGGAATCATTGCCATGATGATCATGGGGGCTGCTGTGATGGTTATGATCATGATGGTTATGATGATGGTTATGATGATGGTTATGATCATGATGGTTATGATGTTGGTTATGATGATGTTGTTGTTGATGTCGGTTCGAGTCATCCGAAGAATTCTGAAGGAAATTGGAGCTATCATTGTGATGATGGCTATAATGACTTCTTCTGCGTTTATCCTTGCTGTACATACCGATTAAAGAAAAAATAACAAACATAATGATAACCATCACAATTAATTCCACCAAACCACCTCGTTCAATTTATAGTTACAAATATTTCTATTCTTCACATGATTTTAAAAGTCCTTTAGAGATCGCTTGCACACTTGCCAAAAGACTTCTCATCACTTACAAAAGAGCCGCATTACGCGACTCTTTAGGCATTTACACTCTTCTGTTTTGTTTTATAAATACTTACAAAGCAGCCGGCCTAACCATAATCTCGCTGATTAACGTGTCATCAGGTTCATTAATAGCAAACGCGATAGCTCTAGCTATACTGAAAGGAGAAATCCCTTTGCCGCTTAGCTGACTGGCTATTGTCTGCACTTCCGGGCTGGTTATGCTGTCAAAAAGTTCGGTGTTCGTCAAACCTGGAGCAATCACAGTAGATCGGATACCCGAGGTCGCAGACTCTTCCAGACGCAATCCTTCCGAGATGGCTCTAACTGCGAATTTGGTGGCCGCGTATACGGCGGATGTCGGTGACACCTGATAACCCGATGTAGAGGACAGGTTAATGATGTGACCGGACTGCTGCTCCCGCATGGTTGGCAGTACCGCGGCGATGCCGTATAGAACGCCTTTGATGGGTATTGAAGGAATGGACAGCATTGTTAAAACCGACCGCCGCATTCTGAGAACCAAGCAATCTATTACGAAGGCGTTTCTAGCGCTTTTTTCGGAAAAGGATTTTGAGCAAATCACCATCAATGAGATCGCCGAGCGTGCCAATGTGAACCGCGGCACCGTTTATCTGCATTACAAAGACAAATATGACCTCTTGGACACATGTATTGAAGATCACATCAATGAGTTGATCTCATTGTGCAAGAATCGGGAGACTGATACGGTTAGTCAAGGGATGGTCCATGACCCCAAACCGGTTTTTGATTTTTTTCGCGACAATTCCCCATTTTTCTCTGCTATGTTTTCCAATCAAAGAGTCTTTCTGTTCCGGGAACAATTGCTCAATTTTATCTCCGTCAACCTGATGATGAAAATGAAAAGACACGACAACAAGCCCGATGTCCACAGTGAGTTAAAAGCTCAATTCATGGCCTCCGCTTTCATTGGCATTGTGGAGTGGTGGATCCGTCATCAAATGCCGCATTCCACACAATTTATGGCCGATCAGGTTCGGAATTTATTTGAGAAGAATCAAATTTATCCTGAGTAAGCATTATTAACGATTGCGCTGCCGCAGTACGACGCCGCTAATGCTTGAGGTATTTCTTTGATACACTACGCGAAATCCAATATCTTGCATAATCCCAAGGGACGGATCCAAGCGCTTACCGAAAACAGGAATATTTTTATTCGCATCTCATTGTTAAGTGTGTTATACTAGCAGACAAGAACATACATTCCCCTTTTTTTTATTCACATTCATCTTACAGTCAGAAAAGAAGGTATGAAATTCCGATGCAAGATCCTACGATTTATGAACGCCTGCGCGGCAAATACGCCGACGAGGACAGAGCCAAACTTCTTATGATCCAGCTGAAGACTTTACTTGAACAGAAGAAGAAGAGAAAATGGTACCACAAGCTAAGAGCGCCCAAAACACAACCAACCAGTTGGAACAACGACTAAGCCCAAATACAAAAGAGACTTCCGTCCAGCATTCGAATGAACGAACCGCTGAGAGAGGAAGTCTCTTCGCTTAATCATTTTTTCTTTTCTTCGAATAATACAAAACCCCGAGATAGTGAGCGCCTGTGAAGAGCGTCAGAATCCCGAAGAAGATCAGGAAACCACCCTGCCGATCGCGGAAAAAGAACTGCATGACGAACAGCGCGAGTGAGATTTCGCTCCATAGCAGCGTTCTTCTTTTCAGTTGTGTCAAATCGGCAGTAGATTTGCTAATTTTGCGTAGATTCATGAATGTGAGTCCCGCGAGTAAAATAATGCCGACGACGATTACCAGGATGTAGCTTGAATTGCCCGACATGCGACTCCCCCTAATTTCCTGTGCTTCATCACACTTTATCTTCTATTCATACTAAGATATTATATTTAAGATACATGGAAAGCCGCTAGATGTCTATTTGAAATCCAAAGAGAAGGAGTCTATCATGTCTACCATTCATTTTAAACCGTTGGAATCTTCCGATATTCCTGCCTTAATGGACATATATAACTATTTCGTGATGAACTCCACCGCTTCATTCCACACCGAACCCGTTGAGCTTAGCGAATTCACGGAAAGCGTTGTCCACACAAATCCTCGGTTTCAAACCTACGTCATTACTTTGGACGACGACGACGAGCTGCAAGGTTACGTGCAAGTGATGCCGCATAAGAAAAAGCAAGCTTATTCGACTACCGGCGAAGTAACCATTTATTTGCAGCCGTCTTGCGTTGGCAGAGGTGTCGGCTCAGCCGCCATCCAGTTTATTGAAGCATTTGCCAAGGAGCACGGCTTCCACTCTCTCATCTCAACAATTTGCGCGGAAAACAAGCCGAGTATTCATATGTTCTCCAAGAATGGCTATAGTCAATGCGCGCATTTCCGCGAGGTCGGCTTCAAATGGGGCAAGTTTCTCGATATTGTCACCTATCAGAAAATCATTTCTTAGTTAAGGCTCGAGCATCTGCCAGCTCAAACCTCCGTCTTTCGATCGCCACACATGCTTTGCATCCCAGAGCCATCCGATCGAAGAGGTAAGAAAATTGAGCTGCACACCGGCATCGGCCGGAAGGAACGCGGCGGGGAAAGCATGCTGGCTCCACGTTATGCCGCCATCCACCGTACGAAGCAGCAGCCTCTCCCACGGCTTCTCAGGGCTCACCAGATTCGATTGCAGGATCATGAATCCGTGTTCGGCATCTGCGAACGAGATGGCCTGTGGGGCCAAAGCTGTGGAGATTCCCCCCGCTTCCTCCCACGTTTCTCCATCCCGCATATGATAAAGCGTCGCCAACTCTTTGCGCTTACTAATCAACCACCCCTCATTGGGTGAAAGGAACGTCATCAAACCCTCTCCGGGGAGCGCAATGCGATTTGACGCCAGCCAAGTAATTCCTCCATCTTGGGTACGGAGCAACACAACCCCTTTATCGCTCTGTACAGCAATCAATCCCTTCTGACGATCAAAAAAACGAAAAAATGCCGTATTTGTACTTCCCTCTAAACCCGGCAAATTCTTAGCGATCACTTCCCAAGTCCGGCCGCCGTCGGCCGTTAAACGAAGTTCCGATTGCATACCCGCGAACTCGCTGGTGAGCATCCAACCGATTCGCGCGTCCAGAAAACTAATCGACGCCGTTGACTTTGCATCCGGCACCCCACGCTCATGCAACCAATTCATTCCGCCATCGCTCGTCCGCATGAACGGCGATGTCCCATTTTCCGGAGAACCCCATCCGTAACCATGGAGTTCATCAACGAAAACAATTCCTTTAGCTGGAGCGCTTGTAGCGGTTCTTTGTGATCCGTTTTTATCATGAATTTGTATGGTTTCTCCTGGAACGACCGCAAACTCCGTTGCTTGTTTGTCTTGCAGCGATTTCTTGCCGCCTGGTGAAGGTGTTGAGGATGTTTCATGAAAGCAGCCTGCACACAGTAACACGATGATCATAATCACCAGCTTTCTGTTGTTCAACAGCGTAATCATATCCTCACCCCTTTCCTGTCGGCTTTTGGTATATGTAATGACGGTCGGCGGCACGAAATAGTTCATGCCAAGCCTAGCTTTCCTTTATTTCACAGGATAGGATGCCCCTTCTTAACAGAAAATAGAGCATATTCACAATGCTCGGAGGGGAATTGCCATGACCAAATGGGTTTGGTCTGCTGCCATCGCATGCCTGCTAACGGCCGGCTGCGCTGTGCCCAAAAGCAAGCCATATCACGATCAGCATTCTGTACAGCACACACATGCAGATGATCAAGAGCTATCTGCATCGTCAAGCAACGATGAAAGCGTCTTTGACACAGAACCGCCGGCAAGTCCATCAGAAACACCCGTGCCAACACTTATACCGACATTAACACTTTCACCTGCGGCAACAGCCTTGCCAAAATCAGCGCCGACGGCAGCTACACCAAGTCCGACGCCCAAAGTATCTAAGAAATCAGCGCATCCCGAATCATCCAAGAAACCGTCTGTACCCGTCCAAAAAAATCAAGGCCAAGTCCGCATATCTCAGAAAAAGCTGACCCTTTCACAATTGGTTGCGAAATACCCGGACACCTTCAAACTGCGCGGCTCCAGCCAAGAGAAGAAGGTTGCCCTTACTTTCGATGACGGACCGGATACCCGTTTCACTCCCAAGGTGCTCGATGCGCTGAAAGCAAGCCAAGTGAAAGCGACATTTTTTGTTCTGGGGTCCCAAGCCAACACTCATCCGGATGTCGTGAGACGCATAGCCCGGGAAGGCCATGTCATTGGCAATCACTCCTACAGCCATGCCAATTTGCCGACACTCTCCGTGGACAAGTTTCAAGGCCAAATTATGAATACCGAGAATGTACTGCAGGGCCTCATCGGCTATGCCCCCAAATTAATTCGTCCGCCCTACGGCGCTATCAATGAGGAGCAAGTCAGATGGGTGGCTGATCATCATTATTTGATCGTGAATTGGAATGTCGATTCACTCGATTGGAAGTCGCTGAATGCCGATCAGGTGCTGCAGAACATCATGCAGCAAACGAAGCCGGGTTCGATTATCCTGCAGCACTCCGGAGGAGCGGAGAGTCAGGATTTGTCGGGTACCGTGCAGGCCATCGCCCCAATGATCGCCAAGCTCAAAGCAGCCGGCTACACGTTCGTCACCGTGCCTGAGCTGCTGCATGTAGCCAAAAGCAAATAAGCCGGAAGCGTACCCTTGGTACGCCCCGGCTTATTTGCTTATTCTTGCAGCTCCGCGAGCTTGGACTTGATCACTCGGATTTGCTGCAATTGAGCGGCTGCCTGCTCAGCGCTCCATTCGCCCTCACTTATTAGCTGAGCGAGCGTCAGTTCCAGCTGCCGCCTTTCGTTCGCCCGCGCAAGCTGCTCCGGCGTGCGTTCACTTCGCTGACTCGCTTCCGCATACTCATCGTAAGTGCCGTCGAAGAACGTCGGGCTGCGCTCCGCATCTAGCCACAGGAGCTTCGCCGCCACCTTGCGAATGAAGTAGCGGTCGTGCGAGACAATGACCATGGCGCCGGTGTAGTTCAGCAGCGCCTGTTCAATTCGTTCCCGCGAATCGATATCCAAATAATTCGTCGGCTCATCCAGCACCAGCAAGTTGGCGCCGCTGAAGAGCAGCTTGAGGAAGGCGAGCCGGCAGCGCTCGCCCATGCTCAGATCGCCGATGCGCTTGCGTACCTCCTCACCGGAGAAGAGGAAGCAGCCCAGAATCGTGCGGGCCTCGGTTTGCGTCATGCCTGGCAGCGCCAACATGCTGTCCAGCAAGGTTACTCCGTCATCGAGATGCTCGAGCTCTTGCGAGAAGTAACCGATTGACGCTTGCGGATGCTGCCGCACCTGACCGGCAGCGGGCTGCAGCTCGCCGACGAGCAGCTTCAGCAGCGTCGTTTTGCCGGTACCGTTCGGGCCGAGCACGGCCAAACGGTCACCACGATCAACGCTGAGGTTCAGCTCAGCGAACAGCTCGCGGTCGCCGTAACCGAAAGCGACCCGCTCCAGGCGCACTAGGGAGTGCGCCGCGAATTCACTTGCCCCCAGCTTCACTTTCAGCTGGGCCGCTTCCCGCGGCTTCTCCACGCGGTCCGCTTCCAAGCGCTCGAGCTCCTTCATTTTCGCGTTCATTCGCGAAACATGCGTGCCCGCCCGGGCTTGGAAATAAACGCGCTGTATCGGCACTTCCGCCTTGCTGGCACTTTTCTCGCCTTTGTGAAACCACTGCCGATACGTGCGTATGCTCTCCTCCAGCTGCTCGCGCATGCGCTGCTGCTTCCTGTAAAGCTGCTCCTGCGTTCGCAGCTCCAGCTCTTTCTGGCGGGTATAATCCGTGTACCCGCCCCGGAACTTACGACTGCCGGTTGACGTCAGCTCAACAAGAGAGGTCGCCACGCGGTCCATGAAGTGGCGGTCATGCGAAACGAAGACGACCGTACCTGGATAGGCGCGCAGCCAGGCCTCGAGCCATTCCAGCGAGGCCGCGTCGAGATGATTCGTCGGCTCGTCGAGCAGTAGCAGCTGCGGCTCCAGCACCATCAGACGAGCCAGTTGAGCTCGCGTCTTCTGTCCGCCGCTCAACTGGCCAAGCGGCTGTTCCCACAGCTCACGGCCGAGTCCGAGCTCCAGCAGCTTGCGTTCCACCTGAACTTCCCAGCGGTAGCCGTCCAGCTGCATATACCGCTCTGCCGCCTCTTCATAGGCAGCGAACACGTCTTCCATTTCCGCAGCCGATACATCCTGCATGCATGTCTCCAGCTCCTTTAATCTGCGTTTCGCCGCGCTATGCTCCGGACTGCCCTCCTCCACATAAACAAGGGTGATCTTCTCCTCATCCTCCTCCGACAGTTGGCCCATCCATCCCCACTGCTCCAGTGGCAGCCTCCGTTCCACGTTTCCTTTCTCGGGTTCCAGCTTGCCGGCCAGTACGCGAAGCAGAGTCGTTTTGCCCACACCGTTGCGCCCATAAATCGTTATTCGTTCGCCGGCACTCACTTCAAAGCCCACATCTTCAAATAAGAGCCTCCCGGCAAACTCCTTCTTCACATTCATTGCTTTTATAAGTAAAGTCATAGACTCATCTCTCCTTTTTTTAAACAAATCAAAAAAACCGTAAGCCAGAGCCTACGGTCAGGAAGAACAAGTCATGAATAAAGTATGCGCAAAGAAGCCTCCGGATGGAGTCTTATCCTTTAGACATACGTATCCCACTCGCTCTACCCAAATGCACGTAGAGTCTGCTTGTAAACGAATATTTTCGTTAGAGCAGAAGAGTTAGGCTACATGATCCACATCGTCTAAGGATACCTCCGAATTCTTCAAGATGATGGTTCCATTATAACACCTCGGATCTTTATCGCAATGGAACGAATGATTATATTCATTTTATCGTTTTGCCAATTAAAAAAGCCGCGGAACCTAAAGTTCCACGACTTCTTAATGTTGTAGCGGCTCAGTTGACGCGGACTTCTTGCAGTCAGCACAATAGCCGAATATTTCGAAACGGTGGCTCTGAATCTCAAAGCTCTCCGGCAAATCCTTGACCATCTTCATCGGGCAAAATTCGAAAGTCACCGTCTTCTCGCAGCTCACACAGATCATATGATGATGATGATGGTTTAAACAGCTGGCTTTGAACTTCAAACCATCTGCCAAATGAAACTGTTCAAGAACGCCCATTTCACTCAACAAACGAAGGTTCCGATAAACCGTATCAAAACTCACACCCGGATATTTGACTTTCATGTATTCATAAACGTCTTTCGGCGATAAATAACTTCCGGATTCCGCGAATAATGTCGCCAAACTTCTGCGCTGCTCGGTAATTCTCCAGCCTTGCTGGGCCATGGCCTTTAGCATCTCGTCAATCGTGTGCGTATGAGTGCCCACTTGCATTACCCCTCTGTCATAAAATGTTCTACTCTCATAGTGCAGCAAATCGACCACCTGCGTCAAGTGGCGAGCCACGCTTCTCACTTGAATTTGAACTATTTATTATCTTTTTTTTACATAAATTGGTTCAGTCTAGCGGGAGCATAATCTCTTTCAGGCCCCCTTCTTAGCACTATCCCTTTAGCTCAGTCACTATCTACAGACTCCGCCATGCATCTTCCAAGCCTTCTCCACTCCACTCTGTCACAAAAAAACAGTTGCACAAGGAACACATGTTCGATATACTATAAACAAGAACAAACGTTCCTTCCAGGAGGTGTCTTCTTGGACAATCTATTCCAACTTTCTTCCATTTGTACCCTTGAGCAGCTTCAGCAGCAATTCCCCACCGAAGAATCTTGCATCGATTTCTTCTACCATATGAAATGGCCTTCAGGGTTCGTTTGTCCTCATTGCTCTCATACACAAGAGTATTTGATTCGTACGCGTCGGCTTCCTCTTTTCGAGTGTCTTCGTTGCCGCCATCAAACCTCTCTAACCGCCGGCACCATCATGGCAGGAAGTCGCACTTCTTTACATAAATGGCTAACGGCTATTTTCTTGGTATCTCGAACAGAACAAGGCATTAACGCCGTCGCACTCTCCCGGATCATTCGTGTGACGTACAAAACGGCCTGGCTCATCCTGCACAAAATTCGTCAAGCCATTCATATAGCGGACCAAAGCATTTTACTTTCCGGTACCACCCAAGTAAATACGGCAGTCTACGGAAGACCCTATAATCCTTATTTTCGCAACCATCCCAGCCAACACTTCCTCTTGGCAGGCTCCTCACTTAACGATCAAGGCGAAACCTCCTATCTCAAAATCAAACTCGTATCCACTTTGCATGTTCGTAACAAAATGCTTCAACGAGCCGCAGCCACAGCTTTCTCCAAACAACATATCGAGTCAACTGCAGCTAACGTAGAGTTTGTTACCGGGCGTTTTCACCCCAAGCGTTTCAGACATCTCCTTGCATATGCTGCTCAGGCAGGTAAGTTCATTAATGACACTTTTCATGGTATCGGCAGGAAACATCTCCAACTGTATTTGGATGAATTCTGCTTCAAAATCAATCTCTCCTTGCAGCATCTTCCCATCTTTCAGCACTTGACCCGCTTATGCGCGAATCCTGGACGCGTTGTAGCGCAAAACATGGTGGCGCTCAAACCCGCCCTCTCCAGCGGACTGCCCCAGCCTTTCCAGCCGTCACCGCCGCTTTCATGAGAAGTACGTCTCTTTGCCTCTTTGCCATTACCAGACTAAGTCTCCAACCTGTTTTGTGTACTTTACTTTGACCTGAAACATACCTTCCATGTCGGTATAGCATGCTACTTCGTAGCGACCAAGGCAGCTCGCAATTCACACAATATTTTTGTGCTAAGAAGATTCGGTCTGCATTTCACTTCTACGCCTCTAGTGCGTCAGCTCTCTGCTTCTGGTACGTCTGCTCTCAGCCTCTGGTGCGTCTGCTCTCATTCTGAGTCATCGGGATAGTGCCCAGAAGGCCGAAGAACCGGAGGTTACACGAGTCGTCAAGCAGAGACCTCCTTTGCAAACCAAAAAGAATCCACGGCTTCAAGCCGGGATTCATTTGAATATTTATTGGGCAGCCGTTTCTGTCATAGCTTCCAATTGAAGCAATGCTGAGCGTACGGCGTCCTTGGAGAAATTTTCTCCAATGAATACGGCGACGTCAGGTACCTCGCCCTTAGGTGTAATTTTAACGAAATCCATTTCCCTGTACGCATATTGGAATAGGAAGCGGCTTGACGTATCGGAAAAGCTGAGAATACCTTTTGCGCGGTATACTTCTTGAGGAAGCTTGCTGACAAACTCCTCGAAGGCATTGCTATCTACAGCCCGTTCAAAAAAGTGCGTATACGCCATTACATGACTGTGGGACTGGTGGTGGTGATGGTGATGATTATGGTCGTGGTCGTTATTATGGTTATGGTCATGGTCATGGTCATGACTATGGTCATCGTGGGTATGGTCGTGACCGTGGCCGTGATCGTGCGCATGCTCTGCATCGACTGTTGACTGTCGATCAGAAGGAGCAGGGATCGTCTCGTTCTCCAGTTCTTCAAGCAGGCTCATTTCGATTTGACTAAAGACTGTAAAGTTAACGGTCGCATACGGATTCCACTCACGCACAAGGGCATCCACTTCCTGAAGTGCTTGGCTGTCCAGCAAATCCGTTTTGTTCAGGAGCAGCAGGTTGGCTGTACGGATTTGGTCTTGCATGAGGCGGTAAGTCTTGCCTCGGCTAGTCCGGCTTAGCTCCAGCAGGTGAGGGGCATCGACTACGGTGATAAGCGCTCTGAGCTCTACAGGTATGATCAGGGAAGCGTCTGTCACTTCATCGATAATTTCCATCGGGTTCGCGATGCCCGTAGACTCGATGAAAATTATGTCGGGCCGCTCTTCGGTTACTAGCTCATTGAGAGCTGTCGCCAAATCGCCCCGGCTCGAGCAGCAAATGCAGCCACCCAGCAGCTCAGACATCGGTACTTCACCGGCCAGCAGCTGACCGTCCAAATTCACCTCGCCGATTTCATTCATGATGACGGCGGGCTTGCGTCCCGCTTCGGTGAAGTGGTCGATCGCTCTTGTTAATAAGGTCGTTTTACCGCTGCCGAGGAAGCCGGATAAAATATACACGGTAACTCTTTTAGTTGCAACCAAATGTCTCTACCTCCGCTCTGTCGTAACTTCGAAATTGGTGGATAGAATCGGCCATTTCCCGACGTGCTGAACGAGAAAAGGAAATAGCTTCACCCACAGCAAGCTGTTCGTCGGTTCCGCCGGTTTGAGCGGAAGCTCTAATCGGTCATACAAAATACTTGCCGCTTCTTGGGCCAGGGCTAAAGCGAGATCGGCAGGAGACGATAAGCTTACGGTTTCCAAGCGCGGAAGATAGTGTTGACTGACGGATTCCGATAAGCGATGCTCGGACAAGTTGCTTGAAGCCATAACCTCCCCCATCCCCAGGCTTACGAGGCGAGCGATGCCTTCGTCGAATGCATACGGGATGCAGTAAATTTCCAAGGCTAAAGCCGCTATGTAAATCTCTTTGATAAGCTCATCTTCTTTTTCCTGCGTAAGTACAGGGTCTTCCAAATAGGCGGCAGCGGCCGGCTTCATTGTATCCCAGCTATTTTCAATGCTTTTCATCGTAAACTGCAGCATGGCGGCTGCCAGTTCTGTTGGGGTAATTGTTTTTTTGTCTGCTTCTTGCATGTCGACTACTCCTCTTCTTTCTCGTTGCTTTTGAAATGAATGACTAACTCAATAATTTCCGAACGGCTGCCTAGCCGGATCGGTGGCCCCCACGTACCGAAGCCGGAGGAGACGATCGCATGCAGCCTCCCCTTGCGCATGTAACCCCAATCAAGCTCAAAAAGCCTTCCTGTTATAAAATGGTTCGGCGCGATTTGCCCTCGATGGGTGTGCCCTGACAGCATGACATCCGCTCCGGCTTGTTCCGCCTTATCCAAATGATAAGGTTGATGGTCCAGCACAATAATAGGCTGATCCGGGTCTGTTCCCGTCAGCAGTTCCTTCAGTTCTTTACGTCCTCCGGCCATTCGCTCGGACGCCTTGTCTTTTCGGCCGGCGATGTACATCCGATCCTGAATATGGACGACTTCGTCCATGAGCACGCGTATGCCGATTCGGTTCATTTGTTCCACAAAAGCAGGAATGTGGCCGCCTATGTATTCATGATTGCCGAGTACGGCATAAATGCCAAGCGGAGCTTGAAGCTCCCGCATGGTCGTACCCATATCATAACGGATAAACGGCCTAATATCATCATCAATGACATCCCCAGGCAGAAGAATTAAATCGGGCTTTAAGCTGTTCACATGCTTTACTAATTTGCGCAGATGGCGGTTGCCGACTATGGAACCCAAGTGGATGTCCGATGCGACGGCGACACGCAGTTGGTTCCAGTCTCCCGCTTGTTTGGGAACGGTAAGCTCATACTTCCTCAGGATAGGACTCCGTGCATTGTAAGAACCTCGCAGCATGAGAAGTACCATAATTGCTATGGCCAACCATCCCAGGAACGGAATGTAGGTCTGAGAAGACACGCCTGCCAGATGGAGCACTCCTGCCGCCAGGTCAGTCAATGGCAGCAGCAAAAAACCGAACTGCATAATGGCGAACCAATAGGAACCGATTATTTTCAATACTCTGGATGCGGCCGCCGGCAGCGCTTTGGAGCCTGCCCATGCCAGCAAATACGATAAGGCAACGACCCAGAAAACAGGCCAATACCATCCGGCATGAAAGAAATGACCGAGTTGATTCGACAGAAAAACTTGACCGTGCCAGCCAATGTAACCGTTGAGGCCGAGTACAATGGCCAGTATAAGTGTGATGCTAAGAAGCGCGCGTATGCTCATGTCAATCTCCTATTCTTTGTTACGATTCCGCCTACAGCAGCAGACTTAGCGGCTCGATGCACAATTCATCGTCGTTGCGCACATTGCCTACCCGGCTCGAAACGGGGTAGGCGAACATTTCATCGGAAGAATACGGCTTCAGCAGCGGAAGCAGCGTCTCCGGATTCGTTATGCTGCGGTCGAGCCAAACCGATTCCGCTTCCCTCGGCAAAATAACCGGCATCCGCTCATGAATATCCGCCATCATTTCATTGGCTGCCGTCGTAATCACCGTACATGTCGATATGCGCTTGCCCTCCGGAGAGGTCCATGTATCGTACAACCCCGCCATGCTAAAAACTTCCTTGCTGCGCAGCATGATGCGCATCGGCTGCTTATGCTTGCCTGTTCCTTTCCAATCGTAGAAGGAGTCTGCCGGAATGAGACAGCGCTTGCGCTCAAACGGCTTGCGGAAAGCCGGCTTGTCCGCAATTGTTTCGGCCCGCGCATTCAGCATCTGGTAGCCCAGCTTCTCGTCATTCGCCCATTCTGGAACAAGCCCCCAGCGCAGCTCGCCCAGCTTGTTCTTCTCTCCGTCATGGACGATAGCCATGACCTGCTGCCCAGGCGCCACGTTGTATTTGGGACTGTATCTCGCTGGATATTTGTAATAAGTATCATACCGCAGCATTAGCTCCTCTAACGTTACGGTTATGGTATAACGTCCGCACATGGCCGCACATCCTCTGCCTGATAGTTCTTTAAGTCCACTTGTAACTCTCTCCTCCATTATGAGAAAAAGTAATACTCCCGTCAATTCGCACAGCCCGATGGAGGTCTCCATCGGGCTGCCGGCTGCAACATCTGTTTGTTCCTGATCCTATTGCGGTCTACGTGACGGGATTGTCTGCCTTTTTGTACACGCTAGCGACTAGTTGATCGATATAGCGGGCCGTTCGCACGCTCATTTCGGCGCGCATGTAATCTTTGGCGATGATCAGCGCGTCTTCGTGTCCGCGACAAATGTACCGGTAGTGAATGGCGCGGTCATTCTTCTCCTCTTCGAATAATTGAATGCTTCTGTGCATCATTTTCGTTTTCGTTTCGCTGAAATCGGCTTGAATTTGGGCAGCGAGCAGGTAAGTGACACGCGAGTACAGCTGTCTGAGCGTTTCGGCGGATCGCCCGATCTCATCGGCTTTTCTTTTGATCATCCCGTGCATGAAGGGCAGCAGTACATAATCGCGCATAATGCCAATATCCTCCGCCGTAGGACGATTCGCCGGAGCATGACGGTCGCTGCGCTGGTTTTGCAGCGCTTCGCGGTGCTGGGGCAGCATCATCCTGCTTGATTCCCACAAGCCGTTCTTTTCCAGTTTCTTGCTCATTTATAGTGCCCCCCGATTTTGAGCGCTCTGTTCTGTGCCTGACCGGCTGCTGTGAGCGAGGAGGCGCGGACAATCGCCGAATTCCCGAATCGGTCCTTGATGCTGTCCGTTACCTTCTCAAGCGCCCGCGCCTTAATCTGATCCTCAAAAAGCGTAAGCTGATACGTATCGTCGTTGACGAACTGACTTAGCATCACACCGGCGCGGCGGACAGGCATCGTGTCCCAGAATTTGTAGAAAAGCTTCTTGACGGCTTGAAATACGGTGCCGGTATGATTCGTCGGATCCGGCATCTTCATCTGCCGCGAGAAGCCTGTCGGGGCGTCAAACGGGCTGCACATGCAGCTGACGGTAACGATCGACGCCATGTATCCCTTGCGCCGGCAGTCCCGGCAAACTTCCTCGGTTAGCTCGAGAAGGATCGTATCTACCTCGGAAGACTCCGCGTAGTCCCTCGGCAGCGTCATCATATGACCGATGGACTTCGGAGGCGTATCGAACGTGCCGGGCGTGACCGGACTATCGTCCAAGCCGTTCGCCGTACGCCACATCACCTCGGCATGTATATCCGACTGTTTGCCGAAGCGCGCGCGGAACTTATCCTTGAGCACCGGAAGCGGCGTTCTTGCCACATCGCCGATCGTGTACATGCCCAGTCTGGCGAAATGTGCGGTCATTCGCGAACCGACGCCGAACATTTTGCTTACCGGCTGCTCCCATAGGTTCGCTTCTACAGCCGGAGGGCGCAGCGTATATATGCCGGTAGCGTTTTTCTTGGCCCAGATGTCGGTGGCGATTTTGGCCAGTATTTTATTGGAGCTGATGCCGATGCGTACCTTCACGCCCGTTTGCTGCAGCACCTTGCGCTGAATGGTTTGGGCTATCGTATCCGGATCTCCGAATATAGGCAGGCTAGCCGTAACGTCAAGAAATTGCTCATCGATACTGAAAACTTCGACGAGATCGGTAAATTCTTCGTATATTTTGGTAATCATAAGTGAAACGTCAATATAATGCTGCATCCGCGGACGCATCACAACCAGATCCGGGCACTTCTTCAGCGCCTCACCCAGCCGTTCGGCCGTGGAAACTCCATACGACTTGGCAATGGGACAAGCAGCTAGAATGATGCCAGATCTCATGGCAGGGTCGCCTGCGACCGCCACCGGCTTATCCCTACAACCCGGATGATCGGCCTTCTCTACGCTTGCGTAGAAGCTCTGACAGTCCGCCAGGAGTATCGTTCGCTCCTTTCCTTTGCTCACCGTAATCCCCCCCGCATATTCATCAGCATAGTCATCAGTTCGGCCTTGACCAAGCTGCGCAGCATCGTGAAATGATGGATATAGCCTCGGACTTTATACTCAACGTTAATACCTAATGCATTCGTTTCGGTATGAATCACTTTAATATCCCTTTTCTTCATCATGCTCTTGATGTGTTGTAATTGAGGGTAAATGGCGTTCTCCACCTCTCTGAGGTAAAAAAGAATATGATTATACACAATTTTGTCCTTATAAACCTTGAGCTCCTCCATATCTCTTGCTAGCATATCGAGCAAAATGGGCAGCAGCGTGTATTCCTTGATGATTTGAACATCCTCTTCTGTCTCGACTCTTGCATGAGCACTCATATTTGTCACCACCATATGCGAACATATATTCGTGTTATTTATTATATACCGAACATGTATTCGTTATGCAAGCAATTTTTTCTGGAAATAAAAAACACCGCCTAACCGGGTTGTTCAACCCTGCTAGCGGTGCTTTGGGAGACTGGCTTATCGAAACATGGACCATAGTTTGATCAAATGAAAGGTATTGGAAGGATCGATTTTTTGGGATAGAATGAATTCCAAAATTTGATTCGTTTGACTTCCGGTCAGCTTCTCGCCGAAAATTCCGGCGGCCAGCCCGATAAGGCGCGTTACTTTGGCGCGATTTTGCAAATCAGCCTTCGTCACGCCCTGCAGCAGCATTTTGATGCGCTCCTTGACCTGCGGATTTTTCAATTTGAACTTAACTCGCTCAACGAGCGCAGGATCGATGCCATAGTACTGATAGTGCTGATAGCTCATGTTCGTACCTCCGATATCCCGTCATGCTTCTATCCTATGAGGGAACGAACACAATCTTGACTACATATAAATGGCGATGAGAATGACGCAAATGCAATTCAGCGCGACAAGCAGCGGCATGCCGATCACAAAGGACGTGTGCTTCGTCTTATGCCGCCATACCCGCATGCCGAGCCATCCGCCGATTCCGCCGCCCAGTGCGGCAAACAGAAACAAACGCTTCTCAGGCACTCTGCGGCCGCCTTTCTTGGCTTGCCCCTTGTCGTGCCCCATTTCGATGAAGGTGACGATGTTCATCAGCAATAAATAAATTAAAAAATATGTCAAATGAGACCACCTCGTTTCCAAGGATACACGCTGCTAATCCAACACTTCGCTATCAAAAATATGGGCGCTCTGCAAAAAGGTCCGCAGCGGCATGAAAGAAGCGCCGGTCCAGAACGAAGAGTCGCCCACGAGCTCGGCGGCATCGTCGCGGGCCTCCTCCATGACCTCGAAGTCCGCCATCATATCGGCGATGCGAAACTCCGGGAGCCCGCTCTGCTTCGTGCCGAAGAAGTCCCCCGGCCCGCGCAGCTCCAGATCGCGCCGGGCGATCTCGAAGCCGTCGACCGTGTCGGTCATCGCCTTCATGCGCTCCTTGCCGACCTCGGTCTTCGGGTCGGCGATCAGCACGCAGAAGGACTGATGCTCGCCGCGCCCGACGCGTCCGCGCAGCTGGTGCAGCTGCGACAGCCCGAAGCGGTCGGCGTCGTAGATGACCATCAGCGTGGCGTTCGGCACGTCCACGCCAACCTCGATGACCGTGGTCGATACGAGCGTATCCACGTTCCCTTCTTTGAAGGCGAGCATGACCGCTTCCTTCTCCTGCGCGCTCATCCTTCCGTGCAGCAGGCCGATCCGCATCTGCGGAAAATGCTGCTGCAGCTGAATGTGGACGTCGATGGCATTCTGCACGTCCAGCTTGTCCGACTCTTCGATGAGCGGACAGATGACGTACGCCTGCCGCCCTGCGGCAACCTCCCGCTGGATGAAGCCGAGCACACGCTCCAGCATGGCGTGCTGGACGGCGTACGTCTTGATCGGCTTCCGGCCTTTGGGCAGCTCGCGCAGCGTTGAAACATCCATGTCGCCGAAGGCTGTAATCGCCAGCGTTCGCGGGATCGGCGTCGCCGTCATCGTCAGCACATCGGGGTTCATGCCCTTGCGCCGCAATATGCTGCGCTGGTTCACCCCGAAGCGGTGCTGCTCATCCGTCACGACGAGCCCCAGCTGGCGGAAGAAGACGTCCTCCTGGATGAGGGCATGCGTGCCGACAAGCACGTCAATCAGCCCCATCTGCAAGGACGCGAGCAGGTCCCGCCGCTGGCGGTCCGTCGAGCTGCCGGTCAGCAGCGCAACCTGCAGCCCGTAGGGCTCAAAGAGCTTGTCGAGCGAGCGCTTGTGCTGCTCGGCCAAGATTTCCGTCGGCACCATCAGCGCGCCTTGGTAGCCGGCCTTGACCGTCGCATACAGGCCGATGGCCGCGACGACGGTCTTCCCTGCACCGACGTCTCCCTGCAGCAGCCGGTTCATGCTGTACGGCTCCTGCATATCGTGCAGGATCTCGCCTACGACCTTCTTCTGCGACTCCGTCAGCTGGAAGGGCAGAGCGCGCACGAAGGCGCGTACAGCAGGCAGGTCCACCTGCTGTTTCACCCCGTCCGCGCGGCTGCGCGTCACGGCGCGGTAAGCCTGCAGCTTGAGCTGGAACAAGAACAGCTCCTCGTAAACCATGCGCCTGCGCGCCTGCTTGCCTTCCTCCACGCCGCTCGGCGTGTGGATAATGGCTAGCGCCTTGCTGCGCGGCATAAACCCGTACTTGCCGGTCAGCGAAGCCGGCAGCACTTCACTGATCATGGCGCCGTACTGCGTCAGCGCCTGCTGGATAACCTTACGCATCCACTTCTGCGTAAGGGTGCCTGCAACCGAATAAACCGGCTGGATGGTGCCGGTATTGGAATCCCCTTGTCCGGGGAACTCCGAGTCGGACACGCTCATTTGCCTCCGCTTGGCGTCCCATTTGCCGGTCAATATGATCTCCTGCTGCGGCCGCAAGCGGTCCTTCAAAAAGTGGCGGTTAAACCACACCGCCGTCAGCAGAAAATCGTCGACCATCACCTTGCAGGATAGCCGCGATTTGCCGCTGTAGCGCTGCAGCACCGGCTCCCCGATGATGAAGCCCTTCACCGTAACGCGGTCGCCGTCCTTCACGCTGGCGATATCGCGAACGGTATAATCCTCATACCGGAACGGCACATATTCCAGCAAATCCATAACCGTAAAAATGCCCATGGCGTTAAGCTCAAGTGCCTTCTGAGCGCCAACTCCATGGACTTCGCGTACTAAAACTTGATTCAGATCCATCGCTTATACCGTACTGACGAACGCTGCGATGGTGCCAGGTCCGGCGTGTGCGCCGATAACGGGCCCCAGTATAATATAGTCCACCTGCTGCACATTAAATTGCTGCATAATGGCTTCTCGCAGCAGCTCCGCGCCTTCCAAATTGTTTGCATGTGCAATGTGTAGCTGCCGGATGGTCCGATCCGGCACATCCGCCGCCAGCAGCTCCAGAATGCGGGCGATCGCTTTCTTCTGCCCTCGAACCTTATCGACGGCGGCTACCTCCCCTTCTCCATCGATCGAGAGAATAGGCTTGATATTCAGCAGCGATCCGAAGAGTGCCGACGCTTTGCCGATTCTTCCGCCTTTTTGCAGAAATTCGAGTGTATCCACAAGGAAGTATATGTAAAAGTTCTCTCTCATCGTTCGTACGAGCTCGATGATCTCAGCTGCGCTGTGGCCGGCTTTGGCCGCTTTCGCAGCCGCAGCAACCAGCGCACCGATGCCGTAGGACGCCGATCGGGAGTCGTACACATGCACCTTGCCCGCATGCTCCTCCAGCATCGTGGAGGCCAGCAGGGCCGACTGATACGTTCCGCTGAGAGCGGAGGATAAATGAATCGAAATGATTTCGGTATCGGGCTCTTCGAGCAAGCCTTGATACAATTCCAGAAACTCAGCAGGAGACGGCTGCGAGGTTCGGGGGAAGTGCGGCGACGAGGTCAGCTTCCCATAGAAATCTTCGGACCGCATCGTCACCGCATCTAGAAATTGCTCATCGCCAAAATGAATCTTGAGCGGCACCATCTCAATATTCAATTCTTGGCGAAGTGCCGCCGGTATGTCGGCCGTGCTGTCCGTTACAATACGAATGTTTGTCAACAGGGCTCACTCCAATTCCCGTTTAGAATTCACTGCGGGATGATTTATTCGACGGAGAACAGGTACGCATATAATGGCTGTCCGCCCGGATGAAGCTCTACTTCAATCTGGGGATAGATCGCCTGGATGAATGCCTCCAGCTCCTCCGTTTCTTCCTCTTTGGCATCCTCGCCGGTC
This sequence comes from Paenibacillus sp. MAHUQ-63, assembly GCF_028765165.1. Lineage (GTDB taxonomy): Bacteria > Bacillota > Bacilli > Paenibacillales > NBRC-103111 > Paenibacillus_E. The sequence continues at coordinate 215,506 of NZ_JARADB010000004.1, read as the reverse complement.
AGGATCGTGACGATTTCGCTGCTTTCGTCGATCATTTCTTCGAGCAGCTTCTTGCACGCATCCATCAGACTCGGCTGGGAAGACACGATCCGGCCATCCTGGATACCGATAAAATGCCCCTGCTTGATGTCGATGCCGTCCATGCTCGTATCCCGCACAGCGTAAGTCACTTGGCCGGATTTCACACGGCGGAGGGATTCGTTCATCGCTTCCGTGTTCGTCTTGGCATCCGCTTTCTCCTGGAAGGCCAGAATGGCGGCAAGCCCTTGCGGAATCGATTTCGACGGAATGACAATCAAGGTCTTGTCGACCAGATCAGCGGCCTGCTGCGCGGCCAAAATGATGTTAGAGTTATTCGGCAGCACATAGATCGTCTCAGCCTCGATACGATTCACCGCATTCACGATATCTTCCGTGCTCGGATTCATCGTCTGTCCGCCGGATAGGACGACATCAACGCCTACGCTCGACAAAATGTCTGTAATCCCGTCGCCCAGAGCGACCGCTACGAAGCCGTACGGCTTACTCGGAACCGGTGCAGCGGCAGCTGCATCGGGAGCAGCCGCTTCAAAACCTTCCACCGTCATATCTTCCAATATATGTGAATGCTGATCGCGCATATTTTCAATTTTGATCCGGCTCAGAGCGCCGTAATTCATCGCTTGGTTCATGACTTCCCCAGGGTATTCGGCATGAATATGCACTTTCACCAGTTCGTCATCGGCAACGACCAACAGGGAATCCCCCAACTTGCCGAGCTGCTCGCGGAACTTGCTCTCGTCGAACACCTGGCCCTTCACCTTGCCAGGCTGAATGGTCAGCATAAATTCCGTGCAATAGCCGAATTCGATATCTTCCGTCGCGATATGCGCCTGTGCCGGGAGATGGGCGTGCACTTCTTTGGCCAGATTCATGCCCGGAACGACGGAGACCGTATCCAGTCTTGTATCCATCGTGGCATAGTCGTCTTCCACTTGCACCAGACCTCCGCTTAGCGCCGCCACAAAGCCTTCGTACACACAGACAAGCCCTTGTCCGCCCGCATCGACCACGCCTACCTGCTTCAGCACAGCAAGCTGCTCAGGCGTTCTGGCGAGCGCTTCCTTCGCTTTACCCAGAACCTCCTGCATAAGATCAAGCAGGTCGCCTCCGCGTCTGTACTGCACCGCGTGTTTGGCCGCTTCTTTCGATACCGTCAGGATCGTGCCTTCGACCGGTTTCACGACAGCTTTGTACGCTGTCTCTACCCCTTGCTGCAGCGCAGCCGCGAATTGCTGCGCATTCACCTGCTCGAAATCGTGCACATGCTTCGCGAAACCGCGGAACAGCTGGGACAGAATAACCCCAGAGTTGCCCCTGGCGCCCATCAGTAGCCCTTTGGACAATGCATCAGCTGCTTTCCCAATATGAGAGGATGGCTTCTTTTTCAGTTCCTCACAACCTGCGGTGAGTGTTAAATTCATGTTGGTGCCAGTATCTCCGTCGGGTACAGGGAAAACGTTCAATCCATTAACCTTGTCTACATTTCTGCGAAGGTTATCCGCACCCGCCAAGACCATGGCAGTGAAGTCATTTCCATTTATTGAAATAAAGCGCTTACTCAAAGTGATTCCCCTTCCTGGATATCAGGCTCTTATTTGGCTACTCGAACGCCTTGAACAAAGATGTTCACATCGTCGACTTGAAGTCCTACGACTTCGTTTAACACATATTTGACTTTCGTTTGGACATTACCTGCAACCACGGATATTTTGGTTCCATAGCTGACAATAATATAAAGATCAATTTCGAGACGTCCGTTCTCGCGACGAACCTCGACACCGCGGCTCAAATTGTCCCGGCCCAACAGCTCGGCTATTCCGTCTTTCAATTGTTTTCTCGTTGCCATGCCAACAAGTCCATAACAATCTAATGCAGCGGATCCCGCCAGTGTTGAAATCACTTCATTCGTAATATACACTTTTCCATACTCGGTTGTGAGTTCAATTGGCATCATCTAACAACTCCTTCAAGTCGACTTCAGTCGTCACTTACTATGTATTTGGAATGTGGGCTAATCTTCATTGTACTATAACATAATAAATAAATAAACGGCAAAAAAGAAGGTAATTCGTTGACTCTGCTGCTTACGCTATGCTATTATATCTAAGTGTGTTTTTGCTGGTTAATACAAGAAACGCAAGAAGCAAAGTCTATATTATGTCAAGCTTAGGCTTGCCACCCAGGCTGCTTTGTATACTGCCGAAGGAGGTGTCAAACATGTCCCGCAAATGTTTCGTTACAGGTAAAAGTCCTAAATCAGGAAATCACGTGTCCCACGCTAACAATAAAAACAAGCGTACTTGGGGAGTTAACGTTCAAAAGGTTCGCATCCTCGTTGATGGCAAACCAAAACGGGTTTACGTAAGTGCTCGTGCGTTGAAATCCGGTAAAGTGGCTCGCGTTTAATTTCGGATACTTATTCTTTTCTATGTACACAGACAAAAAGCACCTTACCGGTGCTTTTTTTGCATTTCTGGGATATGGACTTCGTATGTTTGCTTTACTAGTTTTTACTGAACGTATTCAGTACAGCCTTCACGAATCCACCCAAAAATTTCGGTAGCTTGATTGTGTAGAACTTCATTCTCTACCCCTCCTTAGAGTTTGGTCAGTAGACGGACGTATCCCCGAAGACTGACTTCGACTTCGTGAGCACTAACATCATTACAACAGTATATGCCCCGCCCGTGAAAAAGTGCCTTCTATTTTACTTTCTCATCGATTGCTTCCAGAAAGCAAAAAAAGCTACAAGAGCGCAATGCTCTTGTAACTATATGTATGCACCTAGGGTGCGGTTATACCCATCTGTGTGTAGAGGGCGTAAATTAAGCTGAAAATGAAATATAAGACCACCGCAATCGCAATGAACCAAATGCGGAACCCGATTCCCTCAAACCTGCGGAAGAAACGCATCCCCAAGTACAGCGCCCCGAGTGAGAAAATATACTTCGTGAAATCATGAATATTGGAGAAAAACGTCAGCAGCAGGGCACACACGATACTGTACGTGAACAGCCAGAGAATTCTCATGTCCCGCTCCCCTTATCCGCGAATGCGGCGGATGGCGTCAGCGCGGTCGGCTTGCCCGAATACGGCATTGCCTGCAACCAGCACGTCGGCGCCGGCTTCCATCACTTGACGAGCCGTCACTTCGTTAATGCCGCCGTCCACTTCGATATGCAGCCCGGTTAATCCCTTCGCGTTCGCCTGCTCGCGCAAGGCGCGAATCTTGCTCAGCATGCCGGGAATGAAGGCTTGTCCCCCGAAGCCGGGATTGACGGTCATGATCAGTACCAAATCCAGATGCTCATCCAGCACATGCTCGATCAAAGAGATCGGAGTTGCCGGGTTAAGGACAACTCCTGCTTTGACGCCGCTCTGCTTGATGAGATCAAGAGTCCGATGCAGATGCGTGCAAGCCTCTACATGGACGGAGATCAGATCCGCCCCCGCTTTGGCGAATTCCGGGATATAGCGGTCAGGCTGTTCGATCATCAAATGAACGTCCAGCGGCAGTTTCGTCACCGGACGTATCGCTTCAACGACTAGCGGACCAATTGTGATATTCGGCACGAAATGGCCGTCCATGACATCGACATGGATCCAATCCGCTCCGCCCCGCTCGACATCTTTGATCTCTTCGCCGAGCTGTGCGAAGTTGGCTGATAAAATAGAAGGTGCTACGTATACCATTCGTTCCTAATACCTCCTCTTCCGATCCTTGATTTCCCCCAAAAATAACAAATAGTGATCATAACGCGACGCGGCGATGGTGCCTTCGGCAACCGCATCGCGCACCTTGCAATTCGGCTCATGCAGATGCAGACAGCCTCTGAACTTGCAGCCCTCGGCTACAGCGGCGAACTCCCTGAAGCAGGCGCTCAGCCCCTCCGCTTCAACTTCCATGAAGTCCAGCTGGCTGAAGCCCGGCGTATCGGCGACGAGACCGCCGTTATGGAGCGGCAGCAGCTCGACATGGCGCGTCGTATGCTTGCCGCGGCCCAGACGATGGGAAATCTCGTTCGTCTCCAGATTGCGGCCGCTGATCATTTCGTTGAGCAAGGAAGACTTGCCGACGCCGGACTGCCCGGCGAACACGCTGACCGTACCCTCAAGATGCTGCGCAATCACTTCCACGCCCTCCTGACGCCTAGAGCTCGTCTTCAGCACGGTATAGCCGATATTCTCGTACAGCGTCTGAATACGGTCCAGCTCCGAAACGGTCATCTCTTTGGCCCCCGGTGCATCACTGCTTTCCGTCAGCAGGTCGCTCTTGGTGAAGCACAGCAGCACGTCAATGCCTGTATGCTCGATATGAACAAGAAACTTATCCATGAGCTGCAAATTCAAGACGGGCTCTGTCACCGAGAATACGAGTACAACAACATTCACATTCGCAATAGGCGGACGAATCAGCTCCGAAGTACGGGGCATGATTTCGGTCACCGTCCCTTCGCCGTTCTCCGTCTCCTCATACATGACCCGGTCCCCGACGAGGGGAGTGATCTTCCTGTTCTTGAACACGCCCCTGCCGCGGCAAGTAACCATATTCGCCTCTTGAAGCTCCGCCCCTTCAGGCAGCACATAGTAATATCCGCTCAATGCTTTAACTATCGTTCCTTGCGGCATTAATTTGTGCCTCCACTTGGCGGCTTCGAGGCGGCCCCGCCGGCTTGCCCGTTGCCATTGCCTCCGACCGGAATCGCCGGTCCGGTGTTCTGTTGTTTAGGCGATGCAGAAGGCGATACGGAAGGACTTGGCGATACCTTCCCGTTCTTCTGATCCAAATAATCCTGATACGTGCGCGTAATGGAGTTAACCAAGTTATCCCCTTCTTTGATCAAGATAACTGCTTTCTTATCCGGAGAGACGATGACCTTCACATCCAGATTTTGCGGTTTCGTGACTTTCTCCGTTTTGTATTCGAAATTTTCGTACTGGGCATCGCTGACGATAATCTTGAACTCGGAATCCTTACCTTCTACCGTCGGCTTCACAGGAATGGTCACCGTCATTTGACCGGCATCTTCCGGCAAGCCGTCGCTGATGATCAAGGAAATCTCCGATCCGACGGATACATCGGTATTTTTGTCATAAGGAAACTGCTTGATGACCTTCCCTTTGGCCACCTTGTAGCTTCTCTCACGCGTAATCCCGTTCGCAGGAATCTTCAGATTCAGCTTCGTAATCTGCGTCTTCGCTTCCGCTTCCGTCAAGCCGACGAGATCCGGCATCTTGAACGTTTCTTTCGCCTTGCTCACGGTGAACGTAATCGCCGCCTTCTCGGCTTCGAATTCTTCGCCGACTAAAGGCGTCTGCTTCAGAATCGTATCCGGCGGATCATCCGTCGTCTCCTGCGTAATCGTAATCTGCGTTTCATTGATGCCGAGTGCCTGCAGCTTCAGCTTGGCGTCCTTCAGCTGTTGTCCGATATAGCTCTCCATCTTGATTTTGGGAGCGCCCTTGCTGACGTACAGCGTCACCTTCGTACCGACGTTCATTCGCATTCCGCTGGGATTCTGACGAATGACCTGATCCTTAGGCGCCTTGCTTTCGGCATCGATTTCTACCGTATAGCCCAGCTTGGCAGCCGTCAGCTTAGCCTGCGCATCCGTCAGCGTCATGTTCACGACATCGGGAACCTCCACCGTTTCGACGGCGAACATGCTTTTCACATAACCGACCAGGTACCACATGAAGCCCAGAACGATTAGCAAAATAACGATCCATACGACCGGCTTCACCCAGCCCTTCTTCTTGGGAGCAGGCTCCTCGCGCCACGCCGGCTTCTCGGGCTCATCCTCATCGTCGTCGAACTTCGCGCTCAATTGGTCCGCCCGAATGGCCGGCATCACCAAGGTGCGCTCTTCGTCCATCCCGTCGGCATCCCAGAAGGCTACCTTAGCCTCGTTCCTGCGGTCGGGATTCAGGCACGTATCGAGATCCGCCATCATTTGCTTCGCGGACTGGTAGCGTTCCTCGGGCTTTTTGCGCATTGCTTTCAGGATGATGTTCTCGACACTCTGCGGGATGAGCGGATTGACCTTGCGCGGCTCTTCCACGTCTTCCTGCAAATGCTTGAGCGCTACGGATATCGGGCTTTCGCCGAGGAAAGGCAAGCGGGCCGTCAGCATTTGGTACATGACGATGCCCAAGGAGTACAAGTCCGACTTCTCGCCCGTATTCGTTCCTTTGGCATGCTCCGGCGAGAAATAATGCACGGAACCGACAACGGAGCCCGTTTGCGTAATGGTCGAAGAGGTCGCGGCGCGGGCAATGCCGAAATCGGTCACTTTCACGCGCCCGTTTTTGCCGATCAGTATGTTGTGCGGCTTAATATCGCGGTGAATGATTTCATTGTGGTGCGCATGATCGAGCGCGTCCGCAATCTGACTGGCGTAATGAACCGCATCCTCCACCTGCAGAGGCGCCCTCTCCTTGATCAAATCATTCAACGTAGTGCCTTCTATGTATTCCATTACGATATAGTGCACGTCTTCTTCTTGTCCCACGTCATAAATACTGACGACATTAGGATGAGAAAGTGAAGCGGCTGATTGAGCTTCTCTGCGGAAACGACGAATGAACTCTTCGTCATGCACGTACTGCGAGCGCAGCACCTTCACAGCCACTTTACGATTCAATAAAAGATCATGCCCTTTATAAACTAAAGCCATGCCGCCTCCGCCTATGCGCTCCAAGATTTCATAGCGGCCTCCAAGCTTCCTACCGATCAATTCCCATCACCCCTTTTCTCGTCCGAATCCGAATCGTGCCCAAGTAAAACGACCGTAACGTTATCGTCTCCGCCCTTATCCAGCGCGCTTTGGATGAGCTTCTCCGCCGCGCTTTCCAGCTCATCATGCGATTTGATGATGCGAAGAATGTCGCCGGAGTCCACCAGTCCGCTTAAACCGTCGGTGCAAATAAGAATGGTGTCTCCGGGCCGCCAAGCATACTCATACAAGTCCACCTCGACGCCCGGTTCCGTTCCGAGTGCACGCGTAATCCAATTGCGCCGCGGGTGATGTTCGGCCTCTTCCAGCGTAATTTGCCCGGTCTTCACCAGCTCATAAACGAGCGAATGATCTTCCGTCAGCTGGGTGATCGACTCCCCGGCAATTTTATAAGCCCGGCTGTCGCCGATATGACCGATGATCAGAAGCTCTTGGGAGGCAATCACAGCAACAACGGTCGTTCCCATGCCGTGATAATTCTCCTTCTCGGAGGCAAACGCGTAAATTTGCTCGTTCGCCTTCTCGATCGCTTCCTTCAGCACCTGCTTGCAAGCCTCCACAGGCATTCCCCAATGGATGGATTGGAGCTCACTGCCGACGATATCGACAGCCATTTGGCTGGCAATATCGCCGGCTTGATGGCCTCCCATGCCGTCGGCCACAATAGCTAGAGAGAGGCCGTTCAGCTCGTGCCAAATGGCGGCGCGATCCTCGTTCACTTGGCGGACTTTACCGATATCGGTGCGGCTTACCATCTTCATCCTGATTCACCTCATGACTTGCTCTCCATATGCTTCGCGCGCAGTTGTCCGCAGGCGGCAGCAATGTCGCTGCCTTGTTCACGGCGTATGGTAGCATTGATTTTGGCCTTCTCAAGAATACGTTGGAAGGTGAAAATATCATCTCTTGGCGTACGTTTGAAATCCCGTTCGGCAACGAAATTCACAGGAATCAGGTTTACGTGGCTAAGAGGCATGTCTTTCAGCACTTTCGCCAACTCTTCCGCATGCTCGGCCTGATCGTTCACTTCCCCCATAAGGGCGTATTCGAACGTGATGCGTCTGCCGGTTTTGGCAATGTAATATTTGCAAGCTTCGATCAAATCGGCAAAAGGGAATCTGCGATTGACCGGCATCAGCTTCGAGCGCAGCGTATCGTTCGGCGCATGAATCGAAATAGCCAAATTCACCTGCAAATTCTCATCGGCAAACTTATAAATGTTCGGCACAATGCCGCTCGTCGATACGGTAATATGACGCTGGCCGATGTTAAGCCCCTTCGGATGAATCATGACGCGCAAGAAATTCATCGTCGCTTCATAATTCTCGAACGGCTCGCCGATGCCCATGATGACGATCGAAGAAATGCGCTCCTCCGTCTCATCCAGCAGCTTCTGGGCTTTGACGACCTGAGCGACAATTTCCCCGGGACGCAGATCCCGCTTCAACCCGCCGAGTGTGGAGGCGCAAAATGTGCAGCCCACACGGCAGCCGACCTGTGTTGTGACACAGATACTGTTGCCGTAGTTATGCTTCATGACAACCGTTTCGATCGCATTCTTGTCCTCGAGTTCGAACAGAAACTTGACCGTTCCGTCCTGCGACTGGTACTTGGCAATCTCGGACAGCGTGACGAACTCGAACTGGCTTTTGAGCTTGTCGCGAAGCGCCTTCGGCAGATTGGTCATCTCATCGAAGCTGAATACGCGCTTGATGTACAGCCAGTCAAAAATTTGGCCGGCCCGGAACGAGGACTCGCCGTTCTCTTTGACCCAAGTCTGCCACTCGTCCCAATTCAAATCATATACAAATGGTTTGTCTTTCAAGTAAGGCTTATTAGACACGTTTTATCACAACCTGTTGTTATTTAATCGATATTTTCAGCTAATCTTATCTATTTTAGCACAAAGCGGGGCCGAACACACATCCCCCTCGGTTAGAGCTTCGCCAAGAATACGCGCCGCTAACCGCGTTTGCGCAGCCGGGCGATGAAGAATCCGTCCGAGTGAAACTGCTGCGGCAGTATTTGCACCATGCCGGATAGCGCCGCAGCGGGATCCACGCTCGCGAAAGCATCCGCCGGCAGCGGCTCAAGCGCGAACTCGCTGTGCTCCGCGAGGAAGCGCTCGACCATGCCGGCGTTCTCGGCATGCTCAATCGTGCACGTGCTGTAAACCAGCACGCCCCCTGGCTTCAGCAGCCGGTGCACCCGGCTGAGAATCGCATACTGCAGCTCGCTGATCGCCTCGATCTCCGCTTCCTGCTTCGCCCACTTCAGATCGGGCTTGCGGCGAATAACCCCGAGGCCCGAGCACGGCGCATCCAGCAGAATGCGGTCGAACGACTCCGCCGCGAAGTGCTCGTCCAGCTTCGCAGCGTCCATCACCAGCGTCTGAATGGACGACAGTCCCAGCCGCTGCGCCTGATCTGCGATCAGCTGCTGCTTGTGCTCGTGCAGATCGCACGCCCAGATGCGGCCCGTATCGTCCATCTTCTCGGCGATGTGAGCCGTCTTGCCGCCGGGGGCGGCGCAGCAGTCCAGCACGCTCATGCCCGGACGCGGCTCCAAAGCTTCGGCGACGAGCATCGAGCTCTCGTCTTGAATCGAGAAGTCCCCCGCCATAAAGCCGGGGGACAACGCCATATTCCCGGCCCCCTGCACCACGATGCCGGCCGGGGCCAGCTTCGACGCTTCCGCGCTGAGACCGCTGCCCTGGAGCTGCTCCAGCAGCTCCAGACGGCTGCTCCGCCTCGCGTTCGCGCGAATGCTCACGTGCGGCGGCCTATTGTTCGCCGCACAGATCTGTTCCGTCAGCTCCGGGCCGAGCTGGCGGATCCACCTGCGCACGAGCCACTCCGGATGGGAGTGGCCCAGCGCGATGCGCTTCACGTCGCCGAGCGCAGCCGGAAGCTGCAGCTCCGCTTTGCTGCGTAGGATGGCGCGCAGCACGCCGTTAACCATGCCCGAGATCCCTTGATGGCCGCGGCGCTTCGCGATGTTCACCGCTTCGCTCACGACGGCGTGATCCGGGATACGGTCCAAATAATGCAGCTGGTAGAAGCTCAACCGCAGCAAGCATCGGACCCATGGCTCCAGCTTCGCAAGCCCCTTGCTGACGAAGCGCTCGAGAAAGAAATCGATCGTATTTAAGCGTCCGATCGTACCGTACACAAGCTCCGTAGCCAGGCCCGCATCGGCCCGTTCAAGCGCATGCTTCTGCAAGACCTGATTGAGCAGCAAATTGCTGTACGCTTGATTCTCTTCGACCCGAATCAGGACGTCCAGCGCCGCATCGCGGGCGGAAAGCTTAACGGCGCTGCTCTTCGCAGCGCCTCCGGATGGTTGGGATGAGGAGGGCTTACCGGCCCTCTGTACTTTAGCAGGTCCTTGCTTAGGACGTGTTGGTTTGTGCGTTGACAAATCGAATACCTCATTTATGTTAAGTAGTGGCTTCCTTCGCACTGCCGAATGCCGTGCCGGGCGCAATCTGCACCCCGCGAACAAACTCGGAGACAGGCATCGCTTTCTTGCCGGCAGGCTGAATTTCCGTCAGCCACAGCGTACCTTCACCAGTCATAACCTCAATACCTTGCTCGCTGCTGCCCAGCACCGTTCCCGGAGCGGGAGACCCGGCGAAGCTGCGGCTTCTCGGTTCGGCCGTATGCCGCGGATTGGCGCTGGCCCAAACCTTCATGACTTCGCCGTTCCACAGCGTATAAGCGCCAGGGAACGGATTCAAGCCGCGAACTTGGTTCCAAATCTCGACGGCCGAACGCGACCAATCGATCAGCTCGTCCTCCCGGCGAATATTCGGCGAATAGATCGCCTCGGCTTCATTTTGCGGAACCGCCTGAATACGCCCTGCCAGCAGATCCGGCAGCGTGCGCTTCAGCAGGTCGGCGCCCGCAATGCTCAGCTTCTCGAACAGCGTGCCTGTCGTATCGGTATCCTCAATCGGAAGCTCGACTTTGGAGATCATGTCGCCCGTATCCAAGCCTGTGGCCATGTACATAATGGTGACGCCCGTTACCGATTCACCGCGCAGCACGGCGTGATGAATCGGAGCGCCGCCGCGGTACTTGGGCAGCAGAGACGCATGGATGTTAATGCAGCCATGCGCCGGCAAATCCAGCACAGCCTTCGGTAGAATCTGGCCGTAAGCGGCCGTCACGATCAAGTCCGGCTGCAGTCCGCGCAGCACCTCGACGGAATCCGCCTGACGCAGCTTCTCCGGCTGCAGCACCGGAATGCCGTGCTTCTCGGCTTCCACCTTCACCGGCGGAGGCGTCAGCACGCGCTTGCGGCCTTTCGGCCGGTCCGGCTGCGTGACGACGGTCGTCACGTTATAGCCCTCCTCCAGCAGCGCTCGTAAGGAAGGTACGGCAAAATCCGGTGTGCCCATGAAAATGATGTTCACTCCGAATCTTCCTCTTCATCGCTAGTGTAGGTTTTGGTAGCCAAATCCGTAAACAGAATCCCGTTCAAATGGTCGATTTCATGGAAAATGCAGCGAGCCAGCAGCTCGGTGCCCGTCACCTCGATCGGATTGCCGTTACGGTCCTGCCCTTTGGCGGTCACATGCATCGGACGCGTCACATCGCCGCGAAGCCCCGGAATGCTCAGACAGCCTTCCGGTCCTGTTTGTTCGCCGCTCGAAGTGACGATTTCCGGATTGACCATTTCGATCAGACCGCCGTGTTCTTCGCCGCAGTCCATCACGATGACCCGCTTCAAAATACCGATTTGCGGAGCAGCCAGGCCAACGCCCTCAGCCTCATACATCGTGTCTGCCATATCGTCAAGCAATTTATGCAGATTGGAATTGAATTTGGTAACTGTGATCGCTTTCTCGCGCAGCACAGGGTCTGGATCTTTCACAATAATACGAATAGCCATAACGTGCACCTACCTTTTGAAGTCTTCTCTATTTGGGTACTTACATCAAATATTGCGGATCAACATCGACGCTGATCTGCAGTTTCTCTTTCGCCGAGCGCTCTTCGAACCACGCTACCGTTCGCCGGACAATGTCTGCCGCCTGATCTTCCCCCCGATATTTTACCACGCATTGGAATCGATATCTATCTTTGATTCGGGAAATAGGCGATGCCACAGGGCCCAGCACGTCCATCTGGAAGTCGTTGTTCATGGAAACCGCGTCCGCGAACAGGTCCATTTCCTTCATAGCATATTCTTGTGCAATTTCTTTGAGCCTGGTGACGAAGGCTTCCGCGAAACGAACCAGAAGCGGCACCTGCTCATGGGAGAAAGTAACCAAAATGAGCCGTTGGTACGGCGGATAGCCCAAATTGGCCCGCACATCAAGCTCATGATTGGCGAAGGCGATGTAGTCGTGGTGGCTCGCATACTGCACGCTGTAATGCTCGGGCGTATACGTCTGGACATACACTTCCCCCTGCTTCTCGTGCCGTCCGGCCCTTCCGGCCACTTGGGTCAGCAGCTGAAACGTCCGTTCCGCCGAGCGGAAATCCGGGATATTCAGCACCGTATCCGCTGCGATCACCCCGACCAATGTCACGTCGGGAAAATCAAGCCCTTTGGCCACCATTTGCGTGCCGAGCAGCACGTCCGCCTGCTTCTCGCGAAACATCGTCAGCCATTTCTCATGCGAGCCTTTCTCCGTCGTCGTATCCACATCCATCCGAATGACGCGGATGCCGGGGAAAATTTTGCCCAGCTCTTCCTCCACGCGCTGCGTGCCCGTTCCGAAATGACGAATATGCTTGGACTGGCAGCTGGGGCACTCGGTCACCTCGCGCTCCGCATAGCCGCAATAATGACAGCGCAGCATGCGCGAGCTTTGGTGATACGTGAGCGAGATGTCGCAATGCGGGCATGCCGCCACGTAGCCGCACGTACGGCACATGACGAACGTTGCGTACCCGCGTCGGTTCAGCAGCAAAACAATCTGTTCTTTCTTGTGTAACCGATCTTCAATCGCTTTATACAGCGCAGTGCTGAACATCGAGCGATTGCCGCTCTTCAGCTCCTCCCGCATGTCGACAATCGCAACCGGCGGCATCGGCCTGCTGGCCACGCGTTCCTTCATCGTAAGCAGTTTGTAAGGGGGGACAGGACGGTCGCGGCGTCTTCTCGTTCGTTCCAGACTCTCCAGCGACGGCGTTGCGGAACCGAGCACGACGACGGCCCCCTGCATGCTCGCACGCTTCACCGCTACGTCACGCGTATGATATTTGGGACTTTCTTCCTGTTTGTATGAGGATTCATGCTCTTCATCAATAATGATAAGTCCGATTTGTGTAAAAGGAGCAAAAATCGCCGAACGCGCGCCGATGACAACCTTCACTTGCTTGCGTGTAATTTTACGCCACTCGTCGTAACGCTCTCCGTTCGACAGCCGGCTGTGCAGAACGGCCACCTTATCGCCGAAACGCCCTTTGAACCGCTCCACCATTTGCGGCGTCAACGAAATCTCCGGAACGAGGACGATCGCTTCCTTCTCCATATCGAGACATTGTTGAATGGATTGCAAATAGACTTCGGTTTTCCCGCTCCCCGTCACACCGTGCAGCAGAAACACCTCGTGCCGGCTGTCTGCGACAGCACCCCGGATTTCCGCGAAAACCCCGCTCTGTTCCTCCGTCAGAGGCAGCGGCTGCGTCTTCACAAAAGCACGACCCGCATAGGGGTCGCGCATCACTTCGACTTCGCGCAGCTGGATCCACCCGCGGTCGGCCAAGCTTTTGACCGTCGAGGCACCGACTTCCACCGCTTCCATCAGCTCGGTCAGCCGGATGGCATGGGGATGCTCCAGCAAATACCGCAGCACTTCCTGCTGTTTATGAGCCCGCGCCGGCAGCTCGGACAACGCTTGCTCCAGCCCCTCGCCTCCCGGAGGAGGAAAGACCGTCAGCGCCTTCTTCGTGCTCATGCGGTCTTTGACGACTTGTACCTCCGTTAAAATGCCCGCGCTCAGCAGCTGCTTGATCAGCGCTCCATCGGCAGCGAAGCGCTCCATCAGGGCTTCCATGGGGACCGTCCCTTTGCTTCGGACAAAGGAGAGAATCGACTGGAGATCCGGCATATCCAGCAGCGACTGGTCCCCGGGTTCATCCGCAACCTCGATCGCCCGCTCGTACTTCGCTTTGAGCGCAGCCGGCAGCATCGCCTGAATCGCCGTGACTTCGTGACACAGGTACATGGCGCTTATCCATCTGCCCAGCTTCACAAGCTCCTCCGTCAGAGGCGGCACGAGATCCATGACATTCTGAATCGGCTTAACCCGTTTGGCATCGAGCTGCGTATTCTCATGCAATTCGACAACGAAGCCTTGCAGCACCCGCGGACCGAAAGGCACGCCGACACGGCTGCCAACCTCCACCCACTTCCTTAGAGCCGGAGGAACTTCATAGTCGAACGCCCGGTTCGTTTGTTTCGCAGGGACATCGACAATGACCTTGGCGTACATCAGGACTCCCTCGCTGCTGCCTGCATCCGGTCCGCCGCCAGCTCGAGCAGCCTGCGCGCCACATCTCTCTTGCTCTGAACAGGCAGCGCTTCTACCAAGCCATGGCGGTCAAAAATACGCACAGCGTTCGTATCGCCGCTAAAGCCCGCCCCTTCCTGGGACACGTCGTTGCCGACGATGAGATCGGCGTTTTTGCGGATCAGTTTCTCCAGCGCATACTCGTCCAGGCGCTCCGTTTCCGCAGCAAAGCCGATGACGAACTGATGTTTTTTGAGCGTGCCGAGTTCCTGTAAAATATCCGGATTTTTGATCAGCTCCAGCGTGAGCGAGTCGGACTTCTTCTTGATTTTCTGTTCAGACGGAGCGGCCGGACGGTAGTCGGCGACCGCTGCCGCTTTGATCACAAGCTCGCTTTGGTCGAAACGGGCCAGCACCGCCTCGCGCATATCCAGCGCGGACTGTACGGAAACGCGTTCTACGCCGCAAGGAACAGGCAGAGCGCTAGGTCCCGACACGAGCGTAACGGCGGCCCCCATACGGGCAGCCTCCTCGGCGATGGCATAGCCCATTTTGCCCGAAGAATCGTTCGTAATATAGCGGACCGGGTCGATGCGCTCGACAGTGCCTCCGGCGGTCACGAGCACCCGCTTGCCGGCGAGACGGCCTGGCTCTCCCTGGAAATGGCGCTCCACCGCAGCCAATATCTCCTCAGGCTCAGCCAGCCGGCCTTTCCCGACATAGCCGCAAGCCAATTGGCCTTCGCCAGGCTCAATGAAACGCACGCCTCGGTTAAGCAGCGTCTGCAAATTATGCTGCACGGCCGGATTCTCGTACATATGGACGTTCATCGCCGGGGCAACCCAGATCGGCGCCGTCGTTGCGAGCAGCGTCGTGCTGAGCATGTCGTCACCGAGTCCCAGCGCCAGCTTGCCGAGCGTGTTGGCCGTTGCCGGAGCGATCAGCACCAGGTCGGCGCTGTCCGCCAAGTTGATATGGGACACAACGGACGGATCTTTCTCATCGAACGTATCCACGAATACATGATGGCGCGACAGCGTTTGGAACGTTAACGGCGCTACGAATTGAACGGCGGAAGCCGTCATAATGACGCGCACGGTCGCGCCGGCCTGCGTCAGCTTGCTCGTCAGCGCAGCGGCCTTGTAAGCGGCGATCCCCCCGCATACGCCCAGTACAATCGTTTTACCCTTTAAAGCACTCATGAGCAATCCCCCTTTCCAGCACCTATGCCGAGAAAAAAATAACAACCACAAAGGGTTGTTGGGTAAGCATTTTATATCTCCGACTCTGTTTCTGTCTCTTTCTTTTTCTCAAGTTCGGCTGGCTCGATCTTCTCGTAGCCGATGTAGTGGCCATATAGCTCTTCCAGTGCCAAACCCACATGTTTATGAGCTTTCTGGCCTTTCAAATCCGACTTCGCGCCGTCGCGCAGCGATCTTGCTCTTTTGGAAGCAGCGACAACCAAAGAATACTTGCTGTCAACGATATCCAGAAGTTTATCGATTGAAGGATATAACATTTTATTTCACCTCATCTATCCATTGTACGATTTTGGGATACATGCGTTCTTTCTTGCAGTGCTCTGCCGTCAAAATCGCTTGAATCTTGGAGCATGCCGTTTCCACATGATCGTTCACAATAGCATAATCATAGTGTTCCATCAAGCGGATTTCGTCAATCGCCACCGACATGCGGCTGCGAATCACTTCATCCGTCTCCGTACCACGCGTGACAATCCGGTTCTCCAGCTCATCCAGCGAAGGCGGCAGCAAGAAAATAAACACACCTTCGGAAAACTTTTGTTTCACTTGCAAAGCACCCTGCACTTCAATCTCCAAGATCACGTCTTGGCCGGAGCGCAGCGTCTCCTCCACAAAACGTCTGGGCGTCCCGTAGAAATTCCCTACGTATTCCGCCCACTCCAGCACTTCATCCGTGTCAATCATCTGCTGGAATTGCTCGCGCGTTTTGAAGAAGTAGTTCACGCCCTCAACTTCCCCTTGACGAGGAGAGCGGGTTGTAGCCGAAACGGAATACACGATCTCCGGCGCGCACTTGCGCAGCGCAGCGCACACAGTCCCCTTGCCGACGCCGGAAGGACCGGATAAAACAATCAGAATACCTCTCTCGCGCTCAAGAGTGTTCGTATTACTCGTCATGATCATCGTCCTTGTTGGAAAGTCTATGTGCTACCGTCTCTGGCTGTACTGCCGATAAAATCACGTGATCGCTATCCGTAATAATAACGGCACGGGTTCTTCTGCCGTACGTAGCGTCAATCAGCATGTGACGGTCACGTGCCTCTTGAATGATCCTCTTGATCGGAGCCGACTCCGGACTCACAATCGAGATAATGCGGTTCGCCGATACGATGTTGCCGAACCCGATGTTAATTAATTTGATAGCCATTAAGGGCTTCCTCCTCGCGAAGCTCCATGCCGCTTCACTCGATATTCTGTATTTGTTCGCGCATCTTCTCAAGCTCTGCTTTCATCGTGATCACTCTAGCCGTCAGCTCCGAGTGATTCGATTTGGATCCGATCGTGTTCACTTCGCGGTTCATCTCTTGAATCAGGAAGTCCAGCTTTCGTCCAACAGGCTCTTTCTCTGCAAGCACTTGATGGCATTGCCCGAAATGACTCTTAAGACGAGTCAGTTCTTCATCCACATTGGAACGGTCTGCGAAAATCGCAATCTCTGAGGCAAGTCGCTGCTCATCCACAGGCGCTTGCTCCTGCAGAAGCGACTGAATCCGGGCCGTCAGCTTCGCGGCATACTCCAGAACGACACCGGGAGCCAAAGCTTCCAGTTCCGTATGGAGCCTCTTCAGCTCGGTCAAACGCTCGCGAATGTCTTGCTCCAGAAACGCGCCTTCGCGCAGCCGCATATCGGATAATTGGCCAACGGCCTCCTGCAAGCAGGCGCACAATTCCTGCTGAATCGCTTCATCAGGCTCCTTGCGTAATTCTTTCATTTGAACGAGATCAGGAAGCGTCAATAAATCTTTGAGCCCGATCTGCTCGGCGTACCCGTAGCGTTCCTTCAATTGCTCCGCAGCCTGCAAATACGCATCTGCCATAGCAAAATCCACCGTCACGCTCTTGGCGGAAGCCGCTTCACGTTCCGCTGTGACGAAGACGTCCACGCGTCCTCTTCTCACAGCTTGCAGCACCGTTTTCTTCAAAGCGTCTTCAAAGACCGCCCATTCCTTGGGCATTCGAATCGACACTTCACTATACCTATGATTGACCGATTTCACATCGATAAACACATTGTACCCGGCAAAAGAACGATTCGCTTGTCCGAATCCGGTCATACTGCAAATCATCCTTATCACATCCATTACCCTATTTTAATTCATTTTGAAAGTGGGTACAAGTGGAAATCATGGCGATTCGACTTTTCCCACACATACTTTGTCAGGTCTACGCACATTTCGTACGCCAAGAAAGGCGTCATGAGATAGATGCCGTTGAAGTAAGGCATCGCCGCATCCAGCAGCTCCTTGGCGATTTCCACGCCCATCGCCCGGCCTTCCGGCCCCTTCAAGCCGTTCATGCGCGCCCGCACTTCGTCGGACAGCCGGATTCCCGGAACTTCATTATGCAAATACTCCGCGTTCCCGCCGCTGGCCAAAGGCGCAATACCGATAAAGACCGGTATATCCAGATGCTTGGTCGCTTCATAAATTTGTTCGATCAGTTTAGCATCGTAAACCGGCTGAGTCATGATGTAATCGGCGCCGGCTTCGATTTTGCGTTCCAGCCGTTGAACCGCTTTATCCAAATGCTTGACATTCGGATTGAACGCAGCTCCGACCACGAAGTTCGCCTTCTGCTTCAGCGGCTTGCCGGAGAACGCGATGCCTTCGTTCAGCTGTTTGATCATCCGGATAATTTCGAATGAGGTCAAATCGTACACCGAGCTGGACCCCGGAAGATCGCCGAATTTGGCGGGATCGCCGGTCACGGCCAGCACATGGTCGATGCCCAGCGCGTGAAGCCCCATGAGATGGGACTGCGTCCCGATCATGTTGCGGTCGCGGCACGCGATGTGAATGAGCGGACGCGCGCCAAGCTTATCCTGAACCAGGTACCCGAGCGCCAGGTTGCTCATGCGCGTCACCGCGAGCGAATTGTCGGCCATCGTAATGGCGTCGACATGCGCGTCTTGCAGGGCCTTCGAGCCCTGCAGGAATTTCTCGATGTCGAGATCCCGTGGGGGATCCAGCTCGACGATGACGGTTTTGCGCTGCTTCACAATCTCCAGCAGCGAAGGTTTGCCCGCCGGCGGCGCAGGCTTGGCCGGAGCCGGCTCGAGCACGCGCGCACGCGCGGGTGCCGCTGTGCCGGGCTCTGCCGGCACGTAGCCCTGCAGCGCCTGCGCGACGGCGGCGATGTGCTCCGGCGTCGTGCCGCAGCAGCCGCCGATGATGCGCGCGCCCAGATCGGCGAAGCGCAGCGCGCTTTCGGCGAAATACTGCGGCGTCGCCGCATACGTATACTGCCCGTCGACGTAGTCGGGCAGCCCGGCGTTCGGGAACGCCGAGAACGGCACGCCGGCGAGCGGCGTCAGCTTCTCCATCGAGCGGAGAATCCCGTTCGGGCCGACGCGGCAGTTGAAGCCGATGACGTCGGCGCCGTCATCCTGCAGCCGCAGGAACGCTTCCTGCAGCGGCACGCCGTCCTGCGTGCTGCCTGTCCCTTCGTTCGCGAACTGGCAGATGACCGGCAGCCCGCTCATGCTGCGAATGATGCGCAGCGCCAGCTGCAGCTCCTCCAGATCGTAGAACGTCTCCAGCAACAATCCGTCCACGGGCGAATCCAGCAGGATGCCGATCTGCTCCCGCAGCGACGCTTCGACATCGGCGGTGCGCACGTTCTTGCGCTTGCCGGCACGAATCGAGCCGATCGCTCCAACGACATAAGCGCCGTCGCCGACAGCCTTGCGGGCAAGCTCTACGCCTGCGCGGTTAATCGCTTCGACATCGCCTTCGAGCCCGTATTTCGACAATTTCTCGCGATTGGCCGAAAACGTGTTCGTTTCAATAAGACGAGCACCGGCCTCATAATAACGGCGGTGCACGTCAGCAACCGTTTCCGGTCTGAGCAAATTCAGCTCTTCATATGAAATGCCGACCGGAAAGCCCATTTGATATAAATAAGTCCCCATCGCGCCGTCACCGGTTATAATTTCCCGCTGCAGCGCCGCTCGAAGATCCAGTTTCATCGTTATCTCCCCGTTTACTCCAAAATGTAGTTATACTGTATCACAAATGAAGGGAGATATTAAGAAACCGTTTATCAAAAATTTTGATAGACTCTATTAAAATGTCCCCTGATACACTTCTTCCGCCGGCCCCGTCATATAGACGTGGTTATCTTGTTCGTTCCATTCGATGAACAGATCCCCGCCCTTCAGCGAAACCGTCGCCTGACGGTCGGTAAGCCCGTTCAAGACGGAGGATACGAGCGTAGCGCAAGCGCCTGTTCCGCAAGCCAGCGTCGGACCCGCCCCCCGCTCCCACACGCGCATATCGGTATGCGTGCGGCCGTTCACCGTGGCGAACTCCACATTGATTTTGCGCGGAAACATCGGATGCACTTCCAGCTTCGGTCCCCATACCGCCAAATCGAAATTGACGGCATCGTCCACATAAATGACGCAGTGCGGGTTCCCCATGGAAACGGCCGTGAAGCGGAACTCTTGCCCATCCACTTCGATCGGATGGTTGATTACTTGATCTTCGTCTATCGTCGTAGGAACCTCGAGACCGCGTAAAATGGGCTGCCCCATATCGACACGCACCGTGGCGACTTTGCCGTCCTGCACGTTCAGCTGCACTTTCTGCACGCCGGCACCGAGCGTCTCGACGGTAATTTCGGTCTGATCGGTCAGCTTGTGATCGTAGACATATTTGGATACGCAGCGGATCGCATTGCCGCACTGCTCAGCCTCGGACCCGTCGGAGTTAATGATGCGCATTTTGAAATCGGCTTGCTCGGATGGAAGAATATATACTAAGCCGTCGGCGCCGATGCCGAAGAAGCGATTGCACAGCCGGATCGCAAGCTGATCCACACCGGCCGGCAGCTCTTGTTCGCCGGCAATCACAATAAAATCGTTGCCTAGACCATGCAATTTCGTAAATTTCATTGTTTTCAGCACTCCAAATGTGTGTTTTAGCCATTATCATAGCGTAAAAATGCGCGAATGCATAGCCCTTTCGCCTGTTCTTTGCGTCGATCACCGATTATCGCCTTATTTGGAGGCTGCCGCCGAGGCCCTTAACGAACCCACTCATTTGGCCTGCAGCATTTCCTGAACCAATGGGAGAGTGCTTATAGAAACAAGCCGCAAACAGCTGCTCCGGTCCATCGAGCAATTGCAAAACATGAAGCGGAAATGAGGTGCGCTATTTAAGCTAAATGAGTCCAATTCAGAACCCAAACGGAAATACAGTGCTTTATTCCTCCTACGCTGCTTTTATTCTGTCTAAATTCGGCAAAATAGCGTATCCTATTTCCCTCCAACCCCCAAAGTAACTGAATCAAGGCTAAATAGCATACTCCATTTCCCCAAACAGAACAAAAGGCCGTCCCCAGGTCGAACAGACCTGTAAGGACAGCCCTATGCTCCAAACTTATCTGAAACTGGCTTTCGATGAATAAGAAACAGGACGGGCCCCTGAACCTGAACCTTTCGTACGCTTCGGCGAGAGCACAGAGCCCAGCCCCATGAAGAAGGTCGGGATGCCCGCTGCGACGAGCACGAGAATCCAATCCTTCCAGCCGAGAGGAACTGTCTTGAAGATCGGCTGCAGAGCTTCCACGTACATAACGGCCAGCATCAGCACGAGCGAGGACAGCACCGCTAGAACAAGGTATTTGTTTTGCAGCGGATTGCGGTGGAAGATCGAACGCGAGCTGCGGCAGTCGAACACGTGGATGAGCTGTGCCATAACGAGTGTAGCGAACGCTACGCTCTGCGCCTTAAGCAAGGTAGCGGCATCCGACGGATCGTTGCGCAGGACGAGCCAGAACGCGGCCAACGTGCACACGCCGATGAGAATGCCCCGGGAGATGATTTTCCAGCCGAGCCGTCTTGCGAAAATGTTCTCTTTGGCCGAACGCGGCTTATGCTGCATCAAATCCTTCTCCGCCTGATCTACACCGAGCGCCATGGCAGGCAGACCGTCGGTGACCAGGTTGACCCACAGGATCTGGATCGGCACAAGCGGCAGCGGCAGTCCCGCCATCATCGCGATAAACATCGTCATAATCTCCCCGACATTGGAAGCTAGCAAATAACGGATGAATTTGCGGATGTTCTCATAAATTCCCCGGCCCTCTTCGATCGCCGCAACGATCGTGGAGAAATTGTCATCGCTAAGAATCAACGAGGAAGCCTCCTTGGAGACGTCGGTCCCCGTAATGCCCATGGCGATGCCGATATCCGCCGCTTTAATCGCAGGGGCATCGTTCACCCCGTCGCCCGTCATCGCAACGACATGTCCCTTGCGCTGAAGCGCCTTGACAATGCGCAGCTTATGTTCCGGTGACACACGGGCATAGACGTACGTATCGTTAACCTTGGCATCGAGCTCCTCGTCCGACATCGCGCCGAGCTGCTGCCCGCTGAGGCTCGCCCCCGTGCCGGGAATCATGCCAAGCTGCTTGGCGATCGCTTCCGCGGTCGTCTGATGGTCGCCCGTGATCATGACGGTTTTGATGCCTGCTTTGCGGCATTTCGTAATAGCTTCGCGCACTTCTTTGCGAGGCGGATCGATCATGCCGGTCAACCCGATGAAGATTAGCCCCGTTTCCACATCGTCATGGCCTTCGTACCGGTCGGTGCTTTTCAGCTCCTTATAAGCGATACCGAGCACCCGAAGCGCGGATCTGGCCATTCCTTCGTTGGCCGCCAGCACCTTCTGCTTCAACGTTGATGTGAACGGAATCACCTTGCCGTCCCAGAGAATATAGCTGCAGTGCTCCAGCAGCACGTCCGGGGCTCCCTTCGTGCAGGCCATGCGCCCGTTCTCCGTGGCCACGAGCACGGACATCCGCTTGCGATCGGAGTCGAATGGAAATTCCGCGATCCGCTTGTATTTATCACTCAGCGACTCATGCGTAATCCCGCTCTTCGCACTGAGCACGACCAGAGCTCCCTCGGTCGGATCCCCTTTAATGTTCCAGACGGAAGCGGCGCTGTCCTTGGCTTCTTTGCCCTTCTTCCGTTTCGTTTCCTGTATTTCCTCGTACAGCGTTGCGTTATTGCACAGCACCGACACTTGCAGCAGTCTCGTTAGTGAAGGGTTTTTGAGCGGATCCGTGCTTTGTCCGCCGATCTGGATATCCCCGACCGGGACATAGCCGTCCCCCGTCACTTCGAGCACGTCGCCGCCGACCCAGAGGTGGGTTACGGTCATTTTGTTTTGCGTGAGCGTGCCTGTCTTGTCCGAGCATATGACCGAGGCGCAGCCTAACGTCTCGACAGAAGGCAGCTTCCTGACGATTGCCTTGCGTTTGATCATTCGCTGCACGCCGAGCGCAAGCGCGATCGTCACGATGGCTGGCAGGCCTTCGGGAATCGCTGCGACGGCCAGGCTGACACCGGCGAGGAACATCGCATAAGGCGGTTGTCCATGCATAATGCCGGCGACGACGACGAGAACGGTCAAGGCGATAGCGACGATAATCAAAATCTTCCCGAGCTGCTCCAAACGGTGCTGCAGCGGCGTTTCCATCGATTCCGTATTTTGAATCAAATCGGCGATTTTGCCCATCTCGGTGTCCATCCCGATCCGTACGACGACGGCTTTGGCCGTCCCTTGCGAAACCATCGTGCCCATGAAGCCGATATTGCGCTGATCCCCGAGCGGCACCTCGTCATGCGGAATGACCGACGTTAGCTTGCCGACAGGTACGGACTCGCCCGTCAAGGCGGACTCTTCGACATAGAGACCGTTGGTTTCGAGGAAGCGGACATCGGCCGGCACGCGGTCGCCGCTCTCCAGTGCAATAATGTCGCCCGGCACCAAATCGCGGGCAGGTATTTGATGAATGGCCCCCTCTCTCCATACGTTCGCATTCGGGGCCGACAGCTCCTTCAGCGCGCGCAGAGAGCGCTCGGCGCGGAATTCCTGGGTAAAACCGAGGATGCCGTTCATCAAGATGATGATCACAATCGTAATCGCATCTAAATATTCGCCCAGCAAGCCGGAAATGAGGGTCGCCCCCAACAAGACCAGCACCATGAAATCCTTAAATTGATTTAATAGCAGTGTAATCGGAGAAACGCGATTCCCTTCCGTTAGTTCATTGCGACCTGCTTCTCCCTGCCGCTTCCAGGCTTCTTCCCAGGGCAATCCTTGCTGCATGTCCACCTGCTGTTGCTGCAAGACTTCTTCCGATGACAACTGGTACCACTTCTTCTGACTCATCCGCCCTTCTCCCTCCCGCTTCCACTTGATCTTACCTCCCACTCATACGTAAATGTATTCAGACAAGCCGGAAAATATCCCTGAAATCATCTTTCCCGCCGACTAACGCTTAAGTTTTTATGAAAAGTATGGCATCATAGAGATTAGCAAAGTTTTCAACCTAGAATGGAGTTGTCATAATCATGGCTTTAGACGGACTGGTCCTGCATGCTGTCGTTCATGAATTGCAAGCGTGCGTGGGAGGCCGCATTAATAAAATTCATCAACCAAGCGAGAATGACGTTATTTTTCAAATCCGCGCACAAGGGCAAAATGTTAAGCTGCTGCTCTCTGCGAATCCTACGTATCCCCGCGTGCAGCTCACCGAGCAAGCCTCGCTCAACCCGCTCGACGCCCCCATGTTCTGCATGCTGCTTCGCAAGCACTGTGAGAACGGGGTGATCGAAGCCGTAGAGCAAATCGGCATGGAGCGGATGATTCGCTTGCATATTCGCCATCGCGATGAATTGGGCGATATGAGCCTCAAGCAGATTATTGTGGAAATTATGGGTAGACACAGCAATATCATTCTGCTCGATCCGGCGACGGATACGATTCTGGACGGGATTCATCATGTAACCCCGGCGATTTCCTCGTACCGGATTGTAATGCCGGGAAGTAAATATGTCGCGCCGCCTGCGCAAGACAAGCAAAATCCGCTGGAAGCGGACGAAATGGCGTTCCGGGCGGCGATGGAGAACGAATCCGGCGATGTCCCGGCGGAGAAGCCCGAGCAGAAGCTTGTCGCAGCCTTCAGCGGACTAAGCCCCCTCATCGCCAAGGAAATCGTCCACCGGAGCCGCCTGGAAGCAGCCGGACACGATGCGGATCTGCAAGCTTTGTGGGGTGCTTTCGAAGGCGTCATGACGGCGATCCGCCTCCATCGGTACGAGCCCGTTATTATCGAGCAGGATGGGACGGGCAAATTATTTTTTGCCATGACGCCGCTCACCCACATGAAGGGTCAGACGACCTCGTACCCGACGCCGAGCGCCTGTCTGGAGATGTTCTATGGCGATAAGGCCGAGAGAGACACCGTCAAGCAGCGGGTGGCGGATTTGCTCCGTTTCCTGCAGAACGAGCTTAACAAAAATATCAAGAAACTGGAGAAGCTAGAAGAAACCGCCCGCGAATCCAAAGATGCCGATAAATACCGGATTCTCGGCGAACTGCTGACAGCCTCCCTCCATGCTATCAAAAAAGGCGACCGCGAAATCCAAACGATCAATTACTACGATGAAGAGCAGGCTCCGATCACCATCGCGCTGGACCCTCTCCTGAATCCTTCGGAGAATGCGCAGCGCTATTTCAAAAAGTATACGAAAATGAAAAACAGCACGGCCATCGTCGAAGAGCAGATCGCGCAGACGCATCAGGAAATCGCTTATTTGAACGCCCTCCTGCAGCAGCTGAGCGTCGCCTCGTTGCCCGATATCGAAGAGATCCGCGACGAGCTTATGGAACAGGGCTACATCCGCGACCGTAACAAGAAACAGCGCAAGAAGAAGAAAAAAGATAAGCCATTGCTAGCCTGTTATATGTCCAGCGAACAAATTCCGATCTATGTCGGCAAAAATAATACGCAAAACGAATACTTGACGAACCGGCTCGCCTCCGCCTCCGACACCTGGCTGCATACGAAAGATATTCCCGGCTCCCATGTCGTGATTCGGGGCGACGGCTACACCGAGACCACGCTGCTCGAAGCCGCCCAATTGGCCGCGTACTTCAGTCAGGCGAAGCATTCCAGTCAAGTGCCCGTCGATTACACCGCGATTAAGCACGTCCATAAACCGAACGGCTCCAAGCCCGGCTTCGTGATTTATGTCAATCAGAAGACGTTGTTCGTGACGCCGGACGAGCACGAAATCAAACAGTTGAAAGTAACGATCAAATAAACCAAAGAACCTGGCCCCCTCCATAGGGGGACCAGGTTCTTCTTTCATTCGCCCGCTTCCAGCTTGCGAACTAGCGCTAACAAGTACTCTTTCACTTTGTGCTGCAAATCGGGACGCTGCAAGGCGAGCTCGATCGTCGCTTCGATGTAGCCCAGCTTATCGCCGACATCGTAACGGTTCGCCTGCATCAGATAGGCGGCCATTTGCTGCTCCCGGTTCAGTACGCGAAGCGCGTCCGTCAACTGGATTTCGCCGCCGCGGCCGGGCTCCTGACGTTCCAAAATGCCGAAAATCTCCGGCATGATGATGTAGCGTCCGATAACGGCCAAGTTCGAAGGCGCTTGATCGCGGTCGGGCTTCTCCACCAGATCTTCAATCAAGCGGTAGCTGCCGCGGCTCGTAGCCGGTGAGACGATCCCGTACTTGCTGACGTCCTCCCACGGGACTTCCTGCACGGCGATAACGGACGATTCGGTCTGTTCGTAGATGTCCATCATCTGCCGCAGTCCCGGCGGGGACGATTGCAGAATGTCGTCCCCGAGCAGCACCGCGAACGGCTCATCGCCGATAAACTTGCGCGCGCACAGGATGGCGTGACCCAGCCCTAAGGGCTGCTTCTGCCGAATGTAATGCACGTCGGCCAAATTCGAGACCGACTGCACGATTTCGAGCAGCTGCGTGCTGCCTTTCTCCTCGAGCATCATCTCCAGCTCAACGGATTTGTCGAAATGATCTTCGATCGCCCGTTTGTTGCGGCCCGTGACAATGATGATATCCTCAATACCGGATTCGATGGCTTCTTCGACGATATATTGAATCGCAGGTTTATCGACGATGGGCAGCATTTCTTTGGGCTGCGCTTTCGTAGCCGGCAGGAACCGTGTACCTAGCCCGGCAGCCGGAATAATTGCTTTGCGAATGTGTCTCAAGGGCGCTGCTCCTCCTCTTTCTTCAGGGCAGCCAAGACATCGGTCCCGATTCGCCTTGCGCCAATCGGCGCGTGGAAGACAACTCCGCCCCGTTCGCCGTGGAAATCCGAGCCGGCCGTGATGAGAAGGCCGGAGCGCTCAGCTAGCAGCAGGTACCTGGCCTCATCGTCCGGCGTATGGTCGGAATGATACACCTCAATGCCGTCCAAGCCTTGTCCGGCGATCTCCTCTACGAGCGCATCGTTGTGATAAATGCCGGGATGGGCCAGAACCGCCTTGCCTCCTGCGTCATGAATCCACTGAATGGCCGTTTCCGGCTTAATCCGCGGCGGATTGGCATAAGCAGCCGCCCCCGTCGCCAAATACTTGTCGAATGCCTCACTGATCGAAGCTACGTACCCTTTGTTCAGGAGCACCGAAGCGATATGCGGTCGTCCTACGGTGTCGCCTTTGCTCTTGACATTGGCAACCTCCTTCAGCACTTCCTCCATCGTGATCTCTATCCCCAGCTGCCGCAGGCGCTCAATGATCATTTCGTTGCGCGTGTTTCTCGTAACCCGCAGCGATTCCAGCCGCTGAAGAAACAGCTCGTCATCGATGCGAATGTAGTACCCCAGCACATGGATGTCCTGACCGCCCCCAACCGTCGATATCTCAACCCCGGGCACGACTTCGATCCCGAGCTTCAAGCCTTCCGCCAGCGCCTCCGCTACCCCGGAGACCGTGTCGTGATCGGTTATCGCAATTGCTCCCAGACCCGCCTCGTAAGCCATCCGGACGTTAGCAGCAGGACGCTGCGTCCCGTCCGAAGCCGTCGTATGCGTATGTAAGTCCGCTTCCATTCTGACTGCCATGCTTGTTCCCCCTTCTTCACCTCATATTAAAGAAAACGGCCCAAATCCTCTTGCCGCAAAAAGGTCATAAAACTTACCGCCGAGATCGGTAGCAGCGTAGAATTCAAATAGATGGCATAGAAGCTGCGCTCGAATCTGATGTTCTCGATCGTCTTCACTTTAAACAGTCCTAAAGTCACTTCGTGTTTAACCGATGATTGCGACAGGATCGAGATGCCGAGCCCCGCTTCAACGGCCGATTTGATCGCCCCTGTGGAACCGAGCTCCATCACGATCTTCATCGAGGAGCAGTCCATATTGCAGCGGGCAAACTCTTCTTCCATGACTCGTCTTGTCCCCGAGCCCTGCTCGCGAAGCACGAAAGGATATTTCAACACTTCGTCCAACGAGACGACGTCCAGATCGGCTAACGGGTGATTCGCGGGAACGATCAGCTTCAGTTCATCGCTCAGAATCGCTTCCGTATGAACATCCGGATGGTGAATCGGCGCCTCGACAAGCCCGAAGTTCAGCTGATGGCCAAGAACCTCATCGAGAATTTGCGTCGTGTTCATCACCTTCATGGATACGGAGATATTCGGATAGTCCTTGCTGAAGGGCCCCAGAAGGCGGGGCAAAATGTATTCGCCCATCGTCAGACTGGCCCCAAGCTGCAGCCGGCCTTCGATCATTTTGGTAAACTTGGACATCGCGACATCCGTTTCCCGAATAAGCTCTATGCTGTTCTTGGCGAACGGCAAGAGTGCCCGTCCCGCTTCGGACAGCTCGATCTTCTTGGTGCTGCGGTGAAACAGCTTCACACCGAAATAATCCTCCAGGGACTGGACCTGCATCGTGACCGCAGGCTGCGTCATATGAAGGGCTCCTGCTGCGTGAGAGAAGCTGCCTTTCTCCGCAACGGTATAAAAAATGTGGAGTTGATGAAAATTAAGTGCCATGTATACCCGCCTCTCTTTGCTTCCATTATATGAAATTGGACGCAGACAGTCCATTCGACATTAAAAAAGAGCATGCCGTAGGTCGACACGCTCTTCCCATACCCTTATCCGGTTTAGCGACGCTTGCGGCTGTTCTTGATGAGCGTCATCCGCCGCGAATGTCTGAGCCAGGAATAATACGATTTCAGATCGCGAAGTTCCATCGTCTCTGACATTCTCCCGAGGAAAGTGACGATGATCATCTTATGCAGCGGATTGCCCACCAGATCCGTCTCATGTTCCAAGTGAGCAAACTCGGCTACGATGACCAAATCGTCATCAATTAGATAGACGTCTTCCTCGTTGCGATAATAGGGGACGATGCTACCGTTTTTAAGCTTTTCCCACAGAAAAGCACAGATTTCCTCGAGTGAATTGTTTTCGCTGGAAACACGATCGCTCCATCTCAGCTTCGCATGATTCGTGATCACGACATCCGCTACTTTCTTATCGCCCAGCTGTACGTAGAATGGTTCATAAGTACTCCATCTCCCCATTACCTTGTCTTTCATGATCACAACCCCTCTCCTACTAAAATGAGACCGTGTACCTATTCCCTACCTGTATGTAAGTTATAGTTTACTTGATTATAACTTTTTTTCCTTTGGAAGAATATATAAAATTATTAATAAATATTTGTGAGATCGTAAAAAGATGCTTATTTTCTAAAAATTCAAAAAATAAAAAAAGCTTCTTGCGAAGCTTTGTTTTGCACTACAGCCTCAAAGGGTGTAAAATCTAGTTTTGTCCGGTATATTGCTACTGTATTCCGTTTTGATTTCATTGCGGTACGACTTCTCCACTTTCTTCACGTAGGGAAGCTTCATCAAGCTGCGGGTCGTTTCTTCCACTTTGCTGGCATGTATATAAAGAACTGCATAATTCATTTTCTTGGATATGTAGTGAAGAGAACCGAACCGCTCCAAGTTTCTGGCGGCTTTCGTGTCGCTGACCCAAACGATTAACCCGCTACGCTCAATCATCATCATGCTTGCTACCTCTTTTCAATAATCCTAGTATGGAGTGATCTCTCTGCATGAAGCCTTCTGACACCATCGTCCGCGTATTCCGCGGAAACATTACCGAAAGCATTCACCGCGTTCATCTCGCGGTCGTAAATACCGGAGGCTCGCTGCTGCACGCAGCAGGCGACCCGAAGCTGCTAACCTTCGCCCGTTCGACGGCGAAGCCGATTCAAGCGCTGCCGGTCATCGAGTCCGGCGCGGCGGACCATTACGGCCTCGGGGATGCCGAAAT
The DNA here is from genome assembly GCF_028765165.1 of Paenibacillus sp. MAHUQ-63. Classification (GTDB taxonomy): domain Bacteria; phylum Bacillota; class Bacilli; order Paenibacillales; family NBRC-103111; genus Paenibacillus_E. Next base: position 185,860 of record NZ_JARADB010000004.1, on the reverse strand, counting down.
TGCGTTATGCTGCGCTTCCCACAACGGGGAAGCCGAGCATGTGAGCGCTGCCCAAGGCATTCTGGGCAAGCTCGGGTTTCACCATGAGCACCTGCAGTGCGGTGCGCATGAACCTTATCACGCGCCTACCGCCCAGGCGATGCGCGAGCGGGGAGAAGCCCCGACGACGCTGCACAACAACTGCTCCGGCAAGCACTCCGGTATGCTGGCGCTGTGCGCCCATCTGGGCGCACAGCCGGAGACATACATGAGCATTCACCATCCCGTGCAGCAGCTCATGCTGGAGGCGGTCTGCGCCATGTCGGGCGTCCCGAAAGCGGACATGGAGCTCGGCGTCGACGGATGCGGCGTGCCGGTATTCGGCATGGAGATCGATCGTCTCGCGTTGGCTTACGCCCGGCTCGGAAGCCCGGAAGCGCTGCCCGAAGCGCGTGCAAACGCTTGCCGGAGAATCGTCGCCGCGGTGCGCCAATACCCTCAATTCCTCGCAGGAAGCGATCGCTTCGACACGCGATTAATCGAGGTCACGAATGGCCGGATCATCGGCAAAATGGGCGCCGAAGGCATATTCGCATTGACCGTTCCAGCGATGAACTTAGGCTTCGTGCTGAAGATCGAAGACGGCAACCAACGTGCGCTGTACCCCGCAGTCGTGGAAGCGCTGAAGCAGTTGGACCTGCTGTCAGCCGCCGAAACCGCCCTGCTGGCTTCCTTTCACACACCAACCGTGCATAACTGGCAAGGAACCGAGGTCGGAATCATCCGCCCCGATTTCCAGTTATAGCGGCGATTAACCGCAATTCCCGCTGCAGCTTCCGCCGGACGAGCAGCCTTTTCCGGTGGGAAGCGGGTTATTGCTCGGCACTTTGATCGTCTCGGATACGGCGTGCGCGATCGTCGTCGACACGGTGAACAGGAGATCGTCCAGCCGCTCCTCCGCTTCCTTGAATCTGCGTACGGCCTCAACCGCATGCAGCTTGTCCTGAATTTCGTTCACGGCAGCCAACGCCTCGTGATAGCTTGGGTGATAATGCCCGAAGCGCTCGCATTCCTCGAAAGCTTCTTTCTTTCTGGCAAAGACCGCCTTCAACTGTTTCACTTCCGCGCTGTTATCCACAACGTTCTTCCAATATAAATAATCTGCCACTTCAGCAGAGGAATTAATCATGTCTCCCATGTCATAGGCCTGCATAAGAACGGCCGACATATCGATTGTTTCTGCATCCATTGTCTGTAACATACCTATGTCCAACATCCTTTCTCTCTAAGAGTGCGTCTAACATCTCTACTATACCACAGTTCCTCGAGAGTTTCTTCCTTTTCTCTTTCCGCTACGCCTCATCGTTAATCCCGGGTAAAATCAGCTTCATTTCCTGCCAGTCTTCGCCGGATAAGGAGATCTCTTGGTAGTCCTCCAAGCCGTCCAGAACCCAGCCCGACCGTTCCTCCCGAAGGCCGCGCGGAATGATAAGGCGGCTCTCGCCTTCCTTGTTCAGCTGCAGACAGCTCTTCCATTCGATCGCCTTGCGGATCATTTCTTTGCGCGTAGAGCCGTGGTACGCTCTGAAATCATGAAGCCAGGCACCCGGGATCGATCCCATATCGGGATACACATCGCTGCGCTCCGGCAATTCCGTCTCCAGCTCATACAGCTGCAGCGTGTCTCGGGTATAGCATATTCCCGGCGTTTGCAAGGCCAAGGCAGGACCGGCCGCGGCGGACGACTCCTCCTCTTTGTTTCTGCGGCTTCCGTTCGGATGGTAGCCCATATGTTCCAAATGCTTGGAGAGCTGGGCAAGCCGATCTTTCGGGACGATGAATTCCGCTGCGCCGATGCGTTCACCTAAGAACGGCCGACACTTCTCGTTCCGGAGCAGCGCGTCTGCAATATCCGCAGACCTGCAGCGCAGCAGCGTCACATCTTCCATCCGCACTTTGCCCGCCTGTTCCCCCCATTGCCGCAGCGTAAGAATCACGGGTTCGGGGACATCGTAATACACATGCTCCTGCAGCAATCGGATGATCTCTTCCGTGTTTCGTCCGTTTTCCCAGGCGCGGTAAAAGCTTTCTTTGGAAATGCGGTACGTACGCATCTGCTCGGACATCTTCAAATCGGCGAACGCTGCGATCTCCCACTCCAAGCTTAACGGTACGTCCGGCGGAAGCAGCACTTCGTAATCCGGTTGTACATAAATCGACGAGGCTCCGGGCTTCTCTTGAGCAATCGAAGTCTTCCCGGCATTCCGCGGCGTAATGAGCCATCGGAACCACACCTTCTCCTCCCGGTCCTTTGCAAGCTCAAGAAACCGGAAAATGGATAAAGGCGCTAAGTATGCTATCATTACCGCTTGATAAATAGACGGATATGCGTTCGTCCCTTCTTTCCGGGAACAGCACTCCCCAACCGCGCGAACGATGCTGTCCGCTTCATACCAAGCGCCGCCCTCCGCTTTCTCCGCCCAAGCGATGGCATGCTGCAGCCAGACCGGCGCCGGAAGGAGCAGCTGGCACCAGATGGTGTAGAGATCGCTTTGCTGCGTAGCGTAATCTTGCCGAAGCCATGCCTTGACCGCCTTTTCATGGAGATAGAGCCGCTCTCCGCTCCCTGTTAAGAAGCCCATCCGGATCGCGAGCTCCAGCATAAGCGCCGTCCCGTCATCATACTGGTCTCTGAACGCATACGCGATTCCTGCGCTGCGCAGCAGGTCCCGCGGGAGGTTCAAATGCCCCGTCAGCTTCAGCAGCTGCTTCTTATGGAGCGTCCCCTTGTTCGTTAACGGCAAAGACGGCTGCTGCGAGCAGGCGACGAGGAAATGGAACAAGAGCTGCGCAAGCCCTCTCGGGTGAGCGCCGGCGCCGGCACCGGCTCTCTCCTGCTCATCATCGGCGGCAGGCGTTAGATGAACACCGCCAAGCAGCTCCTCCAGCTCGCCAGCGTCTCGTTCATCCCTGGAGCGAAGCTTCACGGAAGGAAATAACAGCCCCTGCCAGACGTCGAAAGCATCCTCCGGCAGCGCATACAGCTGTTCCCCCCACGATTTGCGAAATGCGGCAATGACGCCGGCTCTTCGCAAACCGACCAAGCCGACGGCCGCCTGTGCGCCGGCCATCTGAAGGCTCGCCTGCCTCTCGAGCGCATCGGCCGTGAACGATTCACAGCCGAAGACAGACAAGATCAGGCGGAGCGTATTTCTCTCATTCTGGGAGAGCTGGGCAAGCAGATGAATCAAATAGCTGCGGTCCGTCAACAAATCGTCCAGCTGAACACCATCTTTGGTGAAAGCGGCGCACCAAGGCTGGCTCGAAATTTGCTGCTTCATGCTTTCCGGCATCTTCGCCCATATTTGTTCATACCTCATTCAAGTCACCCTCCCGCTCCGCGTCGTTCGAACACCAATGTGTGATCCGGTATGCGTAGCCTTGTTCAACCAGAAACAACTGCCGCTTCATGGCAAAATCCTGCTCCTTCGTATCCTCCGTAATGATCGTATAAAAGACGGCGCTATTGGCACCGCTGCTTTTCGGACGCAGAATGCGCCCTAAGCGCTGTGCTTCTTCCTGGCGCGAGCCATAGCTGCCCGACACCTGTATGGCCACCGCGGCATCCGGTAAATCGACAGCGAAGTTGGCCACCTTCGAGACGATGAGAAGCGGCAGCTGCCCCTTCTTGAACTGTGCATACAGCTCTTCGCGCTGCTCGTACGGCATGCCGCCGCTGATCATCGGCGCCCCGGTATGCGCAGCAATCCGCTCCAATTGGTCGATATATTGGCCGATAATTAACGTCTGTTCCCCCGCATGCAGGCGCCGCAGGTGATCGATCACTTCCAGCTTGCCTTCGTTCTCTCCGGCAATGCGGAACTGCTGCCTCGCCCCGGAAGCTCCGTACAGGTCGCGATCGCTCTCCGACAGCGGAACCCGTATTTCCTGGCAAGTTACCTTGGCGATCCAACCCTGCGACTCGAGCTCCTTCCAAGCCATATCGAATTTCTTCGGTCCGACCAGTGAAAATACGTCGTCCTCCCGGCCGTCCTCGCGAATTAAGGTCGCAGTCAAGCCAAGCCTGCGGGTCGCTTGAATGTCGGCGGTAGCCCGGAAGACGGGAGCGGGGAGCAGATGCACCTCATCATAAATGATGAGGCCCCACTCTCTTTCACTGAACAGCCGCATATGCGCGAATTCGTCTTCTTTCTTCCCGCGGTGCGTCAAGATCTGATAAGTCGCTATCGTGATGGGCCGTACCTCCTTGGTCGTGCCGCTATATTCGCCGACTTGGTCTTCGCCAAGCCCTGTTTTACTCAAAATTTCCCGCTTCCACTGCTTTACCGATGTGACATTGGATGTCAGGATCAAGGTGGCGCAGCTGCACTTGGCCATCGCGGCGATGCCGATCACCGTCTTACCGGCTCCGCAAGGAAGCACCAGCACTCCGCTGCCTCCGTTCCCGATGCGGTGAAACGCATCCACAGCGCTCTTCTGGTAGTCCCGCAGCTGAAACGGTTCATCCACCGCTTCTTCATCCCGGAGGCGGATCGGCAGAAACTCGCCGCTCCGGTAAGCGGCCAAATCTTCAACGGGATAACCGAGCTTGGTCAACTCCTGCTTCAGCAATCCGCGCTTAGCCGGTGAAATGGCAATAGCCCGCTCGCCGCGGGTGTCCGTCAAATATTTTTTCAGGGAATCGTAGGCCCGAATCTCATTCAGCACAACCGTATCGTCGCTAACCAGATGCAGTTCGTCGCCGACGTTCCGCATACTCAACATCCCATACCGCCCGGCGTATTTGCGAATCCCGCCTAGTACGGATGGAGGAACACCGAATTTCGCATGGGTCTGCAGACATGCCGTCATTTGCTCGACCGGCATGCCGGCCGCAGCCGCATTCCATAGGGATAGCGGCGTGATCCGGTATGTATGCAGGTGTTCCGGACTTTTGACCAGGTCCGCGAACCGGGATAACATCCCGCGAACGGACTCAAATTCAGGATGATGCGTTTCAAGCAGTATCGACGAATCGCTCTGAACGATCAGCGGACGGGTTGGGTCCATATTCATTGGCGTGCCACCTCCTTTACACTAGTATGAAAGGAAAGGCCTGTATTTAAACCTGCATCAATCGGTTATGCCTTGGGCGAAATGCAAAACGGGCAGCCCGGCGATAACCGCCGGACTGCCCGAATATTATTCTACGCGCACTGCTTTTTCTTGAGCAAGCAGGCACAGCTCTGCCGCTTTGAACGCATGCTCTTGCGTCATGGCGTTCTCCGTCCGGTTGATGCAATCCAGAATCAATTGGCCGAAGAAAGGGAAGCCCACTTGCCCGTGAAGGCTGTAATGCTTCTCGCCCTGCTGATTCACCAGATACAGCTGGTCGCCTTGCGGGTCGCGCGCGATGTCGATGTACTTCCGAAGCTCGATATAGCCTTCGGTTCCAAGAATCAACGTGCGGCCGTCGCCCCAAGTTCCCAAGCCGTCCGGTGTCAACCAGTCCACACGGAAGTAGTTCGTCGCTCCGTTGTCGCCGACCAATGTAGCGTCACCGAAATCTTCCAGCTCCGGATAATCCTTCGCATGGTAATTCGCTACCTTGCTGCTCATAACGGTAGCGTCCTTGCAGCCCGTATAGAACAGAAACTGTTCAATCTGATGAGAACCGATATCGCAGAGAATACCGCCGTATTTCTCTTTCTTGAAGAACCAGTCCGGACGTCCTGCCGCCCCCAAGCGATGCGGCCCGAGTCCGATCACTTGAACGACGCGGCCGATCGCGCCTTCTTCGATCAGCTGCCCTGCGAACACGGCGCTCTCCACGTGCAGACGCTCACTGAAATAGACGGCGTATTTACGGCCTGTCTCCTTTACTTTCGCTTTGGCAGCGGCAAGCTGATCCAAGGAAGTGAAAGGCGTTTTATCGGTAAAGTAATCTTTCCCATGCTCCATGGCCCGGATGCCAAGCGCTGCGCGTTCGGAAGGAACAGCGGCTGCCGCGATAAGTTTGACTTCCGCATCATCGAAAATTTCTTGTTCCGAAGAGGCCGCCTTCGCTTGCGGGTATTTCGCAAGGAATGCCGCAACCTTCGCCGGATCCTGGTCGTATACCCACTTCAGCTCCGCGCCGGCTTCCAGCAATCCGTTGCACATCCCGTAGATGTGCCCGTGGTCCAGTGCAATCGCCGCGAAAACGAATTCCCCTTTTTGCACCACGATGTTCGGCTTCCCTTTTGGCGCATAATTCATACCATCGCTTTTTTGCATTTCCGAATTCCTCCATCATCCTGCCCATGCCAGTTACAAGGGTCCATTTAGTTATAGCGTCTTATCTTGAAGTCGAAACATCGAAGGTTTGGAAAGTATTTTCTTTATTCACTTTGGAATTTTTGATTTGATCCTGCAAATGCTGCTCGAACAGATCCTCGTCAATCGGCAGATCCACCCAATTGTCAGTCCATGTGGATAACAACATGGCATTGGACAGCATCAATCCTTTGATCCCTTCTTCACCTGGAGCAACAAGCGGCTTGCCGTGCAGAATCGCATCGACGAAGTTTTGCGTAATTCCCATGTGGCCGGTTTCCTTGCCCTCGACCGGGATTTCAATTTTCCAGCATTCCGGTTGCCCGAATCCGCCTTTGAACGTTTCGTTGAACTCCGTCTCGGAAACGCGCAGGCGCCAGAAAGTCAATTTGCCGTCCTCGATGACGACTTTACCGCGATCCCCCGAGATTTCGAAACGGTTCGTTCCCGGAGCTTCCGCTGTGGAAGTTACGAACAGGCCTGTGGCGCCATTCTCATACTCGACGAATGCCGTTACATCGTTCTCCACTTCGATATTGCGGTGTTTACCGAAATAACAGAAGGCGCGAACGCGCTTAGGCATCATATCGATCGTCCACTGCCACAAGTCAAGCTGATGCGGGTCCTGGTTGATCAAAACACCGCCGCCTTCGCCTGCCCATGTTGCGCGCCAGCCGCCGGAATCGTAGTAGCTTTGGGATCTGTACCAGTTCGTAATGATCCAGTTGGTTCTGCGGATTTCGCCGAGCTCTCCGGATTCCACAAGATCTTTCAACTTTTTATATAAAGGATTCGTACGCTGATTATACATCATACTGAATACTTTGCCGGATGCTTTGCCAGCCTCATTCATTTGACGAACTTGCTTCGTGTATACGCCTGCCGGTTTCTCGCACAATACGTGAAGCCCAGCCTTGAATGCTTTGATCGCTACTTCAGGGTGATCATAGTGAGGAGTCGCAATCAATACGGCGTCAATGACACCTGAATTCAAGAAGGCATCAAGATCGTCGAACAGCTGAATCCCTTCGCCCAGGTTTTCTTTCGCCCATTCCAAACGGTCTGCCCGAAATTCACAAATTGCCGTTAACTGGCCGCCTTTTACTTCGTTGTTCACCAAGTATTTGGCATGTCCGGTTCCCATATTGCCCAAGCCGATAATACCGATTCTAACTTTCTCCATATGTAACCTCACCTTTTTCTTGTCAGATTCACAATTATTGAACACGTTATCAATGTAGCATATTTCATGCTGCGCATCTTGTCGCAGATTGACCACCTTATTGCGAAGTTTGACAGTTGCCAAACTGTGAGCGAAGTAAAGGACCGGCTTCCCGGTCCCGTTCTACTCGCCCAAGGCTGGCCGTTCGATCAGCAGTATCGTGCTGCCCCCAACCTTACTCTGATATTCAATATGCCCTTGAGGAACGTCAATTATTGCAAAGCTGGGAAGGCTTTGACGGACCAACTTTACGCATACGATAAGCTTCGCCAAAATTCAACAAAAGGTTTTGAACTGCTCAAGATACAGGTGCGTCTAAAAAAGTGTTCAAATTCGAACAGACCAACCGGGGGAGCTAAGAAGTATGCAGGAAAGCAATAAGCAAAGGTATTATATGCATGGATTGGATGGAATAAGAGCACTGGCGGTTCTTGCCGTCATCGGCTACCATCTGAACTGGGAGTGGGCATCAGGAGGTTTCTTGGGGGTAAGCGTATTTTTTGTGCTATCTGGCTACCTGATCATGGATATGTTGTTGGAAGAGCGTAGAAAGCACAAAAGAATCCGTTTAGGCCGGTTTTGGATACGCCGAACCCGGCGATTGCTCCCAGCCATGTTGTCGATGATAGCCGCTGCCGCCATCTATCTTGGGATTACGGACTTTCATCGGTTACAGGCCCATCTAGGAGAATTCGGTGCAGCAATAACCTATACAAGCAATTGGTATAACATTTTTCATCAAGTTTCATATTTCGAAAGCTTTGGCCCCCCGTCCCCGTTAGGACATCTTTGGTCACTTGCGATTGAAGAGCAATTCTATCTCGTGTGGCCTCTATTACTCGTCATCTTGAGCAAGCTGATTAACCCAACCCGCGGAAAGCTTCTTTCCATAACGTTGGTTGGCGCTATTCTCTCTTTTATCGCGATGGTCCTGATTTACGAGCCGGGCACTGACCCCAGCCGGGTATATTTGGGGACAGACACAAGAGCATTCGGTCTCTTGATCGGTGTGTCTCTCGCCATCCTATTCCCAAGCGCTGGAATTGCTTCATTGAAGAAACGGAATCAAATATGGATAGACCTAACTGGCACAATTGGACTGATGGCCCTCATTTATATGTTTATTTGGGTAGAAGAATATGATCGATCGCTATACTACGGCGGCATGCTGCTGATTTCAATTATATCTGCCTTCGTCATTATGGCAGCAGCCCGGCCAACTGGCGTCGTGAGCAAAATATTGAGATTCAGACCTTTGCTCTGGATCGGCAGACGGTCTTATTCCATCTATCTTTGGCACTTTCCGGTGATTCTTTTAACGAATCCTGTTGATCCTAATACGCCTAGTAACTATACGCTCCAATTTCTACAATTGACGCTTAGTATTTTGCTTGCTGCGATGTCCTATTCGCTAATCGAAACTCCTTTCAGAAGCGGGAACTGGCGCATATGGACCCAATGGTTTCGACATCCCTTGGCTAGATTAGCGCTACTCGTTCTCATGCTTATCTGCGCCTCCATTACATACACGAGGTTTACAACGGAGGAAGCCGCTCTATCCAAAGAATCGGCAATTTCCGTCGAGACGACAACGCTCGCCTCTGCCAAAAAGCCAGAGAACATCAGCCCTACCGTTAGTTCGCCCGAAGCTACTATTTCACAAACGGCTCATTTCGCCAATAAAGTTACCACCCATAATCCTATAGCACAACCTGACTTGAATGCACCAAGTCCGACACCACCCCCTGAAGCTAAGCGTTCCGCCGCCTCGACAAGTCCCGTCCCAACGTCTACGCCGGGTGTTACGCTGCCGCCGGATTCGACAAGTGCTGTCCAGACAGCTGATCCAAAGGTAATACAACCGGCTGAGTCCGAGAATGAGAATGCTCCAGGTGGTGGTGCTTCAAAAGATGTCAATCTCACCAATAATGAGAAAACAATAGCCACATCGAAAACATCATCGGAGAGCAAATTAGGAACGCTAAATCCAACTGTGACAGCGATCGGCGATTCGGTTATGCTTGGTGCTGCAACCGTACTGGAAAAAAAGATTGCCGGGATATTCGTAGACGGGAAATTGGGCAGACAAATGTCTCAAGCTGCCGATTTGGTTGAAGAAATCAAAACCAATAAGAAACTGGGCGGCGTTGTCGTCATTCACCTCGGAACGAACGGAGCCTTTACGTCCAGTCAGTTGGAACAACTGATTGCGGCAATCGGAGAGAAGCGAAATATGATTCTGATCAATACGCGCGTTCCCCGCAAATGGCAAAGTGCAGTAAACAACATGTTGGTTGAAGCAAGCAAAACATATCCGAATGTCAAACTCGTTGATTGGTATTCTTACAGTGAGAAGCAATCGGAATGGTTTGCGAATGATGGCGTTCATTTAACAACCAAGGGGGCCGAGGCTTACTCCGAGCTTATTATGAATGCTGTCTCGTCCAAAAAGTAGAGAACGTCAAAACAGCCCGTTGATCATGTCAACGGGCTGTTTGCTATAAGGCTGGCTCAAGAGCTCCTTAGTACGGAACCCTAGCTGACGCCGACCGGCGTTCTGTCCGACGATATCTTACTCAAGGCTTCCCCGGCTTCGTCCTCAAAGCTGCCCCGCACCGCCAAGTCGCCGATTGCGACAATGCCGACGAGCTCGCCGTTCTCAACGACCGGCAATCGACGGATCTGTTCTTTCGCCATGATTTTGGCCGCTTCTTCAATCGAAGTGTTCGGATCAATGGTGGCAATGTCCTTCGTAATCACCTGATCCACTGCCGTTGAACCCGAGTGCTTCTCCGCATAGCCGCGGACGACGAGGTCACGGTCGGTTACAACCCCGATGAGCTTCTTGCCCTCAACCACAGCCACGAAGCCGATGTCGTGCTGTTTCATTTTGACCGCGATCTCGTAGACGTTATCCTGCAGCGTGACAGTCACACAATCTTTGCTCATGATGTCTCTAACCGTTTTGCCTGCCATGTCCATAATCCCTCCTTGAAGTTGTGTTACAGGGTTAGCATTCTCCATTGGAGGGACGGCATTCATTCCATATAATCCAAAGCCATACCGAGCAGCAATCTCGCGGCATTCAACATCGAACGTTCATCGATATCGAATTTGGGATGGTGATGAGGATAAATAATACCCGCTTCCTCATTGCCGGCGCCAACGAACATATAGCAGCCCGGACGATGATGCAAATAATAAGCGAAGTCCTCTCCGGCCATAATAAGCGGAGATTCATGGGTTGCTTCCGCGCCGAACAAGGCAGTGCCTACTTTGAAGAAGCGCTCGGCTTCATGGGCGTCGTTCACGACAGTGGGATAGCCCAGCTTATAATCCAATTGGTACGAAGCCCCGTACATCTCGCATGTAGCTTGTACAATGCGTTCGAACCGCTGCTTCACATCCTGCCGCAATTCGGCGTTGAACGTTCGGACCGTGCCGTTCAACACGCTCGTCTCTGCTATGACATTAAAGCTGGAGCCTGCGTGGAAGGAACCGACGCTTACGACGCACGGCTCAATCGGATCTACTTGCCTGCTCACGATGGACTGCAGATTGACAACCAATTGCGAAGCGACATAAATGCTGTCAACGGTTTGGTGGGGCAAGCCGCCGTGACCGCCTTTACCTTGGATCTGAATCGAGAACTCGTCCGGAGCGGCCATGAAAGGACCTGGTCTGCCATACACATGGCCAACCGGGAACGGCGTCCACAGGTGTACGCCAAACACAGCGTCGACACCTTCCAGAGCCCCGTTCTGAATCATGGCATCCGCGCCGCCCGGAGTGATTTCTTCGGCATGTTGGAAGAGAAACACCAAATTCCCTTTCAGCTTGGTCCGGTGCCGGCTTGCCACCTTGGCAATGCCCAGCAGTGTCGATGTGTGGGCGTCATGCCCGCAAGCATGCATAATGCCTGCGGTCTTGGACGCATAGGCGCAATTCTTCTCATCCTGGATCGGCAGAGCGTCCATGTCGGCCCGGAGCGCAACCGTAGGTCCGTCACCGCTGCCGCGCAGCAGCCCTACGACACCGTTGCCGCCTACGCCCGTGCGAACTTCAATATTCCAACTGCGCAAATGATTCGCGACGAATTCAGCCGTCCGGTATTCGTGAAAGGAGAGCTCGGGGTTCTGGTGCAAGTAGCGCCTCCAGGCGACCATCTCTTCATAAATGGCTTGCAAGTCCGTTTGAATTTCGTTCATATGGTAAATCCTCCGCCCGTTGTTGGTTCTTGCTTTGGTTATTGAACCTATTCTACCAAATTAATGCTGCCGTTTCATCTCCAAAGTGCCATCAAATATTAGAAATTAGAAGTCCTTCTCGACTTGCACAACTTTTGGAAACATACTATCATGAATAAAGAATGCATACGTACAATATGGAGGCGTTATAAGTGATTATTGAAGCAACTGGCTTAAAAGGCTTGAAAAGCGATCTGGCTCATCTGGATGAAGTAACGACGAAACTCGGTTTTGTTCGTTGGCAATGGGAATACACTCGTGCGACTTATGATTTCAAAATGGAAGATAAAGCAAGCAAATCCGTCTACTTCTTGCGTGTCAACACACGTGTCGAAAGCGGCAAACTGGAATCTCCTTATGCGATTTTGTTTGTAGAAGATGCTTACATAGGAAGAGAAACATTCCCGCACGGGTTGGATTACAATTCCCCTGTTCCGGATGCTGTCATGAAACTATCCAAACAAAAACTAGATCAATTGAAGCAAGCGTTAGCCGAATAGGCGAGGATACAGCATGAATCCACCTCGAAGAGGAACGCCGGATTTTCTGCTGCTTCTACTAACCTTTGCACTTGTTTGCTTCGGACTCGCTATGGTTTTCAGCGCAAGTTCAATGACAAGCGCCTATTACGGAGATCCGTGGGCCTTCACGAAAAAGCAGCTCATCGCGGTGTTCATTGGAACGGTCGGCATGTTCTTTTGCATGAACCTCCATTACACGAAGCTGAAGAAGCTCGTGATTCCTGCTTTCTTCCTTGTCGTGCTTGGTTTGATCTTCGTTATTTTTACGAGCGAAGCGAACGGAGCATCCAGCTGGTTCACACTTGGCAAATTCGGCATCCAGCCAACGGAATTTGCCAAGCTGATCGTGATTCTCTATCTGGCTTCACTCATCAGCAACAAAGATGAGAAGTTTCGCAATTTCAAAAAGGGACTGCTTCCCGCTTTGATCATTGTCGGCTTCGTATGCTTCTTGATCATGCTCCAGCCGGACTTAGGCTCCTGCATGATTCTATTCGTTTGCTCCGCCATCGTCATTATGGTCGGAGGCTCGAATCTGAAGCACATCTTCCTGCTGGGGACAAGCCTAATTACGCTGGCCGCCGTCGGACTGTCCCTTTATATGTTAAAGGGCGGATCGGACAGCACGAACTACCGGATTAACCGGCTGACCTCGTTCATGGATCCTTTCTCGGACCCGCAAGGCTCGGGGCACCAGGTGGTGCAATCGCTGTATGCGTTCGGGCACGGCGGCTTGACCGGCGCAGGCTTCGGACAAGGCATTCAGAAGCTGCATTACTTGCCTGAAGCGCACAACGACTTCATTTTCGCCATTATCGGCGAGGAGTTAGGCTTCATCGGAAGTTCCCTATTCATTCTGGTCTTTATTTTCTTCATCTGGCGGGGAATTCTGATCGCGGTGCGCTGCCCCGATATGTTCGGTATGCTCTCCGGCGTCGGCATCATGGTGATGTTCGCTTTCCAGGCGTTCATTAACATCGGTGGTGTTACAGGGACGATCCCGCTTACCGGGGTAACCCTGCCCTTCATATCGGCCGGCGGTTCCTCCATGATGGTATCGCTTATCAGCATGGGCGTCATCCTCAGCATATCGCGGGAGCAATCGCAGAAAGAAGCGCCTCCTGCCAAAAAAAGACCCTAATCGACTTCGCATTCGATTGGGTCTTTTTTTTATTTGACGCGATGAGGATCGTCCACTTCGGTGTTGTTGTCTTCTTTGAAGGCAACGCCTTCCACCTTCACATTCACTTCGACCACCGTTAATCCGGTCATATTCTCAACGGCTTCCCGCACGTTCTCCTGGAGATCCCTGCAAACGTCCTGAATGCGCGAACCGTAGTTGACGATGACGCGCAGATCGATCGCCGCTTCGACTTGACCGACCTCGACGGAGACGCCGCGCTGTACGTTCTTACCGCTCAGACGCTTCGCCAAGCCTTCGGAGATGCCGCCGGACATACCGGCGATGCCGGGTGTTTCCAGAGCTGCAAGACCTGCTATGGTGGATACAACATCATCAGAAATACGAATTAAGCCGGTTTGATTGTCTTCAGCCATATGTATCAACTCCTAACGTAGGATCATTGAACGGAGCCCCAAAGCCTCTCCGCTCAGGTATAAATCTATTGTAATAAGTTCAATACATGAAAGCAAGAAATGCCCAAATCGAATTTACTTTAAAAGCCAAACTGGGTATAGTAAGAAGAAGTTAAAAGGTTTCCATACTTTAGGAGTCGGAGGGTGTACATTGAAGGGTAAATTGTTTTACGCAGGTTTAATCATTTCTTTTGTGGCAACGGCCATTGCGCATTACATGCATGTGAACACGACCTGGCAATTCGTCATTGCCTGTATCGCGATTATATTTGTTGCCGGCTTCTTGGGCAAAGCGACGGAAAGCGTAGCTCATTATGCAGGCGAGCGTGTAGGCGGCTTCCTGAACGCCACGTTCGGCAACGCAGCCGAGCTCATCATCGCCTTCTTCCTGGTGAAAGACGGCTTGTATGACATCGTCAAAGCCAGCCTTACCGGCGCGATCATCGGGAACCTGCTGCTTGTGCTGGGACTCAGTATTTTTGCAGGCGGACTGAAGTTCAAGGAGCAGTCGTTCAATGTGAAGCTCGCTTCCCATAACTCTTCCCTGATGATTCTCGGTGTCGTCGCGCTCTTCATTCCAGCTATCTTCACCGGGGGTTTGACGACCAAAGAAACTTCGAGCATGAGCATGATCGTCGCCATTCTGCTCATAGCCGCCTACATCCTATGGCTGATCTTCTCCATGATTACGCACAAAAGCATTCTGTCCGATGAAGCCATCGAACACGGGGAAGCGGCCTGGTCCAAAACGACTTCGATTCTGTTCTTGGTGCTGGCTACGGTGATGGTGGCTTTTACGAGCGAATGGCTGGTCGGCACCTTAGAGGAAGTCACGCATAAGTTCGGATTCTCCGAGCTGTTCGTCGGGGCCTTCCTTGTGGCGATCATCGGCAACGCGGCCGAACACAGCGCTGCCGTCATGATGGCCATGAAGAACAAAATGGGCGCTGCCGTCGAGATCGCCATCGGAAGCTCCCTGCAAATCGCGCTGTTCGTAGCTCCCGTGCTGGTCATTGCCAGCTTCTTCATCAGCGGCACGCCGATGAACATCGTCTTCACTACATACGAGCTCGCCGCAATCGGGGTTGCCGTCTTTATAACGAAGTCCATTACGCAGGACGGTTCGACGAATTGGTACGAAGGACTGCTGCTGCTCGTCGTCTACATCATCCTGGGCGTCGTGTTCTTCCTCGTCTAGCGTTTCAATCCACAAAAAAAAGTAACCCAGCGATGGGTTACTTTTTGTTATTAAGCGCTTCATATAGCTGAGCAAGATTACGTTCAAGCTTGCTGAGGATTTGTTTGCCCGGCAGCTCGGAGATGAGCCCCGCCCGAATGGCAAAATCAATCTCTCTA
Source organism: Paenibacillus sp. MAHUQ-63 (assembly GCF_028765165.1). Classification (GTDB taxonomy): domain Bacteria; phylum Bacillota; class Bacilli; order Paenibacillales; family NBRC-103111; genus Paenibacillus_E. Next base: position 170,624 of record NZ_JARADB010000004.1, on the reverse strand, counting down.
GACAGACCGTACATTTGCGTATCTAGAACTTCTTCATACAGCGGGCATTGACGCGTCGTCAAGTTTTCCATCTGTACTTCGATCAGCTTCTCGATTTTATCTGCATCTTCTTGAAGAAGATTTAGCGCCTTTTGATTCATGTCCAGCAATAGATCAGATGAAGACATTCCACTTCCCCCTATACGCATAGTCATCCGTCCTTATATGATCTATATTAAGCGAAATTGCGCCAATATACAAGAGAAGGTACCCTCAGAGATTCTGAGAGTACCTTCATCCGGAGGTTGGACTAGTCTTCTACAACGTTAACCCCGAGTTCGTGTTTAGCAAAAACTTCAGCCATTGCGATTTTCGCTTCTTGTGCATCCGGCCCATGAACGTGCAAATCATATGTACTTGAGCTCAAAAGCGTTGTGAACAAGCCTAAGATACTCTTCACGTCGATATACTTATTATCGTATTGGAGAACGATGGATGATCTAAATTTATTAGCTGTTTGTGAAATTTCAACAATTGCTGCATTGTTAGCACTTGGCATATTTCATTCCTCCATTTATTTGCATATGAGTTAGTCGCCTTGCTTTCTATATGATAACTTGGATAGGTGATAAAGCGCAACTAGAAAATTTCCTTCATTCTCCAAGAAGAGAGCGCTTTATTTGGTCTTTGGCGCCAGCGCCCGCTTTACCCCGTTTCCAATGAAAATCAACACGATCAAAATGCCCAAGAGGATGAGCAGCCGCCCTTTGTACTTATGGAAATGAAACAAATCATGGGCGATCAATGACTCCAGGAACACAATCGGCAGTTTCCCCAGCACCGTTCCCCACAGGAAATGCGTAAACCTGATTCTCGTCAGCCCTGCAGCGAAATTAATCGCCGAAGAAGGCAATACCGGAATGAGCCTGCCTAACAGCACATACAGGAATCCCCGGCGTTCCATCCGGCGGCTGAACTGCGTAACGAGCGGGAATCGTTCCAGCTTCTTCTCGACCCAGGCATGTCCGTAATAACGGGCGAAATAAAACGAAGCGACGGCTCCCAGAACGGACATCACATAATTCACGAGAAATCCAACCTCTATCCCGAAAATGGCGACATTCGTTCCTGCGACAAGAACAAACGGGATAAAAGGAAAAAACGTTTGGCCGAAAATTAAGGCCATCCCGATGATTTTACCTGTCCAACCCAGATCCCTCAAGTGATCAGCCAGTTGACGCATATTGCTGTGAGCCAGCTTAATGCCGATAGGGTTATAGAAGAAGAAATAAATCAACCCAGCAAGTAAAACAAGAACACATAAAATTGAGAGAATCCGCTTTTTTCTGACCACTGACAAATTTCGACCATCCTTCCCTTAACCCAACTATTGTAACATGTTACCGTTAGTACAGGAAGAGAAAAGTAGCACGAACCTGCATCTAGCATGCCCTCTTTCCTCCGAAATATGAAAAATAAAAACCACCTGCCTGCCGGCAAATGGTTATATGCGTTATTAACCGACCTGAATCTGGTTACGGCCATTATTCTTCGCTTGATATAGCGCCATATCGGCGCGGTAGAACAAGGATTCTACGCTGATCTTGTCCTCTTCCCAATTCCAATCGGAGACACCGCAGGAGACCGTCACATGCGGGTCGGTCTCTTCCATCACCCGCGTGCGAATCCGTTCGGCAATGCGAATGGTCTGATCCTTGGCGACTTGAGGCAAGTACACGGCTAACTCCTCTCCGCCCCATCTCGCCGCGATATCGCTGTCCCGAATGCTGGTCTTAATAATCTGGGAGACCTGAATCAAGATTTCATCACCGATCTGATGGCCGTGCGTATCGTTGATCCGTTTGAAATTATCGATATCCACCACAATCAGGGAGCCGCAGAAATCTTTCTTCTGCAGGGCATTAGCCTGTTCATCCAAGTAATGGCGGGCATACAGCCCCGTCAAATTATCCGTAATAACCATGCGCTTCACTTCCGCATGCAGCGACGCATTCGTCATGGCCAGACCGATATGCCCGGAAAGCACCTGCAGCAGCTTGTAATTATCGTAGGAGAAGAAATTCGGCTTGCTGTGGACGACGAGGATGACACCTTGCACCTCTCCGTTCACCAGAATCGGCGAACCGATCAAGGATCTCGAATTCGTCAGCTGCATCAGCCTGGACTTCACTTTGTTGTTCGACCAATAATCCGAGATGATAACCGGTTCTTTCGTACGGTAGATCAGACCGGAAAAGCCTTGATCCATAGCGAAGGACTCATGAATAATAGCCGGCAAATTCGTCGCTTGAACGATCAGCTTGTCCTTCTGATCTTTGTTCGTTTGCAGAATGCAGCTGTAATCGGCACCGAAAATGTGTAACAGCTCCGCAGAGGCCGAGCTGAAAATTTCGTTCAACCTGAGGCTCTGATTCAGCTGCTTCGTAATCTCGTTAATTAAACGCAGCTCGTTGATCATCAGATTGGATTGCTCGTACAGCTTCGCATTCTCGAAGGCTGAGCCGGCCGTATCCGCAAGCAAAGAGATGAATTGCAGATCGGAAGCATGGATCAGATCGTGCTCGAATTGCATGTAGAGCACGCCGTAAACGCCTTGTTTGCCCGATAACGGAGCGGCTACCTTGCCCGTGCTGGGACCTTCGCTGCCGGGTGTCGGCTCGAAGATCACGGTGCTTTCCATAAAAGCCCGGGTACAGATATCGTTCTCAATACTCTGAAAATTCAACGGCTTCACGGACAAATTCGTCGAGTCATTATCTTGTGACAGCAGCAAATCCACCTGCATAAGCGGGTATACCCGGTATAAGCATTCGATGGCTTCCGTCAAAACGGAATCGACGTCAATCTTCGCATGAAGCTTCTTGGAAGCATCGAACAAAATATCGTGCTTCTTGAAATCCAGCTCGCGCTGTTGATGCTGGAGCAGCAGCAGATCGTATCTGCGGCGGTCTTCAATGCTCTGCACACAGCTGTGAAACGAAATGGATAATGTATATAATAATTGAGCGAGCTCATCTATATCATCGTGCAATTGGGAAAATAGTCCCAAAAAAGCGATTGGCTTTCCATGCGGATTCAGGATCGGTATGGCCGCTCCCTGCGTTGTCAGCAGCTGGGAGGATCCCATTTGCGCGCCGGACATCGTCTGCAGGCTCCGCATCTCAGCGCTGCGGGCAATCGGATTATCCAATCGGTCCGTGAAGCTCCATGATGTACCCGTTTGCAATAAATCGTCCAAGAACGGGGTATCATGCGAGCAGGCATTCATCACGCGGAGATCGCTGCCTGCGCTTAAGAACGCGGTTCGCGGCGGAAGCATGGCTTGTCCGAACTCATAGATCCAATACTCGAAGGCGTCTTGAAGCGCTTGATGGCAATGCCATTCTTCATAGGAAAAGTTGCTAGAAAGAACAAGTCCTTGCCGAATAAATGCTTCGAAGTGCTCTGCCGGGCTATGCTGTTTCATACTACGAAGTGATTCACTCATAGGCTCCCCTCACTACCAAACGTAGTCCTATTGATCCAGTACAAAATGTATACTTCGTAATCATACTATTTTTCTGCCCGCATTGCACGACATTTTCAATTCCAGACGATGGATTCAGACTTGACACTTGCCGTCGTTTTTAATAAAATAAGAAGTCGAGTAACACCAAGATTACGGTGAATGCCATTTGTGATCACCCTCACTGCTTTTGCTCCTGCCAAGACAGCGGCTGAACTACTCTTGACAGGGAATTACACATGATGATTCGTTAGCAAAATCAGGCACTTGTCTTCACCCTGACATCTAGATGCTTTCTACTAAACTATTTGTAAAAAGAAGGAGTTTTTCCTAAATGTCACGTTATACAGGACCTAAGTTCAAATTAAGCCGCCGCGTAGGTATTTCCTTGAGCGGTAACGGCAAAGACATGAAACGCCCATTCCCTCCAGGTCAACACGGCCCAGGACAACGCAAAAAAATGAGCGGCTATGGCGTTCAATTAAACGAAAAACAAAAACTTCGCCACATGTACGGTTTGAACGAGAAGCAATTCCGCAACTTGTTCGACAAAGCTTCCAAATTGAAAGGTATTGCCGGTGAAAACTTCATGGTTCTGCTTGAGAGCCGTTTGGACAACCTGGTTTACCGTCTTGGTCTTTCCAACTCCCGTGCAGGCGCACGTCAACTTGTTTCCCACGGTCACGTGACTGTGAACGGCAAGAAAGTGGATATCGCTTCCTACATCGTTTCCACTGGCGACGTGATTGCACTTCGCGAAAGAAGCAAAGGTCTTTCCGCAGTGAAAGAAGCTCTTGCTAACCGTAACCACCTGCCAGCTTACCTGGAGTTCAACGATGCAGCTGTAGAAGGCAAATACATCCGTTTGCCAGAGCGCGCTGAGCTTCCACAAGAAATTGACGAGAAACAAATCGTCGAGTTCTACAGCCGTTAATAAAAGCAAACCCCTTAGGGATTTCCCTGAGGGGTTTATTTTTTGTATCTATTTGAATTGCGCCAGGTAATAGTTCTTTTTGCCGCGGCGAATGACGAGATACGTCTCTCCCAGCCTGCCTAGATCTTGGGCTGCCGCTTCAAGCGACGTTACCTTGACGCCGTTGACGGTCACCGCGCCGCTCTCGATATCTTGACGGGCTTGACGCTTGGATGGCGCTGCACCGACGGCAATAAGCAGATCCACCAATGCGATATCCTCCTGCTCAATCACCGAGGAAGGCACATCTTTGAAAGCTTCCTCGATCTCTTGACGGGACAGCTCCTGAATATTACCGCTGAACAGGGCGGCCGTAATGTTCAGCGCGCTCTCCAGCGCCTCACTGCCGTGCACCAGCTTCGTCACTTCACGGGCAAGCAGCTTCTGCGCTTCCCGCTTCTCCGGCTGTGTCTGCACTTCAGTTTCCAGACGCTCGATCTCTTCATGGCTGATGAAGGTGAAATACTTCAAGAAACGAATAACGTCGGCATCCGCCGTACCCAACCAGAACTGGTAGAACTGATAAGGCGATGTTTTGTTCGCATCGAGCCAGATCGCTCCGCCTTCCGTTTTGCCGAATTTTTGCCCGTCGCTTTTGGTAACGAGCGGCAGCGTGACGCCGTAAGCCCGGTTCTCGGTCGTCTTGCCGATGAGCTCTAGACCGGCGGTAATATTGCCCCATTGATCGCTTCCGCCAATTTGCAGAGAGCAATTCTTCGTTTCATTCAGCTTCAAGAAATCGTACGATTGCAGAATCATATAGCTGAATTCTGTGAACGATATTCCTTTGGAAATCCGGGAATCCACCGAATCTTTGGCGAGCATGTAGTTCACTGTGAAGTTTTTGCCTACATCGCGCAGGAATTCGATCACATTGAGCGAGCCGAGCCAATCGTAGTTATTCACCAGCTCTGCGCTGTTGTCGAGCTCCGGCGAGAAGTCCAGGAAGCGCGATAGCTGCTCTTTGATGCTTTGTGACCAGGCTTGCACCGTCTCTGGACCGTTCAGCGTTCGCTCGTTCGCTTTGCCGCTCGGATCGCCAATCAGACCTGTGCCGCCCCCAACGAGCGCCAGCGGAATATGTCCGGCCTGTTGAAACCGTCTCAGCGTCAATATCGGCAGCAAGCTGCCGATATGCAGGCTGTCCGCCGTCGGATCGAACCCGCAGTAGAGCACGACCCGCTCTTCGCTAAGCTTCTTGTCTAAACCTTCGCGGTCCGTAATTTGATGCAGCAAGCCGCGAAACTCCAAATCTTTCAAAATCGACATGTCCATCCATCTCCTTGTCTCGTGTAAACGCAAAAAAGCCTTTCATCCACAAAGGGACGAGAAGACTTGACTCGCGGTACCACCCTAATTAAAACAGCAGTTACGTACCTCTATATCCGAAGATCGGATCTGTACGGCTGACTATTTTCACTCTGTGGCCTATAACGGGGCTTAACCGGTAAATACTACTAATGCAGCTCGTTCGGCTGCAAATTCCCACTTACTGCTCCTGACCGTAATTCACTAACCTGCAGGTACCGGTTCGCACCTTCCACCGGCTCTCTGAAAGCATCCGCAAGCTACCTACTGCTGATCCATCTCCGCATTTGATTCCATATATATCACAAATTTCTGCGAATTGTCAAACGGTGCAAGCACGTATTCTTCGTTCATCATTACCGCAGGAAGGGCAATTATGGTATACTATTAGCGTTCATGTAAGGAGGATATCTGAACTTATGCGCAATTTTTTCGCTAAATGGAATCGCCCATGGGTGAGAACAACACTCAAAGTAACATGGATTACGCTAAAATGGACGCTGATTTCCGCATTTCTGGCAGGTCTTGTAGGTGGATTCGCCGCATTCGGATATGTCAGCGCTCTCGTCAAGAAAGACCCGGTTCGCAGTGAAGAAGAGATTCGCCAGCAGATGCAGGAAAATGCCATCACCGGATTCGCTTACTTCAATGACGATACGGTCATTGGACAATTAAGAACCGAAGAAGACAGGCGTCTTGCCCAGCTCGATGACATCCCGCAAGTGCTGTTGGATGCCGTTCTGTCGATTGAAGACAAGGACTTCAACAAACATCACGGGATCGATTTCCGCGGATTATACCGCGCAGTCACGCAGAAGCTGCTGAACGAAGAAGTTCAAACCGGCGGAAGCACGATTACCCAACAGCTGGCCAGACGGGTATTCCTGACCCTCGACCGCGATGACGGCCGCAAGGCAAGAGAATTGCTGCTTGCACTCCGAATGGAGCGGCTCATGTCGAAGGACGAAATTTTGCTCGCTTATCTCAACAAAATTCCTTACGGCAACGGCGCGACAGGCTACAACCTGTACGGCATCAAAGCCGCAGCCAAAGGGCTGTTCGATATTGACGATCTGAGCAAATTGAATGTTGCCCAAGCCGCCTATCTGGCCGGTCTGCCGCAATCCCCTTCGCAATATTCGGCCTTTACAAGCAAGCCGGCGTTCGATGAGGAAGGCTTCAAGAAAGCCGTCACCCGTCAGCAGCTCGTACTGAAGCGAATGTTGGAAGAACAAAAAATAACGAATGAACAATATCAAGATGCACTCAAATTCGATCTAAAAGCGTCGATGCCGCCTGCCGCTCAGAAGGCCTACACGACTTACCCGTATTTGATGATCGAAACGGAGAAAGAAGCCGCTGAAATTTTACTCAAAATTCAGAAGCCCGAACTTGATCCGGTGAAGAATCAAGCCGCATATAACGAAGCTCTGAAGAGTATACATACGCAGCTTCTGCGCGGCGGGTACCAGATCTATACGACGATCGACAAGACGATCTACGATTCCATGCACGAAATTTCGAACAACGACAAGAATTTCGCACCGGACGATCCGAAGAAAGGGATCGAACAGGTCGGAGCGATCATGATCGATTCCAAGACCGGCGCTATCAAAGGCATGATCGAAGGCCGCGACTTCTTCAAGGAGCAGCTGAACCATGCGACGCAAGCGTACAGACAGCCGGGCTCGACCATGAAGCCGATCGCCGCCTACATTCCGGCTCTTGAGAAAGGCGCCATTCAGCCGGCAAGCATCGTGGACGATATCCCGATCATTTTGAAAGACGGCGTCAAAGGCTTCCACCTGCCGGAGAACTGGGATCACAAGTTCCATGGCTTGATGACCGCGCGAAAAGCTTTGAACCAGTCCTACAATATTCCTGCCATTGATATCTTCTTGAATAAGGTGGGAATCAACGATGCTTGGGATTTCGCCAAACAGCTCGGCATCACATCGATTCAGAAAGAAGATTACTACGCACAAACAGGGGTTATCGGCGGGTTAAGCCGCGGTACGTCCGTCAGAGAGCTGACCGGAGCGTATGCAGCCATCCCGAACAAGGGCGTGTTTAACGAAACATTCATGATTCGCGAAATTAAAGACTCGAACGGCCAGACGATCTATGCCCACGATCAGAAGCCGACCCAGGTCTTCTCGCCGCAAAGCGCCTATCTGATTACCGATATGATGAAAACGGTCATCAGCCAAGGTACGGCCACGGATCTGATGAAGAAATACAAATCATACGGCAAGATCGAGATTTCCGGCAAAACCGGTTCCACGCAGGATGATGCGGATGCCTGGTTCATGGGCTTTAGTCCTGACATTACGGTCGGCGTCTGGATCGGCTACGATCAGCCGATTAACAAGCTGTCGTCCAAGACGCTGCAAACGAACCATGCCAAAGATATTTGGGCTTTGATCATGAACAAGACCATTGAGCAGAAGCCGGAGCTTTTCCCTGCCAAAACGTTCACGAAGCCGGATGGAATCGTCTCCGCCACCGTCTCCAGCTTGTCCGGCAAGCTGCCGAGCGAGCTGACGGCAAGCTCCAACCTGCAAGTGACCGATATCTTCAACAAGAAGTATGTGCCGACGGAAGTCGACAACGTGTTGGTCCCTATGAAAATCAGTTCTTATAACGGATTGAATTACATCGCGCAGGATAGCACGCCGGCGGATTTCGTCCAAGAGAAAACGGTCATCAAACGTCAGAAGTCGATCTCCCAGCTGCTCAAAGAAATTCAGGATGCGATGAGCAAGCTTCCGGAGAAGAGCCGCAAGCCGATCGACAACTACAAGCCGACGGACTATGACGACGATGCGCCGTCCGAAATGGACCCGCGGGCTGACGACGGCAAAGAGCCGGCGGCACCTACGAACGTCGCCGTCTCGAAGAACGGCGAGCACGTGACGATCACCTTCCAGCCAAGCAGCGGCGCGGATCTCGTCGGTTACCGCATCTATCGTTCCGACAATCGCGGCAAGTTCCAGCTGATGGGCGGCAAGGTCGTCCTGGCAGGTGACGAAGCGAAATTCAACGATACGATTCCAGCCGCAAGCTTGATGGGCTACTATGTAACCGCCGTCGACGTAGCCGGCAAAGAATCGGCACCAAGCCGTTCCTCCTACACGGACGGCAGCTCGCTAGACTCCTTGTTCGTCCCTTCCGGCGAAGGCACACCGGTACCGGAATCGACGAAGGAGCCTGCCGGACCGTCAGAGTCTCCGGGCACGGCAGCCAAGGACGCTCCGGCCGCGCCAACCGGCCTCAAAGCCAAAGCGGATGGCGCAGGCATTACGCTCACTTGGAAAGCGAATGCGTCCAAAGATAAAGTCAAGAAATACAATGTCTACTATAGCAGCAAAGAGAAAGGCACCTATACGAAGCTCGGTACCGTCGACAACGCGGCAGAGTTCCATTACTACGCAGCGGCCTACAACGGTTACTACAAGGTAACGGCTGTCAACGATTCCGGCGAGTCCAAACCTTCTGCGGCTATTGCTTATAACGATTAAAAAAAGAACCTAGCGGTGTTCGCACCGCTAGGTTCTTCTCATTAATCTTCAATTGTCGATAAATCGCCTGTCGGCAAATTGAGCTCCCAAGCCTTAAGCACGCGGCGCATGATTTTGCCGCTGCGCGTTTTGGGCAGCTTGTCTTTGAATTCAATTTCGCGCGGCGCCGCATGCGCGGACAGCCCTTCTTTGACAAACTTGGAAATGTCGGCCTTCAGTTCGTCCGATGGCGTGAACCCTTCACGCAAGGCGATGAATGCTTTGATAATCTCGCCGCGCATCGGATCCGGCTTCCCGATGACGCCTGCTTCCGCCACTGCCGGGTGCTCGACCAGCTTGCTCTCCACCTCGAAAGGGCCGACCCGCTCGCCTGCGGTGTTAATGACGTCATCCACGCGCCCCTGGAACCAGAAGTAGCCTTCTTCGTCCATGTAAGCCGAGTCGCCGGATACATACCAGCCGGTCAAACGGAAGTACTCTTCATATTTGGCAGGATTGTTCCAAATTTTGCGCATCATGGATGGCCAAGGCGTCTTAATGGCCAAGTTGCCCATCCGGTTCGGAGGCAGCACATTGCCCGCATCGTCGATGATGGCAGCTTCCACGCCCGGAATCGGACGGCCCATGGATCCCGGTTTGATCGTCATGGAAGGATAGTTACAGATCAGCTGTCCGCCCGTTTCCGTCATCCACCAAGTATCATGGATACGCTGGTTGTACACTTTAAGTCCCCAACGAACAACTTCCGGATTCAACGGCTCGCCTACGCTGAGCACATGGCGCAGCGAAGACAGGTCATAACCGGCAACCACATCGTCACCGGCGCCCATCAGCATACGGAACGCAGTCGGTGCGCTGTACCAAACGGTTACTTTGTATTTCTGCAGCGTATTGTACCAATCTTGCGGACTGAAGCGCCCTCCGCGGATGACATTCGTCGCTCCGTTCAGCCACGGGGCGAAGATGCCGTAAGAGGTACCCGTTACCCAACCCGGGTCTGCCGTACACCAATAAATATCGTCCTCTTGCAGATCCAGTACGATTTTGCCTGTATAGTAATGCTGCAGCATCGCGTTCTGCACGTGGAACACGCCTTTGGGCTTGCCCGTGGAACCCGAAGTGTAGTGAATGATAAGCCCGTCTTCGCGGTCCAGCCACTCAATCTCCAAATCGGTGGACGCTTTCTCCATCTCTTGGTAGTAATCGACATGCCCTGCGGCAGGCTCCACATTGTCCCCTACGACGATAATGTGCTTCAGGTTCGGAAGCTCACTCGCCGGAATGCGGGACAGCAGGCTAGGCGTTGTAATAATCGCGACGGCTGCACTGTCTTCCAAGCGGTCTTTGACAGCGGTCTCCATGAAGGCTTCGAACAGCGGACCGACGACCGCGCCCACTTTGAGTGTGCCCAACAAGGCATAGTACAGCTCAGGCGTACGCGGCATGAAAATAAACACGCGCTCCCCTTTGCCGATGCCAAGATTGCGCAGCACATTCCCGAATTGGTTTGATTTCGCTTTCATTTCGCCATATGTAATCGCTTCTTCTCTTTGATTGTCGCTATAGTAAAGGGCAATTTTATCCTTCTTAGCGGATTCGGCATGACGGTCGATGGCTTCATAAGCCATGTTCACCTTCCCCGTTTCATACCACGAAAAGTTCTTTTCGATCTCTTTCCAGTCGAAGTTTGCATGAGTTTCTTCGTAATTTTTCATGTTAGGATTAGCAGCAACAGCTTCAACGAGTTCAACTTTCATTTGATCCATGTTCGTAAAACCCTCCTCACGTGATAAACCGCTTTCATTTTACTGATGTATTTGAGCAAAATGTGATCGATTTTTGACACATTCTATTATAACACACAGAATTTTTTTCGCCTACGTTTAGTTCGGCTTTTATTTCCAAATAAAATTTGATATAAAGGGACTATGACCGAACGAAGAAGGAATCACTCATCATGCTGTTTTTCAAAAGGAGAGCTAAGGCTATGCAGCATATCAAAATTTATCACGCCATTCGCTTGCAGAGAGCTCCCGATCAGCCAGAACTTATAGTCGAAGGTCCTGTCTCAGCCGAGAGCCTGCGCGCTCTCACCATGCACCACAAATTGGACGCCTTCCGCAGGCCTAAGGAGCAGCATGAAGCCTTGGTGGAAATTGCGGAGCTGCCGGAAGGCCGCATTATCATTGCCAGAGACGGTTCGACGATCGTCGGATATGTCACCTTTCATTACCCCGATGAAATCGAGCGGTGGTCGCAAGGCCGCATGCAGGATTTGATCGAGCTCGGAGCGATTGAAGTTGCGGATGATTATCGCTCGATGGGACTGGGGAAGAAAATGATTCGTCTCGCCTTTGAAGAGGAGCAAATGGAAAATGTCATCTGCTTCAGCACGGAGTATTACTGGCACTGGGACTTGGAGAACAGCAAGCTCACGGTCTGGGAATACCGTCAAATGATGGAGAAGCTGATGAAAAGCGTCGATATGATCTGGTTCGCTACCGACGATCCGGAAATCTGCTCGCATCCGGCCAATTGTCTTATGGTGCGAATCGGCAAACAAGTGCCGTTAGCTTCCGTCGAGCAGTTTGACCGCATTCGGTTTCAACAGCGCTTCATGTACTAAGTTCGCTGCGGCGAAAGGATTTCTAGGGCTTAAGGCAAGAGGGTTAGCCCATTCGGGGGAATGTGGGATATGAACAAGCAAGCAGCGAGTCCTGTCTTCATCTATGACGATGAAGAAATTCAGTATAAATTTAATGAACAGCACCCTTTTAATCAGGATCGGCTGGTCATGACCGTCGATCTGCTGCGTAAAGCCGGAGCGCTGGATGACAGCATGCTTCGAGCGCCTCGCCCGGCTGCGGAGCGCGAGCTGCTGCGGGTCCACGCACCCGCTTACATCGAAGCGGTGAAAGCGCTTAGCCAAGACGTGCCGGAGGAGCGCTGGATCAAGGAAGCGGCGCGCTTCGGCCTCGACACCGACGACACGCCCTTCTTCCCCGGGATGCACGACATCACGGCGAAGATTGTGGGGGGCTCCATCACGGCAGCGGACCTCGTGATGTCCGGCCAAGCCCCGCATGCGCTCCATCTCGGCGGCGGGCTGCACCACGCCCTGCAGAGCAAGGGCGCCGGCTTCTGCGTCTACAACGACGCTTCGGCGGCGATTGCGCATATCAAGGAGACGTACGGCGCGAAAGTGCTGTACGTCGATACGGATGTGCATCATGGGGATGGCGTACAGTGGAGCTTCTACGCCGATCCCCAGGTATGCACGCTGTCCATTCATGAGACGGGGAAATATTTGTTCCCCGGCACGGGCGCCGTGAACGAACGCGGCGAAGGCGATGCGTTCGGGACAAGCATTAACGTCCCGGTGGAGCCTTACACCGAGGACGAGTCGTGGCTGGAATGCTTCGGCGAGGTGCTGACCGAGACGATCGCCCGCTTCCAGCCGGACGTGATCGTCTCGCAGCATGGATGCGACGCCCATGCGTTCGACCCGCTCGCGCATGTGCACTGCTCCATGCGCGTGTACAAGGCTATGCCCGAGCTGATCCACTCCCTTGCGCACACCTGGTGCGAAGGGCGCTGGGTGGCGCTCGGGGGCGGCGGGTACGACATCTGGCGTGTCGTACCGCGCGCTTGGAGCCTGCTCTGGCTCGTCATGAGCGAGCAGGCGGTGTTGTCCCAGCTGACGGCGCAGCCGCAGCTGTCGCTGCCCCAGGCGTGGCTGGACGCCTGGCAGAGCAAGAGCCCGGTCCAGCTGGCGGACACCTGGCTGGACCCTGCGGATGCCTGGACGCCTATTCCGAGGCGCCAGATTATTACAGAGAAGAACCGGCAGACCAAAGAGCTTGCCATGATGTATTTGAAATAAGCCGTCGCCCAAAAAGCTCAGAACCCGCCATCAAGGCGTTTTCTGAGCTTTTTGGGGCTGTTGGGCTTACAGCTGCTTTACGATTTCTTCCACCATTTTGTAGGAATTCTCCGAGGCTTGCACCGTAAATTCCGCGAAGTTCACATGAGCCGATCCATCGGCCTTGTCAGACATCGAGCGCAGCACGACGTAAGGAACGTCATTCATGGAACAAACCTGCGCAACCGAAGCTCCTTCCATCTCGACACAGACGCCTCCGAGCGACTCGTGAAGATCGGCAACCGCCTCGCGGTTGGCGATAAATTGATCGCCCGACAGCACTTTCCCCTGCTTCACTTTGCCTGGGAACAGCTTCTCCCCTGCAGCTGCAGCGAGCTCTACAAGCTTGCCGTTCGCTTCGAAGACTGACTTGGCTTCATAAGGAATGACCCCTCTTGCGAAGCCGAGCGGTGTCACATCCATGTCATGCTGCATGCATTCCGTGGAGACGACCAAGTCCCCGATATTGAGCTCCGGAGCCAGCGCTCCCGCTACGCCCGTGAAGATCACCGCTTCAACGCCGAATTTGTCCACGAGAATTTGGGTGGTGACAGCGGCATTCACCTTACCGACGCCCGTGCGGCACACGACGACTTCCTTCCCGTAATACGTTCCCTCCCGAAACGTAATTCCGGCCTTAACCGTTTCGCGAACATCGGACATATGCGCCACCAAAAGCTCGATCTCTTCATTCATCGCACCGATAAGTGCCAGTTTCTTCCATGTCATGTTATCATTCCTCATTTCGATAGGTATATACAGGAGAAAACCTCTAGATAAGGCCATTCCTGCCCGGAATGCGCTCATCTAGAGGCTTCAGTTTATTGCGAGACGGAATTGCGGTAGATCACTTCATGCGGCAAAATCACTTGCATATTGTCCGTCGATTCTTTGTTCATCAGCTTGGTCAGCAAACGCATCGACACCGCTCCGATATCATACATCGGTTGGGCTACGGTCGTTAGTGTCGGTCTGACCATGGAAGCCATGCGGATATTGTCTACGGAGATGACGGCAATGTCCTGCGGCACTTTCAAGCCGTTATCTTGAATCGTATGAATAGCGCCGATCGCCATCTCGTCGGTTGCCGAGAAGATGGCCGTCGGACGAGGCGTAAGCTCCAGGAAGTATTTCACGGCTTCCACGCTGGACTCGTAACGATAGTTGCCGATTCGGACATATTCGTCGCGAACCTCGATACCGGCTGCTTCCAGCGCCTTCTTGTAGCCCTGGTAACGAGCGAATCCGTTCGCCGGATCCTGCAGCGTTCCCGAGATCATGGCGATATCGCGGTGCCCCGATTCGATCAGCACGTTGACGGCATCGAATGCAGCTTTCTCATGATCGATGTCGACAGAAGCCATCGTATGGTTCTCATCCTTCGTTCCGCACAAGACGACAGGAACGGAGGAGGTGCGGAATGCTTGGATATGATCTTCCGTAACGACTCCGCCCATGAAGAGCAGCCCGTCGACTTGCTTCTCCAGCAGCGTGTTAATCACGCGGATTTCTTTCTCTTTCTTCTTGTCGGCGTTGCTTAGAATAATATTGTAGTGGTACATGTTGGCAATATCTTCAATCCCGCGCGCCACTTCCGCGAAGATAGAGTTGGAAATGTCGGGAATCACGACGCCGACGGTTGTCGTCTTCTTGCTAGCCAAGCCTCTCGCTACGGCATTCGGCCGGTAACCGAGCCTTTCAATGGCTTCAAAAACTTTCTTACGTGTTTGCGGCTTGACGTTCGGATTGTTGTTAACCACCCTGGAAACGGTTGCCATGGATACGCCTGCTTCTCTAGCTACATCATAAATGGTTACGGTCACGGTTACTCTCTCCATTTTCAAAAGTATTCTGCGAGCCTAGTATATTACCGTTATGATACGACAAATTAATCCATCTTGCAACGAAAAATGAAAATACTTTGAAAATAATTTCAATTTGTTTTCAAAAAGCGTACGCAGGATGTACAAAAGCCAATCCGAAACGGATTGGCCCTATGTAACTTATGTCGATATTGCGCTCTGTGTAATTTGGGACAACCGTTTGCGAATTTCTTCCGCCCATGGCTCGTCCCCTAGCGATTGCGCCAACAGCAAGATGTCCAGAAGCTCATTAATACGCTCTTCTACAATCTTTTCCATGGAATCGTTCATATGTTCTTTCTCCGTTACCTTCAGCAGCAGAAACGCCACTTCCGACAACTCGTGGAAGAACAGCTGTTGCTTCTCAGGCTTGCTCCCCAGCTTGCCGATGAGTCCGGTAAGCTCGGGTTTCACATGAGGAACAACCTCACTCCGCCCGCATGCTTCACATGAATAAATCGGTACATTCTCAATATCCACTTTACTTTGATAAATAACCGTACGCAGACGAAGGTTCATCGTGCGTCCGCACTTACAATACTTTTGCATTCTAACACTCCTTCACTGGCAGGCGGCATGTACATGTATTACTTGTACTTAGGTATTCTACGATTTTAAACGATTTCCTGCCGTATGAAGAGTAGTAGTTTTTGCCACGATTGGAAGTGTACGATTACTTTGCCTGTCTGGAATTGAACTTGATCAGCTCATCTGCGAATACTTTGGAGAAAGCCGGAAGGTCCGGCGGACGGCGTCCGGAAACGATGTTGCGATCGACCACAACTTCTTCATCGACCCATGTTGCGCCTGCATTCTCAAGGTCATCGCGAATCCCCGGCGTTGACGTCATCGTGTAGCCGTTCACAATTTTGGCCGAGATCAGCACCCAGCCGGCATGGCAGATTTGTGCAATTGGCTTCACGGCTTCATGGAACTCCTTGGTCAGGCGCAGCACATCCGGATACCGGCGCAGCTTGTCGGGCGCCCACCCGCCCGGCACATACAATCCGATATAATCGGATGACTTCACTTCGTCAAATGCGTAGTCCGTCGTAATTGGCACGCCGTATTTGCCATGATATACCGTCTTGGCTTTGGGGCCTACGATATCGACGACAGCTCCCGCTTCGCGCAAGCGCAGCACCGGGTACCACATCTCCAAATCTTCAAATTCTTCATCTACGAAAGCTAACACTTTTGTGCCTTGCAATTCCATGTTAATTACCTCCTACAATGGATTCGGTTTGTTCGGTTTGTTCCGTTTGCGTGAGCAGCTCTATGATTTCATCACTCGTTTTGCAAGCAAGGATTTCATTCAGCAGCAGCTTGCACTGTCTCGCATCACTACTTAGTAAGCGGTGCTTCACTTGGAGAAGTGTATGGACGGAAATGCTCAGCTCTTCAATGCCGAGTCCCAACCAGATCGGCAATGCGCGGACGTCTCCCGCCATTTCGCCGCAGACCCCGACAGGGATGCCTACGCCTTTGGCCGCGTCGATCACGTGCTTGAGCAGCCGGATGACAGCTGGATGATAGGGATTATATAAGTGCGCGATGGTTTCGTTCATCCTGTCTACGGCAAGCACATATTGCACGAGATCGTTGGTCCCGATACTCATGAAGTTGACTTCGCTGGCAAGCACATCCGCTATGAGCGCCGCCGCAGGCACTTCAATCGTCAAGCCTACTTCAATGTTGGCATTGTATGGCATGCCTTGCGCGCTCAATTCGGCTTTGGCCTTCTCCAGCATCGCCTTGGCTTGACGTACCTCGGCAAGCGAGCTGACCATCGGATACATGATTTTCACATTCCCGTAATGGCTGGCCCTCAGAATCGCTTTGAGCTGCGTCAGAAAGAGGTCTTTCCGGTCTAACGAAATCCGGATCGCCCTGTAGCCGAGGAACGGATTATCCTCTTTGGGCAGCGGCATATAGTCCAGCTTCTTATCTCCGCCGATGTCCAAGGTGCGAATCACGATCGGGCGGCCCTTAAGCTGCATAGCGGCGTGACGATACACCTCGAATTGCTCGTCCTCCCCGGGAAGCGAATCTCGATCCATGTATAAATATTCGGTTCGGAACAGCCCTACGCCGGATGCGCCATTGCGCACGACCTGATCGATTTCCATGACCGAATTGATATTCGCATGTAAATTTACGATGCTGTTGTCCAATGTGACCGGAGCGACATCTGCGATTTCCTGCAGACTCTCCTTGAACTCAAGCCAATTCTTCTTGCGTGCTTGATACCTCTCGATCGTCGTTTTGTCCGGATTAATATAAAGTGTGCCCTCTTGCCCGTCAATAATCAAGAAATCGCCATTCTGAATAGGACGCAGAAGCTTCCCTTCCAAGCCCAGCACGTAAGGCACGGACATCGCTCTCGCCATGATCGAAACATGGGAATGCGTGCCGCCCAGAATCGTCAGGAGGCCGAGCACTTTGGACGGGTCCAGATGGGCCAGCTGCGAAGGTGTCAGCTCCTTGGCGACGAGAATGTACGGATGGTCGATCGGAGGAACGGTCGAGCTCGTATCGCCCAGCAGGTGCTTGAGCAGCCGGTTGCCAACATCCTTGATGTCCAGCGCCCGTTCCTTCATATACTCATCGTCGATCATATTGAACATGCCGACAAACTTATCGATCACTTCTTTGACAGCCACTTCGGCCGCCTTATACTGAAGCTCGATAATGCCTTGAATTTCATTCATGAAAATCGGATCTTCCAGAATCGCCAGGTGGGCATCAAAGATGTAGGCTTGATCCTGCCCCACCACTTCTTTAATTTCCTGCTTGATCAATTCCAGCTCGTCTTTGGAAGATCTGATACCGTCATACAAGCGTTCGAATTCATATGCCAGGTCGGTCACATCGATCATTTTCTCAGGGAAATCCCACTCCCAGGTAGGTATGACAAAAGCCTGACCCATCGCAATGCCTGAAGACGCACCTATCCCTCTGATCATCCGTTCATCCCCCCCGAAGATTTAGTAGGCTTTAAGACGACGGACATCACAGAACCTTGGCCTTTTTTCACTGCTTTGAACGGAGCGAAGCTCCAAGACTTAACAAGATCCGGATTTGTAATAATCATAGGTGTCGCCATAGAAGAAGCAAACTTTTTCACTTTATTATAGTTAAATTTCACGAGCAGCTGCCCGGGCTCGACGCGGTCGCCTTCTTTCACCACCGCATTAAAGCATTTGCCGGGCAAGCTCGACGTATCGATACCGATATGCAGCAAGACTTCCAAGCCCTCGTCCATCAAAATACCAAGCGCATGCATCGTCGGATAGATGTGCATGATCGTACCTGCAACCGGGGAGAGCAGCTCCCCTTTCTCAGGGATAAAAGCCACGCCGTTCCCTACCAGGCGGGATGCAAAAATCCGGTCAGGCACTTCCTCGATCGGGATCATACGGCCCTGCATAGGCGATTGGAACAGTACGACATGGATATCTTTGCGCAGTACTTTCATAATTTCTTCGCGTATCAGCTCTGAGAATGTTCCGAACACGACCTGAACATTGCCTCCTCCAAGACGGATGACGCCTGCAGCTCCTAAGTGTCGTAATGCCGTGATGTCTATCAAACGATCATTAACAAGCGTAAGTCGCAATCGGGTAATGCAGGCTTCGATCTTCTTAATATTGTCTTTCCCGCCAAGCGCTTGCAGAATCAAAGGCGAGCGGTACGGGATATCGCCGGCCCACTCCTCAAGGGATGAGCCTTCTTCCCGCCCAGGCGTAGGAATTCGGAACCGCCTGATCGCCCAGCGGAACATGAAATAGTACACGAGGCCGTACACAAGTCCAATCGGAATGAGCAGCAGGCCGTTATGTGATAAATGCAAGTTGATGACATAATCGATAGCGCCAGCCGAATACGAGAAGCCATGCTGGATATGCAGTTCGTAAGCCAGCCACATGGCCGCACCGGATAGGATGGCGTGAATGATGAATAAATAAGGAGCGACGAACAGAAAGGCGAATTCTATAGGCTCCGTTACCCCTGTCAAGAACGAGGCCAATGCCGCGGTCAGAAAGGTGGCTCTTATCTTCGGCTTCAAATCTTCCCGAGCTTCGCCGATAATGGCAAAAGCGATGGCGGGCAGCGCGAACATCATGATCGGATACAAGCCGGCCATATACATGCCTGCTGTGGGATCACCGGCGAAGTAGCGCGGCAGATCACCGTAAACCATATGGCCTTTGGAGGTTTCGTAGGCCCCAACTTGGAACCAGAAAAAGTTATTTAAGATATGATGCAAGCCCGACGGCACAAGCAACCGATGGGCGATGCCGTATACGAATGTGCCGAAGCCGCCCATCCCGAGCAGCCAATTCGACAGCTTGCCCATCGCTACTTCCAAGTACGGGCCAATACCGATCATGATATAGGACACGACCAGCGTACAAAGTCCCATGATGAGCGGCACCATTCGCGGACCACCGAAAAATTGGATATATTCCGGCAGCTTGATCTCTTTGCATCGATGATAAATAATCGCAGCGAGCAAACCGATTAATATTCCGCCGGGTACGCCGAGTTGGAACTGTGCGCCCAAAGCATGCTCGATGAGCCGTGTGAACATGAAATAGCCCAGCATGGCAGACAGTCCGGCGATACCGGCACTCTCCGTAAGCCCCAGTGCCACACCGACAGCGAAGATGATGGGTATATAGTCAAAGACCGTATTCCCGGCTAACAGCAGCATATCCCCAAAGCCGGATGCGTGAATCGCATCCCAAGGCAGGTCCCCTAGACGAAGCAGCACAGCAGCTATTGGTAATGCAATGGTGGGCAGCATCAAGGAGCGGCCGAGCTGTTGTAAGTTCCCCATCCAGTTCAAACGTATGCTACCTCCTAAAAGTTTCTCTTATCAAATCGTATAGCTTGTTCGCCGGTTTGTCAAAACAAAATAAGCAGGTCGAGGATCGACCTGCTTATTTAAGCGGCTAATTGAGCTTGGATTAGTGGGAAGAAGAATATCCGAACTGCTGGCCCATACCCATGCCCATGCTGCCGAACCCTTGGTTCGAAGCTTGAGCGTTTTGTTGATAGAAGCTTTGCTGCGGCTGGTAGCTGCTCATTCCTTGCGCGCTTTGCTGGGAAGCATAGCTAGGCTGGAACGATTGTTGAGAAGTCGTTGTGGAATCGCTGCGCAGATAAGCGTCATGTCCCGGTTGATTGCCGCGGTAGTTAGCCGTATGGTACGCATTTGGAGAAACCGCCGTTTGTCCGAAAGGCTGTTGATTGAACGATTGCGCCGAGGAGCTGCTGTATTGGCTTGTGGAGAAAGGCTGTTGATTCATAGCTGTGTAGCTGATTGGTTGGTATTGGGTGGATGCGAATTGATTGCTTCTTCCGCTATTATAAGTAGAGTAAGCATTTTGGAAGCTGGATGGTTGATATGCGGACGGAGTCGTCGAGTCGCTGCGCAAGTATGCATCATGTCCCGGCTGATTTCCGCGATAGTTCGCAGTATGATAGGACTCTGTCGAAGCCATTCCTTGATTGAAGCTTTGATTGAAGCTTTGCGTGCTTTGTGCTGGATTTGGCTGATTGTGTACATAGCTTGATGGTTGGAATTGTTTCTGAGCTTGGTATTGCGATGTCTGTGTGTTCGGAGTGCTGTTAAAGTTAGATGCGCCGTAATTGTTGTTGAAGCTGTTATACATGTGTAAATCCTCCTTCAAAGTTTTTCTATGTTGGGCTTCTTTTGGAGCCTCTTTTATTCTCTCCGCTTGAACGTAATTTATTATTTTTTCTTTAACATACTTTCTATACACATAAGTTGACTAAGTACAGCCGTTATGCCATAATTTTCTGGTACCCATACTCTTACTAGGAGGAACACCGAAATGGCATATGATATCATTATTATCGGAGCAGGTCCTGCAGGAGCAAGCGCGGCTTTATTCACGGCCAAAGCAGGGAAAAAGACGCTGGTCATCGACAGTGACCATAGCGTTACGAAGCGGGCATGGATAGAGAACCACTATGGCGTGGAAGGTATTACCGGTCCTGATTTGGTCGAAACCGGCAAGAAACAAGCAACAAAGTTCGGCGCTGAATTCGTTCAAGACAAAGCTACGAAGCTGGACCAGGCCGGAGACGGTTTCCAAGTGACGGCGGAAAATGGTACATATGAAGGTAAGTATGTCATCCTTGCAACAGGTTTATCCGCAGATTTGGCGGAGGCTTCGGGCATTCAAACCAAACCCGGCACGGAGCCGCGCATCAAAACCGTCGTCGATGCCGATGCACAGGGCAACACAAGCCTTAAAGGCGTATGGGCTGCGGGCACGATTGCCGGGGTTTCCATGCATACCATTGTCACAGCCGGAGACGGCGCCAAGGTGGCCATTAATGTGATCAGCGAGTTGAATGGCGCGCGTTATGTCGATCACGACGTATTGAAGGCTTAACGCGATCCGCACTTTCCTCATTAAAAAAACCGCTATTCTCCAGCCGTGAAGGCAAGGGAATAGCGGTTTTTTGCGATGCCGTTACTTAGTTGTTCCGAGGGTTAAGGATGGCGTCTTCCACTTTGATGCAGCGATCCATGATGACTTCCAAGCCTGCCTCGCTGGCGATGAGGCCTGCTTCTTCATTCACGATATCCAATTGCAGCCAGAACACCTTCGCTTTAATTTTGACGGCTTCCTCTGCGATAGGAACCACTTGGTCTGCACGCCGGAATACATTGACGATATCGACAGGTTCAGGAATATCCGATAACGAGGCGTAGCATTTCTCGCCCAGAATCTCCGTCGCATTCGGATTGACGGGAATAATTCGATAGCCTCGGCTCTGCATAGCGGCGGCCACCATATACGACGTGCGGTCCGGCTTATCGGACAAACCTACGACGGCAATATTGCCTGCATTCGCCAATAGTTCCTTGATGTGTTCTCTTGACGGATTCTCAAAAGTCATGGACGTACCTCCTATTTGTTCAAGTATGTGAGGCCTTGCTTCCCCATGGCGGACCAGCTGTCGATAAACTGAGCTTTGTTTACCTGAACTTGCTTTTTCCCGCTTAACGGATCATTTAAGTATACATGATTCTCATCATATCCGACCATTAATACCGCATGCTCCGCATAGGTCGTTTGGATCGGACCGATCGGGGTATCCCATGTAACCCATTTATAAGGGATATTATAATCGATTGTTGTCCAAACGATGACAGGCAATCCCCTGGCAATTTGTTGTTCGAACAGCTCGAAATCCTCACCGGTAATGTCGATCGCTTCGGGAATATAGGACTTCAGCAGTGGAAATAACCCCGCATGATAGATTCCGAAGCCCCTCAGCTTCCGCGTCACATCGCCGACGAATCCCGTGTTCGGATTGCCCCAGAAGGCAGGTGACCCGTCGCTATTCAGCTTGATCGGCGTCGTGTCCTTAGGCATCTCGGCAACAAGCTCCATCTTGGTTTTGGCAATGCCGTAATAATGCAAGAGCATCGTTAAGCTCGTAATTTCACAGCCTGCCGGCAGTTCGGGCAGCTGAGCAAAAACGGGTGCATCAATCATTGCCGATTTTTTTGTCTGGATCGTCGGTTGTGGCGTAGCCACCACCGCTGTTGGTACCGGTTCCGCCTCCTGGGCCAACACAGTCTTGCTGCGTGCCGCGAACAAAGCCGGCTCTTTGCCGCTCGCTTTGGCATACAGCAATACAGCGAACACGGAGCTTGCGAACACCAGACCGGCAACGAGGAATAATCCAAACGTCACCTTTAAACCCTGCCAAATAATCCTCATGCTGACTCACCCGTTCGTTATCGTTGTATTGGATCCGTTCTACTCCGCTACAAGCTCAACCTGGGCACCGATCGAACGCAAATGGTCGAAATACTGCGGGTAAGATTTGGCGACGTGATGCGCATCGCGAATCGTCAAACCTTTCTCGGAGCGAAGACCGACGACGGTTAAAGCCATAATGACACGATGATCGAAGTGCGCATTGATCTCGACACCGCCCGGTACACCATTCGGTTTGCCGTGAACAATGATTTCACTTTGCCGCTCTTCCACATCAGCGCCGGCTTTCCGCAGCTCGTTCAAATAATCTGTGATTCGGTCGCATTCCTTGTAGCGTAAATTCTCGACATTATAGAAGCGCGAAGTTCCTTCCGCGAATACGGCAGCCGCTACCATGGCAAGCACAGCGTCCGTGAAGTGGTCGCCGTCGAATTCGCCGGCAACCAGCTTCTGATTGCCTTTGACGTGAACGACACCGTTATCGTGAGTCAAATTAACTCCCATCGCGCGCAGAACATCCACGCAGGCCTTCTCGCCCTGCTTGCTGTTCTCTTCCAGGCGGAGTACGCGAACATCGGAGTTCGTAACAGCCGCAGCCGCAAGAATCGCCGCAGAGCCCGGGTAATCCCCTTGGATAACGTACTCCTTGGCTTGGTACGATTGGCCGCCTGGAATGCGGTAATGCATCAAATCTTCGCTGGCATGCACGACGATGCCCGCTTGCTCCAACACTTCCAGCGTCTGGCCTACAATAATTTTGGATTTCAAATCGTGCAATACTTGAATCTCCGTATCTTCTTCCAGCAGCGGCGTCATGAATAACAAGGAGCTCAAGAATTGGGAGCTCACGTTGCCCGATACGGTCAGTTTGCCGCCGCGAGGTTGTCCGCCTTTAATAGTTATCGGCAAACGGCCGTTAGAATGTTGTACCTCGACACCCATTTGTCCCAAAGTTTCGATTAAATCGTCATGCGGACGCTTGCCCAGCGACTCCGGATACGTATTGACGAAGGTGACTTCCGGCAGGAAAGCGGCTGTGGACATCAAGAAGCGAAGGACAGCGCCGGCATTGCCAACGTTTAATTCGGAAACGTGCTTCGGATGTTTCCCGAATCCGGTAATGACAATTTTCTCATCGTCCTCTTCGATAATGGCTCCCAGATCGCGTACGCAGCGTCTCATAGCGTCGCTATCTTCACTGTGTGCGGGATAATAAATGGTGCTTGTCCCATTCGCAAGCGCCCCGATCAGCAAGTAGCGGGTTGTGTAGTTTTTGGAGGATAGCGCGTTGATTTCTCCTTGTAGGCGGGAGGTTGGTTGCACGATGGCTTTCATGTGGTTAATATCTCCTTCACAAATGTTTATATGTAATAACCGATGAAGCATAGTAGAATTCCACCGGTGTAACTAAGCATGGTATAGATGAGATAGGCTTGCCATTGCCCTGCGCGCAGCTGCTTCACACATTCCAGATTGAACGTCGAGAATGTCGTGAATGCGCCCATGAAGCCTGTGCCGATGAGCAGCTTCCAGTTATCGAAAGCATGATATTTCATAAGTATTCCTAGCAGAAAACAACCCAAAAGATTTATAGTCAGTGTACCATACGGAATAGAACTTGGGAACCGTTTGGACATATAACTGCCGATCCCGTAACGGCTGACCGCTCCGAAGAAGCCTCCCAAACCGACGAGACACATGGGGCCTAACCAAGCTGTCATGAGGACATAGCTCCCTTCCCATTCCCCTCGGCAAGCCGGACGCCAAGCCAAGTCAGACCGAGGCCTGCCCATAGGCTCACGAACACATACAAGAACGCTAGCAGCCAATAGCCGTGCTTCACCATGGCAATCGTCTCATAACTGAACGTTGAGAATGTTGTGAATGACCCGATAAACCCTGTTGTAACCGGCAATTGCAGCTTCACGGGCAGCAGGGACCCCTTGGTATAGGCCAAGTAGCCGAGCAGGAAACAACCGGCCAGATTGCAGATCAGCGTCCCCCACGGAAAGAGCGCCGGTGATACCGGATTCCATATAAGCGATATTCCGAATCGGGCGAGCGCGCCGAATATCCCGGCTATGCCGATATAAAGCATTGAATCCAACTCCTGTTTCGTGCCGTGTTTGACATCCGGACTTAATGTTTCTATCATGATTGGTAATGGGGCTTCTACCCTCAGTTTATTACATACTAGGAGGTCTGCACGTGAATACGATATTACCATCCGTCGTCAAAGAAAGACTAAGCAGCGGCGAGAAACTGACGATCATCGACGTTCGCGAAGATGAAGAAGTCGCAGCCGGCATGATCCCGGGCGCCATTCATATCCCGCTTGGCCAATTGCCGGAGCGAATGAGCGAGATTCCGCAGGAAGGCGAAGTCATCATGGTTTGCCGCAGCGGCAACCGCAGCGGACGTGCGCTAAGCTTCCTGGAGGCGCAGGGCTACACAGGTCTCAAGAACATGACCGGCGGGATGCTCGATTGGGAGGACTAAGCTTAAAGCTTGTCCCCTCCCTTATAGACCCGCTTCCTTCATGATCCGCTCCACAATCTCTTCCGCAGTCAAGTCGGACGTGTCGATGACGGCATGCGCAAAATCATAAGCTGATTTCCGCTGTTCAAGCAGCGTGTGAACGCGTTCTTCCAGATCGCCTTGCAAAAGCGGGCGGCTCGTATCGCTGCTTACGCGATGAATGATCGCCTCGGGCGTTGCTTTCAGCGCAACGACGTAGCCGCATCGCAGCATGCAGCTCCGGTTCGCTTCCGCCAGCACAGCCCCGCCGCCGGTCGCAACGACCTGTCCGGTCTGCAGAAGCACCCGTTCCAGCGTCTCCGTCTCCAAAGTCCGGAAATGCGCCTCCCCATGCAATCGGAACAACTCCGCGATGCTCGTCCGCTGCTCTTCTTCAAGCACGGCATCCGAATCCAAGAAGGTCCAGCCCAAACGCTCGGCGAGCTTCTTCCCGACCGTCGACTTGCCCGTTCCCATGAAGCCTACAAGTATAAGATTGCTTGTTGTCACTTTAATCCCCTTTTCTCATATGCTGTTCATACAAACTTTCCCAACATCATACCATAGCTGCTACACCATGAATACAATCAGCCAAAAAATCATATAGTAGTGTGAATAAATTCCAACTCAAACAGTTAAGATTCTAAGAGAGAACCTATGCCGACAAGGAGAGATGAAGCTTTGAACCCAACTGTTGCCTATTCCAACCGCACACAGGGCAAGCTGGAGCAAATCTTACACCCTAGTTATATCCTGTGCAAAGAGGACGTTGTATGGATTCTGGAGTTTATTAAGAAAAAAGTGGCTGAAGAAGACCCGCGCATGCAGGGCCTTGCTCAACCACGATTGTTGAAAAATTTCCGTTATTTTGCCGAAGTCTCGCTTATGCTCATCCATTGGCGGGGCGGCTTCGATCAGGAAGCCGACCGTCTGAAAATGTGGCTGCGCGAAGCGGCATACGGTTTGCAGGAAGAGGCATAAGCCCCTGTCCGCTTAGTTTTCCATCCAGTTGAAGTGGAAGGAACCTTCTTTGTCCACACGTTGGAACGTGTGAGCGCCGAAATAATCGCGCTGCGCTTGCAGCAGGTTAGCCGGCAATCTTTCCGTACGGTAGCTGTCGTAGTAGGCAAGCGCGGATGCGAAGGCTGGCACTGCAATACCGCGTGTAACAGCTTCGGATACGACTTGTCTCCAGGATTGTTGATAGTTTTCAACAACGTTCTGGAAGTAAGAATCTAGCAGCAGGTTTTTAAGTCCCGGATTGCTGTCATACGCATCCTTAATATTTTGCAGGAATCTTGCACGAATAATGCAGCCGCCGCGGAAGATCATCGCGATGTTGCCGTATTTCAGATCCCATTGGTATTCGTCAGATGCAGCTCTCATTTGTGCGAAGCCTTGTGCGTAGGAGCAAATTTTGCTTGCATACAGCGCTTGGCGAACAGCTTCAATGAATGCTTTGCGATCGCCTGTATAGGCTGGAGCAGCAGGTCCTTTGAGCACTTTGCTTGCCGCTACGCGTTCTTCCTTCATCGCGGAGATGAAACGGGAGAATACGGATTCCGTAATGATGGAAAGCGGTACGCCGAGGTCCAGAGCGCTTTGGCTGGTCCATTTTCCTGTGCCCTTTTGGCCGGCGGAATCCAGAATAACGTCAACCATCGGTTTGCCTGTTTCTGCATCATACTTCGTGAAAATATCGCGCGTAATCTCGATCAGGTAGCTGTCAAGCTCGCCGTTATTCCACTCGGTGAAAATCTCATGAAGCTCTTCTGTACTGACGTTCAGAACGTCTTTCAGCAATTGGTAAGCTTCGCAAATCAACTGCATGTCGCCGTACTCGATGCCGTTGTGCACCATTTTGACGTAGTGGCCGGCACCGTCCGGTCCGATGTAGGTGCAGCATGCATCGTCGCCGACTTTGGCGGAGATCGCCGTCAGGATCGGCTCCACAAGTTTATAAGCGGATTCTTGGCCGCCTGGCATAATCGAAGGGCCTTTCAGCGCGCCTTCTTCGCCGCCGGATACGCCTGTGCCTACGAAGCGGATGCCGTGAGCTTCCAGCTCTTTGTTACGGCGCTGCGTATCAGGGAAGTATGCGTTGCCTCCGTCGATCAGAATGTCGCCTTTTTCAAGGTACGGCAGCAATTGGTTGATCGTATCGTCCGTTGGACCGCCCGCTTTGACCATGATCAAAATTTTGCGCGGAACTTCAAGCGATTGTACGAATTCTTCCACACTGTATGTACCTACTAGATTTTTGCCTGGGGCTTCTTGCAGAAGCTCTTTTGTTTTTTCGGCTGAACGGTTAAATACGGATACAGTGAAACCCCTGCTCTCGATGTTCAATGCCAAGTTTTTCCCCATAACCGCAAGTCCGACTACACCAATTTGTTGTTTAGACACGTCTCTCATACACCCTTCCGATTAATATATAATTTAAATCGTCATCGCGCCGAAACCGCCATCCACTCTTAAAACGGAACCTGTTACAAAGCTGGATGCTTGTTCCGAAGCAAGGAATACAGCAGCCCCCTGAAGCTCGGATGCCTCACCGAACCGGTTCATTGGCGTATGACGCATAATGGACTCGATCCGTTCAGGCGACAAAATCTTACGATTCTGCTCAGCCGGGAAAAATCCAGGGATGATCGCATTCACACGCACTCGGCTCGGAGCGAATTCGCGCGCCAAGTTCTGTGTGATGTTATTGACGGCCGCTTTCGAAGCGGAGTAAGTGAATACACGGGAAAGCGGCGGATCGGACGAAACGGACGAAATATTGATAATGCTTCCACCTTCGCCTCTCTCAACCATATACTTCCCGAATACTTGGCAGGCTAGCACGACGCTTTTCAGATTGACCTCCATAATAGAATCCCATTCTTCCATGGAAATGTCAAAGAAAGGAGTCGCACTATTTTTGCCCGGGCAGTTCATCAGGATATCTGCGCTGCCAGACCAAGCAAGCACGTCTTTCAGAACTAGCTCCAAATCCTCGCGTTTGGTCGCGTCGGCTTGGAACGTTTGCGCTTCGCCGCCAATCGCCTCGATTTCGCGGCGAACTTGTTCGCTTTTCTCCTGATTGCGGCCGACAATGGCGACCTTCGCTCCGTGACCTGCGAGAGCAATCGCCATGGAGCCGCCCAGTGTGCTGTTACCGCCGATAATTACTGCTGTTTTCCCCGTAAGATCGAATAAATTCATTGTCTCTTCATCCCCTCTGTCATTTGTGCTCGGAACTTACGCCGTAAGGCGCCAAAGCTAATTTATGATTGAGGGCTCCGAAGGTGCTGTCCTTGGAAGGCGGTTATCGCATCGAATTGATCTTTTAACTGATGATATACGCTTGTATAAATAGATGTCAATTGTTGATAGATGCGATAATTGCTTTCGTTCACCTCGTGAGCCGTTCCAACCTGAATCCAATTGTGCGCGTGGGACAAATCGTCAATCTCGCCCATCGCCAGCAAACCAAGCAATGCGGCCCCGATGCCGGAGCTTTCGATCGAGTCCGGCACGGTAACGGAAGTGCCCAGCATATCCGTCATCATTTGACGCCAGAACTCGCTTCTGGCGAAGCCGCCGGAGGCGCGAATCACTTCCGCCGGCCCCATGATCCGCTCAAGCGATGTAGCGACGGCTTGAATGGAGAACATGACGCCTTCCAGCGCTGCGCGAATCATATGCTTCTTCTGGTGGCTGAGCGACAGTCCGAAGTAGACGCCTCGCGCATTCGCGTTCCAGTAAGGCGCCCGCTCGCCGGATAAGAGCGGCAGAAACAGCAGCCCGTCCGAGCCTGCGTTCACTTCCGAAGCCAAGGCCGTCAGATGGTCATACGGATCCATGCCTTTCTGGCGGGCTTCCTCGGCTTCCGCGGTCGCGATCTGATCGCGAACCCAACGGAAGACGATGCCGCCGTTGTTGATCGGTCCGCCGACCACCCAGAACTTCTCGGTAAGCGCGTAGCAGAACAGCTTGCCTTCCGGGTCCGTCTGCGGCTTGTCGACAACGCTGCGCACCGCGCCGCTCGTGCCGATCGTGACGGCCACGACGCCCGGCTCGAAAGCGCCGACGCCCAGGTTGGCGAGCACGCCGTCGGACGCGCCGACGATGAACGGCGTGTCTTGGGCCAAGCCCATCGCAGCGGCATCATCGGCGCTCAGGCCTTCCACGCGGTATGTAGTAGGAACAAGCTCGGACAGCTGATCCGGCGTAACGCCTGCATGCAAGAGCGCTTCCTCGTCCCAATTCAGGTTCACCAAATTGAACAAGCCTGTCGCACTAGCCAAGGAATGATCGATCACGAAGCGGCCGAACAATTTGGCGAATACGAACTCCTTGATGCCAATGAACTTGTAGGCTTCTTTCATCAGTTGCGGCTCATTATCGCGGAACCACATCAGCTTCAGCAGCGGCGACATCGGATGAATCGGAGTGCCCGTTCGCGAATAAATTTGCTGGCCGAGGCCGCTGCGCTTCAATTCATCCGCATATTTGGAGCTGCGGTTATCCGCCCATGTGATGCAAGCCGTGAGCGGCCGCGCATCCCTGTCGACAGCGATCAGGCTGTGCATAGCCGAGCTGAACGAGACGCAAAGCACTTGCTCGGCGGTGATGCCCGCCTTCGCTACGACCGCGCCGATGCCATGCACGACAGCGTCAAGAATTTCTTGCGGGTCCTGCTCGGCCCGATCCGCTGCGGGGGTGAAGAGCGGATACTCGATGGAATGAGACGCCACCACTTTCCCTTCGCGCGAAATAACGAGCGTCTTCGTGCTTGTTGTACCGATGTCAGCCGCAACGATGTAAGGCTTAACGGCACTTAACTTGTCGGTCATTTGCTAATATTCCCCTCTGCGTTAAATGAAAGATCATAAGGCTCTGACAAAATTTCAATATCCGGATGAACTCGCGCTGCGTCCAATAAGTTGATGGATATTTCGATTTCGCCAAGGTGCAGCGTATCTTGAATGCGAACCAATTTGCATTTGGTATAATCGAGAATGTTGCACGTTTTCACCGCGGCTTTGATCGCGTAGAAATCGTTCTCGAGCGTCGTCGCGATCTTCGTAGGCGCACACACCGTAGACGTGAGTCCGTTGGCATAGGTGAATTCCAGATTCGTTTTGTCCACGAGGCGCTGCGTTGTGAAGTCGGCGGTACCGACGCCATTCGCATTCCCCTTCGTTTCCGGAGTCAAATCCAGAACGACCATCTTCGCGACGTCAGGACCTCCATGCGCGTAAGGTGTCGGGTAACGACCCGTCACGTTCGGATCCATGCCGTCGCCGCTAATGTTTTTGCCGATATAATCGATGACAAGCACGTCGATCTCATCGAACAAAATTTTCGGCAGGCGGGCTTTGGCCTCCACCAGCAGCTGCTCCTCACGCTCTTCGATCTCGGCTGCAGGCAGCACTTCGACGCGGCACGTCTCGTCGTAAGCATTCTCGACCAGCGCTACGCCGAATACGATCGGCAGCTTCTTAATCATGAGATTCGCCATGGCCGGCACGTTCTCCGCCATATATTTGAAGCCCAACTGATGGCAGGCTTCAGCGCCCTTCTGCTTGCCAAGCCCGATCGCGATCATTTTCATGATGCCGCTTTCGATGCGTCCGCGGAATGCCGTATGCGGCTTCACGCGATTGATGACAACGATGGCATCCGCTTCGGAGGCGATGCGGTCGACATACACAGGCAAGCCGTTCGGCAGCTCGTCGATCTTCACGACTTCCATCGAAGAACGGATCGGTGCGCCCATCGTCGCTTCCGTAATACCGAAGTGCAGCAGCACTTCCGTTTGCCCTTCCGCCGTAGCGCCGCCATGGCTTCCCATGCAAGGCACGATGAATGGGAATGCGCCTCTGGCTTTGATCGCATCGATCGTCGTTTTGGTGAATCCGGCGATGTTGGCGATTCCGCGGCTTCCTACGGCAACGGCAACCTGCTGGCCGGGAAGAATGGTTTCCATGACGCCGCTGCTGGCCAGCTTATCCGCCAGCTCCTGCTCTGGATTTTCCAGAATCGTACGGTCGAATTTCTGGCGAATTTTGACCATTTGCGGAATCGGAATATCATTTAACAGCTCTCTCAAAATGCTCATCGACTATTCCCTCTTTCTTTATATGGACAGCTGCTTCACGGACTCCCGCACGATTAGCTCCGTCTTGAGGAGCACCTGCTCGGTTTCGTGGTGTTTGTTCTCGATGTTGTCGAGGAGCCGGATAGCGCCTTCTTTACTAATTTGTTCAATCGGCCTGCGCACCGTTGTGAGTGCAGGCGTCACATAAGCGGCGAAGACCGTGTCGTCGAAGCCTACGACCGAAATATCGGCGGGCACCTGCAGGCCGGCTTCGGATATCGCTTTGATCGCGCCGAGCGCCATTTCGTCGTTGCAGCTGAAGACCGCAGTCGGCGGCTTGGCCAGCTTCAGAAACTGCTGCATCGCATGATGGCCGCTCTCGAGGTCGTACAAGCCCGGGAGCCGGTATGACTCCGGTATCGTCACTCCGTAGTGCCGCATCGCGCGTTCAAAGCCGTCCTTGCGGTTCTGGGCGGATTTAAAGCCCTTGCGCCCTTCGATCAAAGCGATGCGTTTATGGCCTTGCTCGATTAAATACGAGCTGGCCAGGAAAGCTCCCTGCTCTTCGTCGGAAAGGACGTTCAGCACCCCGGCTGTGGATACGGGCCTGTTCAGCACAACAAGCGGAATCCCTTTGCCGGCAATATGCTCGATAATCGACTGATCGTCATCGCTTTGCGAAACGACGATAATACCGTCAAAGCTTTTGCGCGTAATGGATTGGAAGCTCGTGTAGTCGTCAATCCCTTTGACTATAAGCTGATATCTGTCCTGGATCACCGAGTTGACGCCGCGAATCGCTTCATAGAAGAAGCCCGCGGAAGTACCTTTACTCAGTGTGGTAAAGAAGAGCCCCAAATTATACGAACGGTCGAGCACTAAGCTCTTGGCACTGTAATTCGGCGTATAATCCATCTGCTTGGCAATCTGACGGATGCGTTCCTTCGTTTCCTCTTGAATAAGCGGACTGTTGTTGAGCGCCCGGGAAACGGTCGTATGAGATACGCCTGCAAGCTTGGCTATGTCCTTAATGGTTACGCTCATACCTTCACCTCTAAATGAAGCATATCACAATGATGCACACGTTAACAATAGTCTTTTGTGCGAGTTTGCAATTCTCATTCCCACCGCGGCTGAGCGGCCATTCTTTCCACTAAAATGCAAAAGAGAGTCCGTATGTATTACATACAGGCTCTCTTCTCAGTCAAATCCACTTTTCATTCTCACATCTCCAATAAGAGCATTTCTTGACGCATTTCCATGAGCTTCTGTTTGCATTCCATGATCGCCTTGGCATCCCCCGATGCGATTGCATCGTGCAGGGTGGCCAGCTCATAATCGAGCTCCATACGCAAAATCGGAATTCGCTCATCGGTTCGCTTGGATCGCAGCGCTTGCATGACTTCTTCTACTGTCACGGCAGGCTCCTTCTGATACAGCACTTTATGTTCGATGCCGCTGATCTCGACCATGCGGATAATTTCCCCGAACATAATATTCTCAATGAGAATTTGCCGATCCTTGAATCTTTTCACTACGGCATGACCGCGTGTGTCGCCGATCAGTTTCTCCATCATTTCCGCGAGCTTCTCGTCCTTGAAGGAATAATTGCCCACAATTTTATACTTTTCACCGATACGTTCGAATTTGAGCTTGATCAGCTTGCGTCCGGTACGTATGGAAATGATGAACTGCAGCTCGCTTTCGTTCCAATACAGAGAATAACCTTCCTGAATGAGCGCTTTAATGAAGTTCCGGATTAGCCGGCGATCAAATCGTAACTCTAGGTTGCAGTACTCCACTTCATGACTCTTACTCACGGCAATCCCCTCCATAATTGGTGCTTTGATTTTGTTTAAATATTCAGACAACTTATCTTCTTATCCTTATCTTATTATGAATTCTATGTTTTAGCAACTTGGATTATTGACATTTTTTTAAGGAAAAACGTACAAAAAAAGCCGATGCCTGTTTGACCGCGGCACCGGCCCATAAGCGCATACGGAAGGCTTCGGCGGTTGTCCCGATTCCCGCTTAATGCCATCCCCAGAAAAAACCGTCACGCTCCCAAGCTGCTCTTCCGCCGTGCAATTTCTTGAACAATTTCTTGACTTCTTTGGAGATCGACTCGTTCCCGTTCTCCCCGACATAGATGAAGGATTCCCCATAATGACGCCGGATATAGTCAACCGCTTCCTTCTGATACAAAATGCCGGCCGATTGCAACTGCTCCAGCATCCATTCCGCAATTTCGTTCGCCGTAACGGCCATCGCTCTCTCTCTCCTTCGTAACCCCTGATTTCCTCCTGCATGTGCAGACATACCGGCATCCACCCATTGTATCACATTTTGCGCCAAACATTCGCACATAGGTACAGGAGCACAATCACTGGTGAACAAGCCTTGCAGCCCATTCCATCCGCGGGTCTGCCTCATATGCTATCTCTGTAAGACAAATGAACAGAATTAATAAACGAAAGGGTGATTTCGCATGGGTTACGCAGCTGGTGGTTATAACTCTGCAGCAGCAATTCTAGTTCTCTTTATCTTGTTGGTTATTATATCTAGCGCTTTCGTTATCTAATTCACTTCAAATATGGAAGAGCTGCCGGCATCTTGCCTGCAGCTCTTTATTCGTTCTACGCCGTTTCCGTTTCTTCCGGCTTCAAGATGGCCGCCCCGAGCCCCAGCAGAATGAGGGCGAACAAGGCGAGTACCCCCATATGCATCCACATCTGGGATAAGTGCTGTCCGGCGGCCATGCGCTGAATCGCATCGATCACCCAAGTTTGCGGGACAAAAAGGGCGATTTTCTGCATCCAATCCGGCATAAGCGCTATCGGCCAAAAGCATCCCCCCAGCATGCAAGTCGGGGTGACGACAAGCGAGTTGATCATCCCCATGTTCGTAGCGCTCTTCACCAAACCCGCAATGGCACTGGCAATCCCCATGCTCGCCAATAAGAAAAACTCCAGCATAATGAATTGGGAGATGAGAGGCAATCCGTAATCATAATGAGTCACGTATCTTGTGAACAGAAGAATGGCGAGCACCTGCAGCGTGCCGACCAGGAAGCTTCCCATAAAATTGCCGAGCACGATTTCAACGGAGCGCACGGGCGCTGCGAATGTCCTCGCCATCGTATGCATGCGGCGGTCTTCCATAACTACCGAGATGGTATTGTTAATAATCCCCATCATGAATATCAGCATAAAACCGATCACGATATGCATGTTCGGATTCACGTACAGGTCGTAGTCCGTCACGTTCGCTCTTACTTGATGCTTCTCGGTCTGGAGCAGCGTCTGCACGACGGCCTCTTCTAACGGCCGATCCTGCAATCCAAGCTTGCGGTGCAAATCGACTGTTTCCTGATACCCGGATAGAAGGCTGTTCAGCGAGATCTGCAGCGTTGCGGTCGCTTCGCTGACGCTTAATTGATACATATCCACCTCCGGCGATCCCCCTTGCAGCAGCACTGCGCTGAAGTTCTCCGGTATGACGAATGCGCCGTTCACCTGCTGTCTCGTCACAGCTTCTTTCACTTCCGCATCGGCAGCCGTCACCTTGAGTTTGTAGTCCGGCAGCATCGTTATTTCTTGAACCAGATGCGCGCCAAGCGTCCCCTTATCCATATTCACATAAGCGATATCTACCCGGTGCTCCTGCTGCTGTCCCATGATGCCGATAATGAGCGATACGACACCTGCCGGAATGATCAGATACATCAATATGCCCCGTTTCTGCAAGAGCGTTCTTCTCAACATATGATAAGCGATAATGAAACTATTCATGGTAACCCGCCTTTCGGTAAACGGCAATCGTAACGAGCAGCAGCCCTGCGCTGATCCAACCCATCACCGAGAGGTGCTGGATTAGAACGGCCATATTACTGCCCAGCATGATGCGAAGCATGCTTTGCATCGCCCAGTAGTTCAACGTGAAGTCGCCCAGGCGGCTGAGCAGTCCCTCGGGAAGCGGCGTGAAGCCTCCGCTGAGAAATGACATCACAAGAATTAACATTTGGAAAATCGTTGAGATCGCTTTAGACGATCTGGCGTACGTAGCGATGAGCACGGCCAGACACATCGATGCAATGATAACGCTGAAACAAACGAGTGCCAGCAGCGGATAGGACGCCCCCCAATCGACATCATAGAAAAGAACGGTTGCCGTCACGATGATGGCTGCTTGGCAGCCTGCGATAAAGGCATTGCCGAGCACTTTGCCCAGCAAGATGTTGTAGGGCTGCATCGGCATGGCATTCAACCGGGAAAGCGTATGATTCTCCCGTTCGCCGTGCAGCGTCATCGCAGTGGACAAACCGGAGTACAGTAAAAACATAACCAGCATCGAAGCTGCAT
Source organism: Paenibacillus sp. MAHUQ-63 (assembly GCF_028765165.1). GTDB lineage: Bacteria > Bacillota > Bacilli > Paenibacillales > NBRC-103111 > Paenibacillus_E. The sequence continues at coordinate 134,792 of NZ_JARADB010000004.1, read as the reverse complement.
AATATTGCATGGCCGTGTAGTTGGAATTGGTTGACGCAAGCTTGCCTAACCGCACATGGGAGCCGCTTGCCGGCGAGGCTTCGCTCTGAATTAACTGCTGTGCCTCCGGGCTTGAAGTCATTGAAGCCGCTTGCTTACGGTTCACATTGTCTATGAAGGACCGAAGCACCAGTTGTGCCGTCAAATTCTGTTCGTATTGATTGCCTAGAATCATTTCCCACGCCGCTTCTTGCCCGGAAATCACCTGCGAGCTGAAATTGGCGGGAATAACCAGCGCAAACTCGGATTCACCCGTTTGCAGCCTGTTGACCGCTTCGTCGCGGGATCGAACCTCCGTCGTATTAATCATCTGGCTTACCTGAGGAGCGCTTAGGAAACTCTCGAACGCCGACTTCAGCACGCCGGAGTCTCCTTGAACGAGATCCACTTTCACCGGCTGAATCGTGCGGTCCTCCACTTTGAAAGCACCCGACAACGCTGAACCCAGGATGAAGATAAGCAGCAGCGGCATGGCGAACTGAATCGCCATAACATACTTCATGCGCATCATACGTATCACTTCATATTTGGCAATGATCCAAATCTGCATGTGTCCACCTCCCTAGTCTCGCAGCGTTCTGCCGGTAAGTGACAGGAATAAAGCTTCCAAATCCGGCTCCACCTGGACGAGCGATTGGATTTTGACCTGATGCTTGGAAAGAATGAACAAAATGTCCTGCAAATACGCTTGAGACGCGCCGACCAACAGCTCGAGCGCCTGATCTTCGGCCGTGACCTGCTTAATCCGCGGATGGTCGCGCAGCTCTATCACCGCTTCTTCGGTCAAGTTGGCGACTTGCAGCATTATTTTGTTATCTTGCGCCACTTTGCCGCGCAATTCCTCCTGCGTCCCGCATGCGATGAGATGGCCGCGGTCCATAATGCCGACCCGCGTCGAGATTGCAGCCACCTCCTCCATGTAATGCGAAGTATAAATGATCGTGGAGCCCATCCGGTTCAGAGCTCTTACCGATTCCAGAATGTGGTTCCTGGATTGCGGATCAATGCCCACCGTTGGCTCATCCATGATGATCAGTTTGGGATGATGCATAATGGCGCAGGCAATATTAAGCCTCCGTTTCATGCCGCCGGAGAAGGAGCTCGGCTTATCGCGCGCCCGGTCCGATAGTCCGACGAAATCCAGCGCCTCCTTCACCCGGCTATGGAGCAGATTGCCTCTAAGTCCATAAAGCTTGGCGAAAAAAGTAACATTCTCACGTGCGCTCAAATTGCCGAATATGGCGATATCTTGCGGCACCAGACCGATCAGCCGCTTCACTTCAATCGTATCTTTGGCCACCGACAGGCCGTCTACCGTCATTTCGCCGCTATCCATTCTGAGCAGTCCGCTCAGCATCTTGATCGTCGTGCTTTTCCCCGCACCGTTAGGACCTAGCAAGCCGAATATTTCGCCTTCCTGTATCGTTAAATTCAAATGATCGACAGACACTTGATTGCTGTATTTTTTGACTACATTCTTGATTTGAACGAAGCTCATTGGGTTCTCTCCTTTACGCTGGAACGTTCGATTACCTTCATTGTACATCCGGCGAACAGCCGCTGCAGGTAGATTTCGTCATGATGCCAAGGTGACTTAAGTCATAACGTCATTTGGGGCATGTAAACCCGCCGGCAGGCTGTGCTATAATTTGGATACAAGCTAGCAAAGGATGGAAAACCCTTGATCCAATTACTTCCAATAACCCGCTACTTATTCATAATCGTTCCAGGCATTGCCTCGATGTATTTGGAAGATTATTCGTCCGTCGGGGCTTACGTGTTCTATGTGCTTCTGTTCCTGTGGATCGCTCAACTGCGCAGAACTATTCTGAGAAGGGCCGTATGGATGCTGCTGATCGAAATCGGGTACGGCGCTTGGATGACTTATACGTTCGACGGCTTGCTGTTCGTTACTTTTCTCTCTACGCTTCTGTCCTATCAACCTGCTGCTCATCCCCGCTACCGCAGACCGTTCATGGGCTTGCAGCTCGTTCTGCTGAACCTTAGCCTGCAAGGTCAATCCGGCGCCGATTATGTGATGGCGAATCTCTTCTTCCTGGCTCTCGCCTTGCTGCTCGTTCATATGCACCGTATCGAGCGCAATAAAGTCGATATCGAGCTTCTATACGACCAGCTTCGCAAACAGCATTATGAGCTCGATGAAGCTCGCATGCAGTTGCTCGACTATGCCAAGCAGGTGGAAAATATCGCGCAGATGGATGAGCGGAACCGTATCTCCCGTGACATTCACGACGATCTCGGGCATCAATTGATCCGGCTGAAAATGATGATGGAAGCCGGGCTGAGAATTATGCCGACCCAGATGGACAAAGGTATGGAGATGTTAACCTCCGTTCGGGATCAATTAACCGACAGTATGGAGCTTCTGCGGGCGACGGTACGCAAATTGAAGCCTGACGACGATTCGATGCAATCGTTCACCCTCAGCCGGCTGATCGAAGGATTGACGAAGGATAACGGCATTACCGTCGAGGTTGACGTCCAAGGCTTGCCTTATGTGCTGTACCCGAGTCTCGCTTTCATTCTTTACCGGAACGCCCAAGAAGCCATCACGAATGCGATTCGTCACGGCGGGGCGACTACCGTCTGGATTCAATTAACTTATGAACGCAAGCAAGTCACGATGAGCGTGTCCAACAACGGCGGCCTCCCTTCCGGCCAAACCGCCAAAGGACTCGGCATGAGCGGCATGGAGGAGCGCAGCAAAGTGATCGGCGGTCAGCTGCTCGTGAGCAGCAATTCCTTGCCTTTCACCGTGACGACGATTCTCCCGACTTTCCGCCAAACTTAAACGATTAACAGAGAGGAATGAACCAGCATGATTCATGTCCTGATTACGGACGACGATCCATTCATTCGCGAAAGCTTGAAATTAATTATCGGACTGGACGAAGAGATCACGGTAGTCGGCACCTGCACGCATGGCGATGAAGCCCTTGCCTATGTACAGAGCGGAGCGCAAGTCGATGTGGTCCTCATGGACATTCGCATGCCCGTTTGCGACGGTGTGCAGGGTACGCTGAAAATCAAACAAGCGAAGCCTGAAGTATCGATCCTGATCCTAACTACATTCGACGACGATGAGTTTATCGTCCAGGCACTGCGGGCCGGAGCCAGCGGTTATCTGCTGAAAAACATTTCACCGGACCGGATTATTCAGGGCATCAAAACCGTCGATCAGGGCAATCTCCTCATCCATCCCGACATCGCCAAGAAATTGACAACCTTCATCTCGCCAAGCCCTGCCCCCCACGTTCCGGCGCCTGCGCCTCTGCGCGAGTACGGGCTTACGGCGAGCGAACAAGCCGTTGTCGAGAAAATCGCCGAAGGCTTGTCCAACAAAGAAATCGCCCAGGAATTGTTCCTGAGCGAAGGGACGGTTAAAAATTATATCACCGAAATTTTGAGCAAGCTGAATTTGCGGGACCGGACGCAGATCGCCATTTTTTATCTGAAGAAACAATCCCGTTCAGGCAGCTGACTTCGTTAATTACGGATTTTCTCTACTTGAATATCCTCTTTAGATGAGCTTCCTACAACGTAGGTGGGCTCATTATTACTGTTATTGTTGTTGGTGACCTCGGTCAGCCTCAGGGTCGTCCGGTAATAATGCCCGTTCTCAACGAACAAATAACTATATGTATGAAGTTCTGGCAGCGCATCGATGACAATCGGGCTTGTCATATACGGCACTTTATCGATTTCATAGAACCGGAAGTCTTCGACATAGTTCTGAAGTGTTTTCAGTATGGCAGGATCCTTCTCGCCAGTCACAGGAACTGTGCCGTAATTCGAATACGACAGTTGCGGCGGCTGGCTCCCCCAAACCTTCTTCAACTCTTCCTCGCTAACGTAAACTTCCTCCGTATACTTCTCCTTCGCTTTGCGCAGGCCTGCCGTCTTCACGCCCATGCGCTCCACATCCGCCAGCCTGTAATACGTGGTCTCCGTCGAATTCGTCAAGACCGGATACGTGCCTCCGAGATAGTCAAAATATTGCACATAAGGATATTGAAAGACAATGTCCGTGTAATTCGTTTCGTTTCCTTCGGAAGGCTGCAGCGAACTGACGCGGGGATTGATATAAATCGTTTTGGTGCTGTCCTGCCAATTCACCACGGCGCCCAGATAGGTTCCCAGCTCTTTGACCGGCAGATAGCTTGCATTGTTGTAGATGAGCGGCGGATTGGCCAGATTGACCTGCTGTCCCGCTACGACAATATGAAAGTCTTTTCTTAAATAGGCGTCTACGCGCTCAAGCACATCCTGCGCATAGACGCCGGCTGTAAAACAGGTACCCATCAAAACGCCCAGGATTGAGATTTTGAACCCTTTTTGCATTTTCAATGCGGAATCTCTCCTCTCTTCTCTATATCTGCATGTTCATTCATTTCGGCAAAGTCCTATTTTTTCCTGCTTTTTTAGACAAAATGAGACCTTATTCCTACTATTTTCCTGCGAAACTTGTAAATCGTTGCAGGGATCACTGAATTAAACTACAATAATTGAAAAACGCAAGTGAAATGAGGCATATTAACCATGAGTTTTACCGGGTTTACCCAGCATGATTTCGATACCTTTGCGATAGAAGGTCTGGATGGCCGGATGGAAGCGATCCGCGAACGCATCCAGCCTAAATTCAAAGCACTGGGCGATTCCTTGACCCAGGATCTCTCCCTTCACACCGGAACCGAGATGTTCTTGCACATCGCCAAACATTTGCGCCGCAAAATTAATCCGCCGGTCGATACGTGGATGGCTATTTGCCCGAACAAACGGGGCTACAAGCAAGTTCCCCACTTTCAGGTCGGCCTGTTCGATGACCGCGTCTTCGTTTGGCTGGCTCTGATTTACGAGCTTCCGAACAAAAGCAATATCGCCACCGCCTACATGAATCAAATCGATCGTATCCGGAAGGAGATTCCGTCCGATTTCGTCCTTTCGTTCGACCATATGAAGAAAGACGTCACCCCTGTGGCGGAATTGGACACTACCGGCTGGACGGAGGCGCTAACCCGTTTCCGCGACGTGAAGAAAGCGGAGCTGTTGATCGGCCGCAACTTGTATGTCCAAGACAAGGTACTGGCTAAGCCCGCCGAGTTCGAAGAATTGGTCAAGACAACCTTCGAGAAGCTCATTCCGCTGTATCAACTGGCTGTAGATGCAACCTAAGTAAAATTAAGGAAATTTTTATGTAAAACTAAGCTTTATTTAAACTAAAATGAAGGCCTCCTGCGCAGACTATATCCTGTAATTCCCATTTACCGGGAAAGGAGGTCCTACCTAGATGAAACAGTCTTCTATGAAAAAGTTTCTCGTAACCACGACGGCCCTCTCGTTCATTCTGGGCGCAAGCGTGCTTCCTTCGCTATCCGTCTCCGCGCAGGAGCCGTCTCTCGATCCGGAGGAGATCGTCTCCGTCCAGCAAGGAGATGAGAAAGCCGGCGGCCATCACGGCCGCAAATGGCCGATCATCGAGGAATCCGCCACCGTGATCGGCGTGGAGAAGGATGTGCTCGTCAAATCGCTCAAGAGCGGCAAAAGCATCGTGGAAGCGGCCGCTGACAAAGGCGTGAGCGAAGCGGATTTGACGGCCAAGCTCCAGCAGCTCCGGACCGGCAAGATCGATGCCGCCGTGAAAGACGGCAAGCTGACGGCCGACCAAGGCGAGCATATGAAGCAGAAGCTCGGCGAGCACTTGAAATTCATCCTCAACGAGAAGAATCTGCTCGACGGCCATGCCAAAGGCAAAGGGCACCGGTTCGGTTTGAAGCCGGACACCGACAAGCTGGCCCAAACGCTCGGTTTAAGCAAGGACGAGCTGCACGCCCAGCTGCGCTCAGGCAAATCGCTGGCAGAAATCGCTCAAGCGAAAGGCATCTCCAAGGACAAGCTTGTCGCGTCCATTAAAGATCAGCTAACCCCTTCCATCGAGAAGTGGGTGGATCACAAGAAAGACGCGAAAGCGAAGTAATTGCGCGAAAGACTGCTCCGCTGTCATCTGAGATGACGGCGGGGCAGTCTTTTGTTGTTTCGGCGCCGGGGGAGTAGGACCGGTGCGGCGGCCGCGCAAAGGCCAAACAAAAAAGCTGTACACTTGGCTTCCCCTTGGGAAAGATCCGTGTACAGCTTTCTATTATGCCGTTTGCTGCTGGCTCCGCGTCTGGCGGTCGACGAGTACGAAGCGCTGCAGCAGCAGAATGGCGGCCAGGCACAGCACGCCGCCGATAATAAATGGCAGCGAATGCGCGATGGCGAACACCGCTCCTCCGAGCAGCGGGCCGGCGATGCGGCCCAGACTGTCCATGGAGGAGCTGAGGCCTGTTGCCACGCCCTGGCCGACCTTCGTCCGCTGAGTAATCAGCGACGTCACACAAGGGCGAATCAGCGCGTTGCCCGCGCCGAACACGGACAAGTAAATCGCAGCGGTCACCACGCTGCTGGAGTACAGCAGCAGGAAGAAGCCTGCTGCCGACAGCACGAGCCCGATGCCGATCACCCGCTGCTCGGCGCCTTGCTTCACCAGACGGCGGACGACACCGCCCTGGATGAGGGCGCCGACGATGCCGCTGGCGAGGAACATCATGCCGATATCAAACGGCGTTGCGCCGATCTTGTCCATCTGATAGTACTGCAGCGTCGCTTCCAATCCGGCCAGCGTGAACGAGACGAAGAAGGAAAGCACGTACAAATACTTGGATGCACCGGAGAAAGCGGTCCATCTCGAAGGGGCTTTCTCCTTCACGGAAGACCTCTTCTCCGGCGCTAACGATTCCTTCAAGATGACGAAAGCGAACAGGAATGAAGCGAAAGCCAGCGCCGAGGCGGCGAAGAACGGTAAGTACGTCCCCCAGCGGCTTAGAATGCCCCCAATGGCCGGGCCGAAGATGAACCCCAAGCCAATGGACATGCCGACCATGCCCATGCCCTTCGTGCGGTTCTCAGCCGTTGTAATGTCCGCGACATAAGCGACGGCACAGGCGGTTGCGGCACCCGAGAAAAGCCCGCCAAGAATCCGTGACACATACATAATCCAGAGATGACCGTCAGCGAAGCCGAAAATGAGGAAGCTGACGCTGAATCCAAGTAGTCCAATTAAGATAATCGGCCTGCGTCCGATGCGGTCCGAGACAGCCCCCCATATCGGCGACATAAGGAAAGAAGCCGCTGAGTAGACCGATAAGAGCAAAGCGTTATGATACTCGGAACCGGCCCCTTTCACCACCTCGGGCAATACGGGGATAATAATACCGAAGCCAACGAAAATGGTCATCAATAACAGCATGATGATCCCGATCTGTTTTTTCATGATGCTTGCGAGCCTCCAAATCAAACATTTTCCCTTATCGTACCACACCTTTTTTGGGGATGGAAATGAACATTTGAAGAACAAGCAGCCCGATCAAGACGGCCCCGCTCATCAGGAAAGGTGCATGATACCCATATACATCCCACAATTTGCCGGATACGATCGGCCCGATAATCATGCCAAGTCCCTCGATCGTCAAGAAAAAGCCCCACACCGCCCCCCTCTTCTCCGGCGGAATCGCCGATGCAATAAGGGCGTTCCAGGATGGAATAATGAACGCGTAGCCGATACCGAGCAAGGCAACCCATACATACAGCATGGCCATACTCGCCGTATAGGTAAACAGCAGCAGTGCGGCTGCACTCATCGCGAAGCCGGCGATCAGAAACGGGCGTATGCCGAGCCTGTCCACCATTTTGCCCATTGGAATCAAGCAAATGACCGTTACGGCGCCGCCCGCCACCAGGAACATGCTGTATTCAAAGGATGAAAGCTTAAGCACATCTTTCGCATACAAGGTGAGGATGGGCGTCAAAATGCCTAAAGCGAAGGTCTGTGCGAACATCGCCGGGAACATGAGCGGACTTACCGATATCGAGCGCTTGACTTCATGGAGATAGGTGGAGACCCGCTTCAACAGCGGCTCTTTATGGGCAGCGCCATGCACCGCCGCCTTCTCGGCCGCCTTCTTCCTCGGCAGCATTAAGGCCACGAGCACGACCACGGTCATGCAGACGATCAATAACCGAAAGGCGGTGCCGTACGCATTCTCGCCGACGAAAAAATTAATCGCTACCGGCCCCAGTCCGACACCGGACAGCCAAGCCATATAGACGACGCTCATAATCGTCGCTTTGCCCTCTTCGCCCGCCACTTCCGTAGTTCCCGTAATCACGCAGGGCCACAGCGGAGCCGTGCCGAAGCCGAGCAGCGCGCAGCCGGCAATCATCCATATATATTGAGAAGCCGTCGCCATGATGATGACGGAGATGAAGGTCAGAAGCACCCCCGTCAGCATCGTCGTCCGGTAACCCAGCTTATCAATGATCCAACCGACAGGCGTTCGCAGCACATTGTCTCCTATATATTGAGCGGCAAGCGTCCAGCCGATAATGAAAGCCGATGCGCCCATCCCGGTTTTCATATAGACCGGTAAGATCGTGATCAGCAGCGCGCCTTTCACGAATTCCACGATGAACATAATGACCAGCAGCTCGATGACGAACGGAGAAAACATCCGTTGATCCTGCCATTTATGCATCCATTTCATCAGATTGCTCCTTATTCGGGCATTTTTTAGCAAGTACTGTTAGTTTTGCCGCAATTGGCACAAACTATTTTTTAAAAAATTAACTTGCATGAAATCTCTAGTTTGATATACTCATTTTGTTTGTTGCAACTTTCGACAAGCAATCCACGAGAGAAGGGAAGCGATAATCAGGTGGATCATACCCGTACCCCCCTGTTCGATGCATTGCAGAAGCATGCAGAAAGAAATCCGATTCAGTTCCACATTCCTGGCCATAAAAAAGGGGTCGGCATGGACCCGGAGTTCCGTTCCTTTATCGGGGACAACGCCCTGTCCATCGATCTCATCAATATAGCACCGCTGGATGATCTCCATCAACCGATGGGCGTCATCGAGGAAGCCCAGAAGCTCGCTGCGGACGCCTATGGCGCCGATTATACGTTTTTCTCGGTGCAAGGGACAAGCGGAGCAATCATGACGATGATTATGACGGTATGCTCGGAAGGCGATAAAATTATCGTTCCGAGGAATGTACATAAGTCCGTGCTTGCCGCGATCATTTTCGTCGGCGCCAAGCCTGTTTTCATTCAACCGGCCCGCGACAAGAACCTGGGGATCGATCACGGCATTCCGACACGGTCTGTGCGCAGAGCGCTTGAGAAGCACCCTGACGCCAAAGCGGTTCTCGTCATCAATCCGACGTATTATGGCGTATGTACCAATCTCAAAGAGATCGTCGACCTCGTTCACAGCTATAACATGCCTGTGCTCGTCGATGAAGCGCATGGCGTGTTGATTCATTTCCATGATAAACTGCCGATGTCCGCGATGGAAGCAGGCGCCGATATGGCGGCCACCAGCGTACATAAGCTTGGCGGTTCCATGACGCAGAGCTCCGTGCTGAACGTGAAAGGCAGCCGCGTGAACCCGAAGCGGATTCAGACGATCATCTCCATGCTCACAACGACTTCTACGTCATACATTTTGCTCGCTTCGCTGGATACGGCACGCCGTCATCTTGCCTTGAACGGGTACGAAATGGCTGAGCGCACCATCGCGCTGGCGCAGTATACAAGGAAACAGATTAATGAAATTCCGAATTTGTACTGCTTCGGGGAGGAGATCCTGGGCGAGGAAGCAACCTTCACTTATGATCCGACCAAAATTTGCGTACATGTGCGCAAGCTCGGCGTCACAGGCTTCGAAGTCGAGAACTGGCTTCGCGAACATTACAATATCGAAGTTGAGATGAGCGACATGTACAACATCCTGTGCCTCATCACACCGGGCGATACGCCGGAAAACATCGAAACTCTGCTGACGGCTCTGCGCGAGCTGTCGCACATCAACGACGACGTCGCTGAAGTCAAAGAGGTCGTCATTAAAGTTCCGGCCATCCCGCAATTGACGCTGACGCCACGGGACGCTTTCTACGGGGAAACCGAAGTGCTGCCTTTCAAGGAATCTGCGGACCGCATCATCGCCGAGTTTATTTACGTCTATCCGCCGGGCATTCCGATTCTGCTCCCCGGTGAAGTCATTACCCAGGAGCTCATCGACTACATTGTCGAGCATGTGGAGGTCGGTCTGCCAGTGAAAGGACCTGAAGACCGCAGCGTGCAGAATGTCAAAGTGATCGTGGAGACGCAAGCAATTTTCTAGACCGTTTTCGTGCAGGCATATATTGTAAAACCGTTTACATGATGCTATGATGTTGGTGATGTTTAGCGAATGAGGTGAACAAGCAATGGCTCAAAGCGCTTATATTAAATTCGTAACAGGCTCCGCAGTAACCGCACTCACCTTGAATGAAATCAAGGAGAAGCTTTTGCATTACCGAGAACAGCTCAGTCTGACAGCCAAGCAGCTTGGCTGGGAATATGACGAAGCCGGATTCCCTTATACGATTGAGACGAAGGCCGAGGGCGAAGGCAAGTGGTTCTACCTGAAAGGCATCAATCCCCTGTACAAATATATGGTGATTGGCGTTGGCACGGAGAAGCATCAAGACGAAGAGCGGCACTACGTTCAAGTCGTTCTACCCGACGACGCTACCCATGGCGACAAGAGTAAGGGCAACGAGTTCTGCAAGTACCTCGGGAAGCTGCTGAAGGCCGAACTTCATCTATTCAACGGCAGAATCATGTATTTCAATCCGCGCAAATGAATGAAATAGCGAAGGGCTGCCCCCTAGTAGAAATTCTACTAAAGGGGCAGCCCTTCCTTATGTATAGCGCTTATTCTTCGCCCTCTTGAGCTACGATTTCGTTGTAAATAGTCACTACGCGTTCCCATTCCTCTTCATTCTCAATGTTGACCAGGTAGGCGTCGTCGCCTTCTTCTTCAACACGGAAAATAACACCGTCAGCTTCAGGATCATTGCGATCGAGCAATACAGCATATGCTTGCTCTTGAGATTGGAAGGTATATACCATAACCATCTCGTGCTCTACACCGTTCTCGTCCGTTACGATAAAAACATCTTCCCCATGCTCGTGATCGTGGTCACAGTCCGGGCCGTGTACATGATCATGCTTCTCATCGCTCACAGGCAGAACCTCATTTCGTCGAATAATTAGTTACGTCATTATCCTAACATTTTCATATAAAGAGGTCAAACCGGATCCTGTGTTTTCCACCCTATTCGGATTGAATCTGCTTCTCGGAAACGACGGAATAATCGCTAGATCCTGCAGCCTTCATTGCAAACTTCACGACGTACGTTCCAGCCTCATCGAAAGAAACGCCATACAACGGCACTTTCAGCCAGAACGATTCTTTGGATTCGGTAATGGCTTTCACCACCGGCGTAACTACGCTTTTGCCGCTTGGCGAGATAATGGATACTCTCACGGAATCAATGCTTGTTTTCAAGTTGTCCACCTGTGCGAATACGATGAAATCAGCTTGTTTCCCTCGTTCTACGACGCCGAACGGAACGATGGCGGAATCTTTGCGCACCTCGGTCGTAAAGAATAAATGCACGTTCGGTTTGTACAAGTACGCCGTCTTGTTGGCGTTATCCCATTTCACCAAAGCTTGCAGCGCATCGCTGACGGCGCGCAGCGGCAGAACGGTGCTGCCGTCCATAATGAGCGGCGGAACGTCGGAATCGCCGAATTCCTGCGTCGTATCGTTCACTACGAGACGAGCGATATTATACCCCTTATAATCCCCCCATATCGATGAGGCTACCACTGCAGCCGTGCTAAGTACGAAAAACACCAGCATCAACGCAAATATCCGCTGTACTACTTTCATCTTCATTAACCTCCAGCTCTCGTTAGTAATCTTTGTGTCTGCATCTTTATACTCCGAAGGTCAGGAAGAGTTGCGTCGAAATTATAATTTTGATAAAAAAGCTAGAACACGCTTCTTGTAAGCTTCCGGCTGCAAATGATAGGATCCCACATGTCCCGCTTTCTTCGTCAGCCACAGCTCGAAGGTGTCCGGATGCCGGCGCCACATCCCCTCGCTGTTCGACCACGGGATGGCCTCGTCATCCTCGCTGTGAATGAACAGGATCGGTCTCGGATAAATGTGATCGACGGCGGCCAGCGCATCGACCTGACGCGGATTAACGCCGATCAATCTCGGCAGAATGTTCAAGATGAGCGGAGTGAACGGGAATCTCGGCAGCTTCGACCAGACCGGCAAATTATCTTCCAGATAGGGACTCAGCTGGCTGAATGCGCTGTCGGTGATAACGCCCCGGACGGAGGACTCTTCCGCTGCGGCCAAGAGCGACGTACTGCCGCCCATGGAGAAGCCTAATAAGCAAACTTTGCTTGGGACATTCGCATGCACCCATGCGATGGCGCCAAGAACATCCTGCTTCTCCAAATATCCGACCGTCGTCACACGGCCTTCCGACTTCCCGGAGTTGCGGAAATCAAACATCAGCACGTGGTAGCCCCCGTCCACGATCGCCTTCGCCAAAGCTAACGCAGGCAGCCCCTTCTCCAGCCGGGTACCGGCATAGCCGTGAGCCATGATGACCGTCGTCGCAGACTTGCCCGCAGGCGCGCCCGGTGAACGGAAGAACCACCCGTCCAGCGTGACATCCGCGGATTGGCTCGGGAAGGATACATCCTCCCCTCGTAAGCCGTAGGTTTCCGGAGACTCATCGACGAGCTTGCGTTTCGGATGAGTCAGCTGCCAACCTACATAGGTCGAAACTCCTATTAACAGGATAAGAATCAGAAAGAGAAATCCCCCAAGAATAAGCCATATCATTAGAATTGTCACCACTTTTTCCCTTATATGGATAATTATTCACGAAAACTTAGTTGAAATGGGTAAGCTCCCGTGCTACATTAGAAAAAGATGTTTTTTGTCGAAAAATGGAGGCGGATGAATGAGTTTGCAAATTCAAATGTTGGGAACCGGCAGTGCCTTTGCCAAAACATTTTACAATACAAGCGCATTGGTCCGTTCAAACGGGTTGAACGTTCTCATCGATTGCGGCGTCACCACACCCAAATCGCTTCACGACCTTCAGATGAAGCCCGATGACATCGACGGCATCGTCATCTCGCATATACATGCCGACCATGTCGGCGGGCTCGAAGAAATCGCCTTTCGATTATTATATGAGAGCAACCGGAAGAAAACAAAGCTCTTTCTCCCGAAGGCCATTGCCGATATTTTGTGGGAGAACACGTTGAAGGGCGGCATGTATAACCCCGCGGACGGATTCAACTCCCTTGAAGATTACTTCCATGTTCTTATTATAGAAGAAAATAAGCCTTACGAAATCGGTCCGGGGCTCACGATCGAATACATACCTACGCTCCATATCCCCCAGAAACCTAATTATTCGCTTTTCATTAACGGCCGAATATTTTACAGCGCAGATACCCGCTTCAACAGAGATCTGCTCCTTCAGGAAGTTGTCGACAACCGCAATTGTCATACGATTTTGCACGATTGTCAATTAAGCGGCAAAGGATTTATTCATGCGACACTCGAGGAACTGCTGACACTGCCTGAACATGTCCAAGAGCGCATATATCTTATGCATTACAGCGACAACATGAACGAGTTCATCGGCAAGACCGGCAGGATGACATTTATTCGCCAGCACGAGGTTCTTGAACTTCCGGAATCATAACTACTTCATCAGAACCTTCGGGACTAGTCCCTTAGGTTCTTTTTCGCGATTATCCGCGATTATTTCCTAATCTTTTCGGGCTTCAGCAGGATTTGGTAAACGGACAGAGAACATGTCACAGAGGTGTATAAACGGACATCGGTACATGCAGGAGATGATATGGTGGTTATCAATTGGATTCTTAGTGCCTATGCAATTGTATATATGCTTTATATCAACATTTTACACACGGGCATCAGCCTTCCTTTACAGCTCCTCATTCTTTCGCTTTATATTATCAGTCTCAGATTGCCGTTCAAGCATAACGCACTGCCTTGGCTGCGTCTGCTCCTTATCGGTTGTATGCATTATGTCGGGCATTTGAGCTATCTCCTTCCCCTCTACATACTAACGCTTTTCTACGATATTTATACGGAAGAAAACCGCAAGAAATCGTGGGTGCTCACTGCATCCTACGCATTCATTTTCATTGGCAACGTGTTCCTGATCAAAGGCTTCTATGACCTGCTCTGGGTCTATATGGTGGAGAGTGTCCTGCACTTCACAACGGTCGCCCTGCTGACCAAAACGACATTCTCCACACTCCAGCAAGCTGACCGGTTAAAGAAAGAACGCTACTTGATTTCCCAGCAGGATTCCCTCACAGGCCTTTACAACTACGAAGAATCACATCGACGGCTCGAACAGCTTATCCGCCAGAAACAAAGCCTCGTGCTCATCCTGATCGATTGCACGGATCTGAAAGCGATGAATACGAGCCGCGGGTTTCAAGCCGGTAATTTTATTTTGAAACAGATGGCCGAACTTCTGCAAATTTTATTCAAAGAGGCGCTATTTATCGCTCGTTACGGCGGGGATGAATTCGCAGTTGTCATGCCGCTCATGCAGGAACAGAGCTTGACAGCCTCGTTAAGGCTGAAGCTGGATTCCGACCTGCCGAAGCTGACCGGCATCCAGATCACCTACGGCATCGCTACTTACCCGCTGGACGGTCTGACCAAGGACGATCTGATCCTGATGGCCGAACATAACTTATTCATCAAGAAACGCGAGTCTTGGCTGAAACGCGAAGAGCATATGCTGCGTTCGGATAAACTGAAAGTTATCGGCGAGCTGGCGTCCGGCATGGCGCATGAAATCCGCAATCCCCTGACGACAGTCAAAGGATTTCTACAAATTTCCAAAGCAAACGGTTACAATATCGAGAACTGGTACGGCCTCATTATGGATGAAATCAACCGAATGAGCGACTTGACCGCGGAATTCCTGCAGTTCTCGAAGCCGCACAGCATCGATTTCCGGATACATTCGCTTCATGAATGCATGCTGAAGGTCATAGCTCTGATGGAGTCGGAAGCGACCCGTTTCGGGCACCAGATCCATTACGTCGATTCCGGGGACGGGGCCCATATGCTCATGGATCAGGACAAGATGATTCAATTGCTGCTCAATTTAATCAAGAACGCTTGCGAAGCCATGGAAGAAAACGGGGTCATCCAAATGCAGTTAAGCAGCGATTCCAAAAGGGCGACGATCGTGATCGCCGACAATGGCCCCGGCATTCCGAGCGATCAGCTGGAGAAAATATTTCACCCCTTCTTCACAACCAAAGAGACCGGAACCGGTCTCGGACTATCCATATGCTATAAAATCGTTCAAGACCATCAGGGCACGCTCGAAGTCGAAAGTGAGCTCGGCACAGGCACCCGGTTCATCATGACCTTCCCGTTATCTGTGGAGCAGCAGTCATAAAATGTCGCAATAGCAAAAAAAAAGCCGCTGGTTACAGCGGCTTCTTCATTCTGACGTGTAATATGCCGGCATCATAGAACGGTTCCTTGGAGATAACCTGATACCCTAACTTGTTATAAAAGCCTTCCGCGTGACACTGCGCGTCCAGCACGGAAGACGTGCAGTTCAACTCGCGAGCCTGCTGTTCCATAGCTAACAAAATTTGCTTGCCGAGGGACTGCCCTCTATATGATTTCAGCACGGCAATACGCTGCATTTTGGCGGTGCGGGGTTCGTATTCGTACCAACGGGCAGCAGCTACCGGCTGATCTCCGTCTACAATGAGAAAATGATGACAGGCTTCAGGAGATTCATCCTTCTCGTCCATTTCCAAATGCTCTGGCACCTGCTGCTCGTCGACGAACACGTTGAAACGAACTTTGAAGCAATCTTGCAGCTGATCGGCTGTCGTAACGCGAATGATTTCCATGTGAACTTCTTCCCTTCTCCCTTACTAAGACCATTCTTTGATCTTAACGCATTCCAGAAAGGTTGTCCACAATTAACCATTGTTCATTTCCGTTTTTCCAACCAGTAGCTGCAAGCCCCAATCGCAACCCCCAACAGTGCTCCACCGGCTACTTCCCGCGGCAAATGCCCCAGCCGTTCCTTCAGCGCTTTGCGCCTCCGGGCATGGTATAAACCTGGATGCTGCTTCGCCAGACGCTCGACCTGCTCATCGAGATCGTTCACTTCTACGGCAATTTCCCCTGCTGCCCGTCGAATCCCCATCGCATCGTACATAACAACGGCGCCGAAGACGGAGCTTACGGCGAAATCGATGGCTGACAGCCCTCTTCTCATGGCGATATAGGTCGCAAGCGCCGAGACGCCTGCCGAATGCGAGCTTGGCATGCCTCCGGTTTGGAACATTTGCGACCAATCCCATTTCCTTGTCGTGATATAGCCAAGCGGAATTTTCATGACTTGCGCCGTGCCAATTCCTAACAAAGCGGTCGTTAAAGCTCGATTCATCGCGCTCACCTCACCTGTAGCATCCTTCATAGGTTTAGATTCTATTCGCGATTTTTGATACAATAGAGATGTTGCTTTTCGAAAGGAGTGCGATACATGAATATCGCTTTTTTCTTACTGCCCAAATCCGAGGTTATTACAACCACGTTACAAACAACGCTTCGCCAAACACTTGAACGGATGGAATATCATCGCTATACCGCAGTGCCGATTCTTTCGGACGACGGCCATTATGTCGGCACGGTGACCGAAGGGGATCTCTTATGGTTTCTGAAAAATGCCGCAGGCGTGACCTTCGAGAATGCCCATCGCCACCTCCTGTCGGAAGTACCGCTGCGCGTTCGAAACAAGCCCGTTCACATTCATGCGGACATGGTCGATCTCATTGATCTGGCCAAAGTGCAAAACTTCGTGCCGATCGTCGACGACTCCGATAAATTCATCGGCATCGTCCGCAGAAGCGAAATCATTGAATACTGCGCCAAGCAAATCAATTTCAAATCCCCCTCCGCGGCGGGAGAGCGGCCGTGAAGGTGCTAAGCCTCCCGAACATATAGACCAGACACTTGCCATATTCCAATTGTCATCCACTTTATCCAGAACAGCGGTTCCGTCTGCATTCCTCGCGAATTCGCTTCAATCCTACGGCAAATTGACGATCCTTATCGATACGATCCCATCGATCGTACCGTGGAAGTATGGGTCCGTTCCCCCAAGGAACGGATCGCCCGCTTCTTGATTCGTCATAACCCCCTTCCGGAAATAAATGTCTTTCACAAAATCCGTTCATTCCCAATCATACCCCTATCCGGTATAGAATTAACCGCCACTCTGCTAAATCATGGATAGCCCGCTGTTTCCGGTGACACACTAAGAGGAAAACTTTGCTTAGAAAGGAAAGGATATCCTTGGATGCGATGAACCGGAATAAACAATGGTTGCTCGACAAATTAGGTCCTTCCGATGATTTGGAGCATCGCACGATGCGTTCCGCTGAACTGGAAGCTGAGATCTTATTCATATCCAATGTTTGCGACAACAATATCATCCGCGACGAAATTATAAGCCCCTTCTTCCATATGAAAAGTCTTCACGAATATGAGAATTATTTGCTGTCCTTTCCACGCAGCGGCAAGCCGGCATCCAATGTCGATGCGCTGAGCAAAATTACAGCCGGTTATGTGGCCGTCATGATCGAAGACCGTTTCGTGCTCTTCCATGCCGCACAGATCAAAGCCGCTGCCCTTAGCGACGCCCAGGTGGAAGCGACGATTCAGGGACCGCAAACCTCCTTCAGCGAGCATATCGATACGAATATCAACCTGATCCGGGTCCGTTATCAAACCAACTCGTTACGGGTGGAATCCCGTGAAATCGGACGTTTGTCCAAAACGAGACTCTGTCTTCTGTACGACGATCTGCAGGTTGATCATGAGGTGCTTGAGCGGATCAAGCAAACCATCGACGAGATTAAAGTCGATACGCTGCAGTCCGTGAATGAGCTTCACCTTTTTCTGACCAAACAGAAATTCACGATTTTCCCAATCTTCGTGTCCACGGAACGTCCGGACAGGACCATTGTGAATTTATCCCAAGGCAAAGTTATCTTACTGCTGGAAGGGACGCCATTCGTTCTCATCATGCCCGTCGTCTTCTTCGACTTCTATTCGTCGATGGATGATAATTACCAGATGTCTTTAGTCAGCTATTTTCTCGTGTATTTAAGGTATCTCGCACTCTTTCTCAGTCTTGTGCTGCCTGCGTCCTATGTGGCGCTAACCGCCTATAATCCGGAAATATTCCGTGTTCAGCTAGCCTTATCCATCGCAGGCAGCCGCGCATCCGTACCCTATCCTGCATACGTTGAAGTACTGCTCATGCTGATCTTGATGGAATTGCTTCTGGAAGCAAGCATCCGCCTCCCGAAGTCCGTCGGCTCGACCGCTACGACCGTCGGCGGCCTTATTCTGGGACAGGCTGCGACCTCAGCCGGGTTGATCTCCAACATCATGATTATCATCGTGTCCACGGTTGCGATCTCCAACTTTGTCGTTCCGATTAATTCAATGAGCTTCGCTATGCGAATCATGAAGTATCCGCTCATTCTGATGGCATCAGTGCTCGGCATTACCGGTGTCGTTCTTGGGCTAATCAGCATGATTGCCTACATGACTCATCTAAGAAGCTTCGGAGTTCCTTATTTGCGTCTTTATTTTTACCGTAAGTAGCGTCGTCGTCGATTCGAAGCAAGGGGGTTGCAGCGTGGTCCGGTATTTTTATTACTTGGTTTTCCTCAATATGCTGGCTAACATCGTTATCTTCGTCCCCCGCGTACTGCTTACTCACAGGTTTGAAGGCAGCATGATGTCGATCGTCTTATCCGTTCCGATCGGGTTTACCTTGCTTTACGTTTTCGTTAAATCCATTCGCCAATT
Organism: Paenibacillus sp. MAHUQ-63; assembly: GCF_028765165.1. Classification (GTDB taxonomy): domain Bacteria; phylum Bacillota; class Bacilli; order Paenibacillales; family NBRC-103111; genus Paenibacillus_E. Next base: position 115,860 of record NZ_JARADB010000004.1, on the reverse strand, counting down.
CCCCCAACAAGGCTTGCCGGAAATTTTGAAAGACCATGCGCCGGGTTGGGTAAGACTCACGATTTTGATCTACTTCATCCACATGTGGTTTCTCGCCGGTGCATTAACTCTCATTGCATTCAGCGAAATTACGAAGAAATATATCAATCCCGACGTTTCCTCCATGTATATCGTTTTTGCTTTCATCGTTGTCGTCGGCCTCATTGCCCGTTTGAGCTCAGACAGTGTTCTATACTGCATGGAGATTCTGATCTTGACGAATGTCCCCATTATCGGCTGGGTCCTGTATAAGGCGATTACGAACACATATATGGATTACGATGCCGGCATGGAAATCGTCACGCACATTTGGAATATGCCCACATGGGATACTCTTTCGGCGGGTACATATATTTTCACCGGATATACGAACCTGGTTATTTTCAACCGGCTGCTGCATCCGCACAAAAAAATACCTTTCCTGTGGTCAATCCCGATTATAGGCACTTTCGTTCTGCTGACGAGCTTTTTAATCCCGATTGGCTACCATGGCACAATAGCGGTGAATACATACCTGTACCCTTGGATATCTGCCTCGGATTCCATGCGCGTTGAATTCGGATTAGTAGAAAGAGTACTGTTTATCTTCATCCTGCTTTACACGAATATCTCCTTAGCCGGTGCGTTCATTCATTGGCATGTCGGTTTTGAATTCTGCAAGGAATTATTTCCGCGGCTAAAGAGGAAAACGTTATTTTCCTGGGTGACGCTCGCCGTAATGGGTTTGGCCACCTTCCTGCTCGGCTTGAAATTCAACGACGAATCTTTATTCGACATGGCGACATTTTATTTAGACCTGCGTTTCGCCTCTGAAATCGTCTTGGTCCTGACGATGTTCATTCTCGCTAGGAGGAAAACGATGTGACAAGATTGCTATGTATCTTCATTGTGATCTGCTTATGCGGCGGCTGCGGATTCAAAGATATCGACAGGCGGTTCTTCGTCGTTGCGCTCGGCATTGACAAGTCGAATCAGCCTGATATGAAATACGAAATTACGCTTAAGCTGGCTATCCCGGGGAACAATCTCGATTTGGGATCAGCCAAGTACGAAGTCATCTCGCAAGATGCCAATTCGATCACGGAAGCCGTACGCTTCCTGAAATCAAAGGTCGATAAAGAGCTCGACTTCGGCCATGCCAAAGTGATTATTTTCGGGCAGTCGTTCCTGAAGGAATACGGTATCAATCAAATGGACTGGCTGAACCGGCGCAGGGATATCCAGCTTGTATCCTGGGTAGCGGCCGGGCAGCCTTCGGCCAAAGATGTGCTATCGACCCAAATCTCTCATGAGCGCCTGCCGGGTAACTCCCTGCTTCTAAGCTTCGGCAACACGGGGGTGGAGTCCGGTTACGTGGTATCCGAGTATTTATTTGATTTCTATCGCAAAAAAAAAGAATGGGGTCTCGACCCGATCCTACCCATCGTTCAATCAACGTCCAATCAATATATCATTAACAAAGCGATTGTATTTGATAAAGAGAACGCTAAGCTGACGATAAGCGCCGATGAGTCCCGGCTGTTCAATATTATGAATGCCACGATCAACAAGGTAGAATTGGAATCTGTTGGGGGCGAAGAGAATTTTTTCGTTTCGGTAGATAACATCAAATCCAAATTTCGGGTTTATACCCCTAAGGACGCACCGCCTTACGTGGATATGAACATCAGATTGAGAGGAGTTATTGAGGAATCCGCATTAGGCTCGCTCGATCCCCATCAGGTGGCGACTTACGAGAAAGAAGTCAGTGAATTCACGGAAGCGAAAATCAAGCACCTCTTGGAAAAATTCCAAAAAGCGAATCTCGATCCTATGGGTTTCGGACTGGATTATCGCGCGCATCATTTCGGCTCGGTCGATGAGGAGTGGCGGACATGGCAGGGGCTCTATCCGGAACTCGAATTTCGAGTGAACATTCAGATGAAGCTTGAAGGTGTGGGAATTGTGAAATAGTCAGAGGGGAAGACGGCATAGCCAGACAACGCTGCCATTCGTACGGCGGGATACCAAGTTGATCCAACAGGTGGTGAATATCGATTTCTCTCATAACACCTACACCTCATCCACGGTTTGTCTCTTTAAGTTAAGCTCCTCTTTACTTTATCGGTCTATCTTTCATCTGTAAATAAGTGCATATTGTCGAATCCCCTAAAGAATCAATAAAACCTATTCCCATTAAATTGGCTTTTTCCTGTGCGAATTTCGACAAAATATAAAAAGAGCTGCGATAGCGCAGCTCTTTTTGCTTTTATTGCAATTGTCCATTGGAGGAGGCTTTGGACGATACGAATTCACTGGCCCAATCCACCATGCCATTCATCAAGGTCAGAACCAAGTTGACGGCATCCTTCTCATTCAACGTCCCGTTGCTCGTTTGACTGCTGACGTATTGCGATGTTTTCTGCTCCAGCTTTTCAACGAGATCTTTGATCTTAAGCAGCTCATTCGCCAAATCCGATACTTGCTGCCCGCCTGAGCCGCTTTGACCAGCCGCCTGACCGCTTGGCCCGCTTTGGGACGGACTTTGCCTCTGACCTTGACCCTGGTCTTGGCCTTGCGCTTGGCTTTGTGAATGTGCCTGCGGCTGTTGGTCCTGCGTCTGCTGCTCCTGCTGCGACTGCTGGTTACCGGAATCCTGCTGCTGGCTCTGACCGCCTTGCGCGTGCTGCGAACCCTGAGTGCCGCTTAACAACATTTTCTTGACCTGCTCGAGCTCGATAAGCATCAAATCATTTTGCTTCGTAAGTTCATCCATCTGCAGCTTGAGATCTTGTGTTTTGATCATGTTGTGAAGAATGCTCCTTCCTTTATTTCACGACACCGCATGCAATTCGTTTTCCAGAATTACCGGACGGATCTGTCTTCAGGTCATCCGCTTTCTCATGAATGACCAGAGAAGTGCCTCCCTGTTTATACAACGAATTTATTTTGTCTGGAAGAAGCGTTACCGCTTTGGTGACCGTACTCAGTCGGCCGTTCCCCTGCTCGTCCACGATCAGATTAGGCAAATCGCCGGCATGCGCGCCTTTCGGATTCAGGAAGCCGTGCTCTCTTTTCACAGGATTGAAATGAGCTCCTGCCGTTTCGAAGGTAGGCGCTTCGCACAATGATTTCTCGTGAATATGAAAACCATGGGGGCCTGGAGCCAACCCGCTTACTTGCAGGTCGATCTGTACCCCTTCCTGAACAGAAGTCAATTGTGCTGTTCCGACATTTTGGCCATTGGATCCGATCAAAGTCACCTGAAGTGGTGCCGGAGGTGCAGCTGCTTCCGTCGTTGCCGCGCTTTTCACGCTTTGACAGCCTGTCAGCATGAACACTCCTACACTTACCGTCATTACCATCGCTAAAGATTTCATTAGGTGTAGTCCCCCCATTTACATAATCTACCCTTAGGATGCACAACTGGCCTTCACTGTAACCGCATCATTTCAACAAATTTTTCATGTACGGGACACAAACAGCAAAAAGCCTGCAATCTTCCGATCGCAGACTCTTATCGCGTTCAACCCCTCTTTATAGAATCGTCATCAATTTCGCAATGATTTGCAGATTTTCCAGCTTCCTTTTGTAAAAATGAAATTCAACTTTAGCATGCTCGACGGCGTCTTCCATCCGCAGCACTTGCTGCTGCAATTCTTTCGTATACGGCCACATTTCCGCTTGACGCTGTTGTTCGTTTTTGCCTGTGACCACACCGTCACCAATAACTTCGCATTCTTTGGCTAGCAGTTGATGCTTAGCCCAGCTAAGTTCGGATACCGCATCCACATAAATAGCCTCTGCTTGTTTGAGCAATTCAGGTACGAGCTGCAGCTCCAAAATCACATCCGACCGGTTCATTCGGATTCCTCCTAAGAGTTTCATAAGTCAAACCTGGCAAGCACAAGCTCAGCTGAGCAATCAGGAGCTTTTATGGCTTCGCCTCATGTATATTCATAGAAAAATAAAACATGCTTAGGAGAGAACTCTCGCATGAACCTGTCCTGAAAAAAAATTATTAATTGCATGCATAAATTATCTGAACATTCAAATAATACTGGTGTACCAATAAAAAGGAGATGATTTTGAATGGCTAGAAACAACACTTTAGTCGTGCAACAAGCAAAAGCAGCATTGGATCAACTGAAGTTTGAAGTCGCTCAGGAAATTGGTGTCCCTCTCTCCCCAACTGGTTACAACGGTAACTTGGCAACGCGTGATGCGGGCGCGATCGGCGGCAACATCACGAAGCGATTGGTGCAAATCGCTGAACAGCAACTTTCCAGCTTCAAACGTTAATCCTTTGATGTAGGAGCAAGCTCAAAAAGACTGAGACACTCGATCCTCCTTAGAGTGCGCATCAGTCTTTTTCTTTTCTCAAAATCGTCATCTCGCGTGAAACAAAAAAAGCGCCATTAGCGGTCTGGTAGGATCGCTAATTGGCGCTTTCTTCACTATTTCTTCTTGACCTCTTCGACAAACACATCGCTGGCATCGCGATTGCTTCCCAACTCGAGAATGGTATATTTCTTATCTCCGATCATGATCACATCTTCCACTTCCGGAAGCGGGTCCGCTAAATAGACGGTACCTAAATAGACATTGCTGCTTTTCAAACGTAAATTCCATCGATGCTGTTGTTTCGTCATTGCTCTGATCCTCCCAAACTCATATGACATCAAGTTACCATAAAACCGGATAAGAAGAAAGCCCTATATCCTCTCTGTTGATGATTATGGTATAGTAGGTTCAAGATTGAACGAGAAAGGTTGACGGCTAGCATGATATCCCAAGGTGTAACGAATGAAGAACTCGCCCTGCTGCTAGGCAAAGGGAATGAGGACGCACAATCATCTTCGAGCTTACACGATTTCATCCCCAGATCCAAGAAGAGACGCCGTTCCCCTCATTTTATTTTTAAAATTTTCCGGTTTTGGCGTCAGTAGCTCCACAAAAAGATGGCAAGCATGTGTTGACAAACATAAAAATACTTGGTATATTAAGAAACATCTTCACCAAACGACTTGTTAGCTCAGCTGGGAGAGCACCATCTTGACAGGGTGGGGGTCAGTGGTTCGAGCCCACTACAGGTCATAACACAGAGAAACCCGCAAAGCCTTGTGCTTTGCGGGTTTCTTTATGTTCAACAATACTTATAATAAATACCTCTGTTCAAACTCCATTTGGTAGGACGGTTGAGGATGGAATGGCTTTATTTTCGCTAACCCAAGAGCCAAGTGGTCCCATAGTATTCCTTCAATGCATTCCACCTGACTCTCATGGCAATTGATAATCAGGATGACTTCTGAGTTTTCACCTTTTAAAACTCTTTGCTTCTTTCTATAAACTTTATAAATGTACAAGTCAATTAGAATACCAACGACGAAGCCTGCCCCTATCAGCCCCCAATAGATAGGCCCCCATTCCAGAATAAACCCTCGCCAATTCAATGAAAGTGGAATGCTCAAAAGTCGCGAAGATCTGCACCTAATTCACCTTGTTTCCTTGATCCTAAAGTTCGTTGGTTGATAGTGCTGTCTCAAATAATTTCTTTGCTCATCTTCGTATAGCTTGTTATTTTCTACTGTGTTCGTATAAGCATCATAAACGGCAAAACAATAAAAGGACGGCGTATATAAAAGCCATTGTGCGTCTAATACACTTGTAGATTTGGAAATATCACCCAAAATTAAAATAGTGAACTCCCTCCAATAGATGCGACTGCTGGATAAATATGACGGTCATCACGAGATGAAAAGCAGCCATAATGAATCTGTTCATATACAGTTGTCCCATACTTGGGATCGTCATTGAAGTTAATAAGGCGGTCAGGGGGTTCTTTTTATCCAGGTATTATATTCTAGGGCTCCAATGCTATATGTGTTAAACGGGGCGTTTTCTCTTTTAGCCAGCAGATAAATTTTATTTGTATCCACCGCGGTGCGATAACTATCCAAAATAGCAAAGAGGTAAACAGGAATATATAAATACATTAGCTAATAGTTTAATACGGTTTTAGCTGAATCTATATCCCCATTAAAGGAATAGACCATCGCTTCGTTCAGATGTGTGGTTTGATTAATATAAAGTTCCCATAGAAATAACAGCATTCCCCGAATAAATTTGGACATCAGCAGGTGCCCGAAACCTGGGAAGGCTATTGACCAAAAAGCAACAAGATATGGGCTTTTAAAATGCAACTGAGTTGTTCCGAAAGTACTGACATGTGCTTTGTAGCGTCGATATTTATTATTGTTTGAATAATTATCCATCGATGTCACCTCTATCAACCAATAAAAATATTGTTTCCAAAATTTCCATATCTAACACAACAAATATCCCCATGAAAAAAGAACCCCTTATATATTCATTGGATTAACCAGTCGTTTTTCCAATGTCTATTCTAAGGGGTGCACGCTAACAGTCAGGCCTAGATTTTACTTCACTCTTAACGAACGAACTTTTCAAAAGCTTGTTCAAATTCTTCCTTCGACTGCGCTTGTTTATAAGTAAACACGTGATTCGCCTCTTTTATTTCATTTGCTTCAAGACCAAGGCTCTCATATAGATTCACAATATCCTGCGGCGGACCTTCTACAACGATTTCAACGCCTTTCTGCTTAGGAGAAATCAGATAACCTTTCTTATTCTTGGATGAATAAGCGGCAAACAAAATATAATTCCCTTTGCGCGTTAAATAGTCCAGCTTTTCAGGATAAAAACTTTTGGATCCGCACGGCAGCTTATAAGATGACATCTGAGGCATTAAATAATTCTCCTTACCGATAAATATAGTTTGTTGTTAATCTTCTCACAAAACAGCTATCTTACTATAAGGAATCGGATTACGACTGCTCCTCATCGGCCACCACCGAATCGCGTATTTGCTCAAACGAGATAGGCGTGTAATCCAGTTGCTCGACACTAACATTGTAATAGTGAATCCCTGCATACCGCTGGCCATGAATATGGCCGTGAACGTTGACATAAGGCATCTGTTTGTTCATGTACATCGGCTCATGGGAGAGGATGAAAAATTGGTTGTAAATCAACGGGTATTCGCTGACCTCGTCGAATCCGGCATCCAGCCACCAGGCTCGCGACCTCCCGCGGTCATGATTGCCAAGAATCAGGATTTTATATCCGTTCAGTTGGGATACGATGGCTTGCGTTCGTTCTTTGTTCAAGAAAGAAAAGTCGCCCAGATGGAACACTTTGTCCTCCGGACGAACGACGGCATTCCATTTGGCGATCATCGCAGCCGTCATCTCGTCAGCATCCCCGAACGGCCGGTTCTCAAAGTCAATGATATGCTTATGGCCAAAGTGATGATCCGAAATAAAATAAGTCGTTGCCATGTCAATCGCCCCTTCCCTATAAGATGGCCAAGCAGCTATCCTCGGCCCAACATTTGCTGTATTACACCACGCGTTTCTTGAATCGCTTGCTGAAGCGCCGAAGTTTCACCTTGAAATGGATGCACGACGCCAAAGGTATGATTTCCATCCGGAATTCGAATCCACCGGATATCGGGGTTACGCTGAACCAGTTCGGATGATCCGCGAATAAGCCGTTCTCCGTCCGCCGTCCCTTGAACAAGCGCAATCGGGAACGTTGCTCCGCTGATTCTGTTGACAATATCATAACGCTCTCCGTTATGCTCCATATCTTCAAGAATTTCCAGGTTGAGCGGCATGTTCTGCTTCGTGCGTCCATTCAGCGTGTACGTTCTTCCCGTTCTGCGCATCTCTTCCTTATTCTCTTCCGTCAGCAAATCGACATAAGCAATGCCGTTCCACGAGATGACACCTGCGATTTGTTCCGGATGGTCAAGTGCATGAATGAGACATACGCCCGCTCCCCGGCTGTGACCCAATAGCAATATTGGTTTCTCTGCGCCCGCCTCCCGGTTTCTAATTGCCTGTACGACCGTTTGCAAATCTTCAAGATCCCGGGAATACGTATCACGGGCAAACTTCTCCAGCTCCGTAAATTCGAGCAAATCAGCGCCTACGCCATTATGTGAGAAATTGATCGCTACTACATCGACGCTTTCTGCCAATGAGCGGGCCGCATGCGGGAACATCCCCCAGTTTTTAAACCCTTTGTAGCCATGACACACCACAAGGGTCCCCCGAGCCGGTTGAATGGCGGATTCGTACCAATCACCCCGGATCACTCGGTCATCTCCGATCTTCAGTTCGAATGCTTGGCCTGCACGTTCTCTCATCCCTGTCCCTCCTTCTACTTATCCTGTTATATTTTAACACAATCGTTCTTTGACGGCATGCCTCCGAATACGTTCATAAAATTATCCCAATTAGTACAAACTTGATTATGGTAAGTAAACTAACCCAAGTTGAAATTCATTCAGGAGGAAGCTCGCCTATGCCCTACAATCGATCTACCCGCTTGCTCCTTAAATTGACCGCTATCCTGGTAAGTACCCTGCTGATGACAGGGTTGTCCGCTTCCATAAGCCGATCGGTGAGAGCGGAAGCTTATCAAGAGACGGTTCCGGCAAGCACATTTCAGCTTATTGTCAAAGCCTCCCCGCATGCCGCCTATCTAACGGAAACTGCTTTTGAAGATAAAAAATTGCAGCGTGAGCTGGAGAAAGCTCAAAGAGATTCTCGCTCCGGTTATCCTTATGCCGAGCCGCTGCCGCCGGATACGACGCTGGTGTACCGGCATAAAGACCAAACGCTGCGATATGGCGTTACCGTCAACGGGGAATTGGTCGATCTTATGGCCAAGTCGCTCCTACCGCTTTCAACCGGCATGCAGGAATCGCTGCGCGCGCAAGTTCAAACGATACGAACCAAGCATTACGGTGAAATACTGCCATGGGAGGATGCGAGTCAAGTTATCCCCAAGTACAGTAAATTCACGATCACCGACGTGGAATCCGGCCTTAGCTTCGAAGGCCAGCGCCGCGCAGGCTCCTCACATGCGGATGTGCAGCCGCTGACCAAAGAAGATTCCGCGACGCTCAAAAGCATCTACGGCGGTACCTGGAGCTGGGACCGCAAGGCGGTCCTGGTGAAGATCGGCGACCGCACGCTGGCAGGATCCATGCACGGTATGCCGCATGGCGGAGACGGTATTCCCGGGAATGACTTCAAAGGTCATTTCTGCATCCATTTCCTCGGGAGCGTCACGCACGGCTCCCGCTCGTCCGATCCGGCGCACCAAGTGATGGTGCACCGGGCCGCCGGCTTGCTGATGCCTTACATCAGCAAGCTTTCGCCTTGGGCGCTGATCGACGTTTGGATCAGCGCGGCGAACCAAGGTGACCTGCAGCTGCTGCAGGTCACCACCGGGCAAGAGCAGGCGGTGCATGTGCGAAGCATGCGACGCCTGTCCAAGCTTCCGGAGCGGGACGTATCCCAGCTCCTGGAGCTCGAGACCGCGGTCGACGTGACGTCTACGCCGGCCAAGGTCAAGCGCGTGCTGTTCCGCCTTGAGCGAGCGTCGCTCGATTCACGCTGGTACATCCGCAGCGCGGTACTGCAATGACGAAAGCCCGGCAGCTCAGTGAGATGAGCTGCCGGGCTTTCTTATTGTTCCGGCTGCCCGGAATATTTGCGAAGCTCGTTGGCCAACCGGTGAAATTCCGCCCGGGCCGGAGCCGACGACGTCGCTTCGTAGCCTGCCGCCAGAAACGGAATGATCGCATTGGCATCCTTAGCGGACAATGCATAAGTCGGAGGCTCTGGCGCCGCAAGCGTATTCCACCAGCCTTCACTGCCATACGACTCATCATGATCGATTTGGATGCCGTTGACAGGGACATCATTCAAATATTGATAAAGGTTAAGGAATGTAGATTTTTTACCGCCGCTCCACGCATAGGTTTGCCAGAAGCGCGAGCATGCGCCCGCTTGCTTAACAGCTTCCATCACGGCATACGATCCGTAGACGCCGGTTGTATATTGCGGTGTCGCTTCGCTGGCCGCCTGGATATACGCGATAACGGTCGGCATCTGGGCGCTTGTAGCGTCAAAATCGACAGCGAAATAAATACAGCTGCCTTCCGGCTGGCCGACTTGTTGGGCTACCTGAACGGCCGCCGCCCCGTCCGCCAAGCCTGCGCTCCTTCCGCCCAGCGCCCTGTTCGCTGTCGTTTCGTATACCGAAACGATCTGTAATCCGGCGTTGCTGATCAATTCCGCTTCGCCTTTCGTTAAAGCCTTATACCCGCTTGGAACGAGATATCTGGCCACAAACAAGTAGCCATCCCTGACGAAAGCTGCAGCGGTTTGAGTTGTTAACGGCGTTGAGCAATCAAAACCTTTGGCCACTTTCAATCACCTAATTTCTACTAGTTTCATACATCATATGCTCATAGACAATAGAGCGCTACTGCATCCGATTAATTACTTATGTATAGTAACTAAAAAAGGCGCTTACCTAGGCAGGGAAGCGCCAATCCTCTTACGAATTTTTCTTCTGTACGGTCCCGAATCGTTTGGCGTTTCTTGCGCGCGCACGCTCGATTTCCACTTCCCGGTTGCGCGGCTCCGCATGCGTCACAAGGGAATCCATCAGCTTACTGGCAGCCTGCGTAATTTCTTGAACCGCAAGATCGAATGCTTCCTCGTTTACTTTAGACGGCGCGGTGAAACCTGAAATTTTACGCACGAACTGCAAAGAGGCTGCTTGAATCTCCTCATCGGTGACAACGGGATCGAAATTGAAAAGCGGCTTAATATTTCGGCACATTGCAAGCTCCTTTTTGGACATGTTCCAAATTTACGTTGTTATGATTTATAAGAAATCATAGCACGGAACTGTAATTGCTGGCAAACCGCATACAGTTAATTGACCTTATACACATGCGTATACATAGTATCTTTATATGCAGAGAACACCGCATCCGTCAGAGGTTCGGGGTAGCTCATGATGTTCAGCGGCAAATCCGGCTGACCGGTCTGCAGAGGCGGCTGCACATAATCAAAATGATTCAACTGAAAGCCCAATCGTTTATAAAAGTCCACTCTCCGCTGTGCCAAATCTGTATCTGGCGGCTCTACTTCCAATAGGACAGGCTTCCGCGACTCTTCGAGCAACGCTTTCATTAATTGCCCTCCTAGTCCGCTCCCCCGTACGTCCGGATCAACAGCAATATGCTCCACAAAACGAAACGCAGGAAATTCCCATACAGCCACAAAAGCAATAATCTTGTTGCTGCCGTCTTTTTCAGTAATAAGTCGATAGTAAGGTTCAGATAACAATTCCTTCTGCCCTGTATAGGTTCTACGTTCACTTTCTGGAAACGACGCCTTCATTATAGCGAATACTTGATTAAATTCGCTATCGTCCATCATCTAGTTCCTCCTTAAAACGGGCTGCAACTCATTTGCGTATCCAAATGTAGTGTACCTCGAAGCGAATACATTGAATCCCCCGCTATGGAAATCGCCCCATCATCCGCGAAAAAGCCCCTCAACAGCTCGGAATCACCGAGTCGTTGAGGGGCTTTGTTGGATTGTAAATTAAAAATAAAAAACCCTTACCTATCAAGGGTTTCAACACTATGGGCCCAGAGGGACTCGAACCCCCGACCAATCGGTTATGAGCCGACCGCTCTAACCAACTGAGCTATAGGCCCAAATAAAATTTGGTTGCGGGGGCAGGATTTGAACCTGCGGCCTTCGGGTTATGAGCCCGACGAGCTACCGGACTGCTCCACCCCGCGTCATCATTGCCGCTCAACAGCGACAAAAATAAATATACACTAGAGGCGAGCTGTAAGTCAAGCGTTAATTTTTAGTGCAGCTGCAGCTGCTTACGTGTTGTAACGAACGCCGAAACGGCCTTTTTTGGACTTGAATACTTCCACTTCCTGCGGGCATTCATAACCATAGATCCACCAATCTTCTTCCATCCTTTTCGCCAGACAGCCCGCCTGAAACTTGGAATCATATAATTTCGCCCAATATATCCATTTCACTGCCATCACTCCGTTTATATTGACATCGGTAATCCTATCTTATCCAGAATAGAACCGACTTATGAGTCATGCGCGAAAGCTAAGTAAAGAAGCCGCCTGGCCGTGCTTCTAGGCACGGGTCCAAGCGGCTTCCTTTCTTCATGGATTTATTGTTTGAACGTTGTCAGCAAGCGTTTGACGGTCTCGCCCATCTCGTTCGTGAAAGTCTCGTAGACCTTAATTTGGATCGGGTAATCCAATTGGCCGCTTCTGGCATTAAGATCGATCGTATTCGTGCCGTTGTACAATCGGCCCTCACCGGATAGATCACTCGTCGTTTTGCCGACGGGATTGCCGATGTTGTCGAACAGCTCGAAGGATAGCTTACTGTTGTACTTATCCGCCGTCACCTGCTTATCCGACTTAATATCCAGATCCAGCTTCAGCTTATAATCATAGGTCAGTGTAGCCATGTATATCGCCGAAATCGTCCAATTCTTGATCGTAATCTCATAAGGGTACACATTCAGGGTTTTGGCTGTGAAGTCGTTCGGCTGAACCGGTACTTTCGCTGTTGCCAGCAACGATCTGTACGTTGTATCTCCGCTTGCTTGCTGGCTGTACAGGTTCATTTTCAAGTCTTCTCCGGTCTCCGAAGATGGAAGCGCGTAGGAGTAACTCACGATATAAGAAGCATTGGGAACAACGGTGAGCGCTGTTGACGCCTGTCTTCTGCCTCCATACGCGTAACCGTCTTTGCTCACAAGCTCCGTTGCGATCGCCGGGATCGGGATCGGGCGGTCGCTGTTGTTCGTCAATTTAAATTTCGCAACTGCTGTGTTAAAACCGTCGTCATCGTTATTGGTGACATGCAGCTCGACCAGCGATACATCGACATTCGAAGGTACGAATTTATTCGTCGAATCGAGCTTGACCGGCGTACCCAATGTGTAATCCGGCGCCGGGATGACGCCCTGTGTTGCCGCACCTGCCGGGAGCAGAATGTTAATGCGCCCTACCCGGTAAGTATCCTCAAACAACTTGCCGTCCGGGCCTGCCGCGAAGAAGCTCTCCGGCGTTACCACATTCAAGCTGGAGAATTCCGTCTCGAGGTCGGTTGGGATGACGACATGGATGTACTTCTTCTCGCCCGGATCCAGTACAACCGATGCTTCTGCGCGGCTGCCGGAATATACGGAGCTTGCGGTTTTACCATCGATGCCGAAATTCGGAACCGTTTGACGTTCCTTGGTCGGGTTCACGACCTGAATTTGCACAACGTTGGAAACACCTTTAGCGGTAATTTCCTTGTGGATATCGACTGGAGTGAAGCCTAGTGGGGAATGCAAGGACGGCAAGCTAAATGGCTCGCCCCATTTCAGCAAGGCGGATGAGTTCGTAATTTCACTGTCGCTGCCGCTCCACACCAGTCCGGCGTCAACCGGAACGCTCAACAGCGTCGTTTCTTTCTTGGGATAAACCTCTAAATCCACATCAACGAAGCTTAGATCCGTTAATTCCGCGTCATCGGTGCGCTCAACCGTCGTCATATAGCTCAGCTCCTGCTGGCTTTTGGGCTGGATCGACTTCGGATTTTTGGCGCTTGGCTGCAAGGTGTACTCAATCCCGTCATTCATCCGAACACGCAGTTCATAATCCGGTACTCGCGTCACTTTCCCGCTCGTATTGCGAACGCGGATGACGGCCCCCAGCTTCGTCGTATCGGTTTCATGATCGTTTAGGATGCTTTTGATCTCCACTTCAACATGATTGGTCAACGAATAGCTGGGTATCGCAGCTGTTTCAGTAGAAATAACGGAACTCACATCTTCGGCGGCCCATGCCGGCATAGCGGCAGTCGTCAAAAGTGCAGCGGATAGTACAATAGTAGCCAACGATTTCTTCATCTTCTTATTCACGTCTTACGCCTCCTTGAGCTCGTGTTAGTTGCTCACCTTGATTTTGTCTTGATCTTTCAGCTGGTGCTGTCCGGATATGACGAGCATCTCGCCCTCTTTGACCCCGGAGATGACTTCCTGATTCGTTTCATTTAACCTTCCAAGCTCTACCTTACGCTTCTGAACCGTGTCGCCGTTAACAATATAAACATAGCTGTCTCCGCCTTCGCGAACGATACTAAGACTCGGAATAACCGGAACGATCTGTTCATCGTCTTTCGTAAGTTCAACTTGTGCTTTGGAGCCCGGCTTCAGCTTGCCATCCGGATTCGGTACTTCAAGCTCCAAGTCGTAAGCTTTGGATTGACCGTTGATGACATCCGATAAAAACGTAACTTTCGCGGTAGCTTTGTCCGTCATCCCAGGTATGTAGAACGTTAATTCGCTTTTGCCGCGAACCAGGCTGGCCGAAGCTTCCGTCAATTGCGATTTGATTTTCACAGGATTCGTCTGCTGGACTTCTCCTACTCGGCCGCCTGGTGCCAGCGTCTGGCCGACAGTCACATTCAAGTCGGTCAAAATGCCGGACGCCGGAGCTTTTACTTCCAAATTGCTTAACGTTCGCTCAATATTGCGGGCGCTGACTTGAGCCGACTCCAGACTCGTTTCCAATTGGGCATAAGAGTTTGTTTCCTGCAATGTTTTCAACGATCTCTGTGCACTCGCCAGGTCCTTCTTCTGATTCGTAAGCGCCGTCTCCGCTTGATCCAATTGCGATTTCGTTGCCGTACCCAGATCATACTCGTTACGCACTTTATTGTAGGCTTTCTCCAGATCGTTAACGGCCGTCTCCATTTTGGCAACGCGGTCTTTGGCATCCTCGATGCCGTTGGTCGTATTTTGTTTCGCCGTGCTGAGACCGTTTTGCGCGCCTCGAATGCTCACGTCATTCAAGTCCTTCTGAATCAGTGCGTCCGTCGGATCCAAGCGGAACAAGACGTCGCCCTTCTCTACTTTCTCCCCGCGCTTCTTGACGATTTCGATGACTTCCCCGCCTGTCTTCGGCACGATGTCCAGGAGGACGGACGATACGACATCCCCCACCTGCTCGATAGGCTCACCGATTTTTTGCTTTGCAATTTTCGCTGTTTTCACAACTTTCACGCCCTGCTCAGCGGCCGGTGTCGGCGACGGGCTGGCTGCCGGAGATGCGGTGCATCCGGTGACGATCGCCGCGCTAAGCGCGACGATCCCGATGAATTTGGCACTTTCCTTCATTGTCAACAACTGACGTTTCATATTCGATTTCTCCTTTTCCCCTGTTCAGCTTATTGAATCGCAGATGGCGTTTCCGTTTGGATGGAAGACGACTTGCCTTTTCGCTTGAACCATCGGCCTTCTCTTTTCTTGAATAAGATTTCGTACATGATAGGCACAATTACGAGCGTCAATAGAGTTGAAGTCGTAAGACCGCCGATAACAACGACCGCCAAACCTTTGGAGATAATGGTGCCTTTGGATAAGCCGAGCCCTAATGGCAATAGCGCGATGATCGTTGCGCCTGCCGTCATAATAATCGGTCGTAGACGGGTAATCCCTGCCTCGATTAACGCATCGCGGATCGAATAGTTTTGTTCCCTTAGCTGCTGCACACGGTCTACGAGTACGATCGCATTCGTTACGACGATACCGATCAGCATGAGGAAGCCGATGAGCGAGGTAACGTTGATGGATTCTCCTGTAAGTAGCAAGCCCAGCAAGCCTCCGATTGCGGCAAGCGGCAGGGAGAATAGAATGGCAAGAGGTGCTCTTGCGTTCCCGAAGGCGATAACCATGACGATGTACACGATAAAGATGGAAGCGAAGATAGCGACGAACATTTGCATGAAGCCTCTATTAATATCGTCGGAAACCCCTTTGACTTCGCGGGAAACGCCGGACGGCAATTCCAGCTTCGCCAACTCAGCTGTAACCTTTTGGCTCACGCCGCCTTTATCCGTGCTATCGATTTTGGCCCGGACGCTGACGATTTGCTCCTCGTCCTCTCGGCTGATGCTGTTCGGTGCTTCGATTTGTTGAATGCGGGCAATCTCGTTTAATTGAACGGTTTGACCTGTCGGCGTTTTGATCAGGAAGGTGCCTAATTTATCTACAGAGTTTTTGTAAATAGGGTTCAGCATCACCTTCGTGGCATAGGTCACATTGTTGAATTTCAAATCTCCCAGCTTTTCTTCGGCAATCCAGGAGTTGACGGCCTGCAAAATTTGCGCGGAGGAAAGTGCGTACAAACGCGCCTTATTTTGATCAACGGTAATCTCGACTTCGGTCTTCGAATCGCTCAAGCTGTCTTTGATATCCGTTAATTCAGGGAATTCTTTGAGCTTTTCTTTCACCATCTGCGAGGCTTGCTTCAGATAGAGCTGATCGTCGCCTTTCAAAGAGTAGGAGAAGTCCGCACCCGTTGAAGTCGGAGGTCCGCCGGTGAACAATTGTACGTTGACCTCGGAGCCGGGAGGCATTAATTTCAGCATATCTTCTTTATACGTCTTAACGGCTTCCGTCGCGTTCGTGTCCTCGGTAAGCTCGAAGAACATCATCGCTCTGTACGCGTAACGGTCACTGCTTTGGTTATATCCGACTAACGATTCAATATATTTGAACGCCGGATTTCCTTTATCATCCTTATGGGTTTTCAATTCTCTTTCGAGCTCTTTGGACTTTTCGTTCATCATTTCCAGCGATGTTTCGCGCGGCATCTTGATTTCGATAGCGCCTTGCTTTACGGATTCGCTGTTCGGCATGAACGCGACCGCTAAGTTCGGAACAGTGATAACGATAGATAGAATAAGGGCTACTGCTGCAATAAATAATGTTTTGATGCGGTTGTTTAGAGACCAAATGATCGCTTTTTTGTACCTCTCGCCCATCGGTCCGACATGATTCTCGTCGTGATGAGTTAACTTTTTGCTGGAAAGCACCATCAGCTTCGCCAACATCGGGATTACAGTTAAAGCAACAATCAAGGAGGAAAGCAGGGCAACGACAAGCGTAATGGCAAAAGGACGGAACACTTCGCCTACGACCCCGCTTACGAAACCGATCGGTCCGAATACGCCGACAGTTGTGATCGTGGAGGACGTGATCGCGCTTGAAACTTGCTTTGTCGCCAATTTGATAACCGACTCGTTGCGCTTCTGTGCGACTTGCAGTTGGCTGTATATGTTCTCGATAACGACGATACTATCGTCTACGACCCGGCCGACGGCAATCGCCATACCGCCGAGTGTCATAATGTTCAAGGAGATTCCGAGCGGCCCCATCACCAACAAGGTGACAAGGATGGATAATGGAATGGACACGAGTACGATCAACGTCATACGAATATTACGCAGGAACAGCAGGATCATGACAGATGCCAGAATGGCACCCAAACCGCCTTCTTGCACCATGCCGTGAATCGAATCTTTAATATCGTTCGCGGAATTGTAAATTTTGTGGAATTTGACGCCAGGCATCAACTGCGACCATTCGGCCATTAGCGCATCGGCGCTATCCGCGAATTCAACGGCATTTGCCGCTTTCGTTTTGTACAGCAGGACGCCGATTGCCGGTCTATCGTCCAGCCTTGCAATAAACTTCGACTCGCTGATCGCTTCCACCTTGGCAATTTGCTTGAGAAGCAGCGTGTCGCCCGTTTGTGTCGTAATTTTCAAATTGTCCAAATTATAGATAGTGTCCATTTCGCCTTTTACGCGAACCATTTGCGAGTTGCCGTTGAAATCGACCGTACCCGCAGGACTGGAGACAAGCGCAGCTTTAATCGATTGGGAGACATCGGCCGGCGACATGCCATAATTATTAATCGCAGGCGCATCCAGCTTAATCGTAAGGACTGCATCCTGATTACCTACGGAGTCGACATGGTCAACCCCTTTGAGCCCATTAAATCCCGGCAAAATTGTGTTCTTGTAGGCGTTGTCGAGCTCCGCCTGATTCATGCCTTCATCCCCGTATACGGCCAAATAATAGACCGGCTCGGAAGCGAACCCCGCCGTCAGTACCTTAGGCTTCTCAGAGCCCTGCGGGAGCTTGACGTTAGAGATCAAACTCTCTACGTCTTTCTTCACATCTTCAGGCTTCTTATCCTGCTCGAGCTCCAAAACAATTTGCGAATAGTTATCCTGGGAGCTCGAGCTTAGCGTCTTGAGACCGTCTAGACCGGCTACAGCCTTCTCTAGCGGCTTCGTAATTTCCTCCAGCACATCCTTCGGAGGCGCTACGTATGTAGTACTTACAATGACGACCGGAAAAGTAATATCTGGAAAACTTTCTACCTTGAGCGTCGTTGTGGAATACGTCCCACCCACGACTAACAGCAGCATGAGGATGAAAATTGCTGCCACATTTTTCATTGAAAAATCGGTTAACTTGGACATTCTCACTTCTCCCCTATCACCAGCTTTAATACCTTGTAACTTACTGCCCTCAACCATCATAACTGGAATTTCTTAACAAAACATAAACTAACGTTGAAAATTTTATGTATTTTCTCGGCCCTGATTCATTATATATCGGTCTGTGTATAAAAACAGGTGAATCAAGTCATATTTCAGTCATATTTTGGTCATATCGGCATCTGTTTGGTTATGACTATCTGTGACTTTACTAACAAAAAAAGCGAAGGCAGATGCCTTCGCTCGGATGTGGAATCAATCGGTTGTTATAAACCAGTCGGCCTTCTGGGAAGCAAGCAGCTTCCTCTGCCCTTGGAACTCATCGTAGATGCTTAACGTGTATTTCTCAAGGAATTTGGATTGAAAAATAAGTCCTGAATCCGAAATGGAAATTTTAAAGTTTTCTCGCTGGCCTAGCCGGATTTTCGTATCTTCGTCGGCTGTTGACTCTCCGTTATAGACGTCGAAGTCTTTGAAATCGAACTTTCTCTCGAACCGTTTGATGCCGCCGCCATCTTCGAATACCAGCAGCAAATTATGGCCCTCCGTATTGATTTCGGTCAGCTTCTCTTTGGTAAGCTCGTAGTTGAACTTGAGCGTGAACACGCCGTCCTCAATTTTGGTGCCGATTTTATCGATCGAGATCGTGTAGGGGAACAGCTCCACGTTTTTCAACGTTGTGAGCACGTTCTTGCTTTCGCTCGGCAGCCAGTAGGCGACTGGATTCACATAAGAATCTGCGACCGCCTTGTCACCTTCGGACAGCTTGCCGTCAGTGACCGCTTCGCCCAGGAGCAGATTCAAATTCTCCGTGGAAAACCCCTTCGGTACGGGAGCCCAGACGTTCAACAGCGCCTTGCCTGTCGGACTGATCTTGTTCTTCACCTCTGCAACCGTAGCCGGAAATACCGTTCCGTCTGCAGAACGGAAATTCGCGACAAGCTTGGCGGCATTCGTAAACCGCTTCTCGAGATTCGTTACCTCGACCATGGCCGAGTACATGACGCTTGTTTTGTCCTCATAAGTGGATACGCTGCGAATCGCATACTTGGCTTTACGTCCGACATCCGTGGAGGAATAGGACTGGCCGAGACCGACGAAAGGAACCGATTGGAGCTCAGCCTGTGAGGAGAACTCCAGTACGTCCGTTGCCGTCGTTCCGCTCGTTCCCGTCTCTCCGGTCGTCGGCGTTTCCCCCTCATTTTCCTGAAGGACAAGCTTCACTTCTGAAAATTCGTACGTATAGGGCACTTTGCCCGCGAGCTGCAAATTCACACTCGATCCCGCACCTAATCCGATCACCTTGGCGGTCTGAATTAGCTTGGCATCGATTTTGACCGCATCGTCCAGCAAGAAATAGCCGGACAATTTCGGAATCGGGAGCGACTCGTCACCTTTGTTGCTTAGGACCAAATCAGCGGTCAACAGATCCTGATCCTCCCAAGGCAACCGGTGCAATCCGCCAAGCTGGGCTGTGTATACCCCTGATTTGTTCGTGAAGGAGTATTCCTTCCCGATCGATCCGCCATCCTGTGACGAAACGGCCGGCAGCTGGAAGTTGGCAACAGCGACATTCAGCTTCAGATCGGCGATCGTCTCGGCGATCGCGAGCTGCCAACCATCCGCGGCAACCGCCACCGGAATAGATCCGGAGAGCTGAATCTCCTTGCTCTCCTTCGGATTGATCTTCAAATCCTTCAGCCCCTTAGCTTCCAAGGGATACAGCAATCCTTCCGGTGTTCGTATCGAGAACAAATAGGCCGGTATGGTAACCGTATGATTGCCGGCATTCTCCAGCGTGACGTACACCGTCGGAACGTGATATTTTTCATTTTTGTTGGATACGAATTTCTTAATGGATGCATGGACATCCACCCCGCCTACGGTAATGGCTGCCGCTCCGTTTACCGGCGTGACGTCGGTAAAGTCGTCCGGGACGGCAACTTCACCAAGCACTCTTTCGAAATTCGTTTGGCTGAAGTCCCATTTGATGAACTGTACCACAAGATCCTGCAGCTTCGTGTCGCCATTCAATGTTGCATAGAAGGTCAGATCTGTCGTAGAACCGGGGGCGACCCGGTTCTTGTCTTTGTCGGCAGGAAGCAGGCGTGCCGAGAATTGATTGCCCGACTTGCTTCTCAGTCTGGCCCAATAATCGATGAACTGCAATTCGCTGCTGCCTTCGTTATGAATCGTTATCGTGAACGTTGCGATTTTCCCTGTTTGATCCGGCATGACATGGATGTGCTTCAGTTCGAAATAACTGCTGCTCGTAATCGGCACTTTGCCGATCGCCTGCGTGACAGCGACCGGATTTCCGTCAGCCCAGACCGGGGTTATGGCTCCGAAAGCCAGCGTGGCGGATAAGGCAACGGTTGCTGCATATTTGTTGCGGAACTTGATGTGCATGATCTAGATTGCCTCCTTATCAATGTGACTAGCCTGGAAGTTACTGTTTAACCGGCAGGTACAGCTTCCATCATCGGTTTCGGCGGCTCGCCAGGATTTTCCTTCATTTGTTTCAGCATCGCGTCGCCCTGCGTCTGCCATTGCTTGAGCGCTTCGCGGGCCGTCGTTTTGCCTTGGAGAACATTGTTGAACTGCTGGCGGCCAATTTCTTGAACCTGATAGATGTTCGGCATATCGCGATACAGCTTGAAATTATTTTCCGGTGGTACAGGCGTAACGTTATAGAAGGCTTCCATATGGAATTCCGCGCCGTCTTTCGGCTTCAAATACTTGGACCGTGCAACCAAATTATAAGAGCTGTGTGATTTCAATTTGGCCCAATCGTCACCGTTGATGAATTTGATAAATTTCCATGCGTCTTCCGGGTTCTGCGCTTTGGCATTAATCCCCATTATCCCGTTCATATAAATGGATCCGCCAACGCCTTTGGCCTCGGGATGGGAAGGAATTGTTACGACATCCCAATCGATCGGCGTGTATCCTTTATAGCTGGCTGCGTTCTTGTTCGCGCTCGTAATTTGCTGGATTTGGCCGTAGTTAATAATTCCCATGGCCAAACGGCTGGACATGAAATCGTCATAGGCAAAAGGATTCTCTTGATCGAACTTGCGGTTCATCCCTTTTTGCGGATCGATAAGCTCCGGGAATACATTATCTTTCTGGAGCTGAGCCATCCTCGTCCAAACCTTCTCCCATTGATCCGTATCAACCGTCATCTTCTCGCCGGCATCGTCATACATTTTCAGTTGGAGCGGTGCCGTATACATCTGCATGCCATAGAACAAATCGCCTTGCGCTTGCGTGGAGAACGAGAATCCGTTAATCCGGCTGTCGCCTTCCCCCTTCGTAATCCGTTTCGACAGATCGAAAACTTCATCCCACGTCATGCCGTCCTTCGGGAAATCCACGCCTGCATCCATGAACAATTTCTTATTATAAATAAGTGCAGATGAGCTGAATGTAGGTGCCAGCGCATACAGCTTGCCGCCGCCCGCATTCTTAAGACCGTCGATAACGGCCGGAACGATGCCCGTCGTATCGAATTTATCTTTCGTAATCATGGGATCCAATTGCGTCAGCATGTTGCTTTCAATAATATCCGGCAGCTGCTCGAAACCGACCATGACGACATCCGGCGGGTTATCGCCCTGCATAACCTCTTTCAGCTTCTCCATCGGATCCGGCATCTTCTCGCCCGCCTTCATAGCGCCGTACCGGTATTTGTCATCCATCGTCGGAATCACTTCGATCTTGACGTTCGGATTCGCGAATTCGAAGATTTCCGTGAATTGCTGCCGGAAGTATTCATCGTCTCCGAACCCCATCGTGGTCGCGATCTTCAACACCCGCTCCTGTTTGTCATCCGTGTTCTCGCTTTTCGTACAAGCCACTGCCAGCGGCACAACCATCGCCAGCGTCAGGGATGATGCCAGCATTTTACGTGTGATTAATTTCATTTGGTTTTACCTCCATCAACATGTGAATTCATTTTCATTCCTTCATGCCCAGGCAGAACTTTCGGCGCTCTGATCATGATCGTCTCGCCGTCAAACTCCATCGTAGCTTTGTCTTCGATTTGCAAGGCGTTCAGGTAGGCTTTGGGTACTTGCAAACGGCCGGCCCGATCCAGAACAACGTATTCCTCATGCGCCTCTTGGGCCATTGCGCCGTCGCTGTCACCATCTCCGGCGGCCATCGGGCTTCTGGCGATGAACTCGGAACTTGTCATGCCGTCCCGGATGGCCACCACGCGGCCGACTTTGCCGGCCATCGATAAATCATGCGTAACGATGACGATCGTTACTCCTAATTCCTTGTTCAAGCGTTGGAAAATCGAGAGAATCATATCCGCTGTTTTGGAATCAACCGAACCCGTCGGTTCGTCCGCCAGGAGCAGCCTTGGCCGGTTCGCAAGCGAGATGGCGATCGCCACGCGCTGCTGCTCTCCGCCTGACAGCTCTTGAAGTTTATTATTCAGACGGTGGCCGAGTCCGACCCATTCCAGCAGCTGCTTGGCATAGGCGGGATCGTATTTCCCGCTAAGCATCATCGGCAGTTCCACGTTCTCCAGCGCCGTCAAGTAAGAGACGAGATTGCGGGCGTTATTCTGCCAGATAAAGCCTACGGTATTCCGCTTGTATTCGACCAATTGCTTATCGGTAATTTTCAGCAAATCCCAATCACCGACACGCACCTGTCCTGCGGAGGGACGATCAAGCCCCCCGAGAATATTGAGCAGCGTGGATTTGCCGCTTCCGCTATTCCCGATAATTGCCATCAGCTCACCGGCATCGACCTGAATGTTGAGACCTTGCAGAGCAACAACTTCGACTTCGTCGGATTTATAAATTTTGACCAAACCCTCGCAAGTAATCATTCTATTTCTCCTCTCCGAGCTTCACAGCTTGATGAACGCGCAGCCTTCTAATATGTAGAAAGAGCAGTAAGGCCCCGGTTGCCATCATGAACGCTACGACGAAATAGAGCTGATACGTGTCTTTGGAGTCAAATACGACCCGGAACGGCGGAACCTGCGTTTTCACATTTTGCGAGGTTTGCAGGAAAGGCAGGAAGAAGTAACTCGTCAGCTTCCCGATGACAATACCTAATACGATCGATAAGCCTGCGGTAAAGATTTGCTCCAGCAGCAGCATTCCCGTCAACTGTTTGCGGGACAGCCCCATGGCGCGCAGCACGCCGAACTGGACGACACGGCTGGATAAATTAAAGAACCAATACAGCATGTAGCCGATCAAAGAAACAAGGACCGATACGATAAAGCCCAAGCTAAGAATCCCGAACACCCCGCCCCTTGCCGGGAGCTTCTTCTGGACGATAAGCTCGTTCCGTACGTCTTTCACGGAAGCCAGCTCGATGCCTTTGGCTTGCAGAGCGGTGATGAGCGGTGCCACCTTGGCGTCCGGCTTCATTTTGAGCCATACGTCATAAGGAACCATCGGGGCTTGATCGTACACGTAATCCAGATTCGTAATGAAGAAAGGGATTTGATCGGGATACTGACTCGGCCAGTACGGCAATATGCCGACGATGACGAATTCCACCGGCTGCTGACTGATTGTAATCGACAGCAGATCTCCGGGCTTAAGCGCATACTTGCTGGCATAATTGGCCGGAATAATAACCGCTTGCTCATAGCTGCCCAGCAAATTCAAATATTGATGCGGGTGCGCCGGGAACAGATCCGGCCGGAACCAGGCCACTTGGGCAAAGTCGACATTGTCGATTCCCATCACCATGCCTTGGCCTGTGGATTTGCCGGAAACGACGACATTGCCTTTGGTTTGTAGCACTCTGGCCGCCGCCTGAACGCCTTCCAGCTCGCGGAAAATTTGGAACGGCGGCTCGACGTAGCGGATCTTCGAAGGCGGCTCTTCGCCGGGATTTCCCCCGCCTTGGCCTCCACCTTGACCGCCTTGACCGCCTTGACCGCCTTGACCACTTCCGGTTCCGCCATTCCCCCCTGCTCCGGGATTCCCTCCTCCCTGCGTACCGCCGCCTGCATTCGGATCTTTCGGCAAATCATCCGAGAAGCCCTCCCAGACAGTCTGCATGACGACATCGGTTCCGTATTGGTACAGCGTCCTTTCCGTCGAGTTCAGATCAATCGTGCGTGCGGCCGAGGAATTATAGACGCCGAGTCCGAGAGTGAGAACAAGCAGCAGCATTAAGGGATAATACGCCTTGGACGAGCGAGATAGCTGCACGAGCGTCAAGTAAAGCGGCACAGACAGGAATCTTCGGCCGAGCCACCCGAACAGACGCAGCAGCCAAGGGAAAACGCGCAGAAAAAAGAGTCCGAGCGCGAAAATCGAGAGCGCCGGCACGAAGAACAGCAGCGGATGCACTTGAAGCTGATCCGTTGTCAGACCGGTTTGCACAGACAGAATTTGACGCTGATCGAATAAATAATAGCCGTAGCCGACGATTCCCAGCAGCACAATGTCGAGAAACCACCGCTGCCAAATCGGCGACCGGTCGGAGCGCGCCAGGAGCTGCTTATAGTTAACAATCGACGACTTGGCAAACAGAATCGCCGGGATGACACTTGCCAGTATGGCAATGAGTACGGCTAGCCCGCCGTAGAGCATCGCTTCCGGTGTAAAGCCGACCGGGATCGATTGGCGGTCGACGAAGGTCAGGAAGCCGCTTGACGACCCGATACTTTTCGCCATGAACCAGCCCAAGAGCGGTCCAAGTACGAGCGCGACGATCCCCAGCAACAGACCTTCCAAGAAATAAACCCCAATGATTTGCCTCGTGCTTCCCCCCCTGCTTCGCAGCGTAGCGATGACGCCACGCTGCCGATCGAGCGATTGTCTGGCATTCATGACGATGTAGTAGAACACCATGGCGATCATCGGCGCAGCCAGCGTAAATAACAAAATCTGCATCTGCAAGCTTTGCGCCTTAAATTCCGCCAAAATGGGCTTGAAGGAAACATCGACCTTCGTATTTTTCAACTTCTGGAACAGATTGATATCCAGCCTCTCCAATTGACGGTCAAGCGGCGACAATTGGCTCGTTTGAATGTTGCGCAAATCGAAGGCATAATACCAGTTGGCGAGCTGGAGCGGAATCTTCTTCTCCGTCAACAAGGTTTTCATAAAAACATCATCAGGTACGATAAGGGCATTAATCATCCCTTCGAAGCCTTGAAACCAGTAGGCGTCCGTTTCGTCCTTCGGCTTGAAGGCGCCGACGATCCTGACCTTCAGCAGCTGGCTGCCTCCTGCGCCGGAAACGGAATAGTTGAATACATCCCCGATATGCAAATCGTTGCGGTATAGGGCTTCTTCAAGTACGACTGTATCCACGATGCCGCCTTGCACTTGATTGCCGGCCATTTGGCCGACAGTCCATTCCACATGCTCGTTCAGCCCGCTCCATGTCGTGATGGTCATCTGCCGCCGTTTGCTGGGATCCACCTTGGACGGATCGGCAGGAGACATCTGAGATCCCTTGATCGTATAGCTTTGAGCATAAGTTTGAACGGGAAAGCCGAGTTCCTTGGGAATTTCATCACCTATGTAGACATTGACGTCCTTCAACTCTTCCAACCCTGCGCGTTCGTTCCCCACTGCCTGGTACCTCATGAGCAAGGAGCCTGCCGGCAATCCGCTGCTCTTCTCTTCCAGCGACTTGGCTACGACCCGCTTCAAGGAGCCGTCCGCATACATCGGGATGCTCGTGGTGAAGGCGACCGCCATGATTAAACCAAGCAAAGTGGATAACGTCAGCCAGCGTGTATTCCACATCTTCCGAAATAGAAACCGAAGCATCGGTATTGACATCAGCGACCAACTACTTTCTGCCCGGCGGTAAGCCCCTTCACAATCTCCACATCCGTGGACGTCTGTTGGCCGATCTCCACATCGACTTCCTTCTTAACGCCTTGATTGTCGATGACTTGCACGTAATTTCTGCCGGAGTACGAACGCAGCGCCGCAAGCGGAATGGTCGTCGCATTCTCTTTGCGCTGTGTAATGATCGTCACGCTAAGCGGAGTCCCTCGATTCAGCCCCTTGGGAAACTCATCCAGCTGAACGACCAAATATTGATCGATCGAATCCTGTCTCCCGCCTTGTCCATCCCCCGGGAAACCGCCGTTATTGTTGCCGTCCGCTTGCGGGATAGGCAGCTGCTTGACCTTCCCTTTGTGCTGTCCGGCAGAATTAATATCGACGAGCGCCTCCATCCCGATGGCGACCTTCTTCGCATCGTCGGCGGAAATGCTTGCCGCTACCGTCAATTCGTTCAGGTCGGCTAATGTTGCGACGGATTCGTCCGTCTTCACCGTATCGCCCTTCTTCGCCGTCACGCTGACGATCGTTCCGCTGAACGGGGCGAGAAGCTTCGATTTGCTGACTTGCGTCTCAAGCTTCGTCAGCTCTTCCCGCTTCAGTTCAAAATCAATCTTCGCCTGCTCCACCTGTTCCGGCGTCATTTCGTCAGCTTTGCGCAGCGTCTCAATCATCGTCAGTTCATCCTTGCGCGTCTCCAGCTTCTTGCGCTTCAAATCGCTCTCCAGGTCCGAGACGTCCAGTTCCGCAATAGGCTGCCCCTTCTCAACGGCATCTCCGTTCTTGACCAGAATGGCGCTAATCCGCTTGGAACTCATATCTTCCGAGAAAAACAGCTTCTCTTCCTGCAGCGCCATCAAACGCCCGCTTCCTCTCACTTTCGTTTCCAGCGTTTCCGTTTTGACCGTATATTCGGGCTTCTTGGACAGCTTCGGCGGATTAATCGTCGGAAGCGCCTCCTCCTCCTGCTCCTTGGGCAGCAGTGAACAGCCGGTAGCGAACAATAAAGTTGTACATACTATAAGTGCAGCTGCTGGTTTCAACCAGCTAGGAGACGAATTTACCGTCCACCATTTCATAAACATGATCGGCAACCTCCAAAATTGTAGGGTCATGGGTAGTCATACAGATCGTAACCTGCTCAGTTGCGATCATACTTCGGAACACGGACATGATCTGCGCTCCCATCTGGGAGTCCAGCTCAGCCGTCGGCTCATCGGCCAGGATGAGAGCCGGCTTGTGGGCAATCGCCTTCGCGATCGCTACGCGCTGCTGCTCGCCTCCCGACAGCTCGAAAGGACGGTGATGCATGCGCTTGCTTAAACCCACGAGATCAAGGCAGTACGCGACCCGCTCTTTCCACTGGGATCTTGGAACTCCGGCCATTCGAAGCGCAAGCTCCACATTCTCCCAGGCGGACAATAGCGGCATTAACGCATAAGATTGAAAAATAAACCCGATTTCCTTGCGCCGAACAAGCGTTCTCTCATCATCGCCGTTTAGATGGAACGCATGGTTCAGGAACTGGATCTCTCCTTCGTTCGGTTGATCAAGTCCTCCGATCATATTCAACAGCGTCGTTTTCCCTGAGCCTGAACGCCCTTTGAGCATAACGAGCTGAAGCGGTCTTAGCTCCATGTTGATGCCTTTCAGCACCTCCAGCCGCTCACCGCCAACCTGGAAGGATCGATGTACGCCCTTAACGGTCAGCAGTGGCGAATCCGAGGGAAAGCGCGAAGGAAACTGCTCGGCAGCAGGCGGCTCCTCTTCGATCGTTACGCCTTCGGCAGGGCTTTGTTTGCGAAACCATTTCGCCATATGGCAAGTCTTCCTTTCATTTCCATAATGGAATGTTGTATTAATAAGACGGAGCATCTGCAAAAAAAGTTACAAGAAGCTGAAAATTTGCTGAAAGTTTTTTAGCCAGACATCTCTGCATGAATCTATTAAAATATACTATTAAATGTAAAATAGTGTCATCCAACTTATTACCTAATTTTTCCCAAAAAGAAAAGACCATCCCGGAAGCCGTTTCCGACTTTCCAAGACAGTCCTGTTCTCTTACCCTTACGATTCCATAGCCTCGTTACGAAGCACCATATGAAGGTGATCCTCCCAAACGCCGTTTATTTTCAAATATTTATAGGCCAGCCCTTCCTCGTAGAAGCCCAGCTTCTTCACAACCATAAGCGAGGCGACGTTGCGAGGCATGATGTTGGCTTCGATTCTGTGCAAATTTATGACGTCGAACGCATAGGAGATGACAGCCCTTACCCCTTCCGTCATCAGACCGCGATTCGCGAGCCGCTCGTCCATCCGATAGCCCAGATGGCAGGATTGGAACGCCCCGCGGACAATATTGCTCAGGGCAATGGAGCCGATCAGCGCCCCCTCATATTGCATCCACACCTTGAATAAATGTCCATCCACGATGAGCTTGGATTCTTTGTCCAAAAGATCCGCTTGAAACTCTTCTGTATAATAATCGTCATTCCGCTCCGGTTCCCATGCTTGCAGAAAAGCCCGATTGCGGAGCACATAGTCCAGTACGAGCCCAGCCGAGGACCGGTCGAACTTCAGCAGCGACATACGGTCCGTCTTCATTAACGCCTGCATGATAGCTTCCCTCGCTTCCTTCAATGTTCACATATAGCGTTACATCATCATACCCGCAACTACTCACTCCACGCAAATTGTTAATTTCATTGCAGGAATTTACCGGACTTTGGGGAAATTATGAATGGCAGTTTTTTTAGGATGGCTGCAAAAAAGGAGATTACAGATATGATCGATACCGTCAAAAGCTATTTGGAAAAGCAAAGGAATCAACATATAGAGGAACTCATGCAGTTTCTGCGGATTCCGAGCATTAGCGCTGTCACGCAGCACGTGCCCGATATGGAGCGCTGTGCGGAGTGGGTCGCAGCATCAATGAAAGCGGCAGGTCTGGAAAATATTGAGATCATGCCGACCGGAGGCCACCCTGTCGTCTACGGAGATTGGCTGCATGCGGAAGGAAAGCCGACCGTACTCATCTACGGGCATTATGACGTTCAGCCTCCGGAGCCTCTGGAGCTTTGGGAAACGCCGCCCTTCGAACCGACGATTCGCGACGGCAAGCTGTTCGGTCGAGGAAGCACCGACGACAAAGGGCAAGTGCTGCTTTACGTCAAAGCCGTAGAAGCATTTCTGCGTACACACGGCAGTTTGCCGGTGAATGTCAAGTTCTGCATTGAGGGCGAAGAAGAAATCGCGAGCAAGCACCTCCCCGCTTTCGTCGAGAAATATCAAGACAAGCTGAAAGCGGATGCGGTCACACTGTCCGATACCCAGATGCATGGGCCTGGCAAACCGGCGTTGATGTACGGACTGCGCGGGCTTGCCGCCTTTGAAATTACGATTGACGGAGCGAACAGCGATCTGCATTCGGGTTTGTTCGGAGGCGCTGTTCAGAATCCGATTCATGCCCTATCGAAGCTGCTGAGCTCTTTCCACGACGCCGAAGGCCGCGTTGCGGTCGAAGGCTTTTACGACCGTGTCATTGAGCTTTCCGACAAAGAGCGCGAATCGTTCAAACAGGTTGAGCCGGATGAGCAGAAAGTGCGGGCCGATCTCGACGTGCCGGTCTTATACGGGGAGAAAGGTTTCTCGTTCTATGAGCAGACGACGTCCAGACCGACATTGGAAATTACATCCGTCAGCGGCGGATTTCAAGGGGAAGGCATCAAACCGATCATTCCGAACCGGGCCTCCGCCAAAATCGCCTGCCGCCTCGTCGCAGCGCAGCAGCCCGATGAGATTATGGATGCGATCGAAGCGCATATCCATGCGCAATCGCTGCCGGGCGTCAAAATAACACTGGACCGCCAGCTCCGCGGCAATCCGTTCATTACTCCGATCGACGAGCCGGTGATGGTCGCGGCCGCAAGCGCTTATGAAGACACATATGGAGCTTGGCCCGTCTATACCCGAAGCGGTGGTTCAATCCCGATCGTTGAGGTGTTGGGCCGGGTGCTCGATGCCCCCGTCGTTCTGCTGGGCTTCGGTCTGCCGGGGGAAAACCTCCACGCGCCGAACGAGCATTTCCATCTGGACAACTGGGATAAAGGAACCGAAACGATCTGCCGCTTCTGGCTGAAGCTCGCGGAATCGAATGAACAAGCATAAGGGGATGGATTGAACGCTATGAACACAGATCGGCTCACGCTCCGCGACGCGCGCTTGGAAGACCTCGCGGAAATTGTACGCATTTATAATTCGACGATCGCCGGACGCATGGTTACCGCTGATACGGAGCCGGTGACGGCGGGAAGCCGGGAAAACTGGTTTCACGAGCATTCCGCGGATTTCAGACCGCTATGGGTGCTTGAGAATGAGAACGGAATATGCGGGTGGCTCAGCTTTCAATCGTTCTATGGCCGTCCGGCTTATAATGCCACGGCGGAAGTCAGCATTTATATCGACGAGTCCGTCCGCGGACAGGGCATCGGCCGCTATTTGATGGAGCGAGCTATTGAAGCTTGCCCTAGACTTGGGCTCAAAACGCTGTTAGGATTTATATTCGGACACAATGAACCGAGCCTGGCGTTATTCCGTAAGTTCGGCTTCGAGAGTTGGGCCCATCTGCCAGGTATCGCCGAGCTGGACGGGATCGAACGCGATCTGATCATCCTCGGCAAACGGGTCGGTTAAACTTGTTCACAACAAAAAGCGCTTTCCGCAAGTTGTAGGTCGACGTTTGTCGGCGTCCATGCGGGAAGCGCTTTTTGCTTATGATTCGCTTATCAAAGCCTCAGCCTCAATCTCGATCATCAACCTCGGGTCAATCAAAGCTTTCACCTCGACCATCGTAGCCGCAGGCTGAACCTCCCGGAAAAATTCGCCGTGTGCCCGGCCGAACTCCTCCCATAAGGCAATATCCGTGACATACATGCGCGTGCGGATAACATCCGACATGCCGGCGCCAAGCTCCCGAAGCGCCTGTTCAATCGTCTGCAGAACGAACCGCGCTTGTTCATACGGATTCCCAACCCCGACAACCTCGCCGTCTTTCATAGCTGTCGTACCGGCAACCTCAATGCGGTTCCCTACCCGAATCGCCCTGCAGTAACCGACGAGCGGTTCCCAAGGCGAGCCCGTATATACTCTTGTGCGTGTCATACTTCCTACTTCCCCCTTCTAGACAAAGTCGGCTAACTTCTCGCGTAAGCTTTGCGACACCGGCAGGAGAGGCAGCCGAAGCGCCGCGGATTCGATGACGCCTTGTTGTTCGAGCAGCCATTTCAGCGGAGCCGGATTGGGCTCTTGGAAAAGCAGCCGAACGAGTGGCAGCAATTGTTCAAATAGTTGGCGGCTCTCCTCATACTCACCGGATACAAAATGACGGTACAAGGAGACAAACCGCTCCGTCTCAACGTTGGCGGATGCGCTCATCGCGCCTTTGGCTCCGGATTGCAGCGCAGGATACAGCAGCGAGTCTTCCCCGCAAAGTACAGGTTTGGATCCCAGTCGGGTAAGCTCGGTTACCAAATGTGTGTTAGGCGTGCTGTCTTTCATCCCAATGACGCCGTCAAGCTCCAAGATCGCTCGAACCGTATCCAGCTCCAAGGTTATTCCAGTCCGATGCGGGACCTCATACAGAATAACCGGCACCCCCACACTAGCAACCTGGCGAAAATGCTCGATGACCCCCTGCTGGCTCGGCTTGTTGTAATACGGCACAACCACCAAAGCAGCATCTGCTCCCAGCTTGCCGGCCGCTTCGGTCTTCCGCACCGTCCCGCGCGTCTCATTCGTCCCCGTACCTACGACGAGCGGCACCTGCACATGTGCAGCTTCTCTGGCTGCCTGGGCAGAAGCGAACAGGATGCCTAATTCTTCATTGGATATTGTCGGCGATTCCCCAGTCGTGCCATTCACCACAATTCCATTAACTTCATCTTGAAACAATTGATAGGCATGATTATAAAAGGAAGCGGCATCCACCTCTTCATCCTCATCAAATGGTGTAATAATCGGAATATATATCCCTTGCAAATCTTGCTCTTTTAGCATATGCGCCCACTCCCCGTTAAAAATATGATGTAAACATACTTTAGCATGGAACATCACATCACAGTTAGCTATAATAAATGATAAGTCTCATCAAAAATTTTGATAATGAACGGAGGGGCTCCGGTGGATCTAACCTATTTCCGAACGTTTCGAGAGGTCGCCCGAAGAAAGAGCTTCACCAAAGCCGGCGAAGAACTCGGCTATGCACAATCCAGCGTAACGATGCAGATCCAGAAGCTGGAGCGAGAGTATGGCGTTCCGCTCTTCGAGCGGTATGGGCGCCAGCTGCGGCTGACGGCACCGGGTGAAACGCTGCTGAGGCTTGCTTCCCAAATGCTTGATTTGTATGATCAATCCCATGAAATGCTGACAAGCCAAGCGGCCGGAACATTGACAATCGGGACGATCAATTCGCTCGCAGCATACTTCCTGCCCCCTTTTCTGCAAGCTTTGAAACAAAAGTATCCCCACCTCAACATCCAGCTCTACCCAGATACGGAGTCGTCTCTCATCTCGAAAGTCAAAGAAGGCGATTACGATATCGGGCTGCTCCTTGACCGCTATCCCGCCGATCCCCTGCTGACCTGTACGAAAATCCGCGAGGAACCGCTGGTCCTCGTTGCACCCACGCAGCATCCTTTCGCCCAACTGGACCAAGTCCGCTTAAGTGACCTTCAGCAAACGGAATTTATCGTTACGGAAGAAAGCTGTATTTACCGGGGGATGTTCGAGAAGCTGCTCAAAGAGCACGGCGTGCCGCTGCACATCGGTTTCGAGCTCGGCAACCTGGAAACGATCAAGCATTGCGTGATGAACGGTCTAGGTCTCGCGCTGCTGCCGAGAATTGCCGTGCAAACCGAGCTGGAGCTGGGCAAGCTGGCTTCGCTCTCTTTTACGCATGAGCAATTGTCACTAGACATTCAGCTGCTGCTCCATCCCAAGAAATGGATGTCCCAGCCGTTACAGGCATTTATCGGCTTACTGACGGCAGGGCGTGTCTGAGATTCAGCGGCTCAAGGACAGCGTGAATAGAGCGCCGCGCTGAGGTGAGCCTAGCAGCGGGAGGCAAGAATAGCGTAGGCTTCCGCTGAAAAATAGTTCCCTTTATACGTGTGTTCCCCTTTCCGAAGCTAACAATAGCGGGATGAATTGGCAGTATCACGGAGAGGGTTGGTGCTGGTTGGTGGTGGCTGGTGGTGGTTGGTGGTATATGATGCTACTTGCCGCTACTTGCCGCTAATTGATGCTAAATGGTGATAATTGTGCTAACCAGATGCTACTAATTGGAGCTACTTGTGCTACTTGATGCTAGACGGAACGCTATTGAAACTAGTCGGTATTAGCCGGAGCTGCTTACAATCACACTCGGAACACGATATGCATCCTCCATCTCGCCATTTCCTCATTCGAATGGTTACAACACCGTTGGCAACCGACCTGAGTGATGCAGTGCCGGCTTAGGCGGTACTTTCTCCTATAAGTTGAAGTGTAACTGGAATTTCTCCTGTTATTTGCTGCGCATACGTTGAATTTCTTCGTTGTAACTGGAATTTCTCCTGTTAATTATCATCAAAAACGCTGGCCTGATGGAGAAGAACAGATATTAAAGGGAGTAATTCCCTTTATTTACATATTACCCTCTCCAATGATGAAATTAACGGGATAATTTCCAGTTAAGCTCGTCTGGGATCGGCGGGACATCGGCGGTAGTTATTGACTCGTGGTTGCTTCGTTGTTATTTCGTTGTTGGCCGGCGTAAGGTGTGTCGTCGTATCTTCGACGGGTAGCCATCGGCCGTTTGTTGCATCGTCATGGTTAACCGTGCAGCGGCGAGGCGGCATGTTTAACCACCCCGGAGGGTATTTGCCGGAGCTAGCCGGCAGCCGGCATAAGCACCGCTATGAACCAACCGGTGCACAGCTTGCTTGCGCAGCTGCGCCAAGACGCTGCTGCACAAATAAAAGAAGCCCTCCTTCTCGTAAAGGTAGGGCTTCTTTCTTTTCAACCATCTATATGCGGATGTCGATGTTGCCACCCAAATGCGGCGCCGCTGAAGCGGTAACCAGCTGCTGGGACTTGGTAAAATCCTGTACCATCGTACTGACTGCTGCAGTCTGCATATCGTTCATTTTGCTAAGCAGTTGGATGCCAACAGCTTGCTTCAAGGCATCTCCGCCGCTAATCGCGTTGAAGACGCTGCTGCTGATATTCATTCGCGTGCTCCTCCCCTCATCGTTCGGTAGCTGGCTGGCATACGGCCGAAGCCGGTTAGCCCCTGTAGCTTTGCGTCTGCCGCTTTCGCGCCATTTGCCGGTTCGCAGATGTTAGGTTTGCACCTGGCACAATACCAGTATAGGCTCATACCGCACGATTCGTCAATCTTCGACTACACCAACGAATCGACTGCTCAGTCCTATACGCCGTACTCGGCCGGATTCGCTCTCCAGGAACGAAGCAAGGCCATATCCGCTTCCTGAATAGCCCCCTTCTCCAGCGCCACTTCCAGCAATGTGGAGTAGTTCGAGAGGGTGTGCAGCGGCATGTCCGCCGCTTGAAACGCATCCGTTGCTTTATCCAGCTGATAAGAGAAAATCGCAAGTACGCCAAGCGCAGCGGCGCCGGCTTCTTTGACAGCAAGGGCTGCTTTCAAAGAGCTGCCGCCTGTCGAGATCAGATCTTCGATCACGATAACCTTCTGACCCGGCTTCACAGAGCCTTCGATCAGATTTTCTTTACCGTGGCCTTTCGCTTTGTCGCGAATGTAGATCATCGGCAGACCCAGCTTCTGAGCCACCCAAGCCGCATGAGGAATGCCTGCCGTTGCCGTGCCGGCAACGACTTCAGCATCCGGGAATTTCTCTTGAATCAGGCTGACGAAACCGTCGGCAATCGCCTCGCGGATCGCAGGGTGCGACATCGTCAGACGGTTATCGCAGTAGATCGGAGATTTCAAGCCCGATGTCCAAGTAAAAGGCTGCTGCGGTCTTAACGCAACCGCACCGATATCTAAAAGTGAAGCTGCCACATGCTTCGCAATCGTTTCAAGCTGTTGACTCATGAGACTTCCACCGTTCCTTCCTTTGATAGGTGCTACAAGACGCTACAAGACGGAATCGATAATCGATTCCAACGCCGCTCTAGGATCTGCCGCGCCTCTGATCGGTCTCCCGATCACGACGTAGTCCGTGCCCTGCGCGAACGCCTCGGGAGGCGTCATGATGCGCGACTGGTCGCCTACATCCGCTCCCGCAGGACGGATGCCCGGCGTCACGGTGACGAATGCGCCGCCGCACGCCGCCTTGATCGCCGTCACCTCAAGCGGTGACGCGACGACGCCTTGCAGCCCCGCGGCTTGCGCCAGGCGGGCATAGCGAAGGACGGCCTGCTCGACCGTTCCGGTCAGGCCGATCTCTTCGTTCAGCACCTGCTGCGACGTGCTGGTCAGCTGTGTCACGCCGATAACGATCGGGCGTTCGGCGCCTGAGGCAAGCCCCTTGTCCACACCTTCCAAGGCGGCAGCCATCATGTCCTGGCCACCGGCGGCATGGACATTGAACAGATCCACACCGAGGCGCGTGACGCTCTCCGCCCCGCCCTTGACCGTGTTCGGGATGTCATGCATCTTCACGTCCAGGAACACCTTATAGCCGCGCTCTTTCAGGGAGGAGACGAAGCCGGGACCTGCAGCATAGAACAGCTGCATGCCCACCTTCACGTAGCAAGGAATGCCCTCGAGCTGCTTGAGCAGCCCTTCGGCGCTTGCCGCATTCGCATAGTCCAGCGCGACCATGATACGGCCGGCGACATCCGTACGCGTTAATACTGTCAAGTCCGTCACCTCTTCCTTAGACATGTACTGGCATTGCACGGGAGGAGAAGTTGATCGCTTCGAGCATATTCACAAGCGCTCTTACCGTATCAAGCGATGTCATACATACCACACCGTTTTCCACCGCTTCACGGCGAATACGGAAGCCGTCGCGTTCAGGCGTTTTGCCTTTAGTCAATGTGTTCACGACGAACTGGGCTTCTCCGCTGCGGATCAGATCCAGAATGTTCGGCGAACCTTCGCTCAGCTTGTGCACCGTGGTTACCGGCAGGCCAGCTTCTTGAATCGCTGTCGCCGTACCGCCCGTTGCGATAATTTTGTACCCAAGACGGTAGAAGCCTTTGAGAATCTCAATCGCTTCTTCTTTATCTTTGTCAGCCACAGTCACGACGACGGAACCTGCAGCAGGAATTTTCATGCCTGCACCGATCAAACCTTTGTAGAGCGCCTTGGCGAAATTCGTATCGCGGCCCATAACCTCGCCCGTCGACTTCATTTCCGGTCCAAGCGTCGTATCGACGCGGCGCAGCTTCGCGAAGGAGAATACCGGCACTTTCACCGACACATAGCTGTCTTCCGGCCATAGACCGCTTTGGTAGCCCATGTCGGCAAGCTTTTGCCCCATAATGACGCGAGTCGCCACATTCGCCATCGGAATGTTCGTAACTTTGCTCAAGAACGGCACTGTACGGGAAGAACGCGGGTTAACCTCGATCACGTACACTTGATCGTTATGAATAACGAACTGAATGTTGACCAAGCCCACAACGTTCAGTTCAAGACCGATTTTCGTTGTGATTTCAACGATTTGCGCTTTGATCGCATCGGAGATCGATTGCGGCGGGTAGACGGCGATGGAGTCGCCGGAGTGAACCCCTGCACGCTCAACGTGCTCCATGATGCCCGGAATCAGCACGGTTTCTTTGTCACAGATCGCGTCAACCTCTACCTCTTTGCCCAGCATGTAACGGTCAATGAGGACCGGATGCTCCGGGTTGATTTTGACCGCATACTCCATGTAGCTAAGCAGTTCTTGGTCGGAGTAGACGATTTCCATTGCGCGTCCGCCAAGGACGTACGATGGACGAACGATAACCGGATAGCCGAATTTGGCCGCTGTTCCGACAGCATCGTTCACCGATGTTACCGTTCCGCCCGGTGGTTGAGCGATGGACAGCTTGCTGAGCAGCGCTTCGAATTTCTTGCGATCCTCGGCCGTATCGATGCTCTCCAGATCGGATCCCAGAATGCGAACACCGGCTTTGGCCAGCGGAGCTGCCAGGTTAATCGCCGTTTGTCCGCCGAACTGAACGATAACCCCAATCGGATTCTCGCGTTCGATCACGTTCATCACATCTTCGAAGAAGAGCGGCTCGAAATACAAGCGGTCGGATGTGTTGAAGTCCGTAGATACAGTTTCAGGGTTGTTGTTGATAATAACGGCTTCGTAGCCTGCCGCCTGAATCGCCCATACCGCGTGCACCGTGGAATAGTCGAATTCAATCCCTTGTCCGATCCGGATCGGGCCGGACCCGAGCACGACGACTTTCTCTTTGGTCGTTTCCGTTACTTCATCTTCTTGCTCATACGTGGAGTAGTAGTACGGCGTCGAAGCTTCGAATTCGGCTGCGCAAGTATCAACCATTTTGTAAACCGGCTTAATGTTATGTTTCAAACGGAACGCTCTGACATCCGCTTCATTAATGAAGCTGGAGCATCCGGCAAGTGTGCGGATTTCGGCAACGGCGCGGTCTGTAAAGCCTTTGCGTTTAATCTCGAAGATCAGTTCTGCAGTCAGTTCGCCAGCCGCAATCTCTTTCTCGAACTTGATGAGGCCGTCTAGCTTATTCAGGAACCACCAGTCGATCTTCGTCAAGCTCTGGAGCTGCTCTACCGTATAACCTCTGCGGTACGCTTCAGCCAGCAAGAACAGGCGCTCGTCGTCCGGCTTTTGCAGACGCAGTTCCAATGTCTCTTTATCCAGCTGATCCGTTTCTTTCAGGAAGAGACGGTGAACGCCGATCTCCAACGAACGAACCGCTTTATGAATGGACTCTTCGAACGTACGGCCGATCGCCATGACTTCTCCAGTCGCTTTCATTTGTGTACCAAGCTTGCGGTTAGCCGCTGTAAACTTATCGAACGGCCAGCGCGGAATTTTCGAAACGATATAATCAAGCGCAGGCTCGAAGCATGCATACGTTTGACCGGTTACCGGATTCATGATTTCGTCCAATGTGTAGCCGATGGCAATTTTAGCCGCCATTTTGGCAATCGGATAGCCCGTCGCTTTGGAGGCAAGCGCCGAGGAGCGGCTTACACGCGGGTTAACCTCGATGACATAGTATTGGAAGCTGTGCGGATCAAGCGCATATTGTACGTTACAACCGCCTTCGATGTTCAAGGCGCGAATGATTTTCAAGGAGGCGGAACGCAGCATTTGATACTCGCGGTCCGACAACGTTTGGCTCGGCGCTACAACGATACTGTCGCCCGTATGTACGCCAACCGGGTCAAAGTTCTCCATATTACACACGACGATACAGTTGTCGTTCGCGTCACGCATAACCTCATACTCGACTTCTTTCATGCCGGCGATGCTGCGCTCAACGAGACATTGTCCGATCGGGCTGTAGCGAAGTCCGGAAGCGACGATTTCCGTCAGCTCTTCCATAGTGTTACAAATACCGCCGCCAGTACCGCCGAGCGTGTAAGCCGGGCGAACGATAATAGGGAAGCCGATTTCGTTAGCGAATTCAACCGCTTGAGCAACCGTCGTGACGATAACGCTATCCGGCACAGGCTGTTCTAATTCTCTCATCAAATCTCTGAACAGGTCGCGGTCTTCCGCTTTCTCGATCGCGGTAAGCTGCGTTCCCAGCAGCTTCACGTTCTCCGCTTCAAGCACGCCTGCACGCGCTAGCTCAACAGCCATGTTCAGACCCGTTTGACCGCCTAGTGTCGGCAGCAAGCCGTCAGGACGTTCTTGGCGAATGATTTGTGTAACGAATTCAAGAGTGATCGGTTCGATATATACTTTGTCGGCCATGTTCGTGTCCGTCATGATCGTCGCCGGGTTGGAGTTGATCAGGATGACTTCCATGCCTTCTTCTTTCAATGCTTGGCAAGCTTGTGTTCCCGCGTAGTCGAATTCGGCGGCTTGCCCGATGACGATCGGACCGGAACCGATAACGAGGATCTTTTTGAGTGTATTATTTTTTGGCATAAAGCAGTTCCTCCTTCACAGATGTCGTTGCCGTGGACGCTTTCCACTGAGCGAGCATTTGCGCTTGGCGCGGCTGCTGCGGGTTATCGCGTTTGTGCTGACGAATCAGCTCGACGAATTCATCGAACAAGTAGCTGGAATCAAAAGGTCCAGGCGCGGCTTCCGGATGGTATTGAACCGAGAACGCAGGGAATTTCTTATGTTTCAAGCCTTCGATGGTACGGTCGTTATTATTGATGTGGGTGACTTCCAGTTCGGTACCCACGATGGACTCTTCCTTCACCGTGTAACCATGGTTCTGAGAGGTAATGTAGCAGCGGCCCGTAGCCAGTTCTTTCACAGGGTGATTGCCGCCGCGGTGGCCGAACTTCAATTTGTCGGTGTCAGCGCCGCAAGCAAGTGCGAACAGCTGGTGACCCAAGCAAATCCCGAACAACGGGATGTCTCCAAGCAGGCCTTTGATCATCTCAACTGCGTGAGGCACGTCTTTCGGATCCCCAGGGCCGTTGGACAGCAGCACGCCGTCCGGTGCCAAGCGGCGGATTTGCTCCGCAGTCGCATCTTGAGGCACAACGACGACGTCGCAGTCGCGTTTGCTCAGATCGCGGATAATACCGCTTTTCGCGCCGAAATCGACGAGCACGATGCGCTCTTTATGTCCAGGCGCGCCGTACACGCTTTTGGTGGATACGCGGCTAACTTGGTCTGTCATAAGCGGCGTGCCGCGCAAAATTTCCGTCAATTCCGCAACGGATTTATTGGAAGTCGTCAGCAAGCTTTTCATGACGCCGTGGTGGCGGATTTTGCGAGTCAGCATCCGCGTGTCAATCCCGGAGATACCTACGATGCCGTATTCTTTCAGCAAGGAGCCCAGCGTATATTGCGCTCTCCAGTTACTTGGGATTTCTTCATGCTCGCGCACGACGAAGCCATGAATGAATGGGCGTACGGATTCAAAATCGTCCCGAATCACACCGTAGTTACCCACCAACGGGTACGTCATCGTAACGATTTGGCCGCAGTAGGATGGATCCGAGAGAACCTCCTGATAGCCTGTAATCCCCGTGTTGAATACGACCTCGCCGACGGACTCTCCTTCACTACCGAACGATTTTCCTGTAAAAAGCGTACCGTCTTCCAGCAACAATCTTGCCTGCATGTATGTTCAGCTCCTTCACTATTGTCAAACGATTCTCACGAACCGCAGGTGTCATGTCCTCAATTTGTAGACTTGCACTGCATAAAAAATTATCTTTTTGTATAAATATACACGAAAATTCACTCGCCGTATAGAGACTGGATTTGCCGATTTTATGAATAAACGATCTTGCCCGAAGCGATCGTGACAACCGGCCAGCCTTTCAGCTTCCAACCGATGAACGGCGTATTTTTGCTGCGGGATACGATCTCTTCTTTCCGAACCTCTTGCTCCGTCTCCAAATCGACGATCGTGATGTCCGCAACGCTGCCAACCTCCAAAGTTCCGTATGGAAGTCCGAATACGTCAGCCGGCTTCTTCGTCATGCGGTCAACGAGGAATCCGAGCGTCCACTTGCCTGTCAGCACGAATTGCGTGTACAGCAAGGAGAAAGCCGTCTCGAAGCCGAGAATGCCGAATGGCGCAAGCATCATGCCTTTGGCCTTCTCTTCTTCCGAATGCGGGGCATGGTCCGTAACGATGATGTCGATCGTGCCGTCTTCCAGTCCTTCGATGACCGCTTGCACATCGCGCGGCGTGCGCAGCGGCGGGTTCATCTTCCAGTTCGCGTCCAGTCCTGGAATATCTTCGTCCGAGAGCACCAGATGGTGCGGACATACCTCGGCGGTCACTTTAATTCCGAACTGCTTCGCGTGACGGATCAGACGCACCGATTGCTCTGTGGAGACGTGGCATACATGGTAATGAACGCCCGTCGCTTCCGCAAGCAGCACGTCGCGGCCAACATGAATCGCCTCCGACTCGTTCGGGATCCCCTTCAAGCCATGCTTCTTGGAGAAGGAGCCTTCCGTTACCGGCGCTCCGACGACAAGCGTATCATCCTCGCAGTGCGCGATGATCGGCATGCCGATCGATGCAGCCAGCGCCATCGCATCCTTCATCATTTGCGCACTTTGTACGCCGACGCCGTCATCCGTGTAGCCGATGACGCCCGCTTCTTTCAGGGCGGCGAAGTCCGTCAATTCCCGGCCCAGCTCGTTCTTCGTGATCGTGCCGTAAGGCAGTACGCGGATCACGCCTTCTGTGGCCGCTTTATCCAATATGTAATTCACTGTATCAACCGTATCGATTACCGGTCTCGTATTCGGCATGCAGGCGATTGTCGTGAAACCGCCTCTTGCCGCGGAGCGAGTCCCCGTCGCGATATTTTCTTTATGTTCGAAGCCAGGCTCCCGCAAATGGACATGCATATCGATGAAGCCCGGAGCTACCAATTTGCCTGCCGCATCGATCACTTCATGGCCTTCGGTTTGCGGCGCCGCAACTTCGGCAGCATCCAGAACCTGTGCGATTTTATCGTTCTCAACTAGAATGTGTTTTGTGGCCTGTACGTTATTTGCATCAACGGTAAGTCCGTTTAGAATCCAAATGCCCATTGTGGTGAAATCCCCCTGTTCTATGATAGAGCTCGTTCGATGACGGCCATTCGAATCGGCACACCGTGAGCGATTTGCGTGAAAATTTTCGATTTCTCATGTTCAACCAGCTCGTCATCGAGCTCGACATTGCGGTTAACCGGCGCCGGGTGCATGATGATCGCGTGAGGCGCCATCCGGCTTGCCCGCTCCGCCGTCAGACCGTACTGCTCGCGGTATTCTTCCGCTGAGCGAAGCAGGCCTGTGTCGTGCCG
The DNA here is from genome assembly GCF_028765165.1 of Paenibacillus sp. MAHUQ-63. GTDB lineage: Bacteria > Bacillota > Bacilli > Paenibacillales > NBRC-103111 > Paenibacillus_E. The sequence goes on along the minus strand of NZ_JARADB010000004.1, from coordinate 73,804 downwards.
TTCAAGCTGCACGCGCAGCATCATGACGACATCCGCTTTCAGCGCTTCGTCGAAGGAGACATACGGCGCGAACTCCGCCAGTTCCGGAGCCTGCATGCTGGCTGGCGCGCAGAACTGCACTTTCGCTCCCAATGTGAGCAGTCCCCACAGGTTGGAGCGCGCCACGCGGCTGTGCAGGATGTCTCCGACGATGGAGACTGTCAGCCCTTTGATGCTGCCGAATTGCTTGCGCATCGTATAGAAGTCGAGCAGCGCTTGCGTCGGATGCTCGTTGTTGCCGTCGCCCGCGTTGATGAGCGGGATGCGGATCTTCTCGGCGAGCTCCTGGAGAACGCCGTTCGGCTTCAGGCGGATGACCCCTGCGTCGATGCCCATCGATTCCAGCGTCCGCACCGTGTCGTAGATGGACTCGCCTTTCTGGACGCTGGACTCCGCAGCGGAGAAGTTAAGCACATCCGCTCCCAAACGCTTTTGCGCCAGTTCGAAGGAAAACCGGGTTCTTGTACTATTCTCAAAAAACAGGTTGGACACGAATTTGCCATGGAACTGGTTCGTCACCTTCGTCGGAAACTGCTCCCAGTGGGCCGCCCGATCCAAAATGCTTGTGATCTCCCCTGCGCTGACACCTTTCAATCCCAGAAAATGCTTCGTTTGTGTACTCACTGTGCTCACTCCTGTTTCCCCCTCTGTTGAAGTATAATGACGCCGTCCTTGTTGTCGATTTCCGTTAGCAGCACTTCAATGCTTTCGCTCTTGGAGGTAGGCACGTTCTTGCCTACATAGTCGGGGCGGATCGGCAGCTCGCGATGCCCTCTGTCTACGAGTACGGCCAGCTGGATCATTTGCGGTCTGCCCAGATCGATCAGAGCGTCCATCGCAGCCCGCACGGTGCGCCCTGTGTACAGCACATCATCGAAAAGAATGATTTTGCGGTCTTGAATCTGAATGTGTCCGCCTTCCTGAACGTTCAGCGCGGATTTCACCTTTACCCTGTCATCCCGGTAAGAGGTAATGTCGATCTCGCCGACCGGAACCGGCACGCCCTCGATCTCCTTGATGCGTTCGGCGACACGTTTCGCCAAATAAATACCGCGGGTCCGAATCCCAATTAGGGTACAATTTTCTACCCCCTTATTCTTTTCCAGTATCTCATGCGCAATCCGCGTTAGCGCCCGACGAATTCCCATTTCGTCGATAATCGTGTGTTCGGCTGTTTCGTTCAATTGGTTCGCCTCCTAACAATTGTTCGTAGGAAAACTTGCAGCGTGAGCATCGGCTGGTCGTATGAAGCCAAAAAACTCCTTGCCCAAATTCGGCAAGGAGTTAAGTGTGCATGAAGATACAAAGCGGGGCATAAGGATGCACGCACCCCTATACTTGTACATACACTGAATCCGCGATCCTGTGTATCCCGTCTTTACTCATCGACTACCTTGCCAGCCTCTCTGGACTGTTTTTAAAGGTACATATGTAATTAAAAGAATTATGCCATTTTCGACACGATAAGTCAATATCAGTTCCAACATTTTTTGAGTATAAACTTTTCCATGTGTTATAATTTACATATAAATAGAATAAGCAGCCTGTTGCCCAACAATCGCTAAGGAGGAACTCATGTTTAAACTTTTCAGGCTATTGAAACCTTACAGAGTCTCAGTCGCAGCCATCATCGTTCTAATGCTAGCACAGTCTCTGGCTCAGCTGTACCTCCCTACGCTGCTCTCAGACATCGTCGATGTCGGTGTCTTGAAAGGAGATGTCCCCTACATCCTCCTATATGGAGCATACATGCTGCTCGTAGCGATGGGCGCTATGGCCTGCGTCATTGTCGCCAGCTATTTGCTGGCCAAGACAGCGACAGGATTCGGCAGGGATCTGCGCCGCAAGCTGTTCAGCCATGTCGAAAGCTTCTCGCTCCACGAGTTTGACAAGCTCGGCACCTCCTCCCTCATCACGAGGACAACGAACGATATCGCGCAAGTCCAGCAGGTGATCGTCATGATGCGGATGTTCATCGGCGCACCGACGATGCTGATCGGCGGCGTCATCATGGCGACCTATAAGGACACCCATCTGGCGCTTGTGCTGATCGCCGTCATTCCTATCCTTATTCTTGCGATCATCGGCATTATGCGCAAAGGCCTTCCTTTATTTAAAGTTTTGCAGGTGAAAATCGACGGCATCAATCTCGTGCTTCGCGAGCACTTGACCGGCATTCGCGTCATTCGGGCATTCAACCGCTCAGGTCATGAGAAAAGCAAGTTCGAGAAAGCGAATCTGGATTACACGCAGACGGCGATCAAAGTGAATACGCTGATGGCGACGATGATGCCCATTATGATGCTCGTTTTCAATCTGGGGATCGTCGTCATTCTATGGTACGGCGGGTTACGGATCGATCAGAATCAGATGCAGATCGGCGACCTGATGGCCTTCATCCAGTATGCGATGCAGATTATGTTTTCTATGTTCATGATGACGATGATTTTCATGATGATTCCGAGAGCGTCGGCTTCTTCGGTTCGTATTCTGGAGATTCTGGGCTTACAATCTACGATCCTTGAAGCGGAAGCCGCGCCAAGTCCTGCTCTCCATCAACCGGCAGCCATTGAGTTTCATCATGTTACTTTCCGCTACCCCGGCGCCGAGCAGCCGGCGATCCGCGACATTTCGTTCCGCGCCGAGCCTGGCGAGGTGACGGCCATTATCGGCGGCACAGGCTCCGGCAAATCGACGCTGATTCATCTGCTGCTTCGCTTCTACGATGTCGATACAGGTGCGATCACGATCGACGGGCAGCCGCTGCCGCAGCTGCCGCTCGAAAGCTTGCGGCAGCGCATCGGGTATGTGCCGCAGAAGGCGGCGCTATTCTCCGGCACGGTTGCCGACAACATCCGTTTCGGCTGCGAGTCGGCGACGGACGCCGAAATCGCGCAAGCCGCCGAGACCGCACAAGCCGCCGGCTTCATCGCCGAATTGAAAGACGGCTATCAATCCGTGCTCAGCCAAGGGGGAGCGAATTTATCCGGCGGCCAGAAGCAGCGGTTGGCGATAGCCCGGGCGCTCGCACGGAAACCGGATATCTATGTCTTCGACGACAGCTTCTCCGCGCTTGATTTCAAAACAGACGCCAAGCTGCGTGCGGCGTTGAAAGCCGAAACGGAACAAGCTACGAAGATCATCGTAGCGCAGCGCGTCAGTACAATTCTTGATGCCAACCGCATCATTGTGCTCGAGGATGGCCGCATTGCCGGCATCGGCACACATGAGGAGCTGCTTCAATCTTGCAGCGTTTATCAAGAAATCGTAGCTTCCCAGCTGTCAGAGGAGGAAATCGCATGAGCAACCAATCCAGAAACCAGCGGCCTTCCTCCCCAGGGGTAAACCCCGGGCACTTCGGACGCGGAGGCATGGGCGCTATGGGCATGCCCGTCCAGAAAGCCAAAGATTTCAAAGGAACACTGCGCCGCCTCTCCGGTTACATGAAGCCTTACAAATTTTCCATTACGTCGGTATTTATCGCCGCCGTGTTAAGCACCGTATTCAGTATCATCAGCCCGAAGCTCATGGGCAATGCAACGACCATGCTCTATGAAGGCTCCATGGCCAAGCTGAAAGGAATCCCCGGCGCCAAGATCGATTTCGACGCTTTGCTTCACATCGTTCTGATCCTGGCTGCGCTCTATGTGTTCAGCTCCATCTTAACGTTCATCCAGCAGCGCATCATGGTCGGCGTAACCCAGCAAATCGTCTTCCATCTGCGCAAAGATATTAGCGAGAAGTTGACCCGGGTACCCTTATCTTTCTTCGACGCCCGCAGTCACGGCGACACGATGAGCCGGGCTACGAACGACGTAGACACGATCTCCTCCACCATGCAGCAGAGCTTGACGCAGCTGATTACCTCCATCGTGACTCTGGTAGGGATCATTATCATGATGCTGACGATCTCGCCTTTGCTAACGCTGGTTACGATTATCACTCTCCCGCTAAGCATCATGGGGACGAAGCTGATCGCTTCCAAGTCGCAGAAATTTTTCATCGGCCAACAAAGAACGTTAGGTGAATTGAACGGCCACGTAGAGGAAATGTACACCGGGCACACGATTGTGAAGGCATTCGGCCGGGAGCAGCAATCCATCGAGAAATTCAACGAAATCAACGATCGGCTGTATCATTCCGGCTGGAAAGCGCAGTTCATCTCAGGCATGATCTTCCCCCTCATGTCCTTCATCGGGAATATCGGGTATGTGCTGGTCAGTGTGATCGGCGGGGTCATGGTCACGCATAACGCAATCAAAATCGGCGATATATTGGCTTTCATCCAATATTCCGGACAGTTCGGCATGCCGATTACCCAGGTGGCCAACATTGCGAACGTCATTCAATCGACCATCGCGGCGGCGGAACGTATTTTCGAGCTGCTCGATGAGCCTGAAGAAGTACCGGAGGAGCCGCATGCGAAACCCGCCGCAATGGTTCGCGGACATGTGCGGTTCGACCATGTCGCCTTCTCCTATAAGCCGGACGCACCGCTGATTGAGGATATGAACATCGATGTGAAGCCGGGGCAGACGGTAGCCATCGTCGGTCCGACCGGCGCAGGCAAAACAACGATCGTCAACCTGCTGATGCGCTTCTATGAATTGAATGGAGGCACCATTTCCATTGACGGTATTGATTCGCGCCTCATGGCCCGGAGTCAACTCCGCGGGCTGTTCGGCATGGTGCTTCAAGATACGTGGCTGTTCAATGGCACGATTCGCGACAATATTGCTTACGGTCGTGCTGGAGCCACGGAAGATGAGATCGTGAACGCGGCACGCGCCGCTTATGCGGACCATTTTATTCGCACACTGCCGGATGGTTACAATACGATTTTGAATGAAGAAGCTTCCAACCTATCCCACGGCCAAAAGCAGCTGCTCACTATCGCGAGGGCGATTCTGGCGGATCCGGCCATCCTCATTCTGGATGAAGCGACCTCATCCGTCGATACGCGGACCGAGGTATCCATTCAGCGGGCAATGAATCATTTGATGGAGAATCGCACAAGCTTCGTCATTGCGCACCGCCTCTCGACGATCCGGGAAGCCGATCTGATTCTGGTGATGAATCACGGGAGCGTCATCGAACAGGGCACGCATGAGCAGCTTCTGGAGCAGCGAGGCTTCTACGCCGATCTGTATAACAGCCAATTTGCGACGAAAGCTGTCTAAACTTGTAGTGAATATATTGGCTCTCCTGCTGGCTTTCTGCTAATATAGGAGAGTCAATCAAATTTTTGAAGGAGATGTCACCATGTCTGAAATGAACACGATGGAAATTATTCAATTTATCCGCGACAGCAAAAAGAAAACCCCTGTCAAAGTATACGTAAAAGGAAACCTGGACGGCCTTGCGTTCGGCGAAGGCAGCCAAGCGTTCATCTCCGGCGGAAGCGGCGTCGTTTTCGGCGAGTGGAGCGAAATTGCGCCTGTATTGGAAGCGAATAAAGATAAAGTGGTTGATTATGTCGTTGAATCCGACCGCCGTAACTCCGCAATCCCTACGCTGGATCTGAAACCGATCAACGCGCGTATCGAACCGGGCGCCGTTATTCGTGATAAAGTACATATCGGCGATAACGCCGTCATCATGATGGGTGCCCTCATCAACATCGGTGCTTCCGTCGGCGACGGCACGATGATCGATATGAACGCCGTTCTTGGCGGCCGCGCCCAAATCGGCAAAATGTGCCACATCGGCGCAGGCGCAGTTGTTGCCGGCGTTATCGAGCCTCCGTCAGCTCAACCTTGCGTGGTTGAAGATGACGTGCTTATCGGCGCGAATGCAGTTGTTCTCGAAGGCGTACGCATCGGACAAGGTTCCGTCGTTGCCGCAGGCGCTGTCGTAACGCAAGACGTTGAGCCTTTCACAGTCGTTGCAGGCGCTCCTGCCCGTGTAATTAAGAAAGTCGACGACAAAACAAAATCCAAAACGGAAATCCTGGCGGATCTGCGTAAGCTGTAAGAGGCGCAGGAGGAGATCGTGATGCTGAGCCCTTTTGCCCTACTGCGGCGCAAGCTGCATCAAATCCCGGAGCCGGGCTTTCAGGAGTTCAAAACGCAGAAGCTGCTGCTTGACGAGTTAAGCAAGTTGCCTCAAGATAGAATGTCGATACGCACATGGCGTACCGGCATTCTTGTCTATATCCGCGGTTTGAATCCTTCGCAGCGCTTCGGTTACCGCGCTGATATGGACGGGCTGCCGATTCCGGAGGATACGGGACTCCCGTTTCCTTCCGAGCATCCCGGCTATATGCATGCCTGCGGGCATGATTTTCATATGGCGATCGGCATGGGCGTCGTATCGCACTTTGTTCATCACCCGATGAAGGATGATCTGGTTGTGTTGTTTCAGCCTGCGGAGGAAGGTCCCGGCGGCGCGCTGCCGATGCTCGGGGCCGAGGAATTCCAGGACTGGAAGCCCGATCAGATGGTGGCGCTGCACATCGCCCCGGAATACCCGGTCGGCACCATTGCGACACGGCCTGAGATTCTATTCGCGAACACGTCCGAACTATTCATCGATCTGCACGGCAAGGGTGGCCACGCGGCGTATCCGCACCGCGCGAACGATATGATCATCGCGGCGGCGCAAATGGTCGGCCAGCTGCAGACGATAGTCTCGCGCAATGTGAATCCGCTTGACGCTGCCGTCGTCACGATCGGCAAGCTGGAAGCCGGCACGAAGCAGAACATCATCGCGGAGAATGCGCGGCTGGAAGGCACGATCCGCACCTTGTCCGCAGACTCCATGCGGCAGGTGAAGCAGCGGATCGAAGCGATCACAGCCGGCATCGAGGCTTCATTTGACTGCAAGGCCACGATTGATTACGGCTCGAATTACATGCAGGTCTTCAATACGCCTGCATTGACCCGCGAATTCATGGACTGGCTGCAGGATCGGGATCAGGTAACGCTCGTCGAGTGCACGGAAGCAATGACCGGCGAAGACTTCGGCTACTTCTTGGAGCAGATTCCGGGCTTCATGTTCTGGCTTGGCGTCGATACGCCTCACGGCCTGCACCACGCGAAGCTGAACCCGGATGAACGTGCCATTGACGTCGCTATCGATACCATAACTGATTACCTGACGTTTAAATCGAATCAATAACAAAAAAACCTCCAATCCCACGTTCCACGTGGATTCGGAGGTTTTTTACCATTTATGCCAGTTTGCCGATAAAACGTTCTAACCGGTTCAGCGACTCTTCCAGCACTTCTTGCGAATACGCATAGGAAATTCGAATGTACCCTTCGCCATAGGACGTGAAGGCGTCCCCTGGCACTACGGCAACATGTTCTTCCTCCAGCAGCCTCATGGCGAACTCCTGTGACGGAAGGCCGAATTTGGCGATCGACGGGAATAAATAGAATGCGCCGTCAGGCTTTTCCAACTCCAAGCCCATAGCCGTCAATCGGTTATAGACGTAGTCGCGGCGCTCCTCATATTCTTTACGCATCGGCAGCGCATCATCGATCCCGGCCGTCAAAGCTTCCAAGGCTGCATACTGGCTCACAGAGCTGGCACAGGTCACATTGTATTGGTGGACCTTGACCATATGCTGCGTAATACTCGCAGGCGCCATAGTGAAGCCGATCCGCCACCCTGTCATGGCATGAGATTTGGATAATCCGTTGATGACGATCGTTTGCTCCCGCAGCTTGCCCATGTTCGCAATGGAGTGATGTTTGACGCCATAGACCAGCTCACTGTAGATTTCATCGGATAGCACGAACAGCTCCCGATCTTCCAACAAGCGAGCCAGATCCGTGAGCTCCTCCTGCGTCAGAACTTGTCCTGTAGGATTCGATGGATAACATAAGATGACACAACGCGTCTTATCCGTTAAATAGGGTGCCAGCAAATCTGCGGTTAATTTCAGACCGTTCGCTCTTGTGTCCACGTAGACAGGAACTCCGCCCGCCAACCGGATCAATGGCTCATAACCCGGATAGATCGGAGCCGGCAGTATCACTTCCGCCCCCGGCGTTAGAATCGTACGGAGCGTGATGTCGACAGCCTGGCTGGCTCCGGCAGTCACGATAATTTCGTCCGCCGCCCGGTACGTTTGCCCATATTTCACATTGACAAAATGAGAAACGGCCTCCCGCAGCTCCAACAAGCCCGGATTTTGCGTGTAGACGGTTTTGTTTTGATCCAGCGCCTTCTGCCCCGCTTCAATGATATGCCGCGGCGTCGGGAAGTCCGGCTGCCCGATCGTCAAAGTTAACGCCCCTGGAATGGCGGCAACCAGATTGGAAATTTTCCGGATGCCCGAAATCTGTATATCTTTCACTTGTGGATTGATTAAATGTTCCAAGTGATTCACTCCTCTCCCTCTCAAATGAATCCTAGGATGTTCGAATCGTCTGCAGCAAATTGGCCATATCTTCAGGAATCGGCGCTTCGAACTGCAGCCACTCTCCGGTGCGCGGATGCTCGAAGCCCAGAATGGCGGCATGCAGTGCCTGGCCTTCCATCAGATTGCCTTTGCTCTTGCCGTACATCGGGTCGCCGACCAAGGGGTGTCCGATGAATTTCATATGCACGCGAATTTGATGCGTTCTCCCCGTTTCCAGCTTGAGCTCGACCAGCGTGAAATCGCCGAACCGTTCGAGTACGACGAAATGCGTCACGGCATGCTTGCTGTTTTTCTCCGTTACGGTGTACATCTTGCGGTCATGCGAGTCCCGGCCGATCGGTGCGTCGATCGTTCCTTGGTCATGCTGGAGCTTCCCGTGGACCAAAGCGATATATTTGCGGTTCACCGTATGAGCTTTCAACTGCTCGGCCAAGCCGGCATGCGCTTTATCATTCTTGGCAGACATAATGAGTCCCGATGTATCCTTATCGATCCGGTGCACGATTCCGGGCCGAAGCTCCCCGTTGATTCCCGACAAATCGCGGCAATGGTACATCAGCGCATTCACCAGCGTGCCCGAATAATGTCCGGGAGCCGGATGCACGACCAAGCCCCGCGGCTTGTTGATGACGATGACGTCCGCATCCTCATAAACGACGTTCAGCGGGATGTTCTCTGCGAGAAGTTCAACGCCTTGCGGATCGGGAATCTGCAGCGTGATGACGTCCTGCTCGGCAAGCTTGTAGTTCGGCTTGATCCCTTTCCCGTTCACCTGAACATGCCCGTCTTTGACCCACTGCTGCACCAAGGTTCGGGATACGTCCTCCTCCAAGGCTTCCGTGATGAATTTATCGATGCGTTCTCCCGCGTACGTCTTCTCAACTGTCCATTCGACAGGTTCATTGGATGATAGCTCAGACGAGGTCTGATTTAGGCTCATGGGCGCCTCCCTTTTTCTCTTGTCTCCAAGCTAAGAGCGAATCCAGGAAAATCAGGATAACCCCGACCACGATCGCGGAATCAGCAATATTGAAAATCGGATAGATGTAATAAATATCTTTGCCGAAAAAGCTGAAATCGAAAGTAAATTGAAGGAAATCCACAACTTCCCCGAATAATGCCCGGTCAACGAAATTGCCGATGGCACCGCCAAGCAGCAAGCTGAGCGCAAAAGTCAATAATTTTTTATTATCACGTACCGTACGGCGCATATACCAGACAATGCCAATCAGAACGAACGTTGTGATAATGATGAAGAACCAGCGCTGGTTTTGCAAAATGCCAAAGGCAGCACCTTTGTTCCTGTGCGATGTGATCATGAAAAATTCCCCGATGACGGAACGTTCCTCGCCTAGCGGAATCCGTTTGACAATCGTCCATTTGGACACTTGATCCAAGATAAAAACGATAAGCGCATAGAAGTAGTATTTCAAATATTTCATTAATCTTTTCCCCCTAAAAGTTATGCGTACCTGATTTTCAAGGAATTACCTCACTAAAAAATGCAGCCTCACGGCATTATAACGGTATGGATCAGCTGTTAGAAGGGAGCTGTTGAGCTGATGAGTCATTTAACCGAGCAACAATTGAAACAATTATACTTGCAGCTGTTGGAGGAAAAGGTTGATCTCGAGAAACATTTTGCCACGAATGACAACTATGGCTTGGCCAATTCGTTCAGGGACGGTACAGGCGAACTTTCGATGTACGATAATCATCCCGGGGATGTGGCGACCGAAATTTATGAACGTGAGAAAGATATCTCTCTGAATGAACATGCCGAATTTCATTTGCAGCAAGTAGACGAAGCATTGGTCCATATGGAAAATGGGGATTACGGCCACTGTGTATTCTGCCAGACCCCGATTCCGTTCGAGCGGCTGCAGGCTATACCGACGACCCTTTATTGCCTGGAGCATGTCCCGGATCCGGAGCGCTCCATCCGCCGACCTGTGGAGGAACGAGTCCTTTATCCGCCGTTTGGTCGCACGAGCTTGGACGAACGTCAGGACGAGACTGAATTTGACGGTGAAGATGCATGGCAGATCGTCGAAAGCTGGGGCACATCCAATACGCCGGCCTTCGCCGAAGATCCCAACGTTGAGAATTACAACGAGATGTACATCGAAGCCGATGAGCATGAAGGCTATGTGGAGTCCTTTGAAAGCTTCGTTGCCACCGATTTATACGGCGAGCATGTGACGATCGTACGCAGCAAAGCCTACCGGAACTATATGCATAGCGATGAAGGCGAACCGCTCCTCGAACCGGATGACCGTTCCCATCTTGATGATGAGCCTCTCTAAAATAAACAGGGCAAACGAGCTCCGCTGTAAAGCGAAAGCCCGTTTGCTCTTTCTTTATTCGTGGTAGTGAGCCGTAACCACGTCATTACATCTGACGCACAGAGTTGGATGTTCTTTACTTTGCCCAACCTCTGGAGTGACTATCCAGCAGCGCTCGCACTTCTCGCCTTCCGCCACGGAGATGGCAATCGCCGTATCCTTGGATTGGAAAGCTCCTTCCGGTGCGCTTGTTCCAGGCTGATGGACGGTGACTTGGGACACAATGAACAACTGATCCAGCTGATCCAGCTGCGACAGCAAGCTGTATGCGGCTTCGTTCGGATACAGATGCACGGCCGCCCCTAGCGAGTTACCGATGACCTTCTCCTTACGCGCCTCTTCAAGGGCTTTCAGCACCTCGTCACGAATATCCAGGAAGCTGTTCCATTTGGTTTCCAACTGCTCATTATACAAGCTCGTATTGGCTTCAGGAAGCTCGGCAAGTTGAACGCTGCTCAGCTCTACGCCTGGAATGTATTTCCATACTTCATCAGCGGTATGCGCGAGAATCGGTGAAATCAATTTCGTCACGGCGACTAACGTTGCGTACAGAACGGTTTGCGAAGCTTTGCGAGCGGCATCATGCGGCGCATTCGCATACAGCCGGTCTTTGATGATATCCAAATAGAACGAACTCATCTCGACCGCACAGAAGTGGTGAATCGTCTGGTACACGACGTGGAACTCATACGCATCGTACGCTTTAACGACCTTCTCGATCATGCGGTTCAAACGAATCAGCGCGTAACGGTCAAGCTCGGACATATTCGCTGCGGCAACTTGATCGGCAGCCGGATCGAAATGACTTAAGTTGCCGAGCAGGAAGCGCAGCGTGTTACGAATCTTGCGGTACACTTCCGTTGTCTGATTCAAAATATTGTCCGAAATCCGGTGATCGGACTGATAATCCACAGAGGAAACCCACAAACGAAGAATATCCGCTCCCAGTTTCCCGGAAACTGCATTCGGATCAATCGTATTCCCGATCGACTTGGACATTTTCCGTCCTTCGCCGTCGAGTGTGAAGCCGTGACTGAGAATGCCTTTGTATGGCGATTGCTCTCTTGTGGCGACACCTGTAATCAAGGAGGAGTTAAACCAGCCGCGGTATTGGTCGGAGCCTTCCAGATACAGATCAGCCGGCCACTGCAGCTCGGGACGGGATTCCAGTACCGCCACATGGCTGGAGCCGGAATCGAACCACACGTCCATAATATCCGTCTCTTTGCGGAACTCACCGTGACCGCATTTGGAGCACGAAGTTCCCGCCGGCAGTAAGTCCTTCTCATCTTGGATGAACCATACATTGGAGCCTTCGCGCTCGAACAATTGGGCGACGTGCTCAATGGTTTGTTCATTGACCAGCGGCTCATTGCAGCTTCGGCAGTAGAAGATCGGAATCGGCACGCCCCATGAGCGCTGTCTCGAAATGCACCAATCCCCGCGATCGGCGATCATGTTGTGCAAACGGATTTCGCCCCACTCCGGCGTCCATTTGACCTTCTTGATTTCATCCAGCATCTCTTGTCTGAATTTATCGATCGAAGCGAACCATTGCTCCGTTGCCCGATAAATGACAGGCTTCTTCGTCCGCCAATCGTGCGCGTATTGGTGCTGGATCTCGCCCGCTTTCAGCAGCAAGCCTAATTCCTGCAGCTTCTCGATGACGAGCTTGCCGCCTTTCTCATAGAACAAGCCTTCGAAGCCCGGAGCTTCCGCTGTAAAATGACCTTGATCGTCCACCGGGCACAGCACGCCGATATTGTAGCGCTGGCCGATGGCGAAGTCGTCTTCCCCGTGTCCAGGCGCGGTGTGTACGCAGCCCGTACCGGCTTCGAGCGTAACATGCTCGCCTACCATAACGAGCGACTCGCGGTCATAGAACGGATGCTGGCACGTTGCGTACTCCAGCTCACTGCCTTTCACGGTGGAGAGCACTTCGTAATCCGTCCACCCGATTTCTTTGGCAGCCGCAGCCAGCAGGCCTTGGGCAAGCACATATTTCTTGCCTCCGGCTTGTACGACGACATAGTCGAACTCCGGATGCAAGGAGATGCCCAGGTTGGCGGGAAGCGTCCACGGCGTTGTCGTCCAGATGACGATGGCAGCATCTTGCGGAAGCTTGCCTTTGCCGTCTTTGACCGGGAAAGCGACATAGATGGACGAGGATGTTTTCTCCTTATACTCGATCTCCGCTTCGGCAAGCGCGCTCTCGGAAGACGGAGACCAATAAACCGGCTTCAGCCCTTTGTAGACGTAGCCCTTCTGCACCATTTTCCCGAAGACGCGAATTTGCCCGGCTTCATATTCCGGCTGCAGGGTAATGTACGGGTTTTTCCAGTCGCCGCGAATACCGAGACGCTTGAACTGGCTTTTTTGCTTCTCGACCGATTGCAGCGCATACTCTTTGCAATACTCACGGAATTCCGGCACCGTCATTTTCTTTCGGTCGACCTTCCCGCTGTTGGTGATCACTTGCTCGATCGGCAGCCCGTGCGTATCCCAGCCCGGCACATACGGGGCATCATAGCCTTGCAGCGTTTTGAAGCGTACGATGATATCTTTCAGTACTTTATTCAGCGCATGTCCAATATGGATATCTCCGTTGGCGTAAGGAGGACCGTCATGCAGAATGAACTTTGTTCTGCCTTTGCGGCTCTCCTGCACTTGGGCATAGATGTCCTCGGCTTCCCAACGCTCTTGAATTTTCGGCTCCGCCTGAGGAAGATTCCCTCGCATCGGAAAATCGGTTTGCAATAAATTTAATGTTTTGCCATAATCCATTCCAACCACTCCATTCTTACCTTCAATGACTTTAACTTTGGATATAAGAGGCCGAAAACAAAAAAAGCTTCTCATCCCCACAAAGGGACGAGAAACTATGCTCGCGGTACCACCCTCGTTATTAAACAATCGGACGGACGCTGCCCGCGGCGGCGCAATCCTCTTCGCTTAATCACTCGATCATGTGTAACGGCATGACCCGTTGCTCTCTACTTCATTCAAGAGACGCTCCTGGGGGATATTCGGTACGCTGCAGAGATTAGGCTCACACCACAACCCTAATTCGCTGACACTGCTCACACGTCCTACTCGTTCCAGTCATAGCTTTATTGAGATACATTTAACAGGAGTATAACGAATTCAGTAGGCATAGTCAATACGACAGCCGCCCGGACCGCCATCTTCTTATGCTTCTTCCTTCTGTTGGTCGAACTGCATGCTCTGCCAACCTTCGTTGTTCAGTAGCTCCAGCTGAGCCTCCAGCAGCGTCCGGAAGCGAGTCCGGTAGATCGACGCTTGCTTCTTCAGCTCCTCGATCTCCAGTGCGACCTTACGGGAACGCGTCAGCGATTCGTTAATGATCCGGTCGGCATTCTTCTCAGCTTCTTTCAAGATCAGCTGAGCTTCCTTCTTCGCGTTGTTGCGAACTTCGTCCGCCGCTTCCTGCGCGACAATGATCGTCTTGCTTAACGAGTCCTCGATATTCGTGAAATGATCCAGCCGCTCCTGCAGAGCCAAAGCTTGATTTTGTATGTCTTTATTCTCACGAATCAATGCCTCATAATCTTTAATGACTTGATCGAGGAATTCATTCACTTGATCTTCATCATAACCGCGGAAAGAACGGGAGAACTCCTTGTTATGTATATCTAGCGGTGTTAATGGCATCAGTGCCCCTCCTTAGCGTTTTGCCTAGCAAAACTCACATCTATAAAGAACACTTCGACAGAAACTAAGCAATTCCTGCAAAGTTCGTGGATAATTTATCCACGATCAGGCAAACTTGCCGATCTTCACACGCATTCGCCCTTTTTTCGTGACGCCCTCAACCTCGAGCACCTTGAATCTGCCGAACCCTTGCATAGATACCATATCGCCTTCTTTCAGCGGCTTGCTCGGATCTTCCTCCAGCTTCCAATTCACGCGGCAGCGTCCGGCTTGGATCGGCATCAGCACTTTGGCGCGGCTAAGCCTGAATACATCGCTTACAATTCCGTCCAACCGCATGGATGCTACGGATAGCGTCAGTTCCTCCAGCTTGGCGGAGGACGTCACCAGCTTGTCCGGCGGAAGCAGCTCCGTTAAGACGTGCACACGGTGAACCTGCGACAAGTTCAGGTGCAAATAATCGGCGGCATCGCGCGTAACCAAGCAGTGGCAGCCACCTTCTATAACATGAATATCGCCAACCTTGTCCCGCTTCATGCCGAGTCCAAGAATGGCGCCCATGTAATCTCCATGTTCTAATGTCAGAAACTTACCGTCCCCGGATGAAACGGAGAGAACCGCCATCTCCATGTCGTCATCATCCAATGAACGGTAATCAGGTGCAATGAGCGCCCGTTTGCGCTCAGCGGCCTCATAGCCGCCGTCCAAGCGGCAATGGACGTCAGGATGCCGGTTCACCAAGGAGGTGAGAATGAAAGCTTGTCTGGGATCCAGAAAGTCCGTCAGCTTCACAGCGTGCTGCTGTGCCGCCCGCTCCACCCAATCCCAGGCTTTATCTACAAAGTAATGTTCATCCGAATGAAAATGCCGATAAAGTTCTTTTTGCAAGATTAAAACATCCCTACGATGAAATCTAGAACAGCTGCAATCCCCATAACGACGAAGCGCAATGCGATCAACGCCACGATCGGCGAAAGATCGATGAAGCCGATGCTAGGAATGATTTTGCGGAAAGGACTCAGGTAAGGTTCAACCAATTTCCCAAGCAGCCCCCCGATAAAGCTATCACGTGCATTCGGGAACCAGGAGAGAATGAGATACCCGATAATCATGAAATAATAAATTTCCATCAAAATGCTTAAATAATAGTGAACGTATTCCACGTACGCATCCACCTCTGTGTTAGGATATGCGTCTATTCCTCACTTGCCATTTCGGAGATGTGGCCATGAATATCAACTGTATCCGGCGTGCAGAGGAAGATATTCGGTCCCAGTTTGGAAATAGACCCATTCAAAGCATATACCGTACCGCTTAAAAAATCTACGATGCGTACGGCCTGATCGCTGCGAACTCGTTGAAGATTGACAACCACCGCTCTGCGGGAGCGAAGATGATCGGCGATGTCTTGCGTTTCTTCATACGTTCTCGGCTCGCTCAGTACGACGCGCGCGTTCTTCTGTGAGTGAATGCTGACGACATTCGCCTTATTTTTATTACGCAATTCATAAGGATTGGTTTCAGGTTCTTCCGGCGTTTCCACGATTCGTTCACGCTCTACAACTTCTTCCTCTTCCTGAAGCCCCAGAAAATTCATAAACCTGTTATAAACTCCCATTATCGTTCCCTCCTGTCCTCATCTTCAATCCTATGTAACCATTATTCTTCTTTTCCAACCAAGACGGTCCCCAAACGTATCCAGGTGGCCCCTTCCTCGATCGCAACCTCGAAATCGCCGGACATCCCCATGGACAACTCCTTGATTTCGTAAGGAAAAATACGCTGATCGTTCAAACGGTCCCGCAGTTCCCGCAAGCCTCTGAACACAGGTCTGGTCGCTTCAGCTTCCATCTCATAGGGAGCCATGGTCATCAAGCCGGTAACCTGAATATGCGGAAGCTTGCTTACCTCGGAAGCGAACTCGAAGAACTGCTGGGGATCAATGCCGTACTTCGATTCTTCGCCGGAGACGTTCACTTGCAGCAGGCAATTTACTTGGATGCCAAGCGCTGCAGCCTGCTTGTCCAATTCCTTGGCGAGGGACATCCGGTCCAGCGAATGGATGTAGGCGAACTTGCCGATGACATCCTTCACTTTATTCGTTTGCAAGTGACCGATGAAATGCCAGGTTCCGCGCTCGTGCAGCGCCTCCCACTTGGGCTTGACGTCCTGCCAGCGGTTCTCGCCGATATGCCGCATGCCCGCATCCAGGACGCTCCTGGTCGTCTCTAGGGAAACATATTTGGTCACCGCAATGATATTGATCTCCTTCGTATCCCGCCCCGCCCGTTGACAGGCGGCAGCGACGCGAGACTCCACTTCCTTCATGCGTGTCAGTAAACTCATTTCGCTATGAACACCTCAATTCCACAATGCCGCTTGCCCAGCTCATCTTATCGAAGACCGATCCAAGCAACCATTCTCCCTGTTGAACCCCCTTCTCTTCGGTGAGAAAAGAAAGTGTCGGTTCTGCAACTCGTACATAACTGGGATACTTCGATATGGGACGACAAAATTCCTGCTTGGCGCAACAATTTTCGGTTTAGTTCTTGCAAATTCAGCATGTACTTCCCATTCTCCTTGCTCCGAATGACTTCAAGCTGCTCCGCTTGTGAAGCTTGGATCTCGGCGAGCACGGCGTAGACGCGATCCGCAACGGTTCGGTCCACCTCATAGCAGCAAACGCCGATGGAAGGTCCGATAGCCGCCCGAATGTCCGAGGGCTGGCTACCAAAAGTATGCGTCATTAAGGATATTGTAGCCATGGAAATGTTTAGTACCGAGCCCTTCCAACCCGCGTGCGAAAGTCCTGCCACATGACGGACGGGATCATAGAAAAACAGCGGCACACAGTCCGCGAACTGCGCGCACAGCACGATTCCCTTTTCATTCGTCACGAAACCGTCCCTCGCTTGAATAGCCGATTCCCGCGAAGTCCTCCCTCTCCCCTTATCCGCCTGCCGGACGATGGCAATTTCATTCCCGTGCACTTGCTCCCCATAGGTAAAGGCTTCGAACGGCTCGCCGACGGCTTCGGCCAGCAGCTCGCGGTTCCTGATCACATGGTCAGGCAAGTCATGAACATGCAGTCCGCAATTCAGCGTCGAATACGGCGCTTCACTTACGCCGCCGTGGCGGGACGTAAACCCCGCCGTCACTTTTTCGAATTGATCCATCCAACTGGCTATCGTATAAAGGACCGGCTGATCCTCTTTGGTTTGTTGAACAAACGGTTCCATTCGTCTGCCTCTCTCCTCTTCCATCCGTCTCCTTCTACTTTAGCATAAAAAAATAAAAAGACACACGATGATCTTCTGAGGCCCAGGGCCAGCAGTCCTCTCGTGTGCCACAGCTTAATTGCGGAACTGGCGGTTAAATTCGTAAACGCCCTCGTTCGTATCCTCGGTTTGACGATACGGCCTTACCTCTTCCAGTTTCACCAGCACGACATCAGCGCCGATCTTCACAATATGCTTCCACGGAATGATAACGTCCGTCCCCGTTCCGAACAATCCGAAGAAGCGGCTTTGGTTCGGCACAACGATCGATTCTATGCGACCCTGGCGCAGATCAAGCTCCAAGTCACTGATTTGACCGAGCTTTTTGCCGTCCACAATATTGATTACATCCTTCGTCTGGAAATCAGATATTTTCATGAGGCTTATCACCACGAATCTCATTAGATTTGAACTGATTTTGTACTAGTATATGTACCGGGTGGGCAAAATGTCCTGAATACGAAAAAAAGACCGCACGGCTTGTCAGATCCGCGTCGGTCTTTATGTAATGAAATTACGATTTCACATGTTTCTGCATCTGGCCGATGGCCGACTTCTCCAACCTGGAAACCTGTGCTTGTGAAATGCCGATCTCATCGGCAACTTCCATCTGCGTCTTGCCTTCGAAGAAGCGCATGGAGAGAATCAGCTTTTCCCTGGCATTCAGCTTGCGCATCGCTTCTCTCAGCGCAATGCCTTCGATCCAGGACAAATCTTTGTTCCGCTCGTCGCTGATCTGATCCATGACATAGATTGGATCTCCGCCGTCATGGTAGATCGGCTCGAACAACGAAACCGGGTCCTGGATGGCGTCGAGTGCAAAGACGACATCCTCTTTGGGCACGTTCAGCGCCTCGGAAATTTCATAAATCGTGGGTTCGCGCGAATTCGCATTCGTCAGGCTGTCTCTGACTTGCAGCGCTTTGTAAGCAATATCTCTTAAGGAACGAGAAACGCGAATCGGGTTATTGTCTCGTAAGTAGCGGCGTATCTCACCTATAATCATCGGTACAGCATAGGTTGAGAATTTGACATTTTGGCTCAAATCGAAGTTATCAATAGCCTTCATCAGACCGATGCAGCCAACCTGGAAGAGATCGTCCACATACTCCCCGCGATTATTGAACCTCTGGATCACACTTAGAACCAACCTGAGGTTCCCGTTCACCAATTTCTCTCTTGCCGTTCGCTCCTGCTTGGTCTGCAAATCAGCGAACAGCTCGCGCATTTCAGCATTGGTCAGAACAGGCAGTTTGGCGGTATCAACACCACATATCTCAACTTTATTTCGGGTCACCGTGATTACCTCCCAAGGAGAAACATTAATGTTAATTATCCCCGCGAGCGACCGATTTATTCCTCGTCCGAACCGTGCATGACCACTTGACAAAAGGGCTGCGACTCGCTCCCCCCTGAGACTGCTGAACAATTTCGATATCCGGCCGCCAAAAAAATTTTCACAAAAAAAAGAGAGGCTGAATGGCGTCAGCCATTCGATGCTCTCCCTTTCCTTTACACCATCTTATTAAATTCCTTGCGCAGCCGCTTAATAATCCGCTTCTCCAGCCTCGATATGTACGATTGGGAAATGCCCAATAGATCCGCTACATCCTTCTGCGTCTTCTCCTCGCCGTCTTGCAGGCCGAAGCGCAGCTCCATGATGATCCGCTCGCGCTCGCTCAGCTTATCCAGCGCTTTATGCAGCAGCTTGCGGTCAACCTGCTCCTCGATATTTCGGTATATCGTGTCGTTCTCCGTACCCAGCACGTCGGACAAGAGCAGCTCATTGCCGTCCCAGTCAATGTTCAGCGGTTCATCGAACGAGACCTCCGTACGGATCTTGCTGTTGCGCCGCAGGTACATCAGAATCTCGTTCTCGATACATCGCGAAGCGTAGGTGGCGAGTTTGATCTTCTTCTCCGGGTCGAAGGTATTGACGGCCTTGATTAAGCCGATTGCTCCGATCGAGACCAAATCCTCGATATTGATCCCCGTATTTTCAAATTTTCTAGCTATATAAACAACCAATCTCAGGTTGCGCTCGATCAGCATAGCACGAATGGCGGCGTCCCCGGACGGTAATTTTTCCAATAAGTATTCTTCTTCTTCTCTCGTGAGCGGCGGCGGTAAAGCTTCACTGCCACCGATGTAGTAGATTTCTTCTCCCTTAAGGCCGAGAAACATCAAAAGTCGGTAGTACGCTAGTTGAAAAAGCATTTTCCACTTCAAGAACATGTTAGTTTCCTCCTAAGAGTTTTGCATTGGCAAAGCTGGTTTCGTTAGCTTTGCTGTGTTGCAGAAGGCATATGGCTCATCTACTAACCGGCTGATAGTAAGGCTGGGTGAATGATCGCTTGATACGATCCGTCGCTGCATAGCTTTCCTCCGTCGAGTCCAATGAGTACTTTTGACGCTTCAATCTGCGTATGATTATGGGTGATCACCACCTTATCCGGTTTAATGGCCAGCATGAATTGGGTGTTCCGGTTAACGCCCCGGTAAGGCACAAGACGCAATCGGTCCTGCCATACGAACTCCTCCACACCCAAACCACTTATGATCTGGTCAACATCTGCCGACCGGATCCTCTGCAGCCATTCTACTGGCAAGACATCGCCCCATTCCGAGACCTCCATCACCATGACTGGGGTACGCGTCAACGGGTCATACAGTTGGTTGCCTGTATCAATCAACCCTTTGCAAGTCGCCGTGTAATCCCCTACGTGTATCGTTACCTCCGCTACGAACGTAGTCAGCACCTCACGCTGCTTCGTGCTTTGCAGGACGGTTCTAAACCACCACAGCAAAGGAAGCAGCAGCATCAGGACAAATAGTACGCTGCCGATTTGCAGCTGAAACATCGGAACACCGGATGATGTGAAGACAATTCCCTTCATCACGTCGGATGAAGAGGCTGCGACATAATGGATGCCGAACATGCCGCCGGCCACAGCGAAATTGACTAACAGGAACGTTCCGACGTTTCTTATTAAATTTTGTAAAGAACCGAACCCAAAAGCTGTCATAATCATCGCTATGCAAAATATACATTTCACAGAAAATGTAAATAAGAACGCCGGCACCGGCAGGAACATAATGACTACATAGGAGGCTCCTAAGAACGACGAACCTGCGATTCTCCACCACTTGAACGAGATTTTCCGCGTTTTGGCCGTCACGATCAACATGGCCGCATCGATCAGAAAGTTCAGCAGGAAAATGAGATCCGCGTAAACGATCACAATGTCCTCACCTCCATGACAGATGCTATTTCAACCATTTTCCTGACGAAACTTTAAGGTTCTAAATCAGTATAGGGCAAACCTATTTCAAAGTCTGTCTAAATGTGCTGATAGGCTACTACTTTTTTTGTCAGTTGACGCGGCATCCGGTTCGCTAGAAAAGCCCTAGAAATAGCAAAAAACCGAAGCCACTACGATCTGTAGGGCTTCGGTCTCTTTACATATTTGATGTAATTATTTGTCGTTATTCCGTCCGCGGTTGCGCAGGAACGTCGGAATATCCAATTGGTCGTTCGATGGTGTAGAACCGAAAGGTTTGAGATTGTTCAAGCGGTTGTCCGAAGTCTGCTGGGTTGACGGCTGCTCTGGTTGTCCTGAGATCGGACGTCTCGTCTGCTGATTCATCGGCATCGCTTTATGTTCAAATCCCGTTGCAATAACCGTTACAAGAATCTCGTCTTTGAGCTTCTCATCGATCACCGCACCGAAGATCATGTTCACCTCTATATCGGAAGCGGAGGCAACAATATCTGCCGCTTCGTTAACCTCATAGAGGCTAAGGTTCACACCGCCGGTAATGTTCATCAGAACCCCGCGCGCTCCTTCAATCGACGTTTCCAAGAGCGGTGAGGAAATCGCCTTCTTCGCTGCTTCTGCGGCACGGTTCTCGCCGGTCGCTACCCCGATGCCCATAAGCGCGGAGCCGCGTTCCGTCATGATCGTTTTGACATCGGCGAAGTCCAGGTTAATGAGACCAGGAACTGCGATCAAGTCGGAGATCCCTTGTACGCCTTGACGAAGCACGTTATCCGCTTCACGGAATGCTTCAAGCATAGGCGTCTTCTTATCTACGATTTCCAATAATCGGTCGTTAGGAATGATAATGAGCGTATCTACTTTCTCTTTCAGCGCCGCAATCCCTTGCTCAGCTTGCAAGGAACGCTTGCGGCCTTCGAACGTGAACGGACGCGTCACGACGCCTACCGTTAGCGCGCCTACTTCTTTGGCGATTTCCGCAATGACCGGAGCCGCCCCTGTTCCCGTACCGCCGCCCATACCGGCTGTAACGAATACCATATCTGCGCCGCGAAGCGTGTTCAGAATCATCTCCCTTGACTCTTCTGCCGCTTTCTTCCCGACGTCCGGGTTAGCGCCTGCGCCAAGACCGCGCGTAAGCTTGTCCCCGATTTGCAATTTATGCTCGGATTTCGCCAGATGCAGCGCTTGCGCATCCGTGTTCACCGTAATAAACTCAACGCCTTTGACGCCGTTCTCGATCATACGGTTAACCGCATTACTACCGCCGCCACCTACACCGATGACTTTTATTTGAGCCAACTGGTCCAAATCCATATCAAATTCAAACATGTGAGTCATATCCCCCTAACTTTGCATTCACTATATAAATTCACTGAAAAAACTTTTGACACGTTCGATAAAACCTGGTTTTGAACTATCGGAGGATTTTTTTGTTGCTGCAGCAGCCGTCTTCGCCACTACTTTCTTGGAGATGCCAGAATTCCGGTTCTTCATATATTTGGATACGAACTGTATGATGCCGACGCCGCTTGTGTAAGACGGGTCACGCACACCGATGAAATCAGGGACGGCAATACGAACGGATGTGGCCAACTGCGCCTGCGCAATCGGAAGGATGCCAGGCATACAGACGGTACCGCCTGTCAGCACATAACCGCCGGCAAGATCGCCATAGCCCAGTCGGTGCACCTCGGCACGAATCAGTTGGAAAATTTCTTCCACACGGGGTTCAATGATATTCGCCAGATCAACTTGCGAAAACTCTTTCTCCACGTTGCTGCCCATTCTCGTTACTTTGAACACTTGATCGGGAGCGGAGTCGTCTACGGAAGCACAGCCGTACTTCAGCTTGATTTTCTCTGCGATCTCAAGCTGTGTCCGAAGACCGATCGAGATATCGTTGGAGATATATTCGCCGCCGATTTGGATCGTCGACGTAGCTGCCAGATTGCCTTGCTCAAACACAGCAATAGTCGCCGAACCTGCACCGATATCAACGAGAACCGTTCCAACCGATTTCTCATCCTTGGATAAGGCCAG
The DNA here is from genome assembly GCF_028765165.1 of Paenibacillus sp. MAHUQ-63. Lineage (GTDB taxonomy): Bacteria > Bacillota > Bacilli > Paenibacillales > NBRC-103111 > Paenibacillus_E. The sequence goes on along the minus strand of NZ_JARADB010000004.1, from coordinate 50,778 downwards.
CTGTCCGGATGCAAGCGACATCAAGATGAGACCTGCGACCTTCAGTTCGGATTTTTCCACAACACGGATTAAATTATGTATCCCCGTCTTCGCGCCCGTGATAATCGTCGCTTCGACTTCCAAGCGAACGCCGATCATGCCGCGAGGATCGTTAATGCCCTCTTGACCATCTACTAAGTACTGCTTCGGTACGACACCAATAATTTCACGTTCGGGAGGTAATGCGATGACTCTTGCCGCTTGAATGACACGATCGATATCCTCTTCTCCAATCTCCCGGTCTTCATTAGAGACCGCGACGACACCGTGACTGGATTGCAGAGCAATATGATTTCCTGAAATTCCAACATAAACCTCGGAAATTTGTACGCCTACCATACGTTCAGCATGATCAACGGCACTGCGGATGGAGTTCACAGTTTGATCGATGTCAACGATAGCGCCTTTACGAATACCCTCTGACTCGGCAGATCCCACACCTATTATATTAATGGTTCCGTTAACAACTTCCCCAATAATAGCACGAACCTTGGATGTACCGATGTCTAAACTAACAATGATGTCATTGTTGCTCAAGCCCCTGGCACCTCCTATAACTTGGATAATAAAGTGATTTCATGACAATTACATAAATACGTATTCCACACAACCGCCATATTCCCTCTTTTTTCTACATTTTTTTTGCTGGACATCAAGTCGTTTTTTTCAACATTCCATTTTCGATAGAATTGGGGTAAAACGCGTCTAGTAAATCATTCTCCAAATTGCCAGGTTAATAGGTTTCTATTTAACCATAAAACTAATTTTAACATTAATTTTCATGCTTGAGTAGCCCATTAAAGCGTTTTTTTGCGAGTCATGACGCGGTGTTTCCTCTTATGGCCCTTGAGCGGTCAATTTCGGCTTCGGCTTTGTGCCGGCTACTGCGACGGCTTCGTGGCGGATTTGCCAGAATCTTTGTTAGCATCGGGGGTAGGGCTTGGCTGACCGCTTCCGGATTTAGCACCGGACGTACTGCCCGAATCGCTCCGGGGCTGTTCATTCGGTTCGAATGGAGCATGGTATTCAACTTCCAGCATGGTGATCACTCCGCTGGTAATATGGTCTTCATGTAAGCTTGCTATATATGCCGGGAGATTGTCAATTTTCTCGGGCAAATAGGCAATGGTTGTATACACCTCAAACTGGGATCTTGTGTACAGTTTGATTTTGTCAGGATACGGCTCGGAAGGATCCGGCTTGATCTCGGAAATATCCGAGAGTGCGCTTTCCGGAATTTCGCTTAGCACTTTACAAAGCGCGGCCTTGTTCGGGTCCCCGTCCGTCCACCCGGTCAGGATCGGCATATCCAGCGGAACGCTGCTGCCTGCAGGCAGTTCGACGATTGCCCCGTCTGCGAGCACGGCTTGCTTCGTGCCGTTTGCGCCCAATTGAAACGCGACCTTCGGAAACTCCTCCACGGTTATATGGATGACGCCGGGAAAGTGCTTCTTCACGGATGCCGTTTTGATCATCGGCAGGGAAGTGATCCGCGATTCGATCGTTCCCGACGAGACGGCGAAGAAACGGTCTCCGACCGCGATCTGACTGGCTTGTCCAATAGTTTCGGCAGCCATAAGCTCATTTCCTTCAACCTCGATCGCACTAATTCGGCTCAGCGACGATTGAAAGAAGAGAATGAACAAAATGATGATGAAAAAAATGAACAAAAAAATGAGCAGTTTCCGATTGGTACGCGCTCGTGGCTTGGGTACAGGCGGCAGAGCGGGCACATTGCGGTCTTCTGACAAGATGGGCACCACCTAATAGTTTCGTATGGAGGATCATATCTACATATCTATGGCCCTGTTTCCGAACATCGATGAAAACCGTGAATCCCCGCCTGCTGCCAGGAAGGGATGCGCGGAAATCATTCAAATGTTCCTCTTATTCACTCGGGACCGGTGATTGGCGATGCACGGAGGCTCCCAACCTGGAAAGCATTTGTTCTATTCTATCATAGCCTCTATCAATATGGTGAATTTGCTCAACAATCGTCGTGCCATGCGCAGCCAGACCGGCGATAACGAGTGCCGCGCCAGCACGCAAGTCGGTAGCCTCCACAGTCGCTCCATACAGCCTAGGAACGCCGCGGATAAAGGCTGAACTCATATCCACACGGATATCTGCACCCATGCGGGACAGTTCATCTACGTGTTTGAATCTACCTTCGAATATCGTTTCTTTCATTACGCTCATGCCGTCTGCTAGAGAGAGCAGCACCATAACTTGCGATTGCAGATCCGTAGGAAACGAAGGATGCGGTGAGGTGACGATGCGTTCAACGGCTTTCGGCCTCGTCGGACAGCTTACATGTATTATATCATCGTCAGTGACGATTTGAACACCTGCGCGCTTAAGGACATGAATTACCGATGTCAAATGAGCGGGATTGACCTTCTCCAGGGTGATGTTCCCTTTGGTTGCGGCTGCGGCAACCAAGAAGGTACCGGCAACGATGCGGTCCGGGATGATCCGGTATTCGCAAGGCGTTAGTGACGTTACACCGCGAATCGTGATGGTGTCCGTCCCGGCTCCGATAATGTCGGCGCCCATTGCATTCAGGAAATTTTGCAAATCCTGTATTTCCGGCTCCCTTGCCGCATTATAAATCGTTGTGATGCCTTCCGCCCTAACAGCGGCCATCATAATATTTTCCGTAGCTCCGACACTGGGGAAATCGAGGACGATTTCTGCCCCATGCAAGGAGTCGGCCGTGCAAACAATTTTGTTCGCGAATTCTTCGATGCTGGCACCGAGCGCTTGCAAGCCCTTCAGGTGCAAATCGATTTTACGTTCGCCGATCGCGCAGCCGCCGGGCTGATACACCGTGACACTGCCGAATCTGGCGAGCAGCGGACCCATCAGAAAGATGGAAGATCGCATCTGACCCATCAATTCTTCCGGAATATGTGAGGAATGTGCTGTGGATGTTGTAACGGATACCGTATCCTCCTGCTGTTCGGCACGACAGCCCAGTGCGCGCAAAATACGCATCATCGTGTCGATATCCAGCAAGTTCGGAACGTTGTGCAGAGTATGAGTGCCGCTAGCTAGGATGCATGCTGCTAAGATTGGTAATGCGGCGTTTTTCGCGCCGTGTATCTGGATGGCTCCCGTGAGAGGTCTTCCACCTTCGATAACGAGCTTCTCCAAAGTTCCACCTCCGATTTACCTCTCACCCATCACCAGCACTTCAGGTACGAGCGATATGCCGTACTTCGATTGTACGATCTGCTGTACTTCGGTTATGAGAGTGAGAACGTCCTCGGCTTTAGCATCTCCGGTATTGACAATGAAATTGGCGTGCAGCGTAGAAATTTCCGCTCCACCGACACGTTTGCCTTTCAGGCCGGCATCTTCGATGAGCTTTGCTGCGAATCCCCCTGCGGGGTTGCGGAATACACTGCCGGCACAAGCTAATTGCAGCGGCTGCGTGCGGAGACGCCGATCCCGGTACGCCGCCATGGCGCCCGCAATTTCTTTGCGTTCTCCGACCTGCAGTTCAAAGACAGCTTCCGTTACAATGCCGGGTAATGTATGCAAAATGGAATGCCGATAAGCATACTGCAAATCCTCCACCTGCATGGTGACCAATTCCCCTGTGTCCAGGATGACTTCAGCCTGCTTGAGTATGCGTGACACATCGGACCCGTGAGCCCCTGCGTTCATGTAAACGGCGCCTCCCACAGAACCGGGAATGCCAGAAGCAAACTCCAGTCCGGTTAAACCTTCTTTGGCCGCTAAGACGGACAATTTGATGAACGAATAGGAACCGCCGGCATATACGGTCGCGCCTTCGAAGCGCAAAGTCTCCAGCGCCGAGCCTAGCTTAATGACGACTCCACGAATGCCTTTGTCACTGACGAGCAGATTGGATCCTCGGCCGATAATCGTCCACGGCACTCCGCGCTGATGCAGGAAGCGAATGCATGCTGCAACCTGCTCTTTCGAATGAGGGAGGATAAGACAATCGGCCGGACCTCCGATTTTCCAAGTCGTGTAAGGGGCCAGTCGTTCATTCGTTCGAATCTCGCCAATATTTGCTGCCTGTAAGTCGGATATTAACTGCTGCATGGGAAAACCTCCTTCACAGAACGTAGGGCGAAATTATTGAGCCATCGGTTTGAAGTTCCATAATTTCATAAATACGGACCCTGTTTGAAGTTGGCCGGTCTTCTTTCAGCGGTGCCGTATCAAGCCTTAGGTGTCTGTCACGGTTATAGTATAGTTTATGTAAAATCGGATAGAGTGTGACAATCGCCCATTCGCTTTCGAAAATCTAACTTGATAAGCTATGGGATTCAATCAGTTTCACGATGGCTGCCACGGCATCGCTGTCGTTGCGCGCCTGCATGGCGGCCTTATAGGACGCTCTGTCGGCGTATAGCGACTCTACGCGCGCCAGCAGTGTCTCAGGTGTTAATTCCTCTTCCTGCAGAACATCGGCGTATCCGGCTTTCTGAAAGGACTTCGCATTCAGGATCTGATCGCCACGGCTCGCTTGCAAGGAAAGCGGAATGAGCAGCATCGGTTTCTCCAAACCTAGAAACTCATAAATCGACGTTGCGCCGGCGCGTGAAATAACCAGCTCGGTCATCGCCAGCACATCCGGCAGCTCTTCATTTAAGTACTCGAATTGCTTATAACCGCGCAGCCCGGCATGCTCCGCCGAAATATTGCCTTTGCCGCACAAATGCACGATCTGGAACTGCTCCAGCAGGCGGGGAAGATTCGCTCTCACCGCCTGGTTAATCGCTTGGGAGCCTAAGCTGCCTCCCATAATTAAAATTACCGGCTTCTGCTTGTGGAAATCGCACAGCTGGTAGCCGGCAGACGCTTTGCCGCTGCGGATATGCGCGCGGATCGGCAAGCCGGTCAGTACCGCCTTATCTTTCGAGACATGCTGCAGCGATTCCGGAAACGTCACACATACCTTCGTCGCCAGCGGTATCGATATTTTGTTAGCCAAGCCTGGCGTCATATCGGATTCGTGAATGATCACCGGCACTTTATTGAGGCGGCTGCCCACAACGACCGGGACGGAAACGAACCCGCCTTTCGAAAAGACGATGGCGGGCTTCAAACGGCGGAGCAATCTATAAGATTCATACACGCCTTTCATGACTTTGAAAGGGTCCTTGAAATTTTTCAGATCAAAATACCGACGCAGCTTCCCGGACGAAATCCCGTAGAACGGAACCCCTTCATGTCCGATGATGTCTTTCTCGATGCCTGTAGCTGAACCTATGTATTTAATTTCCCAACCCAGCTCCTTCAGCCTCTGCATGAGGGCGATGTTGGGTGTCACATGTCCTGCGGAGCCTCCTCCGGTGAAGACAATCGTTTTCATTCCCCTGTCACCTCGAATAACGGGATATATTAAGCAGGATGCCGACCGAGGTCAGCATGAGTGTGAGCGATGAACCCCCTGCGCTTATGAACGGCAGCGTGATGCCGGTAACCGGGAACATCCCGATGACAACGCCGATATTAATAATAACCTGCACGGCAATCATGCCGATGATGCCGACAGCAATCAAACTCGCGAACGTATCCGGGGCCGTGATCGCCGCCCGCATACCGCGCCAAACTAGAATCGTAAACAGAAGCAGCACCAGCGTACCGCCTATGAAGCCAAGTTCTTCGGCAATGATGGAAAAAATAAAATCCGTCTGAGGCTCCGGCAAGTAACTGTATTTCTGCCGGCTCATGCCCAACCCCAAACCTACCAAACCGCCCGGTCCTATCGCATAAAGCGATTGAATAGATTGATAACCTGCACCCAGCGGATCCTGCCAAGGATCCAGGAAAGCGGTGATCCGCTTAAGCCTGTAAGGTGCGGCGATGACCAACCCTACGAAACCGGCAACTCCTATCATACCTAGATAAGAGAGATGAAGCAATCTTGCGCCCGACGTATAGATGATGAGCAGCGATGCGCCGACGAGCACAGCGCCGGTCCCCAGGTCAGGCTGCAGCATAATAAGCCCGAAAGCCAGCCCCATAATGCCAAGAGGCGGCAAAAGCCCTTTCGTAAAATGGGTGATTTTGGACTGCTGCTCGGAGAGCAGTTTGGCCAAATAAAGAATCATACCCATCTTCATGAACTCCGACGGCTGAATGCCGAAGGCGCCGATCCCTAACCAGCTGCGCGCGCCGCCGCGAACGACGCCGATGCCGGGAATCAGCACGATGACCAGCATGATGAAGCACACAATCAGCGTAATTCTGGCGAATTTTTTCAAAACGAGATAATCCACATTCATCGTAAAAAACATGGCGACAACGCCGAGAACGGCGAATATCAACTGCCGCTTCAAGTAGTAGAGCGAATCGCCGAACTCGCGAAACGCGAGTACGCTGCTCGCGCTGTACACCATAATAATGCCAATCGTCAAAAGCAGCAAGGTGGGAATAATTATCCAGATATCAGGAGCGGACCGTGCTTTACCCATAACAGACACCTCTTTATGTGTTCTGGGCCAAATGTGGATAAGCCCTATTTAAAGGTTATGCACGGACTCCTTAAACATGCGTCCCCTCTCCTCATAGGAGGGGAACATATCCCAACTTGCGCAAGCAGGTGAAAGCAGGACGATATCCCCGGGTTCGCTCATCTGCCAGGCAAGCTGCACGGCTTGAGCCACCGCATCCGCTGCATCCTTAGCAGTATCGACGGTTTGAATGCGGCTAATCCCTGCCAGCTCGGCAATATGATTAATTTTCTCCTTCGACTGCCCCAGCGTTACGACACCTTTAACCCGGTCGCGGAACGTCGGAAGCAGCTCCATATAATCGGAACCGCGGTCAAGGCCGCCGGCAATCAGAACGAGCTTCCCTTCGAACACTTCAATCGACTTGATAGTTGCCGCAGCGTTCGTGGCTTTGGAGTTATTGTAGAAGGTCACGCCATCCAGCTCTCTCACGAGCTCCAGACGGTGTTCTACGCCATGGAAGCTTCTTAGCGCCTCGGCGATCGTCTGAGGCTGTACGCCTACTGTCAGGGCGGCTGCAGCCGCTGCCAAAGCATTCTCCAGGTTGAAACTGCCCGGAATCCCCATTTCGTTGGCCGGCATAATGGTCACGACCTCGCCCTGCCCATTCGCATAAACGAGGTTCTCCGAGCCCTGCTCGAAATAAACCCCGTAATCCAGCGCTTCCTTCATCGAGAACGGGAACAGCTTCGCTTGCAGCGACGGCATCAGCGCCCGGCAAACCGGATGATCCCAATTCAGCACGGCCGTATCTTCCGCCGTTTGATTGGCGAAAATCTTCGCTTTGGAGGCAATATAGTCATCCATCGAACCGTGATAGTCCAGATGAGTTTCATACACATTCAGCAGCATTCCAATTCTCGGACGGAACGAAGTCGTTCCTTTGAGCTGGAAGGAGCTCAGCTCCACAACCATCCAATTCTCCTTCGTCACTTCGGGAGCCGCTTCGGTCAGCGCACGTCCGATGTTGCCGGCGACCACCGGAGACAAGCCTGCTGCATCCAGCATTAATCCGATCAGCGTCGTCGTCGTCGTTTTGCCGTTCGATCCGGTAATGCCGATAATCGGCGCTTCACAGAACTGATAAGCCACTTCGACCTCGGTCACAACCTCGACACCGAGCTCCAATGCTTTGCGGACCGGCTCAACCGTGTAAGGAATGCCCGGATTCTTCACGACAAGCGAAACCCCTTCGTGCACCAGGGACTCCGGATGATGCCCGCAGACAACAGAAATACCCAGGGCCTCCAGTTCGTCGGCCTCAGGGCATGCGCTCCGCTCTTTTTTGTCATTGACAGTGACAAGGGCTCCTTTTTGATGAAAAAGCTTAGCCGCAGCGACGCCGCTGCGAGCCAAGCCCAGAACAACCACTTCAAGTCCACGATATTCCCGCGGATGCCTCATGTTCTACAACACCTCATTCATATATAGTCCGAGCGCGGCAAGTACGAGACCTGCGACCCAGAATGTAATTACGACACGCCACTCCGACCATCCGACCAGCTCGAAATGGTGATGGATCGGACTCATTTTGAACACCCGCTTGCCTCTAGTCTTGAAAGAAACGACCTGGATGACAACGGACAAAATTTCGACGAGGAACACGCCGCCAACGATCGCCAGCAGAAGCTCCGCTTTCGTCAAAATCGCCACGGCGACAAGCCCGCCGCCGATACCGAGCGACCCGGTGTCTCCCATGAATACTTTGGCCGGATGCGCATTGAACACAAGAAAGCCAAGCACAGCGCCAACCATGGCCGCCGAGAAAATCGCGGCCTCCGGCTGCGTATTATTCATTGCGATTACCGTATATGCGCCGAATGCGATTGCACTTGTCCCGGCCAGCAAGCCGTCAAGCCCGTCGGTGAAGTTCACCGCGTTGGATGCGCCCAGCATGAGAATCGCCATCAGCGGGAAATACAGCCAGCCCGGATTGAAATGAAACTCTACAAACGGAATATATAAGTCCGTGCTATGCCCTTGCATGACCAGGAGATAGCACACGATCGCCGAGATGAGCAGCTGCCCGAACAGCTTCTGCTTCGCCGTAAGGCCTAGCGAGCGTTTGAAAATGATTTTGATGTAATCGTCCAGAAAGCCGACGAGACCATACCCAAGCGACGCGATCAGCAAGATGAGCAAATCCGTATTTTTATCGGCAAAACGAAGCGTCGCCAGCGCGAGCGCCAATAAAATAATGACGCCGCCCATTGTCGGTGTCCCTTGCTTTTTCAAATGCGCTTGCGGGCCGTCCTCGCGAATTTGCTGGCCAAATTTCATCCGCCGCAAAATCGGAATAAACAGCGGCCCCATAATCAAGGCGAGCACGAATGCAACGCCCATCGTTAATAAAATTGCGTTCTCCACGTTTGGTTCCCCCTGCTCGTTAACGCCATGCGAAAACGATCTACTGATTCATAATTGATAATGAGCCGGCGGTTAGGCCAGCAAGGCGTTCACTACTTGCTCCAGCCGCATGCCCCGCGAGCCCTTCACGAGCACGAGATCGTCCGGCTGCGCCACAGCAGCGAGCTCGCCTGCAAGCTGCTCTTTGTCGTCGAAGGCGCGTACGCGCTCCTTCGGAAACCGCCCCGCCGCTTCCTCGGCAATGAAGCGGCCCAACCGGCCGAACGTGAAGACGTAGTCCGCACGTTCCGGGGACAGCATCGCGCCGATCTCGCGATGGAACCGCTCTTCGTGCTCGCCAAGCTCCAGCATGTCGCCGAGCACGAGGAACTTCCGACCGAAGCCGCCCAGCTGCTCGGTCAACAGGATCGCAGCCCGCATCGATGCCGGGCTGGCGTTGTACGCATCGTTGAGCACGGTCAGCCCGGAGGCTGCCGTTAGCTTCTCGATGCGCATGCTGGTCATTTGCAGCGAGCGAAGCCCCGCTGCAAGGGCTTCCGGCTGAACGCCGAAGGCTTCGCCGATCGCGATGGCCGCTAACGCATTGATGACGTTATGCGTGCCGAGCAAGGGAATGTACAATTCCGGATAGCCCGGAGTATTGATATGGAAGTGCGCGCCGTCCGCATCCATCCGGATGCTGATTGGAAACTTCGCGAGCTCCTGTCCTTGACCGAAGCGGAGCCTGCGCAGTCCTTCCGGCAGGCTGATTTCGCTCAGCGCCTGCTCGATAAGCGGCTCGTCACCGTTGTACACGAGCAGACTGCCGCTCGGCATGCCGCTGACGATCTCCACCTTCGCTCGGGCGATTTCCTCGCGCGATCCGAGCTGGAGCATATGCGACTCGCCGATCATCGTGATGATGGCGGCATCCGGCTCGGCCAATTTGCTGAGCAGCTCGATCTCGCCGCGTCCGCTCATGCCCATTTCGACAACGGCGAATTCCGTCGTCTCTTCCAGCTGCAGCAGCGTCAGCGGCAGGCCGATATGATTATTGAGGTTGCCTTTCGTCTTGTGCACCTTATACGTACTACCCAGAACGGCGGCAACCAAATCTTTCGTCGTCGTTTTCCCGTTACTGCCCGTAATCCCGATAATGCGTACGGGCAGCTCCTGGCGATAGGCCTTCGCCAATTGCTGCAAAGCCGTGAGGCTGTCTTTGACCAGAATGTGCGGCACGCCGGCCGGCGCATCGCCACGGTTTTCCTGCCAGAGCACGGCCGCCGCCCCTTTATGGTAAGCTTCTTCCGCGTAGGTATGCCCGTCAAATTTCTCCCCGATCAGCGGGACGAACAGACTGCCTGCAGGTATCGTCCGGGTATCCGTAGAAATGCCGGCGATACTCACTGCACCTCCGTCTGTTATGCCTGAACATTCACTCCCCAACATGTCTGCGATCTGCTGTAATGTGCGCCGAATCATCGTGTTCTCCCCTTTATCGCAGCCTTGGCCACCAAACGATCGTCGAAATCATGCTTGACTCCCATGATATCCTGATACGTTTCGTGGCCTTTTCCCGCTATCAATATTACATCCTTGGGGCCTGCCCCTTCAATAGCCTTTTGTATCGCTTTTTTGCGATCGGCAATTAATTCGTACCGGTTATCCGGGTAATTCGCCTCTTGCAAGCCGGGAACGATGTCCCGAAGAATAGCTTCCGGGTCCTCGGTTCGCGGATTGTCCGATGTCACATATAAATAGTCGCTATAGGACGCCGTCACCTTGCCCATCAACGGACGCTTCGTCTTGTCGCGATCGCCGCCGCAGCCGAACACCGTCACAACCCGTCCTTCGGCGAATTCGCGCACGGTGGACAGCGCGTTCTCCAACCCGTCCGGCGTATGGGCGTAATCCACCAAGACCAAGTAATCCTGGCCTTCGTCGACCACCTCCATGCGTCCGTCCACGACGGCAATGCTCTCCAAGGAACGCTTGATTGCCTCCAGCGGGAACCCTTCCGCCAGCGCAGCCGAGATCGCTCCCAGAGCGTTATAGACATTGAATTTCCCGACAAGCTTCATCTGGAACTCGGCATTCCCCGCAAAGGAGACAAGCTGGAACGACGTCCCTTTGGCCGTAATGCGAATGTTCGTGGCCCGTACGTCGCAAGGCTGTTCAATGCCATATGTAATAACCTGCGCCGCCGTCAATCGGCCGAACAGCTCCGATGCGGCGTCGTCCGCGTTCAGAACGGCGTATTGACGCTCTTGCGGATCGCCGGAGAATTCGTTCCCAAGCCGCGAGAACAAGAGACCTTTGGCTGCCGCATAGTTTTCCATCGTTTGATGATAGTCCAGATGATCCTGCGTCAAATTGGTAAATATGCCCGAGCGGAAATGAATCCCCTTGACCCGGCCCATTTCCAATCCGTGGGAAGATGTTTCCATGACGCAATAATCGACCTGAGCGTCCGCCATTTTCCGCAGGATCCGCTGCAGCTCCAAAGATTCCTGCGTATTGGTCGCTTTATTTTCTTCATACTGCTCGCCGATTTTAATATGAATATTTCCCATCAAACCCGTCTTGAAGCCCTGGTCCGAAATGATTTTATCTAATAAATAGGTCGTCGTCGTTTTGCCGTTCGTTCCCGTCACGCCGATCATTTTCATTTGTTGGCTGGGGTAGCCGTAGAAATGCGCCGCCAAGGCTGCCATCGCATATCTGGCGTCTTTCACGACAAGCTGCGGCACGGGCAGATCGAGCACCCTTTCCGTAACAAGAGCAGAAGCCCCAAGCGCAATCGCTTTTGGGGCATAATCATGACCGTCAACGGTCAGTCCGGGGATGCAAAGGAACAGATTCCCCGGTTTTATTTTACGAGAGTCTGCTTCAATCCCCGTAATTTCCGTGTCCGCATTGCCGTGTATATAGGTAATGAGGAGTACCGAAGCAAGCTCCTGCAGTTTCATGAGCAACCTCTCCTTAACGTTTTTCCTAACTATTATGGACAATTTTATGCATATGGAAAAGCAAAACATGTCTTACTTGCCAAAATCTTTTTGGCGAGGCTTATTGCGGCGGCGCATTGTCGGATAGAAAGATGCGAATCGTAGAGCCTTGATCGACCCGCGTTCCCGCTTTGGGCGCCTGACTGATTACATATTTGCCGTTCCCCGATTTGGCCAGTTTAAAATTCATGTTCAGATCTTCTAATATATCATCAACCGACGCTCCAACCAAGTCCGGAACTTCGACAACCGGCGTTTCGCCGTACCGGTATTCTTTATTGAGCTGATTTTTGTCCGGCTCCACCTTCATATAGCGAAGTGCGTCAGCCATCATATTCTTAACGAGCGGAGCAGCGATCAGACCACCGAATTGAATGCCTTTCGGGTCATCGACAGCCGCATAAATGATCACCTTCGGATTATCCGCCGGTGCGAAGCCGATGAACGAAACGATATGCTCATCCGGCGAGTAACGGCCGTTCACAACCTTCTGGGCGGTCCCCGTCTTCCCGCCGACCCGGTAACCGTCGATAAACGCGTTGCGCCCCGTGCCCAAGGCTACGACGCTCTCGAGCGCTTCGCGCACTTGTTTGGAAGTGTCTTCGGAGATGACATTGCGCACCAGCTCAGGCTCCACGCTATTTACGACCTCTCCCGTATCCGGGTTCGTGAACGATTTGGCCAAGAATGGCTTGAACAGCTTGCCGCCATTGATCGCTGCGGAAACCGCCGTAATCTGCTGAATCGGCGTCACGGAAACGCCTTGGCCGAACGCCGTTGTCGCCAGCTCGACCGGTCCGACCTGCGAAGGCTTGAACATGATGCCGTTCTCTTCGCCGGCCATATCGATGCCGGTCTTCTTGCCGAAGCCGAATTTGGAAATATAATCGAACAGCTTCTCTTTGCCAAGCCGCTGACCCATCACGACGAAGCCGGGGTTGCAGGAGTTCTGAACGACTTGCAGCATCGTCTCGCTGCCGTGCCCGCCACGCTTCCAACAGCGCAATCTGGCTCCTCCGACTTCGATGAAGCCGGGATCGTAGAACGGCTCGTTCTTGAGATCGACTTTCTTCTCCTCAAGCGCTGCGGCGAGCGTAATAATTTTGAATGTCGAACCTGGCTCGTACGTTTTCCAGATCGGCAGATTCCGGTTGTAAGTCTCGGACGGATAATTTTTGTAATTGCCGGGCTCATAGGTCGGTCTGCTGCCCATCGCCAATATTTCACCGTTGTTCGGATCCATCATGATGGCCACAACGTTCTGCGCTTGGTATTGGACCATCGCCTGATCCAATTCCCTTTCCATGACCGACTGCAAGTGGCTGTCGATCGTCAGCTTGACGTTAAGCCCGTCTTTGGGGCTTGTATATTTGTCGGTCGTCCCCTTGAGCGTTCTGCCTGCCGCATCGGTCATGTACGAGATATGGCCGGGAATCCCCGTCAACTGGGAGTCGTACTTGGCCTCGATACCTGTCAGACCCTTGTCGATTCCGGCGAAGCCAAGAATGTGAGCCGCCAAGCTGCCGAAAGGGTAATATCTTTTATTGTCTTCAGCAACAACGACACCGGGAAGGTGAAGATTGCGGACTTCCTGCGCCTTTTCAATCGTAATTTTACGTCCCGACGGCTTAATGTCGACTTGCGACGTTCTCTTCGTGATTTGCTTGTAAATGTCGTCTGCATTCCCCTGAAGCACTTCCGCCAATTTGGCTGCCGTGCTTTGCGGATCTTCAATCTGCACGGGGATGGCGACAATCGTTGGCGTACTCATACTGTAGGTCAGCGTAATGCCGTTGCGATCTTGAATTTCTCCTCTTTTCGGCGCAAATTCAATCTGTCTGCGCCAGCTGTCCTCCGCTTTATTCGCCAACTCTTGTCCTATCCAAAGCTGAACATAGGCGAGTCGAACAATAAGCGCTGTGAAGATGATCGTGCCAATGATGAGCGCAGTGAACAATCTGCGGCGGACGGTAACGTTAGAAACTCGCATGAACGTTCATTCTCCCTTCCCGAATAAGTCAGTCTCATTCCTAACATGACTATTCGGGACAAACAGGGGTTAGAACAAGCTCTCACAGTTGCCTGCGCTATGGCGCTCTATTCCGGCTCTACGGCAAGCTTTAAGGCGACTTTTTGGCTACTTGTTTCTGTGCATCGCTTTTTTCATTTTTGCTGTTGTTCGTCGGTGGCGGCGTCGCTCCGCTCGCGGCACCCGCAGCTGCCGTTTTCTCATTGAGCGGGTTCAACTGCAGCGTTACGCTTCGCGCTTCTCCTTCACCCAACGACGCTTGCTCCGATACGTATCCTTCACCGGTCGTTTGGCAATTCACTTTGAAAAAGGAGCAAGCCTCTACGGCATCTCGCAAGGATCTGCCGACCAGATTAGGAAGCGGCATTTCACTTACGTTTTGCATCGCAACATATATTCGTTGCGTCGAGACGATTTCAGTACCCGGCTTAGGGAATTGATCGACGACTTTCTCACCTTTACCAAACACTTCCAGAGTCAGTCCGCTCTCTTTCGCCATAGCTTTAGTGCTTTCTGCCGTCATCGCCATGAAGTTCGGCACCGTCAGCTTATTGGCTGCCTTCGTGACCATTTGCGCCTGCTTGCTAGATTTTACGCCCATATATTGCAGAGATTCGCCGACGATTTCTTTGAAGGCCGGCGCCAGCACCTGGCCGCCCAGATGGTAATTGCCTCCGAGTTCCGGCTGATCCGCGATCAGGGTGACAAGAATCTTCGGATTCTCGACAGGCGCATAACCGATGAAGGAAATGACCCAGGAATCCGTCGAGTACGTTTTCTCGCCCGGGCGGACGATATTCGCCGTTCCCGTTTTCCCCGCTACCCTATAACCTTCCATGAAAGCCAGCTTACCCGTACCAACGTCTTGATCCGATACGACCTGCTCCAAATATTCGCTAACTTGCTTCGCCGTTTTCTCGCTGACGACTTGTCTGACGACCTTAGGCGCAAAAGACTCAATCGTTTTACCGGTTTTCGGATCAACGATGTCCTTCACGATATGCGGCCACATCAGCTTCCCGCCGTTCGCCATTGCCGCATAGGCGGCTGTCTGCTGAATTGCCGTGACCACGACTTTCCCCTGGCCGTACGTCGCCGTAGCGACCTCGGGTTTATACCGCATATCGATGAGCCCGGACACCTCGTTCGGCATATCGATATTCGTCTTCTCCTCGAAACCGAATCTCGTAATATAATCGCGGAACTTAGGTTCTGTCAATTTCTCCAAACCGAGTTTAACGAAGGCCACGTTACTGGAACGCTTTAGTCCTTCCAAATAAGAGATTTTCCCCCAGCCCACATAGTTGTGGTCATGGAGCTCGCGGTCCGCTACCTTGATTTTCCCGGATTGATACATTTCGGTAGGGTTAAAGACCCCCTCTTCTACGGCACCGGCTAGGGTAACCAGCTTGAATGTCGACCCCGGCTCATACCGCGAAGCTACAGCGGCATTTTTGAAATCGGCTTGGTCATTAATGTTCCAGTATGAGTTCGGGTTGAAGGTCGGCGTATTCGCCATCCCCAATATTTCCATCGTTTGCGGATCGACCGCAATCGCGGTTAAGCTCTTCGGATGCCATTTCTCCGTAACCTTGGCCAGCGCGCTTTCCAAATAAAATTGAATGTTCTTGTCGATCGTTAGACGAACATTTTTCCCGTCTTCCGCAGGCTTGAAATCTACCTTGGCATCGGGCAATTCCACCCCTTTGCCGTCCTTTTCATAGCTAAGCATACCGGGCACGCCTTTCAGCGTATCGTCCAGCTTCAGCTCCATGCCGAGCGACGCCTTGCCTTCTTTGTTCGTATAGCCCAGAATATGCGCGGCCAAAGTCTCGCCAGGATAGTAGCGCTTCTTCTCTTCGATAATGCCTATGCCGATGTTCGTTTTGGACGATTTATTCAATCTCGTCTGCATCGTGGCAATGAAATCGCGAACTTGGTCAGCCTTCTCTTTATCAATTTTCCACCCTTCATTGCGGATCTCGACATTGACGGCATAATCGCTGCCATCCGGCTTCTTTCTTGTCGCCAACTCTCGTATTTTCGTTTCAAGCGCCGGTTTGGTCGCATCGGATTCTTTCAATATATCTGCCAAACCTCGCGAAATATCGTCTGCCACCTGCAGCCCGTCTATCATTTTGGGGTTCAGCGTGACCGTATAAGCCGTGCCTTCCACGGCTAACACCTTGTCATTCCGGTCCATGATCGTTCCGCGCACCGGCGCAATAATCCGGTCGGTCTCCCATTTCTGCTCGGCCTTCTCTAGCAACCACGATGCGTCAACAACCTGAATCCAATAGACTTTCACTATGAGGACAACAAAAAGAAGGGTGAAGAACCCTCCGATAAGTAAGGAACGCAGCTTAATTTTTTTTGTCATATCATATACCTGCCCGTTACGGTTTAGATGAAGCTACTTTCGTATTTTTGCTGGCGGCGGTCGATTTGGAGGCTTTGGCTTGGGTATCCGATTTCTTCACGTCGTCCAAATTAAAGCCGAGGCGAATAGCCTCTCCCTTTATTCTCTCCGGGCTCTGCAATTTCTCGACCTCTTGCTTCAGCGCACTGTTTTGAGCTTGAATGTCGCGAATTTCGACTTGCATTTTCAGAATGCTGGCATTCATTTGATAAATCGCCGCGTATCGCCAAATAATGACACCTGCCACGATGACACAGAGGAGCACCGTAAACAGATATAGCATTTTCTCTTGAGGGGGCAGCGACTTGTTGCGGTAAACAACCTTCGTTGTCTCTTTAATCTTAACCTTCGCAGCCGGAACTTTCCGTTTCTGGTCAAGCGCCAAATTCCCTTGGATATAAGATGGCATATCAATTTCCTCCTTTTGTATCAAAGCTTTTCGGCAATGCGCAGCTTGGCGGATCTAGCCCGCTGATTCACCTCTAGCTCATGCTCGCTTGGGATGATCGGTTTACGAGTGACTAATTTAAGATCTCCGGATTTCTTACATACACACATTGGAAAACCCGGCGGACATGTACATTTTTCCACATTTTTAACGAAAAACTGTTTGCAGATGCGATCTTCCAAGGAATGGAAGGTGATGACAGCAACTCTGCCTCCAGGCGCCAAACAGCGGACGGATTGCTCCAACGCTTCTTCGAAGGCGCCCAATTCGTCGTTCACGGCAATGCGCAAAGCTTGAAAGCTTCGCTTGGCAGGATGCCCGCCTGTACGTCTGGCTGCCGCCGGAATCCCTTCCTTAATCAATTCCACCAGCTCGCCGGTCGTTTCGATCGGTGCCTTAGCCCGAGCCTCGACAATGACCCCCGCAATGCGGCGGGAAAACTTCTCTTCGCCATATTCGAACAAAATTCGCGCGATTTGATCCTGCGGCCATTCGTTGACGATCGTTTTGGCCGTTAGTTCCGTGGTACGATCCATCCTCATATCGAGCTCCGCGTCCTGATGATAGGAGAAGCCGCGTTCTCCATCGTCCAACTGCGGGGAGGATACGCCCAGGTCGAACAAAATGCCGTCAACCTGCGGTTTCCCGTCGCGCAGCGCTCTCGGCACGCCTTGCAGCACGTGCTCCAAATCTCTGAAATTGCTCTTCACAATCTTTACACGATCCAAGTAAGGTCCCAATACCGATTGCGCATTCGCTAAAGCTACGTCATCCTGATCCAGACAAATCAATAGCCCTTCCGGACCTAATTGGGAAGCGATCAAGGAACTATGCCCCGCTCCTCCCATCGTGCAATCCACGTATACGCCATCCGGCTTTATATGCAATCCTTCAACAGATTCTTCTTTCAATACCGTCACATGATGAAACACTTGATGTCCTCCTAATTATGGCAACTATAGATCAAAGTTAAAGTCGACAAGCTTTTCCGCTATTTCATTAAATGATTGTTCCGATTCATTTGCATAGCTTTCCCAAATTTGCTTGCTCCAAATCTCCACCCGGTTCGATACACCGATTACGACGCAATCTTTCTCAAGCTTGGCATGCTCGATGAGATTGCCCGGAATGTTGGCTCTCCCTTGTTTGTCAAGGTCACACTCTGTAGCACCGGAAAAGAAAAAGCGGGTAAATGCGCGCGCATCCGATTTCATCAGCGGCAGTGCTTTCAGCTTCTGCTCGAGTATCGCCCATTCGGATCGGGGATATACGAATAAGCACTGATCCAGACCGCGTGTGATAACGAAGGATTCGCCCAGGGCTTCACGAAACTTGGCCGGGATAATCATGCGGCCTTTTTCGTCTATGCTATGTTGATATTCCCCCATGAACATAGCATGGCGCCCCCTTTCCCTCCACTTCGTACCACTTTTCACCACTTTTTTAGTGTTATTCGCCAAAAACGCAACAAATCCTGCTTCATGAGCAGGATTTGTGAAAATTTTTTCATTTTTTAGGTCTATTCTGCGTCTTTCGTTCCTTGCTTCTCTTCTTCAAGTGAGTTCAAAGATGCATTTTGTTCTTTCAGTTCATTTCGCACCGCTTGAAGCTGTTTGTTTCTTTTGCGCCTGTATACCCAAATCGGAACCCCGATGAGCAGTAAAATAACGAGTACCGGGAAGGCGGCAGCCGCAAAAACAAGGACAGCCTGCAGGACTGCGACTAGTACGTTAAGGCTAGAATTCCATGACTTCAGGATCCGTTCTCCTAAAGTTAGCTTGCTCGGATCGGACAAAAGCGGCTTCTTATCCGTTAGCTGATACATCCGAATTTCAATGGTGGAATAAGCCACATTTTGATCCAAATATCGCATGCGCCCTTTAATCTGTTCGATCGCTTCCTGCACCTTCGCCAATTCATTGGAAAACGCCAGCAAATCGTCGGTTTTCGTTGCCTTCTCCATGAAGCTGAGCAGACGTTCCTCAACGAGCTGCTTCGCTTTCAACCGGGAGCTGAGATCGACGTACTCCTCCGTCACATCCTGCCCCTGCACGCTGCGCTGAAGAGCGGGGCTGATTTTCTCCAACCCGTCCAGTAACGAAACGAAGCCGCTGGCAGCCACCTTGATCGTGAACGTGCCGCCCTTCTCGCCTGTATTGGCGTTCTCCGAGAACTGCAAAATATATGCGCCGCTAAGCGCGACCAGATCGCGCAGTCCAGTCTGCGCCTTGGCGTAGTCATCGACAGGCATGACCAGATTCGCACGGTAGATCAACTTGCGGTTGAATCCGGCCGCTTCGTCGCTGCCTGTCGCCGCCGGTATGATCGTCATCGAAGCGTCCTTCCCTTCGGACGGCGCCGCCCCGGCTTCTGCAGCGGGCGCTTCTTTGGCGTCGGAGCTCTTCGTCGACTGCTGTTTGACCGCCGGCGCGACTGCTGCCGTTTGCCCCTCGACGTGAAGCGAATCAGCTTTCGACGAGCTGGCAGCTGCCCCCGGTACGGAATCCTCCTTGGATGAGCTGCATCCGGCCAGCAGGCTTCCTGCCAGCATGCACATGGCAAGCAGCAGACTTGCCTTTCTTCTTAACGTGTTGACCCCCATTTTGCCAACCCCTTCGCTACCAAATTTTAGGTTTTACACCCTATAAACGGAGTATGAGGAGGAAAGGTTGCAGGCAGCAAAGGTGACGATGAGTGATAGCGGGAGAAATTCCAGTTAGGGCCTTGCGGCAGGAGAGAGATAGGCTCCAGAGTGTCGTCCAGCGTTACAAAGTGCAAGGTCAGATTCCTCAACGAGCCAAGCCTACACTATGATCCCCGCCCATAGCGGGAATTTCTCCTGATAATTGCAGCTTGCCGAGCGACAAATGCCGGGTAACAGGAAAAACTCCCGTTAATCAGCCTGCATCCGCCGACTTTACGCAAAAAAGGGGAAAATTAACGGGAGGAATTCCCTCTATTCGCACAACTGGGCTCATATTCGCAGGAATAACGGGAGAAATTCCAGTTACGCCCTGCGGCAGAAGAGAGATAGGCTCCAGAGTGTCGTCCAGCGTAGCGCCGCCCAGCGCCCGAACGAGGTGACAGGCCTCCCTCAGCGAGATCCCCACCCATAACGGAAATTTCTCCTGTTAATTGCAGCCAAACGGATCCTCGAATGCTGAATAACTGGAATTCCTCCCGTTAATCAGCCCGCATCCGCCGACTTTACGCAAAAAAGGGGAAAATTAACGGGAGGAATTCCTTCTATTCGTACAACTGGGCTCATTTTCGCAGGAATAACAGGAGAAATTCCAGTTACGCCCTGTGGCAGAACAAGAAGACAGGCCACCTTCACCGAGAGTCCCGCCCATAGCGGGAGTTTCTCCTGTTAAACGCAGCCAGCCAGAACCTCCACCGAAAGTACCGCCAACAGCAGGAGTCCCTACTGCTAAATGCAGCCCGACGGATCCTCGGTTCTTGCGCGGCACCCTGAGGCGACACAAAAAAAGCCTTCCAACCCACTCCATCGTGGTTTGGAAGACTCACTTCTCTTAGTGCTCCGCCCAGCTGTCCAAATATTGCTTCTGCTCTTCCGTCAAGGAATCAATGCTAGTGCCGAGCGACTCCAGCTTGAATCTGGCCACTTGCTCATCCAATACATATGGAACATTCGCAACTGTTTTGCCCAATTTCTCATACTCATCGTTCACATATTTCAGCGACATCGCTTGAAGCGCGAACGTCATATCCATAATTTCCGCCGGATGACCGTCGCCTGCCGCGAGGTTGACAAGACGTCCTTCCGCCAGTATGTAAATTTTGCGGCCGTCCGTCAACTGGTACTCTTCGATGTTGCGTCGAACCGTACGTTTGCTCACCGACTGCGCTTCCAGCTCAGGCTTGTTAACTTCGACGTCGAAGTGTCCGGCATTGGACAAGATCGCTCCGTCCTTCATCACTTTGTAGTGCTCGCCGCGAATCACATCGCGGTTGCCCGTTACCGTAACGAAGAAATCGCCCAGCTTCGCCGCTTCCATCATCGGCATGACGGCAAAACCGTCCATGTACGCTTCCACACCTTTGATCGCATCGATCTCGGTCACGATCACGTTCGCGCCAAGTCCTTTGGCCCGCATTGCAACGCCTTTGCCGCACCAGCCGTAGCCGACAACAACGACGGTTTTACCGGCTACCACCAGGTTAGTCGTCCGGTTAATGCCATCCCATACGGATTGCCCCGTACCGTAACGGTTATCGAACAAGTATTTGCAGAACGCGTCGTTGACCGCGACCATCGGGAATGCCAGAGTGCCTTCCTTCTCCATCGCTTTCAGACGCAGAATGCCGGTTGTCGTCTCTTCGGCACCGCCGCGCACTTGCGCAGCCAAATCTTTGCGTTCGGAATGCAGAATCGACACCAGGTCTCCGCCGTCATCGATAATCAGATCAGGCTTCGTTTCTAGCGCTTTGATCAACAATTCTTTGTACTCTTCGGGAGTCGGGTTATATTTGGCATAAACGGTAATCCCGTCTTCGACCAGCGCCGCACATACATCGTCTTGTGTGGACAGCGGATTGCTTCCCGTAATCGTAACGTCCGCTCCGCCGGCTTTCACTACTTTGGCCAGGTACGCGGTTTTCGCTTCCAGATGCAAGGAAATCGTTACTTTCAGCCCTTTGAACGGCTGCTCTTTCTCGAATTGCTCGCGAATGCGATTCAGAACAGGCATATGCGCCTGTACCCAATCAATTTTCAAATGACCGTCAGGGGCCAACGCCATATCAGCAACGATACTTTTGTCTACAGTTGTCATCGTTCGTTCCTCCTACAAATAATAAACGCGGTGCATACCGTCTACAGGAATCGGCGTCTCGAGCAAATCACGAAGCCAATCATTCCCATATCGATTCATATAAGCACACCCATTATACACTCTTTCCTGCGGCTTTGCTAACGGTAAAATCGTAAGGCGAATCCGCTCCAACTGGCGGAGCGTCGCATCAAACTGCGTTTTGTACGCTTCCGACGCCTTATGCTGCAGAAACTCGATCTGCTCCACAATCTTCGCCAGATTCGTATCCCCCAGCTTCCTTACGCCTGGATTAATCGCCCCTAGAGCCTCCACGAGCGGCGTGTAGCTGTCGCGGAAGTCCGCCTTAACCTGATCGAAACGCTCGTTCAAGTGCAGCGTATCCTGAGCATCGAGCCAAGCCTGCTTCTTCTCTTCAAAACGGTGGAGAACGTCCTCGAAACTGTACGCGTATTTATTCATCTGCTTGTGTACCGTACCCTCGATTAGCGTGAACTCCAGCCGCGGCGCAACGATGGGCATTCGCATGCCGAACTGCTCGAACGCATGCTTGGTCAGCGCCCAGTAAGCAATTTCACCCGGTCCGAGCACGGTTGCCAGCACAGGGAATAAATACTCCTGCATCAACGGACGGGACATCACATTGTTGCTGAATTGCTCAGGCTTCGTCATCGCCAAATCATGAAGCTCCGCCTTCGTGAAGCGGTGCTCCTGCTTCTTATCGGCGAACCGGTCTCCTTCGCGATGCAGCAGCAAGCGCTGGCCATCCGCATATACGAACAAATTCGCGCCGTCAACAGCAATGTCCGCCTGAGCGTTGTACCCGGCTTGCAGCACCTCTTCCTGACTTTTCAGCAAGGAGGCTGTCAGTACTTCATTGTGCACAACCAATTGCTCGAACATCCCCGACTCCAGACTGCGCAGGGACGGTTCATCGGCATCGATCAGCACAAGGCCGTATTCACCGAACAGCACGGCCATTAAGCGGGCGAAGGCTTCCGACAGCGTCGCTCCCCCTGCCGTTACACCCTCCAATTTGGCCATCAGCGAAGCCTTGAACTCCGTATCCATCAACGACTGGTCCATAGCGGACAAGGCCTCCCGCCAAGCTTCAGGGGCAAGCGGAAGCTTGCTGACGGACGTGCGCCTTCCTGTCGGATGATCCACTTTGATTTTATCGATTTGCTGTGATTGCGAAAGCGTATAAATATGATTCACTTCATCGAAATCATGGTCTTCGCCGGCAATCCAGAAAACCGGCACGACCGGACGTTTTAACTTCGAGCTCCACTCCCGTGCCAACTGTACGAGCGTTATCGCTTTGTACAGAACGAGCAGCGAGCCTCCGAACAAACCCGCCTGTTGGCCCCCCACTACAGCCAGCGCTTCCTCACCGGCAAGCGCGGCAATTTGGTCCATTGCAGGGCCGTTATTGCCGATTCTCTCATTATATGTGCGCAGCACTTCAATCAAGCGGCCTCTGTCAGCGCGAGGCGCGCTCTTCCTTTCATCCAGCCACTTCATCCGCGACTGCCAATCGGCATCATCGCCGAAATGATACGGGAACAACGAACGGGCCTCATCCGCCCCGCTTACATAATCCTCAGCCAGCTTCTGACTCTTCTTCCAATGAAAAGATTCCATTTGCATATGCGACTAGTGTCCCCTCTTCATACCAAATAAAACAACTATCCTTTGATTGTACACGGTAGGACCGCAATCGTCAAAACTGTATTTTAATTAATTACAATTGATTGGAGAGCTGTTCACAAAAAAACCGCCCCTGACGGGACGGCTCTAATTGGATTAATACAAGTGACAAGCGACGAAGTGATTAGGCTCCACTTCTTTGCTAGGCGGCATCGATTCCGCGCATTGCGGCATCGCTTGCGGACAACGCGTACGGAACGGGCAACCGCTTGGCGGGTTGAGCGGACTCGGCACGTCGCCTTGCAGGATGATGCGTTCGCGTGTACGCTCGATTTCCGGATCCGGAATCGGAATCGCCGAAAGCAGCGATTGCGTATACGGATGCAGCGGCTTCGCGTACAGGTCATCGGATGTCGTGACCTCGACGAGATTACCCAGATACATAACCCCGATACGATCGGAGATGTGCTTCACCATCGCCAAGTCATGGGCAATGAACAAGTAAGTCAAGCCCATTTCTTTCTGCAGCCGTTTGAACAGGTTGACAACCTGTGCTTGAACGGAAACGTCCAGCGCCGAGATCGGCTCATCGGCAATGATGAATTTCGGTTCGATCGCCAGCGCCCGGGCAATCCCGATTCGTTGACGTTGACCGCCGGAGAACTCATGCGGGAAACGGTTCGCGTGCTCGTCGTTCAGACCTACGGCGCGAAGCAGCTCCATCACACGCTCTCTGCGTTTTGTGCCTTTGTACAGACCATGAATGTCTATACCTTCAGCGATAATATTCCCTACCGTCATACGAGGGTTCAAGGATGCGTAAGGATCCTGGAATACCATCTGCATGTTCCGGTTGAATTCTTTGAGCTTCTTGCCTTTGAGCTTATGAACATTTTCACCGTCGAAAATGACTTCGCCATCTGTAACATCGTACAGATTGATAATCGTTCTTCCCGCAGTCGATTTCCCACAACCGGACTCGCCAACGAGACCGAATGTTTCACCGCGGTTAATTTCTATCGAGAAATTGTCAACGGCTTTAAGCACTTTGCCGCCGCCAAGATTAAAATGCTTCTTCATATTGCGAATTTGCAAGATGGGTTGATTCGTTTTAGACATGTTGATGACCTCCCACTCCTACAGGACGTTCAACTTTCGGCGCGTCCGGATGCAGCAGCCAACAAGCGGAGCTGTGCGTTTCGGAAAGCGTCGTATGCTCCGGATCGACTTCCAAACACTGATTCATTGCATACGGACATCTCGCCGCAAACGCACACCCTTTTGGAGGCGCGAATAGATCCGGCGGCGTACCTGGAATAGGTACAAGCTCTTCATCACTGTTCGTATCCAAACGAGGCACCGAGCGCAGCAAGCCCCATGTGTAAGGATGCTGAGGATCGTAGAAAATTTCGTCTACCGTCCCTTGCTCGATAATTTTCCCTGCATACATAACCACGACGCGCTGCGCCATATCGGCAACGACACCAAGGTCATGCGTAATTAAAATAATAGATGAGTCCGTCTTCACGGAAATGGTTTTCATCAAATCGATGATTTGCGCTTGAATCGTAACGTCAAGTGCCGTTGTCGGCTCATCTGCGATAAGCAGCTTCGGAGAGCAAGCAAGCGCGATTGCGATCATGACACGCTGACGCATACCGCCGGAAAGCTCATGCGGGTATTGATGAATACGGCCCTCAGGAGAGTTAATCCCGACAAGCTTCAAAATTTCGATCGCTTTTTCGGTAGCCGCCTTCTTGCTGATCCCTTCGTGCTTGATGATACCTTCTGTAATCTGATCGCCGATCTTCATCGTCGGATTCAGCGAGGTCATCGGATCCTGGAAAATCATTCCGATTTCGGATCCGCGAATTTTTTCCATTTCTTTATTGGAAAGCTTCGTAATGTCCATTTTACCGTCGAACATGATCGAGCCGCTTTTTATATAACTAGGCGGAGTAGGAATTAGACGCATGAGCGTTTGTGCCGTTACGGATTTACCGCAGCCGGACTCCCCTACAATCGCCAAGACTTCACCTTTTTTCAAAGAAAAATTAACGCCGCGAACAGCTTGAACTTCACCCGCGTACGTGCGGAAGGATACCCGCAAATCTTTTACTTCCAGCAAATTGCCTTTGGATTTGGTGCTCATTATTATTCACCCCTTCTTACTTGCGCATTTTTGGATCTAGCGCATCACGAAGCCCGTCACCGAGCAGGTTGAAACTTAACAAAATCAAACTGAAAATGATAGTCGGGAAAATCAGGCGATGCGGGTACAAACGGATATAGTTAGCGCCGTCGGACAGCAGGTTACCCAATGAAGCGAGCGGCGGCTTAACACCAAGACCGATGAAGCTTAAGAAAGCTTCGGTGAAGATCGCAGAAGGAACGACGAACGTGATTTGAACAATGATAATCCCAAGCGCATTCGGAATAAGGCTGCGCATGATAATTCTCATCGGCGACGCGCCCAGCGTACGGGATGCAAGGACGAACTCCTGCTCTTTGAGCGTGAGCATCTGCCCCCTGACCAAGCGGGCCATCGGCACCCAGCCGGTTATGGCCATGGCCAAAATAATCGATGGAATCCCTGAGCCAATAACCATGATAAGCAGAATCGCAATCAATAGGAAAGGGATCGCATAGACGATCTCGATCGCACGCTGCATCACTTCATCGACTTTACCGCCGTAGTATGCGGAGATACCGCCGTAGATGACACCGATAACCAAGTCAATCAGTGCAGCTACGATCCCGATGAACAAGGAGATCCGGGTTCCCCACCATACGCGGGTCCATACGTCGCGGCCGAAGTCATCCGTACCGAACCAATGCTGTCCGTTCGGTGGAATATTTTTAATTTTCAGATCTTGCGTTTGATAGTCGTAACTCGAAACAAAAGGAACGATTACCGCCAATACGATTAAAGCAACCAATATAATTAAGCCAGCCATTGCCAGTCTATTTTTCTTAAGTCGTCTCCAAGCGTCCTGCCAATAATTGAGCGAAGGTCTTACGATTCTTTCGCCGGTTAATGTTTCTTTTGCAACGGGAGCAAACTTGTAGTTAGTCTCTGTTGCATTATTCGGAGTTTGCATGTATTATTTCCCGCCTTTCCCAAGACGAATTCTAGGGTCTACGAAACCGTACACGATATCTGTGATAAAGATAACCAAAATGAGAATGGCCGAATAGAAGATCGTTAATCCAGAAATCATGGTGTAGTCATTGGAATAAACCGATGAAACGAAGTGTTTACCCAATCCTGGTACTGAGAAAATTTGTTCAACTACGAGTGTTCCTGTAATGACGTTAACGAAGATTGGACCGATAATGGTAATGACCGGTAAAATCGCATTCCGGATCGTGTGCTTCACAACGACCGTAAAGTTGGATAAGCCTTTGGATTTCGCCGTTTTGATGTAATCTTGATTAAGAACGTCGAGCATCGATGTCCGCATCAAACGAGCCAGGATGGCAATGGTTCCGAATGAAAGCGCAATCGCCGGCAAAATGCGATAGCTTGGCCCTTTCCACAATCCGGCAGGAAGAATTCCCCATTTGACGCCGACATAGTAGGAAAGAAGTGGACCAAGAACGAAAGATGGAATGGAAACGCCTAGAATGGCGATGAACATTGCTGTGTAATCGCCTGCTTTGTTATGCTTAAGCGCCGCGATAATCCCTAACGTCAGACCTGCAACAATCGCAATCGCGATCGAAATCAAACCAAGTTCAAGCGAAGACGGAAAAGCTTGCTTGATAATATCTGTAACTTTGTGAGCAGGAAATTGAAAGGAAGCTCCTAGATCGCCATGGATGATGTTGTTCATGAAAGTTAAATACTGTTCCCATAATGGCTTATCCAAACCGTATTGCTTCAGCAACATATCTCTCGTAGCTTTAGGAATCCGTTCAGCGCCTTCTCCTAGTGGATTACCTGGTAAGTTTTTCATCAATACGAATGTGAATGATGCGATCAGCCATAACGTGATAAGCGCATATAAGAAGCGGCGAAGAATGAACCTGACCATATTGCTCCTCCTTTATTCATTTAAAGCTCGAAGAAATCTAGAAGAGGCCGCTCCCACGAGGTGCGAACGGCCCCTTCCTTTAATTCTTCAACCTATAAAAACTTTATATTACTTGATGGACGTCCATTTCAATTCCCACTCTTGACCGAAGGAAGGAAGAATGATTCCCTCGATGTTCGGCTTTTTCAAGTAAGCGCGTGTACGGAAGTACAGCGGGGATACGCCTTGATCATCCATAAGGATTTTCTCAGCTTCAACCATTGCTTTCGCACGTTTGGACGGATCCACTTCGGTTTGAGCCGACTTAATGAGTTTGTCGTATTCTGGGTTGCTGTAGTCGCCTTCGTCAAACTCTCCGCCTGTTACCCACATATCCAAGAATGTCATTGGATCGTTGTAATCTGCGCCCCATAGGGAAAGTGCGATTTCGAAGTCATGCTTGGAAGAAAGCTCGATACGCAGTGCGTGTGGAACCGGGTTCGCTTCCGCTTCGTATCCAAGGTTTTGTTTCCATTGTGCAAGGATGAACTCAAGTGATTTTTTCGCAGTTTCTGTATCGTCTGCGTTCACTTTCATTTTCGGAAGAGCTGTCAAGCCAACTTCTTTCAAACCTTCAGCAAGCAATTGCTTAGCTTTGGCTGCATCGAATTTCGGCTGCGTGTCGCCTGCGGATTTACGGAAGTCGCCGCCTGCACCGTCGGAAGTACCGCCTGGAACTAGACCCGTGGAAGCTACGGAACCGTTAGCAAGTACGGTATCTACGTAAGCTTGACGGTCAATCGCCATACCAAGGGCTTGACGAATCTTCTTGTTAGCCAAGGCAGGAACTTTCTTCGTTTGGTACATCAGGTAAGAGTTCGTCAACTCTGGCTTAGGCAGGTTGTCTGGCTTACCGGCATACAGTTTCAATTGATCGCGGTTGATTTCTGTCAAATCAGCAGCGTCTGTTTCGTACAAGTTCAGGCCTGTGTTGCTATCTTTAACGATGTTGACAGTTGCTTTCGTAAGTTTTACGTTAGCAGCATCCCAGTATTTTTCGTTTTTAACAAGCTCAAGTGTTTGACCGTGATCCCATTTGCTCAGGATGAACGGACCTGCACCGATGACTTTATCCACTTCTGCGCCGTATTTGTCGCCGGCTTTCGTTACGAAATCTTCTCTTTGCGGGAAGAATGTTGCGAATGCAAGCAATTGTGTGAAGAACGCAACTGGTTTTTCCAGTTTGATTTCAATTTGCTTGTCACTGATCGCTTTAACGCCAAGAGCGTCTTGCGCTTTTTTAACTTCTTCAGGCGTTTTTGCTTTCGTTACATCTGCTCCGCCTTTAATCCAAGCAACGATGAAGCTGTATTGGCCTTTAGTCGCAGGATCAAGAGTACGTTTGAAGGAATAAACGAAATCTTGAGCTTTAACCGGTTGGCCGTCAGACCAGTTCGCGTTGTCGCGAATGTCGATTGTGTAAGTTAGACCGTCTGCAGAAATTTTAGGGAAATCTTTCGCAAGAGCTGGAGTTGCTTTGCCGTCTTTGTCCGTACGGTAAAGCCCTTCGTTAAATGCGCTGATGAATGTAAACGCGGCATTCGCCGTTGCTTTGGAGCTATCCATTACCGGCGGCTCTGCAGTGAAGTTAATTTTGATTTCTTGTGGTTTGTTGGACGCAGGAGCTGTTGTACCTTTCGTATCGCCAGCTGGAGATGCAGAAGGACTTTCCTCGTTTTTCGCGCAACCAATTGCAACGCTGCCCATAAGCGTTAATGCTACTGCTGTTGAAACCCACTTTGTCGCTTTCATAAAACGCCTCCTCTAAAATTATGTATGTCTAGAATATCTATGGTCAGGTGTGTTTGATAGTTTTCCTAACATGATCTTAACACCCTTAAACCCAAAAAAGGATGAAACCGCTTCATAGATGTTATAATAGTTAACCCATACCTCTGGTAAAAAAATTTACTAGACTCTACGCAAGGAATTATAACACAAACCCACGCTTTGTCCAGTGTTAATTTACCTAAGTAAGAATATTTGTAAAAAAATAATGAATATGAAAGTGCCCCACGGTTTCTAATTATACAACCATCGGTCAATAAAATCTAGACGATATTCATTGTTATTTTCTACAAAACTCAAATAAATATTACAAAGACTTTCGAATTATCGCTCAATTCGTAAATTCACCTCAAAGCAGCCGGCTTAGGTCGAAAACAAGTAGTTTTTACCAACGTGGAGAACGAACAGCACAATATACAGCGTCGCAAGTCCTAGAAAGCTGAGCCTCCAAACAACTCTGCCGACTCTTACCAGATCCGTCTTCCCTTTTAAATGCGTTTGGTAACCGCCGATAATCCCGAAGGCAATAAGTAGTACGAGGGTAATGAGCCAGAAGCCGAAATCCGTATGAAATAGCTGGTTCCACATCAAAGAAACCGAGCCCAATAGGAACAAGGTCGTCACATCCATGGTCAGTCGAGTCGTCATCTTCTTATCGCGAAGAAACATATATACGAGGAACCATAGCAATATAAACGTAATAAAAGGCGCCACAGCAAGTGCTGCGTAAACCGTAGAAATCCAACTGAATAACATGTCCATCCTGATAACCACCTACACCGGCTTATTCTAACGCTTTCACTAACTGGTACACCGTACGGTGTACAGGAAGCTCAAGATTCAGTTCATCCGCTAGCTGCAGCAAGCTTCCATTAATACGGTCAATCTCGGTACTTCTGGCCTGTTCGATATCTTGTAGCATAGAAGAGTGATTCAGCCTTGTCGCCTCACAAACTTGCAAGATGGTGTCCCACAAGTGATCGGGCACTTGAGTGCCCCGAGCCTCGACGACAAGACAAGCTTCCCGGTACAGGTCCCTCATGAGCGACATTGTCCAAGCAGAATCCAACAATTGCCCGTTTCTCACACGCAAGATGGCGGTTAACGGATTGATCACACTATTGATCAACAGCTTGCTCCAGATTCTCTCTTCCATGTTGTTCGACATGAATGTTTGAAATCCTGCTTCCTTCAGAAGATTCACTAACAAAAAGTGCGTTGATTCTTCTTCATCGGCTCGCAAGCTCCCCAAGTAAGTAACGCCATGCCCCGTATGAGCAACGGATGTATCCCCTTCGCGCCGCGCCCCTTCGGTCGTAACGGCTAGCAGCAGTCGCTCTGCCGGAAGCGCCTCGCCTAGTATCGATTCATGGCCGACCCCGTTCTGAAAGCTGATGAGACGCGTGCCGGAAGATAGCTTCGAACGGATATAGGCTGCCAGCTCCGGCGTGATCGCCGGTTGTTTGACCATCAGTAAAATATAGTCGTAAGATTGCACCAAATCACTTGCAGACGTCTCTTCCGTATAACTTTCGAACTCTATGATTCCCCCGCGCGTCGTCCGATGCGGCACGTCCGTGCCGGCAAGACGGATCCCCTCCGCTCTGAGCCGTTCTGCCTGCTCTCGCGTTCTGGTAACTACCTTCATATACTCGCACAGGGCGGATAGTTTTGCGGCGAACAAGAGCCCCAACGAACCCGCTCCAATAATCATCAATCGCATGTCGATCCCTCATTTCATTGCCATTGTCATCATTATACAACAAAAAAGCCTCAGACCAAGGATCTCCTTGAGCTGAAGCTCTTTCTGCAATAGTTCGATTGGAACTTACGAACTTACTCTACTCTCTCTAAGTTACCGTTCGCATCCATCTTGAACCGCGGCTTCTCTTCTTCCTCTTCTTCCACCAAGAAAGCCATTTTCCTTGCCCGGTCCATAATTTGAATCAAAGCTTTATAATCGTCATTCACGACGCGGTAATCGGTTTCTACTTCATTCACTTGCTTGTTAAGCTTATTGTTCTCGCGGCCGAGTCTCTCGAGTTCGTCCTCTTTGTCTTGCAGCTCTTTTTCCAAGTTTTTAATATGACGGTTCATATCTTGATACGTGTTTCTCCATTGCCGAAGGAACCGGATCACCGCATCGATCGAAAGCGTTTCCTCGGTGAAAGCTTCTGCTTTCCCCGTTGTTAACTCCGTACTATCCAACAACCCGATAGAAGAGGAGCCCGAGATCGATACAGCGGCGTGCTTCTTCATCTGCGTTCTCTTCTGCCGCTGTGCCTTGGCGATCTGAATCGCCGCTTCATACTTCTTTCTGACAAAGCTGTTCCAGCGAAATCCGCAAGCTGCCGCCGTGCGTCCGATCCGTTCTCCAACTTCCTCAAACGCAGATAATTGCGTGCTTCCCTCTCTAATGTGACGCAATGTCACTTCCGCCAAGATCAAGTCGTCTTCATCGCTCCAAGCATCCTGTCTAATTGCCGACATAGGTTAAACCTCCTAACATAATGTACAGATGCATCTAACTGAAAGAGGCCAGCTTTTTACGATAAATAGGGGTCATCTTTCAGTATGAATAAGAAGAATCAATTTGCAGGTACCGGTGTATAAATTGATTCGCGCCATTATTACTATTTCTATGCCCGTACTAGAGTTCATAGAATCTATTTGATACTAAATGGTATTGCCAAATTTTTTGACACTCATACATGGGATCTGGATAAAAAGACATACTACAACTATATGATGAAATGTTTTCAATTTCGTCACGGTTTGACGGTTTACACTAAACAATTCAAAAGGTATAATGTGATGTAGTTAAAGTGCAACGTGGTATGAGAGGGGGATGTAACGAGAATGGATCGCATGTTTCGGGTTTTAGGTTTTTGGACACTTGTAATCGCGCTAATGAGCTTGGCTGGCGATATGATCCCAATGTCTTTGATTTTCTTTTTCCAAACAGCCGTATTCGTCATTCTGGGCTATATGCGCTTGTCAGAACGTACTTACATATTGTTGTTCTGGGGATATATGATTCTCTCCTTCAGCGGGTTTACGTACTGGTCATTTTTCAAAATGTCCGTCTAATACCGGCACTAGTAACAACAAAGCAAAAAAAGGTGATCCGAGGGCTATCCTTCGGATCACCTTTTTTCATTTCCGCTTTTGACAGCGGTAAATACCTTGAACAGCTCGCTCATCCCATCGCTTAGAAGCAGCTGGCGGATTGCACGGTTGCGTTTGGACACTTCGCTGAACGGGTTCGAATCATCATGATCCTGCAGCTTCTGCAGAATGCCCTGCTCCACCAGAAACTCGCGCTGCGTTTGAAGCTTGCAGGAGGCGAACCCATGAAGGCGCGCTGCCGATTCCACCGCTGAGAAATTGACATGAGCGGTAATATCCTGCTCCCCTTGATGAACCCATACATCATCGTGCGCCTGGTGGTTCCGGTAGCACATCAACGTCCCCCGGTATCGATGAGGGGCATATAGCTCCGCTTCGATTGCGCCGTAATCGATGAGGATGCAGCCTCCGCTAATCATGCGCTGTGAAATGCGGGCGATCCACGCTTCACTTTCCAGATTCAGCTCTCCGATTTGACCGTCGATCCATTGAACTTTTAAACTCTCTATGCTGTCTAATCTAAGCTTGGAACGGATAGGCCGCCAAATTTCTGCGAAAGCCTGATCCGTCTCCTGCCAGGTCACATAAGACTCTTGAAAGCCGCCTTCCTTCCAGCGAATTCGGTGCACAGGGAAAGCATCCAGCAGTTCATTCGCCAAGACATACACCTGCTCTTCCGGCTCTTCGGCCAGCCATTCCAGCTCGCTGAGCGAACGAATCCGCGGCGCATGCCCTTGAAGTGCCTGCTGCTGCAAACTCCGGTGATACGCGCTGCTTTCTATGAGCGTGTAAGTTAGGCATTCATAGACGCCAGGAGCAATCCTGCGCATTTCATCCAGAAGATGCAGCGCTAAACGTCCGCTGCCTCCTCCCCACTCGACGAGATGAAGGGGACGATCTTGGCCAGCTTGTCCCGCCAGGAAAGCGGCAATCATTTCCCCCATCACGGAACCGATCGAGGAACTGGTGTAGAAATCGCCTTCTTTCCCGATCTTGGGACGTTCACTCCGATAATATCCGTAGGGCTCGCTGTAAAGACATAGTTCCATATAATCACGGAAAGTGATAGCCCCCTCCGGCGCTGACCGGATTGCCTCTATCAAGGCCGCTATCACTTCCGGATGCCCAAGCTGATGCTTCATAAGATCACCCCAATTGTTTACTTAAAGACAAAGCCGCTTGAAACCATTATAATGAAGAATGATTATGGAAGGAGACGACAATCGCATGTCAAAGAAGTGGATCACCCTTACGGCGGTAACGGCTATCAGCTTGCTATCGTTAACTGCATGTACGGACAATACCAAAGTGAAAGAAGCATTCGAACAATCGCTAAACAAGCAAAAGGAAATGAAATCCTATACCTTTGAAGGCAGCACAACGCTTGCGATCGGCGACGCTCTGTTCAAAGGGTCCAACCCTTTGACGAACGGATTGCTATCCTTCGTGAAAGAAAGCACGATCGAATGGAAAGGGATAGCAGGCTTGAACCCGATCCAGTATCAGACCGATATGAAAATTACGCCTAAGGGCTCATCTTCACCTATCGAGATACCAATTCTCATTAAAGATAGCAAAATGTATTTTAATATGCCAGCATTAAATAAAACGCCGGACGAGTATTATGCAGTCGATCTGCAGCAACTGAGTCAAAACAGCAAATCGCCGCTGACGCCGGATACGCTCGCCAATACATCGCAGCTGTCTTCAGCTCTGGCTACGCTTGTTTTCAACGGCATCGACGCCAAATGGTACAATGAGGCCAAAGAACCTGTCAAATTAAAGGATGGAAGCACCGCGAAATCCATCAGCGTCGAAGTGACCAGCAAGAATGAAAAGGACATCAACACATTATTTCAATCCAAACTGCCGGAGTTCATCTCCAATTTGCAAAATAACGGCTTCCTTACAAGCGACAAGGCAGAGCTTCTCAAAAAATCGCAGCCTGGTACCGCCCAGATCAAAGCGCCAAGCAAAATGACCGTCGCCGTCGATGAAGCCGGCTTTATCCGCGATCAAACTCTCGATCTCGTCTTCCAGCTCACCGTTGATGGCAAAGTGCAGGATAACCATATTGTCCTCCACCAAACCTACGATGCTATTAATCAAAGCACGCCGCTAACGAAGGAAGTGCCGAAGAACGTCAAGAGCTTTGACGAGATCCTGAAGCTTATCGCTCCCCCCAAAAAATAGCGGGCAGACCGAAATACTTACTTCTCTTTTGAAGTAAGTATTTTTTTGTGCTTCATTTAATAGAAATATGATAATCTGTTTATAGGGGGAGAATGCATGCAATGAAACGTACATACATAGCTGTGTTGATGAGCCTGCTGCTCCTTGCGCAACTGACGGCCCCATTGGGCACGGCATTCGCTGTCGAAACGGGAACCGATGAAGCCAAGGGACTCGTGCAGAAAGGGCTTACCATTTATGAGATTGATAAAGAACTCAGCCGGCTGAATGAGCAAGATGCAACGCTCGTAGAGCAAATCAAACAGAACGAGCTCAACATCACAGCGCATAGCGTCCATGTAGACAGCACACGAAAGCACGCAGGCCAAGTGATCAGAGCTTACTATACCGGTGACCGGGACTCCATCTGGATGCTGCTGTTTTCCGTAAATTCCTTTGCCGACGCATTGCGAATGTTCGAATATTTGCAAATGATCTTGTCGAACGATCAGCGCACAGTATCTGCATTCATAGAATCTTTCAATAAATTAAAAACGTTGCAAACAGAGCTCCAAACCTCTCGCCAAGAGCTTCAACAGACCAAAGAGAAATATCTCGCGCAGCGCGAAAGACTCGTAAAGCTGCAGGAAGAATTGGACAAACAGCTCGCTGTAAGCGCGCAAGCACAAGCCATCCAAGATCAGATCAAGTCCTTGAATGAGCAGTGGAAATTAGAGGGCATTCCATTATTCCGTGAATATTTGAAAAACCTATCCGCCGCTTTCCGCGAGCTCCCGCAGTATGTAACCCAAGATAAGAAATTCATGGACTTATCATCCATCCAGAATCCGGTCATCACGATCAGCGATACGGATTTCAATACTTACTTACATGCCCAAAACGAACAATTGAAAAATTTGAATTTCCAATTTGCCGATGGCGCGATCTTGGCCAAAGGCCAGAAAGATTCCGTACAAGTCGCCATCGAAGGCCGTTTCCTGCTCAAGGAGAATCCCCAGATGAATGAAGTACGCTTCTCCGTGGATAAACTGGAATTCAACGGCTTCGAGCTCCCGGATACGACGATCGAGGATTTCGCCAAAGAATTTCAGCTTGGCTTCATACCGAAGAAAATCGTCTCCTATCTCGATGTCATTAGCGTAGAAACCAAAAACGGCTCAGCTGTTGTGAAACTCAAAATATCCTTGTAAACTGACAAGGACGATTTCAAGAAGCGAGGAACTCAAATGGAACACAAAATTGGATTGCTCATGGATATACCCGAAGGCAAACTGCCGGGCTTCTATGCACAAATCGTGAAAGCACTGGCAGGAAAGGTTGACCTGTTCGACCGAGACAAAGAAATGCTCATTGTCAGCAGCGAGGAGCAGCATACCGCCCTCTTGGACGTCATGGCTAAGTTCAACATCCCAACGGATCGGATGGAGCTGGTCTTGCTGCCCGAGAATGCTGAATTAACCGATCTTTTCGGCGATTATGGCTTTACTAGCCGTTCCGAACATCACTATTTGTACGATAAAATCGTCGCCTCCTTCCGCTTTACCGAGGATAGTAAGCAAGATGACGTCGATATGGCCTCCCTACAAATGGAGGAGCATCTTCTCGCCATTTATAAGGATGGGGGCCAAGATATTTACGTCGTCGACCGTCAGCTCGAAGAGCTGATGCAGGGGATCGCCAAGGCGTACCGCGTACGTATCGAATTCCTCCGTTAAGCCAAGAAAACCCTCATTCCCTGTCAGGGAGTGAGGGTTTGTTGTTGTCTAAAGCAAATCCGCAGCAAGCTGGGCGAGATGTGATCGTTCACCTCGTTCCAAGGTGATGTGCCCGCTGATATTCTCCTGCTTGAATCGTTCCACCACATATGTCAAACCGTTGCTTGAAGCATCAAGATACGGGTGGTCGATTTGATCGGGATCGCCGAGCAGTACGATTTTACTTCCTTCCCCTACACGGGAAACGATCGTCTTGATCTCGTGCTTGGATAAGTTCTGGGCTTCGTCGATGATAATGAACTGCCCCGGGATGGACCGTCCGCGAATATACGTGAGCGCTTCAACCTGAATGCTGCCCAGACCGGCAAGCACTTTCTCGATGTCGCCCGGCTTCTTCGTATCGAACAAATATTCCAAATTATCATAGATCGGCTGCATCCACGGACGCAGCTTTTCCTCTTTTTCACCTGGCAAGTAACCGATATCTTTGCCCATAGGAACGACAGGCCGCGCAATCAGCAGCTTCTTATATTTCCGGTCGTCTTCGATCTTCATCAGTCCCGCGGCTAACGTGAGCAGCGTCTTGCCGGTACCCGCTTTCCCAGTCAGGGTGACGAGCGGGATCTCGTCGTTGAGCAGAAGCTCCAGAGCCATGCGCTGCTGCGCATTCCGCGCGGCAATTCCCCAGATGGGATCGTTGCTTAGGAAGAGCGGTTCCAGCTTCTTGGCGTCCGGCGTCACTTTCAACAGTGCCGATTTGGATGAACCGAGTTCATCCCGCAGAATAACGAATTCATGAGGGTGCAGCATATACGATAAATTCAGCGATGTCACGGTTAAGAAACGATAGGAGTAAAATTCATCGATCACGGACGGATGCACATACAGCGTAATATAGCCCGTGTACATATCCGTTTGTGCTACGATGCGGTCAGTTAAATAATCTTGGGCAGTGATGCCGAGCACATCGGCCTTAATCCGAACGAGCGTATCCTTGCTTACGATAACGACCGGTCTCGGGAAATCATTCGCCTGTTCTTCCAGATGATAATTCAACGCAACAGCCAAGATGCGGTTATCGTTCGTCAATTCGGAAAAAGTATCCTGCAGCTTAGCAAAACTGCGATGGTTAAGCTCCACTTTGATGCTGCCCCCACGCTCAAGCGTGATGCCGTCGGATAAGGTTCCTTTGGTCCTCAAACCATCCAATAATCGCGAAACATGCCTAGCGTTACGGCCGATTTCGTCCGCATTCCGTTTCTTCGAATCGATTTCCTCCAACACCACGGCGGGTATGACTACTTCATTATCTTCGAATGAAAATAATGCATTAGGGTCATGAAGCAGCACATTGGTATCCAACACGTAAATTTTTTTCATTGGTGTGTCCCCTCCCAGATTTGGCGTTAGATCAGTGGTTATATTTCCATACATACAACCTGTTAGTAACGGATAAACTAAACGCGAGATTCAAGGAAAGGATCGATTCTAGTGAGACTATTGTGCGTATTTTTGTTGGTACTGACCCTCGCGACTGGCTGTAGTCAAGCGCCGAAAAGTGGTGCCCCCTCTCAAGATACAAATCAAAAGCAAGTAAGAGTTCAACAAATCGCTCCGCAAAAGCTGGAAATAAAAGATTCCAAAGCTGTTGCTGAACATTTGGAAAGCTTAGCCACCTCGATCCCGCAAGTGGAGAGTGCGCACTGCGTCGTGTTCGGCAATACGGCCGTTGTCGGCATCAATCTCCGCAAAGATATGGACCGGGCTAAAGTAGGAACCATCAAATATTCGGTCGCGGAAGCCCTCAAAAAGGATCCATACGGAGTGAATGCCATCGTGACCGCCGATCTCGACCTGGATCAACGACTGCGCAACATTCGGGATAATATGAGAGCAGGAAGGCCGATTACCGGGTTTGCTGAACAAATGGCGGATATCATGGGCCGGGCTATGCCGCAGCTGCCACGTGACATTCGCAACCCTCAGGACACGACTGGAGCTCATGACGCGAACCATGCCGGGCATGCAGCTCCCCCTCAATAATTTGGCGGAAGACAACAAAAAGCCTGACTGCTCGAAGCAGATCTAGGCTTTTTTTATGACATCAAAAACTTGGCCGGGCGGCTTGGCACATTCACGGCTTGCACAAGTTTTCGCATATTCAACTGTTGTCATCGTCAGGGCGCGGTCAATCATTTGCTCCGGTAAAGCTGGGAAGTGTACCGCCATATCGTCTGCGCCTCCTACAAGGTGGATGAAAACGATCCTTACACTAACAGTATAGCATAGCCGGTGGCAAGCGTTCCACCTTTATGTATCTATTTTCAACTCATGCGAACACTCCTTTATCACCCAGATATACCTTATTGTACGTCGGATAATTCAAGATATGTCCTAGATGAGCCTATTGGTTATTGTAAACAGGATTAGCCCGGATGTCTTCGAGCAGCTTCTCCGCAGCTTCGCGGTCAAAGCTGACAACACTCTGGGTTCCTTCTCGTTCATAGGAAATATGAATTTTCATCGGATCACTTTCATTCACAAGCTCCATGTGGCCGACGCCATGATCCTCACGGAGAATCATCGCGAAGAAATCCAATGTTTCTTTGGCAGCTTCATCATCCGGCCTGCCTTCTTGGACAATGTGCATTTGCAGCCAGTTAAAAAATGTGTCTTGAAGATTCATATCCTAGCCATCCTCCCTGAGTAAAATAACATCATAACCGGTAGCCAGCCAACGCCGCCACTCCCGTATCCACGAACGGTAATGAACGCTGCCTTCTTCCTCCGTGTTTAACTCCCATTCACTCACAAGCTGCAGCGCTTGCTCCCGTGAAAGCAGATGATTCAGAAAGGCCTCTCCGCAATGGGACAGATGGAAGGGGGCCCCGTCGAAGACAATCGCTTCGGATATCGATAAATCCAAGTCCATGACTTCAGAGCCGCAAAGCTCCTCGTCATCGCTCAGCAATAAGCTGGCTTTGAAAAGGGGCAGCAGCCGCGGATGCTTCCGGCCGGCCAGCTCGCGAAGCGAATCCAGCGCTTCTTGCGGTGTACATCGGATGCGTTCCGCTCCAAGCACAAGCGGCGAGCCGCTTACGACCGGCGTCAACCAATAGCTTGTCATTCAGGCGTGCTCCTCGTGCCGCTGCGCTTCTCGATGAAATAACGGATGCGTACGAGAAACATCAAAGAAATGGCTACAGCCAGACACAGCACGATCGGCAGACCTGCCACTTGGAATACAAGCAGCATCACCGAACCGATGGCCATAAGCACATAGACGACGGCTGTCTTGAGGATGGGCAGTTTACGCGTACGAAAAACCTTATTATATACATAAGACATGAAGACAAAAATCATCAAGTAAGTCATATAAATGTGATTGCCAAACCATTCGTTCAAAGCTGTCAACAGGATGCACTCCATTTCACTTTTTAAATAAGATCAACGCTCATTCTCTCATTATCGCTCAATTAAGCAAATAAATAAAGGGAAATGCAGCCGATCGGCTAACATTTCCCCTATTAAGAAAACTTT
Organism: Paenibacillus sp. MAHUQ-63; assembly: GCF_028765165.1. Taxonomy (GTDB): domain Bacteria; phylum Bacillota; class Bacilli; order Paenibacillales; family NBRC-103111; genus Paenibacillus_E. The sequence goes on along the minus strand of NZ_JARADB010000004.1, from coordinate 11,108 downwards.
GTGAATTATGCGTTCGCCTCTGCCATTTTACGTTGTTTCTCTGCACGCTCACGTTCGCTTTTGTTCAAGATTTTCTTACGAATTCGAACCGATTTTGGCGTAATTTCGCAATACTCGTCATCGTTCAAGTACTCAAGCGCCTGCTCCAAGGAGAAAATGCGTGGAGTCTTCATTTTGACGGTTTCTTCTTTGTTCGCGGAGCGGATGTTGTTGACCGCTTTCTCTTTGCAGATGTTAACGATGATATCGTTATCGCGCGTATGCTCGCCGACGATCATACCTTCGTAAACTTCTGTTTGCGGGTGTACGAACAGGATCCCGCGATCTTCGACAGAAAGAATACCGTACAGCGTGGAGACGCCTGTTTCGCTGGATACAAGCACGCCTTCATGACGTCCGCCAACATTAGCGCCTTGGTAAGGGCCATAGCTGTCGAACGCATGATTCATAATTCCGTAGCCGCGCGTCAATGTCAAGAAGTTCGTTCTGTAACCGATCAGACCGCGAGCCGGGATCAAGAACTCCAGACGAACGTTGCCGCTGCCATTATTGATCATGTTGACCATTTCCGCTTTGCGGGAACCTAAGCTCTCCATAACGGAACCCATGCTGTCTTCCGGAACGTCGATGATCAGACGCTCGATAGGCTCCATCTTCTGGCCATCGATTTGACGGATGATGACTTCCGGTTTGGACACTTGAAGCTCGAAGCCTTCACGGCGCATGTTCTCGATCAGAATGCCCAAGTGAAGCTCACCGCGGCCGGAAACGATGAACGCATCCGGGCTGTCTGTATCTTCGACACGCAAGCTCACGTCGGTTTCCAGCTCTTTGTACAAGCGTTCGCGAATTTTACGGGAAGTTACCCATTTGCCTTCGCGGCCTGCGAATGGAGAGTTGTTGACAACGAACGTCATTTGGAGCGTCGGCTCATCGATTTTGAGTACAGGCAAAGCTTCCGGATTCGCCGGATCCGCCACTGTTTCGCCGATGTTGATGTCTTTGATACCTGCGATCGCGATAATATCCCCTGCAGCCGCTTCTTCGATCTCAATGCGCTTCAAGCCGTTGAAGCCGAAAAGCTTCTCGATACGAGCTTGCTTCATACCGCCTTCGCGCGTCATGACGGCAACCGATTGACCTTGGCGAATTTTACCGCGGTTAACGCGTCCAACGCCGATACGGCCCAGGTATTCATTGTAATCCATCAAAGTAACAAGGAATTGCAGCGGTTGGTCCACATCTTCCGTCGGTGCAGGAATGTGGCTTACGATCGTCTCATAGATAGCTTCCATGTTCGAATCTTGTTTATCCGGATCCAAGCTGGATGTTCCTTGCAGAGCGGATGCGTACACGACGTGGAAGTCAAGCTGTTCGTCTGTAGCTCCAAGCTCAATGAACAAGTCCAGCACTTCATCTACCACCTCAGCCGGACGGGCGTTAGGACGGTCGATTTTGTTGACAACGACGACAGGCGACAGATTGCTTTCCAGTGCTTTGCGAAGCACGAACTTCGTTTGCGGCATGGTGCCTTCGAAGGCGTCGACAACGAGCAGAACACCGTCAACCATCTTCATGATCCGTTCCACTTCACCGCCGAAGTCGGCGTGTCCTGGTGTATCTACGATATTAATTAAGAAGTCTTTATAATTAATCGCCGTATTTTTCGCAAGAATGGTGATACCGCGCTCTCTCTCGAGATCGTTGGAGTCCATCGCTCTTTCTTGGACCGCTTCGTTCTCACGGAATGTGCCGGACTGTTGAAGTAATTTATCTACGAGTGTGGTTTTGCCGTGGTCAACGTGAGCGATAATTGCAATATTGCGGATCTTGTCTCTTGCCTGCATGAATTGTCAAACCCTCTCTACCCTATAATTTTCGTCTCTGTTCATAAAAGAAGCGTCGGACAAAAGCGCCGACGCTTGACATTTATGTTTATTATACGCAGTTTCTCGACATTATGCAAGAAAAATGAACGGCAACATAAAACTTTAACAAGCGGCCGGGCCATTTCTTTCCAGCGTAACGCTTGCATTACCATCCGCTGCGCCTGCGAAAAATCATAAGAAGTCCGGCTGCCACAAGGAGCAAAGCGATTACATAGATCCCGAGCTGAACAAGCAGCGTGATCCCGAACAGGACGGCGGAGACGATGCCGAGCACGAGAGCGGCAATCCATACGCCTCTGTCGCTCCCCCTGTCAAATAAGTGAAGCTCGTATAACCCGACGGCTACGCCGAGAATGAAGCCCGGCCAGATGTACGCCATCGATCCCCAGCCAAATATGTTGCAGAAAAAAAACATCAAACCGTACGTCGTAAGGATACCTCCCGGGACAAGGACGCCTGCCGGCCACGTGCGGTTAAAGTACAAAATGTGAAACAGCAAGCCCGGACCGAGGACAAAGATCGGCCAGAAAAATGAGAAAAGAAAATGAAAAACGCCTAGTTTACCGAGCAGCAGCAATACGGCCAGGCCAATTAACAGGATGCCGATGGAATAGCTGTTACGAGCCATGCGAATTCCCTCCTATTCAATGATCAGCGCGGCGTCCGGTTCGACACCATTCAACATAGAGTGTATCGCACCTGGCCTCAAATTGCTAGCCTTCCCGCTACTTGCGTCCCCGCCGTTTGGCCTCAAGCAAACGGCTCATGCTGTCCGGCGGCGGCGCGGACGGCGGCATCCCGCTCGGCGGCTCAGCGCCAGTCGGCGCGGGCACATCCGGCGCTGTGCCTGAGGGCGCAGGCTTCGCAGCCGGCGCAGCAGTCGGCGGAGCCTCCGCCGCCGCGCGCTTACGCTGCAGCTTGTGCTCCGCAAGCTGCTTGCGCTCCCGGAGACGCCCCAGCGGCGTCTCCGGAGCAGCCAGGCCCCCTGCGTGGTCAGGGGCCTGCCGGAACCTTGCCGCCCGCAGGCCGGGCGGCAGAGGCACGCGGCGCGCTGCAATGTCCAGCAGCAGCAGCGCGAGAGCAGCCATCAGCAAGTAATGGCTGATGGGGGTGTATCGCTTCTGCCCGGCGGAAGCGAAAGCGAAGACATCTTCCGGATGCTCCAGCGAAAGCATCCGGCCGCCGGTAAGCTCAGCGAGCTGCTGCAGCTTGCTGAGCCCGGAGCCGTCCGTGATCCGGTATTCCGGCGAATACGGGATCACGAACCCCGTCGTCGAAGTGCCCTTCCAACTCCCTTCGGCTTCGCCTCCGGCCAGCAGCTCGGTTTTGGCCAAATAGACGCCAGACTTATCCACAGATAGCTGTGCTGAATAATCTCCAGGCGCCGTCGACGTAAAGGCAATCTCCCGCGTGCCTAACGATTCATCCGTCACCGTCGCCCGAAGCTCGCCGCTACCGCCCGATTGGTCCATCGCCAGCTGGCCGATCTTGGCTTCCAACATCATCTGGCTGCCGTCAAGATGTCCGTTAAGTTCCAGCGGCGATGCTTGAAATTGCGGGAACGTCCACTTGATCATTCCCGTTAACAGGGGAGCAAATGCCGGCCATCCCACCCAATTGCCGCTCCAGGCGCCGGTCACGTCGCTCGTCCAGGCAACTGACCGGCCCGAACCGTACTGCCACCGTGCAAGCACGGGGTCAGGCTCCGGACTCGACAGCACCACCTCGGCGGCTTCTTTGGGCGTGGTGGCGATATACCCCTGCAGCTCAGGCAGGCCGCCGGCAAGCAGAGGGGACCAATCCGCACCGCCGGTGATGGCTGGCACGAAAGGTTGATTGACGACGTACGTTCGAGAGATCAGTACGGCTTCGCGGCTGAAAATCGCCGGAATCGTCGTTTGATCGACGGCGGCATAATACCTGCCCTTCGCCAGCTCCGCGATACGGCTAAGCAGAGCCTGGTCCGCATCCGTACCGATCGCGACCGTGGACATCGTGATGTTATCTTTTTGCATGCGCTCCGCTAATGCCTCGTAGCTTTGCGTTGTCGCGGATTGGCCGTCCGTCAGCAAAATCATATGCTTCCGCTGCGCATCCACCTTGGACAGCTTGGCATAAGCCTCTTCCACCGCCGTATAGATTTCCGTTCCGCCGTCTGCCGGTATCGAATTGATCTTGGCGATGACGTCTTGCTTCCGACTGAGCTTCTGCGGCTCCACATACCATTGGGGCGAAGAATCAAACCCCAGAACGCCCAGCGTATCCTTCTCTCTGAGCAGATCGACCGTACGGGACGCCGCTTCTTGGGCCAGCATCATTTTATCGCCTGACATGCTGCCGGACTTATCGATCACAAGCACGATGCCGAGCGAAGGAATTTCCCGTTTCCCCCGCAAATCCATATACACCGGCAGCGCGCGCTCGATCGGCGTTTTGAAATAACCGCCAAGCCCATAGCTGTTGTCGCCTCCGAACATCACGAGCCCGACGCCATAATCACGAACGGCTGTCTCGATCATCTCCATTTTGAGCTGCGGCAGCTGCGTAGCCGCTACATTGTTCAGAATAATGCTTTCATAGCCGGTGTACGTCATAAAATCGTTGGAAAGCAGCTCCGGCTGTACGGTTTCGTATGGAGTGAGCGAAGCTTGCAGCGCTCCCTCAAGGTTAGGGGAAGTCCCGGACTTCCCTTCAACGATGAGCACCTTCGGAGGACCTTCTACTCGGCTGAAAGCGTAGTGCGTATTGTTGGCCGAAAGCTCATCGCCTTCCATATACACTTCGGCCCGGTAGCGGTGGAAGCCCGGCTCTTTGGCAAGAAGCTGCAAAGCGAAGCGATTCTCCCCTTTATTCAGCTGAACCGATCGCGAGCTGATCTCTTGATTGTCTTCAAACACGCGAAGCGCCGCAGGTCCCGAGGTCGTGGAACGTATGGCAACCTCGGCCGTATAAGCTTCCGCTTGAAACAGCTTCTCCGGCACCGACACAGACGCGATTGCCGCATCCTTGCGTTCTTGACCCGCCAGCGGGAGAACGTCAACCGCAATTCCGCGATCGCGCAGCAGCCTGCCCTGGCGCAGCAGGTCCCCCACATTCTCTTCGCCGTCCGACATGAGAACAATACGCCCGCTCCTTTGGGCAAGAAGACCGGAGGCGAGCTGCAAACCGGACGCAATATTGGAGAATTGCGGCTGCGGCGGAGAGGCGAATTGGAAGCTGTCCGTGTCTCTTGCATCCAGCGGCTTCTCAACGGAAGCCTGCAGCGCCATCGAGATAACCCCAGCCTCGTCTTCTGCGGACGTGCGCCCTCTCACGGCGTCGCGTATCCACTGCGCTCCCGCCGTTTCCTGCTTCACGCTGTCCGAGAGGTCGGCAGCAAAGACGACGTTCTTGTGATGCAAGCTCGTATACAGCTGCGCGCCGGAGAGCGCCAATACAAGAAGCAGCAGTACTCCGGTGCGAAGCGTGATGACGAGTTTTTTCCTCATGCCTTGCAGCCGGTTACCACTGCGCCATAACCACCATATATAGACTGGGAGCAGCAAGAGCATGAATAAGATGGATGGGTGATCAAGCTGAATACCCACGCCGGTACACCTCCCATTCCACGGTTAACAGCAACAGCAGCGCAACAACGATCCATGGAACGAGAGAAGAGGCTCCTGTCGTATCCGCACCGTCCGGCCGGTGATGATCCTCCGCTTCACCTGCATAGCGGAGCTTAAGCTCCGCCTTCCCGTTCACATTCGATTCTCTTGCGTCCATGACGACTTCCAGCTGTCTCTCCTGAACTTGATTGCCTGACTCGTCATATTCCTTCAAAGTATATAGACCCGGAAGCTTCGGTACAGGCTGCCTCGCAGCCAAGCTATGATTCAGAAGCTCCGCCTGCTCTGCGGGGGCGCCAGCGCCGACGTTAGTGCCAGCGTTAGTTCCTCCAGCATTAGTTCCAGCGTTTGTACCAGCGACATCCGTTTCCGGCGTCCAAGTCGCTTTCACAGCCTGCGGATGGAAATTAACATCGATGCGTTCACCTGCCACGACCCGGCCCAACTGACCCCCATGCTGTTGATTCAACCATGTGATTGTATTTTGCACGAGAATAGGAAACTCTGAGCGGAGAGCCAAGTCTGACTGCGCCAACGGAAAAGCAAACGAAATCCTTGCCACGCCGTCTTCGGTGCCTGCCGCAATAAGCGGAATCCCCGCAGCGGAAACAAGCACTTTCTCCCAAGGTGCAAGTTTCCGATTGTACGCATGTGCCAAGGTAACGTCTTGCATGGAGATATAACGTGTAACAGGATGGTCCGCAATCTCGAACTTTCGTTCGGAAGCTAGATTCGAAGTTGCGTGGGCGGAAGAAGCAAACCTCCACAGAGGCTTTGATGCCAGAAGTTTCTTCCATGACGGCGATTGCAGCGCCGAATCGTCAATTCCGTCCAGCACGATGATGTCAGGGGGGACGGTTGGCACCGGATACGTACCGTCATCGCTTCGTTGAATTTGCAGGACATCGGTTTTCGCCAAAAGAAGCGCTTTCTGCAAAAACAGATTGCCTTCGCCTACATAGGTAATTTGCGTTCGCCCCGTCCCTTCGGGAAAAGCGTTTGCGGCGTTGTCAGCTTGCAAGGCATCGGTTGTTCCGAGTTCAAGCCGATAGCGGCCGGCATAAGCCAGCTTGTCGAAAAAGACCGTATGCTGCTCTCCCGCTTGCAGCTTGTAGGCGCCGGAGCGAAGGACCTGCGAATCGCCGTAAAGACGGAGTTCGATGTCCGTGCTGCGATTTCCCCAATTTTTCAGAACGGCAACCGCCCGATGGGTATCCGCGTCGGCACTTTTAACCCCGAACTGGGCAATTGATACATTGATCGGCGCCTCTTCTTCCCGCACCTGATCGGCTTGGAACTCCTGCAGACCAACCACCTGAAACGGAACTGAAAATACCAGCTCTTCCGGCTGCTCCGCCCACTGGGCGTCCGTATAAATGCGCACCTCGCCGTCAGGGTCCTCTCGCGTCAGGGCTGAGGCTAAGGACAGGGATTCCTGGACATTGGATCTGCCATAGAAAGGCGTTACTTTATCAAGCGCCGATTGAAGTGCAGATACATCCGTTTCCCTTTGTACCAGCAACTCCGGTTGATCTTTCATGACGAGCAAGGAATACATCCGATGACTGGCTTCATTGCGAACATAGGCCATCAGATGCCGCTTCGCTTGCTCCAGCCGAGTCGATCCTTGTTCGGTTACCGCCTGCATGCTGGCCGAAGCGTCAATAACGAAAAAAATATGAGCCTTCGCCGTCTGTTGGCCCCGAACGAACGGCTGCATCAACGCCACGACGAGCAGCGCTGCGGCAAGCAGCTGAAGGAGCAGCAGCGCTTGGCGGCGGAGACGCTGCCACGGACGGGTGGCTTCCTGTTCGCGAAGCACGCGCCGCCAAAGCATATGGCTGGAGACTTCCGTATCGGCATACCGCCTTTTGAGCAGATACAGCAGGATGATGATCGGGATTGCAAGCGCGAACCATAGGCCGCTTAACGTTGCGAATTGCATAATTGCTCACCTTTCCGTAGCGTTAATCGTTCGCAGTGAACATGCGTCAGGCTGTTTGACATTGGATATACTACGAAACAGTCGTGTCATTCAGTTTTCCCCTGTCTAACAGGTTTGCCTATGTCCAACTAGGGAGGTACCATGGAATCTTTATCTCTAAATGAAAGAAAAAAGCGTAAGCCGCTTTGGACCAAAGCTTTTCTCATCACTTCGCTATCGAATTTGCTGCTCTTTTTCAGCTTCCAAATGCTGATCCCGACGATCCCTACGCACGTAGCGCAATTAGGTGGAAACGATATGCAGGTAGGGCTAGTGATTGGCATTTTCACGATATCATCGCTCATCACCCGGCCGTTTGCCGGAAGGGCGCTGGATTTGCTGGGACGCAAACATGTACTGCTTGTCGGTCTCGCCATCTGTACGCTGACGATCGCCGGTTATTCATATATGGCCGTTGTGGCGCTTATCTTAGCCGCCCGCTTCGTCCATGGCATCGGATGGGGAATGTCGACCACATCCTTAGGGACGGTCATCGCAGACATCATTCCGCCTGAACGAAGAGGCGAAGGCATGGGCTATTACGGCCTCTCCAATACGTTTGCCATGGCGCTGGCCCCGCTGACGGGATTATGGCTGATGCAAACCTTCAGCTTCCATCGCGTGCTGCTAATTTCCACGCTGCTGGCACTTCTTTCTTTGTTCAGCTCACTGTTTATTTCCTATGAGAAGCCCGTGTCTCCCCGTAAACAGGCACAACGTCCGAAGCTTATCGACCGTTTGTGGGAGCGGTCTGCCATTCTCCCTTCGGTTATGCTGCTGTTCACCGCCATCTGCTATGGAGGCATCGTGACCTTCATCACGCTTTACGGTCATGAAGCCGGCATTTCGAATGTCGGCTGGTTTTTCCTATGTAATGCCGCTATGGTGTTGATCGTGAGACCGATAACCGGGGTGCTCTTCGATCGCAAAGGTCCCGTGTGGGTACTGCTGCTGGGAGCTTTGTTCACTATCAGCGGACTGCTGCTCCTCTCCTACGCGCATTCGGAATTGAGTCTCGCCATCGCGGCGCTGTGCTACGGCGTAGGCTTCGGTTCCTTGCAGCCGGCCTTGCAGGCTTGGACCATCGCGCGTGCAGCGCCGGACCGGCGCGGTGCCGCTAGCGGCACTTTCTTCTCCGCCAACGATCTTGGCATCGGACTTGGCGCCATGGTGTTAGGAGCATTCGCTAACATCACGGGCAGCTATGCGCTTATGTACCGCTGCTCGACTGTACTCATCGTCATCTTCCTGATCATTTACGGTTGGAGCTTCTGGCAAGCGCAGCGCAGCATGCCTCTTCCGCAGCGGTGAAACTTTAGCGGACCAATCCGCTGCGGCGAAGCTCCCCAAGCAGGAAATCACTGACAGGCACATCCGTGACGGCAAGCAAATAGGTGATACCGCGCCCATGGCAGAATGCTCTTAAGGATTGAATATACGCTTGGGCGGCTTCGCTGTACGCCTGCAGCACTTTGCCGCTCATGGCCACTTCCCTCGCCTCCCCGGATTCGCTGTCAATGAGCCGCAGCTCTCCGGAGAGACCGGGACTTAGCTCTTCGCGGGCGAGCACCTGCACAACAACCACTTCCTGTTTCGCAGCCAGCAAATATTTCAAGGCTTCTTCCACCCCGTCCTCGTACAAAAAATCCGAGAATAGCCAGGTCATCCCGGGCTGGCGCGGCAGAACGGCACCATTCCGGAACACCGCACCGATATCTCCCGGGCCTTGCGCTGAACAACTGCCCAAAAATTCAAACAGCCGTAGAGCAGACCCTTTGCCGCGGAGAGGCCTCAACTGCTTCGTCATGACTGTCGCAAATGCACCTGCGCTAACCCGGTCATACCGCCCCAGCGATAAGTAACCGATGCCCGCAGCTAATTGCAAAGCATAGTCCCACTTCGTGCCGGCACGTGCACGATCCATCGCCCGGCCGCCGAAGTTCATCGATTCGGAGGCATCCAGCCACAGGTTAACCTGCAGCTCCTGTTCATCCATAAAGAGCTTAATGAACGGCTTGCCCGTCCGTCCGTAAGCATGCCAATCCAATTGGCGCGTATCGTCGCCAGGCGTGTACAACCGGTAATCGGCGAATTCCAGCGACGACCCCATATCCTTCGACCTCCTTCTTCCCTGCATCGTGCCCCTGATCCGGTTCTTGGCTGCAATAGCCAGCTGATCCAGGCGCCGCATCAGCGCAGGCTCAAGCAAATCGTTGCCGCCGTTCATCGGTTCTGCTCCATCGATCGAATGACCGAAGCGATAATCGCATCCGGCGATATGCCCATCGCCTGGCCTTCGAAGTTCAGAAACAAGCGGTGCCTCAGCGCCGGGACGGCTGCCGCATGAAGATCCTGCCTGGACACATGAAACCTGCCTGCCAGGAAGGCTCTTACTTTGGCCACGGCGATCATCGCTTGCACGCCGCGAGGCCCCGCACCGAAACGGACGTACCGCTTAACATCTTCGGGCGCCGCCGGCTCATCGGGATGAGTGCTCAGCAGCAGCTCGACCGCATGGTCCAGAACATCTTCGGCCACAAGAATATGCTTCAGCCCCTGCTGAATGTGCAGGATCAATTCCCCGTCCGCCACCTTATCCGCTTGGAGGGTCTGTGCGGAGGTCGTGCGCAGCACGATTTCTTTCAGCTCCTGCTTCGTCGGATAGGTAACGTGAATTTTGAGCAAAAACCGGTCCAGCTGCGCTTCCGGCAGCGGGTACGTCCCCTCCTGTTCCAACGGATTCTGCGTTGCCAGCACGAAGAAAGGCGAAGGCAGCGAGTAGGTTTCCGTGCCAACCGTTACGGTTTTCTCCTGCATCGCTTCCAGCAGGGCGCTCTGTGTTTTCGGCGTAGCCCGGTTGATCTCATCGGCCAGCACAAGATGGCCGAATAGAGGACCTTTTTGAAATTTATACGAAGTTTCGCCCTGCGCTCCGAATTGAATGACATTCGTGCCCGTAATATCGGCCGGCATCAAGTCCGGCGTGAACTGAATGCGGGCGAAGCTGAGGTCGACCGTATCCGCGATCGTTTTGACGAGCATTGTCTTGCCGAGCCCGGGGATGCCTTCAAGCAGCGCGTGACCTCCGGCAAAGATGCACCAGAGCAGCTGCTCGACAACTTCTTCCTGACCGACGATGACGCGTCCGATTTGTTCTTTCATGCGGGCAACCGCCGCACCCCACGCTTCCAATTGCTCCTTCGATTCGACCATCCGTTCCGCTCTCCCTCCAGTATCCTCTAACCTTTCTGTCTAACGCTGCGGTTGAATTTCGAGGAAATAGTCCCGCACCAAATTTTGCATATGCTGCGGCAGCTCCGAGCGGTTCAAGGCGCTCGACGCCTCCGCTGCATAATCGGCGTAGACGTCCTCGTACGGCCGCGATGCCCCGTCCAGAGCGGGCGCAGAGCCGCCTTGGCTCACTTCGCCGCCGCTGCCGCGCGTCGGGCCCCCGTCGGCGTATGTGCCGCCGGTGCCAAACCGTTCGCGCGGCGTCGTCACCAGGCCGCGCGAGCCGGCGCCCGTCCCGCCCTGCGTGCCGCCGGCTCCGCTGCCGGCCCCGGGTGCGCTGCCGGTCCCCGGCGCGGCGCCCGCACCGGCGCCAGCGCCTGCGGCTGCTCCGGCGGC
>NZ_JARADB010000018.1 GCF_028765165.1 Paenibacillus sp. MAHUQ-63 | reverse complement strand
ATTGCTCGTCCTTATTGAAAGCTGAATAGCTCAATTGACTTGCTAGCGAGATTGTTAATCTCATTAATGAACGATTGCTCGTTCATGTTTACTCACTCGTTGTTCAGTTTTCAAAGATCAATGTCTTCCGTTTTTCTCGCCATCCGTTTAGCGGCGACTTTTATAATATATCACATCCGGGCTATTCAATGCAAGCTTTTTTTTAATTTCTTTTTTTCTTACCTTCGCTTGCATCTCTAATTCGTAAGCTTTCGTGTGAGCCGTTTTTAGCGGCGAGAGTTAATTTATCATAGAAACACATTCAAAGTCAAGCATTCTTTTAAAAATAAAAAAAGAATCAGATTTGCTCTGATTCTTCTCTGCAATCAGGATACGCTCGTGTAACGCAGCTCGATTTCCGCTGCTTCTTCATCGTTAATCATGGCGACTTCTTTGATCAAACCTTTTTTGACCAGCTTGTTCAATAACAATGGAAGCTCCGCTTTGATTTCGCTCAACTGCTCATGTTGTTGAAGCTCATCCGGACTGAGCGGCTGATCTTGCTCCTTGAGGATTTGAATAAACGCCTCGCAGCATCGCTCCATTTTGGACATCACCGAGAACTCACAGGCCAGCAAGACGAGCTGAACCCTCTGCTTAAGCGTCTCCTTGCTCATCGTCAATTCTTCATACAACTTATACACGCCTGGGTTGATCGCACGAATCTGCCTCCACACGGTGATTTCCGGATGGTAGCCATCTTCAATAATAACAATCCGAGCCCAATGATGAAGCGCCTCGAGAATGTTGTTATAAGCGTCGAGCAGATGCTCGTCTAGGATATATTCCTTGCTTTGAAGATATTTGCGAAGAAAAAGAGAGAACTCAACCAGCAGCTTATGTTCGCGCAGGTCAGCCGGAAATTCAAGGATGCGATGGCGCAGCCCTTCTAAATACGTGTTCTGATCCAGAAGTATCTCCCCTTTTAACAGCCAGTGAAGGATATTTCGGTTATGACCTTGACGTATCCATTGCTCGATGGAGGAAGGATCTATCCACCTTTCTTGTATCCTAGAATCGTCTCTTATATAATTAGAGGTATGATTGTTCAGGCTCAGGTCGTTCGTTACGATAAGTAGAAGGGTATCAAAGCCATCTGTCAGCGAGGGAAGTTGCTTAGGATTATCAACCGCCATGACGCTAATAATGCGCTCGTCATTTCGGAACTTAAGCAATAGCTGCTCTTTATCAATTCCCATGGGTGTCCAAAGCTCCTGTCTCCAATTGTTTATAACTTATTTCTACATGGTCAGAGGAGTTTCCTGCTGTATTCTGTGACAAATCATACAAAACTGAAGCAATTTTATGGGGGGAACATCACGTGCGTTTCAGATCAAGCAAAGTCAATGAATTCCGCTTATGGGGGCTTGCGCTCACAATGGGCGGCATGCTGCTAATGATTATCGGGCTGGCCGGAATCGTGTTCGACTGGGGACAAGCCGGCCGCATTATCGCCGTCATCTTCATGATTGTCGGAATGATCTCGATGCTCGTCAGTATGGGCATCTACTTCTGGGCCGGCATGCTTTCAACATCCGCTATCGCGCTGGATTGCCCGGAATGCGGCCGAAGAACCAAGATGCTCGGCAAGACAGACCGCTGCATGTTCTGCAAAACGATTCTGACGGTCGATCCGAAATACCAGCCGACAGCCGAGAATGAAACGGCGGCATCTCATATGCCCCAACTGGAGCCGAACCGCGATCACGAGCATAAGCCTCATTAAGATTCCTATAGAAGAACCCCAAAAGCCGATCCCTCAAAGGACCGGCTTTTCCTATTATTGCGCGCCCGGCAGCAGTCCGTCCTGGATCACTTTCCAGATCGGCAGCTGTTCGAACCCTCTCCGCCACGTAGCCACTCCGGCAAGATTATACTTGCGCACGAGCTCCAGCCTCGCTTTCATCGATGTTTCATCTTCAAGCCATATACGAATGAGCTTCTCCCCATCCTTGTACTCCACATAATTTTGACCGGCTTCCGGCAAATACACGGGCGTCAGCTTCTTATCTTTGATAATCGTCTGAGCAGCCTCCATCGTCAACGTCTTGGAGGACGCCGTCAGCTTGCCGTTCTTCGTCTCTTCCGTCCATTGGCGTGTATAAAACGGCACACCTAAGACCAGCTTAGAAGGAGGCACTTTATCCGCATTCAAAATTTGGGTTACCGACCGTTCCGTCCAGGCAATGGAGGACACAGAGCCGGATTTGGGGCTCGTCGCCCAGTACTCGTCATAGGCCATCACCATCATATAATCAACAACTTCAGCAAGAGCCGGCCTGTCATAAAACATCGACCACATCTCGTTGGTTGACTTCGGCGTGACATCAATGGACACCGATAAGCCTTGTTCATGCATGAACGGCGTCATTTCACGGACGAATTGAACCAGTGTTTCTTTATCTTTGAGATACACATTCTCAAAATCGATGTTGATGCCCTGCAGTTTATACGTTTGCGCAAAGCCAAGCAGTTGTTTGATGATTTTCATGCGCTTATCGTAGGTCGATAACGCTTGGGACGTTCGGTCGGGATCAAAGCCGTTGCTGAACAGCGCCCACACTTGATAATTGCGGGATTCCGCCCATTTGACATATGCAGCGTCGGCCAAGTTCTTAATGCGTCCCTCGCCGTCGGCGAGCGAGAACCAGGTCGGAGAGACGACCTGCAAGCCGGGCATATCGCCGATCTTGGTTGTGTCCGGGTTCTTGCTAATGACATGCTCCCATGTCAGATTCAGCTTACCGGTCGGCGGCTTCCAAGGCACATAAGTTTCCGCTTGCTCTTGGACAGGAATCGTCTCCTCATGGTCCGCCGCAACATCGGTCTTGCGCACATAACCGATTGGCCCGCTCGCCTGCTGTACACGATACCACTCGCCTTCTTCGCCGAGCAGATAAACGTCCTCGCCGGCTGGGATGCTGGAAACGATCGGCGCCTTGATCGAGGCAAACGTACGGATCGGCACCACTTCCTGTTTCGTCGGTTTGGCCCATTTCAGGGTCTCCCCTCTCTTGAACAACAGAACCGCACCCGATTGCTCGGACTCTCGAATTTCAAAAGGATACAGCTGACGAAGCGGCTCTACCGGCACATAAATGTCGCTTCCCTTCTTCTCTACAGGAAAAGACAGCGTAAGCGGCTTCTCATTCATGAAAGCCGAGAGCTCGGCCGTTTGGAGCCGCAGCACTTTATCCTTCGTGGTAATGATCACGGAATCGCTGCTCTTCTCATACAGTATGGAGGGATCGATCCATTCCTGAATGAGCTCCAGAGGCAGCTTTAATCCTTCTTTTTCACCAACCGCGCTTACTTTATAATAATTCCCTTGATAAAAGACCGGCTTGCTTAACTCATGATATTCGGTATCTACTTGCGTCCGATTCGGGGCGAATTGCTGCCATAGAAACGTAGCCGCACCCGCGGCGAACATCCCCATGACGAGCGAACAGATGAGAAGGACTTTCTTCGACGATCTTCTGCGCTGCTGCAAAATTTCACTTCCTTTATCCGATATAAAAAAGAAAAAACGCGCTCTTACCTCCCGAAACTGAAGAAGGTACGATCACGTTTCATTATACAACATAGGAACCGCTTATGAGGAATTCTGCGCAAGTTAATGCTTAGTAACCCCCGCGCAATCCGGGCAGACGCCATATACTTCCAACCGATAGCCGCCGACCTTAAAGCCTGTTTGGCTGGCAGCCTTATGCTCAATATCATGAATCGGCGGATATTCAAAGTCCGCGATCTTCCCGCATACATCGCAAACGGCATGGTAATGATCCGTCATATCCGCATCAAAACGGCTGGAACTGTCTCCATATGTCAATTCACGAACGAGTCCGGATTCAATAAACACTTTCAGGTTATTGTAAACGGTCGCTACGCTCATGTTAGGAAATTTGGATTCAAGGGACTTATAAATATCATCTGCTGTCGGATGCGTCATGGAATCCAGCAAATAGGCTAAAATCGCATGCCGCTGAGGCGTCATTCGAACACCTGTTGTTTTCAATTTAGCTAAAGCTTGTTCTAATTGTGCTGCCATGGTACACACCACCCGCTGTTAGTCGTTAAAACCTTACATTATATTGTACGTTCGGTTATTCCCATTTGTCAATGATGGTTGTGCGGAATGGTGTGTCCTAAGGCTATTTATTTTTGCGGGAATCCCAGAGGTAAAGCGCCATGCCGCCCACAACGAGAACGGCAGCCCCCAGATAGGAGCCCATGAAATCGAAAAGCCCGGTTACCCAGCGCGGTTTGTTGCTGAGCATGAAGAAGAGAACGCCGGCAACGATCAGCAGCACGCCCATATTCGTGCCTTTGATCAGCTTCTGCAGCGGATCTTGAAAATGGCTTTCATACGTACCGGCGAACTCTCCAAGCTCACTGCGGCGGTTGACATAATCCGTAATTTGCAGCGCGTCGAATAGATTGTAGAAGTAAATGACAGGCAGAAACAAGGCGAACAGCGTAACCGCGGGCACGCTTGTATCGTCTTGCGAAGCAAGCGATGTGATGATGAAAATATCGAGGATGAGCAGCATCATGAGGAATACGCCGCGTTGCATGAGGCCAAGGTAAAAATGGCCGGTCCCCGGGATGATGAAGGAGAGGACGCCGGCAACCCATTTCCGCTTGCGCGGAATCGGATAGTAAGGCGCATAGCTCGGATATGAGGATTCCGCCGAGTATGGGGGGATGTACGAGCTGTCTTTGGGCATTTGCATAGGGATAGCCTCCGTTCTGTTCATGTTATAAAAACTCTGATAAATGATGGATGTAAGCGGTTAGCTGTATGATTCCGGAATCGATATTCATGATTTTGTGAATCAAGCCCGATTGGAACAGTAGCACCGTTGCCGTCGCAGCGACCATACCGTTCATCCAAGCCTTGCTGCGGGTTCCTTGCGCATTCGCCGGCTGGACGGGGACCTTATCCTCTTGCACGGCAAGCATGATCCGTTCCGTTAACGATGGGTTCGGCTCGTGCACCGGCATTTCATCCAGCAGCTTATTTAGGTATTGCGTGAGCCGGATGTCTTCCTGCCCCTTGGGATTCATGAGGATTCACCTCCAACCATTTCTCTTTGAGCATCGCTTTGCCCCGGTATAGGCGGGTTTCCAGCGTTTTGACCGGCAGACCGGTAACCTCGGACATCTCCTGGTAGGAAAGCTGTTTGTAATGATACAAATACATAATGAGCCTGTACTTGTCCGGAAGCTCGGACAGCGCACCTTGCATCCGCTCCTGCTCATCACGCAAAAGAGCCTTCTCCTCCGGCTGCTCCCGGCTATCCGTAAACCAACCCTTCATCTTATCCAACAGCGCCTCATACGGCTTGCGCTTCTGAGAGCGCCGGTAATCCGTGACCAGATTCGTTGCCATCCGATATAACCAAGTCGTAAACTTAGCATCCCCGCGGAAATGGGATAAAGAACGAAACAGCTTGACGAAAACGTCCTGGGTTAAGTCCTCAGCAGTTTCCTTATGCCCCACCATCCGGTAAATAAGCGTATAAATATAGCTTTTGTGCCGCTCTACCAGCACCCGGTAAGCATCGGAGTGACCTTGACGGACCCGATCGATCAGCTGCTCATCCGTCAAATGTTCCATGCCTGACTTCCCCCCTTTCTCTTCGTCCATATGCTTAGACGTTCAGCAGAGAAGGACCCCTTCAACTTTTGCTTTTTTCGATCGCCACACCGCTAACGCCCTCAATTTGATTGATGCCTTCCAGCATGGTCACGATAATTGACGGATTAGGCACGGTTACATGAAACGTGATCTGCACCTGATTGGGCTTGTCATCGTTCTGCTGCTCTTCCATCGTGATCTTGCGGATATCGACTTTCTGTTTCCCGAGCAGCGTCGTGACGAGACCAAGCGTTCCCGGCTGGTCGACCGCCTGAATTTTGAGAATGCGGACCTTCTTCCCGTTAAAAAACTTATGCTCGAGCTTATTAAGGCTCCATAAAGAAATCAGCACCATAACGCATGCCAATACAGCCGGATAGTAAAAGCCCGCCCCTACGGCGAGCCCTATTCCCGCCACAACCCATAGGGAGGCCGCAGTCGTCAGTCCCGTAATCGATCTCCCGTTAAAAATAATCGTACCGGCACCTAAGAACCCGATGCCGCTAATGACTTGCGCCGCCAAACGCGACGGATCAATCCGCACGTTCACTTCGTTCACAAAAGCGCTGAATCCGTACATGGACAGCAGCATGACAAGCGCGGAGCCCACACAGACGAGAATGTGCGTGCGAAGTCCTGCCGCATGCGAGCTGACCTCCCGTTCGAAGCCGATTAACCCCCCAAGCAAAAGAGCCAGAACTAACCGTATGGTGATATGAATCTGATCAATAACCCATGGATTACTCATAGATATCCGCTCCCTCTTCGGCATGAATAGATGTGGCAACCGCCTAGCCCGCGTCACCTCGTCGCAGTCGGCCGCTCAAAGGTCGTTAATGACACGCCGGGCGGAACGGTAAATACACGTTTGGCCGCAAACCCGAAGTTCTCATAAAGCTGAATAGCCGGTGCATTCGCCGTTCCGGTGGAGACGATAAAAAGCTGGGCGCCAGCATGTTCTTGTTCTTGTAGTATATGTTCCAATAAAGCTCTAGCAATCCCGCGTCGAAAAAAATTCGGATGAACCATCATCCGGCAAATCGTCACCACGCAGCCTTCGCGGGAGAACGAAATCGCCCCGACGAGCTTGCCCTCTTCAGCTTCATTCTCTTCCTGCACATAGTAACCATAGAATGTCTCGTCCGCCTCGCGGATCGACTGGATGCCGTCTTTCAACGGAGGAATGTCATCAAAGCCGATTAACTCCGCTTCCACGCGGTAAGATGCGAGTTGTAACGCCAGCAAATGCAAAATGTCCTCATTCGTTTGCAGTGAAAGCGGTTGTATACGCATTCGGTAGCCCCCTCGATGAAAGTGAAAAAAGTGGTGACCGCCAAGCGATCACCACTTTACTTTATCATTTGCTGTTCAGGCACTCCACAATTAATTTGTTCACTAACCCTGGGTTCGCCTTGCCTTTGGTTTCTTTCATAACCTGTCCGACCAGGAAGCCCACGGCTTTGTCCTTGCCCGCTTTGAAGTCGGCCACTGATTGCGGATTGTTGTCCACCACTTGTTGGACTACCGCCTTGATGGCGCCTTCGTCGCTGATCTGAACGAGGCCTTGCTCTTCTACGATTTGCTGCGGATCCTTACCGGATTCAAGCATTCCCTTGAACACGGTTTTGGCGATCTTCGAGGAAATCGTGCCTTTCTCGATCAGCCCGATCATCTCGCCCAGGCCTTTGCCTGTAATTCGGACATCCGTTAGCTCCAAATTGTTCGCATTCAAATATCCGAGCAGATCGCCCATGATCCAGTTCGAGACGGCTTTGGCATCCTGCGTATAGTTCAAACTCTCTTCGAAAAAGTTAGCCAGCTTCATGGAAGAAGTGATGACATCCGCATCATAGCTAGGCAAGCCGTACTCACTGGTGTATCTTGCTTTGCGTGCATCCGGCAGCTCCGGAATGGTCGCTTGGACACGGGCTTTCCATTCATCGTCGATATACAGGCTCACGAGATCCGGATCCGGGAAGTAACGGTAGTCGTGCGCATCCTCTTTGCCGCGCATCGAGAGCGTGCGTCCCTGCGCATCGTCCCAGCGGCGCGTCTCCTGCTCAACTTCGCCTCCGCTGCGGAGAATGTCCGCTTGGCGGTATTCCTCGTATTCCAGGCCTCTCTGGACGCCGCGGAACGAGTTCATATTCTTAAGCTCAGCGCGCGTGCCGAATTTCTCCTGGCCGTATGGCCGCAGGGAGATGTTCGCGTCGCAGCGCATGGAGCCCTCTTCCATCTTGACGTCCGATACGTCGCAGTAAATCATGATCGCTCTCAGCTTCTCCAGGTATGCGCGCGCTTCCTCCGGCGAACGGAGATCCGGCTCGGAGACGATCTCGATGAGCGGCGTGCCGGCGCGGTTCAAGTCGACAAGCGAAGCATATCCGCCGTCTACGTGCGTCAGCTTGCCCGCATCTTCCTCCAAGTGAACGCGAGTTACGCCGATGCGCTTGGTCTCCCCGTTCACTTCGATATCAATCCAGCCGTTCAGACCGATCGGCTTGTCGTATTGGGAAGTTTGGTAAGCGTCCGGCGAATCCGGATAGAAATAGTTCTTGCGGTCAAATTTGCTATGGGTGGAAATGGTGCAGTTCAGCGCCATTGCAGCCTTCATCGCATATTCCACCGCTTGGCGGTTCAGTACCGGCAGTACGCCGGGGTGACCTAAGCAAACGGGACATGTATTCGAATTCGGAGGTGCACCGAACGAGGTTGCACAACCGCAAAATATTTTGGATGCCGTATGAAGCTCCACGTGAACCTCAAGACCGACGACCGTTTCATATTGGGTATCTGTTGCCGACAAAATGATTGCCTCCTTCGTTACTCAAGAACTGTGAACTTACAATTGCGGGCGCTGCTTATGGTGATCGGTATGCTGCTCGAAAGCGTGAGCGACACGCAGAAGCGTCGTCTCATCCAGCGCTTTGCCGATGACTTGCAGGCCAACCGGAAGCTCGTTCACGAATCCGCAAGGGACGCTGATTGCAGGAATACCCGCTAAACTGACCGGAATGGTCATGATATCGTTCAAATACATCGTGAGCGGGTCATCGCTTTGCTCGCCGATCTTGAAAGCAGGCGTCGGAGCCGTAGGCCCGATAATAATATCGAACTTCTCAAACACTTGATCGAAGTCTTGCTTGATCAAAGTACGCACTTGCTGTGCTTTCAAATAATAAGCATCGTAATAGCCCGAGCTTAATGCATAGGTGCCCAGCATGATCCGGCGCTTCACCTCAGGGCCGAAGCCTTCGCTGCGGGACAGATGGTACAAGTCGAGCAGGTTGTTCGCGTTGTCGGAGCGAACGCCGTAGCGAATGCCGTCAAAGCGCGCCAGGTTGGAGGAGGCTTCGGAGGAAGCCAGCAGATAGTAGGTAGCCACCGCATATTCGGAATGCGGCAGCGACACTTCTTCCCATGTAGCGCCCAGCCCTTCAAGCACTTTCAGCGCTTCCAGCACCTTGTCCTTCACGGCAGGGTCGATGCCTTGGCCCATGTATTCCTTCGGCACGCCGATACGCAGACCCTTCACATCTCCGGTCAATGCGCCGAGATAGTCCGGGATGTCCACTTTTGCCGAGGTCGAATCCTTCGGATCGTAGCCGGCAATCGCCTGCAGCAAGTAGGCGGAATCTTCCACGTTCTTCGTCAGCGGCCCGATCTGGTCGAGCGAAGAGGCGAACGCGACGAGACCATAGCGGGACACAAGACCGTACGTCGGCTTCAGCCCGACGATCCCGCAATAGGCTGCCGGTTGGCGGATCGAGCCGCCGGTGTCGGAGCCGAGCGAGAAGTACACCTCGCCTGCAGCCACCGCCGCAGCGGAGCCGCCGCTGGAGCCGCCCGGCACATAAGCCGTGTTCCACGGATTGTGGGTCGGATGGAAGGCGGAATTCTCGTTGGAGCCGCCCATGGCGAACTCGTCCATATTGAGCTTGCCGATCGTGACGGTTTGCGCTTCCTTCAGCTTGCTGACAACCGTCGCATCATAAATCGGATTGTAATTCGACAGGAACTTGCTGGCGCAAGTCGTTCTTAAGCCTTCCGTGACCATGTTATCCTTGATCCCGATCGGCAGACCGAACAGATCGCCGCGCGCTGCGCCGCTGGCAATCTGAGCGTCCAGCTTGGCCGCAGCCGCTCTTGCATTCTCTTCATCCAATGTAAGGAAAGCGCGAATCTTGCTCTCCACTTGCCCAATTCTTGTATAGGATTGATCCACGAGATCGGCAACGGTAATCTCTTTGCCTTGAAGCTTCTCGTGAATTTGTTGTAGGTTCAGATCAAACAAAGACAACGACAGGCACACCCTTTCATATGACTCTCTAATCTACAGAATTATTCCAAAACAGCAGGTACTTTGAACTGCCCGTCCTCATGATCCGGCGCATTGGCAAGCACTTTCTCAATCGGCAGCGAAGGTGTCACCACATCTTCACGCATCACGTTCGTCAGCGGCATAGCATGGCTCGTTGGCGCCACGCCTTCGGTATTCAGGCCGTTCAACTGATCTGCATATTGTAAAATGGCATTAAGCTGGCCGGTAAACAATTCTTTCTCATTCTCGCTCAGATCGAGTCTAGCCAACTTCGCGACATGATCGACATCTTTCCTTGTAATGCTCAAGTTTTCTACACCCCTTTGAACAGCATTTGGTCATTCTTTTCATTATATCCCAGAAATTTTGCGAACTCAATCCAGAAAAAACCACAGTCCCTTGACGGCTAAGGTTCTGAGAACCCGCAGCGCATCAGGGACTGTGGTTGCCTATTATTGAATGAACCCGGTGTCCATCGCTTTCGCTTTTTCCTTGAGCACATAATATTTAAGCTTGGCGGCGGCAAGAGCCGTCTCGCTCTGAGTCACTTTGATCTGAAATTTGTTCAGATCGTGCTTGGAGATAACGCCGATGTCGTAGCGGAGCTTCATCTTCTGCCAGTCCGCCTGCACGTCGCCCGCATTCCGCTGCTCGGTCAAAACGGCGTCGTAAGCGTTGCGGGCATCATGGTAGGTGGCTTGAATTTTCTTGGTCAATTCAAGCTGTGCCTGCTCGTTTTTCTGACCGCTGATGGCCACATTAACACCTAAATACGTATCCCCGTAAGTATTCTGGGTGACGGTATGGACCGTTTCCCAAACCGCTTCGTCGATGTTGTTGCCGGATGCTTTCATCTGATAAGAATTCCTCAGCAAGGTCATCGTGTCCGTTTCGGTTACTGGCTCCACCGTAATTGGAGCAATTTCTTTCAGCTGCAGATTGGGATCATAGGAAATTCCGATATCCGTAGAGAGCTGGACGAGCCCCAAACGATAATTGTTCAGCAGAGCGGCAGTGTCGTCCTTCTGCTTATTGACCGCTTTCTGCGCCGTCAAAATATCCTCCGGCGAGGCCAGGCCTTGCTGCGCCAGCAGCGTTGCCCGAAGCAGCTCCTTGTCAAGCACGCCGGCATACGCGTTCATGAAGTCAAGCTGCTTCTTCTGGCCGAGAAGCTGCGCATACTGCGCGATCGTCTGCAGCCGAATGCCGGCCTTCGCTTCGTCCGACTGCAGCTGCGAGTTGCGCTGATCCGTGCCGAGCTGATGCGCCGCCGTTTTCATTTGGGCCCGCTGGGCTGCGATGATGCTGTTCATGCCTCCGGCGAGAGCGCCCATGCCCTGCATCATTTGGTTCATAGCATTGTTCTGCATAACAGTCCAGGCAATATCGGACGGCTCCGTCAAATTCGGCAGCAGCGGATTGCCCGTATTCGTCACCTCCGCAGGCGTACTCGGCAGATGCCCCGGCGTGAACGAGGCTGCGCCCATCGCGTCCAGTGCGTCCATCTGGGCCTCCAAATCCGCCTTCTTGCTGCCTTGAGCGGCATATTTGAGCGCCAGCAGATTTAAATTATGGGAGTCTTTCAGCGCTTTATCCAACACAAAATCCAAATCTATAGAAGTTACCGTCTCCAGAACTTCTTCATGAACATAAACATTTTGCTCGGGTTCTTGCACCGTGTCCTCATCGGCATAGACCAAGCCGGAGCTGGCAACGAGAAGCAGTGCCGCCGTGAGGCTAATGAGCGTTTTTTTCACCAAAATCGCTTCCTTCCTGAATCGTTATACAGTGAGATTGGAGCCGGACGTCAGAACGGGCTGGGCGGGATCCTCTTTCTTTTTCGCGAAAACGACGAAACGCGTCAGCAGCATCGCAATGAAGTACGTTAATGCTCCGGTCAGAATGAGCGCGACGCAATCGTGCCAAACCACTTGAAAGTCATTGCCTTTCACGAACACGCTGCGCACGCCGTCCAAGAAATACGTAAGCGGCAGCATATGGCCGAGTACCTGCAGCGCTTTCGGCATCGCCTCAAAAGGCCAGGTGAAGCCCGACAGCATGAACGAAGGCACGGCAATCAGCATCGCCGTCTGTGTCGCTCCGAGCTGATTGCTTGAAAACAGGGAGATCAGATAGCCGATCCCGCTGACGGCGAAGGTGAAGCTGAGAATGATGCCGAGACCGACGAGCAGGCTGCCGCCCATCGGCGCGCCAAAGGCATACAGAGCAATCACCAAGGCGACGGATGTGTTAAACAGATTAATAAGAAAATAAGGTGCGGTTTTCACGTAAGCGATACGCCAAGGATTCGTCTTCCACGGTTCATAACGGCGCCAGGTGCCGGCGTCTTTCTCCCTTGTAATCGTCAGAGCGATTCCGAGAAACAACACTTGCTGCAGAATAGCCCCGACAAGGCCATACAGCATGAAGTCGCTATAGTTAAAAGCAGAGTTATACATAATCCGATACCGGTAAGGAATCGGCGACAACGTATTCATGACCTGCTCGTTCTGCAAGCCTTGCTGCAGCTGGAGCTTTTTCTGCGAATAGCCCATGCTGAACGTTGTGATGACCTCGTTCGCTCCCTTGGTCGCCGAGTTGGAGATCATCATGTTGCTGCCGTCGATCAGCGTGAGAAGCGGCAACGTTTCGCCATGCTTCAGCTTCGCTTCGAAATTAGCGGGGATAACGAGGCCAACCTTCGCTTCGCCGGTTTCCAGAGCCCGCTTCACTTCGTCTTCCGAGTGATATTCCTTCTTGATCTCGAACGACTCGCTCTGCTCGAAAGCTTGAATCACTTGCCGGCTGAGCGGGCTTTGATCCTCATCGATCACGACGGTCGCCATCTCCGTCACTTTGTGATGAACATAGATGGAACCGAAGAGCACTGTATACATGACCGGTACGAAGAACAAGATCAGAAACAGGCGCCGGTCCTTCAGAATGTGCATCCATTCCTCCGCTATCAGCTTGCCAATCCGAAGATCCATCTCCTTCATCATCCTTCCGTTTTACCGTTCCATTGCAGCGTCATGCCCGTCGTAGCCGTATCCGGCAATGCGCTCAAATCGATTTTGATGCCGAACGAGCGGATATCCGTTTCGCCTGAGGTTTGTGTCGCTTTCTTGATGGCGAAATCCGGCGCTGCCGCTACCGAGGTGATCGTACCTACGATTTCCTCGCCGGTGGACAACATCTTCATGCTGATCTTGCTGCCTGCTTGGAGTCCGGCGATATGCGTCTCGGGCAAGTAAAACTTCGCCCATCGCTTCTCGGCCGACTCCAGCGAGAAGACCGGGAAGCCCGAGCCGACGAGCTCGCCAACCTGTGCGGACTGGTACAGCACCACGCCGTCCGCCGGCGCCACCAGCTCCGTGTAGCTGAGGTACGTCTCCGCTTCCAGCTGCGCCGCTTTGGCCTGCTGCTCGCCGGACTGCGCCGACTTGACCGCGCCTTGCGCTTGCTGCACCGCCGCTTCCGCCGCCTTAACGTCGCCTTGTCTCACCTGCACGGTCCCGCGGTTCGCCTCCGCCAGCTTCAGCGATGCCTTCGCTTGTTCCAGCAGCGCCTCCGCTCCGCGAATCTCTTCCTCGCGCGGACCTTGATTCGCCATGTTCAGCTGCTGCTGCGCCAGATCGCGCTTCGTCTTCGCTTCCTCGTAGCTGATCTTCACTTTGTCCACGTCCGCTTGCGAGACGAGCCCCTGCTCCAGCAGCGCGTTCATCCGATTCAGATTCTGCTCGGCAAGCGCGTATACTTCAGAAGCCGCCTGGAACTGAATCTCCGCTTGCTTCTTCTCTTCCGGCCGGGCACCGCTCTTCAGCGCGTCCACTTTGGCTTGGGCGGCGTTAACCGCCGCTTGCGCCTGCGCCACCTGCTGCTCGGCGGTATCCGCCGTCACGGTCACGCCCGCGATGCCCTGCTGCTTCTTCGCCTGTGCCGTTGCCGTCGCGCCTTGCGCTTCGGCGATCTTGCCTTGGGCAAGCGCGACAGCCGCTTTGGCTTGCTCGACCTTCGCTTCAATCTCGGCGCTTTGCAATCGTGCCAGCACTTGCCCTTTTTTCACCGTATCCCCTTCTTTCACGAGGATCTCCGTCACTCTTCCGCCGACCTTGAAGCTGGCGCTCACTTCGTTCGACTCAATATAAGCGGTCGGATGCAGTTGATTGGCCGCATCGCTCTGGCTCGTCGCCTCTCGGGTCGTCAATAGAAAAGCGCTCGTCCCTATCACAACAGCCATCACAGAATAAACCATCGGTCGAATAAATCGCATGAAAATTCCCCCTACGTATAGCTAGTTCAAAAAATTGCCAAAATAAATCTGCAGCAAGCTTAAAATCTTCTCATCGGTCAATGGCTCGTTCTGCTTCTCCCAATCGAACACGAGCGCGACATACAGCTTAAATAAAATAAAAGCCGTCATTTTCGGCTCGCAAGCTTTCATCGTGCCGTTATGTATCGCCTTCTGAATATGCTCAGCGATAAACTGAACCACTTCCTTCTCGATACTGGCCATAGCCTCAATCGTAACCGGACTGCCGAATTGCTGAACTTCATGCGCCAGCTGGATGAGCAGCTCATGCTCTTTGCGGAACACAAGAATTTCATATAGGGCGCTATGAATTTTGGCGATCGGCGTTTCGCCTTCGGCAAGTGCTTTCCCGGCGACGTCCTTCATCTCGGCGATAAGCGATTGAATGATATCGTTCAGAAGCACTTCTTTATTTTCGAAAAACGTATAGATCGTCGCCTTGCCGACACCGGCAATTTTGGCGATTTGATCCATCGTCGTGCCTTTATACCCGAACAGGGAGAAAGATTTCTTCGCGGCTTCCATAATTAACTGTTTCTTGGCATCCATATGCGCACCTCAGAACTAAAATACTAAATTGGTTTTGTGTTCGGATACTAATGTACCACCATTTACCGAAATTATCAATCCATACGCAGAAAAAAAGAAAAAACCGCCACACGGGCGGTTTCCAATTCCTTATATATGACGCTTAAATCCAGGCCTTCAAGCCGATTTGTTTAATGAAATCCTCTCTGGACTGAACTTCCTTATCGCGCTCTTTGTCCGGCAGCGGCTCACCGTTCATCACTCTGCGGAATAGCTCCTCGTTCTTCGTGGCCAGCGCAAAATCGATCAGCGCTTCCTTCTCGATTTGTTCCGCTTCCTGAGACAGAATGACGGTTTCCAGCTCGATATCCGAAGCAGGCACGTAATAGTGCTTATTATCTTTAGGCACACGAATGACGTAATCGAAAATATTATCGTTATTCCGGTCGTAAGCAATGATATATCCGTATCCGCCGATCGGCAGGTTTTGTTCCAAACTGTCTCCAATTACAATGACTCTCTCGCCAAGACGAAGCATCCTATTTCCCCCTACCTCTACGAAACTACTAAAATTTAGTTACTAATGTTAAACTACTATTGTTAAGCTATTCCTATTATCCTACTAAAAAAACTAGATTGTGTCCAATTGAAAACATTTGTTCATACTCCCTACATATTTCTCGTTTACAATAGGATAGTTTTAACAATATTTTATGCTAAGGAGCTGTACGAGTTGCTAAACCAATCGCTAAAAACGCTGCGCTATGTCGGGTGGGCGGAAGGACTTTCTTTTCTAATTTTGCTGTGCATTGCCATGCCGCTCAAATATGCCCTCGATATGCCGCAAGCCGTAACCGTAGTCGGAATGGCTCACGGGGTTCTCTTCTCCCTCTATCTGCTGGCCATCGCCTGGGCAACGATGGCTCATCGCTGGACCGTGTGGCGTGTGCTAGGAGCGTTCCTGGCCGCTTTCATTCCTTTCGGTCCATGGATTCTCGACCGCCGGATTTCGAAATAGCGCTAAGTCATTGTAGAAAGAAGCATTTGATAGCAAGTCAGAAACAGCAGGAGGCTAACAATGCGTGATCATGCAAACGCACCTAAGAAAGCACGACCTTCACTAACGGAAGGCCCAATTACCAAAACATTGATCTTATTCTCCATGCCGATTCTATTAGGCAATGTGCTGCAGACGCTGAACGGTTCCATCAATACGGTCTGGATCGGCAAATATTTAGGCGAAGCCGGCCTGGCCGCAACGTCCAATGCCAACCTGATCATGTTCTTCCTGATCTCCTCCATCTTCGGCTTCGCGATGGCTGCGGTTATCCTGATCGGCCAAAATCTCGGGGCTCAGAAGACGCATGAAGCCAAAAAGGTGGTCGGGACGAGCACCGTCTTCTTCTTGATTCTATCGATTATCGTCGCCTTGTTTGGACTCATCTTCTCGCACACGATTCTAACGTGGATGAATACCCCGCTGGATGTGAAAGACCTTGCGGTTACCTATACGAGAATTATGTTCGCCGGCGTGCCGTTCATGTTCGGATTTAACCTGATCATGGCGATTTTGCGCGGTTCGGGTGATGCGAAAACGCCTTTCTATTTCCTGCTGTTGTCGGCTGTATTGGACGTTATTCTGAATCCGCTGCTGATCGACGGGATCGGGCCGTTCCCGAAGATGGGCATTGCCGGGTCTGCCGTCGCCACCTTCATCGCCCAACTGGTCAGCCTCGTGCTGCTCGTTATGTATTTGTACAGGAAAAAATATTTTCTGCGGATTACCCGGGAGGATCTCCCGCTGCTGCGCATTAATTGGACGATTATTCGGACCTTGGTGCAAAAGGGTGTGCCGATGGGACTCAACATGGTCGTCGTCTCCGTCAGCAACTTATTGCTGGTTCATCTCGTGAACTCGTACGGCTCCGAGTCGACGGCCGCCTTCGGCGTTGCGATGCAAATCTCCAGCTACGTGCAGATGCCGGCAATGGCCATTGGCGGAGCCGTCACCTCCATGGCCGCGCAGAATATCGGCGCGGGCAAATGGGACCGGGTGAACCGGATCACATGGACCGGCGTCGGGGTCAACATCGCCATGACGGGACTGATCGTCGTCGTGCTGCATCTGTTCAACCGCGAAGCCGTGTCGCTCTTCCTTCCGCCGGAAGGCAAGGCCATTGATCTGGGCGTTCACATCAATAATTTGACGCTATGGTCGTTTATTATTTTCGGCGTGTTTAACGTTGTCGCGGGTGTCGTACGTTCCGCCGGGGCGGTGGTGTTCCCGCTGTTGGTTGCTTTCGTCGCTTTGCTGCTGGTGCGGATTCCGCTGGCTACGGTGCTATCCCACCAATACGGCTTCGATGTCATTTGGTGGAGTTTCCCTGTCAGCTTTACCGTTGCTGCGGCGCTGAACCTGATCTACTACAAGTTCGGGAAATGGAAGCAAGCAAGAATGATTCCGGGAAAAGCTTAATGTTGGAGGACCGTCTTCAAGTCATTGTGACTTGGGGGCGGTTTTTTGGTTATCGAGGCATCGTTAGAAGAATAAAAAGAGGACCATCCCCCGGTCACGGCAGCCCCTTGGAGACAGTCCTCTATGTCGTTATAGCTGCAGCAAATCCTTATGTACCTTGACGACAACCTTCTTGTTCGCAGTCGGCGCTGTGACGGTACAGTTCGGACGGTGAACATCCGAAGGGAAACAGACCGCGAACATGCCTGGCTGCAAAATAACGCCGGTCTCCTGCTGTGCAGGATCGGATTCATAGAAAGCCACATCGTGCGTGTCAAATTTATTATCGCTTATTTTGGCACCTTCATGCAGCTTATAGAAACACAGCTTCTCCTCGCCGCGAATCAGGAATTGAATATCCGTATACACGACGTGAGATTCAGCCAGCTGCTCCGCGGCCGGACAAGTGACGACCTCCTGCACATTGGCATACATAAGCTGCCCGTTATCGCCTTCCAAATCGTAACGTCCAGGCTCCGCTTCACCTAGATTGCGGCTAACGATGTAATCGATTCCACGGCCGATAGCGGCCGGCCACAGATGGCGTTCCTTCTCGAAGTGCTGCAAATTGCTGATGATCATGCCTAATCCTCCCTCATCTTGTCCAATTTCAATCTCGAAATCCTACAATTACTATAGCGCATCCAGAGAAAAAAGACCCGCTTTAAATAAAGCGGATCTTTGCTTTAGGACCATAGATTAAAACGTTTTTTGGTTTGCGCCTTCCCAGTCAGCCAGGAATTTCTCGATGCCCGCATCGGTCAGCGGGTGTTTGCTCATGGATTCAATGACTTTATAAGGCACTGTTGCGATATGGGAACCTGCAAGCGCCGCCTCGATAACGTGAGCGGAGTGACGAACGCTCGCTGCGATAATTTCGGATTGGATGTTGTGCACTTGGAAAATTTGGCTGATTTCCTTGATCAAGTTCATCCCGACTTGGTTGATATCGTCCAAGCGGCCGATAAACGGCGATACGAAGGTTGCTCCTGCACGCGCAGCCAGAAGAGCTTGCGTCGAGGAGAAGATCAGTGTAACGTTCGTCGGAATGCCTAGTGCCCGGAACGCGCTTGTCGCTTGCAGACCGTCAAGTGTCATCGGCAGCTTAATGACGACATTCGGGCTCAGCTGAGCCAGCTTCTTGCCTTGCTCGATCATTTCGTCCGCTTTCAAGGAAACCACTTCGGCACTGATCGGAACATCGCCTACAATGGAGATAATTTCTTTCACGGTTTCGAAGAAATCTCTGCCTTCTTTGGCAATAAGTGAAGGGTTAGTCGTCACGCCTGCAACTACTCCTAGTGCGTGTGCTTTGCGAATTTCTTCTACATTGGCTGTGTCGATAAACAATTTCATCCTGATTCCCTACCTTTTCTCCCTCTGCGGGTTAATCTTGGAAATACTTCTGTCTGATTTGTTCTACGATTGCTTCTGCGGTAAAGCCATATTCACGAATCACCCGATCCGCCTTCGCAGATGCTCCGAATTTGCGGATGCCTACGACGAAGCCCTTGCCTCCTGTGATCTCGTCCCATCCGGCAGGATATGCCATCTCGATGACGACATTCGCCTTCGCATCAGGGCGAATCACCGCCTGCTGCACGTCGGCAGACTGCTGCTCGAAGAGTTCACGGCTTGGCATGGAAATGACGTTAGCTCCAATACCATATTGCGCCAACTGCTTCTTCACGTCAAGTGCAAGACTGACCTCGGAGCCTGTGGCAATGAGCTGCACATCCGGCTTCTCGCCGGGCGCCGCTTCAGCCAGAACGTAAGCCCCCTGATGAATATGGGCGAAAGCAAGCTGATCCGTGCCAGGCAGTACCGGCAGGTTCTGACGGGACAGGGCGAAGACGAACGGGCCTTCCTTCGCTTGGAGAACATACTCCCAAGCGGCCGCCGTTTCGTTCGCATCCGCAGGGCGGAACAATGTCAGGTCCGGAATCATCCGCAGGGATGGGATCTGCTCGATCGGCTGATGCGTCGGACCGTCCTCGCCGACCGCGATGCTGTCGTGCGTGAAAACGTACGCCACCGGCAGCTTCATCAGCGCGGACAAGCGGATAGCTCCGCGCAGGTAGTCGCTGAACACCAGGAAGGTGCCGCCGAATACCCGCACCCCGCCATGCAGCGTCATGCCGTTAAGCGCCGCGCCCATGGCGAACTCGCGAACGCCGAACCAGAAGTTGCGGCCGCTGTAATCCGCGGCGCTGAATGCGGCATCGCCGTTCAGCATCGTCATGTTGGAGCTCGCCAGGTCAGCCGAGCCGCCGACAAGCTGAGGCACCCGCTGCGCCAGGGCGTTGAGCACTTTGCCGGACGCGGTGCGCGTCGAGATCGCGCCGCTCTCCGGTGTGAAGCGCGGCACGTCGGCGTTCCAGTCCGCCGGCAGGTCGCCGCGGCTGGCGAGCTCGAATTGCTTGGCGAGCTCGGGGTATGCTTGCTGGTAGCCGCTCCACAGGAGCTCCCAGCTTTGTTGCGCTGCTGCGCCCTGCTGCTTGAAGTGCGCGAAGTGCTCGTATACTTCAGCCGGCACATAGAAGTCCGGCTCAAGCGGCCAGCCCAGCGACTGCTTCGTGAGGCGCAGCTCATCTTTGCCCAGCGGCGAGCCGTGCGTGCCGCCGTGGCCGCCTTTGCCGGCTTTATTCGGGGAGCCGTAGCCGATTGTGGTTTTGATCTCAATCAGCGTCGGACGGTTCGTATCCGCCTTAGCCTCTGCGATAGCAGCGGAGATCAGCGCGACGTTGTTTTCTTCTTCGACGCGAAGGTACTGCCAGCCGTAGGATTCTATCCGTGTCCGGACGTTCTCGGAGAACGACATGTTTAGTTCCCCGTCAAGCGAAATGTCGTTGGAATCGTATAGCACGATTAGCTTGCCCAATTTCAAATGTCCGGCCAGTGAAGCCGCTTCGGAGGAAACACCTTCCATGAGGTCGCCGTCACCGCAAATTGCGTACGTGTAGTGGTCCACGATCGGGAAGTTCGGCTTATTATAGACGGATGCCTGATGTGCCTCCGCCATCGCCATCCCTACAGCCATCGCTACGCCTTGACCGAGCGGACCCGTCGTCGCTTCTACGCCGACCGTATGGCCGTATTCCGGGTGTCCGGGCGTAAGGCTTCCCCATTGACGGAATTCCTTGATATCGTCCAGGGTCAGGCCGTATCCGCTAAGGTGCAGCAAGCTGTACAGCAGCATAGAGCCGTGTCCTGCCGACAGCACGAAGCGGTCGCGGTCTGCCCACTGTGCGTCAGCCGGGTTGTGCTTGAGATGCTGCGTCCACAATGCATAAGCCATTGGAGCCGCGCCCATCGGCATGCCGGGGTGACCCATCGCTGCTTTCTCGACGGCGTCGATGGTCAGCGTGCGGATGGAATTGATGCTTAACTCTTCAATGCCAACAGTTGTTTGATTCAAGATCTATTCGCCTCCATCATGTATGTTCGTGAGTAGTTCGTTTAGCTACTCCTTATTATAAAGATTGTTTCGGCATTCAAATAATTAATAGTTTCGATACTCACTATAGATGAGGTCTATAGTATTTGACCATGTTGCGGTGACTGTTCGAATAGGGGAGCCGCTAATGTGATTGACGGTGTAAGCGTCTGGGGAGGGCGCATCTGCGATATGGGTTAGCCGAACCCTGGCCATCGGAGGCTCGCCCTGGACGGGAAGCCCCAGGCCAGGGGCTCTAACGGACACAGCGGCCGCTAATCGCGTGAAAAGCGGCGCATTTCGCCGCTAACGGACACCAGGGGCCCTATTTGCCCAATTTCTGGGTGAAATCAGGCCCGAGCGGGCAAATAACGGCACTGGTGTCCGTTACCTTCTCTTCGAGGCCCTTGTCCGCCGAATAGGGGCCTCTCAGTCCGTTAGCGTGCCTCCCGTAGCTCACGCCGGCGGCTCGCCCCGCACAGGAAGCCTCCTGCCCAGCGGCTCTAACGGACACAGCGGCCGCTAATCGCGTGAAAAGCGGCGCATTTCGCCGCTAACGGACACCAGGGGCCTTATTTGCCCAGTTTCCGGGCGAAATCAGGCCCGAGCGAGCAAATAACGGCACTGGTGTCCGTTAGAATTCCCAAATGTCGCAAGATCATCGAATAACGGCCGCTGTGTCCGTTAGCTAGTCTACTAGTGTGCCGTCACCCGCCAAGAGTGCCTTATCCCCGCCGGTATCCGAATTTCCACCCAAAGTAGCTTATCCCGCCAGTATATAGATTCTGGCATGGCAGCTGCCTGCTCCATAAGCCGTCAGGTCATGCAGCACGCATTCTAACGGACACGGGAGCCGTTATTCTCGTGAAAACCGTGGTGTGCCGATTCTAACGGACACCCAAGGCCTTATTTGCCGATTTGGCAGCCAAAATCGAGTGAAAACAGGCTAATAACGGCACTGGAGTCCGTTACCTTCTCCTCGAGGCCCTTGCTCGCCGAATAGGGACCTCTCAGTCCGTTAGCGTGCCTCCCGCAGCTCACGCCGGTGGCTCGCCCGCACACGTTGCCCCCGGCCCGGCGGCGCTCTAACGGACACAGCGGCCGCTATTCGCGCGAAAAACGGCGCATTTCGCCGCTAACGGACACCAGGGGCCTTATTTGCCCAGTTTCCGGGCATAATCAGGCCCGAGCGGGCAAATAACGGCACTGGTGTCCGTTACCTTCTCCTCGAGGCCCTTGTTCGCCGAATAGGGACCTCTCAGTCCGTTAGCGTGCCTCCCGTAGCTCACGCCTGCGGCTCACCTCGCACAGGAAGCCCCGGACCGGCGGCGCTCTAACGGACACAGCGGCCGCTATTCGCGTGAAAAGCGGCGCATTTCGCCGCTAACGGACACCAGGGGCCTTATTTGCCCAGTTTCTGGGCGAAATCAGGCCCTAACAGGCGAATAACGGCACTGGAGTCCGTTACCTTCTCCTCGAGGCCCTTGCTCGCCGAATAGGGACCTCTCAGTCCGTTAGCGTGCCTCCCGCAGCTCACGCCGGTGGCTCGCCCCGCACACGTTGCCCCCTGCCCGGCAGCGGCGGACTCCACACCGCAAAAAACGCCCAACCGCCATAACAGCGGTTGAGCGCTTCTTTTACAAACATACAACGGCCTTAATCACCTTCGACTCCGGCTTCAGCCAAGTTTCGAATTGGCCGATCATCTCATCGAAGGAAGCACGGTGCGTAATATAACGCTCTACATCAATAACGCCGGCCTGCATGGCGGCCCGTACGGCAGCGAAATCCTCCAGCGTGGCATTGCGGCTGGCCATCAACGTCAGCTCCCTCTTATGGAACTCGGGATCGTGGAACGAGATATCGGCCTTCACGAGTCCGACATACACCAGCTTGCCGCCGTGGGCGACAAGCCCGAACGAATCCGTCATCGACCGGGCATTGCCTGTCGCGTCGAAGACAACGACCGGAAGCTCCCCGTTCGTCAGCTCCAGCAGCCGATCCTTCGGCTGCTCCAGCGCGTTCACCGTGTAGTCCGCCCCCGCCCAATTGCGGCAATACGCCAAGCGCTCCTCATTGATATCCATGGCGATGACGGTCGCGCCGCGCTGCTTGGCCAGAACCATGACGCCAAGCCCGATCGGCCCCCCGCCGATCACGAGCGCGGTCTGACCGGCGCGAAGCTCCGACCGGCGCACCGCATGGGCGCCAATGGCGAGCGGCTCCAGCATGGCCGCTTGCTCCAGCGTCAGCCCGTCGGTCTTGATCAAATGGCTGGCCGGTACAGCGATCAGCTCCCGCATCCCCCCGTCGACATGGACGCCAAGCACTTTCATGTCGGTGCAGCAGTTCGTCTTGCCCTCGCGGCAGGCAATGCAAGATCCGCAGTGGAGATAAGGCACAACGCTGACTTGATCGCCGACCGCAAGCCCCGTTACCCCGTCTCCGATTGATTCGATATAACCGGAAAGCTCATGCCCCAATACGCGCGGATAGCTGAAAAAGGGTTGGTTCCCTTTGTAAGCATGCAAGTCCGTTCCGCAGATGCCGATCCTTTGAATACGAACGATAGCCTCTCCGGCTCGAAGCTCAGGAGATTCCAGTTCTACCATTCGAAACTGCTCAATCTGTTCACATACGATCGCTTTCATTCGGTTGCCCTCCTCTACACAAACGTTCTTTCGTTATATTCAGATCTTCCGCTTAACCAAGATTTGTTATGAACCGGCTTCAGAATGTCCAGCACCTCTTGCAGCAGCTGAGTATCCATGGGTTCATCCGTCCATGCGATGTTCTTGCGGATATTCTCCGGGTTGGCGGTGCTGACCAGCGTCGTCGGGATCCGTTCGTCTGCTGTTGCGAACTGCACCGCCAGCTTGGCGATATCCGTGCCTTGGCGGGTGCAATGCTCCGCCGCCTCCCTGCAGGCCTGCTGAATATCAGCCGGTGCCGGGTGCCAGGCCGCCGGCGGTCTCGTGCTCAGCAGCCCCATCGAGAGCGGCGACGCATTCACCAAGCCGACGCCGTGCTGCTCGAGAAGCGGCACTACATCCAGCAATGACGTGTCATTCAAAGCGTAATGGCAATAAGACAGGACGGAATCCAGCGGTTTCACGGCCAGCGATTTTTCAAATACGGACAGCGGCAAGCCGGATACGCCGAAATACCGAATTTTGCCGGACTGCTTCAAGGCATCCAGCGCGGGAAACGCCCCTTCGGCAACCTCATGAAAAGGGACGAATTCAATATCGTGCAAATACAAAATATCGATATAATCGGTTTGCAGCCGCTTCAGGCTCTCATCGACGCTGCGAATGATCCGCTCGGTCGAGAAATCGAACTCGGCTTCCCCGTAACGCCCGGCCTTCGTCGACAAGATGAAGCGTGACCTATCCATTTGCCCGATCGCTTTCCCCAGCACCGTCTCCGCCTTGGTCAGTCCATAATACGGGGAGACGTCGATCAGGTTAATGCCTAAGTCAACAGCCTCATGCACGGTCCGGATGCTCTCCGCCTCATTCGTCTCCCGGAAAACGGAGCCGAGCGATGAAGCCCCGAAGCTCAGCACCGAGACGTCCAGCCCGGTTTGGCCTAATTGTCGGTATCTCATAATTTATAAAACTCCTTTGCGTTTAGTCCGAATAATCGTTCCCGTTCCCGATCCGTCCAAGTTTCCGGCAATGCGCGCTGCACGATCTGCATGACTTCATCGTAATCAGCCGCCAGCAGGCAAACCGGCCAATCGCTGCCGAACATCACCCGCTCCGACCCGAACACATCCAGCACATGCCGGATATATCCGGTGAAATCCGCTTCCTGCCAACGCTCATGATCCGCTTCCGTCACCATGCCCGACAGCTTGCAGTAGATGCCCGGATGCTTCGCGATCGCCGTCATCTGACTCTTCCAAGGCTCGGTCACGCCTGCTGCGATCTGCGGTTTGGCGATGTGGTCGATAACCCCGCGCAAGCCCGGCACCTTGTCGAGCAGCTCGACGACCGCCTCCAGTTGCTGTGACTTCACGAGTAAATCAACAGGCACGTCCTCCCGGGCAAAATACCGCAGCGCCTCCACATAGGAAGGCTGAAGAATGACGCTCGCATCCGGCATTTCCTGGATCATCACGCGAAAGCCGACGTACTTCGGATGTTCGCGAAATCTTGCATAGTGCTGCAAGTGCTCGGGATCGCTCAGATCGAGCCACCCTACTACGCCTGCAATCGTCTCGGAACCTTCGCTCAAGGACAGGAGATAATCCGTTTCCGCCAAAGTAGGCGCCGCTTGAACCGCGATGGTGCGATCCAACTGATGCCGCTGCAAATGAGCGCTAAGGTCTTCCGGCAAATAGTCACGATACAAGACCGGCAGTTCGGGCCCGATCCAGCCGTAGTCCCCGCGGTCGATTGTCCAATAATGCTGGTGAGCATCGATTCGCATCCCGACTTCATCCCTTCTTTTATGAGCATATTTATGATATCGCTTTCTTTCATTTTAACAGCATTTCCGAACAATAAAATAATGATTTTTAGCACATTTATACTGTTTTTTGATATCATTGCTTCATACAGAAACGGAAGGAGCTTGTCGCTGTGGGGCCCATTCGCAAAATTTTCGATAACCAAGATACGTTCCCTTTCTCCTATGCCTATAAAAACACAAAAAGCTCGCAAAGCGAGCTTCCTGACCATCTGCACGACTGGTATGAAATTGTGTATGTGTACCGCGGCAACGGCACTTTCTTCATCGATCACACGTTCTACGAAATGAAGGCCGGAGACGTGTTCCTGATTCCGGGCAATACGATTCATCGGGCGACACCCGATAAAGAAACCCCCGTCACCTCTACCGCGGTGTATTTCAGCCCGGGGCTCGTTCAAGCGCCGCAGCTTGGCGATACGTTCTCCTATTTGCACAGCTTCGAGCAGGCTGCACAGCTGCGCCATTACAAGCTGGCCACACTGCTGCCGCAGCGGCAGCACCTGGAGCATTGCTGGGATGCGATCCGGCATGAGCTTAAGCTGAGGAGTCCCGGCCACCGGCAGGCTGTCTACGTACAGCTGCTACAAGTGCTGCTCTACTTGCAGCGGGACATAGGCTCGGATATGCCGCTGCATACAGGCGATCCCCTTGCCGCTCCCGGCTGGATGAGAGAGAGTCTGCTCTATATCGATGAGCATTTCTGCGAGGATATCGGGCTTAACACGCTGTCCAAGCAAGCCGCCGTCTCGCCGGCGCATTTCAGCCGGGTGTTCAAGCAGTTGACCGGCCTGAATGTGACCGCGTACATCATGACGAAGCGCATCATTCGCGCCAAACAGCTGCTTGCCGAAAGTGATACCACCATTCAGCATATCGCCGAGCTTTGCGGCTTCGAGAGCCTTCCCCATTTCCATGCCATGTTCAAAAGAGTGCTGGGGATGACGCCCGCCGCAGCCCGAAAAGCGTTCAAATAAAGATTATTTGAATAACCGCCGGGCATCGCTTATCCTACTGAGCCATGTAAACAATCCGGACCTATCCTTGTAAACGATGCTTTGCGTAATAAAAGTATGCACCTCGATCCGTTTCAGAAAGGCCAGCAGTCTGTACCCGCTCCACGCGTAAGCGGCAAGACCCGCCAGGAAGTAACTGAACCCGTAATAATCGACCCCCAGAGGCAGCAGGCCGGCCGTCAGCAGCACATTCATTGCACAATAAACCGCTCCGGCGATGACGGCGCCCTTGCGATCCTCGAAATACAGCAGGAGCAGAATATGGATGAGCATAATCGCATTCAACAAAGCCCCCAGCGCGCATAGTCTGAAAATGTCGATGACGGTTTTCTGCAAGCCGATTCGCTCCAGCAGCAATTCGCTCACGAGAATCACGAACACGGTGATAATCCCCTGCAGCTTCGTGAGCCTGTACAGCTCCCGCCACAGCACCTCCACCATATGTTTCTTCGCTTTATGGATCATTTCGAGCGTCCCGCCATTCGCCACATAGCCATAGAACGATTTGTACTTGTCATAAAACTGCGTTTCCACGGAAACGACGAACAGAACAAGCGATGGGATAATCGTCAGGTTGGCCAGGAATACCGCCGTATCATAGATCGGACTGTACACGAACGTCTCCTCGATCCAGACCCCGGAAGGTCCCATCCAAACGATCATATTGTGTGTCCACACCCCGATGTTGTATAGGAACCCGACCCATAGGAGTGATGGGTATTTATCGACATATCTTAGGAATGCGTACGGATTGGAGGAAATCTTCGCAGGGAAAGCGCGCAGCAGCACAAACACCAGCATACACATCGTCGTCAGAATGCCGCAGCCGAACCCCAGCAACATATTGACCGCCTGCTCGTACGCCCCGAAGATAACCGGAAAGCGGAGGAAAACGAAAACTCCGGCGACCGAAACGGCGGACCCGGCCAGGAAGGAATAGGCGATCATTTTATAATCTTTGGCCGCAGTCAAGAAAACCATCGCCAGCCATATTTGACCGCACATGAAAAATAGCATCACGCTTATCCCTTTGTATAGGATGGGTAAAGGAGAAGACCCGTAGAAAATGACGGCGGCTGCGAGCGATATGGCGAAAACGATTCTGGAAATACCGGTGTAGGTGGGCGTAACGACTTCCAGCCGGTTCAAGAAAAAATGGTCGGCCAAATATCGTGTTACGAGGAGCTGCCATCCTCCGGAGAGCATCTGGGAGAAGATGAAGCAGTAGGAAACCGTGACGATGAACAGCTGACGCTGGGAGTCCTCCACATTGGCGACATGAACGAGGATGACATTAATGAAGGCAATGCTCCCGACGGATAAGATCCACGGGCCCGCCGCAATGAAAGAAGCGTATGCGTAAGCGCGAACGCGCAGCGATAAATAATCTTCGCGGAACAGCTTCTGCAGGGTGAATCCGATTCCTGCCATCAGGTTACCACCTCATCATATAACTGCTTGTACGCCTCAATAAAATGATCGATCTGATACAAGGCTTCTACCCGCCTGCGGCCGACTTGCCCCATGTAGACCCGCTGATCCGGGAGGCCGTGCATCTTCACCATCATATCGGCCATCGCTCTGGGATTCACGGGAGGCACGATATAGCCCGCCATGCCTGTGTCCCGCTCATCTTTTCCTTCCAGCAGCTCCCGGCAGCTGCCGACGTCCGTACAGATCCACGGGACTCCCGCCGCCATGCCTTCCAAGACGGCGAGGGGCTGCCCTTCGCTAATGGAGCTCAGGATCAGCACATCGATGGCCGGCAGATAGTCTTCGACGGCAACCTTGCCGGTGAACGTCACCATGTCCTCCAACTGCAGATTGCGTCTCAAAGCGAGGCATTCCTGATAATAATCGGGGTCCTCGTCGGTAGGTCCCATGATCCACAGCTGCATGTGAGGAATCTCGCTGCTGGCCAGCCGCGCCGCATAGAGCAGCGTCTTGATATCCTTGATCGGCACGAGCCGTACGACGGCTCCGAAGACGATCCGGCCGCTCGCACAATTTGCCCGCCGGGGAAGCTGCGACAATCGCTTGTAGTCGACTCCATTTGGAATGACCAGAGCTCGTTCCGAAGGAGCGCCGAGCTCCAATTGAATCTGGCGGGTTCCGCCGTAGAGTGCAATTGTACGGTCGGCCGTCCGGTAAGCTCCTTTGGACATATGGTAGAAATAATCGATCCAGCGCCGCTTGAAGGGCGGATCGACCCATGCCGACTTCAGGATCTCCTCCTCCCGCTCCCGGGCATACACGCCATGCTCGGTCAGCAGAAACGGCTTCTTGCGCTTCATCCGCAAATATGTGCCGATCAAACCGGCATAGCCCGTAGACACGGCATGATAGACATCCGCCGGCGGATAAGCTTGCTGCAGCAGGTACACCGCAGGCAAGTACATCGACCTCCACGTCCAGAAATAGCTATTGAACGAGTGGTTCGGCATCTCCGTCTCGTAGGCGGTGACGAGGAAATTCCAGAAGCTTTCGCTCTCCATGAACGAAACGGGGTTGCCCAGCTTCGCTGGATCGGCGATCAGCGTGAGCGCCTCTTCCGAGCCGGGGTGAAAGCCGAACCAAGCCAGACATGCCTCCGCCTCGGCAGCGGACAGACGCGGTTTGCGCCCGCCTTCCAAATTCTGATAATCCATGATGTAGATATCATGGATACCGGAGATATTCGCCGGCAGCTGGTACTTATAGCCGGCCTCCTCCTGCCGGGAGGAAGAGATGGCAATGATCTCGAACTGATGCTGGGGCATGGACGCAACGAGCATCTGAATCCAGCCGGCTACGCCCCCGGATATGTAGGGATAGCTTCCTTCAACGATCAAAGCGATTTTCATGGGCTGCTTTCCTTCAACTGAATATTTACGGTCGGCTGGCGAGCTTCCAGATGCCAGATCCCTTCTTTTTCATCCAAAGGGGTGAGATTGCCCGACTCTTTGGAGATTTGAGGAACTAGACGAGCGGGCACCCGAACCGTGTAATGCATCGGAATCAATTGATCCTTCGTTGTAATCGTAATGCTTTGGGTTCCATAATGAACATCCGCCGTTCCGGCTTCGTAGAGGCTGAACTTTTTCACTGCGTCTCGAACCGTAAGCGGGTCTAAGTAAGGATACGTTTTATTCAACCAGGACATCCAGCCCTCGAAATGTTGGATAAGATACTTCCAGCCTTTGCCCCCTGACCTTTGGATATCCAGCGCATCGTCCGGATGAACGAAATGGTTGACCAAGCCGAAATTGGCGATAACATCGTTGATGAAAAACAATTGGCCTTCATCGATTGCGTAACCGGAAGAAATGCGCGGATAGTTCGTAAATTGCGGGAATTCGCTATCGACGCCGAACTCCTGCTCGAGAAAGCCCTTCTCTCCCCCAACCGAGTACAGGGACGAAAGAATATCAATCGACGGCGCAGCTTCTGCCAACGCCATCTTGCCCGTTCTGTTCATAACGTTCGAAGGAGGCACATACGTCTTCAATTCATGCCCTGGAAATAAGCTGTCG
Organism: Paenibacillus sp. MAHUQ-63; assembly: GCF_028765165.1. GTDB lineage: Bacteria > Bacillota > Bacilli > Paenibacillales > NBRC-103111 > Paenibacillus_E. Next base: position 15,217 of record NZ_JARADB010000018.1, on the reverse strand, counting down.
GTCAGCTCAGTCAACCGCCTTAGACTCTTCGCCATCGCCGCTTGGTTCGGCCAAGGGACATAACCGAGCTCCGGCTTGATCGGCTCATCGGCCGTTACGAGCGATTGGTGATTATAGCCGTGCAGGCCGATTTCGCCGCCGAGGCCGAGCAGTCTGGAGCCGAAATAAGGGATGAGCTCCGGCGTGCCGTCGAGCAAGGAAGGAAGCGGCGGTTCGGTCCGGTTTTGATAGGTGCCAATTATCAGTCCCGTATATTTCCAACCGTACAGCTTCGAGATGCGTACCATATCCTCCCACCAGATGCGTTCGTAGAAAGCAGGTGTGCTTAAGCCATACTCTCGATGAATGAGCGGGTTATCGACCTGCGGCACCGGAGAGGGGAAATCGTCGATGTTTAAGCTTCGGGCTGCCACTTGCGAGGTCACAAGGCTGTCCACGGCGAGGCCGATGGATTGCACCATGAGCCCCCGCCCCTCCTTCTGGGCTGAAGCCGTGGAATTCCAATACACGACCTTGCCTTGGCCGTACGCATACGTCCACAGCAGAGGCGTTCCCTGTGAGGTTAAATAGACCTCCGCTTCGGGCTGCAGCTTAACATCGAGCATATTGTTGGAGAACAACAAATTCGTCGGCGGCAAGTTTGGATAACCGGGAAACACCGTTTGGTTCACCGTGATGCCACGGTTCGATCCCGGGAAATAACCGTTGTTGGCGGCGATGCCGAACATGCCGTTCCAGGCGGGCGCATAGAAGCGCGTATATACAAGCAGTCTGCCGCCTTGGCGAACGTACGTTTGGACCATGTTCAGATCCAGCTCGCTAACGTCTTCTCCCATCAATAGAAGCGCTGTCCAAGGTCCCGGCTTCAATGTTGCAAGGTCCTCCGCAGCGATCGTATCCCATGGCAGTTTGGCCAGCGCCAGCGCATGCTCCAAATTGTCTCGGACCTTGAGACCTTCCGTATCCTTCGGGTTTACATATAAAGATAAGCCCAATGGAGCGCCCGATATGAATGCCGGCTGCGAGCTTTTCGTCGTGAAGGGGGCTTCTTTGAATACATATCTCGACGGGGACAAAGGAAATACGTCCACAACCCTCATCGTCTGCAGCATAACGCCGAGTACAAGCATACTAACGATAACGCACGACAAAGTGATCAGCTTGCGGGACACCTTGCTCCCTCATCTCCTTCCATAATCGGATGGCGGGCACATATTCCTGCGGAACCTCCACATCGCTATCCAACCACATCTGAGCGAACCGGCTTAGCTCCTCCAGCCTTCCTTCCGCATACAACAGTTCGGCCTTGGTCAGATTCGTTAAATACCGGCAGCCCTCTACTTCGGATACTTCCCCGGCAAGCCGGACCGCGGTCTTATAATCCTTCTCCATGCGGGCCAGATGGCACAACTCCACGGTAAAGCGAGGCTCGTTAGGAAACTGCTGCCTGCCTCTGGCGATCCAACCTTTGAAGGCTTCCCTGACCTCCATCGCCAACTCTTCCGTCAGCAAGCGGCTCTCCAGATAGTGCCGGTAGGAATCAAACAATTCCGTCCACGTCGCTATGGATTTGTCGTTCTGCTGAAGCAGCTGGGTCCATTTCTTAATACTGCGAATATACTGCTCGTTCAAATAATTCAAACTGGTCGCGGCATAGTGCACCACTTCAGGATCGCTGTTCGTCAGCGCCTCATGAAACAGCTCCACTTTGTTACGGCCTTCATATTCCATTAGGGAGAATAGGGCTTCTTTCTTGCCGGCATGCTCCCCTGACATGAGAACTTCCCGGAACGGAACCCGGTTCGACTCGGCTTCGATATCGATGTTATAGGTTTCCAGCGAGTGTGGGACATGATACACGTAATTCTCGTATTCCTCATAGAAGTCTTCCCGGAACCTCAGCAGCAGCAAGCCGCTCAGGATAAGCCCTCCCGCCGCAAAGCCGACTCCCGGGAAGAAGAGGAACAACGTCTGTATCAGCCCGGCGCTCATACGGTCATACGTGCGCAAGCCGACGAATTGAAACATGAAATAGAACAGAACAACAAGGAGAAGATGAACCATGAAACAAATCCATCCAAGGGAGTAATAAACCATTTGCAGGACGTCAAACGCGGCAAATAGGAAACATGCGGCCGCCGCCAGCCATGCGGATGCGGTAACGTCGAAGTGCCGGGCATGCCTGGTTACGCGCATGGCTAAGCCCCCCTGTCGAAGCGGTTGCGAATCCGCTCCTCAATGAGCGCTGCCAGCTCCGGTGAAGTTGCGGGCAGCAGGAACAACAGTTCCCCGCGGAACGCGTCGTAGGACATGGCATCCTCGTCACGCAGCATGCGCTGTGTAAGCTCATTGATTTCCAACAGCGCAGCAGACTCCTCCATATCACCCAGTTCCACGGGCAGCTTCAAGAGCAGGAATTTCTGGTCGAAATCCGTTTCCCGCAGCGCTTCTTCATTTAATTTGGCGTAGAAATATTCGGGCACCATCACTTTCGTACCGGGGAAATAACGCTCATCCTTTAACTTCCGCTCCCTCTCGAACGCCTTCACGCAGCTCTCGCCCATCCAAGTGAGAATAAGCCGGAACAAATCGAGCGTATACTTGTTGAGGGATACGAGATCCATGCCGTTCAGACCGATCACCGCCACGATATTTTGGTTCTGATCAAGCAGCGGTCCCGCCATGATCGGTACATCCAGGGGCTCGCCTTCCAAGCGCATTTGTATGCTTTTCTCCTCGCGAACTCGGCTGTATATCGACGGTTTGTCCAGAAAAACGGTAGCCGGATATCGGGTCTCGGGGCCATAGTACACTTTCAGCCGCAGCACATCGCCATTCTGATTCATCCGGTAAATGACGATGGAGCCGGCTTGGATCAAATCCTTGCACAAGCGGACGGCATCGGTGAAAATAATTTCCGAATCTTCCGAGTCGAGCGCTTTGGCGATTCTATAGAGCGTAAACAAGCTTTCTTGGGCGCCAATGACTTTGGTTTCCAATGCTTTCTTCACAACATGCAGATCGCGATAGCTTCCTTCCACTTTGGCCAGCTGCGCGTTCATTTCTTCCAATTCGTCCGCCACCATGCTGTACTTGAAACGCAGGTCCGAAGCGACGTGACCGACGAATAGCGCGATGCCCCAGTAACAGATGAACCACTTCGCCTGCTCCCAGCGATCAAACAGTCCGTACATATCGCCATGGACCGAGAGATAGGCGGCAATGTGGAGCAAGCTGACCCCCGCTGCAGCCATGACGCCGACCCGGTTCCCGTAACGCAGGGCAAAATACAAGATAAGAAACATGAACGGATTCAAGGACCACGCCAGCCAGTCCAAGCGGTAGACCAGATAGATCGCAACGATGATAGCAGCAACTGCTGCAAGTTCGATGTAGGGCAGCCACCTGCGGTTTTGGCGATAAATCAATCAGGCTTCCTCCCCGCTAACCGTCCATTGGTCGAATGACGATCGGATTGTTTTTTTTCCAATAGGTTTGTTGTAATTGCGTATACATGTCGTCGGTTTGAAAAGGCTTAACGATGTAGTCATCAGCGCCCGCCATCATCGACTTGGACAATTCGCCGGCGGAGTGCTTCCCACTCATGAGGATAATCGGCGTTCTCCCAAACGCCTTATCGGAGCGAAGATCCCGGCAAAAATCAAAACCGCTCATCCCCGGCATCAGCACGTCGGCCAGTATGGCATCCGGCTTTATCGTTTTAATTGCCGGTAACGCGTCGAAAGGATCTCCGTAGGCCGAGATCTGCAAGCCTTTGGCTTCAAACCGTTCTTTGAGAAAACCGAGTAAAATAAGATCGTCGTCTACAATCGCTATATGCTTCATGGTGATCAACTCCCTATGCAAATATAGCATTGCTCTGTTACGTCAACTTTATCTATATCTCTGTCATTTTTTATCATATAATGTAGGAAAATCTAAGGAAGGACAGTGATTAACGATGACCATCACATGGAAATACACGTCAGCGATCCTCGTTTCACTCGCCCTGTTCTCGTTTATATGGAAGCAGCAAGCGCATGCGACCGGCCCTTTTCAACAAGTGAACAATTATTCCCTTTATTATGGAAACCCGAACGTTCAGGCTATGGCCAAGCTAAAGACGAAGGATCTCGTCATTATAGAGCCTCAGCTGTATACCCGTGAGCAGATTCAAGACATTCAAGCTGCCGGCACGTTGGTGATCGGCTATCTTAGCGTCATGGAGACGCCTTCCTGGAACCAATTGCGCACCGAAGAGCTTCGTGAGCAGGATTATTTCCTGCACAATGACGAACGGATCCACTTCTCCAAGTGGGATTCCTATCTCATGGATTTGCGCGAAGCCCATTATCGCCAGCTGCTGCTGTCGGAAATTGAAGCCTCCATTACATCCAAAGGGATGCAAGGCATATTTCTGGATACTGTCGGGGATATTGACGATTATATGAAGGACATGGAAGCGCAGGCCCCCATGCGGGAAGCCTACGCAGCTTTCCTGCAAGAGGTGAAGGCAAGCTATCCGGGACTTTCGGTCATTCAAAACAGGGGATTCGATACGCTGGACGATTCGGCAGCCTATATCGATGCTTTGCTTTGGGAAGACTGGCGCGGCAATTGGAAGAAAGATCCTTGGACGAAGGCTAGAGTGGAACGGCTCCAGCAGGAGCAGAAGAAGGGATTGGTTGTGTTCACCCTTACGATGAACAAAGAGAGCGCTCCCGGAAGAGAGGCTCGCAAATTGAATTTCATACCTTTGAACGCCCCGGACGGATACACCAAGAAGGTGTACTGATCCTAGGATCGTTGATATTGCTCTTTGTAATAGTTCATCGTTTCCCGGAGTCCGTCCCTTAACGTGTAGGTTGGACGCCAGTCCAGATCCTTCATCGCCGCACGGTTATCCAACCGGCTGTGCATAATATCGCCGTTACGAGCCTCCGCATACGCAGGGTTGAAGCTGCCGATGCCGCTGACCTCGTACATCTCTTTCAGAAGCTCGTTAACGCTTGTCTGCTCGTTACAGCTTATGTTATAAATACCGCGGCTGCCTTTCGTTAAGGCGGCCCTATTGGCGTTCACGATATCCTGGACATAGATGAAATCCCTCGTCTGCTCGCCGCTGCCGTAGATAACCGGCTGCTTTCCCTCCAGCAGCTTGTCCACGAAGATCGCGACGACGCCTCCCTCTCCTTTCGGATCCTGCCTGATTCCATATACATTCGCATACCGCAGGATGGTATAGTCCATTCCATAAAGAGAAGCGAAAGTTTCGAGATAGTGCTCCGGCGTATGTTTGGAAATGCCATAGAACGAGAGCGGCTTCACGGGATGAGCCTCGTCCACGCTCAAATATTGCGGGGTCCCGTACACCGCAGCGGAGGAGGCATAGAGAATCTTCCTCACCTTGTAGTCGCGGCAGCCTTCCAGCAGCCCGATCATACCGAGAATGTTGATTCGGGCATCCGTTAACGGATCGGTCAGCGACGCCTGTACATCAATCTGGGCTGCATGATGAATAACCACCTCCGGCTGCGCGGCAGCCAGTACCTTGGCAAGCATTGGAGCGTCCATCACGTCCCCCCGGTGAAAGATGGCTTCTCTGTTCACATTCTCCATGCGGCCTGTCGTCATGTTATCCAATATATGTACACGATGCCCCTCGTGAATCAAGTCATCGACGATATGCGAACCGATGAAACCGGCTCCCCCGGTAACTAGAATATTCATCGCAAACAATCCCCTCCTACAATCAACGTACCCTCTGCGCCAAAAAGTTACTTCTCAGGATTTCCTTCTATCGGACGAATTACCCTTTAATTGAGTTGCTTGGTGCATGTATCCGTTTATTATGGTAACACAAAAACAAGCCGCTCCCCAAGGAAGCGGCTTAAATCTGTAAGCCGTGCGATTTAGTTTTTCACGACCCTGTCATACAGGAAATCGGCGATATGAACGGCCTCCATCTGCCCCTTCTGCCCGTGCTTGTCGATCCCGAGCTTCATCTGCAGCAAGCAGCCGGGATTGCTTGTCACGAGATATCGGGCCTCGGTGGCGTTCGCATTCACCATTTTATCGGCAAGAATTTGATTCGCCATCTCCGGCTGCGTCACATTATAAATGCCCGCAGAACCGCAGCAAGAGCCCGCATCCTTCATTTCGATAAAAGCGACATTGCCCACTTCTTTTAACAGCTGTCTGGATGGATTGCTTCCTTTCATCACGTTGCGCAGATGGCAGGAATCCTGATACGTAACCCGCGTCGCTTTGCCCGCTACAGGTTCCGTGAATTGGAGCGGACGCCCCTTCTCCACGAGAATGGTCGCAATATCCTTCACGCGCGAAGCGAACCACCCCGCAGCTTCTTGCCATTCCGGCTCGTCATGAAGCAAATGGTCATACTCGATCAGGATAGCGCCGCAGCCCCCCGCATTAGAAACAATGAAATCGACGCCTGCTTCTTGGAACGCGCGGATGTTGCTCTTGGCCAGCATTTTGGCTTGGTCGCTTTCGCCGCTATGCGCATGAAGAGCGCCGCAGCAGTTCTGCGTCTCCGGGATCACCACGTCGAAGCCTGCTTCGGACAGCAGCTTGACCGTTTTGATATTCGTTTCGGTGAACATCACGTCCATCAAGCAGCCGCGGAACATGCCCACGGTGGCGATCTTCTCGCCTTTGGCCGGAATGAAGCTCCCTAGCTGCTGGGCAACCCCTTTGCCGGAAGCATCCGGCAAAATTTTCTCCATATCGGACAATTGCTTGGAAAATAAGCCGACAACGCCTGTTTTTCGAACGATCTTCTGAAGGCCTGACTTTTTGTAGAAATGCATGCCTGAACCGAGAAGGCTCATTCTCTGCTGGGACGGGAACAGCTCCTTGAAGACGAGCTTGCGTACGCCGCGAACCCACATGCGGTGCTGCTTGGTATGTGTCTCGATCGCATCGCGCGCCTGTTCGATCAGCTGTCCGTACTTCACGTCAGCCGGACATGCCGGTTCGCATGCGCGGCAGCCCAAGCAGTGATTCATTTGATCCTCGAACGAGATGCCCGGTTCCATGATGCCGTCTACGGCTGCTTTCATCAGCGAAATCCGTCCACGGGGCGATTCCGCCTCGATGCCTGTTTGCTTGAACGTCGGGCACACCGGCAGACAGAAGCCGCAGCGCATGCAGTTCGTCAATTGATTGTAATCCAGCTTCTGGATTAACGTCTCCTGAAGGGTCGCTCCTTGGTTAGCCACGATCGATCACCACCCTGCGTCTCGTTTCTTTGGCGAACATTTTGCCGGGATTCAGCAGATGGTGGGGATCGAATACATCCTTAATCCCTTTCATCAACGCGATGCCGCTGCTTCCGACCTTCCACTCCAGGAACGGCGCTTTCACCAAGCCAACGCCATGTTCACCGGTAATGGTGCCGCCAAGCCGAATCGCCGCTTCGAAAATTTCTTCAAAAGCCGCTTCAACCCGGTGAATTTCATCGTGATCGCGCGCATCCGTCGTAGCCGTCGGGTGCAAATTACCGTCGCCTGCATGCCCGAACGTACAGATCTGTACGTTATGCTTCTCGGCGATGCGATTGATCTCCAACACCATTTCGGCGATCTTGGAGCGAGGAACGGTCGCATCCTCCAGAATCGTCGTCGGACGCAATCGCGCCAGCGCCGTAAATGCGCTTCTGCGCGCCGTCAGCAGCTTCAACGCTTCCTCTTGATTCGTCGCGACGCTGACTTCATCGGCCAGCTCCTCGCGGCAAATGTCGGATATGCGGGCGATGTCCCGCTCGACCATTTCCTCCTCGCCGTCCTGCTCGATGAGCAGGATCGCGGCCATATCGAGCGGCAGTCCCAGCTTCGCGAAATCGTCTACGACGCGAATCGTCGGGTTATCCATGAATTCCAGCGTCGCCGGAATGATGCGGTTCTCGATAATTTTGGACACGGTACGCGCAGCTCCGTACAAATCTTTGTACATCGCCAGCATCGTTTTCTTATACTTCGGCGGCGGGATCAGCTTCAACGTGGCTTCTGTGATAACTGCCAGCGTGCCTTCCGAGCCGATCAGCAGCTTGGTCAGATCGTACCCGGCCACGTCCTTCATCAGCTTGCCGCCCGTGCGCATGATTTCACCGCTTGCCAGCACACACTCCAATCCGATCACATAATCCTTGGTCGTACCGTATTTCAATCCGCGCAGACCGCCGGAGCACTCTGCGATATTGCCGCCGATGGTGGATATCGCCATAGAGCTTGGGTCCGGCGGATAAAATAAACCCAGGCTTTCGATATGCTCGATGAACTGCTTCGTAATGATGCCCGGCTGTACCGTAGCGGTCAAGTTCTGCATATCGATATCCAGAATGGCGTTCATTCGGTGCATCACCATGACGATGCCACCTTCAACAGGCACCGTGCCTCCGCACAGATTCGTGCCGGAGCCTCTGCTGATCAGCGGAATGCGGTGCTCGCTAAGCACCTTCATAATGGCGGATACTTGAGCCGTATCCTTAGGATATATGACGCCGTCAGGCAGTGACTGCAGCATCGGCGTTCCGTCGTACGAATGGGTAACGAGGGATTCCATATCGTCTTTGAAGTAAGCGTCGCCTACAATATGAAGCAATTTTTGTCTAATCGATTGATCGAGCATAACGGCCTCCCATGGACTAATCATGTATGTCATTTGTAAGTGATCATGTGATCAGATGACTTTTCTTCTATTTTAGCTTATGATTGAATAGATGTATATATTTTTATGGAGGAATGGGCATGGCATTTGAGCAAATACGGCCGCAGAAGGGGTCGGAGATCGTCATGGGGCAGATCAAGAGGCAAATCGAATCGGGCACCTATGCCCCAGGCTCCAAATTGCCGACCGTCATTGAGCTGGCAGCGCTCTTTCAAGTCGGGCGTTCGACGATCCGGGAAGCGCTGAGCGGGTTAAAAGCGATGGGCTGGGTGGATATCCGGCACGGCGGGGGTACGTTCGTGAGCAATCCGCTGCCGGCGGAAGGCGCATCCCTCTTCGATCAGGGCGAGTCGCTGCAGGAAGTGCAGGAGGTGCGGCGATTTATCGAGGCCGGCTGCGCATCGCTGGCTGCAAGCCGCCGGACGGCAGAGGATGTTGCGGCGCTGCGCGATATTTTGCGGAGGATGGAACAAGCGCTGGACAACGAGGAAGAAAGCGAGGGAGCCGACATCCGCTTCCACCTGGAGATCGCCAAAGCCTCCCACAATTCCCTCATGATCGGAATGATGGAGTCTTTGACGGAGAGGCTTCAGGTCAGCATGAAGGCTTCTCGCCGTCTATGGTTTTTCGCTGAGCGCGCATCCGCGGAGAAGCTTCTGCAGGAGCATCGCGACATCGTTGACGCCATCGAGGCCGGGGATGAGAAGCTTGCCGCAGAGCGAATCTCTCAGCATATTCTGAAGGTCGATCAAGTTGCGCAGAAGCTGGCCAAGAATAATGCCGGAGCTTCATCATCATCGGAGCCGAGCCTTTGATTTACAGGTCGTCTTCGATTACCGGTATGCGCTGGATCCGCGGATCGGTGAATAGATCGAATTCATCCCGGCTCGTGCTGGAGAACTCCGATACGACGGCCCCTTGTTCGCCTGCCTGGAACCAGTGCTTCGTGCCCGGCATGATCGTGTATTGCTCGCCGGGCTGCAGCTCAATTTCGTGGAACACCGTATAATAAGCTTCACTGCCAAGCGGCACAACAGCTTGGGGGCTTGCGGCGGGTTCCCCTTCGACATAGAGCAGAACGCTTCCCGCTCGGCAGCGGAACGTTTCCATTTTGCCGGGATCATCGCCTACAGGGGGATGCAGATGCTCCGGACACGTCTGTCGCGGGAACAGCACCAATTCTTTGGCACAATACCGATCCGTATTTACGTAGGTAATGAGTTCAAGACCTTGAACCGGCAGCTCATTGAGCCCAAAACCGGCCACCTCGATATTCTTGATCTCCTCCTCTGTCAGCACAATACCGCTATGCCGAAGCACTTCCGCCGTACGTGCCTGGGCGGCCTTAACCTCGCTTCTTTCCATCGTCGAATATCCTCCTCGGCTTGAATCGTCATGTAGTTTTATCGACTACTATATTCGCCGTATTTGAACATTCGCCTCTTCCGGGAACAAAGAAACCTCCGCCGTTGTCGGCAGAGGATTCTTATCAGCATATAAGTTCATAGTATTCTTCAGGCAAGGTGTCGAACGCCAATGTTCCGTCACTAAGGCTTGTTGCAACGATTGTTCTGGAGTTGTGAACTTCAATCCCCTCTTGGAAAGAGTACCTTAACCGGCAGCGCCTGCCTAGCTTGGAGTGGATAAACGCCTTATCCAATACTCCGCCGCTCCATTGGAGCTCCAGCTCGAACCCGTTCCTCGCGCATACGCCGCGAATGCTTCCGTTCGACCATTCGGCAGGCAGCGCCGGCAAGAGCCGGATTTCCTCCTCATCGCTCTGCACAAGCATTTCTATGATGCCGGCAGCCGCCCCGAAATTCCCATCGATCTGGAATGGCGGATGGTTATCGAAAAGATTGCTATGCGTCGAGTGGTTGAATAGCGTCTTCACATACAGATTGGCCAGCTCCGCTTCTCCCAAATGAGCCCATAAGTTAATGATCCAGGCGCAGCTCCAGCCCGTATGTCCGCTCCCGTGTTGAAGTCTCCGCTCCAGCGTCGTCCGAGCTGCGGCGAGCAATTCCGGTGTTTGGCGGCTGATGCTGTGCCCCGGGAACAAGCCGAACAAATGCGAGATATGCCGGTGACCCGGCTCTGTCTCTTCATGATCCTCCAGCCATTCCTGCAGTTGTCCATACTTGCCTATTTGCAACGGAGGCAGTTGTGAACGCTTCTGAATGAGCAGCTCTCTGAAATCATCGTCCACCCCGAGCTCCTCGCTTGCCCGGATACAGTTCTCGAACAGATCGTCAATAATTTGGACGGCCATGGTAGGACTCATATCGAGTGCCGTTTCCGTACCGTCCGCCGCCTTGAATTTATTCTCCGGCGAAGTGGTCGGTCCGGTGACGAGCCATCCGTAATGCGGATGCTCGATCATGAAGTCAAGATAAAACCGTGCCGCGTCCTTCATAAAGATGTAAGCCCTATTGCTCAGCAGCTCCTTATCACCTATGAATAGATAATGATCCCAATAATGGCGGCTGAGCCAAGCCGCTCCTTCCTGCCAGAGCAGCGATGAAGTTGCCCGAAGGGACGTATTCAGCCAAGGATTCGTCCTTGTGCTGAGTACGATTCCGCTGCAACCGTAACGTTCTCTCGCAACCTTGCGCCCTGGCCCGACCAGCGAATCCATCAGATCGAAAAGCGGTTCGTGCAGCTCCGATAAGTTGCCTGTTTCGGCGAGCCAATAATTCATTTGGGCGTTAATGTTAATCGTGTAATCCGAGAACCATGGCGGCGTGAAACGATCGTTCCAGACGCCTTGCAGATTAGCGGGCAAAGTCCCCTGCCGCGAACTGGCAATTAATAAATAACGGCCATATTGAACATAAAGCGCCGTTAAATAAGGGTCGTCCTGAACGAACTTCAGCTGCTCAAGACGTTCATCCGTAGGAATGTCGTGAAATCTATCGTCACCCAAATCTATCTCCATGCGGCTAAACAAGCTTTGGTAATCGTGGATATGGTCTTCCTTCAATTGTTCCCAAGATCTCGAGCCTGCCAAGCGGAGCAGGGCTTGGTTCGCTCCTTGCGGGTCCTTGTGCCGGTAAGTCGTATTCGCAGTTACGATTATGGTGATCGCTTGGCATTCCCGAAATATGACGGAATTGCTTGTGGCATAGCATTTCCCCCCTTCGGAATGCGCTTCCAAGTTCGCGGCAAACTTTACGCCTTCATACTCGCATTCGCCGCTGAGCATCAAGCCCATGGAACCATTCTGGCTAACGGTTGCACCGCATTCACGCTCCAGGCGGATCGAACCGCTCAACGTCGGCGTACCGCTTGCCTCCAGACGCACCGCCAGAACAAGATCCGTATTGCTGCAAAAGACTTCTCGCGTGTAGCGCGTTCCCCCTACGTAAAAGCTGGTTAGGCAGAGTGCTTGTTCGATATCCAGTTCTCTGTGGTAGTTCGTTATTTCGCCTTGCGGCAGTTCCATTCGAATATATAGATCCCCTAACGGCTGATAATTGCCGTAGTTCGGGTTAAGCGGCGTTCTCATCGATTGTTCCGCCAGTTGATGCGCGGTCCGGTAATTCCCTTCAAACAGCATGCTGCGAACCTGGCCAATCGTCTGCATTACCCCGGGGCTCTCATCATAATGCGGCTTACCCGACCACACCGTCTCCTCGTTCAAGCCGATCCGTTCTTCATGAATGCCGCCGTATACCATGCCGCCTATTTTGCCGTTTCCTACAGGAAGCGCTTCGGTCCATTGCTCAGCAGGGCGGTTATACCAGAGGCGCCAATGTGCTCTTTTGTTATTCATTACCTTTCCCCCTATGAACATCTACTTCTAATCGAGAAAAAGTATAACATCTTAAATGTTTTCATAATTTCAATAATTTTTGCACTTATTTCAAAATTTTTCGATTGAAAGTAGAAAAAGAACCAGCCGTTATGCTGATTCCGTTTTTTTCTGCTATATAGCCATGAAATCTTCGTGCTCATAGCCGTTCGTGCGAATCTGCCGGCCCATCTCCTGAAGTGTCTGAATATCCTCAAGAGGTATAGCGCCATCCGGGTATAGTCCCGTATTAAGAAGCAAATTGCAGTTGTGTTCGCCCGCAAGCCTGAACTTTCGCATAGCCTCTTCCGTATCCATATGTTTGACCCGATTGACGAACCCCCAGCCTTTGTTTTGCATAGCCACGCAGATTTCATTTCGTTTATCTTGGTGCAGCCTCCATACCTCGTTCGACCGGTTAACCGCTTCCTCCGATGCCCCGCTGCTTCGCAAATTCCCCTCCAACTGGGTGAAACCTTTATCCTGCGACATGAAGTCTTCATCCCCGGTAACTCCTTGCTGGAAAGCAATCAAGCATTGCGGCTGCAAAGCACGTATTAGAGCATATGTCTCCTCTACAGCGAACAACTCCGGCCGATAATAGCATGGGCCTGCACCAATAAACCATAACCCCGCTATCGCACCGTAATTGGTAAGCAGCTCCCGAATTTGAACATGCACAAAAGCGATGTAGCGCCTAAAATCTTGCGGTTCCTTATAGAGATATCTGGGTTCGGGTTCTTGGTAGTTGGGCCGTGATCCCGGCATCCCCTGCTCATTGGACAAGTAATAAGGATGGCGCCAATCAGTGCCATAGCTGTATGAGAGAAACAGCCCTAGTCCTTTCTTCTCGCAAGCCACCGCCAATTCTCGAACAAGGTCTCTTCTTGCTGGCGAGTGAACACTATGGAAATCAGTTGCAGCGGTTTCGAACAAGCAAAAGCTGTCATGATGTCTTGCCATAAAGTTTATATATTTCATCCCCGACTGAACGGCCAATTCAGCCATGCTGTCGGCATCGAAATATTCAGACGTGAAGATATTGCTCAGCTGCTCATATTCGGTAACATGAATTTGATTGTCATACATCACCCATTCACCGCGTCCCAGAAGGCTGTACAGACCATAATGGACAAGCATCCCGAATTTCGCATCGTGAAACCATGCTTGTCCTGCTGCACGCGGATCGACAGCGTAAAACTTCTCATAGCCTTTAAGGTACGATGGAATCATCCTATGGTTTGCCCCCTGAAGCGTATTTCTCTTTATACTATCACGCGGGAATGTGCGGATATCTCCAATATTTTTTGGTCTATTTCCAAAATATTATGAAAAAGAGCCAGCGCATTCGGCACTCGCTCTTAGAAGAACGTTAAATCCTATTTATTCATTAAAATCACGCGAATATCGCCTACTGTCTCAATGCTTATCGGCATTGTCAGTCTGCCCGACCGCTCATTGTAATCAAACCCGTCCTGCAGCAGAGAAGGCGTCGTTATATCCAGCGTAACACCTTGATCCCCCAGAATGGTCGTCGTTCCGCCGGCAATGATGTTGGCAATTTCACTGACACAGCTGTCCAGCATCTCGCCTTCCATATACATTCCGAACACCGCCTCGCTGATTCGGCTAAATACGACGCGCTGCCCATCCAGAACCATGCTATACTCACTGTTCGTAAAATGAATGGCGACGCCGATCTCATCCTTGCTGATCGGCTCGCTGCACGTTCTGACTTCCGCCTGATTCAATGGCTTAGGAATGATATTGCCTATCGATGCCCTTACACTATTCAGTAATAAACTCTGAAAATCCTGCGTCATCCTTTTCTCCCCTGTTCCATATAGTGCTTCGCATTCGCTTCTTCTCGCACTGACGATACTTCCACTTTAATTTATAATTGTTAGCTCATTACAGTCTTAATTGTTAGGAAAGTATTTATAAATAAAAAAAGTGGCTGAACAGAGCTATGTCTGTTCAACCACTTTCTGTGAATACCGGCGAGAGGACTCGAACCTCCACTCGTGAGAACTCGATTTTGAGTCGAGCGCGTCTGCCATTCCGCCACGCCGGCATTTGATGCGCGTAGAGGGACTTGAACCCCCACGGTCGCCCGCTAGATCCTAAGTCTAGTGCGTCTGCCAATTCCGCCATACGCGCGTGGTGCCGTCGAGAGGACTTGAACCCCCAACCTACTGATTACAAGTCAGTTGCTCTACCAGTTGAGCTACAACGGCATATTCAATTTGATTCGTAAAATGGTGGCTCGGGACGGAATCGAACCGCCGACACGAGGATTTTCAGTCCTCTGCTCTACCGACTGAGCTACCGAGCCTTATTCTTCGTTAGATGGCGGAGCCGACGGGATTCGAACCCGCGGTCTCCTGCGTGACAGGCAGGCATGTTAGGCCTCTACACCACGGCTCCACGAAAAATGGTGAACGCTGACGGGATCGAACCGCCGACCCTTACCCTGTCAAGGTAATGCTCTCCCAGCTGAGCTAAGCGTTCATATGGAAAATGGTGACCCGTAGGGGATTCGAACCCCTGTTACCTCCGTGAAAGGGAGGTGTCTTAACCCCTTGACCAACGGGCCATACTGCTTGGCAACGTTCTACTCTCCCAGAACCCTGCGGTTCAAGTACCATCGACGCTGGAGGGCTTAACGGTCGTGTTCGAGATGGGAACGCGTGGATCCCCTCCGCCATCATCACCAAACAGTCAAAGCGTGTTTGC
>NZ_JARADB010000023.1 GCF_028765165.1 Paenibacillus sp. MAHUQ-63 | reverse complement strand
TTTAGCACTTGCTACAGTAACCGCGACAACGTCGGATTTACCGCTTGGAGAAGTGATAGTCAGATCGAATGCTGCATCTTGCAAGTTGCCATCTTTATCAGCGATTCTTTCTACTTTGATGTTACCTTGAGCATCGATCACTACGCTCTTGATGTTCGAAGAGAAGTTGCTTGCAGAGAAGGTAACGCCCAGTACACCGTTAGCCAATTGTGCATCTTCTTGCTCATACTCGACACCGTAGTTGTCAGTCACAATCAGATCTGGTGCCATGAATGCGTTAGCGCCAGTATCTTGGATTGTCATCGTGCTGTCAGCAGCCACTTTGTCAACGGACATTGCATCATTCTTCGTTGTTACCGCAACCGTTGCTGTTTTGATTTCACCTTTGACTGTTTTGTAAGAAATGTTCAGTGTCGCTGTACCTGTTTTGTTACCCAGCACGTAAGCTTTGCCACCCACAAGCGCTACTTTTGCAACTGCGTTGTTGGATGTTGTGATGCTTTGGATTGTACCTGCTGGAAGCTTCACAGTATCGCCAGAAGCGTTCTTCGCAGTCAATTTGACTTCACGTGCAAATACTTGCGATTTCGTTACATCTTTCAACACGTCAGCCTTAACAGTTTCACCGTTACCATACGTAGTGTCGACAACTGTACCGCTATCTGTCAGGTTGAACAGGGTAGGAACAGCGTTCACAGCGTACGTCAAGTCGTCAGTTGCTTTCGCTACGGTGATCGTTCTTGTCAACTTGGAGATTTCTGTACCGTTTTTCGTGATCGTTACTGTGTAGTCAGCTTTTGCGCCTTCAGCAGCTTTATCGGTTGTGAACAGTGTGAACTCATCGTTAAATGTTTCGAAGTCGCCAGCTGTTTCACCTTTACCGAAGATTGCGGAAGTGATCACATTTTCGTCTTTATCTTTCAGACCGATCGTCGCATCGTTTGTTGTTACTTCGCCATCGGCATCAAACGTTTTTACATCCACTTTCACTTGGTACTTGTTGTTTACATCTTTTGTATAAGTCGGCGCGTTGTTGCCTTGGTTGTCGGTGAAGTTAGCATCGTCAAGCACTTTGCCGTATTGGTCAACAACCGCAAGCTCAATCGCTGAAGTACCGCCTGCAACGATCGCTTTCGCAGGGTCTGTTACCACTTTGAAGTGATCAGGTACACGAGCGTCAGCTACCGTGAATGTTTTTGTCGCTGTGCTGCTTGCATTTGCAGTTGCGATGATCGCTGTTACCGATACAGCACCCTTCGTGTTGTTGTTGATTTGGCCCAATTTGATGGAACCTCTGTGCTCGCCGGAATCCAGGATTGTAGCTGTCGATTGACCTTCAACACCGGATACGTTGACTTTGATACGTTCGATGTTTTGGTCGCTTGTCAGATCATCCATGCTCAATTGGTTGCCTGCTGCATCATAAGCGACGATTGGCACATAAACATCTTTGTCGCCAGCCGCGAT
>NZ_JARADB010000026.1 GCF_028765165.1 Paenibacillus sp. MAHUQ-63 | reverse complement strand
TGACAGGTGCTTATGAAGCGAAACAACAATACGTACCGGCTGGTAAAGTATCCATGACTGGTGCGAAAGCAACAGGCGCTCAACAAGTAACAGTAACATTCAACAAACCGGTTGACACTGAAAAAGCACAACTGACATTGAAAAAAGGCACAGCTGAAGTTGCAACAACAGTTAAATTCGCTGATGACAAGAAATCCGCGGTACTGACGCTGTCTGATGTCAAAGTTAGCAAAGGCGAGTACACGGTAACAGTTTCCGGTTTGGATGCAGCAACCGTTGAGAAAACATCCGCTACTTTCACAGGTGAAGATGAAGTGCTGAAAAGCATTGACTTCGTAAATGCTGGTGATACGCTTGCGTATGCCGACAAAACGATCGTGAAAGTAAAAGCTTCCAACCAATACGGTGAGAATGCAACAACTAACGCTGGTTCTTACAACGTGTACACATCCGCTGCAACTTTCACGAAAATCACGAAAGATACCGATGGTACGTTGTTGATCACATTGGATACAGCTAACGAAAGCACAACGCAAGGTGTATCTGTAATTCCAGTAACTATTGTGAACAACGACAGCCACATCACAGCTACAAAGAACTTCAAGTTGGGTACACAACCGATCTTGACGAAGCTTGAGCTTGGTGCAGCTCGTTACTCCGTAGGTACAGCACTGAATGGCAAAGGCGAGAACGTGAAGTTCGACCTGAACCTGTTTGACCAATACGGCGGTACGATTTCTTATGATTCTTTGATGAACGCGAAAGTATACAGCAAAGATGATTCCAACACAACGAAATTGTTCGGTGACACGACAGTAATCTGGAATGATTACATTGCTGCTGACGATGTGAAAACTGAAGTTGAAGATAACGGAAACGATATCCCGCAAGTGAAAATCTCATTGTTGAACGACGTAGACAAAGCTGGCGACTACAACTTCACCGTGTTCAACCAAGCAGCAACAGCAACAGGCAAAATCTCGATCCAATCTTCTAAAATTGCGAACAAAGTTGAAATCGGCGAATTGAACGACGTTATCGCGGCTGGCGACAAAGATGTTTATGTGCCAATCGTCGCTTATGATGCAGCAGGCAACCAATTGAGCATGGATGATCTGACAAGCGACCAAAACATCGAACGTATCAAAGTCAACGTATCCGGTG
>NZ_JARADB010000035.1 GCF_028765165.1 Paenibacillus sp. MAHUQ-63 | reverse complement strand
CCCAAGGACTACATCCTCGCCGGCTACATCAACACCAGCTACTACGGCCGCAACGCCTACGGCATCCAGGCCGCGGCCCAGGCCTACTACCGCAAGGACGCCGAGAAGCTCAGCGTCGCGCAGGGCGCCTACCTCGCCGCGCTCCTCCAGCGCCGATCGGATCGCGAGGATGCCGCACAATTCGCCGTGCGCGCCCGCCTTGGGGCTCATCGCGACCGCGTGCATCCCGGTCAGCGTCACCAGCCAGTGGAGCACGGGCTACACGGGCCAGGTGCGGATCGCCTGCTCGGGCGCCTCGCTGTCGTCGTGGCAGGCGACCTGGACGTTCGGCGCCGGGCAGCGGATCACCCAGGCCTGGAACGCGAACTGCACGCAGTCGGGCACGGCGGTCAGTTGCGCCAACGCCCCGTACAACGGCTCCGTACCGGACGGCGGTTCGGTGACCTTCGGGTTCAACGGTTCGTGGAGCGGGAGCAATCCGGTGCCGGTCGTGACACTGGGATGAGCCCGGGTCCGGAAATCTGAGAATTTCCGAAGAAAAGGCGCCCTGAACTCCCTGCCTGTAATAATTCGGACTTATGTTCCTGCCCGTGACGGGACACCACGGGGACGAGGG
>NZ_JARADB010000017.1 GCF_028765165.1 Paenibacillus sp. MAHUQ-63 | reverse complement strand
GTACTTGAACCGCAGGGTTCTGGGAGAGTAGAACGTTGCCAAGCCGTATTCCCTGATAGCTCAGTTGGTAGAGCACTCGACTGTTAATCGAGTTGTCACAGGTTCGAGTCCTGTTCGGGGAGCCATTTTTTATCCTATACCAGGCTTTTCATGGAGAGGTGTCCGAGCTGGCCGAAGGAGCACGATTGGAAATCGTGTAGGCGTCACAAGCGTCTCGAGGGTTCGAATCCCTCTCTCTCCGCCACTTAAAGTCACGTATACATAAGAAAAGCCTGTTTTTCGGGGCCCGTTGGTCAAGTGGTTAAGACACCTCCCTTTCACGGAGGTAACAGGGGTTCGAGTCCCCTACGGGTCACCATGATTACCATAGAAGTTTTTGTTCCCATGGAGGCTTAGCTCAGCTGGGAGAGCATCTGCCTTACAAGCAGAGGGTCGGCGGTTCGATCCCGTCAGCCTCCATTTTCTATTATAACGACGCGGGGTGGAGCAGCCCGGTAGCTCGTCGGGCTCATAACCCGAAGGCCGCAGGTTCAAATCCTGCCCCCGCAACCAACCTCCTTCGTTGAGGTCATACCTAGTGTGGAGCCGTGGTGTAGAGGCCTAACATGCCTGCCTGTCACGCAGGAGACCGCGGGTTCGAATCCCGTCGGCTCCGCCATTTTTTAAGCAGTGAGAGCCATTAGCTCAGTTGGTAGAGCACCTGACTTTTAATCAGGGTGTCGTAGGTTCGAGTCCTACATGGCTCACTTTTGTAATTCGCGGTCATGGCGGAATTGGCAGACGCGCACGGTTCAGGTCCGTGTGGGCTAACCCCCCGTGGAGGTTCGAGTCCTCTTGACCGCATCGCGAAGAACCTTCTCTTTTCCTTAAAGGAAGAGGGAAGGTTCTTCTTTTTTGTACATTTCTCACCATTTAACTGTTGACATTGATTATTATTATCACTAATATCAGGTGTAGCGGTAGAATTCAGCTGTGGGGGTAGAGCGAACATGAAAACGATTAAATACTGCTGTCGGAATGAGAAGTTCGGCTCCAAGCAAATATATAAATCCTTGAAGAATGAATATCCGGATTTGAAACAGAAGAAGAAGGACTGCTTAGGCAACTGCAAGCATTGCAAGAAGGAATGCATTGCCATGATCGGTAAGAAAGAGTTATTATGCGCGGCTTCGCCCGACTTACTATATGCACAGCTTAAGCAAATTATTGCTGAATCCAAGGCCGAGACGGTTATGGCCTGAACCCTTCATCCGTGAAAATTGTTGCTTTCTGTTTGTATTTGTACATGGAGTTCTGGTAATCTTGTATGTATGGGGATTGCGCAAATGATAACCATACAGAAAGGATGTGCCGATTACCATGTTGAAAGATGAACTGACAGCAGCTCTGAACGAGCAGATGAACTACGAATTTTACTCCGCGCACGTCTATTTGGCGATTGCTGGTTATTGTGCCGCAGAGAGCTTGGATGGATTCTCGAACTTTTTCATCGTGCAAGCGGAAGAAGAGAAGTTCCATGCCATGAAGATTTTCAAATTCATTAATGATCGCGGGAAGAAGGTAACTTTCGCCGGCATGGATACGCCAGTGAACGAGTACAAGTCGATCCTCGATGCCTTCGAGCATGCATATAAGCATGAGCAAGAAGTAACCAGACGGATTTACCATCTGTCAGACTTGGCTCTTAATGATCGTGAGCATGCTACGATGCAATTTCTCAAATGGTTCATCGACGAACAGGTTGAGGAAGAAGCGATGTTCGACAGCATTATCAATAAGCTGAAGCGCATTGACAAAGACAGCAACGCCTTCTTCATGTTGGATGCTGAATTTGCACAGCGCACCTTCACTCCGCCAGCAGGGGAATAATTACATACGATATTCATGAGGCAAAAGCTTACCTTTTTCGCGAAAATTAGCGATGGGTAAGTTTTTTCTATTATGCTGACGGATAGCTGTCAGGGTTTATCCGGTATACTGACAGAAAAACAAGAAGGATGTGTCTTATGGATAAATTGGATTTGGCCAAAGCGGACATAGCTTACTACGGGGCTCTAAGGAAGCCTCAGGTTATCGATTGTGAGCCTTTATGGTATGTTTCGATTACGGGCAAAGGCGATCCGGACGGAGAAACCTTCGCACGGGCCACAGAGGCGCTTTACACGGTTTCCTATGGCGTTAAGGGGATTTATAAGGCCGAGCTGAAAGACTTCACCGTAGCGAAGCTGGAAGGCTTGTGGTGGGTCCTTGGAGATATCACGCAAGCATTAAAGGCCCCAAGGGAGGAGTGGCACTGGAAGCTGCTCATCCGGATGCCCGCATTCGTGACGGAGCAGAAGGTCGCAGAGGCCCGCGCAGCGGCACTGAGGAAGAAGAAAGAGCTGAAGATCATCGCATCCGTTGAGTTCGAAAGATTGCATGAAGGCAGATGTGTACAGATGCTGCATGTCGGACCTTATGCGACGGAACCGGAGACGCTCGATGAAATGGACCGATTCATGGAAGCCAATCATCTGAAGAAGAGCGGGCTCCATCATGAAATCTATTTGTCCGATCCGAGAAAGGTAGACACGTCGAAGTTACGGACGATTTTGCGATATCCGGTAGAGGTGGTGGAAGTGGGACTTTTGCGGTAAAATAAAAGAATATTGTCGAATTGGAGGGGAAGTCTATGCGAATGCGCAGTACGATGGCGACCGGTCGAGTGCTCGTAACTCTGTTCATATGCATAGGGCTAATGAACCCTTCTTCGGCGGAAGCTTCTTGGCTGGATCGCGTGAAAGACATTTACCAGATGCCAGAGAATATCGAGCAGATTCAGAAAGAATATGAGACTACCAAACAGCAGTTAGAAGAACAGAAAGATCAGCTGGCTGAAACGATTCGCCGGTCTGAAGAAACGGAAGCCAAGCTGTTGGAGCAAAATGAGCAGCTCGTTAATGAAAATAAACAGCTGCAAGAACGATTACGAGTCATGGAGCAAGCAGCGCTCGATAAAGAGCGGCGGAATCGTAAAATCACGAACATGGCCGTTGCTGCCGCGGCGCTGGTAGTGCTTTATTTCGTGCTGGGGCGCGTGTTTCGATACATGGTATGGCGGAGGCAGAAGCGTCAGATGAAATAGGAGGCTGGGGCATGGAAGTGGCTATGGAACATGCAAACTCGCAGGCCAGAATGGCCACCTTGCGCTTGGATCAGGGGGAAGTTGTTCATGTGCTGCATCCGAATCAGATCGCAGCGTTCCAAGGGAGGTCCGAGCAGCGCGAGGATTCCTTGATGAAGCTGCCTGGCATGTACCGGAAGAAACGGTTGATTCAATCGCGGCTGCAGGGTCCCGCTCAGCTTCTGCTGGGGCTGCCTGACGGCTACAGCATGTCTGTCGTGCCGATCGGGGCGGAAGACGATTTGTTATACGAATTCCGGCATGTGTTGTTCTATACCGAAGGCGTCAGCTTCTCCTCTCACCTGCAAAATGTGAAACATACGCTCATCACGCAGGATCTGGTGAAAATGCAGTTCAAAGGTCCGGGATCATTGGGACTGTTGACGGCGGGGCCGCTGTACCAGATGGCTTTAGATCCGGAGCAGCCTTTATATGTGGACACCACCTGTCTTGTCGCATATCCGCGAAATGCGCAGCTTCGTCTGTGCGTATACGGCAACACGCTGGCGAGTCAACATATGAACTACCACTGGGAAATGACCGGGAACGGACGGGTTTTGCTGCAGCCATGCAAGCCGGACCGCAAGTTGGACGAGCATATGTGGAGCGATAGTTTGCTGCGGCGTATTGCCAAAGAGGTGATACCTTTTGGCGGTATTTTTATTAAATAAGCGTTGGGAATAAAAAACATTTGCATTTGTCTTCGATTCCTGATATATTATTCCTTGTCGCCTCTGAGATAAAGTTGCTCGGGCGAGAAGCAAGACATACCGTGCGGAAGTGGCTCAGCGGTAGAGCATCGCCTTGCCAAGGCGAGGGTCGCGGGTTCGATCCCCGTCTTCCGCTCCATTATTTGCGCCCTTAGCTCAGCTGGATAGAGTATTTGACTACGAATCAAAAGGTCGGGAGTTCGAATCTCTCAGGGCGCGCCATTTCTATCAAGCTTCACACATTATCGGGACGTAGCTCAGCTTGGTAGAGCACCTGCTTTGGGAGCAGGGGGTCGCATGTTCAAATCGTGTCGTCCCGATAAATATTCGCGGGTGTAGTTCAATGGTAGAACTTCAGCCTTCCAAGCTGGTAGCGTGGGTTCGATTCCCATCACCCGCTTCACAAGAGAAAGATCACCTTCGGGTGGTCTTTTTTCGTTTCCAGCGGAGAACGAAGTGAATGCCGCCGGGGTTCAACCACCCATGATGAGGTTTCTTGGCAAATGGTGGCCATAAGCGTTATACTAAATATGTTAACGTGTGCAAAGGCAGACATATTTTCATACCGCAAATTTATTTCAAAGAAATGAGGTCGGCAACGTGAAAGCGAAAAAGCTAGGAAATGCCGGATTTGACATCTCAACCATCACCTTCGGATGCTGGGAATTGGGCGGCGGCCCATGGGAGTTCACGAACGATCAGAACAACATAGCACTCATCCGCCAAGCGTTCGAGCTGGGAGTTACGACGTTCGATACCGCTGAAGGCTACGGGAACGGACACTCGGAAGAAATCGTCGGAGCCGCATTGGCCGATATACGCAAGGATTGTATCATCACGACTAAGGTGAGCAGAAGCAACTTGAGTCCTCAAGATGTGCGCAAATCCGCTGAGAACAGTCTCTCGCGCTTGAAAACAGACTACATAGATATTTATTACATTCACTGGCCATCTTTTGAAATCCCGGTACAGGACACGCTCTCAGAATTCGTTAAGCTGAAAGAAGAAGGCTTGATTCGCGCGATCGGAGTGTCCAATTTCTCCTTGGAGCAGCTGAAGGAAGCGGTAAGCTATGCGCAGATCGATGTGATCCAGCCGGAATACAGCTTGCTGCACAGAGCCATCGAACCGGAAATTGTACCGTTCTGCGAGGAACACAGCATCGGCATTATGAGCTACAGCTCGATCGCGAAGGGGATTCTAACCGGTGCCTTCCATCTTCAAGGCAAAACGCTCAAGGCGGATGATTTCCGTAGTACAAGACGGTTATTCTTGCCCGAGCACATGGAGGCGGAGAAGGAGCTTCTGTCCCTGATGAAAGAGCTGGCCGATGCGAAGCAGGCAACCGTATCGCAAATCGCTATCGCATGGCTGCTTCATCAAGAGGCGCTGACTTCCGCCATTATCGGCACGCAGGATGAGCATCATCTCCGTAACAATGTTGCCGCGGCAGCGCTCGAGCTATCCGCATCCGAGCTGGAGCAGCTGAGCGCAGTCAGCAACCGCGCATTATCGGTGATCGGCTATAACTAATGGCAAGGGGTTAAGCGATTCTGCTTAACTCCTTTTTGCTGTTCTGGGTGTGCTTTCCATTGGTAAAACTTACCTCGCCATAAAAGTTGTACCTCTCTAGGAAACTATGCTAGTCTAACATAGACAAAAAATGCCGAATCCTGGAGCAGCAAAAGCTCCGGTACGGGGGACTTCTTTACTTGGGGTGAATGAGCGCTGCCCATGGCGCACTAGGGAAAACCTCTTCCCGAACCCGTCAACTAACCTCGGAGGCTTCAAGGAGGCAAAGCTTTGAAATCTTTTTCATCACGTCTTATTTGTTCATGCGCTCTGCTCTGCGCCGCTGTTCCTCTGTTTGCAGCTCCAGCCGCCGAGGCTTCGCAAGCCGCTCCGTCCGACCGTACTGTCAAGGTACAGGTCAATGACGAGCTGCTGAAGTTCCCGGAAGTGCAGCCTTACATCGATGCCCAAGGCATCATGCAAGTGCCGCTCCGGGTGTTGTCCGAGAAGCTGGGCTATCAGGTAAGCTGGGAGAAGCTGGCCAATGAGATCGAAGTCACGCTGGTCAATAAGCAGCAGTCGATCATGCTGGTTACCGATCAGCAGCAGGCGATCGTGAACAGTAAGAAGATCAGCATGGAAAGCGCTCCAACCGTTTACGAAGGCAACACCTACGTTCCGCTGCGTTTCATCACCGAAACGTTCGGTTCGCCGATTGAGTGGAATGAACCTAACCAGATTGCGATTGTAGAAACGGACGGACAATCGCACAAGCCGGCCTGGATAGCGCCGCCGCCGGCTCCGAAAGCCGCGCCTGCCGCCGTACCCGTAAATGAGCAAATCATCCAAACGGCTAACGCTTATATGGGTGTGCCTTATGTATGGGGAGGAACGACGCCGAACGGATTCGATTGCTCCGGTTTCGTAAGGTTTGTATATCAAGCCAAAGGCATTGAGCTTCCGCGTACATCCGCGGAGATGCACAGTGAAGCAGGCACCCAGGTGACCGATTTGAAGGTCGGAGATTTGGTGTTTTTCGCTTCCAAAACCGTGAATCACGTAGGCATTTACTTGGGCAATGGCCGCTTCATCTCAGCGACTAGCTCCAGAGGCGTGGCCGTGGACAGCTTATCCAGTTCGTACTGGAAAGCAAGGTACGTCGGAGCGAAAAGAGTTCTATAAGGTAAGAATGACACGAACACCTGTTTTCCATGCGTCTTTCGCAAGAAAGCCATCGGGAGCAGGTGTTTCTTTTTATGCAAAAAAATGCGATTTTTATCGAAATTTTATGATTTTTAGCCTATAATGAAGAAATGTTTGGAAGTCAGAGAGAGCGGGTGAACACGCACGCATGCAACTAAGTGTCTGGAAAAGCTGGTTTCACAAAATAAGACATTCGAATAAGACCGACAGCATGTATACCGTGGATAAGGGGCCTGCCATTCCAGAGGAGATCCGGGGGGTCATTCAACAGTTTTTCCGCACGTATAACCATTTCAAGGGAGCCAGAAGCCTGCAAACGGATACGTTTATTAGAGAAGTATTTTATGCGACGAGACAGGATCCCCGGGATCAAAGAACGATCGAAGAGATGGAAGCCTATATTCAACACAAAAATGTGCAGCGGCTGCGTCTGAAATCCTACGTGATCGATGAATATTTGCGCTTGGGCGAGAAGGTTTGCATGATTGGGGTTACGCGGGAATTCAGCAACAGCTTCAAGAATCGCGTGCTTTATTTTCTAACGAAAGAAGAAGGTTCCTGGAAATTTCACCATATCGCCAGATCCCATCACGGGACGGTGCTGGATAAGTTTCAGATCAAAGAACAAACAGGCTTTGTAATAGGCAATGAGAAGGCTGCTCTCCTCTTTATGACACACACCAGTTCCGCCGATGCCTCGACCTACATGACGGGCGATTATGTCCATGTAGAAGGATATCTGGAAGTGGAGCACGAGATAGGCAGCCCTCTGTACTATCGGGTCGTTCGGATGAATCGCGTTCATTAGAAGCCGTCAAAACCGTCTAAGCCGGGTAAGCACTGATTCGTAAGCTTTGCTCATAGAGTAACGCTTATTTGGCGTTTCGTTTCAATTCGCGTAAGGCGTAGAAGGTTCCTCGCCAGTAGATGCCGCCTTGCCGCCAAGTCAGCCATACGGAGCGAACGATGGTGTACAGCAGCAGCGACGCACTGACCGGAAGCAGATAAGCTTCCTCCCCGTTACTGCTCATCAGACGGCTCATTAACTTACGGTACATCCATATCTGCAAAATGACGGTGGCCGCATAAACCGCTCCGCGCCAGTCCCACAAGAAGAGCAGGCCCAGCCACGGCCAGATGAAGAAGACGAGCTGTCCGAGGCAGGCCAGCAGGGCGATGAAGTAGCTGTAGCGAAAGCCGGAGAACAGGTTTTTCTCCAAGCCGATAACCGCCTCTCTCAAGGAGCGATACCATTCCACCTGAAGATGGTGTCTGGCGGACAGCACTCTTTGCCGGAAACCGGCTTTCTTCAGCGAAATGCCTAATTGCAGGTCGTCATCGGGTCTAAGCGCGATAGCTTGATGGGTGCCAACCGCTTCATAGGCGCTGCGGCTTACCATATTGAAGGCGCCGATGCCGATGCCCGGTTCCCGCGGGTTATCGAGATTAGCCCGCCAAGGCCGGACGAATAAGGAGAAAGAGAACAGAAAGAAATGGACGAAGCCCTTCAGCAGCCGGCCCCTGGCTATCATATGCGGGGTCAGTGTGAGATGGTGGACATCGTGTTCTTTCATATAAGCGACAGCGTCGGTAATCGTGCCGGGCGCAAACAAAATATCCGCATCGGTAAACAGCAAATACTGGCCTCTGGCCTGCAGGTAGCCTTGGTACAGGGCATGGTTCTTGCCTAACCAGCCTTCGGGCAGATGCGTGATATGGATAATTTGGAGCTTAGTGCGAATCTCGTTCTTGCCCTCCGACCACTTGCGCAGCTCTTCCAGCCGGACGCCGGTAGCATCCTGGGAGCGGTCGTTCACCGCAATGATCTCAAGACGCGGATAATGCTGCGAAAGGAGGTGCTGAACGGTTTCCTTGATCGTGCGTTCCTCCTCCTTGGCGGCAATAATGACGGAAACAAGCGGAGGCTTGTCCGGGATACTGACCGCCCGCGGCAGCGTGCGCAGGAGTTCAAGACCCCTATGCACGTCCAAAGTAACATAGAGCCAATAGAATAAGGTTAAAATGCCCATAATTCCGATAACACCGACAGTGGACACGATAGACCTCCTTGTGAAAGAATAGAAGTTGACCGCATTATATCATTCATCCTTGATGTAGAGGAAATTTTACGAAATGCTTGTAGAGGAGGTAATGATGAAGTGGAACAAAGGCAGCAAATCCAAGAGCAGTTTTGGAAAAAGATGAATGGCGACCAGCTCGCCTTATTCCTTAAAGCCGTAGGGACGGCGTCGAAGCTTGAAACAAGCAGTCTCTCCTTCGTCTGCATAGGAACGGACCGGTCGACGGGCGATGCCCTGGGACCGCTGGTAGGCAGCAAGCTGACGGAGCTTGGGTACCCGCATGTTATAGGGACGCTCGAGCTGCCCTGCGATGCCAGCAACATCATCACGCGGCTGCGGGAAATTCCGCCGGACAGCGTAGTCATTGCGATCGATGCTTGCTTAGGTCAAAAGCTTTCCGTCGGCATGTACCAGGTCTCGAACCAACCGCTGGCTCCCGGGAAGTCGGTTGGCAAAGAGCTGCCGCACGTCGGCGACTTCACGATTGCCGCTATTGTCAATGCGGACGGACCGAGACAATATAGTGTATTGCAAACGACATCGCTTTACAGGGTGATGAACATGGCGGATGAGGTCGTCAGGGCGATCCGTTATGCTTTTCCCCTCAAATAGACAGCAGGGGTGATGATAATGGGACCAGGTGGTCTAGGGCGACTCTCCGATCGGGACCGGCCCAAAGCGAAGCTGAAGGACGTATCCGTCCGCAGAATTCTGACGCTGTTCCGGGGCTATTGGAGCCAACTGCTCGGTATTATCGGGTTGGCTCTGCTTGGGGCTGTGGTCGGATTAGTCCCGCCGCTTGTCATGAAGGAAATCATTGATGTCGCGATTCCGCAAGGGAGCATGCGGCTGCTGGCCTGGATGGCGCTGCTCATGCTGCTGCTTCCCGTCATTAGCGGTGTGCTCGGCGTCTGGCAGAACCATTTGAATACGAAAGTAACCCAAGGCGTAATCCGGGATTTAGGGCTGTCGCTGTTCCAAAATTTGCAGAGACAATCGATGGCGTTCTTCACGGACGCCAGGTCGGGCGAAATCGTGCAGCGAATTACGGGCGACGTACAGGCGGTGCAGGGTGTCGTTACCTCCCTGGTCGTGTCGACGATTACCCAGCTGGTTATTGTCGTAACGACGATTGGCATTTTGTTCGCGCTGGATTGGAAGCTGGCGGTGATTTCCGTGTTAATTTTGCCGCTATTCATGGCACCGGTGAAGAAAGTATCCAAGCTGCGCAAAGCGCTGCGTATCGAAACGCAGAAGGTACGCTCGGACATTACCTCTCAGCTTAATGAGAATTTCGGCATCTCCGGTGCCCTTTTGACGCGGATATTCGGCAGAGAGAAGCAGCAGGAGGCCGATTTCAAGGCCATGAACCAGAAGGTCATGGACTTGGAGCTGCGGCTGAATTTGGTCGGGCGCTGGTTCGGCATGGCGACGAGCACGCTCGGACCGCTCGGTACGGCCATTATTTATATGTATGGCGGTTATTCGGTCATCTCCGGGACGATGTCGCTGGGGGCGATCGTGGCATTCGCCGCTTATCTCGGCCGTCTGTACATGCCGGTAGGCACGCTGCTGAACCTGCAGGTGGAGCTGGGGACGGCGCTTGGCGTGTTTCAGCGCATCTTTGAATACCAGGACATGGTGCCCGATGTCAAGGATGCACCCGATGCGCGGCCGATGGGCCAGGTCGCGGGGAAAGTGGCGTATAAGCATGTTTCGTTCGCCTATAAGCCAGGGCAATACGCGCTGCGCGACGTCAGCTTCGAGGCGCAGCCCGGCGAAATGATCGCGCTTGTCGGACCCAGCGGCGCCGGAAAATCGACGCTGATCGGCATGATCGCGCGGCTGTACGACCCGACGGAGGGCGTCGTCGAGGTCGACGATGTGAACGTCCGCGGCGTAGGGCTTGCCTCGCTGCGCGCGCAAATCGCGTACGTGACGCAGGAATCGTTCCTGTTCCACGCGACGATTGAGGACAACCTGCGCTTCGCGCGGGAGGACGCTACGCGTGAAGAGCTGGAGGCCGCTTGCCGGCAGGCTTACATCCACGACTTCATCGTGTCGCTTCCCGAAGGGTACGGCACGATGGTCGGCGAGCGCGGGCACCGGCTCTCCGGCGGCGAGCGCCAGCGGATCGCGATCGCTCGCGCGATCCTGAAGCGCCCGCGCATCCTCATCCTCGATGAGGCGACCTCGCACTTGGACTCGGAATCCGAGTCCTATGTGCAGGCGGCGCTCGAGGAGCTGATGCAGGGGCGCACGACGCTCGTGATCGCGCACCGGCTCTCCACGGTGCTCGCCGCCGATCACATTCTGGTGATCGAGGCGGGCAGCGTCGTGGAGCGGGGCTCGCACCGCGAGCTGCTGGCCCTCGACGGGCTGTACGCGCGGCTGTACAGCACGCAGTTCGCCAAGGCGGAAGGCGAAGCGTAGATGAAGGCGGTCCCCGTATTGTGCGGGGGCCGTTGTTTTGTTGGCCGGAGCCGGGCGCGGCGGTGGCGCAGGCTGCGTGCACGGTTGCGTGCCAGAGGCTGCGTACAGGTTGCGTGTATGGGCTGCGTGCCCGTAGGCTGTGCACAGGTTGCGTGCACGGATTTCGTGCCCATAGGCTGCGTGCACAAGTTACTCCCATAGGCTACATGCTCAGGTTGAGTGGCGCAGGTGCATGCATATGCCTGAGTGATACAGGCTGCTTGAATAAGCTGCGTGCATAGGCTGAGTAAATGGGATGGAATGCGTGCATTGGCTAGTGAACAGGCTGCGGAAGCTGATGGAGTGGCGGGCACAGGGATCGTCCAAGGCGGCCGGAAATATGATGCGCTATTTATGCCAAAATCACGATTTTGGCAGATGAAAGGGAAATTGAAGCCTTTATTTCGACGAATAGCCTAGTTTCAGTGGAGGACTCGTTGAGATAGCGGCCTGTATTTCCGCTTCATGGGCGAAAGTGCGCGATTTTGCACAAATAGCGGATTGTATTTCCTCCTGCGCGGGCGCTCGTATAGAAAGCGTATGCGTTCGCGCAATCAACGGGGTTATCGCGGTGTGATTTTGCCGGGCATGCCCGGTTTTGAGATGATTAGAGGGAGATGAGCCGGTAGGATGACAGCCAATCATCAAGTGCTTGAGGAAATCGCAAGCCATCTTCATGCGAATTTCGGTTTGAACGTTTATGACGCCGTAGAGCTGCATAAGGGCTGGCTGAATGTCAAATGGCAGCTGAAGACGGAGCGCGGTTTATTTTTCGTGAAATATTATCATCCGAACCGGTACAGGCTCCACCTGCCAGAGAAAAGGAAAAAAATCGAGCAAACGCTGCAGCTGCAGACACAGCTGTTTAAGGCGGGGCTGCCTTGTCCGCAGGTGTTTGGCCGGGAAGGCCGCTTCATTCAGGAGACTGCCGCAGGCCAGCAGTACGCCCTCATGGAATGGCTGGATGGATGCACAGCGGAGGTGGGAGACATCAGCGAGTTCCATATGTATGAGCTGGGACGAACGACAGGCCGGATGCACCGGCTGCTTCGGGCTGTTCGACCGGGGAAGGCTGCATGGAAGCCGGATCAAGCGGCCAGCCTGACAGGACTGCAGGCGAATCTGGAGCAGGCGCAACAGGCGGGGAACGGGCCGCTTGCGGAGCTGTTGGAGCGGGCCATCGGCAATGTCCGGGCACTTGATTGTGAACGGCTGGCCGTGAGTCCGGCAGGTTGGCTGCATTGGGACCTATGGGTGGATAATTTGCTGCTAAATGAGAAGGGTGTAGCGGGTATCGTTGACTTTGACCGCATGGATGTCGCGTATCCGGAGATCGATGCCGCTCGCGCCGTATTGTCGGGTGCTTGGACAAATAAACGGGTCCGGATCGAGGCGGTACGCGCCTTTCTTGAAGGCTACCGGCAGCATGCTGCCGCGCCTAAGGGCATGCTTCTTCGAGCATTGCGCATGTTGTACTTGATCGAATCCGTCTGGTGGTTGCGTGCGGAGATCCTGGAGGATGCCGGTGTGCCGGCGCGCTTTTACCAAGAGCTCGTGTGGCTGACGGAAGAGTGGGACCGATTGGCTGATTTGCTAGAGGGGCTGTAGCGTGAGAATCGGCTTATCGCGGCCAAACGGTTTACGCTTTCTACGGGGCGTACGGATCCTCCCGCACTCGGTTAGCCTGCAGTGGCTTGCCTCCATCGCTGAGCCCGTAGGCTCATGCAGATTGGGCCGCGAAGCGGGATAGGCATGAAGATCGAGCTTGCTCCATCGGTCATAATTAAGCATGCCTGGATATCGGGAACCGCTACTCAGTTGTTTTATTCATCAGTCCCCTAACGACGTACAGCACGAAGCCTCTGATTCCAATTGGTCACCAAGACGCTGCATTATGATATAAATCTGTCTCTACCTGCTCCTAGCTGAACATGTAAAGCCACGGATAAGCAGTAGCTATAAGGACATGCGTAGTATGCTATGATGGAGAAAAGCAAGTTGATGAAAGGAGGGATCGCGTTGGAGCTCACATATTTGAAAACCTTTCGCGAAGTCGCCAAATGGGGAAGCTATACACGCGCAGCGGAGGTGCTTGGCTATGCGCAATCGAGCATAACGACGCAGATCCAAAAGCTCGAGGAAGCTTACGGGGCGGTGCTGATCGAGCGGTTCGGCCGCAGCATGAAGCTGACGCTGGCCGGTGAGGCGCTGCTGACGTACGCCAATGACATCTATAGGCTCCATGAGGAATCCAAAGAAGTTGTCTCGCGGCAGTCCAAAGGCATCCTTTCGATTGGTACGATTGAGACGCTAGCCGCCTTCTTTCTTCCGCCCCATCTGCAGACGTACCGGCAGCGCTTCCCGGAGATCAGTGTGATGATTCAGCCGGGCAACGAGCCGCACATTATCGAAGCGGTGAAAGAGGGAGCGGTCGATGTAGGGATCATTTTAGATCCGCCTTTCACGGATCCTGAGCTGCACTGCACCATTTTGCGTGAAGAGGAGCTGGTCGTGATTGCGAGTCCCGAACACAGATATGCCGGAATGAGTGTTGTGCAAATCACCGATCTGGAGAAGGAATCTCTGATATTGACCGAGGAGGGCTGCACGTACCGGGCGATGCTGCTTGGGACGCTGAAGAGAGAGCAAGTCAGCTTCACGCTATCCTATGAATTCGGTAATCTGGAAGCGATCAAGCAATGCGTGATGTACGGGTTAGGCGTCGCTCTGCTGCCGCGAATTGTCGTTGCGGAAGAGGTTCGGAAGGGGAGGCTGGCCGCCGTGACGCTTGCTCATCCGGAGTTCAAATTCTACACGCAGCTTATTTATGCCAAGAAGAAATGGCAGTCCCACGCGTTCAAAGGCTTCCTGGACACCATCGACGCATCCAATTATCAAAAAGAATGAAGTATACTATCGATTATTATCGATAACTCCAAAGTTGGGGACTGTGTTATAGTCATCTCAAGTCATTCAGTGCTTGTAAAAAACCAACTTGATGGAGGTTATCGAATATGAATCAACAACCTGTATTTTCGCTCGTATTGGAAACACCCGCTGCATCCCCGGAAGCTGTGCATCGTCATTATATGAATAAATTGTCAGTCGAAACGGATGTCGCCGATGTGCGATACGACCTGCAGCATGGGCTGAACGATTTCGTGTTGATCGACGTTCGCAGCAGCAAAGCCTACGAGGAATGCCACATTCCGGGTGCGATCAATTTGCCGTCCAACCAGATCAATGAAGCGGCTACGGCCCACTTGTCCAAAGAGCAAGTGATTGTCGTCTACTGCTGGGGACCGGCATGTAACGGTGCTACGAAAGGTGCCGCCCGGCTGTCCGGACTTGGCTTCCGCGTGAAAGAAATGCTCGGAGGTATCGAGTATTGGCGCAAGGAAGGCAACGAAGTGGAGGGCACGTTGGGGCAGGCGGCTCCACTCGTCGGATAACGGCAAGTAACGTTTTAGAAAGATGTCTTCAAGCCATGCTTGGAATGATGACCCATAGGATAGACACTTTGGTAAAAGTGCCCCTACGTGTCGTCGTTCAGTATGGTTTGGGGCATCTTTTTTTTTGCCCTGTGCAGGAATATCGCCAGTTAAAATAACGATTGACGGCCGAGGGTGCCTTATACATGGAATTTAGCAGGAGACTCTCCAGTTATCACGTCAGAAAGAGGTTCATTCCACTGTACTAACAGGGGAAATTCCAGTTAGGCTTGATGCCCCGGATAACAGGCCGTTCCTATCGATTGGAAAAGGGTTGGAAGTTTTAATTGATATTGATTATCAGTATCAATATAATAAGGCTATTGAATTGCTTCTCATCCAACTTATGCCAGGGGGTGTACGGGAAGTTGTCTTTTCAGGAGCAAATCATGTTGTGGAATCATGCAGCGCTTAAAGTGCTGGATGTGCGCCGCACCATTCTTCAGCCTGGCGAACACGTGCATGGCTACCAGCTTCCGGCCAGCGTATTCGTATATGCATCGCGGGGGCGTGCCCAAATTCTGCTCGACAATATCGTATATGCAGCCGATAAATGCCATATTTGTCATGCAGGCAAGGGCACTTTTCTGGATATTGTGAATGTCTCGGAGACCTTCGAATACTTTATGGTGTTCTATAAAGCAGTGCTGACGCTGCCGTCCCGCAAGGAGCTGCTGCGCCTGCAGGAGAGAAGCAATCCGTTTAACCAGCAATTCGGGTTCGTACCCCGGCAGCCGCTTGCTTTGTTCTCAAGAATGGAAGACATGCACCGTCTGTGGATGCAGATGGATATGCTGGGTAAGTTCCATGTCAAAGCGATTTTCCATCAGATGATCTATGAATGGCTGGAGCAAGTGCAGGAGCAGGGCGGCGAGATGACCGGCCCGGAGCCGGTCGGCCAAGCCATCCGCTATATGCAGGAGCATTACGCCGAACAGATGACGCTGCAGGGGCTGGCGGAGCTGCTGGACTGCAATGCGCGCCAATTACAGCGGCTGTTCAAGGCCAAGGTCGGCATGGGGCCGATGGATTACTTGATTCAGCTGCGGCTCAGCAGGGCCAAATCGCTATTGCAGCACACGGATGTACCGCTGGCCCAAATCGCAGAGGATATCGGATATATGGACAGCTACTATTTTGGCCGGATATTCAAGAAGCACATCGGCGTCTCCCCTGGCCGCTTCAGGGAGCAGTTCAGCCAAGCGGAGCGCTGTCGTCATAATCCATTGCAACCGTCGCAATTGCCCATTGTTCCCAGTAAATTGCAATCGTATAGTGAGTTGAGTGAGGATGAAAATCATTTTCAAGAGCGTGGTGGAAATCCGCGCTACACCTATTCCGGCACTAGAGCTTCCATAGCGGTCAGCTTCATACTTACACTATCCCTGCTTCTTAGCGTATGCGCGCTGCCGACTTTGGCAAGCGCACGAAGCGTCTATGAGAGCCGGACTTCTCCAACGGATGCGACCTTGAAGGGAAGTGCAGTTGTGCAGGCGGAACGGAAGATTGACCACGCAAGGGGCCAATTGACGCTCGGCCAAACACCGGACCATATTATCGTCCTGGATGCGCAGTACATCGATCAACTGCTGGCACTGGGCAAGCAGCCTTGCGGGAGCGTTATCACAACTAGCGATGCTTCGACATTCCCTGCCTATGTTTCTCATATGCTGGATGATGTCAAAGTTATGGGAACGAAGGAGAAGCCGGATCTGGAGGCCATTCGCCTGGCAGCCCCCGATCTGATCGTCTGTACGGAGTTGCAAGCGGAAGTGTATGACGAGTTGGTCAAGATTGCCCCGACGCTGCAACTGGAACGGAACGCGGATTGGCGTTCTACGCTCCGTACGTTCGGTCAAATTTTGGGCAAGGAGCAGGAGGTGCCGGACGTTCTGGCAGCGTACAATGAGAAAGCTGCCTTGCTGCGGAGGGAGCTTGCCGCCAGATTAGGCAGCGAGACCGTCGCTTTAATCAGACCGCGCGACAATCAGCTTCGGCTGCACACGCAGGCGCATCGTACAGCGGATATTTTGTACGGAGATTTGGGGATGCAGCCTCCGGTTTGCGCCAGTGCCGAGATGCCATCGAGCCGATGGACGACGCTTGAGGAGCTGCAAAATGTGGATCATTTATTCCTTCTGACGGATGACTCCAACTGCGAATTGATTGGCGAATATTGCAAATCCGAAGGTTGGAAAAGGCTGAGAGCCGTACAAGCCAATCATGTCTATACCGTTAATACGACAATGTGGATCGGCTACTATGGGCCGATAGCCATCGACCTTATTGTGGATGAAATCGCTGAAAGCCTGCTGCGTCACGGGCCGCTTCAATCTAGATAACCTCTTACTACATACGGGATGGAGAGATAAGACATGACCATAACCAAAGTGCGAATGACCATTGATTCCAGTGCCACGGATGAACGGGCGCGAGCTAAGTTAGTCGATCTGCATCAAATCGTGGTCGATCAGGTGATGCGGCTCCAAATCAATGATTCGGTGAAAGTGACTATTGAATACGGAGGAGCCAGTCTGGAAGATCGGCTTGTTTCGACGGCAGCCTCCGGGGAGAGAAGCGGGCACGGGCATAGTTACGGGCTTCCGCCGGCGGGGACGAAGGATAGGCTGAGCGAGAGGCAGCGCCAAATCGCCGATATGCTGTGCAACCATTATTCAATTAAGCGAATTGCCGATGAGTTGTTCGTTAGTGTGAACACGGTCAAGAAGCATATTCAGAATATGAAAAAGGCGCTGGGCATCGAGGATTCGGGTGCGGATTTCATTTATGCCGTTAAACAAATGATGCAGAGGGGGGACATTCATGACAAGGTCGTACTCCAATCGGAGTAATGACATTATCTAATCGGAGAATTTACTATGCTAGGACTCCTTGGTATTCTTAATGCAGGTTTACTGATAATGATTATCATTATCGTGATGATAAGTCACGATGACGTTGACCTGCAGACAAGATACTAAGGAGTGAAGATCATGGTTCATCTTACTGTCACGGAACAGTCCCAAAATACACGTTATCTGGAAAGCCAATCCAAGCGGGAATCGAATGCAAGAACATACCCGAGAAGGCTGCCGATCGCGATTCAAGAAGCGGAGGGAATTTACGTAAAAGATATGGACGGCAGGGTGTACTACGATTGCCTTGCCGGTGCCGGGACGCTTGCGCTCGGTCATAATCATCCTGTCGTCGTCGAGGCGATCAAACAGATGCTGGACAGCAAGCGGCCGCTGCATACGCTGGATTTGATGACGCCGCTGAAGGAGCAGTTCGTGGATGAGGTGTTCGCCAGCCTGCCGGAGGAGTTCGCGAGAAACGCGCGCATCCAATTCTGCGGTCCCACGGGGGGCGATGCGATTGAAGCGGCGATCAAGCTGGTCAAAACCGCGACAGGCAACCGCAGCATCCTCTCCTTCCAGGGAGGGTATCACGGTTCGACGCACGCGGCGATGAGTTTGAGCGGCACGCTCGGGCAGAAGGAGAAGGTGAACGGGCTCATCCCGGATGTGCACTTCATGCCTTATCCTTATGCGTACCGCTGCCCGTTCGGCGTCGGCGGCGAGCAGACGCACCAGATCAGTTCGCGCTACATCGAGAACTTGCTCGATGATCCCGAGAGCGGCATCGTTACGCCTGCCGGGATGATTTTCGAAGTCGTGCAGGGCGAAGGCGGATCGATACCCGCACCTGTGGAATGGGTTCGCGAGATGCGCAGAATTACGCAGGAGCGGAATATTCCGCTCATCATCGATGAGGTGCAAACCGGACTTGGACGCACCGGGAAGCTGTTTGCTTTCGAACATGCCGGAATCATCCCGGACGTGTTGGTTCTCTCGAAAGCGATCGGCGGTTCTTTGCCGCTGTCGGTCGTTATTTATAATGCCAAGTTAGACGTATGGCAGCCGGGAGCGCACATCGGCACGTTCCGGGGCAATCAGATGGCGATGGCAGCCGGTCTGGCCACATTGAAATATATCAAAGAGCATAATATTCCCGCCAAGGTGGAGCAGCTAGGCCGGCATCTGCGCATGCGGCTGAACGAGCTGAAGCAGGATGTGAACTGCATTGGCGACGTGCGCGGCAGAGGGTTGATGGTCGGCGTTGAAATCGTGCATGCAAGCGGTCAGCCCGATCGATTGGGTCATTATCCGCAGCACCCTAAACTGGCCAGCCAAATTCAGAAGGAATGCCTCAAGCGCGGCGTCATTCTCGAGGTTGGCGGCAGACATTCCGCCGTCATGCGCTTCCTGCCGCCGCTCATCGTGACGCAGGAGCAATTGGATGATATTGCCGGATTGTTCAGCGAGGCTGTCCATGCCGCTTGCGCAGCTTTGGACGCGTAACGGAAAGCGAGGGAGCATAGATGCTACAACAGCAGACGGACGCAGCGGCCAAAAGTATGGAGTTAGCGGAGCGGGCTACCATTCGCGCATTGCTGAACAGCTTCTTGAGGGAAACAGGGATGAAAGATCCGCGGGCCACGCTGCCGGGACTCCGGCATTACGATTCCTTCCCGAAGAACGGTGAGTCGTTCATCCTTCATTTGCCTATGATCGACAAGACGATCACGGGCGCCATTACCTACTATTCGGCCATAGGCCAGCACGTGTACGGTGCTTTTTTCTACGAAGCCTCGCCAGCCGGATTCTTTCGTGAACTCGGGGTTGAGCGTTTGATCGCGCTGCTGCTGGAAGAACTGAGTCTCCGCGAGAAGGGAGCTGCGAGCGAAGCCAACAAGCGCATCGTCAAGACTAGAATCGAGAACAGCTTGAAGAAGATGAGCTTGTACATCGAGCATTACCTGAATCTGAATCAGCCGCAAGCGTTGGAGGTGGGGCAAGCGGAATGCGTCCGTTCGGAGCAGTCGCTCTATAACGGACATCCGTTTCATCCCTACCCGAAATGTACGGAAGGCTTCGATTTCAGCGAGCTTGCCGCATACAGCCCCGAGCTAGGGGCTTCCTTCCAGCTGCATTATTTCGCGGTGCGCAAAGCGCTCGTCTACGAGGAGTGGCTGGACGGGGAAGCCGGGGCGGTTCCGCCATCCGTTATCCTGCATGCCCGTCAGCAGTTAGGCGACGCCGCCGGCGGCTATCGTTTGCTGCCCATGCATCCGTGGCAAGCGGATTATATGATGCAGCAGCCGGAGCTCCATCCGATGTTCGCTCAAAGGAAGATCGTCTCACTGGGCTTATGTGGTCCTGTCGTATACCCCACTTCTTCAGTAAGAACCGTGTGGGAGCCATCGGGAGGATACGGTTACAAGCTGCCCTTGCACGTTCGAATCACGAATCTGCTGCGTGTGAATACGCATGAGCAGGCTGAGCGGACGATGGATGCGGCACGGGTGCTGCACCATATCAGGCACGAATGGCAACCGGGCCCCTTCCGGATCCTATCCGAGACAGGCTACAGCCGGGTAACGATGGATGGGATCGCCGAGGAATGGGCTTCCAGCCTCACGGTCATCTACAGGCCGATGGATTTGCCCAATCCATTCACGTATGTGCTGGCCTCCTTGCTGGAGAGCTTGCCCGAACAAGCCGAGCCGAAGCTGATCCAAGCGATACGGCGAAGCGGATCGGGGCAGCTGCCTGATCTGCGTGAGTGGCTGGCGGGTTATTTGCGCATTTCCATGCTGCCTCTGCTGCATATGTTGGCGGAGTACGGCATTGCATTCGAGGCGCATTTGCAGAACTCGCTGGTATCTCTCAAAGGCGGTATGCCTGACTGCTTCTATGTGCGCGATCTGGAAGGCGTCAGTATCGACCGCCGCAAGGCCGCAGAAGCCGATTGGATCCATACGCTGGTCGCAGCGGGCTCCCCGGTGTTATATGAGGAATCCGCAACGTGGATGAGGACGAAATACTATTTCTTCGTGAACCACCTGGGCTCGCTGATTCATACGCTGGCGGCTTACAACCGCGAAGAGGAGGAGCTCTATTGGCGCGTCGTTCAAACGGTGCTGCGGCAGGAGCGTTCCGCTGCCGACGCCCGGCTGACGACTTATATCGATGACTTGCTGCATGGGGAAAGCTTGCCGGCCAAGGCGAACTTGACGAGCTGCTTCTTGGCAAGAGGAGAAACACCGCTGTTTGTCGATATTCCCAATCCCATAAGAGAGTAAGGTCTTTACCTTGGATAAATGGAAACGCAACCTGTTCATTCTATATGTCGGGCAATTTCTGGCGATGGCGTCCACAAGCTCCATTACCCCTTTTTTACCGCTGTACTTGCAAGAGCTTGGGCTTACCGATCCGAAAAAAGTGCTGTTCTGGTCCGGGATGATCTATGGCGCGAACCTGCTCACGGCGTTCCTGTTTTCACCCCTGTGGGGGAGGCTGGCTGACAAGTACGGGCGCAAAATGATGCTGGTGCGCTCCGGCCTCGGGATGGCCGTCACGATCACGTTGATGGGCGTCGCCACCAGCCCCTTGCAGCTGCTCCTGCTGCGCCTTGTCAATGGCGTGCTGTCCGGATTCGGACCGGCGGCCGTCGCGCTGACCGCGACCAATACGCCCAAAGAGCGCAGCGGGTATGCGCTGGGCATCCTGCATTCGGGAGCTGTGGCCGGCACCATATGCGGGCCGCTGCTAGGCGGGCTATTGGCGGACCATTTCGGTCTGCGGGAGGTATTCTTCTATACCGGAATCAGTATTTTCGCAGCGGCGCTGATCGTCATTTTCGGCGTGAGGGAGACGTTCGAGAAGAAGGAGAAATCGGCGGAGAGGACGGATATGCTGCAGGATTTCAAGCTGATCGTAGCCAGGAAGCCGATGGCCTCGATGTTCGTCTCCTCGGCCATTCTGCGGGCGGCCATGATCGGCACGCTGCCGCTTATTCCGCTGTATGTCCAGCAATTGGCGACAGGTTCGGACAATGTGGTTGTGCTTGCCGGCATTACTTCGGCGGCGATGGGGATTGCGAATATGATCACCGCCCCGCATCTCGGCAAGCTCGGTGATCGAATCGGCTCGCACCGGGTTTTCGTCTATGCCGTATTCGGCGCGATCATTTTCGCCGTTCCGCAGGCGTTCGTCCATCAATTA
Organism: Paenibacillus sp. MAHUQ-63; assembly: GCF_028765165.1. GTDB lineage: Bacteria > Bacillota > Bacilli > Paenibacillales > NBRC-103111 > Paenibacillus_E. The sequence continues at coordinate 26,005 of NZ_JARADB010000017.1, read as the reverse complement.
TGGCAGTTAATCGCCCTAAGGTTCTTTACGGGCGCTTGTATTGGCGGCATGATGCCGTCGATGAACGTGCTCGTTCGTCAATACGCGCCGGCAGGCATGGAGAGCCGGACTTACAGCTATGTCAACTGCGCTGTGCTGTTGGGCGGTTTGGCCGGCTCGCTCGGCATGGGAGCGGTAGCGTCGGGCTTCGGCCTGCCGATGATTTTCATTATGATGGCGGCTCTGCTGCTAATCTCGATTATTTGGATGCGCGTGAAAGTGTTTCCGCACATCGCGCAGCGCGAAGATCCGGCCGCCTTGGCGGGCGGTCAGGAATTAATCAAATGAGGTGTATAGGATGAACACGATACATAAAGCCCCGGTCCATTCGGCAGCCTATGAAGCCAACGTGCAGGAAAGGGTGCTCGGACAGTTAATTGAAGCTGTGATCTATGAGGAAATTGCCGTACCGCTCAGCGGTGTCCCGGGGGCTAAGTTCGACGGGGAGCTCATTCTGGGAGGCAAGACAGCCGAAGGCGAAGAGGTTTCCTACCGCTTCAAGGCCAAACGTAAATTTACGTTCGGGCGCATTCGTCTGGCCAGAGAAACGATCAGGCGCCGGCAGGGAAGCGGCGAATGGGGGCCAGCGGCTTTGGCCCAATTCGTGGCAGAAGTGCTCGGCCAAGCGCAGCGTGACCAAGAGCGGCTCGGCATGCTGCTAGAGGAGCTGCTGAGCACGCTCGCCAAGGATGTTCAGGCACAAGCGTACCGGGCGTCGCTGCCTCCGAGCGGACAGGAACGCAGCTATGACGAGCTGGAAAGCTTGTTGGACGGACATCCGTATCACCCGTGCTACAAGTCGCGAATCGGCTTCAGCATGGAGGAGAACGCCCGGTACGGCCCTGAGTTCGGCCAGCGGCTGCAGCCGGTTTGGCTTGCGGTTGCCAAAGGCCAGAGCCTGCTCTCCGTAATGGAGGGGGAGGACTACCGGGCCATTATCGCGTATGAGCTGGGCAGTGAAACCTTGCGCCAGTTTGAAGCTATTTTGACTGAGAAAGGGCTCCAGGCTGCAGATTACAGGTTTATGCCGGTGCATCCCTGGCAGTGGGAGCACGTCATTACTTCAGCCTTCCGGGAGCAGCTGGAAGACGCATCGATCGTCAAGCTCGGCAGCGGCACGGACGTTTATTATGCGCAGCAGTCTATTCGCAGTTGGGCGAATGCGTCCAATCGGGAGAAAGCCTACATGAAGATGGCGCTGAACATCACCAATACGTCAACGCGCCGCATGCTCGCGAAGCATACGGTACTGAATGCCCCGCTCGTTTCCCGCTGGCTGCTAACTTTGACGGAGAAGGATGAAACGGCCAAGAAGCTGGGATTCGTATTCTTGGCGGAATTCGCCGGCATCACCTTCGAATACGACAAGCTTCCCGCCGACTCCCAGCCGCAAGCTTATGGAAACTTAGGCGTCGTGTGGAGACAAAGCGTGCACCGCTTCCTGAAGGAAGGGGAATCGGCCATTCCATTAAGCTCGGTCACCTATCTGGACGGCGAGAAGCCGTTCATCGATCCCTGGATCTCCCGGTACGGACTTCAAGCGTGGACGCGCCAGCTGCTCGAAACGGCGATCACGCCGCTGATTCACATGTTGTTCGCGCACGGGCTGGCGATGGAATCCCATGCTCAGAATATCGTGCTCATTCATCAAGACGGCCTGCCTGTCAGACTGGCGCTGAAGGATTTCCACGACGGCCTGCGTTTCTCCAAGGCTCAGCTGCCGCAGCCGGAGGCTTGCCCGGAGCTGAACCTGGAGCCGGCCGCTCACCGGGCCATCAACCGCCATTCCTATATGCAGACCGACGATCTGGATGCGGTGAAGGATTTTCTGCACAGCGCCTTTTTCTTCGTGTGCTTAGGCGATATCGGCATCTTCATGCACGAGCGTTATGGACTGAAGGAAACGGAGTTTTGGCAAATGGTTGCGGATGTCATTCGGCAGTACGAGCAGGAGCATCCGGAGCATGCAGCTAACTTTGCGAAATACGATCTGTTCTCTGATACGATTCGGATCGAACAATTAGCAAGAAGAAGGCTGTGGAAGGACATGGAGGTCGATCCGAAGCATGTTCCGAATCCGCTGGCCCATTATCGAATGCCACAAGGAGGCCGTACGCAATGAAGAAGGACAATACCGGCTATATAGCTGAGCAGCGGATGATGGAAGATCTGGTGAACACCCTGCTGGCCGAACAATTTCTGGAGGGCCATGCAGGTGTGGAGCTGTTGACCAAGGAGCAATGGGATGCACTTGCGGCACAGGATGCGCAGATGAAGGCCGTTCAAGAGCGGCTCGAATCGGAGGGCGGGCTGGCAACGCATATGTTTCGTTGGCAGCTCCCGGATGCTGTCATCGTGTTTCCCGTAAGATCAGCCATCGTGCAGTCTTACCGTTACTCCGCCGAGGATGGCGTGTTTCAAGTGAAGCTTCACGAACAGACCATCCGCGTAGTCGAAATGGGTCCTATGAAGCTGATGGAGAATGCATATACGCTGTATGCGAACGATCCCGTAACCGTTGATCCTTACGGCGCTGTGAAACTGCTGCACATGATGGAGCAGACGCTGCTGCAAACGTCCTTCGCGCTGGAGAACGAACAGCCGGCGGCACCTATTCTGGAGCTTCCGCAGGCGGCTGCCTTGCTGGAAGCGGAACGGAAAGCAGCTTACCGTGACAGACCCTTCCACCCGGTCTCGAAGGTGAAGCAGGGCTGGGGTTATGAAGAATGCCGCAGCTATACGGCTGAATTCGGTCGTCCGATTGCGCTTAACTGGATGGCGGTGAAACAGGATTATGTCGTATCCGGTCTGGATGATCGTGTGGAGCTGGTCCCGGCCGACCTGCTGCTCTCCAAGGAAGAGCGTGCGCAGCTTAGCGATGAAATGAACCGGCGGGGTCTTGGCGATGGCGCCTATACAGCCATCCCTGTTCACCCATGGCAGATGTCGGCGATATTGCCCGAGCAGATCAAGCGAGAGCTGGAAGAGGGGATATGCATTCCGCTGGAGACGCAGACCGGGACCTTCTACGCGACCTCGTCCGTTCGATCGTTGATGCCAGAGAAGGAAGGCCCTTACCATGTCAAGCTGCCGCTGGGCATCTACTCGCTGGGTGGTCTTCGCTATTTGTCTGCCATCAAGCTGATGAACGGACAGCAGGCGGAAGGGGTCATGCGGCAAGCGTTGGAGCGCGATGCCGTGCTGAAGCACAAGCTGTTTCTATGCGACGAAACGAAATGGTGGGCGTACTTGCCGGAAGACCGCGATCTGTTCGCCGATTATCCGAGGCATCTGTCGACGATGATTCGCGAATATCCGGCTGAGCTCGTGCAGGATGCCGACGTCCGTTTGCTGCCGATGTCGGCGTTGTCGGTTCACGAATCCAAGGAGAACGGCCATCTTTATGACGAATGGCTGAGGCTGGTTGGATCGGACGTAAGCGAGGCGGCGGTCGTGCGGCTATTCCGCGAATCGCTCGCCACCTATTTCGAAATCTGCTTCCGCTTGTTCAAGCTGGGCATGATGCCGGAAGTTCACGGTCAGAACTGCGTGCTCGTGTGGAAGCATGGGCATATCGCGGGGCTGCTGCTCCGCGACCATGATGCTCTGCGCGTTCATGTGCCTTGGCTCCAAGCGAACGGTCTTGAGGATCCTGCATACACCTTGCGCAAAGGGTATCCGAATTCCCTGTATCACGACAAGCCGGAAAAGCTGCTGACGTTCTTCCAGATGCTCGGCATTCAGGTGAACGGCTACGCGATTTTGCGAAGCGTCTCCCAATATTATGGAGTTAGCGAAACGAGCTTGTGGCAGGAGCTGCAGAGCTGCCTGGAGGAAGCGATGGCTAAGGCGGAGCTGCCTGCCGAGGTTGCGGAGGTTCTGCATAACGCCTTATTTGCAGCGGCCCAATGGCCATGGAAGCAGCTTGTGCGCCCGCTGCTGAAGAAGCAGACGATGCGGGTGCCGGGCAGCATGCCTTTCGGTCAGGGCGAAGCGGCAAACCCGTTCCACTTACTGCCTGGAAAACCGGGGGCGGTGAAGGAAGCGCAGTTGACGAGCCGGAGTTAGTTAAGCCGGTTAAGTAAAGGAGAGAAGGAGAGGAGAGATCTCACTATGTTTCGTATTCAACCGAGAGTGCAAGGCGTTACTCCAGAGCTTCTGGAGTTATATCGCGATATTAGTCCGTCCACCATCGGCCACTTGACGGATTTCGGGTTCCTGCATGGCGCCCAGCCGCTGTTCCGGCCGATTCGGCTGCTGGGGAACGCGGTAACGGTACGCACACCGCATATTGACTCCAGCGCCATCACCCAAGCGATGGAGCTGGTGCAGCCCGGCGATGTGCTCGTCATCGATATGTCCGGCGACGAGCAGCGGGCGTGCTGGGGCGAATTCAGGACGTATGCGGCCATCGCCAAGAAGGTGGCGGGCGTCATTGTGTCCGGCTGCGCAGCGGATGTTCGCGCGATTACGGGGCTGGGCTTCCCCGTCTATTCCAAAGGGATCAGCGCGCTGACCACAAGGACGCTCAAGCTGGAAGGCGAAGTGAATACGCCGGTCAGTGTGTTCGGCGTCAGCGTTCAGCCCGGGGACTTGGTCGTGGGAGACGATGACGGGGTGTTCGTCATAGACCCGCAGGAAGCAACGGAGATCGGGCTCAAGGCGCTGGAGAAGCAGCAGAAAGAAGAGCGGAGAAGACAAGAGTACGGCTATATACTGCCGTCATAGATCAATGGGGGCGATGAGGTGACAGGAGTGAAAGAGGGAAAACAGCTGCACTTGAACTTATTTATTTTGAGCACCGGTCATCATGAGGCCTCGTGGCGGCATCCGGATGCGCAGCCGCAGCTTGCCACCAGCCTGAGCTACTACCAGGAGCTGGCCAAAACCGCCGAGCGCGGGAAGATGGACTCGATCTTCCTGGCGGAGAAATATCGTTTAACCCCGTTAATTAAATATCGCGTCATTCCCCAGCTGGAGGCATTCACGCTGCTGTCCGCCATCGCTTCGGTAACGAAGCATATCGGTCTGACAGCGACAGCTTCGACCACCTACAACGAGCCGTACCATATCGCCAGGAAGTTTGCCTCGCTCGATCACATTAGCGGGGGTCGTGCCGGATGGAACATTGTGACTTCGACAGGCGACGCCACAGCGCACAATTTCGGCAAAGAGCAGCATCTGGACCACAAAGTCCGCTATGATCGGGGGAAGGAGTTCGTCGAGGTGGCCAAACGGCTGTGGGCCGGCTGGGCGGAGGATGCGCTGCTCGCCGATAAGCCCTCCGGCATCTATGCGGATGTAAGCCGGATTCAGGGCGCTGAATTCAACGGCGACTTTTTCTCCGTTAAAGGAGCTCTCAACATTCCGCGTTCGCCGCAAACGCATCCTGTTCTTGTGCAGGCCGGCTCCTCGGAAGACGGGAAGCAGTTTGCCGCCGAACTCGCGGAAGTGATCTTCACGGCGCAAAATACGATGGAGGACGCCGCAGCGTTCTATACCGATGTCAAAAGCAGAATGCGCCAATTCGGACGCTCGGAGAATGAGGTTATCATTCTTCCCGGCTTCATTCCTTTTGTCGGAGACACGGAAGCGGAGGCCAGGGACAAGGAGCGGGAGCTGAATGAATTGGCCGTTTCCGAATATGGCGTGCGCAGTTTGTCGGACCTGCTCAAAGTGAACTTGTTTGACTATCCGTTGGACGGTCCTCTGCCTCTGGCGGCGCTTCCGTCTATCGATCAAATTCAAGGGCAGAAAGCACGGTTCCAGCTCTATGTGGATCTGGCACGCCGGGAGCATCTGACGATTCGCGAGCTCATTATCCGTACGGCCGGCGGGAGAGGGCATTTTACTTTCGCAGGTACTGCTGTGCAGATTGCGGATGTGATGGAGCGTTGGCTGAAGAATGGAGCAGCGGACGGATTTAATTTGATGCCGCCCCTGCTGCCGTGCGGTTTGGATGATTTCGTGGACAAGGTCATTCCCGAGCTGCAGAATAGGGGGATTTACCGGACGGAGTACAGCGGCACGACGCTTCGCGAACATCTCGGGCTGGCATCCCGCCGTGAGCTTGCAACCCCAACCGGCAGTTAGGGGAAAGAAGGTTTAAGTGAAGGCGCTCCAAGATGGGGCGTCTCTTCAGGTTCAGTACAAAAAGAATGACGCAAGGCGCGCAGCCTTCCGTCATTCTTGGTCATTCTTATGTGAAAAGCCCGTCAGCAAGCGGGCGGTTGTACAGGCTGCGGCACGTTGCGGCTGCAATCGATATACATCGGATAGACGACCTCTTTCAACCCTGCAGCAGGCACCAATTCCTCCGGTTCTTCCAATCCCTCGAATACTTCAATGACTCTCACGGCATTCTCGGTTTCAGATTGATTCTGATAGGAGAGCATCATCGTTCTATTCCTCTTGAATACGTCGATACACAGACACAACATGAGACCAACAACGAACAAGCCTAAGGCAATGAACTCCAAATCTCTCATTATGGTTGCCCTCCTATGAATCCTTTTTCATAGGTTAGCTCACTCCGGATGCAATGTCGCTCGAAAACCGTTGTCGGATTCTAGCTTATTTGCGCGAGCGGCATGCCGGGACATAAAGAGCTGTCCGCAGGGTCGCGATGGACCCTGCAGACAGCTCTCTGTTATTTGGCGGCTTGCGGACCGGCTGCTTCATCGGCGGATACGGATGCTGCGCCTGCATCCAGCTTGATTTCTTCGCGAAGCAAGTAGGTGAAGTACAGCACATAGTAAGAGACGAGGACGAAGAAGACGCCTGCAGTCAAAGGGTCCTCGGTGAATTGCATCGGATCTGCCGGGTTCATCCTGGCCGGGTCCGGGGACAGCGCGATGAAGGCCAACCGGTAAACGATGCGGCTGAGGAACAGCACGAGGACGGCGATTTCGATCCAGAGGTGCGTCCGGTAATACCAGCCGTCCGTCCGATATTCGAAGCGGGTGTGGCGGATGGCGGTCATTCCCAGACCTGCGCCGGCAGCAAGGCCGATGACATAGCCGATGAAATGACTGGGATGGACGAAGCCTAGCAGGAAAATCACGATTCCGAGCAGGCTGAACAGGGTGAGACGGAATTTGAGCCGCCGTTTGGCCAGCCTCTGAAAGCCGATCGTACGTTTCGTTCGACGATAAATGATAAAGCCGATGATAAGAAAAGGGATGGCTAGATGCATCCAATCCTGCATGAAGGATCCTCCAATCGGGTTATTCCATTTTCATATTGTAGCAAATTTAGGCAGCTTGTCATGAGAAATGTTATTCCGTTTACAAAAAACTGTCATACACTTAATAGTAGTGCGATAAACTTACTTTACACACAAAATGTGCCGCAAGGGAGTTGACTGACAATGGCTCTAATCACTCACGTTAATGTATGTAATGCAGACAATGAAATTTACTGCTGTCTCCGAAATAAAATCGTCAAGTTGGATGCCCATCAGCAAGAGCAGTTCTGTCAAGGCTGTAAAATGTATGCCGGCAATGCGGATGCTTATGGACGCGGTATAACTTGTGTTTGGGAAGATCTGCGGGACGTCAGCAATCCGCATATCGTCAAAGATCCGCTTGAGGAATTTGCCCATAATCAAATCAAAGAAGTGCCGACTGAGGGTCCGGCCTTATTTGTATATACAACCGAATGGTGAAACATATCCTCTTTGATTTCGATGGCACACTCGTCGACTCCAGAGCTTTGCTCGTCAAGCTGTATAATGAAATGGCAGAGCAGCACCAGTTTCGCAGGATTCGAGATACGGATCTGGCGCTGCTCCGGTCGCTTTCCATCGCAGAGCGGGTCGACCGGCTGGGTGTGCCGGCACTGCAGATTCCCAAGCTCATCGTCGCGGGCAGACAGCTCTATCAAGAGAATATCAAAACGCTTCATATCGTTCCGGGTATGAAAGATGTCATCGCGAAGCTTTCTTCACAGGGTGTGAAGTGCTCCATTCTTTCCTCCAATTCGGAGGCTAACATTCGTACGTTTCTGAAAAATAACAAAATGGACGGCGCCTTCAAAGAAATTATCTCGGCGAAACTGCTGTTCGGCAAGCATCACTCCATTCGCAAAGTTATGAAGCAGTGGGGGACCACGCCTTCCCGCATGATTTATGTCGGAGACGAGCTGCGAGACATCGAGGCATGCAAGAAGCTGGGCGTGCCCATTGTTGCGGTCACATGGGGGTATGACGCGCCGCGTCTGCTGCTCAGAGGGGGACCGGATTATTTGGTTCATACGCCAGGAGAGCTGCTGAGAACCTTGCTGGGAGTATGAGAACATGAAGTAGCTGCCTGGGCAGGTCCGGGGCGGCTATTTGTATTGCATTTGGATGGAGGGGGGCGGTAAGCGGCGGCGTTAGTCGCAACATTCGCAGTTCCCACGTCCTGTCATGTAGAATAGAGGAGAAGGAGCACATTGCCAATAGGGGGAGTCTTATGCTTTTCTATCTCATCATTATCGTCGTTGCAGCTATTGATCAATTATCGAAAGTCTGGGTCCGCTCCATGCTGAGTGTGGGGGAATCCATGCCGTTCTATAAAGACATCGTTTCCTTCACGTATTACCAAAATACGGGGGCGGCGGGGAGCTCGCTTCAGGGCTGGGCACCCTATCTGGGCGTTGTTTCCGTTGTCGTCGTCGCGGTGATCATTTATTACCGGCACAAGGGGCGCATGCAGAGCATCCTCCAGCAGTGCGGGGCAGCGTTCTTCGTTGGCGGGGCCATCGGGAATGGTATTGAGCGGCTGTTGTTCGGGAAGGTGACGGATTTTATCGTCTTCCGTTCAGGAGATGGCATTATGAATATTGCGGACTTGGCGATTAACCTGGGCGTGGTGCTGTATGTGGTGGATATGTTTCTCTCCATTCGGCATAGAGGCTTTGGTAAGGAAAAACCGATTCCTTAATATAGGACTTATAAACTATTTTTGTAGATCAAAGGTACTATAATGTGATATGCTTTCCATAGACGGTTACAGACCGGGTTGAAGTTAAACTGGGAGATGGTAGCATGAGTGATGGGAGCATGAGGCCGGAGAGACAGGCTTTAATCGATGAATTTTTTGTCATGATCCGCAAGTTGAACCGGACCGGCGCAGACATTATCCACGTGAGGGAGTTTTTCTGGAAAGCGTCGGAAATTCGCGGCTTCATTCCGCCGACGGTGGAATTCATGACGGTGCTCAAAGCGTATAATGCCGTTCTATTTCACGAATTTCGCAAATCACTTGTACCGAATACAAGCATGCATATACTGGCGAACGTTAATATGGAAGCAGGGGAAGCGCTGATCAGTCTCGGCATAACGAGTCTGGAGCAGCTTCAGCTTGCGGTCAAAGGAAAGATCATGGAACAGGCTGCAGAGGGATAAAAAAAGCCAAGCGAGAGCTGCCGGGGGGCAGATTTCGCTTGGTTTTTTTGTGCTCCGCCTGCATGGCGGATGAACGCGAGGGGGTGGGCCTCGCTAACGGACAGGGAAGCCCTTATTGCAAGCAATAGGGCTTCATCGGAATTGTAACGGACACGGGGGCCGTTATTTGCTCATTTGGGCGGGAAAACGCCCTGAAAATCGGCAAATATGGTCTCTGGTGTCCGTTAGCGGCGAAATGCCGCGCTATTCGCAGGAATAGCGTCCTCTGAGTCCGTTAGACTCGGCGGACGAGCACCGGGCGCAGCGTGGAGAGGCAGGTTCCGCTTATCCCGTGCGGGGCCAATGCCAATTCGCGCGGGGGGCGGGCCTCGCTAACGGACAGGGAAGCCCTTATTGCAAGCAATAGGGCTTCATCGGAAAAGTAACGGACACCGCGGCCGTTATTTGCTCATTTGGGCGGGAAAACGCCCTGAAATCGGCAAATAAGGTCTCTGGTGTCCGTAAGCGGCGAAATGCCGCGCTATTCGCAGGAATAGCGTTCGCTGAGTCCGTTAGACTCGGCGGACGAGCGCCGGGCGCATCGTGCGGAGAGGCTTATGCGGAGGTCGATGCCATCCGCGCGTGGCGGAGAGGCTAGGTCCGCTCACCCCCTGCCGGGGAGACGATATCCCCGCCTGGCGAGCGCTATTCGTCCTTCTTCTGGCCCATAGCAGCCATCAGCTTCTCGGCGAGCGAACTGCCAAGCTGGGTCTGATCGGAGTACTGCTCGATCAGTTGGCGGTTCGCCTTGGCCGAGGCGCGGCGGCCGCCTCCGCCTGAGCCGTCTTTGTCAACCTTCTCGACGACGTTGCATGGACGGCATTGGAAATACTTACCGGACTTCCCGTTATGGATTTCCATCTTCTTATGGCATTGCGGACAACGATGGTTCGTCAGCTGTCCGTCGGCCTCGCGCTTGTAGGAGCATTCGCGGCTGGAGCAGACGAGATAACGCCCGCGCTTGCCCTTGACTTCCTGCAGGAACTCCCCGCAATCCGGGCACTTGCTGCCCGTAAGGTTATGCGGCTTGTAAGCCGCGTCGCTTTTCTTCACTTCACTAACCAATTCCACCGTTTTCTTGCGAATGCCGCTCAAAAACTGCTCCATGCTGCCTTTGCCTTTGGCAATCCGCTCGAGCTCCTGCTCCCACTTGGCCGTCAGCTCCGGCGACCGCAGCTCCTCCGAGGCCAGCTCAATCAGCTGCTTGCCCTTGCCTGTCGGGATCAGCTGCGAGCCTTGGCGCTCGATCGTGTCCGAGGACACGAGCTTCTCGATAATATCCGCGCGCGTTGCCGGCGTGCCAAGCCCCCATTTCTCCATCTGCGCGAGCAAGGACGCTTCCGTATAGCGGCCCGGCGGCTTCGTCTGCCGGTTGAGCTGGCGGGCCTGCTTGACGGTGACGGCATCCTGCTCCTTCGCCTGTGGCAGCAGCTGGGACGGATCGTCATCACTGTCCGTCTCATCGCGGTCCGGATCGCTGAAGTCGCTCGCGCCGTAAACTTCTTTCCAGCCGCCGTCTTTGACGACTTTGCCTGAGGCATGCAGCTTCTCCCCGGCGACCTCGACCGTTAGCTTCGTTTCATCGTACCGGCAAGGCCCGTAGAACAAGGACAGGAAGCGGCGCACGATCAAATCGTACAGCCTGCGCTCATCCGCGCTTAAGCTCGCCAGCGCAACCGGTTCGCCGGTCGGAATAATCGCATGATGGTCGGAAACCTTGCTGTCGTCGACAATACGCTTCGTAATCGCCAGCGGCTTGCGCAGCAGCGGGGCGGCAAGCGGCGCATAAGGGCCGATGGCTGCGCCCTTGATTCTGCCGGCGAGCGTCGGCGCCATATCCGAGGTGAGATAGCGGGAATCCGTCCGCGGGTACGTGACGATCTTGTATTGTTCGTACAGCCGCTGAAGCACGTTCGACGTCTGTTTGGCCGAGAAGCCGAATTTGCGGTTGGCGTCGCGCTGCAGCTCGGTCAAGTCGTAGGCGAGCGGGTGCGGTATTTGTTTCTCCGTCTTCGCAATGCTCACGATGCGGCCGCTCTGCCCTTGCAGCTTCGCTTTCAGGCCGTCGGCGCGCTCGCGGTCGAAGATACGCGTGTCGCCGGTTTTGGGATCCCGCCACACCGCGCGGAAAGAGCCCAAATCCGCCTCGATCGACCAGTAGTCAACAGACCGGAAATCCCGGATTTCCTTCTCACGGTCGATCATCATAGCCAGCGTGGGCGTCTGTACACGCCCGGCGGACAAGGACGCGCCGAACTTGCTCGTCAGCGCGCGCGTCACATTAAGGCCGATCAGCCAATCGGCCTCGGAACGGCAGACGGCGGCCTGGTACAGCCGGTTGTAATCCGTGCCCGGCTTCAGCTGCGCGAAGCCGTCGCGAATCGCCTGATCCGTCTGCGACGAAATCCAAAGCCGTTTGAACGGCTTCTTCCAGCGGATCAGCTCCATAATCCAGCGGGCGACGAGCTCGCCTTCCCGCCCGGCATCCGTGGCGATGATCAGCTCGGCGAGATCGCCGCGGCGGCTCAATTGCTCGATGCCGCGGTATTGATGCGAGGTTTCCTTCAATACCTTGAGCTTCATTCGCTCAGGGAGGATAGGCAGATCTTCCAGATTCCACGTTTTGTATTTGGCATCGTAATCATCAGGCTCAGCAAGCGTAACCAGGTGCCCCAGCGCCCAGGTAACGACATATTTGGGGCCCTCATAATGATGCTTCTGCTTCTGCGTGCAGCCGAGGACGCGGGCAATTTCCTTGGCGACACTCGGTTTTTCGGTGAGTACAAGAGTTTTCATAGCAATAACGACCTCATTTCTAATTACAAATTAGCATAAGCCAAACCGGAGCTCTTTTCAAATGATAGAAGCAGGGCGGAAAAATGGGAATAAAAAAATTGTCGTCTTATAAGAGATAATGTCTTTTTTTGACTGGGATAAAAGGTATAATAAGAAGATAGAAGGTAGGAAAGGAGCTGATGCCGAAGTGGGACGCGTTTCCTCGTATTTCTCCAACCAAACGCTTAAAATGCGGTTTCAATTATGGGCGGGTGGCGCCATAGTGGCATTGGCCGTTTCAATTCTTGTTCCTTTTTATTACATCGAGCAAAACGACCGTGTGAATGAAGCACAGCTTCAGCTCAAACAGGTTATTACCCTGCAGGGTTTATATATAGAAAGATGGGCACAGGAAAAATTGGATGCGATCAAGCGTTTCGCACTCTCGGACAATGCCAAGTTTCACCGGATCGGCGATTTGAAGAGGGAGTTTCAAAATTACGGCAAGGTCAATTCGGAGTTCGAATCCATTCAATTCGTCGAAAAGGACGGCTATATACGGATTGCTCCTGATGTAAGCGTGTACGTCGGGGCTAAACCTTTCTTCGCGCAGGTTAAGGATCAGAAAAAAAGCTACATCTCCAGCGTGGATATTTCCCCTGAATCCGGGAAGCCGATGATTATGTTCGCCGCTCCGGTGCTCGGAGATGCCGATGATTTCCAGGGGGCTGTTCTGGGCGTCGTGACTTTGGATACGCTGAACACATTGATGAAGCAGCTCAGCTTCGGAGAGACGGGAGAAGTGTATGTGCTGGATGCGGATGGACAAATCGTGACCCGTTCCATGCGCAATCTGGACATGCGGAACGTAAACGCCGCTCTGGCGACGTCGGAGATCGTCGAGATGGCCAGGAAGGAAGTCCCGTCTAATGAGGCGTATGGCGGCTTTCACGGGGAGCAGGTATACGGGCAGTACTTATGGTCCAAAGAGAAGAACTGGATTGTTGTCGGGGAAGTCACCAAGAAAGAGGTACTGGGGAAATTGTATCAGATGAGCATCACGATCATTCTGATCTCCTTAGTTGCCCTTATATGCAGCATACTTGCTGTTTTTATGGTAGCTTCGCGAATTGAGAAGCCGGTGCGTTCGCTGCTGCGCGCTACGAAAATCATTCAAAAAGGGAGTTATGATTATCAGATCGATGCCGGCGAAATCCGAAACGCTCCCATTGAGCTCCGGCAATTGGTCAACACGTTCAATATGATGGCGGAGAAGCTGAAGAGGACGATTTCCCTATTGGAGCACTATGCCAGAATGGACCCGCTCACCGAGATTCACAACCGGCGATATATGATGTCCGTCGGCAATGACAGGCTGCATGCTTGTCTATCGGCAGGACAGACTAGTTCCGTCATCATGATGGATATCGACCATTTCAAAAAAATTAACGACACGTACGGCCATCAAGTCGGGGACAGCGTGCTCTCTCATGTCGCATCCATTCTGAAAGAGCAGGCGGATGCGAATACGATCGTCGCACGCTACGGAGGGGAAGAGTTCATCATCCTCTGCCTCCGGCAAAGTGCGCAGCAGTGTGCAAGCTTGGCAGAAACGATTCTGGAGCATATCCGGCAAACGGCTTATCGGGATGAGAAAGTGACGGTGCCCCTGACGGCGAGTATCGGCATCGCTGAATTTTCACCGAAGCTGGAATACGGCACCATGATTCTCGAGGATATGGTTTCCAGAGCGGATCATGCGCTGTACCGCGCGAAATCGGCCGGGCGCAACCGGGTGGAGCTGGACAGATAATGACTTATCGGTCCGGCTTTTTTGCTATGCCAATTTAATTGGTCAGAAATTCCAACGTTTGGTGTATAATAGTCGATGGGTATTCGAATTACCAACATTTAGGGGGTTAACCATGCAAAACACAGCTTTAAGACCGATGGGAATCGGGAGAATTCTGGATCGGAGCTTTCATTTGTACCGTAAACATTTTATGGTATTAACGACGGTTATGCTGATTCTTTACGGTCCGTTCTATCTTCTGCAGCATTTGCTTACATACCGGGAAACAGCCGTTACTTCAAATACGGTGCTTGATTATATCCGCAATGGCGGTTCATTGGAAGAGATGTTCGGACCCGGATCGCCTCTGCTGCAAAATAACCCTGAGCAGTACGATCCTGCCTACATAGGGAAAATGCTTTTGTTCGTACTGATCTTGCTGCCGATCATGCTGCTGGGTCTTATGCCGGCTTCGATCGCATCGGTCGTACATCTGGTGAAAGCCAACCTGTATGGCGAAGAGACGCCTACGCTGGGACAGCTCTTGAAGAAGTCGTTCGCTCGTTTCTGGCCGCTGGCCGGCAGTACGTTCCTGGACGGACTCATCTTGGTCGGCATTTATATGGGATTAGCTATTATTCTTATTATTTTTGCGGTTGTTTTTGCGCTTGGCAGCGGCTTTTCGAATGCGGTCGGCGGATTCGGCGGGGGCGCGCTGGTGTTCTCGATTATATTTTTTATCGCAGTAGGGTTAGGATCGCTTATCACATTCGCTTACTTCTTCATTCGCTGGTGCTACTATTTGCCTTTCGTAGCGCTCGGAGAGGATTCGATCGGCATCGGTCTCAGCTGGAACTTAACGCGGCGCAGCTTCTGGCGGTTATTCGGCATGTACGTGGTGCTTACACTCATTCTGTATGTGTTCCTGATCGTCATTCAGCTCGTTATCGGAGCTCTGCTTGGCACAGGGCTAGGCGCTCAGCTGCTGCAAAGTTTAATTACCATCCTGACGATGGCGCTGTGGTACCTGCCTTATGCGGTTAGCTTTTTCGATTTGCGGATACGCAATGAAGGTTTGGGTCTGCAATCGCTCATCGACAGCACGATTCCTGCGGGTACGGAGGATTCGGAACCGTTCCAGATCGATTTGGATAAAAAGAATGACTAAGACCGGCTTCGTACTCTCTGTGCAAGACGACAAGGAGCAGCTGCTGCAAATTTTGCAGAAGGATGAATACACGGCTTATGAAGCCAAGCAGAACGGATCGATCTGGACATGGCTGGAGCCTCTGCTCCGTAAAATAAAGAGTTGGCTGCCCGACTTCAAGATGTCCGATTCCGTGACCGATTGGCTGACCGTAGGCGTCGCGATCGTGCTGCTCGGCGTGGCCGGATTTGCGATCTATTGGTTCATGAAGCAAATCGTGCGGCAGAAGCGGATCCGTTCGCAGGCGTTCTTGCCGGAAGGCGAAATCAGCCGTTCCTACCGCTTTTACTGGGAACAATCGGCAGGGCTAAGGAACGAGGGAGCATGGAGAGAAGGCGTGCGAGCCGTCTTCTTATCCCTGCTGTTCTATATGGAAGATGCGCGTATGATTCGGGTAGAGAAATGGAAGACGAACTGGGAATATGCGGAGGAGCTGGAACGGTCGGCTTCATCGCTTGTTCCGTTATTTCAAGAGAGCTCGCTGCTCTTCGAGCGGATTTGGTATGGCCAAGAAGCGGTTAGCGAGGGGCAATTTGCATGGCTGTACGAACAGGTTGCCGGGGTGATAGGCGGAAAGGGGGGCGGCGCGGATGCGGAAGGGGCTGAATAAGCTTCATGTGGGACTTGCTCTCAGCATTGTCGTGTTTCTCTGCCTGGGCTATTGGCTGGTGAAACCCAAGCTCCCCGATCAGGCACCTTATTTGTCTTTCTCCACCGATGTCGACGGCACCAAAGCTTGGAGGGAGCTGCTTGGCACGAAGCAGCACGCCGTTAAGGAATGGCGGCTGAGTTGGAAGAATCTGCCCAGCGGTGCTTCTGCGCTGCTGGTTGTCGTTCAGCCGTCGGGCGTGACTAAGGCGGATCGCGAGCAGCTGCTTCAGTGGGTACAAGCCGGCCATGATGTCATCCTGTTCGACCGGAATCCGGCCGGCTGGGCGTCATGGGGAACGGTTCCGATTAGCGGTGCCGATGTTCACGAAGAGGGCGGAGCGGCTGCAACGCAAGGCGGTGCGGAACCGGAAGCGGAGCTCTCGGCGATACGGGTCTCGCCGGATTATGTCCCGGGCGCCGGCACACTGACGGGTGTCGTCGACACGTCCTACCGGCTCAACCCGAACGGTAACGCCGAGGTGCTGCTCGAGGATGAGCATGGCGTGCTCGCCAGCCGCATCCGGGAAGGTGCAGGCACCATCACCGTCGTGCTGGCACCGCAGTGGCTGCAGAATGAGAACGTCGATCAAGCGTCCCATTTCGAATTGATCTGGCCGCTGTTCGCGAAGTCCTGGGACGCCGTGTGGATCGATGAGACGCACCACGGCTACGGGACGAAGCCCGGACTGCTGGCCGTCTATCCGGCGTGGCTCGTCATCGCGAGCGTCCAGCTCGGCCTGGCGCTGGCGCTGTGGCTCTGGCTGCGCGGCAAGCGCTTCGGCCCCGTCCACACGCCGCGGGCGTGGACGGTCCGCCGCGGCGACGAAGGCGTACACGCCGTCGCCGCCTGGTATGAACGCCTCGGCGCAAGGCGCGAGGCGCTCGGGCACCAGCAGCTGTTCCTGCGGCAGCTGCTGCACCGGCGCTGGGGGCTCAGACCCAGCGCCGATGCTTCAGAGGCCGCGGAGGCTGCGCGCGGCCGCATGTCTTCCGCGCAAGCGGCGCAGCTGGCGCGCTTGCTGGAGGAGCCGCCGGCTGAGGGCGGCGGCGCGAAGGCGTTCGTGCAGCGAACGCGGGAGATGGGCGAAATGATCGCCTACTTGGAGAAGGAGTGAACGCAAGTGAATGAACTTATACAAGCGATGGAGCAGCACGTGTTCGGCCAGAAGCTGAACACCCGGCTGCTCGTTACCGCCCTGCTGGCGGGCGGACATGTTCTGTTGGAAGGCGTGCCGGGTCTCGGGAAGACGAAGATGGCGCGCACGCTCGCGCAGTTAACGGGCGGCGAATACCGCCGTATCCAGTTTACGCCGGATTTAATGCCGGGCGATATTACAGGCAGTGTGATCTATCAGATGCAGGACCAGACATTTGCCACTGTCAAGGGTCCCGTCTTCACTCATATTTTGCTGGCTGATGAAATTAATCGTTCCGGTCCCAAAACGCAAGCGGCTCTGCTGGAAGCGATGGAGGAGCGGCAGGTGACGATTCAGGGCCATACGTACAGACTGCCGGATCCATTTTTTGTCGTAGCTACCCAGAACCCCGTCGAATACGAAGGGACGTATCCGCTGCCGGAGGCTCAACTCGACCGGTTCATGTTCAAGCTTCAGCTGGACTACCCGGGCGAAGAGGCCGAAGTGGCGATCCTTCGGGGGCATGTGCCGTTTCATGAGCAGCAGGAGGAGCGGGCGCTTACCGCCGTGCTGACGCCCGGGCGGATCATCCAGCTGCAGCGAAAGCTGGCGGAAGTGGTGGTAGAGGATTCGCTGTACACCTACATGGCTACGATTATTCGCAAAACCCGCGAATCCAAACGGGTTCAACTGGGCGCAAGTCCGCGCGCCGGGATTGCCGTGCTCATGGCCAGCAAAGCTTGGGCTTTGCTGGATGGACGGGCATACGTCACGCCGGACGATATCAAGCTTGTCGCGCGGCCTGCGCTGCGGCACCGGCTGCTGTTGACCCCGCAAGCGGAACTGGAGGGCGGGACAAGTGACCACATCATCCAAGAAACGCTCGGCTCTATTCCGGTTCCTCGATAAATTCGTATTCCAGGAATTCATCGTACCGACACGCCGCTTCATTCTGCTCGTTGCCGTCGGCGCAGCCGTCATGGTCGCTGCCGCTTTCGCGGATGCGGTTATGCCTGTTTTCTGGAGCTGCAATGCGCTGTTAATCGTCCTCAGCGGCGTCGACTTGGCCTTGCTGCCCAAGCGCAGCGCTTGGCGGGTTCGCCGGTCACTGCCGGAGCAAGCGGATGTGAGGAGCTCTGTGGAGATTCGACTGGAGCTTGAGTATGCGGAGCGCGGGTCAGCGAATGTTGAAGTTGAGCTTATCGATCATTTGCCGGCTGCGTTTCGTACGCCGAACGGGATATTAAGCGGCACCTTTCGCGGAATGACGGCGGTTTACCGCTATACGGCGATGGCCATGGAACGAGGCAGGTACGATTTGGAACATATCGATCTGCGTTATTGGGGCGGCTTAGGCCTGTGGAAGAAGCAGGCGAGGCTCCGCTCGGCCGACGTCATCGAGATTTATCCCGACTTATCGCAGGTAAGGGGCGTGCTTGGGGCTGCCCAGGACACGTTGATTCTGGAAGGCCACCGCTTGTTCAAGAAGCAGCGGAGCGGGTCGGAGTTCCACTATATCCGCGATTATGTGCAGGGGGATGATGTCCGGCATATCAATTGGCAGGCGTCGGCGCGGACGACGAAGCTGATGACGAACCTGTACCAGCCGGAGAAAGGCAAGATTGTCACGATCGTCCTTGACTGCGGCAGACAGATGGCCATTGAGCTGGAGGGTCAGGTCAAGCTGGACCGGACGTTGGAAGCCGCCTTAACGTTAGCCGCCGTGGCACTCAAACAGGGGGACCAGGTCGCGCTCGTCGCTTACTCGAATCAGGTGAAGGTGTATGTACCACCGGGGAAAGGGCTTGCGCATCTGCAGGCAGTAACGAAGGCTGTGTTCGATCTGCGTACCGATTTCGTGGAATCGAGCCCGCAGGTCGCTTTCTCCCATGTGCTGCGCTTCCTGAGGAAGCGTTCGTTAATCGCTCTGTTCTCCGATATGGAAAGCTATCTGCACAACGAGGAAATGCTGCCTTATGTGCAGCGGCTCCGCAGAAGCCATCATGTGCTGCTCCTGTCCTTGCAGGATCCGCTGCTGCATCAATGGGCGCGCATTCGCGCCGAGGACAGTCGTCAGGCTTACCTGCAGAGCGTGGCGCAGCGGATGGCGACTGACCGCTACGGCTATGTAAGCGAAATGGCCGGCAGAGGCATCCCTGTGATGGATGTCCCCGCCGAACGGTTGACGCTGAGCGCCGTTAATGCGTATTTGGATTTGAAAGCTCGCGATCGCTTATAGGAGGGCCTGCGAATGTGTTGGCGCGGATATTCGCTCTATGACGAATGCCGTACGCATAGTAGACGGCCAGCAGCAGTAACGTGACGCCGGCTATGAGATATTTCATCTCCAGCGACAGAGTTGAGGGCGTAATGTAGCCTTCAATGATCCCCGCGATGACGAACAAGGGAATCGTGCCGATCAGCAGTTGGGCCGATTCCTTGGCTGACTCCAGGAAAAGCAGCTTGCGCGGATAAGGTCCCGGCACGAAGAAGCGATAGCCCATATACAAGCCGGCTCCGCCGGCGATGAAAATAGCCGTAAGCTCGATAATCCCATGCGGCAAAATGTAGGCCCAGAATACATAGCTCTTCCCTGCATGCATGAACACGGCGGCTAACGCACCAACGAGAAGCCCATTGCTGATCATGAGATAGACGGTTCCGATGCCAAGCGTCACGCCGCTGATGAAGGCGAGGACGGCGACCCGGATGTTATTCGTCATAATGGCGGTTGACACAAGCGGCGAATGTAAGTCGCCGCGGGGATTCGCCGTTTTGGAAGGATCGATGTTATCGGCGATCGCGCCTGGCATAATCAGGGACAGATTGAGCGGGTCGTGCCAAACGGACAGGAAGCCGAGCAGCCCTCCAAGCAGGAAAAGAACGAGCGCGAAGAGTATGAAGGCGGCCCTGGCTTGGATCAGTGAAGGAAAGTATTGCAGGAAGAATTGTTTGAGCTGGGTGCCGCTTCGGTTGCTTTCCCGGTACAAGGCATTGTGCGCCTGGGAGACGAGATGGTTCAAATATACAGTTGTTTCGCCTGCAGGCGAGTGGGTCTGCAGCGTGGCCAAGTGAACGGAGACCGCTTGGTAAAGTTTCGTGAAACGGTTCACATGGCTGGCGCTTAGACCGCGTTTCCTTCGGTTCAGCTGCAGCAGCAGCTCTTCAAGCTCTGTCCATTGCGATTTGTGCTCGCGGATGAAGCGCGTGATGTCCATGAATGCCTCCTAGGGTCAGGTACGTTGGAAAAGTTATTGTTCATTTTATCATAGGCAAGAGCGTGATTACCATAATTTTGAAATGTTAAGGAGATGCTATGACGGAGTCTCTGGATAAAGAAGTAACGATCATTACCCCCGAACAGGTGAAACTGCAGTTTCAGACGGCCGGGATCGGCAGCCGAGCGGTGGCGCACCTGTTGGATGGCCTTATTTTACTTGTGGTTAATTGCATATTGTTTCTGTTCGTATTGTTAGTGAGCAGGCTGTATTCGGGGGATTGGCTGCCGGGCGCCGCCGATTATATGATCGCCATTACCATCGTCTTATGGATTGTGTTGAACCTGGGCTACTTCGTCGGCACGGAAGCGTTCATGGGCGGACAGACGCCGGGGAAAAGATGGCGGGGACTGCGCGTGCTGCAAAATAACGGACAATCGGCTACGCTCTTATCGATTATCATCCGCAACCTGTTTCGCTTGCTGGATATGCTGCCGTCCCTATATTTCCTAGGCGCGCTAAGCATTGTGCTGAGCCCGAAGGATAAGCGGATCGGTGATATGGTTGCCGGTACGATCGTTGTGATCGAAGCCCGGTTTGAACGGATGAAGCGGCGAAAGCAGCTCGATAAAGCCATAGCCCGCAAAAAATATCCGGATCTGCTGCTGGATATCGATGAATCGCTGAGGCCGGACATCACGGCAAGCGATTGGCAGCTGCTGCAGGCATGGGTGGAGCGGGTGCCTACGATGGCCGATAGGAAGCTGGCTGAGCTGGCGGCGCCGATTGCGCACTATTTGGCCAAGAAATTAGGGCTGAAGGTTGGAGACGGAGAGGCTGCCGCTTTCCTGGCTCAGCTGTATGCGAAGCTGCGGGAAGATTGGGAAGTATAAATGCAGGGAGGCGCGGAATAGTGGGAACGACAGCGATTGTAGCGGGAGGTACGGGGTTGGTAGGGCGTGAGCTGCTCCGGCTGCTGCTGGAGGATTCGGCATATGACAAAATCATCGCATTGGTGCGCAGAGACTTCGGCGCGGGTCATCTTCGGGGACATGAGAAGCTTGTTCCATTCATGACGGACTTCAGCCGTTTAGATGCCGTCATGGAGCCTGCTGTCATGGCGGGTGCACATGTCTTCTGCACGCTGGGAACGACGATTAAGAAGGCCGGCTCCCAAGAGCAGTTCCGCCGGGTTGACTTCGACTACCCGATGCAGCTCGGGGAGATCGCCAGCCGGGGCGGGGCACAGGTGTTCGCGATTGTCACGGCGATGGGGGCGAACAGCGCCTCGTCCATCTTCTACAATCGGGTCAAAGGGGACGTCGAGCACGGACTCCGGGGGCTGAATCTGCGCTCCCTCTATATGCTGCGCCCCTCACTGATTCTGGGAGACCGGGACGAGACGCGCGTCGGCGAGCAGTTGGGCGGCTTGGCTTCGCGGGCGATCTCGCCGCTGATGATCGGCGGACTTCGCACATACCGGCCCATTCACGCCACCACGATCGCCGCCGGGTTGATAGCTTCGGCCAAGCTGGGGGAGGCCGGTGCCCATGTTATTTTATCATCCCGGATTGCCGAGCTGGCGAGGATGTAGCTTGCGGCTGAAGCTGCGCGTGTTCGGGGGCTGGACAGGTTACTGGCAGTCAGCGCGTGTGCACCGGATTAACGGCTCCTCTCCTGTCGACGGGCGTACAACTTCCTGCTATAGTTAGTAGCGTTAATGTTTAACACGCCAAATCGTAGAAGGAAAGTAGGTTGTCTTGAATGATCGATCATATTGTACTTGTGAAATTCGCCGACACAACGACGCAGGAGCAGCTGCAGGAAGTGTGCGACCGATTCAAAGCGCTGCGCGCTCATTTGACGGGCATCGTCGATATTCAGGCGGGAATTAACTTTTCCGAGAAAAACAAAGGGTATCAAGTCGTGCTGTCGGTTCGATTCGAGGATCGGGCTGCGCTAGAGGCATATGGTCCTAACCCTGAGCACCAAGCGGTTGCTGCGTATATTCGCGAAGTCGGCCGAGAGGATAGCTTGATTGTTGATATTGAGATTGAGATTTAGATTACGCTACGCTACGCACAGCATGGCTCTCTGCCCCTTGGGGCGGGGGGCTTTTTTGTTATGTGGTGTTAAGGGACGCTAGAGGCGCCGTTTCACTTCCGCTCCTTCCGGTATACCGAAGGGGCATAGCCGCTCCACTTATGAAACTGCTTGGAGAAATACAGCGCATCGTTGAAGCCGACCGAAGAGGCAACCTGGTCGATGGTCATGGGCGTCTCCAGCAATTGTTTGGCGCGTTCCATGCGGATTTTGAGCAGATACTGCATGGGGGACAGCCCTGTAGCTTGCTTGAACATTTTGCACAGATACGTGCGGTGATAGCCCAGCGTGCGAGCCAGTTGCTCTATGGAGACGGCTTGTGTGTACTGCAGCTCCAAATAGCGGACTGCCTGGCTGACCTGCCGGTCGATTTCCGTTACGGTTGAAGGCCTCGCCTTCAGCAGAGGATCGTTGGCCCGCCCTAGCTCGCGAAGCAGCAGTCGAAGCCAGCCGGCAGCCTCGATGTCTTCCAGCGCCGGATGCGGCGAATGCTGGAAGGAGGAGCGGATGCGGCGGTATAGATGCCGAATGCGGCGGGGCGAGCCGCCCGAGATGACGGCATCGTGCGGGGAAGCCCCGATCTGCGAGAGCGTCATGCCGGCGGCACGGCCTGTGAAGGCAACCCAGGAGTAATGCCAGGGGGTCTCGCTGTCGGCCGTGTACCTGAACAGCTCCCCGGGATAGATGATGAAGGTGTCGCCTGCCTTGCAGGCGTAGGTGCGGCCTCGCAGCTCGAACGTCCCGAATCCGGCATGAACGGTATGGACGAGATAGTAATCGTGCACCCCGGGACCTGTGTTATGTAAGGGGAGGGGCTTGCCCTCGCCGCTGAAGAGCACGGACAGCTCGCTGTTGCTTTCATGAGGATTGATGCCGACGGTGAAATAGGTATGATCCGGATTCATGGGAACCTCGACTGGTTTTTGTTTTAGGGTACATCAATAAACTACAAATGTCCATATAAGGGTTCGTTCAATCCATATGATTTTCAGTCGCCCTGGGCTATAGTGAAGATGTTGAAAACGATAACAAATTGGAGGGTATCCACACATGTCCAAGATTACATTTATCGGTGCCGGTAGTACGGTTTTCGCAAAGAACGTACTTGGGGACTGCCTGCAAACTCCCGCCCTGCAAGGCTTTGAGCTCGCTCTTTTTGATATCGATCATGAACGGCTGCAGGATTCGGCCAACATGCTCAATAATATCAAGAAAACGTCCGGCAGCACATCGGTCATCACAACGTATACAGACCGCAAGGAAGCTCTTAGAGGAGCGAAGTATGTGGTCAACGCGATTCAAGTAGGTGGATATGATCCATGTACGATTACGGATTTCGAGATTCCGAAAAAGTACGGCTTGCGCCAAACGATCGCCGATACGGTTGGGATCGGGGGCATTTTCCGCAATTTGCGCACGATTCCGGTTATGCTTGATTTTGCAGCCGATATTCGCGAGGTGTGTCCGGATGCCCTTTTCCTCAACTATACGAATCCAATGGCTGTGCTGACGAATGTGATGAACACGTATGGCGGCGTGAATACGGTTGGTTTGTGCCACAGCGTACAGGTTTGCGTGCCGCACATGTTCAAACACCTGGGCATTGATACGGCAGGCGTTAAGTCCAAAATCGCGGGCATCAACCACATGGCGTGGCTGCTTGAAGTGACGAAGGACGGAGTCGACCTGTACCCGGAAATCAAGAGACGCGCCGCAGAGAAGCAAAAAGAGAAGCACAATGACATGGTGCGCTACGAAATGATGCTGAAATTCGGCTATTACATTACGGAGTCCTCCGAGCATAATGCTGAATACCATCCGTATTTCATCAAACGGAACTATCCGGAGCTGATCGACCGGTTCAATATTCCGCTCGACGAGTACCCGCGCCGCTGCGTGAACCAGATCAGCAGATGGAAACAAATGCGCGAGGATCTCGTGAACGATGCGAACTTGAAGCATGAGCGCTCGCATGAGTATGCTTCCTACATTTTCGAGGCGATTGAAACGGATGTTCCGTTCAAAATCGGCGGCAATGTGATGAACACCGGCCTGATCACGAACCTGCCTCGCGAGGCGTGCGTGGAAGTGCCTTGTCTGGTTGACCGCAATGGCGTAACACCGACCTATGTGGGAGACCTGCCGCCGCAGCTTGCGGCACTTAACCGCACGAATATCAATACGCAGCTCCTGACGATCGAAGCAGCTATCACCGGCAAGCGCGAGCATATTTACCATGCTGCTATGCTGGATCCGCATACTTCGGCAGAGCTGTCGATGGACGATATCGTGGCGATGTGCGACGAGCTTATTGAAGCGCACGGAAGCTGGCTGCCTGAGTATAAGTAAGCATTAACAAAGGGGTAACCGGGAGGTTACCCCTTTGTTTTTGTGCGAGAGTGGGCGGAGCGGAAGGCCTTTGTCGGGGGCGACGCCGTTGTTGGCCGGGGGTGATGCTTGGCCACGGAGGCTGTGCAGCAGACGCCATGTTGTAGGCGTCATGTCGTAGACGCGATGCCGCAGACATCAAGTTGTAGATGTAAGTCGTAGACGCGATGCCACAGTCACCAAGTCGTAGACTGCATGCCGCAAACATCAAGTTGTAGACGAGATGCCACAGCCATCAAGTCACAGACACCATGCCATAGACACCAAGTCGTAGGCGCACTCGGCCGCAACCTCCTGATTGCTGACGCCTATGTGAATGTATACGATTTTTCGAGTAAAATCTTCGAGTTAACGGTAAAAATCAAAAATGTATTCTATTTTTCAAATAGAATTACCGATTTCCCGTCAAAATCGAAGAATGTATATGATTTTTCAAATAGAATGAATCAGGCGGGCAAGTGGAGGGCAAATTCGGCTAATGCAGACATGGTCAAAACCTAAAGAAACCACAGGTTCGCCTGGTAGTTTCTAAGACTGCTCTGTTTCCCTGATGCTTTCCACCGCTCCTTAATCGCGTTACCGTCTTTCCCGTCCATAACAGGAAAATCTCCCGCTAAATGCCCCCTTTTACAACGCCGTAGCCCTTTTAAGTGGAAAAACTACCGTTAATTAGCTTGAGTTTACTGATTTTTGTTAAAAAGTGTGCGGATTAACTGGAGAATTTCCCTCTATTCGTTCAATTGGGAATATATTCATGCGATTAGCGGGAGAAATTCCCGTTACGGTATAAGGGCCGAAGCTGCAAAGTCGCTAGGTCACAAGTTAACAGGTCTCCAAAGCTCCAAAGTTGCAAAGTCCAAGGTTACAAGTGCAGAAGTCCACAGGGTTACAAGGTACAGATCTCCAAAGTGACAAAGTCGCAGTGTCTAAGGTTACAAGTTACAGATCTCTAAAGTTACAAAGCTGCAAAGTCGCTAGGTTACTACAGTTCTCCAAAGCTCCAAAGTCGCAGTGTCCAAGGTTCCAAAGCTACACGGCCCCAAAGCTCTAAAGTTGCGCGCACCATCCCCCGGATTCACAGAACCACACAGTCACTTAACTAACCCGCCCATAAAAAATGAACGCCCCCATTGTTAAACAAGTGAACTGTGACCCGTAGGATAGACACTTTTAAAAAAAGTGTCTCCTACGGGTCTTTCTATGTTTTAATGAGGTTATAAAAGAAGCGAGGTATCGGGATGGCTAATAAATTATTTACAGAATTGGATA
>NZ_JARADB010000021.1 GCF_028765165.1 Paenibacillus sp. MAHUQ-63 | reverse complement strand
AGGTAACATCAAAGTAGAAAGAATCGCTGATAAAGATGGCAACTTGCAAGATGCAGCATTCGATCTGACTATCACTTCTCCAAGCGGTAAATCCGACGTTGTCGCGGTTACTGTAGCAAGTGCTAAAAACTAATCTCTTTAAATAAAAGAAGGCCAATCGGCCTTCTTTTATTTTTTGATTAGGTCGAACCATGAACCGACATGGAAAATACTTATCAATGATTTCGTCAACGAATAATAGTATACTCATTTTGTAGCCGAGATGATATACGAAACGATATACGAAATCGGCATTAGTGATTCATCTGCTGCCCCGCTGGTTATAAGTTTTTATAACAAAAACTTTCAAATAATAGGAGGAAACAAACCCTTATGAAGAAAACTCTTTCCGTAGTACTGACATCAGCTATGGCTCTTTCTATGTTTTCATCTCTAGCATTTGCTGCGAAATCTTCCGCAGATTTCACAGATTTGAAAGACCTAGATGCAGCTACAAAAGCGAAATTCGATGCAATGATCTCCGCTGGTATTTTTGACGGTGTATCGGAAACTACATTTGGTCTGAAAGACGAAATGAACCGTGCACAATTCGCAAAAGTTGCGGCTCTGATCATGGGTCTTGACGTAAACAAAGACCTGCAAACATCCAGCTTCTCCGATGTTAGTGTAACCGACGCAGCTAACGGCTATGCACTTCCTTACATCGAAGCTTTGAAAACAGCTGGTGTGACTGACGGTTATGCTGAAGGTCAATATAACCCTGCTGGTAAAGTAACGAAAGAACAACTGGCAACATTCTTGGTTCGTGTACTTGGCCAAGACGAAGCAGCTAAAGGCAAAACAGGCACAGACAAAACAGTTTCCGGCTGGGCACAAGGCTATGTAGCTATGGCGCTTGAGTTGAAACTTCTTTCTAACAACGAAGATGGCACTTTCGGCGGCCAAGCGAACGCAACGCGTGATCTTCTGCTGACAGGTGCATATGAAGCGAAACAACAATACGTACCGGCTGGTAAAGTATCTGTAACTGGCGCGAAAGCAACAGGCGTTCAAAAAGTTGAAGTAACTTTCAACAAACCAGTTGATACAGAGAAAGCGGCATTGTCCTTGAAAAAAGGTTCAGCTGAAGTTGCTACAACAACTGCATTCGCGGCTGACAAAAAATCCGCAGTGATTACATTGACTGATGCAAGAATTAGCAATGGCGAGTACACAGTAAGCATGAGCGGCCTGGATGCAGCTGCAGTTGATAAAACAACGGCAACATTCAAAGGCGAAGATGAAGTTCTGAAAAGCATTGACTTCGTAAATGCTGGTGATACAGTTGCTTATGCTGATAAAGTCATTGTTAAAGCAAAAGCTGTAAACCAATATGGTGAAGCTGCTTCTACAAATGCAGGTTCTTACGACGTTTACACATCTGCTGCTACCTTCACCAAATTAACAAAAGATACTGACGGCACTTTGTTGATCACTTTGGATACCAAAGTTGATGGTCAAACAACACAAGGTGTATCTGTTATTCCTGTGACGATCGTGAACAACGACAGCCACATTACCGTAACGAAAAACTTTAAATTGGGTACACAACCAATTCTTACAAAGCTTGAGCTTGGTGAAGCACGTTATTCCGTAGGTACAGCTTTGAATGGTAAAGGCGAGAACGTTAAATACGATTTGAATCTGTATGATCAATACGGTTCTGTAATGTCTTATGAAATGTTGAACAGCGAAAACAAACTTAAAGATACAAGCTTGGTTTGGAACGACTATCTGGCAAGTGAAGATGTTAGCTATGTAGTAGAAGACAATGGAAATGACATTCCACAAGTGAAGATCTCCTTGTTGAAAGACGTTGATAAGTCCGGAGACTTCGGCTTTACCGTATTTAACCAAGCAGCAACAGCGACTGGTAAAGTAAGTATTCAATCTGCTAAAGTAGCGACGAAAATTGAAATTGGCGAAATGAACGATGTGATTGCATCTGGCGACACGGAAGTTTATGTACCAGTTATCGGTTATGACGCAAAAGGCAATCAATTGAGCGCTGCTGACCTGGCAAGCGATGCGAACGTAGATCGTATTAACGTATCGATTTCTGGAGCAACTGGCAGCAACAAAATCGTAGCATCCGGTGAACACAAAGGTATGATTAAACTGGACACGATTGAAGCTGGTTCCAAAGGAGCTGTTTCCGTAACAGCAGTTATCGCTACAGCAAATGCAAACAGCACTGCAACTAAAACTTACACTGTTCACGATGCGCGTATTGCGGACCACTTGAAAGAGGTAACAGTGCCGGCGAAGAATGTAGTTGCTGGAGCAACTTCTGATTTTGAATTCAACGTGATCGATCAATATGGTCAAGTATTGGATGATTCCAACTATGTAAATGACAATGGTTCTGTTGTTGATTCCGCAACTGGCAACACAAAATACAAAGTGGTTGCAACTGCAGTAACTTATGATGCAGCTGGCAAAGTAATTGATAATGCTACTGCTCATGTTGTTATGCCGAATGACGATGTTTTGACAACAAGCACTTATGAAAAAGGTACTAACGATTTCAAAGCTTTCAACGATGAGTTCACATTCGAAACAACGAAAGAAGCTAAAGAAGGAACTTATGTGAAATTCACAGCTCAAATCTTCAAAGGTGAGCAAGAGATTTCTAAAGTTGAAAGAACTTTGACAGTTGTTGGTGAAGATGCAGACTTGACTTACAGCGTAGGAACTGTAGCTCCATTGTTCAACGCTATGGATAGCGATGTAGTGAAGGACAGTGAGTTGGATGTTGCTACAAGTAAGCTTGCCCGCGAAGTTAAAATCAGCGCGAAGAACGCTGCAGGGGAAGCTGTTGAACTTCCAGCTGTCATCACGCAAATCACTTCTTCCAACACAAGCGTAGCGCAAGTGGCAATGGGAACTGGTAAAGATGCAGGTAAAGGTTTCGTGCTTGGTAACAAAGAAGGCACAGCAACACTGAATGTGACTTACCAAACAGTTGACGGTAGTACAAAACAAGCAAGTGTTCCTGTAACTGTGAAAAGCGACATGGTTGCTGTAGACAAGCTGGAAGCAGGAGAAACAGAAGCAACGATTGGTGCCACTGGATCCAATGCTTATGCAGTAGCAGACCTGACTGTAACTGATAACTATGGCGTTGAGTACGACAAAGGTGAAGCTCCGGCTTACAACTATTTGCTGGGTCTGACATTCTCTACAGACAACGTTAAAGGTAAAGTAGAGATTGGTAGCGATGGCACGATCAAAGCAGATAGCGGTTCGACATTTGATCTGATCATTACTTCGCCAAATGGCAAGTCGGTTGTAACATCGGTAATCGTGAAGTAATTATTTAATAGAGAAGACCCTTCGGGGTCTTCTTTTTTATATGGATCTAACTGTCCACTTGGAAAATACTTATCAATGAATTAAAAATGAGTT
Source organism: Paenibacillus sp. MAHUQ-63 (assembly GCF_028765165.1). Classification (GTDB taxonomy): domain Bacteria; phylum Bacillota; class Bacilli; order Paenibacillales; family NBRC-103111; genus Paenibacillus_E. The sequence continues at coordinate 230 of NZ_JARADB010000021.1, read as the reverse complement.
GATAGTATACTAATTCATGTAGCCGAGGTGATAGACGCGGAGCTACACGAATCACCTACGAGTTGGTTCGAAGTCGTCCCGTTGGTTATAAGTTTTTATAACAAAAAAACTTAAAATATTAGGAGGAAACAAACCTTTATGAAGAAAACTCTTTCCGTAGTGCTGACATCTGCTATGGCTCTTTCTATGTTTTCATCTTTAGCCTTTGCTGCGAAATCTTCTGCAGATTT